>CP093061.1:2132500-2860818 GCA_029027265.1 Arcobacter sp. | reverse complement strand
GTGTGTTATAAACCACTTTTTATTTTTGCTTAAGACCTATTTACTTACATATATGTACTGCTTAAAACTGCTGACCCTATTAAAAAATAAATATTAATTTATTAATTTAATATATTTTTTATAAAATATCGTTTAAGCAAACTATTAAAAAATATCAATTATGCTATTAAATTTACCTACCTATTTTTGTTTGTTTTTATTTATCTTAGCACCGCAGGTATAAGGGATATAATGTACTCATTATAGTTATCCCGTGAAGTAAAAAGAGTTTACTCTTACTTAAATGTAATCAACCTCTATCAATAAAGGAGGGCTGAAACAAAAACTACTCTATATATAACTAATATGTTTAATACTTCGCCCTAAATAGCTTCTTTTTCTCTTGCTCTTTTTGTATTAAATTTTATTTTATAAAATTGTAATTAAATAGAAAAAACTTGTTTTCTCAATTCTTTTTTTTGTTCTGCAACTTGTTCTGTAGCTTGCTCTATATTTTGGTTTTTTCTTTTCTTGCTCTTCCCCAAACTTTGGGGGCTATTTTTTTTGTTTATTTTTTTTGGAGGAAAAAAAAGAAAGCTCTTCTCTTTTGGCTTAAGGATTAGGACACTTGTGTGAGTACCGTGTACTCGTTTTGGAACAAAATCCAAGCCTGACCCTTTAGGGTAAGCTCCGACTTAAAAAAAAGTCTTTAAAAACTCATAATTTTAAAAATACTAAAAAAAGTTGATTTACTGTTCTCATTGAAGCGTAGCGACTAAAAAACAAACAAATGTTTCGTGAGGTACGAGCGAAATATTTGTTTGCTCTTGGCTATATATAAAAAGGTTGTGTCAGTCACTATAAAGTATACAAGGGCAACAAACGGTGTTCAAAAAAGTTAGTTAGTATTATTCGATTAAATATAGCTTAAAATACTTTAAAATACTTTTGAAATTTATTTCATTATACTTTTACTTTTTATTCATATTTTCTATTAATTGGTTATTTCTTTTCATCATTTGATTTGTTGTTTCATTCATATTTTTGAACATTTCATTTGTTTGTTTCATTATGTCATTTGTTTGATTTATCATTTCGTTATTTATTTTTTCTATTTTATCATTATCAGTAGTTCCATAAAACATTTTTTTTACTGTTTGTACTGCTTGATATTCTTCATATTCTTTTTTTATCATTATAAATGCAATAATAGTTACTGCTATTGCTATTACTATAAGTAATGTTTTTTTATTTACTTGTATATTTTCATTATCTTTTTTTCCATAACAATGACACTCTCTAGAAAAGTACGTTTGTCCACAATTTTTACATTTTGCCATTTAAAACCTCCAGTAGTTTTATTATTTATTTTAATTTAAATTTGTTTGATCTAGCTTTTTCTTTTAATTCTTTTAATCTATTTAAATTTCTTTCAGCTTCTTTTATTTGGTCATCTAAAACAAGTCCTTGATTTATTAATCTTACTAAATCAGGTTTTTCTTTTTCCCAACTGTTTAAAGTAGGTCTTGATACGTTTAAAAGCTTTGCAAATTCTGTTCTTGTCAATATAACCTCCTTTTTTACTCAAAATTGTAAATATACTTAATATAGTTAAAAATTTAAACTATATTTAAGTAAAAATGCCTTACAATTTAATTTATGAACGTAAAGTATATTTACAATCATAACTTGGAGAGAACTAGCCAATAGTCAATCCCTCCAAGATTTGTTCTTATTATAACAAAATTGTTAAAAAACAAGTCCAATTACTTAGAACGACTGAAAAGCTAAGTAAAAGGCTCTCCGCCTCCAACGTTGAGCCTTTAAATCTTTTTGGAGGAAGGAATATATCATGACAACATTTTTTATGGGTCAAGTAGACGAGGTTCGTCCAACATCACGCAAGAATAAGGACACTGGTCAAATAACAAAGTACGCAACTGTTACTGCAACACTAGAAACTCAAAACAACGAGGGTTATTTAATTAAAGCAACTGAAGATGTTCAGTTCTCAATTGATTTACTAGGAAGTTTACAAGCAATAAAAGGTAAATTTATTGCAATCCCTTACGCTTTCATATCAACACCTAAAGGAAGTTATCTTTTTCCTGATGATAATTTAAAATTTACTGTATTCGATAAAAACCCTTTAGAAATCAAAAAGTAATTTCTAATTTCTACAAAAGGCATTTTTAACTAAGTGCCTTTGATAGAGACTAGGTTTAGTCTACTACATAAAAAGGAGTTTATATCATGAAAATCATGAATGAACTAAAAAAGTTTGGGTCTAAATGCGTTGAAGTAATTCAAAATACTTCTAGAAGTATAAAAACACTTGTAGTTGGTTCAGGTGCTGTATTAAGTGCTACTGCTTCAAAAGCTGCAGTTACTTTTGATGAGGGTACACAAAAATTCTCAGGAATATTTGATTTGGGACCATTTTACTCAGCTGTAGCAATCGTTGTTACCGCAATCGCAGTAGTTGCCGCTATTGGTTTGGCTATTCACCAATTCAAAAAAGTTGGTTAATTTCTAATTCGTGCTGTCTAGCTTAGCATTCGCAAAAAAGCAATTAGACAGCACTTTTAAAATTTCATTAAAGGTTAAAAATGAATACTTTAACTCTTCCTTTTTTAGACATCACTATTTTTATTTATAGTTTTTACGGAATTATTGCAATTTCTTTGTTTTCTGTAACAAGTGTAAATATTGCTATTTCTAAATTTAAAAAAGGTATAGAAGATGCCTAGTGAATTAAATCTAACGTTAGAAGATTATAACTATTTAATGGCTCTTACTGGTCTTATTTGTTCATCAATGCTTTCTTCTATCGTATTCATAGTTCTTAAACCATAAGGGATAAAAATGGGATTTACTATTTTTGAAATAACTACAAATGCATCTTTTAATTATTTCTTCTCAATGCCGATTTGGGTAACAATACTATCAGTACCAATGCTTTTAGTATTTTCAGTATTTAAACATTTTAGATAACATAATGAAAAAAACACTAATACTCCTAATCCTTTTATCTTCTTTTGCTTTTTCTGAACAAATCATGACTATTAAGTCTTCAGGTGTTGTCTCTCATATCGTTGCTGGTAAAGAATATTGTTATGCTGTCTCCCTTGGTTCTATTATTACAGAAGAGGTTAATCTATTTGAGGGACATCTTTTACCTAAAAAATTTTATTCATGGATGCACTCTTCTTCTTTTAGAGGTGTTGGTTTACGTGCTTCAATGCACTATGCTTCTTTCGTTTCTTCCAAATCTGCTGTTCCTGGTATGACTAGAAGAGAACTTAATTATCGTGTTTATAATGTCTCTGCAGTTGGTGTTTCTTGTGCACCTCCAAAATGTGGTGATGATGAACATAGAGCAATTGACGGTATAGAATGTGTTCCTAATAATTGTGGTTTGTTAATGGAATGGAGTAAGATACTTAATAGATGTGTTATTCCAATTCCTGATAGTCCAGATAATAACAATTCTAACCCTGATAATCCAAAGAATCCAGATAATAACAATTCTAACCCTGACAATCCAAAGAATCCAAAGAATCCAGATAATCCAAAGAATCCAGATAATCCAAAGAATCCAGATAAACCTGCTAATCCAAATAACCCTAATAATGAAAATCTATTACCTGAATTAAAAAAACAAACAGATATTTTAAATAAAATAAATCAAAATTTAGCAAATTTTAATAAAGGTGGTGGAGATGGTGGTGGTTCTACTTCTAAACCAAATTTTGATTCAAAAAAATTAACAGATAATGCTAATAAAAACACCAATGATATTGTAAAAGCTATAAATGATATTAGTATTCCTGATTCCACTACTGACATGAGTGGCGTTGAAGAAAGATTAGATAAATTAATTAAAGGTTCTGATGATAATCCAGATGTTACTAAAGCTTCATCTTATTTAACAAAAACCTATTCAAATGTGAAAAGTCAATATGATAATGTAAAAGGACAAGTTAATAGTGCAGTTGGTTTAATAAAAGGAAAAGGTTTATCAAGTGTTTTAAAATCTAAAACAGTTTCTACTTGTCCTAAAAGTTTCATATTTGATATTACAGATAATCTTTCTAAAAATATCATTATTGATCCTTGCATTTCTTTAGGTAAATCGAGAGAATATATGTATACGTTTTCTTATATTGGTTTTTCTTTTATGTTTATATCTTTTTTTGTTAGTATGATTTTAAAGGTTTAATATGGGTTGGTTAATAAAATTTTTAGGTGGTAAACTTGTTTTAGGTCTTGGTAAAGCTGGACTTATGACTCTTATTAATGGTTTAGTAATGACAGTCAAAGTTGCTATTGTAGGTGCTTATATTACTATTGCTATTTTTATATTTAATAAATTTTATGATTTATTTTCTAAGGTTAGTTCTTTGGTTAATAATTCAACTGATGATACAGTGTCTTGGGCTTTACAAGTTGTTGCAAGTATGGGAATTTGGGATGCATTTGTCGATACTTGGTCTCTTTTTTCTCCAATGTTAATCTCTGTTATTGTTATTTTCTTATCTAAAAAAGGATTAACAGTTTTAGACCGAGTACATCAGTGGGCACAAGATGTTACTAGAATTAATTATTTATAGGTTTCTCTCATGGCAATAACATATATAGTAGGAATTCCTCGCAGTGGTAAAACATATTACGTTATGTATCAACTCTGGAAATATTTCGTATATGTTGCTAAGGTTACCTGGTTAACTAAACTTATGGCTTTAATTTTTAAACCAAAACCAATTCATAATTATGAGTTGGCTTACACCAATATTAATCAATTTGATTTTACTAAAACTGATAAAATTGTTAAACTTGATTTTGATGATTTATATATTAAACTTTCTGAACTTTATAGCATGTACATGTCTAAAAAAACAGATGAAGAACTAATAGCTAAATCAAAAGAGTTTAAACTTCATAATGTACTAATTACAATAGATGAAGTTCAAAATTTTTTAGGTTGTAAAACAGATCCAATCTTAGTGTGGTGGCTTACATATCATGGTCATTTACATCAAGATTTATTTTTTATTACACAAGATTTGAGTTTGATCGCAACTCAGTATAAAAAAAATGCAGAATATTTTTATAAGGCAATTCCTCCAAGTGCTAGACTATCAACTAAAAAATTTAGATATACACAATATCGTAATGGTCGTATGGCAATGAATGGAACAATTAAAGATTTTACTATCCCTGCAGTTCAAGAAATATTCAATATGTACGTTAGTGGTGCTGAAAATGATTCTAAATCTGTGGTTCAAAAGTTTATATTTATTAGTCTTTTTTTACTTTTCTTTTTGGGAATTGCCGTTGTAATATTTATATCTAGTTTTAATGATTCTGTTCCTGATAAAGTAATTGAAAAATCTACTTCTAAAATTATTATAAAAAACTCTAAAGACAATATTGTAAAAAAAGAGTTATTAGTATCTAAAAAATATGAAACACTGCTCTTTGAAATAAATTGTTATAAACAAATATGTACATATGAAAAAGTAGATTTTCCAAAGCTTTTATTAATAAAAATAATTAGGGAAGATAAAAAGTGTTTGTTCTATCAAATTGAAGATATGAGTTTTACAAAGTTTTTTGTTTTAATTGAAAAAGATACATTTAATTTCTTACAAATTGGAGATAAAGAAAATGATAAAGATAAAAAGAATAATAAAAAAGGTGATGATACTACTTTTAGTTTGCTATAGTTTACAAGCGGGTAAAGTAGATGTTACACTTAGAGAATTTGCTAATATAGTTGCTGAACAAAATCATATTAATATTTTAATTAGTTCTGATGTTGAAGATGATAAAATCTTTTTTTATATTGCTGACAAAACTAAAACTTATGTTCTTTTACCTGCATTTAAAAAAATGTTATATCTTAAAGATTTACAACTTTTACACTCTCAAGGGTTTTATTATATAGACAAAATTAAACATCCTGAGCATAAAGTTTTTTATCAGTCTATAAAATTAAATAATTTAGTTTATGAAGATGTAGGGTCGTTACTTCAAATAAATGATATAAAATCAACATATATCAAATCAACTAATAGTGTTGGTTTTAAATCTACAAATAAAAAGTTTCATATACTAGAGAAACATATTAAATATTTAGATGTAGAATATCCACAAATTCAATTTAAAATCAATATTTTTTATACAAATATAGATAATTTAAAAGATAGAGGTTTTAATCTTTCTGTATTTAAAAAAAGTGTAAATACTTCATCAGGAAAAAATAGTACAGTTTCAACTCAAAATTTAGTATATTTTTTAAATTTATTAACTATGCCTTATTCAACTCCCTCAAATGTTGTAAGTAATGCAAAACAAGGTTTTTATGCAGTAGTTAAATATTTAGATTTAAACGGCTTTACAGAAATAAAAAATTCTCCAGTGTTGACTGCAAGAAGTCATAGTAAGGTTAGTTTTTCATCTGTTAAAAATATACCTTATTTGGTTAGTTCTGTTACAAATGAAGATACCTCTAAATCTACTACTGAAAGTCTAGAGTATAAAGATGTAGGTTTAAAAATAGATATTTCTCCGATCGTTATAAATGATGTAATAAATTTTGATTTAAAATTAGTTATTGAAGAGTTAATAAGCACTTCTACTCCAAGCTTAACACCATCAACTCAAAAAAGAGAGCTTAATAGTTCATATCGACTCAAACGTGGAGAACTTCTTATACTCAGCGGAGTAAATAGAGAGACATTATTAAGTAAAGATTATGGCATACCATTGTTAAAAGATATTTGGTTACTTGGAGAACTATTTAAATTCAAAAGTGAAACTAAAACTAAAGAAATACTTACAATTAGTATTGAGGTTTTATAATGTTTGGTATTACTTCAAAAAGTAGAAAATTAGCATTAAATAAGGTAGATAATGTACGTTTGTTTATGGATAACAATTTTATTGAAATAGGAGGTAAGACTTTTGCTTATTCTCAATTTTGTAAAAATTCTTTTATTAATTCAAATAGATATATAGCTGAGATAAATAATAGAGTAAATTCTCTTTTCAATTATGCTCAAGTAAGAGATTTAAAAAATGTATTTGGTACTCTTACTTTACCAACTGAATTTCATAGACTTAAAACTTTAAAAAGTGGTAAAAAAGTTACTAATAAAAAGTATGGTGGTAGAAAAATACTTTTTATATGTAAACACCCGATTACAAAGAAAAAAATTAAGTTTGATAATCCAGAGGAAAATAGAGAAAAACATTATCCAAAACAAGCTGTAAAAGTTTTAACTAAAATGTTTGAGAAAATAAGGCATTTGCGTTCTTATAGAGATATCTCAAAAGATTACAGAGTATATTTTAGAGTAACAGAACCACATAAGGACGGTTGTCCTCATTTGCATATAAGTATATTTATTCCTGATGGTAATGTTTCAAAGTTTGTAAATGATGTTAAAGAACTTTATCCAGCACCTGCTTGTAAAATTGAAACTGATGTAAAAAATCCAGTGGCTTATCTTATGAAATATATTTTAAAGACACTTGATGATTTAAGAGCTGACAATCAAAAAATTACAGATTTAACACTGTGGTATATACTTCATGGAATTTGCAGAATATACACAAGTAGAACACTAATAAGTCTAGATGTTTATCGTGTGCTTGGTGGTCGTTATTCTCTTAATGAACTCTCAGTAATGTATAAAGATAAAGAGATAAGTATTTTACTATGTTCTGAAACAAATAAGCCAATGGAAATCTTTAATGAATATGGTTCTATTTGGTCTAGAAAAAAATCAGTTAATAATGTTACTTATGATAAAAGAAAATTAATCTCAAAAACTCTTGAACGCAACAAATTAGAAGTTCCAATAAAAATACATAAAGATAACAGAGATTATCATTATTACAGATATGAAGATGAATTAATAGAACTTCCAATAGTTCCTGCATACATGAAAGATTATGAATTAGCAAATTATTATAACTCTTTAGACACCGAAGAGGTAGAAAGCTTAATCCATTTCGGAATTACCCAAAATGAATGCATAAAAAGAGGTCTGATTGATGGCAAAATTCAATCTTTAAATGGTTTTAATACAAATATAACAAGTGAGGATTACACAATGACAAAATTTAATGAAGTTGGTATTTTAGATACTAAAACTCAACCACTTCCAAATATTGATAAAGAATATTTTGGATTACCTAAAACAGATATTGTTTTGCCTGAAGATTTTGATTATTCTTTTACTAAAAATGAAGATGAAGTCATTGAAAAATTTCCTCAAAGTTATTTTGATTTTGATGATAAAAATATAGGAGTATAAAATGAACTGCATAGTATGCAACAATCCAATAAAACAAAATTATAATAATCCATCTTTATATAGATATGAATTAAATGGTAGACCAAAACAATATTGTTCTTCAAATTGTAGAGAGTTTAATAAATTTTTTAACGCAATGTCTAAACGTCTTGATAATATGACTCCAACTGATATAGCTAAACGCTTATTAAAGGAACAGTTTTTTAAACTAGTCTCTAAGAATAATGGTACCAAAACTACTCAAGACAAAAAAGATTAACAATGATACTAAATAACCTATCAACCCTATATTTCAAAAGCGTAGAAATTATACACTCAGAAATAACTTTTAAAACAAATCAAGGCTATTATAAGAAACACATCAAAGATAGTTTAGGACTAAAAAAAATACCTAATATAAAATATCTTGATGTGCAATCTTGGACTAATAACTTAGTAAAACAAGATTACAAAATAAAAACAGTTAAAAATATTCTTACAGTTCTTAAAAATCATTTTAGATTAGCTAAAAGATTAGGACTTATAACAGATAATCCAACTCTTGATATAGAACTCCCAAAGTTTGATAATACAAGATACTTTAATTTCTCTTTAGAAGTTCAAAAAGATTTCATTACCTCAATTATGACTTATGATGAACCTGTATATAGCAATATAATTTTCTTTTTATTGCATGGTCGTAGACGTAGTGAAGTTCTTAATCTTACTTGGGAAATGGTAGACCTACAACAAAAGATTTATTATATACCTGCAAAAATAAATAAAGTAAAAAAGAATATGCAATACATGATGACAGATGAGCTATACAGTAGATTACATGAAATATATTTAACTTCATGTATCAAACAAAGAGTTAAGTATCCAACTGGTTACGTCTTTACTAATCCAAAAACTAAAACACGCTATAAATGCTTACGAGGTGCTTGGAATAGATTACTCAAACAAAATAACTTGCCATACATTAGGCTACACGACATAAGACACTTATTGGGTACTTATTCTATAAATTATTTATCTTTACCTATAGAGCATGTTTCTTATGCATTAGGACATACAAATATAGAGATAACTCAAAAATATATTACTATTAAACCTGAAATCTCAAAAGAGGTAATTAGAAAAGTATTTGAAAGTGTAAGATCATAATGTATCAATTAACTTTTTTTGATCAGTGGTATGACAATTATATTTGTAAGGTTATATTTTGTAATTATCAAAAATCTTGTTATAAAAAAATCTGCTTGAATTTAAGATCCTTTTATATAAACAACATTTTTTAAATTGGTTTGATCAATTTTGAAAAAGTGGCGAGAGGGTGTAGGAATCGAACCTACCTCTAAACGGTCAACCGCTCAGACATCGGGTTTGAAGTATGTGTGTTATAAACCACTTTATATTTTTGCTTAAGACCTATTTACTTTCATACATGCACTACCTAAAACTGCTGACCCTATTAAAGAATAAATATTAATTTATTAGACATCTTTCAAAAGTAAGAATGAAAATTGCTTAGTAAAGAATATTAGTAAATATAAAAAAATAGAGAATAAGAAACCAGAGCAATTTAAACGATTGACAGGTGTAAAAAAAGAGACCTTTGAATTGATGGTTAAACTTTTAAAAGATTTCGAAGAGAAAAGAAAGAAGATATCAGGTCGTCCCCTAAAATTAATCTATGCAGATCAGATTTTAATGATGCTTGAATATTTAAGAGAATATCGTACATATTATCATATAAGTGTAGATTACAGTATCAGTGAATCAAGCTGTTATAAAATGATAAAAAGAGCAGAAGATATATTGATAAACTCAAAAGTTTTTTCACTTCCAACAAAGAATAGATTGATGAATGATATGGAGATTGAAGTTATCTTGGTTGATGCAACTGAATCACCTATTCAACGTCCAAAAAAAAGCAACAGAGATACTATTCAGGGAAAAAGAAACGACATACACTAAAAACACAACTAGTTGTTGATGCAAAAGAGTTAACCATTTTAGCAACTACGTGTTCAGAAGGGAAACTACATGATTTTAAGTTGTATAAAAAAAGTAAATTACCACTAAATCCAAATATACAAGTTAATGTTGATACCGGATATTTGGGAATAAAAAAGATACACAATAATACCCTTATTCCAAAGAAAAAAAGTAAGTTAAAACCATTAAGTCATGAAGATAAAAAAGATAATAAAAT
The DNA here is from genome assembly GCA_029027265.1 of Arcobacter sp. Taxonomy (GTDB): domain Bacteria; phylum Campylobacterota; class Campylobacteria; order Campylobacterales; family Sulfurospirillaceae; genus Sulfurospirillum_A. Next base: position 2,850,315 of record CP093061.1, on the reverse strand, counting down.
ATTTGCATCAAAACGTATATTTGTAGAACATGTTATAGGTGTACTAAAACGATTTCGTATCATCTCAGAAACCTATCGTAATAGAAGAAAAAGATTTGGCTTACGGTTTAACTTAATTGCTGGTATTTATAATTTTGAGTTGAAATTGAAAGATATTAAGTGACTTTTGAAAGAAGTCTATTATAATAATCCATCTTTATTCAGATATGAGTTAAATGGTAGACCAAAACAATATTGTTCTTCAAATTGTAGAGAGTTTAATAAATTTTTTAACGCAATGTCAAAACGTCTTGATAATATGATTCCAACTGATATAGCTAAACGTCTTTTAAAGGGTCAATTATTTAAACTATCGAATACTATTATAATACCTATCTCTAAGAGTAATGGTACCAAAACTACTCAAGACAAAAAAGATTAACAATGATACTAAATAACCTATCAACCCTATATTTCAAAAGCGTAGAAATTATACACTCAGAAATAACTTTTAAAACAAATCAAGGCTATTATAAGAAACACATCAAAGATAGTTTAGGATTAAAAAAGATACCTGATATAAAATATCTTGATGTGCAATCGTGGACTAACAATCTAGTAAAACAAGATTACAAAATAAAAACAGTTAAAAATATTCTTACAGTTCTAAAAAATCATTTTAGATTAGCTAAAAGATTAGGACTCATAACAGATAATCCAACTCTTGATATAGAACTCCCAAAGTTTGATAATACAAGATACTTTAATTTCTCTTTAGAAGTTCAAAAAGATTTCATTACCTCAATTATGACTTATGATGAACCTGTATATAGCGATATAATTTTCTTTTTACTGCATGGGTGTAGGCGTAGTGAAGTTCTTAATATTACTTGGGAAATGGTAGATTTACAACAAAAGATTTATTATATACCTGCAAAGATAAATAAAGTAAAAAAGAATATGCAATACATGATGACAGATGAGCTATACAGTAGATTACATGAAATATATTTAACTTCATGTATAAAACAAAGAGTTAAGTATCCAACTGGTTACGTATTTATTAATCCAAAAACTAAAACACGCTATAAATGCTTGAGAGGGGCTTGGAACAGATTACTCAAACAAAATAACTTGCCATACATTAGGTTACACGACATAAGACACTTACTAGGTACTTACTCTATAAATTACTTATCTTTACCTATAGAACATGTTTCTTATGCATTAGGACATACAAATATAGAGATAACTCAAAAGTATATAACTATTAAGCCTGAAATATCAAAAGAGGTAATTAGAAAAGTATTTGAAAGTGTAAAGGACTAAAAAATGAAACTAATCTTATCTCTCTTTAGTGGCATTGGACTATTAGACAAAGCTTTTAAAGATGAGGGCTATTGTGTAGTAAGTGCAGGAGATATAATCTTGGGTGCTCATCATAATATCTGTGACTTTGCAGCACCATTAAATAAATTTGATGGAATTATAGGTGGTAGTCCATGTCAAGACTTTTCAAAAGCTAATCGTGACAGACCAGGATTAAATAACTCTTATGGTTTAAAAATGTTAAATGAATTTAAGCGAGTAGTTCAAGAAGCTCAACCTACTTGGTGGTTGTTGGAAAATGTACCTACTGTACCAAATATAACAATAGATGGTTATTCCTATCAAAGAATAGATATAAATCAATCTTGGTATGAAGATGTAAATAGATTACGTCATATCCAATTTGGACATAAAGAAAATAAATATATTCAAATTTCAAGAGGTGTGACTGATCCAGGACAAAGAATAATTGTGACTGATCATACAGAAAAAGAAAATCATGTGCATTAGCTAGTGATGATAGACCATTTAAAGAACTTGTCAAACTTCAGGGATTAGATGAAGATTTCGATATACCTAGTTTTAATGTTCAAGGTAAAAAAAGAGCAGTAGGCAATGGAGTACCTTTATCTATTGGAAGAGTTTTAGCAAAAGCTGTGACTATCCTGTATACAAATAGTGTGACTTTGCAGCGTGTAAAATATTGTAAGTGTGATTGTAAAAGAATTATTACACATAAAGGACAGTTTTATGACTTTTCATGTCGTAAAAGATATCAGAGAATGAAAGATAAGAGCGTGAGGGAAAATGGCGAGAAGGTGTAGGAATCGAACCTACCTCTAAACGGTCAACCGCTCAGACATCGGGTTTAAAGTATGTGGGTAGTACATGCTTTTTTTCTTCTTTAAGCCTCTTTTACTCACATATATGCATTATTCCAATTAAAAATAAAAACTAATTTTTTACATGTAAATATTTATCACTAATAATGTTAACATCCCATTTTCTAAAATTAGCTTGTCCCCCTTTAATTTCCTAGCCTGATGGATAGTTTTCTTAAGTAAAAATTACTTTATTAATAAATTAGTAAAATTTTGATATACTCCGGTCGATATATAAATAGTTTGTTATCAATTTAATATTAATTTAGTATTAATTTAATATAGGTATACTAACTAATAAAAAAGGTGCTACATTCTTTTTAAGTGCAGAGTGCTTTACAAAAAAGGATTATCGTTATGGTTATTAACGTAAAAAATGAGACTGGCGGCTTTGAGATAATTGGCTCAAGAGGTGCTGGTGAAATTATTAGAAAAAAATTAAAACTAATTTTAGACAAAAAAGAAGAAGTCACTTTGGACTTCGCAGGTGTAGACCAAGTAACTCAATCTTTTATTGATGAGTTTTTTGGTATATTTATACGTTCTTTTGGGATTGGCTATATTAGACAAAAAATTAAATTAGTTAATGCAACTCAAGGAATTAAAGATACAAAAAATTTCGTTATTATGTATTCTAAAGAAAAATCAGCTTAGTAGAAGTCTTCATCTTCTACTTCTGATATTTCACTCCATAAATAATTTCTCTTAAAATAATCCATATCATGATTTATATTTGCTTCTTTAAATTCAAATGCGACAACAACACCTTTCCATGCCACAGATAATTTTTTGCTGTAAACTTTTTATTATAATATCTTATTAGTGTGTCATTTGAAATAATTACAAACTTACCACCTGTCATTTTTAATATTTCAAACATTGCGAATAGTCCATAACCCGCATTTCTTTCTTGACCATACATTTTTGCTCTTGTAGAAGTTATACCCTTTTCTAAAGCTGCTTCAATTGCTTCTTCTTCATTTGCAATATCTTTATATTTCAAAAGCATATTTTCTAAAAAACCTACTCCTCTATCAACTACAACAAATTGTACTTTTTTGTTAGAAGGAAAATATTGAGCCATTGTATATCCACCAACTGGGGAATGTGAATGGTCAGCAACATTATTCATTAATTCTAAAAAAAGATATTGTAAATATTCTTTTAAATCTTTTGTATCTACTGGAGATAAATCAGTGAAATTTTTTAGCATAATATCTCCTATGTGTTTGAAAATAGTTTCAAGTCCTGCTCTTGATTCAATGTTTTCAATAGGACTAAAAGATTTATTGGCTTCATGTTCTGATGAAATCATTTGTTTTATATAAGTATTGTTAGTCTGTATATCGATTTCATTATCGTTTTGATATGCTCTTATCATCGCAACAAAAATTGGTTCAGCCCAGGTAAAGTCATTAAATTCATTATTATCATCATCAAAAAGATTTATATATTTTTCTATGTTATTTATTGTCACCTGCAATTTTTTACCTTTTTAATTTTATACATGATTATAGTAGAAAAAACTTTGAATAAAGACAAGTATTTATCAAATCTTGATTTTCTTAATTGATAAAAATCGTATTTCCATTTTTATTTCTTCTGTATAATTATGTTTTTTAAAGTGAGAAACTTAACATCAGGATATTCTTTTTTAACCCACTTAACAAAAGTATTTATAATGAAACGTATAAATAATATAGAACATATAAAAACTGTATTTTGTAATAAGCTAGTATAATCATGATTAAATATATTAACTAAAATCAGTATTATAAATAAGTAAATGATTTTGTTCATTATTTTCAATAATTTCTACTCTTGAAATTTCTATATTTTAAAACAATAGTAATTCTATCTAGCCCTCAAAAGTAGAAGTAGGTTCACCTAAAAAAAAGCCTTGATAATAGTCAAACCCAAGTTTTTTTGCCTCATCAAAAGTGGCTTGAGCGTTTATGTGTGAAGCTATGCTTTTTATGTTTAGCTTTTTACATGTAGAGATAATTTCTTTACATGTAGAGATTGCATTTTGGTCAATGTGAAGTAGTCTTATAAGAGTGCCTTTAACTTTTACAAAAGCAGGATTAAATGTTTCTATATCTGCTACATTGCTTACATTGTCAAGGCATATTTTTATGCCATTGTCTTTTAAGCTGTCTATTTTTGATTTGGCTTTTTCATCTTGTAAAAATTCATCGTTTTGTATTTCAAAGATTGTATTGGAATTTTTGAAGTTATCTATATAGAGTGGATATAATTTTTCATTATATAAGTCTTCGCAAGATATATTTATAGCTTTTTGCTCTTTTATATCTACTACTTTTTCTACTAGTTGTTCTATGGTTTGATTGTAAAAACCTCTCTTTTTCGCGATATTTAAAAAGAGTTTTGGAGATTCTACTGAATCATTTGTTATTATACGTATAAGCACTTCTTGATAAACATTGTTTCTATCTAAATCTATAACTTTCTGAAAGAAAGGGGTAACTGTTCCCATAGCAACTGATTTTTGAAGTAAATCACATATTTTTTCAGCACTTTCTTCTAAAAGCCTATTAACAAATTCTGAGTATGCAACAAATGGTTGATCCTCTTGTTGCGCAACCTTTAGTGCCTTTTTTGCTTTTTTTAGTAGATTGTTTTGGTCTAAACACAGACCTATATGTGCATCAATATTAATATGGTGTTCATTAAAAATATAGTTTTGATTTTTTATAAAATCAGTAACTGTGTATACAAGCTTTTCCATAACACTTAAATCAAAAGGTATATCTTTTGCAAGACCAAACTCATCATCTTCTACTCTAAAAGCTTTCATCTCATTAGTTTGAGCAAATTTTTCTAACTTTTTTGCAAATTCACAAAGTACAAAATCTCCAGCTTCATCAGAGTATTTTAGATTTATTGCCTGAAAATCTTTTAAGTCAATAAGCATAAGTTTTGGATGACTAAAACCCTTTAGCGTTTCATTTAGTGTTTCTACAGATGGAATATTTGTTAGTTTGTCTATCATTTGTTTGCCTTTTCATAATCTTCTGGTTTGTTAAGGTTTGTAAAAATTGCATCATCATTAAAGTCAATATATTTTGTTTTAACTTTGTCTAACATACTTCTTATTTTATGATTATTTGCTTCTATTTGTTCTTTTAGAACTGGCAAAATAGAAGGAGAGTAGATAGCACAAAGTTGATGTGAGCCATAAGGCGAGCGAGCTATTATTATATCAAAATCACCTTTACATGTAAAGAGTTTTTCATAAACTTCTAAAGTCACAAAAGGAGTATCAACACTAAGTATACAAGCAGGAGTGTCAAACTTTTTAAGTATGCTATAGAGTGCTATGAGAGGTGAGTATTCATCAAACTCTTTAGTATCTTCTATGAAGTTTGCTTCAAAGCCAAATTTATCTTTAGTTTTACAGCTTACATGTAAAGAGTTGAAGTTGTTTTTGTGCTTGTTAAGTTGGTATTGTGTTAGAGTTTGAGATGAACCAAAAGGGAGCAACGACTTGTCGCTTCCCATACGTGAACTTTTGCCACCTGCTACTATTACACAAGGTAAGTTTAACATCTCAGCGAGGGTCTACTATTTTTCCAGCAATTGCACTCGCAGCTGCTACTGCTGAGTTTGCCAAGTAAATTTCACTACTTCTGTCACCCATGCGACCTACAAAGTTTCTGTTTGTTGTTGCTACACATCTTTCGCCACGACCAAGAATTCCCATGTATCCGCCAAGGCATGCTCCACATGTTGGGTTTGAAAAAACTGCTCCTGCATTGATGAAGATTTCAACTAAACCTTCTTTTCCCGCTTGTAGAGAAATTTTTTGAGTAGCTGGAGTTATGATAAGTCTTGTTTTTCTTGCTACTCTTTTACCGTCTAAAATCTTAGCTGCCATTCTCAAATCTTCTATACGTCCATTGGTACAGCTTCCGATAAATACTTGGTCAAGCTCTAAGTTATCGGCTACGGCTTGAGATACTGGTTTTCCATTTGATGGAAGATGAGGGTAAGCAATGACAGGTTCAAGTGCAGCTACATCTATATGAAGGGTTTGTATATAAGTTGCATCTTCATCAGAGTAGAACTCTTTTGGTTCACGTGCTAAAGTTTTGTCAGCTAAAAATTCTCTTGTTATGTCATCAACTGCAACGATACCATTTTTTGCACCAGCTTCAATAGCCATGTTACAAAGCGAAAATCTATCTGACATGTTAAGATGAGCGATTGTATCACCAGTGAACTCTATAGTTCTGTAAAGTGCACCATCAACACCAATAAGGCGGATGACTTCAAGTATAAGGTCTTTACCATAAATGTGCTTTCCAGGTTTCCCGCTAAAAATAACTTTTATTGCTTCAGGAACTTTAAACCAGTTTCCACCAGTAATCATGGCATATGAAAGGTCAGTACTTCCCATTCCAGTTGCAAAAGCGCCTAGAGCTCCGTGAGTACATGTATGGCTGTCAGCACCAATGATAACATCGCCTGGAACTACTAAACCTTTTTCAGGTAAAAGGGCATGTTCTATCCCCATATCTTTTTCGTCAAAAAAGTGTTTTAAGTCATGTTTATAAGCAAAATCACGACTAATTTTTGCTTGGTTTGCACTTGCTATATCTTTTGCAGGTATGAAATGGTCCATCACTATTGAAAAACCATCTGGATTTGCTAGTTTTTTAATTCCACTGTCTTCAAATGCTTTGATACTTATTGGAGTTGTGATGTCATTGCCTATGACCATGTCTATGTTACATTCTATAATTTCACCAGCTTTAACTTTTCGACCGACATGGTCACTAAAAATTTTTTCTGTGATAGTTTGACCCATATTAATAGCCTTTTTTGTTTTTATATTAGCAAAATAAAGCTAAGAAACTTATTTTGTCTTATTATTTAAACACAAATTAATGTAAAGAATGTGTTAGAAAATATTAGTTTAGAAGCTTAAATATTTTTTGTCCATATTGATGCAAAATACCTTCATCTAATCTAGCAGATAAGCCTGAGATGCCTATGGCTCCTATAAATTCATTTTTATTGTTAAAGTATGCAATTCCTAGAGATTTAAGTCCAAATTCATGCTCTTCATTACCTATGGCATATCCTCGTTCTTTTATTAAATCAATCTCTTTTTGCAATTTAGTTACGCTTGTAGTAGTGTTACTTGTATATTTTTTTAACTCTAAAGAAGAGAGGTCAATATCTTCAAAAGCTAGTAAAATTTTCCCAAAACCATTTGTGTGTAAAGGAGCATGAAAACCGATGGAGTTTCTTGTTTTAAGTACTCTGTTAGATTTATCTACTTGGTTTAGGTACAGAACTGATTTGTTATCTAATATGCCTATGTATGAAGCTTCATTTGTAATATAAAATATTTCATCGAGTAAACCTTGTGTTTTTCGGATAATTTTTTCTCTATCATCTTTTTGGGTAATTGTTCTAACCAAATCACTTAAGATAATCTCTTTGCTATTTTCAACATACTCAATAAAATTTTCGTTTATCAAAGCAGTTAAAAGTCTTGACATGGTGCTTTTGTCAATATTCAGTGTGTTACAAAGCATATTAGCCGTCAAAGGTTTTTTACTTAAAATTACCTCTTTTAATATAGATAGTCCTTTAGTAAGTGATTTGCTTTGATTCATATTTTTCCAATTTTTGTTACTTATTGTAAATTATAGCGAATATTTTATTTTAGAATACAAGATGATTAGAAAATATTTTCTCACTATACAAAACTATGGTTTTTACATGTAAAGAAAAACCTCTACATACCAGTCTTAATAAGGATTATTAAAAATATATAAAAGATATTTTTATAATTAATAGTTATATTTTAATTTATTTTTTATATGGATTAATACTATATCAAATGAATAATAAAGGAAAAAAACATGGCTACATCTTTTATGGACTTGTCAAATTTAACTGCAAATGATGACTTGACACCAGTGCTTGGTGGACATTGGCCTGGAATCCAAATATATTATCCACCCATAAAGTTTAATCCACTTGATGGTACTTATGAAACACTAGAACAGGCTAAATTTAGACTGCAAAAACATGCGTATAAAACAAAAGCACATACCTTGCTTTTTGACCTAGAAGATGGTTGTCGCATGAAAGAAATGTCAAGAGCTTTGTTGAGTGAAGAGTTACCAAAGTTCCCTGAACGTGATTTTCAAATTGCTATTAGAATTAATCCTTTTAGAACTGATGAATATGAAGAAGACTTGAAAATGATAAAACAAATACATGAGCATATAGATGTAATTGTTTTAGCAAAAGCGGGAGAGGTTTATGGGGATGCTGAGATAAGAGATTTGTCCTCTTGGTTAGTTTCTATTGGTAGTAGCATTACTATTCAACCTATTATAGAGCATCCAAAGTCACTTAAAATTGCAGATAAGCTTATGAGCTATTCAACTGTTAAACATGTTGTTTTTGGAATTCATGACTTTTCAAAAGCAATGGCTTACAAGATTACTCCAGAGGGTTGGATAGATGAACTTGAGACTTTCTTCAATATTCTTACCATGGAAGCAAGAATTCAAGGAAAAGGAGTTATTGGTGGTGTTGAAGTTTTACTTACTCCTCACTCTTTACCAGATAGCTGTGTTGAGAAAAAAGACATTAGAAGGTGGCTAGATTTACACGGTGATGATGCAAGCAAACATGTTTACGCTCATGCTAAAAGAGAAACGGCCATGGGACTGACAGGAAAACAAGTTATAACTCCAAATCATATTAACATCTGTAAAGTGGCTTTCACTCCTTCTCCACTAGAAGTGCAAAAAGATGTGAACATTTTAAAAGCGGCTATCGATGCAGAGGCTCTTTTGGGTGGTGCAATTAGGTTTGAAGGAAAAATGTTGGATCCTCCAATGTTTGGTAAATCACTGCAAAATATATTAAGAGCAAATGCACTCAATAGTCTAAATCAAAAAGATTATGAATTTGCACTGCAAGTTTTAGGCAAAATGCCTATTCACACCATCAAAGAAAACTGGCCATTTGGTCAAATATAAAGGAATGAAAATGAAAGAATATCCACAACTAGAAATCACCGTTCCTGAATTTTTGAACATTGGCGTGGCTTGTACTTCTAAGCATTTAGAAACTCAAAAAGAGAATAGAATTGCTATGATAATTGAAGATACGAACCTAGGGACTAGTGAAATAACATATAAAGAGTTAGCAAATATGTCAGATAGGTTTGCAACTTTTTTAAAGCATATAGAAGTAGATGTAAGAGATAGAGTTCTTATTTGTTTAAAAAATTCACTAGCTTATCCAATTACTTTTTTTGGAACTATGAAAGCTGGTGTTATAGCTGTTCCAACTTCGACTCTTCTAAGTGGTTCAGAGGTAAAATACTTAGCAATAGATTCACAAGCACAAGCAATAGTTTTATCAGCTCCAATGTATGAGAGTTTACTTCCATATTTGGAAAATCTAGATAACTTAAATCATATCATTATAGACGGCATTGAAAATACAGACGGTATAACAAAGCCAAAGAATATTAATATATATAGTCTAAATGAGATTCTAAAAGGGTATGACAAGCACACAAACAGTTATAATTCAAAATCAGGTGAACCTGCTTATCTTGTTTATACTTCGGGAACTACAGGTTTTCCAAAAGGTGTTCTTCACTCTCATCGTTCTTTAATAGGACGTGAGCCTGCTAGTGAGTATTGGTTTGATTTTAAAGATCACGATAGGATTATGCACTCTGGAAAGTTCAATTGGACTTATGTTTTAGGTTCTGCTCTTATGGATCCCTTGTACCGTGGGCATACTGTTATAGCTCATGAGGGCGTAAATGATGCAAAGAGTTGGGTGCAACTTATAAAAAAACATAAATGTACGATTTTTATAGGAGTTCCTACAATCTACAGACAGATTATACAAAAGACAGATTTTACAATTGAAGATTGTCCTTCTCTTCGACATTGCATGAGTGCTGGTGAGCATCTCTCTAGCGAGATGGTAGCTTTATGGCAATATAGGTTTAAACAAAACATCTTTGAAGCTATTGGCATGAGTGAATTTTCATATTACATATCACACTCAAAGTACAGAGCAATACGCCCAGGAAGTGCAGGCTTTGTTCAACCAGGACACAATGTAAAACTGCTTGATCCTAATACTCTTGAAGAGGCTGGAGTTGAAGAAGAGGGCATGATTTGTATTGGCGAAGATGACCCTGGATTGTTTTTAGAGTATTGGAATTTAGAAGAAGATACTGCAAAAGCTAGACATAATGGCTACTTTTTTACAGGTGATTATGCAAAAAGAGATAAAAATGGCTATATCTGGTTTCTTGGAAGAAAAGATGACATCATAAACACGTTTGGTTTCCGTGTAAGTCCTCATGAAATAGAGCGTGTTATCAAAACACATGATAAAGTTGCAGATTGTGTTGCTTTTGGTATGGATATAGATGCCTATAAAACTTTAGTTACGATTGCTATTATTCCAAAAGGAAAGATTAGCAAAGATGAAGAGGCAGAAATACTAAAGTATGGACAAGACAACTTAGCAAAGTACAAAGCTCCAAAACTGATTTATGTAGTTGAAGATTATCCTAAAACAAAAAATGGAAAAGTTTTAAGAAAAGAGTTAATTAAACAGTTAGCACAGACTAAAGAAGAACCAGTAGAGAGTGAAAAAGAAGAGGTATATAGGGCAAGACGTTCTATGCTTTTTGTTCCAGCGTACAGTGAAAAATATATAGAAAAATCAAGAACTCTTTTAACAGATGCTATTATTTTTGATCTTGAAGGAATTTTAGAAGAGCAAAAAGAAGTTGCAAGAGTTATGGTAGAAAAGCAGTTTAACCAAAGTAGTGATTTTGGAACTAGTGAGAGGATTTTAAGACTTAGTAGATTAAATACTAAAGAAATTTTAAAAGATATTGAGTTAGCAAAAACTCTTGATATAGATGCTTTAATGTTTTCGACTATTGAGAATGCTGGAGATGTTATGCAAGCAGAAGAAATTTTGGACTCTATTAATCCTGAACTTGAACTTATGATTATCATAGATTCACCATTAGGTGTTCTTAACATTCAAGCTATTTGTGCAGCTGGAACAAGTCTGAGATGCGTTATGATAGGCTCAAATACTTTAGCCCAAAGACTACAAATTAGTCTAAAAAACAACTCTAAGGCTATATTTAACTATATGACACAGATTGCATTAGCGGCTCGTGCTTATGGAAAAGTGGTTATTGATGGTCCTCATTATGACATTACAGATGAGTTTTCATGTGAAGCTAGTTCTAAAGATGCTTACGCTCTTGGTTGTGATGGGAAAGCGATACTCCATCCAATACAACTAGAGTATGTAAATGATATTTTTACTCCCAAAAAAGCAGAAGTAGAAGAGGCAAAAGCTATGATAAGTGCATTTGAGATAGCACAAAAAAGTGGACGTGAAGTGATACTTTTTGGGAATGATTTAGTAGACCGTGCTAGAATTGAGTGGGCACAAAGAGTGATTACTCTATATGAAAGATATAGAGAAATCGGTAAAAGTCCATTTTAGGAGTATGAAATGAATAAGATAAATAAAGGGAATTATTTTGAAGATTTTACGATAGGTCAGAAGATAGTTCATCCACTTCCAAGAACCATTAGTGATGGTGATGTATCTCTTTACATTGCTCTTACAGGAAGCCGGTTTGCTTTGCACTCTTCAGATGAATTAGCAAAAGAGATGGGGTATAAAAAAAGACCTCTTGATGATATGTTGATGTTTCATCTAACATTTGGCAAAAGCGTACAAGACATTTCATTAAATGCTATAGCAAATTTAGGTTATGCAGAAGTTAGTTTTAAAAACCCAGTATATGTTGGAGATACAGTTTCTCTCTCTACTGAAATCATTGGACTTAAAGAGAATTCAAATGGGAAAAGTGGAGTAGTTTACGTTCACTCCATAGGTCATAATCAAGAAGGTAGTGAGATTTTAAATCTTAAGAGATGGGTTATGGTTCACAAAAAAGAAAAAGGGGTAATGAGTGGTATAAATTCAGTCCCTACTTTAGCCAAAGTGGCACCAATAGGAGAGATAAATATACCTCATATAAGAGTTTTAGATACTAAGGCTACTGGAGGAGAGTACTTTTTTGGAGACTATGAAGTAGGTGAGAGATTAAATCATTTAGAGGGTATCACGGTGGATAATAGTGACCATACACTAGCAACAAAACTTTATCAAAATAATGCAAAAGTTCATTTTGATGATTTTATGATGAAAAGCACTCCTATGGGAGAGCGACTAATGTACGGTGGACACGTAATTTCCATAGTGAGAAGTATCTCTTTTAATGGACTTCAAAATGCTCAGTGGATACATTCAATTAACTCTGGTACACATGCAAACCCAACGTATGCCGGAGACACCATATATGCGTATACTCAGATACTTGAAAAGATAGAAGTTAGAAGAAAAGATATAGGGCTACTTCGTGTTAGAACTATAGGACTTAAAAACATGAGACCAGAAGATGTAAAAAATCCAAAAGGCGAAGATGGCAAGTATATTAAAAATGTTGTACTTGATTTAGATTACACAATTATAATACCAAAGGAAAACAAATGACACACCCAAATGAAGAATTATACGAATCAGGAAAAAGCTTACCAATAATCCCAAGTTGTGAGCACTTTGCAGGAAGTGAAAAACTTATAGGAAAGGCTTTTGAATTACAAAAAAAGTTAGGACCAGTTTTTGACATTACTTGTGATTGTGAAGACGGAGCTCAAGTTGGTGCAGAAGAGCAACATGCAAAAATGGTTGTTCGTATGGTTAACTCCGAAGCAAATCCTTACGGAATGGCAGGAGTTCGCATACATGACTACTCAAATACAAATTGGAAACAAGACGTAGACATACTAGTACCAAATGCGGGTGAAAAACTGGCTTATATTACTCTTCCAAAGGCTTCGTGTTTTAATGACGCTAAAGAGCAAATAGAGTATATTCAAGCGACTTGTAAAAAAGCAGGAATTACAAGAGAGATACCAATTCATATTCTTATAGAGACTCATGGGTCTATTAAAGATGTAGAACAACTCGCTACTCTTCCTTGGGTTCAGGTTTTAGACTTTGGGCTTATGGATTTTGTATCAGGTTATCAAGGAGCAATTCCTGCTTCAAATATGAGAAGTCCAGGACAGTTTGAACACAAGCTACTTAGTCGAGCCAAAGCAAATGTAACACAAGCAGCCTTGTCAAATCATGTGATTCCTTGTCACAATGTAACACTTGATTTGAAAAACCCATATCAAACATATAATGACGCTTTTAGAGCAAGAAATGAGTATGGTTTTATGAGAATGTGGAGTATTTACCCAACACAAATCACAGCCATAGTAGATGCTATGAAACCAGATTTCACAGAAGTAACAGATGCAGGCAATATTCTAATTGCAGCACAAAATGCCTCATGGGGACCAATACAGTATGAGGGAGAACTTCATGACAGAGCAACGTACAGATACTTTTGGGAGTTAGTACAACGCGCTCATTTTAGTGGGCAAAAGCTGAGTGATGAGGTGAATAAGAGGTTTTTTTCTTAAGAATTTTTTGTTTACATGTAAGGCTTTTTAGTTTTACATGTAAACTTTTTTATATTTTAATTAAGCCTATCAGTTGCTTTTTTAATGATACTATCACAGCATCCTGAAATTTCCATAGATAAACTATTGAAATTTCTACCCTTTACTAAAACTTTAGGTGATTTATTATGTTCATCGCAACGAAGTGTGCCTATTGAACTTTTAATTGATTTTACAATCTCTTGTAACATAGCATTTTCTAATGCATCTCCAATATTGTTAGGGTTGACTCTTTTACCATTTATTTTAAATGAAATTTCTAGCATATGGATTCCTTTTAATGTATTTGTATATGATAGTATATTTTAGAGAGTAAATGTAAAAGTATTACAATTTGAAATATTATTTGTTTAAGCAGAAGTTAATTAGGATTCTTTTCCTTTTTTTAATCGTAAAAAAAGAAAGAAAAAAAGCTCCCAACCGATGAAATGCTTATCAGAAATTTAGAAAATATTTTCTGATGTTGCAAACTCATTCAAAAACGATACATAGTATCATTTTTTCTTTCAGACAGTGCAACATCTTTTTAGAAAATATTTTAGAAATTTCTTGCATTTCAAATGTTGGTTTTAAATGCATAAAAGTTAAAGTAAAAATTGAAACTATTGTGCATCTCTTAACTCCTCAAAGGCAGGGAAAGGTGATTTTTCTTTACATGTAAGCTCGAAGCCTAGATAATCAAGTATTTGAAGCACTTTTTTTATGCCTACATCAGAACCTGAAGCATTTTCAAGAGAGCTTATTGTTGCACGTGAGATATTTAAGTCATATGCAAGTTGTTTTTGTGAGACTTTTTTTTCTTTTCTTAATTGTGATATGTGTTTTCCAAATTCTTTTAAGTCCATTGTTCTACTTTGTATGATATTTTATACATTTTATCTTTAAAAGTAAATAATGTCAAATATATTGTACATATTCAGAAAACAAAATAAAAACTCCTTTATGGGTAAAGGAGTTTAAAACGAAGGACTATCCGTTAGCTTTTTTAGCTTTTTTTTCTTGTCTCTTCTCTTTTAGTGATTTTCCTGCTACTTTTTTCACAGATTTTTTAGCATCTTGACCTTTTGCCATGTTATTCTCCTTTATTTCAGTTTGTTATTTAACTCTCATTGTATAGAACTTAGCCTTTAATAAAGGTTGTAGTTTAATACTTCCAGCAGCATCCATCTTTATCCCAAAGAATATCTTTGCCTTTTATTTTGTTAAATTCTCTTATGACTTTTCTGTCAATTGTAAGTGTGCCATGTGTAGTTTCAAAAACAAATTCATCTCCAAATTTTTCTTTGATTATATCGACTAATCCTACCTGAGGTAAGTTTCCTTTTTTATTTAATTCTTTTAGCATAAATTGTGCAACATCTTTTACTGTCATAGTTATTTCCTTTTTACTTGTATATCAAGTATGTTACATAATACAAGAAACATTATTAAAAACTATATGATATACTTTGAGCATGAAACAACAATACTTATTTACCGATGGCAGTGTTAATCCTCAACAAAACATAGGTTTTGGAGCATACTTACATGTAGACGAAAATGAGTCCTTTAAAGAGTCTTTAAATCAAAAGGTAAAACTTAAAAAATTTAATGGAACATCTTCTACAAAACTAGAATTAGAGACTTTGTTATGGGCTTTAAATGAAATAAATTTTGAGAATCTTTCGTTGATTGTTTTTACTGACTGTCAAAACATATTAGGTTTGTCTTCAAGACGTGAAAAATTTGAAAAAAACAATTATATGACAGGTAAAAACAAAAAGATTGCTAACCATGAACTCTATAAAAAATTTTATAAAATGACAGATACTTTGAATTGCCATTTTGTCAAAGTTAAAGGGCATAAACCCAAAAATGAAAAAGACAATATAGATAAGTTTTTTACACTTGTGGATAAAGCTTCAAGAACTGGGCTTAGAGAATATTTAAATAACATTAATATAGTTTGATTTTACTTACATTGTAAATATCTTTAGTTATAATGTAAAAATTTTAAAAGGAGAGATAAAAATGAGTAGTATAGCTGCAACTATAATTTTCACAGTAATTTCTATCGTAGTACTAGTTGCATGTGTCATTTATGGCGAAAAAACTTGGCATAAAATACACAATAAAGAGTTATAGTTATTTAACATTCATATAATCAAGAGTGTATGTGCCCTCTAGTTTTTTTTCAATACTAATTCTAAATGACGTTGCAATAGAGTTTATTTTTAAAATACGCTCTAATATAATTTTGTCAATTTTATTGAAAGCATGATTGGCATCTAAAATTGAGATTTTAATGTCTTCTTGAGAGAGTATAGAAATTTTATCTTCAGTTTTTATAAAACCTTCTTCAATCACTCTGTAGTACCACCCTGTTAGCCCGCTAGTGTAAATTTCTTTTGTAAAATTCTTATTATTCCATTTTCTTGAAATTTTCCAACAAGGTTTTCTTGGTTGTGACACTTGCAATATAGCTGAGCCTATTTTATGTATATCTCCTAAATACACATTACTTTCATGAAGACTAGTTACTGTTAAGTTTTCAGCTAATGCTCCAAAGGGGATGTCATTTAAATGTAAAAAATTCGCCCATCTAGCATAATTTTCATGACTATTAGCAAAGATTGCTTTGTCTAAACCACCATGGTGAATTTTATCTGCTACTTCATCACCAACTAAGCTTAGTTTATTTGCCCACACTTGTTCGTGAGTTGCATCTTTAAATGAGGCACTTTCCCAAGATTTGTCTAAATTTTTTTTGCTATTTTTATTGCCAAGGGATTTTACTTTACCTACTTGAAGTGAGATTATTTTGTTATCCATTAATTTAGCTTTCATAACTTTACCATTGCAGAGAAAAATGCTCCATTTCTTCCTATGTTTTCTACTTGTATATGCTTATTTTTATCTATTCTATCATCTTCTATAAACTGTTTTTTGATTTCAAGTATGACAGGTGTTGTTTTTCCTGGAAGCTCAACTGTAGAGTAGTAATCACAAAAAAGGGCTGTTTGAGAAGAGCTTATCATAGGTGGGAAGTCTTCTAATACTTTTTGTACTTCAATATTGTACTTTGTTATCTCGCTATCTTCTTTTTCTAGTGGAGTTGCGCAAAGTTTCAGTTGTTCTATGTTGTCTTTATTTGCAAAACATATAGTTGCTTTTTTATGTTTTAGTATGTTTGCTAAAGTGTCTTTTGGTACAGTTTCATTTTTTTGACCAATTGCAACTATTATAGTTGCTGGGTTACTTGAGAGCGGAATGAAATAAGAAAAAGGTGCAGCGTTGATTACTCCTTCATCTTGGGTAACTATCCATGCAATGGGTCTTGGAACAACTGTGTCGGACATAATTTTGTATCTATCTATGTCTTCTATGTTTTTGTAATCTAAAATCATACTTATACCTTATTTTTTATATAAATTATATCCTAAAAATATCCCATTATTTTGATATAATTTATAAAAATTTCATTAAAGGAGAAATTAATGGGGAAAATTACACAAGATGATATAAAACAGAGTATTGCTGATGCACTTCAGTATATATCTTATTATCATCCAGAAGATTTTGTTAAGGGAATGGTTGAGGCTTATGAGGTTGAGAAGTCAGAAGCAGCAAAAAATGCTATAGGTCAAATACTCATAAATTCAAAGATGTGTGCAATGGGTCATCGTCCACTTTGCCAAGATACAGGCTCAGTTAATGTTTTCATAAAAGTAGGATTAAATGCAAAACTTGAACTTACGAAAGAGTTAGAAGATGTTATTAACGAGGGAGTTGCTTTAGGTTTTCAAGATCCATCAAATAAGCTTAGATACTCAATTGTAAGTGATCCAGCGGGGGCAAGAATTAACACAAAAGATAATACTCCAGCAGTAATTCATTACAGTGTAAATAACTCAGATAAAATTGAGATTACAGTTGCTGCAAAGGGTGGAGGAAGTGAAAATAAATCTAAATTTTCAGTTTTAAATCCAAGTGATAGTGTATATGATTGGGTTATGGAAAATGTAAGAAATATGGGTGCAGGTTGGTGTCCTCCAGGGATATTAGGCATAGGAATCGGTGGAAATCCAGAGAAATCTATGCTTATGGCAAAAGAGTCTTTGATGGGACATGTGGACATTCATGAGCTTAAAACAAGAGGAGCAAAAAACAGTCTTGAAGAGTTAAGATTAAAACTTTATGAAGACATAAACAAAGTAGGCATTGGCGCACAAGGGCTTGGTGGAATCACAACAGTTCTTGATGTTAAAATTTTAGATTACCCATGTCACGCGGCTTCTCTTCCTGTAGCTATGATACCAAACTGTGCTGCAACTAGACATATCCATTTTGAACTAACAGGTGACGGTCCCGCACTGTTTGAAAAGCCAGATTTAGATTTATGGCCAGATTTAGAGTTGCCAATGGATACAATTAAAAAGGTCAATATAGAAGATTTGACTAAAGAAAATCTGTCACAATTTAAATCAGGAGATACACTTCTGCTTTCAGGAAAGATTTTAACTGCTCGTGACGCTGCTCATAAAAAAATAGTTGAGTACAAAAATGCAAATAAACCTCTTCCAAATGGTGTTGATTTAGAGGGTAAATTTATCTATTACGTTGGACCAGTTGATCCAGTTCGTGATGAAGCAGTAGGACCAGCAGGACCAACAACCTCAACAAGAATGGACAAGTTCACTAAAGACATGATGGAGATAAACATACTTGGTATGATTGGAAAAGCTGAGAGAAAACAGCCTACCATTGACCTCATAAAAGAGTATGGCTCAATTTATTTAATTGCAACCGGAGGTGCCGCGTACCTCATAAGCCAATCAATTAAAAAAGCAAAAGTAGTTGCTTTTGAAGAGCTTGGTATGGAAGCAATTTATGAGTTTGAAGTAAAAGATATGCCTGTTACTGTCGCAGTAGATAGTAATGGAGTTTCAATTCACACTACAGGTCCTGCAAAATACAGAACCATATAATAAAAAGGGAGAATACCTCCCTTTTTTAGTCTTCGCTAGAATTAATCATCCAAATAGAAAAAATATTCAAATAATTCCAAAAAGATTGTTTAAGCTCATCATTCATGTCAAGTTTTTTCAAAATTGGTATATACGATTCTAGCCAAATTTTTCTAGCTTCCATAGTGATTTTAAAAGGTGCATGTCGTCTTGCCATTTGAGGTGCTCCTCTAGTAACGTTAAAGTACTGTGGTCCACCGCAAATCTGTATAAAAAAATCTGCCGAGTGTTGTTTTGCTGTTTCTAATAACTCCGGAGTAGGTGGAAAAAGATTTTTGATGTTAGTAGTAATTAAAATGTCATAATGGTCAGATATGAGTTTTCTCATTCCCTTTTCACCTAATACTTCGTAAAATTTTGGATTTGGTATTTGTACGTTTGGTCTAGTTCCTAATTGTGCTTGTGTAATTGCGTAGTTCATTTTGTTTTTCCTTATAAAATTGTACGAACTCTACTCTCAAATTCTTTAAATGTCATTAAAATGTTATTACTAGTTTCTCTTTAAAAGTAAAAAGCTAATTTTACATTGATTGTTCAAATGCATCACATACTATATTTAGATATAATTTACTTATGAAAAGAAACGAATTACTACAAGTAACACAATATTTACAAAAATACAAATCAATAACAACTATTGGCAGAGTTGAAGACAGCATTATTAAAATTGTCTTTGACAAAGGAGAAACACTCTTTTTTGATATGAAAAGAGGGGATTCTCATATGTTTAAAAAGGAGCATTTTAGACGTGCAAAACTATACAATGCTCCTTTTGATGTCATACTTCATAAACGCTTTGGTAGAAGTCATATAGAGTCGTTTGAATTGGCTGAGGGTAATAGAATCTTACGTCTA
Source organism: Arcobacter sp. (assembly GCA_029027265.1). GTDB lineage: Bacteria > Campylobacterota > Campylobacteria > Campylobacterales > Sulfurospirillaceae > Sulfurospirillum_A. The sequence goes on along the minus strand of CP093061.1, from coordinate 2,830,629 downwards.
CATGTAAGCGCCAATTCTAGCTACAAAGCACAAAGTACAGTTTTACAATTTGAGTTTACAGGACGTAATACAAATGCAATTATTTTAAATGAAGAGGGCATAGTTTTAGAGGCTTTACGGCACATAGACTCTAGTGTATCTTATCGCTCTATCCGAGTGGGAGAAGAGCTTGAAGAGTTGCCTCCTAAAGAGTTTGATGAGAAACCTTCAAATATTGGTGAAGATGTAGAAGAGTATTTTAAAAACGAGTATATAAAACGTTCACTTGTAAGACTAAATCAGATAAAAAATCAAAAACTAGCAGCTTTACAAAAGAAGATAAATAAGCTTCAAAATATTTTAGATAAATTAGATGACGAAGAGATTTTACAAGAAAAAAGTAATAAATTAAATTTTTGGGGAACGTTGGTTTTAAGTAATATTCACAAAGTAAAAGCGTATGAAAAGATTATAAAACTAGATGATTTTGAGGGAAATGAAGTTGAAATAATTTTGCCAAAAGAGGCAAGAAGTGCTAGTGAAGCTGGCAATATTTTATTTGATAGTTCAAAAAAACTAAAGAGAAAAGCAAAATCACTTTACATTGAGAGAGAGAATTTACAAGAGAAGATAGAGTTTTTTCAAAAGATGCAAAGAGCCATAGAAAAGTGTGAAGATGAGAGTGAAATAAACATACTCCTTCCTCGTCAAAAAAAGACAAAAAAGGGTAAAAAAGAGCAAAAATCTTATGAGAGTTTTTTTATAGAAGGTTTCAAAGTAATGCTTGGTAAAAATGAAAAAGGTAACATCGAGTTACTTAAAGAGGCAAAAAAGAGAGATATTTGGTTTCACATTAAAGATACTCCTTCAAGTCATGTTATAATAAGAACAGATAAAGTAAATGTTCCACAGAGTGTACTAGATTTTGCTGCTAAAATATGCGTAGAGTTTAGTGTGACTAAAAAAGGTACGTATTTGGTCGATTATACTCAAAGAAGGAACGTAAAAGTACAAAATGGAGCAAATGTAACTTATGTAGAGTATAAGACTCTACACTTTGAGGAGTAAATATGGCTGGTATTGGTCCGGTAGGAAGCATGATATACACAAACCAAAATGTAACTGCAGCTGCAACAAAACAGACTGCTGTTCAAAACAGAAATGAGATGCAAAATGTAATGGCTAGTGCTATTGCCAATGAAAAAGAAGCTGTAGTCAAAGAATTACGCCCAACCGAAGCAACATACAAAATAGATCCAGAAAAAGAGCATCAAAAACAGAAAAATGAAGAAGAGACTGGGGCAAAAGAGGAAGAGACAACACGCGATACAAAACATAAACTCTTAAAAGAGAGTGAAGATGACGACACTCCACCTACTTCAAGACTCGACATTACCGTATAAGCAAAAACTCACTAACAATTAGATAAACTAAAGAAAAAACATAAGGCTATATTTATGGATATTAAAGAGATGTATAATGCCAATAAACAGAGAATTCTTACAGGACTAGTTCTGTTGGGAATTGCAGTTCTTACTGCTTTGATGGACAGCCTTTTTCTTACTTGGGCTATTTTAGGAATAGCTTATCTATTCTCATTTCATGAAGCAATGAAGCTTTTTGGAGTGAAAGATAATAAACTATATGTTTATGCTGTTTTAGTCTGGATAGCTGCTGCTTTTTACTCTCAGCCAATAGGCTTAATATTTGTTGTTTTAGTAATTGCTACTTCTGTAATGGCACATAAAAAAGAGGTAAATTACAAAGCATTAGCACCATTTTTCTATCCATCTATTTCAATGTTATTTATGTTTACACTCTATAAAGATTTTGGTATAAATATGTTAATTTGGTTAGTTGTTGTTGTTGCAACTACAGATACGGCAGCTTACTTTGTAGGTAAAAGCATAGGTAAAACTCCATTTTCCCCAACAAGCCCAAATAAGACTTGGGAAGGTGTTATTGGAGGTATTGTTATAGCAACAATTGCAGGAACTTTTGTTGGTCTTATGCACTACTCTTTATGGATCGCTGTTATTACCTCATTGGTAGTATCTGCTTCTTCTATTTGGGGAGATTTATTTGAAAGTTACCTAAAGCGTGAAGCTGGAGTAAAAGATAGCGGTTCAATTTTTCCAGGGCACGGTGGATTTTTAGATAGACTTGATGGTTATCTTTTTGCAGTAGTTATTATGATTTTTGTATTGACTGGTGTAGCTTAATTGATACTACTTGGTTCAACAGGGTCAATCGGAGTAAATACACTAAAAATAGCGAAAAAATTTTCTTTACATGTAGAGACTCTTGTAGCTGGAACAAATGTGGAACTTTTAAATAAACAGATAGAAACATACAATCCTACTTATGTGTGCGTAGCTACTAAAGAGTTAGCTTTACATGTAAAGCATAAAAACGTTTTTTACGGTTCGCAGGGCATAATTGAAGTAATAGAGTTGGCAAAGTCAGATTTAGTGGTAAATGCTTTAGTAGGATTTACAGGACTTGCACCAACAATTAAAGCTTTAGAGTTAGGAAAAAAATTAGCTTTAGCAAACAAAGAGTCTTTAGTTGTAGCTGGACATCTTTTAGATTGTTCTAAAATCACGCCCATAGACAGTGAGCATTTTGGTCTTTGGTATTTGCAAAATGGACGTGAAATATCTAAAATGACTATTATGGCAAGTGGTGGAGCTTTTCGTGATACTCCTTTAAATGAACTTGCCCTTAAAACTCCTTTGGAGGCTCTAAAACATCCAAATTGGAGCATGGGAAGAAAAATAACCATAGACAGTGCAACAATGACAAACAAACTTTTTGAACTACTCGAAGCAAAATGGCTTTTTAACATGAACAATGTTGATGCCATCATGGAAACACGCTCAGTAATTCACGCTATGATAGACTTTAAAGATGGAAGCAGTACAGCTCAACTAGCAAATGCGGACATGCAGTTGCCTATAGCGTATGCACTTTTAGGCAAAGTAGATACTCCAATAATAAAACATGTAGATCTGTGCAAAATAGGGCAACTTGAATTCAGAGAACTAACAAGTGAAAGATACCCTATTTGGGAGATAAAAGATTCTTTATTGCAAAATTCCCATAGAGGCGTAGTAGTAAATGCGGCCAATGAGATAGCAATAGATAAGTTTTTTAAAAATGAGTTAAACATACTAGAATTAGCAGAGTTTACAAAAAAAGCTTATATACACTTTGAAGATGTAAATCCAAAAAGTTTAAATGAAATATTTGAAATAGACAAAGAGGTTAGGAAGTATTGTAGTGCTTGATATTTATGTGACATTCTTCAAGAGTGTCACATAAATATCTAAGGAGAATATGTGAGTAATACAAACTATAACTTTAGCTTGAAAGAGAGCATTGTTGGTCTTCAGTTCTTATTTGTTGCGTTTGGAGCGCTTGTTTTAGTTCCAATTCTTACGGGACTTAACCCTAGTGTAGCACTATTTACAGCGGGTATTGGTACTTTGATTTTCCAAATAGTTAATAGAGAAGCAGTTCCTCCAATCTTTTTGGCGTCTTCGTTTGCTTTTATAGCTCCTATTATTTATGGAGTACAAACCTGGGGAATAGCGGGTACTATGTCAGGTCTATTTGCTGCTGGTATATTCTATATAATTTTGAGCTTTTTAGTTCGTGTTAGAGGTAGTGAGTTTTTACATAATCTTCTTCCAGCAGTTGTAGTTGGACCTGTTATTATGACTATTGGTCTGATTCTTTCTCCAGTTGCAGTTTTTATGGCTATGGGAAAAACGGGTGATGGTTCATTTGTTCTTGTTGATTTTCCAATAGCAATAACTATATCACTTATCACTTTAGCAGTTGTACTTTTAACAACACTTTTGGGAAAAGGTATCTTTAGATTATTGCCAATTCTTTGTGGAATTATAGTAGGTTATGTAGTATCTCTATTTTTTGGAATTGTTAGTTTTGATGCAGTTGCTGCTGCTCCTTGGTTTTCAATACCAGCATTTGTTGCTCCTGTATTCAACATTGAAGCCATTATTTATATCTTGCCTATTGCTATTGCTCCAGCAGTTGAGCATATAGGTGATATGTTAGCTATTTCAAATGTTACAAAAAGAGACTATTTACAAAAGCCAGGGCTTAAAAATACTCTTCTTGGTGATGGACTTGCTACAAGTGCAGCGGCCTTATTTGGTGGACCGCCTAATACTACGTATTCAGAAGTAACAGGGGCAGTTACTATCTCAAAAGCATTTAATCCGGCTATTATGACTTGGGCAGCTTTGTTTGCTATTGTTTTAGCTTTTGTTGGAAAATTGGGAGCTCTTTTAGGAACTATTCCTGTTCCTGTAATGGGCGGAATTTTACTTCTTCTTTTCGGTATTATTGCTTCAATTGGTATGCAAACTCTTATAAAAGAAAAAGTAGATTTGCAAGATCCACGCAATATGATTATAGTTTCTATTATTTTAGTTTTTGCTATTGGTGGAATGACATTTGATTTTGGTGGAGTAGCATTTAGTGGTATTGGTCTTGGTGCTATTATTGGTATTTTACTCAATTTAGTGCTACCAAAAACAAAACATTTAGACGGTTATTAATATACCTAGGCTGAGAAAAAAAATTTACAAAAAGGACAAACATGGAATATATTGAGAATTTAGTTTCAACACTTTCAGGCATAGTATGGGGTCCTCCTATGCTAATTCTATTAGTTGGTACAGGAGTTTACCTAACAATTATATTAAAAGGTATGCAGTTTTGGGCACTACCTCATGCACTTAAGTTGATTTTTCATAAAGATGAAGATGGCGTTGGTGATATCTCTCATTTTGCTGCTCTTATGACAGCTTTGGCTGCTACTGTAGGTATTGGTAATATTGTGGGCGTTGCTACGGCAATTACACTTGGTGGTCCTGGTGCAGTTTTTTGGATGTGGGTTACTGGTATTGTTGGTATGGCCACAAAATATTCAGAAGCAATTCTTGCTGTAAAGTACCGTTCCGTTGGTGCAAATGGCATGAAAGGTGGACCTATGTACTATCTTCGTGATGGTGCAAAACTTCCAAAACTAGGTATGGCATTTGCAATATTTACAGCACTCGCAGCTTTTGGTATAGGTAATATGACTCAGTCAAATGCAGTTGCTACACTTTTAAACTCTCAAATGGATATACCAACATGGGTATCAGGTATTGTTATGTTGGTTTTAACAGCAGTTGTTATACTTGGTGGTATTAAATCTATTGGTAAATATACATCAAAATTGGTACCTGTTATGATTGCTGTTTATGTTATTTGTGCTGTAGTTATTTTAGTTATGAATGCAGATAAAATTGGTGGAGCTTTTGGGCTTATTTTTCATCATGCATTTAGTCCTATTGCCGCTGGTGGTGGATTTGCAGGAGCTACAATTGCAGCTGCAATTAGATTTGGTGTGGCTCGTGGTGTTTTCTCCAATGAATCTGGTCTTGGTTCAGCTCCAATTGCCGCAGCTGCCGCAAAAACTAATATACCTGCTAAACAAGCGTTAGTTAGTATGACACAGACTTTTATAGATACACTTGTTGTTTGTACTATGACAGCTCTTATCATTCTTATTTCTCCATTTTGGCAAGAAGGTGGAAGTGCTGGATTACTTACAATGCAGAGTTTCTCGTACCATTTAGGTGATATAGGCGGATATGTTATTATTGCAGCAACTGTTCTTTTTGCATACTCTACAATTCTAGGTTGGAGTTACTATGGTGAGAAAGCATTTGAGTTTATCTTTGGTGAGAAACTTGTAAAGCTATATCGTGTTATATTCATTGCAGTAGTTATGGTTGGTGCAATGATGAAACTAGAATTTGTATGGAATTTTTCAGACCTTGCAAATGGTTTGATGGCTGTTCCTAACTTACTTGCACTATTAATTCTTTCAAAAGTAATTTCAAGTGAAACAAACAAATATTTTAAGTCTTTAAAAGCTTTAAAATAATCTAAAGGAAGGTTTATCCCTTCCTTTTCTCTAGCTATAGCCTTGGCAAAAGTGAAAAGTATTTTAAGATACAAAATAAAATATGCTTTTCTTATTTCATACACTTTGGTCATTACTTCAAATAATTTGAACTATTTTGATTTATTTGTTTTAATTGATACATTAATATTCTATCTCTTTAAAAAATTTAAACCTTAGTCTATAGAATATTAAAAATTTATAAAAAAGTATTTATTTTTTAAATTATTGTGCTATCATTGTGTAATTTTAAATTATTTATATTACTAAATGAGTATTATATTTTATTTAAAATAAAATAAACTAAAATAAATTGGTAGTAATAATTATGAAAAAAACACTAATACTTTTAATGCTTTGTTATTCTTTCTCTTTTTCTGTTGTTTTTGATACATTTAACGAAGCAAATGATTATGCTAAAAGTCATGGTTGGATAAATAGTGGAGTAAAAACTAGTTCTACTTAAAAATTAAGGGTCAGGACACAATTCACTACCTTTAAGTGAAATTAAGCTAGCATACTTAAAATAAAACAAATGGAATATCTTATGGCAAGAAGACCAAGATTAGATATGGCAGGATTTCATCATATCGTAAATCGTAAATCGTGGAGTAGAAAGAAAAAATGTATTTAAATGTAATGATGATAAAAATAAATTTTTTGAAATTTCATGTAAAGTATGTAAATTACATAAAGTTAGAAATATTAATTCCTTGTGCGTAAGGTTAGGTTTTAAATAAAGATAACAGAATCATTCAAGAAAAAAGTAAAACAGTACAAAAGCATTTTACAGATACTCAAGATTTACAACAAAGAAATAAAGATATAATAACTGCGATAGAAAATGGATAAAGACAATCAAAAATTGCAAGATATTTGAAAATATCACCTGCTATGATTTCTAAAATACCTAGAGGTAGTGGATTGTGTCCTGACCCTTGGTTTTCTGACCCTTGGTTTTTTGGTTTTAAAACAGGACTAGAATCAGCAAATTGTAATGAAAATGAAGAAAATAAAAAATGTGAGGTAAAATAATGTATAAAAGGTTCTACTACGTTGGCTTTATCCTATTTGTAATATTTTTTTTATTCACTTTATATTATAGGGCTTTTTTTAAAGAACAGATGAAGTTAACAAAATCTATGGTTGTACTTTATGCTTTAGATAGCAATAAAACTAATATCGCAAAACAAATCTTAAAAGATGATATGGTACAACTTATATATGATTATGATGGAGAATTATATTCTAAATCAAGAGTATTAAATACTATTTGCAAAAACTGGCAAATATATAAAGAAAAAGCAATAATTGAGTATCTTAATAATGGTAAAATTAATGCAAATACTGATTATTATAATAAGGTAAAGTTAAATTCAATAACACTAGATAATAAATGCATAAATGCATAAATGATTAAATATACCAATGTCTTCCAACTCTCAAACTTACCTGCCTAGTTTAGAAGTTCGTTTGACAGTTGATCCAGAGGGATGTAAGAGAGTATTATCCAATACAGCTAAACTTAAAAAAATATGACAAGTACCATTATAGGAGGTGGTTTACCTATTGGTACAAGTACTTCTGTTAGGCTTGATGTTGTTGAAAAAATAGTTGATAAATAATTGTGTTATTGAAATAAATTGAAAAGTAACTAGTTTGAAAAATATTAAATTGTTAATTATTATTGGTGTAATAGTTGAGTATGTTTCATTGATTGTTTTGATTGTTTTTTCATCGTTAATTAAATATTATCTCAGTAAAGATGAATGTTTTTCTAATATTTATACGATTATATCAAAAAGTAGTCTTTTACTTTTTTTTTTGACTCTTTTATTTTGCTGGTTAGTATTATGGATTGGAAAATTTAAATTTCAAAATAATAAAGTTTTATATTTTTTAGTTAATATTCCAATAGGTCTATTTTATTTTTACATTGATTATGTTATTTCTTAGTTATGCAAGAAGTCTAGTATATATTTGTAATCTTTTAAACAATACAAATGAAAGCTTACATGTAAACCTAGGATTTGCAGGAGGGTTATACGACAAAGATACCAAACTAACAAGGTTTGGGTATAGAAAAACCCCTATTGGTTTTAGAAGGTGCTGATACTAACTTTTACAGATATGTGTTAAATGATCCGGTTATTTTGGTGTAGATCCTGAAGAGATATGGGATATAGTTAATGGAAAATTATTGCAACTGAAAAAGAAATTTTAAATATTCTTTTCCCATAATTTTAATCTTTTAAATCTCCTCGTACTCTCAAATAAATTAGCAATCTCGTACAATATTTTATAAATATAAAATGCTATAATTAAATATGAAAAAAGAAGAAAGTAGTTAGTCTGCCAAGTTTTGGCAACCAAATGTAAAAGAAGATATAACACTCTATAAAGCACACTTAAATAATTATGGCTTCGATAAACACGTGCATGAAGAGTACACAATAAGCATAATAAAAGATGGGACTATGGATGCTTTCATGAATGGTTCTCATCTACATGTAAATAACCTTACAATTGCTATGTTAAACCCTGATGCTGTTCACTCTAATGCAAGTGAATATAAAAAAGACTATCGTCACTACTCTTTGTATTTGAAACCAGATTATGTAAAAAAGATTTTAAATTATAATTTTAAAGACAAACAAATAGAGTTTACAAAAAGTACTTTAGAAGATAAAATATTGGCACAAAAACTTTTAAATCTCATTGAACAAGATGAAGTAAAATCTATTTCAAATTTGGATTTTGAGTGTCAGATGATAGATGCTTTAAATGAGATTATTCTTAAAAATACAAAAGCTATTATTAAAAAACTAACTTCTCATGATATTATGATAAAACGGGCAAAAGAATACATGAATGATAATTTTTCATTGGATTTAAGTTTAGATGATATATCAAAGGAACTCAATATTTCAAAATATCACTTTTTGCGCCTTTTTAAAGATAAAACATTTCTCTCACCTCATGCGTATCTTATGTCAACGCGTATAGAAAAAGCCAAGTTTGCTTTACAAAACGGACAAAGTCTTATTGAGACTGCTTATGGATGTGGTTTTAATGACCAGAGTCATTTAAATAGACGTTTTAAAGGCGTGTTTGGGCTTACTCCAAAAGAGTATCAAAAATCTTTTCTTTAGCAATTTAATCCAAGATTTCTTCATTACATGTAGAGTATAATGCTGGCATGAAAAATGATTTTAGAAATGGCTTTATAGCCAATTTGCCTATTGGGTTTAGTGTCGCAACGTATGGTTCAGTTTGTGGGATGATGAGTTCACAATCAGGAGTTGAGTTTTTTGAGATGATGCTTATGAATATCTTTATATTTGCAGGCTCTTCACAAATGCTTATGGTTGAGATGTGGAGTGATAGCCTAGATGTATTAGGAATTATCTTAGCTGCTATTATGATAAATCTTAGGTACTTTCTTATAGGGGCTTCTCTTAATTCACTGTTTAGTGCTAATTCATATAAAGAAAAGATGGCATACATTCATTTATGCGCCGATGAAAACTGGGCAGTGACAATAGCAAGAGCTAAAAAGGAAAACATCACACCTCTATTTTTATTTGGCGGAGGGTTTTGTTTACTGCTTATATGGAGCGCTAGTACGAGTGTTGGGTATGTATTAGGTGAATTTATAACAGATTCAAAAAAGTATGCCCTTGATTTTGCTTTTGTTGCTATTTTTACAGCACTCACTTTTAATATGTATCATGGGAAAAACAACCTTTTACCATGGCTTATAGCTGCAATAGTTGCTATTGTTACTGAGCATTTTATAGTTGGAAAGTTTTATATAGTTTTAGGAGCACTTGCAGGTTCTTTTAGTGCTATTTACTTACACAAGGATGAAGATGAATGATACAGATTTAAGTGCACTTTTTATTATCTTTTGTGTTGCGCTAGGAACCTATAGTCTAAGATACTTTGGGCTTGTGTTTTCAAATCGCTTAAACAATAAAGGAAATGTAAAAATATTTTTGGATTACTTACCTGCTACTTTATTGTTATCTTTAATAGCTCCAAGCATAATCAAAGAGGGAATTTTGGGTTTCGTAGCTACTGCTTTTATAGCATTTTGCATGTACAAAACAAAAAGTATATTAGCTTCTATGGTATTAGGCGTTTTAGTCGTAGCTCTAGGAAGAAATTTTATTTAAAAAAAGGGTATAATTTAAATAAAAAAGATTTTTTATGCCTACATTTAGAATTATATTTGCCCTTATTGCTACTTTGGTTTTGTTGGGCATAAATTTTTATGCTTATAAAAAATTTTTATCAAAAATAGATATATTTAAAAAACATACTAAACTTATAAAATGGCTAGTTATACTCATAAGCGTATGTGAACTGTTTTTCTTTTATACTCTACGTTCAAGCAATATGGATAGTACCATTTTCACTATTTTTTCCTCTTTTATTGGTATTTCATTTATGCTTTTTTGTGTTGCTATTGTTTATGATATTTTTCATATACCACTTACAAAAGTTCCATTTGATAAATCACGAAGGTTAATGCTAAAGACTCTGTTTGATGTTACTATGCTTATTTTGGCTTTTTCGTATATGGTAAAAGGTTTTTTTAATGGTTTTAAAAAACCTCTTATCAATGAGGTTGACATAAAGATAAAAGGACTTAAAAAAGAGTTAAATATAGTTCAAATTAGTGACGTGCATATAGGCAAAAGCTTAGGAAAAGAGTTTTTAGAAACTATAGTAAAAGATATTAATACGCTTAATGCAGACATAGTAGTCATCACAGGTGATTTAGTTGACTTACATGTAGATGAAATTGGCGATAAACTTGATAATTTAAAAGATATAAAAAGTCAATATGGAGTCTATTTTGTAAGTGGAAATCATGAGTATTTTCATGGTGTTGAAGCAATATGTTCATTTTTAGAGTCCTTACATGTAAAGGTTTTAACAAATGAAAGTGTAGTGATTAACAACCAAATAAACTTAGCAGGAATTACAGACTTAATGGGAAGACGACTTGGTATTTTAAAACCAGATTTGAAAAAAGCACTTCTACATGTAGAATCTGATTTACCTACTATTTTACTAGCTCATCAACCAAAAATAACAAAAGAGTTAAAAAATGAAAAAATAGATTTGATTTTGAGTGGACACACTCATGCAGGTCAAATTTTTCCTTTTGGACTTTTAGTTATGCTTGACCAACCTTATCTAAATGGACTCTATCAACATTCTGAAAAAACACAAATTTTTGTGAGCAGTGGGGCAGGTTACTGGGGACCACCAATAAGAGTACTAGCACCAAGTGAGATAGTGAAAATTAAATTATATTCATCTCTTTAAAATAATTCTTATGACACTAGCTTCGCCTTGATGCCCTTGCCCTTCATTTAGTGTTACTATCTCTTGTGAGAGTTTGTGGATGGCACAAGGTAGACTTGAGAAAAGTTGGTATAACTCGTCTAGCTGGTAGAGTAAATTTGTATCTTTAGGTCCACCGCTTAGGAAGTTAATTTGCTCAACGCTAAAGAATTCTGCTATGAAGTAGCCATTTTCATTAAGAGCATTAATTGCTTTAACAAACATATCTTTTTGATCTTTACGTTCAAGGTGCATGAATGAAGATATGATTGCATCATATTTATGTAGTGCTTGCCAATTTTCTATTAATGTATGCCTTATTGTTATGGCACAGTTTTCATCTAAAGCTCTATTTTGAAGTTTTTTTAAGCCTACATCAGAAACATCAAGAGCCTCTACATGTAAACCCTGTTTTGCTAAAAAAAGAGCATTTCTACCCTCTCCCTCGCCTAAGCATAAAACTTTAGAATTTTTTTCAAGAAGATGAGAGTTCTCTTTGATAAAACTGTTTACCTCGCTTCCATAAAGAAACCCATCACGGCTAAATTTATTATTCCATAGTTCTTGCATAAAATCAATCCTTTTTAATTAGTGATATTGTACCATATAAACAAAAAGGTTGATTTATGATATATCCTAAATTTTATGATGAAGTAGAAAAAATTAAAATTACAGATGAACTCTCTAATATTTTAGGAGCTTTTGAAAATGGTGCTATAGAATTTTCTTATTTAGATGTAGTTAAGAGTGCAGGGCATAGTTGTCCTACAGTAGCTGGGGCATTTTTAATGCTTAAAGAAGGATTAAAGAGGTTTGATAACCCAAAACGTGGAGAAATCAATGCTTACCTTAAAGATGATATAAGCGAGGGTGTTACAGGTGTTATTTCAAATGTCATAACTCAAATAACAGGTTCTACATGTAAAAGTGGTTTTCATGGACTTTCCGGAAAGTTTGACAGACGTGGTTTGATGCACTTTAACGCGGACATTACTTCTTCAATGAGATTAGTTGATAGAAGTGGTAAAGTAGTTGATATAGATTATGATCCAAATGGATTAGCACCAAATCCAAAGATGAGTCCTCTTATGCAAAAAGCACTCTCAGGGAGCGCAAATAATGAAGAGAAGAAAGAGTTCCAAAACCTATGGCAAGAGAGAGTTGAGAGAATTTTAAAGTTTCCAGAAGTAGTAATAACGATAAAAATATAGTACAATAAAATAAATATTATTTTTAAGGTATTTCATTGGAATATAAAAGAAGCAATAGTCTAACCAAATGGATTGTTATATTACCATTATTAGGCATTGCCATAACAACATTTGCATTTGTAGAAATTTTTTTAGGTTATGAAAAAGAGAGGTATAATGAAAGTCTATTTCAGTTACGAACTGAAGTAGTTAAAAAAAGTAAGATTAGTGCTCATGATAAAGTTTTAGAGATAACCAGTTACATAAAAACAAGCAGAAGAATATTTAAAGAAGAGTCTAAAAAAGAGGTAAAAACGATAGTCAATTTTGCTATTGATTTTGTGGATTCTGCTTACAAAAAAAGAAAAGATTTATCTAAAAAAGAAATGAGACAAATAGTTATAGAGCGTTTAAGAGACATTAGATTTTTTGACAACAAAAGTGGTTACTTTTTTGTCTATGACATGGAGGGTAATAATCTTTTACTTCCTCCTGTGCCTTCACTAGAAAATACAAATTTTCTTTATTTTAAAGATGCAAAAGGTACTTATCCCATAAGAGAACACTTAAAAATAGTAAAAGAGTCAAATGAGGGATTTCACGAATGGTATTGGTATAAACCAGATAGTGAAGTGATGAAAAAAAAGATAGGTTTTGTAAAAGCCTATAAAGATTTAGGTATTTATATAGGAACAGCCAAATATGAAGAAGATATACTAAATAGCGTAAAGAAAGAGATTCAAACATTACTTAATGAAATAAGATATGGAGATAAAGGGTATATATTTGCATATGATTATAGTGGCAATCAAATCTCTCATATAAACAGAGATTTGATTGGTACAAATAGATGGGATTTAGTAATAGAGGGTGAGCATATTGTCCAAAACATTGTAAATGGAGCAAGAAGTTCGAAGGAAGGCTTGTTTATGACTTATCTTGCAACTATCGATACCAAAACTGGAAAGAAAGATTATAAAACCTCTTTTATTAAAGATATTCCAGAATTGGGTTGGGTTATAGGAACAGGCGCTTATTATAAAGACGTATTAAAAGAGACACATTTAAAGCGCATAAGTTTGAGAGAAAAATTGGCATTGGTTGTCGAAAAAATTGGTTATGCAACACTTCTAGTTTTGCTTATTATGCTTATAATAACCCTCATAGTTTCATTTAAATTACACAATGTTTTAAAAAGTTATCAAAAAAATTTGATAGTAAAACATAAACAGACCATAGAACAAAAAAAGCAATTAGTTTACCAACTTGAACATGACCATTTAACAAAACTACCAAATAGAATTACACTAATGGACAGATTAGACCAAGCAATAAATCTTTCAAAAAGAGATAAAAGAGAGATTGCTGTTATGTTCATTGACATTGATAAGTTTAAAGATATTAACGATAGCATGGGGCATGATGTTGGAGATACTATATTAAGAGTGGTTGCTAATAGGCTGAAAAACTCTATAAGAGAATCAGATATTGTAGCAAGATTTGGCGGAGATGAGTTTATTATGCTTGTTGATAACTATAAAAATATACATGATATTATAACCATTATCAACAAGATTCAAAAAGCTATAAAAATACCTATATCTCTTACTAAGAGTGAGCACAAAATAACTTTAAGCATAGGCATCAGTGTATTTCCAGATGATGGTGAGGATCCTCACACTCTTCTTAAAAATGCAGATATTGCGATGTATAGAGCAAAAGAGAGCGGTAGAAATGCTTATAAGTTTTTTACTAAGCATATGAATGATGAAATTCAGACTCGCATAAAGATAGAAAATTCTTTGCAAATTGCTTGTGAAAAAAAAGAATTTGTTCTTCACTATCAGCCGTTGGTTGATGTAAGTGCTGGTAAAATCATAGGAGTTGAAGCACTCATAAGATGGCAACACCCAACGCGTGGACTTATTTACCCTGACCAGTTTATCTCTATTGCAGAAGATAGTAATCTTATAGTTGAAATAGGTGAGTGGGTTATAAATGAGTCTTTAGAGCAAATAGCACAGTGGAAAGCAAAAGGTTACGCTATAGAAAAAATAGCAATTAATGTGGCTGCACGTCAACTTGAGAGTAGTAATTTGATAGACTACATAAAAAAAGCACTAAAAAGAACTTCTTGTGAGGCCGAGTGGCTTGAAGTAGAAGTAGTTGAACGTTATATTATGAAGAATCCAGAGAAATCAATAAAAGTTTTAAACAAACTAAGACGCATGGGGATTGATATTGCAATAGACGATTTTGGTACAGGGTATTCATCGTTGGCATATCTTAAAAATTTACCAGTTACCAAGTTAAAAATTGATAGAGTATTTATTAAAAATTTAGATAAAAGTTTTGAAGATAGAGCAATAGCTAAGACTATAATAGCCCTAGGTAATGGACTTTTGATGAAAGTTTTAGCAGAAGGAGTAGAGACTCAAGAGCAAAAAATATTCTTGAGCACACAAGGATGTAATCTGATGCAAGGGTATCTCTTTAGTAAACCAATATCTGCAAAAGAGATAGAGATGCATTTAAAAAAAGGAAGTTTTTAGATTTATGGTTTTGATAAATGATACTAAAAGTAAAAATGATATAATACCCGTTGCAGATAAAAGAAACAATGCATAATCTAGTATGTATAAATTAAAAATAGATGGACGAGATAGATAAATTTTTTTAATTAAGTAGGTGTAATGAATTCAGTATTTGAACTTTTTAAGATAGGAATAGGACCTTCAAGCTCGCACACAGTAGGACCTATGCGTATAGCTTGTATGTTTGCTAAAGAAGCATTTGATGAGAAAATTTTGCAAGAGTGTGCAAAAGTAAAAGTAGACCTTTTTGGTTCACTTGGTGCAACAGGACGAGGACACAGTAGCGATAAAGCTGTAGTTTTAGGTTTGATGGGGAATTTGCCTGAGAGTGTAGATATGGTTGAAGCAAAAAAGAGATTAAAAGATACGATAGAGCATAAAAAAATAAATCTTTTAGAAATAAAAAGAGTAGATTTTGATTTTGAAAAAGATATTGTTTTACATGCAAACAAGTTTTTAAATTTTCATCCAAATGGTATGACGCTTTACATGTATAAAGAAAATGGTGAATTATTAAAAGAAAAAACATATTACTCTACGGGTGGTGGAGCAGTAGTAAGTGAAGATGAAATAAATAATGATAATATACAAAATAGCATAGAGTTTCCATATGGATATGATAGTGCCGATGAGCTTTTGAAAAAGTGTGGTGAAAACTCTTTACGTATAAGTACTTTAATGATGGAAAATGAGAAAGTTTTTAGAAGTGAAGAAGAGATAAGAAAAGGGCTTTTAGATATTTGGCAAGTTATGAGAGATTGTGTAGAAGAGGGTTGTAATACAACTGGAGAGCTTCCAAAACTTGGTGTGAAAAAAAGAGCAAACTCAATGTATAAGAAATTAAAAAGCAAAGATGGTTTCTCTATGATAGATCCTCTTGAGGTAATGGATTGGATAAACCTTTGGGCTTTAGCAGTAAATGAGCAAAATGCATGTGGTCAAAAAGTTGTAACTGCCCCAACTAATGGAGCTGCCGGAATAGTTCCTGCTGTTATGCACTATATGAATAAATTTTTAGGTAGTACGTTTAAAGAGTATGATGAAGATAAAATCATTAATTTTTTACTAACAGCAGGGGCAATAGGGCTTCTTTATCAAAAAAATGCTTCCATAAGTGGAGCTGATGTTGGATGTCAAGGAGAAGTTGGTGTAGCTTGTTCTATGGCCGCAGGTGCTTTAGCTGAAGCTATGGGCGGAACAATAGAACAAGTAGAAAATGCCGCTGAGATAGCGATGGAGCATAGTTTAGGACTTACTTGTGATCCGGTTGGAGGACTTGTTCAGGTACCTTGCATAGAGAGAAATGCAGTAGCCTCAGTAAGAGCAGTAAATGCAGCAAGAATGGCGTTAAATGGAGATGGAAGTCACTACGTTTCACTCGATAATGTGATAAAAACCATGTACGAAACAGGTAAAGATATGATGAGCAAATATAAAGAGACTTCACAAGGTGGACTCGCGGTCAATATCGTTGAGTGTTAAGTTGTGGTATAATAAATGCTTAAATATAACAAAAAATATAATATTAGGTGAAAGATGCGCAGACGTACATTTTTAGGACTTATTGCGGCAGGTTCTGTCTCGGCAATGGCAAATACACAAAAGAATGAAAGTGATGTTATTTGGTTAAGAGATGATCAAGTGCCTTCTTTTGTACATGTACAAAAAAAAATAGAACTTGTAAAAAGGCATGTAGGTTATGGAAATTTTAATATTTTATCATTTGATGGTATGCTCAAAGTTGCCGCAAAGTACTCTAAGATAGGAAAATTCACACCACAAGAGTTAGTACTCATTGAAGAAATTTTTTATGCAGATCCAAGTAAACATGGTTTCTATGGTAAAAAAACCATGCCAACTCTTACAACAAATATAGCAAAAAAAGATGTTATGAAAATTCCTCGTACGGGACACTATCTTTTTAAAGGACACTCTGATAACTCTTATGAAAGAATAATATCTGATGTAGGTAAGTCTTTGGTTCTTACTTCTGGAGTAAGAGGAATTCCTAAACAAATGAATCTATACTTCAACAAGGTAAAAAGAACAAAAGGAAATATCACTTTAGCTTCTCGTTCTCTTGCTCCTCCTGCTTATTCATATCACTCAATAGGTGATTTTGATGTAGGTAAAAAAGGCTGGGGATATAAGAATTTTACAATCTCTTTTGCAAGAACTAAAGAGTTTTGGAGACTTCAAAGACTATCATATATATCTATGAGATACACAATAAACAATAAAGATGGAGTTAGATTTGAGCCTTGGCATGTTAAGATTATTTAGTATATTTATCCTTTTTACAGGACTGGTTTTCGCAGGTGGATTTGATTTTACTCTTATCAAAAAAGGTGAGACAAATGACAATAATAGACTTCTTATAGTAGGTGGGATTCAAGGAGATGAGCCAGGTGGTTTTATGGCAGCATCTTTACTCTCAACTCACTACAAAATTACAAAAGGTTCCGTTTGGATTGTCCCAAATTTCAACTTTTACTCAATAATTAGACGAAGCCGTGGACCTTATGGGGACATGAATAGAAAGTTTGCAAAGCTTTCAATAAACGACCATGATTATCATTCAATAGAGAAGATGAAAAAAATTATAAAAGATGATAGTGTAAAAGTGGTTATTAATCTTCATGATGGAAGCGGATTTTATAGAGAAAAGTATGTAGATAAAAATCATCGTCCAGGTAAATGGGGACAAGCTACAATCATAGACCAAGCGTTCATAGAGGGTGTCAAGTACGGCAATCTTTTGGAAATTGCTCACGAAGTAGATGCTTATATAAACAAAAATTTACTTAAAAAAGAGCATATTTTTCATACAAAAGATACTAAAACGCATCTAAAAAACACTTATGAAGAGAAAGAGATGAGTAAAACTCTGACTTACTATGCGATAAGTGAGGGAAAATCTTCATTTGGAAATGAGTCTAGTAAAGCACTTCCTGTTCATGAAAGAGTTTATTATAAATTGTTAGCATTAGAAAAGTTTATGGATATCATGGGTATTGAGTATGAAAGAGAGTTTGATTTAAATGCAAAAGATTTAAAAAATGTTATAGATAACGATATTTTTATCTCTTTTAACGACAAAAAAATCTTTATACCTCTTTCACGTATTCGCTCACGTATTACATATTTCCCAGTGGAGAAGGGTGCAAAAATTACGTTTAAACCTAGCTCTCCTGTGATGACAGTTATTGAAGAAAAAGGTAGATATATAGTCTACTATGGCAATAGAAAATTAACAACACTCGTACCTCAATACCTAGCTTATGATGAATTTGATGGTAATATCAAAGTAAATGTAGATGGTAAGATAAGAATTGTGTCACTAGGAAGTTTAGTAGAAGTAAAAAAGTATTTTAATGTTCAAGTAGACAAACGTCTTCGTATAAATGTAATAGGTTATGTAAACAAAAAACATAAAAATGAATCAGGTTTGAATGTAAGAAAAAAGTATATTTTAAAAAGATTTTCTATAGATAAAGACGGCAAAAGATTTAGAGTAGAAGTCTACGATAGCAAAGTTAAAAATAAATTTCTAGGCATGTTTTTAGTAGAGTTTAAATGATACTAAGCATTGAGAGTAGTTGTGATGATAGTTCCATCGCAATTACACGCCTAAGTGACGCTAAACTTCTTTTTCACAAGAAAATTTCCCAAGAGATAGACCACTCAAAGTATGGTGGCGTAGTTCCTGAACTTGCAGCCCGTCTTCATGCTATTGCTTTGCCAAACATACTTGAAGAGTGCGAAGAGTACTTTAAAGATTTAAAAGCAGTAGCTGTGACTAATGAGCCGGGACTCTCAGTTACATTAGTTGAGGGCGTCTGTATGGCAAAAGCTCTTAGTATTTCTTTAGATATTCCACTGCTTCCTATAAATCACCTAAAAGGTCATATCTATTCACTTTTCATAAATAAACCTAAAACTACTTTTCCTATGCTTGTTCTTCTTGTCTCAGGAGGACATACGCAACTGCTACATGTAGAGAACTATGACAACATTGAAGTCCTAGCAACTGCACTCGACGATAGTTTTGGTGAGAGTTTCGATAAAGTAGCAAAAATGCTTGGGCTTGGTTACCCAGGAGGACCAGTAGTAGAAGAATCTGCACAAGAAGGTGATGAGAAAAAGTTTAATTTTACAGTGCCACTTTTAAGAACTCCAAAACTTGCTTTTAGTTACTCAGGGTTGAAAAATCAAGTACGTCTAGCCGTGCAAGATGCTCCTGAATCTAAAGATGATATTTGTGCTTCTTTTCAGTACATAGCTACAAAACATCTTACTCATAAACTAAAAAAGGTACTTGAAAATAGAAGTTTTGAAAACTTTGCCATAGTTGGAGGAGCAAGTGCAAACAAATACCTACGAGGTGAAATAGACAAATTATGTAAAATTCACAATATGAATTTACACGTAGCTGATATGCAGTTTTGTTCGGATAATGCAGCGATGATAGGAAGATGTGCAATTGAAGCTTACAGACTAAAGAGATTTGCTTCTTTAGATGAAATAAATATAAATCCTAAAACTAGTTTTTAAACTTAGTAGGCATCTATAGCTTTTTATCTACAATTTTTATTTCTAATTCTAACTTAATCCCACTTTTTTCAAATACTTTGCTTTTTGCGAGCTTTATGAGTTTTATGGCATCTTCAAAAGTCCCATTACCAAGATTTACAAGAAAATTTGCATGAGTTTCGCAAAATGCCATATTTCCAATCTTAAATCCTTTTAAACCAGAAACATCGAGAAGTTTACCAGCAAAATTATTAGGTGGATTTTTAAAACAACTTCCAGCACTTGGCTCTTTTGGTTGATTATTTCTAAAAACCTTAAACATTTCTAAAAGAGTATTATCAAAACCTTTATTTACTTTAAATGTTGCTTCGTAAATAGTTCCTATGATGTTTGTATGTCTATATCCAAACTCTATATCTTCTTTTTTTATCCAACCATCTTCTGTTTTTACTGAAACAAGATGATTAAAGATTTCCCACTCTTTTAGCCCAGCATTCATTTTTATAATGCCTCCAAGAGTTCCTGGAAGTTTTTGCATAAGTTCAAAGTTTTTTATGTTGTATTTTTTTGCGTAAGAGAGAATTTTCCCACTAGGAGTTGCACCACCTACATGTAAGAGGTTCTCTTTTACATGTACAAAGTCAAATACCTTGCCAAGCATAGCCATTTTTGGAGGGTTTGGAGAGACTAAAAGGTTGTTTCCACCACCGAGCAAAAAAGTTTCTACATGTATAGGCTCATTAATAACCTCTACATGTAAAGATGGACCTATGTGAATACTTGTGTATGTTTGTAAATTTATCAGCTTCATCAGAAGATAAATTCTGGAATCATGGTTATAACTCTGTGAGTAAACTCTATCATCATATTCATCATCCAAGGCATAGTAAAAATTGCCACTAGAATAACAAGTATGATTTTTGGAACAAAACTAAGAGTCATCTCATTGATTTGAGTTGTTGCTTGAAAAATAGAGATAGCAAGACCCGCAATAAGACCTGCCATAAGCATAGGCATAGCCATCATAAGTGCTAATTTAAATGTTTCAACGCCTAATCCTATTAATTTGGCTTCCAATTAAGTGTTCCTCAACTCTGCATATTCACTTGGAATTAAAAAATTTTCTGCTTTTATGAGGGTATCGTAAAAGCCATTTTTAAAGCCAATTTCAAAGAGTTTGTTAATTGCAGTAAATTGAATTTCATTTAGCTCAATAGAGTCAGCATTTGCGTAAAGGCTTAAGTACTTCTCTAGTGTAGGAGCATCAACTCTAATTAGGGCACGTTCTATTAACATTTTTGAGAGTGGTTTTGCGTGAGTTGTGGCTACTTTTACCGCTTTTATGAGCGTGTTTTCATAGTCAATAGCTTTGTTGATTGGAATTGAGCGACGAAGTGCCATACCACCAAGAGGAAGAGGTAAATCTCCACCACTAAGCTCAACCCAAATGTCCCAAAGCTCTTTCTCTACTTCAAGTTTGTCATTGTAAGTAAGTATGCTTTCGTGTATTAAAACTCCTGCGTCAACCTCGCCGTTTAAAACGGCATTTTCAATTTCTAAAAAATTTTTGTAAATAACTCTAGCTTCCGGATAGTAAATCCTAAAAAGCATAGCATTTGTAGTGTGTTCACCGCTCAAAGCTACCTTGAAATTTCGTTTTAGTTTTTTGTCCTTTAGTTTAACAACTTTTGGACCATATCCCTCACCAAAACTAACAGCAGTTTTTAAAAGTGCATACTCTTGACGGACTTTAGGATAAAGAGCAAAACTAATTGCACTAACATCGTAAGTATTTTTTAAAGCTTCTACGTTAAGTGTTTCTATGTCTAAAGCTATGTTCTCAAACTCTACGTCTTTAAGAGTTACCCAGCCAAATTTGATGGCATAGTACATAAAGATATCATCAGCGTCAGGAGAGTGAGCTACTGTGACTCTGTTTTTCACTTAATATTCCCTTTTTACTGAGCAAAGCCCAGCAAAAATTCCTCGCGACTGAAGCATGAAGCGAACTTCTGTTTTTCTCACTTTTTATTCTTCTTTTTTGAATCTTTTGCCATTTTAGCTCTTTTTTTAGCTTTTGCTTTTTTAGCTTCTACGTTACCTGCTTTTCTAGCATTTATAACTTGATCTTTTTTTTCTGTGTCATTTGGTCCAAAACTAGCTTTTATTGCTGCTTTCTGTTGTGTTCCAAATGCTGCAATTTTGTCGCCGTTTTTTGTATCTACACTTGAAGTGTTTGCTTTAGCCATTTATAAATTCCTAATATTAATATTTTCATTATATAGTAATTTTCATAAATAAATGATGAAAGATAAAAGTTAAAAAATCAAAGATTCAATACTTTATAAATTTTTAATTAGCATTCTCTCTTCTTCTAGTGAAAGGTAACGCCACTTACCAATTTCAATGTCAAGTTTAAAACTGCCGATGCTTATTCGTTTCAAGTCTAAAACCTTTAATGGTGTTCCAAATTTTGGGTCTTTTAGCGCCCCAAAAAGTCGGCGAATATGCCGATTTTTCCCTTCGTCAATTACAACTTTGAGTTTTGTTTTCGCTCCACCAAAACTTATTTTCTCGACCACAAGAGCTTTTAGTAGACCGTGCTTGTTTTGGACTCCTTTTAAAGCCTCTGCAATATGTTCATCTGTTACGTGACCTCTGACCCAAATTTCGTATACTTTAATGCAACTTCTAGGTTTGGTCAACGAGTTGTTTATTTGACCGTTAGTTGTAAACAATAGAAGCCCTTTGGAATCTAAATCAAGGCGTCCAATGGGCATCCATCCTTCAGTAAAAGCCCAATCTGGTAAAAGAGTGTAAACTGTTTTTCGCCCAAGATCGTCTGAACGTGTAACCAAATAACTCTTAGGCTTATTGAGTACTAATAGTCTTTTTGAATCGTTTGTTATTTTATTCATAAGGTGTTTTTTCTTGTGAGTTGTGACTCTATTGCTTGTTCTTTATTTTTAAATATAGCCATTGCTGTATTCATTCTATCAAATCCTAATTTTGAATAAAATTTTTCTTTTCCTGGATTTGAATATAATATTATCTTACTATGACCTTTAGATAATCCAATAAGTTTATTAACTATACTTTTTCCTATCCCTTTACCTTGAGCATCAGGGTGTATTGCAACATCACAAATATATGAACAATCAATTCCATCTGCTAAAGCTCTACCGACACCAACAAGTGTTTTATCTGAATAGACAAAACATTTAAACATACTATTTGAAAATGCAATTTTTAAATTACTTGGTTTTTTATCTCCAAGTGGTGCAATTTTGTATAAATTTGATAATTCATCCCAATTAACATTATCACAGTTGTATGACCATTCTAAATTCAATTTGATTCTCCTATATGAATATAACGACTATCTTGAGAAATAAGTCTTGACTAAGTTACTTATTTGTCTCAAGGAGACTGTGAAATAATCAAACCCCATAACTCATAATTTTCTAAGTCCTACTCAATTATAGGCAATTACTTTGCCTAAATTGTACCATAAATATATTTGAAATAATTTTAGCCATATAAAGCCTAAAACTAGCGATATAAAGAGCTATCTCTTCTCTTATACTGCTCAGGTCTCCATCTTGAATGGCTATCATCAGTTTTCTAAACAGAGTTATCCCTATCAGATTAAGTAAGCGTTTAAAATTATAGGTAAACATGATAAGAGCATTTTCACCAGCTACTTTCTTTTTACTTCTTACCAAGAAGTGATCCCAGCCCAAACTTCTTTTGATTGTTCCAAATGGATGTTCAACTATAGAACTTCGTTTTTTAATTATTGCTTTTGATTTATCAGTTTGCATATTGGCATTATAGTTGTCAAGTAGCTCTTGATGTTCCCATCTTTGAGTCTGTTTAGTTTTAGTCTTTTCACCTAAACATTTATCTTTGATTGGGCAGGCATTACAGTCAGTTTGAGAACTTCTATACAAGTACATAGTACGAGCATATGATTGATTTAAATATGAAGTTCTTGATATTAGTTTATTGTTAGGGCATACATAAGCATCTTTGTTTTTATCGTAGATAAACATATCTTTAGTGAACTTACCTTTGTTTTTTAGTTCTTGACCTATTCTTACTAGAGGTACTACTGTATTGATACCATCATCAATACATTTTTTACCCCAAGGGCACCCAGTAATCTCAACTGCTGAAGAATAGCCTTTATCTGCTGTTATTATTAGATCTGGATTATCTATAACTTCTTTAGTTTGTAAAGCCATCTTATGAAGCTCTTGTTTATCTGAGCCTGATGATGTAACATCAGTAGCTACTATAAACTTATACTTATCGTCTACGCATATCTGTGAATTATAAGCCATTAAATTATGAGCAGGTTTACTCATTATGCTTGCATCTGGGTCAGTACGATTGTACTGAGTTTTATTGAAACTTTTAAGAAGTGCTAAATCAGATTGAGATTTTGCTTTTTTTTAAGAGTTTTTCTAAATTACGAGGAAGATTTTTAGAAAGTTTATTTGTAGTTGTTTCTTCATCACTATATTCTAAAGTAGTCAAATACTCTTGTATAGATGACTCTGCTTTTTTGATAGATTCATCTACAGTTCTTTTCATTATAAGAGTATTTTTAGATGCATTAGCTCTTAAAAATGCTCCATCTAGTCCTACTATTTCTCCTCCAATAAGTCCTATGCCTTTGCATAAAAGTATAAACTCTTTAAACACTTGTTTAAGAGCTTTAGGATTATCTTTTCTGAAGTCTGCTATTGTTTTATAGGTTGGTTTAAGTCCTAATGTTAGCCACATTAATTCTACGTTTCTTGCATTTTCTTTTTCAAGATTACGAGAACTTCGTATTTTATTGAAATAACCATAGATATATATTTTTAATAGTAACTCAGGTGCATAAGATTTTTGACCAGATAGAGAGTTAGATGTATCGTTAAAACCTAATCTTTTTAAATCTAAGAGTGACACATAATCATCTATTGCTCTTACTGGGTTATTCTCATCTACATACTCATCAAGACTTGGAGGAAAAAGTAGTTGTTGATTACGGTTTAATCCCTCTTTATATTTATCACTCATAAATACCTCTTTAAATCCCTATATTACGAACTATTCTTAGTGTATTATACAGTTTTAGGAGTTTAAAGATGGTTAATGTTATGATGTTTATGTTGTTATTTTTATAATTTATGAGACTGTTATTTAGTTATTTCACAGTCTCTATGTTTTGTTATGCTGAGTGGCTATCAAGGTACAATGTGTCAGAGGATAAGTCTTGACCATTTGCCCATTGAATAGAATCAAAATGAGGTTTTACTGTTTTGAAGTAAGTTTTGTCTTGCAGTTGTTTGAAAAAACCTTTGTCAATATAGGGTTTCATATCAAAAACTTTTATCTCTCCATTTTCAAAAGAAAGTAAAATTTCATAATTATCTTGTGCTTTTACATCTGTAATATTTGGTGTCATAGTTTCACTCCTACCTTAAAGGTTCAATTTTAAAAATCTCTTCACCACTGATTGCTAATTCCCAATCAGCCATTAACTCATCTTGATGAATTTCTATCCATGCTTCAACAAGTTTTCTTTTGCTTGTTTTCATATTACCCTCAAGCATTTTTCCTTCTGGAATAGTAAAGATAGCTTGTTCACCTTGATATTTTACATGTATGTGAGCTAGTTTATGTTTTTTATTGTCAAAATAGTACATTGAGATGATAATTCCATAAAACATTGAAATAATTGCCATTTTAAAACCTCTAATTTATTTAGAGTATTATAGCATTTTAAAAATTCGATATCTTTTACTTCATCTTTATAAAGATATTGTTGTCTTAAAACTGCCATTGTTCTTGTTAATGGAGCATCTCCTGTCATTGTTAAACTTTTTCCACCTCTTCCTCGATTTGCAAGTGTATTACCACCAAATAATTGTATTTCCTCAATTATCTCGTTGATATACTTAGAATGATTTGGATTATGTTATTTGTAGTTAGCAGTTATTGACAAATTTTATGTAAGTCTTTCACTATCTTTATCAAATAATAGTGTTTGTATTAAGCCATTTAACTCCTCTGATTTTCATGAATGTAAAAACTCTAAATCTTGATCTTCTCCAAAATTAAACTATTGCTCAGCTCCTGCGTTTTGTTATGAGCGTTTACCGCTAAACAGCTTCGGTTTTTTCAAAGCATTCTCTAGACTTTTGTTTGTAAAGAATGGCCATGCTTCTTTTTCTTCTTTGCTTAAGGTGTTTAGTTTATAAAACCCCAATGTTAAAATTGAACCTATTTTCTGAAGTGTTGATGGTATTGGCCATAAATACTCTTCATTACTTTGAAGAAAGATAATCCATTTTGAAACTTCGTGTCTGTTATCTTTCAGAATACGATTTTTTCTAACTGCTTTGTGCTCGTATAAATCATCATACAAAAACCATGATGCATCCTTGATAGCTTTAACTCCATAATCTTCATTATTGATTTTTAAATCATCAAGTGTGTCATTTGTAACTCTTCCTGACACATATTGTCTTAATGTTTCAGCTAGTTTATCTCTTGATATTCTATTTATCATGCAAGTTTCCTCATAACGGTCGAAGATAGCCAATAAATTACCGTTAGGTGATTTATTGGCTACTCTGTTTTGATATACTACCACAAGGAACTAAATTTTTTGAATTATTGAAACAAGTAAGTTCAAAAGTTTTCGCTTCTTCATACATAGTATTGTCAAAAATTTTAAGACTAAATTTTTTATTCACGTAACCTGTTGCAGTTTCCATATTTCCATTATAATAGTCCCATCTGTTTATGTTTCGTATATAACAGGATTTATCTGCTACTGATTTTTTGCATGCTTTTTGTAATCTAGTAAAAACAACTAAATTATTTACACATTCTTGAGCTCTCATTCCAAGCTCCAAATGATTTTTACAAAATTTATTTTTTGTCTCTGCGGCATCATATAGATGAAATGTCTCGATTACTTTTAGTGTGCTTGGAGATATTGAACATCCATTGATTAAAACTAATACGATAAAAAACAATAAGTATGCACTCATTTTTTTAATTTTAACTCCTTTTGTTTGTATAACGGTTGTCGTGAGAAATAATTTTCCCGTTAAGGTAAATTATTTGTTTCTCGAATTTGTTAGCTTTTTAGTTGTAGTGTGTCCACATTCTAAGAACTTTGATTACTTTGTCTTCTTCTAGTATTTCATATACAAGTCTATGTTGTTTATTTATTCTTCTTGAAAGTTTTCTTTTTAGATTTTGAGACAAGTATTCGAACTCTGGAGGATATTGAAGAGGATCATTTTCTATGATTTGAAGAAGTTCCACAACTTTTGGTTTTAAGCCACTTGATTGATGCTTTTTAGCATCTTTTTTGGCTTGAGGGGAGAATAGAAGTTGGTACATTACCAGTCTAGTTTGTCAGATGTTACAAAGTTTTCATTTGGTTCGTTTGAAGCATCAATAATACTTTGTTCCATTCCTTCTATACTTTTTAAATAAGCATCATCACTTTTAAATTCTGTTTGGTCTAAAATTGTTACTTCTTTTTTTGTAAAATGCTTTAAGAGCCAAAGAAACTTTTCACTAATATTGTCTTCAACTTTTAATGTAATAGTTTGCATATTGAGTTCCTTTTTAAAATTATGCTTGTATTATACCATATTGGATTAATCCAATATATTTTGTTATTCTGAAAAGCTATCAAGATGTCAGGAAATAAGTCTTGACCATTTGCCACTGAATAGAATGAAAATGAGGTTTTACTGTTTTAAAGTAAGTTTTATCTTGCAGTTGTTTGAAAAAACCTTTTATTTCACCATTTTAAAAAGAAAGTAAAAGTAAATCTCCGACCCTCATTTTCGACACTTAAAAGTTTAAAGTTGGTATTGTGTTTTGAAAACCTAGGTTGTTCAACGGCTATCAGATTTAGTGTAATACTCTTTTGTATAATCTGTAGCTTCTCCTATTCCTACAAATTCACCTTTTGAAAAATCCATATAATTTTCATTTAATAATTTATTATTTATAACATAAGCTATATTAACTGGTAACATTTCAATATTTTTTTGAATTTTTCCACCTTCAAATCTACCTCCAATAATTACGTGTGTAATCATTTCTTTATGCTTGATTTTACTAAGTAACTTACATAGTAAATAATCAGATCCATCATTATTTTTCAAGTGTTTTATAAAATCAACATAAAATATTTTTGTTTCTTCAAGTTCTTTTGTGCTTCCTTCTCCTTGTGATACTTTTACTAATAGAATCATCTTTTCTCTTTTATAATTTTGTTCAATTGTGTTTGTATTATTATCGGCAAATAAATTAGCTAAAAACGATATCAATACTATTATATATTTCATTTTATCTCCAATTTTTAAATAGTAGTCTAAATTTATATTATGTAGCCTAACGTTTGTCGTGAGCAATAATTTTCCCTCTAGGGTAAATTATTGGTCTCCTCGGAGACTGTGAAATAACTAAACCTCAAACAGCCTCTTAAATTACAAAAATCATAGCATAAACATCCTAATATTAACCATCTTTAAACTCATAAAATAGTACAATACATATAAGAAACAGTTCGTAAAATACGGACTTCAAGAGGTGTTTATGTATAGCAAATATAAAGAGGGATTAAATCGTAATCAGCAACTACTTTTTCCTCCAAGTCTTGATGAGTATGTAGATAAAGATAATTCTGTAAGAGCTATAGATTTATATGTAAAACAGCTTGACTTTAAAGAGCTAGGCTTTGATGACACTTCAACAAGCTTTGAAGGACAGAAGTCGTATTCTCCAAAGTTGCTTCTAAAGATATACATCTATGGCTACTTAAACAAGATAAGAAGTATAATGCCCCTAAAAATCAAGACAACTCTTAAACAGATTTAATTTCATCCTCATCTGTTACTTTAACCTACATTTTTCAGATATTCAAGATAAACATTCATAGGTTTTTTATAGTTTATACTTGAATGAAATTTTTTAAAATTGTATTTATGGATGTAGTTTTTTACACCTTCTTTTAACTCCTTTATTGATTGATAATCACTGATATAAATATTGCCATGTTTTAATGTTCTAAAAAATCTTTCAATTACAATATTATCTATACTTCTACCTTTACCATTCATAGATATTTTAATATCATATTTTTTAAGTAACTTAGTATGTTCATAACTAGTGTATTGGCTCCCTTGGTCACTATTAAATATTTTAGGTTTAGGATATTTAGCCAATGCCTCCCCAAGTACATCAGTTGCAAGTGTTGCATCCATAGAGTTAGATATGTTATAGGACAGTATTGCTTTGCTATGCCAGTCTATAACAGCTGTAAAATACATAAAGCTTCCATTAACACGTATATATGTAATATCACCACTCCATACTTCATTTGGTGTGGGTACATATACAGTTTTTCTCTTTCCAAATTTAGTCCAATATTTTTTTAGTAGATACTCATAAATCTTATGCTCTTGGTTTTTGAGACTTGTGAGTCTTTTTTTGGTTAGATATATTGCTTGGATACCAAGTATTCCCATATATTTTAAGACTCTATGTTTTCCAATATAGTAGCCATCTTCTTTTAGTTGTTCATATATAAATCTATAACCATACTCTGAGTTATCAGTAGCTATTTCATCTATCTTGTGCAGTAGTTCAATATTCTCCTGACTCATTGGTGCTGGTTTGTAGTAGTAATGACTTCTACTGATACCAAATATATTACATTGCTCTGATATTGATAAATATTTATGCTTGGACTCGATCATCGCTCTTTTATTACATAAGTCCAAGCTCTTTAGCTTTTTTTCAACAAACTCTACTTTTATTGTAGCTTTACCTAGTGCTTTAGCTAAACCATCATTCTCACTCTTTAACTCTTCTATCTCATCTAGGTAAGTTTTAGTTACTCCTCCTACATCGAATGCAAGTGATGCATTATTTAGAAACTGTTGTTTCCATTTACTTAAAGATTGTGATATGATTTTATATTTAGATGCTATTTGACTTGTTGTTTGTTCTTCTTTTAGCAGCTCTAAAACTATTCTTGTTTTTTGTTCGGCACTATATATTTGTCCTTTTCTTCTACTCATAATTCACCTCCATTATTTATATCATTTTAACTTATTTGAAAATTAATCTTTCTGAATTATTGTCTTTGATTTTAGGGGCATTATAAACTAAAATATGTATCATGTAACCAAATTCTGGCTAAATGTTCCCATTTTTTGTTTGCATTATTTAAAAAGTTATCCATTTCTTTTAAACTAATCTTATAAAATACAGAATCTTCTAAAGTTTCAAAGTGTAACATTGAAGCATAATTTTCATAATAACTTACACTATCATCCATAAAATAATTTAAGCCATATTTACTTTTACCTCTAAAGTATATTTGCCAAGTAAAATCCTTACCATTTAAGTCTGTAAAATATGAACGGGCTAATCCACTTTTAATGAAATAGAAATCACTAAAAATATCACCAGCACTTGAAATAATTGTACCTTTCTTAACTGATATTTTGTTAAATTTTGAAGTTAATCCATTCCATTCTTCTTCATTAATACTTATATGTTTTGTGATTAGTTTTTTTAAATATTTCATTATGACCTTTGATATTTATCTGTACTCATAACGTTTAAGGAGAGCAATAGTTTTACCGCTAGGGTAAACTATTGCTCTCCTCCCACTTGTTAAACATTTAGCATGATGCCACACTAAATGCACTGCCAACAGCAAATAAAAGTTGGTTTATTATCTCTGTTGTTATTTTAGCATTATTAAAAATAATATCGCATAATATTGTAAAAACTATTGTTAAATAAGCTATATATCCAAAGCCAGTGTAGCTATTATATATAATTGTATAAAACCAGTTTTGCTCAAATAAATAAAAGTAAGAACAAATTAGTGTTGAAATAAGTATTAATATGCCTGGTAAAAACAGATGCTCTGTAGCTTTTGGCTTTAAAAAAGATGCTAAAAGTAAAAAGAAAAATATTATAGAATTTGCTCCTAAAAATATTCTTAGATCAAGTGTTAATTTTTTTACAATTTCCATATATTTTGCTTGTACAAAAAAAGTTAATTTTTCTTTAGCTTTTTTTAGAGATGCAATTTGAAACTTCAAAGAAGAGCGTAAGCGTTCTTCCCACTTATTTCTGCATTCACAACTTAAGTCACTCATTTTTGCAATTTGTGCCATAATTATTTTTGGTGTATCGTTTTTCAATTTTTCTTTTAAACTTTCTAATTTTTTTTCTGTTTCTTGATGAAGTTTTCTAATTTTTTTTCCAAAAAACTTTTCAAGGCTTTTTGATGATGGTAGTTGAATGGAATCAATTTTTTTATTTGTCTCTTTTTTTAATTTCCATTCTATAAAGTCTTTTGCAGATTTTTCAATAAAATGTGGGTTTGAAAAAGTAAATAAGAATAGAGGTAAAAAAAGTACTAATCCAACAAGTCCAAAACTTCTTAGTAAAATTTTTTTCAATGATACTCCTTTGCCGTTCCACGTAGTTCATAGCGTTCTTCTTTATATTTAGTTAACCACTTCTTACTTTCTTCAATCATTGCATCTTCAATAATTTTAATATTTTATCAAAATTTTTTGCTGGTAAATCATCAGGATTATAATATAAACCGTATAAAGAATCGATACCTACAGCATCCCCAACATGTTTTGTGACATTGTCATGAAGGTTGAACCATTCAATATCATTAAGCAATAACTTAAATTGGTCGAATGGATTATTCTCTTCATTTGCAATAATATTTATATGGTATCTTAAAATCATCCAGATTGCTTTTTCTAGTTCATTCATTTCTATTCATCCACTTGTTAGGTTTCAACTGTTTGTATTTCTTGTTGAAGTTTTTCAAAATAGTTTTTTGTAAGTATAAAAAATATTATAAATATAATTCCAAAAAACACTGTGTTGTAACCAATACTTATAATATTTGGCTTTGCCAGAATATTGACAATTAACATAAAAACCATTATTAATCCAAAAGTAATTATGGAATATTTTGAACTATTTTGAGGATTTTTTACAGTTATTTTTTTATTGATATATGAAATAGAATATTTCACACCCATAAAGAAAAATGTAATATAAATAATATTTTCAATTAGCAACATTAAACCTTGGTTTAGTGTTGGACCAAAAAACTTGTTAACAAGATACCCTGCTAATAATCCAAAAAATGGAATTACAATAGCTGTTGTAAGTATATGCGTTGACACAACACTTGCAACAGATTTTTCTTTCTTCACACTTGTTCCTTTTGTAGCTTAACGGTTGGATATAGCTCAATAAATTTCCGCTAGGGAATCTATTGGTATATCTTGAATTAAACATATAGTTTATTATACAGTATACTAACCATTCCATATATTGAAAATACTATACATAGTTTTGCTAATTCTCTATTGCTTTTTTTACCTTGATACTTATTTGAACTTCTCCATATTGCAATAAGTATAAATATATTATATAACATTAATATAATAAATATTAATAGTATTAACCATTGTAATTCATATACTATGATTTGATACATATATAAATTTACAACTGTATTAACTAAGGTCATTAACAAATGACCTATCAACATTCCAAATATCCAAAAAGTGATATATAATGGAATGTCTCCTTTATAAAGTTTAATTAGATATTTCGTTACTTTCACTAGTGTCTCCTGATATAACGGTAAAACTGAAAAACAAGGGTTATCGTGTCTTAATAGTTCGATCTTTAATTTTAGCTAACAAAGATTTTAATTGCAAATAAAATCAATATTCCTCCCATAACTTTTTCAATAAGATATTTTTTATGATTAAATTTTAGAATAAAAATTCTCGATGAAAAAAAGTATGCGACTACTATAAACCATACAAGATGTGAAATTGCAATAATTAATCCAAAAATAAACTGAATAAGTAAAGGAGTATCAATATTTACAACCTGTGTAAATATACTAAGAAAAAATAGTGTTGTTTTAGGATTAAGAACATTAGAAAGAAACCCATTTTGAAATGCTATAAAACTTGATATCTCATTACTTGAATTTTCTTTTTTCAATTGTGAATTTTTATTTTTATTAATGAGCCCTTTTACTCCTAAATAAAATAAATACAATGCACCAGCATACTTTATCAAGCCGTACAAGACAGGTGTGCTAGAAATTACAATTGCTATTCCTGCAAGTGAATATGCTACATGAACCCATATTGCTGAAAAAATTCCAAAAGCACTAATTATTCCTATTCTTCTTGAATACACTAAAGAATTTTTTGTAATCATGGCAAAATCTTGACCTGGACTTATGACCATAACAATTGATATAATTATTACTGTTATTATATCATCTAAGTGTGTAATATCCATTATTTAATGTTTTTATTCATTTTAAAACCCTTGTTTTTTATAAATATTCCACCTAAAATTATCTTTTAGACCTTGATGTGGGTATCATAGCTTGAAATTTCCATCTGTACACTCGTTTTCTCAAGGTTTTGTTAGACAAGTTAGCGTATACTTTTAACTCTAATTTGTATTTCTGTGATTAAATCTTCTGGATGATTATCATCTATACTATTCCAGTATAATAATCTTACCTCATTTTTATCACTTGGTATATAAATTCCTGTTTTTAATACTTTTTTAAAAGTATTTCTTATAGATTTTCCAACTGTTTTATAAATATTATGATGCGAACATTCCTTCTTTTAATATTCCTATTTTGACATCTTTAGTTATTTTTGGATTTCCATTAAATTCAATTGCAAAGTATTCACCATCAATATTATATCTTTCTATCGTCATTTGAGGAAATAAAACTTGATAATCTTTACTCTCTTCTAATAAATAAAATCGTATTAATTTGATTAAAGTATTTGTAATATGTCCTTGTTGTTTTTTATGAACTACATAAAGAATCTTTTTCTCTTTAATCTTTTTGATTTCAAATGTTCCATCTTTTGGAATATCTAATGCACCTGATATTGTATTGAATACTAACATTACAATAATCATAAATTTTATTTTTTTCAAATTAACTCTTTTAAAATATAAATAGTTGCACGTTTCCACAAAGCAGAAACGTGCAACGGTCGAGTACAAAAACATGTTCCCTTGTTCTCAAACTTTTTTCTATCTGAAATGATAGCAAAGTTTTCAAATAAGTTGAAGTTTTTCAGCTGAGGGAACATATTTTCTTGCTATGATTTTAGTTTCAATTCATCGCTTATGTCTTTGAGTAAGGAACTTATAGTTTTTTGTTGTTCGAGTTGTTCTTTATTAATATGTAAAGTTTCTTCAACTTGTTGCATAATCTTTTCTCTTCACATACTTGTTAGATGTGAAACTTAATTGATAACATAATAGCTAATTGTACTATTAAAACAACAAATAATAAGGTTGTAAATATTTTAATTTTTTCATTTCTTTGTGCTCTTTTTATACAGAGTAGATTGTCTTTAGCGATTGATTTTTTTATATAAATTTGATTAATTAATGAATTTGATTCGATAGTCTTTTTTATAATTTCAGGACTATAATTAAAAAAATACATATCATAAAATCTGTATACAAAATGACCAATCATTTTTTTACTATTTTTATCTCTCAATTGAAACCAATGTGATATTACACTTATGTATGGCATATTTACATATTCAACATTTTCTATATTATAAATGTCTTTTGAATTTATGATAATGGTATTTTGAAATATTTCAAGACTACTATATTTTCGCTGTAAAAAAGTGAATGAGCCTAAAAATATTACTATGCTTACAAAGAGAACCAGCATTCCAGCAAGTATAGCAATAGACAAGGCAAATGGACCACTTAAATCATTTAGACTTCTATATGTAGATAATGTATATAAAGTCATTAAATTTAAAGCAAAAAAAACTGGTAAAGAGTAATAACTGAAAATACTTTTTAAAACTTTTTTATTTGAATCTATATATTTTATTGATATTAGTTTATTTTCAGTGGATTGCATATATGGTACCTTTATTAGCTTCTCTTCTCGTTATTGTTATAAGACGTACTGCCTCAGTGATAATTTCTGCACATCTTATAGAGTTAGCTTGTAAGATACAATGTTCACCTTTTACCTTAAAAACATCCATGTTATCACAAACTTTTTGCCAATCTTTTAAAGATTTACTTGGAACAAGTTTATCATTTGAAGCTTGAATGTAAGTTGTTTTCAGTTTAATTTTTTGACTACTAGGTTTAAGTTGTGTAATTTCTTTTAATCTATATTAGACTTCTTTCAAAAGTCACTTAATATCTTTCAATTTCAACTCAAAATTATAAATACCAGCAATTAAGTTAAACCGTAAGCCAAATCTTTTTCTTCTATTACGATAGGTTTCTGAGATGATACGAAATCGTTTTAGTACACCTATAACATGTTCTACAAATATACGTTTTGATGCAAATATTTTATTATCTTTTTTATCTTCATGACTTAATGGTTTTAACTTACTTTTTTTCTTTGGAATAAGGGTATTATTGTGTATCTTTTTTATTCCCAAATATCCGGTATCAACATTAACTTGTATATTTGGATTTAGTGGTAATTTACTTTTTTTATACAACTTAAAATCATGTAGTTTCCCTTCTGAACACGTAGTTGCTAAAATGGTTAACTCTTTTGCATCAACAACTAGTTGTGTTTTTAGTGTATGTCGTTTCTTTTTCCCTGAATAGTATCTCTGTTGCTTTTTTTTGGACGTTGAATAGGTGATTCAGTTGCATCAACCAAGATAACTTCAATCTCCATATCATTCATCAATCTATTCTTTGTTGGAAGTGAAAAAACTTTTGAGTTTATCAATATATCTTCTGCTCTTTTTATCATTTTATAACAGCTTGATTCACTGATACTGTAATCTACACTTATATGATAATATGTACGATATTCTCTTAAATATTCAAGCATCATTAAAATCTGATCTGCATAGATTAATTTTAGGGGACGACCTGATATCTTCTTCCTTTTCTCTTCGAAATCTTTTAAAAGTTTAACCATCAATTCAAAGGTCTCTTTTTTTACACCTGTCAATCGTTTAAATTGCTCTGGTTTCTTATTCTCTATTTTTTTATATTTACTCATATTCTTTACTAAGCAATTTTCATTCTTACTTTTGAAAGATGTCTATTGAATTACACTTGATGATACAGTTTTTATTGCCTCATTAAATAGTTTTATAACTTTTCTTTTTATTGCAAAACCTAGGAAAAACACTTTTGATAAAATAGTAGGTATTGGCAATGCTAATACTCTACTACTTGGAATAAATTTTAATAATAACGGTCTTGGATTTTCTAAAAAAGTTGCAACTAAGATTAAAGCTTTTAGATGTTTTGGCTCAATGAGTGCAATTTGATAAGCTATTGGTCCTGAGAATGATTCTGCAAGTAAAATAAAATCTTCTTTAGGAAGGTTTTGTTTTACATATTCAATAAGCTCATTGTACGACTGTTCTTTATTTAAGGGGTAAGTTATGACTTGTACATCTATTGAACTTGGAAGAGCTTCAATTAATGGTGCAAATAGTTTTCCTGTTCCATCAAGACCAGGAAGTAATATAAGTTTCATTTTTTAGGTTTACCTTTTAGTCTTATAACGTTGGTATTGAGGAACAAGGTAAGTAACGGTTAATCCAGTAAATTGTTTACATCTCTTGCGAACAATAAAAACTTAGATTTTTCTCAATTACTACCTTGTTTTCCTTCTATTTTTTGTTATGTGTGGAACTTCAATAATAAATTAAAACTACGATTATCATAATCAATAAAAACTTAAATTTCGGAGAAACTTGTAAAAATCTGATACTTAACTATAATTTACAATATTGACATATAACGCTGCACTTGTGAATATATTGGAGGTCAGTTGCCACCTTAAAACCCCATTAAAAGCTAAGGGAAATAATAAATAATTTTATTACATACCAGCATTAAGCTAAAAACTAAAAAATCACTCATAAATCAATAATTTAAATATTTAGTTTTATCATATTGTTCACCGCTTTTAAATAAAGAATGAGCAACGATTATAAGTTTTCTCATAACAGCAATTTGAGCTACAGTAGTGTGTTTTCCATTTTCTTTGAGTCGATTGTAAAAAAATTTCATTTTTTCGTTATATCGTGTTGCAACCATAGTTGCCATAAAAAGTGTTCCTCTATACATTCTACCACCAGCCTTGGAAATGCGACTTTTACCCTTTATAGAAATTCCTGATTCTCTTATGATAGGATCAAGACCAACTAAAGATATAATTTGTCTTTGATTTGCATTTGGGTATCTAATAAAAAGATGAGTAAGCACAATAGCTGCTATTTTTCCAATACCATCTATTGATATGATAGATTCATATTTTTTAATAAGAATTTCATCTTTAGCAATCATTTGATAAATATCATCAATAACTTCTTCTTCAACGCTCTTTAGTTCTTTTATTTCTTTTTTTAATCTTCTTGTTAGAGATGACTCTTTACCTTTTGCACTAAGAGCCTCTAGATGATTTGAGAGCTGAACACGCTGCTTTATCTTTATCTTGTAATAGCCCATCATCTCTTTTATCTCTTCTACAGATGAATCAATTAAAGGTATTATAATTTCATTTTCTCTAGCTATTACAATAGCCTGAGATAAAACTTTTGCATCAATTTTATCACTCTTATTTCTCTGGGCTATAGCTTTAGCAAAATTATGTGATTGTTTAGGGTTTATGATAAAAACTTTTATCTTTTTATCTGCACAAAAACGATGTAAAATAGAAGAGTATGTGCCTGTAGGTTCATATACAAAAACAAGTTTGTTTATCTCTTTTTTGTAAATCTTTTTAAGTTTACTATAAAGAGATTTAAGTGCCTTAATACTGTTTTCAATCTCTATATCTAAATTTCCTTTTGGTATATGAATTGAAAGTGTTGACTTTGAAACATCTAATCCGATAGAATACATTTTGTAAGCCTTAAAAGTAATTTTAAGAGCTTGTTAGCGCAGGAGATAACTCCTGCGTGATTATAGCAATCAACTACACTTAACTTGACCTCGTAAAATACAATCTAGTTTAAAAACTGATCTTGTTGCCACACAAGCTTAAAGTGCAATAATCTAACTGACCCTCAAGCTAGTTATTTACTTTAAGAAAACAACCGCTTCGGTATTAAATCCGATCTATTACTACTAAACAAACCCTTATGAAATGATAGCTGAATTGCTATTTATGTATTATACGAGGTTTAGTATCATATTTTGTTATCTATTTAATTATTTTCTCCATGACATAATTTGTTAATATTTGATTTTCCATTTTCATGGATTGCTGTTTTACTACATGAAACCCAAATATTTTAAAGAAAGGCTTAGCCGTTATGCTTACATGTGAATAGACACGAGGTATTGATTTTTCTTTACCCTTATTAATTAAGTGCTGCATTAACATTCTGCCAACACCTTGTCCTTGAAATTCGTTATGACAGAAGAAATGGTCAATGTATCCATCATCTTGAATATCAGCAAAACCAACTATCTTTCCGTCTATTTCAGCAATAAATGGATTCATGTCTTGAACTCGTTTTAACCACTTGTCTGAGTTATATTCATCTGTAGCCCACGCCTTTATTTGTTCTTTAGAATAGTCTTTGATGTTTACATTTCTAATTGTATTCACCTTAAGTTTCCACAGCTCAAATTCATCATCTTCTCTCAATGTTCTAATTTTTACCATTATATTTCTCTCCAATGTGTTGTTATATTTAATGTTTTGTAACTTTCCATCCAGAATCGGTATGTTTTAGTTCTACTCTTTTAATACCGTGCAAATAAACAGTTACTTCACCATTTTTTCAACTTTCTTTTAGATCTCTGCATTTTATTTTTTGTATAAAAAGTATTATACTGACTAAAAGTATCGGAGTATGATAAATCGATAAAATTAATGGCATACTCAAAATTTAAATTTTTTATTCCATAAAAATAATATTTTGCAACCTCTTGTGAATCTTTAGATATTGTGTCAAAAGCATATGAAAGTTCAATGTTTTTTTCTTCAATTTTATATAGTTTACTTTTTGGATAGTCTTCTTGTAATCTAGATTTAAAGTGTCTGCAAACTCCATGACTAGTGACTGAATCTTTTGTGTTAATACAGTCTGATCCATGCATATGACTCACATCAATATAATTTGTATATAAAAATACAGAATTGCTAGCATGACCTATTTCAACATCTTCACGAGTATAGATAATACTACCACTATTCCTCGGTCCACCACCATCATGAGATATATCTATATAACCATTAGCAATAAGAATATTACTGTCAGAATGAGAAATTTTAATATTACCTGTACAAAATACGATACTATTACTAATAAAAGAAATATCACAATCACCTACAATCAATAAAAATGCTTGGTTTAAATGTCCAATTTTTCCACTTCTTTTGACATTGATATCCTCTAAATTTGTGGTATAAACATTATGTCCAATATAGTTAAGTGTTTTTTCTTGTTGTTGCTTAACAAGAGTTCTATAATCTTTGCCTGTGATTTGATGTACTTCATCTGTAATTGTTTCAAGCCATTGCAGTATTGATTGAAATTCATTTTTATTATTTGAGCTAGACTTTGCAGAATCAATTTTTGAAACAACTTCTAGCATTTTATTTAAAGTGACTTCTTGTCCAAATAAACTTTTGGTTAGGATAACTGTCAAAAAAAGAGTTTTTAAAATATTTTTAATCATGGTGATTCCTTGATATTTGTGTAATACAACGTTGGTATTGACGAACAAGCTAAGTAATGGCTAACTCCAGTAAATTGTTTGCATCTCTTGCAACAATAAAACTTAAAAGTTTTCTCAATTACTAGCTCGTTTCACTCCTATTTCTCTTATATGTGAGGCTTAAATTTTTAACTGCATAATATATTGAGGACCAGCTGCACCACCAATGTATTGTTTCCCTGTATCTTGAAAGCCACCTTTTAAGTAGCAAACCCAAGCCCCTTGATTTTTACAATTAACAGTTAGGTAAATAAAGCTATAAGATGAATAGTTTTCTTTTAGATAAGGAAATAATGCTTTTACTGCTAATGTACCTAAGCCTTTTCCTTGATGCTTCATATCAATAGCGAAAGCTTTTAAACCAACCCCATTCTCGATATGAAATTCATCGCCCAATGTATACTTAATATCTATTTTAAAAACCCCTACCACTTCATTATGAAGTTTTATTATATGCAGAGCAATCGTATCTGTTCCACTTTGCAGAAACTCTTCAGCTGTACCTGCAAACTTTATTTGTTCATCAGCTAAAAATATTCTACGTACTTTTTTAACACTTGATTCTGTAAGTTTTTCAATTGTAATCATTTTTCATCCTTGAACACTAATCGTGCAACGGCTGAACGCACCAATAAATGCCAGAGAGGCGTTTATTGGTGTGCCTAGATTTGTTAAGTGTTCCATCATTTTATAATCTCAAATGATATGGGAAACTGTTCACTATTAAAATCATTCCAGAAATATTCATATAAACAGACTAATTGATTAAAGTCCACAGTAGATATAGCTTTTTGGTTCCATTTTACAACGGAATAATTTTGAATATCACACTTACTAAAATATTCTCCATTCAATCTAGAATTATTCTTCTTAATTGTAACAAACTTTAATTCAACATAATTTTTATTCAAATATAAATCATCAAAAATTTTTACCGGTGCTTTTGCATCTTGATAAATTGGTTTAATTAACATTTCAAAAGTACTTTCACTAACTACATACTTCATACCTTTTTGATCAGATAAGGCATAATAGTATCTTCGTTGGTTGATAATATTTTCGTAAGTGTATACATCAGTTATTATAAAGTTTGTATCATTTGGTATATATTGGTTTATTACTTCACTATTACTTTTAGGATGTATCCATAACAATTCATATTTTGTCGTAGCTATTATGGGTACAATTGCTGGCTGTTTCCTGACTATATAAGCTATTGGTTGAGCAAACTTAACATTTTGTCCAATCTTAGGATGCTTTGTAATATGCTCTTGAATACCCTTTGCATTATGAAATTGACTCGCGATATCGACTAAATTAATAAACCACGAACCATATAGAACAAAGAAAAGCATTGCTGCTAAAGAAATAACTAGAAATAAAGTTATCATTATATTTTTTTTCAATAATATTCCTTTGGTGTTTAACGGTTATCGAGACCAATACTAATCCTCTTGCGAGTTAGAATTTATCTCCTCATTTTTATTAAGTTTTATCACCACTGAGCCAGCGATAAGGTCATGTATAGCCCTACGCTTTTCATTAAACAGCATTGTAATAAATTCTAAAAGTACCCAAGCTAATATAATAAATGTCATATATGACATCCATGGATTGTCTGCAATTATACTGGGCATATCTTTTCCTGAAAATGCTAATATATAGTATATATATATACTAAAAGGAAGCAATAGAATAGAGAGTATATTTCTTAGACATGCTTGATATAGACTTAATAAACGTTCCTCAGAAACATCTATGACTTTTATTCTAACAATCATTTTTCCTACTGTTTGCCCATACTTATAATGCATTAAAACATAATATAAGATTCCTATAATTGAATAAAAAATGCCCCAAGCCATGATGCCCAAGCTTTCTATTGTGCCATTTAAAATATATGTATCTATTATTTCTAATGGTTTTAGTAAAATTCCATCTATAATTAATGCTAAAAATCTGCTCCAAAATGTATGGTATTTTTCTATATTCATGTTTTCCCTTTTGTAACTTAACGGCGAAGCTGAGCTTAGCCGTTGCACGTTTCCGCAAAGCGGGAACGTGCAACGACTATTTCTCTCCAAGTATTTGTTATATATTTTAGAAATTACTATTTAAAATTATCTTCTAAATGTTTGAGAAAAGCTTTTTCTATCCATGATGTATCCCCTGAAATTACATCTCCTGCATGAAAAGTAGGTATTTGGTTACGTATATTTAGGTAGTTGTTTGTCATAATGAGGGGCTGAAGCACACCATCTATATGTGGTGTATTCTTCATTACAAATCCTTTTCCGAGATCAGAACTTTTCATATTTGAAGTGGTTACTATCATAAAATTATCTGCTGGAACTTGCCCACCTTCACCATACTCTTCTGTTATAACAAATGTTTTTTCATATAGGAGTACTTCATCTAACCACTTCACCATGGGTACTGGCATGTTGAACCACATTATAGGGGTAAAATATATAATAGTATTTGCCCAAAGAAGTTTGTCCACTTCTCTATTTACATTCCATGTATCTTTCGTAGTATCAGAAATTTTAACTTTATGCCCCTTTTTACTCAGGTGCTTCTCTGTAATATAAGCTAAGAAACCATTTAATTGTCCTTTAGCATCAAAGATAGAGTATCCTGCAGTTACAAGTAATATATTCATATTGGTCTCCTCGTTTTTGTTATGTGATTTAGCTTCTTTTAGCCAATTTTCTGCTTCTTCTATTACATGTTGATATATTTTTAATTCTGCTTTATCTCTTGAGATATCATAGTAAAAATTTAATGCTGAACCAGTAATACAATCACTATATTCTCTTTCCCATCCAAAAAGTTGAGTTAAATCAAAATTAATCCCTGAGTCTTTCTCTCTAAAATATTTTTTTGTATTATTGTAATCTGGTCTAGAACAAATATGTCCACTAAATTTTTTTTCTAAATTGCTGCTCATCTCATCATGTAGTTCTTCATGTATATAGTTTATACCAACTATAGCATCAATTTCATGTGAAATAATTTGATTAAGAACCCTTCTAATAATTACAAGACCTGCTTCAATTAAAGTTGGTTTCGTTATATTTAATTCTAACATTTATAATGCACCCCATTGTCAAGACCACTAAATCAAATAATTTAATTCCACCAACTTACGACACCACTTGTAACTTTTTTACTCCTTTAGAGACTAAATTATTAACTGCTTGATAATAAACTTCATTAGGAGTTTTATAGTCAATAGCTGAATGCAATCTTTTTGAGTTATAGCTATGCATATATCTTTGTAAACCTCCCCTTAAACCAATCAAGCTTAAACGGAATAACTCATATTTAAATTGTACTTATTTAAATATTCAATAGGACTTAACTTTCCTAAAACTGCATGTGGTCTATGATTATTATAGTCATCAATCCACTCTTTAACCATAGTTTTGACTTCATCAAGAGTGTAAAACAGATAAGCATTCTTGTGAAGCAAAGCGGTTACGAAGTAATCACTCTCTTTGAGAAAAAACTCTCTACGCATAGATCCATTAAATCTCTCAACTCTTGAGTTCTGAGTTGGGCATCCAGGTTGTATAAATTTGAGTTCAATATTGTGAATATAGCACCACATCTCAAGTTTATGAGATATGAACTCTGGACCATTATCTACTCTTATTGACTTAGGTTTTCCTCTAAAATCAATAGCTCTTTGAAGAGCTTGTATAACTTTTACAGCTGGTAATGAAGTTCCAACTTCAAACTCTATAAGTTCTCTATTAAACTCATCCATGATATTTAAGATACGATATCTTCTTCCACTATATAAAGAATCAGACATAAAGTCCATACTCCATTGCTCATTTGGTTCAAACAGGTCTTGTAGTGGTTGTTTTATCCTTTTTGGTATTCGTTTTTTACATCTTTTTTTAAAGTTTAGTCCCATAGCCTTATAGACACGATAAACTCTTTTATGATTCCAGGCAAAGCCAAGTTTACGTAAGCGGTTAAAAAGCAGCCAGAAGCCATTTCTTGGGTGTTTATCAACTAATTTATTTATAGCATCTATTATCTCACTATCATCTTTGATTCTTTTTTCATAATAATAAGATGATTTACTTAAATGTAGAACTTTACAAGCCTGAGTGATATTGATAGAAAAATCAATCACTATATGTTTTACAATATCTCTTTTATCATCAGGCTTTAGAGCTTTTTTTCAATTACATCTTTTAGTGCTTCATTCATCAATGCCATATCTGCGTACATTTTTTTCAGTTTGGCATTTTCTCGTTCTAACTCTCTAAGTTTCTTGACATCTCCAGTTTCCATTCCATTGAACTTACGTTTCCACTTATAGTAGGTATCTTTACTTACACCTTTAGTTCTTAGTGTTTCTACAACTGGTGCACCTTCTTCTATAGCTCTTAAAATCTCGACAATTTGCTTGTCTGTGAATTTACTCTTTCGCATGAACCCTCCTGATTTATTTTATCAGAATTATTCTGTTTTAGATGGTTCAGTTTTTGGGGAGGCTTACATCAACACAACATAATTGACAAAAGCTGTCAGTGATTACATCATTTTCTAACCAATAGTTTGCTAATTCTATAATTTCTATATCCCATAAGTCATTTAAAACATAAAAAGAATATGCTTCAATTGGTTTTAAATGTCGCAATTAATATTCCTTTCCTCATATAACGGCTTGGTTATTCGGTCTTCTTCCAATGTTTTGTTATACTTGCCTATTAGATACAGCTAATCCTATTCCAAAACACATTAAAATACTACCACTAGTTTTATTTATTATTCTACTAATTTTTGGTGTCGTAAGTTTAGCTCGTGCAAAACTTGCTGGTATACCATATAAAAAATGAATAATAATTACTAAGCTACTAAAAATAAGTGATAAAATAATAAATTGACTAATATAGTTTTCATTTTGATTTATAAATTGTGGAAATAGTGCAGTAAAAAATAATATTGGTTTGGGATTTAGTAATGTAATTAAAATACTTTCCAAAAACAAATTTAAATTA
This sequence comes from Arcobacter sp., assembly GCA_029027265.1. Taxonomy (GTDB): domain Bacteria; phylum Campylobacterota; class Campylobacteria; order Campylobacterales; family Sulfurospirillaceae; genus Sulfurospirillum_A. Next base: position 2,786,126 of record CP093061.1, on the reverse strand, counting down.
GTTTTTTGTTTATATTCTTTATTTTCTGAAAATGTTTCATTGGAATTCCAAAGTTTAATTCCCAAATAAATTAAATATATTGCACCAATATATTTAAGAATTATAAATGCAAAAGCAGATGTAGATAATATAATACTTAAACTTGTGGCTGAAATTATTGCAAGAAATAACATAGTTAATGCAATACCAATAATTCCAAAAATAGCTTTTGTAAAACCATACCGTAACGAGTTTGATATAGTTAAAATTACTCCTGGACCAGGACTAGAAATAGTAATGGTTGCTATAGCAATGTATAAAAAATATAATTCCATTTTTATTTCCTTTAGTATAACGACAAATGGTTGGTGGCTCGTTTAGAGCTTAGCTTCGCCGTTGCACGTTTCCGCTCCACGTGCTTGTTATCTTTTTTCATAAAACACCTTTTTATTTCTATAAGTTAGCAATAAAAAAAACAAAGCTGTTACAAATAGATATATGAAAATATAAAAACCATAAAAAATATAACTATTTTCAAGTCTACTTGAATTATTATAGCTATATTTTAACCTTTGTGATTTAAAAAAATCATAGAGTGTATATTCACGAATGTACACTCTATGATTGTCATATACATAAATTGGTTCATTTTTACTATACATACTGTTTTCATTATTTTGAGTGTACAAGGTTTCCATTTCATTTCTATGTGATTCCAAATACTCATATAGCTCATTAAATCGGTTGGATTGAATTTCAAATATATATTGTGTACCAAAATCTGCATGCCCTTTGAGTATCTGCCTTTTTATAGTGAATGTGTCTTCAGCTTTAAGAAGAAACATTGTTTTTGGTAGGTTCATAGGATGATAGTATGGAACATCATAAATTTCAATCCAATTTATATAATCATTCCCGTATGAATAATTAATATCACTAGTTATTGTATATGTTTTGCCAATAAGTGGATAAAAAAACTCTGAACGGCTACGATCAGAAAAAATAGCAAAAACGGCGATTAACAGTATAAATATATGTAAATATTTGATATTACTATCTTTTTTCAGGTATTTGATTTCCCAAAGCAAAAATAATGCATATGGAGTACTTAATAGAAAACCAGAAAAGCCATCATTTATAGTTCCAAGCAGAATATAATAGTACGCTACTGTATAAAGTATCAGACTTATCTTGTCTCCTTTTAATTGAGAGCTCAGCTACTCTGTTTTGTTATCTCTTTATAGTGCTTGAACAAACCAAGTAAAAGTTGCTTGACATGTTAATGCATCATTTATATCTTTCACTTCAACATTAATTTGAAGTGAGCCTCTACTTTTTCTCTCAAATTGAGCTTTGAATTTTTTAACAGCTTCTTCATCTGATGATGCAATAGCTAGGATTTTTTTTTGAGCTGGTTTTTTATACTTTATTTGAGCATCTCTCAAAACAGGTATTACTTTTCCTTCTAGTTCTGGAAAGAGTTTTTGGAGATGAAGACCACTTTGTGTTTCTGCCAATGTAAATTGAGCACTTGCATGTATAGTTTTAATATGGTTAAGTACATTCTCATTAAAATCTAATGTTACTTTATTATTTTGTTCTTCAATTCCAATATGTTTTACAAATGGGATGTCTGTTGCTTTCAAATTTGTTCCTTTGTAAGAGCTCTGATTTGTTAGTTGTAACTAATCTTCAATGACAATATTTCCTTTTCCTGCTGAACCAATTTTAATAAGTTCAGATGTTGTTTTTGTTTGAAGTCCCATAATTTAATCCTTTTAATTTTTTTGATATTGTTAATCTAGTCAACTAACGTTCGTCGTGAGCAATATGAAGCCGCTTTTTGGCTTCATATTGCTCTCCAAAGATTTGTTATATTTGAACTACTAGAGAATTGTTTTGCTATGTTTCTAACTACTTTCTGCTTCTTCACTTTTAATAATATTATTAAAAATTATATTTTTCACATTTTCATTACGATAAAAGAAGAACATTGGTACATAAAGTATCAACATTAATACTATGGCAAAACCAATATAAAAACCTGGTATAGCTGAAAAAAATGCACTTATTATTCTAATTAATTCTAAAGTAAATAGTATCGGTATCATTGTAATCAAGGGTTTTCTAGCTTTTTCAGACCTTGCACCTGCAATAATAAAAACTGCTGCGACTATAATAATAATTACTATTGTTATTATAGCCCACAATATTGTATTTACCAATGGGTTTAAAAAACCAATTTTTATATATACCGTGCTAAACTCTTCTTCAAAATTTAATATTAGCTGAAGGATAAGATTCAGTGAAGGACTTAGCATTAATATTATAAGAACCATTAAACTAATATGTATAAAATTTATTTTTTTACTGTTTATTTTTCCATATTTTTTATTTGCTAGACCTATCATAGCACCTAGTCCAGAAAGTAGACCAAATATAACTGACATATTTTTCCTTTATTGTAAGTTCTCTGAGGCTACAAGGGGTTATGCAAGAAGTCTAATATATATTTTAAAAAATTCACAGTGACATCTTCCTTTTAATGTGGGCTAACGGCGAAGCTGAGCTTCATTAATGTGTATGTCGGAAAATTCGCTTGCGATTTTCTGAGATAGACCTTGATGTGAGACTCCTGCCATTTGTTGTATGTAGCGAAGCGGAATACGACAAATGGTTGGTGGCTCGTTTAGAGCTCAGCTTCGCCGTTGCACGTTTCCGCAAAGCGGGAACGTGCAACTATTTATTCAACGAACATTATATCACAAATAGCTTTATGTCAGTAATTAATAAGACATAAAAAATGTTCCTCATATGTGAAATATATTTCATTTTGTAATGTTTTTAACTATTTTTCTTAAAAAAGATTATAATTCTTAAAAATAAAATGTCCTTTTATCAAGAATTTTGTAGATAATAGGACATTTTATAGAGTTATTTGTTTAATAATATATTAAAAGGACATTTTGTCCCTTAAAGATAAGGAAGTGGAGATGAGTGAAAAAAAGAAATTATTGGATATTGTTAGAGACAAGATTAGGTTTAAACATTATAGTATCTCTACAGAAAAAACATATATTCATTGGATAAAATCTTACATACTTTTTCACAATAAAAAACACCCTATCGAAATGGCTAAAAATGAAATAGAACAATACCTAACAAGTTTGGCTATAAAAAAGCGAGTATCTCCTACTACACAGAATCAAGCATTTTCAGCTATTTTATTTTTGTATAAAGAAGTGTTAGGAATAGACATGAGTGAGTGGAATATACAAGCACTTAGAGCACAGACAAGAAAACACATACCTGCTGTTTTAACACGCGAGGAAGTTAAAGAAATCATAATAAATACAAGTGGTATCTACAATCTCATGCTATCTCTTATGTATGGCTGTGGCTTGCGTATGAATGAAGTTCTTAACATAAGGATTAAAGATATAGATTTCGGATTTGATAAAGTTTATATATGGAATAGCAAATCCCTAAGTGATAGAAGCTTACCACTTCCCGTTAAACTAAAAGTAAAACTCCTTGCACAGGTTGAAAGCATAAAAGAACTACATGTAAAAGATTTATCAGATGGATATGGAACGGTTTATCTTCCTAATGCTTTAGCAAAGAAATACCCAAAAGCTAGTTTTGAAACAAAATGGCAATTTTTATTTCCTATGGCAAAAAATTCTAAAGACCCAAGAAGTGATACTATAAGGAGGCATCATGTTCACCCTAAAACTTTTGGACGTAATATAAAACAAGCTTCACAAAAAGCAAATTTAAATAAAAGGGTTACATCGCATATATTTAGGCACTCGTATGCCACGCATCTTTTACAAGCGGGTATAGATTTGAGAACCATACAAGAACTGTTGGGACATAGAAGCGTAGAGACTACGATGATATATACTCATGTTGTTTCACAAATAAATAAGACAAAAGTTTTAAGTCCTTTAGACTTCTAAAGAACTTTTTCAAGCACAAAATGATAAAATAATATCTTCTATGCAAAGCATAAGCTTTAGTGCGAGGAATTTTTAAGGAATTACTTCCTTAAAAAGGAGAAATTAGATGAAAGAAGGAACATAAAATGGAAATTGATGAGAAAAAGAAAAAGGCATTAGATTTAGCAATAAAACAAATAGACAAGGCTTTTGGTAAGGGTACGTTAGTGCGTTTAGGTGAAAAGAACATAGAGCCATTAGCTTCAATTAGTACAGGCTCACTTGGTCTTGATATGGCTTTAGGTATAGGCGGAATTCCGCAGGGTAGGGTAGTGGAGATTTATGGACCAGAGAGTTCTGGTAAGACTACTTTGGCTCTACATGTAATAGCTCAAGCTCAAGCAAATGGAAGTATTTGTGCTTTTGTAGATGCTGAACATGCTCTTGATGTTAAATATGCTGGTAATTTGGGAGTTGATACAGACAACCTTTTGGTTTCTCAGCCAGACTTTGGTGAGCAGGCTTTAGATGTTGTTGAGACTCTTACTCGTAGTGGTGCGGTGGATTTAATTGTTGTGGATTCAGTTGCAGCTCTTACTCCAAAAACGGAGATAGAAGGCGACATGGGCGATACACACGTTGGACTTCAAGCAAGACTTATGAGTCAAGCACTAAGAAAGCTAACAGGTATTGTTCATAAAATGAATACAACTATTATTTTTATTAACCAAATTCGTATGAAAATAGGAACTATGGGTTATGGTTCACCAGAAACTACAACAGGTGGAAATGCTCTGAAATTTTATGCTTCAATAAGAATAGACATAAGAAGAATAGCAACTTTAAAGCAAGGTGAAGAGGTCATAGGAAACAGAACAAGAGCGAAAGTTATAAAAAATAAAGTAGCACCTCCATTTCGTCAGGCAGAATTTGATATAATGTTTGGTGAAGGCATATCTAAAGAGGGTGAACTTGTAGATTATGGTGTTAAACTTGACATCATAGACAAGAGTGGAGCTTGGTTTAGTTATGGCGAAATGAGACTAGGGCAAGGACGTGAAAACGTTAAGGCACTTTTAAAAGAGAATCCAGAAGTTGCTTTGGAAATAGAAAATAAAATCAAAGAGCAGATGGGAATGGGCGAAGAAGTTAAGTCAGAAGAATCGGAGTGATTTTTCTTTACATGTAAAACAATTATAGGATGATATAGATGATATTCATAGACGAGATAAACGCAGACGAAGTTTTAGACAGCAGAGGTAACCCAACAGTAAGAGCAACAGTAAAACTAAGCGATGGAACAAGCGCAAGTGCAATAGTGCCAAGTGGAGCAAGCACGGGCAAAAGAGAAGCACTAGAACTAAGAGATGCAGGTGATCGCTATATGGGTAAAGGCGTTTTAAAAGCGTGTGAAAACATAAATACAACAATTGCAGATTGTTTAGTAGGTATAAATCCATTTGACCAAGGCTTGGTTGATGGTATTATGAAAGAAGTAGATGGAACTGATAACTATAGTAAGCTAGGAGCTAACGCAGTTCTTGGTGTAAGTATGGCAGTAGCACGTGTAAGCGCACAAAGCCTAGGACTTCCTCTTTATAAATACCTAGGAGGATCAAACGCACTAGTTATTCCTCTTCCAATGTTTAATATCATAAATGGAGGAAGCCACGCTAATAACTCAGTAGACTTCCAAGAATATATGATAATGCCTCTAAACTTCGATACCTTTAGTGAAGCACTAAGAGCATCAACTGAAGTCTATCATAACCTAAAATCAATTATAGCTGATATGGGTGAGAGTACAGCACTTGGCGATGAAGGTGGATTCGCACCAAACCTAAAAGATAATGAAGAACCTCTAAAAGTAATTATGCAAGCTATTGAAAAAGCAGGATACAAAGCAGGAAGTGACTTTGGAATAGCAATGGATACAGCAAGTAGTGAATTTGCAGTAGAAGGTGGATATAGACTTGAAAGTGAAAATAGAACACTCACAAGTGCTCAGCTTGTTGATTACTTTGTAGACATGTGCAATAACTATCCAATAGTATCAATAGAAGATGGACTAAGTGAAGATGATTGGGATGGCTGGAAACTCATGACTGAAAAACTTGGTGACAAAATCCAAATAGTTGGTGATGATTTGTTTGTAACAAATGAGAAAATACTAACCCAAGGAATAAACAAAGGAGTTGCAAACTCAATTCTAATTAAACCAAACCAAATCGGAAGCGTAAGTGAAACTATGAGAACTGTACGTCTTGCACAACGTAATAATTATAAATGTGTAATGAGCCATAGAAGTGGTGAGAGTGAAGATGCTTTTATTGCTGATTTTGCTGTTGCACTAAATTGTGGTGAAATAAAAACAGGTGCTACTGCCAGAGGCGAAAGAACTGCAAAGTATAATAGACTTCTTGAGATTGAGAGAGAGCTTAGTGGTAGTGAATTTTTGGGAAAATCACTGTTTAAATAATGAGTGAAATACTAGAAGAGTTTGAAGAGGAAATAGACAAAAGTGACTCCAAAGGAGTCTCTTTTTACTTAAAAATTTTTTCTCTTTTGGTGGTGGTTGTAGGATTTGGTGTTTATGTAGGGGATATGCTGTTTGGAAAAAGTTCTTTAGATGTTTTGTTTAACTTACAATCTGATAAGCAAATACTAGAAAAGAGTGTAGAGACCTACAAACAAGAGAATGCAATTTTACAAAAAGAGTATTTTGAGCTAAAAGATTTAGATCCGGAAAGTGAAGGACTTTAATGAAATTTATAATGACAATTTTTATTTTGCTTTGTGTATCATTAACAGCAAGAGAAAACCCTTTTGAAGCAGTATCAGCTTCAAATACTACTGGTAAAGCAACATACAAAAAAAATACAAGAGAAAACTTTAGTAGTGCAAAAGTTCAACTACCAAGTAGTGCAAGGATATTAAAAAGTATTGAGTTCCATTTTCAAAATTTGGATGGTTCTATGGAGAGTAAAAAAGTAGAAGTTGACCACAAAATAGATTGGCATGATGAGCTGATAGTAAAAAAACTTCTTGAAGATGTGATTGCAAAAACCGAACCAATCTTAGTGTCCACAAAAAAAGCAAAAAGAAAAGTAAAAAAGATAAACTTTAAAAATTTTGTATTTTTTAGCATAGATGGTAAATCTTTACATGTAAAGACAAAAGACAAAAAAATAAGAGATTTTTTAGTAACTAGTCCATATAAAATAGTAGTTGATTTTAAGAGAGAAATATCTTTTTATACAAAAATATATAACTTGAAAACAAGATATTTTAAATTAATAACATTAGGAAAGCATAAGGGTTACTATAGAGTTGCAATAGAACTCGATGGTAGATATCTATACAACAAACAAAAAGTAGAAGATGGGTATATTTTTACATTGAGGTAATCTACATGTAGAGACCAAATGCCTCTACATGTAAAGAAGTACTAATACTTTGGAGTTCTGTCTTTTGGTCCAACATAAAGTTGTCTAGGACGAGCTATTTTGATAGTGTCTTGCTCTTTAAGTTCAATCCACTGTGCAATCCAACCTGGAGTTCTACCGATAACAAATATAACTGCAAACATCTCCTTTGGAATTTTAAGAGCTTGGAGTATAACGCCTGAGTAAAAATCTATGTTTGGGTACAGGTTTCTTTTTATAAAATACTCATCACTTAATGCTATTTCTTCTATTTTCTTAGCAACTGCCATTAGCCCTGTATCTAAATTAAGTTCTTCTACAAGTTCACCTTGAATCTTTTTAAGTATTTTTGCTCTTGGGTCAAAGTTTTTGTAAACACGGTGACCGAATCCCATAAGTCGGAATTCATCATTAGGGTCTTTTGCTTTTTCAATGTACTTGTCTACATTTTCTACTGAACCTATCATTTCTAATTGGCGTATAACTGATTCATTTGCACCACCATGAGCTCTTCCCCATAGAGCTGCCACTCCACTTGATATACATGCATAAGGGTGTGCGTGAGTAGAAGCTACAACACGTACTGTTGTTGTTGAGGCATTTTGTTCATGATCAGCATGTAGAGTAAAGATAGTATCTAGTGCTTTTATCTCAATAGGTTTTAAGTCTATATAATGATGAGGATAACCTCTTAGCATATATAAAAAGTTTTCAGTAAACCCTTTTTTCATATCAGGATATATGATTGGAAGTCCTTGAGAATGTCTATATGAAAGTGCCGCTATAGTTGGTATTTTTGCTACGATTCTATGAGCCATCTCCATGTACTCTTCTGGCGTATCAATATCAAGATGATCAAAATAAAAAGTTGACAATGCAGAAACTGCAGATGATAATATTGCCATTGGGTGAGCACGATCAGGAAATGCTTCAAAAAGTCTCATCATTCCTTCAGGAATAAAAGAACGTTTTTTCATCTCATCTGTAAAACTTTCTAATCTTTCTGCTGTAGGAAGCTCCTTATGAAGCAAAAGATTCACTGTGTCAAGAAAAGTTTTTTGTGTTGCAAGGTAATCTATATCATAACCACGATACATTAATTTACCTTTTCCGCCATCAATAAATGTGATTTTAGAACGACAATTTGCAGTAGAAGTAAAACCTCTATCAAATGTAAACATCCCAGTAGTTCCATAAAATGTTGATATATCAACTACATCTGGACCAACTGTTGGCTCTAAAATTGGAAAGTCATACTTTTCACCAGTTCTGTTATCTGTAACTGTAACCGTCTTATTTGGCATAAAAACTCCTCTTTATTTAGTTAATTAATTATTCATTATAGTGATAATACTATAAGTTTATTATAAAAATATGACTTTTTAAAAATTAGTTTGTTTGTTTTAGCTTAAATAGATATTTTATAAGTTAAGAATTAAGTTTATTTTTATAAAATTCGTTAAAGAAAGTGATAATTTTTATGCCTAACATTGCAATGATGACTTCGATTAAAGATGCTAAAATAAGAGCTAAATAGAGATGATTCCCTATAGTGTGTGACTCATAAGCTATGGTTGCAATTGCAATAGTCAATGTTAAAGGCATAGATTGTGATAATGCAAATTTAAATACATCTACTTTTCCAAGATATTGAAGAAAAATTAAAGAAGAGAATCCACGGGCAAATATCATAAGAGCTACAATAGAAAGAGCAGTTGAAATAATGCCAAATTCTCCAAGTGCAAGAAGATTAAAAGTTGAACCTATATAGATGAAAAATATAGGGACTAAAAATCCAAATCCAAAAGATGAAATTTTATGAGGTAAGTCCTCTTTGTGTTCAAAAAATGTAGCTATAAAAATACCTGCAATAAATGCCCCAAAAGCAATTTCAAGTTGTAGCCATATCATAAGACCAATCATAAGGGAAAATAGTCCCATAGAAAGACGTAGGTCTTGTTCCTCTTTATCTAAATGAGGCATGAGATAAGTTTTTATTTCAGGGTACCACCAAAAAAGAACGTGAAGAAGTTTAAAGATAATAACAATACCACCAACAAGTAGCACTAAATAAGTGACTGCTTTATAAAGCTCAAATCCTATACCAAACTCTAGTGCAGCTCCGGCAAAAGTAAGCAAAGATATGCTTACAAGCTCACCCATGCTTCCTACTATCATAGAGAGGTTTAGCCATTTTACATTTTTCCCATAATCTTTATAGAGTGCAAGAATGAGCCCAACTGAAAGTGTGGGTATGATAATTATTAAAATTTTACTCATATTAAGGTATATGACGGAAATAGTTGATATTATGTATAAAAAGATAAGATACAAGATGCCTTTTTTCAATAGAGACTTGTCCATTTTTGTAAACATCTTCAAATCAACTTCAGTTCCAGCCATGAACATAAGGTAGAAAAAACCAACATGAGCAACAAGTTCTAACAGATAAAAATCAGTAATAAATCCAAAATAAGCTGCAAACATACCAAGTATGATTTCCAGTGCGGGAGTAGGCATTTTGATATATCTTGACAAAAATGGTGATAAAAATAGTATCGCCGAGATTGTGAAAATAATCGAAACTTCAGCCATTAAACATCTTTGTAATTTTTTGCGATTCTAAGCCCAAGTGACTCTAGCATTTGCTTGTCTTTGTTTATGGCTTCACCACTTGTTGTAAGATAGTCTCCTATAACAATAGCATTTGCACCGGCTTTAAAAATTTCACTTTGTCTATTTTTAAAAGTAATTTCACGTCCGCCTGCAACCATGAGTTTAACATTAGGAAGCTCATTTTTGACCCATTTAATAAGTTCTAATCCTTCATCTACATGTAAAGGTTTTACATTTAGTGGAAGTGCAGGATTTGGAATAAAAAAGTTAAGAGGTACTGTTTTTGGGTTGAGCTTTTTAAGAGCATTTATGAAAGATACTCTCTGCTCGTCACTTTCCCCAAGACCAAATATGCCACCACTTACTAGATTTAACCCAGCTTCATTTACATGTAAACAGGTTTGAAATCTCTCTTGCCACGAGTGTGAAGTACAGATGCTGGGGTAATAATCTTCAGAAGTCTCAAGGTTATGGTTATATGAAGTAACTCCAGCCTCTTTTAGTGCTTTTAATTGCTTTAGAGTTGCCGTTCCATTACAAGCTATAATATTTAGTTCTGGTATCTCAGTTCTAATTACACTTGCAACTTCACAGATGAACTTTAGTTTTGTAGTGTTAATACCTTTTCCAGAAGTAACTAAACAAAAACCAGAAGCTCCTTGGCTTCTAGCTGCTTTTGCTTCTTTCAAGATTTGAGATACTTCTTTGTATGAGTATCTCTCAATATCTGCGTTGTGTTTTATGCTTTGTGTACAAAATTTGCAATCTTCACTACAACTTCCGCTTGAAACATTGCAGATAGAGCATAGAAAAACTGGCATTAAAACTCTTCTTTATGTTTACACTTAAAACACTCATAGTAACTTTTTGTTTTGAGTTCTTTCTTGCCCATCATGCCTTCACACTCTGGACATTTTTTGTCTGTTGGTTCAAAATTCGCTATAAATTTACATTTAGGATAGTTTCCACAACCAAAGAATTTACCACGGCGTGACATACGTTCAACTATATCTCCACCACAATCAGGACACTTTACACTCAAAATGATTTGAGGTTTTTTCTCAGTTTTTCCTAGGTTTTTAGTGTGTTTACACTTTGGAAAAGTACTACAACTAATGAACTCTCCGTAGCGACCTTTTCTTTTTACAAGAGGCTCTCCACAATCAGGACAATCTTCACCAGTAGGAATGACTACTTTTAGACTTTTTATATTCTCTTTACCATCTGCGATTTTTTTCATAAATGGCACGTAAAACTCATTGAGTACTTCTTGCCAGTCAGCTTTGTCTTCTGCTATGAGGTCTAGTGTCTCTTCCATATTTGAAGTAAAAGAGCTATCTACTATTTCTGCAAAATGCTCTTCTAACATTTTTATAACAGTAAAAGCATTTTCACTAGGAATTATCTGTTTTTTCTCTATGGTTATGTAAGTTCTTGCTACAAGAGTAGATATAGTTGGTGCATAAGTAGATGGTCTACCAATCCCTAAACTCTCTATTTTTTTAATTAAACTCGCTTCAGAGTAACGCGATGGTGGCTCTGTAAAATGTTGATTTGCTTCAAGTTTACTTAAATCTATGTTTTGATTCAGTTCCAAGTCTGGAAGAAGTTTATCTTTATCGCTCACACCATAAGCTCTATAAAATCCATCAAAAAGTAGTTTTCTGCCACTTGCTTTGAACTCACCGCTATCACTTTTAAAAATAATGCTTTGTGATTCAAACTTTGCACTGTTCATTTGTGAAGCTAAAAACCTGTTATATATAAGCGAGTAAAGTTTAAGCTCATCTGGTTTTAAATACTCTTTCGCAATTTGCGGAGTAAAGTTAATTACAGTAGGGCGGATAGCCTCGTGAGCCTCTTGTGCCCCTTTTGCTTTTGACTTGTAGTATTTTGCTTTCTCCGGAAGATACTCTTTGCCATATGTATTAAGTATATGCTCTCTAGCACCCTCAATAGCTTCTTCTGCAACATTGAGTGAGTCAGTTCTCATGTACGTTATAACACCTTGAGTGCCTTTATGAGTTTTTACACCCTCATAAAGAGTTTGTGCAACCATCATAGTCTTTTTTGGAGAGTATCCAAGTGAACTTGATGCCGTCTGTTGTAAGGTTGAAGTCATAAAAGAAGGACTAGGGCTACTTTTACGTTCTTTTCTTTCTATTGCATGAACTGTGAACGATTCTGAGTCAAGTCTAGTTTTTATCTCTTTAGCTCTATCTCCATTTCCAATTGTCATCTTCTCTATTTTTACGCCATCAAATTTTGTTAAAATAGACTCTATGTTTTTATCAAAAATAGCATCTAATGACCAAAATTCAACTGGTTTAAAAGCTTGTATCTCTTTCTCTCTATCTACTATTATCTTCAAAGTCGAACTCTGAACACGTCCAGCACTAAGACCTTTTTGGATTTTAGAAGCCAATAAAGGAGATAGCTTATAACCAACTATTCTATCAAGAAGTCTTCTTGTTTGTTGTGCATTAATGCTTGAAAAGTCTAGTTTTCTAGGGTTATCAAGTGCATGTTGAATAGCAGTTTTTGTAATTTCATGGAAAACTATGCGAGGTAAATCTTCAGGTTTTTTACCAATAGCAGTTGCTATGTGAAAACCAATAGCCTCACCTTCACGATCCTCATCCGTCGCAATGTAGATAGTATTTGCTTTTTTAGCCAAATCTTTTATTTCTTTGACTACTTTTGCATGATCTCTTGGTGTTCTATACTCAGGAACAAACACACCTTCCTCTATTTTAATACCAAAACTACTCTTTGGTAAATCCCGTATATGTCCTTTAGAAGCGACGACTGCATAGTCTTTACCTAAAAATGCTTTTATTGTTTTTACTTTAGTGGGTGACTCCACTATGATTAAATTTTTCATCTTCTTACCTATTATATATGTGAATTAGTTTTGAAATTGTAGCGAAAAAAAGTTAAATGAGGAAATTATAGTTAAGTATTACCAAATCTTAGAAAAATTAAACTCTAGTTTTTCTTTGCACTCTTTTAATTCAAACCCTATTTTTTCAAATTATACCACAATCACTATAAACTTTTTTTCAAATCCTCCGATTTAGTATATATCAACGGCAAGGACGCCGGTGAAAACTTAATAGATAAAAGGATTTATCATGGGATTTAGAATTAACACAAACGTTGCGGCTTTGAACGCTCACAATTCTGCTGTACTAAACAATAGAAACTTGGACAGTTCGCTGGCAAAGCTTTCTTCAGGTTTGAGAATTAACAAAGCAGCAGATGATGCTTCTGGTATGGCAATTGCTGATTCTCTGAGAAGTCAGGCAAACAGTCTTGGTCAAGCAGTTGCAAATGCAAATGATGCAATTGGTCTGATTCAAACTGCAGATAAGGCGATGGACGAGCAAGTAAAAATTCTTGATACCATCAAAACTAAAGCAATTCAAGCTGCATCAGATGGTCAAACAACTTCTTCTCGTGAAGCAATTCAAAAAGATGTTAACAGACTTCTTGAGCAACTAGATAACATTGCAAAAACAACTTCATTTAACGGACAAGTTCTTCTTTCTGGTAACTTTACTAATAAAGAGTTTCAAATAGGCGCATATAGTAATCAAACTATTAGTGCATCTATTAAGAATACTCAAGCATTAGCTATTGGTAATATTACATCTATGACAGATACTGCTGCAGTAGGAAATACCTCTTCTGTTACAGCCACTTTAGAAATAACAAAAGGTAGTAAATTTATCAGTCTAAGTGCGGCAGGATTAGATCCTCAGGGACTAGCCACAGGTGATACTATTCGTATAAAGGGTGTTGGCGATTATGTTATAAAAAACATTCAAGGTAGTATGTCAACAGGTAGTATGTCAAGTGCAGTAATAGAGCTTGACAGAGGAATTGGAAAGACTATTTCTGTAGGTGCAACTCTGAAAATTTCATTAGTGAATACTGTAGCAGAAAATTTAAGCTCATTAAGTGCTTTTGCAATTGGTACTGCTGCTGGTACTGTAAGTGTTAATTCTAGTGATGTTACAGGTTTTGCAGTAGGTGATAAATTTAGCTTAACAACTAGTTTGGGTGAAACAAAAACTTTTGTTGTAACGACAATAACAGGATCTTCTTCTGGAGTAACTTCTGGATCTATTACTTTTAGTTCAACTGGAACAGTAGGAACAGTAGGTAGCCTCTCTAATGGTCAAATATCTGTTAATGATAGAGCTAGTTTGGGAACAGATTTTACCGCTGATGATTTTGTTCAGTATACTGTTGAAGGAACAACTCTTCAAGGTGTTCAACTTACAGAAAAAATAACAATTAAAAATTCTGACAATGTTGATAAAACTTATGCAAAAGGTGTTGCCCAGAGTGGACTTGGAAGAGTTGCTGATCTTATAAATAGTACTACAGATAAAACTGGTATCAAAGCGGTTGCTGTTGTTGAGCAAAATAGTTCAATTAGAGTTCTAGCTGGTTCAATAACTTCTGATATAGTTATCAATGGTGTAAGAATCTTAGATAAAGGCGCAAGTATTCTTGCTTCTGATAATGACAATATTTTGGTATCAAACATTAATGCAAAAACAAGCGTAACAGGTGTTAGTGCAGCAATTGAAGCCGATGGAAGCTTAACTCTTACTAGTGATGGTAGAGCTATAGTTACTGATGGTTTAAGTGGAATTGCTGGTATCAATGATGGTGTTCATGCAGGTAAATTAGTATTGACTAACACAAAAGGTGGAGCTATAGATGTAGCATCTAAGCACTTTGAAGATGCTGGGCTTGTTAAAACAAATAGCAGTGCAGACACTTTAAACGAAGTAACTAAAAGCAATACGCTAAGTGATCTTGTTTATGGTCAAATTGATGATAACAACGATGGTATGATTAACTCTAAAGATAAAACAGGGTTAATGATGACTACAAAGGGTGCTATGCTCGCGATGGATATTGCAGAGTCTGCTATAAGCACGCTTGATAGTGTTAGAGCTGATCTTGGTGCTACTCAAAATCAGCTTACAGTTACAGTGAATAACATTTCTGTTACTCAGGTAAATGTAAAAGCTGCAGAATCTAATATTCGTGACGTTGACTTTGCTGCAGAATCAGCTAATTTCTCTAAGTTTAACATTCTAGCACAATCAGGAAGTTATGCAATGAGCCAAGCAAATGCAGTTCAACAGAATGTTCTAAGACTTTTACAGTAGTAAAAGTTGAATAAGCTACAATGTAGCGTAGAATGTTTTTGTGAAATGTTATAAGATTATGGTAGTAATTTTATAATTTAATGCCAGAGATTTAAAATCTCTGGCACACTTTTTGCTTTTATAAAATATAAAAGGCCTTGTTTTGACACTCTATGAAAAAAATATAGCTGCTCTGAAAAAAAATAGACCTAAACTTCATAAAAAACTTTTAGAAATAAAAACAAACGAGAAATTTGAAGTCTATACTTCAAATGACGAAATAAACATACTAGATATAAAAAATAAAACACTTTTTTATGATAAGCCCAAAGAAGCAATAAAAAAACAAAATAAAGAGTATGAAAAGTATAGAGAGTATCCTTTTTTGTATATGTTTGGTCTTGGAAATGGAAGAGCTGTAGAATTTTTACTAAAAAATAAACAGTTAGTACAGCTAATAGTAATAGAACCAAGCTTAGAGCTTATTTACATAGCCTTAAATCTAGTAGACTATAGTAAAGACTTGATATCAAATAGACTATTGATATTGGAATATGAAGAGATAAATTATTCTATTTTGGTAGATTTGATACATAATTCAAATGCAAAATTTTATATAAGAGTTTTTAATTTGATTATTAACACAAACTATTATGAAAATATATATATAAATGAATATAAGGAGCTGTTAAGCCTATACATGAAAGTACTCTTATATATTGCTAATGGTAATGGCAATGATATTAATGACACTTTTAGAGGAGTAAAACAGCACTTAGAAAACATAAATTTAATGATAGATAGTGCTCAATATCAAAAACTTTTGAAAAAAAAGAGTCTTAAAACAGCAGTAATAGTTTCTACTGGACCTAGTTTAGATAAACAGCTACCTTTGCTTAAGAAATATCAAGATAAGATATGTATATTATCAGTAGATGCATCTTTTCCAATACTGATAAAACATGGAATTAAACCAGATTTTGTTTTTTCTATGGAGAGAGACGAGCCAACTTCGATATTTTTTAAAGAAGTTGAAGTTGAAAAGCAAAAAGATATTATTTTTGTTTGTGCTTCATTACAACATCAATCTGTTTATAAGGCAATAAAGTCAGGAACAAAAGTAATTGTCGCAAGACCATTTGCATATACTTCTTACTTCAATCTAGATAATTATGGTTACCTGTGCAAAGGTATGAGTTCAGCTAATATGGCTCATGAATTTGCTACAAAATTTAATTTTGAACAGATAGCTTTTATAGGACAAGATTTGGCTTTTGGGAAAAATTTTAAAACTCATTCTGATGGGCATGTTATAAAAGAAAAAAATGAATTAATAGAGGCTGAAAAAGAACAAAACAAACTAATAGAAGTTGAAGCTTATGGAGGACAAGGTAAGGTTTTATCAAATATATATTGGAATATGTTTAGAAACTTTATAGAACACCATATAATAGAAACAGAAGACATAGTAAAAGTTTATAATTCGACAGAGGGAGGTTCTAGTATAAAAGGTGCTACAGAAATATCGTTTAATGAGTATTTAAAAAGGTATACTGACACAAAGAAAAAGTTAATTACCCTTAGTCTTCCAAAACAAAAAGAGATAGACACATTAAAAAAAGAGACTCTAAAAAAGTCTATGGAAATAATAGAAAGTCTGACTACTCTAAAAAAAGAGGTTGATAAAAGTTTTCTAATAATAGCCGAAGAATGTAAAAAATTTGAAAATATAGAAAAAGAAAAAGCTATAAAGATTTTAGACATAAATAACGCTATTTATCTATTAGAACAAATTTCTGAGATAAGAAGAAAAGTTGAAGAAAACAAGATATACAGTAATTTTCTGACAAGCATAGTTCAGCCGCTTATGTTTTCTATGGAAATGGAAATTGCAGAAATAAAAGTTAGATACATTGATAATCCAACAGACAATAAAATAAAGGCTTTACAATGGATTTTAGCACATAGATTTTGGCTCTTTAGTTTAAGTGGTATTATTGACAATGTTATTCACATATTAAAAGAAAATAAAAAATCTAATGATTAAAATAAATAGTTTTTGGGATTATATAAGAGTATTAGGAGTTCTGTAAGAAGTCTAATATAGTATTGGGGAATAAGTGCCATTTATCTATATGAAATTTCCCATTGCTCTCTTTGAGCTGGTTTGATGTTTTAGTGTGTGTATTGTATATTTGATTTATAGGACATATTTCTTCTATTGTTTTATTAAATATTTCAATAATGGATATTTGTTTAAATTTTGAATCTTTATCTATTGATTTTTCTATAAAAGGGGCAGGAATAGTACTATAGATTGGAAGAATATTTTTTTTAATACATATTTTTTGTGTATTATTTATATAATTCTTTACAAATTTAGGGATACTTTTTTCCATATTAGTGTCTTTTTCTCTATGGTTCTTTAATATTCCTTCATCTAAGCGACAATCAATCTCTCCAAAAAGCAGTATAACTTTAGAACCTTCTTTTAAATCAGATATTATATTTTTAAATTGTACTTTATATCTATTATTTTCTTTACTTGCTAAATGCCAAGCTTTTGCACCTATAATTATCTTCGTAATTACCCTGCAAGAAGTCCCTTTATAAATAACTTTTAAATTTGAATAACTCAACGAATGGCTATCTCCAATTACGTATAGTTTTTTAAGTGTTTTATCCAATGAATACAAGGAATTATTTTGATTTTTATATCTATTTAAATCTATTAAAAATGATTTGTATGCAATTATAAATCTATCTGTTTGACTATTTTCATTGAAATTATATTTTTTTATTTTTTTTAGATGGGTTATAGACTTTTCAATATCTCCATCAATCCATGCATAAATAGCTAAAGAAGTATGAATTTCATCAGCATTTTGTAATTTTATATATTTTTGAAGTATTTTTAAAGAGCTAGGAATATTGTTTAAAATTTGAAAAATCGAAGAAAGCATACTGTATGGTTTTTGAAGATTAGGGTTACAAATAATAGCTTGTTTATAGAATGATATTGCTTTATCATAAGCAATTAATTCAAAATAAAGATTAGCTAAATTTGAGTATGCTTCAGCATAATTACTATTATGCTTAATAGCACTATTGTAGTTTTCTATTGCCAAATTGTAATTTTTTTGCTCTTTGTAAACAATAGCTATGTTGTTGTAGGCCAAAGCATTTGTTGGTTGCAAAATAATTGCTTTTCTATAATGCTTAAGTGCTAAATTATAATTTTTATCATTTTTATATATATTTGCTAGATTATTGTGTGAATCGTATATATTTGGATTAATATTTAAAGAATTTTTAATAAGTTGAATAGCCGATGATTTTTCATCTTCAATATATAGAATTGTTCCGAGAAGTTGTAGTGCTTGAGCATCATAAGGATCTACCTCTAGAGCTTCAACATAAAGTAGTTTAGCCTTTTGATACATACCTTGTTGATGAAGCAACAAAGCCTTTTTGACATTTGGTGAATAATCTGGATTATTATTTATCATCTAAGTAAATTATTTTTAAAAATGATGTACTTTATTACATCACAAGATATTGTATCATTATTCATATTTAACTTTTTAGCTAATTTTTGCATAGGTATGTTTAATTTACTTGTTCCACAATAAATTTTTCTAACTCCAAGTGATTCAAATCCATATTTTATCAAAATTTCTCCAGCTTCTTTTGCTAAACCTGTACCCCAAAATTCTTTTTCTCCCATAAGTATAGCAAATTCTGCACTTCTATTCTCTTGTGAGATTTGTTGCAAAGAAATATTCCCTATATGCCTATCACCTTCATTCAAACAAATAGCAAATACTTTGCAAGTAGAGTTACTTTGAACACTTTGTATGTATTTAATTGCCATTTCTTTTGTGTAAAACACATCCCCATGTGAATTATATTGGCAAACTTCTTTATCGTTTAACCAGTCTGGGTAGTTACCATTTGCATCTTCTCTTTTCAATGGGCGTAAATAAACTCTTTCTCCGTACAAATTCATATAAGTTCTTCTTTATTTTCCCATACTTTTTCAAATGCTTTTACTACATCATCTAAATCTTTAGGTTGCATACTAGGACGCATAAATTCATGGCTTATCAAAGTATTGAAATGCAAGTCTTCACAAGTTGGACAATCTCCTTTTTTGTAAACTCTATTAGTCAAATTAAAAGGATAAGCTCCAAAACACACTCTTTGTTGATAAATTGGCTGTAAATATAGTGGTTTAACATAACCATAACTTAGAAGAACAGGACTATCCTCTCTCATAAGTGTTGAAGGAAGTTCCGATTTTACTGCATCAATAAACTTATTTCTATGCAAAGAGGTACTTTTCTGATTAAATAATAAAGGATGAACATAATAAACATGTTGGACATTTTTTCTTACTGAAGGTATATTTAAACAAGGTAAACTTTGTAGTTTTTTCTCTAAATATTTAACATTTTCAATACGCTCTAGTACGAGTTTTTTTAATTTTCTTAATTGTACTCTTGAAATAGCGGCTTCAATCTCGGTCATGCGAAAATTAAACCCAAGCATATTGTGTAAATCTTTTTTGTCTTTATATCCCTTGGCATCTAAAACCGTTTCCCCATGGTTTCTTATGAGTTGGATTTTAAAAGCAAGTTCATCATCATTTGTAACAACTATTCCACCCTCACCACAATGAATATGCTTATGATAATTAAGTGAAAACACTCCAATATCACCCAATGTTCCAGTAAATTCAGTTCCAAGCTTTCCATAAGGTGCTTGAGCTGCATCTTCTATGATTTTTAAATTATGTTTTTTTGCAATCTGTCTAAGTACCTCAAAATCACAAGCTTGTCCAAAAAGATCTACTGCCATTATAGCTTTAGTCTTTGGAGTTATTAGCTTTTCTATGGACTTAGGATCAATACAAAAATATTTAGCTTCAACATCAGCAAAAACAGGAATACCTCCATAAAGAAGTATGGCAGTCGCACTAGCACTCATGGTGTAGGGAGTTACAATAACTTCATCACCTGCTTCAATGCCAATTGCTCCAATGGCAGCATATAAGCCTGAAGTTGCAGAGTTTACGCTAATGGCATGTTTGACATTAAAAAAATCTGCCCACTCTTCTTCAAGTGCTCTTACTTCACTTCCCCCATAAAAATCTTTATGCCAAGACCCAATATAGGTTGAAAGTTTACCACTTCTTAAAACTCTTAAAACAGCTTCTTCTTCTTGTTTATCAATACTATTGTAAGAAGGAAAAGGTTCAGTTCTGAGTTTTTGTTCACCATTAATAGCTAATTTCATTTTATGACCTCAAATATTATTTTGTGCAGTTGTATGTGTTTTTGTAAAACTTCTTTACATGTAGCCATATCTTCTCTAAGTAAAAAAGATAAAGAATTACTTGCATAATATTGTAATGTATTTTTTAAAGTCTTTTTATATTCTAGCGTAAAGTAGTTTTCATACAAAGGAGATGGTACTTTTTCATAAATAGATATTTTTGTACCACCATTTTTTATCTCAATTTTTGCATTTTCACATATAATATCTAATTCAAATACTGAGTAATCTATATCTTTAATACAAGTAATAGTACCCTTTGCATCCTCACACTCAACAAAAAAGTTTTTGTCTACATGTAAGGCTTTTAAAAGATTAATTTCACCAAAGAAATGCTCTAAAATATCGAGCATATGAATTCCATTGTGAAGTAAACTTTTAGTAAAAATTCCCTGAAAATTCAGTATTTTTCCCCATTTTTTAGTTTTTAGTTCCAAAGCAAGATTTATGAAACTTGGATCATATCTACGAATTAGATTTATAAGAACTTTTTTTGTACTATTCTCTAGCAGGCTTTCTAATTCATATAACTCTTTTTTTGTTTCTACTAAGGGCTTTTCACAAAGTATATGGCTAATTGAGTCTACATGTAAAGCCTCTTCAAGGTTCTTTTTATGTAATTTTGTAGGAGTTGCAATAGACAATATATTTATATCTTCATTTTCAAAAAGATTTTTGCTATTTTCATAAATATTTATTTTACCCCAACGATTTATGAACTCTTCTTGATTCTTTTTATTTGGCTCACAAATTGCTACAAGAGTACAAGAACTCTTCTTCACATAAGCATTAGCATGACTTGCGGTGTTTAAGCTGTTTGGACTATCTATAAGTCCACCTATGCTTCCTGCACCAATAATTGCAGCGTTCATATTTATCCTAAAGTATTTTTTATAAATAAAGCAAAATCTATACCGAAATCACTTAAATCTTTATCGTTTAATTGAAGCAAATCTATATTAATGTTTTCAAGATTTTTTAATTGATTGCTTTTTGGCAGAGGTATATGAAATTTTCTTATATCTGAGGGCATATAAGAAATTACTTTTTTGCCTAATAAGAAAGCCAAATATAAAACCGAAGAGTCAATACCAATAATTATTTTTGCACGAGCAATATCTTCATTTAATGATAAATTTGAGATATTTACTTGAGGGTCTATTTGCTTATATATGTTTTCTTTGTCTGAGGGGTGCAATCGCACTACTATTTTATTGCATTTAAACTTGTTTTTATGCTTTAATATGCTTTTAAATACATCAGCTTCATCAAATCCCCAATAATTTTCATCTCCATAAGTAAAACCAGCAACTTTTGAAGTTGGTTCACTTAAAAAAAGTAGAGTATCGCATTGTTTACTTTTTTTAAAATTTCTTAATTCATTTATAAGAGAATAATTTTTTATAGAAACTATATTTGCTAAATCAAAGTATTTTGCTTCTTGAGTATTTTTTTCATCATGAGTTGCTATAAAATCAGGAAAATTATTTTTCCAATTATTATCAGGACAGCCAAAACGTTCACGATAATTTGTCCAATTATCTAAAAAAGCCATACTAAGAATTTTATGTTTTTTTGCATAATCTAAAAAATGATATTCATAATGGTTTTGCCAACCTGTTGTGTACAAAATAATATCAGGATTAAATGAAGTTAAAACAGAAAAAATAATTTCTTTAGATGGTTGGATTATTTGTTTAAATTCTGTTAAATTTTTCTGTTTTACAATGTTTTTACAAGGAGAGTCATTAGTACAAAAAACTTTAAATTCTCCTACATGTAAAGATGCTTTTAAAAGTTCTAAAACAAGTTCACTTCCACCTGCATCATGGGCAAAAATAGCTATTTTTTTCATCAAATATCTTTACTGTGCAGTCTTGAACCAAATGAAAAATCTTTTTTAGCAATTTTTCCTAAAATAGTATTTAAATACTTTGGATGCAAACCATGCCCTGGTCTTATACTTCTGATATTTTCCTTATTAAATTTTTCGCCCTTTTTTATGTCTTTACTTACATACAAACTTCGTGAAAATTGGCGAGATTTTTTCTTTTTTTCACTCATTGAGTAGTCAACTTTTCCAAGCAATTTTTCAGTTTCTCTTATGGCTTTTATCATCTCTTCAAACTCTTTTTTATCTAAGGAAAAATCAGCATCAGCTCCACCAATACCTTTGTCTAAAATAAAATGTTTTTCAATAACTTTTGCACCTAAACTTACAGCTACAATTGGTGCAGTTGTACCTAAGGTGTGGTCTGAAAAGCCTGAAATGACTCCAAAAGTTTTTACTAAATCTGGAATTGTGTTTAGATTTGCATCTTCCAATGGAGCAGGGTAGGCGCTAGTACATTTTAAAAGAACAATCTCATCATTTCCAACTTCACGACAAATTTTTACAACATCTTCAATCTCTTGTTTAGTTGCAATTCCCGTTGAAATTATAATAGGTCTTTTTTTACTAGCTACGTATTTAACAAGTGCATAATCAGTTATTTCAAATGAAGCTATCTTGTAACAAGTTGGATTAAACTGTTCTAAAAAATCAACAGCACTTTTGTCAAAAGGAGTTGAAAATATGTCTATATTTAGACTTCGTGCATACGCAAATAACTCTTTATGCCACTCCCAAGGAGTATAAGCTTCTTTATATAAATCATAAAGTTTTTTACCATCCCAAAGAGTTCCACCTTTGATGATGAAGTCTTCTTTATCACAATCAAGCGTAAGAGTATCTGCGGTGTAAGTTTGAAGTTTAATTGCATTTGCACCTATTGTTTTAGCTGCTTTTATTGTATCTAAGGCAACTTGTAAATTTCCATTGTGATTTGCACTGAGTTCCGCAATAATAAAAGTTTCGTTTTGTTTTAAATCAAAATTACCTATTTTCAAATTAATTCTCCATTTTTTCTATGCTTAACTTATACTTATGCCCATCTATTTCAAAAAAAGCAGGATAATTGTTATTATTTACTATACGAAATAGATTAAATTGCTCTTTTATTGATTTGTTTATATTGAGTTCACTATCTTTTTCAGATCTTTTTTTATAAATACTCTCATTTCCTATTTGTTTTTTTGGTAGTTTATATTGTTTATAGTTATTTAAAAATTCTAAACATATGTCCGTTGTAAAATTTGCTTGTTTCTCTCTAAGTTCATTATTTAATTCATATCCTGTAAGTTCAAGAGAATTGTTCATGTATATTTCACCATCATCAACACCTATTGAGGCTTCAAACATAGTAAAAGGAATCTTGTTTTTACCTTCTAGAACTTGCCAAAAAAATGGAGCCCAACCCTTGCCTTGGGGCAAATTACTTGCATGAATGACTATGTTGTGTTTATGTTTTAAATACTTTTTTGGAATAATGCGATGATAACTAAGTATAAATAGAACATCAAAAAGTTCTTCTATATCTTCATGTTGAAAATATAAAGTACTATTTTGTATTTGTTTGCTTAGCTTTTTTGCATAGGGAACAAACCACTGTTCTTTAGAAGTTAATATTGCTATTTTCATAATTTACTACTTAGTATTTTTGTATCAAATTTTTCTAGTACTGTGTAACTATTTTTTTTGAGATATGTATATATATCGTCCTGATTAGAAGCAGTTTTAATCGCTAAAAAAGGAGTATTCATAAAAAGAATTTCATGCACCATTACGCTTGGAGTAATAATTGCAAATTTACTTTGGTTTATGAGTTTTGCTATCTCTTTTGAGTCTACATGTAAAGATATATTTTCTTTACATGTAAGGTATTTTTTTAACTTTTCTAAATTTGCATTTGCACTCGTTGTTACTATGGTTACATGTAAAGAGTTTGGGAGAGCTTCTAAGATTTTTATGTTTATATTTGAGTGATCAGTTCCACCCATGGCTATAAAAATATCGTAAATCTTATCTCTTTTTATGGTTTTTTCTTTTTTAAATTCATATCTTATAAGTGGAGGAATGATTTTTACTATTTTTTGATTTTCGTATTTTGTTATGTTTGCACTTATGTTGTGATTTATAATCTCATCGCAAAAATGCTCTCTATAATCATCATCAAAACATATTAATTTAATACTTGTTTTTTCTTTTATATTTTTTTCAGTTTCATAGTTAATGCTGTAATGGTCGATGATAAGTAAGTCTACATGTAAAGATTCTATAAGTTTTATAAGTTCTTCAGGTTGATTTGATTTGAGTGTATGTACAGGATATGGAATTTTATCATTTATATTTCCTTTGAGAGTTTGACAAGCAAAAAAAACTTCATCATCAGCATAATTTTCAGCAAAAACCAAATCTCTCATGACATGTCCAAGTCCAATAGAACTTGAACTATCACATCTAAATAAAACTTTCATCTTGAAGTACCTTATACATAAGTTCTGCTCTTTTCCAGTCCTCTAAGGTGTCAATATCTTGCACTAAATATCTTGGTAACAATATAACCGAAGAGTTAGCCGAAAAAATTGGTTTTTCTTCACACCAAGCCTTGGGTGTTCCCCAATAAAACTGTCCAGCATCATGATATGCCTCTTCTAAGTCTTGACTACGAGTATTAAAATGTTCTGGGTAGAACATCTCTACTGAGTCATTTTTTAGTTTAATAGCCCTTTGAATTGGAAAAGCAAAAGAAGTCGCAGAAAAGCAGTAATCACTTCTACATGTAAGAAGTTTTTCATAAGCTTCTTGGATATATTGTGCCTGTACAAAAGGAGCTGTTGCGTAGATGCAACATACTGCTTCGATACTATTTATACTTTTACATGTAGCCTTTATGGCATGAGCAATAACAGGGATAGTAGGTGTAAAGTCATCGGCTAACTCTTTTGGTCTTTTTAAAACTTCTGCGCCATAGCTTTTTGCTATACTAGCTATCTTTTCATCATCTGTTGAAACTATGATTTTATCAAATAGTTTTGTTTTAAAAGCAGTTTCTATACTGTAAGTAATAAGAGGTTTTCCAAAAAAATCTTTTATATTTTTTCTTGGTATTCGTTTACTACCGCCACGTGCTGGGATTATTGCTAGCCTCATAACTTGCACCGTTTATATTTTTTTAACGTTTTTAAGAGAGTATTGGCTACAAACTCAGCATCTTCTAAGGACATCTCTTGGTGACAAGGAATTGAGAGTTCTGCTTTGTAAAACTCTTCTGTGTTATGAAGTTTTTGTTCTCCAAATAGCTTTTTGTAGTAGGAGAATTGATAAGTTGGCTTGTAGTGAACTTGAACCCCCACCCCTTTTTCTTGTAACTCTTTAAAAATATCCTCTTTTTCACACCATAAACTTCTGTTTAGAAGTACAGGGTAAAGATGATAAGCACTTTTTACATATAGAGGAATTTTGATAGGAAAAAAATATGGGTTATTTTCAAATTTTTTATTATAATACTCAGCAATATATGCTCTTTTTTCTATAAAATTATCAACTCTTTTGAGTTGTGAGATACCTAAGGCACAAGCAACATCACTTAATCGATAATTATAACCAAGTGTTAGCATATCAGAATCCCAAAGCTGTTTTTTTACCATTCCATGACTTCTTAAAAGTTTTGCTTTTTCGTATAACTCTTTGTTGTTAGTTGCAATTGCTCCACCCTCTCCACAAGTTGTAATTGGTTTTATGGCATGAAAGCTAAAAATAGCAATATCGGCTTGGCTTCCTACTTTTTTACCATTAATTTCACTTCCTAAGGCATGAGAACAATCTTGTATTAGAAAAAGTCTGTTTTTTTTACAAATCTTTTTTATTTTATTTATGTTTAGGGGATTTCCACCAAAGTCTATTGGTGCAATAGCTTTTGTATTTTTGTTTATTAATTTTTCTATTTTTTCTTCATCTATATTTCCATAATTTTTAATGTCACAAAAAATTGGTTTAGCATGGCACATTAACACTGCATTTGCAGTTGCTGAAAATGTTATAGGAGTCGTTATGACTTCATCATTTTTTTCAAGACCAATACAAAGATAGGCAATATGAAGAGCAGAAGTTGCAGAGTTCATAACACAAACGTATTCTACGCCAAGGTATTCACCAAGAGCCTTCTCAAACTCTTCTACTTTTTTTCCACCTGTGAGAAAATCACTCTTTAAAGTATCTATGACAGTTTGTATATCTTCATCATTTATTGATTGCCTACTGTAAGGAATCACGTGTTTATCATTTTCATTAAGCTTTTTGTATCAAGCCAGTGCATGTTAGTATCAGAACTATACTCAAAGCCTATTTTTACAGGTTTTCCTTCTTCTTTAAGCCTATTATATGTAAAGTCATTGGTTTGTGTAAAAATAATGCTAGGTTGTATTACATAATGATCATGAAACTCTAAAGTAAGGTGTGAATCATCTTTGGGAATCATTACTTCATGTAGTTTTTCACCTGGTCTAATGCCTATGATTTTGACTCCAAGATTTGGAGCTAAAGTTTTTGCCAAATCCAGCATTGTCATGGATGAGATTTTTGGTATAAATATTTCTCCACCTTGCATGCGCGCAAAGTTTTTTAAAACAAAATTAACACCCTGTTCTAGTGTTATCCAAAAACGAGTCATATGCTTTTCAGTAACTGGAAGTTCACTAACCCCTTCATTTATAAGTCTTTGAAAGAGAGGGATAACAGAACCACGAGAGCCTATAACATTGCCATATCTTACAACTGAAAAAGTAGTTCTTCTTCCACCTTTAATGTTGTTTGCAGCAACAAAAAGTTTGTCACTCGCTAGTTTGGTTGCACCATAAAGGTTGATAGGGTTTGCTGCTTTGTCTGTCGAGAGAGCGATGACCTTTTGAACACCACACTCTAAAGCAGCATCTATAACATTAGCAGCTCCATTTATATTTGTTTTTATACACTCCATTGGGTTATATTCTGCGATTGGAACATGTTTTAGAGCTGCCGCATGGATAACAAAATGTACTCCATACATCGCTTTTTTAAGACGGTCTAAATCTCTAACATCACCAATCATATATCTCATGCACTTGTCATTAAATTGTTGTGCCATTTCGTATTGTTTTAGCTCATCTCTTGAATATATAATTATCTTGTTTGGATTATATTTTTTGAGTAAAATCTCTGTGTATTTTTTGCCAAAGCTACCTGTTCCACCTGTTATGAGTATGTTTGCACCATTAAACAAAATTTAGCCTTTTTAGTTAAGTACATTTAACAAAGCAATTTTGATTCCATTTGACATGTTTACTTGCAAGGAGTATAATATTAGATTAAGGAGTTTGTCATGAATATAGGAAATAGTTTTAACACGCAAACAACAAATCACATAAATCAAAACAGAACAAATACTGAAGAGACGCTATCTAAGATAGGGGCTGTTCGTGAGCTTAGTGGAAAAGATAATGCAAACTTGATTATTGCGAACTCTTTGAATTTACAGATTTCTACTTTAACACAAGAGATTCAAAACTCAAATGAGACTATTGGCATGATGCAAATTGCAGATTATGCGGTTTCCAACATTTCTAAAAGCAGTGAAAAACTCAATGAACTTTCGGTACGTAGTAACAATGCCGTACTAAATAGTGACCAAAAACAGATGCTTCAACAAGAATTTCAAGCTACTAAAGATACGATTCAAAACATTGTTGATACAACAAGCTACAATGGGAAATCTCTGTTGTCTTCAGGATCTAACCTGCAAGTGACGGGACTAGATGAGGTATCTATAGAAAACCAAGATAGCATCGTTGAATTTAAAGAGGGATTAGACTCTTTGCATTCGCAAATAGGTTCAAATACAAATAAAAATGCAGTAAGCATAACAAACTCACTCTCAGCAGTTTCAAGCTTGACTAGTGCGTATGCAAATATTTCAGAAGAACCTATAAATCAAAAAATAAATGATTTAGAAAAAAATCAGGTAAAACTAGAAAGCTCTATCATAGCTCAAAATCATCAAACAGATATACTCCAAAAAAGAATATCTACACTGCTAGTTTAATTGGAGAATTTAGAATTTTACCAAAATGCTTATAGAAAATACGGTATATCTGCTCAAGGATTAAACTGGAGTTCTGAGGAGTCTCAAAAAGTCAGGTTTGAAGTAATCACATATTTTTTAAAAGATGAACTCCCAAGGTGTAGCATAGTTGATGCCGGTTGTGGGTTTGGGGATTTGTACTTTTATTGGCAGGAAAATGGTCTACATGTAAAGAGTTATATGGGCATAGACTCTGTGAAAAACTCTATCCAAATTTGCACAAAACGACTCCCAAAAATTTCCTTTACATGTAAAGACATTTTAAAAGATGATTTACCTCATGCTGATTGGTATATTGCAAGTGGAACTCTTAACATATTAAACGACTTTCAAACTTGGCTTTTTTTGGAGAAGATATTGGATCATTCATATAAAGGAATTGTTTTTAATGTACTTGAAGGCAGTAAAGAAAGTGAGAATTTTAACTACCAAAAAAAAGAAGATATAATAGAATTTGCAAAGTCTAAAGGCTTTACTTGTAGAGTCAAAACAGACTATTTAAAAAATGATGTGACAGTGGAGATAAGAAAATGAAATTATTGATTTTAGTCTTAATAGCTTTGTATTTTGGTGCATTGATATACATATATTTTACTCAAGATTCGAAAATTTTCAACCAAAGATTTATTGAGAAAAAAGAGCCTATTAAATTAAAAAATATTGAGCATATTACATTTGAAGTAATCAAAGGTGTAGTATTAGATGGCTTACATAAAAAGGTTGATAATTCTCCTTTTGTCATCTATTTTGGTGGGAATGCAGATGATGCTACTCGCATAGTCTTACATGTAAAAGGTTTTGAAATAGTAGTATTTAACTATCGTGGTTTTGTAAATAGTGATGGAAAGCCGAGTGAAAAAGCAATTTTTAGCGATGCTTTGAAAATATTTGATAAATATGCTAAAAACAAAGAAGTGTTTGTTATAGGGCGAAGCTTAGGAGCTGGGGCGGCTGCTTATGTAGCAAGCAAAAGAGATGTTAAAGGACTTATACTCATAACTCCTTATGATTCTATTGTCTCAATAGCAAAAAGGATGTACCCTTATTTTCCCATAGAAATTCTCTCAAAGCACAAGTTTGAATTAATAAAGTATATGGAAGATGTTAAAGCAAAAGTTGGGCTTATAGAAGTAGAAGATGATAATGTAATTCCAAAATACCATTTTGATAAGTTGAAAGAAAATGTTTCAAATTTGGTTTTACATGTAGAACTGAAAAATATTACACATGGAAATGTTTTGCAACACCCTGATTTTGAAAAAACATTAAAGAGGATGATAGATGTTATGTGATAAAAATTTTATAAATATTGCCCATGAATTGGCAAGTGCAAGTAAGTGCGTATCTAAGCGGGTTGGTGCAGTTATTGTAAAGAACGGAAGAATTTTAAGTACAGGTTATAACGGTACGCCAGCTGGTTATACAAATTGTTGTGACCATTGGAATGACGAGTATACGAGTGAGCATCATGAGTGGAGTAAAACTTATGAGATTCATGCGGAAATGAATGCTATTATTTGGGCAGCACGTGAAGGAATAAGCATAAAAAATGCGACCATATATGTTACGCTTGAGCCTTGTAGTGATTGTAGTAAAAACATTATTGCAAGTGGCATAAAAAGGATAGTTTATGGCAAGTCTTATGAGCATACAAACTCCGATGTAGTAACGAATTTCATCAAAGATAATGGTGTTATTATAGAAAAAATTGACCAATAGTCATTTTGAATTAAGTGCATTTATATAGGAAAGCAGTATAATGAGTCTAATAAATAACAAGGATATACCGTATGACAAATAGAGAAATTAAAGATTTGATGAGATTTTTTGACGGAAGTGATATCTCGAAAGTAAAAATTAAAAATGGTGAATTTTCAATAGAATTACAAAAAGGTTTTGAAGCTGCTACAGTTATAGCTGCTGCTCCAGTTACCGTTCTGACTACAGAGACTCCAGTAGTTGAGACTAAAGAGATTGGCGATAGCATCAAATCACCAATGGTAGGAACATTCTACTCAGCTCCTGCACCAGGTGCTGATGCATTTGTTAAAGTTGGAACTGTAGTTAAAAAAGGTCAAACAGTTGGTATTATTGAAGCGATGAAAATCATGAATGAGATAGAAGCTGAATTTGATTGTAGGATTATAGAAATTCTTCTTGAAGATGGACAGCCAGTTGAATTTGATATGCCACTATTTGCGGTTGAGAAAGTTTAAACATGGCAATCATCGAAAAGATACTTGTTGCAAACAGAGGCGAGATAGCACTCAGAGCGATAAGAACTATCAAGGAGATGGGAAAAATTGCTGTTGCTGTTTACTCAAAGGCTGATAAAGACGCACTTTACCTAAAGTATGCTGATGCTAGCATATGTATTGGTGAAGCAGCTTCTAGTAGTAGTTATCTTCATATCCCTTCAATAATAAGTGCGGCTGAGATTAGCGGTTGTGATGCTATTTTTCCAGGGTATGGTTTTTTGAGTGAGAATCAAAACTTTGTAGAGATTTGTGGACATCATGGCATAAAATTCATTGGACCTAGTTCTGATTTGATGGTTATGATGAGTGACAAATCAAAAGCTAAAGAGGTTATGAAAAAAGCGGGAGTTCCTGTTATTGAAGGCAGTGTAGGTGCTCTTAAAGATGTACCAGAAGCTGTAATTATGGCAAAAAAGATTGGCTATCCAGTTATTGTAAAAGCAAGTGCTGGTGGTGGTGGTCGTGGAATGCGTGTTGTTGAAAGAGAAGAGGATTTAGAAGTTGCTTATCTTTCTGCTGAAAGCGAATCATTGATTGCATTTGGCGATGGAACACTTTATATGGAAAAGTACATAAAAGACCCACGCCATATAGAAGTTCAAGTAATTGGTGATAGCCATGGTAATGCAATTCACATTGGTGAGCGTGATTGTTCACTTCAACGTCGTCATCAAAAGCTCATAGAAGAGTCACCTGCGATAGCACTTGATGAGAAAACAAGAGCCCAGCTTCATGCAGTAGCTGTTAAGGCTGTAAAGTTTTTGAAGTATGAAAATGCTGGAACATTTGAGTTTTTGCTAGATGCTGATAAAAATTTCTATTTTATGGAGATGAATACAAGACTTCAAGTAGAACATTGTGTAAGTGAAATGGTAAGTGGAATTGACATAATTGAGCTTATGATAAGAGTAGCTGAGGGTGAAGAGCTTCCTAGCCAAGACTCTATTACTTTAACAGGGCACTCAATAGAGTGTAGAATTACAGCAGAAGACCCAGTGAAGTTTATCCCAAGTCCAGGAAAGATTACAAAGTACATAGCTCCAGGTGGGCGTAACGTGAGAGTTGATTCTCATGTATATCAGGGCTATACGGTTTCTCCTACTTACGACTCTATGATAGGTAAGCTTATTGTATGGGGAGAGACAAGAGACAGAGCAATAGCAAAAATGAAGAATGCTCTTAGTGAGTATGAGATAGAGGGAATCAAAACAGTTATTGATTTTCACTCTAAAATGATGGATAATCAAGATTTTATAGATAACAATTTCGATACGAATTATTTATCAAAGTACTAAACTTACAGGAGGTATTGGATGAAGATTGATGGAAGTAGTGCACACAGCATAAACTTTATTGAACAAAAAAAATCTAATACCTCAACTCCAGAGCACAATACAACGCAAAATATAGTAGATACTTTTGAAGGCAAGAGTATAACTTCAATATCTCTATTAGAATCAAATGAATCCATGGCTATGTTGCAAATTGCACATAGTTCTATCTCGAAACTTCAAAGTGGCAGTGAAGAGTTGCAAAAACTTAACGAAAAATTCTCATTTTTTATCTCTCAAGAGAGTGAAATAAATGAAAAGTTTGAAGAGATAAGCCTAAGCATGCAAGATATAGTAGATAATACTATGTTTAATGATTCTGGTCTTTTTTATGCTGAACATGCAATTAGTATTGGTAATTTTGAGTTTAGACTTTCTATGATAAATGAGACTAATATAGAGGATTTTGTACTAGGAAATAGCATAGGAATAAATAGTTTCATAGATGGACTCGGCTCAATAAAAGAAAATATAGATAGTATAAAAACTAAGATAGAAGTTATAAACTTCAACCATATGGCAGTTTTAAATTCCAAAAACCCTCTCATTCACATAGAATCAAATATGTTCTCAAAAGAGTTAACAAAGTTAACTCCAAATATTGAAGAACTTAAACAAGCTCATGATGCAAGCTTGCTTAAAGATAAAGTTTCATTTCTTTTAGATTAAGACGGAGATCTTACTACTGTAATAGTTGCAGAAGATTTTAGTTTTTCAAAATAATCTTTTACTACCTGCTCTTCATGTTGTTTAGATATAACTCTATTAATACTCTTTTTTACATCATCATAAGGTATCTGTGTAAAATCTTTTTTCTCTTTTATATAAAACATGGTTGGAGTATTCTGGATGTTCAATATTTGAGTGAACATTCCTTGTTTTGTACCGTTTAATAGTGCTTTTAGTTTATTATCAAGTGTTTTGGCATTAATAAGTTTATTTTCTATTTTAACATTTGCTGGTTGGAGCATTGGGTTGTTTTGAATAGCTTGTAAATCTGCAGTTTTTTGTGCTGTATATATAGAGATGTTAAAGCTATTTGCCACTTTGAATTCGGCTGGGTTTTCTTTATAAAATTTTGACATTTCTTCTTCTTCTACAGCTTTTAATTTGTTTCTATATATGTTTCGATAGAGTTTATCTTTTTTTATTTTCTCTTTTATCTCTTCTTTATATTGAGGAATTTTTATATCTTTTCCTTTGAGCATATTTAAAAACTCATATTGACTTAGACCATTTTTATTAGCCAAGTCTTCTATGTATGTATCTACTTCAAACATATCTGCGTTGATGCGAAGTTTTTTTATTTGAGAGTTCTCTAGTTTTTGTCTAACTAATAAATCAAGAGACTCTTTTCTTGAAATTTTATACTTTTGTGAGTATTTATAAACTTCATAAAGTGTTATTGGTTCATCATTAATAATGACTGAAATACCTGTAATGATTCCAGAAAAGCCGAGGGTTGCACAAATAGATGCGCTAAATAATAATCGAGGAATAATCTTCAATAATAATCCTTTTGTAAGTAAAAATAGCTTACAATGATAACATTATTTTTAAAAAACTAAATTAAAATATGCTAAATTGTCTCTTTTATGAAAAAAAATAGTTAAATAGAGTAACAATTTGACACAATTTTGACATAATTGAAGGAAAATCTATGGTAGTAACCCGTTTTGCACCATCTCCAACAGGGTATTTACATATTGGAGGTCTTAGGACTGCACTATATTGCTATTTGTGGGCAAAAAAAAATGGTGGAAAATTTCTTTTAAGAATCGAAGATACGGATTTGAAAAGAAATTCAAAAGAGGCTGCAGTTGCTATTGAAGAAGCTTTTAGGTGGACTGGACTTAGCCATGATGAGACAATTACTTACCAATCAAATAGATTTGATATATATAAAAAATATGTTCAACAACTTTTGGATGAAGGTAAAG
The DNA here is from genome assembly GCA_029027265.1 of Arcobacter sp. GTDB lineage: Bacteria > Campylobacterota > Campylobacteria > Campylobacterales > Sulfurospirillaceae > Sulfurospirillum_A. The sequence goes on along the minus strand of CP093061.1, from coordinate 2,752,131 downwards.
CTTACTATTGCTATATGAGCAGTGAAGAAAAAAATGAACTCTACGAAAAGCAAAAAGCAAACAAAGAACGCACAAAGTACGATGGAAGATATAGAGATTTTAAGGGAACACCTCCAAATGGTGTTGAACCAGTTGTACGTATAAAAGCTCCACTTGAAGGTGAGATCAGTTTTGTTGATGGTGTTAAAGGTGAAGTTAAATTCAATGTAAAAGATGTGTTAGATGACTTTGTTATTGCAAGAGCTGATGGAACTCCACTGTATAATTTTGTAGTAGCTATAGATGATGCTTTGATGGAAGTTACAGAGGTTATTCGTGGAGATGACCACCTTTCCAATACTCCAAAACAGATGGTAGTTTATGAAGCTCTTGGTTTTGAAAAACCAAAGTTTTACCATGTTCCTATGATACTAAATCCAAGTGGTAAAAAACTCTCAAAGAGAGATGGGGCTATGGATGTTATGGATTACAAAAAAGATGGCTTTTTACCTGAAGCCCTTTTAAACTTTCTTGTTCGTCTTGGCTGGAGTCATGGTGACCAAGAAATTTTTAGTATGAACGAGATGTTAGAACTTTTTGATCCAAATAGCATTAACAAATCTGCTTCAGCATATAATGCAGAGAAACTTTCATGGATAAACGCAAACTACATAAAGACATTACATGTAGATAGGTTGGTAGAGGTTTTAAAAGAGTATGATTTAGATTTAAGTAGTTTTGAAAAAAGAGTAGAGCTTATAGATTTATTAAGAGATAGAGCCAAAGATATGAATGAATTAAAATCTATGGTTAATTCTATTATAATTGAACCAAATAAATATGATGAAAAAGCGGTTGAAAAGTTTTTAAAAGGTGATGCACTAGAAATTTTAGGAGCATTCAATGAGGAACTTAAAGCAAAAGGTGAGATAACTTTGGCAGATGAGTTCAAAGAGGTTGCAAATAGATTTTTAGAGAATCGTGGGTTAAAGTTAAAACATTTAGCTCAACCTATAAGAATAGCAATAGTAGGGAGTGCGGTGAGTCCATCTGTATTTGATGTGTTGAGCATAGTTGGGTTTAAAGATGTTGTTAAAAGAATTGACAATTTAATACAAATAGGAGTATAGCGTGGCAGTAAATATTAAGGTAACAAAAGAAGAGTCACTAGAGTACCACATTGGTGGAAAGATTGGGATAGATATTACAAAACCTTGTGATACAGCAAGAGATTTGTCTATGGCATATACTCCAGGTGTTGCTTATCCTTGTAGAGATATTGCTAAGGATCCTGAGTTAGCATATAAGTATACAAACAAAGGTAACTTAGTTGCGGTTATTAGTGATGGAACAGCAGTTCTTGGCCTTGGGAATATTGGTGGAATTGCTGGTAAGCCTGTTATGGAAGGTAAATCTGTACTTTTTAAAGCGTTTGCAAACATTGATGCTTTTGATATAGAATTAGATGAGCATGACCCTGAAAAAATAGTACAAATATGTAAAGCTATATCTCCAACTTTTGGTGGAATTAACCTAGAAGACATAAAAGCACCTCAATGCTTTGAGATAGAAGAAAAACTTCAAGCATTAGTAGATATTCCTGTTATGCATGATGATCAACATGGAACTGCTATGATAACAACTGCGGGACTTATCAATGCGCTTGAAATTAGTGGAAAAGATCTTGAAAAGATGAAGATAGTTGTTTCAGGAGCTGGAGCTGCTGGAATTGCTTGTGCTAAGATGTACAGACTTTTGGGAGCTAAGCATATAGTTATGCTTGATTCAAAAGGAGTAATTCACTCAAAAAGAGATGACCTTAACAAGTATAAGGCTGCATTTGCAATTGAAACAGAAGATAGAACTTTAGATGACGCTATGAAAGGTGCTGATATGTTCTTAGGACTTTCTGCTCCAAATATTGTAAGTAAAGAGATGATAGCTGCTATGAATCCAAATCCAATCATTTTTGCTCTTTCAAATCCAGTTCCGGAAGTACTTCCTGAGCTTGTAGCAGAAGTTAGAGATGACGTTATGATGGGAACAGGAAGAAGTGACTATCCTAACCAAGTAAACAACGTTTTAGGTTTCCCATTTATATTTAGAGGGGCTTTAGATGTTAGAGCAACTAAAGTAACTGAAAATATGAAAATGGCAGCTGCAAAAGCACTTGCAAAGTTGGCTAAAAAAGATGTTCCTCAATATGTAAAAGATGCTTATGATGGAGCTGATTTAAAGTTTGGTTTAGATTATATTATCCCAAAACCATTTGATAGAAGAGTTCTTCCTGAAGTTAGTACAGCCGTAGCTCGTGCAGCTATTGAAGATGGTGTAGCTAGAATAGGGGATAATTTTGATATAGATGCATATTATTCAAAACTAATATGGCAAATTGAATCAGAAAAAAAATAATTTAAACAGAGGTGAGCTAAAACTTACCTCTAACTTCTAACTCTTATCTCTTATTAAATACAATTTTTATATACTTATAAAAAATAAATAAGGAGACTATTCTCATGAATCTAATGGTATTTGGCGCACCTGGTGCAGGAAAAGGTACACAAGCGAAGTTTTTGATAGAAAAATACGGTATTCCACAAATCTCAACAGGAGATATCCTAAGAGCTGCAATAGGCGACAAAACAAATATGGGTATGGAAGCGAAGAAGTTTATGGATGAGGGGAAACTTGTTCCTGATTCTACTATCATAGGAATTATTAAAGATCGATTGGCTGAAGATGACTGTCAAAAAGGCTTTATTCTTGATGGGTTTCCAAGAACTCTTCCGCAGGCAGTTGCTCTAAAAGAGTTGATGGGCAACATGAATAAAGAGCTTGATAAAGTTATATCTTTGAGTGTTCCTGATTCGCTTATAGTAGGAAGAATTACGGGTCGTAGAGTTTGTAGTGAATGTGGTGCATCTTTTCATGTGGAGTTTAATCCTTCAAAAGTAGAAAATATTTGTGATTACTGTAGTGGTAAGCTTATTATTAGAAAAGATGACAATGCTGAAACTGTAAAGAGTAGACTTGAAGCGTATCATACGCAAACAGCACCTCTCATAGCATTTTATACAGATATGGGTGTTATGTTAGAACTTGATGGAACAAAAGAAGTTGCACAAGTTACAAAAGATATGTTTAAAGCAATAGGTTAATAATAAATGAAAAACATACATGTAATAAAGCACCCATTAATTGAGCATAAGCTTTCGATTTTGAGAGATGAGAAGACTGAATCTTTTCAGTTTAGACTTTTAGTGGATGAAATTTCGTATCTAATGCTTTTTGAAGCAACTAGAGATTTACCACTAAAAAGTGTAAAAGTGCAAACGCCTGTTGCCGAAGCTGAGTGTCAAAAATTAGATACTAAGCTGATGATTTGTCCAATTCTTAGAGCAGCTCTTGGTATGCTTGATGGAATTTTTAAGCTTATTCCTGATGCTAGTGTTGGATTCTTAGGATTTCAGAGAAATGAAGAGACTCTAGAACCTGAATTTTACTATGCAAAATTGCCTGAAGACCATGCAGAACGTACTGCTATCATCATTGATCCTATGTTTGCAACAGGTGGAACCGCAATTGATGCAGTAAATTTCCTAAAAGAAAAAGGTGTAAAAAATATAAGATTTATTGCACTTGTTTGTGCTCCAGAGGGCATTGAAGCTTTTGCAAAAGTTCATCCGGATGTTTCAGTTTATACGGCTTGTATAGATGAAAAACTTAACGAAAAAGGCTATATTATCCCAGGATTGGGAGATGCAGGCGATAGAGTTTTTAACTCTTAAATCAGCAGATACCATAATGATTTTCTTTACATGTAAAGACTCCCTTACATGTAAAGGAGTCTTTAGTTTAAGGAGGTGTTTTTACACAGCACCTTGGTCTATCATAGAATCAGCAACTTTTCTAAAGCCAGCAATGTTGGCTCCCATCATAATGTTACCTTCATCTTCGAACTCTTTTGATGTATCATAAGAGAGATCAAAGATATTTTTCATAATACTTCTAAGTTTACTATCAACATCAGCAAACGTCCATTTTTGCATACTTGCATTTTGGCTCATTTCTAGTTGAGAAGTTGCAACACCCCCAGCATTGGCAGCTTTTGCAGGTCCAAACATCATTTTGTTTGCTAGCATATACTCTATTGCTTCAGGAGTTGTAGGCATGTTTGCGCCTTCACATACTAAAATACATCCATTTTTATGTAGATTTTTCATATCGGCAAGGTTTAGTTCGTTTTGAGTTGCACTTGGGAATGCTACGTCACAAGGAACTCCCCACACTGCATTTGTTCCTTCTGGATAACTATGAACTGGAAGGTAAGTTGCATCTTTATGTATTTGAGCATACTCTTCTAACGAATGTCTTCTTATCTCTTTGATTAGTTTTAGTGTATCTAAATCAATACCATTTTTATCGTAAATCATACCACGAGAATCACTACACGTTACCGCTTTTGCTCCCATGTCATAAAGTTTCTGTATAGTATAAATCGCAACATTACCAGAACCTGATACTGCAGCAATTTTTCCTTCTAGTGAATTACCTGTTTTGTTTAAAACATTCTCTGCAAAGTATACTGAACCAAAACCTGTTGCTTCTGTTCTTGCTAAACTTCCACCCCAGTTAAGTCCTTTTCCTGTAAGGATTCCTTCAAAGTTACCAGTAAGTCTTTTGTACTCACCAAACATATAACCAATTTCACGTCCACCAACACCAATATCACCAGCAGGAATGTCTCTTGTTTCACCAATATGCTTTGAAAGTTCTATCATAAATGATTGACAAAATCTCATGATTTCACCATCACTTTTACCTTTAGGGTCAAAGTTAGAACCACCTTTACCACCACCAATAGAAAGTCCGGTTAGAGAGTTTTTGAAAATTTGTTCAAAGCCTAGGAACTTAACGATTCCTAAGTTAACACTTGGGTGAAAACGAAGTCCACCTTTGTAAGGTCCAATAGCGGAGTTAAATTGTACACGGTACCCGATGTTTGTCTGAATTTTACCAGCATCATCCATCCATGTTACACGAAAGATAATTTGTCTCTCAGGGATGACTATTCTCTCTAAGATATTTTGTTCATCATACTTTGGTTCAGCTTTTAAGATTGGCTCTAATGTTACAAGAACTTCTTCTACTGCTTGATAAAATTCTGTTTGACCTGGAGTACTTTGCATAGTACTTTTCATCACTTTATCAATATACTTGTGAACTGACATTTTATTATTTCCTTAATTATGTTTATAAATTACTTGAGGACTTTACTTTTCTTTAGAAAAAGTTTTAATCCTCTCCTCTCTTTTACACCGATTTTATAGCTTATCAACGAAAGATACTTCAAAATTTCTTTTGGAGGTATCTTTCGCTCAGAAGCATACTTTTTGAGTATGTATTGTGGTATTTTAATACGATTGTTTTTAAAGCTAACTGAGAGTTTTTTATAAATAGAAAAATGTCTATTGATACTAAGTCTAGCAAATACAAAAGGTAAATTATATCTATCGTTCCATTCTTTTGCTAAATCTATATAATCTTGAGGATTTTCAAGATAAAGTTTTAGTGCTTTGTCACCAATTTGCACTTTGCCATTTATGCCTAAAACTTTTGCTAAAACGTTGGAAGTAGCTGAGTGAGGGTCTTTGGAGCATATAGTATTTTTCTTTACCAATACACTTGTAACATGCTTTTTAGCAACAATGCCTAGTGGCAAAGTTTTAAAAGATTTTGAAGTTGACTCTATGCTAGAAATAAAAGCACCATCAACTCTTCTGTTTTTAAATTGTATGTTTATATCTGCTGGATATGATTTTTTGTATTCGCAAGACTGTTTTAGAGCATTTGTTAAATTTGATTTTTTTAAAAATAGGTGAAAAGGAAGTAGGTTTATGTAGTCTATTTTGCCGAAAAGCATACACACTCTTTTTTTAATGTTATTGTATCATATTGTTATACTATTTTGGTATAATCTTTAAAATAAATATGGAAATAAATTCTTCGCAAAGCGATAGCTTTAGTGAAAGGAATTTTTAAGGGGCTTTGTTCCTTGAGAAGGAGAGATTAATGGAGCAGTTTGGAAGTGATAATTACTCAGGTATTTGTCCAGAGGTTTTAAATGCTATTATAGAATCAAATGCAGGTTCAGCACCAGCATATGGCAATGATGAATATACCTCGAAAATCTCACAAAAAATAAGAGAGATTTTTGAGTGTGATTGTGAAGTCTTTTTTGTGTTTAATGGCACAGCAGCAAATTCGCTTAGTTTGGCATCATTGTGTCAATCATATCATAGTGTTATTTGTCATGAAGTAGCACATATAGAAACAGATGAGTGTGGTGCTCCAGAGTTCGCATCAAATGGTTCAAAATTACTTTTAGCAAGTGGTGAAAATGGAAAGCTAAATCCAACTAACATAGAGGAATTAGCGACTAAAAGAACAGATATTCACTATCCTAAACCAAAAGTCATTAGCATAACCCAATCAAATGAAGTAGGTGTTACTTACTCTATAAAAGAGATAAAAGCTATCAAAAAAATAGCAGATAAGTTCAATTTAAAAATTCATATGGATGGAGCAAGATTTGCAAATGCTCTTGTAAGTTTAGGTTGTACGCCCTCAGAAATGACATGGAAAGCTGGTGTTGATGTTCTTAGTTTTGGTGGTACAAAAAATGGCATAGCTTTTGGCGAAGCAGTAGTTTTTTTTAATAAAGAGTTAGCTGAAGATTTTGAGTATAGAGTAAAGCAAGCAGGACAGTTAGCTTCAAAAATGAGATTTATCTCAGCGCAATGGCTAGGACTTTTAGAAAATGGTGTTTGGTTGAAAAATGCTAAAAATGCAAACGAAATGGCAACATATTTTTCTCAGTCAGTTGAGAATATAGATAATGTCCATTTAATGTTTCCAGTCGACGCAAATGAGGTATTTATAAAATTAAGTGTTCAAATGGAAGTCGAGCTTAAAAGAAGAGGTTGGATTTTTCACGCTTTCATAGGTGGTTCAAATAGGTTTGTTTTCTCTTGGGATTCAACAAAAAATGCAGTAGATAAGCTCATAAAAGATATAAGGGAGATAACATAATGGCAAAAATAGAATTTTTAGGACCACTAAATAGAGAAACAATAGAAGTAGATATTAAAAGTTTAAATGATTTAAAAGAGATGTTCAAAGACGATACAGAGCTTCAAGAGTGGTTAGAGATTTGTGCAGTAGCAGTAAATGATAGTTTAGTTTGTTCATTAGATACTTCGATTGAAGCTGGTGATAAAGTTTCACTTTTACCTCCTGTTTGTGGAGGCTGAGAAATGTCATTAGAATTGCATGATGGACCCTTACATGTAGAGGAAATAACAGAGCGTTGGTTTAACGATTTGAGATATAAAAACTATGGAGCATATATACCGTTTATTGGGATTGTAAGAGACGAGAAAGGCATAAGTGGACTTAGTTTTGACATATATGAGCCAATACTAGAAAGTTGGTTTGAAGCTTGGCAAGTCAAGGCTAAAAAAGAGGGAGCATATTTACTCATGGCTCACTCTCGTGGTGATGTTCCAAATCATGCTAGCTCATATATTTCAGCAGTTGTAAGCCCACAAAGAAAAGTGGCTTTGAAGTTTATAAATGATTTTGTAGAAGATTTTAAAGCTTCAGCACCCATTTGGAAATATGATTTAATAGATGGGAAAAGAGTGTACGCAAAAGAGAGAAGCACAACCTTAAAAGGCGCAGGATTGTTAAAATGAGTAAATTTAAAGATTTTGATGAGACGATAGAGAATTTAATAGATTCTTTAGATGGTGTGACTAAACCAGTAGAGAATGTTTTTTTGACAGATACAATTGAGAGAATTTTAGCTATTGATGTTGTTGCTAAAGAGAGTTCACCTTTACATGTAACCTCTTCTATGGACGGATATGCTATTAAATTTTCAGACCAAGAAAAAGGCTTACTAAAACTTAGCTCATATGTTCCAGCTGGAACTGATATAAGTGAAGAAGTAGAAGAGGGAAGTTGCATTAAAACTTTCACAGGTTCACTTATGAGTGATGGAAGTGATACTCTGATTCCTATAGAAAATGTTGAAGTCAATGGTGATGATGTAAAAATTATTACTCCTGTTCCACTTGGTTTTGCAGTTCGTCCTGTTGGGGAAAACTACGTTGAAGGTGAGGTGCTTATAAAAAAAGGTGCAACTATAGGTTTCGCACAGATTGGGCTTATGGCGGAACTTGGCTTTGTTCAAGTACCAGTTTTTAGTAAACCCAGAATTGCAGTCATAGCAACTGGAAGTGAGATACTAGACCTTGGTGAAACTAGGACAAGTCCAGCTCAGATAAGAAGCTCAAATCACGTTACACTTGAAGCTATTATGAAATCAAATGGTGCAGATGTAACTCGTGTGGGTATAGTCCAAGATGACAAAGAACTTATAAAAACAAAGATAGTCGATGCTCTTAAAGATAATGACATAGTTATCACAACTGGTGGTGTGAGTGTTGGAGATTATGATTTTGTAAAAGATATAATCAAAGGCATGAACCCTGAGTATGTGGTAGATCGTGCTTCAGTGAAACCTGGACGGCACATAAGAGTAGTAAAAATAGACTCAAAGTACATAGTGGCACTTCCTGGGTTTCCTTATAGTGCAGCTGTTATGGCTTTTATTTATATTTTACCTCTACTTCGTGCGATGCAAGGGCTTAGTTCTGAAGCAAATTACATTAATGCTATTATGGATGAAGATTACCAAAAACGTTCTCCTTTTACAGAGTTTACAGCTTGTAATCTGTTTCTTAAAAATGGACAGTTTTATGTGAATCTTAAAGGAAAGAAAAAAGGCAGTAGTGCCATACTAACCAATATGCTTGATGGCAGTGCTCTTCTTAGAGTTGAGCAAAAAACAAAATTTATAAAAAAAGGTGAGCAAGTGAGAGTTTTACCAATGAGTAAAATACTATAAAGATTATTAATCATAAATTGTTAATAGTAATATTAGCAGCACTATCTTCAATAGCACCAATGTCTATAGATACCTATATTCCAGCTATTCCTATGATGGCAGCGGGCTTTGGGGTTGGTATAGAGAAAATAGAACTCTCTTTGACGCTGTTTATGTTTGGTTTTGCTTTAGGTCAACTTTTCGGAGGACCTATTTCTGATAACATTGGAAGAAAAAAAACCTCCATTTTAGGTCTTGTTGGGTTCTCTATTTTTAGCTTTATGATTATGTTCTCAACGTCTCTTTTTGAGCTTTATATGCTACGAATAGTAGAAGCATTTTTTGGAGGTTTAATAGTAGTGAACGCCAATGCAATTGCAAGAGACCTCTTTAGTGGTAAAGAAGCTGCTAGAATTTTTACACTTATAGGCATTGTTCGTATGATTGCTCCTCTTATGGCACCTGCAATTGGGGCACTTATAATTCATTTTGTTTCTTGGAAATTTATATTTTGTTTTTTAGGGGTATATGCTTTAGTTGTGGCGTTGTTGGTTAAAATAAATATACAAGAGACGTTAATTTATGTAAAACAAAATGTTATAGAATCTTATCTTAGTGTAATAACTCACCCAAAAGTACGAGGACTTATACTGTTATTTGGTATTATTTTTGCAGGTGTATTTATATTTATTTCAAAAGGAGCATTTATTTATATAGAGTACTTTGGAGTGAGTACAGATTTGTTTCCGCTTTTTTTTGGAGCAGATATGATTTTTATAATGATAATGGCAAGGCTTAACATTTGGCTTATACAAAAATATGAAATGATTTCAGTTATAAAATTTGGCATTTTTATGCAATTTTTGATTTCAATACTCTTTGTAGTTACACTTATACACCCAAATCTTTGGGTTATGCTGCTACTTCTTACGTTATATGTAGGAATGCTTGGAATCATTTCAGGAAATTTAACAGCTTTGATTCTTGAATATTTTCCGCATAACGCAGGAACAGCGTCAGCTACTTTTGGTGTTTTTAATGTAACTACTGGTGGCGTAATAGCTTCAATAGTTACACTGTTCCACGATGGTACATTAACCTCTGTTTGTGTAGGAATTTTTATAACTTCTACTTTAGCCTACTTGTTATCAACTAAAGTAAAACATAAAACAAAAAGTTAGTAGTATTTTTTATTGCTTCTAAAAAAATGCTAGAATAACATTACAATTAATCTTAGGAGAGAGCTTATGGAAGAGGAGTTACAAAATGTAAGCAAGTTTTATGATGTGGTGATAGAGTTTATTACAAACTATAGTTTTCAGATTTTGGGAGCTATTATTATATTTATTATTGGTGTTATTGCTTCAAAATATATTTATAAACTAGTAGTAAACTTGTTAAAAGGCAGGATTGATGAAACATTAGCTGATTTTATTGCTCATTTTGTTCGTTTCCTTGTCATTACAATGATGGGAATTTTGGCTCTTGGAAAACTGGGTATCTCTATTGGACCCTTTATTGCAGCTATTGGTGCAATTTCCTTAACTGCCGGTTTGGCTCTTCAAGGCAGTGTCTCAAACTTTGCAGCAGGAGTAGTTTTAGTCGCAACAAAACCTTTTAAAATAGGTGATACCATAACCATACACGATATTTATGGTGAAGTTGAAGAGATAAAACTAGCATATACAGTCTTAGTCAATGAAGACAAAGAACAGATAACAGTACCAAATAAGTATATGATAGGTGACGTTTTAGTAAACTCTTTTGTAAATCGCATAGTAGAAGGTAGTGTGGGCATTGCATACGACAGTGACGTACAAAAAGCAATAGATACCATAAGAGAAGTAATCTCTACATGTAAAGATGTTTCAGCTGAACAAGAGGCAATCATAGGTGTTGAAAATTTCGGAGAAAGTTCCGTAGATATTGGGTACCGTTACTGGGTTCCAACAAAAAGATTTTTCAAAACTCAATATGATGTAAATCTAAAAATATTTGAAGCACTCAAAGTTGCAAAAATAAACATACCATTTCCTCAAAGAGAAATTAAAATAATCAAGCAAAGTTAGATTGTCATGGGTATATTTGACATGAGGTTCATGATAAAAACAGCCCTTTACATGTAAAGTAGTAAACATATCTAAATGGTTTTAAAAATGACAAAAATTATACTATTTGCATCCCTCGAGATAACCAATACAATCTTTATTTATGCAAGTTAAAAATTTCCCTTTCTTGACTTAATAATAAAGAACAATCATACTTTTCTAAAGGCTTACGACAGTATTTACATGTAAGAATTTTTTCTTTCATTTTCACCTTAGCATTCTAAATTTTATTTAAAATTATATCACAATTAAGAAATTAAGAAAATTTATTTTTTATAGCATCTGTTACATGAGAACTTTTTTTTATTGCAAATTTTAAATCTGTTATAATATCCTCGTTTATGTCAGTTTCAATGATTGAAAGCTTACCATCAATTTTAGAAGCTAATTTTTCACATGTGTAGTATATAGGACTATTACAATCAATTACACTCTTATCTCTTGTTAAAAAATCTAAATCATTTTTTTCAAAAAATACTAAAGAATCTTTACCTTTTTCCAAAAGCTCATAACGTCTCGTAATCTTTGGAATTTGTGAAGAAAACATAACTAAAAGCATATATTCATTTTTTCTTATTGGAATAGCTAAATAAAAATGTTTGGAAGAATCTGCATTAAAATCTTTATCTTTAAATAAAAAAACTTTTTTTGAAAAGTCTGTACATGTACTTAAAGCTGTAAGTATTTCATCATAAGTTTCATAATTAGGCAAAGATTAAAATCCTGTTTTATAAAATTCTTTTGATAATTTAACAAGTTCCATTGGTATGCATGTATAAGGGTCATTTTCTGATATATTATCAGAAAATAAATCATCAATATTTATATTTTCTCTATGTCCAGAATGAGCAGAAAACTCTCTTTCAAATTTTTTCCACTCAGGATATTTATGTGTTTCATCTACTAAATCCCACTCGTCTAAATGTCCAAATTTTTCAATAGCAAAAGACAAGGCTTCTTTATCAGTTTCAGATAAATGGTCATAATCCTCATAAGAAAGAGTATTTTTAGACATAAAATTATATTGATTTATATTTTCCAAAATTTCTTGTGCATATTTGTTATCTGTATCTATATTATCAAAATATAAAATATTTCTAGCCCCTGATACAACAGGACCATGTTTCATTGCATAAAGTGTATCATCTGTAATCATTCGACCATATTTACGAAGATGATAACGCTCTGCAAAAAACAGAAGTTTTAAAACAGCCATTTTATTAACTTGAGTACAATTATATGTATACTTAGTAGCTAAATAATCAATAGCCTGAATGGAATTTTTGTAATCCATTTTTGTTATTCCCTTAAAATGTTAAAACGAAAACCATGTATACAAATACACAGCACCTTTCAATATATGGGCATTATATCATAATTTCATAGCTAATTAAGGAAACTATCAATTGGGCTAGCATATTTCATATATGTAAGTACTTGTAGTTTAAGCTAAAAAGTGCATTTAAAACAGAATCCCTACTGAAAATAGTATTTTACATTCTCTGCCATCTCTTTGGCTGTTCTGGAGCCATATTCTACTGCCATTACTTCTCCATATGAGATGTAAAAAACAGCTGGAAAGGCAATTACTCCAAACCTTTTTCCTAAATCTGGTTCTTTTGCTAAATCTACCTGAAAAATTGTGATGTCGTCAGTTTTACTTGCATTGTATTTTTGTAAGCTTTTACCTAAAGCCTGGCAAGCGTGTCACCATACTTGGTGAAAATTGACAACTACTTTTTTATTTTTTATTTTTTCATCAAAGTTATCTGCATTTAACTCTTCAAATGCAAATACAGAGATAAAACTAAAAAGTAAAATGAGTATAATTTTTTTCATACAAACTCCTAATATTTTGACTAAGTATATCCCAGTTGTGTGTAGTAGGTGTTAGGTGAGTGTATTGAAAATGAAGAGTAAAAAAGCGTAACGAAAAAGTTTTGATATGAAAACTAAAATCAAAAACTTCCAAAAATTGTAATGTAAAATTCCTGCTACAAAAGTTATAGGGTCTCCTATAATTGGTGTCCAAGCAAGAAGTAGAGCAAAAGCTCCATACTTATCAAAGTAGATTTTAGATTTGTTTACATGTAGAGCTTTTATATAGTTTTTTTTCATAGCCCAAGCAGTAGCATATTTGCCTAAAAGAAAGTTAACAACTGAACCTATTGTATTTCCAACTGTTGCAAATCCAAGAAGTAAAAGAGTGTTAAGTCCCTCAGATTTGTAGTAAAGTAAAAGAGCTTCACTTCCCCCTGGAAGAAGCGTTGCAGCTCCTAGGGAAGTGAAAAATAGAATTAGATAAGAGATAATACTTTCTCTTCTGCAATATCTTTTGAGTTGTATTTAATGATGAGTTGTTTTTCATTTTCATTTTTGTACCACTCTACTATGCCATTAGTTGAGTTTAGAGATTTAAGTTTTGAATCATCAAACTTGCCAAAGTCTAAGTAAATATTTTTAGTAAATATTGGGTTTTCAAGACTTATGATAAGAATAACCCACAAAATACAGGTAACAGCAACTACCATAGCAATATACTCCATACCATACCACTTCAAAAAGTGACCACCCCATAAAGCTCCAGTAAATGTTCCAAAGTGCCCAAATGAGTTAAATATTCCAAGAGCTGCACCTTTTTGGTGAATCTTTGCGTATTTGCTTGCTAGTGATTGTAATAGTGGCTCATGAACGTTAAAGCCAACAAAGAAAACTACAACACCTACTATAAATATAGTTGAAGAGTTAGTGAAACCCATGATAGCAAAAGAGAGACCAAACATTAAAATCCCTATGATTAGAACTAATTTTGGTTTTTTTTTCTTTTCTCCCATGACAGCTGAAAAACCCATAGCAAATATACCAAAAATCATGGCAGGCATGTAGACTTGCCAAAGCTCAGTTTTTGCATAGTCAAACTCTCTTACCATCATGATTGGGATAATCAAAAATGCTAGAGTCATCATGCCTTTTTGAAGCATATTTGTAATATTCATTTTCATAAGGTTTTTGTCTTGTAAAAGTTTTATGATATCTTTTTTATTACTCTTGTAGTCGTGAGTTATTTTTGGAGGATCTTCCACTCTTGTAAGAAGAACTATGATAGCAATTGCCGCACAGACTGCCGTGATAAGAAAAAGCTTATCTATACCCCAAAAACCACTAATAAGTGGACCAAGAATCATAGAAAGTGCAAAGGTAATAGCAATACTACCACCCATAATAGCCATAGCTTTTGCTCTTATTTCTTCTTTTATCATGTCGCTTATCATGGCAACAGCAACAGCTCCAATAGCTCCAGCACCTTGTAATAGACGACCAAAAATAAGCATATATATATCATTTGAAAAAGCACAAACCAGTGAGCCGATGATAAAGATAATAAGTCCTATGGTTAGAGTAATTTTGCGCCCAATTTTGTCTGAAAGCATACCAAATGGAACTTGAAGTAACATTTGTGTTGCAGCGTACCCACCAATAGCAACACCGATAAGAAGTTCATTTGCATCTTCAAATTGAAGAGCGTAAACCGAGAGAACCGGAAGGACTATAAAAAGACCAAAAAATCGCAATGAAATGATTAGATTTAGTGGCATAATTGTTTTTAACATTGAACAACTCCTTTAATTAGGAGTGATATTACCCTAATTAAACTTGAAATGATATAATATAGTTATGAAAACATTATTAATGAAAAAACACTTAACAGATGAAATGTATGGTAAGTTAAAAAACTTAAAAACAAAAAGTGGATATACCTTAGAAATGGCAATAAACTCTGGAATCAAAAATCAGGATAGTTCCATAGGAATATACGCTGGAGATGAGGAGTCTTATACCTTATTTGGTGATATATTTAATCCTATTATTGCAGAGTATCATGGCTTTAGTAAAGACGATAAACATAAAACATGTCTACATGTAAAAGATTTGAGAAATGCTAGCATAAATGATGAGTCTATTATCTCAACTAGAATTCGAGTAGGAAGAAACTTAGCAGATTTTCCACTTGGAACTAACATCTCAAAAGAGGGAAGAGATGAAGTAGAAAAAAAAGTTATAAATGCTTTAAAATCTCTTACATGTAAGGGACGATATTACTCGCTTGAAAGTATGAGTCAAGAAGATAGAGAAATTTTGATAAAAGAGCACTTTTTGTTTAAAGAGGGAGATAGATTTCTTAAAGCCGCTGGCTTAAATCGAGATTGGCCAAGTGGTCGTGGGATTTATCACAATGAAGAAAAAACCTTTTTAGTATGGGTGAATGAAGAGGATCAACTTCGCATCATTTCTATGCAAAAAGGTGGAGATATAAAAGAAGTTTTTGCCCGTTTAGTACAGTTTCTTCAAGAGTTGGAACTAAATCTACATTTTTCATATAACACTCATTTGGGTTTCATCACAAGTTGTCCCACAAACTTGGGAACTGCCATGAGAGCAAGTGTACATGTAAAGCTTCCAAATCTTTCAAAAGATATGCAAAAATTTGAAAACATATGTAAAAAGCATCATTTACAGATAAGAGGAATTCACGGCGAACACTCAAAAAGTGAAGAGGGTATTTTTGATATAAGCAACAAAAGACGACTTGGAGTGAGTGAAGTAGAATGTGTTCAAGACATGGTTGATGGGGTTAGAGCTTTGTTACATGTAGAAAAAAACCTCTACATGTAAAGGTTTTTAGTGTGGGTTGTTACCAGTTGCAATCATCCAATGATGTGGTTGGTGGTGTGAGCCGTATGCCATGAGCCCAATGTACCCAAGGGCTCGGATTTTGTCTATCTCATTTGATTTTGTTGTTGTTGCTTTGATAGTGAAGTTTTGATTTTGATTTTTAACTACCATATCCCAGCCAGTCTCTTGTTTTAGTTGACTTGGATGAGCCATAAATGCTTTTTTTAAAGCTTTATTTGCTCTAGGTGTTGTAGCTTTTATAGTGACTTCTATCCCATTTGGTATGTTTTTTTGAGATAAAACTTTTATATTTAGTGTCATGTCTTGCATATCTGCGAGATGAACTCTTAGTGCTTCAATATTTACTTTTGACCAATCTGTATTTGGATCGCTTTCTAGTTTTTTAATCACCTCTTGGATAGTTCCAAAAACATCATTTCCAGCTTCAAGCAGGAGGGTTTTACCATCTTTACTCATATGGTTCATCATCTTTCCTTCATGTAAGTGGTTCCCCGCATGGTCACCATTTGCATACAATGCACTGCTTAATAAAAAGCCAATTATTAAAGTTTTTTTCATGATTTTCCTATTCATGTTTTTCATAAATAAAAGTAGAGCCATCTTTTCTGATAGCCATGATGTTGTAAGGCATTTTTTTGTTACCCATTTCCATTCCAGGACTTCCTATTACCATTCCAGGAACACTGAGAGCTACAACATCTTTTGGTTTTTCACGCAGAAGTCTTTGAATTGCAGAGTAGTTCACATGACCTTCTATAACGTAACCATCTATAAACGCAGTATGACAAGACATCATGTTTGTAGCGATTCCATTTTTCATTTTCATAGCGTCAAAGTTGTCTTGAACTATGGTTTTTATGTTGAGCCCCTTGTCTTTCATTTGTGCTATCCAGTTAGTACAGCAGCCACAATATGGAGTTTTATATACAACCATATCTTTTGATATTTCAGCATAACTAAACGAGAATGCCATTGTTAGTAAAAGTAGTATTTTTCTCATTTTATTTCCTTTTATAAGTTTGTTATATACTCTGCAAGTATTGGTATTTTACTTTCAGGTATATTTTTCATTTGTGTTTTCATAATCGGTTCAAAACCATAAGTATTTAATTGCCCTTTTTTGTATAAGATTAACATAGTTTGCAAAGTATTAGCATCCAAGTTTTTTATACTTGGAACTATATTGACATAAACTTTTTCAGCCTTTGTTCCATGACAGTACTGGCAAGAGTTATAAAGTACAGAACCTTCATCTTTTGCAAAAAGAGATAAAGCAATAAACAATAAACTAAGTAAATATTTCATTTTAAACCTTCCTTGATGATGAATTGTATCTTTTTAATGTGGAGTGTATGTGTAAATTTTTAGAGTACTACATGTAAGGAAAAAATCCTTACATGTAGTAGTAAATAACGTGTATAAATTTTTATGCTTTTGCTAACTTATTAATGTCTCTTCTTTTCCACATAAAATAAACAGCAGGCAATACCAACAGTGTAAGAATTACGGCACTTACCATTCCCCCTACCATGGGAGCAGCAATTCTTCCCATGACTTCTGATCCAGTTCCTGTACCATACAATATAGGTAACAATCCAGCAATAACAGCAGCAGCTGTCATCATAACAGGTCTAACTCTCATACCAGCTCCGTGCAATACAGCGTGTCTTAATGTCTCTTCACGAGGAATTAAATTTTGATTTGCACATTTTATAATCATGTTATTGTATGCTTGGTTCAAATAAACAAGCATAATTACACCGATCTCTACAGCAACCCCCGCAAGGGCAATAAAACCGACTGCCACAGCAACTGAAAAGTTGTACCCTTGTAGGTACATTAGCCAAATACTTCCAACCATAGCAAGAGGAAGAGTTCCCATAATGATTGCTACTTCTATTAAGTTGCGGAAGTTTATATACAGTAAAATAACAATGATCAAGAGTGTAAATGGCACTACATATACTAGCTTTTCTTTAGCTCTCTCCATGTATTCGTATTGTCCTGACCAAGCTATTGAATAACCAGCAGGAAGTTTAAGTTGTTCATTTACAGCTTTTTGTGCACTTTTCACATAACTTCCAATATCAACACCTTCAATATCTATAAATGCCCAACCATTTAGACGAGCATTTTCACTTTTTATACCCGGAGGACCATCTTCAACGAATACTTTTGCAACATCACCAAGTGTAATTCTTTGTCCATTTGGAGTTATGATAGGCAGTATCGATAACTGTTCTGGAGAATCTCTATAATCTTGCGGATACCTTATATTAATCGGATATCTCTCTAATCCTTCAACGCTCTGAGATACATTCATACCTCCTACCGCAGTTGAAACAATCTTTTGAATATAAGCAATACTAAGACCATATCTAGCAGCTTTTTCTCTTTGTATATCAACTTTTATATAACGACCACCAGCAACTCTCTCTGAATACACCGAAGTAGTTCCAGGTACATCTTGAATGATTTTTTCTAAATCTTTTCCAATTTCTTGAATAACACTTAGCTCTGGTCCCGCAATTTTAATTCCAATAGGAGTTTTAATTCCAGTTGCCAACATGTCAATACGAGTTTTTATAGGCATAACCCAGGCATTAGTGAGACCGGGAAACTTTACAAGAGTATCAAACTCTTTTTTTAAACTTTTAGTTGTGACACCTTCCCTCCATTCACTTTTGGGTTTGAGTTGAATAAATGTTTCAATCATAGTCAATGGAGCAGGATCAGTGGCAGTCTCTGCACGACCTACTTTTCCAAAGACCGTTATAACTTCAGGAACAGTCTTAATGAGTTTATTTGTTTGTTGCAATAATTCTCGAGCTTTTCCTATAGAGATTCCAGGATATGTTGTTGGCATATACATTAAATCGCCTTCATCCAAAGGAGGTATGAATTCACTTCCTATTTTATTAAGAGGCCAAATACCAATAGCCAAAATAATAGCTGAAGCTAAAAGAGTCATTTTAGGAAATTTAAGAACAGTTTTTAACGCAGGCATATAAATAACCGTGAGTGCTCTGTTGATTGGATTTTTATGCTCAGGTAAAACTTTTCCTCGTATAAAATAACCCATCAAAACAGGAACTAATGTGATAGCTAAAACTGCTGATGCCGCCATTGCATAAGTTTTAGTAAAAGCTAAAGGTGCAAACATTCGTCCTTCTTGTGCTTCTAGTGTAAAAACTGGTACAAAACTAACTGTAATAATAAGAAGACTAAAAAACAGAGCAGGACCAACTTCACTTGCCGATTGTGCTACTATATTCCACCGATTTTCTTTGGTCAGTGGGTTTTTTTCCATATGCTTATGCATGTTTTCTATCATGACAATGGCATCATCAATCATGGCTCCAATGGCTATAGCAATTCCTCCAAGAGACATTATATTTGCGTTTAATCCTTGAGCATACATAATTATAAATGCGACTAATATACCTACAGGTAAGCTTACGATTGCTACAAGTGATGAGCGAACATGAAATAAAAACAGTATACATACTAGTGCTACTACTCCAAATTCTTCTAGTAGTTTAAACGTTAAGTTATCAACAGCACTTTCTATTAACTTGCTTCTATCATATACAGGAACAATTTCAACACCTTCAGGTAATCCTTTTTTTAAATCTTCTAGTTTGGCTTTTACAAGTTCAATTGTTTTTTGTGCATTTTCACCATAACGCATCACAACAATTCCACCTACAACTTCACCTTCACCATTTAATTCAGCAACTCCTCTTCTCATTTGAGGACCTACCTCAATTTGTGCAATGTCTTTTAAAAGAAGAGGTGTCCCATTGTTGTTTACTCCAAGTGGGATATTCCCAATGTCTTCTTTATTTTCTAAATAACCAGTAACTCTTACCATATATTCAGCTTCTGCCATCTCTATAACAGAGGCTCCAATTTCTTGATTACCTTGTTTGATAGCTGTACTTATAAGAGACAGAGGAATACCAAATGCTCTTAGTTTATCGGGATCAATTTTTACTTGATATTGTTTAACCATACCACCAAGAACTGCAACTTCAGAAACCCCAGGAACTGTTTGAAGTTCATACTTTAAAAACCAATCTTGCAGACTTCTTAGTTGAGATATATCGTGCTTACCTGTCTTATCAGTCAATGCATATAAGTAAATCCAACCTACACCTGTAGCATCTGGTCCTAATTGTGTTTTGGCATTTGCAGGTAAAGAAGAAGCCACTTGGCTTAAATATTCTAAAACACGGCTTCTTGCCCAGTAAAGGTCTGTTTTTTCATCAAAAATAACATAAACATATGAATCTCCAAAAAAAGAGTAACCTCTTACTGTAACTGCTCCTGGAACTGAAAGCATGGCTGTTGTAAGTGGATATGTAACTTGGTCTTCAACAACTTGAGGCGCTTGCCCTGGATAACTTGTTTTGATTATTACCTGAACATCAGATAAATCTGGCAAGGCATCAACAGGAGTATTTTTAAGTGAAAAAAGTCCAGTTGCTACAATCATAAATGTTGCCAATAAAACAAAAAAACGATTTCTGACTGACCAAAAAATTATAGATTTAATCATTATTTTTTCTCAGAGCTTGGTCGTATATCAGAGATAATATATTTATTATTTTTTGTTTTTGAAATTTCAATGTCAATTGACATATTTTCTTTAAACTGAGTAAAATCTATAGAATCAGCCACTACAAAATTCATAGTCATCTCTGGCCATTTCCAATTTTTAATAGCGCTGTGTTTGACTTTTATTTTATTATCTTCAGCTATGATTTTAATTATAGTTGCACTTGCCCACTCTTTGGGTAGGGTGTCTTTTGGCTTAGAATCCATGCTAGCTATTGTTTTGCTTTCTTCACTCTTTTGAGTTTCCATTCGTTTAAAATCAGAAGTTTTACTTGATTCTGAGTCTAATAAGAATTGTGCTGAAGTAACTACTCTTTCACCTTCCTTTAGTCCTGATAATATTTGTGCATATTTTTCATCATAGCGTCCAATCTCTACGTTAATAGACTTGAATTTTCCTTCGCCTAGAGCTAAAACGACTCTATTTGAATTTCCTGTACGGATTACAGCTTCTTTAAGAATTGTTAAAGTTTTTGGTGATTTTTTACCATGTAAAGCTACTTGTGCAAACATGCCTGGTTTTAACAATTCATCTTTGTTGTCAAATTTTACACGAACTTTTATTGTACGAGTTTTAGTGTCAAGTGTTGGGTAGATATAATCAACCACACCATTCCACTTTGTTCCAGGAAGATATTCAAGTGTCATATCAACAGCTGTTCCGATAGCAATTTGTGAAGCTTGGCGTTCAAATACTTCAGCGCTTATCCACACTTTTTTTAGTGAGCCTATGGACATTATAGTTGTTCCTGGTTGCACGTAAAAACCTTGACGAATTTTTAGATTATCTACTATTCCATCTTGTGGGGAATAAAAAGTAACAGTCTGTTTTACTTTTCTTGTTTTTTCTACTTCTTGAATTGCTGAAGAAGGTACTTGTAAAGAGAGCAGTTTATTTTTAGCAGCTTTTATCAAACGAGGATTTTTTCTATCCAATGCTAAAAGTAATTCTTCTTGGGCATTTACCATTTCAGGCGAATAAATTTCATAAAGTGCTTGCCCTTTTTTGACAGGGTCTCCTGATGCTTTTACATAAAGTTTTTCTATCCAGCCTTTTACTCTTGGATGAATATGAATTAAATAATTTTCATCAAAATTTACATAACCAACAGTATCAATTCTGGAGTGAAGAGTTTTAAATTCAACTAAACTTGTTCTTACTCCTAAATTATTTATAACCGCAGATGAAATCTTAATAGTTCCTGCTCCTTCATCAGGACCAGACCCTTGATTTCCATAAAATGGTATTAAATCCATACCCATAGGAGATTTTCCTGGTTTATCTCTTTTGTAGTTTGCATCCATTGGAGCAACCCAGTAAAGGGGTTTTTTCTCAGCACTTTTTTCACTGCTTATAGTGCTATTTTGAATTTGTTTTGACCAAGTGTAATAGCCAAAAAAAGTGATAATTCCACCTAAAAAAATTCC
Source organism: Arcobacter sp. (assembly GCA_029027265.1). GTDB lineage: Bacteria > Campylobacterota > Campylobacteria > Campylobacterales > Sulfurospirillaceae > Sulfurospirillum_A. Next base: position 2,730,348 of record CP093061.1, on the reverse strand, counting down.
TATTATTAAAAAACTAAATTTCATTGATTATTTCCTCTGATTTTTTTATAAAAAGATAATTTAATTGAATAATGTTCTTTTGTATCTCCACACTAATCTCTAAAGCATCAATTTTTCCATTAAGCTGTGCAATACGGGCTCTTACCACTTCTACAAAATTTCCATCATCATTTGTATAAGATGTTAAAGATGCTTCAGCTTGCTCACTTATTTGTGGAAGTAATTGATACTTATAAAGAGTCTCTCTTTGTCTTAATCTCTTTAAATTTGCTTTGTTTATTTCAAAAGTTGCGAACATAGCTCTTAGTTGAGAAAGCTTTTTAGATTGTACTGATTTTGTTTGTAGTACTGCTACTTGGACTTCTTGATCTTGTTTGTTTTTAGTAAAGAGTGGAAGATCAAAAGATATTCCAGCAGAAAGTAGATCTGTTCTTTTTTGTCCTGTTGGAGAATTCTCTCTAAAACCATAATTAACATTAAAACCAAACTGAGGTTTATATTTTTGTTTTGCTAAAGAGATTCCTTTTGAAGTTTCTTTTATTTTTTGATCAATAATTTTTATAGATGGGTGAGCGTTAAAGTACTTTAGTAAAAGTTTTGAATTGTTTGAACTTAATGCTTCTTGGTCTATTATTTTGATTTGAGGTAAGGTATTTGGCAGTACTAAACTAAAAGATTTCAATATGTTTTCTTCTATTTGATCTTCATTAGAAATTTTGTAAAGCCATTCTGAAAGAGTTAGTAAAAACTTCTCTTTTTTTTGTTTTAGTTTAGTTAATCTGTCATCTATTCTTGTGAGTTGAAGTTGTGCACGAATAATATCTTGTTGTCTAGTTTTGCCAATGGCACTAGCGTAACTTGATTCGGCAATATCTACTAACTGTTCAAATAAAAAACGGTCTTTTTCAATGAGAGCTATACTCTCTTGAGCTTTATATGCATCTAACCAAAGCTTTGCTACTTTTACAGTAACCTTGCTTTTTCTCTCTTCTCTTTGATGTGGGAATTGACTTGCTTTTAATTTGAGTTGTTCACTTTTTATTTCTAGAGTATCACCCCTTGGGAACACTTGAGAAATCCCTATTTTTAGTTGAGACATTGCTTCTTGGTTAAAATTGAATGTATCAACAGGAAGGCTCGCTGCTGTAATAGAAATTTTAGGATCAGGTAAAGTGTTAGCGGCTATACTCTTTGATTCTATTGCTTTTTGGGTATATTCATTTCCAGATAACCATGGATCATTATTTAAAGATGTTTTAACAACTGCTTTAAGCGTTAAATCATCAAGTTCGAGTGAAAAACTTGATGATATTAATAATGTGGTTATTAATAAAGATTTTAAAATCATTATAGATTTACACTGCCTTTTGCTGTGTGTATTTTTCCATCACGCGTTTTAAAATCTAATTCATATGCCCATTCACCTTGCATACTAAAGTCTATATTACTAGTATATTTATCCCCACTTAATTTTGCTTGTTCTGTAAATTCCATACCTGGCATCATTGTCATAAAAAATTTTATTTTTACATTAGCATTTTTAATGATTTTCCCATCTTTTTTCAATATAATTGACATAGGATTTTTACCATCGCTTAGAGGTTTCATTGAGCTTAGTGTAACACTGTAACCATTGACCATCATTGTGTTTTTGTATGCACCTTTTGACATAGATGACTTGTTAGCGCTTTTACTTGACATATCCATTGATGTCATCATTTGCATAGCTTCTTTTTCATGATTTGCCATTTTGCCTTCATGCATATGATCACCCATATGGTTATCTACGGCAAATAAAGCATTACTTGCAATTAAACTTAAACCAATAATAATTGTTGAAATTTTTTTCATTTTCATTTTCCCCTATTTTAATTTAAGGAAAATTATATAGTTTTAATGTGGAAGCAATGTGGAAAGTTTTTTTAATCAAAATTTAGTGTGAAAGTAGTGCCTTTGTGAAGTTTTGATTTTACATCAATTTTTAAATGATAATTTTTATAGATTGAATAAACTATATTTAAACCTATGCCAAATCCTCCAACACTGTTAGTTGCCCTGTAGTAGCGCTCATAAATTTTGGATAGTTTGTCTTTTGCTATACCAATACCATTGTCTTCTACGTTTAGAATAGAATTTTTTAGAGTAATGTTAATTTGACCATTTCTTTTGGTATATTTAATAGCATTTGAAATTAGATTATTCGTTAGTCTTATAAAATCCTCTTTGTCTATTTTAAAAAGAGTTTTTTCTAAAGAGTGTGTTATGATTATTTTTTTTTTGTGTGCGAGTTGGTTGTGGTAAGATAACTCCTCTTTTAGAATTTCAGATATCTCTATGATCTGTGTTACACTTTTTTGATGCTCTTTTAGTGTGAGGTATGTTAAGTCTTTGTATAGATTTGAAATCTTTTTTGCACTCAGTTTTATGTGTTCTCTGTTTTGTTCCGTATAAAAATTGTTACTACTAGTGCAAAGAAGAAGAGCAGAAAGAGGGGTGTTTAGTTCGTGTGTAGTATCTTTTATAAAAGTATTTAGTTTCTCTCTTTGGCTTTGGATTGGATAGATAAAGAGTTTTGCTAAATAAAAACCAATAAGTGCGATTATAAGATAAATCCCAATAGTAGCATAGATGATGTTTTGTTTAAGTTTCAGTAGGCTTTTACTCAATGAACTCTCTTTTATAATTACATAAGAAACTGCAAGATGTCCAGTTGTTCCTCTGTCTACATAAAAGATTGAGTTATTTTTTGTGAAACTTTTTTGTGAAAAATCTACCTTTTCTTTAAAGTCTACATGTATAGGTTTTTTCTCTTTGTTGTATAGAGCATATTTAAAATTTTTGTCTACATGTAAAGCTTGTAAATTTAGGTTTTCTCCTTTCATATGTGCTTGGATAATTTTGTGTGAGATGTCGCTAGCTGCTATCTCCATTTTTGAGATAGTAAGTTTTTCGAGTTGTTTAGAACTTGAGGCGTAAAAAAGCCAGGAGATGATTGCTATGAGAAGCAAAGATGAACCAAGATAAAGACACAAAAATCCATAAAATGTTCTTTTTTCCTCTTTAGTTAAAACGATAACCTACTCCTTTTATGGTAGTAATCACATCTTTTTCAAGAAGTTTTCTGAGGTTTTTAATATATGTTCTTATGGTTGAGTCTGTTGGTCTCTCTTCATACGACCAGACATTGAGTCCGAGCTCTTCTATAGAAATAGTTCTATGCTTGTTTTTCAAAAAGTACTCTAGCACTTTGGACTCTTTTTTTGAAAGCGTATAGTTTTCATTCTTTACATGTAAAGTATAACTATCAAAATCATAAGAAATATCATGAGAAATTTTGTCTACATGTAAAGATTCTATTTTGTAGAGTCTTTTTATGTTTTCTATTCTTAAATTCAACTCTTCAAACTCAAAAGGTTTTTTTATATAATCATCACAACCACTTAAAAAACCCTCTTTCAAGTCTTGGGTTTCATTTAGTGAAGTTAGGAAGATAGCGGGGGTATTGATGTTGTTTGCTCTTAGGTTTTTTAGAAGCTCAAAACCATTTATACTAGGAACATTGACATCAAGCAAGAGTAAATCAAAACTGTTTTTATATAGTGCATCCTCTGCCTCTTCACCATCATAAGTGACACAAACTTTATAACCTTTTTTGACTAAAAAAGAGCTAATTACTTCGTTTAGTATTTCGTCGTCTTCAAGTAAAAGTATTTTCATAAAATATTATAGCCTAACTTACACAATAGACATCTTTCAAAAGTAAGAATGAAAATTGCTTAGTAAAGAATATTAGTAAATATAAAAAAATAGAGAATAAGAAACCAGAGCAATTTAAACGATTGACAGGTGTAAAAAAAGAGACCTTTGAATTGATGGTTAAACTTTTAAAAGATTTCGAAGAGAAAAGAAAGAAGATATCAGGTCGTCCCCTAAAATTAATCTATGCAGATCAGATTTTAATGATGCTTGAATATTTAAGAGAATATCGTACATATTATCATATAAGTGTAGATTACAGTATCAGTGAATCAAGCTGTTATAAAATGATAAAAAGAGCAGAAGATATATTGATAAACTCAAAAGTTTTTTCACTTCCAACAAAGAATAGATTGATGAATGATATGGAGATTGAAGTTATCTTGGTTGATGCAACTGAATCACCTATTCAACGTCCAAAAAAAAGCAACAGAGATACTATTCAGGGAAAAAGAAACGACATACACTAAAAACACAACTAGTTGTTGATGCAAAAGAGTTAACCATTTTAGCAACTACGTGTTCAGAAGGGAAACTACATGATTTTAAGTTGTATAAAAAAAGTAAATTACCACTAAATCCAAATATACAAGTTAATGTTGATACCGGATATTTGGGAATAAAAAAGATACACAATAATACCCTTATTCCAAAGAAAAAAAGTAAGTTAAAACCATTAAGTCATGAAGATAAAAAAGATAATAAAATATTTGCATCAAAACGTATATTTGTAGAACATGTTATAGGTGTACTAAAACGATTTCGTATCATCTCAGAAACCTATCGTAATAGAAGAAAAAGATTTGGCTTACGGTTTAACTTAATTGCTGGTATTTATAATTTTGAGTTGAAATTGAAAGATATTAAGTGACTTTTGAAAGAAGTCTAATGCTTCCACACTAAAGTAGTAAAATTTTACATAAAAAACCATACTATAAAGAATAGCTTAAACAACTAGCTATTTAAATAAAAAATAAATATATTATTAGGTTAATGTTCATTAAAACCCATTGTTTTCACAAGTGCTAAAACTAAATAAGTGAAGTATTATAACTATTTAAAATCAAGCTTAAGAATTAATTAAGCTAATACATTAATTTATAGTTCTTTAGAGTTTGTATTGTATAATGCCCCTAAAAATCAAGACAACTCTTAAACAGATTTAATTTCATCCTCATCTGTTACTTTAACCTACATTTTTCAGATATTCAAGATAAACATTCATAGGTTTTTTATAGTTTATACTTGAATGAAATTTTTTAAAATTGTATTTATGGATGTAGTTTTTTACACCTTCTTTTAACTCCTTTATTGATTGATAATCACTGATATAAATATTGCCATGTTTTAATGTTCTAAAAAATCTTTCAATTACAATATTATCTATACTTCTACCTTTACCATTCATAGATATTTTAATATCATATTTTTTAAGTAACTTAGTATGTTCATAACTAGTGTATTGGCTCCCTTGGTCACTATTAAATATTTTAGGTTTAGGATATTTAGCCAATGCCTCCCCAAGTACATCAGTTGCAAGTGTTGCATCCATAGAGTTAGATATGTTATAGGACAGTATTGCTTTGCTATGCCAGTCTATAACAGCTGTAAAATACATAAAGCTTCCATTAACACGTATATATGTAATATCACCACTCCATACTTCATTTGGTGTGGGTACATATACAGTTTTTCTCTTTCCAAATTTAGTCCAATATTTTTTTAGTAGATACTCATAAATCTTATGCTCTTGGTTTTTGAGACTTGTGAGTCTTTTTTTGGTTAGATATATTGCTTGGATACCAAGTATTCCCATATATTTTAAGACTCTATGTTTTCCAATATAGTAGCCATCTTCTTTTAGTTGTTCATATATAAATCTATAACCATACTCTGAGTTATCAGTAGCTATTTCATCTATCTTGTGCAGTAGTTCAATATTCTCCTGACTCATTGGTGCTGGTTTGTAGTAGTAATGACTTCTACTGATACCAAATATATTACATTGCTCTGATATTGATAAATATTTATGCTTGGACTCGATCATCGCTCTTTTATTACATAAGTCCAAGCTCTTTAGCTTTTTTTCAACAAACTCTACTTTTATTGTAGCTTTACCTAGTGCTTTAGCTAAACCATCATTCTCACTCTTTAACTCTTCTATCTCATCTAGGTAAGTTTTAGTTACTCCTCCTACATCGAATGCAAGTGATGCATTATTTAGAAACTGTTGTTTCCATTTACTTAAAGATTGTGATATGATTTTATATTTAGATGCTATTTGACTTGTTGTTTGTTCTTCTTTTAGCAGCTCTAAAACTATTCTTGTTTTTTGTTCGGCACTATATATTTGTCCTTTTCTTCTACTCATAATTCACCTCCATTATTTATATCATTTTAACTTATTTGAAAATTAATCTTTCTGAATTATTGTCTTTGATTTTAGGGGCATTATAGTACTACAAAACTAAATTATCAATCTCAAACACTAACAGAATCAAGTGGAAAGTATAAAATTAATATCTATATGAAACAAACACATAATGTTGGATTGTTATTAAATTCAAGTATTAAAAACGTTCTCACACTTTATATAAATGATGAAATAGTACTAAAAGGAAATCTTGAAACAGATGCATCTGGAGAATTTCAAAGTATGTATGATGGAAGAAAATTATCCGTAGAATGTGGGAAGGATACAATATTTTCAAAAACGACTTGTTTAGTTCACTTAGGGAAAAAAAGAATGGGTAATTTTGAATTAAATAGAAAATAAAAGGAACTATTTTAATGCCAAGAATGAGAGTAAAAGGGACTGTATAAACCCACCTCATCTTGACATCAAACCACACATAGAAAACTTCGACAAAGTAGAAGGTAAACAAGACCTAGCTTGATGAAATCTAGTAAAGAAGAAGTTTCTCAAAAACGTTCAGACAGTAGATTGTTTAGTTTCTACGTCTGTACTCTTCATAACCAAACTCTCTAACAACTTCAATATCTCCATTTTCACGAAGTATTGCTAAATCTGGTAATTTTATTCCATTGAAAGTTGTATTTTTTACAATGGTATAGTGGATTTGGTCTTCAAAAATGATTTTATCGCCTACATGTAAAGGCTCATCAAAAGAGTAATCTCCCATAATATCCCCTGCTAAACAACTGTTTCCTGCAAGTTTATAGGTATATTTTTTTTCATTTGCCTTACCTGCATTTCGTACCTCTGCACGATACGGCATAGCCAAAGTATCAGGCATATGAGCTTCTGCTGAGCTATCTAATATGGCTATTTTCATACCGTTGTCTACTATGTCCAAAACGCTTACATGTAAAGAGCCAGTCTCCCAGCCTACTGCTTCCCCTGGTTCAATATAGACTTTTACATTGTACTTATTTCTAAAATCTTTTATGAGTTTTATGAGCTTATTTACATCATATCCTTTTTTTGTCACATGATGTCCTCCACCAAAATTTACCCATTTACATGTAGAAATAACATCTCTCCATTTGCTTTCAAAAACTTCTAAAACTTTTTCTAAAGCATCTGCGTCTTGTTCGCAAAGTGCATGGAAATGCAAACCATCAACGCTCTCTAAATTCCTTTTCTCAAAGTTCTTACATGTAATGCCTAAACGACTATGAATTCCACAAGGATTGTACAAATCTACAGGACTTTTTGAAACTTCAAGATTTACCCTCAAACCAATAGAACCTTTTACTCTATCTCTATACTTGTTTAACTGAGCAAAAGAGTTAAAAATAATATGGTTACTAAGTTCACTTATCTCATCTATTTCTTCATTTTTAAAAGCTGGTGCATAAGTGTGAATCTCTCCATGAAAATACTCTTTTGCAAATTTTGCTTCATGAAGTCCACTACATGTGCAGCCACTAAGATACTCACTAACTAAATCTGCTAAACCACTAAAAGCAAAACCTTTAAGAGCTAAAAGTACTTTTGCTCCACTCTCATCAGCTACTCTTTTTAAAAGTTCCAAATTTTTACGAAGCAATTTCTCTTCACAAAGATAATATGGTGTATTCAACCAGCTTTCCTTAAAATGAAATCAAGCCTCTTAGTACTCAAAATTCTCTTTAAAAATGCAAACAATTTTGTTGGAAACGTAACTCTATATCTTGGTTGTGGTTTTTTTGCTGTGATTGCTTTTATAAGTACTTCATAAACAGCATCTTCTTTCAAAGTAAAAGGAGCATCAGCTTCCTCTGCTAGTCTCTCTAAAGTTTTTTTATATACCTTTACATGTACACTATTTTTAACATCTATATTATCTTTAAACTTTTTTAAGGCATTTTTTCTAAAATCACTTCTAATTGGACCAGGTTCAATTAAAATCACATCTATATTACTGCCATATAATTCTAAACGCAAAGTATCACAAAGCCCTTCTATTGCATACTTACTAGCATTGTAAGCACCACGATAAGCCATTGAAACAATTCCTAAAACAGATGAATTATAAATAACTCTTCCATATCCATTTTTACGCATAAGAGGAAGTATTAAATTTGTAAGCTCTTGAGTTCCAAAAACATTAGTCTCAAACTGCTCTCTTAAAACTTCGCGAGTTAAATCTTCAACCGCTCCAGGTTGTCCGAAAGCAGCATTATTAAAAAGTACATTAATCTTGCCCTGTGTTTTTTGTTCTACCCAGGCAACTGCCTCTTGTATACTCTTTGAACTTCGTAAATCTAACTTAAAAGTTTCAATTCCTTCCTTCAGTAGTCTTTTAACATCTTTTTCATATCGACAAGTAGCATATACTTTAAACCCATTTTTTTTCAACTCTTTTGCACAATAGTACCCTATTCCTGTAGAACATCCTGTAATAAGTATATTCATCAAAAAGTCATAAGGAGCTTACCAGCTTTCGCCCAATCACTCAAAAGCTCACCAGTATAAAACACTTCTACTCCACACTCTTTTATATGCTTTTCTATGTACATATTTTCTGCACATTTTTTACAAGCAATGAATTTTACACCAGCTTTGGCCATCTCTTGAACTCTTCCACGTATTTCATCGTCTTCGCTAAGAACTTGTTGTGAAGCTCCCCAAACAAGCACTGTCACTTCATCAAACCAACCCTTAACTTTTGCATTAAGTGCATACAAGCAAATCATGTTCAAAATTGTATCTCTGTTTGCAGTTGTCCAAACTATCATTAATTCATTTTTCATTTTACTTTACCTCATAAGTTTCATCAGGATTCATCTCAATAATCTTCCAAGGTAAACCTTGAACATTAAGCTCATCCATAAAAGGTTTTGCATCAAAGTTTTCCATATTAAAAACTCCATTGCCACTCCATTTTCTTTCAAGTATCATCTTAGCTCCTATCATTGCAGGAACTCCTGTTGTGTAGCTTACTGCTTGTGCCCCTGTCTCTTTATAACACTCTTGATGGTCACAAGTATTGTAAATATATACTTTTTTTCTTTCCCCATTTTTTATGCCTTCTATAACACAACCTATATTAGTTTGTCCCACAGTTCTTGCTCCAAGACTTGCTGGGTCTGGAAGAAGTTTTGCTAAAAGCTCCATTGGAACTACTTTTACACCATTTACCTCTACCTCATCAATTCTAAGCATTCCTACATTTTCAAGGCACTTCATGTGGGTTAAGTAACTCGTCCCAAAGGTCATAAAAAATCGTATACGTTTTAAACCTTTAATATTTCGAACCAAACTCTCCATTTCTTCATGATAAAGCAAATAACTATCTTTCACCCCAATCTCAGGGTAATCCCACTTCATCATGTACTCCATTGGCTGAGTCTCATACCACATTCCCTCTTGCCAATAACGACCATTTGAGCTTACTTCTCTTAAATTGATTTCAGGGTTAAAGTTTGTAGCAAAAGCATACCCATTATCTCCTGCATTACAGTCCATAATGTCTATATAGTTTATCTCATCGAAAAGGTATTGATTAGCATAAGCACAAAAAACATTAGTGACACCTGGGTCAAATCCACTTCCAAGAAGTGCCATAATACCAGCTTTTTCAAAATCTTCTTGTTTTGCCCACTGCTCTTTGTACTCAAACTTTGCGTTGTCTGGGTGTTCATAGTTCGCAGTATCAAGATAAGGCACTTTTGTTTGTACACACGCATCCATAATAGTTAAATCTTGATAAGGAAGAGCAATATTCATAACCAAATCTGGCATAACATCATTTATGAGTGCTACAAGTTCGGGTACATTATCCGCATCTACTTGTGCGGTTTGTATCTCTACATGTAACTCATTCTTTATTTCACTTGCTATTAAATCACATTTGCTTTTTGTTCTACTTGCTAGTACAATTTCACTAAAAATATCACTATTCATAGCACACTTTTTAGTAGCAACTCTACTAACTCCACCTGCTCCAATTATCAACACTCTGCTCATACTACTGTCTTTAGTAAAATCTTTGCCAACTCTAATGCAGATGAACGATGGCTTAATTCTTTTTTTATACTCTCATCCAACTCACCCAACGTCCCCTCAAATCCAGTAGGGATAAACATAGGGTCATATCCAAACCCTTTATTTCCCCTCTTCTCAGCTATTACATCACCATACATCCAACCATGCACGCAAAACTCACCTTTTTCACATACTATAGCAATAGCCGCTGTATAGTAAGCTGGTGTTCTTTTTATATTTTTGTCTTTTAGTGTTTGAATTAGTTTATCTAAGTTCTCTTGTGAAGTTGCACCCTTTCCAGCATACCTTGCACTATAAATTCCAGGAGTATGCTCTAAAGCATTAACACTTATGCCACTATCATCACTCATGACAATTGTAGACTTGTCTTCACATGCTTCATATACTGCTCTTGCTTTTATGAGAGCATTTTCTTTAAAGCTGTTACCATCTTCCACTATCTCAAAAGGAGTCATAACTTCACTAAATGCATATACTTCAAAATTTTTCATCCATGCTTTTAATTCTCTAAGTTTTCCTTGGTTTGCACTTGCTAAAATAATCTTCACAAATATCCTTTACATGTAAAGAACTATTTTAGCTAGTTTTTGATTAAAATAAATATTTAATAAAAAACTAAAAATATTTGTGATATATTTTACTCCCCATTTAGGAGTTTTACTAATGATATTTAATTATAACGTTAAATTAATACAGCAAGTTGTAAAGGAAACAAAAAAAGCTGTTATTGGACTTCTATTATTATCATTTGTTTTAATTTGGATTTATTTTGAGTACATAACAATTCCTAAACTACTCTTTTGGTCATTACTTCAAGCAATATTTATTTACCTCAGATACCAAAATGCTAAACAATTAAAAAAATATTTGGCTGAAAATAATGCAAAAAAAATAAGATACCATACAATATGCTTTTTTATCATGATTATATACTCAGCAATCGTTTGGAATATAGGAATTATATATATGACTTATATTACACCAAGCCCTTATGAATTTATAGGATTTATAGTTACTATTGGTCTTATTACCGCTGGAACTCTTTCTATTTTACCAATTTTTGCTGCATTTATTATATATTTTTTAATGTTAATAATACCTCAAATTATCATCATATCAAATTATAACACACCTGTTACTCAAGGATTTTTACTTCTTTCTTTGATATATATTCCTACAATATATTTACTATCTAAATCCATATATACAAACTCAATAAACTCTATAATAAATCAAGAAAAATTAGAAAAAAATTCTATTACAGATTCTTTAACCAACATATACAACAGAAGATTTTTTATAGAATCTGCTAAAAAAATTTTTAAGAGTGCTAATAGAGAAAACAGCAAGTTGTTTTTTCTTATGCTAGACATAGATAATTTTAAAAATATCAATGATACATTTGGACATCATTGTGGTGATTTTATCCTTACAGAGCTCTCAAAAATCATAAAAAATCAGTTAAGAGAGAGTGATTTATTTGCAAGATTAGGAGGAGAAGAATTTGGAATACTTCTTTTAAATACATCAAATAAAGGAGCTATCATTAGTGCAGAAAAAATTTGTACAATCATAAGAGAATATAAATTTATGTATGAAGATAAAACAATTAAACTAACCATTAGCATAGGAATATCCCAAAACAATAATTTTACTTCTTTTGAAAATCAATATAAAGAAGCTGATTTTAATTTATATAAAGCAAAAGAGCTAGGAAGAGACCAAATTATCCAATCTTCTTAAAAAAACTCTCTTTAACATAGACAAGGAAGATTTCATAAGAGTAATCAACAACTTACTCTCAAATACACAAAAAGAAATGGAAAGATAAATATAACCCTAAAAAAATCCATCCTCACCATACAAGACAATGGAATAGGCATAGAAAAAGAAAAATTAAACAAAATCTGCGAGCGATATTACAGAGTAACTTCAAGTGTAAGTGATTTTGGTATAGTTTACTCAATATGTAAAAACTAGAATATCAAAATAAATGTAAAATCAGAATTGGGTAAAGCTACTACTTTCACGCTAGATTTTAGTTAAATAAAATAATAGAATTATTAAAAACTCATTACATATAAAGCTTTTAGATATAATATATGCATTGAATAAAAATTTACATTTAAAAGAGTTTAATACTTTGAAAAAATTTGTAGTTATATTATCAGATAAAATAAAAAATAAATTTAATCAATCATTATTGCAAGCTCATGTTGATCATTTGAAAAAAATCAAACAAGCTGGTAAGCTGATTCTATGTGGTCCTTTTACAGATGACTTCTCTGCATTTCAATTACTTTGTGCTATTAATTTAGATGAGGCTACCAAGATGATAAAACAAGATCCTTTTATAAGTGCTGGTTACTACAGTTCTTTTGAAATAAAAGAATTAATTGAAGCAAATGAGAATAATAGCTGGCTCATGGAACATCCTCAAACAAAAGAAAAGGGAGTGTAATAAATTCTGTATCAGCACCTAAATCCTCCTAAAAGTATATCATAAGTTTAAAGCATTTTTTAGCCTATCTTTAAAATGAATATTAAGCTGAGAGATAGTGAAACTCCAATTTCGTATTGGCATAGAGCACTTTTTTTCAGCATTCTGTATCTCAGTATATAGATATGGAACTTTATTAAATTACATTAGTAGTTTAAATCTAAAAGTTGGTAACTTAATTAGCTCATTTCACGATAAAGGTAATGCAGAAGCGGGAGTGTTAGAAATTCCGTGTCAATCTGATAAAATATCAAGAAGGATTGATAATGAGGAAGAATTTAGACATTGATTTTAACCAAACACTTTCAAACTATGGCATAGTAGGAGTAAACAAAGGTTTATTTACAAATGATTGTAAAAAAGCTCTAAAATATGTATAAATTGCAAGTCTAAAAATATTATTTCCAAAGGTTCAAGAAGAGGAATAAAGAGATATTTCTGTAAAGACTGTAAAACTTCTTTCAGCTCAAAAAGAAGACCAGAACAACTACAAAAAGTTATCTTTGAAGAATATTTTTTACAACGACAAACACTCATGCAACTTTCAGTAAAATATTCCAGATCAATAAGCTGGATAGTGAAGCAAAGAGATGAATATATTGTTGATATAAAAGCACATAATCCAAGGGCAGTAAACTTGGTATGCGATGCTACTTTTTATGGGAAGAGGAAAGAGAAGCTTGGAAGCCTAGTGTTCAAAGATGTTGAATCAAAAGAGATACTTATTTGGAAGCATATTGAAAGTGAAACAGTTCAGGATTATAGATATTTAAAGGAAGAGCTTCTAATACTAGGATATACCATCCAAAGTGCAACTTTAGACGGCAAAAGAGGTTTATACAAAGCCTTTAAGGATATTCCAATACAAATGTGTCATTTCCATCAGAAGAAGATTATACAAAGATATATCACAATGCGACCAAAACTTGAAGCAAGTAAAGATCTTAAGAGAATAGTTTCAAGATTAACACTAACTACAGAGAAAAACTTTACTCAAAAGCTTGATGAATGGTATGAAAAATATAAAGATTTTTTAGAGGACTAGGTGCCCCTTGAGGGTAAAAAAGTGTTTCGTCTACTACTGGAGAACTCCACTATACTCATCCAAGAATAAGAGCTGCATATAGAAGTCTACGAACTAATTTACCTTATTTATTTACATACAAAAATCATAAAAAACTAAACATACAAAATACAACTAATGCACTCGAAGGTGGAGTATTCTCTCATATGAAAAATATGATTAGTTTACATCGTGGACTTAGCAAAAGTATGAAGTTAAATTTAGTCGATTATTATTTAGTGAATTATAAAAAAATGTAGAAAAGTAAGCACCCATATTTACTATTAAGTCACAAAATAAAATTATATTTACTGTTTTTACCACCATACTCACCTGAATATAATCCAATTGAAATGGAGTTTTTTAAAAATAAAATTAAACAAAAAAATTTTAAAACAGTAAATATAATTTTATATTTGACTTATTTACAAATATAAACAATATAATGCCCCTAAAATCAAAGACAATAATTCAGAAAGATTAATTTTCAAATAAGTTAAAATGATATAAATAATGGAGGTGAATTATGAGTAGAAGAAAAGGACAAATATATAGTGCCGAACAAAAAACAAGAATAGTTTTAGAGCTGCTAAAAGAAGAACAAACAACAAGTCAAATAGCATCTAAATATAAAATCATATCACAATCTTTAAGTAAATGGAAACAACAGTTTCTAAATAATGCATCACTTGCATTCGATGTAGGAGGAGTAACTAAAACTTACCGAGATGAGATAGAAGAGTTAAAGAGTGAGAATGATGGTTTAGCTAAAGCACTAGGTAAAGTTACAATAAAAGTAGAGTTTGTTGAAAAAAAGCTAAAGAGCTTGGACTTATGTAATAAAAGAGCGATGATCGAGTCCAAGCATAAATATTTATCAATATCAGAGCAATGTAATATATTTGGTATCAGTAGAAGTCATTACTACTACAAACCAGCACCAATGAGTCAGGAGAATATTGAACTACTGCACAAGATAGATGAAATAGCTACTGATAACTCAGAGTATGGTTATAGATTTATATATGAACAACTAAAAGAGTTTATTGCTGCACTCAAAAGTAATCGTCTCTTTTCAAAAAGTTTAGAGAATAAATATGCAGGTAAGTTCACAAGGGTAGATGAACTGGAATTATCAGATAAGCAATCAGTACGAGGCTATCTAAAGGGCTATGATAAAGAAGTCATTATAGTGCGCCGAGTCTTTACAAACAAAGATGGAAGTATAGGTATTTTAAATTTGATATGTAGTGATATCACACTTGATGGCGACACTATCTCAACAATCTATGAAAAATGATGGCTGGGTACCCCCTTGAGGGTGAAAGTTGAAGAGTTTCATAAATCACTTAAATATAATGTTGATTTAGCAAAATCACTAACAAAGATCATTCGAACACAAAGTAATCATATCTTTTTATCAGTGCTGTCTTTTTTTAAGCTTGAATGTTTGAAAATTAAACATAAAATGAACCACTTTGCCATTAGAACAAAACTGTTAATCAGAGCTAATCAGGTGGCTTATTCAGAATTACAACTTTTGAAGGGTGCGTAAGGTCAGTTATTAGAAAAATTATAATGCCCTAAAAATCAAGACAACTCTTAAACAGATTTAATTTCATCCTCATCTGTTACTTTAACCTACATTTTTCAGATATTCAAGATAAACATTCATAGGTTTTTTATAGTTTATACTTGAATGAAATCTTTTAAAATTGTATTTATGGATGTAGTTTTTTACACCTTCTTTTAACTCCTTTATTGATTGATAATCACTGATATAAATATTGCCATGTTTTAATAGACTTCTTGCGAAACTCAAAAGTAGGTACAAAAAATGCTTAAAAGTTTATATGAGTAAATACAAACAACTACAAAAGAAACCACGAAAGAATTTTAAACGACTTATTGGTGTAAATGAAAATACTTTTAATGAGATGATTGCGATTTTCATAGCATATGAAAAAGAGAGAACTAAAAATCATGGAGTTGGAGGAAGAAAAAGTTTATCACCAGAAGATAAAGTACTTTTGATGTTAAGTTATTATAGAGAGTACAGAACCTTAGAGCATATAGGCTTTGATTACAGCGTAAGTGAATCTACAGCTTCAAGAGTTGTACGAGAAGTTGAAGATATTTTAATTAAGTCAGGTAAATTTTCACTACCAAGTAAACGAGCTTTATATGGAGATAATATTGATTTGGAGTTTATCGTTATTGATGCTACTGAGTCCCCAATACAGCGACCAAAAAAAAGCAAAGAGAGTACTATTCAGGGAAAAAACGAAACCACACATTAAAGGGTCAAATAGTTATTGATAAAGATGAAAGGATTATTTGTGCTCACACCTGTAAAGGTACTACACATGATTTCAAACTTTTTAAACAAAGTAATCTTTCTGTAAAATCTGAGACTTGTATCTATGTAGATTTAGGTTACCTTGGAATTAAAAAGCAACATGTCAATATTCAAATACCATACAAATCATCAAAGTTATATCCATTAACCAATACACAAAAAACTCAAAATAAAATAGAAGCATCAGCTCGTATTTGTATTGAGCATGTCAATGCTAAATTAAAAACTTTTCAAATCCTTACGCAAAAATATCGTAACCGTAGAAAGCGCTTCAATCTCCGCTTTAATTTGATATGTGGATTAGTGAATTTTGACCGTGGTTTTAATGTTTGTTCAAAATGAGTTTTGCAAGAAGTCTAATGTTCTAAAAAATCTTTCAATTACAATATTATCTATACTTCTACCTTTACCATTCATAGATATTTTAATATCATATTTTTTAAGTAACTTAGTATGTTCATAACTAGTGTATTGGCTCCCTTGAGACTGTGAAATAACTAAATAACAGTCTCATAAATTATAAAAATAACAACATAAACATCATAACATTAACCATCTTTAAACTCCTAAAACTGTATAATACACTAAGAATAGTTCGTAATATAGGGATTTAAAGAGGTATTTATGAGTGATAAATATAAAGAGGGATTAAACCGTAATCAACAACTACTTTTTCCTCCAAGTCTTGATGAGTATGTAGATGAGAATAACCCAGTAAGAGCAATAGATGATTATGTGTCACTCTTAGATTTAAAAAGATTAGGTTTTAACGATACATCTAACTCTCTATCTGGTCAAAAATCTTATGCACCTGAGTTACTATTAAAAATATATATCTATGGTTATTTCAATAAAATACGAAGTTCTCGTAATCTTGAAAAAGAAAATGCAAGAAACGTAGAATTAATGTGGCTAACATTAGGACTTAAACCAACCTATAAAACAATAGCAGACTTCAGAAAAGATAATCCTAAAGCTCTTAAACAAGTGTTTAAAGAGTTTATACTTTTATGCAAAGGCATAGGACTTATTGGAGGAGAAATAGTAGGACTAGATGGAGCATTTTTAAGAGCTAATGCATCTAAAAATACTCTTATAATGAAAAGAACTGTAGATGAATCTATCAAAAAAGCAGAGTCATCTATACAAGAGTATTTGACTACTTTAGAATATAGTGATGAAGAAACAACTACAAATAAACTTTCTAAAAATCTTCCTCGTAATTTAGAAAAACTCTTAAAAAAAAGCAAAATCTCAATCTGATTTAGCACTTCTTAAAAGTTTCAATAAAACTCAGTACAATCGTACTGACCCAGATGCAAGCATAATGAGTAAACCTGCTCATAATTTAATGGCTTATAATTCACAGATATGCGTAGACGATAAGTATAAGTTTATAGTAGCTACTGATGTTACATCATCAGGCTCAGATAAACAAGAGCTTCATAAGATGGCTTTACAAACTAAAGAAGTTATAGATAATCCAGATCTAATAATAACAGCAGATAAAGGCTATTCTTCAGCAGTTGAGATTACTGGGTGCCCTTGGGGTAAAAAATGTATTGATGATGGTATCAATACAGTAGTACCTCTAGTAAGAATAGGTCAAGAACTAAAAAACAAAGGTAAGTTCACTAAAGATATGTTTATCTACGATAAAAACAAAGATGCTTATGTATGCCCTAACAATAAACTAATATCAAGAACTTCATATTTAAATCAATCATATGCTCGTACTATGTACTTGTATAGAAGTTCTCAAACTGACTGTAATGCCTGCCCAATCAAAGATAAATGTTTAGGTGAAAAGACTAAAACTAAACAGACTCAAAGATGGGAACATCAAGAGCTACTTGACAACTATAATGCCAATATGCAAACTGATAAATCAAAAGCAATAATTAAAAAACGAAGTTCTATAGTTGAACATCCATTTGGAACAATCAAAAGAAGTTTGGGCTGGGATCACTTCTTGGTAAGAAGTAAAAAGAAAGTAGCTGGTGAAAATGCTCTTATCATGTTTACCTATAATTTTAAACGCTTACTTAATCTGATAGGGATAACTCTGTTTAGAAAACTGATGATAGCCATTCAAGATGGAGACCTGAGCAGTATAAGAGAAGAGATAGCTCTTTATATCGCTAGTTTTAGGCTTTATATGGCTAAAATTATTTCAAATATATTTATGGTACAATTTAGGCAAAGTAATTGCCTATAATTGAGTAGGACTTAGAAAATTATGAGTTATGGGGTTTGATTATTTCACAGTCTCCTTGGTCACTATTAAATATTTTAGGTTTAGGATATTTAGCCAATGCCTCCCCAAGTACATCAGTTGCAAGTGTTGCATCCATAGAGTTAGATATGTTATAGGACAGTATTGCTTTGCTATGCCAGTCTATAACAGCTGTAAAATACATAAAGCTTCCATTAACACGTATATATGTAATATCACCACTCCATACTTCATTTGGTGTGGGTACATATACAGTTTTTCTCTTTCCAAATTTAGTCCAATATTTTTTTAGTAGATACTCATAAATCTTATGCTCTTGGTTTTTGAGACTTGTGAGTCTTTTTTTGGTTAGATATATTGCTTGGATACCAAGTATTCCCATATATTTTAAGACTCTATGTTTTCCAATATAGTAGCCATCTTCTTTTAGTTGTTCATATATAAATCTATAACCATACTCTGAGTTATCAGTAGCTATTTCATCTATCTTGTGCAGTAGTTCAATATTCTCCTGACTCATTGGTGCTGGTTTGTAGTAGTAATGACTTCTACTGATACCAAATATATTACATTGCTCTGATATTGATAAATATTTATGCTTGGACTAGATCATCGCTCTTTTATTACATAAGTCCAAGCTCTTTAGCTTTTTTTCAACAAACTCTACTTTTATTGTAGCTTTACCTAGTGCTTTAGCTAAACCATCATTCTCACTCTTTAACTCTTCTATCTCATCTAGGTAAGTTTTAGTTACTCCTCCTACATCGAATGCAAGTGATGCATTATTTAGAAACTGTTGTTTCCATTTTTTACCAGTGATTCTAAAGAGATACTTATCGCAAGAAAGACAGCATCAAAAAGTAATGAGATTCCATTGGTTCAAGAGATGATGGAAGAATTTCCTCTACAAAATATGATAGTTACATTAGATGCATTACACTGTCAAAGTAAAACATTAAAGGCTATCAAAGATAGTGGTAATGACTATGTAGTACAAGTCAAAGACAACCAAAAAAACTTTTAGAACAGATAATTTTTAACTCAAACATATCAGACTGCATAGATTATGACAAAATGCAAGAAGTAAATCGTAATAGATTCGAAGTACGTGAGATAGAAGTCTATGACGATTTTTATAATATTAATAAAAATAAGTTTAATGGTATAGAAGAAATTGTCAAAGTAACTCGTTCAACTTATTGAAAAAATAGTGATAAATTTTCTCAAGAAACATCTTTTTATATTTCAAGTAAAAAAATGTCAGCAAAAAAGTATAACTATGGTATTAGAGCTCACTGGGGTGTTGAGAGTATGCATTACATAAAAGATGTAACCTTTGGTGAAGATGCCTCTTTAATACATACTGGTAACGCTCCAACTAATTTTTCTATTATTAGAAACATAGCTATGAACGTATTAAGAAGAACAAACTACATCCCTTTTCCTCAAGCTATTCCTATGATTGGTGGGAATAGCAAAAAATTATGTTGTTTGTTAGAATGAATCAGCCGTGTGGAAGAGTAGGTATAATTATTCCTATACTCTAGTTTTTTGGTATAATGATTAAAAACTTAGGGTCATTATATGCATGCAAGTATAGATATTGTCACTCTTGATAACACTATTATTTTTACATGTAAAGGTTCATGGACATTAGAATATGTCACAAAACTATCAAAACAGATAGATACTACATGTAAAGAAAAAAAAGTTACTTTTGACCTAAAGCAACTTACAGATTTCGATACTCATGGTGTATTGCTTATCATAGAGAGTATTAAAAAACTTCAAAAACAAAAATGCCAAATTCAAAAAGTGGGGGAGAGTAAAAAATTTCTCTCTTTGTATGAAGTCTGTTTGAGTAATTTTCCACAAGATATAAAATCTCCTATGAAATATAACTCTTTTAGTCAGTTCTTTTATGGCATTGGAAAATTAGTAACAGAATCTAAAAAAACACTTGTCAATTTTTTCTCTTTTGTTGGTGGACTTACCGAAGCAGTTGGTATTTTAGTTTTTAAACCTCAAAAAATAAGATATAAAGCCATATTTTATCACCTTGAAAATAGTGGCTTAAAAGCACTTCCTATCATACTTCTTACCTCTTTCCTTATTGGTGTTGTTATTGCATTTCAAGGGGCTGTTCAGCTTGAGAAATTTGGAGCCAATATTTTTATTGTAGAGATGGTCACGATTTCAGTAACAAGAGAACTTGCTCCGCTCATAACTGCAATTGTTATAGCAGGACGTAGTGCATCTGCTTATACAGCTGAGATTGGTGTTATGAAAATTACTGAAGAGATAGATGCTATGAAAACAATGGGATTTTCGGTATGGAATTTTCTAATCATTCCTAGAGTTTTTGCTCTTATGATTTCACTCCCTCTTATAGTCTTTTTTGCAGACGTTGTCTCTATTTTTGGTGGTATGGTGGTCGCTTCACTTCAACTTGGTATTAGTTTTGAAGAGTTTGCAAATCGTATGCAAGAGAGTGTTGAAATCAAGCACGTTATTATAGGACTTATTAAAGCACCTATTTTTGGTTGGATAATCGCGGTTATTGGCTGTTTTCGAGGGTTTCAGATAAGCAGTTCAACCGAGAGTGTTGGAAAATATACTACCATTAGTGTGGTTAATGCTATTTTTTGGGTGATTGCTATGGATGCTATAGTATCTGTATTTTTGACGGAGTTAGGGTTATGAGTAGTGTAGTAGTTGCTAAAAACATAGTAACCAAGTTTGGAGCAAATGTGGTTCATGATGATGTGAGTTTTGAGATAAAAAAAGGTGAAATTTTTGGACTTCTTGGTGGTAGTGGTAGTGGAAAAACTACGCTTCTTAGAGAAATGATACTTCTACAAAAATATACTTCAGGCTCTTTACATGTACTAGGCTTCGACACTAAAAACTTGAAGGACTTTAGGGCAGATGAGCTTAGGAGTAAATGGGGAGTTCTATTTCAATTTGGAGCTCTTTTTAGTTCTTTGAGTGTGCTTGAAAATATTTCTATTGCTTTAAAAGAGTATACAAATCTCTCCAATAGTGCTATAAAACAAGCTGCTTTAATGAAACTAAAGATGGTTGGACTTCCTGAGAGTTCAGCATATCTCTACCCAAGCGAGCTTAGTGGTGGCATGAAAAAACGTGTGGGACTTGCACGCGCACTCATACGTGACCCAAAACTTCTGTTTTTGGATGAGCCAACGAGTGGGCTTGATCCAAAGAGTGCTAGGAATTTTGATGAACTTATAGTTGCTCTTCGCGATACTTTAGGAATAACTGTTATAATGGTAACACATGATAAAGATACAATAAGCTCGGTGTTAGATAGATTTATAATTTTAGGCGATAAAAAAATACAGTTTAGTGGAGATATAGATGCTCTAAGAACTAGTGATAACGAAAATTTGAAAGAGTTTACAGATGGAAAATAGAGTTAGCTACATACTAATAGGACTTTTTGTGTTTATACTTGGTTTTTCTGCGGTATGGTCTATCCTTTGGTTAGGAAAATATGCACAGAGTGAAAACTACAATTACTATCATGTAATTACAACGCAGAGTGTCTCTGGACTCAATCCAAAAGCACCAGTGAAACTCAGAGGTGTAAGTGTAGGGGAAGTAAAAGATATTTATATAAATAGTGATAATTCTGAAGAGGTAATAGTACTTATTAAGGTTAAAGAAAATATGCCTATAAAGGAAGATACTTATGCACTGATAAATCTTCAAGGCATAACAGGACTTAGTTATATAGAACTTGAAGGTGGAACACATAAATCAGCACTTTTAAAAACAGATAATAAAAACTATGGTGTGATAAGAACAGAGGACTCCATTATTGAAAGGGTAGATAAAGCTTTGACTATGATAGGCAATAAAACTGAAAGAATGTTAGATAAAACAGATGATGTAATGAGTCATAAAAATTTAGAAAATTTTGAAAAGATACTAGAAAACCTTGTAACTGTAACGCTTACACTTAATAAAACATTAGAAATGATGCACTCAAAAAGTTCTCAAATAGATGATGTTTTAGAAAAAGGGAAAGAGTTTGAAATAGCAGTCACAGAAGCCGCTAATGAGGTGAAAAGAATGTCAAAAAACATAGGTATTTCAAGCCACGAGACTCTCATGAGTATGCAAGAAGCTTCTGCTGCCACTTCAAGAGTGATGACTGCACTGGATGATAAATTAAAAGAGGGTAAGCTTGATATTGATGTGATAGTAAGAGAGAACTTACTGCCTTTTCAGAATGATTTGAATGATTTAAGAACACTCATTATAGAAACTAAAGAGTTTGTTAGTGAACTTCGTGATAGCCCAAGTGATTTACTTTTTAAAGAGACAAATTTAGAATTAGCACCTTCTGAGGAGATGAGAAAATGAGATATATTGTTGTTATCGCAATTTTACTTTTTAGTGGATGTAGTATAAAAGATGTTGAAGTAAGACCATCAAACTATAGGCTGGAGCCCCTTTCCCCTTTACATGTAGATAAAATAAAAGATGATAGAGTACTAAGAGTTCAACGTGTAGAAGGTGATAGTGCGGTTATGACTCGCTCGATTCTTTACAAAAAAGATGGAGCATTGAAGCCATATAAGTATGGAAGATGGAGTGAACTGCCTTCTACCAGACTACAAGAGATTTTTATAGAGGCTATTGAAAAGCAGAAGATTTTTAGGGCTACAGTATCGAGTCGTTCATATGCAATGGCAGATTTGATTTTGGAAAGTAGTTTAGAAAATTTTGAAGAAATTTATGACAAAGATAGACCATATGTTCGAGTAAAGATTAGATTTAGACTCATAGAGCGACAAGGAGCTGATATAGTTGGTTCAGTTTTGATTGATTCTGTTTACCCTGTTGAGAAAAAAGAGGCGAGTGGGGTTGTTTTAGCATTTAATAAAGCGGTAGAAAAAGTAGTAATAAATTTGATAGGATGGTTAAATGAGCAAAGAAAATAGTTTTGATATACACAGAGTTTGGGATAGTTTAGCAGCATTTGTTATCGTAATTGCAGGGATAAAGGCAGCATCTTCTATTGTGATACCATTTTTGTTATCAATATTTATAGCAACTGTGAGTGCACCAGCTATTTTTTGGTTAGAAAAACTTAGATTTCCTCGAATACTTGCATTTTTGACAGTACTATCTTTTGTTATTTTTATGCTTTTTGGGTTTGGGTATATACTCTCTACATCGGTAGATAATTTTTTATCAAATACACCTCAATATACAGCAAAAATCATGGATATGATAGGCTCTTTTAAAGAAGTACTAGATAAGTTTGGCATAGAGGTATCAAAAGTAGACTTAGAAGCGATGTTTGATCCTTCAGGGCTTCTTACCTTTGCAGGAGGATTTTTAAAATCTTTTAGTACTGTCCTTTCTAAGTCATTTATCATCTTTTTGGGTGTTACTTTTATGCTTTTTGAAACTTCAAGTTTAAGAACAAAGATGTATCTTCTTGCAAAAAAAGATGAAGCTGGAGATAATCCATTTGAAAAATTTAGTCAAAAACTTAACAGTTATCTTGCTATTAAAACAGTTATTAGTCTTATAACAGGAATTATTGTCACTATTGGTCTTACTATTATTGGCGTAGACTTTGCACTTCTTTTAGGTGTAATAGTGTTTTTATTGAACTATATACCAAGTATTGGTTCAGTAATAGCAGCAGTTCCCGCAGTCTTAGTGGCTTTAGTTGGACTTGATATGAGCAGCGTTATGTGGGTAATTGCTCTTTATTTAGCAGTCAACATAATAATGGGGAATGTAATAGAACCACGTTATATGGGAAAAGGTTTAGGACTCTCAGTAGTAATTATCTTCTTTTCACTGATTTTTTGGGGTTGGGTATTAGGCTCTGTTGGTATGTTTTTAGCAGTTCCTCTTAGCATGACAATAAAAATAGCATTTGAGTCACATCCATCGACAAGAGCAATAGCAATGTTATTGAGCTCAGTTGATAAAGATTCACAATCAAAACACAGTTAAAAGGTAAAGTTCAGTTATGAAAAAAATTATATTTAGTTTTATATTTTTAGCAGTGTCACTAATTGCAAAAACAGATTTCTCAGAAATGAGCACAGAAGAGCTTTTGGCGATGATTGGTTATGTTAAACCTGCAAATCAAAAAAGCTTTAATACAGAGTTGGAGTTAAGGTACCCCAAAATGAGTGCAAAAGAGAAGATTATTTACGTAAAAAATCTGGATAAAATGAAAAAATGAAACCCTCAAAAATCCTTTTTTTAGAAGATGATACAAATCTGAATGAAACCGTAACCGAGTTTTTAGAGGAGTCTGGTTATGAGGTGGACTCAGTTTATGATGGAGATGAGGCAGAGGCTAAGATGTATGAAAATTCTTATGATTTGTTTCTTTTAGACGTAAATGTTCCAGGAATTAATGGCTTTGAGCTTTTAAAGAGTTCACGCGAGAGTGACAATAAAACTCCTGCTATATTTTTGACTTCTTTGAACTCTATAAATGATGTAAGTGATGGTTATGAAAGTGGTTGTGATGATTATATACGAAAACCATTCGAGCTTAAAGAGTTGCTTTTAAGAGTTCAAACGCTCATAAAAAGAGAGTTTTTTCATAGTAAAAAAGAAAATATAAAGGTTACAGAAAATATAGAGTACGATATTACTACGAACTCTTTACATGTAGAAGGCAAAGAGGTGCAACTTCAGAATAAAGAGGCAACTTTATTGAAGCTTTTTCTGCAAAGAAGAGAAGAGGTTATCTCTCATGAAGTTATTTTAGATACCTTGTGGGGTTATGATGATGTGGCGAGTGACGATGCACTTAGGACTTACATAAAAAGACTTAGAAAAATTATAGGGAAAGAGAGAATCATTAGTGTCAAAAGGCTGGGATACAAATTTACTCTCAAGTGAGAAGAAGACGCTTAGGTCGTTTTTTCTTCTTTATATATTTTTTACTACAACTCTGCTCTGTATTTTAGGAGTTATTTACTATAATTTTCAAAAAGATTTAATGCTTCAAAAAAATAGATTAGAACTTTCATACCTTGCAAATGAACAGATTATTAAATTAAAATCCTTACATGTAAACTTTTCTAAATTTAGAACTTACCCAAGAGATGAGCGGTTTAAATCTGCTATTTATGATAGTTCTCAAAAAGAAATTTTTTCAACATTTACTAACAAAAATATAGAATTTGATGAAGTTATTTATATGCAAGATGACAAGATATATCTTATAAAAGAGCCAGAGTCATACTACCTTGGTACAAAGTATTTGGTTTTGGAAATACAAAGTGACGAAGAGTGGATTGGTGGAGTTTATAACACTTTGTTTGTGTATGGAGCAGGCATATTTTTAGTTATGATTTTGTTTGGTTATTTTTTACTTAGACTTCTTCTAAAACCTATGCGTGAAGCGATAGAGCTTCTGGATAGGTTTATAAAAGATACTACTCACGAACTCAACACCCCCGTAAATGCAATCATGTCAAACATTGAAATGATAGATACTTCAAGCCTTGATGAAAAGTTAGCAAGGAAGATAAAACGCATAGATATTGGAGCTAGAACGGTCTCTAATCTTTATCAAGATTTGACCTACTTAACTTTGGGTCATAAGATAATATCAAATGATGAAGAGGTAAACTTAAAAGAAGTAATTGAGGAGCGAATAGAGTATTTTTCTCTGTTTTGTGACTCAAAAAAACTCACTGTTAGCTTTACATGTAAAGAGAAATCTACTCTACATGTAGATAGAAAAAAGATAACAAAACTAATTGATAATCTTTTTTCAAATGCAATCAAATACAATAAGGTCAAAGGAAATATAAAGATAGAGTTAGGTAAAAACTATTTTGAGATATTGGACAGTGGAAGAGGAATAAAAAAACAGAAGATAGACGAGATGTTCCAACGCTACGTTAGAGCAGATGAGAGCGTAGGAGGTTTTGGAATAGGGCTTAATATTGTTAGCATGATAGCTTCTGAATACTCTTTACATGTAGAAATAAATTCGCAGGAAAAAGAGTGGACAAAAGTGAGGGTATCATGGTAAAGATTTTGTTGATAGTATTTCTTCATATTGGGCTTATGGCAAGTGTTTATGAGCAAAATTGTGTGGAATGTCATAAGGACATGCCTGTAAAAATTGATAAGTTTTTTTATAGATATCTTTTGAAATATAGTAGTGAAGATGATTTAAAAACTGCACTTATAAGTTACTTGAAAATTCCAACCAAAGAGAAAACTATACTTCAAGAAGGACTTCAAAATCGTTTTGGTGTTAAAGAAAAAACAACACTCAGTGATGAAAATTTAAAAAAAGCAGTAGACAAGTACTGGGAAATCTATAAAGTTTTTGGAAAGTTAAAGTAATTCACAATGACTTCACTTTTATTTTTTATACTTAGGTTACAAAAAACAAGGATCACAAAATGAAAAAGGTTATTTTACTACTAACAACAGTTTTTGCATTAAGTTTGATGGCAAATGATGGAGCAAGTTTGTACAAAAAGTGTGTAGCATGTCATGGTGCTAAAGCTGAGAAAAAAGCTCTGAATAAATCACAAATTATTCAAGGATGGAGTAAAGAGCAGTTAATTATTTCACTAAAAGGCTATAAAGATGGCACATATGGTGGAGCTATGAAAGGACTTATGAAAGGTCAAGTTGCTTCTTATGATGATGCAAAAATTGAAGCACTTTCTGAGTATATAACAACACTTAAATAAAATGTTTGGATTTGGGGGCTTACCACAAATCCAAAACTTATTTATCTTCATAAATAGCAATATTTATTCTAATTTTATTTTTTCTATACTATTGTTAACTTTATATCCTGTAATATTGCATTTGTACCACAATCACTAAGTTCATTTGATGTGAGTTTAACGTATCTGTAGATTTGGAAGCAAGAATGTAGAATTCACCTTCTTTTAAATCCAATAACTCTACATTTTTGGTATCTTTTGGATAAACTTGAGCTAAGGGCGTTCATCTCATTCGTAACTTCGGCTATGCAAGAAGTCTATTGTTTTATCAAATCTTTTATTTCATTTAAATGTATTTTAAAATGTAAAGGATAGTCCACTATCATTTCTTCTAGTGTATATTGATCTCCAAGAGCACTTATCCATTTATTTTGTAGTTTCGAAGTATCAATATTTTTTATCACATTTGTGATGTGTATATGCGTATATTTTAATAATTCTCTTAAATCATCCCAATTATAGTTATTGTAATCTTGTATTGCAATCCACTTATCATTTACTCCAAGATTTGCATAATCTGGAAAAATTAAAGGGCTTTTTTGATATTGCAAATGTATAATTCTATGCGTATTATTTGATGCAGAATCAACTAAATGTCCTACAATTTGTTTTATTGTTCTACCTTGAATATTTCTCTTTGTGGAGGTGATGTTTTCGTCTATATTTTTTAGTATATTTTCTAACTCATTTATTTGTTTTAATGTATCAGTACTTGTATTTTCTAATAATTTCATTTGTAATTTTGACTTTATATTCATAATTTTACTACTTTTTTTGATAGTAGACTTCTTTCAAAAGTCACTTAATATCTTTCAATTTCAACTCAAAATTATAAATACCAGCAATTAAGTTAAACCGTAAGCCAAATCTTTTTCTTCTATTACGATAGGTTTCTGAGATGATACGAAATCGTTTTAGTACACCTATAACATGTTCTACAAATATACGTTTTGATGCAAATATTTTATTATCTTTTTTATCTTCATGACTTAATGGTTTTAACTTACTTTTTTTCTTTGGAATAAGGGTATTATTGTGTATCTTTTTTATTCCCAAATATCCGGTATCAACATTAACTTGTATATTTGGATTTAGTGGTAATTTACTTTTTTTATACAACTTAAAATCATGTAGTTTCCCTTCTGAACACGTAGTTGCTAAAATGGTTAACTCTTTTGCATCAACAACTAGTTGTGTTTTTAGTGTATGTCGTTTCTTTTTCCCTGAATAGTATCTCTGTTGCTTTTTTTTGGACGTTGAATAGGTGATTCAGTTGCATCAACCAAGATAACTTCAATCTCCATATCATTCATCAATCTATTCTTTGTTGGAAGTGAAAAAACTTTTGAGTTTATCAATATATCTTCTGCTCTTTTTATCATTTTATAACAGCTTGATTCACTGATACTGTAATCTACACTTATATGATAATATGTACGATATTCTCTTAAATATTCAAGCATCATTAAAATCTGATCTGCATAGATTAATTTTAGGGGACGACCTGATATCTTCTTTCTTTTCTCTTCGAAATCTTTTAAAAGTTTAACCATCAATTCAAAGGTCTCTTTTTTTACACCTGTCAATCGTTTAAATTGCTCTGGTTTCTTATTCTCTATTTTTTTATATTTACTCATATTCTTTACTAAGCAATTTTCATTCTTACTTTTGAAAGATGTCTAGTATATTATATCATATATTTCTAAGTCCTTCCTATGGGCAACTCATAGATAAGCCTGAGCAAAGTTAAGTTATATTTGTATAATTATGGTATGCCTTCAAATTTATTAAAAGAGTTTTATTTACGTGTAAAAGTGAATAATTTATTATTTATAATATTAAATTTTCTAATAAAAATTATATCATAATAATTAATTTTTAAATAGTTAAGGATATTCTTATGAAATATATTATAGTATCATTTTTAAAATTATTTATAGGGTAGTAATTGAAAAATTTTATTTTTATAATGCTGAGTATGTTTTTAGCACCTTCTGTGCTATTATGTGGAATAAATGAAGATATTGAACAAAGAGAACATTTAGACAAGCAAAAAGAGATTTATAAACAATTAGAACGAAATAAAGATAAATCTATTTTATATTATGAGGTTGAAAAACCAAAACAACTTGAAAACAAACAAACACAGTGTTTTAATATTGAGACAATAACGGAAAACTCTATAACTTTATTGTCAAAAGAAGAAAAACAAAAAATATTCAAAGAGTATTTAAACAGATGTAATACTTTAAATGATTTAAAAAATCTTACAAATAGATTAACAGCTTTATATATTGAAAAAGGTTATGTTACATCAAAAGTTTATATTAAACCTCAAAGCATTTCAAAAGGAGAAATAGAGTTATTTGCAGTAGAAGGTAAAGTTGAGAGCATTTTACCAAATGAACTCTATATTGAAAATGCATTTTTTAATATAAAAAATAAATATTTAAATCTGAGAGACCTTGAAACTTCTATTGAAATAATAAATAGATTACCTTCAAATCATGCTATTATGAGACTTTTACCTGGAAAAAAAGTAGAGTATACAACAGTCTATGTTGAAAATAATATAACAAATAGAATCTATGGTAGTATGGGTTTAAATAATTTTGGAAGCAAAAAAACTGGGGATTTACAAGGTGTTTTAAATATAAATATTGATAATCTCCTTGGCATTAACGATAAATTAAGTATTGGTTTAAACAGCACAGAAAATCATTTTGATGACGAAAACTCTGTTGGAAACACTTTTAAATACTCTTTTCCAATTGGAAGATTACTATCAACTTTAAGTTACCGAAGAACAACCTATGAGCAGTTAGTTCCTGCAAGAGTTGTAGATTATAAATCTGATGGAAGTACAAATAGATACGAACTAAATTTAAATTATAAACTTTTTCATGACCAAAAAAACAGTATAAATCTAGGATCTTTTTTAGCTCATTCAAGAAGTAAAAACTATATTAGCGATACACTAATAGAGACCTCTAGTTATAACTTAACTAATGTAGGTGGAAGTGTTGATTATTTGCATAGAAATAGTGATTTTTTTGCATATATTGCTTTAAATTTTACTCAGGGTGTTGATTGGTTTGGGTCATATAACCCAACAGATTTAAATATAAAATATTTTTTATATAATATTGATGTGTCTTTAACAAAGTTTTTTAAAGATTTTCAATACTCTTTTACTTTTCACTATCAACATACCAATGATAAACTTTTTAGTAGTAATCAAATTAGTATTGGCGGACCTTATAGTATAAGAGGCTATAAAAAAGAAGGTTTAAATGGTAATAATGGATATTATTTTAAAAATGAATTCTCAAAAACATTGGGAATAAAAATGTTAGATTATTTTGAACAAACTTATTTTATTGCATTTGATGGTGGACAAATAAAAAAAGAGGAAGATACTAAAGGTGGCAGATTATTAAGCAATATTATAGGAGTAAAACTCTCTAAAGATAGTTTTAATGCAAAGTTTTATTATGCATCACCTATGTATAAAGAAGATGTAAGTATATCAAATAATTTTTTTGGATGTAATATAAATTATGAATTTTAAAATTAAAAAAATTATTTTCTTCTTCTTGGGCATTTTTATATTGTTTGTTATTTATTATTTTTCACAAGATAGAACAAAACTTTTTGCACTAACTTTTGAGAATAAAGATACAAATACAAAGTATGAGTTTTCAGAAACTAACCATCTAAAGATTATCAGTTCACCAACTAAAATAATTGAGTATGAAATAGATGAAAATAACTTAAGGATTACTAAGCGTGTAAATGGAAATATTTTAGAAAAATACTCTTGGCTAGGAGAAGGCAAATTGCATCTTGTAGTTGATGAAAACTCTCAAGTATTAAGGCAATATTTGTATAAAAATAAATATGAGAGTATACCATATGGAATGTTAGTAAAAGGAATAGAATTCACTTTTATATACAATAAAATGAGATCTTTAAAATTAGTTTTTAATGTAAATAAAGAAATTGTAAAAGTACTTAATTATGATTCAAAAGGTTTAATAATAAAAGATTCTAATCCTAATTTAAAGGTGGATTTTTCATATGCTGGAGGTATTTATGATTTTGATTCAAAATTACTTTTTTTTACTGAGGGTGTATACAATCCAAATATTGGAAAGTGGATTTCAAAAGTTAAAAATAAAGATATTATAAGAAATTTAAAAGAGTTAAATAATTTGAAAATAAATGAAGTATACACATGTAGTGCAACGTTAGATATTTATTATCACTCTTATCTTTGTGCAAAAAATCAATGTGGTGGTTTATATGCCACAGATTACTTAAATTATTTTAATGGAAATGGTTTTGTAATTGATAACTCTTCTTATTTTAGCCATGAATTATGTAAACCTATTATTTTATCAGATAAATATGATAAAAATAAATTTTCAAATTGTATTAATCAAAAAATTCAACCAAGAAAAGTAGCTATTTTTGATCTCTTTAAACATAACTGTCATCATGAAGTTAAAAGTATTTTAAATACATGCTTTAAAAAAGCAACCAAAAAGGAATATTATGTCAAGTAAACAGATAGTATCAATAATTTTTAATTCTATTTTAGTTTTTTCTCAAACATTACATGCAGCAAATTTAGAAATAGATACAACAGCTCCTGTTAAAAATAAAGCAAGCTTAATATATGCACCAAACTTAGTTCCTATAGTTAATATAGTAACTCCAGATGCCAATGGTCTTTCTCACAATAAATTTAAAAACTATAATGTTGAAAAGAAAGGGCTTATTTTAAATAATTCAAATAAAGTTGTAAATACTCAGCTTTCAGGATTTATTTCAAGAAATCCTAACATTACGGGCAATAGTGCGAGTTTGATTTTAAATGAAGTAACGGGCACTTCAAAAACATTACTCAAAGGTTATTCAGAGGTTGCAGGAGTAAGTGCAAATGTTATAGTGGCAAATCCTAATGGTATCTCAGTAAATGGCGGAGGTTTTATAAATACACCAAAAGTAACCCTTACTACTGGTATTCCTATGTTTTCAAGCGGACTTTTACAAGGTTTTGACATAAGCAAAGGAGAAATATTACTAGAAGGTGCAGGTCTAAATGTAAACAGTATAGACAAAGTGGCAATTTATGCAAAAGCTTTACAAATAAATGCAAAAATATACGCAAACAATCTAAATATAGTAACAGGAGATAACAGCATATCTCTTGATGGCACTGTAACATCTAAAAATACTGTAGGAACTGGAATCTCTATTGACTCATCTCTTTTGGGTGGTATTTATGCAAATACAATTTTTTTCGTAAGTAGTGATAAAGGTGTTGGTATTAATCTTCCACCAGAGGTATTTGCACAAAATTTACTTTTTTTGGAGGCTGATGGTAAAATTGTAATTTCCAAAGGTGTATCTGAAAATACAATAGAAATAAAATCACTTAGTAGCAGTATTGATGTTAAAGATAATATAACAGCGAATGAAATTATAATTGATGCACAAATTGATATTAACATAGATGAAAAGAGTGTGATTAATGCATCTGAAAAGGTAAATATAAGTGCTAGAAATAGCATAAATAATAAAGGTGAAATAAGTGCTTTAGATGGAACCAGTAAAAGCACTATAAAGGCATCATTTGACATAATAAATAGTGGACTAATAGGTGGGTATGATGTAGATATGGAAGCCAAAAATATTTATAATACAGGAGCATTATATACAAAAAATAATTTAAAGGTAACATCAAAAACATTAGATAACCAAATGATGATACGTAGCAATAAAGATATAGAATTATTAGTTGAAAATACATTTAATAATAGTGAAAATGGCATGGTTTACGCTGATGGTAGAGTAAAAATAAGTGCTAATCAAGCAAAAGAAAAAATAAATAATGTAACAAACAAAGGTGTTATTCAATCTGGTAAAAACATAGAAATAACAGCTAAAACATTAACAAATACTGCAAACATTCCAATAATTAAAAATACTTCAATAACATCGACAAAAACAGTTTCCAAAGGTGGTTCTAATAATTATGATGTTGTAACCACACAAACACAAACACAAACAGTAAATGTTGTTGGTGATCCAGCTTTAATTTTAGCAAATGAAGACATAATAATAGATGTAGAAACATTAAATAATTTTTATTCTTTAATCGCATCAGATAGAAATATAGTGCTTAAGGCAACTACAGTGAATAATGCTGGAAAAATTATAGTAACCACGACAACTACCACTACAAAACAATTCAGGAATGAAAGATATTGTTCAACAGATGGTCCTTCTGGAACTTGCATTAACCATAAGCACAGAGCAGGATACAGAGGAACTTTTACAAAAACAGAAACAACTAAACTTCCTCTTCCAAATTATGGTATTCAAGCCAAAGAGAGCATTACGGGAAATGTTGTTACACTCAATAACATATCAGATCAGCTTGAAGGTTCTCTAGAAGATGCAGTAATTTTAGAAAAAATTGATTCTATTGATGTAATGGAAACAAATTCTATAAGTTTACAAAAGCTTAATAATTTTTTAAATGTTAACAATAAACAAATAATTAATATTTTAAATAATTCAAAAAGTATAGATGCTTTAATTAATGAAGTATTAACAGAAGAAAATTTAGTTACTTTTAAAAAAGGCTTGAGTATTTTTAAAGATACGCTAACACTAAATATTGCTGCTGATGAAGCAACCTTAAGCTCTTTAGAAGCAATTATTGCACATATTAAAACAATAAAAAAAGATGATACTGTTTTTCAAGATTTAAATAATTTTGAACAAGCAGTAAGCACTCTTAAAATAAATATAGATATTAATAAAAACAATTTAACTCAATTTAATACACTTAATGATTCTATTTTAATATTAAATGATTTAACACTTAAAAAAGACAAATTAAAGGTTCTTCATCAAAATGTTAAAGATATTTATACACAAAATTCACAAACATTAGAGACAATAAATACACAAAATTATATTAGTTCACTCTCAGTAGATTTAGAAAGTAAAAGCAATATTTTAAGAAATGAAGTAAATAAAGCATTAGATCTTAAAGATAATGTAGAGTACAAAATAATTTCACAAAACGATGGTCTATATCAAACAAATACACATCATTCTTTATCATTATCTACACCAGTAACTTCAAATGCAAATAGTGATTTAATTTTAGATAGTTTGACGCTTCCGAAAGGAAAATATAATCTTTTTTTAGTCAATAAGGCCAGCAAACATCCTTATCTTGTAGAGGCGAATCCACTTTATGTAAACTATGAAACATTTATTAGTTCGGATTATATGCTAGATAAGTTAAATTTAAATCCGCAAAGTATATTAAAGCGTCTTGGTGATGCTATGTACGAAACAAGACTCGTGAGAAATAGTGTTATGCGTTTGAGTGGAAAACGATATTTAGAAGGATATAGCTCAGACTTAACACAATACAGAGCCTTAATGGATAATGCATTAAGTGTTCAGGAAGATTTGGAACTCTCTTTTGGTATAAAATTAACAAAAGAACAAATTAATAAACTAAATAAAAATATAGTTTGGCTAGAAGAAAAAGAGATACAAGGAGAAAAAGTTTTAGTTCCTCAATTGTATCTCTCATCGAAAAACATAACAACATATGGGACAAAAATATTGGCTAATAATATTAGTTTAAATATTCAAAATAAGTTGATAAATAATGCGAACATAATTGCACACAACAAATTAGAAATTGAAGCAAAGAAAATAACTAATATAGATGGAACAATTCAATCTTCAGCCGACATGACTTTAAAAGCAAGTGGTGACATAAATAACTTAAGTGGAACAATTAAAAGTGGAGGAGATTTATTTATTCATTCAGAAGGAAACATAAACAATATAACAATTGCTCAGAAAAAAACAAATAATTATGGACAAGGCAAAGAAACACGAACTTTACTGGCTAACCAAGCTAAAATAATTTCTGATAAAAACATAAATATTGAAGCAAAAAATACAATTGAAATAAGAAATGGAATTATTAAAGCTAATGAAAATATAAATCTTACCTCTAAAGAAGAAGATATAAAAGTTACTTCTTTAGAATTGAAGCATGAATATAACTTTAACTTAAACAATGGTTATAACAAAGGTATAAATATTGAAAATAGAAAATCTAATATAGATGGCAAAAATATAATTTTTTCTTCTAAAAACTTAGAAATTAAATCATCAGATATTAATGCTAAAGAAAATATAATTTTAGATGTAGTAAAAGAAGTTAAAATTTTAGCAACCAATAACTTAAGTAATAAAGATACCAAAATAGAATCAAAAAATGGATTTTTAGGTAAAAAAACCACAAGAGATATGATTCATAAAGAAGAAGTTGTACAAAGTAATTTAAATGCAAAAAATATTGTTATTACAAGTAAAGAAGAGGGGATTACACTAGAATCTGTAAATTTAAAGGCAGATCAAAATATTATTGTTGATGCAAAAAAAGACATAAAAGTAATGGCAAAACAGTATAGAGAAGGAGAACTTCACTCTACTAGTAAGTCATCTTGGGGAGGACTTAGTAAAAGTGCTTCAATGGACAGAAACGATGCTTTAAAGCTGAAAAGTGCAGATATAAAAGCTATTGCAAATAATATTATATTTAAATCAGGCGATTCTATAGAAGTTCTTGCTTCAAAATTGTCCGCGCTAAATGGTGATTTAAGTCTTGAAGCAGCAAATGACATTCTAATAGCTGCTGGAAAAGAAATGAGTCAAGATGAGCAGTGGACTAAAAAATCAAGCTTTATGAAAGACTTTTTTAAAGACGGGACTCTTGTTTCTTCACAATTTGATTTAAAAGGAAAAGTTACAACTACAGCTAAATTTTCATCTTTAAATTCTAAAAATCTTTATATAAATTCTGGAAAAGATACAACAGTTTTAGGAAGTGATTTAAATGCTTATAAAAACATTTCAATTCAAACTGGAGGAGACTATAAACATGCAAGTGTACAAGAAGAGTTTTATGAGTACGAGGAGCATAAAAAAACAAAACTAAAATTTAATATGAAAATGGCTCAGCAATTTGCTAAAGGTATTTCAAAGAACATAAAAAATAATGCAGGTAAAATAGGCTCAATGTCATCAATGATGATGGGAGATACTTCTATAGATATTTTTGAAGCAGAAATATCAAAATCAAAAAAATCAAATAAGGACAGCATAAGTAGAGCATCAAATATTAACAGTGGTAATCAAGTAGATATAAATAGTCAAAAAAATATAAATATTGTTGCATCAAATATTAATGCTGCAGGTGATATAAACTTAAATGCAAAAGAAGATATAAATATAAAATCTGGCATCAATCATAATGAAAATGATAAAAAGAGTTTATATGCAAATGTATATGTTGGTTTGAATTCACAAGGTATTAATTTCACAGCAGATTACGAAACTGGAAAATTTAAAAACTATGCAGATAAAGCATCAGGCTCAAGTGTCAATACTAACTCAAATTTGAACATAAATTCAAATAATGTTTTAGTTGAAGGTAGTGAGTTAAATGTAGGTAAAGATTTAAATGTAAAAGTAAAAAATAATTTTGAAGTAAAAGCAGCTACAAATAAAACTGGAAAATATACTAAAACATTTGATTTTCATTCACAAAGTGGTGGAGAAAATGGAATGGAGTTAAAAGATGGCAAAATTGTAATAGAAATGGGAAGCGCTACAATAGATAAACTAAAAAGACAAGTAGATGAAACAACAAAAACTTCATCAAATATAAATGTAGGTAAAAATATTAATGTTGAAAGTGGAAATAACATACTTGTTGAAGGCTCAAACATAAACGCAGGGGAAGATGTAAGTTTAAGTGCAAAAAACAATATAGAGATAAAAGAAGCAAAAGAAGAAATCTATGAAAAATCTAAAGAATTCCATGGAAAAGCTGTAGTTTCTTTTGAAATAAAACATCAGGCAATTGAAATTATAAAAGCAATATCTGCACTTAAAAAAGCGAAAAGTAGAGTAAATCAAGCAAAACAAGATTTTAAAGAGTACAAGAGTGACTTAGTAAAATTACAAAGCCAACTAGTCCAACTTCAAAAAGAGTATGCAAACAAAATACCAGGGATTACAAAAGCAGATATAGAAGAGTTTAAAGATATTATTCAAGATGTTAAGTCAGACAAAAATTGGTATAAAGCTAGCATTAAACTTGCTCAAGCAAGTGTAGTGATGCAAAGTCTATTTTTAACCCAACAAATAGCAGGTTTAGCTCAAAGTGCAAGTAGTTTTGCTTGGGGGTTTGATGCTGGTATAAACTTGAATATAGATACAGTTTTACAAAAGGCAAACATATATGCTTCAAGTTCTGTTGCCTCAAATATAAATGCAAAAAATATCTACCTAAATGCAGATAATACAGCCTTAGTTCAAGGTAGTAATTTAAATGCAAAAGAGAATATAAATATTGAAGCAAATGAAGTAAATATTGTAGCTTCAAGAGATAAATCTTCAAATAATACTGATAGAGAACATGCTAATTTAAACTTTAATTACTCAGTTTTTGCAGGTTTTACTATGAGTGCCGCATACGACAGAGCAAAAGAGAAAAATGCTCAAACTGTATATACAAATTCAAACGTACAAGCAAATAACATAAATGTTAAAACTAAAGAAGACATGAATGTAAAAGGTGCAACTATTCAAGCAGATGAAACAATAAATTTAGATGTTGGGAAAGATTTAAATGTTGTAGCTGTTCAAAATAGACAAAGAGGTGATTCAAAGTCATTTGGTGTAAACTTTAGTTATTCCGCAGGAAATGGACGAGCAAAAACAAAAGCAATGAGCAAAACAGACTCTGGATCAAGTGGTTCATTTGGAGTAAATATGTCTAACTCTAAATACAGAAACAAACAGACATTAGATACCTCAATAGTTGCTAAAGAAGTTAATGTAAATGTAAAAAATGAAACATATCTTCAAGGAGCAACTTTAGCATCTTTAGACGAAAATGGAAATGACAATAACAAATTAAATCTAAAAACAAAAGTTTTAAAATATGAAGATTTATCAAACACATCTTATCAAAACAGTAAGTCCATGGGAGCTTCTGTTAGTTTGGGGAATAAAAAACAAAAAGATGGAAGTAGTAAATTAGAATCGTCTTCTTCTACTTTTCAGTACTCAAATGGTTTATCACTTTCAAAAAATAAAACTCTTTCAACCCTTGGAAAAGGAAACATTGAAGTCGAAGATCTTGAAAACTCCTCAGATTTAGAAAGATTAAACACAGATGTTTCAAATAAAACAAAAGAGATATATTCAGTAAACAGAAAAAAAGGTGATATTGATATAAAAATTGATCATAGAGTTTTTACAAAAGAGGGAAGAGCTGAGATAAAAGAAGATATAGACAGAAATATTTTATTAGGAGAGGCTTTATCTGAAGTTGCAACAAAAAAGTCTGTGTCTATTGTTGGTGACAATGCAAATGGTCAAACTAATATTTTAGAACATATACAAAATAAACAAGACTTTTACTCTGCAGCTAAAAACTTCTACAATGACCCAAAAAACAGTACCCAAAGAGATATCTTAGCAAATCCAGACAAGTATACACCACAACAAAGACAAGAAGCTAATCAAGCTATGATTTATCATATAGCAAGTGCAACAGGAACAAAACCTTCTGAAGTAGTAAATATGTTAAATGATGAATTAAAAGGTTTTTACTCTCATGAAGATGGAAAAATCTATATTTCGGATAATGCAAATGAAAACTCAAAAGATACAGCTTTTACAGTAGCCCATGAAGCAAGCCACGCTAAAGATGCACAAGAAAATGGTACAGAAAATAAATCTAAAACATATGAAGTAAATAGAGAAGAATACGCTAACATAGTAGCAGATGACTTCGTAAGTAAACTAGATAATGACTATGCAAGCAGTGGTTATGACCTCTCTAAAGCAACACATCAAAACTCTAACACACAAGTTAATTCAGACTTAAATAAACCAACTCAAATAGATAAGTCCTTGGAAGATAATACAGAAACTTTCAATCAATTGAATAAAGATAAGGGTGATAAAATTGGAGGAGGAAGGTCTTTTACTCGTCTTGATGCTATGGAGTTAACAGTACAAGGTTTGCAAGAGAAAGGAAAATATTTAGAAGCTTTAGATGTGAAACAAGCTTATAAACTTGGTGAACTAATAAATAGAGGAAACAAAGAAG
Organism: Arcobacter sp.; assembly: GCA_029027265.1. Taxonomy (GTDB): domain Bacteria; phylum Campylobacterota; class Campylobacteria; order Campylobacterales; family Sulfurospirillaceae; genus Sulfurospirillum_A. The sequence goes on along the minus strand of CP093061.1, from coordinate 2,690,974 downwards.
AGTTACTAGAATATGTTCAAAAAAATAATGTTTCTGAAAAAGTATTAGAAAAGGCAGTAAAGAATGCACATCATACAAAAGGTATGATTGATGATACTTTAACTTTTTACTCTTCAGTTCTAGACATAACAAGTTTAGGAGAAACTGCAGTAGCTGTTGTTTTTATTAAAGAGTTAGTAAAAAAATTAGGAATTAAAAAAGCTGTAGAACTAATAGGGAAGAATACATTATTAAACTTTACTGATTCATTAAAGTTAGTAAATGATGTTGTGAAATTAAAAGTATCAAAAGTACTTAATAGAGTTACAGATGATACTATTGCTCAAATAACAAGAACAAATGGTATTAAAACCACACCAAAAATTAGTCTAAAACAAAAAGAAATCAACTCTAATTATGCAAAAGCGAAAGAGACTAACTTTAGAGATAAAAATGGTAATTATATTCACCCAGATGATAAGAAAAATTTACATGTAATACCTGGTAGCATACAAGAGACGACACTTAAAAAAGGAGATCGTCTTGTTAGGTATGTTAGAAAAAAAGATATAAAAGATAACTATAAAGATAAAGAGTATAAGCTAAAAGGGGATACAAAAGGTACTTATACTACAATAAAAGGACAAAGTTGGGATAGTCTATCTTTATCAGGTAAAAAAAGTGATTACAGAGTGTTTGAGATTGAAGTATTAGATGACATACCAGTTACAAAAAGCCTAACAACTCCTTGGTATGAAAGAGGAGTAGGTGGTGGCGTACAGTTGCAGTTTAAAAAACCTTTGTCGAAATTTGCTAATAAAGAAAAAGGAATTAAACTTAAGATTATAAAGGAGATATGATGGATGCATTTGAAAAATATAAATTAGATAAAAGTGAGTTTTTATTAACAAAAGATTTTCCTAAAGTTATTGATAAGTATGTATATGATATAGAAACAGATGAATTTGATAAAATATATATAAATGAAAATGGTAAATTAAAATTAATAGCTTCAGGACAACCATGTTCTTTCTCAATTCTACAACTCTTCCTAAAAAAATATAGAAAAAACCCAGAGTTACTGCCAAAAGATATGAAGTGGGAGTATCCTTCTGAAAATAGCTCTAGCGAAGAGATATTAAAAACAATGCAACTGATGCTTGAACCTCTAAATACATACGACGAGTTTATAAAAGCTATAAAAAAAGCAAATAAAGTTTTAGTTCCATATATGAAAAAAAATGGGCTTGAGTTTGATGAAGGAGACCCTAGAAGTGAAGATAAATATTTTGCTTATTATAACTATACCTTTGTAGATAAAAAAGAGGATATCCCTAAAAAACAGATGAATATTTATGGAACAGAAGAGATAGAGCCATATATTGTTATTTATACAACACCACAAAATACATATGAAATATATATTGGAAAAGAGAGAAGTAATGACTTTAACTTAGATGTTACTTTTTATGAAGAGAAGTACTTGTATGAGTACTTGTTTGAATTTACTATTGATGCTATTAGTCTATAAAAGAATAGCAAAAAGGGCTTGGTGTTTAATCTTGAATTAATGTTTACATGTAAAGACAAAAAGGTTTAAAGTATTGTAACCTTTAACTTTAGAATATAATTTATTATTTTAGATACTAGGTAAGTTACAAAAAGCCTAACAACTCCTTGGTATGAAAGAGGAGTAGGTGGTGGAGTCCAGTATCAGTTTAAACAACCTTTGTATAAGTTTGTAAACCCAAATACTGGAATTAAACTTAAGATTATAAAGGAGATATGATGGATGCATTTGAAAAATATAAATTAGATAAAAGTGAGTTTTTATTAACAAAAGATTTTCCTAAAGTTATTGATAAGTATGTATATGATATAGAAACAGATGAATTTGATAAAATATATATAAATGAAAATGGTCACTTAAAATTAGCAGCATCAGGAAGTACAGGTTATTTTCTAATAACTCAACTCTTCCTAAAAAAATATAGAAAAAACCCAGAGTTACTGCCAACAGATATAACTTGGGAATATCCTTTAATCAATATTTCTAGCGAAGAGATATTAGAAAGAATGAAACTTATGCTTGAACCTTTAAATACATACGATGAGTTTATAAAAGCTATAAAAAAAGCAAATAAAATTTTAGTTCCATATAAGAAAAAAAATGGTTTGAAGTTTGATGTAAATGACCCTAGTGACGCAGATCACTATTTTGCTTATTATCACTATACTTTTGTAGATAAAAAAGAAGATATTCCTAAAAAACAGATGAATATTTACGGAACAGAAGAGATAGAGCCATATATTGTTATTTATACAACACCACAAAATACATATGAAATATATATTGGAGAAGAGAGAAGTAATAGGATTAACTTACGAGCTACTTTTTATGAAGAGAAGTATTTGTATGAGTACTTGTTTGAATTTGCTGTTGGTGTGATTACTCTCTAAACAAAAATAATCATGATTTAAATCTTGAATTAATACTTACATGTAAAGACAAAAAGGTTTAAAGTATTGTAACCTTTAACTTTAGAATATAATTTATTATTTTAGATACTAGGCAAGTTACAAAAAGCCTAATAACTCCTTGGTATGAAAGTGGAAATAACATACTTGTTGAAGGCTCAAACATAAACGCAGGGGAAGATGTAAGTTTAAGTGCAAAAAACAATATAGAGATAAAAGAAGCAAAAGAAGAAATCTATGAAAAATCTAAAGAATTCCATGGAAAAGCTGTAGTTTCTTTTGAAATAAAACATCAGGCAATTGAAATTATAAAAGCAATATCTGCACTTAAAAAAGCGAAAAGTAGAGTAAATCAAGCAAAACAAGATTTTAAAGAGTACAAGAGTGACTTAGTAAAATTACAAAGCCAACTAGTCCAACTTCAAAAAGAGTATGCAAACAAAATACCAGGGATTACAAAAGCAGATATAGAAGAGTTTAAAGATATTATTCAAGATGTTAAGTCAGACAAAAATTGGTATAAAGCTAGCATTAAACTTGCTCAAGCAAGTGTAGTGATGCAAAGTCTATTTTTAACCCAACAAATAGCAGGTTTAGCTCAAAGTGCAAGTAGTTTTGCTTGGGGGTTTGATGCTGGTATAAACTTGAATATAGATACAGTTTTACAAAAGGCAAACATATATGCTTCAAGTTCTGTTGCCTCAAATATAAATGCAAAAAATATCTACCTAAATGCAGATAATACAGCCTTAGTTCAAGGTAGTAATTTAAATGCAAAAGAGAATATAAATATTGAAGCAAATGAAGTAAATATTGTAGCTTCAAGAGATAAATCTTCAAATAATACTGATAGAGAACATGCTAATTTAAACTTTAATTACTCAGTTTTTGCAGGTTTTACTATGAGTGCCGCATACGACAGAGCAAAAGAGAAAAATGCTCAAACTGTATATACAAATTCAAACGTACAAGCAAATAACATAAATGTTAAAACTAAAGAAGACATGAATGTAAAAGGTGCAACTATTCAAGCAGATGAAACAATAAATTTAGATGTTGGGAAAGATTTAAATGTTGTAGCTGTTCAAAATAGACAAAGAGGTGATTCAAAGTCATTTGGTGTAAACTTTAGTTATTCCGCAGGAAATGGACGAGCAAAAACAAAAGCAATGAGCAAAACAGACTCTGGATCAAGTGGTTCATTTGGAGTAAATATGTCTAACTCTAAATACAGAAACAAACAGACATTAGATACCTCAATAGTTGCTAAAGAAGTTAATGTAAATGTAAAAAATGAAACATATCTTCAAGGAGCAACTTTAGCATCTTTAGACGAAAATGGAAATGACAATAACAAATTAAATCTAAAAACAAAAGTTTTAAAATATGAAGATTTATCAAACACATCTTATCAAAACAGTAAGTCCATGGGAGCTTCTGTTAGTTTGGGGAATAAAAAACAAAAAGATGGAAGTAGTAAATTAGAATCGTCTTCTTCTACTTTTCAGTACTCAAATGGTTTATCACTTTCAAAAAATAAAACTCTTTCAACCCTTGGAAAAGGAAACATTGAAGTCGAAGATCTTGAAAACTCCTCAGATTTAGAAAGATTAAACACAGATGTTTCAAATAAAACAAAAGAGATATATTCAGTAAACAGAAAAAAAGGTGATATTGATATAAAAATTGATCATAGAGTTTTCACAAAAGAGGGAAGAGCTGAGATTAAAGAGGATATTGAGAGAAGTAAAAGATTAACTGGTGCTGTAGTTGATGTAGTAGCTAAAGAGAGTATTACATTACAAGATTTAGTAGGACATATAAATGATTTACAAATAGACTTGGATATACAAAAAGAATTTTCTTTACTAAATGATGGAAAAGTCATAGCTATTCTTGACGATAAAAATAGAAACAATTATACCCAAGAGCAAAGAGATGAAGCTATTAATAGTTATGCCAAGATATATGCTAATCATTATGGTATTAGCATAGAAAGTGCAAAGTTTGTTGCTATTGAAAAATACAAAGCAATCACAGTTACAACAAATGATAAATCATCTTCAAATATATCAATCAATGATAATAGTAATAATGGTGCATTAGATACAGCTGGGGTTATGGGACATGAGGTAGCTCATGTTAGACAAGAACAAGGACAAACAAGAAATAGAAAAGAAGGTACTGATACACAAACAGGCAAAAAGCTTAGTGAAGAATATGCAGATGTTATAGGAGGATATTCAGCAGATGGGATGAAGTTCTCTGCTAATAACTACACAAATATTAATTTAAATAATGACTTATCAACTAATAGAGAAAAAAGAAGTATTAAAGATACAAACATTCTCAAAAACAATACAAATGAGCTAATCAATGATGTAAAAGAGGCGAATAATAATGGTGGTACAGTTGATCCCTTAACCAAACATGTTAAAGATGATTTTAATGAGCATATCATTAATAATCCATTAAAAATAGAAGAACTTGAAAATGAAAAAAGAATTGCATTAAACATATATAATGTAAATGATATTGATGGTGCATTAAATTCTGTTTACCCTCCTTTAACTACTGAAGCAAAAACAAGAATTAAAACTTCTTTATTAAAGGCTAAAGCTTATGATAAAAGCCATTCTTTCGAAAGAATTTATGAAAACCTTGTAACTGATGGGGTGATATCAAAACTGGCTCATGATTTACAAGAACTTCCTCCTGTAGGTGCAATACTTGCAGTAATCGAAGGTGTTAAAAATGGAACCATACTAACAACACTTGCAGAAGAAGTAGTATTAAGAAAAATTGAAAAAGTTTTTGGAGATAAAGTTGGAGATAAAGTTGTAGTTTACGGAGGTAAACTTTACACTAAGGTTAAAGGTAAGATTGTAGAAATAAAAGATTGAAATTACTGCTAACCCAAGCGTAATTAGTGCTAATGGACTTGGTGGGGTTAAGATTGGGGTTAAGCCTAAAGTTGAAGTAGGTAAAGTAGATACTTATAAAAATCTTAAAAAGACAACGGGTGATGGCACAGTAGATAGAGACCATATTCCAAGTAAAAATGCTTTAATTAAAAGGGCAGAAAAAATTGCTGGAAGATCTTTAACTAGAAAAGAAAGAAATAGAATTATAGAAGAGAGTATTGTAATAAACACAGATAAAAAAGTACATCAGCTTGGTAATACATATGGTAAAAAAAATCATCCATTAAGTAAAGAAGATTCTAAGGACTTAGCAGGTGCAGCTAAGAGAGATACGCAAACAAATATTAAAAATACAGAAAAATATGATAGACAAAATATTAAAAATTATAAAAAAGGTTGTGAAGGGATAACTTGTTATAGTAATGAAGATTATGATAAGTTTTTAATCAATATTTTAAAAGGTAAGTAATGGATATTTATAAATTGATTGGTTTATTTGGAAAAGAGTCTAAAGATAAAGAGTTAATAGATTTTTTTGAAAAAGAAAGTATAAATATTTTAAAAAAACTAGAAATAGAAGAAGACACATTTTATGCATTTATTGAAGATAAAAAAAAAGGTATAGAACTTATATTTAAAGATGAATTAGAGTTTTTTAACCTTGAAAATAGGAATAATAGTAAAAATATAAATTATTATTTTGAATGTATTCATTGTTTTGCACAAGATATTGATGATTGTAATGAATATAAAGGAGAACTGCTAAATGGTATCAAAATGTCTAATACAAAAGATGAGATAAGAGATTTGATGAAAAAACCATATAAAAGACATGGTTTTTTAGATGTAGATATATGGAATAATCTAAATGGTTGTCAAGTATTTGTAGACTATAAAGAAAGAAATACTCCAGCAATTATAAGTATTTCAATGGAACCCCTTACAAATTCTGGGGACAGTATATCAATTAAAAAAAGTAAAAAAGTGTCAGGTCTTGACTTTTGAATCAATGCTTGGAACATCAATTATTAACAGCAACACAAAATTCAATAGTTTAGCAGGAACTCAATTATCTAAAGATGTAAAAGCTTATGCAAAAGATTTAGAGAGAATATAAACTTAAAAATACCACAAAAGCAAAAACATCTTTTAAATAAAGCTTTGAAAGATAAAAAATATGTTAAATTATCAAAAGAAGACACGGCCTTACATAGAAAAGATTTTAATAATAAACGTTCTAAGTTGAAAATAGAATGGGAAGTACAAACAGGGCAAAAGTGGCCAACACATGAAGCTTTAAATAATAAAACAGAGAAACTAGAAATAAAAGATTATGAAGCTCATCACATTATAGAAAATAAATATGGTGGACCAAATAAATGGTGGAATTTACAACCTCTAAGAGGTGGAAAGTCTAATGTAAATCAACATCAAAGTGGAATTCATAAATCAAAAAGTTCAAAAAAGCTTTTTCCTAATGAGTAACAAAAAAGGATCAAATTGACTATTTATAATAAAATGCAACAAGTACTAAAAAGTAATGTATTAGGAGCTAAAAATTTTGGAAATAATATTAGTAAACAAGATATAAAAAAAATCTCTTATTCTGGAATCCCAAATGAGTATATATATTTCATAAAAGAATATGGAGTAGGACAATTATCAGATACTTTTTTATTGGATTTTGAAATCTTAGAATATGATGAAATTTTTAACGAAGAAGATAATCATCTGGAAGGTATGTATTTTTTTGGTGGTGATTTAGGTGAATATCTTTTTGCTTTTGATTCAAAAAACAATTGGCAAATTGTAGAAATAGATTCTAGTGGAGAAGTTTTTGATGTTGTTGCTCAAACATTTACAGAGTTCATTCATAAAAAATTTGATGAACTTATTGAAATAGAGAAATACAGAAAGAATAACCCATAATCTACACTCATAGTTTAAAAAGTATTATGTTTTGAATCTTGTATTTTGACAAAATTTTATTAAAATATTTCAAACTGAACTTTAACTTTTTACTCTTCAGTTCTAGACATAACAAGTTTAAGAGAAACTGCAGTAGCTGTTGTTTTTATTAAAGAGTTAGTAAAAAAATTAGGAATTAAAAAAGCTGTAGAACTAATAGAGAAGAATAGATTATTAAATTTTGCTGATTCATTAAAGTTAGTAAATGATGTTGTGAAATCAAAAGTATCAAAAGTACTTAATAGAGTTACAGATGATAAGAAAAATTTACATGTAATACCTGGTAGCATACAAAAAGAACTTTTAAAGAGTGATTTAAGGGATAATAGTTATAGTAGATTGACAACTTCCGGAGTAAAAGCTAACAGAAAAGCTTTTACTCAAAATAAGAAAAACAAACTAATCAATGAGTGGGAAGTGGAGACTGGGAAGACATGGCCAACTTTTACTACCAACAAAGGAAAAGTACAAAAGTATGATGCACACCATATAATTGAAAATAAAGTAGGAGGAAAGCATGAATGGTGGAACATTACTCCTGCTAAAAATGGTATCGAGCATCAAGGTGGAATACATAGGTCTGGTGGTCCAGCAGAAAAGCTATTTGGGAGATAGGAATGAATACAATAGATGAAAAAATGAAAAAGATTTGATACATATTGATGAAAATATTTTTGGGCTTCCCTCAGAAGAATATAAATATGTATTTTTAAAAGATATAGAAATATGTAAAGAAAAAAATATTCCACAGGAATTCATAAATTTTTTATTACAATATGGGATAGGTGAACTTAGTATAGCCTTTAGAATAGATAGTGAAATTTTACCACATCAAGAAATCTACGGCAGAACCATAAAAGAACTAGATGGAATGCTGGTTTTTGGTAGTGATATAGGAGAATACACATATGCCTTTGACACAAAAAACAATTGGGAAGTAGTAGATATAGACGCAAGTGGTGAGATATTTGAAAGATATGGAGATTTTGAAACTTTTATCAACAAAATGCTTGATGAAATAATAGAATCTATAGAAAATGATGAATAGAATTTTGGGGACATTAGGGGACAGTTGCCACCTTAAAACCCCTATAATTCTTCAATAAATATTTTATTTTTATATCATTATGAACTTAAAGTATGGAGATAAAAATAAGAAGATATAATGAACTGAAGATAAATATCATGCTTATTATAAATATACCTTAGTAGATAAAAAAGAGGATATTCCTAAAAAACAGATGAATATTTACGGAACAGAAGAGATAGAACCATATATGGTTATTTATACAACACCACAAAATACATATGAAATATATATTGGAAAAGAGAGAAGTAATGACTTTAACTTAGATGTTACTTTTTATGAAGAGAAGTACTTGTTTGAATTTACTATTGATGCTATTAGTCTATAAAACAATAGCAAAAAGGGCTTGGTGTTTAATCTTGAATTAATGTTTATATGTAAAGACCTCACCTAAAACCCCCAATAAAATAAGGATTGAAATTTGCTTAAGTAATGTATGGCAAAAACAATAAAATACCGTAAAGTAAATAAACTAAAAGATGAAGACTTTAAAAGAGATACCTTTAAAGAGATGGTAAAAATAATTAGAAGACACTATCGCCAAAATAAAATCAAAGGTGGAACAACTAAATCTCTATCTGCAAATGATGAGACACTAATGATGCTTGAATACTATAGGGAATATAGAATATTTTGTAGTATAATTACTCTTCTCTTATCGTGTTTTAAGACCTTTAGTCCACATTCATTTGCCATGATTTCAATATTTTTTGGCGTGAAAAAAGCTATGTGTGTTGGATCTCTTCTGTACCACCACTTTAGAAAATCAGCTTGTTTGTTGGTATGAAAAAGTGTCATTAACGAAATAACACCATTAGGGTTTAGATGTTTTGATAACATTTTTAAAATCTGTTTAGGCTCGTCTAAATGTTCAAAAACTTCTGTTGAAGTGATAAGGTCATATTTTTTATTTTCATACACTTTTTTGGGTTGATAAAACTTGTCAAAGTGCTCTACATGTAAACCTCTTCTTTTTAAAAGTTCAGCTAAAACAGGAGTAGGACCACTTCCAAAGTCTAAGACACTCTTTACATGTAGATTTTCAAGAGTATAATTTAAAAAGTCTTCAAACATTTTTACATAACCTTCATTTTCTAAGCTATTATTGTGTTGGTCATATTGATTTTTTTCATTTGTGATAGAAATATGAAATTTTTTATCTAAAAATATGAGCTCACAAAATGGGCAGTGAAAAAATATTTTTTTTAGTTGAGTATCTTCAAAGCTTTCTACTAAAGTGTTACATACATTGCAATTCATCTATTTTCCATAAATTTAGTAAATGTTTATTTACTAATTAAGTTATTTATTGCTATTATATCATTTATGTATAAGTATATAATAGCTTTGGCAATATTGATTGCTTTTTCTTTACCATTTGTTAATTTTGGCTCTTATTATGATGAAAAAGAGATAAGGCTCGGTATGAGCGGACCTTTTAGTGGAAATACTCACACTCTTGGAGACGAGTTAATGCTTGGGGTAAATGCTTACTTTAAGCACATTAATGAACAGGGTGGAATCTATGGTAGAGTATTTAGAGTCATTACAAAAGACGATAAGTATGAACCAAAAATAACAGCAGAGAATGCAGAAGAACTTATAAAAAAGCAAAGAGTGTTTGCTTTTCTTGGATTTATAGGAACACCAACTAGTAAAGTAGCTTTACCAATAGCAGTAAAACATAGAATACCTTATATTGGAGCATTTACTGGAGCAGATTTTTTAAGAGAGACTCCAAGAAATCCATTGGTTTTAAATGGAAGAACTAGTCATACAAAAGAGATAGAATCACTAATTAAATATTTCGTTGATGATAAAAAGAATGTTGATATAGCAGTTTTTTATCAAAATGATAGTTATGGTCGTTCGGGTTTGATGGGAGTCAAAAAGGCTCTCAGAAAAAGAAATATGCCTTTAGTAGCTGAAGGAAGTTATAAAAGAAATACTCTTTCTGTTGGAAATGCTCTTTATGAAATATCTCAAAACAAACCACAAGTAGTTATTATGATAGGAGCCACTAAACCAACTGCAGAATTTATAAAAAGAGCAAGAAAAGATAAAAATCTTAAAGATGTAAAGTTTGGTGCCATCTCTTTTATAGGCTCTGGAATGTTGTTAAATGCTTTAGATGAAAGAGTTGAAAAAATAATTTTTTCTCAAGTTGTTCCATCTCCATGGGGCGCACTTTCTGAGGAAGTTGGGTTGTATAGACAACTTATGGATAGGTATAATCCAAATAAAGAGTACAGCTATGTTTCTTTAGAAGGTTTTTTTATAGCTAAAATGACGGTAGAATTATTTAAAAGAGTAGGAAAAGATTTTACAAAAGAAGATTTTATAGATGAGATGAGATACCTTTACCGTGAAATAGAAAATAATCAAGATATAGATGAGAGCAAACGAGTATGTAAATGCCTTAACAATGTTTATTTAACCTATTATGATGATGGTATTTTTTGGGAAATAAATGAAAAGGATTAATAAGCCATTTAAAGATTTTATGGGAAGCATAGATAAGATGACTATAGCTAGAAAAACTAGTTTACTGTTTCTTATCATGGTTGTTGGTATGCTTTTTATTGGAAGTTTTGCCCATATGAGTTTGAATCGTATTAAGGGAGATTTCGATATTCTTTACGATAAACGTATGGTTCCAGTTATCCGTTTAGAAAAAATAAAAGATATCTATACAGTTAATATACTAGATACTTTAAGAGATATAGAGAGCAGTCTTATAAGCGTTAAAGATGGAGAAAGTATTATTTTACTTGCGCAAGAGCTTATAAGAAGAGATTGGAGTGAGTATAAAACTAGTCTAGCCATAAATGAAACGGATTGGATGGTAGAAATGGCACAATCTGTAAGACTAATAAATGTGCAGAATAAGAAAAAAACAAAGTCATTAGAAGATGATATGATCCATTCAATAGAGCAAAAAGTAAGACAAATTGACTCTATCTTGGTTGAAATATTTAATCTATTTGGTAGAAATCATACGGGTGATGCTTTTATGCGTCTACAAGATGACCTTTATCCTAGTATAAACTCTATCAATATTCATCTTACTCAACTCATAAGTCTTAACCTCGAAGCCGCAAGCAGTGGAAAACAAAGAACTGAAGCAGTATATGAAAATACATTTGAGTGGATTGTAGCTGCAACTGTAGGGACTATAGCTATTGCAGCACTTCTTGCAACAGTGATTTTACAAAACATTAGACTCCTTCACGAGCAACTTGCAAGAATGGTTGATGCAAAAACAAAAGAGCTTCAAGACTTAAATACTGCCTTGGAAGATAAAATTGCTCTTGAAGTTGAACAGAGTCGACAAAAAGACCAAATCATGTTCCGTCAATCAAGACTTGCTGCTATGGGTGAAATGGTAGGCAATATAGCCCATCAGTGGAGACAGCCATTGAATGCCATGGTTCTTATTATACAGAGTTTTCAGATGAAACAGATGTTGGGTAAATTAAATGATAAGTTTATTGATTCTCAAGTTGATGAAGGAATAAAACTGGCAACTTCTATGTCAAGAACTATAGATGATTTTAGAAACTTTTTTAAACCAAATAAAATAGAAGAGAATTTTAGTGCAAAGAGAACCATACAAGAATCTATAGATTTAGTCCAACACTATTATGAGAAACTAGATATAAAGATGAACTTGATATGCGAAGAAGATTTTGAGACTTTAGGTTATCCAAATGAGTTTTCTCAAGTTATGATGAATCTATTTTCAAATTCAAAAGATGTACTTCAAGATAGGGCTAATCAAGAAAAACATATAGAAATAGTAGTAAAAATAGATAACAAAAGTAAGAAGGGAAAGATTTTAGTAATAGACAATGGTGGTGGAGTCCCTGTAGAGGTAATCGACAGGATGTTTGATCCATATTTTACAACAAAACACCAAAGTAATGGAACGGGAATAGGGCTCTATATGTCAAAAGAGATTATAGAGAAACAGATGCATGGCTCAATTGAAGTTGAAAACATTTCTTATAGATTTTTTGAAGATGAAGAAGTTTATGAGAAGTGTGCTTGTATCAAAATATTGATGCCTATAAATGAAAAAGAGAAAGGGTAATAGATGGACTTAAATTGTCTAAAAGATTGTATTCTATTGTATGTAGAAGACGAACAGAGTGTACAAAATCAGACAAAGATGATTCTTGATGATTTTGTAAAAGAGGTAAGAGTAGCTAGTGATGGAGAAGAGGGTTTAAGAATGGCTCTTGAAGATGATATAGATATAATAGTAACTGACATCATGATGCCACATAAAAATGGTATAGACATGCTAAAAGAGCTAAAAAAAGCGGGTAAAGATACTCCTGCAATTATAACTACAGCTTTTACAGAAACTGAGTATTTAATGGAAGCTATTAAGTTAAAAGTAGATGGATTTATAACAAAACCTATAAATATAAAAGATTTAATAAATGCTATTTATGGAATAATGTTACCAAAAGTTCAAAAAGAAGAACTAAAGGGTTGTTCTTATATGGTAGATGCTCTTTCTATCCTTGTAGGTGGTAAAAAGATTGAAATTTTAAAATATATAATCAATAATCTTGACAAAGAACATGTTTTTTATGGCTCATACCAAGATATAATGGATAACATTGGAGTTAGTAAACCAACAGTAGTTAATATGTTTAAGCAGCTAATCCAAGCAGGTGTTTTAGAAAAAATAAAAAATAAAGTGTATCGTTTCCAAAATACAAAATTTATAAAAGAAGGGATTTAATAGATGAAAAGAATAGTTTTTTTAGTACTGCTTAGTTTTGCAACTTTTGCTTTTAGTGCAGAGCAGAGTGTAGTTTTTGAAACTACAAAGGGGAAAATAGAGTTTAAATTGTTTCCAGAATTTGCTCCAAAAACAGTAGAAAATTTTGTTGGTTTAGTAAAAAAAGGTTACTACGATGGCATAGTTTTTCATAGAGTTATCAAAAATTTTATGATTCAAGGTGGAGATCCAACTGGAACAGGACGTGGTGGAAGCTCACTTTGGGGAAAACCTTTTAAAGATGAGTTCGCACCTGGAGTTGTATTTGACAGAAGTGGCATACTAGCCATGGCAAACTCAGGACGTAATACAAATGGAAGTCAATTTTTTATAACGACAAAACCAACACCTTGGTTAAATGGAAGACATACAATATTTGGTGAAGTAGTTGATGGCTTTGATGTTATGAATATGATAGAGAATACAAAAGTAGGCGAAAGAGATAAGCCAGTTGAAGAAATAAAGATAATAAAAGCTTACGTTAAGTAAATGGTTATTTTATAATCATAAAAATTATAGCTTTATCAAAGAAAAGTAGATACAATATATAAAAATTTGGGAGGAAGCATGAAAAAGATTGAAGCAATTATAAAACCGTTTAAGTTGGAAGATGTAAAAGACGCTTTAACTGCAATGGAGATAACTGGAATGACAGTTAGTGAAGTAAAAGGTTATGGTCGTCAACAAGGTCACTCAGAACTTTACAGAGGTGCAGAGTATGTAGTTGATTTTCTACCAAAAATTAAAATAGACATCATTGTCAATGAAGACAATGTAGATGCTGCTGTAAAAGCTATTGTTGACTCAGCAAAAACTGGAAAAATTGGTGACGGAAAAATTTTCGTATCATCAGTTGAGAGAGTTATTAGAATAAGAACTTCTGAAGAAGATGAAGAAGCAATTTAGCAAAAATTAAAATGCTTAAAAAATAACCAACATAGTTAGGCTTTTTTTGTGTAAAATAAAACAAAAAAAGCCGGTCGTATTCGTCCTATCCCCGCTTCAAATATACCTTTAGTTGGTCTTATTATTCTTAAAACCAATACAGTGGTATTGAAGCATATACTGAGATTGTTAACTCAAAAGTATAAAAAAGCGTCCAAAAGTTGTATAATACGCATTAAAAATTAGGATTTTTAGTGAATGAACTTATAACTTTTGGGCTTCTTGCCTTTACTACATTTTTTACCCTCATAAACCCTCTTGGTGTAATGCCAATTTTTATGACAATGACAGCTGATTTGGATAGTGAGCATAGAACAAAAACAGCTAAAAAAGCTTCTATAGTCTCTTTTATAATTATAGTCATGTTTGCTTTTTCAGGACAACTTCTTATAAACTTTTTTGGTATTTCAGTAAATAGTTTCAAAATAGTAGGTGGAGTCATATTCTTTCTTATGGGTATGGATATGCTTCAAGCAAGACTAGGAAAAGTAAAAATTAAAGATTCAGAAGTAAAAACTTATGTTAATGACATCTCTATTACTCCTTTAGCAATTCCTATGATATGTGGACCAGGAGCAATAACAAATGCCATAGTTATGATGGATACGGCATATACTTTTCAAATGCAACTAACTCTTATAGTTGCTATATTCTTGGTAATGCTTCTAACTTACACTATACTCTATAGTTCATCAAAAATCATCAAGGTGTTAGGTGAAACAGGAAACAATGTTTTGATGAGGTTGATGGGGCTTATAGTCATGGTAATCGCTGTAGAATTTTTCTTTAGCGGACTAAAGCCCATCATGCAAGATATTATTAGTAGTGTTTGATAAGTGTTTCAGTAACACGCTCAAGAATTTTAAATACTCTTGTTGAATCCTCTTCATTATTGTTATAAAGAGGATTAATCTCAGCCATCTCCCAACAACAAACTTTTTCATTTTTGATTAGTTCGAGATTAAGTTGCATAGCTTGTTCATATGAAAGCCCATTAGTAACAGGTGTGCCAGTCCCTGGAACATAAAGTGGGTCAATGCTATCTACATCAAACGATATATAAATATGTTTACAATAGGAAAGTTTTTTAAATATTTCTTCAACTACAGTTTGTATACCTTTATAAGTTATCTCTTCAACAGTATAAACAGGAATCTTATATTTTTTTATAAGAGCTTCTTCTTCTTTCTCAAAGTCTCTAAGAGCACAAAAAACTATATTTTCAGGTTTTATTGATGGTTCATTTGAGCCTATATTTTTTAGCTTATTCCAGTACTCTTCTTCTTTACATGTAAGAGTGTTTATTGCTTCTTTTTTGTTGTCAATATCACAAGCAATTGCTAAAGGCATTCCATGCATATTTCCTGAACCACTTGTATAAGGGGTATGTATGTCTGCATGTGCATCAATGTAAACAACACCTATTTCATCATCAGGATGTGCCATTTTTAGTCCGTGCATAGTTCCTGCACAACTAGAGTGATCGCCCGCAAGTATGATTGGAAAAAGATTCTCATCTCTCATCTCTTTCACTTTATTAGCAAGTTGAGAAATGACAGGATAGACTTTGTCTATATGTTTTGCGTGTTTAAATTCAGATTCATCTATAATACACTCTTGTTCTATTTTCTGTGTTACAAACTTTTCATAATAAGATGAGTCAGTATTAGCTGAAGATTTTCTAAGAGCTTCAAGCCCTAATGCTGCACCTTTTCTATGTCCTGCTATGTCTGCGTAAACTTCTATGAGTTTTATATGTTTAAAAGTTTCAGGCATGATTATAACAATGAAAAGAGGTTTTTAACATCATCAAGCTTAGGGATTAAGTTCATCTCTTTGCCAACATTATTCTTTTTAGCCAAATCATAAATCAGTCTTAGAACAGAGTAGTCTTCTAATGCAAATCCAATAGAATCAAAAAGAATTGTTCCATGAGTTGACACATTGAGCTTCTTCTCTCCACGAATTACTTCATATATTTCTGTACATGTAAAGTCTTCTGGCATCTGTTGAATATCACCTTCTATCTTAGCTTGTTCTAAAAATTCTACTACTACGGTCGAGCTTTCTACTATCTCTTTTGCAATTTCAGTTTTACCTGGACAATCTCCACCGATACCGTTTATATATACATCTTGTTTTAACATATCTTTCGTAAGAACTGTTTGGTATCTTTTATCGGCGGTGCAAGTTGTAATCATGTCAGCATTTTGCACTGCATCATAAGAGTTTTTACAAGGAGTTATTTTAATGTCATATTGAGCCATATTTTTAGCAAATTTTTCCATAGCTTTAGGGTCAGTGTCAAAATAACGAATCTCTTTTAAATCAAATATGTATGAGAAAGCAAGGTATTGAAATTCACTTTGTGCTCCAGTTCCAATGAGAGCTAAAATTGAGGAGTCTTTTTTTGCTAAGTATTTTGCAGCCATGGCTGAGTTTGCTGCAGTTCTAAAGGCTGTTAGCAGTGTCATCTCTGTGAACATAAGAGGTTCACCTGTTGCAGTAACGCTAAGTTGTCCTGTTGCCATAACTGTCATTTTATTTTGTTCTGGGTTTTTTGGATGACCGTTTACGTACTTGAAACTATATAATTTATCATTGCATACTGGCATAAGCTCGATAACTCCGCCATCTACGTGGTTGGCTACTCTTGGAGTTTTATCGAAGTCTTCCCAGTTTGAGTAGTCTTCTTCCATAGTTTTAATAAGTTCTAAATAGAACTCTTTATAACCGATTTTTGATATAAGTGTTTTTATATCTTCTATCTCTAATACTAACATTTTTTTTCCTCGTAATATAAAGAGAAAAGAGAGGGTTTTTTATTTAAGTCAGTTTAACAATCTCTAAAGCTCTTAATATTTAATTTATTAAAAGTTAAAAGAGAAAAATCGAATTTTTCCATTACGGCGTAAGCGTTTATCTATTACTTTTTGTGAATTATAATTCTCACATATATTTGCTTAATATTTTGTTATAATACAACATTACATGTAAGGAAAATTTTATAATGACTATAACGCTAAAATCTCCATTAGATATGCACCTCCACTTAAGAGATGAGAATATGTTAAAAATAGTAGCACCACTAAGTGCTGAGACATTTTGTGCAGGTATTATAATGCCAAACTTAGTACCACCAATAACTACAATAGAAGCCTTACTAGAGTATAAAAAAAGAATAAAAGATGCAATTGGTAATGAAGAGTTTGAACCTTTAATGACTCTATTTTTCAAAAATGACTATACATATGAGTTTTTAAAAGAGGCTAAAGAGCATATAAGTGCTATAAAACTTTACCCTTCAGGAGCAACAACTAATTCAGATGGTGGAGTTAGTAGCATGGATATAGAAGAATTAAGAGAGACTTTTGAAGCCATGAGTGAACTTGAGATTCCTCTTTGTGTTCATGGGGAAACTAATGGGTTTGTCATGGATAGAGAGGCTGAATTTGGCTCTATTTATGAGCAGTTTGCGATCAACTTCCCAAAACTAAAAATAATTATGGAGCATATAACTACAAAAAATAGTGTAGATTTACTTGATAAACATGCTAATCTTTATGCAACCATAACAGTTCAACACCTTTTTATCACTCTCGATGATGTTGCTGGTGGAATGCTCAAGCCACATCTATTTTGTAAGCCAATAGCAAAACGATATGAAGATAGAGAAGCTCTTTTAAATGTTGCACTTAGTGGACATCCTAAAGTGATGTTCGGAAGTGATTCAGCTCCGCACCCAACACATAAAAAAGAGTGTTGTGGTTGTGCTGCTGGTGTTTTTACAGCTCCTATTGCACTTGCTGCACTAACTTCACTATTTGATACAAATGATGCACTAGAACATCTACAAGCCTTTATTAGTGACAACGCACAAAAAATATATAATTATATACCACTAACAAAAAATATAGAGTTAATAAAAGAGCCTTTTATAGTTCAGAAAAGTTACGCAGATGTAGTTCCTATGTTTGCTGGAGAAACATTACCGTGGAGTATCAAATGGAAGAAAATGAGAGTATAGAAAATTTTTTATTAGATTCAAAATTTTTTATAGATGAGTTTCAGCCTGCTTTTGTAAAATATTTTGTTAATCTTTGTGAGACTTATGATAAATTTTATTCTCGTGAAACATTAGAAAAAGTTGCAAGTATTGTTTATAAAGATATTTTTGTTGTAGATGTATTTATAACTACATTTGAGGAAGAAGTTTTTAAAGAGATGCTTGATGATGGAGTTATGATGGGGTTTCTCATCAATAGAAGTATGTTTTTTCTTTTAGAAAATTTTATTAAAGATGCAAAAAAACATGGAAAATGCAAAGAACATATAGAAACAATTATAATATGTATAACTGAGTATATAAATCAGTTTGAAGAGCACATATGCAATAAAAATAGACTTCAACCTTTACATGTAAACTTCGATACCTTAGATGACTTTTCATCTAGAAGCAATATTCTCGATATCTTTAAAGAGATAAAAGATAGAGGCGATGAAGTTATATTTTTTAACCTTTACAAAGGTATTCCAATACAACATAAAGCCATTATAATAGATATAAATATAGATGAAGGAGAAGTTGCATTTAAAACAATGCAAACTCAAGAGATGGCTATGAAGTTCGAAGGTATTGCGTATATACTAAAAGATGGTAATTTTGATAAGTATTTGAAAGCAGATATTGTTTACAATAACTTTTATAACAATACTGTTGTGTTAAATAATTTTATGTATCTTCTAAATATGCCAGCTTCACAACGTAAATTTATTAGAGTTCATCCTGAAATTATGGCTGAAGTTTCACTATCTAGCGACAAAGAACTTGTAACAAAAGGAAAACTTTTTGACTTATCTATTAATGGATTAGGTGTTGTTAGTAAAGAGAATAACGGTATTTATGCAGGGGCAAAGATTTCCCTTGATTTTACATTAAAGATTTTAAGTTCAAAAAAGAAAAATCATATTATCGTTGAAGCAGAAGTGTTAAGTATTATTGAATATAGTAATTCATATAGATATTGTATTAAAATCTTTCCAAAAGCAGATGTGGAAGACAAAATTATCAAATATGTGAAAGTTAGAGAAGTCGAGATTCTTGATAGTCTAAATAAAAAGCTTGAAGATTATATATTTTGATGGTAGTAGGAAAACCTACATACCACCACTTGCTGCCATTTTCTTCTCCCATACACCACCAATATATGCTAAAAGTGCAGTTATACAGAAGTACATTCCTGCAATAATAATCCACGTTTCAAATGGCGAAAAGGTATTGGCTACTATTTCACGTCCAACTTTTGTTAGGTCGGTGATTGATATAATAGATACCAAAGAGGAGTCTTTAACAAGAGCAATCATTTCACCAACTAATGTTGGAAGAGCACGTTTTAGTGCTTGAGGCATAACTATGAAAGTCATAGTTTGAAAATAGTTCATACCAAGTGATTTAGCAGCTTCGTATTGACCTTTATCAATAGATTGAATTGCTCCTCTTATAACTTCAGCTATGTATGCTCCAAAGAAGATACCAAGAGAGAGTCCACCTGCTAAAAATCGTTCTAAATCAAATATAGTGGCAACAATAAAGTAAAATATAAATATTTGAACAAGCAGAGGAGTACCTCTAATGATGGTTATATAAACAATTGCAATATCTTTTAAAAATTGAAATTTTGATAGCCTCATAAAAGCCAGTAGTATCCCTATAGAAAAAGCTAGTACTGCGGAAAAACCAGATATTTTAAGAGTAACTATTAGACCGTTTAAAAGTGGACCCATAGCCCATGATGTAGTTGTTGCTATTGCATCATACTCAAAAAGCTCATCACCGCTATCGATTACAAAAGTATACCCACTTGGAATTTCAAGTTCTTGAGAGTCATCATCACTGCTGATTACTACTTTCCCATTTTCTTTTATATTGACAACTCCGTCAAATGGCGCTTCAACAGCTGTTACTTTTTCATATGCAAAGTATTTTGGAACACTAGTCCACTTCCAGATATAGTTCATGTTTGAAGCTGCGTTAAACATGAAGTAACCTATTAGTACGTAAAAAAGAACAGCTATTGTGTGTCCAAGTGCTTTGTTTTCTAAAATTGATTGTTTTGTTTTTGCCATTTTGCCGTTTATCCTAAGTTGTATCTCTTTTTTACCTACTACATGTAGACAAAAAAGAGACGCAAATATGCGTCTCTAAAAGAAAGTAATTTACATTACCTTCTTTTGCCAAGCGTCTTTTTCAAACCACTTGCTATATATTTTGTCATATTTACCATCATTTTTCATCTGATGTAAAAAGTTGTTTAACCAGTTGTTAAAATCAGGATCACCTTTTCTAAAAGCCCATCCTAATGGCTCAAAAGTTAAGTCAGTATCTAAGTGGATAATATTTCCAGTAGATTGCTTCTGCGAAAAGAAGATAGCATTATATGGCTTGTCATAAACAAATGCATCAGCTTTACCGTTAAGTACTTCTTGTGCTCCATCAGCTTCTGTCTCAAAAGTTCTGATTTTTGCTTTTCTGAACATTTTTCTAGTTGCAATTTCACCTGTAACACCAAGTTTAGTTACTATTGTATATTCAGGTTTATCTAAATCTTTCCAAGTTTTTCCAGCATGCTTTTTCTGAGCAATGATAGTTTGCCCAACACTAATATATGGGTTAGCAAAGTTGATTTTTAGGTTTCTTTCTTGAGTAACAGTCATACCACTCATAATTATATCAAATTTGTCAGTTAAAAGTGCAGCTATGATTCCATCCCATGCAGTTGGAACAAGGGTAAGTTTAACACCCATTGCTTTTGCCATTTCTTTAGCTATATCTACATCAAATCCGATGACGTTACCTTTTTTGTCTTTCATCTCAAAAGGCATATAACCTGGTTCCATACCTACTCTTAATTCACCACGTTGTAGTATTTTGTTTAACGTAGAATTTTTCCATAGGTTGATGTCATCAGCCATCACCATACTGTTTAGTCCAAGCATTATGATCAATGCGACAATAATTTTTCTCATTCAAGCTCCTTTAAGTTTGTTTACTATATTTAATCTTTTAGTGTATTAATACTTCTTTTAAAAATTTCTGAGCACGTTCAGTTTTTGGATTTGTAAAGAATTCATTTGGAGTGTTTTCTTCTAAAATTTCACCTTCATCCATAAAAACTATACGGTTACATACCTCTTTTGCAAAACCCATTTCGTGAGTAACACATACTATGGTATAGTTTTCATGTGCAAGATCACGCATTACATCTAGTACTCCACCTATCATCTCAGGGTCAAGCGCTGAAGTTGGTTCATCAAAAAGTATGATTTGAGGTTTCATAGCGAGTGTTCTAGCTATTGCAACACGCTGTTTTTGTCCACCACTAAGTTCACTAGGGTAACCTTCTGCCTTAT
Source organism: Arcobacter sp. (assembly GCA_029027265.1). Classification (GTDB taxonomy): domain Bacteria; phylum Campylobacterota; class Campylobacteria; order Campylobacterales; family Sulfurospirillaceae; genus Sulfurospirillum_A. The sequence continues at coordinate 2,669,388 of CP093061.1, read as the reverse complement.
GAGCAAGCCCTACTTTTTCTAAAAGTCTTAATGAGTTTTCATGGGCATCATGTTTCGAAGTGCCTTTAACTTTTGTTTGTGCTATTGTAATATTTTCTAGAATCGTTAAATGAGGAAAGAGGTTAAAGTGCTGAAATAACATTCCAGTCTCTGCTCTGAGTTGATTTACATTTACTTTTCTATCATATAAATCTTTACCTTCTACATGTATGTCTCCGCTATCTATCTCTTCAAGTCTGTTTATACATCTAATAAGAGTAGATTTTCCACTTCCACTAGGTCCACAAATTACTACTATTTCTCCTTTTTTTACAGAGAAATTAATATTTTTAAGCACATGGAAATCTCCAAAGTACTTATCTACATTTTTCATACTTATAATTAAGTCATCCATTCAATACCTTTTATGTTTACAAGATTTAATCTTACCAAGTATTTATAAAACTAATATAAAAATGTATTGATTTTGAAATTTTATTGATATTATGTAGATATTTCACACAATTGTATTTGCAATTGAGCTTAAGCAGTGATATAGATGTTTTTCCTCTAGCATATAAAGGAGAAAAAATAATACTTATAAGTATTAAAATTAACAAAATCAGAAATAAAATATGGTAAAATACTATTTTTAAAAAAGGTAAGATTTGATAAAAAGTAAATTAAAAGAATTTGGGGCAGATTTTTCATTGTTATTGGTAGCAATCTGCTGGGGGGGAACATTTTTTATAGTTCAAGATGCTATCGAAGATACACCGGTCTATATATTTTTGTTTTGGCGTTTCATGATAGCAGCTGCTTTTATGAGCCTTATTTCATTTAAGGAGTTCAAAAAACTTGACCGAGCTACTCTTAAAGCTGGAATTATTTTAGGCATATTTATGTTTTTAGGTTTTGCAACACAAACCTTTGCACTCACTTACACTTACTCTTCAACAGTAGCATTCATAACAGGACTAAATGTAGTTATAGTCCCATTTGCTGTTTTTTTAATATTTAAGAAAAAAGCTTCAATCTACTCTTTGTTTGGGGCAGTGTGTGCTGCAATAGGTCTGTATTTTTTAACAAATAATGCAGATTTAGGAGGATTTGGAAAAGGTGAGTTTTATGCTCTCATTTGTGCTGCTATGTTTGCTTTGCAGATAACTTTTACAGATGTTTACGCAAAAAAACATAGTGCTTTTTTACTTGTTACGATTCAGTTTGTTGTTGTAACACTACTTTGTTTTTTAGGTGCTTTTGCAGTTGATGGGTATATAATGCCAAGTAGTTTCGATGGAGTTTTTCTTGAAGCTATTATCATAACTGTAATTTTTGCCACGATTTTTGCTTTTTTTACTCAAACAGTTATGCAAAAGTTTACAACACCAGCAAAAACTGCAATTATATTTACTATGGAGCCTGTGAGTGCCGGTATATTTGGTTACTATTTTGCAGGAGAACAGTTTTATATGGTTCAGCTTATGGGAGCTGGTTTGATTTTGTTTGGAATGCTTAGTGCAGAGGTTGGAACTTATTTAAGAGCTAAAAATGTATAAGCTTCTTTTAGTAGTTTTACTTTTTTTTACAGGTTGTGCCTACAAAACACCGTATGTCTCTTCAAAGCCATATTACATAGTTATAAAAAATTCTCAAATTGCAGTAGCCGATACAGGCTTTATAAAAAGAGATGAAAGTAGATTCAATTTACAACTTTTTTCTGCTTCTACTCCCATATTTGATTTACATGTAGATGATAATGTATGTTTAGATTATGTTTGTTTGTCAAAGAGAAGCTTTAACAAAGAGTTTTTTGGTATTAGTCATTACGAAAGTTTTATAGATGAATTGTTTAACTTAAAACCCATATATGGTGAAAAGAATCTTAAAAAATTTGAAGTAGGATTTGAACAAAAATTAAAATCTAAGAGTTATGATATAACGTATAGAGTTGAGAATGGAAATTTATATTATAAAGATAGTAAAAATAGAGTATTGATAAAACTGAAGGAATTAAAATGAAAATGATAGGTGCGCATGTTAGTGCAAGTGGAGGTGTTTTTAATGCACCAATAAATGCAAGAAAACTGGGTGCAAAATCTTTTGCCCTTTTTACAAAAAATCAAAGACAATGGGTAGCCAAAGATTTAGATGAAAAGATAATATCTAAGTTTAAAGAGGAATTAGAAAAATCTGAAATACTTCCAAAGCATGTTTTACCGCATGACAGTTATCTTATAAATTTAGGACATCCTGATGTTGAAAAAAGAGAAAAATCACTAAATGCTTTTATAGATGAGTTAAAACGTTGTGAACAACTTGGACTAGATAGATTAAACTTTCACCCAGGGAGTCACCTAAAACAGATAAGCGAAGATAATTGTTTAGAACTCATAAGTGAGTCTATAAACGAAGCTCTACGTCAGACAAATGGTGTGAAGTTAGTTGTGGAAAATACAGCTGGACAAGGTAGTAATATGGGTTACAAAATGGAACACTTGGGCTATTTGTGTGATAACTCTATAGATAAGGCACGAATAGGCGTCTGTATCGACACTTGCCACCTTTTTGTTTCAGGTTATGACTTCCGGTCAGTAAAAACATATAATGAAACTATGGATAAATTTGCTAGTATTGTAGGATTCGAGCACTTGATGGGCATGCATCTGAATGATTCAAAGCCAGACCTTGGGAGTAAAGTTGACAGACATCACTCCATAGGAGAGGGCAAACTGGGAATTGAACCATTTAAACTTATTATGAATGATGATAGGATTGATGACATACCAATGGTGCTAGAGACTATAGACGACACTATATGGACTCAAGAAATTGAGCTTCTTTATAGTTTAGTCAAAAATTAAAACCTAATAGGAGAAGATATGAAGAATTACGCAAAAGTTGCAGCACTACTTGGTCTTAGTGCAGTAACATTAAGTGCATCAGGATGGAGAATTCCTGAGCAATCATTAAATAGTACAGCATTAAGCGCTGCTTACGTAGCTGGAGCAAATGGTGCAGATTCAAGTTATTACAACCCTGCAAATATGGTATGGATGGACGAAGGCTCTGAAATCGAGATGGCTTTTACCTATATAAATCTTGCTAAAATCAACTATACCGATTCAGTAAATCCTGCGTTTAATGGTCAGTCAAAAGAAGAAAAATTTTATGTTCCGACATTTCATTATGTATCACCAGCAGTAGGAGATTTTAGATTTGGCTTGTCTATGGTGGCACCTGGTGGTTTGTCAAAAAGATGGGATAGTGCATATGCAAAAGCTAGTGCTGAAGAGTTTACATTAGAAGTTATAGAAATAAATCCAACAATAGCATATAAAGTAAATGATAAATTTGCTGTAGGATTTGGTCTAAGAGGTATATATTCATCAGGTATTATAAAAAGTGATGCTACAGGACTTAATCCCGCATCAATAGCAAGAGACATGGAAGCTGATTCTATTGATTTTGGATATAATCTGGCTCTTAGTTACAAAGCAACAGAAAACCTTACATTGGCTTCAACTTATCGTTCAAAAGTTGATTTGACTGAAACAGGTACAGCAGATCTATCTGCAGGGGGCAAAGTAGTTTTCTCTGATATTTATGCAGCTGTAACAGTTCCTTTGCCAGCTTCTTTTACTTTAGCAGCAGCATATACAATGAATAAAACAGTAGTAGAATTTGTTTTTGAGAGAACTTATTGGTCTGCATATGATACATTAGATTTTGAATTTAGACAAAATATAGGTGGTTTTACAGTTCCATTTGATAAACCAAAAGCAAAAAACTGGAAAGATGTAAATGCTTATCGTATTGGTGTTATCCATCAATACAATGATAAGTTAAAATTAATGGCAGGTTTTGCTATAGATAAAAATCCAGCACCTTCAAGCACTGTTGGTTTTGAATTGCCAGAATCAGATGCAAAACTTTATTCAGCTGGACTTGAATATAAAATAAATGATAAAATGAAAATTGGTTTAGCTTATCTTTATGATCAAAAAGAAGAAAGAACAGTCAACAATAGAAGTGCTACAGAGCCAACAGCAGCAAATGGAACATTCACAGATGCTGCAGCACATTTAATTACAATGTCAATGAAGTACAGATTTTAAGGAAAATCAATGTTAGAGTATCGATATCAAAACTTTTATGAAGCGATTGAACATAACGCTAAAGTAAGTCCAAGTAAACCAGTTATTTTCATTGAAGATAGAAAAGTAGACAATCTTCATTTTAAACGTAAGATTGATACATTTGCTAGGTTTTTAGAATTTAGTGGCATCAAAAGCCAAGATAAAATTGCTATGATAGTTAGTAATTCTGAAGAGTTTATGATATCGCTCTTTGCTATAACAAAAATAGGGGCTGTTGCAGTCCCTATTAACACTTTTTTGAAGCATGAAGAGTTTGAGTACATAGTCAATGACTGTGAAGCAAAGATGCTTATAAGTTCACCTTCACTCTCTAAAGAGACGAAAAATCTTTTGTACTCGACAGCAGTAGAAAAGATTGTTTGGACTGAAGATTATGATGGACTAGATGATAAAAACTATAGTTTTGTAGAGATTACCCAGTCTCAAGAGTCACATGAGCAGCTTATGGCTCCTCCAAAACTTGATGATTTAGCCTGTGTAGTGTACACTTCAGGAACAACAGGTAAGCCAAAAGGTGCAATGCTGAGTTTTAGAAATATTTTTTCAAACTCATGGAGCGGACAAAAAGCATTTGAAATAGATGAAAAAGATAGATTTTTAGTATTTTTACCGATGTTTCACTCTTTTACACTTTCTGTCATGGTGATTTTACCAATTATGACAAACTCCTCAATCATAATTGTTAAATCAGTATTTCCATTTGCAAATGTTCTAAGACAAGCACTTTTAAAACGTGCAACGGTTTTTTTAGGAGTTCCAACTCTTTATAATTCATTAATAAAAGCCAAAATACCTTGGTACTTTATGTGGTTTAATAAAATCAGGATTTTCATATCTGGAAGTGCACCTTTGAGTGAGTCAGTTTTAAATGACTTTAGTATTAAGTTTAAAAATGCAACTCTTACAGAGGGTTATGGACTTAGTGAGTGCTCACCTGCGGTTGCTGTAAATCGTTTAGGCAGACAAAAACCACTTTCTGTAGGTCTACCACTAGATGGTTATGAGATAAAGATAGTAGATGATGAAATGGTAGAACTTTCAACTGGTGAAGTTGGTGAAATTATTATTAAAGGTGATTGCGTCATGTTAGGTTATCTAAATCGTCCAGATGCTACTGATGAGGCCATAGTCAATGGTTGGTTACTTAGTGGTGATTTAGGAAAAATTGATGAAGATGGCTTTTTGTTTATTGTGGATAGAAAAAAAGATTTGATTATATCTAAGGGTATCAATGTATATCCAAGAGAGATAGAAGAAGTTTTAGCTCTTTATGAGGGAGTTGATGCCGCTGCTGTAATTGGCATCAAAAATGAGCTAAATGATGAAGAGGTTATGGCATTTGTTCAACCTAAAGAAGATACTGAGCTGAATGATTTGAAGATAAAAAAGTATCTAAAATCTCACTTGGCAAACTTCAAAGTCCCTAAACATATCTATTTAGTAGAAGAGTTACCAAAGAATGCTACGGGAAAAGTACTTAAAAGAGTTCTAAAAGAGCAAGTTCAAAAGGGTGAATTTACTAAAACTTAAAAGAGAAGTTTAATACTTCTCTTAACCGCTATCATCTTTTTGTTATGCTAAAATGTTAAACTTAGATAATTTGGTTTACATGTAAAGGTATTTTTTGCGCTATTTGATAGATTTTTTAGAGACTAAAACTCTTGAAACTTGTATAATTTTTGAACACCTAAAATCCACAAAACAAGAAGCTACTCTTTTAAAAGAGATAACAAAAAAGTATATAAGCGGTAATGTAGAAGTTGTTATTTTAGATACTCTTGTAACTCAATTTGGTGACAAAAACTATAGCCACATTAAACAATTGCCTTTAGTAAAAAATTTGCTTGACCAAGGTTGGATAACCCTTGGTGCTTTTGTGAACCTTAAAACTGCAGAAACTTCAAACTTGGAGCTTTTAAATGCTACAGTAACTCTTAGTAGCTCATTTTTAAAACTTTTAGAAGATGGAACTTTAGATATGGAACTACCAGAAGTTGTACCTTATAAAGATCATTTAGAGTATCTAAAAGACCAATTTTTGCGTATAGAGATGTATCAAAAACTTAGTCATAATAAACAAAATGCCATTAACATTAGCTCTCTTAATTCAAAACTCCAACTTTTAGAATCAAGAATATTAGCAAGAGTAGAATCTAGTGAAATAGATATAGCTATAGAGAAAATATTTACAGATTTTGAATTAAATCAAAAAGAACAAATTATATTTTTAGCACTTCTAAAAGAGGAGTATGCAAGTGAGTTTGAATCTCTAAGAGATATGAATACATTAGTAAATCTTATAAGTGTTGATGACTATGAAAAAATAAAGAATAGAGCTCTACTTGAAGAGGGCTCAAAACTCATTGAAGAAGAGATTATAGATTATGATGAAATGCTAAATGGCTTTGGTGGAGTTTCAAGAACCTTTTTCATAAGTGAAGAGTTACTTCAAAAAATAATGCATCCAAATAAAGATAAAAAAGCAAAAAAAATAAAATTAGATATGCTTATCCAAAACCAAGAAATTTTTGAACTAGTAGATCCAAAAACAACATTAGATGATGTAGTTTTAACTCCAAAAACAAGAGAGCTTTTAGACAATCTTTTGAAACAAGTAGATAGAAATGTTATGAAACTTCTAAGAGAGTGGGGCGTAAAAGAGAGACGTGGTGGAATTGATGCTAAAATCATCTTTTATGGACCTCCTGGGACTGGAAAAACTATGACGGCATACTCTTTGGCAAAGTCAATGAAAAAAAGAGTGCTTAGTTTTGATTGTTCTAAAATACTTTCTAAATATGTAGGAGAGAGCGAGCAAAATGTAAGAGCAATTTTTGATAACTTTAGAGATTTGGCAGTGAAAACTAAGAGTGAACCAGTTTTGCTACTAAATGAAGCAGATCAGTTTTTAAGTGCGCGCTCAACCGATGGCGGCAGTGGTGCGGATAAAATGCACAATCAGATGCAAAACATATTTTTAGAGCAGATAGAAAAGTTCAATGGCGTTTTAATAGCAACTACAAATATGCTTGAAACAATAGATAGTGCTTTTTCAAGACGTTTTGATTATAAAATAGCATTTGAAAAACCAACCCTAAAGCAGAGAATTGAGCTTTGGCAAAAACTTCTTCCTGAGAGTGCGGTTTATGAAGAGAGTTTTTGTATTGAAAGCTTAGCAAAGCATGAGCTTAGTGGTGGACAGATTAAATTAGTATTGAAAAACTGTGCCTTAAGAGTTGCCATAAAAGAGGAGCCAATTTTTAGTATGGAAGATTTTATAAGTGCTATAAAAAGAGAAAAAGCAGGAGTATTTGGAGAGGAGAAATCTGTAGGATTTGTTTCCGTATAATAAAATAAAAATAGTTTAATATGAATTAAGGTAAAATTCGTAGCTTTAGCTTAATTGATATTAAATTAGAACTCTTGGACTACTTACTATTTGAATAAATAGCGAGTAATCCAAGAGTTTATTATAAGGATTTTCCATGACACAAATGTCACATATGGATTTTGCTCATCCCTATTTTGGAGCATTTTTCCTCTTAGTGTTTGGGTTTGCTGTATTTTACGGCATAACTGTTTTAGCAAGAATCGTTTCACGACGAATGGCGAGATTAGATACTGAAAAGTTGAAACTTACCATATATGAGTGTGGACCAGAGGTTAGTAAACAGCCAAATAAGATTTCGGCTCATTTTTACCTTTTTGCACTTTTATTTATACTGTTTGATGTAGAGATTATTTTTATGTTTCCATGGGCAGTGAATTTTAGGTATCTTGGTATGTTTGGTTTTATTGAGATGGTGCTTTTTATTGCACTTCTTGCAATAGGCTTTGTATATGCATTGAAAAAAGGAGCGCTTGAATGGCACAGCATAAGATAAATTATCTAAGTGAGGGAGGCTTACCGGTCGCACTTACAACAGTAGATAAACTTGTTCAGTGGGGAAGAAGTAACTCACTATGGCCTTTAACGTATGGATTAGCATGTTGTGCTATTGAAATGATGGCAACTGGTGCAAGTAGATATGACTTCGATAGATTTGGAACTATTTTTAGAGCGAGTCCTAGACAATCAGATGTGCTTATCATCGCTGGAACTTTAACAAAAAAACACTCTCCATTTATGAGAAGACTTTATGACCAAATGAGTGAACCTAAATGGGTCATTAGCATGGGAAGTTGTGCTAACACTGGTGGTATGTTCAATACATATGCTACAGTCCAAGGAGCCGATAGAATTATTCCAGTTGATATTTATCTTCCTGGCTGTGCTCCACGTCCTGAAAGTCTTCAATATGCACTTATGCTTCTTCAAAAGAAAGTAAGAACTGAAAACGCTTCAAGAAAATTAAAACCGAAGAGGTTAGTGTGATGAGAGAGTATTCAAATAGAAAAAATACACAAGCAAAAGCTTATTATAACGATAGATTTTACGTAGCTCCTCAGGTACCTAAAGAAGAAGTTAGTTCTGATGAAATTTTTGCAAAAGATGTTAAAGATTTAGAGTCTTCATTTCATGTAGAAGAAGCATATATCCAAAGAGGACAACTTGTAGTTTATATTAATGCAAAAGATAATTTAAAAGTTTTAGAATTTTTAAGAGATAAATTAAAATATAACTTTTTGAGTGAACTTAGTGCTATTGATTGGTTAGCTAAGAGTGGAGAGTTTGAGATATTTTATCAGATGCTTTCAACTTCTAAAAGAAAAAGAATGCGAGTTAAATTTTTCATAAAAGAGAAAGAAGAGATAAAAAGTGTAACTAGTATCTACAAAAGTGCAGATTGGGCTGAGAGAGAAATGTACGATATGTTTGGTGTAAGAATCACAGGACATCATTACATGAAACGAATTCTTATGCCTGATGATTGGCATGATTATCCACTTCGTAAAACGTACCCATTAATTGGAGATGAAGAAGCACAGTGGTATGAGATAGATAAGATTTTTGGACGTGAGTATAGAGATATAATTGGACCTGAAGAGAGAGATGGTGCAAGAATAGTAGAAAAAGATACTCATAGATTTGCAAGAATCAAACACGAAGTTTCATTTGGGGCTGAGTATAGTGATAAAGAGACTGAAATGGATTATCAAGAAGAGGGTGGAATTCCAATTGTGAGAAAACTCTCTAAAAAGAACGAACCTAAAATACTAAAAGAGAGACCATAATATGCAAAAAGTAAATAGACTTCAACCATTTTTTGAGAACTTAGTATTTGAGAGAGAAGATAATCGTATGATTATTAACTTTGGTCCTCAGCATCCTAGTTCTCATGGACAACTTCGTCTTATACTTGAATTAGATGGTGAGTTAGTCACAAAAGCTATTCCAGATGTTGGTTATCTCCATCGTGGTATGGAAAAGATGGCAGAAAACATGATATATAATGAATTCTTACCAACAACAGATCGTATGGACTACATAGCATCAACTTCAAATAACTATGGCTTTGCTCTGGCGGTTGAAAAATTAATAGACCTTGATGTTCCTAGACGTGCAAAAGTAATTAGGATGATGCTTTTAGAACTCTCAAGAATCACTTCGCATCTATTTTGGATAGCATGTCATGCCCTAGATGTTGGAGCAATGACAGTCTTCTTATATGCCTTTAGAGAACGAGAGTATGCGATGGATCTTTTTGAAGATTACTGTGGAGCAAGATTGACTCATTCAGCAGTTCGTATTGGTGGTGTTCCTCTTGACCTTCCAAAAGGCTGGACAAACTCTTTGATGAAGTTTATCAGTGAAATGCCAGCTGCCATTGAGACTTATGAGGGTTTACTAGACAAAAACCGTATTTGGAAAATGAGACTTGAAGATGTTGGTGTTGTAACTCCTGAGATGGCTCAAAGTTGGGGCTGTAGTGGAGTTATGTTAAGAGGAAGTGGTATAGCTTGGGATATTAGAAAAGAGGAACCTTATGAGCTTTATGATGAGGTAGAGTTTGATGTTCCTGTTAGTGATAGATGTGATTGTTATGGAAGATATAAGCTTCACATGAAAGAGATGAGAGAGTCTCTAAAAATACTAAAACAACTTATACCAATGTATAGTGAAACCACTCCAGAACTTATGGCAAATGCACCAAAGTATATTTCAGCTCCAAAAGAGCAGATTATGACGCAAAACTACTCTTTGATGCAACATTTTGTTCTTGTAACTCAAGGTATGAGACCACCAGTTGGTGAAGTTTATGTTGCGACTGAGTCTCCAAAAGGTGAACTTGGATTTTATATAAATTCACAAGGTGACCCATATCCTTACAGACTCAAACTTAGAACTCCAAGTTTTTGGCATACAAGTATACTTCAAGATTTACTTCCTGGACAGTACTTAGCTGATGTTGTTACGATTATTGGTAATACCAATATCGTATTTGGCGAAATAGACAGATAGGGGTTGGGCTATGAAAAATTTATTTTCATCTTGTAAAAGACAAAGCTTTAGTGAGGGGAATTTTTCAAGAATTCACTTCTTGAAAAAGGAGATAGTAAAATGAAACGACATGACTTAAGACATTTGAAAGAAAATTTCTACGATAGGATGTTAGAATTAGTTAATGAATCTGCTACTGATGAAGTATCTATCTTCATATTTGAAATTGGTGATTTTTCAGGAGTTCAAAAAAGTAACGATCTTATAAAAGAAGCTGGACATACACTAATGAACTCACTAAAGTTCAATGAAGTTGATTGGACATTAGTTGTTAAAAAAGGAGTTCATGAATGACCCATGATTTGGTAGTAGTTATTGGTTCTATGCTCTCTTTGGATGATAAAGAGCTTTTTAAAACAATAAAAGATTCAAAAATAGCACTTATATCTGTATTGGAAGACTTACCTCTCATGAAAAGTGTAGAGTTTTTTAGCAGATACGAAGCTGGAAGTGAAGAGGGTGTAATAGCAATTCTTGCAAAAGAGTTTTTAAAAAATACTGATTTACCTCAAGAGATAAGAGATTATTTTGATGAGTTAGATGAAGGTTATATAAGTGCTGAAACTAATATTGGAGAAGAAGAAGCCCAAGAGTTACATGTAATGATTCAAAATGCTTCAAAACCTTTGATTATTTTTGGTAAAGATATGTTTTTGAACTCACGAGTGGAAAATATTTCAAAGTTTATAAATCTTTTAAAAAAATATAGCAATATAGAGATAAAGTGTTTGAAAAAAATGAAAACAGACTCTTTACATGTAGAAGAGGTTGAAGAGTTAGAGAGTTTTGATGGGACAGTTGTTTTTGAGTATAACTCAGATGAGAATGGAGAGCTTTTGATAGGTTCAGCTCAGTTTGCAGTTGCCGCAAAAGTTCAAAATGGGCAGCTAGTAACAGTGCAAAATCAAAATAGAGAGTTTAGACTTGATAAAAAGTTAAAAGGTACGATAGCTTTAATGCCTAGTGAAATAAATGAAAATTCATATAGGTTTAAAGTAGCAAAAATCACAAAGAGAGAAGTTCAATGAACGAAATTAAAGTAACTATTGATGGCGTTGAATGTAAGGCAAAAGAGGGAGAGTTTGTACTAAACATAGCAAGGGCAAATGATATTTTCATTCCAGCACTTTGTTATCTTTCAAATTGTTCACCAACTTTGGCTTGTAGACTATGCCTGGTAGAGGTTGATGGTAAACGTGTATATTCATGTAATGCAAAAGCAAAAGACGGCATGAATATAATCACTAAAAATGAAGAGATAGAAAAAGAACGCAAAGCTATCATGGAGATATACGATGTAAATCACCCTCTAGAGTGTGGCGTTTGTGACCAAAGTGGTGAGTGTGAATTGCAAAACTATACAATGGAGATGGAGATCAATTCTCAGAGTCACTGTATAGCTGATATGCCTCGTCCTGCTACTGATTGGGGAAAGATTCATTATGATCCATCTTTGTGTATAGTCTGTGAGCGTTGTGTCACAGTTTGTAAAGACATGATTGGAGAATCAGCACTTAAAACAGTTAAACGTGGTGGAGCTGAGCTTGATAAAGAGTGGAAAGAGAAAACTCCTAAAGATGCATATGCAATGTGGAATAAACTTCAAAAGTCTATCATAGGCGTTGCAAGCGGAGCTGATACCCTTGAATGTACTATGTGTGGTGAGTGTAGCTCAGTTTGTCCTGTTGGAGCACTTGTAAGTAGTGACTTTCAGTACAAAGCAAATGCTTGGGAGCTTAAGAAGATTCCAGCAGCTAACCCTCATAGTAGTGATTGTTCTCTTATATATTACGATGTTAGACATGATAATGTGTCAAATTCAAATGATAAAATTTTTAGAGTAAGTAATGATTACAGTTTTTCACCAATTCACGGTGGGGCTAGATATGGATATGACTTTGAAAATGTAGTTGCAGGCAAAGATGAAGAGGCGTTTGAAAAAGTAATAAACACTATCAAAACAAAAGTAGATACAATTGAATTTGATAGTTTTATAACAAACGAAGAAGCATTGATACTTCAAAAACTAAAAGATAAATATGGCTATAAGCTAGTAAATGATGACGCTTATGCTTATAAGAAATTTCTAGATAACTTTGCATCTGTCAGCGGAACAAATCTTTATAGTGGAGATTTGAAAACAGTTCAAAAAAGCAACTTTGTTGTAAGTGTAGGAACTGCAATCAAAACAGACAGTCCAAATGCAGGTTATGCTTTTAATAATGCTCTTAGTATGAACAAAGGTGCAGGACTTTATTTTCATCCAGTAGCTGACCCAGTTGTAGAGGGATACTCTAAAAACTTATTGAGTCTGAACCATAAAGTTGGAGCTGAAGAAGCTGTTCTTTATCTTATTCTTGATTTGTTTGGTAAAAACTTGCCGAGTGAAACTGCTAATTATCTTCAATCTTTTCATACTACATGTAAACAAACAGTGGGTGAAGGGGAAGAGGAAAAAGAGATAGAGGTAGATGAGAATTCACTTTTTGAAATACTTGGTATTGATGATTTTAGTGAGAAGTTACCAAAATTACTTGCTAAAAAAGATTCTTTTTCACTAATTGCTGGTGAAGATTTATATAAGCATCCAAAGAGTAAAAACTTAGCAAAACTTCTAGGGCTCATACAAAAATATACAGATTTTAGCGTTGTTATAATTCCAAGTCAGACAAATACTCTTGGTGTTTCTATTATATGTGATTTGAACAAAAATAGAGGTAAATTTACTCTTGGTTACAATGTTAAGGCAGATGTAACTCTAAGTGCTTTAGGAAAGGGTGATTTAGATATGCCTGCTCTTAATCAACAAGAGGGAACATTTACTAGCATGAATAAAAGAGTAGTTCCTACAAATGCAGCTCTTCCATATAGAGGATACTGTTTAAATGACATAGCCAATGAGCTTGGTTTTGATACTGAGTTTACTATAGACTATACTGAGGAACTTCCTCCTCGTCGTGGTTTTAAAGCAGTACCATTTGACTCATTACCAAATGAGTTTACAAGAGCTGGTGAAGAGAACCGTGGTTATCTATTAAGTTCAAAAACCGTTATATGTAAAGATGAAGTAGATGAGATAAGTGAGCATAAAGAGATGATTACACCTCTTTACTTAGCAAACCCAGTGCAACAGTTTAATGCTTCTACCAATAGAGCACATCAACTCAATGAGGCTGGTTCATTATATGCCTCAAGTGAGTTTTTAGAAAAAAGAGAACTTGAAAGTGCTGATATGGTAGTGGTTGAGGGAAGTAATGGAGTAAAACTTACACTTAGAGTTGAAGTTGATTTAATGATAAGTGGAGATATACCATATTTACCTACATTTGATACAAAACTAAATGCTAAGCAATTCTTTCCTGATGGGTATAGGTTTGCTGAAGTTAGCATAAAAGGTGTGAAATAATGGACTGGGCAATAGTAATTGAAACGGTTATAAAAGCCGTTATAGTGTTATCGGTTGTGGCAGGTATGGCAGCTTTTGCTACTTTTATAGAGAGAAAGGTTTTAGCTTATATGCAGCGTAGACTTGGACCCATGAACGTAGGACCTCATGGCGTTTTACAATTAGCAGCAGATGGTATTAAGCTTTTTACAAAAGAAGACATAGTTCCACAACATGCAGTAAAGCCTATATTTAAAATAGCTCCTGTAATTGCACCTGTTTGTGCTTTTACAGCAATGGCAGCTGTACCATTTTTCCCAGAATTTACGGTATTTGGTTATACAATAACACCGATTATATCTGACATAAATGTAGGTATTCTATTTGTTATGGGAGTTGCGAGTGCTGGTATGTACGCTCCACTTCTTGCGGGCATGAGTAGTACAAACAAATGGGCACTTTTAGGAGCTGCAAGAACTGTTATACAGTTGTTGAGTTTTGAAGTTGTTTCAGGACTTGCACTTTTAGCACCTATTATGATAATTGGTTCACTTTCTCTGATAGATATAAATGATTATCAAATTGGTGGATTTACTTCTTGGTTAGTTTGGAAACAACCTTTTGCATTTTTACTTTTTGTAATTGCTGGTTTTGCTGAAACTAATAGAACACCATTTGATTTGATTGAGTATGAAGCAGAAATTGTTTCTGGTTATGCAACAGATTATTCTGGCATGAGATGGGGATTATTTTTTGTAGGTGAATATGCAAATATGATAACAGTATCGTTTTTAGTTAGTATTATGTTCTTGGGTGGTTATAATCCACTTTGGATTATTCCTGGGGCCATTATGATACTGTTTAAAATATCTGCTTTTATATTTTTATTTTTGTGGGTTAGAGCGGCTTGGCCTCATATTAGACCAGACCAATTGATGTGGCTTTGTTGGAAAGTATTGATGCCTTTGGCACTTATCAATATTCTAATCACTGGCATAGTGCTTATTTAGGAGGGCATAATGAGTTTAGAACAATTTTCAAAAAGAGATGTGGCTCCTGGATATATTTTCTACGAAGGAGAAGCCAAGCCAAAAACAGGCTGGGAATTCTTCAAAAGAGGATTTAGCCGTGCCATAAAAGGTGAGCTTTTTGTAGGACTATGGATAGTTTTAAGAGAGATGTTTGCAAGAGGCAATACGCATACAGTTTCATATCCGCAAGAGAAGTTAGAAATGGGACCAAGATACAGAGCAATTCACAAGCTTCTTCGCCTCCAAGAGAGTGGAAGTGATAGATGCATTGGTTGTGGTCTTTGCGAAAAAATTTGTATCTCTAATTGTATTAGAATAGAGACAAAACTTGATGAAAATTCAAGAAAAGAGGTATCACAATATACAATCAACTTTGGTAGATGTATATTTTGTGGTTATTGTGCTGAAGTTTGTCCTGAACTTGCTATTGTTCATAGTAGTGATTATGAAAATGCAGGTGAGCAAAGAGCACATTTTGGGTTAAGAGAAGATATGTTAACGCCTTTGGACGAGTTCAAGGCTAATAAACAGCAAGAGTTTCCTGGATTTGGCGCGTTAAGCGATGATGCAGACTCTTTTGTTAAAAAAACACCACTAGCGTATTGAGGTTATTATGTTTGAAGTTATAGCATTTTATACATTTTCAATCCTAACTATTATTATGTTTGGGATTGTTGTTTTTAGTAAGAATGCACTCTATGCAATGAGTGCATTAGCAGGCGGGATGATTTTTATATCGGGTTTCTTTTTCCTTTTAGGAGCAGAATTCCTAGGAGTTGTCCAGATAGTAGTCTACTCAGGTGCAGTTATGGCACTTTACGCATTTGGTATGATGTTTTTTGATACAACAAGAGATGTTAAAGAGAATATTCACTATAAAAAAGTACTCTATTCTTTGTCTATTATCTCAGCTGTTTTGATAGTTATCATTATGAGTGCACCGATATACTCGGCTAATATTGAAGCTATTTATCCTTCTGTTATAGAGGGAGAGGGTAATATTCAGTTGGTAGGATTAGTTTTGTTTACAAAATACCTTATTCCATTTGAACTTGCAGCGGTTATGTTGTTGGTTTCTATGATAAGTGGAATTTTACTTGTTAGCAAAAGGATGGAGATGAATCTTACAGAAGAAGATCATTATGAAGAGAAAAGGGAGATCATATGATAACTTTAACTCATTATTTAGTTCTCTCAGGAATTCTTTTTAGTATTGGACTTATTGGTGTAATGAGAAGAAAAAATCTTTTAATGCTTTTCTTTTCGACAGAGATTTTGTTAAATGCAGTTAATGTTGGTTTTGTTGCAGTTTCTCATTACTATGGAGACTTAAGTGGACAAATGTTTGCATTTTTTATAATAGCAGTAGCAGCTAGTGAAATAGCTGTTGGTCTTGGATTGTTGATTCTTTGGTATAAAAAGACTGGCTCAACTGACCTTGATACTTTAAATTTGATGAAAGGGTAACGCAATGGAAAAATATCTTTATATTGCACTTTTTGCACCGATAGTTGGCTCTTTGATAGCAGCTTTATTTGCACAAAGTCCTAAAAATCTTTTTACAGGTATCTTTACATCTGCATTGATATTTGTTTCTTTCATAAGTTCAATGATACTTCTTAACTACGTTGATATGGACACAATCGTTCACGTTGAAATGATGGATTGGATAAGTGCGGGAAACCTAAGAGTTCCATTTGGTTTTGTAGTAGACCAAGTCTCTGTAATTATGATGGTAACAGTTACACTAGTTTCAACTATAGTTCACATTTACTCTATAGGTTACATGGAACACGATGAAAGTTTCAATAGATTTTTCTCTTGGTTGTCAGCATTTGTTTTCTCAATGATGGTTTTAGTTATGAGCGATAACTTTGTTGGTCTTTTCATAGGCTGGGAAGGCGTTGGTCTCTGTTCTTGGGGACTTATTGGTTTTTGGTACAAAAAACACACTGCATCATGGGCTGCAAACGAAGCTTTTATTATGAATAGAATTGCAGATCTTGGAATGTTGATGGGAATTTTCCTTATTTATTGGAGTATAGGCTCACTTCAATATGACATAGTTTTTGCTAAAATTATTAATATTGAGCCAAACATAGTTACTTGGATAGGAATATTCTTATTTATTGGAGCTATGGGTAAATCAGCTCAATTTCCACTTCATACGTGGCTTGCAGATGCAATGGAAGGACCAACTCCAGTTTCAGCTTTAATTCACGCAGCAACTATGGTAACAGCAGGAGTTTATCTTGTTATTCGTTGTAGTGAGATTTATGTTCTAATCCCTGAAGTTGGAATGTTTATAGCCTCTCTTGGAGCATTTGTAGCAGTTTTTGCAGCTTCAATGGCTCTTGTAAATAGAGATTTAAAGCGTATTATTGCTTACTCAACTCTGTCACAACTTGGTTATATGTTTGTTGCAGCTGGACTTGGAGCTTATTGGATAGCACTTTTTCACTTAATGACTCATGCATTCTTTAAATCACTTCTTTTCCTAGGAGCTGGTAATGTAATGCACGCCATGGACGGTGAACTTGATATTAAAAAAATGGGTGGACTTTATAAGGCTATGAGACCAACAGCAATACTTATGGGTATAGCTTCAGTAGCACTTGCGGGTATTTATCCACTTGCTGGATTCTTTTCAAAAGATAAGATTCTTGAAGTAGCTTTTAACAATGGCTCATACCTTTTATGGGGAGCACTTTTTGTTGGAGCTGGTTTAACGGCATTTTATAGTTTCCGTTTAGTAATGCTTGTTTTCTTTGGAGAAAAAGTTCATGAGAAACTTGGTTATCACCCTCATGATGCTCAACCATTTGTAATTTATGCACTTACTCCATTGGCACTTTTAGCTATAGTTGCTGGATTTTTTGAGCACTCATTTCATGAGTTTACAACTCAGCTTTTAGTTGATTATGAATTTACGCTTGACCACAGTGTTGCTCTTATACTTATTTTTGCTACTTCGGCAATCGCACTTAGTGGTATTGCATATGCAGTCTATAAGTACAAGAGAGGTGGATTTAGTGAGAAAATTGAGAATTGGGGAGTTTATAAACTTCTTTCAAATCAATATTATATTCCAAAATTTTACGAAGAGGCTATTATGAAACCTTTTACAGCACTCTCAAGGTTTGCTTGGTTGAATATAGATAACAAAATAGTAGATGCTACTGTAGATATGATTGCAAAAGTCATATATGGTGGTGGAGAGAAAGCAAGAAAGATGCAGAGTGGTAATCTCTCGTCAATGTTGCGTTGGATGGTAGTAGGTATAGTTGTCCTTTTAGCATTAGCAATTTTTTATAGACCGACGGTATAGGAGTAGAGAATGGATTATATTTTATCATTAATAATATTTTTTCCACTAGTTGCAGGACTCTTTGGATTCTTAGTAAACAAAGATAGCATAAGAGTTTATGGTATCACCGTAGCAGCTTTAGAGTTTTTACTTACTATTGCTCTTTGGGCGTCGTTTGATGGAAACATTGATGGTCTTCAGTTTGTAGAACACGCTACTATCATTTCGCAATTTGGTATGAGTTACCACTTGGGTGTTGATGGCATATCGTTATTTCTAGTAATTCTTAGTACTTTTATGACTATGATTGCACTTATTGGGCTTAGTATCGAAAAAGATGCAAAGAACCTAATCATCACAGTTTTAGTCTTAGAAATGACTATGGTTGGTGTGTTTTTAAGTCTTGATGCAATTTTGTTTTACCTATTTTGGGAATTTTCACTTATTCCAATGCTTTATATCATTGGTGCTTGGGGAAGTGATCGAAGAATATATGCAGCAATAAAGTTTTTCTTATATACATTTGCAGGTTCAGTTCTTATGCTTGTAGGTATCTTGTATATGGGGTATTATTATTTTCAAGAAATAGGTATTTGGAGTTTTTCAATTGTAGATTGGCAACAACTTGCATTACCATTTAATACACAGCTTTGGTTATTTGGAGCATTTTTCTTAGCATTTGCTATTAAAGTTCCAATGTTTCCATTTCACACATGGTTACCTTATGCTCACGGACAAGCACCAACTATTGGTTCGGTTATACTAGCAGCAGTTCTTCTAAAGATGGGAACTTACGGAATGGTGAGGTTTTTACTTCCACTCTTCCCTGATGCGACAGTATACTTTTTGATACCAATTGCAATAGTAGCCATAATTATGGTTATCTACGCAGCTATGGTGGCTTACGCCCAAGAGGATATGAAACAAGTAATAGCATACAGTTCCATATCACACATGGGTATTATCATTCTTGGTACTTTTGCACTTAATGCAGAGGGTATCACAGGTTCAATTTTTCTTATGATAAGTCATGGGATTGTAAGTGGTGCTCTGTTTATGTTAGTTGGGTGTATTTACGACAGGCGACATACAAAAAATATGAGTGAATTTGGTGGACTTGCTATTAGTATGCCGACCTTTGCAACAATATATGGAATAATGTTAATGGCATCAGTTGGACTTCCTTTGACTATTGGTTTTGTAGGTGAGTTTTTATCACTTATGGGCTTTTATAGAGTTAGTTGGATTATGACTCTATTTGCTGGAAGTGGTATCATCTTGGGAGCTATTTATATGCTTACTTTATATAAAAGATCATTTTTTGGTGAAATTACGAATGAGAAGAACAGAGGTTTAAAAGATTTAAACGGAAGAGAGTTAGCTGCTCTTATTCCTTTAGTAGCTTTAGTTGTAATCTTAGGAATTTATCCAAAGCCAATTTTAGGTCCAATTGATGCGAGTGTTAAGAAAATGATTGTGTTGATGGAAAAAAAGGCGGTCACTCAAGAAGCAAAAGAGTTCATTTTAAAAGTGAACACAATCGAAGGAGTTAAGTAATGATAGAACCAATCAGTATAGACTTTGTAGCTCTAAATTTCACTTCACTTCTACCAATGGTAATAACAATTTTGGGAGCTTTGTCTATCATAATTATAGATTTAGTAACAAAAAATCTTTCAAGAAGTTTTTATACAGTATTAACAGTACTTTTTATACTACTTTCACTTGGAGCAGTTTTAGGTTACAACGGAGCAAGTAGAGGCTTTTTTGATGTTGTTTTAGTTGATGGAATTGCTCTTCTTACGCAAATCATTATTTTAGTTACTTCAGCTCTGTTTGTTCCACTTGCTCTTGGAGGACGTCGTTTTCAAGAGTTTGCAATGGCAGAGTTTTATGCACTATTCCTGTTTATGATTGCTGGTTTTCAGTTTATGGTTTCAAGTGACAATCTAATTTTGATTTTCATTGGACTTGAGACTGCTTCACTTTCACTTTACACTATGATTGCAATGCACAACCGTCCAAAAGCACATGAAGCAGCTATTAAGTACTTTACTATGGGAGCACTTGCAGCTGGTTTTTATGTAATGAGTGCTTTGATATTTTATACACTTACAGGAAGTATAGAGATTCATCAAATAGCTGAAGCTTTACAATCAAGAAATTTTGAGCCATTAGTCGCTGTTCTCGCAGGAACAGTGTTTATGATAGGTGCTTTAGGATTTAAACTCTCAATGGTTCCTTTTCATACATGGACACCAGATGTTTATGAGGGTAGCTCTTCTGCCTTAGCTGGTTATATGTCAATAGTTCCAAAAATAGCAGGTTTTGTAGTTACGATTAGACTTTTTGAGATGCTAATAGGTTCAGGTGTAGTTTGGTTAGAAAATATACTTTATATAACAGTTGTTTTAACTATGACTTTTGGAAATATTGTTGCACTTGTTCAAGAAGATGTAAAACGTATGCTTGCTTTTAGCTCAATTGCTCATGCTGGTTTTGTTATGTCAGCAGTGCTCATTGGAACAACTGAAGCAAATGCTGGATTGTTCCTTTACTGGATTCTGTTTATGTTTGCTAACCTTGGAGCATTTACTATGCTTTGGGCAACTAGACACAGAAAAAACCTTTGGCATGAAAGATACCAGCACCCATTTTCAAAATTCTCTGGTATGATAAAAGTTATGCCAGCAAATGCGGTAATTATGGGAATTTTCATGTTCGCTCTTGCAGGTATGCCTCCATTCTCTGTTTTTTGGGGAAAATTATACCTTATGAGTGCGGCAATAAATAGTGGCTTTATCGTTTTAGCGATTATTATGGCACTAAATAGTGCTATGGCAGTTTATTACTATATGAAGCTTATAGTTTATATGTTCTTAAAAGAGCCTGTAGGTACTGATGAGGCTATTTATACTAGTAATACCTCTACCACTCTAAAAGTTATTATTGGGTTTGCTGTTGTTGCTACATCAATTTCAGTAGTTTTAGTCGAGCCACTTTTAGATATTATAACTTTTTACGTAACTCTTAGCGGGTTTTAGCATAAAAAAGAAGTGGCGAGAGTCACTTCTTTTTTGATATAATGCTTGCATGAAAAAAAAACTACTACTTTTAATACTTTTTACAAGCCAACTTTTCTCTCTTACTATAGTTCTTAACAGTGCAAAAGAAGGTGGAAAAGCATATGCGGTTTTACATGTAGAGGATGATGAGCCCATTGATTGTCAAGTTATACCACAAAACTTAGATAAAAAAATATATCTATGTAGATTTAAAAAAATAGTGAAAACTCCAATAGAACCTAAAAAAATGTCTTTAGTAAATATAGATTTTTTAGAAAAAGATAAAGAATTTTATTTAAGAATTGAGCCTAAAGTAAAATCTAAATTAGTCATAATTAAAAACTCTTTGTTTATTGATGCAGAAGTGAGTGATAAAGTAAAACAAGGAACCATCAAACACTGGAGTATATTGCTCTATGAAAAATCACCATTTCCAAAAAAAATATCAAATGAGAAGATAAACTTCCCTATTATGTATTCAAAAAATGTCAAACCATATATTGGAGCACTTGATCTTAATGGTGCACCAATTTCTTATGTTCAGAGTAAAGATATAAAACTATATTTGAAGCTTAAAAAGAGTTTTAACAATGAAAAGTATTTGGATGTTGTAGAAGATAGTCTAAATGTTGTAAAAAAATATCCACAAACCATTTTTAAAAGTGAGTTTATGCTCTATCGTTTACGAGCAATAGAGATGGGTATTGATGAAAAAAATGAAAAAATGGAAGAGAAGTTTGATAGTAACAATATAGTAAATGAGGGAAAGGCTTGGATAAAATCATTTCCTTCTGATGATAGTATTCCAGAAGTTTTAATGCTTATAGCTAAAGCATATTTGAAGATGGGTTCTAAATCAGATGCAAACTACTTCATGGACATACTTATAACTGAGCATGAAGATAGTCCATTTACTAGAAAAGCAATTTTGGCATTTGCCGATTCTTTGTATAACTCAAGAAAGAAAGAACAAGCTATAAAACTCTATCTCGATGTTCTATACTCTGCAAAAGATTTGGACATAGCGGCTGAAGCGGCTATTCGGTTGAGCAATAAAGAGATGAACAGGGGAAAAACTGATAAGGCAAGAGAGTACTTACTTAAAGTTTTAGAAGCAAATCACGAGTATCTTTTAAAAGATAGAGAAGAGTCCTATGCGTTAGCCCAAAAACTAGCTAAAAATATGCTTTATGATGTTGCTGCAAAAGTAACTGATGTTCTTATACCTGATTTGAAAAAAAGTGATGAAAGTAGAGAATTTTTAGTCAGAGATAGCGGTTTATGGCATGCAAAAGCCAATGATATAAAAGAGGCTTACGATAGATTACAACAGTATTTAGAAGAGTACAAATATGGTGATTATAAAGATGATGTGCAGACAAGTCTTGATGAACTGTTTTTTGAGCTTAATGAGACAAACGAAACAAAACTTGCAAACTACTATGACGAGCTTATAGAAAAATACCAGAATAAGATAGGCGATAAAGCAGTAGTAGAAAAAGTGAAACTTCTACTTTCTCAAAAAAGATATGAAGATGTTCTAAAAATGCAAAGTGCTTTAGAGTACATAAGTGAAAACAATACAACAAGCAAATATGTAACAACAGCTTCAAGTACCCTTGTTGTTTTAGCTTTAAAAGAAGATAAATGTAGCCAAGCAGTAAGCTATATAGAGAAATATAAATTAGATTTAGAGAAGTTTGATAGTAAGAAAGTTTTTGAATGTTTTATAAGAACATCGAGATATACAAGAGCAAAAAATCTTAGCGAAAACTATATAAAAGAGGGAAAATTAAAAAGCAGAAATGAGTGGATGCAAAAGTATCTTTTGAGTCTTTACAAACTTAGTAAACATGCAAATGTAGTAAGCGTTGGTGAAGATGTTATAAAGATGTCAAAATCTTTGAAAACTAAAACACAAAGTGATACTTTACAAATGTTGTTTTTCTCTTTAATGAAATTAGATAAGCTTGAGAAAGCAATTGATATAGCGAAGCAGATAGAGAAAAACAATCCAAAGAAGCTTAAAAATAGTGATGTTTACATAAAGATAGTGCAACGTGCTAGGGCTGATAGAAACGATTTGTTACTAAGAGAGTATGCAAATAAGATAGTAGCACTACAAAAAAAGCATAAAAGCAATATATATACACCAGATGTTGAACTTAGCCTCATAGGAGCCTTACAAAGGCTAGAAAAGACAAAAGAAGCTCTAGTTATAGCTGAGGGACTGTTAGAGAAGAAAATCTCTCTGAAGCAACAAACGAGAGCTTATTACAATGCTGGAGAACTTAGTATGAAATTAAATAAAAATGAAGATGCAAAAGAGTATTTTATGAAATGTAAAGAAGTTAAGATAGAGAGTTCATGGAAAGACATCTGTGAACAAAATTTGAAGTTACTTTAAAATGAAAAATTTAACCTTTATATCATGGAATGTAAACGGCATAAGAGCAGTTGATAAAAAAGAGGCTCTAAAGTGGATAGATGAAAAAGATGTAGATTTTTTAGCACTTCAAGAAATTAAAGCTGAAGCTGAACAAATTCCAAAAACTATATTTGAAAAAGATTTTAAAGAGTTACATGTAAACTCCTCTTCAAAAAAAGGACAATCTGGAGTTGCTGTTTTTAGTGATATAGAATCTTTACATGTAGAGACTGCAAAAGACGTAGATATATTAGATGAAGGACGCATAAACGAGTACCATTTTGATAATATAGCATTTTTTAATGTCTACTTTCCAAATGGACAAAGAAATGAAGAACGCTTAGAATACAAAATGGCTTTTTATGACAGATTTTTAGAGCATATTGAAGCCCTCAAAAAAGAGGGTAAATCTATAGTTATTTGTGGTGATGTAAACACGGCTCATACTGAGATAGACATAGCTCGCCCAAAAGCTAATGAGAATACATCTGGTTTTTTAAAGATGGAGAGAGAGTGGATAGACAAGCTTCTTTCTCATGGTTACATTGACACTTTTAGACATGTTCATGATGACCTAAAAGACAGATACAGTTGGTGGTCGTACCGTGCTAATGCAAGAGCCAATAACGTAGGCTGGAGAATTGATTACTTTTACGTTTCTGAAGACTTGAAAGAGAACATTGTAGATGCAGATATACTTGATGACATTTTAGGAAGTGACCATTGCCCAATTAGCTTAACTCTTAAAGTTTAGATTAAAATAAATTATATATAATATCACTAAAAATTATAGGTTGTGTGATGTTAAGAAAAATAACTTCGTTTGTGATGCTTTTTTCATTTATGATTATGGTTGTTAGTGGTGTGGCTGAGTTTATATCTCCTTTTGGTAGACTCTCCATGATGATAAAGTGGGAAATGTTAGGACTAGACAAGATGCAGTGGCAAGCTCTGCATATAGTTTTTATGGTAGTTTTTACTGTTGCAGGTATAATTCATATTTTTATAAACATCAAACCCATAAAAGCCTACCTGAAAAATAGAGCAAAAAAGATGATTATTTTTACAAAAGAGATGAGTATAGCTCTTGTGATTACACTAGTTTTGTTCACAGCAACAATTAATCAGTTTGCTCCTCTTGAATACTTCGTAAAATTAAACAAAAGTTTTAATAGCTACTGGATAGCAGAGTTTAAAAAAGATTCCATAAGGTAGCTAAGATGATTGAGCTTTTCTATGTGAATTAATTGTGCTTGTGTTATAATCTGGATTGAATAAGTAGTTGAACGTTACCGTTTGTTGAAAAGTATAACAAATAATCTTAATGGTGCTTAGCCTCACCGTTATGTTGTGAAGGAAATTAATGATTAGAGAAGCAGTAGAAGAAGATTGCATTAATTTGGCAGTTTTATCTTTACAAGTTTGGCTTGATACATATGCTATTGAAGGAATTCGAATAGAGTATTCAAAATATGTAATTTCAAATTTTACTGAAGCTTGTTTTTAAAATATTTTAAATAACTGACCTTACGCACCCTTCAAAAGTTGTAATTCTGAATAAGCCACCTGATTAGCTCTGATTAACAGTTTTGTTCTAATGGCAAAGTGGTTCATTTTATGTTTAATTTTCAAACATTCAAGCTTAAAAAAAGACAGCACTGATAAAAAGATATGATTACTTTGTGTTCGAATGATCTTTGTTGGTGATTTTGCTAAATCAATATTATGTTTAAGTGATTTATGAAACTCTTCAACTTTCACCCTCAAGGGGTACCCAGCCATCATTTTTCATAGATTGTTGAGATAGTGTCGCCATCAAGTGTGATATCACTACATATCAAATTTAAAATACCTATACTTCCATCTTTGTTTGTAAAGACTCGGCGCACTATAATGACTTCTTTATCATAGCCCTTTAGATAGCCTCGTACTGATTGCTTATCTGATAATTCCAGTTCATCTACCCTTGTGAACTTACCTGCATATTTATTCTCTAAACTTTTTGAAAAGAGACGATTACTTTTGAGTGCAGCAATAAACTCTTTTTTTCGTTTGGCTATAAATTCAAAGTTTTCTTTTGCTCCAAACCAAGGACATAGTGAAATTTTAGTTGATTGTTAATAGCCACTTGAATCATATCTCTCATCAATTGATTTTTTGTAACTTCTGATGAACGTTTTACTTCTCTTGTTTTAATGTCACTAAACTGGATAGGTTTTTCTACGGTTTCAAAAGCTACTGGAATTGATACTTCATTACTGTAGTACAAAGCATTGAGCATATTGATACCTCGAACAGATTTACCTACTGTATGATCAAAGTGCCAGCACATGATATCACTCTCATCTGTCCACTTTTTCTCTTGAATTGTATCATCAAAGATAAGACATGCTTCTTCACTCTGTATCTCTCTTACTGTTCTTTTAACTTGTCTCCATAAATCTTTTGAAGTAAATTCATTTTTTGATAAGAACCGTGTTATCTAATCATGACTTACTGAACCATTTGTCATTGATGACAACCCTGTTGCTGTAGCGTAACCACTACCGCTTATTAAATAATCTGTATAGAGTTCTATGTGATTTATTTTCATGCAACTTTTAAAGCAACTTTGATTCCTTGTGCGTAAGGTCAGGTAGTAAGAGTCCTAAACTGGCGATGAACTGATTCAATGATATTAGTAGTATAAATTACTCTTCTAATAGGCTCTGCATACTTAAAATAGTTAGATAAATTATCCCACTTATTTCTCCAAGACTCAAACACAATAGGGTATTTTTTACCCCATTTTTCTTCTAATTTATCGAGTTTAAATTCAGCTTCTTCTTTAGTAAAAGCTTGATAAACTTTCTTTAATTCATTAGCAAATTGTTTTTGGTATTGAGAACCTACATATTTTAAGCTATTACGGATTTGATGAACTATACAGAGTTGAACTTCTGTCTCTGGGAATACTGCATTTATAGCTTCAGGAAAGCCTTTAAGTCCATCTACTGATGCTATGAGTATATCTTCTACTCCACGGTTCTGCAAGTCAGTAAGTACCTGTAACCAAAACTTAGCTCCTTCACTCTCATTGAGATAAAGTCCTAATATCTCTTTTTTACCTTCAAGGTTTACTCCAAGAACTGTATAAAAAGCTTTTGAGACATATTGACCTTCATCTCTTACTTTGTAGTGAATTACATCAAGATAAACAAATGGATATATTGAGTCTAGAGGTCTTTTCTTCCACTCTTCAAGCTTTGTGGTATTAGTTTGTCAGTTATGGCTGTAATAGCTGGTTTAGAGAAGTGTACACCATACATATCTTCAATGTAATCTGCTATTTGTGAATAGCTATTGCCTAATGCAAATAAAGAAAGCATTTTTGATTCTAATTCATCTGACATATGGGTTTGATTTTTTTTAACAAGTTCTGGTTCAAAGCTACCGCTACGGTCTCTTGTTGTATCTAACTCAAAAGTACCATTAGCTGATTTCATTGTTTTAGAACTTGTGCCATTTTTACGATTTCTCTCAAGGTCTTGAGATAAGTGAGTTTCGAGCTCGGCTTGTAAAGCCATCTCTGTAAGTTGTTTGATTAATTGTTAAGGCACCATCTTTACCACTAATACCTTTACCAGCTTTGAGTTGTGCTGCAAAATCTGCTATATTTATTTCTATCTTCATTTGTAAATCCTTCTGTGTTCAACATTTTATCTAATTGACACAGAATTCTTTACAGTCCCTAGCATTTAGAAGTCAATAGATTATAATTAGACCTCTCCTAAAACCCCCAATAATATAAGGATTAAAATTTGCTTAAGTAATGTATGGCAAAAACAATAAAATATCGTAAAGTAAATAAACTAAGAGATGAAGACTTTAGAAGAGTAGTAGGCGTAAAAAGAGACACCTTTAAAGAGATGGTAAAAATACTTAGAAAACATTATCACCA
This sequence comes from Arcobacter sp., assembly GCA_029027265.1. GTDB lineage: Bacteria > Campylobacterota > Campylobacteria > Campylobacterales > Sulfurospirillaceae > Sulfurospirillum_A. The sequence goes on along the minus strand of CP093061.1, from coordinate 2,641,651 downwards.
AAATAAAACCAAAGGTGGAACAACTAAATCTCTATCTGCAAATGATGAGACACTAATGATGCTTGAATACTATAGGGAATATAGAACATTTAAACATCTTGGTGTGGATTATGAAGTAAGTGAATCTACAGCTCATTACATCGTTAGTAAGATTGAAAAAATCCTAATAAAAGAGCCACAATTCCATCTACAAACTCTAAAACATTCAATACCAGTAGATGATGCTAATGAGATTGAAGTAGTCGTTGTAGATGTAACTGAGAGCCAGTGTGAAAGACCAAAAAAAAGCAAAAACTATACTACTCAGGTAAAAAGAAGAAGCATACTCAAAAAACACAAATAATTACAACATCAACAGGTAAAATACTTGCAGTGACTGTTGATAAAGGTAGAATATATGACTTTAAACTCTTTAAACAAAGCAAGGCTACAAGAAAGATAATATTGAGTAAGGTTCTTGCTGATTTAGGTTACATGGGTATTGATAAAATATGTCTAAACTCTCACATACCAAACAAGAGAACAAAACTAAACCCACTTACAAAAGAAAATAAAAAAGAGAATCGTAAATTATCATCTACACGAATTATTGTTGAGCAAATAATGCAAAAATCAAAGTGTTTAAAATCACTAAATACCCATATAGAAATAGACGAAAGATGTTCGGTTTAAGGATGAATCTTATCTGTGCTATAGTTAATCTTGATGCAAAGCCTATAAATAGTACTCTTTAAGGGGGTTGATGTTTAGTGTTTTAGGAGAGGTCTAGTTGAAGAGTGCATAAACGCTCCTTTAAGTTTAGGTTATACTACATTATAGTTTTGCTTTTATTAAATATACTTTTTTAAGCCTTTTTAGGTACAATAAGCCAATATCTATAACTAAAGGTACCCAAAAATGATCATTTATGGTAAACAACTATTCTTCCATGTATTAAAAAATTACCCAAAAAGATTGAAAACAGTTTACCTAGCTAAGAAGTGTGATCAGAAGCTTTTTTCAACTATTGCAAATGCGACTAGTACCATAGTACGTGTTGACAATCAAAAAGCCCAATCTCTCGCTCGAGGAGGTAATCACCAAGGTTTTATTGCCGAGATTGAGCCGTTGAGGTATAGTGATTTTTCTTCTGTAAAAGAGGGTAAATTTTTAGTTATATTAAATGAGCTTACAGATGTTGGTAACATTGGAGCCATTGCAAGAACTGCTTATGCTTTTGGAGCCGATGGGCTCATTGTAAGTGGCATAAAAAATCTTAATCTTGAATCTATGATTAGAAGTAGCAGTGCAGCTATTTTTGAGCTTCCTATAGTTTTATATCCAAATGCATCCGACATGGTAAATGAACTAAAACAAGTTGGTTTTACTCTTTATGGTGCTGATATGGATGGAGAAGATGTAAGTCAGGTAAAGTTTGATGAAAAAGTTGCTTTGGTGATGGGTAGTGAAAGTACAGGAATAAATAAAAAAGTAAAAACAAAGTTAGATAAAATTATATCTATAAAAATGGTGAGAGCTTTCGACTCTTTGAATGTGAGTGCAGCGACAGCGGTAATATGTAACAGGATTGCTAATGGATAAGATTAAGGTACTTGAAGAGATAGGATTAAAAAGAGTTTGTGATGAGACTCATATAGAGCAGAAATATTTGAAATATATGGTAGATAACGATTATGATAAATTAGACCATATTAATACTTTGGGGTTTGTAAAGATACTCTCACGTGAGTACAAAATAGACTTGAGTGCTTGGAGTGAAGCATTTGAAGAGTATTGGATTCAAAACCGTAAAGATAAAGAGGACAATGGACTTTTTATAGTTGTTAATGATGAAAAAAAGAGTAAAAAACTTTTATTTTTTATAGTGATTGTTTTTCTTGGAACCATGACTAGTATATTTTTTTCACTTTTTCAAGAAAAAATTGATATATCAAATTATGTGAGTAACAATGAGAGTAGTTATGAAAACACAACAGTAATCCAAGAAGCACAGCAATCTCTTGATGAGGTTAATAGTTCATCTCAGCAGAGTGTATCTCAAGAGACTATGTTTGATGAGACTAATAGTAGTGAAGAGATGGTGAGTGTAGAAGAGAGTAACACGGAAGAAGCTGCTGAAGAAGTGGTTGTTGAAAAAGAGACTGCTCAAGAGGTAATTGAGGAAAAAAAAACTGAAATCAAAGAAATAATAGAACCAACAGAAAGAGTAAGCCCAAGATTTTTACAAGAGGCTATCATAATTCCAAATTCAGAGTTATGGGTTGGGGTAATATACTTAGATACTAAAAAAAGAAGATCATTTTTAGGGGAGGGTAACTTCTCTATAGATATTTCTCGTGAACAGATAATTACAACAGGACATGGAAGTTTTAATCTTTCTATAAATGGAAGGATTAGAGAATTTAACCGTCAAGCACCTATGAGATTTTTAGTAAAAGATTCAAACTTAACAGAGATAAGTTGGAGTAAATTTAAAGAGTTAAATGAGGGTAAATCTTGGTAAGAGTTGTTGTATGGTTTTTGTTGTTGACAACATTTGTTTGTGCGACTCCTTTAGAAGATAAAATAGAGAGTTTTATAGGGGAAAAAGAGTATAAAATTCAAAAAAACTTAATCAGAATTTTATTTAAAAAAGAGAACTTTTTTTTAAAAAATGATAGTAGCGTAGATGATATAAAAGTTTTAGAAAAACTCAAAGATAATGGTATTTTGAAACTTTTTTATGAAAAACCACAGAAATTAAATATTTCATTTTATACAAAAGAAAATTCTCTTATTTTTATGAGAGTTATCAATGAATCACTTTCATCTATGGGATATAACTATTTTTTAACAAAACGAGCCTTGAAAAATTCTGATGGTTTTTTATGGGAAATAACAGTCTCTACAGAACATGTAGTAGACCCTCTTATATTCTCTAGCAGATTAGAAGCAAGAGGTTGTTTTCTTGAATCAATAGATAGAAAAAGTGAAAATGAGTGGGCTTATGTGGTCAATACAGATAACATAAAAATAGAAGCTAATATAATAGAAGCTAATAAAACAGTAAAACTTAAAAAACCTATAAAACCATATTGGATAGAGGTAGATGGTATGAAAAGCATATCTTTTTCTTCAAAAATAGCCGATAGGTGGCATCCAAGTTTAATTTTTTATGATAATAAGTTGCATATTGTAAAAGATTATAAAAAAGATAGTGCAACAAATAGATTAAAGATTAAAATACCAATGGATGCAAAGTATGTGAAAGTAGCAGATTTGTATACACTTGATAATATAAAACGAGGTATATCAATATACCTGAAAGCAAGATAGAAAGGATGAAGAATGTTCGATGAAATAAGGTTTAATACAATAGAAAGATTGCCAAATTATGTTTTTGCAGAAATAAATGAGATTAAACTAAATGCCAGAAGAGCTGGTGAAGATATCATCGATTTTTCTATGGGAAATCCTGACACAAGAACTCCTCAGCACATAATTGATAAGCTAATAGAGTCAGCAAATAAAGATAAAACTCATGGTTATAGCGCTTCTAAGGGCATATATAAGTTACGTCTTGCTATGAGTAAATGGTATAGTAGAAAGTATGGAGTAGATTTAGACCCAGACCGTGAAGTTGTAGCAACTCTGGGGAGTAAAGAGGGTTATGTTCACTTAGTTCAAGCTATTACAAATCCTGGAGATGTTGCAGTTGTACCAGATCCTGCGTATCCTATACACTCTCATGCTTTTATTATTGCAGGTGGAAATGTTCATAAAATGGGTTTAGAGTGGAATGAAAAATATGAGTTAGATACTGAAGTTTTTTTTAAAAATCTAAAAAAAGCTTTTGCAGAGTCTGTTCCAAAGCCAAAATTTGTAGTAGTAAACTTTCCTCATAATCCGACAACAGTAACGGTTGAGAAGAGTTTTTATGAAGAGTTAGTTGCTTATGCTAAAAAAGAGAGATTTTACATCATAAGTGATATTGCTTATGCTGATTTGACATTCGATGGTTATGAAACTCCTTCGATTCTTGAAGTTGAAGGTGCAAAAGATGTAGCAGTTGAAAGTTATACGCTTTCAAAAAGTTACTCTATGGCAGGATGGAGAGTTGGTTTTATAGTGGGAAATCAGAAGCTTATAGGGGCGCTTACAAAGATAAAATCTTGGTTTGATTATGGTATGTTTACACCAATACAGGTAGCTTCCACTATAGCATTGGATGGTCCTCAAGAGTGTGTAGATGAAATTATAGACACCTATCAAAAAAGAAGAGATGTTTTTTTAGAGAGTTTTGAAAATGCAGGTTGGAAGATAGATAAACCAAATGCAAGCATGTTTATATGGGCAAAAATGCCAGAGGTTGCGATGCACTTGGGCAGCATGAGATTTGCGAAACAGTTACTAACAGAAGCAAAAATCGCAGTAAGTCCCGGAATAGGTTTTGGTGAAGGTGGAGAAGGATATGTAAGAATTGCTTTAATAGAGAATGAAAACAGAATCCGTCAAGCAGCAAAAAACTTGAAAAAGTATTTGAAAAGTTTAGAAAAGAGTAAATAAATGTTAAAAGTTGGAATAATAGGCGTAGGTACTGTAGGTGCTAGCGTAGCAAATATATTAAAAGAGAATAGTGACATTATAGAGGCTAGATGTGGCAAAAAAATAGTTCCAGTAATGGGAATTGTAAGAGATACAAGTCGTGATAGAGGTGTAAGTATTCCACTAAGTACTAATATAGATGATGTTTTAGAGAATGATGAAATTGATGTAGTAATTGAACTTATGGGTGGAGTTGATGAGCCTTTTAAAGTTGTAAAAAGAGCACTGCAAAATGGAAAATCAGTAGTGACTGCAAATAAAGCTCTGCTAGCTTATCATCGTTATGCATTACAAGATATAGCGGGGAGTGTTCCAATAGGGTTTGAGGCGAGTGTTGCTGGTGGAATTCCTATTATAAAAGCACTTCGTGAAGGTTTAAGTGCAAATCATATAGAGTCTATCAAAGGAATTATGAATGGAACTTGTAACTTTATTTTGACAAAAATGATGAATGAAGATGTAGAGTTTAAAGATGTTTTAGATGAAGCTCAAAAACTTGGTTACGCAGAAGCTGATCCTACTTTTGATGTGGGTGGATTTGATGCAGCTCATAAACTTCTTATTTTGGCTTCTATTGCTTATGGCATTCATGCAAATCCTGAGGATATACTGATAGAGGGAATTGAAAATATAAATAGTGAAGATATATTTTTTGCAAAAGAGTTTGGTTATAACATTAAACATTTAACAATAGCAAAAAAATGTTCCAACAAAAAAGTAGAACTTAGAGCTCACGCAGCACTTATTCCAAGCTCACAGATGTTAGCAAAAGTAGATGATGTTATGAATGGCATTAGTGTTATTGGTGATAGAGTTGGCGAAACTATGTATTATGGACCGGGAGCTGGTGGAGAGGCTACTGCAAGTGCAGTAATAGCAGATTTGATTGACATTGCTAGAGTAGGTCAAAGCTCACCAATGCTTGGATTTAAAAGAGATTTGGAAGGTGGAGGATTTACACTTTTAAGCCCTGATGAGATTGAAACAAAATACTATATGAGAGTAAAAGTTCTTGATGAAATTGGGGTTTTAACTAAAATAACTTCGATACTTGGAGATTTTGGCATTTCTATAGATAGCTTTTTACAAAAACCTGATAAAAAAAATAAGAGTTGTGCAACACTACTTTTTTCTACACATACATGTAAAGAGATAAACATACAAAATGCAATGAAAGAGCTTGCAAAACTTTCTACATGTAAAGAGAAACCAGTAATGATTAGGATAGAAGATTAGTCTAATTGTTGGGCTAAAAGCAGAAGACAGAGCAGTAAAGTACCTAAAAAATACTGGGTACTTAATCTGCGAACGGAACTTTCACTCTCGTTTTGGCGAAATAGATATAATCGCCAAAAAAGATAATATATTGCACTTTTTAGAGGTAAAATACTCAAAAAATTATGATGCTCTTACAAGAATAACGCCCAAAAAACTTCAACGTATCATAAAAACAATAGACTACTACATGTACAAACATGATATAGATTTAGACTACCAAATAGACGCACTCATAGTAAATGATAAATTAATAGAAATTGTAGAAAACATCAGCGTTTAAGAGTAGTATTGTCGGCTTTGCTAAGTTTAAAGATATTAGATGTATAATTACTAATATAAATAATAATAGGAGAAATAATGGGAAAATATTTAGATTTAACAGCATCAAATTTTGATGAGTCAATAAAAGAGGGAACAGCTTTAGTGGACTTTTGGGCTCCATGGTGCGGACCCTGTCGTATGCTTGCTCCAGTTATTGAAGAGTTGGCTGAAGATTTTGATGGAAAAGCTAAAATTTGTAAAGTAAATACAGATGAAGAGCAAGATATTGCAGTAAAATATGGTATTCGTTCAATCCCTACAATTTTGTTTTTCAAAGATGGCGAACTAGTAGACCAGATGGTTGGAGCTTCATCAAAACAAGTTCTAGCTGATAAGATTAATTCACTTTAATGAAGTTAAATAGAGGAGGGGGATCGTTCTCCCTTGTCTTTGCTTCCTTCTTTGGTGCAGCCATGATTGCTGCCGCTTTCGCATATTCAAATTATCGTTATTCTCAGTATAAATTTATAGATTTCTCAAAATCAATTTTTTATACAAAAAAAGACATTTTTACTCCAGAAAAAGATATTTACACAGTTGTCATATATAGCTCTAACATGCAAGATTTTAATACTGTTTTAGGTAAAATAAATAAAAATAATCCAATACTTGCAATTGATATATCTCAACAAAAAAGAGGTAAAGATGGAGATGTTTTATTTATTTGGTCTGGTATGAACACACTTCTTAAAGTAGTTCAACGTTTCAATGTATATGAAGTCCCAAGTGCTTTTAGAATCAAGAGATTTAAAAATTCAAATTTTAAACAAGATAGTTTAATTGAAGTTATAGAGTAATTTGAGTTAAATTATAAAATAAAATAAATTTCTTCACAAAGTGAAAGCTTCAGTGATAGGGATTTTTGAGGGGCTTTTGCTCCTTAAAAAGGAGAAGTAAAATGTTAGATTTAGCAATTATAGGCGGAGGTCCTACTGGGCTTACGGCTGGAATGTATGCAACTCGTGGTGGACTGAAAGATGTAGTTATGTTTGAAAAAGGACTTCCTGGTGGTCAAATTATAGGAAGTAGCGAGATAGAAAACTATCCTGGAATTGCTCACGAGGTAACTGGTATGGAACTTATGGAACCATGGCCAGAACAGTGTATGAGATTTGGTATGAAACATCGCATGGAAGAGGTAAGTCGCGTTAGTAAAGATGGAGATATTTTTAAAATAGCACTTTTAGGTGGAGAAATTGTAGAAGCTAAAAGTGTTCTAATCTCAACTGGAAGTACTCCTAGACGTGCTGGTATTGAAGGTGAAGATAAACTTTTTGGAAAAGGTATTAGTACTTGTGCTACTTGTGATGGATTTTTCTATAAAGGAAAAGAAGTTGCAGTTTTAGGTGGTGGTGATACAGCCCTCGAAGAGGCACTTTATCTTGCAAATATTTGTTCAAAAGTATATCTTATTCATAGACGTGACACATTTAGAGCTTCACCAGTGACTGTTGAAAAAGTTAAAAACAGAGAAAATATAGAGCTTGTTTTAAATTCTAGTGTAAAAGAGATTGTTGGCGACATGATGGGTGTTACAGGTGTAGTTGTTCTTGATCAAGATAAAAATGAGAAAACTTTAGATGTTCCTGGAATTTTTGTTTTTGTAGGTATGAATGTAAATAATCAAATTTTAAAACAAGAAGACGGAAGTGAACTTTGCGATTTAGATAAAAATGGAAATGTTATAGTAGACTTAAAAATGAAAACTTCAGTAGAAGGATTGTTTGCAGGTGGAGATATCCGTATAGATGCTCCAAAACAGGTTGTTAGTGCTGCAGGTGATGGTGCAATAGCAGGCATACAAGCTATAGAATATATAAACGATTAATAATTTTTAAAGGTAATTGATGATAAATGTTGGAATTCACGGCTCAACTGGTAGAGTTGGAAGACTTTTAATAGAGAATTTAAAAAAAGAGGAAGATGCGCGTCCATATATGCTTCATGCTATAGAGGATTTTGATTTTGCTCTTCCTGAAGATGTTGAGGTTACTAATGAGGCAAATACCCTTTTACAAAAAAGTGATGTTGTAATAGACTTTACCATTGCAGTTGGAACAGAGGCTCTTTTAGAAGCCGCTTTAGCTAATCCTACACCTTTAGTTATAGGAACAACAGGATTAAGTACTCATCAGCTAAATCTTTTACAAGAAGCAAGTACAAAAATGCCAATTCTCTACTCTACAAATATGTCACTTGGTGTGGCAGTAATGAATAGACTAGTTGAACTTGCTTCAAAAAGTTTGAGTGATTTTGATATAGAAATAGTAGAACAACATCATAGATACAAAAAAGATGCACCAAGTGGAACTGCCATTACTTTTGGAGAACATGCTGCAAAGGCAAGAGGTTTAGTTCTTGATGATGTAAGAGTAAGTGGAAGAAATGGTCTTATTGGTGAGAGAAACAAAGATGAAATTGCTATCATGGCTCTAAGAGGTGGTGATATAGTAGGTCGTCATACTGTTGGATTTTATAATGATGGTGAATTTATTGAATTAAATCATACTGCAACAAGTAGAGATACGTTTGCAAAAGGTGCTTTAAGAGCTACAAAATGGATAGTAAATCAACCAAATGGCTTATACCATATAAGTGATTGTTTAGGATTAAATTAATGTGTGCAATAGTTGGGGTTTTTGGCAATAGTGATGCTTCAAGAGTGGCTTATTACGCTCTATTTGCAATGCAACATCGTGGGCAAGAAGCAACAGGAATTAGTACTAGTGATGGGACAAACATAACGACTGTTAAAAAAAAAGGTTTAGTAACTGATGTTTTTGATGAAACAGCACTAGCTAAATTAAAAGGTCATATGGCAGTCGGACATAATAGATACTCAACAGCAGGAAAAAAGTCAACTTGGGATGCACAACCAGCTTATGCGTCTTATCAGTTAGGTGAGATTTCAGTAGTTCACAATGGAAATTTGATAAACAAAAATGAAGTAAGAAGTTCACTCATAGAGCAAGGTGCAATTTTTCAATCAGATATGGATACAGAAAACATAATTCACCTGATTGCAAGGAGTCAAGAAAAGAGACTTAAAGATAGAATTATTGAAGCTTTAAATGTTATTAAAGGTGCATATTGCCTTTGTATACAGAGTCGCACTAAAATGTTCGCTATAAGAGATAGATATGGTGTTCGTCCTTTTAGTTTAGGTCGTCTTAAAGATGGTGGGTATATAGTTTCAAGTGAAACTTGTGCTTTTGATTTAGTTGGTGCAACGTTTGTTAGAGACGTTAAACCAGGCGAAATGCTTATATTTGAAAAAGGTTGTGATTCTTATAAGTCTATTCAACTTTTTGAGCCAGATCCACATATATGTGCGTTTGAGTATATTTATTTTGCAAGACCTGATAGTGATATTGAGGGTAAAAATGTATATGCAGTTAGAAAAGAGATGGGAAGAGCATTAGCAAGGGAGCAAAAAGTTGATGCAGATTTGGTTATACCTGTTCCAGATAGTGGAGTTAGTGCTGCTCTAGGTTACGCTGAAGAGAGTGGAATCCCTTTTGAAATGGGCATAGTAAGAAATCATTATGTAGGAAGAACTTTTATAGAGCCAACACAAGAGAGACGTGATATGAAAGTAAAACTAAAACTTTCACCTATTAGGGCACTTTTAAAAGGCAAAAGAATAGTTGTTATTGATGATAGTATAGTAAGAGGAACAACAGCAAAAAGAATTATAAAAATCCTAAAAGAAGCAGGGGCAAGTGAAGTGCATATGCGTGTAGCATCTCCCACTATAAAGCACCCTTGTCGTTATGGTATAGATACACCAAGTTATAAAGAGCTTATAAGTGCTAACTATAGCATTGAAGAGATTAAGGACTATATTGAAGCCGATTCTTTAGATTTTTTAAGCATCGACGCACTTAAAAATAGTCTTGGAAACGATACAAAGTACTCATTGGTTAGTTTTGATGGAAACTATTTTATAAAATAATAAATGATAGAGATTTTAACAGCGGGAAGATATTTTCGTAAAAAATATGGTGTAAATGTTTATAAAACTCCTATCTCTATGCTTGGATTTACCTGTCCAAATATAGATGGGAGTAAAGCTCGTGGGGGTTGTGTTTTTTGTGAAAATGAGTCTTTTAGTCCAAATCACGGAGTACAAAAACCAAAAGGGATTTCTTTAAATATAAATTCTAAAACAAACCCTTTTTTATCTTCACAAATAGTTCAGTTAGAATCTCAGTTTAATCAAACAAGAATTAGACTTACTAAAAAGTTCAATGCTAAAAAGTTCTTAGTATATTTCCAATCATTTACAAATACATATGCTCCATTTGATACTCTAAAAACATTGTATGATAAAGCTTTTGAATTAGAAAACACCATTGGCATAAGTATAGGAACTAGAGCTGATTGTGTTGAGGATAAACTTCTTGAGTATTTGAGCCATAAATCTAAAACAAAAGAAGTTTGGATAGAGTATGGCATACAATCAACAGATAACAAGACACTAGAGAGAATCAACAGAGCAGAAAAAATAGAAGAGGTCATAGAACAGATAAAAAAGACGAGAAGACATGGTTTAAAGGTCTGTGTTCATCTTATTTTTGGTCTACCAGATGAAACTCAAGAAATGATGTTAAATAGCGTTCAAGCTGCTATAGATTTAGAAGTTGAATCTATTAAAATACATCCGCTTTATGTGGTAAAAAAGACAGCTCTTGCAAATGATTTTAAAAAAGGGAAATTTACTCCTATAAGTGAAGAGTTATACATAGACACTTTAGTTAAAACCATACGCATGATTCCTGAAAATATGATGATTCAACGGGTAAGTGCGGGAATCAGTGATGATAGTCTACTATCCCCTTCTTGGTGTAGAAATAAACACAAACAGATGTTTAATATAAAAAAGGCATTTAAGGAAGAGGGTTATTTATATTAGTGGCAATATAGTTTATAATTCATAAATGGTTTTTGGAAGTAAGGTGGATAAGGCATTGAAACAGAAAAGTTTCTAAGCTCTCCACTTCTAAAGTTTTTAGCTATTATAAACTCATTTATTACAGTTGTTGGTTTATTATTTTTCTTTTTAAAAGAGAAAAAATCTAGTCCTGATGGTGTAAATATTTGAGAACCACTTACATCTCCTCCACTCATTGCATTGCTAACAAGTTTTACTTCAAGTGTACATTTTCCTATATCAAATTTTCCTATATTTCTTATTTTACCACTCAATGTTAGCGTTTCACTAATAAGAATTCTTTTTTGTATCACCCTTTCTAGCTTTGCTATTTTTGTATATTTATCTAAAACGAACATAGAAAGTATTGCTATCATTGTAATAACAAGAAAATTTGAAAATAGCATTGAGATTAGTATCTTTTTATCTGTCTGTTTTAGTGCGATAATACAAAATAGTATAAACACTATAAGTAGAATAAATATTGTAATCCAATGAAGAATAGTAAAATAAGCCACCTAACTTTTCCTTAATAACATTCAGATTTTATAGAGATATTTATATCTTTAGGGTACGTGTATCTATCAAAAACAACTCTAAATTCCTTAGTTGCATTTATCTCTATAGGTTCATCTATAAATATCGACTGTTTTAACAATGGCTTTAGTTCGTTTATGAAATTTTGTATATTGCTTTTACTACTTTTTAGCACAGAAATATTTACTTTACATGTAGAGAAACTTTTATTAGAAAGGTTTGTTACCTCACCAGTAACTATTAACGTATCTGAAAAACTTAGTTTCTTCACAAGGATTGGTTGACTTATTGAAGGACGAAGATACTTATCAAGAAAGTGTTTTAGTACAAAAGGACCAGTAAAAAGAACTCCAAGAGAGAGCATGAGAATAAAAATCGAAAAAATTGGACTCTTTTTTGCTACTAGAATAGAGAGTAAAATAGTAACAAAAAATATAAGAATCAACCAAGCATAAGCAGCATAATCATACATACTAAAGTGATGAACATAGTATAAAATTGAGGCTTTGAAAGTATCTATTTTTGACACTATTTTTCCTTATTTTTTCCTTGAATTTTTTTCGTCAATCCCACTAAGTCCAAATCTTCGTTCTAATTCTTGTTTTATTAAATCAGGATTTATATTTTTGTGAGCAAGAGCTACTAAAGTATGAAAAGCTAAATCTGCTGCTTCATAAACTATCTCTTTTTCATCGTTGTCTTTTACTGCAAAGCTAAATTCTCCAGCCTCTTCAACAACTTTTTTAAGTATAGCATTATCACCTTTTTCAAAAAGGGAAGCTACATAAGAAGTTTTAGGATCTGCGAGTTTTCGCTCATTAATTATGTGGTACAGTTTATCTGAAATACTATAATCTATGTCTTGTATAATTTCACTTGGTTTTTCATCAATATCTACTCTATTAAAAAAGCAAGATTCACGGCCGGTATGACAAGCACACCCTCCATCTTGAGTCACTTTTAATAAAATAGTATCTAAATCACAATCAAGATATATCTCTTTTACATGTTGTAGGTTTCCGCTACTTTCACCTTTTTTCCACATCTTTTTTCTACTTCTTGAGTAAAAATGAGCTAGATTTGTTTTACGAGTTAGCTCAACAGCTTCCTTATTCATATAAGCAAGCATAAGAACTTTGTTGGAACTTGAATCCTGCACTATGGCAGGAATTAAGTCGCTTTTTGTCCAATCGATTTTATCGATCATTTAATTTCTCCTTTTTAAGGAGCAAAGCCCCTTAAAAATTCCTCTCAGTAAAGCTTCAGCTTTGCCGAGATTTTTTTGTTAATTATCTAGTTATTGCTGCTGTCTTTTGAGTATTTTTAGTATCTACCCAAATATTTGGAACAGCGCCACCAGGTGTTAAAAATATTTTAGCATCTTTGTTTACTTTAAGTGCATCGTTAAACTTACCCTGAATTTCTATCTGCTTTAATGCAAGAAGTTCTTTTGTGATACTTTTAGCAATTATTATGTTGGCATAAGCTGTTGCATCTGCTTCAATTTTTACTGCTTTTGCAATACCTTTTGCATTAATTTCTTTTGCTTGTGCTACACCTTCGGCAACGGCAGCAGCTTTAAATGCTTCTTGTTTAGTACGTTCAACTTCGTATCTTGTTCTTTCAACTTCTTGTTTTGCTACTTGAACTTTTTCTATTTGGTCTTTGATTTTTTGAGGAAGTGTAATTTCTCTTAGTTGAATTGATAAGAGTCTTACTGGCTGACCTGGTTGTGAGTCTATTTTTTCTCTAATCCCAGCTTCAATTTTAATAGCTATTTCATCTCTAAGTTGAGGAATTTTTTCAGCTGCATATTTACCTACAACACTTCTTACAACATCTCTTATGTCTGGGCTTATAATTTTATCTTCCCAAGCAAATCCCCAAGTAGCTATGGTATTTGGAACAGTAGAAGCTTCTAGTTTATATTGAACTGTTAAATCAAGCGAAACAGGAAGATTACGATTGTCAAGAACTGAAATCGCATTGTTTGATTGGATACCTGAACCTCTTTGGGTAAAAGAAGATACATCTTCGGTTGATGTAAAGTTCATGATTCTTACTCTTGTATCAACAATAAATACTTTTTGTAAAAATGGTACAAATAGGTGAAAGCCAGGCTCCATAGGAATTGGCTCATACTTACCAGCAGTAGCTTTAATACCAACTTCACCAGAGTTAATAACAACAAAAGGTTTAGCAACAACTAAAAGAACTATAATACCTATGATAGCGTATAAAATTCCAGCTTTTTTACCTAAGTTTTTAAAAAACTCAGGTGGCTCTATATTTAGATTTGGAGGACGTTTGTCACCTCCACCTCCGTTGTTTCCACCACCGCCATTACCACTTCCACCATTCTTCTTTTTGAAATAATCATTCAAATCTACAGGCATAATTTTCCTTATCTTTATTAAATTTTTGTTATTATACTAAATAAAAGTTAACAAATGTTTATATTTTGGATTTCGTCCGTAAACTACATCAAAATAAGCACTTTGTAGTCTGGATGTCATCTTACCTTTTTCCCCATTTCCTATTACTCTGTTATCTACGTCTTTTATTGGAGTTACTTCCGCCGCAGTTCCAGTAAAAAATGCTTCATCAGCTATGTAAACTTCATCTCTTGTTACTCTTCTTCTTTCGATTGGTATACCCATGTTGCGTGCAAGTTTAAGAACCATACCTTGAGTGATACTCTCTAGTGAGTTATCATTTGCAGGAGAGATTAAAACTCCTTCTCTTACAATAAAAAAGCATTCGCCACTGCCTTCGGCAATAAACCCTTCACTATCAAGTAAAAGTGCCTCTTCGTATCCTGCTTCTACAGCTTCATACTTTGCCATTTGTGAGTTTAGGTAATTCGCAACTGCTTTTGCTTTTCCCATGGTAGAACCAACAGAATTGCGGGCAAATGATGAAATTTTAACTCTAATTCCATTTTCTAAACCTTCATCACCAAGGTAACTACCCCACTCCCAAGCTGCAATTGCAGTTTTAACAGGAGCATTTACATGATACAAATCCATAATACCAGTACCCAAATATATAAGTGGTCTGAGATAAACATTTGATGTAAAATTATTTGATTTTAATAGTTCTATTTGAGCATTTTCTAACTCTTTGAGTGAATATTTTGGCTCAATCATAGTAATTTTTGCAGAATTCAGAAGTCTTTTAGTATGTTCTGTTAATTTAAAAATAGCCAAACCATCAGCTGTCATATATGCACGGGTTCCCTCAAAAACACCGTTACCATAGTGCAGTGTATGAGTAAGGATATGAACATTTGCTTTATCCCAAGCAACAAGCTCTCCATCCATCCAAATATATTTAGCTTTTTCCATTTTTTTCCTTTAATTTATAAATAGATATAATAATATCTAAATTTTGTTTAAATGGGGTTTTTTATGAAAGCAGATATACTTTTTGGTTCTACATGTAAAGAAGCGAAACAATACCGTGAAGTTCTAAGTCCTTATGATGGAAGAGTGGCTTCACAAGTGGCAGTTTGTAGTGAAGATGATGCTTTAAAAGCTCTGGATATTGCTCAAAAAAGTTCAATAAAGGCAAAAAAAACTCCTTTACATGTAAGGGTAAGTTGGCTCTTAGATGTAGCCTCTAAACTTGAAATTCAAAAAGAAGAAATGGCTCAAACTATTACAAATGAAGTAGGAAAACCCATAAAGTTTTCACGTGTAGAAGTAAGTAGATGTATTGAAACCATAAAACTCTCAGCAAATGCAATGATGAGCCTTAATGGAGAGACTTTTGATACAACTGCAATGCCGAGTGGAAAAGAGACTTTGGCTTTTTATAAGCGTGAAGCAGTTGGTGTAGTTTTGGCAATTACCCCTTTTAATTTTCCTCTGAATCTTGTAGCTCATAAAATAGCTCCTGCACTTGTGGCTGGAAATGCAGTTGTTTTAAAACCAACTAGTTCAGCACCTCTTACGGCTTTTAAATTTGCAAAGCTTTTTATAGAGAGTAAGTTTGCAACTAAAGATGCTTTGAGCGTCGTTTACAGTGGCGGGGGAGTCAATGATGCTCTTGTAAAAAGCCCAATTCCAAGAGTCATAAGTTTTACAGGAAGTGTTCCTGTTGGTTTGGAAATAACAAGTAAGGCTGGCATTAAAAAGCTTGCTTTGGAGCTTGGGGGAAACGCGGCGACTTATATTGATAATAGTGCAAATGTAAAGGAGGCAGCTTCAAAGTGCGCTTTAGGAGCTTTCATAAACTCTGGGCAAGTCTGTATTTCACTTCAAAGAATCTATGTCAATGAAGAGGTGTATGAAGAGTTTGCTGATTCACTATGCCAAGAGACAAAAGCTTTACATGTAGGAAGTCCATATGATGAAAAAACTTTCATAGGTCCCATGATAAATCAAAAAGCGGTAGACCAAGCAAAAAGCTGGATAGAAAATGCAAAAGATGAGGGGGCAACTATGTTTTATGGCTCTACATGTAAAGAGCTAATGTTTGCACCTACTATTATGACCAATGTAACTGAGGAGATGAATATAGTGTGTGAAGAAGTTTTTGCTCCTATTGTTTCACTCATAAAAGTAAAAAATTTTGATGAAGCAAAAGTAAAAATGAACAACTCTCCTTATGGACTTCAATACTCTGTTTTTTCAGATAATATGTCTACATGTAAGCGTGCAATTGACGAGCTGAATGCAGGTGGGATAGTCATAAATGACATACCAACTTTACGTTTTGATATACAACCATATGGTGGTTTTAAAGAGAGTGGTATAGGCAAAGAGGGACCTAAGTATGCTTTGGAAGAGGAGTATACTCAGATAAAATCTATTGTGATTTGTTGAGAATCTTTTTCATAGCCTCAGCTATTTTATATAGTTTTTGACTAAATTCTCAAAGGAATCTATATCCATAGCTCCCGAAACTCTTTTAATCTCTTTGGTGTTTTTAAATACTACTAGCGTAGGAATACTTCTGATTTTAAATCTTGATGCTAAAAATTGTTCTTGTTCGGTGTCTACTTTTACAAAGAGTGCTTTTAGTGGAAATTTTTGTGAAACTTCTTTGAAAATCGGAGTAAATGACTTGCAAGGTCCACACCAAGGTGCCCAAAAATCTACTATGACAAGTATGTCTGAATTGTTTATGATTTTGTCTATATTTTCAGCCTTGGCATTTAATATTTTATTGGTTAATAGAGAATCTTTACAGTTTCCACAGTTGACTTTTTTGTATTCATCTTTTTTTGGTACATTGTTTATGCTTAGGCAATTTGGGCAAATAATTTTCATGTTGGTATCCTTAAAAAGTATAAGAAGTCTATTATATAAAAATTTTCTTAAATAGACAATTATTTTGTTATTTTTGAGTTATATAAGAAGTATATACTTTTAAAAAACAAAAGGAGCAAAGATGAAAATTTTACTAAAAGTTTTAGCGATTGGATTGTTTGGTATAAGTTGCCTATATGCAGGAAGTGCACCTAAAGAGTATCCTAAAGGTGAAGTGGGTAGATTAGTTAAACTTGGTGAAGCCATTATGTTAAATACAAGTACACATCCACTTACTAAAGACTTAGTAGGCAATAAACTAAGCTGTATGAGCTGTCATCTAAAAGGAGATGATGGAAAACCAGGAACTGCTGATGGTATTGGAAGTTTTATAGGAACTGCAACTGCTTTTCCAGCATATTCTAAAAGAGAAAAAACAGTACAATCCTTACAAAATAGAACAAATAACTGTTTTATGCGAAGCATGAATGGAAAACGACCTATTTCAGATACTGAAGCGAGCATGGCAATGTATACTTACATAACATGGCTTTCAACGGGTTTGCCTATGAAAATGAATGAAAAAGCACCCTTAAGCCCTCACAACATGAAAATATGGCCAAAGAGTTTCAAAAAATTTGCAAAAATTCAAAAAAAGGCAACACCTGATAACTATGTTAATGGTAAAAAACTATATGCATCAAAGTGTCTTATGTGCCATGGTATAAAAGGTGAAGGCATAGGTTCATTTCCTCCACTTTGGGGTAAAAATACAAAGGGTGAATGGCTGTCTTACAATACAGGGGCTGGAATGAGTAAGCTAAATAAAGGTGCTGCTTGGGTTCAATCAAATATGCCTTTAGAACAAGGAAATACTTTGAGTGATCAAGATGCTGCTGATATAATGCTTTATGTTAATGCTCAAGAAAGAGCTGATTTTGATTTAGATAAAGGATTATTACCAAAAGAAAAGATGGGGTATTATAACTCCAATGTTTTGGCAGAAAAGCACTCTGTTAAAAGCAATTTTAAAGATATGGGTTTAGATTCCTCTTTGGTATAATATATAATGAAAAAAATATACTTTCTATCTTTTATAGCTTTTATAACCATACTTTTGATACTTTTTGTGTTTTACAATAAGTATGGAACATATTATGAAGATGAAAAAATAGACTTTTATATATCTAAAAATGTAGATATTTTGAACGATAATTTAACTTTTGAGAAGCAGTACGCTTTATCTCTTTCACTTTTTATATCACAAAATGAAATTATAAAAAAAGCATTACAAACAGATAACCAGTCTTTAGCTCTAAAAGAGTTAGATCAGTTCACAAAAGGTATAAAAAAATCAGCAGGTATAGATAATATAGAAATACAAGTTCACACAAAAAATTTAAAAGCTTTTGCAAGAAACTGGGATCGTAGTGATTACAAAGGAGTGAAGCTTAGTAGCTTTAGAAAAGGTTTGGTAAGAGTGCAAAAAACGAAAGAACCTTTTGTCTCAATTGAACTAGGTAAGCGGTTAAATATAAAAGCAATTTCACCAATATTTAACAATAAAAAAGAGTTTATAGGTTCTATTGAAATAATTATGAATTTTAAAAACATAGAAAAAAGATTAAAGAAATTTGATTTAAAAATGTTAGTTCTTTTGGACAAAAAATTTATAAATATAGCAATTGATTTAAAAAATCATCAAAAAATTGGTGATTTTTATATTGTAAATAAAGTTTATTCTAAAAAGTTGTATAACAAGCTTGTAAAACAAATAGATATTTTTAAAAGTGAAAAGTTTTATCATAAGATAGACAATAAAATTATAGTTCTTGTACCTATGTTAAGTGTTGGTATTCAAGATGTTGGGCTTATTGTACTTTGCATGAATACAAAACATAATGGAGCTTATGCTAATTATAGTGTTGATGTAGATAATAGTAATTATGAGTTCAATCACAATATAAGAAAAGTGATAATAAAATGAAAATTTTGTTGCTTGAAGATGACTATTTGTACAGAGTAACTATTCAAGACTTTTTAGAAGCAAATGGTTATGGTGTAGATGGTTATGATGATGGAGAAGAAGCTCTTGATGCTATATATGCAAATTCTTATGCACTTTTGCTTTTAGATATTAGACTTCTTGCATAACCCCTTGCAGTCTCAGCAACTCATAGATATGTTTGAGTGAGGCAGTTTATCTCTTGCGTAGCCGTAGCTACGGATGAGATGAACTAACGAAGCTCAGGCTTATCTATGAGTTGCCCGCAGGGAGGACTTAGAAGTAGTAATCTTGCACAAAACTTTTTATCGCAATAGCTATGGCTATTACTCAAAAAAGGTTTTGCACAATCTCACTACTTCTAAATTCTCTGAGGCTACAAGGGGTTATGCAAGAAGTCTATTAGAGTTCCTAGTAAAGATGGTTATGAAATACTAAAAGACATAAGAGAAAATGGAATAAAAACTCCTGTGATTATGCTTACATCTTTGACTGATATTCAAAATCTAAGTCTTGGGTATGAGCTTGGTTGTAGTGATTATTTGCGAAAACCATTTGAGCTTAAAGAGTTAAAATACAGAGTAGAATATATTATTAAAACTCATAATTTTAAAAGTTCTGAAGAGAGTATAGAAGTAGACTTCTTGCGAAACTCAAAAGTAGGTACAAAAAATGCTTAAAAGTTTATATGAGTAAATACAAACAACTACAAAAGAAACCACGAAAGAATTTTAAACGACTTATTGGTGTAAATGAAAATACTTTTAATGAGATGATTGCGATTTTCATAGCATATGAAAAAGAGAGAACTAAAAATCATGGAGTTGGAGGAAGAAAAAGTTTATCACCAGAAGATAAAGTACTTTTGATGTTAAGTTATTATAGAGAGTACAGAACCTTAGAGCATATAGGCTTTGATTACAGCGTAAGTGAATCTACAGCTTCAAGAGTTGTACGAGAAGTTGAAGATATTTTAATTAAGTCAGGTAAATTTTCACTACCAAGTAAACGAGCTTTATATGGAGATAATATTGATTTGGAGTTTATCGTTATTGATGCTACTGAGTCCCCAATACAGCGACCAAAAAAAAGCAAAGAGAGTACTATTCAGGGGAAAAACGAAACCACACATTAAAGGGTCAAATAGTTATTGATAAAGATGAAAGGATTATTTGTGCTCACACCTGTAAAGGTACTACACATGATTTCAAACTTTTTAAACAAAGTAATCTTTCTGTAAAATCTGAGACTTGTATCTATGTAGATTTAGGTTACCTTGGAATTAAAAAGCAACATGTCAATATTCAAATACCATACAAATCATCAAAGTTATATCCATTAACCAATACACAAAAAACTCAAAATAAAATAGAAGCATCAGCTCGTATTTGTATTGAGCATGTCAATGCTAAATTAAAAACTTTTCAAATCCTTACGCAAAAATATCGTAACCGTAGAAAGCGCTTCAATCTCCGCTTTAATTTGATATGTGGATTAGTGAATTTTGACCGTGGTTTTAATGTTTGTTCAAAATGAGTTTTGCAAGAAGTCTAGTAGATAAAATATATAGTTTTAATATAAAAACAAAAACACTTTTTAAAAATAATAAAAGTGTAAATTTAAGTAGTTATGGCATAGAATTAGTATCATATCTTGTGCAAAATAGAGGTAATTATATTTCACTGAATACTTTACAAGACGTAGTCTGGGAAGGCAAAGAGATAAGCTACTCTGACATTAGAATGTGTGTTAAAAGAGTTAGAGCAAAATGTGATAAAAATTTTATACAAAATCAAAAATTAGTAGGATACAAAATTGGTTGAAAAGAATTTTTTAAGTATTAAATATTTACTTGCACAAATTGTAATTTTGATTTTGATTGTATCAATTCCTCTTCTTTTTTATATAAAAAGTGAACTTGAAAATAACAGATTTAAAGATATCATAGAGTTAAAATCTTATGCACAAAAAGTAGCAAATAAAATTTATAAGTTTTCAAATTCAGATGAAAAAGAGTTTTATTTTCCTCGTTCTAATATTTTTGAAGGTGCTATATATAACTCTAGTGATAATGAAGTATTTTCATCAGATATATTTCTTCAAGATGACAAAATTTACCTACAAATAAGATTAAAAGAAAATGTTTTTAATGCAACAATTTTGATAGTATCTAAAAGTTTAACCTATGCAAAAATGCTATAAAATGTACTTGCAATTTTAATTGTTGTTTCATTTTTGGTTTTCATTTTGACATTTTTCATTATTAAGCAGAGTTTAGAGCCTTATAAAAAGTTCAATATCTATCTTGAAAATTTTATAAAAGATGCTATGCATGAGCTTAAAACGCCCATAGGAGTAATTCTTTTAAATCTTGATTTACTTGATAATATATACGAAAATAATAAAATGGTAAAAAGATCAAAATCAGCTTTGAAGAATATGATTGTTGTTTATGAAGATTTAGAATTTTTTGTTAGAAAAAATAGAGTTGAACACCCTAAAGAACATATAAATATATCAGATTTTTTTAAAGAGAGAATAGAGTTTTTTATGGATTTAATAAATTCAAAGCAGATGAGAATAAAGCAAAATATACAGAATGATTTATACTTAAATTTTTCGAAACTAGAACTTTCCAGAATTATAGACAATACTATATCAAATGCTATTAAGTATTCAAAGAATGGAATAAAAATAGAGATATATTTACAAGAAAAGCAAAATAATATTGTTTTGAAAGTACTAGATGAAGGCAAAGGAATACAAAATATTGATAAGATTTTTGATAGATATTACAGAGGTGATAAGATAAGCGGTGGCTTTGGTATAGGTCTCAGTATTGTTAAAACATATGTGATAAAAACAGTGTACATGTAGAGGTAAAATTAAAATTGAAAGTTGCTTCAGAGTTTATATTTACTTTTAAAAAGATATAATTAAAACAAAAGGAATAAAAATGTTAAAAATTGGAGACAAAGCCCCAACAATAACTTTACCAAATCAAGATGAGGTAGAAATAAGCCTTAGAGATTTAGCAGGTAAATGGGTAGTTTTGTATTTTTATCCTAGAGATAACACTCCTGGATGTACAACAGAAGCATGTGAATTTACAGAAGCTCTTTCTGATTTTGATGGATTAAATGCAGTAATAATTGGAATTAGCCCAGATAGCCCTAAAAAACACTCAAACTTCATAGCTAAAAAAGATTTACTTATAACTCTTTTAGCAGATGAGAGCAAAGAAGTATGTGAAAAATATGGAGTTTGGCAACTTAAAAAGAATTATGGTAAAGAGTATATGGGCGTAGTTCGCTCAACTTTTCTCATCTCTCCAGAGGGGAAAATAGAAGCTTTATGGGAAAAAGTTAGAGTTAAGGGTCACGTAGAAGCTGTAAAACAGAAGCTGGAGGAAATAGCTAAATAGCGATTTCCAGTTCACTTATTATCCATCGCTCTCTTTTAGATTTAACTATCTTTGGAGTAGTGATGGTAATTCTTGTTTCATCTATTTTATACTCATCTACTAAGGTGGTTTTTATACTGTTTGCTCTTTGATTTGCTAATGAAATTAGCTCTTCTTTAGTAATCTTTACCTCTTTTATGAGCTCATTTTGCAGTATAGTATTGAGTGCAACTATATCAAGTTCTATCTTTTTACCTTTTTTGTCAATTTGCATATTTTCTTTTTTCTTTTCATACTCTTTTTGAGTAAATTTTTCAGAATATAGTTTTTTTAGAACTATGCCATAAGTATCAGTTTTTGTTACTTTTTTATCTACTTTTACTTTTTTTAACTCTTTTTCAATTATAAGGACGAACTTTTGTTTTTGAAGAGTTTGGATATCATACACTTCATCATATCCACCAATTATAGTTATTTTTATATCTGGTCTTTTTTCTAGGATTTTTTGTAAGTTCTTTAGTTTTTCATGCTCTGTCGAGATGATTTCATATGAGCCTTTATCAAAATCTATAGATTTTAAAGCATCTCCATCAATACCAAGCATAACACCCAAAAATCTAAATGGAGCAGTAACAATTCCAGTTATCATATTACCAACAGCACCCCATATGACTGAGCCATAACTAAACTCAGGGTTGTCCATATCTCCATTAACAGGCAAATTAATATTTATCTGACCTTCACTATTTTTTAAAAGTGCGATTGCCAACTCTAGAGGAAGACTTGGGGCATCTTCGCTCTGTACTTTCTCTCCAAGTGTAAGAGTATCAATATTGATTTTATTGTTACCTATTAATTTTGCTTTTGCAATTTCATATTTCAAATCCATAGACAATTTACCACTTTTTATCTTATACCCTATAAACTTGCCAGAGTATGGAGTCATAGAGTTTAAGTCTATGTTTTTAAATAGTAGATTTATGTGAGCATTATGCCATTTATGTCTAGTTGTTTCCAAGTAAGAAGTTTTTTGCCATCAGCTCCATTTATATGAAGTTTTTTTACTAAAGTGTCGGCTTTAAGAGTGATGTCTATTTTTTTACCAAATTTTGCTTTTATATCTGCTTTTAAATCAATATCAGCATTTTTTATATCAAAGTTTATAAAATGTTTTATATAGTTTAAAAACTCTGTTACATGTAAGCTTTTTACACTTAGATTTGAGGAGAGTGAAAGAGGAGATTGTAAAACATTTCCTGATGCTTTGAGTTCGGTGTTTTTGTTTAGTAAAGAAATGAGTTCGTACTCGAGAGGAGACTCTTTTTGTGAAGAGATATTTTTTACATATAAAGATAATTGAGATAACTTTGCACTAAAAGGCTCATTTATACTTTTATCAATAAATGTAATATTAGCTTTTGTAATCTCTGCATTTTTAAGTAAAAAACTCCATGGTTTTGAGTCGCTTTGAATGTTTGCTTTTTTACTATCTACTTTGTTTTGAAAAGCATTTACTAGACATTTTTCAAAAGTAAGAATGAAAATTGCTTAGTAAAGAATATGAGTAAATATAAAAAAATAGAGAATAAGAAACCAGAGCAATTTAAACGATTGACAGGTGTAAAAAAAGAGACCTTTGAATTGATGGTTAAACTTTTAAAAGATTTCGAAGAGAAAAGGAAGAAGATATCAGGTCGTCCCCTAAAATTAATCTATGCAGATCAGATTTTAATGATGCTTGAATATTTAAGAGAATATCGTACATATTATCATATAAGTGTAGATTACAGTATCAGTGAATCAAGCTGTTATAAAATGATAAAAAGAGCAGAAGATATATTGATAAACTCAAAAGTTTTTTCACTTCCAACAAAGAATAGATTGATGAATGATATGGAGATTGAAGTTATCTTGGTTGATGCAACTGAATCACCTATTCAACGTCCAAAAAAAAGCAACAGAGATACTATTCAGGGAAAAAGAAACGACATACACTAAAAACACAACTAGTTGTTGATGCAAAAGAGTTAACCATTTTAGCAACTACGTGTTCAGAAGGGAAACTACATGATTTTAAGTTGTATAAAAAAAGTAAATTACCACTAAATCCAAATATACAAGTTAATGTTGATACCGGATATTTGGGAATAAAAAAGATACACAATAATACCCTTATTCCAAAGAAAAAAAGTAAGTTAAAACCATTAAGTCATGAAGATAAAAAAGATAATAAAATATTTGCATCAAAACGTATATTTGTAGAACATGTTATAGGTGTACTAAAACGATTTCGTATCATCTCAGAAACCTATCGTAATAGAAGAAAAAGATTTGGCTTACGGTTTAACTTAATTGCTGGTATTTATAATTTTGAGTTGAAATTGAAAGATATTAAGTGACTTTTGAAAGAAGTCTATTATATTTAGACTCTTTTTTTCATCTAAGACTGTGGAAATCCTAGAGTCGTTTATGCTAAATTTTTCGATTACTATGTTTTGTTTTGGCCACTCTAAATAAAATCCATTAATCTCAATTTTTGAGATATCTATAAGAGAGTTTTTGTCTTCAAATAGTATATTACTTAGAGTTAAATTTGCGCTATTGATGCTAGTTTGAACTTTTTTTGCAAAGTTTACTTGGTAAGGAAGTTGTAAAAATAGAGTTCCTCTTTTTAGTTTTACATTCAAATTTGGGACAGCATAACTATATAGCTTTGGTAGTTTTAAGTTAGTTATTTTTACCTCTCCGTATAAAGACATAGGATTTAATCTCATGCCACCTTCCCAAAATATTTCACCATCTTTTCCTATTTTTGTTCTAAAAGAGTGAGCATTAAGATCACCTTTTCTAGTGCTTATATCGTGTGCTTTAAAACTATAAGGACCTAGTTTTAAGTTGAATGGTTCATCATTTCTTAAATCACTAAAACTCAAATTTCCATTTGTGATATTGAGTTTTTGTAAAATTATTATTGGTAATGATGAGGAGTCTTTTTTTTCTGTTTTGTTTTTAACAGGGCTTGGAGGAAGTATGTTTTCAAGATTTAATTTTCCTGTTTTTTCAAGCCTAGCATAGAGTTTTGGAGAGTCTATGTCTAATGTTTTAAAAAGTATAGTTTTGTCAAAAAGACCAAGAATATCATAATCAATATAAACTTTTTTAAACCCTAGAACTGGTTTTTTATCCAGATCTTTTAACAAAATATTTTCTACAATTAATTTAAAAGTAAAAGGGTTAAACTTAGCTTTTCCTATCTCTACATGTAGACCAATTTTCTCTTGAAGTAGAGGTGCAGTTTTGTTTGATAAGAACCATGGGATGAATATGAAACCAAAGAGAGTATAAAAGAGTATAACTAATGCAACCCAAAATTTGTAAGTTTTAATATATGACATAACTGACCTTACGCACAAGGAATCAAAGTTGCTTTAAAAGTTGCATGAAAATAAATTACATAGAACTCTATACAGATTATTTGACTTAATAGTAAAAACGGGTGCTCAAAATACCTTTCAAACTATGAGTAAACAAAGGTTTATTTACAAATGATTGTAAAAAAGCTCTAAAATATGTATAAATTGCAAGTCTAAAAATATTATTTCCAAAGGTTCAAGAAGAGGAATAAAGAGATATTTCTGTAAAGACTGTAAAACTTCTTTCAGCTCAAAAAGAAGACCAGAACAACTACAAAAAGTTATCTTTGAAGAATATTTTTTACAACGACAAACACTCATGCAACTTTCAGTAAAATATTCCAGATCAATAAGCTGGATAGTGAAGCAAAGAGATGAATATATTGTTGATATAAAAGCACATAATCCAAGGGCAGTAAACTTGGTATGCGATGCTACTTTTTATGGGAAGAGGAAAGAGAAGCTTGGAAGCCTAGTGTTCAAAGATGTTGAATCAAAAGAGATACTTATTTGGAAGCATATTGAAAGTGAAACAGTTCAGGATTATAGATATTTAAAGGAAGAGCTTCTAATACTAGGATATACCATCCAAAGTGCAACTTTAGACGGCAAAAGAGGTTTATACAAAGCCTTTAAGGATATTCCAATACAAATGTGTCATTTCCATCAGAAGAAGATTATACAAAGATATATCACAATGCGACCAAAACTTGAAGCAAGTAAAGATCTTAAGAGAATAGTTTCAAGATTAACACTAACTACAGAGAAAAACTTTACTCAAAAGCTTGATGATTGGTACGAAAATTATAAAGGTTTTTTAGAGAACTAGGTGCCCCTTGAGGGTAAAAAAGTGTTTCGTCTATTACTGGAGAACTCCACTATACTCATCCAAGAATAAGAGTTGCATATAGAAGTCTACGAACTAATTTACCTTATATATTTACATACAAAAATCATAAAAAACTAAACATACAAAATACAACTAATACACTCGAGGGTGGTGTATTCTCTCATATGAAAAATATGATTAGTTTGCATCGTGGACTTAGTAAAAGTATGAAGTTGAATTTAGTCGATTATTATTTAGTGAATTATAAGAAACAGTATAAAAGTAAGCACCATATTTACTATTAAGTCGATTATTTAATAAGCGGTAGTGGTTACGCTACAGCAACAGGGTTGTCATCAATGACAAATGGTTCAGTAAGTCATGATTAGATAACACGGTTCTTATCAAAAAATGAATTTACTTCAAAAGATTTATGGAGACAAGTTAAAAGAACAGTAAGAGAGATACAGAGTGAAGAAGCATGTCTTATCTTTGATGATACAATTCAAGAGAAAAAGTGGACAGATGAGAGTGATATCATGTGCTGGCACTTTGATCATACAGTAGGTAAATCTGTTCGAGGTATCAATATGCTCAATGCTTTGTACTACAGTAATGAAGTATCAATTCCAGTAGCTTTTGAAACCGTAGAAAAACCTATCCAGTTTAGTGACATTAAAACAAGAGAAGTAAAACGTTCATCAGAAGTTACAAAAAATCAATTGATGAGAGATATGATTCAAGTGGCTATTAACAATCAACTAAAATTTCACTATGTCCTTGGTTTGGAGCAAAAGAAAACTTTGAATTTATAGCCAAACAAAAAAAAGAGTTTATTACTGCACTCAAAAGTAATCGTCTTTTTTCAAAAAGTTTAGAGAATAAATATGCAGGTAAGTTCACAAGGGTAGATGAACTGGAATTATCAGATAAGCAATCAGTACGAGGCTATCTAAAGGGCTATGATAAAGAAGTCATTATAGTGCGCCGAGTCTTTACAAACAAAGATGGAAGTATAGGTATTTTAAATTTGATATGTAGTGATATCACACTTGATGGCGACACTATCTCAACAATCTATGAAAAATGATGGCTGGGTACCCCTTGAGGGTGAAAGTTGAAGAGTTTCATAAATCACTTAAACATAATATTGATTTAGCAAAATCACTAACAAAGACCATTCGAACACAAAGTAATCATATCTTTTTATCAGTGCTGTCTTTTTTTAAGCTTGAATGTTTGAAAATTAAACATAAAATGAACCACTTTGCCATTAGAACAAAACTGTTAATCAGAGCTAATCAGGTGGCTTATTCAGAATTACAACTTTTGAAGGGTGCGTAAGGTCAGTTAGTAAATAAGTATAATGGCTAGTCCAAACCATAGCTTATATTTATTAATCAATTTATAAAGCTTATTTTCAATGTCACTAGTAAAACATATTTCTCTCTGTAATTCAATATATTTATCAAAGTCTTCTTTTAATACTTTTTTTAAAATAGGTTTTTCAAAAATATAATATATTCCCATACCTAAAATTACAGGAATAAGAAAAAAATTATAAATAGATTTACTAATAAAAGAAGGTGTAAATTTAACTTCATTTATATATGAGTATAATAAAAATAGAAATAGAAAGAAAAACATTAAATTAATAAAATATAAAATAATAGAAGCTCCTTTTTTAAATATTTTATTTTCTCTGTTGTCTTCACTTATTTTTATTTTTTCTTGTGTTGATTTAGAATAAAACTTTCTTAAAATTTTTAGTATTAATGGAGTTAATAAATGTAGAAGAACTAAGCCAATAAATAATGGTTGTTGAATAATCCATAAAAAATCTTCCCAAGTTGACATACTACTCCTTATAATTAATAATATTATACACTATTAACTATTAACTATTAATTGAACCTTCTAAACAATTCAACGGATTCTACTTCAAATGCAATGGCGGTAATAAAAAATGATATAATATATGTAAAATCTAATATAATAGTTCAACAATTTCGAAATTATGAAATGTATTTATTTGTGTGAAAATGTTTTATGAATTAAAATATTTAAATAAAAATTTAGAATTAAAGAAAAAGGATTAAAAGATCATCAAACAATGAAATTACAACGAAGAATTAGTATAATTTTATGAATAGTAAAACACTGACACGTCTAGCAATACTTAATATAGGGGCAGCAGGAATACTTGGTTCAGCATTTGGAGCTCTTAGTATTATTGTTTTCTAGCAATAAAAAAGAAATTTTTCTTTGGATAATAATTTTTTCTACTTTAATTTTGTTATTTACATACAGTTCATCAACTGAAATCCAGAAAGTTTTAAGAGTAGGTTCCGAATTTGGTACGCTTATGATAACTATCTCTTTTGTTGGTCTTGCGGCAAGAATTTCAAGAATTAGATTTATATTGTGTAAATTTATTGACCAAAAAGAAAATACATATTTAAATTATATTTTAGGACATATATCTGGAGTATTTTTAAATTTATCTGGACTTATTATCTTGTCTGAGTCAATGAAAAACCACAAAGATGAATCTTTAATTGTATCAATTCATCGTGGATTTGCATATGCCCCTTCTTGGTCTCCGTATTCATATTTTACACCTATTATTTTGGCAACATTTACTTCTATTAAATGGATCGATTTAGTTTTTGTTTCATTTGTGTTCATTATTCCTGCCTTTTTTGTATCTAGTTTACTTTCTATAAAGAATAACAATGATAAAAAAGAAATTCAAAAAAAGGAAGTAAAATTCAAGATTAACAAGAGTGAGAAAAAAGCATTACTATATACTGTTTTATTTTGCTTATCAATTATTTGCTTAATGAGTTTTACAACAATTCAGTCAAAAACAATTATTCATTTCTTTTTGCCATTATTAGCATTAATTTGGGCATATTTAGAATCAAAATCTATAATTTCTTTTTATCAAAACCTTAAAGATCATATTTATAATAATTTAATTAAAATGAGATTTGAAATTTTAGCATTAACAACAGCAGGATTAGTTTCTTCTGCCTTTATGTTAGTCTCAGTTAATGAATTTTCTAGTTTCCTTATATTTTTTAATGAACAAGGAATATCAGACACATTTGTAGTTTTGCTTTTATTTGTTGGAATTTCAATATTTATGATATTGGGAATAAATCCTATTTTATTTATTGGAGTTGTTTTAATGGGAACAAATTTTGAACTTTACTCTGTAGTTACAGGAGTTGCATTATTAGTTGGAGCATGGGGACTTTTCTCAACTTTGTCTCCTTTTGCTGCAGCAAATCTTGTAATTGCAAGAGGGTTGGGTGTATCTAGTGAAACTTTATCATTTAAAACAAATAAACTATATAATTTTTATATTATTATAATATCTACAATAATTATAATAATATTTCATAAGCTAAATATGAAAAATATTATTAAATAGCATAATATATATTAGTTTAAAGGGTGACAATTGCGAATGGCACTTACTTAAGTTTTTTAGGGTGATTATTTTGTTTTAATTTAGGTTAGTAGCAGGTAACTCATAAAAATAGATTACATGTAGAGGCTTGCCTCTACATGTAAAGATGTTAGTGAGTGATTAGTCGCGTCTTCTTCTTGAGTTTCTTTCACCTCTGCTGTCGCTGCTTCTACCACGGCTTCCACCGCCGTCTCTACTACCGCCACCATCACGGCTACCACGATTTCCACCACCGTCTCTACTGCCGCCACCGTCTCTGCTTCCACTACGGCTTCCGCCGCCACTTCCGCCACGACCTCCACGGTAACCACCGCCACCACTTCCGCCTCTAGAATTTCTTCCGTATCTTCTGTTGCCTTTGCTTCTCTCTTTTTCTGCAAGTCTTTTGATGATACCGCTTAAAGAATTTTTATCAAATCCAATTTTATCAGGACCTTGTGGAGAGTTCTTTTCCATCATAACGCTAATTAGTTTTAGAGCTATTTGAGCCATATCCATCTTCTCTTCAAGAAGGTTTAGTAACTCTTGTGCATTGTCGTTTAGTTTTACATGTGTTATGTCATGTGCCATTTTTTCAAGTCTGCTTTTGTTTACATCTAAAAGTGTAGGAACTAATTTTTGGTTTAAGTTTGAGCCAACTTTTTTACCTATACGTTGCATAGAATGGTACTCGTTTGGAGTTACTAGAGTAATTGCAGTTCCCTTTCTACCAGCACGTCCAGTTCTACCAATACGGTGAACATAACTCTCTGGGTCGAAAGGCATATGGAAGTTAAAAACGTGAGAAATGTCTGTAACATTAAGTCCACGTGCAGCAACGTCAGTTGCAATTAGGATTTCAAATTGAGAACTTCTAAATGCTTTAATTGTTGTTTCTCTTTGATTTTGCTCCATGTCTCCATGAAGTCCCTTAGCTGTATAACCTAGTGCCATTAAGTGAGTTGAAAGACGGTCAACTTCTCTTTTTGTTCTACAAAAAATGATTGATTTAACAGGGTCAGTAGCGTCTAATAATCTTACTATTGCGCTATCTCTTTCATACTCGTTAATTACATAATATTGTTGATCAATATCTTCATTTGTTGTATGGTCTTTTGGAGTTACGCTTACGTATTTTGGGTCTTTTAAAATTTTCTTTGCAAGTTTCTTGATTGGTTCAGGCATAGTTGCTGAGAAAAGAAGTGTTTGTCTATCTTCTGGTAAGTATGAAAAAATTTGCTCAATATCTTCTAAGAATCCCATATCTAACATCTCATCAGCTTCATCAAGAATAATTATTTTTGGAGCAAAATCTCTTAGTCTGTTGTTTTTAAGTAGGTCAATAAGACGTCCTGGAGTTGCAACAACTACTGAAGCACCTTTTTCTATAAGACCTATTTGGCGAGAGTATGAACTACCACCATATACTGTTACTGTTCTAACTCCACTCTCACGTCCAAGTGTAAAAAGCTCATCACTAACTTGAGTTGCAAGTTCTCTTGTTGGAGTTACTACTAAAATTTCAACTCTGTTTGAATGAGTATCTATCATACTTATTGCTGGTAGTCCAAATGCTGCTGTTTTTCCTGTTCCTGTTTGTGCTTGCGCTACTATATCGTGACCTTGAAGAACTAAAGGGATTGCCTCTTCTTGAACTGGGCTTGGCTCTTTAAAGCCAGCTTCCTTGATTGCCTTCATGATGTTTTCACTTAGTCCGAATGATTCAAATGTTACTGCCATTGTGTTTCCTATGTTTTGATTTGTTCAAAACTTCGTGTGTGAAGTGAGCGTAGGAAACTATCCTACTACATAAAATTTAGTGAGTTTTCAAATGTGTTTGATAAACCTAGCAACTAGTATGTAAAAACCTACTAGCTTGCTGAAAGTCATTTGTCAGTCTTGAGTAAGTTTTGAACTTCTTAAAGAAGTCTTGAATTTGACCGCATTTTACCTAAAGTTTACTTAAGGTTTGATTGACTTTATAAGAAAGTCTATTTGAGGGTGTATTATAGCTCTTATTTCAGTTATGTTTTTATTGATTGCTATAGAATTTAAAATAGCTCCATGAAAGCAGTTAGCAAATAGGTTGGCAGTTGTAGTTATATCTATAGGTTTAAATTCTCCGCTATTTACTCCCTCTTTTAAGATTTTTTCAAGAGTACCTGTCTCTTTTATTCGTTCTTGTTTAAAGTGTTTTACTAATCTTTCATGAGAAAAATTTAGGACTGTTGACATATTCATGGCTAAAAGTTTAAGTAAGATATCCATAGAATGGTTTCTCTCAAGAACAGAGTAATCAAAGTAATGATTTATTTTTGCACTTGCAGTTGAGTCTATACTAAATTTTTCAATTCTATTTTTATCGAGCATTTCATTAGCATAGTTCCATATTTCTAAGACTATTTCTTCTTTAGTTTTAAAGTAGAGGTAAACTGTTCCTTTTGCTACATTTGCTTCTTTTGCAATAGCTTCTACCGAGGTTTTTGCTAGTCCAAACTTTGCTAAAAGTGGGATAGCTGCTAACGCAATGGCTCTCTTTTTTCCGTTTTTATCAACTTTTCTTAACATATATTGTAAACACATTCCTATTATTTTGCCTATTATACTCAATTTTCATATTGTGAAGCTTTATGATGTTGATTGTTATGAAAAGTCCAAAACCTAGTCCACGAGAGCTTTGTTGTTTTTTACCTTCTAAAAAGTATGGTTCGCTGTATCTTTCAAGTGGAAATTCTAACTCTTTTCCTTGGTTTGATATTATGATTTGGTTTTCATTTGATTCAATCTTTACATGTAAATCATCAGAGTAGTTAATACCATTGTCGAGTAGGTTTTTAATAGCTGTCCCAAAGAGTTCAAAGTCTACATGTAGAAGCATTGGGTTTAGGTTATATGTAACAGATTCTTCTTCGTGATTTAGAATGTCAAGTGAATAGTCTACTATGTCTTGTAATGAATAGTTCTCTTTTTTTAGAGCTATTTCATTTGCACTTAGTTTCTCTATGCGAGCAAATTCATTTAGTAGAACTTCTTGTCTTTTAAATACATTTTTTAGTATTTCTTGATAGTTTGATTCTTCTATCATCTCGCAGGAGAGTTTCCCTTTTGTGATTGGAGTTTTTAGCTCATGCATTATATTTCTTAGAAAAAGTTGTCTTGAGTCTCTTATTTTTTTTATTTTTTTTACACTATTATTAAACTCATTTGAGAGTATTCCTATTTCATCTTTTTTATCACTTTTACAATCTATATCATAGTTACCATTGGAAAATTCTTTAACTTTTTGTCTTAGGCTGTAAAGAGGCAAGATACTTCTTATGGTAGCTATATATAAAAGTATAATAAATAAAATTGAACCGATAGGAAAAATCATTTTTGGAAATACATCTTTTCTATAAGGAGCTTGAAAAATTAAATTTCTTCCGATAAATATAAAAAAATCTCTTTTATACTCTATGACTTTAAATCTAAATCTTTTGTTTGTGTGTGGGTTTCCCATTCGTCCTGAAGATTGAGAAAATCTTTTTCTATCTAAAATAATTTGCTTTAAAAAGTTGTTTTGTACTAAGGTAAAACCAGCTTCTTTTAGTGCTTTAATATCTATTTTATTATGATTATGGTTACTTTGTAAAACTACTTCGGCTAACCTATGTATATTTTGGATTTCTGTTTTTTTAATCTGAGTATGGATGATGAATAAAACAGCTACAACACCAATTAAAGCTAAAGCAAATATAAGAGTTATCTTGGTGATAAGTGAGTTATACCACTTCATAAGTGCAAACGGTATCCAATACCACGTATTGAAATAATATGCTTCTGTTCTTTTGAACTCTCGCCAAGTTTTGTTCTTATTCTACTTATGAGAACATCTAAACTTCTACTATCACTTTCACTATTTAATGAAGGGGCATTTCCTATGAGTTCACTTCGAGGAAGTACATAATTGTCTTTTTTTATCATATATGAGAGTACTTCAAACTCAGCTCTAGTAAGTGATAATTCTTTTTCATGAAAAAGAATAAGGTCTCTGTTTTCACTTAGTTTCAAATCACTGTTTTTTTCAACTTCTATTGGGTTTGAACTTCTTTTAAAACGCCTTAAAACACTCATAATTCTAGCATATAATTCTTTGGGTTCATAAGGTTTTGGTAAGTAATCATCAGCTCCAAGTTCAAGTCCTATGATTTTATCATCAACATCACTTCTTGCACTTGAAATGATGATTGGTATATCATTTTTCTTGGCTCGTATCTCTTTACATATTTCTAAGCCATCCATACCAGGAAGAGAGAGGTCTAGTATGAGCAAGTCATACTGTTTTAGGCTTAAAGCACTAATACCAAGATATGGATCATCGAAATTTTCTACATGTACATTGTACCTAGAAAGAAAGTCAGTCAAAATTTGTGCTAATTCTATATCATCTTCTATCATTATTATATTTGGATTCATAATTATATACTAACTTTTTTATGTCAACGGTTTGTTAATTGCCATATATTTTATAGCAATTTTTACCTCTTTTTTTTGCGTCGTACATAGCGCTATCTGCAAACTCTAATAACTCTTTTTTATTTTTAGTTTGATTTGGATACATACTTATGCCTAAGCTTACTCCTATTTCACAATTTTTGTTGTCACTGAGTTGAATTGGTGTTTTTATTTCATTTATGATTTTATCTGCAATGTGTGCTACATCCGCGAGTTGACTAACTTGTTCTAATATGATTACGAATTCATCTCCACCAAGTCTTGCCACTGTATCACTGTCTCTAACTATATTGAGTAATCTTTTTGCAACAACGCTTAGTACAATATCTCCAGCACTATGTCCTAAAGTGTCATTTATAATTTTAAAATCATCTAAATCAATAAAGATTATACTTAACATGGTGCGGTTTCTATGAGCTCTTTGTATAGATTTATCAAGCCTATCATAAAATAGAGCTCTATTTGGCAAATTCGTAAGAGCATCATAATGAGCCATTTTTTTGAGTTGTGATTCCAATAATTTTTGACGTTCTATACTTTGAAAAATTCCTACAAAATTAGTTATTTCATTTTTTTCATTTCTTATTGTACTTAGGTTCATAAGTTCTGGATGGATGGTACCATCTTTATGTTTATTAAACATCTCTCCGGTCCATGAGCCTTTCGTAATGAGTTCTTTCCACATATTTACGTAAAATGCTTTGTCATGTTTTCCAGATTGCCTTATGCTTGGGTTTTTCCCTATAACTTCTTTATCTGCGTAACCTGTTATTTCTCTAAAAGCTTTGTTTATAGCAATTGTTATACCCTTTTCATCGGTTAATATTATTTCTTCGTTTGTATTGTCAAAGACTTTTGAGAAGAGTTCTATCTTGTCTTGGTAAATTTTCTCTTGAGTTATATCTATTCCAAATCCACATAAAACTTTATCATTTTCGCTATCTATTGGAAATTTATACGTTTCAAAAAGCTTTTTGATTCCTTCTTCATTTGGAATATACTCTTTGTGTTTACGTTTACCTTCGTAAAATGCTTCTCTATCACTTTCAATGATTATTTGGCTTATATCATTAGTGAAAATTTCTTCTGATTTTTTATTTTTCCATGCTTTGAAACCAAGAAGCTTTTGGAAGAAATTATTCATATAGATATACTTACCTTGTTTGTCTTTTATAAAGCTAAGAGCTGGAAGGTTGTCCATGAAGGTCATAAACAGGTCCC
Organism: Arcobacter sp.; assembly: GCA_029027265.1. Taxonomy (GTDB): domain Bacteria; phylum Campylobacterota; class Campylobacteria; order Campylobacterales; family Sulfurospirillaceae; genus Sulfurospirillum_A. Next base: position 2,605,921 of record CP093061.1, on the reverse strand, counting down.
TTTGTTTTGTAAGAATTGCTAACTCTCTTTTTTGCTTGCTTATATCACGTATGGTTCCATAAACTTTTGTTATCTCATTTTTAGAGTTAAATACACCTTTGCCTCTAAAGTTTACCCAAAATTCCTGCAAAGATGTTTTAAGACGGTGTTCAACATCTATGAACTCGCTTTCTCCTCTTATATGTTTTGAGAGGGCTTCATTTGTTCTAGCCATGTCGTAAGACCCTACTGTATTCATCCAATCAGTTATGTTATCTGGTGCTTTGTTATGTTCTTCATAGCCCAAAATTTCTTTTGCTCGTTTAGATAGATTAAGTGCACTACTTTTGACATCCCACTCCCAGTAGCCTTCACGTGAACCTTTTAAGACTAGTTCTAAACTCTCTTTTTCTTTTAGGAGGGCAGTTTTATTACTTTCCATTTCACTAATATCAAACAGAACTCCAACAGCTCCATTAAGGTAGTTTGTGAAGTTTACTACAGTATGTTTTTTTATATCATTATCATATGTAAGTTCTATATCTTTTATGCAAGTTATTTTGAACTCTTTAAGATCTTCTATTGCTTGGAGTTTTAAATTTCTAAAACAGTTTTCAAAAGCTTTGTTACAGCCAATAAATTTATTTTCTTTATTTTTATAAAATATAGGAAGATTTATGGAGTCAAAAAGAATAGATTTTTCTTTACATGTAGAGGTTAGTTTTCTGATTTTATTTGTTTGTCTTATAACTAAGATAAAAAGTATAGCAGATATAATAGATAAAACAATAGTCTCAATATTGAGCATTTATATTCCTTGAAAAGTAATATCTATTATATCATTTTTATGCTTTAGTTTAATAACTCTTTTTCATTTACGTACAATGGTACACCTTGAAGTCCAGCTGAGAAGTATTTTTTTCTTATTTTTTCTACTCTCGCTACTTCTTCATCAGTTACTTTTTCATCTACGCTACCATTAAAATATTTTTTGACGATTTTAATTTTTTCATCAAGAGTTTTTGCCGCTCCTGCTTGTTTGTAAATAAGGATAGATTTTTCCAAAGAGCTTCTGTCATGAACTGGTGTAAAAATGTATTTAAGGTTATAGGTTTTTAGTTTTTCTTCTATTTCAGCTACTTCTTTTCCACAAAATGGGCATTCAGGGTCAGTGAACTTTACTAAAGTCTCTTTTTTAGGGTCATTTCCTAAAACTAAGATGTTCTGTTTCTCCTCTTTTTTGTAAAGACTTGATAGCTCTTTGATGAGTTTTTGTTTATCTAGCTTCTCTTTTATGCTTCCACTATTGACACTGATAACATCAGGAAAAATAAGGTTTCCTTGAGTAAAAACTGATACTTTTTGAATGCGACTACCATCGCTTATATTAAGAGAAACATATTCCATGCCTTTGATGTCGTCAATTGCTATTCTTGAAGTAACATTTATTTTGATTGTAGGAACTGGAATTTGTGCCTTAAAGTAGTTTATAATTTGAGCATCCGTTGCTGCAAATAGAGATGTGCTAAGTATTGAAGTTGCTAAAATAAGCTTTTTTGTCATAATTTACCTTTACATGTAATGAAATTTACTAAAATTATTATACAATAGCTTTTACAAATATTTTTTAAACGAAAGAGCAGAATGGTTGATAAAAAAGAGATTATTGAAGAGATAGCAAAGCTAATGGAATCAGATCCAAATGCGACACCTATGGAGCCAACAGTACTAGAGTTTTTAAGTGAAGAGGAGCTGATTTCTGTTTTGAAAAATCTGTATAAATCGAAAGAGACTAGAAGTGAACAGAATGAAGAGTGGTTTCAGGAACTATGTAAAGAATAAAAATTATTATTCTTTTATATTAAAACTCTTTTCATACCTTCTTTTTTTACATCATCATACTGGTCTAAATAATCAAGATAGGCTACTAGATATTTTCTGCTCATATCATAAAATTTTCTAAATGAAGAGATATCAACTGCACCCTCATTTTTCATAATTTCTCTTAGTCTGGCCATAATAATACTTAAGTTTTCAGTTGTTACAAAGAGGTTATGAGCAAGACGAACAACCTTTCTAGCTTTTGTTAAACGCTTAAGTGCATCATCTCCCATTTTTCTATCAATGTCAAGTTCATCGTAGATATTATATGGTGCTGTTGGTGTAAAACCTTCATTTTGAAGTATAGAGTGCATTTTCTCTTCTATGACTTTATCTACATTGTTTATATCTATATTTGGATTTTTATAAATTCCATCTTTGAACTCAAGTTTTCCACTTTTTACTATGTCTTTTAGCACATCACTTAAAAGAGTTTCACTTGCCCATTTAATTTTAAGTGCTAGGGAGTTTGCAGAGAGTAAGGCATACTCATTTTTCTTATATATTGCATTTATTTTGTCATTTAACTCTTGTTTTATTGTGATTGGATAGAGAACTAAACCTTTTTCATCAACAAAAACATCTTCTATTTTGAGAGCAATACTCAAAGCTTCATCGTGATTTAATCCAAATCTTTGGTTAGAAGAAATAAGACCAAAACCTCTTTTGTGAGTGCTTACTAGTATTTCAAATGCTGTTTTAAAATCGTCAATTTTTAGAGCCTCTAAAAGTGGTATTTTCACTTTTTTCTTTATTGGGTCATTAATAGGATTTAGTACACGTCCACCACCAATAGTTCTTCCGCTAGAACAGATTATAAAAGGTTCATTATGAACTAAAAAGATTTTTTTATCAAATTGAAGTTTTGCAAACCCTGCATTTGTTTCATTCTCGTTGTTATAAAGAAGTACTTTTGTTTCTACTTGTTTAGTTCCTATAAAAAGGATTACCTTAGTATTGTGTTTGACCTTTTGATTTGAGATTCCCTCAACCCAAACATCTACACTTTCAAAACCACGAATAAAACCTTTTTTACAAAGCAGAGTGCCTTTTTTAAGAGCTACTTTCGCATTTTGTAGGTTAATGGCAGTTCTTTGGCTACTTAGTGCTTTCATCTCATCTTTTTCGTGAACTTGTAGATTCCTTACAACTATTTCTTTTCCAAGCTCTGGTGCAAATATTTTTTCACCAACTTTAACAGTTCCGTCAAGTACAGTTCCCGTTACGACTGTTCCAACTCCGGAGAGTGAAAAAGAGCGATCAATATAGTATCTAAAAAGTCCATTACTTGGTTTTTCTATAATAGGAATTGAAAAAAGCTCATCTCTAAGGTTTTGAATTGAGTCTGGTTCATATATGCTAACAGGAACGATAGACTTTAGCCCAAGATGAGAAAAGTTTTTAAAATACTCAGTTATCTCCTCTTTTCTCTCTTCAATCTTCTCTTGGTTTACTAAATCACTTTTAGTTAAAGCAATAATAATACTCTTTACATGTAAGAGGTTTAAAATTTCTAAATGCTCATTTGTTTGAGGCATAACACCTTCATTCGCATCAATTACAACCATTGCTACATCAAATCCAAATGCCCCAGAAATCATGTTTTTTAAAAGCTTCTCATGCCCAGGAACATCTATGAAAGCTACGTTTGTATCTTCATTTACTAGATTTGAGAAACTAAGGTTTATGGTTATTCCTCTTCTCTTCTCTTCTTCTAAAGTGTCACCTGCAAAACCTGTTAAGGCTTCTATGAGTGCAGTTTTTCCATGGTCAACATGACCTGCCGTTCCTATTATTATGTGTTTCATTTAATTATCTCCATATGTTTCAAATTGTATCAAAAGTTTTTTTATGCTCACTGTCCATGATCATTAATTTAGTACAAGGATTTATGATTTTATTGCCTTCTATAAAAGCATAACTACTAATTTCCATTAAGCCTAAAAAACTTTTAGCCGAGTGTCCTTTTGTGTGTACTTGTTTTTTTCCTATATTGATCCAAAAAATAGTTAAATCATTATCTTCTAAAAAATTAAGTAGTTTTTTTTTATTTACTAATAAATTTTGAAAAGTATTGTTGTTTACACTTGATTCAAAACAAATTTTATTATTTTGGTTATCCACATATTCACCATCTTTTTTTCCATATTTCATTTTTAATCCATCAAAAATTATTCTAGATGGTTTTAAAATATTTAATACATCATTTTTTGAATAATCAAATTCATTTTCCCAAAAATAGTTTTCACTAGTTAGTGCTGCTTTTTTAGTATAACCATTATCTAATTCTGTCCAATCACTACTGCAACTATAGTATGGGTTTTGAAAAAATTCATATGCATCAGACCAATAATATTCTCTATTGAACATTATAGAATTTTCTCTTGACTTGGGCATCCGTCGCCCATAAAAATATTGTTTTTTTGCCCATTTTTTAAAAAGTGGTAAATCTTTTTTGGGAATGATGTAACTTCTTAATTGATTCCATATGTATTTATGTGTAGTTTCCCATCTATCAAAACCCTTTTTTAAAGGCTCGTCCCATTGGGGATAAGAGTTTAGACTAATCCAGTTGTTATTATTTTTATCAGTTAGTTCTATTAACTTTTTTATATTAGGTATATCGATAGAAGAAGAAATCCATTTTTTATTGTACATATTCCAGTCAAAATTAAATTTTGTATTCCACCAAAAAACCTTATTTGAATTTTTATCTTTTTTAGTTTCTTTTAAGAGTATTGTAGGATCGATATCTCTTACGCTAGGCTCAAAAGTACCTTTGTATTGGATTGTCTTTTTTTTATTAGACCAGTTGCTACTGTCAAACATTTTAAAATTATCTGTAACTCTTGCTAGGGTATCATGAAAGGCAATCCATTGGTATTTTTTACCAATTCTTTCTGTGATATGACTATGTCTAGCATTGTTATTTGTTTGAGCTATCTGTGTTTCTGCTTCATTAAAATATTCTCCATCATATCCATACTCTTCAAATATCTTTTTTGTTGCATAGTTACTTATTAATTGTTCATTGTTATTGCAATCAAAATCATCTAAAGCATATTTAAAAATATTTTTTCCAAAATCTCCATTACTTCTTATATACTCTATTGCCATTGATGATATAATATCACTTTGGTGGTAATATTTATCTTCATCTTGAAATACATCTATTTCTTCATTTGAAGGTAAATTAGATATTGATGGAAAAGAACTTTTATAGGGTGGATTTATCTTATGTAAATCGATATTTAACCTTATACCTAAATACGATATATAAGAGATACTATTTTTTGCATAATCTCTTAATAATATATGAGGATAAACTTTATCTTTAGCAAAAATAGTTTGATATATATACTCACCTAACTCTTTTATGTTATCATGTTTTTCTACCTTAACGATAACTCCAAAAGCTACAGCAAATAGTCTTTCATATATATATGGTTCATTTATATTTTCAAATTTTTTCAAAAGTTTTAAAACTACTAGAACTCTGTTTTGCAAAATTGATATTAATGCTTTGGTTGAACTGTCTCTTAACTCCCTGTTTGAAGAAGTTAGTAGCCAAGAAAGAGTTATAGAGGAAAGAAGAATAGATTCATCTGAAATATGCTTTTTATCCTCATTTGACCAAGACCAATCAAGTAATCTTTTTATAGGATTAGCATCATATTCTAAGTACATATCATTTAAAAGAGGAATAAGAAAAACATCTCTTTCTTTCATCGTTAATTTTGCTAAATATTCATATAAAAAATTTGCATTTAATGGATGATTAGGATTAGAAGTAGTTGAAAAAAACATTTTAAAAATATCTTTTTGAAAGTTTGTATTTGTGATATTTTTTAAAATAATTTTTTTTGTTTTTTGAGTTATACTTTGGGTTTTTCTCCATATAAGGCTATCTAAAAAGCTATCATCAACAACTTGATTATCAGGGAATAGTTGAAATAATTCAGTGTCACAATTCTCAGGGAGTTGAATACTCATGGCTTCAATCATACCTCTACATGTAAAGAAGTTAGAATCCATAAAGTAGCAAGCTAACTTAGGGTTTTCAAAAGATATTTTTGGATTATCATTATTAAGATATTTATCAAAAAGGTACTTAACTTTTAGATGATCTTCAAATCGTTCATATACAAAGTATATACCTTCTGTACTGTTGCCATTTTCATAAAAAATATTTTTAGTAAATAACCCTTCGGAGATTAAATTATCCAATAATCCTGATTGTATCCTATATTTTGAAGCAACTTCACTTTCTACTATTTTATAGGCATCTTTGTAGGACATTGTTTGGGTATCTATCATCTTGGAAATTAAGGTATTTATGATTTCTTTTATAAGTTCTAAGTCTTTTATATTTGGATATTTTTTTGATAATTTTTCTTCAATACCTTCTATGAAAAATTCAATAATACTAGAGATACCTTCATAACCATCAGGGATTTTAGTTAAATTTTTCTTGCGTAGCCCTTCACAAAATATCTTTAAAAAAAGTGGATTAGAAAACTCTGGATGTAATAAGGGAATAGATGGTTGCTCAATCCCATAGTATTGAAAAAATAGTTTTGAAGCATTGTACTGTACTTCATAAAAACCAAAATGAGTTATAGGGATAGCTAAGTTATCTTCAAATAGCTTTTTGGGCACAATTAAATCAAAATATGATGTTCTTGTACTTATAACTAATCCAAGCCACTCATATTTTTTAATAGACTCTATAAAGCTTATTAAAAATTCATTCCAAAAGCTTCTTCCTTTTCCTTCATTGATTGCATCTATGAAAATAACTATTCTTTTTTCTTGAACTTGGGCTTTTGCATTTAATGTGCCAAGAAACTCTTTTTCGTTGCAATTTAGTCGTAGTAAGTCATGCATAATTTGACTCCAAGGAGCTTTATCTTGTCTAAAATGTTGTCCAAGTAGAAAAACTGAATTATAATTTTCTTTCATACGTTCATTGACAATGTCAGCTAAAAGATGAGATTTACCAATACCAGCTTCACCATCTAAAATCATAAAAGGATTATTGACAAATTTAAACATAGTAGAGTTTACCAAGTCTTTTAATACATGAAGATAACCTGAATAATCTCTAAAGTCCCTTATATAACTATCATATATGGTAGATGATCTATATCCATGTTCAGTTTTGATATTTTTTTCTTTTATCTCTTTTTGATTAAGTTCATATAGAGAGTCACTTATACTATTCAATAAAAGAGATATTGCTTGAAGTAGTGTATTGAGTTGTTCATCGTCTACATGTAAAGCACCAAGAAATTGGATGTTAAAGTATATTTTTTCTAGTTTGATCATTTTATCATCTAATTGTTTTTTTATATTTAACAGACTGTTCTCTTTTAATTGCACTTTTCTATAAGAAACCATAAAATCATGAAAGGCATCATCAAGTTTGTTTTTAAATCTTTCATTTCTACTCAAAGCATCAAAGTTTTTTAAAATATCTAACTCTATATTTACTTCAGGAGTATATCTAGCACCCAATTCTTTTATGGCTAATTCATTGTTTTCTTTAAACCACTTATCAGATAAGTCAATATCACCAAAGAAAAAACTTTTTAATCCAGCATTTTTTTCTTGGCTTAATCTTGTTATAAATTCTGAACTACCCCAATAAATAAAATCTATTTCTTTATCGTAAGTATCTTTAGCGAATTGCTTCCATTTTAGAATTTTTTCATTCCATTTATCCATAAATGATTTTTGATTATCTAACATTGGATAAGCTCTATCAAGTGGAATAGCTACATAATAAGTAATCATTTTTGGATGTTTTTCTAAAGCAGTTTTAAATGATTTTTCTATTTGATTCCACTGAGTTTTTTGTGGTGTAGATAAAAACCATTTAGCTTGAAATCCTATTTCATTTTCATTTTCATCTTCTAAGATAATATAACATTCAACTCCAGCATCAGGATTTCCTACTTTTATAAAATCTTTTTTATTTTTTATAACTTCTTTATTTGCTAATTGACAAAGAAGTTCTTCAAATGCATTATTTTGTGAACCATTAAAAGATATTATATTATTCCAATTAAATTGACTATTCATATTAGTGATTAATTTCCATTAGTTTCAATTATATTTTTTACTTTATTCATGAGTGCAAAACTTCCCTCATCTAATTTAGAAAAAGCAAACCATTTTTTGCCCAAGTCTTTTAAACTTGCACCTATATGGTATATATCTTTTTCATCTATGATTATAAATCTATCATGAGAATTTTTAAACTCTTTAAGTGTTAAGTTTTTGTACTGTTGATTGTATTTTTGAATATCTAGTTTTAGCTGTTTCGATATGTTTTTTGTTAGGATTGTTATGTCTACATGTAAGGATGCTTTACTTAGATGTGTTAGTACGCTTTCATCTATATAATTATCAAGTATAATGATTGATTTATCTGCTTCTCTTATAAGCGAACTTATAAAAGCATAAGCATCAAATATCTGTCCATCAAAAAATATTCCTTGTTTTGGTGTTAAACTTTTATTTTCAAGAGCACTAAAAATACTTTCAAATTTATCATCAGTTTTTAGCTCATATGTTATTTGTTTTTTTTCTATAAGCTCGAGTCTTTGAAATAGCTCTCTATTTGATGCTAAAAAATTTCGCATGTTTACAAAAGTACGCAAGATTTCAATATTTATTTGTATAGCTATATCACTATTTAGAATTCCCGAAAGGCTGGCAACGCCTTGCTCGGTAAATAAAAATGGTTTAGCTCCACCTAGATGTTGTTTAGAAGGTATCACAGATTGTGACACCATGAAATTAATTTCGTCATTAGTAGCTTCAAACATAAAATCATTAGGAAATCTTGATAGATTTCTTTTAACGGATTGTTTAAGTACTCTATTTTCTACATTATAGAGCATAGATAAATCTTTATCTAAAATTACCTGCACATTACGTAAAGTAAAAATTTTGTTTTTTATATCAACTTTTTGTGTTATTTCATTCATGTAACTATCTTTTTTATTGTATCTATTATCTGTTCTTCAAATTCTGGTAGTATGCTTCTAAAGTCTATTAAAAACATATCATTTTCGATGCGACCTATGATGTTTTTCTTTCTGAAAGCACGTTCAAGTGTTGTTGCTTTTCCCTTTACATGTAGAGCAACAGTAGGAAATTTTCTATTGGGAAGAGTTCCTCCACCCATGACGGTTTTGCTTTTTATAACGTTACATGTAGATTCACCGACTATTTTTTGTATGGCAGTTGCTCTTACATGTAAAGACTCTTCGCTTTGAAAAAGCATCCATAGTGTTGGTATGCTTTTGTAGTCTTCTTTTAGGTAAGCTTTTATGGTCTCTTCAAGTATGCTAAGCGTTATTTTATCAACTCTGAGCATTCTTAGTAGTTGGTTCTCTTTTAACTCTGTAATCAGCTCTTTTTTCCCTGTAATTATGCCAGCTTGTACACTTCCAAAGAGCTTGTCACCACTAAAGCTTATGAGTGAGGGTTTATCTTTTAAGATGGTTTTTAGTGAAGGTTCATTTTTCCCTAGATTGTAAGGAAGTTCAGGTATATAGCCACTACCTAGGTCGTAATAATCAACTAAGTTATTTTCAATACAAAGCTTTTTTATATCGCTGTAAGGAGTATCTTCGCTAAATCCCTCGATGCTAAAGTTTGATTGATGCACTTTCATAAGCATTGCTGTGTTTTCATTAATTGCATTTTTGTAATCAGCTTTTTTTGTTTTGTTTGTTGTTCCCACTTCTGTTAATATTGCACTACTTTGGCTCATAACTTCAGGGATTCTAAAACTTCCTCCAATTTCAACTAGTTCTCCACGTGATACAATTGCTTCTTTGTTTTTACAAAATGTATTTAGTATTAAAAAAACTGCACTTGCATTGTTATTTACTACTAAAACATCTTCAACGTGAAGAAGGTTTTTTAGATGTTCACTAACGTGCTCATATCTTTCACCACGACACCCTTTTTCTTGATTGTATTCTAGGTTTGAGTAGTTTGTTATAACCTTTGAAGCCTCACCAAGTAAGCTCTCAGCAATTAAGCTTCTTCCCATGTTTGTGTGTAAAATTACTCCAGTGGCATTGATAAGAGGTTTTAAAGATGGTTCAAAAAGTTTGTCGTAGTTATATTTAATTTCTTGGAGTAACTCTTCATTATCAAAATCTTCTATTTTTTTAGAGAGTATATTTTCTCTAAGGCTTTCTATTTTCTTTTTAGCAATCTCAGCTAAACGCGTAGGATTCAAACCTTTGAATTTAGGATTTAGAATAATTTTATCTATTTTTGGTAGTTTTCTTAAAATATTCATCTGTGTTTACTCCGGTATAGGCAGTTTAGTCTCATCAAAGAGGTATTTACCATTTTGTATTTTTGTAAGTATTTCTTGATCACTAAGTGATTTAAAAAGTTTTATAACAGTTGGTTTACTTACTTCAACTTTTTCCATTATATCTGTATACGAGTATTTCAAAATATTTTCATCATCTAAGTTTTTGATAATAAACCGTATTATATCGACCTGTTTTCCATCGGTAACTGCTGAGATTGTTTTGATAATATTGTATGAGCGGTTTATCTCTCTTTGTTGAATTTTTGGTATGAGTACATCATGAAGAGAGTTTAATAACTCTTTGATGTTTATAGGTTTTATAATGTAATTTTCTACCTTGAGTTTAATAGCATCTAAAAGGTGCTCTGTATCAGTGTGAGCAGTTGTTAGTATGGAAGGTATAGTTATGTTTAAATCATCTTTTAAATGTCTTAAAAACTCTATTCCATTCTCATTTTTTAAAAGTATATCAGAGATAATAACATCAACGTGGTTCTTGTCTAAAATTTTTAATGCTTCATCACAAGTTTGAACAGCAAATATATTTTTTGCAAAATCTTCTAAAACTGCTGTTGTATGCTTAAGTAGGTCAGCCTCATCTTCTATATAAAGTATATTAAAACCATTTAGTAAGTCAAAATCTCTTCTGTTCACACTTTCTCCTTAAGTTCTTTGGGTATCTCTATAGTAAACATTGCACAACTGTATAGTTCAGTTTTTTCCATTCCCATTTTATGTTTTATATTTTTACAATCTATTTTACCGTTCATATGTTTTTCGACCATCTGTTTAGACATGTAAAGACCAATTCCAGTTCCTATACTTTTGTGTTTTGTTGTAAAGTATGGGTCAAAAACTTTTGTCATTATATCACTTTTTATGCCACCTGCATTATCAATAACATTGATGAGGACACTATTTTGTGTTGCCTTTACTATGATTCTTATCTGTTTTTGCCCTTTTTCTTTATCTATTAAAGCATCTTTTGAGTTGTTTATGAGGTTTAGTATCACATGCGTTAGTTCATTTTCAAAACCATATATTTTTATGTCTTCATTCATATTAAAGACAACGTTAACTCCCTCTTTTTCGAGTTGATATTTTGTTAAATCAATAGATTTGTCTATTACTTTTTTTATGCTAAAACTTTTGTGAGATTTATTTGGGTCAAAAAATGTTCTAAAATCTTCTAGTGTCTCGGACATGTTTTTAGCTAACACCCCAGCATCTTCGACACGAGAATCTATAAACTCTTCATTTAGTTTACCAGATAAAAATTTTGATTGAAAACTCTGTATTATCATAGTAAGTGCACCAAGAGGTTGTCTCCACTGGTGAGCTATGTTTTGAAGCATTTCACCAAGACTTGCTAGTTTGGCTTGCTGAAACATAATTTGGTCTTTTTTACGATTGTTTTCTACTTCTGTTTTGATTCTTCGTTCGAGTGAATTGTTTAGAGCCCTTAATGCTTTTGTCTTGTCATTTACTTTTACTTCAAGAGAGCTATGAAGTACTTTGAAGTTGTTAATAAGAACAAGTGATATAATAATGCTAAGAAAAAAGACCAACCCAATAAGCAAAAACAGCATGTATATACTTGTTTTAAAAATTCTATCATTTCTATTTTTTTCTGCGATTGCTTTTTTAAGATGAGAAGTTATCAGGCTTGAAAGATAAATATTGATTGAGTTTATCTCCAAGAATATTTCATTTAAAGCAGTAGCTGTTTCATATGAATTTTTTTGTTTTAATAGAGTAATAATTTTGCTACTTTGAGCATCTATTCTTCTCATCTTCTCTTCAACTTTAGAAATTAATCCTTTTTGGTAATAGTTTTTTTGAGGAAGACTTTCACTTAGTAAAAAGAAGTTAAGCCAGTTACTTGCAAACTCAGGGAGACCACCTATTTCATAATGTATAGAGTCATTGTAGTTTTGCCATTGTGCTTTTATAATTTGTTTTGCTAAAGAGATTACTTCTGCAGCATTGTCAACATCTATATTATCTTCTTTTACATCATAGAGGGTGTCATAGATATTTACTGTGTATATATCTTTTATCTCTTCAAGTCCTACTTGAGGAATTGTTCTTTTTTGATATAGTGTTTCATAGTCAAATTTTAGTGCAAAGATAGAAATCATCATTAAAAAACCAATTGTTATCATGCTAAAGGCAATGATTGCTATAAGTATTTTGGTTTTATTAGAAAACTCTACACGGTCTAAAAATTTGTTTACTAGATTATAAAATTCCATATTATTTTACCGTATCTAATGATTTGAACTTACCATTTTCGTATACAGATAGGTAAGTAACATTAAGTAGTTGCGTATTTTTGTATTTTATTGGAATTTCTCCTAGAGTATCGAAAGGAAGATTTTTTAGATTTGATAAAAAGTTTTTATGAGTTAATGGACCTTTCATATTTTGCAAAGCATTTACTACTACTTTTGCAGCTAAAAAAGATTCAAAAGAGGCATAACTTGGTTCTTTTGTAGGGTAGTAAAAATGTAAAAGATTGATATACTCTTTTGCAACCATTAAGGATTCATCATCATAAGATGGTACAGTTTGAGAAAAGAGTATATTTTCCCCATCACCATTTAACTCATTAATTAGAGCATTTGCATTTACAAAAGAGATAGGTGCAAAAATAACGTTTCTAAAACAACACTCTCTTGCTTTTTTTATAAAGTGAGCACTTGGTTTGTAAGCACCTACAATGATGATAGCTTCTGGTTTAGTTGATTTAATTTCATGTAAGGCATGTCTAATTGAGAGAGTATTTCTTTTATAAGTTCCTTCACTTACAAGAGTTAAACTACGTTTTTTTAAAGCTTCAATAGTTGCTATATATCCTTCTTCTCCATAATCATCATTTTGATAAAATATAGCAAATTTAGTTATTAGTTTAGTACTATAAAGATAGTTAACTATACTCTCTATCTCCTCTTTATAAGAGCTTCTAAGGTTGACAATATTATTATAATGTGAGTTTCTTAAAAAAGATGCTCCAGTATAAGGAGCTATAAAAGGTATGTCATTATCTATGACTATGGGAAGTATTTTTTTTGTTGTTGGAGTTCCTACAAACCCAAATAGCGAGAAAACTTTGTCTTTGTTTATTAGTGTATTTATGTTTTTAAGAGTATTTTGTGGCTCATACTTGTCATCATAAAAAATAAGATTTATGTGTTTACCATTTACTCCACCTTTAGCATTTATATGTCTAAAGTAGGTATTAGCTCCTTCAATAACTTCTTTACCTAGTTCTTTGTTAATGCCACTTAGTGGAAGAGAAGCTCCAAGTATTATAGTATCTCTATTATCTATTTTGGACAAATAAATATATATAAAAACAGTTATTAGTATAGTAACTGTTAAAAAAAATAGAAAAAACTTCTTTACCAATTTAGTTCCTTAAATGAATTATTAATTATACAATAAATACCATTAAAAATATAAATAGAAGAAATATTGTAACAAATGGTAAAAAAAGAATATTTTTTTAAAATTGAGCTAATAGAAAAAAGATTAGTTAAAAAAATAATATGCAAAAATAGCATATTTTTAAAAAGTCGAACAGTAGGGATTCAAAAATATTGTTATGAAAAAACTTCTTTACCAATTTGTAAAAAAACCTTTATAAAAGCCCGTATATAGAGATTTGAATAATAAATTTAAGGATGGTTTAAACGAAATAGATTTACAATATGGTAAATAAAGATTGACCAATAGGAAGTGCAAGAGATGGAAAAAGAGTATCTATTTTATGACCAGACCACATTAGAGTTTCCTCTTGATGATAGTATAGATGTATTGACCATTTTAAACGAGAGTAGTTATATAGTATCAAATACAGATACAGCAAATGCAGAAATATATGCTCCAGAGATAAACTTTTATATGAAAAATAGTCAAGATAATATAAGTAAAAAAATAACAAATATTAAAAAACTATATGACATCAGGGCATCAGTATATGATTTAGCTCAAGATATGGACTATGAAGAAGAAGTAGGAAATAAACTAGTAATTGTTTCAAACAAAAATGAAGATGAGTTAGTAGTAGAGTTGAAAAAATCAGAGTTTACCTGTATAGTACTGAACCCAGTTAATGTTGTAGATGTAAATGGACATATTGGTAAACTGATATTGACTATCAGAAAAGAAGAAGAGTTAATAGACTTAGAAACTGGTCAAATTATTTGGGCAGATGCACCAGAGTTTGCAATGCAACAAAGTGGAACTTATGACCCTAATTTAATAGGATTAGAAAAAGCAGTAAAAACAGCAAAAACAAACCAAGGTTCATATAAATATAAAAACTACATAAAATATGATTCAAGTATTTGCCAATACCATGAAAGAAATACAGAAATTTGTGGTAAGTGTGCTGAAGTATGTCCAACTATTGCAATCCTGAAAGTAGATGAGGATAAACACTTAAATTTTTCTCATATAGATTGTCATGGTTGTGGAGGCTGTATTAGTGTATGTCCTAGTGGAGCATTAGATTACTCTCAAATGCCTAGAATTGCATTTAAAGAGGTAACAGAATTTTATAGAGATAACGTAGCACTTATAATCCCCAGAAAAATGGAATTAGAGTCTTTACATGTAGAGCTTCCTAAAGATGTTTTACCATTAGCAATAGAGGGTGAAAAGTTTTTACATGAAGCTCATCTTATGACACTTCTTCAAACAAGTGGAAACCCAGTAATTTTTTATACAGATTTTATCTCTAAAGGAACAGGTGATGTTATTCGCATCATAAATGATATATTTAAGAAAAAATATGGTAAACAAGCTATATTTGTATGTAAAGATGAAGTAGAGCTTGCAAAAGCAATAATGAATATAGTCCCAATTAAAGAGTGTGTGTACGGGATAAACGAAGACGGGTTGAATAAACGTGAAATATTTTCAGCCCGTCTATCTCACCTCGTGGGTGAAGATGACTTAGGCGTTGTAAAAACAGGAGAGCATGTTCACTATGGAAATATAACTATAAATACCGACACATGTACGCTCTGTCTAAGCTGTGTTGGAGCTTGTAATGTACGAGCACTTACAGCACACCCACAAGACAATACCCTAAGATTTAATCCTTCAATCTGTACTAACTGTACTTACTGCGAAGTAGTATGTCCTGAGCTAAACTGTTTAACAGTAATAAAAGATGAAATAAACCTAAACCCAGACTATTTTAAACAAAATGTAAAATCAACAGATGATTTGTTTAAGTGCATAGAGTGTGGGACTGAATTTGCAACTGTAAAAGCGGTAGAAAAAATAGCCAATATAATGAAACCTATGTTTGGCAATGATGAGCTTAGAATCAAAACACTTTATTGTTGTGCTGATTGTAAACCTAAGGTTATGTTACAAGCTCACATGGATGAAAGGAATGAAAAATAATGAACAAAGAAGCAGTTAACGGGGCAAGATCGTTATATTATGGATTTTTTAGCAAGATGTTGGTCTTTAACACTAGTGAAGAGAGATTTGTTGGTGTAAAAGAGGCACTTGATGTGATGATCGCAAATCCAATGGATGATAACTCTGGTGAAGCACTAAAAGAGATAAAAGAATTTTTAGCAACAAGTGGAGAGCAAAGTCTTTCTGACGAGTATGATAATATTTTTCATAATCCTTCAACTTCTTTGGTAAGAAATACAGCTTCATATTACGATGAGGGTGTAGAGAGTGGTAAGAAAAGATTAGAAGTAAAAAACTTTCTTGCAAAAACAAAAATAAGAAGAGATGAAAAAACTTTTAAAGAGTATGAAGATAGTGTAGGGTTTTTAGTAACTTTTATGCATGATTTAGTAGAGCTTATTTTAAAAGGTGAAACATCTTATGACACACTTCAGCACTGTCTTTTTACAGAGGTAATTAACGAGTTTATAGATGAGTTCATTGAAACACTATATGAAAATGAAAAAGCAAATGCTTATAAATCTTTAGCAGTTGTTATGAATGCATTTATAGAATTTGAAAGACTCTATTTTGATGTAACTAAACCAGTTCCAAAAAACAAAGAAGAGAAAAAAGAAGAGAGTTGCGAGTACATAAGCGATGCAGAGGCAAAAAGAAGAGCAGAAAATAGACTTAAAAGATCTGCTGATTCATTAACAAAATCATGTAGTTTAGAAGATTCATACCCAAGTAGCGAAGAGGGTGGCGATTTATAATGCACTTAAACCTTGGAGAGGTTTAGAAAAAAGATAAGGTCTTTTTTCTAAACTTCTTGGTGTCAAGGGGTAAATTTAAGTAAGGAGGATTGTATGCGCGAGAGTAGAAGAAGTTTTCTAAAAAAAGCAGCCGTAGTTGGTACAGTAGCCACAGTTGGCACGGTAACAGCAATAGCAAGCACGAATAACTCATACAGTTCAAATGGCGTTGTTGTAGGGAAATCTCCAAAGAAAGAGATTAACTATAAGAAAACTAAAGCATGGGATGATTTTTATCGTTCAGCTATATAGGCAAAAGGAGAAGTTGAGTATGACAAATACTACTCAAAATGCTCTTTCGACTAAAATAGGTCGAAGGTCGTTTCTTAAAATGGCAGCTGTAACTGGTGCATTTGGTGCTACTAGTTCATTTGCTAGCGCAAATGTAACAAGAGCAGCAACACAAGATGAGGTTAAAAACCCATTTCCAGGAAGCAAGAAAGTAAGAACAATCTGTACTGCGTGTTCAGTTGGTTGTGGTATTACTGCTGAGGTTCAAAATGGTGTTTGGGTTAGACAAGAGGTAGCACAGGATCATCCTATTAGTTTAGGCGGACACTGTTGTAAAGGTGCTGATATGATCGATATGGTCAGATCAGAGGTAAGACTTAAGTATCCGATGGTTAAAGAGGGTGGTCAATGGAAGCGTATCAGTTGGGATACTGCTTTTACTAGAATCTCTAAGAAACTTATGGATTTAAGAGAGAAAAGTGGACCTGATTCAGCAATATTTTTAGGTTCAGCAAAAATGAGTACTGAACAGGCTTATTACTTTAGAAAATTTGCAGCGTTTTATGGAACAAATAATATAGATCATCAAGCAAGAATCTGACATAGTGCAACAGTCGCCGGTGTGGCGAATACATGGGGTTATGGCGCTATGACTAACTCACTTGGAGATATCCAAAACGCAAAAGCAATTATAATTTTTGGTGCAAATCCTGCAGTAAACCATCCAGTTGGTTTTCAGCATTTTTTGAAAGCTAAAGAGAGAAATAATGCACAAATTATTGTTGTGGATCCTAGATTTACAAAAACAGCTGCAAAAGCAGATTTGTATGCACAAATTAGACCTGGTACTGATATTCCTTTTATGTATGGAATGCTTAATATTATCTTTAAAAATGGTTGGGAAGATAAAAACTTTATCAATGACCGTGTTTATGGAATTGAAGACATAAGAGTTGAAGCTGCAAAATGGACACCAGATAAAGTAGCTGATGTTACAGGTGTTTCAGTTGAGAAATTGATGCAAATCACTAGAGTTTATGCTAAGTCTACTCCTGGAACATTAATTTGGGCTATGGGTCTTACTCAACACTCAATTGGTTCATCAAACACTCGTATGGCTCCAATTTTACAACTTTGCCTTGGTAACATGGGTGAAGAGGGTGGCGGAACTAACATTCTTCGTGGTCACGATAATGTTCAAGGTGCTACTGATATGTGTTGTCTTTCACATACACTTCCTGGTTATTACGGTCTTAGTGCTGGGTCATGGAAATATTTCGCAAAATCTTGGGGAGTTGACTATGAGTGGTTAGCTGGAAGATTTAAAGATAAGAAAATGATGAGTGCAAAAGGTTTTACGTTAGCACGTTGGTATGCAGGTGTATTAGCTGGTAAACCAGGTGAAGACAAAATTCATAATGCTGGGACTAATCTAAAAGCTATATTTGTTATGGGTAATGGTATTACTTCTATTGCTCAACAAGCAAAAGTAAAAGAAGCACTAGATAATTTAGAGCTAATTGTACTTGCTGATCCATTTGTAAATGAAGCAGCTATTCTTACAGATAAACAAGACGATGTATTTATTCTTCCTGCTGCTACACAGTTTGAGACAAGTGGTTCAGTTACTGCTACAAACCGTTCAGCTCAGTGGAGATATCAAGTTGTTGAGCCAATGTATGAGAGTAAACCAGATCACGAAATCATGTTTGAATTAGCTAAGAAAATGGACTTCCATGAAGAGTATACAAAAGGTATGCTTATGAAAGAAAACAAAAAATCTTACAAATTTCCTGAGGATGCAACTGACGAAATTGCAAGAATCATTAAGACAATTGGACTAACTGGTTGGACTTCTAAGAGACTTAAGAATCATACTGATAACTGGCATATGTTTGACGAAGTTAGCCTAAGAGGACATGGTCCTATGAAGGGTGAGTACTACGGACTTCCTTGGCCATGTTGGACTGAGAGTCATGGTGGTAGCCCAGTTCTTTATAACATTCATAGAAGTGTTAAAGAGGGTGGTATGGGCTTTAGAAATAGATTTGGTCTTGAGCATGATGGACAAAATTTACTTGCAGGACGTGGTTCTGCTCCAAAAGCTGGTTCAAACAAAGATGGTTATGCAGAGATTACTGCTAAGAATATAGAATCAGTTCTTGGTATCAAATTAAGTGCAAGTGAAAAGAAAAAAATTGGTAAAAACTGGAAAGTTGATACTTCTAATATAATTGCTGAAAAATGTATGGAAGCTGGAATAGCACCATATGGTAATGCAAAAGCTAGAGCAAAAGTATGGACATTCCCTGACCAAATTCCAATGCACAGAGAGCCAATTCACTCTCCTCGTCAAGATCTTGCTAAGAAGTATCCGTCTTACAAAGATAAGGCTAATCATTATAGAGTTGATACTCAATATGTTAGTTTACAGAGCAAAAAAGATTGGTCAAAAGAGTTCCCTATTAACCTTGTGACTGGTAGACTTGTAAGCTTGAATGGTGCTGGTATGGAAAATAGAGCATCTAAATATCTTTCAGCTCTTGCTCCTGAAATGTTCTGTGATATTAACCCAGGACTTGCGGCTCAACATGGAATCAGAAATGGTGATATGATGTGGGTTCATTCACCAGAAGGTACTAAAATCAAGGTTAAAGCTAAGTATTCTTATAGCGTAAAAGAAGATATGGTATTCCTTCCCTTTCACTATGCTGGACACTTTCAAGGTGAAGATCTCTCGCATAAGTACCCAGAGGGAACTAAGCCATATGCAGTTGGTGAGAGTGCAAATACTGTTACTAACTACGGTTATGATATTGTTACTCAGATTCCTGAAACTAAAGGCGGATTATGCCGCGTAGAAAAAGCGTAGGGGGTGAGAAATGAGTGAAATGTCAAGAATGAAATTTTATTGTGATGATGATAGATGTATAGAGTGTGACGGTTGTACTGTTGCTTGTGCTGAGGCTCATGAGCTTCCAGTAGGAGTAAGCAGAAGAAAAGTTGTAACTCTTCATGAAGGTATTGAAGGTAAAGAATTTTCAACTTCAGTGGCTTGTATGCACTGTACAGACGCTCCATGTGAGCAAGTATGTCCAGTAGATTGTTTCTATATCAGAGAAGATGGAATTGTTCTTCATGATAAAGACACATGTATTGGTTGTGGTTATTGTCTATATGCTTGTCCTTTTGGAGCTCCTCAGTTCCCAAGAGACGGTGCATTTGGTACAAAAGGTGCTATGGATAAATGTACTATGTGTGCTGGCGGTCCATTAGAGACTAATTCAGTTCACGAGAGAGAGCTTTATGGTCAAAACCTAATAGCTGAAGGGAAAGTTCCTGTATGTGCTGCGATGTGTTCTACTAAAGCACTTATCGTTGGTGATGCTATGGAAGTTTCAAACATTTATCGTGCTCGTATAGCTGCTAAAGGCAAAGGTGTTCAATCAGCTCCTTATGGCTGGAGTAAAGCTTACGGTAACTAATGAAGGAATTTGTGATGAAAAAATATCAAATTTTGTTTATCGCAAGCCTATTTTTGGCATCAGCTGCATTTGCAGCTGATAGTCAAATATGGGATGCAATGAGAGTACAAAATATCTTAGGATATGGACAAGAGGGTACACTCAAACTAGGTCAGCTATTTACAATGCTACAAGCAAATTATTTTGCTCAAGTGTATTTAGCAGTTTTATTTGGAGTACCAGCAGTATTTGTATTGCATTATTTAGTTATAGGACCTAAGGTTTTTTCACATGATGGGAAGAAGATTTATGCATTTAGTTTGCTGAGTAGAATTATTCACCAAATTGCAGCTATCTCTTTTATAGTGCTTATTCCTACAGGTTTTATCATGATGTTTGGTTCATATTTTGGTGGGGGTAGTTTTGTAATTATGATGAAAGATCTTCATGGTTTATCAACTATTGCTTTTGGGATTGTTGTGATTCCAATGTTCCTAATATGGCTAAAAGATATGTTTTTACATTTGGATGATATAAAGTGGTTAATGATACTTGGTGGTTATTTATCAAAAACTAAAAGACCAGTTCCCGCAGGAAAGTTCAATGCCGGTCAAAAGGCTTGGTACTGGATGGCAACTCTTGGTGGCATGGTAATGATTCTAACAGGTGCAGCAATGTACTTTTTAGACTTTAATATTGCCATGATAAATACAATGACAGGACTATCCCAGATAGACCTATTAAGAGCATCGGCTTTGCTTCACGCAGTAGTTGGTTTAGTTGTTGTGGCTCTTTTCTTTACACATGTTTATATGGCTGTATTTGCAATTAAGGGTGCAATTCACAGTATAATCACTGGATATAAAGAAGAAGAAGAAGTTGAGTACCTACATAGTTCTTGGTACAAAAAACTTAAGAAACAGGGAAAGATTTAATATATCTGAAACCTGAGCCTATAACATCTTTTAAAGGTGTTATAGGCTACTATTTTGGACTATATTATGCTAATTTTGCATATTAATGGAGAAGACGTTGAAATTAAAAACACAAAGTATTTTTGAAACAGAAGTAACAAAGATAAAAAATGGCAAAAAATTTACTACAGAAGATGAAATGATACGAGAAATAAAACTCGAAATTGTGGTAAATGGCAAAAATGTTGGAGCTTTGATGGCTGTTCCTGTTGATTTGGAAGAGTTAGCAGTTGGTTATCTTATGAGTGAAGATATCATTGAAAATGTAAAAGATATAAATAGTATTGAGTTAGTTGATGTCGATACTAAAACATTTCAAGTTCATATCGATGCAAAAGTAATAGAAAAAAATATAGAAAGATTAGATTTAGAAGGTGTTATTGTAAGTGGTTGTGGACGAGGAGTTAGTACTCAAATATCAAAGATAGCAATTGATGCGGCAGTAATGGAAGATAATTTTAGTATAGATGCTAGTCTTTTGTTTGAAGAAATGGGCAAGTTTTATACACAGTGTCCACTTTATGAGCAGACAGGTTGTGTTCACACTGCAAAAGTATATTTTGATGAAGAAATTTACTTTATAGGTGAAGATATAGCTCAACATAACACTATAGATAAAGCAATAGGAAAAGCAAGACTTGCAGGAGTTGATGTAACAAAATGTTTTTTAATGGTAAGTGGAAGACTTAGTTCTGAAATGGTAGCAAAAGCAGTTATGCATCAAATCCCAATTCTTGCTTCAAGAACAGCTTCAACTTGTCGAGGTGTAAATATTGCAGATAAATTTGGTTTGACTCTTATTGGTTTTGTAAGGGGTGAAAAGATGAATATTTACCGTAATCCAAGGAGAATCAATGTCTAGTTTAAAAGAGTTTATTCAAGAGTATTTAAATGAAGATGGAAAGCTTGATTGTAAAGATGCTTATAAAATCTCAGCAAAGAGTAAAACTTCTATTGGAGAAGTTGGGCAGAAGGCTAAAGATGTAGGTGTTAGAATTTCAGGTTGTGAGCTTGGACAGTTTGGCAAACTAAGAGGAACTGGAGAATACAGCGAAGTTGCTGAAAATAGATTAAAACCATTTTTAGATGATAATAATCGTATTACATGTAAGGATGCAAGAGACCAAGCAGGCGGAATTGGACTTAAAAAAATAAGAGGAACATTAAAAAAGAAAAAGGTAGATGTTACCTACTGTGAGCTTGGTTGTTTTAAAGAAAAAAAACGCTCAAGATTGTATTTAAAAACAAAGACTTGGATAGAAAATGAGAATGGTGAGCTTCTTTTTGGAAAAGGTAAAACAGAAGTTTTAGAACTTATAGAGTCTGAAGGTTCAATTGCAAAAGCAGCCCAAAAACTTGGTATGAACTATAAAAAAGCGTGGACACACGTAAAAATACTGCAAAAAAATCTAGATGATGTCTTGGTAGAGTCACAAAAAGGAGGAGGAGCGCAAGGTGGTAGTAGACTTACACCTAAAGCAAATGAATTTATAAATAGTTATAAGCAGCTACAATCAGAGATAGAAGCTTATGCAAATGAGCGTTTTAAAGAATTATTTTTAAAACCACGTAATAAGCATGAGTTTAAATAGTGTTGGGTATTAAAATATTCCATCCCCATTAAAAAAAAGCATATTAATATGCAAAAAATGCACATTAAGGAAAAAAATTGAAAAAATTTGTTTTGGTATTAGGATTAGCAGCAACATTAGGTTTTGCAAAAGAGAGTATTGTAATTTACCATGCAGGTAGTTTAGCAGTTCCTTTTGCCCAGATTGAAAAAGTATTTGAAGCAAAATATCCTCAGTACGACATAAGAAGAGAAGCTAGTGGAAGTAGAGCAGCTGCTAGAAAAATTAGCGACATAGGTAAAGCAGCGGATGTTATGGCTAGTGCAGATTACAAAGTAATAGACAACTTACTTATTCCAAATCATGCAAAATTTAATGCACAGTTTGCTACAAATGAGATGGCTTTAGCATATACTTCACAATCAAAGTATGCAGGTGAAATCAATAGCGAAAATTGGACTGAAATTTTTTTGAGAGATGGAGTAAAAGTAGGTCACTCAAACCCAAATATGGATCCTTGTGGTTACCGTTCAATGCTTGTAACTCAACTTGCAGAAGAGTATTATAAACAACCTAATTTTTTTAAAAAACTTTTTGGCTATGGTGATAGTTATACCGGCGGAGAAGAGAATACTAAAAAAGTAATTGTTAGACCAAAAGAGACTGATTTATTGGGTTTAATTGAAGCTGGAATATATGATTATCTTTATATTTATAAATCAGTTGCTGAGCAACATGGGTTAAAGTATATAACTCTTCCAGAAGAAGTATCTTTAAAGAGTGATAAATTCTCATCTGATTACAAAAAAGCTACATTTAAAATCAATGGTAAAAAACCAGGAACTTGGATCACTAAAAAAGGTGCACCAATGGTGTATGGTATCACAGTGGTACAAAATGCAAAATCACCAGTTAATAAGGAGGGCGCAGTTTTATTTGTAAATTTTTTGCTCTCTAATGAAGGTCAAGCTATAATGATTAAGAATGGTCAAGGTGTAATTAATCCTCCAGTTATCACGGGTGATGCAAGCATAATAGGGAAATAAGGAAAGTTAGTGAATATATTTGAAGTAGAAAATCTATCATATAAGTTAGGAAATTTCAAATTAGACAATATAAACTTTAAAGTAAACCAAGGTGAATATTTTGTTCTCCTTGGTCAAAGTGGAAGCGGTAAAACACTTCTTTTAGAGTCGATTGCAGGATTTAATGCAATTGAAGGCAAGATAAACTTTAAAGGCAGAGATATATCGAAATTGAGTCCAGAGCATAGAGATGTAGGCTTTGTGTATCAAGATTTTGCACTTTTCCCAAACTTAAATGTAAGAGAGAATATTATGTTCTCAGGTAGGTATAAACATGTAGAAAATCCAGAAGAGACTCTTCATGATTTGGCTGATTTCTTGCAACTTATTCCTCTTCTTGAGCGAGATATAGATAATCTTTCAGGTGGAGAGAGGCAAAGAGTTGCAATAGCTAGAGCCCTATTTTCTAAACCCAAAATTCTTCTTCTTGATGAGCCTCTTAGTGCGATTGACCCTACTTTTAGAAACTCTATTATGAAATTTTTGAAGGATATTCATAGAAAATACAATCTTACGACCATACATGTAACGCATAACTTTAGAGAAGCTTCTTATTTAGCCGATAGAATTGCAATAGTAATGAATGGACAGATAAAACAGATAGGTCCAGCAATTGAAGTGCTTAATAATCCAGCAAATATAGAAGTAGCTAAGTTTCTAGGGTTTAAAAATATACTTCCAAGCTCAATGCTAAATGACATTGAAGATAGGCTCTTTTCGGTTGATCCTAATGCTATACATGTAGACAAATACAAAATTGATTGTGATTATGTATTTGGTGGCATTTTAGAAGAGTGCATGGGGATAGTAGACCACTATAAGATATTTGTAAATGTAGATGGACAACAGTTTTTTGCAAAGATTTTAAAAAGAGATTATCAAGGATGTTATTCTGAAAGAGGTGAGAGCATTTACATAGGATTTAATAAAAAGGATGTGTGCTACTTATGAACAGAAATATATTTTTATATCTTATGATTGCATTAGCATCAATAGTTTTGCTTTTTTTATCAGTTCCACTTTTAAATATGATATTTGGAAATGACTTGATGATGTTACTAGATACTTTGAAACAAAAAGATGTTGTAGGTTCTATTTACCTAACCATGAAAGTCTCTTTGTGGGCTATGATTTTTGTTTTAATTACTGGACTTCCTTTAGCGTATATTATTGCTAGGTATAGTTTTTTTGGACGTTCTTTAATAGAAGCCTTGATTGACATTCCCATTATGATTCCGCACACTGCTGCAGGTATTGCTTTGCTTATGGTTTTTGGTAGAGGTGCTGTTTCTGAAGCATTTGAGTCAGTTGGGATTACTTTTGTAGATACTGAGATGGGTATCATGGTTGCTATGATGTTTCTCTCTTCTACATTTTTGATAAATGGAGCAAAAGAGGGTTTTAAAAAGGTAGATGTAAAACTTGAAAAAGTTGCACGTACACTTGGGGCAAATCCATTTCAAGTTTTTATTAGAATTTCAATTCCAAATGCAAGAAAAGACATTATAAACGGAGCTTTAATGATGTGGGGGAGAGGGCTTGGAGAGTTTGGAGCGGTTATAATGCTTGCTTATCATCCTATGGTAGCACCTGTACTTATATATGATAGATTTACTAGTTATGGACTGAGTCACTCAGCACCAGTTGCAGCAATTATGATAATAATTTCAATTTTTATATTTTTGAGTGTAAGATTTGTAAATAATAGGTTAAAGTAGGTATAATAATGGTTAAACTTTTAAAGGATTAAAATGTTCGTAAAATTAAACGATAGAGTATTTTTAAATACAGATAGAATCACAAGAGTAAAGATTGATGAAGTTCAAGATGGAATTAGAATCCGTTTTTATGAAGGCTCAACTCAAGTTGCAAAGTCACATAAGTTTAAAACAGTAAAAAAAGCTACTACTTGGATTACTGATAATATAAAATAAAAGGTAGTTTTTAGCTACCTCTACATGTAAGGCTCAAGGATTGAGCAGACAATATTTTTTTTAACAACTTTTATTATGAGAGTTGTCTGTCACACTACAAAAATAATATAAATGTATAAATGGAGATAATATGAAAATAGATTGCAGAGATTTGCCGTGTCCAGAACCAGTTATAAACACTAAAAATTCACTTGAACTTTTAGGTGAGGATTCTATATTAGAAATTATAGTAAATTCAAATGCCTCAAAAGAGAATGTAATTAGGTTTGTAAAAAATGAAGGTTTGAGCGTAAGTGATGAAACTACTAAAGATGGTTTAATAAAAATAACAGTAGTAAAAGGTTTTGATTGCAAAGTTACAAAACCTGATGAAGATGTAGAATTTTTAAACAAAGTTCTTTTTCTAAAAGATGATAAAGTTGGAGACAACGAGTTGGGTGCTATGTTAATAGTTGGTTTTTTAAAGACTATTTTAGAGCTTCCAAAATTACCAAAAACTATACTGTGTGTAAACAAAGCAGTACTTTTAACAACAGCTGATGAAAACTCTGATATTATTGGCATTCTTAAAATGCTTGAAGCTAAAGGAGTTAAAATTTTCTCTTGTGGTATATGTTTGGACTTTTATAAAGTGAATGATAACTTAAAAGTTGGTATGGTAGGAAATGCTTATGGAACAGTTGAAGCACTACTAAATTCAGAAGGAACAATAACACTATAATGAATAATAAGCACAAATTAACGAAGTACGTCAAAGCTGCAGGCTGAGCTGCTAAACTGGCTCCGGGTGAGCTTACAAAAGTGATTAGCGCTCTTATATGTAACGATGAAAATCTTCTTGTAGGGATTGAGACAAGTGATGATGCAAGTGTATATAAGATAGACGATACAAAAGCACTTGTGCAAACTGTAGATTATATAACGCCTGTAGTTGATGATCCTTATGTCTATGGTCAAATAGCTGCTGCAAACGCTCTTAGCGATATTTTTGCTATGGGAGCAGATGTTACAACCGCACTAAATCTTGTTGGGTTTGATGGTTGTAATCACCCTAAAGAGGTTTTAGGTGAGATTCTTCAAGGTGGGCTTTCAAAAGTAAAAGAGTGTGGTGGTATTATTGTAGGTGGTCACACCATTGAAGCTCCTGAGATGACTTATGGACTTAGTGTTAGTGGTTTTATTCATCCTCAAAAAATATATAGAAACAATACTCCAAGAGTTGGAGATGTGTTAATTCTTACAAAACCAATTGGCATGGGAGTTTTAACAACAGGCATAAAAGCAGATATGCTTGAAGTTAAAGCAGTTGAAAAAACAGCACACATACTAGCTCAATTGAATTATAAAGCTTCAGTTACCATGCGTGAATTTGATGTGAGTGCTTGTACTGATGTTACTGGTTTTGGACTTGGCGGTCATGCTTATGAAATGAGTGCAAAAAAGTGTACGTTAGAGTTTGATTTTGATGCAGTTCCTATTGTGGAAGAGGCGATAGAGTTGGCAAATATGGGAATTATTCCAGCAGGAACATACAATAACAAAGATTATATATCTTTACATGTAGATGTAAAAAAAGAGCATAAAAATGAGATATTTTTCTACGATGCACAGACTTCTGGTGGACTCTTAATTGCTGTGAGTCAATGTGATGCAAGTAGACTTGTAAAGAGATTGAAAAATATTGGTTACGAATACAGCTCTATTGTAGCAGTTGTGAAGAAATTTGAAGGTAAAAGTTTAATATTGAGATAATTTTAAGCATATTTTGTTACTAAAAATGCCATAGGGATACAGCCAATAGCTACGATGTTACATATGATATAAGTTAAGTCTAAACCAACATTGTCTCCCAAAAGACCAACTCCAAAAACGATGATAGCACTTACTCCAAAATTTATAGACATATACATGCTATTCATAAATGTAGGCATATGTGAGTTTGTATCTTGAACTGTCGCCATTAAAACTGGACCAGTAGCAAAAAGAAATAGACCTACTAATGGTAAAATAAAAATAGTATCAAAGTAAATAAATAGACCCATACTGATGGCTGAACCAATGCTAGCGATAACAAGTGTGTGTTTTCGTCCAATTTTGTCAGAAAGATTTCCTGCTGCAAGTGTTCCTAAAACACCAAATGATTGGAGTATAGAGAGCGATATGCCTGCATACCAAAGAGATTCTCCTTGGTTTACTAAATAAACAGGAAGATAAAGTGTCAAGGCACTTTTCATTCCAGATTGAAAGAGTATAAAACTACCCATAACTATAAAAAATGGAAAGTATTTTTTTAAGAGTTTTTTTGTATCGCCTTTTTCTTTTTTCTTTCTAATAGGTCTATTGGTGTCAAAATCTTTGAGTTTTATATATAAAATAATAGAAGCTATGATTCCTAATGGCATAAGCCTATATATGCCTTCTAGTCCCCACATAGAAACCCCTGCAGTTGCTACTAAAGGTCCTATAGTTCTAGCTAACTCTCCACCTACCATAAAAAAACTCATACCAGTTCCCACTTTATCACCCGAAGACTCTTTTATCATAGTAGGACTTGGAACATGAAAAAGAGCGGCACTAATTCCTGCTACAAAAAGCAGTATAAAAAGTACAACATAAGATGAGGCAAGCCCTACTAAAGTCATGCATATAGCAGTAATAGCAGGAGTTAAAATGACAAAGTATTTTACTCCAGTTTTCTCGGCAATAAGTCCAAAAAATGGATTTAAAAGAGCAGGAATTCGACGAGCAATATCTAAAAATGCAGCCATAAAAAGGCTCATCTCTAATTTTGCTATTAAAAGCGGTAACAGAGGTGCTAAAAAAGATGAGAAAATATCATGAGATAAATGCGCAAATGATATAGTAAGAACTTTGGCTTTTTGAAATTTTTTATTGTTCATTGTTATTCTTTTTGTATAATTGTATAGGTGATTTGATTATATCTAAAAGGAACTTAAGTGACATATTTAGAATGGATAGGTGAGCATAGTAAAAAACATAAAAAAATTATTGAAAAATTAACACATTTAAATGATGACAAAAAAGTAGAATATTTTTTATATGAAAATATGATAAAAAATGAGTCTACTTTTTGTCTGTTGTATAAAGAAAATAAAAAATGTCATGAAATGAAAGATTTGAATTGTTACCTTTGTGCTTGTCCAGAATTTAGATTACAAGCCAAGAGCAAAATAAAAAGTTACTGTTCTATAAATTCAAAATTTGGAACTACATGTAAAGTCCATGATGATATACACCAAGATTGTTCAGGTTGCCTTATTCCTCATAAAAAACAGTACATTTTAAAAGTATTTGATAAGGATTGGAATAAAATGATGAAAAATGTGAGGAAAAATGGCGAGAAGGTTTATGAATCGAAACAGTCAACCGTCCAAACATCGGGTTTAAGGTTTATATTTTACTATAATTAACCTCTATACCTTTTTGATTTGTTGCACTCGTATAATGCATTATAGATATATTTAGAATAATACA
Source organism: Arcobacter sp. (assembly GCA_029027265.1). GTDB lineage: Bacteria > Campylobacterota > Campylobacteria > Campylobacterales > Sulfurospirillaceae > Sulfurospirillum_A. Next base: position 2,576,724 of record CP093061.1, on the reverse strand, counting down.
ATGAATTTAACATATTGATACCTCGAACAGATTTACCAACAGTATGGTCAAAATGCCAGTACATCATCTTGCTGTTGCATATCCATTCCTTGGTGCGTAAGGGCAGTGATTTATATAAAAACGGTTGACTGTAAATATGAAGTGCGAATTTAAAAAGTAGTAGGATATTTCATAATTATGAACAATGTTATTTTAATAAACATATCTTGACAAAATGACAACTTAATAATATAATATACAAATGAGAGTTATTTCCAAAAAGACTTTAAAAGAGTTTTATGAGCAAGAATTATATAAAGATAGTAAGAGTTCTTTGGAAGCTTGGTATAGAGAAGCTGTTGGTGCTGATTGGAAAAATCCAAATCAGATAAAAGCACAGTATCGAAATGCAAGTATAGTTGCAAACAATAGAGTTGTTTTTAATATACATGGGAATAGCTATAGACTAATTGTCAAAATAAATTATCATGCAAGTGTTGTGTATATACGTTTTATTGGTACACATAAACAGTATGATAAAATTAATGTAGAGGAGATTTAAAATGAATATCACACCAATTAGAATTGAAAATGATTATAATAAAGCATTAAAAAGAATAGATATATTAATGGATGCTGAACCAAATACAAAAGAATTTGATGAGTTGGATATATTAGTTACTTTAGTAGAAGCGTATGAAGAAAAACATTATAAGATTGATGCACCAGACCCAATATCTGCTATAAAATTTAGAATGGAACAAGAAGGCTTAAAGCAAAAAGATTTAGTTAGTGCATTAGGGGATGAAACAAGAGTATCTAAGATACTTAAAGGACAGAGAAAATTAACAGTTGAAATGATTCAAAAACTTCATTATCAATTTAAAATTCCATTTGAGAGTTTATTCAGTAAGATAGCTTATTAAATTTTATAAACAATAAAAGGAAAGAATTTTTATCACGATAACATGTCTTTTAAAGTACTACAGGTACAAAAGAGTATATAGTTAAATACCCAAAAGATATAAAGGAATTCAGCTAAATAGTAGGGGTTATATAAATGTCTTATGCTTTGATTGTGACCATAATGATGTTATGCTTTATGAAGTGTAATGTTGAAATGTTTGGAAATAAAATAGGAACAATTGACAATAAAACTCCGTTTGAAATTTTCTTTGGTGCAATTGTTTGAAATATGGCATGATGAAAAAGGTGTTTGTTGCACTTGTGATTTGAATTCAGGTTTTTATAATGTTTTTATTATATCAATTATTATTTTAAATGTTACTTTTATATATGAAATTTCAAATTGTGTTATGTTATGTAAATGTGTGAGGGAAAATGGCGAGAAGGTGTAGGAATCGAACCTACCTTCAGACGGTCAACCGCCCAAACATCGGGTTTGAAGTATGTGTGTTATAAACCACTTTTTATTTTTGCTTAAGACCTATTTACTTACATATATGTACTGCTTAAAACTGCTGACCCTATTAAAAAATAAATATTAATTTATTAATTTAATATATTTTTTATAAAATATCGTTTAAGCAAACTATTAAAAAATATCAATTATGCTATTAAATTTACCTACCTATTTTTGTTTGTTTTTATTTATCTTAGCACCGCAGGTATAAGGGATATAATGTACTCATTATAGTTATCCCGTGAAGTAAAAAGAGTTTACTCTTACTTAAATGTAATCAACCTCTATCAATAAAGGAGGGCTGAAACAAAAACTACTCTATATATAACTAATATGTTTAATACTTCGCCCTAAATAGCTTCTTTTTCTCTTGCTCTTTTTGTATTAAATTTTATTTTATAAAATTGTAATTAAATAGAAAAAACTTGTTTTCTCAATTCTTTTTTTTGTTCTGCAACTTGTTCTGTAGCTTGCTCTATATTTTGGTTTTTTCTTTTCTTGCTCTTCCCCAAACTTTGGGGGCTATTTTTTTTGTTTATTTTTTTTGGAGGAAAAAAAAGAAAGCTCTTCTCTTTTGGCTTAAGGATTAGGACACTTGTGTGAGTACCGTGTACTCGTTTTGGAACAAAATCCAAGCCTGACCCTTTAGGGTAAGCTCCGACTTAAAAAAAAGTCTTTAAAAACTCATAATTTTAAAAATACTAAAAAAAGTTGATTTACTGTTCTCATTGAAGCGTAGCGACTAAAAAACAAACAAATGTTTCGTGAGGTACGAGCGAAATATTTGTTTGCTCTTGGCTATATATAAAAAGGTTGTGTCAGTCACTATAAAGTATACAAGGGCAACAAACGGTGTTCAAAAAAGTTAGTTAGTATTATTCGATTAAATATAGCTTAAAATACTTTAAAATACTTTTGAAATTTATTTCATTATACTTTTACTTTTTATTCATATTTTCTATTAATTGGTTATTTCTTTTCATCATTTGATTTGTTGTTTCATTCATATTTTTGAACATTTCATTTGTTTGTTTCATTATGTCATTTGTTTGATTTATCATTTCGTTATTTATTTTTTCTATTTTATCATTATCAGTAGTTCCATAAAACATTTTTTTTACTGTTTGTACTGCTTGATATTCTTCATATTCTTTTTTTATCATTATAAATGCAATAATAGTTACTGCTATTGCTATTACTATAAGTAATGTTTTTTTATTTACTTGTATATTTTCATTATCTTTTTTTCCATAACAATGACACTCTCTAGAAAAGTACGTTTGTCCACAATTTTTACATTTTGCTATTTAAAACCTCCAGTAGTTTTATTATTTCATTATTCATTTAATAATCTCCTAGCTTTATTTATTTTTTAAATTATAAATTTTCCGTTTTCTGCTTCTTTTTCTAAATCTGTTAATTTAATTAAATGTTTTTTAGTTTCTTTGATTTGATTTTCTATTTGAAGCCCTAAATTAATTAATTTCACAAGTTTAGGTTTTTCCTTTTCCCAATTAGATAATGTTCTTAAACTTATTTTTAATTCTATAGCAAGGTCTATTCTTGTCATTATTTGCCTTTTATTTAAAAAATAATGCAATTATTGCATATAACTTACCAAATTTAAGATTGTATTAATCTATATTTTGCAATAATTATATATAAAAGTTGCAACTATTGCTTCTTTTGTTTCGGGATTTTTATTAATTTATAAAAACTCTCCAAGATTTGTTCTTATTATAACAAAATTGTTAAAAAACAAGTCCAATTACTTAGAACGACTGAAAAGCTAAGTAAAAGGCTCTCCGCCTCCAACGTTGAGCCTTTAAATCTTTTTGGAGGAAGGAATATATCATGACAACATTTTTTATGGGTCAAGTAGACGAGGTTCGTCCAACATCACGCAAGAATAAGGACACTGGTCAAATAACAAAGTACGCAACTGTTACTGCAACACTAGAAACTCAAAACAATGAGGGTTATTTAATTAAAGCAACTGAAGATGTTCAGTTCTCAATTGATTTACTAGGAAGTTTACAAGCAATAAAAGGTAAATTTATTGCAATCCCTTACGCTTTCATATCAACACCTAAAGGTAGTTATCTTTTTCCTGATGATAATTTAAAATTTACTGTATTCGACAAAAACCCTTTAGAGGTAAAAAAATAAAGATTATTCATAGAATTTTACATATGTAAGGTTCTATTGAGTAATTTTAAATTGGAGGTTATAAATGGATGATTTACAATATTTCTTTATTATAATTTTTTTGGCTGTCATTTTGTTTTTAATGCAATCAGAGTTTAGTTTTATATTTGATTTTAAAGAAATTAAATTCTAATTTCTACAAAAGGCATTTTTAACTAAGTGCCTTTGATAGAGACTAGGTTTAGTCTACTACATAAAAAGGAGTTTATATCATGAAAATCATGAATGAACTAAAAAAGTTTGGGTCTAAATGCGTTGAAGTAATTCAAAATACTTCTAGAAGTATAAAAACACTTGTAGTTGGTTCAGGTGCTGTATTAAGTGCTACTGCTTCAAAAGCTGCAGTTACTTTTGATGAGGGTACACAAAAATTCTCAGGAATATTTGATTTGGGACCATTTTACTCAGCTGTAGCAATCGTTGTTACCGCAATCGCAGTAGTTGCCGCTATTGGTTTGGCTATTCACCAATTCAAAAAAGTTGGTTAATTTCTAATTCGTGCTGTCTAGCTTAGCATTCGCAAAAAAGCAATTAGACAGCACTTTTAAAATTTCATTAAAGGTTAAAAATGAATACTTTAACTCTTCCTTTTTTAGACATCACTATTTTTATTTATAGTTTTTACGGAATTATTGCAATTTCTTTGTTTTCTGTAACAAGTGTAAATATTGCTATTTCTAAATTTAAAAAAGGTATAGAAGATGCCTAGTGAATTAAATCTAACGTTAGAAGATTATAACTATTTAATGGCTCTTACTGGTCTTATTTGTTCATCAATGCTTTCTTCTATCGTATTCATAGTTCTTAAACCATAAGGGATAAAAATGGGATTTACTATTTTTGAAATAACTACAAATGCATCTTTTAATTATTTCTTCTCAATGCCGATTTGGGTAACAATACTATCAGTACCAATGCTTTTAGTATTTTCAGTATTTAAACATTTTAGATAACATAATGAAAAAAACACTAATACTCCTAATCCTTTTATCTTCTTTTGCTTTTTCTGAACAAATCATGACTATTAAGTCTTCAGGTGTTGTCTCTCATATCGTTGCTGGTAAAGAATATTGTTATGCTGTCTCCCTTGGTTCTATTATTACAGAAGAGGTTAATCTATTTGAGGGACATCTTTTACCTAAAAAATTTTATTCATGGATGCACTCTTCTTCTTTTAGAGGTGTTGGTTTACGTGCTTCAATGCACTATGCTTCTTTCGTTTCTTCCAAATCTGCTGTTCCTGGTATGACTAGAAGAGAACTTAATTATCGTGTTTATAATGTCTCTGCAGTTGGTATCTCTTGTACACCTCCTGAACCTGATTGTAAAAATGGTGAAATTAAAATTAATGGTAAATGTTATCCTCCTTGCCCTCTAAGTACAAGATTAGTCAATATGCCAGAATGTGCTTGTCCTAAAAACTCAAAGTCTTATATAACTATAGACAAAGAGTATAGACCTTATTATACTTGTGAGCCAACTTCTGACCCACCTCCTGAGCCTTGTACAAATGGTTTAGTTTTTAATTTTTATGGTAAGTGTGTTTCTCCAGATGCCCCTTATTTTCCTGTTAAACCTAATAATCCAAAGAATCCAGATAATAACAATTCTAACCCAAATGGTTCTGGCAATGGAAATATTAATCCAAACAATCCTGATACCAATAATTCTAACCCTAGTAATCCAAATAACCCAAATGGTTCTGGTAATGGAAATCTATTACCTGAATTAAAAACACAAACAAGTATTTTACGTACTATAAACCAAAATTTAGCAAATTTTAATAAAGGTGGTGGAGATGGTGGTGGTTCTACTTCTCGTTATCCATTAGAAACTAAAAAAGTAACGGATAACGCTAATAAAAATGCAAGTGATATTGTAAAAGCAATAAATGGAATTGATTCCACTACTAATATGAGTGGTGTTGAAGAAAAATTAGATAAATTAATTAAAGGTTCTGATGATAATCCAGATGTTACTAAAGCTTCATCTTATTTAACAAAAACCTATTCAAATGTGAAAAGTCAATATGATAATGTAAAAGGACAAGTTAATAGTGCAGTTGGTTTAATAAAAGGAAAAGGTTTATCAAGTGTTTTAAAATCTAAAACAGTTTCTACTTGTCCTAAAAGTTTCATATTTGATATTACAGATAATCTTTCTAAAAATATCATTATTGATCCTTGCATTTCTTTAGGTAAATCGAGAGAATATATGTATACGTTTTCTTATATTGGTTTTTCTTTTATGTTTATATCTTTTTTTGTTAGTATGATTTTAAAGGTTTAATATGGGTTGGTTAATAAAATTTTTAGGTGGTAAACTTGTTTTAGGTCTTGGTAAAGCTGGACTTATGACTCTTATTAATGGTTTAGTAATGACAGTCAAAGTTGCTATTGTAGGTGCTTATATTACTATTGCTATTTTTATATTTAATAAATTTTATGATTTATTTTCTAAGGTTAGTTCTTTGGTTAATAATTCAACTGATGATACAGTGTCTTGGGCTTTACAAGTTGTTGCAAGTATGGGAATTTGGGATGCATTTGTCGATACTTGGTCTCTTTTTTCTCCAATGTTAATCTCTGTTATTGTTATTTTCTTATCTAAAAAAGGATTAACAGTTTTAGACCGAGTACATCAGTGGGCACAAGATGTTACTAGAATTAATTATTTATAGGTTTCTCTCATGGCAATAACATATATAGTAGGAATTCCTCGCAGTGGTAAAACATATTACGTTATGTATCAACTCTGGAAATATTTCGTATATGTTTCTAAGGTTACCTGGTTAACTAAACTTATGGCTTTAATTTTTAAACCAAAACCAATTCATAATTATGAGTTGGCTTACACCAATATTAATCAATTTGATTTTACTAAAACTGATAAAATTGTTAAACTTGATTTTGATGATTTATATATTAAACTTTCTGAACTTTATAGCATGTATATGTCTAAAAAAACAGATGAAGAACTAATAGCTAAATCAAAAGAGTTTAAACTTCATAATGTACTAATTACAATAGATGAAGTTCAAAATTTTTTAGGTTGTAAAACAGATCCAATCTTAGTGTGGTGGCTTACATATCATGGTCATTTACATCAAGATTTATTTTTTATTACACAAGATTTGAGTTTGATCGCAACTCAGTATAAAAAAAATGCAGAATATTTTTATAAGGCAATTCCTCCAAGTGCTAGACTATCAACTAAAAAATTTAGATATACACAATATCGTAATGGTCGTATGGCAATGAATGGAACAATTAAAGATTTTACTATCCCTGCAGTTCAAGAAATATTCAATATGTACGTTAGTGGTGCTGAAAATTATTCTAAATCTGTGGTTCAAAAGTTTATATTTATTAGTCTTTTTTTACTTTTCTTTTTGGGAATTGCCGTTGTAATATTTATATCTAGTTTTAATGATTCTGTTCCTGATAAAGTAATTGAAAAATCTACTTCTAAAATTATTATAAAAAACTCTAAAGACAATATTGTAAAAAAAGAGTTATTAGTATCTAAAAAATATGAAACACTGCTCTTTGAAATAAATTGTTATAAACAAATATGTACATATGAAAAAGTAGATTTTCCAAAGCTTTTATTAATAAAAATAATTAGGGAAGATAAAAAGTGTTTGTTCTATCAAATTGAAGATATGAGTTTTACAAAGTTTTTTGTTTTAATTGAAAAAGATACATTTAATTTCTTACAAATTGGAGATAAAGAAAATGATAAAGATAAAAAGAATAATAAAAAAGGTGATGATACTACTTTTAGTTTGCTATAGTTTACAAGCGGGTAAAGTAGATGTTACACTTAGAGAATTTGCTAATATAGTTGCTGAACAAAATCATATTAATATTTTAATTAGTTCTGATGTTGAAGATGATAAAATCTTTTTTTATATTGCTGACAAAACTAAAACTTATGTTCTTTTACCTGCATTTAAAAAAATGTTATATCTTAAAGATTTACAACTTTTACACTCTCAAGGGTTTTATTATATAGACAAAATTAAACATCCTGAGCATAAAGTTTTTTATCAGTCTATAAAATTAAATAATTTAGTTTATGAAGATGTAGGGTCGTTACTTCAAATAAATGATATAAAATCAACATATATCAAATCAACTAATAGTGTTGGTTTTAAATCTACAAATAAAAAGTTTCATATACTAGAGAAACATATTAAATATTTAGATGTAGAATATCCACAAATTCAATTTAAAATCAATATTTTTTATACAAATATAGATAATTTAAAAGATAGAGGTTTTAATCTTTCTGTATTTAAAAAAAGTGTAAATACTTCATCAGGAAAAAATAGTACAGTTTCAACTCAAAATTTAGTATATTTTTTAAATTTATTAACTATGCCTTATTCAACTCCCTCAAATGTTGTAAGTAATGCAAAACAAGGTTTTTATGCAGTAGTTAAATATTTAGATTTAAACGGCTTTACAGAAATAAAAAATTCTCCAGTGTTGACTGCAAGAAGTCATAGTAAGGTTAGTTTTTCATCTGTTAAAAATATACCTTATTTGGTTAGTTCTGTTACAAATGAAGATACCTCTAAATCTACTACTGAAAGTCTAGAGTATAAAGATGTAGGTTTAAAAATAGATATTTCTCCGATCGTTATAAATGATGTAATAAATTTTGATTTAAAATTAGTTATTGAAGAGTTAATAAGCACTTCTACTCCAAGCTTAACACCATCAACTCAAAAAAGAGAGCTTAATAGTTCATATCGACTCAAACGTGGAGAACTTCTTATACTCAGCGGAGTAAATAGAGAGACATTATTAAGTAAAGATTATGGCATACCATTGTTAAAAGATATTTGGTTACTTGGAGAACTATTTAAATTCAAAAGTGAAACTAAAACTAAAGAAATACTTACAATTAGTATTGAGGTTTTATAATGTTTGGTATTACTTCAAAAAGTAGAAAATTAGCATTAAATAAGGTAGATAATGTACGTTTGTTTATGGATAACAATTTTATTGAAATAGGAGGTAAGACTTTTGCTTATTCTCAATTTTGTAAAAATTCTTTTATTAATTCAAATAGATATATAGCTGAGATAAATAATAGAGTAAATTCTCTTTTCAATTATGCTCAAGTAAGAGATTTAAAAAATGTATTTGGTACTCTTACTTTACCAACTGAATTTCATAGACTTAAAACTTTAAAAAGTGGTAAAAAAGTTACTAATAAAAAGTATGGTGGTAGAAAAATACTTTTTATATGTAAACACCCGATTACAAAGAAAAAAATTAAGTTTGATAATCCAGAGGAAAATAGAGAAAAACATTATCCAAAACAAGCTGTAAAAGTTTTAACTAAAATGTTTGAGAAAATAAGGCATTTGCGTTCTTATAGAGATATCTCAAAAGATTACAGAGTATATTTTAGAGTAACAGAACCACATAAGGACGGTTGTCCTCATTTGCATATAAGTATATTTATTCCTGATGGTAATGTTTCAAAGTTTGTAAATGATGTTAAAGAACTTTATCCAGCACCTGCTTGTAAAATTGAAACTGATGTAAAAAATCCAGTGGCTTATCTTATGAAATATATTTTAAAGACACTTGATGATTTAAGAGCTGACAATCAAAAAATTACAGATTTAACACTGTGGTATATACTTCATGGAATTTGCAGAATATACACAAGTAGAACACTAATAAGTCTAGATGTTTATCGTGTGCTTGGTGGTCGTTATTCTCTTAATGAACTCTCAGTAATGTATAAAGATAAAGAGATAAGTATTTTACTATGTTCTGAAACAAATAAGCCAATGGAAATCTTTAATGAATATGGTTCTATTTGGTCTAGAAAAAAATCAGTTAATAATGTTACTTATGATAAAAGAAAATTAATCTCAAAAACTCTTGAACGCAACAAATTAGAAGTTCCAATAAAAATACATAAAGATAACAGAGATTATCATTATTACAGATATGAAGATGAATTAATAGAACTTCCAATAGTTCCTGCATACATGAAAGATTATGAATTAGCAAATTATTATAACTCTTTAGACACCGAAGAGGTAGAAAGCTTAATCCATTTCGGAATTACCCAAAATGAATGCATAAAAAGAGGTCTGATTGATGGCAAAATTCAATCTTTAAATGGTTTTAATACAAATATAACAAGTGAGGATTACACAATGACAAAATTTAATGAAGTTGGTATTTTAGATACTAAAACTCAACCACTTCCAAATATTGATAAAGAATATTTTGGATTACCTAAAACAGATATTGTTTTGCCTGAAGATTTTGATTATTCTTTTACTAAAAATGAAGATGAAGTCATTGAAAAATTTCCTCAAAGTTATTTTGATTTTGATGATAAAAATATAGGAGTATAAAATGAACTGCATAGTATGCAACAATTCAATAAAACAAAATTATAATAATCCATCTTTATATAGATATGAATTAAATGGTAGACCAAAACAATATTGTTCTTCAAATTGTAGAGAGTTTAATAAATTTTTTAACGCAATGTCTAAACGTCTTGATAATATGACTCCAACTGATATAGCTAAACGCTTATTAAAGGAACAGTTTTTTAAACTAGTCTCTAAGAATAATGGTACCAAAACTACTCAAGACAAAAAAGATTAACAATGATACTAAATAACCTATCAACCCTATATTTCAAAAGCGTAGAAATTATACACTCAGAAATAACTTTTAAAACAAATCAAGGCTATTATAAGAAACACATCAAAGATAGTTTAGGACTAAAAAAAATACCTAATATAAAATATCTTGATGTGCAATCTTGGACTAATAACTTAGTAAAACAAGATTACAAAATAAAAACAGTTAAAAATATTCTTACAGTTCTTAAAAATCATTTTAGATTAGCTAAAAGATTAGGACTTATAACAGATAATCCAACTCTTGATATAGAACTCCCAAAGTTTGATAATACAAGATACTTTAATTTCTCTTTAGAAGTTCAAAAAGATTTCATTACCTCAATTATGACTTATGATGAACCTGTATATAGCAATATAATTTTCTTTTTATTGCATGGTCGTAGACGTAGTGAAGTTCTTAATCTTACTTGGGAAATGGTAGACCTACAACAAAAGATTTATTATATACCTGCAAAAATAAATAAAGTAAAAAAGAATATGCAATACATGATGACAGATGAGCTATACAGTAGATTACATGAAATATATTTAACTTCATGTATCAAACAAAGAGTTAAGTATCCAACTGGTTACGTCTTTACTAATCCAAAAACTAAAACACGCTATAAATGCTTACGAGGTGCTTGGAATAGATTACTCAAACAAAATAACTTGCCATACATTAGGCTACACGACATAAGACACTTATTGGGTACTTATTCTATAAATTATTTATCTTTACCTATAGAGCATGTTTCTTATGCATTAGGACATACAAATATAGAGATAACTCAAAAATATATTACTATTAAACCTGAAATCTCAAAAGAGGTAATTAGAAAAGTATTTGAAAGTGTAAGATCATAATGTATCAATTAACTTTTTTTGATCAGTGGTATGACAATTATATTTGTAAGGTTATATTTTGTAATTATCAAAAATCTTGTTATAAAAAAATCTGCTTGAATTTAAGATCCTTTTATATAAACAACATTTTTTAAATTGGTTTGATCAATTTTGAAAAAGTGGCGAGAGGGTGTAGGAATCGAACCTACCTCTAAACGGTCAACCGCTCAGACATCGGGTTTGAAGTATGTGTGTTATAAACCACTTTTTATTTTTGCTTAAGACCTATTTACTTACATATATGTACTGCTTAAAACTGCTGACCCTATTAAAAAATAAATATTAATTTATTAATTTAATATATTTTTTATAAAATATCGTTTAAGCAAACTATTAAAAAATATCAATTATGCTATTAAATTTACCTACCTATTTTTGTTTGTTTTTATTTATCTTAGCACCGCAGGTATAAGGGATATAATGTACTCATTATAGTTATCCCGTGAAGTAAAAAGAGTTTACTCTTACTTAAATGTAATCAACCTCTATCAATAAAGGAGGGCTGAAACAAAAACTACTCTATATATAACTAATATGTTTAATACTTCGCCCTAAATAGCTTCTTTTTCTCTTGCTCTTTTTGTATTAAATTTTATTTTATAAAATTGTAATTAAATAGAAAAAACTTGTTTTCTCAATTCTTTTTTTTGTTCTGCAACTTGTTCTGTAGCTTGCTCTATATTTTGGTTTTTTCTTTTCTTGCTCTTCCCCAAACTTTGGGGGCTATTTTTTTTGTTTATTTTTTTTGGAGGAAAAAAAAGAAAGCTCTTCTCTTTTGGCTTAAGGATTAGGACACTTGTGTGAGTACCGTGTACTCGTTTTGGAACAAAATCCAAGCCTGACCCTTTAGGGTAAGCTCCGACTTAAAAAAAAGTCTTTAAAAACTCATAATTTTAAAAATACTAAAAAAAGTTGATTTACTGTTCTCATTGAAGCGTAGCGACTAAAAAACAAACAAATGTTTCGTGAGGTACGAGCGAAATATTTGTTTGCTCTTGGCTATATATAAAAAGGTTGTGTCAGTCACTATAAAGTATACAAGGGCAACAAACGGTGTTCAAAAAAGTTAGTTAGTATTATTCGATTAAATATAGCTTAAAATACTTTAAAATACTTTTGAAATTTATTTCATTATACTTTTACTTTTTATTCATATTTTCTATTAATTGGTTATTTCTTTTCATCATTTGATTTGTTGTTTCATTCATATTTTTGAACATTTCATTTGTTTGTTTCATTATGTCATTTGTTTGATTTATCATTTCGTTATTTATTTTTTCTATTTTATCATTATCAGTAGTTCCATAAAACATTTTTTTTACTGTTTGTACTGCTTGATATTCTTCATATTCTTTTTTTATCATTATAAATGCAATAATAGTTACTGCTATTGCTATTACTATAAGTAATGTTTTTTTATTTACTTGTATATTTTCATTATCTTTTTTTCCATAACAATGACACTCTCTAGAAAAGTACGTTTGTCCACAATTTTTACATTTTGCTATTTAAAACCTCCAGTAGTTTTATTATTTCATTATTCATTTAATAATCTCCTAGCTTTATTTATTTTTTAAATTATAAATTTTCCGTTTTCTGCTTCTTTTTCTAAATCTGTTAATTTAATTAAATGTTTTTTAGTTTCTTTGATTTGATTTTCTATTTGAAGCCCTAAATTAATTAATTTCACAAGTTTAGGTTTTTCCTTTTCCCAATTAGATAATGTTCTTAAACTTATTTTTAATTCTATAGCAAGGTCTATTCTTGTCATTATTTGCCTTTTATTTAAAAAATAATGCAATTATTGCATATAACTTACCAAATTTAAGATTGTATTAATCTATATTTTGCAATAATTATATATAAAAGTTGCAACTATTGCTTCTTTTGTTTCGGGATTTTTATTAATTTATAAAAACTCTCCAAGATTTGTTCTTATTATAACAAAATTGTTAAAAAACAAGTCCAATTACTTAGAACGACTGAAAAGCTAAGTAAAAGGCTCTCCGCCTCCAACGTTGAGCCTTTAAATCTTTTTGGAGGAAGGAATATATCATGACAACATTTTTTATGGGTCAAGTAGACGAGGTTCGTCCAACATCACGCAAGAATAAGGACACTGGTCAAATAACAAAGTACGCAACTGTTACTGCAACACTAGAAACTCAAAACAATGAGGGTTATTTAATTAAAGCAACTGAAGATGTTCAGTTCTCAATTGATTTACTAGGAAGTTTACAAGCAATAAAAGGTAAATTTATTGCAATCCCTTACGCTTTCATATCAACACCTAAAGGTAGTTATCTTTTTCCTGATGATAATTTAAAATTTACTGTATTCGACAAAAACCCTTTAGAGGTAAAAAAATAAAGATTATTCATAGAATTTTACATATGTAAGGTTCTATTGAGTAATTTTAAATTGGAGGTTATAAATGGATGATTTACAATATTTCTTTATTATAATTTTTTTGGCTGTCATTTTGTTTTTAATGCAATCAGAGTTTAGTTTTATATTTGATTTTAAAGAAATTAAATTCTAATTTCTACAAAAGGCATTTTTAACTAAGTGCCTTTGATAGAGACTAGGTTTAGTCTACTACATAAAAAGGAGTTTATATCATGAAAATCATGAATGAACTAAAAAAGTTTGGGTCTAAATGCGTTGAAGTAATTCAAAATACTTCTAGAAGTATAAAAACACTTGTAGTTGGTTCAGGTGCTGTATTAAGTGCTACTGCTTCAAAAGCTGCAGTTACTTTTGATGAGGGTACACAAAAATTCTCAGGAATATTTGATTTGGGACCATTTTACTCAGCTGTAGCAATCGTTGTTACCGCAATCGCAGTAGTTGCCGCTATTGGTTTGGCTATTCACCAATTCAAAAAAGTTGGTTAATTTCTAATTCGTGCTGTCTAGCTTAGCATTCGCAAAAAAGCAATTAGACAGCACTTTTAAAATTTCATTAAAGGTTAAAAATGAATACTTTAACTCTTCCTTTTTTAGACATCACTATTTTTATTTATAGTTTTTACGGAATTATTGCAATTTCTTTGTTTTCTGTAACAAGTGTAAATATTGCTATTTCTAAATTTAAAAAAGGTATAGAAGATGCCTAGTGAATTAAATCTAACGTTAGAAGATTATAACTATTTAATGGCTCTTACTGGTCTTATTTGTTCATCAATGCTTTCTTCTATCGTATTCATAGTTCTTAAACCATAAGGGATAAAAATGGGATTTACTATTTTTGAAATAACTACAAATGCATCTTTTAATTATTTCTTCTCAATGCCGATTTGGGTAACAATACTATCAGTACCAATGCTTTTAGTATTTTCAGTATTTAAACATTTTAGATAACATAATGAAAAAAACACTAATACTCCTAATCCTTTTATCTTCTTTTGCTTTTTCTGAACAAATCATGACTATTAAGTCTTCAGGTGTTGTCTCTCATATCGTTGCTGGTAAAGAATATTGTTATGCTGTCTCCCTTGGTTCTATTATTACAGAAGAGGTTAATCTATTTGAGGGACATCTTTTACCTAAAAAATTTTATTCATGGATGCACTCTTCTTCTTTTAGAGGTGTTGGTTTACGTGCTTCAATGCACTATGCTTCTTTCGTTTCTTCCAAATCTGCTGTTCCTGGTATGACTAGAAGAGAACTTAATTATCGTGTTTATAATGTCTCTGCAGTTGGTATCTCTTGTACACCTCCTGAACCTGATTGTAAAAATGGTGAAATTAAAATTAATGGTAAATGTTATCCTCCTTGCCCTCTAAGTACAAGATTAGTCAATATGCCAGAATGTGCTTGTCCTAAAAACTCAAAGTCTTATATAACTATAGACAAAGAGTATAGACCTTATTATACTTGTGAGCCAACTTCTGACCCACCTCCTGAGCCTTGTACAAATGGTTTAGTTTTTAATTTTTATGGTAAGTGTGTTTCTCCAGATGCCCCTTATTTTCCTGTTAAACCTAATAATCCAAAGAATCCAGATAATAACAATTCTAACCCAAATGGTTCTGGCAATGGAAATATTAATCCAAACAATCCTGATACCAATAATTCTAACCCTAGTAATCCAAATAACCCAAATGGTTCTGGTAATGGAAATCTATTACCTGAATTAAAAACACAAACAAGTATTTTACGTACTATAAACCAAAATTTAGCAAATTTTAATAAAGGTGGTGGAGATGGTGGTGGTTCTACTTCTCGTTATCCATTAGAAACTAAAAAAGTAACGGATAACGCTAATAAAAATGCAAGTGATATTGTAAAAGCAATAAATGGAATTGATTCCACTACTAATATGAGTGGTGTTGAAGAAAAATTAGATAAATTAATTAAAGGTTCTGATGATAATCCAGATGTTACTAAAGCTTCATCTTATTTAACAAAAACCTATTCAAATGTGAAAAGTCAATATGATAATGTAAAAGGACAAGTTAATAGTGCAGTTGGTTTAATAAAAGGAAAAGGTTTATCAAGTGTTTTAAAATCTAAAACAGTTTCTACTTGTCCTAAAAGTTTCATATTTGATATTACAGATAATCTTTCTAAAAATATCATTATTGATCCTTGCATTTCTTTAGGTAAATCGAGAGAATATATGTATACGTTTTCTTATATTGGTTTTTCTTTTATGTTTATATCTTTTTTTGTTAGTATGATTTTAAAGGTTTAATATGGGTTGGTTAATAAAATTTTTAGGTGGTAAACTTGTTTTAGGTCTTGGTAAAGCTGGACTTATGACTCTTATTAATGGTTTAGTAATGACAGTCAAAGTTGCTATTGTAGGTGCTTATATTACTATTGCTATTTTTATATTTAATAAATTTTATGATTTATTTTCTAAGGTTAGTTCTTTGGTTAATAATTCAACTGATGATACAGTGTCTTGGGCTTTACAAGTTGTTGCAAGTATGGGAATTTGGGATGCATTTGTCGATACTTGGTCTCTTTTTTCTCCAATGTTAATCTCTGTTATTGTTATTTTCTTATCTAAAAAAGGATTAACAGTTTTAGACCGAGTACATCAGTGGGCACAAGATGTTACTAGAATTAATTATTTATAGGTTTCTCTCATGGCAATAACATATATAGTAGGAATTCCTCGCAGTGGTAAAACATATTACGTTATGTATCAACTCTGGAAATATTTCGTATATGTTTCTAAGGTTACCTGGTTAACTAAACTTATGGCTTTAATTTTTAAACCAAAACCAATTCATAATTATGAGTTGGCTTACACCAATATTAATCAATTTGATTTTACTAAAACTGATAAAATTGTTAAACTTGATTTTGATGATTTATATATTAAACTTTCTGAACTTTATAGCATGTATATGTCTAAAAAAACAGATGAAGAACTAATAGCTAAATCAAAAGAGTTTAAACTTCATAATGTACTAATTACAATAGATGAAGTTCAAAATTTTTTAGGTTGTAAAACAGATCCAATCTTAGTGTGGTGGCTTACATATCATGGTCATTTACATCAAGATTTATTTTTTATTACACAAGATTTGAGTTTGATCGCAACTCAGTATAAAAAAAATGCAGAATATTTTTATAAGGCAATTCCTCCAAGTGCTAGACTATCAACTAAAAAATTTAGATATACACAATATCGTAATGGTCGTATGGCAATGAATGGAACAATTAAAGATTTTACTATCCCTGCAGTTCAAGAAATATTCAATATGTACGTTAGTGGTGCTGAAAATTATTCTAAATCTGTGGTTCAAAAGTTTATATTTATTAGTCTTTTTTTACTTTTCTTTTTGGGAATTGCCGTTGTAATATTTATATCTAGTTTTAATGATTCTGTTCCTGATAAAGTAATTGAAAAATCTACTTCTAAAATTATTATAAAAAACTCTAAAGACAATATTGTAAAAAAAGAGTTATTAGTATCTAAAAAATATGAAACACTGCTCTTTGAAATAAATTGTTATAAACAAATATGTACATATGAAAAAGTAGATTTTCCAAAGCTTTTATTAATAAAAATAATTAGGGAAGATAAAAAGTGTTTGTTCTATCAAATTGAAGATATGAGTTTTACAAAGTTTTTTGTTTTAATTGAAAAAGATACATTTAATTTCTTACAAATTGGAGATAAAGAAAATGATAAAGATAAAAAGAATAATAAAAAAGGTGATGATACTACTTTTAGTTTGCTATAGTTTACAAGCGGGTAAAGTAGATGTTACACTTAGAGAATTTGCTAATATAGTTGCTGAACAAAATCATATTAATATTTTAATTAGTTCTGATGTTGAAGATGATAAAATCTTTTTTTATATTGCTGACAAAACTAAAACTTATGTTCTTTTACCTGCATTTAAAAAAATGTTATATCTTAAAGATTTACAACTTTTACACTCTCAAGGGTTTTATTATATAGACAAAATTAAACATCCTGAGCATAAAGTTTTTTATCAGTCTATAAAATTAAATAATTTAGTTTATGAAGATGTAGGGTCGTTACTTCAAATAAATGATATAAAATCAACATATATCAAATCAACTAATAGTGTTGGTTTTAAATCTACAAATAAAAAGTTTCATATACTAGAGAAACATATTAAATATTTAGATGTAGAATATCCACAAATTCAATTTAAAATCAATATTTTTTATACAAATATAGATAATTTAAAAGATAGAGGTTTTAATCTTTCTGTATTTAAAAAAAGTGTAAATACTTCATCAGGAAAAAATAGTACAGTTTCAACTCAAAATTTAGTATATTTTTTAAATTTATTAACTATGCCTTATTCAACTCCCTCAAATGTTGTAAGTAATGCAAAACAAGGTTTTTATGCAGTAGTTAAATATTTAGATTTAAACGGCTTTACAGAAATAAAAAATTCTCCAGTGTTGACTGCAAGAAGTCATAGTAAGGTTAGTTTTTCATCTGTTAAAAATATACCTTATTTGGTTAGTTCTGTTACAAATGAAGATACCTCTAAATCTACTACTGAAAGTCTAGAGTATAAAGATGTAGGTTTAAAAATAGATATTTCTCCGATCGTTATAAATGATGTAATAAATTTTGATTTAAAATTAGTTATTGAAGAGTTAATAAGCACTTCTACTCCAAGCTTAACACCATCAACTCAAAAAAGAGAGCTTAATAGTTCATATCGACTCAAACGTGGAGAACTTCTTATACTCAGCGGAGTAAATAGAGAGACATTATTAAGTAAAGATTATGGCATACCATTGTTAAAAGATATTTGGTTACTTGGAGAACTATTTAAATTCAAAAGTGAAACTAAAACTAAAGAAATACTTACAATTAGTATTGAGGTTTTATAATGTTTGGTATTACTTCAAAAAGTAGAAAATTAGCATTAAATAAGGTAGATAATGTACGTTTGTTTATGGATAACAATTTTATTGAAATAGGAGGTAAGACTTTTGCTTATTCTCAATTTTGTAAAAATTCTTTTATTAATTCAAATAGATATATAGCTGAGATAAATAATAGAGTAAATTCTCTTTTCAATTATGCTCAAGTAAGAGATTTAAAAAATGTATTTGGTACTCTTACTTTACCAACTGAATTTCATAGACTTAAAACTTTAAAAAGTGGTAAAAAAGTTACTAATAAAAAGTATGGTGGTAGAAAAATACTTTTTATATGTAAACACCCGATTACAAAGAAAAAAATTAAGTTTGATAATCCAGAGGAAAATAGAGAAAAACATTATCCAAAACAAGCTGTAAAAGTTTTAACTAAAATGTTTGAGAAAATAAGGCATTTGCGTTCTTATAGAGATATCTCAAAAGATTACAGAGTATATTTTAGAGTAACAGAACCACATAAGGACGGTTGTCCTCATTTGCATATAAGTATATTTATTCCTGATGGTAATGTTTCAAAGTTTGTAAATGATGTTAAAGAACTTTATCCAGCACCTGCTTGTAAAATTGAAACTGATGTAAAAAATCCAGTGGCTTATCTTATGAAATATATTTTAAAGACACTTGATGATTTAAGAGCTGACAATCAAAAAATTACAGATTTAACACTGTGGTATATACTTCATGGAA
This sequence comes from Arcobacter sp., assembly GCA_029027265.1. Lineage (GTDB taxonomy): Bacteria > Campylobacterota > Campylobacteria > Campylobacterales > Sulfurospirillaceae > Sulfurospirillum_A. The sequence continues at coordinate 2,557,454 of CP093061.1, read as the reverse complement.
TTTGCAGAATATACACAAGTAGAACACTAATAAGTCTAGATGTTTATCGTGTGCTTGGTGGTCGTTATTCTCTTAATGAACTCTCAGTAATGTATAAAGATAAAGAGATAAGTATTTTACTATGTTCTGAAACAAATAAGCCAATGGAAATCTTTAATGAATATGGTTCTATTTGGTCTAGAAAAAAATCAGTTAATAATGTTACTTATGATAAAAGAAAATTAATCTCAAAAACTCTTGAACGCAACAAATTAGAAGTTCCAATAAAAATACATAAAGATAACAGAGATTATCATTATTACAGATATGAAGATGAATTAATAGAACTTCCAATAGTTCCTGCATACATGAAAGATTATGAATTAGCAAATTATTATAACTCTTTAGACACCGAAGAGGTAGAAAGCTTAATCCATTTCGGAATTACCCAAAATGAATGCATAAAAAGAGGTCTGATTGATGGCAAAATTCAATCTTTAAATGGTTTTAATACAAATATAACAAGTGAGGATTACACAATGACAAAATTTAATGAAGTTGGTATTTTAGATACTAAAACTCAACCACTTCCAAATATTGATAAAGAATATTTTGGATTACCTAAAACAGATATTGTTTTGCCTGAAGATTTTGATTATTCTTTTACTAAAAATGAAGATGAAGTCATTGAAAAATTTCCTCAAAGTTATTTTGATTTTGATGATAAAAATATAGGAGTATAAAATGAACTGCATAGTATGCAACAATTCAATAAAACAAAATTATAATAATCCATCTTTATATAGATATGAATTAAATGGTAGACCAAAACAATATTGTTCTTCAAATTGTAGAGAGTTTAATAAATTTTTTAACGCAATGTCTAAACGTCTTGATAATATGACTCCAACTGATATAGCTAAACGCTTATTAAAGGAACAGTTTTTTAAACTAGTCTCTAAGAATAATGGTACCAAAACTACTCAAGACAAAAAAGATTAACAATGATACTAAATAACCTATCAACCCTATATTTCAAAAGCGTAGAAATTATACACTCAGAAATAACTTTTAAAACAAATCAAGGCTATTATAAGAAACACATCAAAGATAGTTTAGGACTAAAAAAAATACCTAATATAAAATATCTTGATGTGCAATCTTGGACTAATAACTTAGTAAAACAAGATTACAAAATAAAAACAGTTAAAAATATTCTTACAGTTCTTAAAAATCATTTTAGATTAGCTAAAAGATTAGGACTTATAACAGATAATCCAACTCTTGATATAGAACTCCCAAAGTTTGATAATACAAGATACTTTAATTTCTCTTTAGAAGTTCAAAAAGATTTCATTACCTCAATTATGACTTATGATGAACCTGTATATAGCAATATAATTTTCTTTTTATTGCATGGTCGTAGACGTAGTGAAGTTCTTAATCTTACTTGGGAAATGGTAGACCTACAACAAAAGATTTATTATATACCTGCAAAAATAAATAAAGTAAAAAAGAATATGCAATACATGATGACAGATGAGCTATACAGTAGATTACATGAAATATATTTAACTTCATGTATCAAACAAAGAGTTAAGTATCCAACTGGTTACGTCTTTACTAATCCAAAAACTAAAACACGCTATAAATGCTTACGAGGTGCTTGGAATAGATTACTCAAACAAAATAACTTGCCATACATTAGGCTACACGACATAAGACACTTATTGGGTACTTATTCTATAAATTATTTATCTTTACCTATAGAGCATGTTTCTTATGCATTAGGACATACAAATATAGAGATAACTCAAAAATATATTACTATTAAACCTGAAATCTCAAAAGAGGTAATTAGAAAAGTATTTGAAAGTGTAAGATCATAATGTATCAATTAACTTTTTTTGATCAGTGGTATGACAATTATATTTGTAAGGTTATATTTTGTAATTATCAAAAATCTTGTTATAAAAAAATCTGCTTGAATTTAAGATCCTTTTATATAAACAACATTTTTTAAATTGGTTTGATCAATTTTGAAAAAGTGGCGAGAGGGTGTAGGAATCGAACCTACCTCTAAACGGTCAACCGCTCAGACATCGGGTTTGAAGCCCGTGATGCCCACCAGGGTCATATACCCCCCACTTGTGAGATAGAATTTTAGCAAGTTTTAGGTAAAGAAGAGCTTACCATATAAAGTTATTTTTTTAAATAGTTACCATCTTGAATAAATTTTATAAGTTCATCTTCTCTAAGAGGTTGCGAATAGTAGTAGCCTTGTATAATATTACACTCTAGTTTTTGTAGTATTTCAAGCTCAAATGGACTTTCTACTCCCTCTGCAACAGTACTTATATTCATGTTTTTGCCTATATCAATGATAGATTTTGTTAAGGATAGATTTTCTTGATTAGTTGTTATATCTTGTATGAAAGATTTATCTATTTTGAGTTCATTAATTGGAAGTTTACTTAAGATGCTAAGAGAAGAGAATCCTAATCCAAAATCATCTAAAGATATACCCATATTTTCAGCTCTAAAATGTTCAAGAAGTTCTATAGTTCCATCTATATCTTGTATCAAGACTGATTCAGTAATTTCAAATATTAACCTATTTGCAGGGAAATTATTTTTTTCTAGTATTTTTAAAAACTTTTCTAAACATATATTATTTGAGAGTTGATGTGGTGAAAGATTAATAGACAATGTAAAGTCACTATTAGTCTCTTTCCATATATTTTTTATCTCTTTTGTAGACTGTTCAATTACAAAAAGACCAATTTTACGGATAAGACCACTTTTTTCAGCAATAGGTATAAAATCCAATGGAGAAACTACCCCTAGGTTTCTATTGTGCCATTTAACTAAAGCTTCAACTCCTACCATCTCTTTTGTTATGGCATCTATTTTAGGTTGGTAAGTTATAAATATTTCATCACTTTGTATAGCTTGTCTAAGTTCACTCTCTATGAGTAGTGACTTTTTAGAATTTTTTCTCATACTTTTATCAAAGAATAAAAAAGTTCCTTTGCTTTGTTTGGCTTTATATAATGCTGTATCTGATTGACTTAAAAGAAGTTCTGCATTTTCTCCATCTTGTGGGTATTTTGAAACTCCCATACTCGTTCCTATAAATATTTCTATATCATTTATTACAAATGGAGAGGAAAATATATCAAAAATTTTATGTAAAAGTAGAGTTACTTCATTTGTGCTATCGCTTTCATAAAGTACAATAAACTCATCTCCACTTTGTCTTGCTATAAACGAGCCATTTTTTAGTGATATTTTTAGTTTTTGACCAACTTGTTTTATTAGATTATCTCCAAAAGTATGCCCATAGGAATCATTGATATGATTAAAGTTATCTAAGTCTATATATATAAGAAAAAAACTTATTTTTTGGGTAATTCTTTTTTCTATTTCATTAGCTAGGAATAGCCTATTGGGAAGTCTAGTTAGTGGGTCATGAGTAGCAATATATTTAAAATTTTTCTGTGTTATTAATTGTATGGAGTTAATGATTTTAAAAAGCAAAAAAAGCACTATAATTATAACTACCATAATAGTACTATTTTTAATAATTTCTTTTTTGAAATGAGCATTTAATATACTATATGGAGTAGATACTATGGTATATAAACCATATTCTTTGAGATAACTTACAACTGATAACATCTTTTTATTGTTATTATCGTAAAAAGAATCTATTGTTACGGAGTTTTTATTTGCTAGTTTTAAACCAAATATTTGATTTAAAAATGATTGATTTAATTTTGTTTGGTAGATTGATTGAAAGTTGCTTTGTAGAGCTGTATTTTGAAATTGGGTATATCCATCTTCTCTTACAACTTGGACCATTATCTCTTTACTAAAACCAAATGTGTTCCAAGAAGTTTCTCCCCCATCTATATTGAGACCAGCAGTCATTACTAGGGGGATGTTCCCTTTATCATCAACTATTCTAGTTCTTATAGGAATTACCCATTTATTAAGCTGTTTCATAAAATATGTTTGACCAATTTGCATTGTATTGGAACGCAGTGTTTTTAAAAAACTCTCTTTTGATTGTTTGTTTGATGTTAAGTTTGGTAGTTTTTTACCTTTTGGAACTTTGGAAATTATTATAAGCTGACCATCACTTCTAGCTAATCCAAAACCAGCCATGCCCTTGTTTATTTCCAACATTTTTTCGATGATTTCTCTTCCATTTTCTGGAGTTTTATCAGCTTCACGGTAAAGTAGGTTTTCTCCTAAGATTTTTAGAACAGATTCTTGATGGTGGAAAGTAGCTAGTTGAGACTGTTGTGTGATAAGATTTATATGTTTTAAGTCTGTAAGGTGATCTTTTTTTATCTCTTTCCACGATAAATAAGTGAGTATAGACGTCGTAACAATTACAAAGGTTGTGATAATCCCAAAAAGTATCCAAACAGGACTTTTGCTTAGTAAAACATTGTCTCCCATATATATCCTTTACATGTAAAGTGAATGATTTTTACATAATTCATATTAATATAAGATAAATTTATTACTCTAGTATTTTTTCAAGAATGTTTAGTATTTTTAGAGTTAATGCTAAATATTTAGCCATTATACGGAGTTGTGTGTGACTTTAACCACACACAGTTTATTTAAATTACAAAATACTTATGAGCATCTTCTCTTTTTGGTAATGGAGTTGCTTTTATAATCTCATTTCCTATATGTACCATATATTCCATCTCAGGATTTGTTTTTGTAAAAGTTAAGACTATTTGTGCACTTAAGTTTATATCATCTTCATTTGCCTCAGCTGAAAGAAGAGCAAAAGGTCCAGGAATCTCATCTACTTTAATTCTTAGATACTTATCATTTATAGCATTTTCAAGTAGTTCATTTTCTGCTTGGTTTCTTCCAATAACAAGTTTTGAGCCATTTGGAAGTCTTAGATGGCGACCATTTTTTAGGACATCTATATCTTCAACTTGAAGGTCATTGTGTTCTATAAACTCTCTTATTTTTTTAGTAAAATTAATATCAGTTAAAAGACAACCGCCTCCTGGACTTTGAAAATCTTCCCAACCAAAATCAGATGCAAGTTGCAGTTGAACTTCTCTGCTTCTTCCACTTATGCCAAGGAGTTTTTCACGGTCTACCCAGCCTTCACGTTCTGGTTTTGTAATAGGCATATTTTTTGCACACATTGGGCGAAGTATTAAATCATCTTCATCAAGAGCCAGTTTTTTTACCAAATCCAATGCTTCTGCACGCTGACTCATGGGGCGTTGTCCTAAAACTTCACCAGTGACCATGAAATCTGCATCTAACTCTTCAAAATACTCTTGTGCAACTCTAAACATAAAACCATGACAGTCAATGCAAGGGTTGAAGTGTTTTCCATAACCATACTTAGGATTAAAAAGTACTTTTTTTATGTAGTCATCTCTAACATCAATGATCTTAAATTCAGCCCCTGCAAGTTCGGCTCGTCTTTTCATAGTTTCACTTACGTCAGTTCTACTTCCAAAGCCTATATTCATGTTAATTGCTGTTACTCTTAGTCCTTGTTCAACCATAAGTTTGATAGCAAGCATGCTATCAAGTCCACCACTAAATAGTGCTATTGCGTGTCTTCTATTCTTCATATTTAACTAGTTTTCCTTGTTTTAATTTTATTATTTTATCTTGAATTTTTCGCATGGTAAATCTCTTATTTTCATAATCCATACTTGAGCTTTTTACTTTTTTTAATTCTTCATTGTAAAAAGCATATAAAAAACTAATCATAGAAGCTGTTATATCTTCTTCATCATATTCTTTTATGTCAGTATTTAAGAGGATTTTTCTCAGACTTGGATGCTCTTTATCGTTGTTTAAAAGAGCTTGTAGTTCCATGTTATGAGTTCTAAACATACTAGTGTCTATTGTATCTAAAAGAGTATCTATAAAATTGGGCTTAGTCAATAATGTTTTGATTATAGTGAGTTCTAAAATATCTTCAAAAACTCTTTTTTGCCCTCTCATTTTGTTTGATTGATGAGTTTGAACACGTACAAGATTTTGGTTTATATTTAGAGTACCAGAGAGAACTCCAGCATAACTGCTTGCTATGGAATTTGGTAGTGTTTTTAGATAAGCACTTCCTTCTTCTAAAGCTTTTTGCTTCTCTATTGGATTATGCAAGTCAAACTTTTTTACTATTTTTTCTATGGCAAATTCTATAAAAGGTTGAGGGTTATGAAAGAGCTTGTTTAGTCTATCACTCTGCCCACTTTGCACCATATCGGCAGGGTCCATACTAGCACCAAAAAGTACGACTCCTCCATCAATGCCAACGCCGCTTAGCATCATAGAGGCTTTTAGTGCTGCTGTTACTCCGGCATTGTCGCCATCATAGGCTAAGATGACTTTAGGACCGCCTCTGCTTATGAGAGGTATATGCTCTTTTGTCAACGCAGTTCCCAGAGTAGCAACTGCGTTTGTAAATCCAGCTTGATGAAGCATAATAACATCAAGATAACCTTCAGTTACTATGACAGCTCTATTTTGATAGATGCTATCTTTTGCAAAATTATAACCATATAATAGGTAAGATTTGTTAAAGAGTTTTGTCTGAGGTGAGTTTACATATTTGGCTTGATGACCGCTAATGGTTCGTCCACCAAAGCCGACTATTTTGCCACTTGCTGAGCGAATAGGAAAGGTAATTCTTTCTATAAACCTAGCATAGTTTCTTCCATTTTCACCAACTCCAGCCACTCCTGTTTCAACTGCTTCACTTATGGTGTATCCGCTTGAACTTAAAAAGTTGAGATTTTCAGGTGAACTTGGAGCATATCCTAGTTCAAACTTTTCTACACTAGCTTCACCAATGCCTCTGTTTTTTATGTACTCTAAAGCCTCTGTTTTGTGGTCGAGTGTTTTTTTAAAAAACATGTTTATATTTTCAAGTAGTTTTCTATCTTCTTTTATCTTACCATCACTTGCTGTGTAATCAAGTGAAAAGTTATACATATCTGCGAGTTTTTCAATAGTCTCTGGGTAGGTTAGTTTTTCATATTCCATCACAAATTTTATGCTATCTCCACCAGCACCACAGCTAAAACAATGGTATATTTGTTTAGATGGACTTACTACTAGACTTGGGTTGCTATCGTCGTGAAAAGGGCATACACACTTCCAGTTTGCACCATTTTTTTTTAGTTCCATGTAGTGCCCAACTACATCAATAATATCAAGTCTGGTTTTAAGGTTTTCTATGGAATTGTTATCTATCATAAACCTATTATACTAAATTCGCTATAATATTTCCTTTATGTTAAGGAGGTATTTATGAGTGGTATGTTTTTAGAGTATCGTGACCCTATGGTTGGACTAATTATTCTTTTTTCTGCTATTTTTCTTATCTCCTTTGTTAACTATTGGTGGGGAGCTTATAAGAGCAAAGAAGAGAAAGCCGACATCGAAGATTTTATAAAACGTTTTGAAATAGTTAGTGATGAGGGCGAGTTTAAATCACTTCTTAATGATAAAACTATTCCTTTAAAATCTTTAGTTTTATTAGCCCATGGATATGGCAAAAGTGGAGATTTTGAAAAAGCTATTGGGCTTTATTTGCTTGCACTTGATAGAACAAAGAAGAGAGAAGAGAAAGAGTATATACTCAGCGAACTTGGTAAAACTTACTTTAATGCAGGTTTTTTAAGACGAAGTTGCGAAGTGTTTTTGGATTCACTAAAAATTCATCCCCGAAATGAAGAGTCATTGAAATACTTAAGTGTAAGTTATGAAAAACTAAAAGAGTATGATAGAGCTATAGAAGTGTTAGATTCTCTTGAAGAACTTGGTGCAAAAGTAACAAAACAGAGAGATTATCTTGTGGCTTTGTCTATTAAATATGATTACAAATTAAGCAATAAAGAAAAAATAAGCAAATTAACAAGTATGATAAAAGAAGCTCCTTTTTTGCAGAGAAAAATTTTTGAATTATGGCAAATAACAAAAGAAGAGGTAGATTTAGAACTATTTGAAACTTTCGATCACAAAAAGCTTTTAGATATGCTGTGGATGGCAGATACGCAATGGTTTGATATCTCTACATGTAAAGCTCCATTGGTGCAAGAAATAAGCAGTGCAAAAGGTTTAATAGAACCGCAATGCTCTAATCATACTTATTTTGAGTTTGAAGTTTTATCAAATTTACGCTCAGTTGGATATAAAAAAGCATCACTCAATTTTGAATATATTTGCGATGAGTGTAAAAATAGTTTTCCAATTCACTCACATAGATGCCCAAACTGTCAAGCAATAGCCAGTACGAGTATAGTACCAATAATAACAAAAGATAGTTATGAAGATAGCGTTTCATTCCAGTAAATTTTAAAAGGAGAGTTAAATGAGCAAAGAGTTAATTGCCTTGCAAAAGCGTCTGGATTATCAGTTTGAAAATCAAAACCTGATAATCGAGGCACTTACCCATAAGAGCTATAAAAGACCTTATAACAATGAGCGACTAGAGTTTTTAGGGGATGCTGTTCTAGACTTAATAGTCGGAGAGTATCTTTTTTTTAAATTTACGAATGTGCCTGAGGGAGATTTGTCTAAATTAAGAGCTTCAATAGTAAATGAAAAAGGGTTTGAAAAGTTAGCACGCATACTAAAATTAGGCGAGTGCATATACCTTTCAACTGCTGAAGAGAATAACAACGGTAGAGAAAAACCTTCCTTACTCTCAAATGCTTTTGAAGCTGTAGTTGGGGCTTTGTATCTTGAAGCTGGGTTACAGAGAACTCGTTCTATTGTCATACCAGTTTTAGAATCTGCTTATGAGAAGATTGATTTGGATAGTATATTTAGAGATTATAAAACAACACTTCAAGAGTTCACTCAAGCAAATCAAGGCATAACTCCTGAGTATATTATGGAACGTTCTTTTGGACCAGACCACCAAAAAGAGTTTGAAATTTCAGTTAATATTCATGGAAAGCAAATATCTAAGGCACTTGGAAAAAGTAAAAAAGAGGCTCAACAAAATGCAGCGGAGATAGCCTTAGACATATTGGTAAAGGTTTAAAATGTCAAATATATTTGGAAAAAAGTTTACTTTTACAACTTTTGGTGAATCACATGGGAAAGCTTTAGGTTGTATTGTTGATGGTGTACCTGGTGGACTTGAAATAGATGAAGAGTTTATTCAAGCAGAGTTAGATAGAAGAAAACCAGGGCAAAACAAGTTTGCAACAGCAAGAAAAGAGGGTGACAAAGTAGAGATACTAAGTGGAGTTTTTGAGGGGCACAGTACCGGAACACCAATAGCACTAATTATTTTTAATGAAAATCAAAAAAGTAGAGACTATGATAATGTCAAAGATATTTTTCGTCCAGGACATGCTGATTTTACTTACTTTCACAAGTATGGTTTAAGAGATTACCGAGGTGGAGGAAGAAGTAGTGCAAGGGAGACAGCAGCACGAGTAGCAGCTGGGGCAATTGCAAAACTCATGCTAGCTCAAATAGGCATACATGTAAAGAGTGGAGTATGTGAGATAGCGGGCATAAAAGCCGAGAAACTTGATTTTGATTATGTGCAAAATAGTGAAATATATGCACTAGATTGCGACAAAGAGCAGAGTTGGAAAGATGCCATTTTAAAAGCAAAAAACTCGCACGATTCAGTTGGAGGTGTTGCTCATGTAAAGGTGACAAACGCTCCAGTTGGACTGGGAGAGCCACTGTATTATAAACTTGATGCAATTTTGGCAGAGGCTATGATGGGGATAAATGGAGTCAAAGCAATAGAAATAGGAGAGGGCTTTAACTCTTCGAGCCTTAGAGGTTCACAAAATAATGACAACATAAAAAAAGATGGATTTGTAACAAATCATAGTGGAGGGATTCTTGGCGGTATTAGCAATGGCGATGATATAGATTTGAAAGTCTATTTTAAACCAACACCATCAATTTTCATAAACCAAGATACAGTAGATACTTCAAACCAAGAGCAAAATTTTGCTTTAAAAGGTAGGCATGACCCTTGCATAGCAGTTCGGGGAAGTGTGGTTGCAGAGTCCATGGCTGCTATTGTAATAGCTGATATGCTCCTTTTAACAATGAGTTCGAGAATAGAAAATGTCAAAAAAGTTTTTTCTTAGTTTTTTACTGTTTTTCACAGTTGTGATTGTTCTTGTTTTTACTCTTATGGACATGTTTGAGAGTAAGCAAAAACCAAAAACTGTTGTAAAGCAGAGTGAAGTTATAAAAACATATAGATATAGAAAATATCTACATGTAAAGAGTTTTTATCAAGATATAGCTGAAGATGCAGTGAAAATTGGAGTTAAGTACAATGTTCCTCCTGCAGCTCTTTTAGCGATTGCAGGGGTAGAATCTGGCTATGGAAGAGGTTATGTTGCTCACATAACAGGTAACATATTAAGTCTTGGGGCAAAGAGTAATGAAGCTGAACTTCCTGCTTTGTATTTACCTAATTTAAAAGATGATAGCTCAAAAATCCTTTATGGAAGCATGATAGAAAAGTATGAAAAAGATGAGCTTGTTTGGAAAAAGAGACCAAAAAGTTTAAAAAAAGATTATAGACCTAAAAGTATTGCAGGAACTACTAAAGAGTTAGATTTTTTAGATAAAAACCCAACTGTAAAAAAAGAAGCAAATATAGCTTGTTTAGAAGATTTTGCAAAAGTCTGGATAAACAAAAATAAGAAGTTCAAACCATTTGTAGAAGCTAGAGAAATGCTTAATGAACAAGTAAAGGCAAATGGAAAAGATATTTTGTTTGATAGAGATATAAATATAAAGTTTATTTATATGATTAGTGGAAAAACTAACTCTTTTAACTATAGAGAAACTTGGGCTCCTAAAGTGACAAAAATTATGAAAAATACAGGTTTAGTAGAGTTGACAAAAGCTTTACATGTAGAGCACAAAACGTTTAATGAAATCTGGGGAACCTATTAAAAAAGTTTAGGTTCTCGAAGAGATTTGATTTTGAAACTTTTTCTATGTATTTTGGAGTATCCAAATTTTGAAATTTCTTTTACATGTAGAGCTGTTCCGTAACCTTTATGTTTTATAAAAGTATAATTTGAAAATTCTTTGGCAATAGAGTACATGTAACGGTCACGACTTACTTTTGCCAAGATACTTGCAGCACTTACCTCTGCTACTTTTGCATCTGCTTTGACCATGGTTTCTATTCCACTTACTCCAAAAGAGTTATTGCCATCCATGAGTATGTCACATTCACTAAAATGCTCTTTTATGATTTTAATTGCATAACCCAAGCAGTAACTAAGACCTTTTTCATCTACCATGTCGTTATCGCAAAAGACTATTTTATATTTTGTTTTGCTTTTTATGATTTCAAAAAGAGATTCTCTCTTTTTTTCACTTAAAGCTTTTGAATCACGAACACCATTTATGCTTTCACTCATAACTACACCAGCCACAACCAAAGGTCCTGCAATGCAACCACGCCCAGCTTCATCAATTCCACATAACATTTTACTCCTTTACATGTAAAGCGTATTTTAATAAAAGTTTACTTAAAATATATGTATGCCCACCAGGGTCATATACCCCCCACTTGTGAGATAGAATTTTAGCAAGTTTTAGGTAAAGAAGAGCTTACCATATAAAGTTATTTTTTTAAATAGTTACCATCTTGAATAAATTTTATAAGTTCATCTTCTCTAAGAGGTTGCGAATAGTAGTAGCCTTGTATAATATTACACTCTAGTTTTTGTAGTATTTCAAGCTCAAATGGACTTTCTACTCCCTCTGCAACAGTACTTATATTCATGTTTTTGCCTATATCAATGATAGATTTTGTTAAGGATAGATTTTCTTGATTAGTTGTTATATCTTGTATGAAAGATTTATCTATTTTGAGTTCATTAATTGGAAGTTTACTTAAGATGCTAAGAGAAGAGAATCCTAATCCAAAATCATCTAAAGATATACCCATATTTTCAGCTCTAAAATGTTCAAGAAGTTCTATAGTTCCATCTATATCTTGTATCAAGACTGATTCAGTAATTTCAAATATTAACCTATTTGCAGGGAAATTATTTTTTTCTAGTATTTTTAAAAACTTTTCTAAACATATATTATTTGAGAGTTGATGTGGTGAAAGATTAATAGACAATGTAAAGTCACTATTAGTCTCTTTCCATATATTTTTTATCTCTTTTGTAGACTGTTCAATTACAAAAAGACCAATTTTACGGATAAGACCACTTTTTTCAGCAATAGGTATAAAATCCAATGGAGAAACTACCCCTAGGTTTCTATTGTGCCATTTAACTAAAGCTTCAACTCCTACCATCTCTTTTGTTATGGCATCTATTTTAGGTTGGTAAGTTATAAATATTTCATCACTTTGTATAGCTTGTCTAAGTTCACTCTCTATGAGTAGTGACTTTTTAGAATTTTTTCTCATACTTTTATCAAAGAATAAAAAAGTTCCTTTGCTTTGTTTGGCTTTATATAATGCTGTATCTGATTGACTTAAAAGAAGTTCTGCATTTTCTCCATCTTGTGGGTATTTTGAAACTCCCATACTCGTTCCTATAAATATTTCTATATCATTTATTACAAATGGAGAGGAAAATATATCAAAAATTTTATGTAAAAGTAGAGTTACTTCATTTGTGCTATCGCTTTCATAAAGTACAATAAACTCATCTCCACTTTGTCTTGCTATAAACGAGCCATTTTTTAGTGATATTTTTAGTTTTTGACCAACTTGTTTTATTAGATTATCTCCAAAAGTATGCCCATAGGAATCATTGATATGATTAAAGTTATCTAAGTCTATATATATAAGAAAAAAACTTATTTTTTGGGTAATTCTTTTTTCTATTTCATTAGCTAGGAATAGCCTATTGGGAAGTCTAGTTAGTGGGTCATGAGTAGCAATATATTTAAAATTTTTCTGTGTTATTAATTGTATGGAGTTAATGATTTTAAAAAGCAAAAAAAGCACTATAATTATAACTACCATAATAGTACTATTTTTAATAATTTCTTTTTGAAATGAGCATTTAATATACTATATGGAGTAGATACTATGGTATATAAACCATATTCTTTGAGATAACTTACAACTGATAACATCTTTTTATTGTTATTATCGTAAAAAGAATCTATTGTTACGGAGTTTTTATTTGCTAGTTTTAAACCAAATATTTGATTTAAAAATGATTGATTTAATTTTGTTTGGTAGATTGATTGAAAGTTGCTTTGTAGAGCTGTATTTTGAAATTGGGTATATCCATCTTCTCTTACAACTTGGACCATTATCTCTTTACTAAAACCAAATGTGTTCCAAGAAGTTTCTCCCCCATCTATATTGAGACCAGCAGTCATTACTAGGGGGATGTTCCCTTTATCATCAACTATTCTAGTTCTTATAGGAATTACCCATTTATTAAGCTGTTTCATAAAATATGTTTGACCAATTTGCATTGTATTGGAACGCAGTGTTTTTAAAAAACTCTCTTTTGATTGTTTGTTTGATGTTAAGTTTGGTAGTTTTTTACCTTTTGGAACTTTGGAAATTATTATAAGCTGACCATCACTTCTAGCTAATCCAAAACCAGCCATGCCCTTGTTTATTTCCAACATTTTTTCGATGATTTCTCTTCCATTTTCTGGAGTTTTATCAGCTTCACGGTAAAGTAGGTTTTCTCCTAAGATTTTTAGAACAGATTCTTGATGGTGGAAAGTAGCTAGTTGAGACTGTTGTGTGATAAGATTTATATGTTTTAAGTCTGTAAGGTGATCTTTTTTTATCTCTTTCCACGATAAATAAGTGAGTATAGACGTCGTAACAATTACAAAGGTTGTGATAATCCCAAAAAGTATCCAAACAGGACTTTTGCTTAGTAAAACATTGTCTCCCATATATATCCTTTACATGTAAAGTGAATGATTTTTACATAATTCATATTAATATAAGATAAATTTATTACTCTAGTATTTTTTCAAGAATGTTTAGTATTTTTAGAGTTAATGCTAAATATTTAGCCATTATACGGAGTTGTGTGTGACTTTAACCACACACAGTTTATTTAAATTACAAAATACTTATGAGCATCTTCTCTTTTTGGTAATGGAGTTGCTTTTATAATCTCATTTCCTATATGTACCATATATTCCATCTCAGGATTTGTTTTTGTAAAAGTTAAGACTATTTGTGCACTTAAGTTTATATCATCTTCATTTGCCTCAGCTGAAAGAAGAGCAAAAGGTCCAGGAATCTCATCTACTTTAATTCTTAGATACTTATCATTTATAGCATTTTCAAGTAGTTCATTTTCTGCTTGGTTTCTTCCAATAACAAGTTTTGAGCCATTTGGAAGTCTTAGATGGCGACCATTTTTTAGGACATCTATATCTTCAACTTGAAGGTCATTGTGTTCTATAAACTCTCTTATTTTTTTAGTAAAATTAATATCAGTTAAAAGACAACCGCCTCCTGGACTTTGAAAATCTTCCCAACCAAAATCAGATGCAAGTTGCAGTTGAACTTCTCTGCTTCTTCCACTTATGCCAAGGAGTTTTTCACGGTCTACCCAGCCTTCACGTTCTGGTTTTGTAATAGGCATATTTTTTGCACACATTGGGCGAAGTATTAAATCATCTTCATCAAGAGCCAGTTTTTTTACCAAATCCAATGCTTCTGCACGCTGACTCATGGGGCGTTGTCCTAAAACTTCACCAGTGACCATGAAATCTGCATCTAACTCTTCAAAATACTCTTGTGCAACTCTAAACATAAAACCATGACAGTCAATGCAAGGGTTGAAGTGTTTTCCATAACCATACTTAGGATTAAAAAGTACTTTTTTTATGTAGTCATCTCTAACATCAATGATCTTAAATTCAGCCCCTGCAAGTTCGGCTCGTCTTTTCATAGTTTCACTTACGTCAGTTCTACTTCCAAAGCCTATATTCATGTTAATTGCTGTTACTCTTAGTCCTTGTTCAACCATAAGTTTGATAGCAAGCATGCTATCAAGTCCACCACTAAATAGTGCTATTGCGTGTCTTCTATTCTTCATATTTAACTAGTTTTCCTTGTTTTAATTTTATTATTTTATCTTGAATTTTTCGCATGGTAAATCTCTTATTTTCATAATCCATACTTGAGCTTTTTACTTTTTTTAATTCTTCATTGTAAAAAGCATATAAAAAACTAATCATAGAAGCTGTTATATCTTCTTCATCATATTCTTTTATGTCAGTATTTAAGAGGATTTTTCTCAGACTTGGATGCTCTTTATCGTTGTTTAAAAGAGCTTGTAGTTCCATGTTATGAGTTCTAAACATACTAGTGTCTATTGTATCTAAAAGAGTATCTATAAAATTGGGCTTAGTCAATAATGTTTTGATTATAGTGAGTTCTAAAATATCTTCAAAAACTCTTTTTTGCCCTCTCATTTTGTTTGATTGATGAGTTTGAACACGTACAAGATTTTGGTTTATATTTAGAGTACCAGAGAGAACTCCAGCATAACTGCTTGCTATGGAATTTGGTAGTGTTTTTAGATAAGCACTTCCTTCTTCTAAAGCTTTTTGCTTCTCTATTGGATTATGCAAGTCAAACTTTTTTACTATTTTTTCTATGGCAAATTCTATAAAAGGTTGAGGGTTATGAAAGAGCTTGTTTAGTCTATCACTCTGCCCACTTTGCACCATATCGGCAGGGTCCATACTAGCACCAAAAAGTACGACTCCTCCATCAATGCCAACGCCGCTTAGCATCATAGAGGCTTTTAGTGCTGCTGTTACTCCGGCATTGTCGCCATCATAGGCTAAGATGACTTTAGGACCGCCTCTGCTTATGAGAGGTATATGCTCTTTTGTCAACGCAGTTCCCAGAGTAGCAACTGCGTTTGTAAATCCAGCTTGATGAAGCATAATAACATCAAGATAACCTTCAGTTACTATGACAGCTCTATTTTGATAGATGCTATCTTTTGCAAAATTATAACCATATAATAGGTAAGATTTGTTAAAGAGTTTTGTCTGAGGTGAGTTTACATATTTGGCTTGATGACCGCTAATGGTTCGTCCACCAAAGCCGACTATTTTGCCACTTGCTGAGCGAATAGGAAAGGTAATTCTTTCTATAAACCTAGCATAGTTTCTTCCATTTTCACCAACTCCAGCCACTCCTGTTTCAACTGCTTCACTTATGGTGTATCCGCTTGAACTTAAAAAGTTGAGATTTTCAGGTGAACTTGGAGCATATCCTAGTTCAAACTTTTCTACACTAGCTTCACCAATGCCTCTGTTTTTTATGTACTCTAAAGCCTCTGTTTTGTGGTCGAGTGTTTTTTTAAAAAACATGTTTATATTTTCAAGTAGTTTTCTATCTTCTTTTATCTTACCATCACTTGCTGTGTAATCAAGTGAAAAGTTATACATATCTGCGAGTTTTTCAATAGTCTCTGGGTAGGTTAGTTTTTCATATTCCATCACAAATTTTATGCTATCTCCACCAGCACCACAGCTAAAACAATGGTATATTTGTTTAGATGGACTTACTACTAGACTTGGGTTGCTATCGTCGTGAAAAGGGCATACACACTTCCAGTTTGCACCATTTTTTTTTAGTTCCATGTAGTGCCCAACTACATCAATAATATCAAGTCTGGTTTTAAGGTTTTCTATGGAATTGTTATCTATCATAAACCTATTATACTAAATTCGCTATAATATTTCCTTTATGTTAAGGAGGTATTTATGAGTGGTATGTTTTTAGAGTATCGTGACCCTATGGTTGGACTAATTATTCTTTTTTCTGCTATTTTTCTTATCTCCTTTGTTAACTATTGGTGGGGAGCTTATAAGAGCAAAGAAGAGAAAGCCGACATCGAAGATTTTATAAAACGTTTTGAAATAGTTAGTGATGAGGGCGAGTTTAAATCACTTCTTAATGATAAAACTATTCCTTTAAAATCTTTAGTTTTATTAGCCCATGGATATGGCAAAAGTGGAGATTTTGAAAAAGCTATTGGGCTTTATTTGCTTGCACTTGATAGAACAAAGAAGAGAGAAGAGAAAGAGTATATACTCAGCGAACTTGGTAAAACTTACTTTAATGCAGGTTTTTTAAGACGAAGTTGCGAAGTGTTTTTGGATTCACTAAAAATTCATCCCCGAAATGAAGAGTCATTGAAATACTTAAGTGTAAGTTATGAAAAACTAAAAGAGTATGATAGAGCTATAGAAGTGTTAGATTCTCTTGAAGAACTTGGTGCAAAAGTAACAAAACAGAGAGATTATCTTGTGGCTTTGTCTATTAAATATGATTACAAATTAAGCAATAAAGAAAAAATAAGCAAATTAACAAGTATGATAAAAGAAGCTCCTTTTTTGCAGAGAAAAATTTTTGAATTATGGCAAATAACAAAAGAAGAGGTAGATTTAGAACTATTTGAAACTTTCGATCACAAAAAGCTTTTAGATATGCTGTGGATGGCAGATACGCAATGGTTTGATATCTCTACATGTAAAGCTCCATTGGTGCAAGAAATAAGCAGTGCAAAAGGTTTAATAGAACCGCAATGCTCTAATCATACTTATTTTGAGTTTGAAGTTTTATCAAATTTACGCTCAGTTGGATATAAAAAAGCATCACTCAATTTTGAATATATTTGCGATGAGTGTAAAAATAGTTTTCCAATTCACTCACATAGATGCCCAAACTGTCAAGCAATAGCCAGTACGAGTATAGTACCAATAATAACAAAAGATAGTTATGAAGATAGCGTTTCATTCCAGTAAATTTTAAAAGGAGAGTTAAATGAGCAAAGAGTTAATTGCCTTGCAAAAGCGTCTGGATTATCAGTTTGAAAATCAAAACCTGATAATCGAGGCACTTACCCATAAGAGCTATAAAAGACCTTATAACAATGAGCGACTAGAGTTTTTAGGGGATGCTGTTCTAGACTTAATAGTCGGAGAGTATCTTTTTTTTAAATTTACGAATGTGCCTGAGGGAGATTTGTCTAAATTAAGAGCTTCAATAGTAAATGAAAAAGGGTTTGAAAAGTTAGCACGCATACTAAAATTAGGCGAGTGCATATACCTTTCAACTGCTGAAGAGAATAACAACGGTAGAGAAAAACCTTCCTTACTCTCAAATGCTTTTGAAGCTGTAGTTGGGGCTTTGTATCTTGAAGCTGGGTTACAGAGAACTCGTTCTATTGTCATACCAGTTTTAGAATCTGCTTATGAGAAGATTGATTTGGATAGTATATTTAGAGATTATAAAACAACACTTCAAGAGTTCACTCAAGCAAATCAAGGCATAACTCCTGAGTATATTATGGAACGTTCTTTTGGACCAGACCACCAAAAAGAGTTTGAAATTTCAGTTAATATTCATGGAAAGCAAATATCTAAGGCACTTGGAAAAAGTAAAAAAGAGGCTCAACAAAATGCAGCGGAGATAGCCTTAGACATATTGGTAAAGGTTTAAAATGTCAAATATATTTGGAAAAAAGTTTACTTTTACAACTTTTGGTGAATCACATGGGAAAGCTTTAGGTTGTATTGTTGATGGTGTACCTGGTGGACTTGAAATAGATGAAGAGTTTATTCAAGCAGAGTTAGATAGAAGAAAACCAG
Source organism: Arcobacter sp. (assembly GCA_029027265.1). GTDB lineage: Bacteria > Campylobacterota > Campylobacteria > Campylobacterales > Sulfurospirillaceae > Sulfurospirillum_A. The sequence goes on along the minus strand of CP093061.1, from coordinate 2,538,830 downwards.
GGCAAAACAAGTTTGCAACAGCAAGAAAAGAGGGTGACAAAGTAGAGATACTAAGTGGAGTTTTTGAGGGGCACAGTACCGGAACACCAATAGCACTAATTATTTTTAATGAAAATCAAAAAAGTAGAGACTATGATAATGTCAAAGATATTTTTCGTCCAGGACATGCTGATTTTACTTACTTTCACAAGTATGGTTTAAGAGATTACCGAGGTGGAGGAAGAAGTAGTGCAAGGGAGACAGCAGCACGAGTAGCAGCTGGGGCAATTGCAAAACTCATGCTAGCTCAAATAGGCATACATGTAAAGAGTGGAGTATGTGAGATAGCGGGCATAAAAGCCGAGAAACTTGATTTTGATTATGTGCAAAATAGTGAAATATATGCACTAGATTGCGACAAAGAGCAGAGTTGGAAAGATGCCATTTTAAAAGCAAAAAACTCGCACGATTCAGTTGGAGGTGTTGCTCATGTAAAGGTGACAAACGCTCCAGTTGGACTGGGAGAGCCACTGTATTATAAACTTGATGCAATTTTGGCAGAGGCTATGATGGGGATAAATGGAGTCAAAGCAATAGAAATAGGAGAGGGCTTTAACTCTTCGAGCCTTAGAGGTTCACAAAATAATGACAACATAAAAAAAGATGGATTTGTAACAAATCATAGTGGAGGGATTCTTGGCGGTATTAGCAATGGCGATGATATAGATTTGAAAGTCTATTTTAAACCAACACCATCAATTTTCATAAACCAAGATACAGTAGATACTTCAAACCAAGAGCAAAATTTTGCTTTAAAAGGTAGGCATGACCCTTGCATAGCAGTTCGGGGAAGTGTGGTTGCAGAGTCCATGGCTGCTATTGTAATAGCTGATATGCTCCTTTTAACAATGAGTTCGAGAATAGAAAATGTCAAAAAAGTTTTTTCTTAGTTTTTTACTGTTTTTCACAGTTGTGATTGTTCTTGTTTTTACTCTTATGGACATGTTTGAGAGTAAGCAAAAACCAAAAACTGTTGTAAAGCAGAGTGAAGTTATAAAAACATATAGATATAGAAAATATCTACATGTAAAGAGTTTTTATCAAGATATAGCTGAAGATGCAGTGAAAATTGGAGTTAAGTACAATGTTCCTCCTGCAGCTCTTTTAGCGATTGCAGGGGTAGAATCTGGCTATGGAAGAGGTTATGTTGCTCACATAACAGGTAACATATTAAGTCTTGGGGCAAAGAGTAATGAAGCTGAACTTCCTGCTTTGTATTTACCTAATTTAAAAGATGATAGCTCAAAAATCCTTTATGGAAGCATGATAGAAAAGTATGAAAAAGATGAGCTTGTTTGGAAAAAGAGACCAAAAAGTTTAAAAAAAGATTATAGACCTAAAAGTATTGCAGGAACTACTAAAGAGTTAGATTTTTTAGATAAAAACCCAACTGTAAAAAAAGAAGCAAATATAGCTTGTTTAGAAGATTTTGCAAAAGTCTGGATAAACAAAAATAAGAAGTTCAAACCATTTGTAGAAGCTAGAGAAATGCTTAATGAACAAGTAAAGGCAAATGGAAAAGATATTTTGTTTGATAGAGATATAAATATAAAGTTTATTTATATGATTAGTGGAAAAACTAACTCTTTTAACTATAGAGAAACTTGGGCTCCTAAAGTGACAAAAATTATGAAAAATACAGGTTTAGTAGAGTTGACAAAAGCTTTACATGTAGAGCACAAAACGTTTAATGAAATCTGGGGAACCTATTAAAAAAGTTTAGGTTCTCGAAGAGATTTGATTTTGAAACTTTTTCTATGTATTTTGGAGTATCCAAATTTTGAAATTTCTTTTACATGTAGAGCTGTTCCGTAACCTTTATGTTTTATAAAAGTATAATTTGAAAATTCTTTGGCAATAGAGTACATGTAACGGTCACGACTTACTTTTGCCAAGATACTTGCAGCACTTACCTCTGCTACTTTTGCATCTGCTTTGACCATGGTTTCTATTCCACTTACTCCAAAAGAGTTATTGCCATCCATGAGTATGTCACATTCACTAAAATGCTCTTTTATGATTTTAATTGCATAACCCAAGCAGTAACTAAGACCTTTTTCATCTACCATGTCGTTATCGCAAAAGACTATTTTATATTTTGTTTTGCTTTTTATGATTTCAAAAAGAGATTCTCTCTTTTTTTCACTTAAAGCTTTTGAATCACGAACACCATTTATGCTTTCACTCATAACTACACCAGCCACAACCAAAGGTCCTGCAATGCAACCACGCCCAGCTTCATCAATTCCACATAACATTTTACTCCTTTACATGTAAAGCGTATTTTAATAAAAGTTTACTTAAAATATATGTATGAAAATTAAGAAATCAAGGGTTAGGACACAACCCATTACTTTTAACTGAAATTAAGCTATCATACTTCAAATAAAACAAATGGAATATTTTATGGCAAGAAGACCAAGATTAGATATGGCAGGATTTTATCATATTGTAAATCGTGAAGCAGAAAGAAAAAAATAGAACACTACAAGAGCATTTTACAGATACTCAAGATTTACTACAAAGAAATAAAGATATAATAACTGCGATAGAAGAAGGATACAGACAATCAGAAATTGCATGATATTTAAAAATATCCCCTGCTATGATTTCTAAAGTATCTAGAGGTAGTGGGTTGTGTCCTGACCCTTTGTTTTTGTTTCAAAGCAACTGCAAAATCTTTGTTGTAGTTTGATTTAGGATAGGTATACAGAGCAAGATACTACGACCCAACAACTCAGAGGTTCTTAAGTAAAGACCCGATAGGATTCATGAGTGGTGATTTTAACTTTTATAGGTATGTTGGGAATAGTCCGGTTAGTTTTAAGGATCCTAGTGGGAAGCTTGTTGTTCTTGTGTTAAATCCATGGACAGTAGGTGCAATTTCTGCAGGTGACTGCTTTTAAACACCTTCTTTTGATGCGTTGAGTGGTTCTGATGTTGGGGATAATGTTTGTTATGCTAATAAAAAAACACCAACTACCCATTCTGATGATTTTAAAAATGTACCAAGAAGTAAAGCTAAACGAAAAATAGTGAATATTGCTTCCAGATTTATTACATAAAGACCATTGGAAAGTATATAAAGGAAGAAAAACTGGAAAAAAGGAAAGCGTAATAGGTCAGTATGGAATGATGGTAGACCAAAAGATAAATTTTAGGAGCAAAATAATTAATCAAGAAAAAATAGAACGACTAAATGATTTGTTGAAAAATAAGGTAGTTACAAATATAGTTTGGAAAGACAAAGAAGTAATAATAGAATTTGATAATGGTTTAAGATTTTATATTGACTCAAAATCTCAAATTGAATTGTCCATAACGGAAAAATAAGATAAAATTAATAGATTAAAGGATATTTAAGGTGGCAACTGACCCTTGGTTTTCTTGGTTTTTTAAATCCTAAAATAGATTAATATGTTTATATAATTTTAAAAAATTAAGATTGATTACTTGGTCTCTTTATTTAGTAAGTCTATCATCTCTAAATTATTTTGTTTATGTGCATAGTATAGTGCTGTGGCACCTTTATTGTCTTTTTGTGTTAAATCTACACCATTTTTTATTAAAGTTTCAACAATCTTCTTTTTATTTCTAATAACTGCATAATGTAAAGGGGTCATTCCGCTGATGCTTTTAGAATGTATGTCAACACCATTTTTAATTAACAGTTCTACCATTTTAATTTCATCATTTATTATATTTTCGTCTTTAGTGTCTGGTCTCATACCAATAAATCCCCCTAAAACATTAACTTTACCACTTAACATTTTTGCATCTACATTAATATTATTGTCAAGAAGTGCTTTTGTTGTTTCAAAATTAAGAAGTACAGTAGAGTTTATTAAAGCATTTTGATTATTATTGTCTACCATATCTATATCAATATCTCTCTCTCTTACAAGATAATCTATAACCTCTTTATTGCCAAATTCACTAGCACTCATCAATATATTCCGTCCTTTTGTGCTAGTTACCAATAAATTGCCAGTTATTGATTCTACCAATTTAATTCTTTCTATATCACCAGAGGCTGCTGCAAATAAAATAGCATCCATATTTAAATAATCTTGGCTAACGGCACTAGCACCTTTAGCAATTAAGTATTTTGAAATTTCTATATTTTCCCCATATGCCAAAGCATTCATTAAGGGGGTTCTTCTTTTAATTAATGTTTCAGACTCAATATCTGCTCCATGTTCAACTAGGTATTTTACAGTTTTTAAATCACCCAGTCTTGTACTTATTAATAATGGATTGTGAGCACCATTAAGATTTATTTCTGCTCCAAATTCAATAAGTTTTTTAGTCATATCTAAATCTTTTTTTAAAGCACTTAACATGAGTGCCGTGCTACCCATCTTGCTTATAGCATTTATATTGGCACCTTGATTAATTAAATTACCAATAAAAGTATAATCTTGTGCAAATGTTGCATACATTAAAACTGTAATATTATCATCATCTTTAATATTTGGATTATTGGTTTTTAATGATAACTTTTTTAGTTTGTAGTATTTATTTAAAACCAATTGAGTTCTATTTGTTTCATTATTGTCAAGTATATTTTTTCTTAATGAATCTTTAAGAGTTCCTGTAAATTTACGTTTTTTTGATTTTTTTCTATATTTAGTAGCTTGAGAGCTTTTATTTACCATAAATTCAGACATTGACATTTGAATATCTGAATTTGAAACTCTTGCATTCCGCACTTTTTTATCACTTGCTACAGTAATATCACTTTTTTTATTTGCTTGGCTATGATATAGAATACCTACCAAAAATATAAGAAAAACAAAAATTAGCTCTTTGTATTTTAAAATCAATTTCCTGCTCCTCCAATTGTCACTGTGCCATTAGTTTCACCAGATATAGTTGAGTTTCCATCAGATACACTCCCAGTTATACCCCAATTTATAGTCATTCCACAAGTATTTAGCTCCGCCAATGACAATAAGATATTGTGACCAATTTAATAACATCGTCAGTATATCATATTTATATTAATTATGATAATCATTATATAATTAATATATTTACAGGGTCAGTTAGCCACCTTAACACAACCCACTACTTTTAAGTGAAATTAAGCTATATCCTTCCTTCAAATAAACAAATGGAATATTTTATGGTAAGAAGATCAAAATTATATATGGCAGGATTTCATCATATTGTAAATAGTGGAGTAGAAAGAAAAAAATAGAACACTACAAGAGTATTTTACAGATACTCAAGATTTACCATAAAGAAATAAAGATATAATAACTGCAATAGAAGATGGATACAAATAATCAGAAATTGCAAGATATTTAAAAATATCCCCTGCTATGATTTTTAATGTATCTAGAGGTAGTGGATTGTGTCCTGACCCTTGGTTTTCTTGGTTTTTGGTTTTGGAATAAGAATAAAAAAGGCTACCTTGATAAAGCAGGAAATTACTGGGAGCCTGTTCCAGATGGGCATAAAGGAACACATGACCCTCACTGGGATGTACAACATTCTAATGGAACACACATTCCAAGATATTAATAAAAAAGGAATTTTAATGAAGTTTGAAATAAATCAGCAAATACGCTTAAAATCATTTTTAGGTGTACTTACAAAAGATAAAAATACAGATGAAACAGAAGATTATTGGAAATTAATTGGTCAAAGTGGAATTATTATTAAAAAAAAAGATAAACCACATCCTGCTTTTCTAAACAAAGGTTTGCAAGTGCTTGTTAAATTTAACTGTGATATAAACCATTATAATTTAATTAGCCATAATGAAAAAGAAAATTCTTTATGGATTTTTGAATCTGATTTAGCACTTGATTTTTAATAAATTTAAAATGGGGAGATAGAGGATTTAAGTAATGAGTCAGATATATATAGTAGAGCATAGTTATGAATTAAATGGATGTGATGAAACAAAACTTGTTGGTATATTTTCAACATTATTTAAAGCACAGGAAATAGTTGAAAAGTATAAAAGTTTACCAGGCTTTGAAGACTATCAGGAAGATTTTTTTATTAATAAATACGAATATAACTTTACAGATTGGAAAGAAGGTTTTTGCACAAAAAAACGTTATATACTTGAAGGTGTTCCTTTACATAACATGGACATATTAAATACTAGCAAGATACTTAAAAATTTTTATAAAACAGATTTTTTGCCTAAAGGACCGGGAAGTGAGTATGAAAAACTAAAGGAATGGAAAAACAATTATGAATAAATATATATATTTACTTCAGCATAGTTCAAACATAAATGACTCTGTTGAAACTAAAATAATTGGTATATTTACTACATATGCTAAAGCTGAAGATAGTATAAAAAAGTTTTATGATATTAAGGGCTTTAAAGATTATAAAGATGATTTTTATATAGATAAGTATCCTCTGGATAAAGAATTTTGGCTAAAAGGTTTTTCGACACAAATTGTTTATTTAAATTAAAGGGGACAGTTGCCACCTTAACACAACCCACTATTTTTAAGTGAAATTAAGCTATATCCTTCCTTCAAATAAACAAATGGAATATTTTATGGTAAGAAGATCAAAATTAGATATGGCAGGATTTCATCATATTGTAAATAGTGGAGTAGAAAGAAAAAAACAGAACACTACAAGAGTATTTTACAGATACTTAAGATTTACCATAAAGAAATAATAATATAATAACTGCAATAGAAGATGGATACAAATAATCAGAAATTGCAAGATATTTAAAAATATCCCCTGCTATGATTTCTAAAGTATCTAGAGGTAGTAGGTTGTGTCCTGACCCTTGGTTTATATTATAAATGTGATTGTGAGTAATAAGTATGAAATATATTAAATATTTAGCTTTATGTATATTAATATGCATCATTACGATTATTGTAATAATTATGTATTTTGCTGGAAGTATGTGTGGTAATAAAATTTATAAAGAATATTTTCTCCTAATAAACTATTAAAAGCTATTGTTTTTCGAAGAGACTGTGGTGCGACTACAGGTTATAGTACTGAGCTGTCAATTATCAATTTTAATGAAAGTCTTGAAAATACACATGGAAATATTTATATGATAAAGGGAATTCCAGAAGATGTTGCTCCTTATGTATATTGGGAAAATAATAATAAACTTATAATTAATAGACCCCTTAGTGGTTTAGAATATAAAGCAGAAAGTAATTTGGGTTGGTTTAGCGATATAGAAATTGAATATAAATGATTTTCCTCGCTATCAAACTTGCTAATGAAGATTACACCCCTGTGAAGAATGGCACTAACTTAGAAACAGAAGAACATACGAGGACACAACCCACTACTTATAAGTGAAATTAATCTACAATATTTTAAATAAAACAAATGGAATATTTTATGGTAAGAAGATCAAAATTATATATGGTAGGATTTCATCATATTGTAAATTGTGGAGTAGAAAGAAAAAAAATTTAAATGTAATGATGATAAAAATAAGTTTTTAGAAATTTTATGTAAAGCATGTTAATTACATAAAGTTGATATACATACTTATTGGTTGAATGCAGGTTAAGTAATCTGTTTTATGCATGAAGTTAAGCAATATTAATTTTTTGGTGCGTAAGGTCAGTAATTATGATTGAACCAAGCTCATATTTTTAGATTTTAACTTGCTTTTAATCTTGAAGAGCCCAATCCCAAAAAGGAATGATAGTACATTTTGTATTTTTAAGCCAAAATTCTCCTTCATTTCCTATTGTTACAATATCAATTTTTTTAATGTTTAATTCCTTTACATGTAGAAGAATTTTTTGGAGTTTTAGTTTTATCATCTCTTGGGGTAAAAATGGAATACACAGAACGCCACAGTTGTTTTTGGGCATGTAAAGGTCAATGAAATCACTATAGTAGATTGTATGTCCTTTTTTCATCAACTCTAAAAAAACCATGTTTTCAAATCTTTTGAGAAACTCTTTTTTAAAAGTAAGGGCATTTTTAAGTGCAAAGTCTATAAGAAACAGTTTTTTATTTGCTTTTGGTGAAGCATATTTTTCTACTAAAAAGAGCATTTTTTCATCTTCAAGTTTTTTTACTTTCTTATATAGAGAGTCTTTTGATATTTTTATTGTTGATTTTAGTTGGTTATATATCTGAAATAGAGATATTTTAGAACTCTGTGCTTCACTAAATTTTTTAAATATCTCGAACTCTGTTGAATTACCTATCATAACATGTAACATCTCTTGCATTGACCAGTGCACAGAGTTTGATGAGTTCAAGATAACTTGAGGGTAAGAGCCAGTGTTAGCATATATTTGAAAAATATGTTCTATGTTAGAGTGTCTTGCATCAAAAGATATAAATTCCTCAAAATCTAAAGGGTATAGTGTAAGTGTTTCAAATCCTTCAATACTCTCAAAACATGTAAGGATAATTTCTTCCACTTGTGGAAGCTCAAATGAGTTATCAAAATTTTCAATAATGAGTATTTTTATAGGACTATTGAGAAGAAAGTTTTTTAAATTTTTTGCTATGACTTTTGTGTCAACTCTTGTATCTTTTAAATCTATATACAGAATTTCATCTTGAGTAAAATTTGAGAGATAATCTATAATCAAAGATGTCTTTCCACTTTTTTTTACCCCATTAATAAGGGTTCTTTTTGAGTTTATTGAAAGTTTTCGCTCATGATAGTGATTGTTTTTATGTTTTATATCGTAAAGATTTTCTAATATTTCCATAAGTACATTATAGTCTTTTCCTTTTTAAAAGGAAATAAAATCAATCAATTCATATCTCAAAGCCCTATATACTTGACTTTAACGTAATTTTTTAGTATAATCACGTTCCTTTTTAAGTCATCCTAAGAGGTGACAAGTTCTTTATAGGGGTAATACATGGAAAAAATTAGACTTAAACTCAAGGCGTATGACCATAGAGTTTTAGACAGATCTGTTGCAGCAATTATAGAAGCTGTTAAGCGAACTGGAGCTGAAATTAGAGGCCCAATTCCTATGCCAACGAAGATAAAGCGCTATACAGTGCTTAAATCACCACACGTTAATAAAAAATCAAGAGAGCAATTTGAGATGAGAATACACAGTCGCATGATAGATATCCTATCTGCTACAACTGACACTATCGACTCTTTAATGAAACTTGACTTAGCACCTGAGGTGAATGTCGAAGTTAGAGCTATGGGTAAATAGGGAGTAAATGATGGAATATATAGTAGAAAAAATCGGAATGAGCAGAACAATTACTGTACCGGCTGTTCCTGTTACTCTTTTAAAAGTAGTAGAAGCAAAAGTTTGTGAAGTAGATGAAAATAAGCGTGCAATCGTAGCATATGCTAGTGGCAAGAAGATGAACAGAGCAATCACTGGTCAACAAAAAAAGTATGACTTAAGTGCAGAGTTTAATCGTTTTGTTACTATGAATGTTTCAAACGCAGAAGCTGGTACTTTAGATACAGCACCACTGAGCGTTGCTAAAAATGTAAAATCAAGTTTTAACTCTAAAGGTAGAGGTTTTGCTGGTGTTATAAAGCGTCATGGTATGGCAGGTGGACCTGCAAGTCACGGTAGTCGTTTCCATAGAACCGGTGGTTCTATTGGTAATGCTGAGTGGCCTGGACGTGTTCAAAAAGGTAGAAAAATGCCAGGACACATGGGTAATGCTAAAGTTACAGTAGTAAATGACATAGTTTCATTTGATGCTGAAAACGGCATCCTAGCGGTTAAGGGAGCAGTTCCTGGACCAAATGGTGCAATAGGCAGAGTAAGGATTGTTAAATGAGTAAAGCAATAGTACTTAATGATAAATTTGAAAACTCAGGAGAGTTAGCTCTTCCTGAAAAATTTGAGGGAATTCACTCTCATAACTTGCATATATATGTTAAATCATATCAAGCAGCTTTACGTGCAAACACAGCTTCAACTAAGAGTAGAAGCGATGTTCGTGGTGGTGGTAAAAAACCATTTGCACAAAAAGGTGGAGGTAGAGCAAGAGCTGGTAGTATAAGAAGTCCTATATGGGTAGGTGGTGGTATTGCTTTTGGACCAAGAGCAAATAGAAACTATGAGCAAAAAGTGAATAAAAAACAGAAGAGATTAGCATTAGAATTTGCACTTAACGACAAAGCATCAAAAGATGCACTTTTTGTAGTTGATTCTATAGTAGTTGAGTCTGGTAAAACTAAAGATGCGGCAGCGATTGTAAAATCAATTGGCGCAAGAGATGTACTGATAGTAAAAGACCTAATAGATGAGAAGACATTTTTAGCATTTAGAAATGTTCCAACAGCTTATTTAATAGAGTCAAATGAACTAAACGCATATTTAGCTACAGCATTTTATGCAGTAGTAATAGAAAAATCAGTGCTTGAAACAATAGCAAAAGAGGGCTAATTATGGCAGATATAACAGATATCAAAGCAATACTTTATACAGAAAAAAGCTTAAGCCTTCAAGAGCACGGTACAGTAGTTATTCAGACTTCAACAAGAATGACTAAAAACCGTCTTAAAGAGGTGCTTAAAGAGTACTTTGGCATCACTCCACTGAAAGTTAACTCAATGAGAGTTCTTGGAAAAGTGAAGAGATTTAAGGGCATTCAAGGTAAACGTAACGATACAAAGAAATTTTACGTTCAACTACCTGATGGCGCTCAACTAGAAAACGTAGGAGCATAATATGGCTATTAAATCATACAAACCATATACTCCGAGTCGTAGATATATAACTGGCTTGGATTCAAGTGACATTACAGCTAAAGCGAGTGTTCCTTCACTACTTAAAAAACTTACGGTAACTGCCGGAAGAAATAACAATGGTAGAATCACATCTCGTCATAAGCAAGGTGGAGCTAAAAAGATTTACAGAATCATTGATTTCAAAAGAAGAAAATTTGATATCGAAGGTACTGTTGAAGCTATTGAGTACGATCCAAATAGAATTTGTCGTATTGCACTTATCAAATACGCTGATGGTGAAAAGAGATATATTCTTCAACCAATTGGATTAAACGTAGGCGATAAAATCATGGCTGCTGAAGCTGGACTTGATATCAAGCCTGGAAATGCCATGAAAATGAAAAATATCCCAGTTGGTACTATTATTCATAACATCGAGATGAAACCTGGTAAGGGTGGACAGATGGTTAGAAGTGCTGGTGGTTATGCTCAACTTATGGGTAAAGAAGATAAGTATGTAGTTCTTAGATTACCAAGTAGTGAGATGAGACAAGTACTTGCTGAATGTATGGCAACAATCGGAACAGTTGGATGTGAAGACTGGTCAAATGTTGTTATTGGTAAAGCTGGACGTAGTCGTCACCTTGGTAAGAGACCACAAACTCGTGGATCTGCGATGAACCCAATCGATCACCCTCATGGTGGTGGTGAAGGTAAAACAAACTCAGGTCGTCATCCAGTTACTCCTTGGGGTAAACCAACTAAAGGCGCTAAAACTCGTCGTAAAAAAGCGAGCGATAAACTAATTATTTCAAGAAGAAAGGGAGGCAGATAGATGGCAAGAAGTCTAAAAAAAGGTCCTTTTGTAGATGATCACTTGATTAAAAAAGTGTTAAAAGCAAAAGAAGAAAAGTCAAACAAGCCTATCAAGACTTGGTCTAGAAGAAGTACTATTACTCCTGATATGATTGGTGTAACGCTTAACGTTCATAATGGAAGAAATTTCATCCCTGTATATATAACTGAGAATCATATTGGTTATAAACTTGGTGAGTTTGCTCCAACACGTACTTTTAAGGGTCATAAGGGCTCAGTTCAGAAAAAAGTAGGTAAGTAGTCATGAGTAAAGCAATATTAAAATTTATCAGACTATCACCAATTAAAGCTAGATTAGTAGCTCGTGAAGTTCAAGGAATGAACGCGGAATTTGCTTTAGCAAGTCTTGAGTTTATGCCTAACAAAGCAGCTAGAATCATCTCTAAAGTTATTGCAAGTGCAGTGGCTAATGGTGGTTATGAGCCAGAAGAAGTAGTAATTTCATCTTGTCGTATAGACCAAGGTCCAGTTCTTAAAAGATTTAGACCAAGAGCAAGAGGAAGTGCTAGTGGCATCAGAAAACCAACTTCACATGTATTTGTAGAAGTATCAAAAGCTGCAAAGAAGGAAGACTAAGATGGGTCAAAAAGTAAATCCAATTGGTTTAAGACTTGGAATCAATAGAAACTGGGATTCAAGATGGTTTCCTGGAGAAAATTTAGCGGCAAATATTGGAGAAGATTATAAAATCAGAAAGTTCTTAAAAAAAGAGCTTTATTATGCTGGTGTTAGTCAAATTCTTATCGAAAGAACTGCTAAAAAATTAAGAGTTACAGTTGTTGCTGCAAGACCTGGTATCATTATTGGTAAGAAGGGTGCAGATATTGAGAAGCTTAGAACAAAGTTAAATAAGCTTGTTGGTAAAGATGTTAACATTAATATCAAAGAAGAGAGAAAACCACAAGCTTCTGCTCAACTTGCAGCTGAAAATGTTGCAATGCAGCTAGAGCGTCGTGTTGCATTTAGAAGAGCTATGAAAAAAGTTATTCAGGGTGCACAAAAATCTGGAGCTAAAGGTATTAAAATATCTGTTTCAGGTAGACTTGGTGGTGCTGAAATGGCTAGAACTGAGTGGTATTTAGAAGGCAGAGTTCCTCTTCATACACTTAGAGCTAAGATAGATTATGGTTTCGCAGAAGCTCATACTACATACGGAATTATTGGTATCAAAGTATGGATCTTTAAAGGTGAAGTTTTAACAATGGGTGTTCAAGCTGAGCCAAAAGAAGAGAAGAGACCTAGAAAACCAAGAAGAGGTAAAAACTAATGTTAATGCCTAAGAGAACAAAATATAAGAAGCAAATGAAAGGTAGAAACCGTGGTAAATCATTCAGAGGAAATAGTATTTCTTTTGGTGATATAGCACTTAAAGCTACTGAAGCTGGTCGCATTGATTCACGTCAAATCGAAGCAGCTAGAATTTCTTATACAAGACATGTTAAGCGTCAAGCAAAAACATGGATTAGAGTATTCCCTGATAAGCCTTTAACTGCTAAGCCATTAGAGACAAGAATGGGTAAGGGTAAAGGACCAGTTGATAGATGGGTTATGAATATTAAGCCAGGAAGAATCATTTTTGAGATGGCTGGAGTTAGCGAAGAGTTAGCGCGTGAAGCATTAACATTGGCTATGCATAAGCTACCTTTCAAAACTAAGATAGTTAATAGAGAGAGCGAAAATGAAGTATACTGATTTAAATGAAAAAACTGCAGTTGAACTTGCAGAGTTATTAAAAGAGAAGAAGGTTCTTTTGTTTACAGTAAAACAAAAGTTAAAGACAATGCAACTAACTAATTCAAATGAGATTAATGAAGTTAGAAAAGACATAGCTCGTATTAGTACGGCTATTTCGGCTCAAAATAAGTGATTAGGGGAAAGTAATGGCTTTAAAAAGAGAAATACAAGGCGTAGTTGTACAAAAAACTGGTGATAAATCAATCACTGTTTTAGTAGAGAGACGCGTAATGCACCCTAAATATCGTAAATATGTTAAACGTTTTAAAAAGTTTATAGTTCATGATGAAAAAAATGAAGTAAAAGCTGGCGATATTGTCAAAGCTATCGAGTGTAGACCACTATCTAAAAGAAAATCTTTTAGACTCTCACAGATAGTTAGAGTAGGAGTTGAGTAATGATACAAGGTTTTACTAGATTAGCAGTTGCTGATAATACTGGTGCTAAAGAGATTATGTGTATCAAAGTACTTGGTGGTTCTAAGCGTCGTTATGCAAGCGTAGGTGACATTATTGTTGCTTCTGTCAAAAAGGCTTTACCTACAAGTAAAGTTAAAAAAGGGCAGGTTATTAAGGCGGTTGTTGTTAGAACTAGAAAAGAGATCCAAAGAGAAAATGGTTCACTTATCAGATTTGATGAGAATGCAGCTGTTATTCTTAATGATAAAAAAGAGCCAATAGGAACAAGAATTTTTGGACCTGTTGGAAGAGAAGTTAGATATGCTGGTTTCATGAAAATAGTATCACTAGCTCCGGAGGTTCTATAATGGCTGTTAAATTTAAGATTAAAAAAGGTGATAGTGTAAAAATTATTGCTGGAGATGATAAGGGTAAAGTTGCTAAAGTACTAAGAGTACTTACAAAAAACTCTAAAGTTATCGTTGAGGGTTGTAAAATAGCTAAAAAAGCTGTTAAACCTGATGACGCTAACCCGAATGGTGGATTTATTAACAAAGAGATGCCTATCGATATCTCAAATGTTGAAAAAGTAGAGGGTGAATAATGAACAGATTAAAAGCTAGATATGCATCTGAAATTAAAGATGCACTTGTAAAAGAGTTTGACATCAAAAACCCAATGCTAATTCCTGCATTAGAGAAAATTGTTATCAGCGTTGGTGCTGGTAGTGATGGAAGTGATAGTAAAATTTTACAAAATATCGTAGATACTATCTCTTTAATAGCTGGACAAAAAGCGTTAGTTAAGAATGCTAAGAAATCAGTCGCTGGTTTTAAAGTAAGAGAGGGATATCCTGTAGGCGTTAAAGTTACTCTGCGTAATGAGCAAATGTTTGCATTTTTGGACAAGCTAATAAGCATAGCTCTTCCAAGAGTTAAGGATTTCCGTGGATTACCAAGAAATGGATTTGACGGTAGAGCAAACTATAACTTTGGTTTAAATGAGCAATTGATGTTCCCAGAAGTAGATTTTGATAGTATATTAAAAACTCATGGAATGAACATAACAATTGTTACAACTGCATCTGACGACAAGCAAGCTTTTAAGCTTCTTGAATTAGTTGGTATTCCATTCGCGAAGGGCAAGTAACATGGCAAAAAAATCTATGATTGCAAAGGCTGCAAGAACGCCTAAGTTTAAAGTTAGAGGATATAGCAGATGTCAAATTTGTGGACGTCCTCATTCAGTTTACAGAGATTTTGGTATATGTAGAATTTGTCTTAGAAAAATGGCAAATGAAGGTCTAATCCCAGGCCTTAAAAAAGCAAGCTGGTAAGGAAATAGAATGATAAATGATCTCTTAGCAGATGCACTAACTAGAATTAGAAATGCATCATTAAGACAACTAGATGTTACGCAGTTAATGCACTCAAAATTAGTAGAATCTGTTTTGGTAGTATTTCAAAACAAAAACTATATTGAGAGCTTTAATGTTATTGAAGATGGAAACAAAAAATTCATCAAAGTTGTATTAAAGTATGACAAAAACGAAAAAAGTGTAATTACTGAAGTTAAAAAAATATCAAAGCCAGGACGTCGTGTTTATAAGGGTTCTGATGATATTAAGAAGTTTAAAAATGGTTACGGTACTTTCGTAGTTTCAACTTCAAAAGGTGTACTAAGCAACGACGATGCTCATAAAGCAAAAGTTGGTGGCGAAGTACTTTGTAGTATTTGGTAAAATACTACTCTTTTATGGTATTCGATAACCATTCTAAAAAGTAGTCTTATCGTAGACAAGTAAAGGAAATAGATGTCACGTATTGGAAAGAATCCAGTTACAATTCCTGCTGAAGTAAGTGTTACAGTAGATGGAAATGTGGTTGTATTTAAAAAAGGTAGTGTTCAAAAAGAGTTGGATACTAAAGGAAATGTTGAAGTTAAAGTAGAGAGCGGTAAAATAGTATTCTCTGCAAAGAGTGATGATAGACAAGACCGTGCTTACTGGGGAACTTACCGTTCACTAAGTGCTAACATTATAGTTGGACTAACTAAGGGTTACCAAAAACAATTGGAAATCAATGGTGTTGGTTATAGAGCTGCAGTTAAAGGAAATACTCTTGAGCTTCAACTTGGTTTTTCTCATCCAATTAATTATGAATTCCCAAAAGGTCTTCAAGTTTCAGTTGAGAAGAATATAATCACTATCAAAGGTGATGATAAACAAGTTGTTGGACAAATTGCTGCTGAAGTTAGAAGTTTTAGACCACCAGAGCCTTACAAGGGCAAGGGTGTTAAGTATGTTGAAGAGCATATCCGCCGTAAAGCGGGAAAAACTGCTAAGAAATAGGGGTAGTAAATGAGACCAAATATTTTAAAAAGAAAACTCGCATTAAGAGTTAAGCGTAAAAAAAGAGTAAGAGCAGATATATCTGGAACTGTAGAGCGTCCTAGAGTTTCTATTTTTAAATCTAACAAGTATGTTTATGTTCAAGTAATTGATGATGTAAATTGTGTTACTTTAGCAGCAGCTGATGGTGCTAAATTAGGTTTAAAAGCTAACAAAACTGGAGCAGGTGAACTTGCAAAAGTTTTAGCAGGTAGTCTTAAAGAGAAGAATCTAACAAATGTAGTATTTGATAGAAATGGGTATCTTTATCATGGCGTTGTTGCTGCTTTTGCAGATGGCTTAAGAGAAAACGGCATTAAGCTGTAAAAGAAGGAAAGACGATTCAATGGAAAAGTATAATAGAGAAGAATTTGAAGAAGTCATTGTTAACATCGGCCGTGTAACTAAAGTTGTTAAGGGTGGTAGACGTTTTAGATTTACAGCACTAGTAGTTGTTGGAAATAAAAATGGTTTAGTTGGATTTGGATTTGGTAAAGCAAAAGAAGTTCCTGATGCTATCAAAAAAGCAGTTGATGACGCTTTTAAAAGTATTGTTAAAGTCAATATTAAAGGCTCAACCATAGCTCATGATATCGAAGTAAAATATAACGCAAGTAGAATTTTACTTAGACCAGCTAGTGAAGGTACAGGAGTTATTGCCGGTGGTGCAACTCGTCCAGTTCTAGAACTTGCAGGTATTAAAGATATTTTGACTAAGTCACTAGGTTCAAATAATCCAGCAAACGTAGTAAGAGCAACAATGAAAGCTCTTATGATGATTAAAGCTTAAGGAGGAGTTGTAATGACATTAGAAAATTTAGCTCCAGCTACTGGTTCAACTCACTCAAAAAAGAGAGTTGGTCGTGGTCAAGGAAGTGGTATGGGTAAAACTGCGAGCAGAGGCTGCAACGGTCAAAAGTCTCGTTCAGGTTACAAAATTAAGAGAAACTTTGAGGGTGGACAACAGCCTTTAAGTAAGAGATTACCAAAAATAGGTTTTTTCTCAAGAGTAAGTAAACCATATAGCATTAATGTAGATAGAGTCAAAGCAGTGGCTGCTCTTGAAGAACTAACTTTAGATTCAATCAGAAGTGTTCACAAGATGGCTGGAACAGTTAGTAAAGTAAAACTTATCGGTGCAGGTGCTTCAGCTCTTGCAAGTAAAATAAAAGACGATAATATAACTTATACTGGCAAATAAAATGAGTAATGATCTTACTAAAAAGATTTTAATTACTCTAGGATTTATTTTTGCGTACAGAATACTGGCATACGTGCCAGTACCTGGCGTAAATCTTGATGTAATTAAAGAATTCTTTGATTCAAATAGCTCAAACGCATTAGGTATGTTCAACATGTTCAGTGGTAATGCTGCTGAAAGAATGAGTATAATTTCACTAGGAATTATGCCATACATTACTGCTTCGATTGTTATGGAACTTCTGGCAGCTACATTTCCTGCTCTTGGTAAAATGAAAAAAGAGCGTGATGGAATGGTTAAGTATATGCAAATCATTCGTTATGCAACCATTGGTATCACAATCATCCAGGCAATTGGTGTATCAGTTGGACTTGGAAGTATGACTGGACAAAATGGTGAGAGTGCTATCATGGTTGATATGACAACTTTCTCAGCAGTTGCGGCAGCTTCAATGCTTACAGGAACAATGTTACTTATGTGGATTGGTGAGCAGATTACTCAACGTGGTATTGGTAATGGTATATCTTTGATTATCTTTGCGGGTATCGTGTCAGGAATTCCAACGGCAATTGGTGGAACAATAAACCTAGTAAATACAGGTGAGATGAATTTCTTAGTTGTTGTTGGTATTTTATTGGTTATCCTTGCTACAGTTGGTTCCATCATTTATGTTGAGATGGGAGAGCGGCGTGTACCTATTTCCTATAGTAGAAAAGTAATGATGCAAAATCAACATAAAAGAATTATGAATTATGTACCTATTAAAGTAAACCTTAGTGGTGTTATACCACCAATTTTTGCAAGTGCTATTTTGATGTTCCCATCAACAATCATGCAGGCTAGTACAAATCCTATAATTCAAAGAATAAATGACTTTTTAAACCCTAGTAGTTATGCATTTAATGTGTTGACTTTTATATTTGTTATATTCTTTGCATATTTTTATGCATCTATTGTATTCAGTGCAAAAGATATTTCAGATAATTTAAAAAAGCAGGGTGGTTTTATTCCCGGTGTTCGCCCTGGTGAAAGTACGGCATTGTATCTAAATGAAGTTGCAAGTAGATTGACATTTTGGGGTTCAATATACTTAGGACTTATCTCAACTATTCCATGGGTTTTGGTAAAAACTATGGGTGTTCCATTCTTTTTTGGGGGAACAGCAGTTCTTATCGTGGTTCAAGTTGCACTTGATACTATGAGAAAAATTGAAGCTCAGATGTATATGAATAAATATGAAACATTGAGTGCAGTAGGTCTTTAATGGCAATTTCTATTAAAAAACCACAAGAGATTGAGAAGCTTAGAATCTCAAATAGAATGGTAGCTGAAACTCTTCAGTTATTATCAAATGAAGCTCGTCCAGGTATGACTCTTTTAGAGTTAAATGCTATGGGCGAGGAGTTCATTCAAACAAATGGTGGAAGACCAGCCTTTAAAGGCTTGTATGGTTTTCCTGCCGGTGTTTGTACCTCTGTAAATGAAGTGGTAATCCATGGTATACCAGATAATTATGCTCTTAAAGATGGAGACATCTTAAGTTTAGATATTGGTGTAGAAAAAGATGGATGGTTTGGTGATGCTGCAGTTTCTATTGCGATTGGAGAGATTTCAAAAGAAAATCAACTACTTATAGATTGTTCACGTGATACGCTTTATTATGCAATAGAAAATATCAAAGTAGGAATGAGATTTAAAGAGTTGAGTCTACTTTTAGGAGAGTTTATTCACTCAAAAGGGTATATACCTCTTAAAGGTTTTTGTGGTCATGGAATTGGTAGAAAACCTCATGAAGAACCAGAAATATTAAATTACTTAGAAGGAAACAATCCAAGGCAGGGACCAAAGATAAAAAATGGAATGGTTTTTTGTTTAGAGCCTATGATATGCCAAAAAAGTGGAATTTCAAAGATATTAGAAGACAAGTGGTCGGTAGTTTCGCAAGATGGTTTGTACACAAGTCACTATGAGCATACTGTAGCAATTATAAATAACAAAGCCGAAATTTTATCGGTTGTAGTATAAGAAGGATATTTAAGTATGGCAAAAGATGATGTAATCGAAGTAGATGGTAAAGTTTTAGAAGCTCTACCAAATGCAACATTTAAAGTAGAGGTTCAAAACGGGCATGTGGTTTTATGTCATATAGCTGGAAAGATGAGAATGCATTATATAAAAATAATGCCAGGTGATACTGTAAAGCTTGAGCTAACACCTTACAGCCTAGATAAAGGTCGTATAACTTATAGATATAAGTAGGCTATTTTTATACATTATAATGAGCAAAGCCCATTATAATGGCAGGAACTAAAGTTACAAAAGAAGCTTTGAGAGTTTATAAGTAAATTATTAGTTTATTTTGGTATAATATGCCCCTTTTGTAAAACTGTGTGAAGAATATTTAGAAAAAAACCACTATTTTTCTAAGTATTGGTTTAGCCAAGATCGCTAAACCTGTGACAGTTTACGAATTTTAGAGTGGACTGTTTAGATATGCGTGGCATATCTTTTAACCTCGTATTTATTTTTCTCATAAAGCAAAGCTTTACATGTAGAACTACCAATTGGTGACTATGCAGTGAAAGAAGCTATTAAAATAGTTTTCTCTTCACAATGTGAAAGCTTCAGTGAGAGGAATTTTCAAGTGGCTTTGCCGCTTGTAAAGGAGACATAAAATGAAAGTACGACCTTCTGTGAAGAAGATGTGTGATAAATGCAAAGTGATTAAACGTAAAGGCATCGTTAGAATCATTTGTGAGAATCCAAAACACAAACAGAGACAAGGATAAACATGGCAAGAATTGCAGGTGTAGACCTTCCTAAGAAGAAGAGAGTAGAGTACGGATTAACTTATATTTTTGGTATAGGTTTAACAAGCTCAAGATTAATTTTAAATGCTGTTGGAATATCTTTTGATAAGAGAATTCATGAATTAACAGAATCAGATATTGCATCTATTCGTAAAGAGATTCAAGAACACTTCCAAGTTGAAGGTGATTTAAGAAAGAAAGTTACATTAGACATTAAAGCTCTAATGGACATGGGTAGCTACAGAGGGCTAAGACACAGACGTGGTCTTCCTGTTCGTGGTCAAAAAACAAAAACTAATGCGCGTACGAGAAAAGGTAAGAAAAAGACCGTTGGCGCAAAAGCTTAATTGATTACGAGGAACTATTAATATGGCAAAAAGAAGAGTAACACGTAAAAAAGTTGCAAAGAAGAATATCGCTAAAGGTATTGTTTATATCTCTGCAACATTTAATAATACTGTTGTAACTGTGACTGATGAAATGGGTAATGTTATCACATGGAGCAGTGCAGGTAGTTTAGCTTTTAAAGGTAGTAAGAAATCAACTCCTTATGCAGCACAACAAGCAGTTGAAGATGCATTAGCTAAAGCTAAAGAGCACGGTATTAAAGAGGTAGGTATCAAGGTTCAAGGACCTGGTAGCGGAAGAGAAACAGCAGTTAAAAGTGTTGGTGCAACAGAGGGAATTAAGGTAACTTTCTTAAAAGATATCAGCCCACTACCACACAATGGTTGTAGACCTCCAAAGCGTAGAAGAGTTTAGGCACTATTTTTATTGCACTACAGGGAGCAAAGCTCACAATAGTGGCAGGGATAAATATCCCTACAACCCTCTAAAGCTACAAAAACTAGCTTTTGAGAGTAAAGATAATAACAGCTTAAAATAATTATTAAAATATTTTAGATATTTTTTTTAGATAATCAGGAGAAAAGATGGCTAGATACAGAGGACCTGTCGAAAAGCTTGAGAGAAGACTAGGTGTTAGTTTGGCTCTTAAGGGTGAGCGTCGTCTTGCTGGTAAGAGCGCATTGGATAAACGTCCATACGCACCAGGACAACACGGTCAAAGAAGAACAAAAATTAGTGAGTACGGACTTCAACTAAGAGAGAAGCAAAAAGCTAAGTTTATGTATGGCGTTTCAGAGAAACAATTTAGAAGATTGTTTAAAGAAGCAGCAAGAAGAGATGGTAATACAGGAGAGAACCTTATTACTTTAATCGAGAGACGTTTAGATAACGTTGTTTACAGAATGGGTTTTGCAACAACTAGAAGAGGTGCAAGACAATTAACAACTCACGGACATGTGCTTGTAAATGGAAAGAAATTAGATATTCCTTCTTACCAAGTTTGTCAAGGTGATAAAATTGAGATTTGTGAAAGCAAAAAAAGCAACCCTCAGGTAGTTCGTTCATTAGAGCTAACAGCACAAACTGGTATAGTTCCATGGGTTGACGTTGAGGCAGCTAAGGCAATGGGTGTATTTACTCGTTTTCCTGAGCGTGAAGAAGTAGTTATTCCGGTTGAAGAGAGATTGATCGTCGAGCTATACTCTAAATAACAAGTGAGGTAGTATAAGTGAAAAAAATCAGTACAGCGGCACATATGCCGACAGAGATCGAAGTTGAAAATATTTCTGATAATAAAGCTAAAATAATAGCATATCCATTTGAAGCTGGTTTTGCTGTAACTCTAGCTCACCCATTAAGAAGATTACTTCTTAGCAGTACAGTTGGATTTGCTCCAACTGCTGTTAAGATTGATGGTGTAACACATGAGTTTGATAGTATGCGAGGCATGCTAGAAGACGTTGCACTATTCATAATCAATCTTAAAAATATTCGTTTCAAAATCATAGGTGATGAGAAGCGTGTAGAAGTGAATTATTCGTTTGGTGGAGCTAAAGAAATTTATGGTAGTGATCTTTCTAATGAGACAATAGAAGTTGTTACTCCTGAGGGGTATTTAGCGACTATTAATGAAGATGCAGAACTTAATTTTTCTCTAATTATAGAGAAAGGTATTGGTTATGTACCAAGTGAGACCATTAGAAATATAGTAGATAGTGATTATATTGCATTAGATGCTTTCTTTACACCAGTAAAAAAAGCTATCTACGATATAGAAAATGTTTTAGTAGAAGATAATCCTAACTTTGAAAAAGTAGTTTTTACTATTGAAACAGATGGATTAATTTCTCCAATAGAGGCGTTTAAAAACTCTTTGGAAGCTATGTACACTCAAATGTCAGTATTTAATGGTGTGTTAGATATAGATATCACTCCAAAAGAAGAGAGTACTAGTGATAGTGTTGAGCTAAACAAACTATTACAAAGTATAGAAGAGCTAAATTTGAGTGCTAGAAGTTTCAATTGTTTAGATAGAGCAGAAGTAAAATTTGTAGGTGAATTAGCACTAATGAGTGAATTAGAGCTTAAAAACCTTAAAAACCTTGGTAAAAAATCTCTTGAAGAGATAAACGCTGTGATGGAAGAGATAGGTTTTCCAGTTGGGTCAGATTTTTCTGATGATACTGTTGAAGTACTTAAGAAAAAAATCGCAGATTTGAAATCGAATGAGGATTAATAATGAGACATAAGCATGGATATAGAAAGCTTGGTCGTACTTCAACGCACAGAGCTGCGCTTTTGAAGAATATGGCTATAGCAATTATAAAAAGTGAGAAGATAGAAACTACAATTCCTAAAGCTAAAGAGCTTAGAGGATACATAGAAAAACTAATCACTAAAGCAGGAAAAGGTGATTTCAACGCTCATAGAGCAATTTTTTCAGCACTTCAAGATAAAGAGTGCACGAAGAAATTAGTTGAAGAAATTGCACCTAAATATGTAGATAGAAATGGTGGTTACACAAGAATCATCAAAACTCGTACAAGAAGAGGCGACGCTGCTCCTATGGCTTTCATAGAGTTAGTATAATTTTTCTTTCTTTGGAGACCTAAGGGTCTCCATTTCCCCTTTAAATACACATGAAAAATAAAATAAAAAAATATCTTAAAGAGATTATATCTTTTGCTATTATTTTAATTGTAGCCTCAAACCTTTTTAGTTTTTATAATGGTAGAAATTTAAATAGTTCAGTTTTGAATATATCTTCAGTAGAACTATTAGATAAGAAAAATTTTGAGATTGATGAATCAAAACCAATTTTAATCCATTTCTGGGCAACTTGGTGTCCTGTATGTAAAATAGAAGCTTCAAATATTCAAATAATTTCTGAAAATTTTCAAGTGTTGAGTATTGCTGTTGATTCTAAAAACATACAAAATTATTTAGATGAAAATGAAGTATCATTTAGAACTATAAATGATAAAAATGGAAAACTAGCAAAACATTTTAATATCTCAGTATTTCCAACTACTATCATTTATAGTAAAAATCAAGAGATGATTTTTAGTGAAGTTGGTTACACAAGTACTTGGGGTTTATGGCTAAGAATGGTATATGCAGATACATTTTAGTTATTGACAATTATTATCTATTAAGCTAATATTAATTATCTTAAGAATGGAGTTTCTCTTGTCATTTGAAATTGATATTAATCTTGTTCCAATTTGCATTGCTATTTATAAAAAAGAGGGTGATGATTTTATTTTTGTCGATTTTAACAAGACTGCAGAAAAAGTTGAGTCTATTTTAAAAAAAGACATAGTAGGTTGCAAATTAACTGACATATATCCAAACATGAAGAAATTTGGGCTAATTGATGTTCTTCTTAAAGTTGAAAAAACTGGTATAAATGAGACTTTTGATACAACATTTTATAAAGATAATCGTATTAGTGGATATAGAAAAAATGAAGTTATTAAACTTCCTAATGGGAATATTGTTACTTATTTTACAGACACAACAGATGAAAAAAATTTAGAGATTCTTTTAGAAGAGCAAAAGAATATGTTTCAAAAAGTAATGCAAGATTCAGAAGCTATATCTATTCAAGGTTATGATGAGAACCATGAAGTTGTATATTGGAATAGTGCAAGTGAAAAAATATATGGTTATAGTGAGAAAGAGGCATTAGGTAAAAAATTAGAAGAATTAATCATACCACATAGTATTAAAAAATATGTTTACAATATTGTTGAGAAGTGGATGGTTAATGGTATCGAAGTTCCAACATCTGAATTAACGTTAAAAGATAAAGATGGAAATGATATACATGTATACTCTCAACATAAAATGATGCAAGTTTCACTTGATAAAAAAGTGATGTATTGTATTGACATAGATTTAAGTAGCACAAAAAAACTAGAAAAAGAGTTACTCTCACAAAGAAATTTTTTAAAAACCATTTTTGATGCTATTCCAGATTTAATTTGGGCAAAAAATACTAATGGTAGGTATCTCACTTGTAATACAAAATTTGAAAAGTTTTTTGGTGCAAAAGAGGACGAAATAGTAGGAAAAACTGATTTTGATTTTGTTGATAAAGATTTGGCAGAGTTTTTTATTAAAAATGATAAAGTTACTTTAGATAGAGGAATACCAACTATAAATGAAGAGTATTTAATTTTTAAGGATGAGAGTTATAAAGGTAATTTTGAAACTATAAAAACACCAATTAAAGATAATGAAAACAATGTTACTGGTGTTTTGGGAATTGCTCGTGATATATCATTAAGAAAAGATTATGAAAAAGAACTTTTAAATTTTGCAAATACAGATAATTTGACAGGTCTTTCAACTAGAGTTGTGCTTACTGATAGGCTAGAACAAGTATTGAAGCAAAGAAATATAAAAGATAGACTGTGTGCTATTTTGTTTATAGATCTTGATAATTTTAAAAAAATAAATGATACAAAAGGTCACAATATAGGAGATGAATTACTTATAGAAGTATCTAAAAGATTAAGAAGTACTGTTAGAAAAGGTGATACTGTAGCGAGGTTTGGAGGAGATGAGTTTATTTTATTGTTAGAAAATATCAATAATCAATCAGATATAATTCTTATAGCAAAAAAAGTACTTGAAGTACTTCAAGAATCTATATATATTGGAAAATATATACTTAATATAAGTGCTAGCATAGGTATATCCATTTTCCCAGACGATGGAGAAAAGGCTGAAGTACT
This sequence comes from Arcobacter sp., assembly GCA_029027265.1. Taxonomy (GTDB): domain Bacteria; phylum Campylobacterota; class Campylobacteria; order Campylobacterales; family Sulfurospirillaceae; genus Sulfurospirillum_A. The sequence goes on along the minus strand of CP093061.1, from coordinate 2,513,645 downwards.
TCTATGTAATGCTGATAATGCTATGTACTATGCAAAAAAACATGGAAAAAACATGTATAAGTTTTACACTGCTATTTAAAATTTTAATAAAATCTCTACATGTAAAGAGCTTTATTTTTTACTTGTTTTTATTTAGCTTTCTTTTCATTCATTTATAGTATAATCGTATATAAATAATAAGTATATGGAGACGTGATGATACCTTTTAGTGATGAAGAGCTACTCCCTGCAGTAGAAAAATCGTTAGAAAAAGTAAAACCAATGTTAGCACTTGATGGTGGGGGTATGACGCTACTAGCTATTAAAAGTGGAAGAGTTTTTGTTCAACTTCAAGGAGCTTGTATAGGGTGTGCTTCAAGTGGTCAAACTTTGAAATATGGAATAGAGAGACAACTTAGAATTGATATACATCCAGAGATTGAAGTTATAAATATAGCTCCTGGCATGGAAGATACAATTGAGAAGTTTAATTAAGGCTAATTTTGAATAAATATTTAAAAAGGGGTGTATCAAGTTTTTATAAAAAAAACTTTGAAAATGCACTTTTACACTTTGCTTTAGCTCTTCGTGAAACACCAAGTTCTAAAGAGGCAAGAGTTAGTGCTATACTAGCGGAACTTGCGATGACTAAAGAGGATGAGGCTATGGCTCTTTATGAGTACTATCTAATTAGCAAAGATAGTGGCGTTAAAAATAGTGAAGAAATGATAGAAGAGATAGTAGATTCTGTTGATTTGACTTTGGAAAGCTTAGAGGCTCTTTTCTTTGAAGAAGAGATGGAGGCTAAAATAAATGAAGAGAATGGCATAGCATATGAAGATTTTAAAACTTTTATAGATAACAAAGAGAGTTTTAAAGAGGCTTTTGAAGATATTATGTTTTCAACTAAAGTAATTATTCATAAAAAAGATGATTTTATAGATTTTTTAGAAAAGCTTATAGACAATGGTTTTAAAGATGTCTCTATGAACTATTTTGAAAATGCAGTTCAGCTGTACCCACATGATAAAAAACTACAAGAACTTGTAAAAAAAGTAGAAAATTGATAATAGAACTTAAAAATAGAAGTGATTTTAACTATATCACTGATGACTCCACAAAATGCAACGAAACAACAGCATTTGTTTTAACTAATCAAAACAGAAAATATTTAGATAGCGTTACATGTAAAGTAATAACACCAAGCGAATGTTTAGATATATTGGGCATAAAGAATAACATAAAAATTATAGGTATTACAGGAACCAATGGCAAAACAACAACCGCAGCTGCAATTTACTCTATACTGTTAGATTTAGGTAAAAAGGTTGCTTTCCAAGGTACAAGAGGCTGTTTTATAAACGAAAAAAGAAGCGAAGATAAAAGTTTAACAACACCTCCAATTCTTCAAACAATTGCTAATATAAAAGAGGCTATAGACGAAGAGTGTGAGTACTTTGTGATGGAAGTTAGCTCTCATGCAATAGAGCAAAAACGCATAGAGGGAATTGAGTTTGCATTGAAAGTTTTTACAAATGTAACTCAAGATCATCTTGATTATCATGGAAGTATTGATGCATATATAGCTGTTAAGAGTAAGTTCTTTGATGACGAGACTCCAAAGCTAATTAACAAAGATGATGGCAAGATAAGATTTAATAGAAAAAACTGTATGACCTATGGAGCAGATAATCCTTCTACTTATAAAGTAGCTGCTTACTCATTAAAAGATGGAGTAAGTGCAGTTATACAAAAGTTTGATAAAATGTATGATTTTTACTCTCCTCTTCATGGCTTTTTTAATCTTTACAATATGCTTGCTGCAATTAGTGCAATAGATATGCTTGAAGTCGCTCCAATGGAACAAATTTGTGAAGCAGTAGAGAGTTTTGGTGGAGTTGAAGGTCGCATGGAAGTTGTAAGTAGTGACCCACTCGTAATAGTTGATTTCGCTCACACTCCAGATGGTATTGATAAAGTGCTTGATGCTCTTAAAGATAGAAATATTGTAGTTGTTTTTGGAGCAGGTGGAGACAGAGATGCAAACAAAAGACCACAGATGGGAAACATTGCCAATAGATATGCAAAAAAAGTGATAGTAACAAGTGATAATCCTAGAAATGAAAATCCTGATAAAATTATAGAAGATATAGTTGCAGGAATTAAAGACAGAAGTTCTTTACATGTAGAGGTTGACAGAAAAAAAGCAATAAAATATGCCTTACATGTAAGAGGTGAAAATGAGATAGTTGTTATTCTTGGCAAAGGTGATGAAACTTACCAAGAGGTGCAAGGAGAGAAGATTCCTTTTGATGACAGAGAAGTTGTAAGGGCACTACTAGTTTAACTTATTTTTTTCAGCTAAATTCTATATCTTTTTGCTACAATTCACCAAAACAAAAAGGGTATTATTATGGGAATTCCACAACCTGCATTTTATATATTTAAGTGCGAACAAAGCTCACCTCCGGGTATGCCAAAGCCAAGTTGCGTAAATGAACAAACTCGTGAACTTTATCAGTATATGTCAAATAAACTGATGGCAATGGGAGTTACAACAACAGTTCATCCAATAAGAACAGCATGTTTAAATCGCTGTCAAATGGGACCTGTTATGTTGATTGAACCTGGTCATCATATGTACATTGGACTTACTAAGGAAAAAATAGATAAAATAATAGATGAACACATCATTAAAGGTAATCCAGTTAAGGAATATATTATCCCAGATGAGTATTGGGAGGAGGCAATTAGCCCTTTAAAAATGATGGAAATGGCACAAGGATAAAGGTAGAGAGAATATGATGTTTGAAATGTTATATGGAAAAATTCACAGAGCAACAGTAACTGATGCAAATCTGAATTACGTAGGTTCAATTACAATAGATAAAAACCTTATGGAAGCTTCAAAGCTAATCGTGGGTCAAAAAGTAGAAATAGTCAATATCAATAATGGTGAGAGATTTAGTACTTATGTAATAGAAGGCGAAAGAGGTAAAAAAGATATCTGTCTTAATGGAGCTGCTGCAAGAAAAGCAGAGATAGGCGATAGAATCATCATAATAGCGTATGCTAGTATGAATGAAAAAGAGAGATGTGAATTTAAACCTCATGTAGTTTTAGTTGATGAAAATAACAATATAGATGAGATAAGGGACTTTATTTAATGTTTGATAATATGGATTTTTCAAAAATGGGTGAAATGCTTCAAGAGGCACAAAAAAATGCCCAAAAGATGCAAGAAGAAGCAAAAGGTAAAATCTACACTGCAAAGAGTGGTGGCGGATTGATTAGTATCAGCATTGACGGAGAGGGTGAAGTAAATGATATAACTATAGATGACTCTCTTTTAGATGATAAACAGTCATTGCAAATCCTTCTTATGAGTGCTACAAACGATGCAATAAAAATGGTAGAAGATAATAAAAAACATGCAGCAGCTCAGATGCTTCAAGGCATGGGTGGCTTCGGTAAGTAAGGATAATATATATGATGCGTTTAGTTATTTCCCTTTTTCTGATTTTTCAAGTTGCAAATTCTGCAAGCTTTACATACCCTGATTTTAGACAGTGTTACCAAAAAAATAAGCAATCGTTTGTTTACTTTGGTGAGACTAGAGCCGTTGCTGTTACTAAACATTTAGCAGTTGCTTACTCACGAACTAAACCAAAAGTAGCTTTTGTAAAGTTTGACCCCTTTTTAAACCTTTATCTGTTTAAATCCAAAAAAATTCTTAAACCAGTAAAACTAAAAAGTACACATACACTTAAGCTTGGAGAGTGGATAGCAGGCATGGACGATACCTCTTTGTATGCAGGAAACTTTGCAAAGAGTGGAGATTTACTAGATAGTTTCTATCTTCAAAATGCAAAATTAGATGAAAATAGTATTATCTCTTGTTTGTGCTGTGAAGTATATGGCATTGGTATTGGGGCTGGCTCATTTATAGGTAGTGAATATATTAAAAGATTTATCAAGAATAAAGATACCTATTATGGAGATATAGGTGTAAGATTTGAAAAACATGCAGCTAATTTTATTGTAAAAAGTAGAGATCCTTTTTATCCAAATCAACTCTTACATGTAGACGATAAGATTTTAAAAATAAATGGTAAAAAAGTAACTTCTTTAAAGCAACTTAATCAGACAGTATTATTTTCTAAGCCTAAAGCTATTGTAAGCATAGAGCTTTTAAGAGGCAAGCATAAACTAAAAAGAAGTTTAGTAGTTCGTTCACGCGTAGGTGGAGGTTATTTGAGTGATTCATTTTTAGAGAAAAAAGGTATTTTTCTTGATAAAGAGATGAAAATATTAAAAATAACAAAAAATAGTTTTGCCCAAATAAGTGGATTAAAAATAGGCGATAAGCTTATTCAAATAGACCATAAAGTGATTAATAACCATAATGACATAAAAGAGCACCTTTCCAAATTAAAATCAAAAGAGGCACAACTTCTTTTTGATAGAAACGATTTTCAATTTTTTGTAAAAATAGGACTTTGATGATAGAAGATTTTGAAAAGTTTTTAAAAAACAATCTTCCTCAAGTTGAAAGTTTTCATCCTGATTTTAATCAAGCTTTAGGTGAGATGCTTGATGCTGGTGGAAAAAGATTTCGCCCACTTCTGCTTCTAAGTGTCGTACAAAACAGTGCACCATTGTTAGTTAAAAATGCAATGCATGTGGCACTTGGTGTTGAGATGCTTCATACTTATTCTCTTGTTCACGATGATTTGCCTGCTATGGATGACGCAAGTTTTCGTAGAGGTCATCCAACCCTACATGTGACATATGACGAAGTGACAGCTATATTGGTTGGAGATGCTTTGAATTCACATGCTTTTTATATGATAGCAAATGCACCTTTGAGTGATGAAGTTAAGGTAAAATTAACTTCTATCTTAGCAAGAGATGGTGGTATTGGTGGCATGATAATAGGACAAGCTATTGACTGTAAATTTGAAAATAAAAAGCTAACTTTAGAGCAGTTAAAGTTCTTACATGTAAATAAAACTGCAAAACTTATAGCAGCTTCACTTCTTATGGGAGCAGTTATAGGAGGGTTAGATGAGCAGAAGCAAAAAACAGTTTATGATTTTGGTTTAAAGCTTGGACTTTTGTTTCAAGTACAAGATGACATCATAGATGCAACGCAAAGTAGCGATGAAGCTGGTAAACCAACAGGCAATGATGGACATAAAAACTCTTTTGTAAATTTACTCGGAGTTGATGGAGCTTCTTTAGAAAAAAGTAAACTTTTAAAAGAGTTAGAAGTTGATGCAAATTGTCTTGACATTGATTTAGCAGAGTGTTTAAAGAAAATTATAAGTGATTATTTTAAAGGATAAAATGTGGAAGATAAGTTAATGTTACAAAAGCAAGCTGATACGATTAGATTTTTATGCACAGACATGGTGCAACAAGCAAATAGTGGACACCCTGGAGCTCCTATGGGCTTAGCAGATATTGTGACAGTTTTAAGTCGTCATGTTAAGCATAATCCAAAAGATACAAAGTGGTTAAATAGAGATAGGTTAGTTTTTAGTGGTGGACATACATCAAGTTTAGTTTACTCGTTTTTACATTTAAGTGGATATGACTTGAGTTTAGAAGATTTAAAAGAGTTTAGACAATTAGGCAGTAAAACTCCAGGTCATCCTGAGTATGGAGATGTTCCAGGAGTGGAAGTAACAACAGGACCGTTGGGACAAGGAGTTACAAATGCTGTTGGTTTTGCAATGGCAGCGAAGTACGCAGGTAATATTTTAAATAGTGACACTGCAACAGTAATTGACCATAAAGTCTACTGTCTTTGTGGTGATGGAGATTTACAAGAGGGCATTAGTTATGAGGCATGTGCATTTGCAGGACATCTTAATCTTGATAATTTAGTTCTTATTTATGATTCAAATGAGATAACTATAGAAGGGTGTACAAGCATTGCTTGGAGTGAAAATGTCAAGCAAAGATTTGAAGCTCAAGGCTGGCAAGTAGCTCGCATTGATGGGCATAACTTTGATGAGATAAATGAAGTTTTAGAGTATTCAAAAAAGCAAACTAAACCTCTACTAATTATCGCAAATACAGTAATAGCAAAAGGTGCTTGTGAGTTAGAAGGTAGTCATCACTCTCATGGAGCTCCTTTGGGTGATGAAGAGATAGCAAATTCAAAGAAAAAAGCTAGATTTGATCCAGAGCAGAAGTTTTTTGTTCCGCAGGACGTAAAAGCTAGATTTGAGTGTGCTGTTGAAAAAGGTGATTTAGCGCAGTCACAGTGGAATGAAGTAATAGATAACAAGCTTAATGACGAGCAAAAAACTCTTTTAAACAATCTTTTAAATCCTCCTTTAGATAGAATTGAGTATCCAACGTATGAAGATGGTAAAGGTGTTGCAACTCGTGATAGTAATGGACAAATTTTAAATGCAATAGCTAAAGCAGTTCCAGGTTTCATTGGTGGAAGTGCTGATCTTGGACCATCAAATAAAAGTGAGTTAAAAGGTATGGGAAATTTTCCTCATGGAAGAAACATCCACTTTGGTATTCGTGAGCACTCTATGGCAGCTATCAATAATGCCTTTGCTCTTTATGGTCTTTTTGTTCCTTTTAGTGCTACATTTTTTATCTTTAGCGATTATTTAAAACCAGCGGCAAGATTGAGTGCATTGATGAGTCTTAAAACTTTTTATGTATGGACTCACGATAGTATTGGTGTAGGCGAAGATGGACCAACACACCAACCAATCGAGCAGTTAAGTCAATACAGAGCTTTACCAAACTTCTATACATATCGTCCAGCAGATGCAACTGAAAATGTAAAGTCTTGGAAAAAAGCACTTAGCATGAATGCGCCTGCATCTTTTGTATGTTCGCGTCAAAAACTAACAGTTTTAAAAGACAAAAGAGATATAGGTGATGTTGAAAATGGTGGTTATCTACTGACTAAAAGAGATAATGCAACCGTTACTCTAATGGCAAGTGGTAGTGAAGTGTACCCATGCTTAAGAGCTGCTTGTGCATTGGAAAAATTAGGAATCAATGCAAATATTGTTAGTGTACCTTGTTTTGACCTTCTTGTAGAACAAGATAAAGCGTATATAAACTCTATCATAGACCCTAAAACAAAAGTTCTTGCAGTAGAAGCAGGAGCTGGTATTGAGTGGTATAGATTTGCTGATGACGTTATATGCATGACTAGTTTTGGGGCTTCAAGTCCAGCAGATAAACTATTTAAAAAGTTTGGTTTTACTGAAGAAAATATAACAAAAAAAGCTTGTGATTTAGTTGGAGTAGAGTATAAAAATGATGCTGCATGCTCAAAGCAGTAATTTTTGACCTTGATGGAACTTTACTTGATACCATAGAAGATATATCTATTAGTTGTAACTATGTACTTGGACATTATAATAAAACTCCTCTTTCAATAGAGGAGTATAAAAACGTAGTTGGACTTGGCGCTGCTCAGCTTTTTAGAGACCTTTTGCCAACTCTCTCAAAAAGTGAACAAAAAGATGCATTTGCTCTTTTTGAAAAGCATTATGCAAAACAATTTAATAAAAATACAAAAATGTATGAAAACATAAATAAAATGCTTACTTTTTTTCAAGTAAGAGGCATAAAAATGGCAGTTTTATCGAACAAACCAAACTTTTTTACTAAAAAATGTGTAATGAAGTATTTAAGAAATTGGAAGTTTGATGCAGTTTATGGCATACGTGATGGAATCGCAAGAAAACCAGACCCCTCCGGTGCTTTTGAAATACTAAAAGAGTTACATGTAGAGCCAAGTGAGTGTCTATTTGTTGGTGATATGAAAATAGATATGATAACTGCAAATAATGCAAATATAACTTCAATAGGAGTTTTATGGGGATTTAGAGGAAGAGAAGAGTTAATAGATCATGGGGCAAAATACATTGTAAAAGACCCAATAGAAATTATAAAACTTGTAAATTTAATGGAGAGAAATTAATGAACAAAGTGGCTATAGTAACAGCGGCAAGCATGGGTATGGGAAAAGCATGTGCGATTGAGTTAGTTCAGTGTGGATATAAAGTAGTGATCATGTCACGAGGTGAAGAAATACTCAATGTTGCTAAAGAAATAGGTGCTGATGCTTTGCAAGGAAGCATTACATGTAAAGATGATATAAAATCTTTAATTGAGTTTAGTATGAGTAAATATGGGCGAATTGACGCAGTTGTAAACAATGCAGGATATATTCCTAAAGGTGATTTTTTTGAACTTAGTGATGAGAATTGGCATGAGGGATTGGATATAGTCATTGGCAGTGTTAATACTATGCTAAAACTAGTAACTCCAATTTTCCAAACTCAAGGTGCTGGAAGTGTAGTAAATATATCTACATTTGCTGCATATGAACCAAGTTCAGTTTTCCCAATTTCTGCTTGTATGAGAGCAGCACTTGGAAGCTATATTAAGCTATACGCCGATAAATATGCAAAGGACAACATACGTATCAATAATGTTTTACCAGGATTTGTAGATTCTAAACCAGTTAATGAAAAGTTTTTGAAAGACATTCCAATGGAACGTTATGGAAAAGTTGAAGAGATAGCAAAAACAGTTAGGTTTTTACTTAGCGATGATGCAAGTTACACAACAGGTCAAAATATCCGCGTAGATGGCGGAATAACTCGTTCAGTATAGGATTTAATTTGGATTTTATACAGATATTTTTTCTAAGCATTATTCAAGGTTTTACTGAGTTTTTACCTATATCTAGCTCTGCTCATCTCATACTTGTACCAAAACTTTTTGGATGGGATGACCAAGGATTGGCTTTTGATGTAGCTTTACATGTAGGGAGTCTCTTAGCAGTTCTATATTACTTCAAATCAGAAATAATTACTATTATAAAAGACATTTTAAGTTCAATTAAGTTTAGAAAGAGTGTAGGTGAAAGTACGCTTGGATGGGCAGTTTTAGTAGGAACTATACCAGTAGGACTTGCAGGTCTTAGCTTTAATGATTTTATAAGTAATAATTTACGCTCACCTTTGGTGATAGCTGTAACGACTATTATATTTGGTTTAGCACTGTTTTTTTCAGATAGAAAAGTAGGAATGAAAAGTGAGAGTGATATAACTATAAGAACTTCTATTTTGATAGGCATTGCTCAAGCAATTGCTTTGATTCCAGGGACTTCTCGCTCAGGAATAACAATAACAGCAGCACTTTTTTTAGGCTTTAGTAGAGTTGCATCTGCTAGGTTTTCGTTTTTATTATCTATCCCTGTCATTATTTTAGCTGGCGGGCTAAAGACTTTAGAGTTGATAGAAGCTAAAACTATTGTTATATGGAGTGAACTTCTTTTAGGCATAACTCTTTCAGGAGTTAGTGCATATATCTGTATATATCTATTTTTAAAACTTATATCAAAAAGTTCAATGTTACCTTTTGTCCTATATAGGCTTATTTTAGGGGTATATTTACTTTCGGTTTTTTTATAAATGATTACTAAGAAAATTCAAACTGTTTTTTTGTTTATTTCAGTTATTGCTTTAACTATTTTGATAAGAAATTTGTATAGCAGTTATATGTTTAAAAACAGTCCAATATCTCAAAAACAAAGACAAGCAATAGAACAAGAAGAACAAAGAGTATTATCAAATATGCAAAAAAAATTAGGTTTTAAATTTAAAGTACCAATTATAATAACAGATAAAATTCCCGGTAAAATTTATGGAGTAACTTCCTTGGATGAAGATGGTAGTATAAGAATATATCTTAATAAAAAAGTGATGAAAGAGAGCATGGATTATATAATTTCAAATGTAATAGCTCATGAATATGCACATGCACTTCTTTTTAAAAGTGGATATTATAAAAAAAATGGTGATGGGCATTCTATGGTTTGGCAAAAAACTTGTATAAAGTTAGGTGGTAAAAAATGCCAAAAGTATGTAAATTCACATGATGTTATAATGGGTAAATTACCATTTTGATTTAGGATGATTTATGATTGATTGCGTTAAAACAGATTTGTATGAGCTTAGTATATTTAATAATATAGAAAGAAATTGTAAACTTCATGCTCATAATTATATTTGCATTGGTGCGCTCAAAAAAGGAGAGATGGTATTTTTTCACGATGGTGAAGAGATAACTTTAACTCCCAATAAAATAATAGTTTTTAATGTAAATCAACCACATAAATTAAAACGATATAAAGACGTATCTGAGTACCACATACTTCATATCAATTTAGATGAAATTTTTTTACCAAAAATTATAGATAACTCTTCTGCTTATGATGATTTTATATGCTTTAGTCAAAAAGTTTTAAAAAATGAAAAAAGTGATTTTATTGAGAAATTTATAATGAGATACAAAATTGACAAAAAATTAAAAATGCCAAATGAAAACCTTGAAAAGATAAAAAAATTTATAGATGAAAATATAGATAAAAATATCTCTCTTGAAGAGATGGCAAAAAAAGCAAATCTAAATCAAAGTTATCTTTCAAGGAGTTTTAAAAAACAATATGGATTATCCCCTCATGACTATGTGCTAAATGAAAGAGTAAATATGTCTAAAAAACTTCTAGAGCAAGGATTAGATATATCACAAATCGCACTTGAACTCGGTTTTTACGATCAAGCTCATTTTTATAGAGCATTTAAAAACTCATTTTTAATAACACCAAATGAGTATAAAAATATAAAACACATAGGTAAAAATCGTACAATATCTTATTCCTAAAATAAGGTATTATTCTATATTAATTAAGATATGGGTATACTAAAAGTAATACCCATAGATTTGATAAACTTGTTTAAAGGGGTACTTTATGAATCCTATAATTCCATTTGTACAAAGTATAACTGACAAAAATGCATCTGTTTGGCTTGTACAACTCCAATTGGCATTGCCAAATGTAAATATATGTCACATTGAAAATCTGAGTGAAAGCGAGAGAAAGAGTGTTGAAGTTGCAATTGTTGCAAACCCTAATCCAGCTGATTTATTAACTTTACCTAATCTTAAGTGGGTTCAAAGCTTGTGGGCAGGTGTTGAAAGATTGATTGATGAATTACCAAATAAACAAATCTCTATTGTTCGCCTTATTGACCCTCAACTTGGTGAAACAATGGCAGAAGCTATTTTAGCATGGACTTTATACTTACATCGTGATATGCCAAAATATGCAAAGCAACAGAGTGTTAGGGAGTGGATAGAACATGATGTAGTAATGGCATCAGAACGAACAATAGGTATCTTAGGTTTGGGTCATCTTGGAGAAAAAGCTGCTAAACGTCTTTTAGATAATGGGTTTAATGTTGTAGGGTGGAATAGAGGCAAAAAACTACAAAATATTGAAACTTTTAGTGGGGATGAAGGCTTGTTAAAAGTAGCTTCATTATCAGATATATTGGTTGTTCTTTTACCTTTAACACCACAAACAAATGGTTTATTAGACAAGCATTTTTTTAGCCAACTAAAACATGGTATTTCACTAATCAATTTTGCACGAGCAGACATAATTGATGCAAAAGCTTTAGAAGTAGGACTTGAAACTCGTCAGATTAAACACGCAGTTTTAGATGTTTTTTTACAAGAGCCTTTAGAAGTAACTGATAAACTTTGGAGAAATCCTCATGTTACAGTTTTACCACATATCTCTGCACCGACTAATAAGCATACTGCTTCACAAGTTGTTGCCAAAAATATCAGAACATTTTTTGACTCAAATAAAATTCCCCAATCAATCTCTAGGGAAACAGGGTATTAAATTTAGTTCTTACAAATACAATAAAAGGAAAACAATATGATGACACTTGATGAAAGATTTAAAGCACTTGAGACAGAAAATGCACCTGGGCAGGAGTTTCGCCAAGATGTAAGTGACTTAAGTAAAATTATGCGTGGAGAAAAATTAGAAGGAGATCCTGTAGATTTTTCTCATGGTGATGTAGATGCTTTCACTCCAACTCCAGGAGCCGCAGAAACTTGGTTAAGAGGATATGAATTAGGTGGTGAACAAGCGTATACTGAGTATCGTGGAGCAGCTAAAATCCGTGAAGGATTGGCTGAAAGACTTGGTATATTTACAGGTTCTCCAATTTTAGCAGATAAAGAGTTGATTATAACTCCAGGAACTCAAGGTGCACTATTTTTAGCACTTGGTTCAACTGTAGAAGCAGGAGAAAAAGTTGCTGTAATTGAACCAGACTATTTTGCAAATCGTAAACTTGTTAAGTATTTTGGTGGAGTGGTAGTTCCTATTCCTTTAAGTTATCAAGATAGTATGTCTGAGAGTGGACCTGATCTTGAAATTTTAGAAGAAGCATTTAAAGATGGCACAAAAACTCTTGTTTTTTCTACACCAAACAATCCTACAGGAGTAGTCTATACCAAAAATACAATTGATAAGATTTCAGAACTTACTGCAAGATATAATGTGACTGTTATTGTAGATCAGCTCTATTCAAGATTACTTTATAGTGGTGAGAATTATACACATCTTCGTGCTTGCAAGATTGTACCTAAAAATATGGTAACTATTATGGGACCATCAAAGACAGAATCTCTTAGTGGATTTCGTCTTGGAACAGCTTTTGGTACGGCTAGTATTATAGAGAGAATGGAACAGTTACAAGCAATAGTCTCTTTACGTGCTGCTGGGTATAATCAAGCAGTACTTGAAGATTGGTTACAAGAGCCTAAAGAGTGGATGGAAGAACGAATTAAAGCTCATGAAGCAATAAGAGATGAGTTACTCAGTATATTCAATTCAGCAGGACTATTGACTGCAACACCGCAAGCAGGTAGTTACCTTTTTCCACAATTACCAGCTCTTGATATTGATTTAAAATCATTCGTGCAGTTGCTCAGGTATCAAGCTGGTGTGACTGTTACACCAGGTGCAGAATTTGGACCAACAACAATAGATAGTGTTCGCCTTAACTTTTCACAAGACCATGCCAAAGCTATTGGTGCTGCCAAGAGGATAGTAGATATGGTTAAGAGGTATCGTAAATGAGCCAGAATAATACACAACCAATTCCGCAAGGTCAATATCTTCCTGCTGTTAGACATAATAATTTAATCTATACTTCAGGAATGACACCACGCAAGGATGGAAAACTAATATATTCAGGTAAAATTAAAGCAACTAGTCCAGTTGAAATTTATTGTGATGCAGTGCAATTAGCAACTAAAAATGCACTGTTAGCAGTTCAGGCTTGTTTAGAAAAAAATGAGAAAATCTCTATAATTCTTCAATTGACAGTTTATCTCAATACAGAACAAGATTTTATCAAACATGCAAAAGTAGCAGACTATGCATCGGCGTTACTACTAAAAGAGTTAGGAGCTAATAGCATCGGAAGTCGTGCTGCAATTGGAGTAGCAACATTACCCTCAAATGCATCAGTTGAGATAGTACTTGTTAGTGCAGTGAGCAAACTTTAGAAGTATACATAGAAGGTGTGGTATAAATACTCAGACACACCTTTTATTTTGTTTCAACATGTAAAGAGATTTAGATTATAAGGAAATTAAAGATACAATAACAGCATTAAAATTTAAGGGTAATTTTGAAAAAGAAATATGCAAGTTACAAAGACGTGGATAAGGAACAGTTGCAAATAGATATTGATACAATTAAGGATACAATTGGCGATGCAACGCAAGAGGATTTTAAACATCTTTTAAAACTAAAAAGATGGGGAAAAGGTTCAACTTTGTTTGGCTTTTTTCTGATAATCTTGATAAGTATCTTTGAGCCAAATGTGTTTGTATTTTGGAGTTTAGCAGTTATTTCTGCTGTTTTGATTGGTGTGGGTAACGTAGGAAGATGGGCAAATGTTGCGCATCCTATATTGCATGGTGCTTATGATAAAGTGCCAAATATTCCAAAAAGATATACAAAAAAAGGCTTTGCTGCAGGGAAGAGAAGATATATAGATTGGTTTGATTGGATTACTCCTGATGCTTGGGCATATGAGCATAATATCATGCATCATTATCATTTAGGTGAGATGGATGACCCTGATAACGTTGAGAGAAATCTAAAATGGCTTCATAATGCAAAAATGCCAATGTTTATGAAATATGCTATCGTTTATTTGTTCGCTGTTATGTGGAAAGTTGCTTATTATGCACCAAATACACTAAGAATACTTGAAAATAAAGAAAGAGCGAAAAAAAAATTACCTCCTACTGAAGATTATCAAATAAGCCCTTTTACGAAAAATGGTTTGATTCTTTGGAGAGATTATATCTTGCCCTATGGATTGTTCAAATTTGTTTTGTTACCGATACTATTTTTGCCTTTAGGTCTTAGTGCTGTTATATCTGTATTTATAATTTTATTTTTAAGTGAAATCATTGCAAATCTATGGTCATTCTTAGTTATAGTTCCAAATCATTCAGCAGAAGATATTTATCAGTTTAGTACACCGCATAAGACTCAAGGTGAGTATTACTTGCGTCAGATTATGGGAAGTGTAAACTACAATACTGGCTCAGATTTAATAGACTTTGCACATGGTTTTTTGAATTATCAAGTAGAACATCACCTCTTTCCTGATAAACCTCATAGTTTTTATCAAAAGATGCAACCTATAGTAAAAGAAATATGTAAAAAACACAATTTAGAATACCGACAAGAGTCTGTTTTTAAAAGAATAGGCATGTCTATTGAACTTATGGTTGGAAAAACAAAACTTCTTACTGTTGAGGGTGTATAGTTGCCTTACATGTAAAGGTTACAAAATGGAAAAATTAACGCAGAGATATAGCATGATGGAAGAGATTATAAACGCTTCTACTCATGGTTTGGGAATTTTACTCAGTATAGTTGGCTTGGCCGTTTTAGTTGCGTTTGCAACACTTAATGGCTCAGCAATTCTTATAACAAGTTGTGCTATTTTTGGTGGAACTCTAATATTTGCCTACTCTGCTTCAACTTTTTACCATGCAATTACAAATGAAAAAGCAAAACAGATTTTTCGTCAATTTGATCACGCTGCAATATATCTTTTGATAGCTGGAACATATACTCCAGTTTTAACACTGTTAGATGCTTCTTTTGGATTAACAATTTTTATCATAATTTGGACAATAGCCATAGGTGGAGTGCTTTTAAAGTTTCTATATCCTCATAGGTTTAAAAAACTATCCGTTGTTTTGTACCTTGTTATGGGTTGGTTTATTGTTGTGGTAATTAAACAACTTATGCAAAGCATGGATCAATGGGGACTTTGGCTTATGTTAATTGGGGGTCTTTTTTACTCTGTTGGCGTCATCTTTTATGTTTGGAAATCTCTTCCATATAACCACGCAATATGGCATTTGTTTGTTCTTGCGGGGAGTGTTTCTCACTACTTTATGATTCTTTTTTATGTAGTCTAAGTTCTTTTTAGATAAAATAGATTCAAAAATTACAATTAGGGTTATATATGTTACTTCTCACACCTGGCCCAACGCCAGTTCCTGAAGATATTAGAATGGCTATGAGTGTACCAACACTTCACCATAGAACTCCAGAATTTGAAGAAATTTTTGCTCGTACTAGAGTGCTTCTAAAAGAGTTATTTAGTATGCCAGAGATTTTAATGCTTGCATGCACAGGCACAGGAGCTATGGAAGCTTGTGTTCTTAACCTTTGTAAATCAAAAGCATTAATTATCAACTCAGGTAAGTTTGGCGAGAGATTTGGAAAAATATGTGAAGCTCATGGCAAAGATTACACAGAGTTAAAATACGATTGGGATACTCCTGCAAGCGTTGAAGATGTAGTAAACAGTGTAAAAAATGATTCTTCAATAAATGCTATTTTTATTCAAGTATGTGAGAGTGCAGGAGGATTAAGACACCCAGTAGAAGCCATTGCAAAAGCGTTAAAAAAGATTCGTCCAAACATAATGATAGTAGCCGATGGCATAACAGCAGTTGGCGTAGAAAAAGTAGATACAAGCAATATTGACGCTCTTATAAGTGGAAGTCAAAAAGCTCTTATGTTACCTCCTGGACTTGCTCTTATAGGCTTGAGTTTTGATGCCATAAAAGTTATAGAAGAGGGTGGAGTTGGTTACTACTTGAATTTAAAAACTGAACTTAAACAACAGAAAAAAAACACAACAGCATACACAGCTGCGACAACTCTTATCATTGGACTTAAGGCAATGCTGGAGAAGTTACATGTAGATGGTTTTAATAAACTTTATAACGATACTAAAAAACGCTCTGATGCAACAAAAAAAGCTCTTGAAGCATTAAATTTAAAAATATTTCCAAAGACCCCTGCAAATGCTATGACTGCAGTGTATGATGATGAAGCAGCAAAGATAAGAAAGATTTTAAAAACAAAATATAGCGTCAATATGGCAGGTGGACAAGACCATGTCAAAACAACACTTTTTAGGATAAATCATATGGGATTAGTGGCAGACTATGAGACAGCTTGGACATTAAACGCAATAGAAATGGCACTCGAAGAAATAGGCAGAAGAACATACGATGGAACAGCAAATAAAATATATACAAGCGAGATGTACAAATGATAGATGAACACGAAATACCAACTGGAAGTAGACTCTACTTTGGCAAAAGTGCAAAATTAAAAAGAGGTATTGAAGCGACTGCAAGTGAGCTTTTAGAAGAAGCAGGATTTGAAGAGATCGTAACTCCTTTTTTCTCTTATCATCAACATAAGAGCTTAAATGAAAAAGAGATAATTCGTTTTTCAGATGAGCAGAATAATTTAGTATCATTAAGAGCAGACAGCACCCTTGATGTTGTACGTTTAATGACAAAAAGATTGGGACGAAGTACTAAGCAGAACAAATGGTTTTATATTCAACCTGTTTTTAGATACCCAAGTCTTGAAGTTAATCAGATTGGTGCAGAGTTTATAGGTAATGATGATTTGAGCCAAAATATTGAGCTTTGTGGAGAAGTTTTTAAGAAGTTTGATTTGCTCCCTTTAGTTCATATAAGCAATATCAAAATTCCAAAGATGATTGCTCAAGAGTTAAATTTAGATCTGAGCATATTTGAAAGAGCAGAGCTTCATAAAATATTATCTTTAAAAATAGATTGGCTTGAAAAGCTAGCTTGTCTACAAAACCCAAAAGATATTGATGAGGTTATAAAAGTAGTTCCAGAAAATATAAAAGTAGAATTAAAGAAGATGAAAGCTCTTTATGAGAAGTTAGAGTATAAAAACGTACATTTTTCACCACTATACTACGTAAATATGAGATACTATGATGAGCTATTTTTTAGATTTATTGAAAAAAATAGTACTTTAGCAAAGGGTGGAAGTTACAAGAGTGAAGGACTAGAGTCTACGGGATTTGGACTTTATACAGATGCATTGATAGAAAATATAATGAGAGAGAAGTAAAATGAACAAAGCAGATTTAATAGTTGGTATTCAATGGGGTGACGAGGGAAAAGGTAAGATAGTTGATATGCTAGCTCAAAAGTATGATATGGTTTGTAGAAGCCAAGGCGGACATAATGCTGGACATACTATCTGGGTTGATGGTGTTAGATATGCACTTCATTTAGTTCCTTCTGGTGTTTTGAACAAAAAGGCTATAAATATCATTGGAAATGGTGTTGTTATGAGTCCAGAGTCTATCATAAAAGAGATGGAGCAGTTCGACGAGAGCCTTGAAGGTCGTCTTTTTATAAGCGACAAAGCTCATCTAAATCTTCCTTACCACTCCTTAGTAGATGTCGCTCGTGAAAAACTAAAAGGCGATAAAGCTATTGGTACTACAGGAAAAGGTATTGGACCAGCATATGCAGACAAAATAAACAGAGTAGGGCATAGAGTGGGAGAACTTCTTCAAGTTGAAAAACTTTGTGACTCGATTATGGCAGAATTTGCTCTAAATAGCCCTCTTTATAAGGCTTTACATGTAGAGACTCCAAGTCGTGAAGAGTTATTAGTAGAATTAACTAACTATAAAGAGATATTAGCTCCTTTTATAGCAAATACAACAAACATGGTTTGGGATGCACTTGATAAGAATAAAAAAATACTTCTTGAGGGTGCTCAAGGAACCTTGCTTGACATTGACCATGGAACTTACCCTTATGTAACAAGCTCTTCAACAGTAAGTGCCGGAGCTTGTACAGGTCTTGGAATCAGCCCAAAAGACATTGGTGTTGTAACAGGAATTGTAAAAGCATACACTACAAGAGTAGGTCACGGACCTTTTCCAACAGAAGATTTTGGTGAAGTTGGTGAGACTTTAGCAAATGTTGGAAAAGAAGTTGGAACTACAACTGGACGTGGAAGAAGATGTGGTTGGTTTGATGCAGTTGGTGTTAAACATGCTTCAAGATTAAACGGATGTGATCAGTTTGCTCTAATGAAACTAGACGTTCTTGATGGTTTTAAGACTATCAAAATCTGTGTAGCTTACGAAGTAAATGGCGAGAGAATAGACTATATGCCAAGTGACCTTGATGGAGTAATACCAATCTACGAAGATATCCAAGGTTGGGACAAAGTAGAAGGAATTTCAAATTACGATGAACTTCCACAAGGTGCAAAAGACTATGTTAAACGCATTGAAGAGTTAACAAACACAAAAGTAGGACTAATTTCAACAAGTCCTGACAGAAACGATACGATAATTTTGTAAGTAGATGAATGAAATAAAAATTAAAAGATTACGGTTTGAAATATTATTACTTTATATTTGGATATTTATGTATAATCTTATAAAGTCAATAAAAGGGATAAAGCAATGAAAGTTGGTGGGTTATTTGCAGGTATTGGTGGAATAGAACTTGGTTTTAAAAAAGCAGGTTTTGATATTTCATGGGCAAATGAAATTGATAAAAATGCATCTATTACTTATCGTCACAATCATAAGCATAAACTTTTTGAAAAAGATTTAAAAGATTTAAAAACATCAGAAGTAAGCCCTATAGATGTTTTAACAGGGGGATTTCCTTGTCAAGCATTTTCTATAGCAGGGCAACAAAAAGGCTTTAACGATGATAGAGGTAATGTATTTTTTGAGATTTTGAGATTTATAGATGATTTAAAACCAAAAGTTGTATTTTTAGAGAATGTAAAAAACTTATTAGGACATGATAAAGGACAAACTTTTAAGAGGATTACTAATGAACTTGAGAATAGAGGGTATATTATCAGTTATAAAATTTTAAATTCTTCAGAATATGGTAATGTTCCACAAAATAGAGAAAGAATATATATCGTTGCATTTAAAGATAAAAATATTGCTTTAAATTTTTCTTTTCCAGAAGCAAAAAAATTAAATAAAAAAATATCTGATTTGATTGAAGCTAAAGTAGATGAAAAGTTTTATTATACAAATAGTCGTTATTACGAACAATTAAAAGATGAAATGAAAAATAAGGATAGTGTTTATCAATGGAGACGAGTTTATGTAAGAGAAAATAAAAGTAAACTTTGTCCTACTTTAACAGCAAATATGGGAACAGGTGGACATAATGTGCCTTTGATTATAGATGATATTGATATAAGAAAATTGACCCCTAGAGAATGTGCTAGATTTCAAGGATATGATGAAACTTTTATATTTCCTGAATCTTTAGCAAATTCATCTTTATATAAACAAATAGGTAATTCAGTTACAGTTACAGTAATAGAAGCAATAGCTAAAGAAATAAAAAAAGCTTGTAATGTATAATGTTTTATAAAACTCAAACAAAAGAACAAAAGGACAAATATAGAGAATATCTTCAAATCATAGGTAGCCTTTCTAACTTGTTTTCTTCTTCTTCAATACCATATTTGTATTACCGTATTGCAGAAAAGATGTTTTGCAAAGCTTTTGAAGCTAAAGACTTATCAAGAGGTGATGTTTCTTTTGATGCACAAAAAGGTTCTTTAGGTATAGGGTTAAAAACATTTCTTAGAAGTAATAATAAAAGTATTCAAAAAATAGCTGAGTTTAATAGAGATAGAGATTTATATAATCACTTAATAGATGTAGATAAAATTAAAAAAATTTCAGAACTAAGAAATGCAAGAATAGATTTTACTAATAGTTTATATAATATTGATGATTCTATATATCATTGTGTTGTAAGAGATAAGGGAAATTTTTTTATTTATGAAGAAAAAACTAATAAAATAGATATACATTCGATTACAGATGTAAAACAAAAAAAATCATCAATATTCTTTAATGATGGTATATATGAGTATAGTTTCTCTTTATCCAAAAGTACATTAATGAAAAGATTTAATACAAATTCTTTTGTTGATAGTTTCAAAGTTAATATTTTAGAAGACCCATTGGAAGCATTATTTAGCTTAATTCAAAAAGATTTTGAATATATGACATCATCAAAAATAAAAGAAACGGTATATTTACCGCTGTATGGCAGTAATAATAATGTGTACAAAAAAAGTGGCTTGAATCAGTGGAATGCAAATGGTAGAGCAAGACATTATGATGAAGTTTATATTCCTATACCAAGAAAATTTCACATTTATAAACCTAATTTTTTCCCTCAAAAAGATACAATTTTTACTATGAAACTGCCTAATGGAAAAGTGATGGATATGAAATTATGCCAAGAAAACAGTAAAGCTTTAATGTCAAATCCAAATAAAGCATTAGGAAAATGGATATTGAGAGATTTATTTAAATTAGAGGATGGTGAGTTAGTTAGCAATGAAATACTTAAATTGTATGGCGTTGATTCTGTTAGAGTTGATAAAATTAGTGATTTAGAATATGAGATTAATTTTTCGAAAATTGATAGTTATGAATTATTTATTTCTAATTGTGAAAAAGATAAATAAAGTTTTTAAAGAATGAAAAAATATTGCAGAATGTCATATTTTTAGCAATTTTATTATAAAAAAATAGTATTGCTAAAAAAAATACCAGTCCCTAGATAAAGCAGTAGATAAATGCTACACAACAAAAGCTTTTAAAAATGACAAAGAACGCATAGAATTTTTATTTGAGTTGTATGAAGAGTATATGCAGGAAAGAACTAATAGAATTTATAAAAACATTTGAAAAGGTAATTTTATGCTAGAAAAATAGAAGAGTCGATTGCATATAATTTTGTGAGTACAAGATCTCTGCATGAAAGTAGTGCAGAAAGAGAACGTGGCAATAGAGAAAGAAATATAGAACATAAGAAACATATTATTGAAAATAAAGATGAAGTGATTGATTTAATAATTGAGGTATCAAGAGTGGAATAGTTAAAGCCACTTTAAGTATTATTACATTGGTAAAATAGATAAAGAAAGTTTTAGAAAATTAAAAGGAAAATTAATTGATTTAATAAAATAATTTTTGCCCTTAAAAGAAAGGGCGATCCCGAAGGACAATTGTAAGAATATTATAACATAATTAAGAAGAAACAGCAAAGTCAAGTAGAAGAAGAATAAATAGTAAAAAACAAGAAAAGAGTAGTATAATGCCAAATAGTAAATTTACACCAATTGCAAAAGTAAGAAAGCAACAACGCGATATGGTGGAGACTCGCTTGGCTAAGGCTAGGTTTGAAAAGCACGATATAGAGCAAGAACTTATCTCTACATGTAAAGAGATAGACGATACGAAAATTCCTACTAGTGGGGATATTTCTTTAATGAATATGGTCAGAGAGAGATTAGCTATAATAAGAAGAGCAAAAGAGACTTTGAATGAAAAACTTCTTATAAAAGAGGAAGAGATAAAACAGCTTAGAGAGAAATACAAAAGAGCTCATATTGAGTATGAGAAGATAAAATACCTAGAAGAGCAAGATTTTGAAGAGTGGATGGCAAAAATTAAAAAAGATGAGAGTTTAGATATGGATGAAATATCAAACATGTTATTTGTAAATAAGGAACGAAAGTGAAAATTTTAGTTATAGTATTTATGTTTTATACAATAGTTTTTGCAGAAACTATCGATTGTACTAAAGTGTTTGAAGAGAGAAAGGTTGAGCTGCTTAAAGAGATAGAGAAAATAGATGAAGCAAGGCAAGTTTTTGAAGCACTTCAAGCTGCGACTAATGCTCTATTTGACAAACAACAAGCAAAACTTGATTTACAAAAAGATGATTTAAATGCTACTATGCGTAAGATATCAAGTAAAGAAGATGGTATAAAGAAGATGCTTGAAGAGAATAAAAAACTTCTTGCCTCAATAAATGGTGCCAAAAATGACAAGATAACTGAAACTTACTCAAAAATGAAAGACTCAGCAGCAGCAGGGATTCTTTCGGAATTGTCTAATACTGAAGCAGCAGCAGTTTTATTTACACTGCAAGCCAAAAAAGTTTCAAAAATCATGGCAAAAATGGATGCTAAAAAAGCTTCTAAAATCACACAAAGATTAGTTCTTGGCCCTCCGTTTAAGTAGGGTATATTTTTTACTTGCATTGTCTACTTTTTTTAGTGGCTGTGTCGCAATAACTGGACATGGCGACTCACTACAAACTTTTGAAAAAGTTCTGAAAAACTCTACATGTAACTACTCCTTTATTCAAAACATTATAGAAGAGAAAGATGATGTAATCCTTTGGGCATCTCAAGGCGGCTCACAAGCGAGAAACTGTTTTGATTACAACAGCAGTAATCTCTATTTTGATAAGGCAGAAGGGCTATATAAAAGTGATGTTGATTTACAATCAAATGCAAACAGAATAGGAAGCAGTGTAAGTTCAATACTAATAAACAATAATGTCAATGATTACAAAGGTAATGTCTACGAAAAAGTAATGCTTAACACTTACAAAGGTCTTAATTTTATGGCTTTAGGTGATTTTGTAAATGCTCGAGTTGAGTTCAATAGAGCCTTAGATAGGCAAAGAAGAGCGAAAGACTATTTTAGTAGTGAGATAAAAAAAGCTCAACAGAAAAACAGACAAGATCAAAATTACAATAAAGCGCAAAATAGACATACTCAAAAAGCAATATACGATAGTTATCAAGATATTTTTAGTGAATTTATTGTATATCCTGATTTTGTTAATCCATATGCTACATACTTAAGTGGTCTGTTTTTCTTTCTCGATGGCGACTACAAAAAAGCGAGAAATTTACTAAAAGAGTCAGTTTCAATGCAACCCCAAAATGAACAGATAAGAGCTGATTTTGAACTTTTTGAGAGTTATAACAGCGATAAGAATTATGCTTGGATTATATATGAAAATGGGCAGAGTATGGCAAAAAAAGAGATGAGAATCAACATACCTCTTTTTATATTTACTAATAAAGTATATTATGCAGGCATAGCACTTCCAAAGCTCTATGAAAGAGCAGGTTCATATGCGTATATTCAAGTAGATAACCAAAAAAGTGTTGTCATTGCAAATATGGATAGTGTCATAAAAGCAGAGTTTAAGAAGCGTTTTTCTCAAATAGCACTAGAAGCTACACTAAATCTTATAGTAAAAACATATACACAGTATGAGCTAAACAAAAGTGGTTCACTTGGTGGAGTTGTGGGGATGCTTTATCAGAGTTTGACAAATAAAGCAGATATTAGGAGCTGGACAGCATTGCCAAAAAACTTTCAAAGTTTGAGAATAGAGTTAAATGGAAATCCTCTTACAATAAAGGACAGCAAAGCAAATGTGATATCAACTATTAATGTTGATAAAAACACAAATGTACTTATTTATATAAAATCATCCTCTTTGGATGATATAAAAGTACATAAAATCATAAAAGGAAAAAAATGAAACTTATAACAATCGGAGCGATTATATTTACAACTTTGTTATTTACTGGGTGTGCAACAAAACCGCAGTATGTTAAAATAGCAGATGCACCTATAACTATGGGATTAGATAGACGCGATTTTGAAAAAGCAGCAAATGCAGCAGTAAAAGATTTACTGAACAGTGGAGCAATGGACAGAAAAGGTGGTGGTAGGTATGTAGTTACAATGGGTAGGATGATAAATGATACTACGCAAAGAATTGACACAGATATGCTAACAAAAAAGATAAGAATAGCACTTTTAAAATCAGGAAAAGCAGTTATGACTACGGCTGTATCAGTTGATGGACCTGAAGATATAATGACTAAAGAGGTAAGAAAATTAAGAAATGATGATGAGTTCAAGCAAAGCACAATAGCAAAAAAAGGAACTATCTACTCGCCAGATATGTCACTTAGTGGAAAAATAATCCAAAGAACAGTAAAAGCAAATAGTTCTGATCAGCTCGTAGAGTATTATTTTCAATTAACAATGACTCAGCTTGAAACTGGTTTAGCTTTTTGGGAAGGTGAAACTACCATAGGTAAACTCGGCTCAAACGATAGTGTTACTTGGTAAAAGAATATGAAAAAGTTAGCTCTTTTATTACTTGTTTTTTTTATACATGTAGAGGCTAGTGAAAGTACACAAGCAGGTACTTTTGGTGTTGGAGCTAGTAGTAAAAAAGCAAAGATTGCTAAGAAATATAGAGTACCAGTAGAAGAAGCAAAAACATATCAAATTGATATTAATGAGAGTGAAATAGAGGGTATTATGTCGGAGCCCTCTACTTTTCAAATACAAAAAGAAGCTGGTGGAGTCGTATTGCCTTTTGACAAAGTAGATGAAAAGAGAGGCGTAGTATTGCCAATGGATAAAAAGGAAAAAAATGGATTTTTTAGCCTCTTTGGTTTTTAGTGGAGCTTTATTTATATTTATGGCTAGTCCAGGACCTGGAACTTTTGCAATAGTGGCACGTGCTTTAGGCTCTGGTTTCTCTCATGCATTTTCCATGAGTCTTGGTATGGTTTTAGGAGACTTAGTCTTTTTACTTATGGCAATATTTGGACTTAATGCTGTTGCTCACATGGTGGGTGATATATTTACAGTAGTCAAATATATAGGTGGTTTTTACTTGATTTATTTGGGTATTAAAATATTTCGTTCAAAACCTTCAATTGAGTCCATAAAATCTTCAAAAAGTGATTCTTTAATTAAAGATTTTATATCTGGATTTTTAATTTGCATTAGTAACCCTAAAGTAATACTTTTTTATCTTGGTTTTTTACCGACATTTGTAAATCTTTCAACACTTACTAGTGGTGATATAATTTTTGTTTCATCTTTAGTTGTTGTTATACTTACAGTTGTTTTGGGTGGATACTCATTTTTTGCAGCTCGTGCACGAAAGTCTATCAAAAAACCTCGTACGCAAACTATTATGAATAGGATTGCTGGAAGTGTGATGGTAGGAGCGGGAACAGCACTGATACTAAAATCATAAATCTCTACATGTAAACAGAGATAAAGAAGAGGATTTAATTGCATGTATTGAAAGTGGTTATGCAAGAAGTCTATTGTCTACTTTTTTTGCTTTGTTGCCAATTAGTAATTAAAAAAGATTATAATTTTAGTTACTAATAACTTAAATTATCCATACAGTGTAAAATCTATGCCTACTTTTAATCAAGCTTAAAGAAGATATACTGAATAAATTCTATAGGAGGAATTATGAAAAAATTATTATTGGTTGCAATAGCGATCATAGGAATTAGTGCAAACGCAGGTACTTTTGAGAAGGTACAAAAAGAAGATGTTCTTCATTGTGGTATGTCAACAGGTTTTGCTGGTTTTGCTGAAATGGGTGATGATAAAGTCTGGAAAGGCTTTGATATAGATGTTTGTAGAGCAGTCGCAGCAGCAGTTCTAGGCGATGCAAATAAGTTAAATAATCATCTAAAGAGAAATTTATAGCACTTCAAAGTGGTGAAATTGATATGCTTGTAAGATCAACAACTTGGACATTTACAAGAGATACATCTTTAGGTCTTAACTTTGCAGGCGTTAATTATTATGATGGTCAAGGTTTTTTAGTATCTAAATCACTTGGTGTAAATGATGTAAGCGAGTTAAATGGTGCGACTTTTTGTCTACAAACTGGAAGTACATCAGAGCTTAATATAGCAGATTATTTTTTAGAACATAATATGAAGTATAAGTCTGTATTATATAACACAGATGCTCAAGTTATAAGTGGATTTGAAGCTAATCGCTGTGATGTTATTACAACTGATCAATCAGGGCTTTATTCAAAACTAACAAAATTAGATAGAAGTAAATATAAAGTTTTACCAAATATTATATCAAAAGAACCATTAGGTCCATTAGTAAGACAAGGTGATGATCATTGGTTCAATATAGTCAAATGGTCTTTAAATGCAATGATTACAGCAGAAGAATTAGGAATTACTTCTAAAAATGCTGCTGATTTAGCTAAAAATTCTAAGAATCCAGAAATTCAAAGACTTCTTGGTGTGAATGGAAATCTTGGTAAAATGCTAGGTTTAGATCCTAAGTGGGCTTATAATATAATAACACAAGTAGGCAACTACTCTGAGTCATTTGAAAAACATTTAGGCGTAAATACTCCACTTGGAATTAAAAGAGGCGTAAATGCTTTATGGACAAATGGCGGAATTCTTTATTCTCCACCATTTAGATAAAAAACTATACTCAAGAGAACTATCTCTTGAGTGTTTTCATATTTTAAAAAATTCTGTCATAATAAATTAAAAAGGTTGCTCGTGTCTATTATATATAATAAAACATTTAGAGCTATATTTTCACAGTTTATTATTGTTGCACTTTTGGTTATGGGTTTGTGGTTTATGTTCACCAATTTATTTCATAATATTGAAGCAAGAGGTATAAATACTGGATTTGCATTTTTAAATGAAAGAGCTGGATTTGATATATCAGAATCACCAATTGAATATAATGCTAACTCTACGTTTTTTGATTCATTTTTAGTTGGTATTGCCAATACTTTATATGTATCAGTAATTGGTATAATATTTTCTACAATAATAGGTGTCATAGTCGGTATTGCAAGGTTGTCAAAAATATTTTTAGTATCTAAATTTGCATTGGCATATATAGAAATTTTTAGAAATATACCATTATTGCTTCAAATATTATTTTGGTATAATGTGGTTTTAGCAGCACTTCCTAGTCCAAAGCAAAGTATTCAACTTGGTGCTGATATGATATTAAATAATCGTGGATTTAGCGTACCTAGACCTTTGCTTGAAGATGGTTTTGGATTGGTTATAATATCATTTTTTATGGCTATTGGTTTAGTTATTTATTTATCAAAGATAGCAAATAAAAGATTTGAAAAAACAGGTAAAAACACTTTTCTTCTACCTTGGAATATTATTATATTAATAGCTATTCCTTTTATTGTTTATTTAATTTTAGGCTCACCTTTGAGCTTTGATTCCCCAAAATTAGAAGGATTTAATTATGTTGGAGGAATGACCTATACTCCTGAATTCTTAGCATTAGCATTTTCCTTATCAATTTATCAGGCAACTTTTACAGCAGAAGCTGTAAGGAGTGGTATTGAAGCAGTTGATATTGGACAAAAAGAAGCATCAGCTGATCTTGGTCTAAGTTCATATCAATCCTTAAAGTTAGTTATATTACCTCAAGCAATTAGAATAGCACTACCACCGATTATCAGTCAATTTTTAAATGTCGTTAAAAACTCTTCCTTGGCAGCTGCAATTGCTTACCCAGAACTCGTAACCATATTTAGCGGAACGGCATTAAATCAAACAGGACAAGCAATAGAAATTATTATGATGACAATGAGTGTATATTTAGTTATTAGTTTAATTATATCTGTGGTATTGAATTATGCTAATAAGAAGATGGAAATAAAGGGTAGATAATGGCAGTATATGAAATAGAACAAACAAAAAAAACTCCATCAACAATGAATGGTAAATTACGTTGGATTTTAGATAACCTTGTTTCAACACCAGTTGATGTTGCATTTTCATTTTTAATACTATTTTTATTATATATAATAATCCCACCTTTTATTGATTGGGCAATAATAAATGCTAATTTTGTAGGCAACACAAAAGCAGATTGTACAGGAGATGGTGCTTGTTGGATATTTATAATCCATAAAATTGACTTCTTTATCTATGGATTTTATCCAGACGAGGAAATATATAGAATTAATTGGATATTTGGATTACTAATTGTATTTTTAGCTCTATTTAAATACACGGGAAAAAAATTTACTACAAAAATAGCTATCTTTTCTTTATTCCCTATTATTTCGTATTTTTTAATTACAGGCGGTAGTTTTGGTTTAGTTGAAGTGCCTACATTCAAATGGGGTGGGTTAATGCTAACATTAGTTATATCTTCAATAGGAATAGTTCTAGCTATGCCAATAGGAATTATATTAGCTTTTGGAAGACAATCACAACTTCCTATTGTAAAAAGTTTAAGCATACTTTATATTGAATTCATTCGTGGAGTTCCACTTATAACGGTTTTATTCATGGGTTCTGTAGTACTGCCTATGTTCTTCCCTGAGGGTATGACTTTTGATAAACTCTTAAGAGTTTTAATTGTTGTTACACTGTTTCAAGCAGCTTATGTTGCTGAAGTAATTCGTGGTGGTTTACAAGCCATACCAATAGGACAATACGAAGCTGCTGATTCTGAAGGATTGTCTTATTGGCAAAAAATGCTACTTGTGATATTACCACAAGTAATTAAAGTTTCAATACCAAACCTAGTTGGCAATGCAATTGGTTTATTCAAAGATACAACACTTGTACTTATCATAGGATTATTTGATTTACTTACTATGGTTGGTTTAACATCTGCAGATTCACACTGGACTGGATTTGAAACAGAAGGTTATGTTTTTGTTGCACTTATATTTTGGATATTTTGTTTTAGCTTATCAAGATATTCTAAAGTCCTAGAAGATAGATTAAATACTGATAATAAATAGTTGCATCAATGAAAGAAGATAAAATGAATAGCATTATAAAAATAGATAAGTTGCATAAATGGTATGGTGATTTTCATGTATTAAAAAATATAAACTTAAATGTTAAAGAGGGTGAAATAATTGTAGTTTGTGGACCAAGTGGGTCTGGTAAATCTACACTAATTAGATGTATTAATTACTTAGAACAATTTCAACAAGGAACTGTAACAGTTGATGGAATTGAACTTGAAGATGATGTTAAAAAAATCAAAGCATTAAGAAAAAATGTTACTATGATTTTTCAACATTTTAATCTGTTTCCTCATCTTTCAGTATTGCAAAACTTGACTCTAGCTCCAACACATGTAAAAGGTGTAACAAAAAAAGAAGCTACTCAAACAGCTATGAAATATTTAGAGCGAGTAAATATAGCAGAACAAGCTAATAAATATCCAAATCAACTAAGTGGAGGGCAGCAACAAAGAGTTGCCATTGCAAGAGGCCTTTGTAAAAATCCAAAAATTATGCTTTTTGATGAACCAACATCTGCACTTGATCCTGAAATGATTAATGAAGTATTAGATGTAATGATAGAATTAGCTAAAGAGAAAAAAACAATGGTGTGTGTTACTCACGAGATGGGGTTTGCAAAAAAAGTTGCTGATCGCATAATATTCATGGATGAAGGACAAATTATTGAAGAGAATACTCCAAAAGAATTTTTTGAAAATCCACAAAGTGATAGATTAAAACAGTTTTTAGAACAAATTATAACACATTAGCACTCCAAAGACTAATATATAAGTACTTAAGGTTTTTAGAGGTACCATTAAATAAATATATAGTAGGAATAAAAATGCAAATAAGCCCAAATGTAATAGAACAAAATCAATCAATCAATTATGTTTTAAGTTTAAGAAACATTAACCATATTGAATCAATAGAAATTTTTTCAAAAAATGACTATTTTCATACAAATAATGTTGAGTACAAAATACAGAACAATACAGTTTTGTTTACTTCAACTATGCCAGTTATTGGTGAATTTATTGTAAAAGTTAATTTGGTATTTGATACATATAAAAAATCAAACACTCTTAATTTATATTGCTTAGATAAAGATATGATTAAATTAAAACCACTAAAAGGTGATTTGCATATGCATACCATCTACTCAGATGGGAACAGAACTCCTCTTGCGATGTGTTTACACTCTTTAGGTTTAGGTTTAGATTTCATGAGTATCACTGATCATGATTGCTATGAAGGTTCACTTGAAGCTATAGCCAAAGTAAAAGAATTCAATATTGATATTTTAATTCTACCTGGAGAAGAAATCACTGTAAGAAAAAACGAAACTGTAAATTCCCATGGTAATGGTCATATGCTAAGCATAAATGCAAACAAATCAATAGAAAATCAGAGAACTGATAGTACTATTTATGCAAAAGAGCTAGAAGATATAGCGCAAAATATCAAAAATGATTTAGTTGGTAAAGACATTGATCCACTCAATTATGCTAGAAATATTTGGGCTATAAGTAAGGTCAAAGAAGCAAATGGGATTGCAATAATGTGTCATCCGAACTGGATTTATCATAATGCAAAATATCATCTAAATCAGCCAATATATAAAGAACTGCTAGAAAGTTCGAAGCTTGATGGAGTTGAAGTAATTGGTGATATTAATAAAACTGAAGAAAATAACAACATGGGATATTTGACATATATAGAAATAAAAGATAAACATAAATATTTATCTCCTTTATCTAACACAGATGCCCATGATATTGACCATAATGCACGTGAAAGATTTACCATGGTGTTTGTAAAAGATAAAACTGCTGAAGGTATAACTGATGCCATAAAAGCAGGTTTTACTTGTGCTATTCTCAAAAGAGAGAATGATGAGCATCAATTTGTGGGCAAGAGTCATTTATCACATTATGCTTATTTTTTAATCAAAGAGTATTTTCCAAAACATAAACATCTTAAACATAAACTTTCACAATTATATTTAGATGAATTTATAAGTGGGGAATGTTTTGAAAGTAAAATTAATGTAACTAAAAATAGATTGGAAAATCACACAAATAGTTTTTTTATGAATTCTTAGTAAGTGCTTTTTTTGTGACAAAGCAGATATTTACCTTATTTTTGGTAAAATAAAAAAAATTATAAATAAGGTCTGCATACAATGAAAATCAGATTACC
This sequence comes from Arcobacter sp., assembly GCA_029027265.1. GTDB lineage: Bacteria > Campylobacterota > Campylobacteria > Campylobacterales > Sulfurospirillaceae > Sulfurospirillum_A. The sequence continues at coordinate 2,482,727 of CP093061.1, read as the reverse complement.
ACACGCACCATATATTGCAAATAAAATAGCTATTGATTTACTAAACAGTGGTCTTGTAACACTTAAAAGTGGATTAGAACCAGTAGTAAAAGCAGCACAAGAGATGATTGAAGTTGATATAACAAAAGAGATGGCACTAGAAGAGAGAGTTGCTGAAATACTAGATGATAACGAAGATGATATGGAGTTCATGCAAGTAGACAGACGTAACATGTTTTGGCTTATTAAGAAAAAATTAGCAAAAGAGTACAACGTAGTTCTTTCTTATGAAGACAGATATAGTGACCTAGCTCATAGAATTACGCAGAAGATTTGGAAAGATGATTTAGTTGAATATACAGTTGCAGAGAACCGTATCAAAAACATTATTTACACAGCTATGGAGAGTTATATCGAAAGTTTTGAAGACGTTGAAGAGACAGTTGCTGAGAAGATAACTCACTATAAACGAAAATTAATCCCAGGAAGTCCTGAGTATGACTTGGTTTTTGAAAAACTTTATGAAGAGGAGCTAAGAAAAAAAGGTCTGCTATTATGAGCTTAAAACCTATTTGGATTTACCTTGAAAATGGCATATATCTTGAAGCAAAAAGCTTTGGATATGAAGGAACAAAAGTTGGAGAAATAGTTTTCAACACTTCTATGAGTGGCTACCAAGAGATTATGAGTGACCCTAGTTATTTTGGACAATTTGTAGTTTTTACTATGCCTGAAATTGGTATTGTTGGAACTAACGAAGACGATATGGAGAGTAAAACAGTTCACGCAAGTGGTATGCTTGTTAGAAATTTTAATGAAGAGCCATCAAACTTTCGTTCGACAAATACGCTTAGTTCATTTTTAGATAAACACGAAGGACTTGGTGTTTGTGATATAGATACAAGATACCTTACAAAAATGATTCGTGATGGCGGACCAAAAATGATGATAGCTTCTACAAAAGTTAGTGATAAAAATGAACTTAAAAAAATACTTGAAAATACTCCTCGCATAGAAGAAATAAATTGTGTTGAAAAAGTTAGTACAAAAGAGGGTTACATTCACACAAGTGCAGCTTGGGACGATGAAAAACTAGTTTATAAAACAGCTGAGTGCAATCTTAGTAAAAAAATCGTAGTTATAGACTTTGGTGTGAAGATAAATATACTAAATGAGCTAAGTGAAGTAGGACTTGAAGTAGAAGTAGTTCCATATTGTTTTGATGCAGATGAGTTGATAAAACGTTATGAAGCAAAAGATATACATGGAGTATTTTTATCGAATGGACCTGGTGATCCTTTGATATTAAAAGATGAAGTTAAAAAAATAAAAAAACTTATTATTGCAAAAGTTCCTATGTTCGCAATTTGTCTTGGACATCAACTGCTCTCTATAGCACATGACCATTCAACATATAAACTAAAATTTGGACAGCATGGTGGAAACCATCCTGTTAAAAATCAAGACACTTCAGTAGTAGAAATCACTGCTCAAAATCATAACTATAATGTTCCAGATTCAGTTTGTAGCATTGCTAAAGTGACTCATATAAATCTATTTGATAATACTATAGAGGGATTAGACTACATTGGTGAGCCGATATTTTCTGTACAGCATCACCCTGAAGCTAGCCCAGGACCTCATGATAGTAAGTACATATTTGAAGAGTTTGCAAAACGTTTGTAATGATTAAAAAATACAAAAGTCCACTTCGTGCTTCAGTCGCGAGGAATTGTTCAAGAATTTACTTTTTGAACAAGAGGACATTAAGATGAAATTAGAGCAATACAAACGAGCTATAGAACAAAGTAATATTGTTTCAAAGACAAATCTAGAAGGTGTTATAACTTTTGTGAATGATGAGTTCTGCAAAATTTCTGGTTACACTAGAAAAGAACTTATAGGCGCTAATCACAACATAATACGACATCCCGATGTTCCTAAAGAGGTTTTTCAAAATCTTTGGGATACCATTAAAAAGAAAAAAACGTATATATCTACCGTAAAAAATATAGCAAAAGATGGTACAACTTTTTATGTAAATACAACTGTAATACCAATGCTAAATGAAGATAGAGATATAGAAGAGTTTATAGCTATAAGATATAACGTTACAAGCAGTATTCTTTTAACAGAAAATTTGAAACAAAAAGAGGAAGAGCTAGAGCACCTCAATGCTACTCTTGAAGAAAGAGTAAAAAAACAGACAAGAGAGCTAAGAAAATTAAATAAAACACTTGAAAAGCGAATTAAAAATGAGGTAAAGAAAAACAGAGATAAAGACAGAGTTCTTTTTCAACAATCACGTCTTGCTGCAATGGGTGAAATGATAGGCAATATTGCTCATCAGTGGAGACAACCTTTAAGTGAACTTGGAATTATTCTTTATAAGATGAAGAAAATATATAAAAAACACTCAGGTGAGAATGATTTAGACTATTCTGAGACTTATGAAGACTCAAAAAAAGTTATTAAAAAAATGAGCGACACTATAGATGATTTTAGAAATTTTTTTAATCCTCATCGCCCAAGTGAAGCTTTTTCCATTAAAAGTGCACTTGATGATGCTATGCTTGTTATGCAAGGAACATTGCAGCGTCATGAGATAGAATTAAAAATTAATGTAAGAGATGAAGTATACATAAAAGGCTATATGAGTGAGTTTTCACAAGTATTAATAAATCTACTAAATAATTCAAAAGATGCTTTTAATCAAAACTCATCTGATGACAGAATGATAAATTTAGAAATTAAAAAGATTGATAAAAATTATGCTATGATTAGTTTCAAAGATAGTGCTGGTGGTATAGAGAAAGATGTTATAGATAAGGTATTTGAGCCATACTTTACAACCAAGCATGCAAGTATTGGTACGGGATTAGGCTTATATATGAGTAGAATGATAATACAAAATAGTATGGGTGGAACTTTAGAAGTGCAAAATTGCTTTGAAGGCGTATGTTTTTATATAAAAGTTCCAGTGTGCAGTGAAAAGGAGAAGTGTAATGGGTAAATTGGACAGTTTGACAGTACTGTTTGTTGAGGACGAAAAAGAGTTAAGGAATGCTCTTGAAAGTGCAATTGGTGATGAGTTTGCAAAGTTTATAGTAGCTCGTGATGGTGATGATGGACTTAAAAAGTTTAAAAAACATAAACCAGATATTGTTATAACCGATATTTTAATGCCTATTCGTGATGGATTGGAGATGGCAAAAGATATAAAACAGATTTCTCTTGATACTCCTATTATAGTTTTAAGTGCATTTAGTGAAAAAGAGAGACTTTTAAAAGCAATAGATGTTGGCATTGATAAGTATCTTATAAAACCAATTGATCCAGATGAGTTAATGCTCACAGTGAATTATATTGTTGATGAACTTCTTTCCCTAGATAAAGTGGTAGAGCTTGGTAATGAGTATCAATTTGATAAAAATAGAAAAGTTCTTGTTCAAGATGGAAAGACTATAGCTTTGACGAAAAAAGAGTTACTATTTATATCTATTCTAGTAATAAATCTTGGAGTATTTGTGCTTCATGAAGAGATAAAAAAATATGTTTGGACAAATAAGAATGTAACAGATGCTGCTATTAGAACCTTTATTAAAAGAGTTCGTGAAAAAACAGGAAAAGAATTTATAAAAAATGTTCCTGGACTTGGTTACAAAATAAACTGTGATGTTTAAACAAAAGTCTACATCATAATGGGAGTAAACTGATACCTTCTTAAAAGATACTTAAAAATAACTATTTAATACAATTTTAATCTTCTTAAGCTTTTCTGTATAGTTTATATACTATAATTTCATCAATTATGTGATATTTATATGACATAAATTACAATTAGGAGGAATTGATGCAGTCTAGTAATATGATTAACTACGACTATTCAGTTGCAAAACTTTTTGCATTTGCTACAATCATACTTGGTATTGTTGGCATGCTGATAGGTGTTATTATAGCTTTTCAAATGGCTTATCCAGAGTTAAATAATTTAGCTGGTGAGTACGGTACATTTGGAAGACTTAGACCACTTCATACAGATACGGTTATATTTGGTTTTTTAGTAAGTGGTGTATTTTCCACTTGGTACTATATTGGGCAAAGAGTACTAAAAGTTTCAATGGCAGAATCGCCATTTTTAATGGCTTTAGGAAAAATACATTTTGTGTTATATATATTGGTTGTTGTAGCTGTAGTAGGCTCACTTCTTCTAGGAATTACAAGCTCAAAAGAGTATGCAGAGTTTGAGTGGCCAATTGACATCGGTATTGTTGTTATATGGGTTATGTGGGGAATGAGTATTTTTGGGCTTATAGGTATTAGAAGAGAAAAAACTTTATATATTTCAGTTTGGTATTACATCGCAACTTTTCTTGGTGTGGCTATGCTTTACTTGTTTAACAATATGGCAATTCCTACTTATTTTGTATCAGGTTTAGGAGATTGGTGGCATTCAGTTAGTATGTACGCAGGTACCAACGACGCTATGGTTCAGTGGTGGTACGGACATAATGCGGTTGCATTTGTTTTTACAGTTCCAATCATTGCAATGATATATTACTTTTTACCAAAAGAGTCTGGTCAGCCAATTTTCTCATATAAACTTTCACTTCTTAGTTTCTGGGGATTGATGTTTGTTTATCTTTGGGCAGGTGGACACCATTTACTCTACTCAACAGTTCCTGATTGGGTTCAAACTATGGCTTCAATATTTTCTATAGTTTTAATTCTACCTTCATGGGGTAGTGCAATCAACATGCTTCTTACTATGAAAGGGGAGTGGCAACAACTAAAAGATAATCCACTAATTAAGTTTATGATTATGGCATCAACATTTTATATGTTTTCAACATTAGAAGGTCCTATTCAAGCTATCAAATCTGTAAATGCGTTAGCACACTTTACTGATTGGATTCCTGGACACGTTCATGATGGAACGCTCGGCTGGGTTGGATTTATGATAATTGCAGCACTTTTACATATGGCACCAAGAATGTTCAAAAGAGAGCTATATAGTAAAAAGTTGATGGAAGCACAATTTTGGATTCAGACAACAGGTATAGTACTGTATTTTTCAAGTATGTGGATTGCTGGTATCACTCAAGGTATGATGTGGAGAGCAACAGATCAGTATGGTAACTTAGCTTATTCATTTATTGATACTGTGACTGTATTACACCCTTACTATACTATTAGAGGTATTGGTGGATTGTTGTACTTGATTGGTTTTATTGTATTTGCATATAATTTTTATAAAACTATAACTGCTGGTAGAGAGCTTGAGGAAGAACCTCAGAGCACTTCACCTATGGCAGCGTAAAAGGAGGAGAGTAAAATGTTTCATTGGTTAGAAAAAAATCCATTCTTTTTTGCAGTAGCAGTATTTGTTATTATAGCTTATGCTGGTATTGTGACTATATTGCCAGATTTTATGAATAGTGCTAGACCAGTAGTAGGTACAAAACCTTATACAGTCTTGCAACTTGCAGGTCGTCATGTTTATATTAAAGATAGTTGTAATGCATGTCATTCACAGCTAATTCGCCCTTTTAAATCTGAGACAGATCGTTATGGTATGTATTCTTTAAGTGGAGAATATGCTTATGATAGACCTTTCCTTTGGGGTTCAAAGAGAACTGGTCCAGATTTGATGAGAGTTGGAAACTATAGAACAACAGATTGGCATGAAAATCACATGCTAGATCCAATAAGTGTAGTTCCAGGCTCAATCATGCCTAAGTACACTCACATGTTTAGTAACGTTGCAAATATAGAAACAGCATATGCTGAGGCATTCACCATTAAAAAAATATTTAATGTTCCTTATGATAAACCAGATATGCCAAAACTAGGAACTTATGATGAAGCTACTACAATGGCTTTAGCAGAGGCTAAACCAATTGTGGAAGATATGAAAAGTTCAGAAGTTAAAGAGGCATTTGCACGTGGTGAGATTAAAGAGATTGTTGCGATTATCGCATACATGAACAGCTTAAAATAAAGGTAAAATGGTGGAAATAGAAACAATTAGAGAGTTACAAGCTTATGGGTACACTTTTGCGTGTGTTTTTTTAGCAGTTGTATTTTACTCATATATTTATCATCTTTATACGTCTAAGAAAAAAGGCGGAAAAGATTATGAAAAGTATGCGAATATGGCGTTAAACGATAGTTTAGAGGACACTCCAGTTGAGAAAATTGAGCCATTAGACGAAGAGAAACAAAATAGGAGCAATAAATGAATTGGCTAAATGATAATGTAAACTTGTTGGGGCTTTTAGGAGCTGCAGCAATTATAATCATTACTGTTTTTGTTGTTGGAAAATATATAAAACAGATAAAAACTGAGAAAAGTACTGGTGAGTTAGTAGATGAAAACTGGGATGGTATTGGTGAGTATAAAAATCCATTACCAATAGGATGGGCACTATCTTTTATCGGAGTTATGATATGGGCATTGTGGTACTTTTTGGTAGGATATCCTTTAAATGGATATTCACAAATAGGTGAGTACAATGAAGAAGTTGCAGCTTATAATACTAAGTTTGAAAGCAAATGGGCAAACCCTGATGAGGAAACTTTATTAGGTATGGGCGAAGGTGTTTTCTTAGTACAGTGTGCACCATGCCATGGTATTACAGGTGATGGTACAAATGGGAAAGCAGCTGATATGAGTAAATGGGGAACAGAGCTTGCTATAGTGGACATTATATTAAAAGGTTCTAAAGGCATGGGTTATCCATTTGGGGAAATGCCTGCTGGATTACTTGATGAAGAAGGTGCTAAAGCAGTTGCAGCTTATGTTTTTGAAAAAATTTCTAAAGCTGGAATAAGTAAAAATAGTGACTTAGTAGCGGCAGGTGAAGCCTTGTGGCCAACATGTGCAGCTTGTCATGGGGAAGATGGTAAAGGTATGAATGGAAATACACCTAGTATATCTAACTATGGTAAACCTCAGTTTGTTGTAGATGTTTTAAATCATGGTAAAAAAGGCACTATTGGTACTATGCCAGCTTTCAATGATGGACGTTTAACTGATATTCAAAAGCTTGCTGTTGGTAAGTATGTTAACTCATTGACACAATAAGGACTATTATGGAAAATACAAATAGAAATGTCTTTGGACTACATGGGATAACAGGTATGTTAATAGCTACTGTACTTCTTATAAGTATATTAGTAGGTTTAACTATATGGGGAATAAGTGCACAGCAAGAGGCTGTAGATAATCCTTATGAAATTACGAATCCACAAGCTATCAAAATGATAGATAGTGAAAATTCTAAATTGATAAAGAAATAGGGGAGCATGATGGATAAAATTATAACATTAGGTCTCGTAATCCTAGCAGCTGTATCTGCTTGGGCAGTGCTTACTTCAAATCATCTATTCATTGGTTAATATGAGTAGTAGATTTATTTTATTAAAGCGTAGAGTCATTGTACTCTGCGCTTTTTTTATATCATTAAACACAGTTGCTAATGCAGAATATATTATACAAAATAACAGTATAATCAACGAGAAGGTCTCTTTAAAAGTAGAGAGTTTAGGAGAAGAGCTTTATAAAAAAACTTCTATAGGTGTGTATGTAACACTCCCTGTTTCGTTAGAAAAAAAAACTGTCGGTGATTATGCTATAAAGTTAGCAAAAACACTTAAAGAGCCTTATGTTTTGTTAGTATTGGCAAAAGATGAAAAACAGGTTGAGATTGTTAATTCAAAAATTTTGGATGATCAGTTTGATAGAGAAGGAATTTTGAGCCCTTTCCCTTGGAGTGGGTCAATTATACCTCTTTTGTCAGGTAAAAAAGACAATGACAACTATAATGTAGCTGTTCTAAATGGATATGCAGATATTGTTGAGCAGATAGCAAAGTCACAAAATATAGTTCTTGATGGTGCCTTAGGGGATACAAATAGAGATATATATCACTACCTTAAGATAGGGATATATAGTTTTTTACTGATTGTATTTGGTCAATATTTTTATAGAAAAGTGAGAAAAAAAAGTGAATAGTAAAGTAAAAAAAGAGAAAAACTGGTGGCCTCATGCAATAGTTCTTGTTCTATGTTTCATGGTTTTTGCCTGCGCTATGGTAGTAAAAATTGCGATGGATAATCCAGTTCAGATGGATAGTTTTTATTTAGAAAAATATCAAAAAGTAAATGAAAACATAAATGAAATAAGAGCAAAACAAAAAGTTTTTGAAGAAAATTATGCCCTAGAATACAAAACTATAAAGTTTACAATGGGTGAAAGAAATAGTTTTGAGATGAGTATAAAAAACATAAAAGACCAAAGCATTGTAGAGAATGCAAGAATACAATTAGTAATTTCAAGACCAGATACTAATGACTATAATCAAGAATTTATTTTAGAAAGTGCTAAAAATGGAGTTTATATTTTTGATGGTATCAAAGCAGAGCTTCCTGGACGTTGGCAAATACTAACTAAGATAAAGATAGGTAATAAGAGTAGTTTTAACCAATACGAAGTTTACGCTTCAAACTAAACTACTTCAATTTTAATATAAACTCTTTACCACCATACTCGTGAACAGAGTCGTAAGCTCTTACGGTTACACTCGTCACTCCATTTGGTATTTTTACATTAGATATAGAACGAGTAAAAGGCTGTTCGTCAACATGAGGATGAAAAAGAACTCTCGTACCTAAGATAGCACTACTTGGTGAGAGTATTTCGTATTTATTTACGTAGTGTTTCCATCCGGTATCTTTGTGTTTGATAGTCACGTTAAAGCTACAATTCATATTTTTATCACAACTTGATGTAACATTCAAAACATCAGCTTCATTTGCATACAAACTAATTGTGAAAAGCATAAAAATTTTGGTAAATCTATTCATAAATATCCTTTGTATTATTTTAGCTTAGTTTTGTGTAGGGAGTGTTATATTGACAAAAGCTATGTTAATGAAAAATAACGCTGTAATCAGGTGCTACAAAATTACCGTTTGGTAAAAGAGTATTATTGGTGCGTATGCTATGTTATTAAGATGAATATTGTTATAATCATTATTGTTTAAAAAAGATAGTGATAAGGAACAATAAGAATGAAATTTATATTTATGTTAATCATATCTAGTTTATTGACTCTCAATGCAATTCAAATCAAAGATCCATACAAAGACATAATTTATATGAAGCTTGATAATGGCTTGCAAGTGTATATTTTAAGTGATAAAAAATCTACTAATACAAAAATAGAACTTTCAGTTTCAGTAGGTACAAATGTAGAAAATGATGATAACTATGGTATATCTCATCTTACAGAACACATGGTTTTTCGTGATCAAAGAGTTCCTCATCATGATTATTTGGATTATATAAAAGAAGAAGGTGCAACTTCTGTAAATGGCTATACAAGACGTTATGAAACAGGCTATAAAGCTCTTATAGATAGTAATAAGTCCTATTGGTTAGTCAAAACTTTTGCACAGATGATATTTGATAAAGATATCACTGAAGAAGACTTGGAAACAGAAAAAGGAGCTGTTCAAACTGAAATTGGCAATCTTGCGTGGGGAGAAAAATTTATTTGGGATATTAAGCTGCTTTTAGAAAAGTTGGCTCCAGAAAAAAAAGATTTTTATGAAGAAGAGTTTTCAATGGAAAAGCTCAAAGTGCTTCCAGTTTATTATTTAGATAAAATAAATAACCAATACTTTAATATGGCAGATGTTATGAAACATTACAATGATTATTACTATCCTGGTAATATGATATTGAAAATAGCAGGAAACTTTGATGCTATGATCATGAAAAAACATGTAAAAGAGTACTATGGAAAAATCAAGATAAAAGGCACAAAAAAAGCAGTAAAACCAGTGAATAATCCAAAGTTAAATAACAAGGCATATAGATCTTTTATAGAAGGAGAAAAAGGTTTTTTTGCATATATAGGCTCTAAATATATTTTAGATGATTATAAAAAATTTATCATTTTAGATGCATATAGCAGCAATATAGCTTTGCGATTGAAACAAAAACTACGTAATGCTCTAGGTCAAACTTATAGTGTTTATTCTGATGGTTTTGGATATGAAAAAGCACAAGTAGTTAGAATATTTTTAGATGGTTTGCATAAGGATTTTGAAAACAATATAGAAATAGCAAATAAGATGATTAAAGATGATATGAAAAATATATCAAATGAAACTATAGATGAAGCTCTTAAAACATATAGTAAATACTACACCTCTGTTGAACATGATGCAAAATCTCTTATGGTGTTAATTGATACTGCCCAATATATTAGAGAAAATCACAATATAGAAAAAACTTCTGTAGAGGTTTTTAATGAAATTACGCATGAAGATTTTAGAAAAGTCATAAAAGAGACATTTACAAAAGAAAATAGTTATAGGATAATTTATAGAGAGTATTATTATTTTCCTTATGATACACTAGTGATGCTAATTTCAGGAATAATTTTTTTACTTGCGCTGTATTTTAATTTAGGTTATATTGATAGAAAGCAAAAAAAATTAAAGTTTGCTTATAGACAAGTTGTAATACAAAGAAGACTTAGTAATCCTTTTTTAGGCTTTTTTTATATAATTGGTATATTCTTCATATCTATGTATTTTTGGGAGTGGGCTAAGTACTTGTTTTTTAAATATGTTATGGGTAAGGCTTTTTTTGAGTATACTTTTGATGTTCCTTATAGTTACATATGGGGAGTAGCTGAGATAATTATTTCAACAACTATATTTTTACTATTTTGTAGATATATGTTTAGTTACTGGGCAAAGCTAGAAGCAACACCAGATGTTTTATGTTTAGTAGGACATAGAGTCAAAGCTATAGCAAAAAAAGATATATCAGAAATAGAAGTAGAACCGTGGAATATAATAAAATCTTTTAAATGCTTTGGTATCTCTATCTTGTTTTGGAAACCATTGTTAAAAATTGTTTTGAAAAATGGAAAAGTCTATTATTTAAGAAGCAAAAATGCAAAGCATCTAGAAGAAGATTTGAAAAAATGGTATGGTGATAAGGATAAAACAGCATCATAAAATCACATGAGTAATTTATTTTGCTACTTTTGCGTTTAAGAGTGAATGAGTAAATGGTTTTTCCTCAGCATACGGATGAAGTTTTTTATAAATTTTGTCATTAGTCACCCTTTAGCATGTTTTATCTAAATTTTGTGTAGGTAGTGTTATAATGGATAAACTAAATATAAGTGATATATATGACAGAAATTTTTTCAACTTCCAGATGTGTTAGAGAGTTTTACTTTCATTTTTTAGACAGCGATAGGATTGTTCCAAAAGCTATAGGTATTGCTGAGTTTGAGTCAAAGGCTATAATAGTGCCAAACAAAAGTATGGCTGATGAAGACAGTCGTGTTTTGATTATGCAAGAGGCTTCGGAATTTAAAAACTTTAGTGAACTCAAAATTGAGAGGGAGTTTCTCTCTTTTATTAAAAACTCTGCATATTTATTTCGTTTTTTTGAAGAGTTGTCTTTGGAAGATGTGCTCATTGAAAAGTTGGAACTCTCCGATACTTATGCTCAGTTTGAAGAGCACCTTAGCATACTAAAAGAGTTGCTTCAAAACTACAAAATTTTGCTTACTCAAAAAAACTTATATGACAAAATTACATTGCCAGAAGTATATGAAATTAATCAAGAGTTTTTAAAGTCAAATAATGGTTTTTTATTTCATCTTGAAGGTTTTTTAAACAAGTTTGAGCTAAATCTTTTTTTAGAAGTTGCTAAAATTACAGAGTTTAAAATTTCTCTACATGTAACGAAGTATAACCGTAAAAATATTGAACTGTTTGAGGAATTGGGTTTTGCTTTACATGTAAACAACTCTTATGTCTTAAATCTAAGCACAAAGATAATACAAAGCTCCATAAAGATAAACCAACAAGAGGTAGATTGTGACGTGAGAAGCTTTAGCACAAGAGCTCTTCAAAGCTCATTTGTTTATGAGAAAATTGAAGAGTTTGTGAGTACTGGAATGAAGCCTGAAAACATTGCAGTTATAGTTCCTGATGAGAATTTTTCTTCAACTCTAAAAGCTTTTGATAGTTTTAAAAACCTAAACTTTGCTATGGGTGAGAGCTTTAGACATAACGAACTTTTCAAAAAACTAGACGCTGTAGATAAGTTCATAAGAGTAAGAGAAGAAGAGAGTAAGTACAGGGTCAATAGACTACGCATAGAGAAAAATATAATAGATGAGTTTCAAAAACAGTGGAGAAAAAAGCTTCAAGCAGATGAGATAATAACTCTTTTAAGAGTTTTTTGTAAGGAAGAGAAAAAAGATGACATATATGAAGAGGAGCTTTTCAAGTTCCAAAACCTTCTAAAAAACTTAGGAAAAATAGAACTTCAAAAAGCGATAAAACTTTTTTTAAATCGACTTTCAACTAGGTCAAAAGATGATGTTATGGGTGGTAAAGTAACAGTTATGGGAGCTTTGGAAAGTCGTGGTATGAGTTATGAAGGAGTTATTATAGTTGACTTCTCTGATGAGTTTGTACCAAAAAGAAGCCAAAAAGATATGTTTTTAAGCTCCAGCATAAGAACTCATGCAAAACTTCCAAACAGAGGTGATAGAGAAAACTTGCAACGCTATTTTTATTACTCTTTAATAAGAGGTGCAAAAAAAATAGCTATAAGTTACACCAAAAATGACCAAAGCATGGGTTCAAGATTTTTAGACGAACTAGGCTTGTCAAGTAAAGTAAGTTGTGATGAGGTTTCATACTTCAAGCCACTCTTTACATGTAGTACTTTACCGCCAAGATATAACCCTGAAATAGTGGAAGGTAGTTACGACGTAAAAGCAGGAACTTTGAGTGCTAGTAAACTAAAAACCATCCTTACATGTAAACGCCAGTTCTATTACAAATACATACTTAAATCTAAAGAAGCCCAAGTACCCAATAGTGAGATAACAGTAGCAGATGTTGGAAATCTTTTACACGAAGCCCTTCATCATGTTTTGCAAAACATGAAAGTAGTAGATGAAGATATTTTGATGATAGAATTACGAAGATACCTTCAAAGTGAAAACAGAAGTTTGATTTGGCATTTTCATTTAGATGTTTGGCTTGATTACCTCAAAGATTTTGCTGTTCTTGAAGCAAAAAGATATAACGAAGGTTACAGAGTTTACTCACTTGAAAACTCTTTACATGTAGACTATAAAGGCTTTAGGTTAGAAGGCAAGATAGACAGAGTGGACATAAAAAATAACAAGTTAAGTGTTATAGACTACAAAAGTGGAAAAATCCCAAAAATAACCGTAAGAACGCTTGAAAAAGAGAACACTTTTCAGCTAGAGTTTTACTACCTTTTAGTAAGTCAAAACAAAGAAGTAGAGAGCTTAAGTTACTACGACTTAAAAAAATCAGAACTAGTAGAAGAGAGTCTATTTGATGAAAAGATGGAAAAACTTGACGAGATTTTAAAAGAGCTAGAAACTCCACTAACAGAGTTTGAAAAATGCGAATCAAAAACACCGTGTCAATATTGTGCTTATGTGAAGTTATGTGATAGGGAAGTATAATGAGGATAAATATGTTATAATTATCCGTATAATAATAAGGAGAATAATATGGTAGGATATACTCAAAATGAATTAGTATCAGCAACAGAGATTTCAAAACAGTTTGGTGAATATATAGCAAAAGTAAAAAATGGTGTCGTAGATAAGATAGGAGTTTTAAAAAACAATAAACTAAATGCCATTATACTCTCAGTTGATGAGTATGAAAATATGGTTGAAACTATTGACTTGATGGAAGATATGCAGATATATGAAGAGATAAAAGATAGATTAAATACTCCAAAAGATAATTATTTAGATGGAGAACAAGTTTTAAAAGATTTAAATATATCATTGGACGGTTAATGTACAATTTAAAATTTCATGAAGAAGCAAAAAAAGATTTAATTAAACTAAATAAATCAATGCAAAACATGTTTGCAAAAAAATTAAAACAGATATTAAAGTCACCAGAAATAGGAAAAGATTTAGGTAATAAACATAATCTAAATTTAACAGGGCTAAAAAAAGTATATTTTGACAATAAACGATATAGAATAGTTTATGATGTTTTTGAGGATACAGTCTTGATACATATAATAGCTGTTGGAAAGAGAGACAATATGAAAGTGTATAAACAAGCAAATGAGAGATATAAAAGAGAAAATAAATAAATTGAAGGTAAGAGCAAATGAAATAGAATTAATAACAGAGCATAAAAGTAGTTTTATAAGTAAAATAATTATTAAAAATTAAAAGGCATGATATGACTATTAAAAAAACTTCAATATTGGAATTTTATAAACTTGAATTAGTTGAAATAGATGATAATGAGAAAGATTTATTTACAGTTAACTTAAATGAATATAGTGATGGAAATATAGAATTAGTAAAAGATTATCATTTAGTTTTTCAGTATATTAAAAATGAAGTTGAAAATGAAAGAGAAATTATTATTCGGAATAAAAAACATAAAATTTGGATAGATACATTAGGTAAAGAATTAAATTATATATGTTTATTTTCATCAAGAGAAAATCAAAATGGTGCATTAATAAATAAAGTTAATTTTAATATCGTACTTGCACAAGATGAAAAATTAAATGTTGAATTAGCTAGTTTATCACATTTTGTAATTGATAAAGAAAATAGTATTTTAGCTCTTGAAAAATTTGATGGTAGTACAAGTAAAACAAGTTTAGTTGAATATTGTAACAGCTTTTTAAAAAATACAAATCTTCACTTAACACTTTATCCTATTCCAAGAGATGATTTAGAACAAATTCTAAATGATGTTAAGGAAATTTTGACATTTAAAGCAAAGTATAGAGATATTAAAGAGGTATTTCCAGAGTTTCTTGAAAATCATATTTTTTCAAAAAGTCGTGATATAAAACTTACTCAAGAAAATCAAAATTATCAAACAAAAATAGATATAAGTTTTGGAAAAGGTACGGAAATAAATTCTAATGATACGATTATTTCAAAACTTAAAAATAAACTATTTCCTGAAAATAATCCTAAGATTAATATTGAGGAGAATTATATAATAGATGGAAGGATAGATGTAAAAACAAATTATGGTTCAGAGGAAACCATTAAATTGCAAGAAAATTTATTTATTGAAAAGCTTCAAATTAATATAGAAGATGATATTAGCGATAGAGAAGGGTTTTCTTCTCATGTGTATAAAAAGATTATTGAGAAAGTGGAAACTTTAATTAAAAAGAGAAATAAATGAAATATATATTAAACTTTTGGATGTTTAGTTTAGTATATCTAAGCGCAGTTTTTTTTACTATAAGATTTGACTTCTTAACAGTAGATATGTTTGAAATTGATTTTTTCAAAATAAATATAAAAAATATAGCCTTTGCAAATATTGGTATTTTTGCTAGTTTAACTGGTTTTTTAATAGCTTCAATTCCTCTTTTAATACCAATGATTATTAAGGAAAACTATTTAATAAATGCTGTAAAAAATAATTTACAAGAGATAACAATATCATTGAGAGTATTACTAGCTCTTTTTATCATATCTATACTTGTTTTAATCTTTAATCTTGATAATTATAGTGAGAATATAAAATTAGGAATTCTAGCAATTTTTATATACTTATACATACTCTTGTTATATTACTTATATGAAATTATTGAAATATTACATATTTTTGTTAGTGATTTAAAAAGACTCAAAAAGAATATAGAGAATAAAAATGACAAATAACTTTGAACCATATTTAGCCCTAGAAGCCAGTGCGGGAAGTGGAAAAACTTATGCACTTTCTGTTCGCTATATTGCACTTCTTTATCTTGGGGCAAATCCTTCTAAGATACTTACTCTTACTTTTACAAACAAAGCAGCGGCGGAGATGAAGAGTCGTATTTGTGAAGTGTTGAAAGAGTTGGAAAATAGGAGTGAATTGGAAGCCATAAGTGAACAAGTGGGGCTTACATGTAAAGAGGTTTTAGATAAAAAAGATAAGGTACTTGAACAGTTTTTGAGTGAGGATTTACTTATTTCTACTACTGACTCTTTTTTTGCAAAAATTCTTCGTAAGTTCGCATTAAATGCGGGTTTTATGCCTGATTTTAAGATTGAAACTGACTCTTTACATGTAGAGATTTTAGAACGGTTTTTAAAACTTTGTATTCAAGAGAAAAAGTACGATACTCTTTTGAAGTTTAGCATACATGAGAGTAAAAAGCTATCCGATATATTTGATCTACTTGATGAGTTTTATGACAAAGAGAGTGAGTTTGACCCAAAAAAAGTGCAAAAAGCTTTATATGTAAACCCTAAACAAGTTCTTAAAATCATGGAAGAGTTAAAAGAATTGTTTACTAAAGAGGGAGCGAAAGATGGAGTTTTAAAAACTTTTGATGCTGGGAGCATAACTGAAGTAATGAAAAAGAAGTATTTAGCAAAAGATGATTTGGAGTACTGGCAGTACAAAAAACACGTTACACCTGCTATTGGTGAACTTTTTGATTCTTTAAAAGATGTTTTGGCGAACTATTTAAATGAGAGAGAAAAGTATTTGCTTGGGGAACTAAGTGAGCTTTTTTATATATACAAGTATGCAATTCGCTCAACAAACAAAGAGCTTTCAACTTTGAGTTTTGCAGATGTGACCAATGCTCTGTATACACTTCTTGAAGATGAGATTTCAAAAGACTTTTTGTACTTTAGACTTGATGGAAAGATAGAGCATATACTCATAGATGAGTTTCAAGATACAAACATAATGCAGTATAAGATTTTGGCTCCACTAATGAGTGAAATAGTTTCAGGTATTGGGTCTAGTGAGTTTAAATCTCTGTTTTTTGTGGGAGATATAAAACAGTCTATTTACCGCTTTCGTGGGGGAGCAAAAGAGCTTTTTAAACATGCTCGTGAAGAGTTTGGAGTTAAAAGGGAAGTACTTGATACGAACTATAGAAGTAGTAAAAACGTAGTAGAGTATGTTAATGATATTTTTGAACCTACTATCAAAGGTTATGAGAGGCAAAAAGTAAAGAGTGAAAAAGAGGGGTTTGTAGAAGTATGTTTTAGTGATGAAGTTGAAGATATAGTTCTTACAAAAGTAGAGTTTTTGTTAGATGAGGGAGTAAGCCCAAAAGATATAGCAATATTAACTCACCAAAACAAAGATGCAAAAACACTTAAAGAGAAACTTTTAAATAATATAAAAGATATAAATGTCCAAACAGAAGCAACAATAAAGCTCATAAGTGTGCCTATTGTAGGGGCAATTTTAGATTTATTAAAGTATGCTTACTTCAAAGATGAAATCTATAAGCAGAATTTTTTAGTGGCTATTGGCTTTGATTGGCGAGAAAAAGTTGACATGAGTTGGATAAATCTCAACAAGACTCCAATGCAGATGATAATAGCTATAGTAAAACGTTATGAGATATTTAATAACGATATGGACATTATTAAGCTAGTAGAACTTAGTAGTCGCTATGAAGACATAGAGTCATTTTTGTTTGAGTGCGACAGTTTTAGCGAAGATGCAAAGAGTGAAGACAATGATGGCATAAAAATACTGACTATTCATAAGTCAAAAGGTTTAGAGTTTGAACACGTCATAGTGGCTGATAGACTTGGAAGTAAACGTGGAGGAGGGGGAACTCTTCTTTATGAGTATAACGATATTGATTTGGTAGGTATTTACCAAAGAGTGAGCCAAAGAGAGTTTTTAGATGAAAAGTATGGGAAAGCAAAAGCAAAAGAGGAAGTTTTAGCAAAAGAAGATGTTCTAAACATGCACTATGTTGCGTTCACAAGGGCTGAGAGTTCTTTGATAGTATGTGCAAAAAACAAAGGTAGTGCATATGAACACTTAGAGCTAGAAGAGTTAAAACGAGGTAGTATTGAAGTCGAAAAGAGTTCTACATGTAAAGAAAATTTTCTACATGTAATGAGCCAAACTCTTCAACCTTATGGAACACAAGAAAGTATTAAAAAAGATAAAGAAATAGAATCAGACCACTTTGCTATAACCTATGGTTTGGCTATGCACCATTGTCTTGAGATGATGAGTGAGTTTACTGAGGAGTCTTTAAAACAAGCATTTATTTCTACATGTAATAGATACTCAGTTGTTTTGAGTGAAAAAAATCTTGCTAGTATCTATTCTAGAATTGAGATGTTATTGAGTAATGAAAAGTTTATGTTATTAGTAAAAGATGGAAAACTATATAAAGAACAACCCATTGTATTTAATGGTGAAAGAAAACAGATAGATTTGTTAGTCGAAAAAGACGATGAGGTGATAGTCATAGACTATAAAAGTTCTCTACATGTAAACGACTCACATTTGGCTCAGATTGGGCTTTATAAAAAGGCAATGAGTAAGATTTCAAATAAAAAAGTAAGTGCTTATTTAATTTATTTGAGAGAAGAAGAGATAAAAATAGTTTTAGAGTCAAAAAAATGATAAACAAAGACTAAAAGGAAATTTTAGCGGATATTTTTCTCGCAGGATTACTGCAGAGCATTGATTTGATAGTTATTGCACAGTGCCGATTTCATTATTGAATAAAACTTACAAAAACCTAAAATTCAACTTACTTTAAGTGAAATTTACCTATACTTCTTTTTCAATTAAATACGAGCGATAGCTTGTGCTTTAGTAGTGAGTGAATTTTTAGGAATTTACTTCCTAATAAAGATGATAATAAAATAAAATGAAGGTAATTAGAATGAAATTGACTAAATCAATGAAATCTAACGAAGTACAACGCGACTGGATCGTTGTTGATGCTGCTGGTAAGAGATTCGGTAGAGTTCTTACAGAAGTTGCAACACTTCTTAGAGGTAAACACAAACCTTGCTTTACTCCAAATGTTGATTGTGGTGACTTTGTTATCGTAATTAATGCAGAGAAAGTAGAGTTTAGTGGTAATAAACTAGACGTTAAAGAGTACTATAGACACACTGGATATTTTGGTGGTGTTAAAAGTGATAAACTTGCAGATCTTTTAGAAAACAACCCAGCTAAGCTTTATAGACTAGCTATTCGTGGTATGCTTCCTAAGACAAATCTTGCAAAAGACGTGATCAAAAAACTTAAAGTTTATGCAGGTAGTGAGCATCCTCATACTGCACAAGTAGCAGGAGATAAATAATGGCAAAAGTATACGCAACTGGTAAAAGAAAAAGTGCAATCGCTAAAGTATGGTTAGCACCAGGTTCAGGTAATATTATTGTTAATGGACTTGATTTAGACGGATGGTTAGGTGGTCATGAGACTATTAAGATGAAAGTTCGTCAGCCGTTAGTAGTAACTAGACAAGATGCAAATTTTGACATCAAAGCAACAACTCTTGGTGGTGGTTATTCAGCACAAGCAGAAGCTTTGAGACACGGAATTTCTAAAGCATTAGCTTCTATGGATCCTGAGTTTAGAGCAGAGCTTAAGCCTCTAGGGCTTCTTACTCGTGACTCAAGAACTGTTGAGCGTAAGAAATTCGGTAGAAAGAAAGCAAGAAAGTCTCCACAGTTTAGCAAGCGTTAATCGTCTGTTGTACTACTCAAAGAGAAGTTTTTACTTCTCTTTGTTTCTCTTAAAATGAAAATCCTTATAAGTGCTTGTTTACTTGGTCAAAACGTTAAGTACGATGGCAAAAACAATTCAATCCTAGAAAATTCTTTTATAAAAAAACTTTTAAATTTAAATATGTTAATCCCAATCTGTCCAGAAGTGGAAGGTGGTTTATCAGTTCCTAGAATTCCCGTTGAGATAAAAAACAAAAATGCCATAGATAAAGAGGGAAATGATAGAACAAAAAACTTTTTTTTAGGAGCTAAGAGAACTTGCGAATTAGCATTACAAAATGATGCAAAAATAGCAATACTAAAGGCTAAGAGTCCATCATGTGGAAAGGGTAAAATCTACGATGGAACGTTTACTAAAAAGCTTATAGATGCCAATGGTATCGTAGTTATGGCACTTGAAAAAATTGGAGTAGAAGTGTATACTGAAGACGATTTAATAAGATTAGAAAATATTTTGAATATATAGGATAAAAACAGTCTCATTAACTTTTTGTTAATAAATGGTTAAAAGAGTATTTAAATAAAAACTATATACTTTCATTACCAAGACAAAAACCTCCTTTTTGTTGGATATAACTTATAACTTATAAATTTTAAAAACTAGCGTTCAGGTTGCCCGCCTGGAACGCTTTTTTTTTGTCCAATTTTTCTATATAATGGTTAACATGAAAAAACTTATCTTAATACTCATAATATCTCTACATGTAAACGCATCGACTTTACATATGTCAATTTCAGCAAGCCCAAGTAGAATAAACCCTATACTCTCAACTGATTCAGTAAGTTCTCAGATAACAAGCTGGATATTTAATGGACTTATTACTTATGATGAGAATGCAAACATAAAGATGGATTTAGCAAAAAGTTATAGGTTTTTAGATGATACTACTTTAGAGTTTGTACTTCGCCGTGATGTGTTATGGAGCGACGGTAAACCTTTTAGTGCTAAAGATGTACTTTTTACTTACAACACAATAATCTCTCCAAATATATATACTCCATATTCTTCAAGTTTTAGGCACATTGAATCAGTAAAAATGATAGGTGATTATAAAATAATAGTAAAGTACAAATACCCTTATTTTAACGCACTTGAAACATGGTTTATGAAGATACTCCCTGAGCATATACTAAAAGATGAAAAAGACTTGATGACTTCAAAGTTTAACCAATCACCAATTGGCACAGGACCTTATACTCTAAAAAAGTTTTCTATCTCAAATGACATAGTCATAAATGCAAATCCAAAATACTTTGTTCATAAACCTAATATTGATAAGATGATATTTCATTTTTTACCAGATAGCTCGGCTAAATTTTTGATGCTAAAATCAAAAAAACTTGATGTTGGTACCTTGACTCCACTTCAGCTAGAACGTCAAATAGATGATAATTTTAGAAAAGACTTTTCTATCTATGAAAACTTAGCTCACTCTTATTCTTATGTTGGTTTGAATTTAACAAATGAGAAGTTCAAAGATAAAAGAGTTCGCAGAGCACTTAGTTTAGCTATAAATAGGGATGAACTGGTTGATATTCTTTATTTTGGTCATGGTCAGGTATGTAGTGGACCTTTTATGCCTGGAACAGGAGCATTTAATGAAGATGTTAAAGCACCAAAACAGGATATAAAAGAAGCTAAAAGACTTCTCTTAGAATTGGGATATGATGAGGAAAATCCATTAGAGTTTACACTAACCACAAACACTGGAGGTTCAGGAAGTTATGCAGCTCAGATTATACAACATCAGTTAAAAAAAGCTGGAATTATTATGAATTTGAGAGTTATGGAGTGGCAAGCTTTTTTAAACACGGTAGTATTTCCAAAAAACTTTGAAGCTGTTCTCACGGGTTGGAGTTTGGGATTAAAACCTGATGCTTACAGTATTTGGCATAGTGAGTCTAGAAAAAAAAGTGGATTCAATTTAGTTGGTTATAAAAATGAGAAAGTAGATACTCTCATTAAAAAAGCAGAAAAGATAGTAGATCAAGAGAAGTTTGATAAAATTTATAGAGAAATTTTTGCTCTTATTGCAGCTGATAATGCGTATCTTTTTTTAGTTATTCCAAACGTAATAACAGTAGTAAACAAAAAAATAGAACCTGTAACTCCATCTATTATAGGCGTTATGCATAATGCAATTGACTGGATTAAGAAACCTTAATCTTAAATTATGTTAAAATGATAAAATTATTAAACAATAAGGGTGAATTATGAAAAATATAGTAGTGTTGCTAGTAGTTTTAGTATCTTTTTCTTTTGGGCAGAGTATATATAAAAAAGTAAATGATGCAACAAATTCTGGAATAACAGAAGGTTCAGCTGTTCTTGAGCAAAACCGTCCAGATTCTTATATTATAAAACATGTAAAAGACGGAACAAATTCTGGAGTAACAGAAGGTTCAGCTGTTCTCGAGCAAAACCGTCCAGAGTCTTATATTATAAAACATGTAAAAGATGGAGTTGCTTTTAATGAAATTGGTAAAGTTTTAGATGAAAATGGTAATATAAAGCTAATTAGATTAGATATAAAATTTGATTTTGATAAGTATGATATAAAAGATGAGTACAAAAGTAAAATTAGTGAAGCTGTTAAGTTTTTGAAAAAATATAAAACATTAATAGCTACCATAGAAGGGCATACTGATTCAAAAGGTACAGATGAGTATAACTATGTTTTATCGAAGTTAAGAGCAAAAAAAGTAGCATTGGTATTAGGTTCAATGGGCATAAATGACGAGAGAATTATAACAGAAGGTTTTGGCAAAACTGTTCCAGTAGCATCAAATGACACTGAAGAGGGAAGAGCACAAAATAGAAGAGTAGATATTAGTTTTAACAAATAAATAGATTTTTGGGAGTGTTAATTATGAAAAAAATATTATTGTCATTAGTTGTTGCATCTGTTGTAGCATTTGCAGGACAAGGTGATTATAAATCGGAATTGAGTTTTCATGTTGGAGGAGTTAAGCCTGAAGGAAATTTAGATTTAGAAAATCAATTGAATTTAGGATTAAGATTTGGAGTTTATGTTGAAGATAAATTCTTTGATATGGTAGAAGCTGGTTTTGAAAGAGCAAGTAGTGTGGATTATGATAATTCTACACAAGATACAGATATAAATCGTATTTTTATAAACTTGATTAAAGAGTATGATATAACCAAAAATACTTCATTGTATGGATTGGCAGGAATTGGTTATGAAAATTACAGAAATCCAATGTTTGACAATGATGATGATGGATTTTTTCAATATGGGGTAGGCTTAAAACAGTGGATAACAAATGAGTTTGCTTTAAAAGCAGAAGTTAGACATGGCATTACTTTTGATGGTGATAATAACTTATTTTATTCTTTAGGTTTTGTGATTCCTTTTGGAAAAAGAGTGAGTGAAAAGATGCCTATTAAATCTGAGCCAATTGTTATTGCTGAGAAACCAAAACCAGTACCTGTCGTAGTTAAAGAAGAACCAAAACCAGTTGTTGTAAAAATAGTGCCTAAAGATGATGACAATGATGGTGTCATAAATGTAAATGATAAATGTCCAACAACACCTACAGAAAAAGTTGTTAATAGCGATGGTTGTATGAAGATTGTTCGTTTACATGTAAACTTTGCTTATAATAAATCTGATATATCTGCGGAGTATGCACCTCAAATTAAAGAGGTAGTAAGCTTTATGACTGAAAATAGTAATTATAGCGTTGCTGTAGATGGTCATACAGATGCACGGGGTAGTAAAGAGTATAATTTAGCTCTTTCAGTAAGAAGAGCAAATGCAGTTGCAGATGAGTTAGCTTTGCAAGGTGTAGACAGAAATAAAATAATAGTTAACGGATATGGTGAGACTAATCCAATAGCGACAAATAAAACAGAAGATGGTAGAGCTCAAAACAGAAGAGTTGATACAAGTTTTATTAAATAACAAGGGGTAAGAATGGAAGAAAATAATATAGATTTGATTATGACATATGTAACGTTATATGGTTTTAAAATATTGGGTTCATTTGTAATATTTTTTATAGGTAAGTGGCTTGTAGGTGTTGTCGTCTCAATAATAACCAAAATAATGAGTAAATCAAGTTTAGATAAGACGTTAGCTAATTTTTTATTGAAAGTGATTAGGGGTGTACTATTTGTCATAGTGGTACTAGCGGCTTTAGATAATTTAGGAGTTGATACAACATCATTTATAGCTATGTTTGGTGCTGCTGGTCTTGCTATTGGCTTAGCGTTTAAAGACACTTTTTCAAATATAGGAGCAGGTGTTTTAATTATCTTTTTTAGACCATTTAAAGTTGGTGATTTCATATCTGCAGCTGGAGAGACGGGAACTGTCGAAGAGATAAACATCTTTAGTACACTTCTTTTAACGCCAGATAACAAACAAATTATTATACCAAATGATGGGATAATTGGTGGAAATATAATTAACTTTTCTGCTAAATCCACAAGACGAGTAGATTTTGTATTTGGTATAGGTTATGATGATGATTTAAAACTTGCTAAATCTACATTAGAAGATATAATAAAAGCAGATAAAAGAGTTTTAAAAGAGCCTGCTCCTTTCGTGGCAGTTGGTGAGCTAGCAGATAGTAGTGTTAATTTTACGGTTAAAGTATGGGCAAAAAGTGAAGATTATTGGGGAATACATTTTGATACCATTGAAAAAGTAAAACTTACTTTTGACGAAAAAGGAATTTCAATTCCTTATCCTCAGATGGACATACATACTAAAAGTTAATAATTCTTAGATATAATATTCCCTTTACATGTAAAGGGAATATTTATGACAATACTTTTTGATTTAGATGGGACTTTAATCGACTCTACAGATGCTATTTTAGAGGGATTTGAAGTTGCTTATGATACTTTTGGAGAGACTACTCCAGACTCGGAAGATGTAAAATCTCTTATTGGTTATCCTCTCGATATTATGTTTGAAAAGCTTGGTATTCGTGGGGAAACAATGAAGTATGTAGATGCTTATAAAAAACACTACCGTATAATTTCACGAGCAAAAACAACACTTCTTCCTTTGGCACGTGAAGCTATAGAAGAGGCTTCTAGATTTGCAAAGCTTGGTATTGTAACAACAAAAACAGCAAGATACTCAGAAGAACTACTTGAACATATGGGTGTAATGCATCATTTTGATGTGCTCATTGGTCGTGAAAGTGTACAAAATCCTAAACCTCATGCAGAACCAATACATAAAGCTATAAAGCATTTAGATGCTTCTTATGAGTCAACATGGATGATAGGTGATACACTGCTTGACATACACTCTGCAAAAAATGCTGGTATAAAATCAGTTGGTGTTTTATGTGGTTATGGAAAGCGTTCTGATTTAGAAAAACATACAAAATACATAGCAGATAACGCACTTGATGCTGTAAAACTAATAAATTTTTAAAATGACATTTCTTTTACATACAGTTTTTATATAATAGCAAATGAAGTATTTTTTTATTTAAAGTTAGATTAATAGTTAGTGATGATATTGCTATTTATTAGTTATTAAGACAGTCTTAAGTAAAATAGTTAAAACTTAAAAAAGAGTGATAAAATAATATAAAATAAGGGGAATTAAATATGGCAAAAGTTATGAAGACTATGGACGGTAATGAAGCTGCAGCATACGCATCTTATGCATTTACCGAAGTTGCGGGAATTTATCCTATTACACCATCATCACCTATGGCAGACTTTACAGAAATCTGGGCTGCACAAGGAAAGAAAAACCTTTTTGGAATGCCTGTAAAGGTAGTTGAACTTCAAAGTGAAGGTGGAGCAGCTGGTACTGTTCATGGGTCACTTCAAGCTGGAGCATTGACCACAACGTATACAGCATCTCAGGGACTTTTACTAAAAATTCCTAATATGTACAAAATGGCAGGTCAACTTCTTCCTAGTGTTATCCATGTAAGTGCAAGAACACTAGCTACTCATGCGTTATCTATCTTTGGTGACCACCAAGATGTTTACGCAGCTCGTCAAACTGGTTATGCTATGCTTGCAACTTCTTCAGTTCAAGAGGTTATGGACTTAGCAGGTGTTGCTCATTTAGCAGCAATTAAAGGACGTGTTCCTTTTATGCATTTCTTTGATGGTTTTAGAACTTCTCATGAAATTCAAAAAATAGAAGTTATAGATTATGATGTATTTGATAGACTTGTTGATAAAGTTGCAATCCAAACATTCCGAGATGAAGCTCTGAATCCAGAGTCTCCAAAGACTCGTGGAACTGCTCAAAATGATGATATATATTTTCAAGGAAGAGAAGCACAAAACAAATTTTATGACGCACTTCCTGACATTGTAAATGATTATATGAAAGAAATTACTAAAGTAACGGGTCGTGAGTATAAACCTTTTACTTATTATGGAGCTCCTGACGCGGAACATATTATTATTGCTATGGGTTCTGTAATTGAAGCTGCAAAAGAGACAATAGATATGCTTAGAGCTAAGGGTGAGAAAGTTGGAGTTATTACAGTTCATCTTTATCGTCCATTTAGTGCAAAATATTTCTTTGATGTTATACCTGATTCAGTTAAAAAAATCTCAGTTCTTGATAGAACAAAAGAACCAGGTTCTGTTGGTGAGCCACTTTATCTTGACATTAGAACTATTTTTTACGGACAAAAAAATGCTCCAATTATAGTTGGTGGTCGTTATGGACTTTCATCAAAAGATGTTAATCCTGCTCAAATAGTTGCAGTATTTGATGATCTAAAAAAAGATGAGCCTAAAAATAGTTTTACTGTTGGTATTGTTGATGATGTTACTTTTACTTCACTTGAAGTTGGTGAGAACTTAAGTCTTGGTGGAGCTGATACTAAAGAGTGTCTTTTTTACGGACTTGGAGCTGATGGTACTGTTGGAGCAAATAAAAACTCTGTAAAGATTATTGGTGATAAGACGGACCTTTATGCACAAGCTTATTTTGCTTATGATTCAAAAAAATCAGGTGGTTATACAAGAAGCCATATTAGATTTGGAAAAGATCCTATTCGTTCAACTTACTTAGTTTCTAAGCCTGATTTTGTTGCATGTACTGTCGCTGGTTATGTTGATTTATATGATATGATAGGCGGACTTAAAGATGGTGGAACTTTCTTACTTAACTCTATTTGGGATGCTAAAGATACACTCTCTAAAATGCCAAATCATATAAAGAAAGATTTAGCAGATAAAAAAGCAAAATTTTATATCATTAATGCTACTAAACTAGCTCGTGATATTGGCCTTGGTGGTAGAACAAATACAATTATGCAATCAGCATTCTTTAAACTTGCAGAAATTATTGATTTTGCTGATGCTCAAAAATATATGAAAGAGTTCGCTCATAAATCTTATATCAATAAAGGTGAAAAAATAGTTGAACTTAACTATAAAGCTATTGATATTGGGGCAAGTGGTATTGAAGAAGTTACTGTTGATCCTGCGTGGTCCACTTTAGATATTAGTGAAGCAAAAACAGAAGCTAAGTATGTTGGTACTGATTTTGTTGAGAAAATTGCAAAACCTGTAAATGCTGCAAAAGGTGATAGCCTTCCAGTTTCAGTTTTTGATGGTTATGAAGATGGCTCATTTGAAAATGGAACTTCTCAGTATGAAAAACGTGGAATTGGTGTTATGGTTCCTAAGTGGATTGAAGAGAACTGTATTCAGTGTAACCAGTGTGCATTTGTATGTCCACATGCTGTAATTCGTCCTTTCTTAATAAGTGAAGATGAGATGGATAAAGCACCCCAAGGTGTTAAAAATCATGTTCTTGATGCAAAAGGTAAAGAGGTTAAAGGTAAAGGATTTAAATATAAAATCCAAACTTCAGTTTTAGATTGTACTGGATGTGATCTTTGTGCTCAAATTTGTCCTTCAAAAGAGAAGTCATTAGTAATGGTTCCACTTGGCGAAGAAGTTGATGCTGGTGAGCAAGTAAATGCTGATTATCTGTTTAATGAAGTAACTTATAAAGATGATTTTATGTCAAAAAGTACTGTAAAAGGTTCACAGTTTGCTAAGCCTTTATTTGAATTTCATGCAGCATGTCCTGGTTGTGGAGAGACACCATATATTACCCTAGCAACGCAACTTTTTGGTAATAGAATGATGATTGCAAATGCAACAGGTTGTTCTTCAATTTACGGAGGATCTGCTCCAACTACACCATACAGAAAAGATGACAATGGAGAGGGACCTGCATGGGCTAACTCACTATTTGAAGATAATGCTGAGTTTGGTATGGGTATGGAAGTAGCAATGGAAACTATCCGTCACCGTATAGAAAACATAATGGTTACAAATATGGAAGCTACTCCAAATGCACTTACAGCTCTTTATAAAGACTGGATCGAGCATAAAAAAGATGGCAAGAAAACACAAGAAATAAGAGATATGTTAGTTCCTCAGCTTGAAGCTAATCAAGATGTTCCTGGTGTTAAAGACATTCTTTCACTTAAAAAATATTTAGTTAAAAAATCACAATGGATTATTGGTGGTGATGGTTGGGCTTATGATATTGGTTATGGTGGACTTGACCATGTTCTTGCAAGTGGAGAAAATGTAAATGTTCTTGTTCTTGATACAGAAGTTTATTCAAACACTGGTGGGCAGAGTTCAAAATCAGCTCGTACTGGTTCAATCGCTCAGTTTACAGCGTCAGGTAAATCAACACAGAAAAAAGACTTAGGTTATATTACTATGACTTATGGTAGCATCTATGTTGCACAAATTAACTCAAATGCTTCACAAGCACAAACACTAAAAGCAATAGAAGCTGCTGAAGCTTTTGACGGACCTTCACTGCTTATTGCTTATTCTCCTTGTATCGCTCATGGAATTAAAGGTGGTATGGGAGAATCAGGTAACCAAGGTGCACTTGCTACGAAGTGTGGTTATTGGCCAATATATACTTATGACCCACGTCTTGAGCATGAAGGTAAAAATCCTATCAAGATTACTGGTAAAGAGCCAAATTGGGACCTTTATGAAGATTTCTTACTAAATGAAGTAAGATATGCAAGTTTGAAAAAAACAAATCCTGAGCACGCTCAGGCATTGTTTGATCAAAACAAAAAAGATGCTCAAAGAAGATGGAGACAGCTAAACCGTTTAGCTACTGCTGATTTCTCAAATGAGTTAGACGACTAAAAAATATAGAGAGAAGTTATCTCCTCTCTATTTCCTTCTCTTCCATTAGCAAAATTCGGATTGACAATATAACACCTACTCTTATATACTTTCATAAAAAAGGTTCTTTATGAGTATTACAAATTTTGGATTACTATCTATAATGGCCTGAAAAATCAAGACAACCATTGAGCTTAATTAATTTCCACCTTTGCTTGTTACATTATTCTACATTTTTTAGAAATTCAATATACATATTCATAGGTTTTTGATAACCAATAGCTGAATGAAATCTCTTGAACTGTATCATCAAATATGAGACATGCATCATCTATTTCTACTTTTTTTACGGTTGATTTTACTTTTTTTCATAATTCTTTTGAAGTAAACTCATTTTTGATAAAAATCTTTTTATTTGGTCATGACTTATTTCATTATCAATCATTGCTGATAAACCTGTTGCTGTTGCATATCCATTCCCACTTATTAAGTAATCTATATAGAGTTCAAGGTAATCTATTTTCATACATCCTGAAGTTAAGTAATATTGATTCCTTGTGCGTAAGGTCAGTAACTTAGTATGTTCATAACTAGTGTATTGGCTCCCTTGGTCACTATTAAATATTTTAGGTTTAGGATATTTAGCCAATGCCTCCCCAAGTACATCAGTTGCAAGTGTTGCATTATCTAAAAACTGTTGTTTCCATTTACTTAAAGATTGTGATGTGATTTTATATTTAGATGCTATTTGACTTGTTGTTTGTTCTTCTTTTAGCAGCTCTAAAACTATTCTTGTTTTTTGTTCGGCACTATATATTTGTCCTTTTCTTCTACTCATAATTCACCTCCATTATTTATATCATTTTAACTTATTTGAAAATTAATCTTTCTGAATTATTGTCTTTGATTTTAGGGGCATTATACATCTTTTTTTTCTATTGGTAGAAATAGTATTTTGTTTATATCTTTTTGTTGCTGGAGTTGATACTAAAGTTTACGTTGTTTCAACTGGTTCTTCTTTAGGAATGCTTGTTAAATCTTCATCAATTTTAGTCTTTATATTACTTATTTGTGTTTGAAAGGTAAAGTTTGTAAATCCTATGGGAGAGTTATCATCTAGTATTTCATGGACATATATACAATCACCTATTTTTTCAATTATGAAAACTACTAACTCTTGCATCAATAGTAAAAGTAGTTTGCATAGGGAAAGCAGCTTTAATTGGCATATATTTAATATGTTTTTTAGGCTCTTTCTCTTTCATGAATTTTAGATAGTTAAGAATGTATCTACCAATATCTTCAAAACCTTTTTTTGCATCTTTTTGGCAAATAAAACGATGTATCAATATTGCTTCATCTTGATTTTTTATAGAATTAGGGACTATAATAGAAGCATCCTCTTTGCCACAACTGCAACTTAGATATAAATCATCTAATTTACATTTAAGGGCTGCTTCTCTAAAAATTGTTCCTATAAAATAGTAATAAGTGGCTATTGCATAGTGAGGAATTATTATATTTAAATTGTCCTTCTTTATAAGAGTACAGTGTATATTTTTGGCATTATTTAAATACTTCCTTTTCCAACCTAATAAATCTAAAATATTTTTTTCATCTAGTAAATTTTTGAGTTGAATATCTCCATTTTGTAATAAAGAAGAAGTGTCTATTTGATAAGTTCTTTCTTTTATTTTTGCATTTTGATATTTTGCAAGTTTGCCATTTTGGTAAGTCTTTTTAAATGCAAAATGAGTGAAAAATATTTCAGGAGATGTTTTTACTATAAAAATTTCTTTTGTTGTTAGGTTTTGAACTACAACATTAAATTGAGAGTTCGCAAGGTTTTCATAATCAAGATGTAGGTTTATGGGCATTAAAAATACAAAAACATCGTTTGGTTCTTTTATCATAAATTCTGGAATTATTGTATTTTTTTGCCCATATCTTATCTTAGTCTCAAACTTTATCAAACATAGTATCAATCTTTATTGTTCGGTATCAAACTTTTTTGTTTTCGACAACTCATTTTTATATATATGTGAAGTATATCAATGGCTGCCGGTGTCATTCCTGAAATTTCGCTTGCTGCAAAAAGAGTAGGGGGAGTAAACTTTTGTAGTTTTTCTACTACTTCATTGCTGAGTCCCGAAATTGAGCTAAAGT
The DNA here is from genome assembly GCA_029027265.1 of Arcobacter sp. GTDB lineage: Bacteria > Campylobacterota > Campylobacteria > Campylobacterales > Sulfurospirillaceae > Sulfurospirillum_A. The sequence continues at coordinate 2,451,845 of CP093061.1, read as the reverse complement.
CCATCATTGGTGGAATTTTTACATTTAGCATTTGTTTCATCTTATCTATCTGCTCTTTTTGTTTCACAATGTAATTTTTGTATTTGGCTTCTACTAAAATTTGTTCTTTTGACTCTGGTAAAAAGCCTTTAATCATCTCTGAGAGTTTTTCAAGTTTTTCTATAGTGAATGTTTTTCTAGCAACTATTTTTTGTAAAGACATTTTATCTACTATTTTATTTTCACCAATATCTTTTAAGTAAGCGATATTTTCTTTTGAAGGAGTTAAAAAAGTCTCTTCAAGATACTCTAACCCTCTTTGTAATTCATCTTGTTTTTGTACTACTTTATTGTGAGTTTTTTCATCAATAAGTCCAATTTTATACCCATATGGAGTAAGTCTTAAATCAGCATTGTCTTCTCTAAGAAGTAAACGATACTCAGCACGACTTGTAAACATACGGTATGGTTCTTTTGTTCCTTTGGTAACTAAATCATCAATAAGAACACCAATATACGCTTCATCACGTCGTAGTATAAAAGGCTCTTCATCATTACTGCTTAGTACGGCATTAATTCCTGCCATGAGTCCTTGAGCTGCTGCTTCTTCATAACCTGTTGTTCCATTTATTTGCCCTGCACAGTATAACCCACTTATTTTTTTAGTCTCAAGTGTATGAGTTAAATCTGTTGGATTTACATAGTCATATTCTATGGCATAACCGTATCTTACTATCTTGGCATTTTCAAAACCTACAATTGAGTGAAGCATATCTAATTGTGCTTCAGGTGGAAGTGAAGTTGTGAGCCCATTGACATAATACTCTGTTGCTTCAAGTGTTTGAGGCTCTACAAAAAGATGGTGTCTATCTTTGTCTCTAAATCTGTTTATTTTGTCTTCTATACTAGGACAATATCTTGGACCAGTTCCCTCAATTTGTCCTGTAAACAGAGGTGCTCTATGAAAATTATCTTCTATAATTTGATGTGTATTTTTGTTTGTATAGGTTATATAACATGGAAGTTGTTTTGGGTTAAAAGTTTTTCTATCAGTTCTAAAACTAAATGGAATTGGGTCCTCGTCTCCAGCTTGTATTTCCATCTTGCTAAAGTCTATACTTTTTGCATCTATTCTTGCGCACGTTCCAGTTTTTAATCTTCCCATATCAAGCCCTAACGAGCGCATTGAGTCTGAAAGTTTGTTTGCAGGAAACTCTCCTACACGACCAGCTTCTTGTTTGTTTTCTCCTATATGGATAAGACCTTTTAAAAATGTCCCTGTTGTTAATATGACTTTTTTTGCATGATAATGATTTTTAAGATGAGTAATAATTCCTGTTACTGACCCATCTTTGGTTGTTATCTCTTCTGCTATCTCTTGAGCAACATAAAGATTTTCGCTATTTAGTACTAAATTTCTCATATAGATTCTATATTTGTCCATATCTATTTGAGCTCTACTTCCTCTTACTGCTGGACCTTTTGATTGGTTTAGAATTCTGTATTGGATTCCATTTATGTCAGTTGCTAGTCCCATTTGGCCACCAAGAGCATCTAGCTCTTTTACGAGATGACCTTTTGCAAGTCCACCCACGGCTGGGTTACAACTAGTTGCTCCAATTTGTTCTACTAGTATTGTTATGAGTAGTGTTTTTTTGCCTAATCTGGAGCTTGTAAGTGCTGCTTCTATGCCTGCATGTCCACCACCTACTACTATAACGTCATATTTCATTTTATTGTCCTTATTGGACTTCTTTCACAAGTCTAAATTTTTTACGCTATTATACCTCTTTTATGCTTGTAATCAACCCAAAAAGAGAGTAGGAAACCTATAAAAGCTAGTGAAGATGAGACTAAAAAGGCATAAGAAAAGTCACCAAAAACATCTACAATATAACCTGCACCTACAGGACCTACTATTTGCCCAATTGCGAAAAAGATGGTTACAAAACTGAGTATTTTTGCAGTATGAGTTATGCCAAAAAGTTCACTACTTAAAATTGCCATAATGGTTGGAACTCCCCAAGCAGAAAGTCCAAAAAGAAGTGCAGAGAACCATACAAGAGTTATAGGTGAGTCAAAAGAGAGTATAGCATGAGCTATAACTTGAATACAAAAAATCAGACTTAAGGTTTTATAATTTCCTATTTTATCTGCAATTATTCCAAAAACAGGACCTGAAAGAAGGCTGGCAATTCCTAAAAGAGTCCAAAATATACCAGATACTTCTGTACTAACTTGCCATTTGACCTCTGCTGCGAGAACAAAAAAGGTCATATACACAACGTATGTAATACCAAAAAGAAGATATATACACGCTACTTGAAGAAACTTTTTATCACTAAATGTCTTTTTTAGTGAATAGTCTGAGTTTACTGTTGAGGGGTTTACATGTAAAGAAAAACTAAGACCTTTTTTTATAACAAAAGAGATAATAAAAATAATCAATGCAAAGCTAAACCAACTAACTCTCCATGAAGAAACATCAAATAGTTTGTCAAATAAAGGGACAATCATACCACTAAAAATAATACTACTACCAATACCCATTATCACAATGCCAGTTGCTTTGCCTTTGATAGCTTTTGGAACTATTTGAGTTATGTAAGTCATAACAGCTATATTAGACATAGCACCAAAAAAACCTGCTATACAAAATGTAAAAGAAGCTATAAGATAGTTATCACTAATAACCATCAAAAGCATACAAAAACTTTGGGTTAATAAAGAGCGTTTTATAAGAGTAGCTGGACCAAACTTTACATAAAATTTACCTGTAAAAAAGAGTCCAAGAAGGTATCCTAAAAAGTTTGCACTTCCTATAAGCCCTATTTGTGTCGTATTTAACCCTAAATCTACTTGCATATTTGGTAAAACCATGCCAAAAGAAAACCGCGCCAGTCCTATGCAAGAAAATACAACGAGTATACATGCTATAAGTGCAGATTTATATGATTTCAAGTTTTGAATTTTCCAAGTACTTTATTTAACTCGTTTGTAAGAGTACTTAAGTGTTCTGCATTACTGCTTATTTCTCCAATACTTTTTGTATTTGTTGCTGTGTTGTCGTTTATTTTGGTTTCAACTTTGTCTGCCACTGCTATGAGTTTTTCCATATTTTGTGAGTTTGCATTCATTTGTTCACTTGTATCACAAATGGCTTTAACTACTACATTAATATCAGAGAGAGATTTTTGAGTACGTTCTGCAAGTTTGCGTACTTTATCAGCTACAACAGCAAAATCACGACCATGCTCACCTGCACTAGCAGCTTCAATGGCAGCATCTAGTGCAAATAGTTTTGCTTCTTTTTCAAGAGAGAGTTCTTCCATAGAAGAGAGGGTTCTCCAACTTGTAATTTCAATTATGATAAAACCAAAGATTATTGCCATGATCAAAGGAACATGTATTTTTGTAGATATCGAGAGGTTTGTAAACATAATATTTTCCTTTATTAACTACAATACTATTTTATACCAAATAAAATAAAAGATAGGTTAATATGCTATAATCTCTCTTTACATGTAAAGAGGTATAAAAATGTTTACTGGACTTATAAGAGAATTTGCAACAGTAGTAAGTTATGAAAACAGTTACTTGACATTAAAAGCAAAATATAGACCACAAATAGGCGATAGTATAGCAACTAACGGTATTTGTTTAACAGTAGTAAAACTAAATAATCTAACTTTTACCGTTGAACTTTCAGCAGAAACACGCAAAATTATGGCAATAGAAAACCTAAGAGGTAGAGTTCATATAGAACCAGCTATGGCAATAGGTGATAGGCTCGAAGGTCACATAGTTCAGGGGCATGTTGATTGTTTAGGCACTATTAAATCAATCATTAAAAACCAAAATGCAACCGATATGACTATAAGTTTACCTAAAGAGTTTTCTAAGTTTATCATTCCAAAAGGAAGTATCGCTATTGACGGTGTTAGTTTGACTCTCAATGATGTACAAGACAATGAGTTTAGGCTTACTATTATAGCGCATACATTGAAACAGACTATTTTTAGTGAGTACAGTGTAGGACGCAAGGTAAACATAGAGACTGATATGTTTGCTAGGTATATATACCATATGATTGCAGGCAAAAAAAACATAAGCTGGGATAGTGTAGACAAGATGATGGCTCTTTATTAATGTACTTTTTTACCGATAGATTTACAGGTGTTAATAGAGATAAACTTCAAGCAAAAGTTGACGATAAAAAGCTAATTTTTATGAGGCAAATTCATAGTGATAAGGTAGAAGTTGTGAATAAAAATAGCTCGATTAAAGAGTGCGATGCTATGATAACAATGGACACTGATGTGGCTCTTTGTGTAGTTGTGGCTGATTGTATTCCTGTTATATTTATAGATAAAGTCAGAGGTGCAGTTGGAGTAGCCCATGCTGGACGTGAGGGTTCATATAAAAGAATTGTTAAAAAGACTATAAAGAAGATGTGCGAAGAGTTTACATGTAAAGAAAAAAATATACATGTAGTTTTTGGACCATCAATTAAAAAGTGTTGTTATGAAGTTGGTTCAGAAGTTGTAAAAGGCTTTGAAGAGTTTACATGTAAAGAAGAGGGCAAGATATATCTTGATTTAATTGAACTAAATAAAAAAAATTTAGAAAATTTAGAAGTTTCACCTACATGTACATGTTGTGATAAAAACTATTTTTCGTTTCGCAGAAATGGAACAAATGAACGTTTTTGTGGAGTAATAAGCATTTAAATATTTTAGTGATGGTTATCAATATTATCTAATATTAATAAAAATTAATGAATCAATTAAAAAAATGGGTGCTTACTTTTCTACTTTTTCTTATAAATTTACCAAATAATAATCTACCAAATTCAACTTCATGCTTTTACTAAATCCTCGATGTAAACTTATCATATTTTTATGCGAGAGAAGACTCCACCTTTAAGTGAATTTGTTCTATTTTGACTGTTTAGTTTTTTATAATTTTTATATGTAAACAAGTAAAGTAAATTAGTTTTCAAACTTCTATACGCTGCTTTAATCCTTGAATGAGCATAATGAAGGTCTCCCGTAGTTAAATATACGCTTTTTTCATCTAAAAATCTTTATATATTTCACACCACCCATTGGATGGTCAACAAAAGAAGATATTATAGAAAGTATTTTATTGTTTATAAAACAAAATAATGAAATTTTTTCTAAAAAACTATTAAATAACATATTGGCAAAGAAGCTTTCTAAATTGGAACAAGGCATGAATACAATAAAAATTATATCTACAGTTTCACCTCTTTTAGGACTATTAGGGACTGTTATAGGTGTATTACACTTTTTGATTCTATTAGTAAACTAGGACTTGGTAATCCATCTGTTTTTTCAGCAGGTATTTCTATAGCACTTATAACAACAGTAGCTGGAATGATAGTATATTGCATATAATTATTTTATTGGTATCTTAGATAATATAGAAAATTCTTTAGAAGCAAAAGTGCTAAAAAGGTTATAGATGAGAGCTAAAAAGAGAGAGACAATTGCTCCTGATTTAACACCTCTAATAGATGTGCTTTTCATACTACTGATATTTTTTTTAGTAACTTCTGTTTTTAAGAAAGAAGAGTTAGCTTTGATTTTGGATTTGCCTAGTTCAAATGCAAAAGAGCTTATGATAGAAAAGAAAGAAGTAAGTATAGAAATAGGCATTGAACAGATGGCAATTTTTGGTAAAAAAGTAACTATAAATCAATTAAATTTTGAATTACATAAGATAAAAGATAAAAAAAGTGATATAATAATACGTATAGATAAGAATGTAAAATACGAAAAAATAGTGAAGGTGTTTAATTTATTGCAAAAATATGAGTTAAATAATCTCTTTTTAGTTACAAAAAGGTAAAATTGTTTATGTATGAAAGCGGTTTAAAGGGTAATCTTAACGAAAGAGATATCAAAATAATGCAAAAAGCAAAAGTTTATGGTGTAGAAACCTTGAGTAATGAACGACTAGTAAAAGAACTTTTAGGACTTACTTTTAAACAAGATTTGAGCAAAAGTAAGATAGATGGACTACTAAAGTTTTATCGTGCATGTGATAAAAGCGTAAAAGTAGCCCAACTGAGTTCTTAATTACCTTTTATAAGAATACCTAAGTACTTAAAAGACCACATTATAAGTCCAAGAGCTAAAAGCTTGGCACTTATAATTATCCAAAAAACATAATCAAAATTACCATTCATGCTAAGTCCAGCAAATATGCGAAGTAAAACTATAGCTTGGATTATCCAAAACATAATAACTGTAAGTTTATCTGCTGTTGGAGTTCGTCCAGAGTGCCCTAAAACTACGCGAGTGCCAAAACCTATGAGTACTGTGGAAAAGTAACCAATAGCTAAAGTATGAAGAGCTGATTTTTCAAAAATTATTCCCATATTAAAAAGGTTTGAAGTAGACTCTAAGAGTGAGATAAAAAATCCAACAGGTAACCAAAATAAAGAAAGATAAAGAACCCACATAATTGCAGTTACTTTAAAAATAGGAAGCTTCCATTTTAAAAGTTCATAAGTGAAAAAGGCAAATAGAAAAAAATCTATGATAAATGAGAATAGGTCTATTTGTAAACTAAGTGCAATTACTTTTAACCCAAGTAAACCGAAAGCTATTTCTAGTACATATTTAGATTTATTTATTTGATAACCTTGAACTTTTATACTTGAGAAAAAAGGTATCATCCTTTGAGAAATTGTAAAGATAAGAGCAAATAAAAACATATAAAATCCCATATGTACGCTAAAGGTTTCAAGTGTTGAGAATCCAAATGAAGAGATAAAAAAGAGTATATTTGAAATAAGTCCACAACCAAAAGCAACTAGTATCCATGTAACATCATGCTTGTTTTTAACTATACTGTTTTGGTATATTTTAAAGAGTGTTCTAAAACTCATGAAACTTGCTACTATAAGGATAATCATAGCTATTTTATTTAGCTCCATACCAATAAAAAGAGACGCTAGGTATGTAAGTCCTCCTAAGGTAAACAGATAAAAACGATTCATATATATTTTGAGAGGAATCTCTGCTTGAGTTAAAAAACGAGGAAATACTACAAATAAAAAACCTAAGAAAAACTGTATAAAAACAATATGTATCAAAGGGTATGAGTGAAATCCTGAAATGTTACTTTTCAGTGAGATTACACCAGAGTAATTAAAAGAGAGTATAAGTAAAAACGTTATGAAAAAAAGAATAGCCGCTGTAAAAAAAGGCTGATGAGGTTGAGAAGTAAATTTGTTATACATGTAAAGGTTCCTATAATTAAGATACTTTTTATCCGAATTCTAGTGTAATTTATATTTTTTTGTCTTGATTGCTATCAAATCATTTTATTTGATTGTTCTCAGATAGCATTTTAAAGATTGGATAATGATCTTTGCCTTTTTTTGTCATAGAATACTCAACTTTTGGTGGAACTACATGGTATACTTTTCTGCTGATTATATTATCATTTTCTAATTCTTTTAAAGTTAATGACAACATTTTTTGAGATATTTTAGGGTATTGTTTTTTAAGTTCCCCGTATCGCCTTGTTTTTTCAAATAGATGCCATAAAATCAGTCCTTTCCACTTTTCACTAATCTTTTCCATTGAGTATTCAAATGGGCAGATATAATCGATTTTTTTACCTTTTTTCTTAGCCATTTCTAACCTTTTTGATACTATGTAACAAATTTTTAAGTACTGTATAAGTTCAGAAACATATGACACTTTTTAGAGGAGAACTAAAGAGTGAGAAATGCAGACAGATTATTTATTAGACATCTTTCAAAAGTAAGAATGAAAATTGCTTAGTAAAGAATATGAGTAAATATAAAAAAATAGAGAATAAGAAACCAGAGCAATTTAAACGATTGACAGGTGTAAAAAAAGAGACCTTTGAATTGATGGTTAAACTTTTAAAAGATTTCGAAGAGAAAAGGAAGAAGATATCAGGTCGTCCCCTAAAATTAATCTATGCAGATCAGATTTTAATGATGCTTGAATATTTAAGAGAATATCGTACATATTATCATATAAGTGTAGATTACAGTATCAGTGAATCAAGCTGTTATAAAATGATAAAAAGAGCAGAAGATATATTGATAAACTCAAAAGTTTTTTCACTTCCAACAAAGAATAGATTGATGAATGATATGGAGATTGAAGTTATCTTGGTTGATGCAACTGAATCACCTATTCAACGTCCAAAAAAAAGCAACAGAGATACTATTCAGGGAAAAAGAAACGACATACACTAAAAACACAACTAGTTGTTGATGCAAAAGAGTTAACCATTTTAGCAACTACGTGTTCAGAAGGGAAACTACATGATTTTAAGTTGTATAAAAAAAGTAAATTACCACTAAATCCAAATATACAAGTTAATGTTGATACCGGATATTTGGGAATAAAAAAGATACACAATAATACCCTTATTCCAAAGAAAAAAAGTAAGTTAAAACCATTAAGTCATGAAGATAAAAAAGATAATAAAATATTTGCATCAAAACGTATATTTGTAGAACATGTTATAGGTGTACTAAAACGATTTCGTATCATCTCAGAAACCTATCGTAATAGAAGAAAAAGATTTGGCTTACGGTTTAACTTAATTGCTGGTATTTATAATTTTGAGTTAAAATTGAAAGATATTAAGTGACTTTTGAAAGAAGTCTATTTAATGGGATAAGAGGATATGCAAGATTTAAAAGATTTAGCTATATTTTAGAGATGGAAAATACCGAAGCTAAAAAACGATTAAAAATTATAAAGTTTTTTGATAAATATGGATTGGATGCTACTATTGAAGCATTTTGTGTAAGTAGACGAACAATCTACAGATACAAAGCAACTTTTAAAAAAAGTAAAGAAGATATATCATCTCTTACTCCAAAGTCAAGTGTACCAAAACAAATAAGAAAACCAACTACTACAAAAGTTATAGTTCAAAAGATAAAACAACTTAGAGAAAAGTATCCAAATATAGGTAAAGCAAAATTATATGTAATGTTAAAACCTTGGTGCAAAAAGAATAGTCTTACTCTTCCCTCAGAATCAACTATAGGAAGAACTATCGCAAGAGATAAAAATAAAATGAGATTATTTCCTCAACGTATAGATTTTAAAGGTAGAGTAAACCTAAAGAAAAAAAAGATTAAAAATCGTAAACCTAAAGGTCTTAAAGCAGAACCTATGCACCTGTGAGCAGTTGACACAATTCAAAGCGTAACAGCTGGTATGAGAAGATATATTATGACTATGATTGACTCTAATAGCCGTATCGCATTTGCTGTTACAATTCCAACTAAACATACAACTCATACTGCCAAAGTACTTGCAGCTCTTATTGATGGCGTAACTAATGATACCAATGATAATAAATTCTCAATACTCTCAGATAATGGTTCAGAGTTTATGAAAGACTTTGATAAGCTTCTTCAGAATAGAAACTTAACTCACTACTGGACATATCCCAGATCTCCTAAAATGAATGCTCATAACGAAAGATTTAATAGAACAATACAAGAACAGTTTGTTGATTACAATGATGATTTACTCTTTAGCGATATAGACTTATTTAACCAAAAAATGGCAGATTGGCTTATTGGATATAACACTGAAATACCTCACCATAGTTTAAAAATGAAAACTCCTGTACAATATCTAATTGAAACTAATCCTCAGTGCCATATGTTATGGACTAATACAGTAAATTAACAGTAAATTGATATTATGCTATAATAGATAAATAAAATACCTTTAAAGGAGGGTTCAATATGCAAGTATCAAGGCAAACAAACAGTTATCAAGATTTGAATGTTCAACCTGTTCCTAAAAAGCAACTAGAAAATGGAAATATAGAAACACAATTTGGAGTTTAACATGAATGTAAATAGCTATATATTTCAATCACCTTATTCAAGCCAAATTCAAGTTGGTAGACCGAATCCTAGTGCAACTTCAAAAGAATCAGACCAAGTACAAAAACAAGCTCCCACTTCTCAAAGCACTCCGGTAGAAAAAATTGAAACAGTTCAACCTACAAATGACAGCAAACAACTGTTGAATATATACGCGTAACGTCAATGAAATGGGAAATATCAAAACAATTCGATTTTTGTTATGGGCATAGAGTTTGGTCGCAAACTCTTAATGTAGAATTCTCTATGGATAGCTGCCTTGCTTGTCGTCATCTTCATGGTCATCAAGGGTGTCTTATAGTTTACCTCAGTAGCGACAAACTTGTAGATGGCATGGTTACTGACTTTCATCATCTAAATTGGTTTAAGCACTTCTTAGATACCACTTTAGACCATAAGTTCATCATAGATATCAATGACCCTCTTTTTGGAACACTGCTCCCAGACTTTGCAGATAAGAAAAATCTTATTACATGTAAAGATAACTACAAAAAACCTGATTTAGAAATTCTTAAAGGAAAACCTGAGCATCTTTTTGAAATGTATGAGGGCTATATAATCGTAGATTTTGTTCCAACAAGTGAAAATATTTCAACTTGGCTTCTAAAAATAGTGCAAGAAAAAATGAACAAGATAAACGTTAATGTTTCTCGTATAGAGTTTTTTGAAACTCCAAAGAGCCGTAGCATAGTTTATGGATAAAAAAAAGAAAGAAAACCTCAAACAAATCATACTTCAAACAAAAAGTGAAATACTTCACGAAATAGAAGAGCTAGAGATAAAAACTGTCCCAATAGAACCAGACTGTTCACTCGGACGACTTACAAGACTTGAAGCTATGCAAGAAAAGAGCATCAATGAATCCATACTCAAAAAAGCAAAAGTTAGACTTAAAAAAATATCTTTTGTTTTAACAAAAATAGATAACGAAGATTATGGTTTGTGTAGTATTTGCGAAGAAAAAATACCATACGGTAGGCTCTGTATAGTTCCAGAATCTACCATATGTGTAAGTTGTGCTAATTTAAATTAGCTTTTTTTCTTATTAAGTCCATGTTATTCATCACTCTACCGTAGTATGAGTGATTATAATTTCCACCATTATATCTACTTACTGTTCTAAAATAATGATGCTTCGTGTAATTGTTTAACCAAACTATAAACTTTACTGCCATAGTTGCATTAAATTTATCATCACTTAGAAGTTTATTAACAAGTCTTACATCACTCATCTTTATAACTTCTGTCCACTCTAACTTGTTTGCCAAAAACCTTGCAGTTTCTAGTCTTACTTGCATGATTCCTAAAGAAGCATTAAATATATTTGGGTCTTTCCCGATGTCACCAATTTTAAAAACACCAGCACTTGTCTCTGTAAGACAAATAGCCATAGCTGTATTTTCAAAAGTTTCACCAGTGGAATTTGGATACTGAAGTGCTACTTCTCGTACCATTTTTAAGGTTTCAATCTGTTTATCAGAAAAAGTAGCAGCATTTAAGCTACCAATAAAAAGTCCAAATAGTATAACAGTTCTTAGGATTTTCATTAAAATATCTTTTTTCAAAATTTGTCCTAAATATAAAATGTCGGGTATTATACATCAATAATGTTAAATAAACAATAAAATTATATTTTAGTTATGAATTTTGAATATCGGTGTTACTAACTACCTCAATTGACTTTGATTTATTCAAAATAAAATGGCTAAGATAAACTACAAAAAACACTTGTAGTAACAGTCCAAACAGTGGTATAAGAGATAAAAAGAAGAAAATTCCCATCACTACAAAAAGGTAGAGCCTATTCTCTCTTATGATTTGTTCAACATCTTTACATACTCCTGAAGATACCAAATCATACATCATCAATCTATAAAAAAGATAAAAAAATGGTAATTGAAAGATAAAAAAGTTCACAAAAGGCAAAAGTAAAAATGGTAGTACACACAAAAGAAGAAGCATAAACTTCATAAAAATTTTAAAAATACTCCAAAGAGAAAACAGAAATCCATCTCCATCAGACCTTTTTACATGTAAATAACTTTTTTTTCTTACTAAACCAACTATATAAGGTGTTAAAAGACCTACAGTAATAACAGCAATAACCAAAGAAAACAATACTATGCCAAAAGTACCAAGCAAGACAAAAAGTGTCATGATTAACCAATGGAAAACTGTAAAACCTAAAAGGTAAGTCAATATTGGATATGCACTTTCGTCTATGTACGAATAATTTCCACTTAAAGAGCCCTCTTGTAAAAGAGCAAGAAATTCACTACTTCCATATACAAAAAAAGTTCCTAGTATCAAAATTGGTGCTATAAAAGGAGCCAAAGACAAGAAAAGAAACTTTCCTGTAAAAAAGTCTTTGGTTGCTTTGCCTAAAGTAGAGTTATGCATTATATACTTTATCTAACTTTTTATAAAGCTTTTGTGCTCCTAGTGTATTTTCAGTCATAATTTCTAACATTACTTCATTGTCTTCTTTGTTTCCCCAAACTTTTTTATATGTTCCCTCTTTATATCCATTGTCTTGACGGAACTGGTTTAAAACATTTTTAGCAATATAATATTTATATAATATTTTTAGATTTACACCACATTTTAATGACATTGCAAAATAATCTTTCAGCAAACCGTCAAACAAATCTATTTGAGATGCTGTTGTTATGTGCATAATTGATTCTATGTCATTTATAACTTCCATTGTATCCGCATTTTCTCTGTTTTCTGGCTCTTTAGAAAATCTCTCAAAACCATGAACATCTATAACATCTTTTACAAGTTTGTCTACACTTCCTCTGTTATGAGTCTTATACTCTTCTAAAAGCAAACTCATAACAAAATGCCAAATATCGACTATTTCAATAGTAGCATTTTCCCAATCTGTTGCTTTGTTTATATCTTTCCAGTGTTTCCAGTTAAAACTATCTATGAGTTCCGCACTCTCCATATATATACAACGTTTCCAGTTTATAATACGATCATTTTTAGTGTAGCCATTTTCCCAGCCTGTACCATTAGTTTCATCATTTAATTTTTGTTGTAGTATAAACATCTCTTTTATGTATTCAACATTTGTCATCATCATCCCTATTTTTGGATTTATTAGCAAATTTACCAATACTTTTAGTTATAACAGTAGCGCCAACAAATACAAATAACCCTAGAAAGGTATATTTTGCTACTAATAAAAGTATTTCCATGTAGTTGCCTCTTTAATAAAAGAGACTATATTAGCATTATTTTGGTTTAATTGTGTTGAAGCCAAGCATAATCCAGCTCTGTACCCCTCCTCTATACCATAACAGTTTTTTTGCAGGATAACCCATCTTTAGAAAGTATTTTATAGCATATGAAGATTGTCCACACCAAATAGCATTGCAAAATAGAAGAGCTGTTTTTGCTTGTGAAAAATCTAGTTTTTCACCTTCTTTTTTGATATTTAGAAGTTTTAACATATTATAATAATCCTCTTCAAAATCCTCATCATACTCTATCTCATTAAAAGGTAAATTCACAGCACTTGGTATAGTAAACTCTTCATACCAACTTAAACGTCTTGAATCTATCAAAATATATTTATCTGGGTATTTTTCTGATTTGTTTTTAATAAAATCCAAAACTTCTATCTCTCCAACCGTTTTAACTCCTTTAGCTATACTCATAGGCATAACTTGACCTATTGTTGTAGCAAAAGTTTTTTTACAATTTTTTGGTAAATCTTTATGAGCAAAATCTCCACCATAGATATGCTCTACTGAAATATGAACGTCTAAACACTCCTCTGGTTGAACTCTTTCAATCAAAATCTCTTCGTTTATATTACTATGTTTATGCACTACGTCTACTCCCGTATACTGAAGTATAATAAGGTTTTGTTCTGCAAAAATAGCCGAAACAAACAGGCTTAAACTTACTAAAAATCTATACATCTAAAATCCTTTTATGCTATACTCTTCTAAAAAAGAGCTATTATGTGTTGTAACGGTTTTCGCATTATACTTATGTTCTCTCTAGCGGTTCTTAGCTTTACTCTAAATAATTTTATGCCTACCATACCTGTTATACTCTGGTATATAATGACGATTAATATATTTACATTTATACTCTTTATTATTGATAAAATCTATGCATTAAAAAATAGAAAAAGAGTGCCTGAGCTAAGTCTACACTTTTTTAGTATTGCTGGTGGAGTTTTTGGAGCACTTATAGCAATAATTGCTACAAAACATAAAATAAGAAAAAAAGTATTCTTATCTATTCAAGAGCTAATCGCTATCATTTGGATTCTCTGCATTTATTATGTATTGAAGAACTTAGAAGCAATACAACAAACTCTTCAAAGCCTAAGTGCTTGAAAAAACTAGTAGAGTTTATAAAAGAGCATCATCTTCTTAGCCTCTGTACATGTAAAGAAAATATACCTCATAGTGCAAACTGTTTTTATGCTTTTAGTGATGATGAATTTAACTTTATTATCGCTTCTGATGAATCTACTAGACATATGACAGAGTTACATGTAAACCCAAACTATGCAGCAACAATAGCACTAGAAACCAATGAAATTGGTAAAATAAGAGGTCTACAATTTAGCGGGATTGTAAAAAAAGCGACACTAATCGAAAAAGCCCTCTATCTAAAAACTTTTCCTTATGCCATAGCCATGAATCCAACAATTTGGACTCTACATGTAAAGCATTTAAAATTTACTGACAATAGACTTGGATTTGGGAAAAAATTAATTTTTAAAAGAGAGAAAGATGGGGTCAGATTGACCCCAATTGATTGTTAAACTAAATTAACAAGATGGTACGTTACCACTGTCATTTGCATATTCAATTACAAAATCAGAGATGTGTTTAGAGTATTTACTTTTAAACTTATCTTTAGCAAAAAACTTTGAAGCTTTTGGATACTTTTTTGAGTACTCAACTATAAACTTCTCTGCATCATTTGCAAAAAGTTCTTTCCACTCATCTTGAGTATGCTGTGCTGCAAATTTTGCACCATTTAGTCCTGTTGTTTTCTTCATAAACTTCAAGTAATACTTCTGTCCCTTTGCTGCGTCAGCTAAAGCTGAAGTACTTACCATTCCTACTATGAAAAAAGCTGCCATCATAAGCGCTAATAATCTTTTCATTTCAAACTCCTTGTTTTATTTAAATTAATATAATACACAATTGTGAATAAAAAGTGAATTAAACTATTTTATTTGTATCCAATTTTAACTCTTCGTTACTCATTACCCCAATTTGTGTGCTTAAAATATTATTTGCGATACTCTTTGCATCTTCAAGTGAATGCATCTCATAAGTTCCGCACTGATACACATTAAGCTCAGGAATATCATCTTGTTTTTCAACTTTAAGTATATCTTTCATAGACTCTTTCCAAGCTTTTGCAACTCGAAGTTCATCTGGATTTCCAAGTAGGCTCATATAGAAGCCTGTTCTGCAACCCATTGGTGAAATATCTATAATCTCAACTCCATCACCGTTAAGATGTTCTCTCATAAATCCAGCATAAAGATGCTCCAACGTATGAATTCCTTCTTGACTAAGTACATCTTCATTTGGTTTACAAAATCTCAAATCAAAAACTGTAATAGTATCGTTTGAAGGTGTTTTCATAGTTTTAGCAACTCTAACTGCAGGAGCTGGCATCTTTGTATGGTCCACCATAAAGCTATCTAATAGAGGCATAATTTTTCCTTTGTTCATTTAATGTCTTCTTTAAAAGGAACAAGTCCCTTTTAAATTCATCTCACTGAAGCTTTACCTTTGGCAAGATTATTGTGGATTATAACACAAAAAATTATATTTATAGTCAACTTTGTAGTGGTTTTGGCTTTACATGTAGATATTTTTTAGTTGCTTTATATATTTTTGCTCTGTTTGTTTCGAACCCTATATATCATGAGTAATCTTTTCTACTAATTTAAAATTTTCTTTAAGATATATATTTTTTGCTGATTCTAAACGTTTAGACAAAGGTGAACAACCTACTTGGAAACTTATCCAAAATCTAAAATATATAAAAAATGGACAAGAAAATCTTTACTCACCATCAAATCCCAACTTTGAGATTTTGATGAGTGAAATGATTTTTAGAGTAGAAAACTCCTTAAAAACTCTAGGAGAAGAATCGCTTGATATTGGCATTGAAGCTATGAAAAGTTTAGTTTTCTTTTTATGAATTTTGAGCTTTTCTACACTCAAAATCATCATCAAGTTTCATGATTTTACAATACTCACTATAGACACAACTTACACTTCGTTTAGAACAAACTAAAGGTATACTTTTCTTTTTTGCCATTTTTTTAAAATATTTCATCGAATTATGATTTAAAAAACTAGTTAATAAAACTATACAGTCCGTATCTTGAGGAATAACTTTCCTATGAATACTACTCTTTTTTCTAGCATCCCAATGTGTAATTTTACCTGCACCCAAATCACTTAAAACTGCTTTAATTGGGGTTATTTCATCTGCACCTATTACTAAAACTGACATCTTTTCTCCTTTGTTGATAATTATTATTATAATAGAATAAACTTAATTATATCTTTAATTTTGATATTCGCTATCAATTTAACTTGATTCGTTTCATTTTGTTTTTTATTTATCTTCTGTATAATTCATAAAATTTAAAGGATTATTATGAAAAGCGATAACGTAAACGTATGTAATGTATGTCTTAAAACAAGTAAAGATGCACCAGGAACAGTATTTATTCAGGCTACAAAAGATGATGAAACTGTAGATGTATGTACAGGATGCATCCCTCATATCATCCATGGTAATGGTGATGTTGTTAAGTCTAACGAAGCAGCTAAAGCAGAAGTTAACCTATAATTTTATACAAAAGCTCTTTTTTGTTATAATGTCCCTGTGATAAATTAACAAAAAGAGTGTGTATGTCTGCTCCCGTATATATATGGTCAAAAGTAACTAGGTATTTTCACTGGATACTTGTTATCTGTATTGCTGTTACTTTCGCCTCTTCCTACTTTGAAAATCTCTTTCTTGTACATGTCTCATTTGGAATTATAGCCGGTGGACTTCTAACATTTAGACTTCTTTGGGGTTTTATAGGTCCTTTTTACGCACTTTTTATAAACTTTGACTTCTCTTTTAAAGACCTTTTTTACTACTTCACAAAACTATTTAAAGATAAAAAAATATACATAGGACACAATCCCGCTGCTTCTTGGGCAACCATTTTGCTTATATTATTTGGTTTTTTTTGTACCGTTAGTGGTGTTGTTCTTCTTGGAAGTCAAGAAGATAGAGGAATATTTAGTTTTCTTCACCCCTCCCTTACTCCCATGGCCCTTAAAATTCATATCATTAGTAAAAATGTTGTTGGGGTAGTTGCCATAACGCACATCATTGGAGTCATTTTAGAGCACTTCTGGCACAAAAGCGGTACCGTTACATCTATGATACATGGCTACAAAAACATAGATGCCGAACCAAGCAAAGTTTCCAAATTCCAAAACTCTTTAGGTGTATTTGCTATTATTTTTTCTCTTTTTGTCGGACTTTTTTCTTACTTTTTCCCTCAAACTTCAATAATGACTAAAAACTACCATGAGATTAACTACAAAACAGACAATAAAGCTTTTGCAAAAGAGTGTGCAGAGTGTCACAACCTCTTCTCTCCAACTTTCATGACTAAAGAAATGTGGAAAATAGCACTGGAAGATAAAAAAGAGCATTTCAAAAAAAATCTAACTAAAGATGTTCCTCACTTTAGAACTATTAAAGAGTATATATTAAAAAATAGTGCAGAAACTTCTGACACAGAAATTTCTCAAGGCATCATAAAAAGTACAGTTGGAAAAGTCAAATATAGAATAACAAAAACACGGTACTGGAGAGACTTACATATACAAATTCCACGAAGTGCTTATAAACATCCAAAAATTAAATCAAAATCAAACTGCAAGGCTTGCCACAAAAACTTTGGAAAAACAAACTATATTAATGATGAAGATATATCCCTAGAACACTTCTCAAACAAAGAAGCTATAGAGATATACCTCAAATTAAATAAGGATTAGTTTAACTCAATCCTAATTTTATGAACTGCTTCAACCATATTTCTAAGAGCTTCTTTTGTCTCTTTCCACTTTCTTGTTTTTAATCCACAATCAGGATTTATCCATAACTGCTCTTTTGGTAGAACTTCAAGTAGTAACTTTATTTGTGTTTTTATTTCTTCAACACTAGGAACTCTTGGAGAGTGTATATCATAAACCCCAGGACCTACTTCTTGTTTGTAACCAACCTTATTAAATATTTTCAACAACTCATTTCCACTTCTTGCAGTCTCTATTGTAATCACATCTGCATCCATAGCTTCTATGGTTTTAATAATATCATTAAACTCACTATAACACATGTGAGTATGAATTTGAGTCTCTTTTCTAGCTCTACTAACGCAGATTTTAAAATCTCTTACAGCCCAACGCTCATACTCTTTTATTTTAGACTTTCTTAGAGGGTATCCCTCTTTAAAAGCGGCTTCATCCACTTGTATGATTTTGATTCCTGCATTTTGAAGATCATCTACTTCATCACTAAGAGCAACAGCAATCTGCTTTGAAACTTCACTTCTTGGTTTATCATCTCTTACAAACGACCAATTGAGTATGGTTACAGGACCCGTGAGCATCCCTTTCATGATTTTTTGAGTTCTACTACTCGCATAGCTTATCCACTCAACAGTCATAGGTTTTGCTCGGCTTATGTCACCATAAATAAAAGGAGGTTTTACACAACGACTCCCATAACTCTGAACCCAACCATTTTGACTAAAACCATAACCTTTTAACTGCTCCCCAAAATACTCAACCATATCATTTCTCTCAGGCTCACCATGAACTAAGATTTCAAGTCCGCACTGCTCTTGAAACTCTACACACTCATCTATGTAAGCTCTCATCTCTTTTAAATACTCTTCTTCGCTAATAAGCCCTTTTTTAAACCCACTTCTAGCAAGTCTAACCTCCGGAGTTTGAGGAAAAGAACCTATGGTTGTAGTTGCTAAATCTTCATAACCTAAAAGCTCTTTTTGTAATTTTATTCTTTGAGCATAAACCCCTTCTCTTTCTAAACACTTTAAGTTTTTTACTCTATTTTGAACCTCTTCATTATGAATTAGTTTTGAAGTTTTTCTACTCTCATTTGCTTTTAAATTTTCTAAAAAACTTTTTTTATCATGCTCCTCACCAAAAAATTTTTTTGATATGAGTGAGATTTCATCAAGTTTTTCAACAGCATAACTAAGCCAGTTTTTTATCTCACTATTTTGCTTCTTTTCATATTTTAAAGTAAAAGGAACATGCAAAAGTGAACAAGATGATCCTACTAAAATATTATCTTTTTTTACAACTTTAGTTATATTTTCTAAAAGCTCAAGACTGTTTTCAAAGTCATTTTTCCAAATATTTCTACCATCGACAACACCTACAATCAATTTTTTACCACTTTTTGCTATTGCTTTAAGTGATTTTAGATTCTCTTTTCCATGTACAAAATCAAGTCCAATAGCCCATACAGGAGTAAGAACAAGCATATTTATTGCTTCATTAGAGTGTTCAAAGTAAGTAACAACTGCAATTTTTGCATTGGCTGCTAATTTATCATATGTGTATTTGATTAAACTATATACTTTTGGGTCTAAATCTTTTACAA
Source organism: Arcobacter sp. (assembly GCA_029027265.1). GTDB lineage: Bacteria > Campylobacterota > Campylobacteria > Campylobacterales > Sulfurospirillaceae > Sulfurospirillum_A. The sequence continues at coordinate 2,432,230 of CP093061.1, read as the reverse complement.
AAATTGGCTCATCAAACTGCACTAAAATCTCACTATCAAGTTCATTTATTTTTACTAAAAGCTCTTCATAAAGAGGAATAATTTTACCAAGCAATTCATAACAATCTCCGCCATCAACTCTCTTTGAAAGCCCTAGGTAAGTAATAGGACCTATTAGATTTATTTTAGTTTTAATACCAAGTTTTTTCGCTTCAAGGTACTCTTCTAAGACTTTTGAAGCATCTAAAATATACTCATCTTCTAAAGATAATTCTGGCACAATGAAGTGATAGTTCGTATTGAACCACTTTGTCATTTCACAAGCTGTTGCTTCTTTATTTCCTCTAGCCATAGCAAAATAAAGCTCTTCACCTTTTAAATCTCTAAATCTTTTAGGAATTGCACCTAACATAAAAGATGTATCTAAAACATTGTCATATAAAGAGAAATCATTTGAGCTTATATACTCTATACCAGCCTCTTTTTGATAATTCCAATGACGTTTTTTAAGTTCACTGGAAACTTTTTTTACTTCACTATATGAGCATTTTTTTGCCCAAAACTCTTCTAATACTTTTTTAAGTTCACGCTGTTCTCCAATGCGAGGAAAACCTACTACGTAGTTATTTGACATTTTTATACCTTTAATTATTTATTTTTAATTGTTGAAATAATTAAAATATAGGAGGGTGTACCCCTGAGCGTCTAAACGCAAAATAAGTGCAGTAGTATGGACATCTTGGAATATAATGGTACAGAAGTGTAGCTAGTTTTGTTTTAAGTCTGTAAAAACAGTTACAATGGCATGGTCTATCTGTAGTAAAACAGGTAGTTTCTAAAATCTCAAGTGGTGGATCATCTTCATCTACTTCTTCACCCTCTTTTGAGAGTCTATTTGACAATAAAGAGTATATTGATGATACTTTAGCATCAAGAGTATTTTGCACGCTGTATGCTAACATTGCAGAAAATGAAAAATAGTTTTTGCCAAAGCCGTGAGGTGATTTCACTTGTTTCCTTTATAATTTTCAAAATTATAGCAAAAAAAAATAAAAGAGTAAAATCAAGAATTAAAAAAAGAAATACGATTAAGGTGAGTTTTTACTATCTATTTTCCAAATGTATTGTATACTTAGCGTTATAGTACTACTCCTGATTCCTTTATTTATGGTATTTACAGAACTTAATGCATCTTTATGCAAGTTGGCTAGGTTTAGGAGAGAGTGCCTTTACTCGGTAGAGTTCTACTTAGGTACTGACCTTACGCACAAGGAATCAAAGTTGCTTTAAAAGTTGCATGAAAATAAATCACATAGAACTCTATACAGATTATTTAATAAGCGGTAGTGGTTACGCTACAGCAACAGGGTTGTCATCAATGACAAATGGTTCAGTAAGTCATGATTAGATAACACGGTTCTTATCAAAAAATGAATTTACTTCAAAAGATTTATGGAGACAAGTTAAAAGAACAGTAAGAGAGATACAGAGTGAAGAAGCATGTCTTATCTTTGATGATACAATTCAAGAGAAAAAGTGGACAGATGAGAGTGATATCATGTGCTGGCACTTTGATCATACAGTAGGTAAATCTGTTCGAGGTATCAATATGCTCAATGCTTTGTACTACAGTAATGAAGTATCAATTCCAGTAGCTTTTGAAACCGTAGAAAAACCTATCCAGTTTAGTGACATTAAAACAAGAGAAGTAAAACGTTCATCAGAAGTTACAAAAAATCAATTGATGAGAGATATGATTCAAGTGGCTATTAACAATCAACTAAAATTTCACTATGTCCTTGGTTTGGAGCAAAAGAAAACTTTGAATTTATAGCCAAACAAAAAAAAGAGTTTATTGCTGCACTCAAAAGTAATCGTCTCTTTTCAAAAAGTTTAGAGAATAAATATGCAGGTAAGTTCACAAGGGTAGATGAACTGGAATTATCAGATAAGCAATCAGTACGAGGCTATCTAAAGGGCTATGATAAAGAAGTCATTATAGTGCGCCGAGTCTTTACAAACAAAGATGGAAGTATAGGTATTTTAAATTTGATATGTAGTGATATCACACTTGATGGCGACACTATCTCAACAATCTATGAAAAATGATGGCTGGGTACCCCTTGAGGGTGAAAGTTGAAGAGTTTCATAAATCACTTAAACATAATATTGATTTAGCAAAATCACCAACAAAGATCATTCGAACACAAAGTAATCATATCTTTTTATCAGTGCTGTCTTTTTTTAAGCTTGAATGTTTGAAAATTAAACATAAAATGAACCACTTTGCCATTAGAACAAAACTGTTAATCAGAGCTAATCAGGTGGCTTATTCAGAATTACAACTTTTGAAGGGTGCGTAAGGTCAGTAAATAAATTAAGAATTGGTGCGAAGGTAATATTAGAGGAAAAGCAGATAGAGTTTATTTTTAAACAGCTAATTTGTAATTTTGAAGAAAATTTACAAATTTTAATGATAAAAGTTTTTTTAGAAAAAAATCAATCGCTTGAAGATTTTAAAAAACTAGATTTACATCCAACTAGTTGGAGTGGTAGTATGGTAGGTGAGTATACAAAAAGATTGATGTTTTATAACGTCTTAAAAGAGGTAATTCCTAGTGGGATAGACTTTATTTTACATGTAGAAGAAATTGAAAAACGATGTGAAAGTTTAGAAAATAGTATAGAACATAGTAAAAAAAGAGATTTCATGGACAATTATTAAAACAATCATTTTTAATTTGGTTACTTTTTTTTGTTATCTTTTCGTTTTTGGTGACGTTTTTCTTGGTGGACAGATTTTATCCAGAGCCAGTTTATAGAGTAATAAACGATGACAGAGATAAATATAGAATAAAACATAGCTCCAACGTAAAGTGGCACAAATATATCATCAAGATGAGAGGTAAACCACTCCATTGTAAGCTCTACATGTAAAGAGGCAGTATTTAGTAAAAAACTACCAGTTAGATACTCCATATAGTACATAAAAGGCATAGTGACTGGGTTACTTAACCAAACAGTTGCGATGGCTATTGGTACGTTAAATTTGAGTAATGGAGTAGTAAAAACAACAGCTAACATCTGCATAGGCATGGGAATGAAACCCCAAAAGATACCTACTAATAGTCCTCGAGTGATGGACTTTCTATTTACTGATAGATATTCACGTGGAATCTTATACTTTTTTATGAATGCATCTAGTTTTGTTTTTTTACTGTTTTTTTTAAATAGCTTTCTAATCATGTTGCGGAAGTATAGCATAACTACACAGAAGCTACACGTTAGCTACATTAGAACTACACGTTAAATGTGTAGAATTTGGAAAATTTAAGGAGAATATGATGAAAATTAAGTTCATATCTGCAATATTATTTGCAATGACGTTAATGGTTACGAGTTTAGTTGCGGCACCTTTTGGAGGAGCTGATGACATTGCTTATGCAAAAGACTTATGGAAAAAAATAGAAGCAAAGGGTTTAAATAGTACTCCTGCAAACTTGTATGTTGGTGGTCCTCCTCATGGTAAAGTAAGAGAAGTCATAGAGGGAACAATTGACGGTAAAAGAGTTATTGTGAAGAAAAACTATGGTGGAAAAGGTGTTAGTCTCGCAAGTGTTATGAAAAACAGAGGAATGTACCTAAAAGCTATTACAGTTATGGCAAAAAGAGAAAAAGGCTATGATAGTGACAATGCAGATTGGTTTTGGGTAAAGTATAAGCCAAATGGAGAAATTATGATGAACCCAAAAAAGATGGTATTAGCAGGAAAAGTAGCTAAAGGAAGTCCAGCAGGCTGTATTGCATGTCATGCATCAGCATCAGGGAATGACCTAGTTTTTGCTCACAACAAAGATGCTAATGCTGAGATTGTTTACGTGAAATAAGATAAAAAAGTTTAGAATCAGGGGCTGACCCGTTTAGTGAACTTTTTGACTAAACATTCACTAAACATTTAATTGTTACAATAATGTAATTTTACATAAAGGATGGCAATGAAAAAAGAGAACAAGCTAAAATTAGCTGGTGCACTTTTAGGTGCAACTCTTATCACAGCGACTGCTGGTGTGGCAGCTGAGACTAAGAAAGATATGAGTAAGTCAGGGACAATGATGACTAAAGACAAAAATGCAAAATTGACACCTGAAGAGATGGCAAAAAAGAAGAAGATGATGCAAGAGCATGCAAAAGCTGCTGACGCAAAACACGCGGCAAGCAAGTGGGGCTAATCTAAAGGTTCAAGTTTTGAACAACATAAAAGGATTAGGACTAGGTCTTAGAAAAGAATTTTTACAAGAGATTGATGTTGATGAATTTTTACCAGATTGGTGGGAGATTACTCCTGAAAATTGGTTTGATATTCCATTTCATCATAGAGAGAAGTTTGAACAGATGGTATCTCTAAGACCCACAGTCGCCCATGGCGTTGCCTTATCAATTGGTTCAGATGAACCAGTTGATAAGAAATTTTTGAAAAAGATGAAAATTTTTCTTGATTATTATAACATTGAACACTACTCAGACCATATAAGTTTTACTTCACTTGAAGGCATACAAACTTATGAACTGCTTCCCATAAATATGACAAAAAAGAGTTTAAATTTCATAAGCGATAAGATAAAAACTGTAGAAGATTTTTTACAAAGACCACTTATGTTAGAAAATGCGACATACTACTACTTGCCAAAATCAGATATGAGAGAGGTTGATTTCATAAATGAGTTGATGGAAAAATCTGGTGCAAAACTGTTATTGGACGTTAATAACATTTATGTAAATGGGCTAAATCACGGTTTTGATCCATATGATTTTTTAAATGAACTTAATTTAAATAAGACAGCCTACATTCATGTTGCTGGGCACTTTTTTCATAAAGAGTTAGGTATGCTCATTGATTCACATGGAACGAAAGTAACCAAAGAGGTGTGGGAGTTTTTAGACTATACGCTTAAAAAAATTGATGTTCCTGTTATGATTGAAAGAGATAACAACATTCCTTCATATAAGGCAATGACTACAGAGTACAAGACTATGCAAAAAGTTGTTCAAAATGTATAGTGAACAAAAAAAGTTTTTTTGTAATGTTTTAAAAAATGAACAAAAGATTTATAGCTCTTTGTTAAAAAAGGTTTTTTTTGATGCTTTAAGTAGTGCTTATCCACTTTTTTATAAAGAGGTAGATAAAAATAAGTTTGAAAGAATAGTTCGTGAGTTTATGCAATACGGGGCAAAAAATGCAAAAATGTGGAAAATGCCTAATGAGTTTAGATTATTTATAAAAAAGAAAAAGTTATTTCGTGAAACAGCTTATGTAGATGACTTATTGTGGTTTGAGTGGAGTGAAGTAAAGCTTATGATGAAAAACTATAAAACTCAATTACCTCAAGAATTTTTATATAAAAATGAATATAAATTAAGTAAAAGTTGTGTTCTAAAAAAACTAAAGTGCAAAGTTTTTGAACAAGGAAGTTTTGATAAAAAAGAGGAATATTATCTTCTTGGTTTTTATGACTTTAAAAATTATAGAGTTATATATAGAGAGATTTCAATAGCTCTTTATCTTTTTTTAAAAAAGATGGATAAAAAGGGAATAAAAAAGGCTATTAAGCATATATCAAAGATGAGCGAACAGAGTAAAAAAGAGGTAAAAGAGTTTTTTAAAGATACTCTATGTGAGCTTAATAACTTACAAATTTTTAAGAATATATAAACGCAAACTACACAAAAAAAGTATATAATATCTTCAAAGGAATGTTATGAAGATACTACTTTTAGAAGACGATCCAATTCTTTCAGATATACTTACTCATCATCTACGTGATAGTGGTTATGAAGTTGTTCATGTTGAAGATGGAGAGAGAGCTTTAGATGAAGCAAGTGATGCTAAGTTTGATCTACTTTTATTTGATATTAATGTTCCAAAAAAGAGTGGACTAGATGTTGTAAGAACACTTCGAGAGTATAACAACACAACGCCAGCCATAGTTATAACAGCCTATCAAGATACAACTCACATGAAAGATGGTTTTGAGAGTGGTTGTGATGATTATATAAAAAAGCCTTTTGATTTAGAAGAGTTGGATTTGCGTATAAATAACATTAAAAAAAGATTTTCTATAGAGAGTGAAGAGATAGTTCAACTTGACTCAAATATAACTTTGATTCCTACAAAAAATAAGCTTATTATTGCAGAAGTTGAGTATCAGATAGCTCATAAAGAGTGTGAAATACTTCTGTATTTAAGTAGTCATAAAAAACGAGTGGTTTCAGCAGAAGAGCTTATGCAAAACCTTTGGGAGTATGAGTCAATGCCAAGTGATGCGACCATAAGAGTCTACATAAAAAACCTGAGAAATATACTCGGATATGAGAGAATCCAAACCATAAGAGGAAGTGGGTACTACTTTGAATAGTCAAGAGAAAAAAGCTCTTGTTAGTTTTTTAGCAATATACATACTCTCGGCTATGGTTTTAGTTTCTATCATTGGAGTTTTCTACTACAATAAAGAGATAGTTTCCATAGATAACCAATGCAGTATTGAAATGTCAAACAAAGCGATGTGGATAGAAAAAGAGCTTATGCACGCACAAATGGAAAACAAAGAGTACAAGTTTAATACTAATTCTAAAACTCTTAGCGTGGGACTTTTTGATAAAGATGGAAATGTACTTCACTCAAATCTTGATTCAAATAAGATATACCTTTCTAAAAAAGCATACAAAAATAATACGCATGAGTATCATATAGACAGGCTTAAGACACCACTGTTAAACGTGAGTTATATAGTTGTTGAGGGGAGTGAAGGGGCTAAAGAAAAATTTAAACTCATTATGATTATAGGTTTAGTAGTATTGGCTTCCGTTATTTTTATAGGATTTACAGGCTATTTTTTAAGTAGATTGCTTATAGCTCCCATCAAAGCTAGAATGGAAAAGCTAAACTGTTTTATTAAAGATAGTGCACACGATATAAACACTCCAGTCTCGGCTTTAATGATGAGTGTGTCATCTTTAAAAGCCAAAGAAGATATAGACAAAAGAGTGGTAAATAATATTTCAATTAGTGCTAAACTCATATCGCAAATATATAATTCACTTTCATTTATAGCTTTCAATGACAAAGATGAAGTTTTAGACGAAGAGTTTGATTTAAGTGAGCTTGTTAAAGAGAGCGTAAGGTTTTTTGATGAAATAGCAGGAATGAGAGGTAACGTTATACTTTGTGAGTTAGAGCCAACAGAAGTAAATATGGATCGCTCACGCATACAAAAAGTGATAAACAATCTCATATCGAATGCTTTGAAATATTCATATGCAAAAACAGAGGTCAAAATAACTCTAAAAAATCATCTGTTTAGCATAGAAGACAAAGGCATAGGCATAGCTGAAGATGACCAAAAAGCAATCTTCGATAGATACGAAAGAAAGAGTAAGGAAATAGGTGGTTTTGGGATAGGGCTTGATATAGTAAAAAGCGTTTGCTATTCATATAATATAAAAATAAAAATAGAATCAGTACTAAAAATAGGAACTACTTTTTATCTGAGTTTTCCTACACGTAAAAAGATGGTATAAAACAAGCAAAAGAAATTTTATTACTAATATGAACTGATAAATTGCATATTGCAATTAGCTTTAATTAAACTTTGTTAACTCTTGTTTTAAACCTATTAGAATATCATTTTGTCGTAAAGATATATAATTTTTTAGTTTTGATTTTATGAGTCTATTTGGGGTTATGTTTAAAACTATTTTATCATTAATAATACTATAAATAATTGCTTTTGTTTTTATCGTTGCTAAAAAGCTCTTTTTTGTTGGTATGTGGAATTGCAAAGTTAGTTCTGTATTCCAAAGTGGTTTTTCGCTTAGTAATTTGATACTCTCATGCTTTACATGTAAGACAATAGAATTCTCAGAAAGAGAGGCTATGTTACCATCTAGTAGCTTTTTATTTTCTAGTGATAATGAGGTATATATATCACGTTCAGGCTCAATTCTTATGCCACTTCGCTCAACTGGAGAGGAGTCTAAAAACTCTAAATCACCAAGTAGCATAATAGATTTGATTAGGTCTATTTTTACAATAGAAGCTTTTATAACTGTTGGTATGAGGTCATGTTGTATGAAGGTAAACTTTTCTCCCTCATAAAAAAGAAGTTTTATATGGTCTACTTTGACTTGAATAAGTCCCTTGTTAAACTTTAAGATTTCTACTTTTTCTGTAATTGGAAGCCCTTGATAGAAGTTAAATAGCTTAATTGTTCTAGATTTTTTAAAGATATTGGCTAAAACCTTTTTGTCATTTTGTGTCTCATAAAAATCGAAATCAAAAGTTCCATAAAAAGTCTTTTTTCTTGAAGATAGTTTTGACATAACATAGTACTTGTCAAGTCTATCAAGTATGGTTTTGTAAGTATCACTTTTATCTAGTAGCGTTATACCTACGTGTTCTATATCAACTTTGAATTTGTATTTGATTTTGTTTAGCATTTGTGTGACTATAGATTTTGCTTCGTGTATTTTACAATCTCTTAAAAAAACAATAAAAGTATCGTTTGGTTGTTGAAGAATGGAGTTAAAATCAGAGTATGAGTGTATGAAAGCGATGAGGTCCTTGAAGAAAAAAATATCTTCCATGTCAACATCATAACCAAATTTAACTATACACAAAGGAGTATTGTGGTTTTGAGAAAACTCTATGTTTGATTCAATGATACTTCTGCTAATAAAACTACTTATTTTAAATTCTCTATTTTCCATATTATACTTTCATCCATCCGTGCATTTTTTTTGCTGAAATTACGTCATACTCATCATTAAGAGCTATAGCATTAATAGCAACAAAATTTGACTTAGTCTATATGCAGGCTCTTTTTTACTTAAAATAAAAACATGACCAGCATTCTTTAAAACTCTGTATGTCTTGTTTGCGATTTCTAGTATATCGTTTCTTTTATCTATTTCAGCACATATAAACAAAAAATCATATTGAACTGCGTGTTTAGTGTATTTTTTGTCTTCAAAACTAAATTCATTTACATGTAGAGTTCCTTTTATAGACTTAGCGTACTTTTCTAGCTTATCTATACAATCAAAATTTTCGTCTTCTTTAACTGATATATATATTCCAGGATAATTTGGTATAAGAGCAAAAAGAGGTTCAATCATGATGTGACTTCATGTAGCTCTCTAAACATATAGGCTTCAATTATATCTTCGATAGTTCTTTGCATGGGAGCTATTAAAATGCCAATACCTTCTAAGAAAAAATCACTTACAAATTCTTCTTTAGAAATTACAACAACATATTCAGTAAATTCATTTATTGTTTCTCTTGTTTTAAAAAATTGCAAATTTTGAGTCTGTCCGTCAATTAATGTTACAACTGCCCAAGAGCTATTTTTCTCCATTGTGCATAAGTTTTTTTCATCATCTATAGGAATAAGGATATTCATTAAGTTACCTTTGTTATAATAACTCAATTATAACAAAAGAGAGAAGAAAATGAGTAAAAAATTTACAAATGATTTAAAAGAACTTTATGAGTTGGTAGGAACTAAGCAAAAAGAGTTAGGTGAGTACTTTAAAATAGTAGAAGATGAGAGTTGTGGTTTTAAAGAGATGAGAGCCTTCATTGACTCTTTTTTACAAGATGTTGGTCTATGTTTGAACAACGAAAATAGACTTTCAGCATTAACAAGACTTATTGCACTCCGTGACGAACAGTTAGTACAGTCGCTTATAAAAGAGAACTTTAGCGATGAGAAGATGGCTGAAGTAAAAGAAGTAGCATATCTTTGGGTAAAAGAGTTTTATCTTAACCGCCATATTGAACTTCTTAATATTATAGAAGCCAAAGAACTTCTCAATGAGTTTTACAGAACACTTCTTAGGGGTGTTCACAGTGTTGGAGTGGCTCTGAGTGAGTGGCAGAGTGGTTGGACAAAACATATTATCAATACTATAAACCCTCAGCTGCAACTTGAGTTTGGAGACAAAGTAGTTGCCTATCTTGATGAGAAAAAACTTTATGATGTAGACGAGCATGAAAACAAAGCAGACAGAGCATACTCTGTTTTAGAAAAACAAGAGGAAGGTTACAAAGTTCTCTCATATGCAAGTTTTTTCAAAGAAGATGTAAATGAAGTTGTAAAAGCTTTTGAAGATATGATAAAAAGATTGAGTTCTTTAGAAGATAGTGATACAAATCAGAAAGATGAGTATATAGCTTACTTTAAGACGCTTTATGAGGCATTTGGAGAAACAGACCAGACTAAACTCATAAAGCGTTGGCAAGATGTTGATCGAGCGTGGATGAAGGTTACAAGCCCTATTCAAGTAGGACATCCTTTAGAGTACTATGAAGACCACTTTAGAAAGGCAGTTGCTTTAGAGTGGGATGTGAGAATTTCAAATCCTGCTAATCTTGGAGCAGATGAAACGTACAATAATATACTCTACATGTACAACTCTTTATTTGGCAAAATTGGAAGCCAAAAAAGAGAAGTACAAAAACTAACTATATCAAACTTAGAGAGGGTTGGTTTATACATTGGTCGTCCAGCCTTGTTTTATGCAGCCGAGTTTAACGGACTATTTTCAGCTCAAGTTGTACCAAATGATGAGATAGTTAGCAAGGAAGAGGGTAAAAAAATATACGCATTTAGTGACAATATTCTTGATGCTTTACGAGCAAAGCCATTTTTGAAAATTCAAAATAAGATTTTTGGAAAAGAATTTATGGATTTTGAGCGAGAGTTAGTTTTCAAAAAACCAAAAATGTGGCACAAAGTATATGAAATAACAACAATAGGGCACGAGTATGGGCATATTTTGTGGCTAGATAATGATACAGAAATGCATATGAACAAAAGTGGAGTCTTTAAAAATATTGAGGAGTTTAAAGCAACTACTGGTGGGCTTATGGCATTTTTTATGAACGAAGATGAGAGTTGTAAAGCTCATGTTTTAGCAGAACTCATAAAACGTTCAGTTGGGCTTATTGCGTGGATGAAAACAGATGAAGTACAGCCGTATTATTGTGAAGGTCTCATACATCTTCAAGGACTTTTTGAGACTAAGGTTTTAGACTTTTCAAAAAGTCTAGAGATTGATATGAGTGAAAAAGCTTATGAAAGATTAAAAGCTTGGTACACAAAAACCTATGAATCTTTAGCATCTCACTATTTAGCAAAAAAAGATGCAGATGAGTTTCTCTCTAATTATGCTTCAAAAAAGAGTGGTTCATATATGCCAGTCAATACAAAAGTAAAAGAGTTTGTAGATTTTTACTGGTCACTTCATCAAAGCATGGGAAGAGAAATAGACAAGAGTGAAAAAAGGGAAAATTGGTTGTAGTTCACAAGTAGTCTCACTGTTTGGTGTAATATTTCTAAAAATGGGACTACAAAGTGTTATGAAATTAGTGTAGTATATTAAAATAAAAACATTTTTTTTTCAATTAAATGGTGATTAATGTAAAAAAAATCAAATTTATTGCATAATTTATGTAATTTTTATCAAATTTCAAAAAAAAATCAATTTTGTATTTACTTTATCTCGTAAAAGTATTATAATCGCTTTATACAAAAAGTCTAATTTATCTGTAAAGAATCATCGTGCGAAAACATATTGCTGAACAAACCGTTATATTTTTTAGTGTCTCAAAGTGGTTAGTGTTATCTTCTGCTGTTGGGATTATGATTGGCGCATTAATGTCAATTTTTTTAAAACTTCTTCATGGTGCTGAAGATAGTAGAAGTTTACTTCCTTTTGATTACTATTATCTACTTCCCTTTGCTTTGATGTTGACTATATGGATAGTAAAAACTTTTGACCCAAGTGCAACTGGCCATGGAACCGAAAAAGTTATAGAAGCTATTCATAAAAAAGATGGATTTATTAATTTAAAAGTAATACCAGTAAAATTAGTTGCTACTATTATCACTATTTTTGCTGGAGGTTCAGTGGGTAAAGAGGGACCAGGAGCTCAGATAGGAGCTGGAGCAGCTTCTTTTGCTTCAAATATACTTCATTTTTCAAAAAAAGATAGAAAAAAACTTGTAATTTGTGGGATTAGCGCTGGATTTGCTTCCGTATTTGGAACACCAATCGCAGGAGCTATATTTGGCATAGAAGTTCTCATCATAGGTGTAATTATGTATGATGTTCTTTTGCCTTCATTCATCGCTGGATTTGCGGCATTTACGACAGCTAAATTTTTAGGAGTTGAGTATACTTATTATGATATCGATTTTTTTAGAAGTCTTGATCTTGATTTAGCACTGATAGGACAAGTTGTGTTAGCAGGTATATTTTTTGGCGTAATATCAGATAGTTTCATAACAGTTGTTCATAAAATTGAAGCTTTTATAAAAAAGATTCCTTATAATGTATATTTAAAAGCATTTGTGGCTGGAACTATTATGGTTGTTTTGACTCTTCTTATCTCTGATAAATATTTAGGACTTGGGTTAGATACTATTTCTAATGCTTTTCGTGCAGAAACTATTCTTTCAGATAGTATTAACTGGTATGATTTTATATTAAAAACTTTGTTTACTGCACTCTCGTTAGGTTCGGGTGGAAGCGGGGGCATCATTACTCCTGTGTTTTATGTAGGAGCTACAAGTGGTGTTGTTTTTGGTCATATCATGGGTGACAATGTTGCTCTTTTTGCAGCTCTTGGTTTTGTAAGTGTATTAGCAGGGACTACAAACTCTCCTATAGCTTCTATTATCATGGCAGTTGAGCTTTTTGGTACACAGATATCTGACTATGCAGCTGTAAGTGTTGTTATAGCCTTTTTGATAACAGGACATAGAAGTGTTTTTCCATCTCAACGTATTGGTAAGTTCTCAAAAGCAGAAAATATTGAAATAGGAGAGGGTGACGACATAGAACATACACCTATAAGCGTTAATATGAAAGATATAGAGAAGATAAAACATATAAGAAGTAAACTACGTTATAAAAGCCTAAAGTGGCAAATTAAGCATATGGGTGATAAAAAATCATAAACTTTGATAAAGTGTGTATGCAACAAGAAACATAATAAAAGCTGTAAAAAAATCTAAAAACTTCCAAGTGATAGGTTTTTTAAATAACGGTATAAGAACTCTGCTTCCATAAGCTAAAGAAAAAAACCAGACAAAAGATGAAGTGGCAGCACCAAAAGTAAAAAAGTCTTGCTCTACTCCTGCATATTTACTCCCAATAGTCCCAATAAGTACAACAGTATCGAGGTAGACATGAGGGTTTAAGAAAGAGAGAGAAAATAGTGTTAAGATTATCATAAGAGTAGATTTTTTACTCGAAGTTGTATCTACGCGCATACTGTGTTTACTAAAAGTCGATTTTAGTGCCAAAAAACCATAAGCTAACAAAAAAACAATTCCAAACCAAGTGATATATGTTATGAAAGAGGGGAAAGTCTCTAGAAATTTGCCTAAACCTTTTACACCAGCTACTATTAAAAGAGCATCTATTAGTGAGCAAGTAAGTGCAACAGCAAAAACAGACTCTTTAAGAAGACCACGTTTAAGTACATAAACATTTTGTGCTCCAATAGCGACAATAAGACCAATACTGATAAAAAAACCTTGTATGAAAGCAGAGATAGTAAATCCTTTTTTAAAAAGAAGTTCAAACAGAGAAAAGTTAGTTGATGATAGGCTATTAAAAGTCATCTGTTTGAAGTCTTAGTTTATAATAAATTCGTTTTTATTCAATTCAAAAGGAGTGGTGGCCTGACTCGGAATCGAACCAAGGACACGATGATTTTCAGTCATCTGCTCTACCGACTGAGCTATCAGGCCACTGTTAAAGAGATGAAAGTATACCTAAATAACTTTAATTTTTACTTAGGTGTATTTAATCTATTGAACATTCTTCAATTTTTTTTCATATCTTTGTAAAGTTTTTGGAGAATCAATTTTTTATAACTATTTATTATTTTATGGCCGTTTGTATCTATGATTCTGTTTACTATTTTAATCAATTTTTTACTATTTGGAGTTTTTGAACAGCCAATATATAAGGCAATCAGATTATTTGCATTTTTAATAGGGTATTGTATGAAATTTTCTTTGATATTTTCTGATTTTTTAATAAATTGAACCATGGTTGGGTATTCAATGATATAGTCTACTCTATTGAGTGACAACTTAATAAGAAGTCTTCTTGTTAAATCTAGTGGTGTTATTAATTATTGTATTTTGCATGGTATCAAAATAGCCTTATATCTTTTTGATATTTCATAAGCAACGGTTTTTGATGGTAGTAGAGATTCTAAGATAATTTCTAACTCTTCTTGAAATATAATCAACCAGTATATTGAGTAAAGCAGTAAAAAATAGAAGAATTACAACTTTATCAAGACGTATATCAGCAATAGCTGAGTCTATAAAAAAGCCAAGTGTATGGATACCTAAAATACCAAGTATGGCACTTTCTCGCATAATTACTTCCCATCTATAAAATAAAAATGCTAAAAAAGAACTATAAATTCTAGGCAATACCTCAAAACCAAAAAGCTCTATTTTCTTTTTAGTTGTATCAATACGAAGTTTAAGTTCATTGGTCTGTTGACCCATAATAAAACCAATAATTGCCCCATTATGAAGAGCAAGAGCAAGAACAGCAGGGAGCATAGAAGGACCCCAAATTTGCAAAAACAGATAAGCTAAAATATACTCAGGAGTAGAGCGTAGAATGACAAGTAGAATTCCCCCACTAAATCTAGTGGGTAAGTTTGAAAACTTTTTGGAAATAAATGGAAAACATAACAGAGCAATGAGTGCTGTGAAAATGAGTGCAATTTGTGTTAAAATTATAGTGTTTAAAACTCCAGGAATAAGCTCATTAGTTGTAATGTTACTAAACCAGTTAAATAGTGCTTCAAATCCCTGCTCTTTACGCAGAGGGCTTGGTATGATATCGTGAGTTAAAAAACGGGTTAGGTTTTCCATGCTAAAACCACTCACAAAATCTAGATAGAAAAAACTTGTCACTATTAAAAATGGAGCACTATATTTTGTAAACCAAAAACGCAAAGTTGCGATGATGATATAGAAAAGAATAAGAAGCAACCAAACTTCACCATAATTACCTTGCATAAAAGCACCTTGAAGATAGTACCCAAGTGTCATAAGACCAATAAAACCTAAAATTGCAGTTGACTTTAGCGCACATTCAAACCTGTAGAGTGTGTACGAAACTAGGTGAGGCAGGGCATCTGGTAATTTTGTATATAAAAAAGAAGATATTTTACCCTTTACATGTAGCTCTTTTGGAAAGCTGTCATGCTCTTCAAGTATTTCTGCATAAACTTTACCTAGAGTTGCGCTATATGGCAAGATGATAGCTAAAAGAGCGGTGAGTGTGTTAAGCCCAAAGACTTGTAAAAACAGAAGTGCCCAAAAGAGTTCGTGTATGGCTCTTGTAAAAGCTAGTGACATTCTTACAATGGTATATCTGAAATATAGTGCAAAGAAAAATCCGAGAATTGCTGAGATAAATATAGCTAAAATTGCAATTGCCAAGGTATTTAGAAGTGCTTCATAGTAGGTTGGTATGTTTGATATATCTACATGTAAAGCACCACCAAAGAATTTTTTTAACTCCATTAAAGGCTCTAGAGTAGTTACTGAAAAATCAGTAAAAAAGAGTGCAACAATAAAAGTAAAAAGAAAAATTAGAGTTATGTTGAAGTTTTTAGAATTGGTCATCGCAAACGTGGTATAGTTGGTTTGTATCATCAGAAGTAATTTTAGAGCACTGCTTATCTAAAATTATCTTTTCATTTTTTATGCCGATTACTCTATCGAAATATTTTAGGGCAATGTCTACATTGTGAAGAGCACAGACTATGGTTTCAAACCTATTAAATAAAGAATCAACTACTTTACCAGTTATAAACTCATCTAAGGCAGAGATAGGCTCATCTGCTAGTAATATGTTTTTGTTTTGTGAAATTGCTCTTGCAATGGCTGTTCTTTGTCTTTGTCCTCCAGAGAGTTCGCCGCACTTTTTGAATATTAAATCATCAATATGAAGCTCTTTTAAAATTGGAATTATATTTTGTATCTCTTTTTTTGCAGGTTTGATTAGGTTTCTTATGTTGTAGAGTGTTGAGTTAGAATCAAGCTGAGATATGTAAACGTTATGAAAAACCGATAGAGTATTTACTAGACCTAATTCTTGTGGTATGAACGATATATTTGTGCTATCAAGAGAGTGCAATTTTTTTAGCAGAGTTGACTTACCACATCCACTTTTTCCTAAAAGGGCGACTTTTTCGCCCTTTTTGATTGCCAATGTGATATCTTTTAGTACGGTTACGTTCTCGTAACCAAGGGTCTCATTTTGCAAAGATAGCTTAGTCAATAAGTCCTATCTCTCTTCCAACTTTTAGGATTGGGTCAAAGTCAGAACTCTTAGCTACTATAAACTTTTCTCTTGGAAAAGCTGCAAGTATTTCTTTGTCATCAAGTTTTATTAGTGCGGCTTGAACTTTTTTTGAAAAGCCCTCTCCAAATTGCTTATCTACATCACCACGAATTGTAAATTGATAATCAGGGTAAGCAGGAGTTTTCCAGATAACTTTTACTTTTGAAGTGTCAATATTGCCAGCTTTTAGTTCTCTGTCCCATACTTTGAAGTTAACAGCTCCAACTTCGTAAGCACCACTTTGAACAAGTGAGATTGTTTTAGAATGATTTCCTGAAAAACCTACTTTTTTAAACAATTCATCAGGAGAATTTTTTAGATGTTCTCTTATGAAATACTCAGGCATAAGACGACCAGAAGTAGAACCTTTTGAGCCAAAAGTAAATGTTTTTCCTTTTATGTCTGTTGGAAAACTTTCGGTTAGGTTTAGTTTTGTATGAACATTAGCAATGATATATGTATGAAATTTAGGGTCTTCAATGCCTTGTGCTATTGCATAAGAATCTTTGACAAGTAGTCTAGCTCGTACACCAGAAAGCCCACCAAACCAAGCAAGTTGAACTTGGTTGTTTCTAAAAGCACTAATAGATGCTGCATAAGACTTTACAGGTATGAATTTAACATCTACATGTAGCTCTTTTTCAAGATACTTTGCAATTTTAGAAAAACGTTCATTGAGTTTGGTCTCATCTTGATCAGGAATAGCCGTAAACGTAAAAGTTTTGGCAAATATTGTTGAAACTAATAATAGTGATATTAGTATGATTTTGTTCATTTGGTATAACCTCATTTTAAATTAAGCAAAAAATGGAGATATAAAGAAAGTTGGGTTTGTAGACGCACTCTTTATGTCAAACCCAAACCTTGGGTTAGATGCTTTATGAAATGATAACATTTAATTATTAATTTAAGCTAAATAGGAGTCTTGATTTTTCAGACCATTATAACTGACCTTACGCACAAGGAATCAAAGTTGCTTTAAAAGTTGCATGAAAATAAATCACATAGAACTCTATACAGATTATTTAATAAGCGGTAGTGGTTACGCTACAGCAACAGGGTTGTCATCAATGACAAATGGTTCAGTAAGTCATGATTAGATAACACGGTTCTTATCAAAAAATGAATTTACTTCAAAAGATTTATGGAGACAAGTTAAAAGAACAGTAAGAGAGATACAGAGTGAAGAAGCATGTCTTATCTTTGATGATACAATTCAAGAGAAAAAGTGGACAGATGAGAGTGATATCATGTGCTGGCACTTTGATCATACAGTAGGTAAATCTGTTCGAGGTATCAATATGCTCAATGCTTTGTACTACAGTAATGAAGTATCAATTCCAGTAGCTTTTGAAACCGTAGAAAAACCTATCCAGTTTAGTGACATTAAAACAAGAGAAGTAAAACGTTCATCAGAAGTTACAAAAAATCAATTGATGAGAGATATGATTCAAGTGGCTATTAACAATCAACTAAAATTTCACTATGTCCTTGGTTTGGAGCAAAAGAAAACTTTGAATTTATAGCCAAACAAAAAAGAGAGTTTATTACTGCACTCAAAAGTAATCGTCTTTTTTCAAAAAGTTTAGAGAATAAATATGCAGGTAAGTTCACAAGGGTAGATGAACTGGAATTATCAGATAAGCAATCAGTACGAGGCTATCTAAAGGGCTATGATAAAGAAGTCATTATAGTGCGCCGAGTCTTTACAAACAAAGATGGAAGTATAGGTATTTTAAATTTGATATGTAGTGATATCACACTTGATGGCGACACTATCTCAACAATCTATGAAAAATGATGGCTGGGTACCCCCTTGAGGGTGAAAGTTGAAGAGTTTCATAAATCACTTAAATATAATGTTGATTTAGCAAAATCACTAACAAAGATCATTCGAACACAAAGTAATCATATCTTTTTATCAGTGCTGTCTTTTTTTAAGCTTGAATGTTTGAAAATTAAACATAAAATGAACCACTTTGCCATTAGAACAAAACTGTTAATCAGAGCTAATCAGGTGGCTTATTCAGAATTACAACTTTTGAAGGGTGCGTAAGGTCAGATTATAAGATAAATAGTAACAAATACTACACGGAATAACTTTATAATGATAAAAAATTAGGAGATCCCATGTTATATATACTAAACAATAATTTTTATTCTTTACTAATGAAAACTATATTAATATCCATTATTATGATTACAAATACAAATGCAAACGAAAAATATACAAACGCTTTAATAAACGAGGATTCTCCTTATTTACAACAACATGCCCATAACCCAGTAAACTGGTTTGCTTGGGGAGATGAAGCTTTTAAAAAAGCAAAAGAAGAGAATAAGTTAATATTCCTTTCTATCGGTTATAGCACTTGTCATTGGTGCCATGTGATGGAAAAAGAGTCTTTTGAAAATGAAAAGGTAGCAGAGATTATAAACAAGCATTATGTCTCAATAAAAGTAGATAGAGAGGAAAAACCTCATATAGATAAGTACTACCAAGATGTACACAATTTACTCAACAAACGTGGAGGTGGTTGGCCATTGACTATCATTTTAACTCCAGATGCAAAAGCTTTTTTTGCAGCAACTTATTTGCCAAATGAGCCAAAGTATGGAAGAAGTGGTATCAAAGAGTTGCTTCTTAAAATACAGAGTGTTTTTATACAGGATAATGAAAAAGTGATAGCAAGTTCAATTGAAATTGAACGGATTTTAAAAAAGCATAAAAACTCATCAAGTAAAAAACAAGTCCCACTCTCTCTTGCTCTAGTCGATAAATTTGTAGATGAAGTAGAACGCTCTTTTGATACGCAGTACAAAGGCATAGGTTCAGCTCCTAAATTTCCTCATGCTTCAACTATTGATACTCTTTTAGATGTATATAGCATATCAAAAAATGAAAAAGCATTAAATATGGCAACAAGTATGTTAAAAGCCATGGGAAATGGTGGAATTTATGACCAAATAGAAGGTGGTTTCTACAGATATAGTGTAGATGAAGCGTGGATGATTCCTCATTTTGAAAAGATGCTTTATACTAATGCAGAGATGCTCAGTGCGTATGCAAAAGCGTATAAAACAACAAAAGATAAGTTTTATAAAACAAAAGTAGATGAAATAGTAGAGTTTTCAAAAATAAGATTTGAAAAAGAGTCACTTTTTTATAGTGCTAGTGATGCTGATTCAAAAGTTGGGAAACAAAAAGAAGAAGGTGCCTATTTTGTGTTTGATTATGAAGAGACAAAAGAGTATTTGGAGAAAAATGGCTATAAAAATACTCAAGAGATTTTGGACTACTTTAATATTACAAAAGAGGGAAATTTTGAGCATAATCAGAACAATCCTTATTTAACACAAAACAAAATGCCAAAAAATATAGATGCGGTTAAAAAAACACTTAAAGACTTAAGAGAAAAAAAAGAGTACCCTTTTGTTGACTATAAAATTTTAACTTCTTGGAATGCCATGTATATCTCAGCACTTTTTGAAGCTGATTATAATAAAGATGCTATAAAATACCTTAATACTTTGGTAGAAAAGCTCTATATAAACGGTGAGTTATATCACCAAAGACTCATATACAAAGCCCCAAAAGAGAGAGCTTTATTTGAGGATTATTCATTTTTAATTACAACTTTGCTTAAAGCATATGACCACAGTTTGGAACAAAAATATCTTGAGCTTGCAAATAGTCTAAACAAAAAAGCATTAGAGAAGTTTTATAGAGATGGGAATTGGTACATGAGTGACGACGAGTTTTTAAGTGTTGCGGGTGTATATGATAGCTCATACAAAAGTGCTCTTTCAAATATGGTAAATAATCTTTTAAAATTAGCCATATTAAAAGAAGATTTAAAACTACAAAACATAGCCAAAGATACTTTACATGTAAACTCTTTAACTCTTTCAAATAATCCAAGCAATTCAGCGTGGTTACTAAGAGATTATATGGCATACAAAAAAGGTTATATAAGTCTAAAAGGAACTAAAGAGATGCTTTTTGATAGAGAGATGCCAACTTATCCTTTTATACTAAAAAAGGTTACTGAAGACAGACAGTATCAAGCTTGTAGCGTGATAGCTTGTTTTGCATATAGTGAAGATTTTGAGACAATAGTAGAAAAAATCAATGAGTTTAAGCGGTAAACATTAGTTTACTGTTTAAATTTATTTTTAGTCTATAAATATTATAATTTCATCTAATGCTGTTAGGTCTAGGGTCTAGACACACATGAAATAAGCAACTTTTAAATACTACGCTTTCTCTACATGTAAATAAAAAATCAGCATAATTTTAAAAGGGCAATTTATGAAAAAAATGTTATTGGCATTGCTTTGCAGTGTATCATTTAGTTTTGGTTCTGTAGAGAGTTTTTCAGGTTTAGAAGGAAGTCTCAATATTGCAGGTGGTACAGCACACATAAAGTGTGAAAAAGAGGCTATAAAAAATATAATGAGAAAACATTCTAACATCTCTATTACCATTGCGGGCGGTGGTAGTGGTATGGGAATCAAGCAGGTGAGTACTGGTTTGATTGATTTGGCAAATAGTGGAAGAAAACCTACTCCAAGTGAAATTCAAAAAGGTGATTTAAAACTTTTTAGATTTGCAGTTGATGGTATAGGGGTAGTTATTAACACTAAAAACCCTATCTCAAATCTCACTACAAAACAGTTGCAAAATATATTTTCAGGTAAGATTTCAGATTATAAAGAGTTAGGTTTTAAATCTGCACCGATTAATCTTTATACAAGAGATGAATCAAGTGCAACTAGAAAAGTGTTTTGGAAAAAGGCACTAAAAAAATCTGATATTGCAAAGAGTGCAAGAGTAGTATCTTCAAATGCAGCTATGAAAACGGCAATCAAAAATGACCCAAATGCAATAGGAATTCTGTCTTTAGGTCTTATAGATGACAAAGTAAAAGCAATAAGTATCAATGGTGTATTCCCAAGTCTAGCAAATGTAAAAAATAGTTCATACACAGTAGCAAGAGGTCTATACCTTTTGAGTAGTGGCGAACCAAAAGCATTGGCTAAAACATTTATAGAGTATATGAGAAGTTCTGAGGGTGCTAAAATAGTTACCAAATATGGATTTATAGCCGTTGATAAATAGAATTTTTTCTAAATTACTACTACTTTTTACTTTTCTTAGTAGTGGTTTAGTTTTAACTATTTTTGTATTGTTAGCTTATTTATGTATTGATCTGTTTACACTCTCTGACATGGGCAACTTTTTCTCATTTGATTGGGATGTAGAAAAAGAGAAATTTGGAATTGCTACTATGCTTTTTACTACCTTAGTAGTTAGTTTTTTAGCTTTGAGTTTGGCTTTTGTTTTCTCTTTTAGTATCAGTTGTATTGTTTTTTTATCAAAGAGTAGAGTTGTTAGCTATTTTTTAGAAAAGACCATACTTTTAATGAGCGCTATTCCTACTATTATTTACGCATTTGCTGCACTTTTTACTATAGTTCCTTTTATAAGTGAGTATAAACCAAGCTCAACACTCTCTATTTTGGTTGCTTCAGTTGTTCTTAGTCTTTTATTGATTCCTACGATGAGTTTGATATTTTTAAATATATTTAAAATACTGGCAAAAAAATATCAAACTGTTTGTATGAATTTAGGGCTTAGTAAAGATGAGTTTTTTTTACATTTGTCATTAAAAATTCCTATAAATATTTGACTCAAGGGGTCATGTTAGCACTATCTCGTGCTATTGGAGACACAATGATAGCTCTTATGTTAGCTGGAAATGCTCTTAGTTTTCCTACTTCAGTGTTTGATTCTGGTAGAACTTTGACTTCTCATATAGCTTTGATTTTTGCTCATGATTATGATTCAATGGCTTTTAAAGCAATATTTTTATGTGCTTTTTTACTTCTTAGTTCAAACTTTTTATTGATTTTTATTTTAAAATCTATAAAGGTGAAGTGATGAAGTACTCTTTTTATAAAATCCTATTTTTTACATTAAGTACAATCGCTATGCTTTTAGTCTATTCTCTTCTAGGCTTCATCGTTTTTAAAGGGCTTGGTACTATCTCTTTAGAATTGATTTTTTCAGATACAAATGTAGTTGATGCTCTTTTACTAAATCAAAGAGTTTTTGATGGAATTTTTCCAGCAATTGTAGGAACTCTTATGCTAATAACGCTTTCACTCTGTTTTGCTTTTATATTTGGGTTGAGTTCGGGAATATACTTAAGCATATATGCAAAAGGGAAACTAAAAAGTTTTTTAAATACATGTTTTGAGCTTTTAGCAGCGGTACCTTCCATTGTAGTTGGACTTTTTTTTCTTTTGCTTAGTATTTATTTACATAAACAATACCTTAACAATTTTTTGCCTTCACTTTTGTTGTCTAGTTTAGCTTTATCGCTTCTAATTTTGCCTTACATTGTAAAAAACAGTCAACTTAGTCTTGATGAAATCCCCAAAAATATTAAGTTGTTAGGTTTAACTCTTGGGCTAAATACAATGCAAAATCTTTTCTATATTCTTCTACCATATTGCTCTAAAGAGTTACTAAGTGGAATATTTTTAGCACTTGGTCGCGCGTGTGAAGATACCGCTGTCATCATGCTTACAGGTGCAGTTGCAAGTGCTGGAATAGCAAGTAGTGTTTTTTCAAAGTATGAAGCATTGCCTTTTTATATATACTATGTTTCAAGTGAATATAGTGACCAAAATGAGTTAAATAGTGCATTTGGAGCAGCTATAATACTTTTGTTTATAGCTATTTCACTGTTTGTTATAACAAGTTTATTACATAAAAAAATTAGGAAGAAATATGCTTAAAATAGAAAATTTATTTCTTAGTTTTGGTGATAAAAATATTTTTGAAAATATAAATATTGAGATAAAAAAAGATGAAATTACAGCTATTATAGGACCTAGTGGTATAGGTAAAAGTTCTCTATTTTTATGTATAAATCAGATGATAAGATATGAAGAAAATTATACTTTAAGTGGTAAAATCATTTATCAAAACAAAGATTTAATAATACAGAGTGAAGAGCAGTTGACAAAGTACAGAAAAGAGATAGTTTATGTCTCTCAACACCCTGATATACTGCCAATGAGTCTGTATGAGAATCTCGCTTTTATAGGAAGAGTTCACCGCATAAAAGAGTTGAAAAAACGCATAAGAGAAGTGTTGAAAAAAGTATGCCTTTATGAAGAGGTAAAAAATAGGTTAAACATGGATGCTTTATCCCTTTCAGGAGGGCAACAACAAAGACTCATTTTAGCACGAGCTTTATTGCTCAAACCAAAAGTTTTACTATTAGATGAGCCAACAGCATCACTAGATGAAGAGTTAGCAATTAAAATAGAAAACATGTTAAAAAAAGAGAAAGTGACAGTAGTGATAATTTCTCACTTTAAAAAACAGATAGAAAATTTAACTACCAATATATATAGACTATAATAATGCTAGTTTTTTAAACAGTTCACCTCTTGCGGCATATGAGCTAAATTGATCTAAACTTGCTGCTGCTGGAGAAAGAAGAGCTATAGTTTTTGTGGTATGCTCTTTTTGTATTAGTTTCATTGCAGTTTCAAGTTCGTAACATGCTTTAACTTTTTTGCCTATTTTATTGGAAAGGTTTACGATTTTATCCGTGTTTGAACCTATGGCAAATATCTTTACATGTAAAGGTTCTATTACTTCAAAAAGAGGGTCTAAACTTACACCTTTGTCATCTCCTCCAAGGATAATGAGTATTTCTTCATCTTTGTACCTTTTTATAGCTTCTATAGTAGCATCTACGTTAGTACCTTTTGTATCGTTAACCCAAATTCTACCTTGCGTATCTTTGAATTCTTCAAGCTTATGAATATCAGTTTTAAAGGAGTTTATCTTTTTATAATTGATTACGTCAAATAGTATTTTATCTGTACTCATGGCCAAAATAGCATCTTGCAGAAATGGAGTTTTAAACTCTACTTTTTCTATATCTACATGTAAGGTTTTTGCTAAGTCATTTTCATCTTCATAAGTAATGAGTTTTGCTTTAGTAGGGTAGTTTTCATATTTTTTAGGAACAACAGCTATGGCTCCTTCTTTCATTCTTTTTAGAGGGCTTAGCTTAGCTTTTTCATACTTTTCAAAACTTCCATGCCAACTAAGATGATCAGGTTTTATAGGAAGAAGTAGGTACATGTCAGGTGTTGCATTTTTTGTATAGTGCAGAGTAAAAGAGCTACTTTCTAGTATCCATATTGCTTTGTTAGCGTCTAAATTTGCTAAAGGTTCGCCGATGTTCCCACCGTTAATTGCACCTCTGTTTTTTAGAAGATGTTCAATCATTTGAGTTGTGGTAGTTTTTCCATTAGTTCCACTTACCCAGATAGAAAATGGAATATCTTTTTCAAAAAAATCATATTCGCTTACAAGGTTATTTGCTTGAGTTATAAGCTCATGATTTGGAGGAAATCCTGGACTTGGAATCTGAATGTTACTTTTACATGTACAAAACATTTTAGGTGGAAGAAGTTTATTCCCAAACTCATCTAAACTCTCTTCTTTAAACTTGTCATCAAAAATAAGACAACCTCCTAACCTTTTTGCTATTGCTTTTGTCGTTTTTCCATGTCCAAATAGAGCAATCATCTTAGTTTTATCTCCATAAGTGCAAGTAGGTTTGACATAAGAGCGATTATCCAAAACCTAACTATGATTTTATTTTCTGCCCAACCTTTTATTTCAAAGTGGTGGTGGATTGGAGCCATATGAAAAATCCGTTTTTTTCGTGTTTTAAAACTTCCAACTTGAAGTATAACTGAGAAAGTTTCCAAAACAAATACAAAACCAATAAGAATAAGAAGAAGTTCATTCTTAGAAATTATTGCCATATAAGCAATAAATGCTCCTATACTTAAACTTCCACTATCACCCATAAAAAGTTCAGCAGGATAACAGTTGTACCACAAAAATGCAGTTAACGAACCAATGAGAGCAGCCGCAATTATTACAACTTCACCAGAACCACTTACTTTTGGTAAAAATAGATAACTACTTAGAATTGCATGACCACCAATGTAGACAAATATACTTAATGTGAGCATTGAAAAGATAGAAGGAACAGTTGCTAAACCATCAAGTCCATCTGTTAAGTTAACAGCATTACTAGCAGAAACCATAACAAGTATCCAAAAAATGATGGCAAAAAGTTCCATTTGCATAACTGGGTTTTTCAAAAAAGGTATAAAAAGTTCGCTGCTAATACCTGAACCAAAGAAAATAAGAATAGCAACTATAAAAGCAGCAATACTCTGAAGTATAATTTTTGCACGTCGGCTAAGTCCTGCTTGGTTATCACCACCAAGTATTTTTGAAAGGTCATCTTTAATGCCAATAAGCCCAAAAAGGATTATAGTTAAGATTCCACCTATGGCAAAAATATTGTCAAGTTTTACACACAATAGAGTTGCTAGGATTGTTGAAAATAAAAATACTATTCCACCCATAGTTGGGGTATTAGACTTTTTTTGATGAGATTTTGGAGCTAACTCATATATAGGTTGATTTGCATTTTTCTTTTTTGCCCATTTGATAAACTTTGGTATCAAAAATAGCGTAAGCATAAAAGCAACGAAAAATGCGATTCCCGCACGAACTGTGATGTATTGAAAAATGTTAATAGATGTTATTTGGTGTAACCAATAGAGCATAAAAATCCTGCTTATATTTTAGTGTAAGGGGTATTTTAATAAAATGTTGCTTATAAGCTTCTAACAAATGGAAATTTTATGGAGAATGAGTCACTAATTTTCAACATTTTAATTTTATTTTGATTTTATTTTAGTAAAATATGATATGACAAATAAAAAAACATTACTAATAATAACAGATGGCATAGGGCACTCACAAACACAAAACTTAAACGCATTTAAAAGTGCAAATACGCCAACATATGATAAACTTTTTGAAGAGATTCCAAACTCTTTAATAAAAACTTCAGGTTTGAGTGTAGGCTTACCAGACGGTCAAATGGGGAACTCTGAAGTAGGACATATGAGCATAGGGAGTGGTAGAATTTTGTATCAAAACTTAGTCAAGATTTCTTTTGCCTTAAAAGATGGCACACTCTCAAAAAACAGAGCTTTGCAAAATCTTTTACATGTAGAGGGTGATATACATATAATTGGACTTCTAAGTGATGGTGGAGTTCACTCACACATAGACCACATCATAGGTTTAGTAGAGATTGCGAAAGATATTGGTAAAAAAGTTTACGTTCATGCTATTATGGATGGTCGTGATGTGTCTCCAACTAGTGGAATTAAATACATAAAAATTTTAGAAGAAAAAAAGATAAACATAGCTTCTATTAGTGGACGTTTTTACACAATGGATAGAGATAACAGATGGGATAGAGTAGAACGTGGTTATAACGCTCTTTTTGGAAAAACCTCTACATGTAAAGAAAAACCAAGTGATTATATAGAAAAAATGTATGCACAAAATATTACAGATGAGTTTTGTGAGCCAATCAGTTTTGGAAATGCAATTAAGGCTGAAGATGGTGTACTGTTTGCTAATTTTAGAAATGATAGAGTTAGAGAAATAAGTAGAGCCGTGGGAAGTGCAGATTTTGAAGAGTTTAAAACAGATATAGTTCCAGCCAAAGTTATAACTATGACGAAATATGATAGCTCTTATGATTTTGAAATTATGTTTGAAAGCGTTGCTCCAAAAAATACTTTAGCAGAGGTTATTTCAAATGCAGGATTTTCACAACTTCATACTGCTGAGACTGAAAAGTATGCTCATGTTACTTTTTTTCTAAACGGTGGCATAGAAGAGCCATATCCCAATGAGAGTAGAGTCTTAGTTCCTAGTCCAAAAGTCAAAACTTACGATTTGAAACCCCAAATGAGTGCAAAAGAGGTGGGTGATGAGGTTTTAAGAGCTATGAAAAGTGAATACGATTTCATAGTAGTAAACTTTGCTAATGGTGACATGGTAGGGCATACTGGCGACTTTAAAGCAGCCGTAATCGCAGTTCAAAGTGTAGATGAACAACTTGAACGTATATATGAGGCTAAAGAAAATTATAATATAATTCAAATTAGCGATCATGGAAACTGCGAAGAAATGGTAGATAACGAAGACAATATTTTGACAAACCATACAACATATGATGTCTTTTGTTTTGTTGATGCAAATGGCGTAAAAAAAGTAGATGATGGAGGGTTAAATAATATAGCCCCAACTGTGTTGAAGCTCATGGGATTAAAAATTCCAAAAGAGATGGATAAAAGTTTAATATAAATAAAAGGAAATAAATGAAATTTACAGGAAAAAATGTACTTATTACTGGGGCTGCAAGCGGAATTGGGAAACAACTAGCTATAACTTTGGCTCAATATGGATTAAAAGTATGGATAAATTATCGTTCACGTCCCAAAGAGGCTGATGAAGTAAAAGTAGAGATTGAAGCAAATGGTGGTGAAGCTGCTGTTATTGGGTTTGACGTGGCTGATGAAGCAGCGTTTATTGAGGGTGTAAAAACTATCATTTCAAGTGATGGTGAGCTTTCATACTTAGTAAATAATGCTGGAATTACAAATGATAAACTTGCAATTAGAATGAAAAAAGAGGATTTTTCAAGTGTTCTTGATATAAACTTGACTTCAGCATTTGTAGGTTGCAGAGAAGCACTAAAAGCTATGAATAAAAAACGTTTTGGTGCAATTGTAAATATTGCTTCAATAGTTGGTGAAACTGGAAATGCTGGACAAGTGAATTATAGTGCCAGTAAAGGCGGACTAATTGCTATGACAAAGAGTTTTGCTCAAGAGGGAAGTGCCAGAGGTATTAGATTTAATGCAGTAACACCTGGTTTCATAGCAACTGAGATGACAGATAAATTAAGTGATGACATAAAAGAAAGTTATACAGCAAAAATTCCACTTAAAAGATTTGGTAATCCAAAAGATATAGCTGAAGCAGTGGCATTTTTGTTAAGTGATAGTTCAGCATATATTACAGGTGAGACACTAAAAGTTAATGGTGGGATGTATATGTAGTTTGGTATCAAACTACTTTTAAAGATAATTTAGATAAAATAACAAAAATTTTAAAAAGAAGGAGCTGTAATGGCACTATTAGAAGAAGTAAAAGAAGTAGTTGTAGAGCAACTAAATGTAAATCCTGATGAGATTAAAGAAGATTCAAAGTTCGTTGAAGATTTAGGTGCAGATTCACTTGACGTTGTTGAGCTCGTAATGGCACTTGAAGAGAAATTTGATATCGAAATCCCTGATGCAGATGCTGAAAAGATAGCTA
This sequence comes from Arcobacter sp., assembly GCA_029027265.1. Classification (GTDB taxonomy): domain Bacteria; phylum Campylobacterota; class Campylobacteria; order Campylobacterales; family Sulfurospirillaceae; genus Sulfurospirillum_A. The sequence goes on along the minus strand of CP093061.1, from coordinate 2,403,495 downwards.
CTGTTGGTGATGCAATCAAATACGTAGAAGATCATAAGTAGATAAAACTCCCCTTTTAGGGGGATTTTGCCTATGTTTAAACAGCAAGGGAGTAAATTTGAAAAGAGTAGTAGTTACTGGAATTGGTATGATAAATTCGTTAGGCTTAGAAAAAGAGAGTTCTTTTAAGGCTATAGTAGATGGACAGTGTGGCATTAAAAGCATTTCCTTGTTTGATACAGAGTTGTATTCTGTAAAAATAGCAGGCGAAATAACAGATTTTGATCCAACAACAGTAATGAATCCTAAAGATGTTAAAAAAGCAGATAGATTTATTCAACTCGGGATTGCTGCAGCTCAGGAAGCTATGAAAGATGCAAATTTTGATTCATTTGATGCGGAGAGATTTGGAATTAGTTCAGCTTCTGGTGTAGGTGGGCTTCCAATTATTGAAAAAAATTCAATCATAGCAAAAGAGAGAGGTCCAAGAAAAATATCTCCATTTTTTATACCTTCAGCACTTATTAATATGTTAGGTGGCATGGTTTCGATTGAACATGGAGTAAAAGGTCCTAATCTGTCTTCTGTAACTGCATGTGCGGCAGGAACACACGCGATTGGTGAAGCAGTTAAAACTATGGTTTTAGGTGGTGCTGATAAAATGTTAGTTGTTGGTGCAGAATCAACTATATGTGGTGCTGGTGTAGGTGGCTTTGCTGCTATGAAAGCACTATCAACAAGAAATGATGATCCAAAACGTGCTTCTCGTCCGTTTGATAAAGACAGAGATGGTTTTGTTATGGGCGAAGGTGCTGGTTCACTAGTTCTTGAAATATATGAAGATGCAGTAAAACGTGGAGCAACCATATATGGAGAAATCGTAGGTTTTGGAGAGAGTGGTGATGCTCATCACATAACAACTCCAACGCTTGATGGTCCTTTAAGAGCTATGAAAGCAGCATTAGCTATGGCTGGAAATGTAAAAGTAGATTATATCAATGCTCATGGAACAAGTACACCTGCAAACGATAAAAATGAAACAGCTGCTATTAAAGAGGCATTCGCTGGAAATATTCCACCAATTAGTTCTATAAAAGGTCAAATTGGTCACTGCTTAGGAGCTGCCGGAGCTATTGAAGCTGTAGTATCATTGATGGTTATAAGAGATGGCATATTGCCTCCAACTATTAATCAAGAAAACAGTGATGAAGATTGTGATTTGGATTACATTCCAAATAGCCCAAGAAAAGCAGAAGTAAATTGTGTTATGAGTAACTCATTTGGTTTTGGTGGAACTAATGGTTCAGTTATATTTAAAAGAGTTTAAATGGCAACTTACTTAGATTTTGAAAACAGTATAAAACAGATTGATGAAGATATCGCGAGTGCACGTATAAGAGCAGATGTTGATGCCGTTGAGATTTTAGAAAAACAACTTGAAAAAGAAGTTTCTAAAACTTATAAAAATCTAAGTGATTACCAAAAGCTACAACTTGCTCGTCACCCAGATCGTCCTTATTCAATAGACTATATAAGACTACTTTTAAAAGATAGTTACGAACTTCATGGTGACCGTGCTTTTAGAGATGACTTGGCAATAGTCTGTTACATAGGTTACATTGCCGAACGTAAAGTTATGGTTATTGGTGAGCAAAAGGGACGTGGTACAAAAAACAAACTCAAAAGAAACTTTGGTATGCCAAACCCTGAAGGGTATAGAAAAGCTCTTCGTATGGCAAAGATGGCAGAGAAGTTCGGAATACCAGTTCTTTTTCTTATAGATACTCCTGGTGCATATCCTGGAATTGGTGCAGAAGAGAGAGGACAGAGTGAAGCAATTGCAAGAAATCTTTATGAGATGAGCAAGCTAAATACTAAGAGTGTTTCGATTATTATTGGTGAAGGTGGAAGTGGTGGTGCATTGGCTATTGGTGTTGCTGATCGTGTTGCTATGATGAGATACTCTGTATTTTCAGTAATTTCTCCAGAAGGTTGTGCTGCAATTCTTTGGAATGACCCATCGAAACAAGAGAGTGCAACAAAGGCCATGAGAATAACTGCTGATGATTTACACTTTTTGGATTTAATCAATCATGTCATTGAAGAACCTATAACAGGTGCTCATAGAGATAAAGTGGCCGCTGCCAAAGCTCTTGGTGATTATTTTATAAAATCTCTTGAAGAGATGGATAAATTAAGTGATGAAGAAAGACTAAATCAAAGATATGAAAGAATTTGTTCCATGGGAGCATTTAGCGAATAAAACTTAGGAGGGTAATTGCCCTCCTAAAAATACTACCAGCCTCTTACTATACTATGACAATCAGTACATGCTTTTACAATCTGAACATATGAGTCTTGAGCTTTACGCATATCGTTTAACTCTATATACATTTTTAACTCTGAAAGAGAATTATCGATACGATTTGACGTAATCATAGCAACATTTTCCATTTGCTGTTTTCCTTTTGGAAGGATTGATTTTATCATCTTTTTATCGTGATATATTTTATTTTCTTCTGATATTTGTTTAGAACCATGCTTAATCAAATCTAGGTTATTATATAAAAAACCTTTTTGTATATTGTTAAGACCATTTTCCATACCAGCCATTGATTTCATGTTGATTTCTTCAGCAGTTCCTGCAAAAGAGACAGTTGTTGCAACTGCTAGTGAGAGTAAAATTTTTGTTAATTTCATATTTGCCTCCTAATGAAAAGTGGCTCATAAAGAGCCACTATTTTTTAATGTACTTCTCTCCAAATTTTAACTTTCCAAAGGTAAGCTAAAATAGTAAAGATAAACATAAAACCTATAACTTTTACTCCAAGTGAATCACGTTCTGCTTTTTTTCTATCACCTGTATTTTCCATAAAAGATACTACTTGTTCTTGAGCATCTTCAGTAAGACCAACTCTAGGCATGGCAGTACCTTTTAGTTGTTTCTGTGGATTGTTAATAAATGTTTCAAGATAATCCTTGCCTTTTGATCTAATCATCATAGAAAGATCAGGAGGAGTATTTCCCATATATTTTGCTAGTAGTGCTGAATCACTATTGCTAGAAAGATTAGCATACTTCATATCGTGACATCTTTGACAAGCATCTGCAAATATTTCTTGACCATTAAGTGATTTAGGAGCAATTGACTTAAGATAAGCAACAATGTCCGCTATCTCTTGGTCCATATCTCCACCAAGTCCATAAAACTGAGTCATAGGGTGAAGTTTTGTTTCACTAAATTTGTGTTCTACTTTAAGAGCAACTGTTGGGTTCTTTATAAGAGCAGCTAAGAAGTTACTGTCATAAATAAGACCTGCACTACTTAAATCTGGTGGTACAACACCAAATGAAGCTGATGCAGTTGCATCATCCATTGGGTTTGGCATACCTTGAGATTTTAGTCCGTGACAACCTACACAGCCTGCATTCATGAAGTTCTCAGCACCTTTTGTTGCATCACCTGTTTTTGTGTTTGCTTTTAAGTCTTTAAACTCAAAATCAGCTGGAGCGACATGAGGATGCATCTGTGAATGAGCAAAAGGCTCAACACCTATGTATACCAATGCTGTAAAAAATATAACAACACCAAGTACTTTTAATTCTTTCATTTTGCACCCCCTGCATCTTTTTTGGTTACGAATGGAAGAACTGCAAATAGAACTAAGAACATGACCGCAGCTCCAAATCCAATGTAAGTATTAATACCTAGTGGAGGAAGCTTACCATAGACTGTAAGAACTATCATATCTATAAGAAGTAACCAGAACCAAATTTTGAAAAGAGGACGTTTATGAGCTGGTTTAACGCTAGGATCACGATCTAAGAAAGGAATCAGCATAAAAGCAACATTAGCAAAACCAAATGCAGCAAGCCCTATGTCCATAGCTGCCATTCCAGCAATATCAAAGAAGAAACCTCTTAGAACTTCATAACTCCATAAGAAATACCACTCAGGATAGATATGAGCTGGTGTTTTCATAGAATTTGCTGGTTCAAAGTTAATTGGGTCCATTGCAAAGTTGAAGTGATAGAAAGTGAGATAAAAGAAAATTATCATTGCAATTCCTACAACAAAGAAATCTTTAGCTAAAAAGACCGGCCAAAAAGGAACAACTTTTGAATCTTTTTTATTTCCTGCTAAGTAAGTTTCAGCTTCCTTATCAAAATCAATATCTATACCCTCTTGATTATTTACATGAGGTATTCTTAAAGAGTAAAAGTGAACTACAATAAGCATGATAATTACTAAAGGAAGTAAAAACACATGTAACATAAAAAATCTTGTTAGAGTTGCATCAGCAACCGTAAAGTCACCACGAATCCAAACAACAAGAGCATCACCAATAACTGGAATACCACCAAATAGGTTAGTTATAACCTGTGCAGCCCAGTAACTCATCTGTCCCCAAGGTAACATGTATCCACTAAATGCTTCAGCTGAGAACATACCAAAAAGAGCCATTCCTGTTAGCCAAATCATCTCACGACCTTTTTTGTAAGAGCCGTAGTAAATACCTGTAAACATATGTATATAGATAACTAAAAATATCATAGACGCGGCAACACCGTGCATATGTCTCCATAACCATCCGTACTCAACTTCTTGCATGATTGTGTAGTTTACACTATCAAATGCTAAGTTTACATCTGGTTTGTAGTACATTAAAAGAAAAATTCCAGTTATGATAAGAATCTTAAATAGAACTACTAAAACAACACCCATTGCCCACAAAAAGTTGATATCTTTAGGAATCCAATACTCCGTCATCATCACTTTTGCTAATTTTTTTGTTGCTAAACGTTGGTCAAACCAATCACCAATGCCATTAGCTTTTGTTATTTCTGCCATGTTTTACCCCTGCACTTTTGCTACAAGTTTTTTGTATTCTGGACCTTCTTCACCCAAAACAAGCTTCATACCATCTATCTTAAATGGTGGTATAACCATAGGACTAGGAGGAGGACCAAAAGTGTTTATCCCGCTTGCATCAAACTCTCCACCATGACAAGCACATTTAAACTGCTTTGATGATGGCGCCCAAGTTGGTATACATCCAAGATGCGTACAGAGTGCAACTATAACAGTATAGTTAGCATTGCCCACTACTACATCTCTGCTCTCATTCTTCTTTATATCTGCTGATTTTTTCAAGACAAAAATCGGCTTACCTCTCCATTGTGTTGTCATTAGCTCTCCATCTTCTAGTGGAGAGAGGTCGACTGTGGTAAATCCAGCGGCTTGTACACTTGGGAGTGGATCCCAAGTCTTCTTCATTGCTACTAGTGATATAACACCACCAACAGCAGCAACGCCACCAAATGCCATGCCAAGAAAGTCTCTTCTACTTTGCTTAACTGCCATTCTTATTCCTTTCGTGTAGTTTAAATCTAAATTATATAATAGTGACTACTAAAGTAGTACTATTGCATAATTTAGATTTTAATTTATTTTATCTCAATTGCTTAAAGAAAATGCTTGACCTAGGTCAAATGCAATTCTAATGTCATTATTTTAGCATAAGAATGTTACATTATTTCTTTTATACACTTTATCTTAGCAAAAAAAAGTGCCTAAAAAGTGTCATTCTTAAATTATATTATATTGTCTGTATCTTTTAGTAGTTCATTCATAAGAGAAAATAGGTTTTCACTTGATTTTTCAGAATTATTAAATGAATTTATTATTTCATTTGTATTATTCTGTTTATCCGAGCGTGAAAGTATATATGCTTTTTTTATTTCATCATGAACTATTGAGTGTGGTGCTTCCATTTTTTTGTATGTAGAAGTATCTCCAAATATCTCTTTTGCTTTTCCTGTGTACCAAAGACCTAATCTACAATCTTTATGTGTTACAAATTCTTCATTTTCATGTTCTTCAATTACTGCTGTATAGCCTTTGAGTTTATAAACAAAATGATCTAGTTTTGCCAATTCTAAAAAGATACTATTTGTTGTTGACCTATTTTCTTCACGAATACTACTTATTTCAGAGCTTAGATTTGAAAATTCAATTGAAAATTCATTAAGAGTTTTAATAGACTCGTTTGATAAAGTTTCAAGTGTTTGTGTATTTTCAATCATAGTTGTTGAATTTTGTTTTAGGATATTTATATTCATTTCTATCTCTGCTGTCGCTTTTTGTGTTCTTTCAGCAAGACTTCTTACTTCATCTGCGACAACTGCAAAACCACGTCCATGTTCTCCTGCACGTGCTGCTTCAATTGCTGCATTTAGTGCAAGTAAATTTGTTTGGTCAGATATATCTTTTATTAAACCAACAACACTGCCTATTTCATCCATACTTTTGCCTAGATGTTCAGAAGTCTCTCTTGATAAACTTGCTGTTTGAGTAATTTTTTCTGAAGAAGATATAACTTGTTCAGTATTCTGTTTCATTTCAGATATATTCTTTTCTACATGTTGGTTTTGTGTATTTATGCTTTCAAGTGAATCAATGTTTTCTTTTAATCCTGATTGGACTTGCGACCTGAATTCAGGTACCAAAGCTTGAAGAGTGGAAGAAAAGACCTCTAGACTCAATATATCCATTTGTTTATCTTGATGTAATTCACTACAAAGTAAGAGATGAAGGTCAATATGTCTCAAAAGCTTTTTATACAGTTCTTGGAGTAAACCTTGAAGGTAAAAAAGAGATATTAGGACTTTATCTCAATGAGAGTGAAGGAGCTAAGTTTTGGTTACAGGTACTTACTGACTTGCAGAACCGTGGAGTAGAAGATATACTCATAGCATCAGTAGATGGACTTAAAGGCTTTCCTGAAGCTATAAATGCAGTATTCCCAGAGACAGAAGTTCAACTCTGTATAGTTCATCAAATCCGTAATAGCTTAAAATATGTAGGTTCTCAATACCAAAAACAATTTGCTAATGAATTAAAGAAAGTTTATCAAGCTTTTACTAAAGAAGAAGCTGAATTTAAACTCGATAAATTAGAAGAAAAATGGGGTAAAAAATACCCTATTGTGTTTGAGTCTTGGAGAAATAAGTGGGATAATTTATCTAACTATTTTAAGTATGCAGAGCCTATTAGAAGAGTAATTTATACTACTAATATCATTGAATCAGTTCATAGACAATTTAGAATGCTGACTAAAACAAAAGGTGCATTTCCTAACGATAATAGCTTTCTAAAATTACTATTCGCTGGGATACAAAATGCTGAAAGAAAGTGGACTATGCCAATCAGAAATTGGAGTCTCACTATCTCACAGCTTAATATTCATTTTAAAGATAGGTTGAAAGATGCTTTAAATTTATGATACAATCTTAGGAAAAATTAGGTGTTGACACAGAATTTATTACACTCCCTTTAAAATTGAAAAAAGTTTTATTGTTATAAAAGGCCTATGTATCAATTGTATATAAATTGGTAGTTAAGTGGGAATAACTCCCACTTTTACATTTTATTCTTTGCTTCTATACCTATAAGACTTAATCCTACTCTTATACTCACTCCTACCATAGCAAATAGTTTCAAAAATTTCTCTTCATCTTTTTTACCTACAACTCTGTTTTCATTGTAAAACTTATGTAGACTTGCTGAGAGAGTTTTTAGGTACTCTGTTACTTTTTGCAGTTGACGTGATTCAAAAGCATCTTCAAGGACTTCAGGAAGAAGAAGTGCACTATAAAGAAGATTTGCCCCATCATCATTTAAATTTTCAAGCTTAACATTTTTTATATTTTCAAGAGTTTTTCCACTCTTTTTAAATACTTGATTTATTCTAGCGTGTGCATAATTTATGTAAAATATTGGATTTGAACTATCTTCTTGTTTGAACATATCTACATCAAAATCTAAATGTGTATCACTCTTTTTGCTTAAAAATACAAATCTAAGAGCATCACTTCCAACATCTTTAACAACATCACTCATCAAAATAAAGTTACCAGCACGCTTACTCATTTTATAAGGCTCACCACCTTTAAGAAGAGCAACCATTTGAGCCAAAATAACTTCTAACTTTTTCTCATCATAACCCAAAAAGTTTATAGCTGCTTTTACACGAGAAATATAACCATGATGATCAGCACCCCAAATATTTATGTAGCGGTCATAGCCTCTTTGGTATTTATTATCGTGATAGATAACATCACCTGCCAAGTAAGTTGGACGTCCATCTTCACGGATAACTACTCTATCTTTTTCATCGCCAAAATCAGTTGAACGAATCCAAGTTTTGCCACCCTCAATGAAAGTTTTATCAGAGTCTTCAAGCTTTTTAAAGCTATCATCCCATTTGTTATACAAAGATTTTTCACTTACAAACTGTTCAAACTCTATACCAACATCAGCAAGGTTTGACTTTATAAGCTCTACCATCTTATCTTTGCCCCAAATAGAGAGTTGCTCTATGTTCTTCTCATCTTCAAAGATAACGGCACCTAACTCTTCGCTAGCTTCATAAGCCAAATCAACTATATAATCACCACGATAATACTCTTCTGGCCACTCTGTTTCTATTTTTAAAACATTTTCGCGTCCTGCAAGAAAAATAGAGAGTCCGAGCATTGCCATTTGGCTTCCTGCATCATTTACGTAATATTCGCTTGTAATTTTATAGCCTAAGTGATTTCCTATACGATAAAGTGAATCACCAAGAATAGCCCCTCTAGCATGCCCAATATGAAGTGGTCCTGTAGGGTTTGCACTTACATACTCAAGGAGTATTGACTCGTTTTTATCTGACTTTGCAAAATCATTTTCGTTTGTTAAAGCCCATGATGCATACTCATCTAAAAACTCTTCGCTAAGTTTGAAGTTTATATACCCTTTTACAGATGTAACCTCTTTAAATATAACGCTATTTTCAAATTTTTTGCATAATTCATCTGCTATAACCATCGGGGATTTTCTAAGCTCTTTTGCAAGGGAAAATGCTATTGGTGTTGCGTAGTGACCAAAAGATAAATCTTTTGGCTTTTCTAGAATAAACTCACGCTGTAGTTCGTCTCTTACCGCTTGTATGACACGTTTTTTCATCTAATTTATGCTTCTTTAGTCTCTTCTACTTTTTTAGCAGATACAGTCTCTTCTGATTTTTCGATTTTTTCATCAACTGGTTTGTCAGCTACTACTTCATCTTCTTTCATTTCACTTCTAAAACTCTTAATACCTTTACCAATACCTTTAGCAAGATCTGGAATCTTTTTTGCTCCAAAAAGCAATACAACGATTGCTAAGATTATCAGTAGTTCTGGCATACTAGGAACGCCCATACTATCTCCTTGTGTTTTTTCTATAAAATTTAATTTGGCTATTATATCATTATTTTCTTAATCTAGCTTACCCAAGAACTTATGAATTCTTCCGTATCAATTGAGTATACTCTACATCTTGAAGACATAGCAATAGCAGTAAGTTTTTCTAATGTTTTTTTAAAATTATCATTAATTAGAACATAATTATACTCTCTGATTCTTGTCATCTCAGAGACTGCATTGCTTATGCGTTTTTCTATCACTTCATCACAATCAGTTCCACGGTTTTTTAGTCTCTTACTCAACTCATCTTGGTTTGGTGTTGTTAAAAAAACAGAGGTTATAGCATCTCCAAACTTCTCACGTGCAATCTTATGTCCTTGAACATCTATATCAAAAACCACTAATTTACCATCATGTAAAGATTTTAATATAGGTTTTAAAGATGTTCCATAATAGTTATCGTGAACTTTTGCCCACTCTAAAAAAAGACCCTCTTCAATATCACTTTTAAACTCTTTTTTTGTGATATAGTGGTAATCTACTCCCTCAGCTTCACCTTCCCTCTTAACTCTTGTAGTTGTAGAGATAGAAAAATAAATATCATCTATTTTCTTAAACATTTCATTCATCAAAGAACTCTTACCAGAACCACTAGGCCCTGATATAATCAGCATTCCACCTCTCACCTTTAGTTGTCCTCTTCAAATGTTATAGATACATTTACTCTCATACCTTTTAATGCCTCTTTTATAGAACTATCTTCTAAAGCTTTTTTTACACTTTGGCTAACTTTGGCTTGAATCTCTTCTTCTATGCTCGATGAATTTTTAGGTTGAATTTCTTCTTTCACTTCATTTCCTGTTGCACAAGTTACTTCTTCGCTACTGAGTGCTCTTAAAAGGTCGCCCTCTTGTATCTCTCCTATTGAAGAAACCGTACTATTTGTAGTTTCACTCTCTTCTAAAAGTGTATCTAATGTTATCTCTAAATCTTCAACTGAAGTATCTTCTAAATTTTCATCTAGTTTTTCAATTTCCTCTTCATCATCATCGTTATCTTCATGAAGTTTCAAATCATCTTCAATTTTTATTGATGCCATTTGCGCTTCAAGCTCACTCACGTCTGAATCGTCCTTTTCAAAACTCTCTTCTTCTGGTTCATCTGCTGTAGGTTCATCTTCTGCATCCATCTCTTCAGTAGGTTTTTGCTCAAGTTTTGGTTCTTCATCTTCTAGGTTAGTTTCACTCTCTAAAACTAATTCCTCATCCTCATCAGATTCTTCATCAAGTTCTACCTCTTCGTCTGACTCATCTTTTTCTACTTTATCTTCACCAGATTTTTCATCAAGCTCTACCTCTTCGTCTGACTCATCTTTTTCTACTTCATCTTCATCAGATTCTTCATCAGATTCTTCATCAAGTTCTAACTTTTTAGCTATCTCTTTTTCAACATCTTCTTCACTCTCTTTATCTTCATCAGATTTTTGAATATCAATATTTTTTAATGCTTCACTTAAACCTTCATCTATATCACTTGTAACTTCAGGTTCATCTAGCTCAAAATTTTCATCACTATCATCTTCTAAAAGTTGTTTAACTTCATCTATATCTTCACTATCTAAAACTGAGTCTAACTCGTCTTCGCTATCCTCTTCTTTATTTTTGTTTAACATCTCTTCGTCTAATTCGAGTTCCTCATCACTATCCTCTTCATCAAGTTTTAAATCTTTATCTTCTCGTGCATCATCCAAACTCATTTCATTATCATCTACTTTTGCAACTTCCTCTTCTAAACTATTTAAGTCTAGTTCAGATTCTTCTTCATCTTCTGTATCAAGTTCATCTAAACTCTCTAGCTCAATACTATCTAAGTCCAAATCCATTGCAGTCTCTTCATCTTCTAAATTTATATTGTCAAACTTTTCTTCATTCTCATTACTAGAAGTTTCTAGTTCATCATCTATTTCTGGTACTTCGTCACTATTTTCAGCCTCTATTTTTGAAACTAAATCTATAAAATCTGTTGGAAGAAATGGTTTTTCTAAAAGAGAGTTTATATTCTCAGGTTTAGCTTCTCCTCTTGGAGATATGCATACAAAATACTGAGTAAGTCCAGACTCTCTTTGCTCATCTATTGTAATCTCATCATATTGTTCATAATCCACAAAAACAATGTCATAACTTTCCAATGGTAACTCTTCAAATGAAACTGTTTCGTCTATCTCAAATCCAAGTTTTTCCACACTAAGTGTGATAAGTCTTGATACCGCTGGGTTTTTATTTACAAGAAGAAAATGCATAATGTAACTCCTAAATTTAGAATAATTATATCATTTTAGTACAAAATAGATTAGGTTTATATAAAAAGTATGCTTAATTTACTAATCGCTTCTAACATCTCTCTTTTAAAAATTAACATAATTGAAGATAACACTGTTAACATAACCACAAAAGCAACCATAATTTTTATAGGAAAACCTACAACAAGAAGGTTAAATGATGGCATAGTCTTCATCAGCATTCCAAAAACTATGTCAGCTAAAAGAGACAGTCCAACCATAGGAAACGAAAGTATAAAACCAAAAACAAACATATTTGAAACTGCTCCAAGAAGATAGTCCCATATATTATGCGATGGATAAAAACCACCTAAAGGTAAAATTTCCAAGGACTCTACAATAAAAAGTATCATCAAATGATGTCCATTAAAAGCCAATAACACTACCAATGCAAGTATAGTAAAAATAGTACTTATAACAGGTGATGATGTACCAGTTTGTGGGTCCATGACACTTGCCATTGTAAACCCCATAACAAAAGATATACTCATACCAGCCATTTGAAGCATTGAAAAAACAATAGTCAAGAAAAGACCAGCAATAAGTCCTAAAAGTATTTCACTCACTAATGCTAAAAATATTCCAGCAACACTAAACTCTATATTAGGTAAAGTCGCAAGAGGAAAAAGAAATATAGCCATGAAAAAGACCATAGCAGTTTTAATAGACATTGGTATTTTCATATGCGAAAAAAATGGGAAAAAGGCAAAAAGACCACTAAGTCTTGTAAATAGCAATAGAAAAAGTATAACTTGGTTTTGTCCAATAAACTCTATTAAAGATTGCATTTTATGGTAGTTTTATTTGCCAAATCATTATCATGTGTTACCAAAAGAAGTGCAGCATCATTTTGTTCTATATATTCAAATAAAATATCCATAACTTCACTTGCTGTTTTGCCATCCAAATTTCCTGTTGGTTCATCTGCAAAAATAATTTTTGGTTTTTTTGACAATACACGAGCAATAGAAACTCGCTGTTGTTGTCCACCAGAGAGTTCGCCTATTTTTTGTTTAAGTACATTTGTAATACCAAGTTTTTCCATAAGTTCATCGTCTATCTCTGTACCATTTAACAAAGTTGCAAGTTCAATGTTTTCAAATGCATCAAAACCTTTAAAAAGATAGTGAGATTGAAAAATAATCCCCACATCTTCACGTCTAAGTTTTAAAATATCTCTATTTTTTTGCTTATATAAATCTTTTCCAAAAAGTTTAACTTTACCCAAATTAGGTTTTAATAAGGTTGCACAAATATGCAAAAGTGTAGATTTACCACTACCACTAACACCAACAATAGAGATAGATTCTTTTTGGTTCAAGGTAAAATTTATATCAGAAAAAAGATTGTATTCAAAGGAGTGTGAAAGATTTTGTACTTCTAAAAGAGGTATCATTTTCACCTTTCGTATTTAAAAAGTAGAGGAGAAAGTCTCCTCTACATGTAGCGGTTTATTAACCTAGTTGTCCTGCTACTTCAGCAGCAAAATCTTCTACTTTTTTCTCTAAACCTTCACCTAGTTCATATCTAACATACTCAACTATTTCAATTTTTCCACTAAATTCTATAGCTTTATCAGCTAGAACTTGTTCAATAGTCTTTTTGTCGTCCATTACGTAGAATTGACTTAAAAGAGTCATTTTTTGGTCTAGTTGAGTGTTGTCTGCAACAAATCTCTCTAATTGACCAGGAACAATTTTATCCCAAATTTTTTCAGGCTTACCTTGAGCTTTTAATTCAACTTCAATATCAGTTTTAGCTTGTGCCATTACTGCATCTGTAAGCTGAGACATACTCACATATGTTGGTATTTTTAACTCATGCTTTTTAAGTCTTCTTAACTCTTCGTTACCTTTTTCTATATCAGCTTTCATACCGATAGTCTCTTTCTCAACAAAATCAGCGTCAAGTTCAGTGTAAGATAAAAACGAAGGTTTCATTGCAGCTGCATGCATACAAAGTTGTCTTACAAACTCTGCACTTTTTGAAGCTACTTCAGCATTCTCACATTTAGCTTTAATAACAACACCCACACTACCAGTTGAGTGTACGTAACCGTTAACTACAGAATTTTCATCAGCATTAAGAGTTGTAAATCTTCTTACAACAATCTTTTCACCAATTGTTGCAACTTTAGTACTTAAGTACTCTTCAAACTTAGCACTATTAATAGTTGTACTCATAAGAGCATCAGCATCAACAGCATCTGATGATTGAACGTGAGAAGTAATCTCTTTAGTTAGGTTGATAAAGTTTTCATTTTTAGCAACAAAATCTGTTTCTGAGTTAATCTCTACCATAGTTGTTACTTTAGCATCACTGCTAGTTATAACTTGAACAAGTCCTTCAGCAGCTATTCTATCAGCTTTTTTAGCAGAACTACCTAAACCTTTTTTTCTTAAGATTGCTGTCGCTTTTTCCATATTGCCTTCAGCACTCACAAGAGCTTTTTTACAATCCATCATACCAGCACTAGTAGCTTCTCTTAATTCTTTTACTAGTTTTGCAGTAATCTCAACCATAATTACGCTTCCTTCGTAATTGCTTCTTTTTCGCCTTCAACTACTGCTTCTTCAACGACTTCAGCTTTATCTTCTTCACTAGCTTCAGCAGGAACTTCTACTTCTGGCTCAGCTTCGTCTTGTGCTTTAATTTCTTTTCCTTCGTTGATTGCTTCTCTCATCTCTCTACAAAAAAGTTGAATTGAACGAATTGCATCATCATTTCCTGGGATTGGATAATCAACAACATCAGGATCACAGTTTGTATCTAGTGGAGCTATAACTGGGATTCCAAGTTTTCTAGCTTCTAGAACTGCAATGTTTTCTTTTACAGTATCAATTACAAAAATCATATCTGGTGCAGTTTTCATATTTCTAATTCCACCAAGATAATCTAATAATTTAGCTTTTTTTCTACGAAGCATAAGCGCTTCTTTTTTTGTAAGTAATTCAAGCTGTCCATCTTCTTCCATCTTCTCAATGATGTCAAGTTTTCTAATTGATTGTTTAATTGTATTCCAGTTTGTAAGCATTCCGCCTAACCATCTGTGGTTAACGTAAGGCATACCACAAGCGATAGCTGCGTCTTTAACTGCATTGCTTGCTTGTTTTTTAGTTCCTACGAAAAGTACTGTTTTACCTTCCGCTGCTGCGTCTCTTACTACGTTGTAAGTATGTCTAAAATATCTTAGAGTCTTTTGTAAATCTATAATATAGATATTCTTTCTCTCACCAAAAATGAATTTTTTCATTTTCGGATTCCATCTTCTAGTTTGGTGTCCAAAGTGCACACCGCACTCTAGTAAATCCTTCATTGTTACCATGAAGTCTCCTTTGTTTTGATTTTTGGGTTTTACCCCTTTTGGTTTAGCCTCCACACCCATCAACGCGAAACCGCGCAACCTAAAAGGATTGGTGTGTGTGAGATTTAGGACGTGATTATATAGAAAAACTGTTTAAAACTTCCTTTTACACAAATTTTATTTTTCTTTTAAATAGTTTTGGGTAAAGTACTATAGGAAATCGGCTAAAAAGGTATTTTGTGAAAAATTGGATGAAGCTTTTTACAGGTCATTTTAAAAAATCTAAAAAATCTCTACATGTAAATAAAAACTTATATCTTGAAGCTTTTGAAAACAGTGGTATATACGCAAAACTAGACTCTTCACTCAACACAATACACACAAATAGACAATTTTGCCAAATAATGCATACTACAAAAAAAGAATCTCTACATGTAAACTTCTCAACTTTTTTACAAAATAATTTTATGGAAATATTTGAGACTCTAAAATGTAAACAATCATGGGAAGGAACTCAAATCTTTCTTACCAGTAATAAAGGTGAAATATACTTAAACTGCTCATTCATACCTATTTTTAATAAAAATGATGCACTTCATGAAATACTATTTTTAGCTACTGATGTTACAGAACTAATACACAGTAAAACTAATATAAAAAATAATTTATACCAAGACACTATAACAAAACTGCCAAATAGACTTAAACTTTTTACTGACAAGAGCACTATGCCAAAACGGAATGAAACAACATATATTATATTTAATATTGATTCTTTTGACTCTTTAAATAACCTCTATGGAAATCTATTTGGTGATAAAATACTAGTCCAAGTTGCTAGATGGCTAGAAAACAACCTCGTAACAAAACATACCAAACTATATAAACTTGAGGCTGACATATATGCTATGGTGTGTTTTGAATCTTTAAAAGAAGAGACTCTTATAGAATATCTAAAAACTATCTCTAAAAAAGTCCAAGATTATAAGTTTTTATGTGAAGGTGCTGAAATTGATATATCTATGACTATTGGTGCTTCACAAGGTATGACAAATCAGCTCAAACTATCTCAAATTGCATACAAAGATGCAAAACTATCAAAAAAATCATTTGCCCTTTATGACAAGAATAGTAACAAAGAAGAAGAATATACAAAAAATATACAGACCTCAAAAATTATAAAATATGCTATAGAAAAAGACTTAGTAATTCCATATTTTCAACCTATTATGAACATAGAAACAGGTCAGATAGAGAAATTTGAATCATTAATGAGAATTAAAGACAAAAGTGGAAAAGTTCTTTCTCCTTACGCATTTCTAGATATTGCCAAACGTTCAAAAGTTTATCCAAAACTCTCTTGTTCGCTAATACAAAAAAGTGTAGAGGTTTTTACAGCCTCTCCATGTGAATTCTCTGTTAATCTCTCATTTTTGGATATAACAAACAAAACTACAACAAAATTTATCTTGAACCTTTTAGAAAAGAGTGGTATGGGGCCTTGGATAATTTTTGAACTTTTAGAGAGTGAAGGTATCGATAACTATAAAGAAGTTATGTACTTCATAGAACAAGTTAAATCATATGGAGCTAAAATAGCCATAGATGATTTTGGTTCTGGTTACTCAAACTTTGAAAGAATGGTAAAACTTCATGTTGATTTTATTAAAATAGATGGAAGTCTTATTAAGAACATAGACCAAAATGATGACATGAGAATTATTACAAAAACTATTGTTAACTTTGCAAAAGAATTAGGTATAAAAACTGTTGCAGAGTATGTACATTCTAAGGAAGTTCTAAACCAAGTAAAAATCTTAGGTGTAGACTTTGCACAAGGCTATCATATAGGCAAACCAAATGAACATATATGAAATAGCAAAACAATCCATTCAAGATGAATTTGACTATAAAGATAGCATAAATATAGAAAAATTAATAAAAGAGAATCCATCTCTTTCAAAAGATGGGGCTTCATTTGTTACACTTACTCAAAATGGAAAACTTAGAGGTTGCATAGGTTCACTTGAAGCAAGGCGACCACTTATAGAAGATATCATAGCAAATGCTAAGAGTGCCGCCTTTAGAGACCCAAGGTTCAGTAAACTACCTCAAGAAGAGTTACATGTAACAGATATTGAAGTATCAGTTTTAACTGCACCAGAGCTTTTAGAGTACAGTAATGTTGAGGATTTAAAAAAGAAAATCAGACCAAAAATTGATGGTATTATCTTAAAACTAAATTCAAACCAAGCTACTTTTTTACCTCAAGTATGGGAAGAACTTCCTGAATTTGAAAGCTTTTTTGGACATCTCCTAAGTAAAGCTAATCTTCCTACGGATAGTTTTAAAAATCATCCTACTATATACACCTATCAAGTAAGTAAATATAAACATTAATTAAATATAAAAGAAGAAAAAGATATAATCCGCCCTCTTAAAAAGGAACTAAATGGTAAAAACATATTTCAAAAAAGATGAATGGTTTGGAAATATAAAAAATGATGCTTTAGCTGGTATGGTAGTTGCACTTGCACTTATACCTGAAGCAATAGCTTTTTCAATTATCGCAGGAGTTGATCCAAAAGTTGGATTATATGCTTCATTTTGTATAGCAGTTGTTATTTCCTTTGTTGGTGGAAGACCAGGGATGATTAGTGCTGCAACTGGAGCTATGGCTCTTGTAATGGTCACACTTGTTAAAGACTATGGGTTAGAGTATTTATTGGCTGCAACACTTTTAACTGGAGTATTTCAAATAATGGCTGGTTTTCTGCAACTTGGAAGGTTTATGAGTTTTGTTCCAAGGGCTGTAGTAGTTGGTTTTGTTAATGCACTAGCTATATTAATTTTTATGGCACAACTGCCTGAACTTACTAATGTAACTTGGCATGTGTATGCTTTAACTGCTGTTGGACTTGGGATTATTTATCTTTTTCCTTACGTTCCAAAAATTGGAACAATACTTCCATCTCCTTTAGTAACTATTGTAGCTTTAACCGTTTTTGTATATTTTATGGGGATAGATATAAGAACTGTGGGAGATATGGGACAACTTCCTGATACTTTACCTATCTTTTTACTTCCTGATATTCCTTTAAACTTTGAAACTTTAATGATAATTTTGCCTTACTCAGTTTCTCTTGCAGTTGTTGGACTACTTGAATCTTTAATGACTTCAACTATTATTGATGACTTAACAGATACCTCAAGTGATAATAATAGAGAATGCAAAGGTCAAGGTATTGCTAATATTATTTCAGGATTTATGGGCGGTATGGCTGGATGTGCGATGATTGGACAATCAGTAATCAATATAAAATCAGGTGGTAGAAAAAGATTGTCAACACTGTTGGCAGGTGTTTATTTGCTACTTATGGTTGTTTTTCTAAGTGATATTTTGAATGTTATTCCTATGGCTGCATTGGTTGCTGTTATGATAATGGTTTCTATTGGAACATTTGACTGGGGAAGCATTAAAAAACTTAAAACATTACCGTTATCAACAAATTTAGTAATGATTACAACAGTTGTGGTTACTGTATATACTCATAATTTAGCTCATGGAGTATTTTCAGGAGTTCTTTTAGCTTCACTATTTTTCGCTAACAAAATATCTCACTTTATGTACAGCGAAACTTCATATAACGAAGACAATACAATTAAAACTTATAAATTTATTGGGCAAGTCTTTTTTAATAGTGCAGATAAATTTTATAAAACATTTGATTTTAAGGAAGTAGTAGATAAAGTTGTTATTGATTTAAGAAGAGCTCACTTTTGGGATATTTCAGCAGTATATTCACTTGATAAAGCTGTTATAAAATTAAGAAGAGAAGGAACAGATGTGGAAATAATCGGTCAGAATGAAGCAAGTTCTACTGTAATTGACAGATTTGGAATTCATGATAAACCTGAAGAGATTGAAAAAGTAATGGGAGGGCACTAAAATGGAAAAAGTATTAGTTTGTATTGATGGCTCAAAACTTTCACATGCAGTTTGTGATTATGGTGTTTGTATTGCAAAAAAATTAAATTTACCTCTTGTTTTATTAAATGTAATAGAACACGCACATACAACAAAAAAAGTTGATTTATCTGGAAGTATAGGATTAGGTTCTAAAGAAGATTTATTAGATGAACTTGTAAATGAAGAAAGAAACGAGAGCAAAAAACTGATTCAAAAAGGTAAAGCTGTTTTAAAAGAGATGGTAGAGTATGTTAAATCTCAAAATTTTACAAATTATACCACTCTACAAAGGCATGGAACACTTTATGAAACTCTAGATGACTTATCAAAAGATTTAAAAATAGCAATCATTGGGTTAAAAGGTGAAAATAGTGGAGATAAAAAAATAGGTTCTCATATTGAAGAGCTTATTCGAACTATTAATATTCCTATATTACTTGTAAATGGTAAATTTAAGCCAATAGAGTCAATATTAATGGCTTATGATGGAAGTGAATATGCAAACAAAGTCATAAAAGAAACAAAACAAAGTCCTATTTTTACAAATGTTAAAAGACATATTGTTAATGTAAATAAAGATGCTACAATCTCAAACAAACTTTTAAGTGAAGCGAAATCACTGTTTGCTAATGTTGATATTGAAGTTGAAACAAAATCATTAAGTGGAGATAGTGTTGAAGCACTAATCAAGTATCAAGAGGAAAACAACTTAGATGTTATTATAATGGGTGCGTATAGTCACAATAGATTTAGAAGTGTAATTTTTGGAAGTTTTACTACACAAATGCTCTTAAATTCTAAAAAACCTCTGTTTCTTTTTAGATAGCTATTACTCTACCCTAAATACCTACCTTTTACATGTAAAGAAAAAAGCACTCTTTACATGTAATAATCTCAATTAAGAGCTTTTTTATCCTATTAAGCTATAATTCCGTATAAAATTAATTCAAGGAAATAAACATGGCAACAACTCACCTAAAAGGTAACGTAGTAAATTTAGCAGGAAACAAAGTAAATGTTGGGGATTTAGCTCCAATCGTAACTGTAGTAGCAAAAGATTTAAGTGATATTAAAGTTGGAGGCGAACAAGGTAAAGTGCAAGTTCTTGTTGTTGTTCCTTCACTAGATACTCCTGTATGTGCAAGTGAAACTAGAAGATTTAATACAGAAGCTGCAAAAATTGAAAATGCAAGTGTAACTGTAGTTTCTATGGATTTACCATTTGCAATGGGTAGATTTTGTACAACTGAGGGAATTGAAAACCTTGAAGTTGGTAGTGACTTTAGAAACAAAGAGTTTGCAAACGCTTATGGTGTTCTTATCGCTGATGGTCCTTTAGCTGGTGTAACTGCAAGAGCTATATTCGTAATTGACGCTAGTGGAAAAGTAGCTTACAAAGATATTTGTAACGAAATTACTGAAGAGCCTAACTATGATAATGCATTAGCTGCTATAACTGATGCTACAACTACAAGTTGTTGTGGAACTTGTCAGTAATCAAGGCTTGATTAACACGTAGACAAGGAGAGTAATTTTACTCTCTTCCCTTAATTACCCAAGTAATAACTTATTAGTACTAATAACGTCTGCATAAGCAGAAATTGTATCTACTTCATAATTATGAGTATCTATTTCATCAAACTTATTTGCTTTTGCCATCGAAGAATCTAAAACATATCGAATTTTTAAGCCTTTATGATATCCTTCTATTATAGTCGATAAACAACATAAAGTTGAACTATATCCAATAACTATAAATTCATCACTCTTATTAGAGTTTACTAATTTTGAAAATTCAATAGAACTAAAACAAGAATAATTTGATTTTATTATCTGGTGTTCATTTTTATAAGGCTCAAAACCACTTATAAAATCTGATTTAATAGTAGCTTTTTCAAATAAATCACCATCTTGCTCATGACGAACATGAATGATATATAATGCCCTAAAAATCAAGACAACTCTTAAACAGATTTAATTTCATCCTCATCTGTTACTTTAACCTACATTTTTCAGATATTCAAGATAAACATTATTGCTTTGCTATGCCAGTCTATAACAGCTGTAAAATACATAAAGCTTCCATTAACACGTATATATGTAATATCACCACTCCATACTTCATTTGGTGTGGGTACATATACAGTTTTTCTCTTTCCAAATTTAGTCCAATATTTTTTTAGTAGATACTCATAAATCTTATGCTCTTGGTTTTTGAGACTTGTGAGTCTTTTTTTGGTTAGATATATTGCTTGGATACCAAGTATTCCCATATATTTTAAGACTCTATGTTTTCCAATATAGTAGCCATCTTCTTTTAGTTGTTCATATATAAATCTATAACCATACTCTGAGTTATCAGTAGCTATTTCATCTATCTTGTGCAGTAGTTCAATATTCTCCTGACTCATTGGTGCTGGTTTGTAGTAGTAATGACTTCTACTGATACCAAATATATTACATTGCTCTGATATTGATAAATATTTATGCTTGGACTAGATCATCGCTCTTTTATTACATAAGTCCAAGCTCTTTAGCTTTTTTTCAACAAACTCTACTTTTATTGTAGCTTTACCTAGTGCTTTAGCTAAACCATCATTCTCACTCTTTAACTCTTCTATCTCATCTAGGTAAGTTTTAGTTACTCCTCCTACATCGAATGCAAGTGATGCATTATTTAGAAACTGTTGTTTCCATTTACTTAAAGATTGTGATGTGATTTTATATTTAGATGCTATTTGACTTGTTGTTTGTTCTTCTTTTAGCAGCTCTAAAACTATTCTTGTTTTTTGTTCGGCACTATATATTTGTCCTTTTCTTCTACTCATAATTCACCTCCATTATTTATATCATTTTAACTTATTTGAAAATTAATCTTTCTGAATTATTGTCTTTGATTTTAGGGGCATTATAGTTTTAACATTACATATAATTTTGCTTTACCTATATTTGGATACTTTTCTCTAAGTTGTTTTATCTTTTGAACTATAACTTTTGTAGTAGTTGGTTTTCTTATTTGTTTTGGTACACTTGACTTTGGAGTAAGAGATGATATATCTTCTTTACTTTTTTTAAAATCTGTAGATTGTTCATCTACTTACACCAAATGCTTCAATAGTAGCATTCAATCCATACTTATCAAAAAACTTTTTAATTTTTAATCGTTTTTTAGCTTCGGTATTTTCCATCTCTAAAATATAGCTAAATCTTTTAAATCTTGCATATCCTCTTATCCCATTAAATAAATAATCTGTCTGCATTTCTCACTCTTCATTTCTCCTCTAAAAAGTGTCATATGTTTCTGAACTTATACATTTACGTTTTATTAAATTGATATTAGATATTATAACAAATAGAATTTAAATATAATAAAAGGTTTAAAAATTGTTTAGTACAGAATTTCTTTTGACTTCACTGATAGTGGTACTTATCCCAGGTACTGGTGTGATATATACTATCTCAACTGGTCTATTTTTAGGTAAAAAAGAGAGTCTTTTTGCTGCTCTTGGTTGTACATCTGGAATTATTCCTCATCTGCTTGCAACAGTTTTAGGTTTGTCTGCTTTGCTGCATACAAGTGCGGTTGGATTTTCTATTATTAAGTATGTAGGAGTAGCCTATTTACTCTACTTGGCATGGCATATGTGGCAAGATAATGGCACTTTACATGTAGAGGAAAATAGACAAAAAAGCAGTTTGATAAATATAGTAACACGAGGTTTTTTAATCAATATTTTAAATCCAAAGTTATCTATATTTTTCTTAGCTTTTTTACCTCAATTTGTATCAACTAATGCCATTTCACCTATTAGTGAAATGTTTTATTTAAGCCTCTCTTTTATGCTTATGACTTTTGTAGTATTTGTTATCTATGGATTATTTGCAAATAAAGCAAGAGTATATGTTATAAATTCTCCAAAAATAATGATTAGAATTCAAAGAACATTTGCTTCTATCTTTGTTCTGCTTAGTGCAAAACTCGCTATGGCGGAAAGATAAAATATGTTAAAAATTGTAGATATATTTTATTCCATTCAAGGAGAAGGCAAGTTTAGTGGTTATCCTTGTGTGTTTATTAGGCTCCATGGCTGTAATCTTGATTGTCATTTTTGTGATGAAGATTTACATAAGGGAGCTTATGAGAGTAAAGCAAGTAAAGAAATTTTAGAAAATATCAAAAAGTACCCAACAAAACAAGTTGTTATTACAGGCGGAGAGCCATCTTTAAATGACATAAATGAGTTTATAGATGCTTTACATGTAGAGGGTTATCATGTTGCAGTTGAGTCCAACGGTTACAAGTTTGATCATATTAAAAATGCAGATTGGATAACGTATTCACCAAAGGATTGGAATGCTCTACATGTAAAGGGTTTTAATGAGCATAAGTTTATAGTAGATAAGAGTTCAAATATAGAAAAAATCTTGTCAATTAAGAGTGATAAACCAATTTATATACAACCTCAGAACCATAAAGATAGCATAGATGAAATAAATACAAATTTTTGTATAGAGTTAGTCAAAAAGTACCCTCATTTTAGATTGAGTGTGCAGTTACATAAGTATTTGGGAGTAGAGTAGTGAAAAAAGGTTCAGCGTTAATAGTTTTTAGTGGAGGGCAAGATAGTACCACTTGTCTTGGTTGGGCTTTGAAGAGGTTTGATGAAGTTGAGACTTTGACTTTTGATTATGGACAGAAGCACAGGGTTGAGATTTATCAGGCTAAGAAGATAGCAAAAGCTCTACATGTAAGCAATCATGTGCTCAGCATTGATGCCTTTTCTCAGTTAAATGATTCAGCTTTAATAGACGGAAGCCTTGATATATCTAGTCCTCACAGAAATAGACCAAATATGCCTGCTTCATTTGTTCCAAACCGCAACGCTATATTTTTTACTCTAGCTCACGCGTATGCACAAAAGCAAGGCATACAAAACATTATCATAGGTATAAATCAAACAGATTACTCTGGTTATCCTGATTGTCGTCTAAACTTCATAGAGGCATTAGAATTGACTCTAAACCTAGGAAGTGATTCAAACATAAAATTCCACTCACCACTTTTACACCTAACAAAATTTGAAACTTTTAAAATGAGTAAAGAAGAGGGTGTTTTAGATTTGGTTATAAATGAATCTCATACTTGTTACAATGGTGATCATAACACTAAAAACGAGTGGGGTTATGGGTGTGGAAAATGCCCAGCCTGTGAGCTTAGAGTTAAGGGGTGGGAAGAGTATAAAGAGTATCTTTGATGTACTGGTAAGATGAGAGTTAAAATAAAATTTCTAAAATATAAGGCAAGATATGCAACAATTGTTCGTACAAAAAAAGAAAAAATTTCTACTCAATGATTAAAGAAACAGTGCCTTATTTTGTTTATATACTTGAGTGTAGTGATGGCAGTTTATATACTGGGATAGCTAAAGATGTCACAAAACGCTTTGATGAGCATAATAACTCGCTCAAAGGTGCAAAGTACACAAAAGGAAGACGACCTTTGAAGCTTTTACATGTAGAAGAACTGAGTGATAGAGGAAGTGCTTTAAAGCGTGAGTATACGATAAAGCAACTTAGCAGAGTGAAAAAACTTGAATTGGTAAAGTTGTTATAGCATTTTGATACAATCCTCTTTAGTGGTTATCATACACAAAAATTCGTACTCTTTATCGTAACATGCTTCATAGTAGTGGTTTATTCCAGCTGGAATGTAAATAAAATCACCTTTTTTAGCATGATAAACATCAGCCCCAACTACAACTTTTGCTTCTCCTTCTAGGACGTATTGTTGGTGTTGGATGAGGTTTGTGTGATTTGGCATGCTTCCGCCTGCTTTTATAGAGATTTTTCTTACTATAAAATCTTTATCTTCTTTTGGAGTTAAGACTGCTATGGTTGCTTTTTGTGTTTTTGGAATGTCATTTCTATCGTAGGTATCGCTACTTTTACAGTACATTGGAATCCTTTAAAATTTAATTGAAGCATTATACTATATAATTTACAGATGAAATATATAAGTCACTATCCAGAACAACTTCAAAATCAAATTCAAATGTTAATTGAAAAAGAGAAACTTGGAGTTTATTTAGCAAAAAAATATCCTTTAAATCACACCATAAATAGTGATAAAGCTCTTTATTCATATGTAATGGATATAAAAAACGAGTATCTAAAAAGATATCAAATCTCAAAAGTAGTGTATGATGGCAAGATAAATGACATTAGTAAGGCATTGGGAACACATACGTTTGTATCTCGTGTTCAAGGTGCTAAGTTAAAAGCTAAGAACATTATAAAAGTAGCAACTATATTTAAAGATGTTCCTGAAGAGTTTTTGAAGATGATTGTAGTACATGAGTTGGCACACTTCAAAGAGAAAGAGCATAACAAGGCTTTTTATAAATTTTGTGAATATATGCAAAAAGATTATCATCAAGTGGAGTTTGATTTAAGAGTTTATCTGCTTCATCTTGATTTAAAAGGGAAACAATGAAAAAAATATATATAGCAGGGTTTGATATTTTTAAACCAAATAGCATAAAAATAGGCGAAGATTATAAGTCTACATGTAAAGAGTTTGGGTTTGAGGGTTTGTACCCACTAGACAACCAAATTAACGAAGCTTGGAGTAAAGAAGTTGCACGTGAGTTTATTTATAAAAAAAATATAGAACTTATAGAGATGTGTGATATAGTCATAACTAACGGTAACTCTTTTAGAGGAGATGAACTAGACAGTGGAACTGCTTTTGAAATAGGGTATGCGTTGGCTTTGAAAAAAGAGGTAGTTATTTATATGAAAGACACAAGAGATTACTTGCAAAAGTCTACATGTAAAGATAAAAACAATCCAGCGGTTGATAAAAATGGTATGTTTATAGAAGATTTTAATTTTTCTCTAAATCTTATGTTTAGTGCTTGTAAGGTAGTAGAGGGCGGGTTTGAAGAAGCAATAAAAAAAGTAGATTAACTTTTTGTTTATAGTTGGTTAGGTTTATGTTTAGACCAAAGGTATATACTTCACTTATCAAAACAAAAACCTCCTTTTTGTAGATAGAACTTAAACAGCGTCCGAGTTGCCCGCTCCGGACGCTTTTTTTTGTCTAATTTTTAGCTTTGTTAGTAAACCAAAACAGACTTAGTGTAAAAATAGCTCCTAATGTATCTGCTAACATATCTTTTTGTGCATCCCAAATGTCGCCTTGAGAACCTAAAAACTCTAGCCCAGTGTTGCCACCATCTATTACAGCATAAGCCCATTCTATGATTTCATACGCACAAGCGATACTCATGATAAAGAAGAGTCCAAAAATCATTGCAATCACTTTGCTCGTATATTTTTTTCTTGTTAAAAATTCAGCCATAGGGTAAGCATAAAATCCTATCATAAAGTGTCCAACTCTATCAAAATGGTTTCTTTCAAAGTTAAATAAATCTGTTATAAAATCAAAAGGCACGTTAGCAAAAGTATAATGTCCTCCAATTGTATGCCAAACTAACCATAATATCATCAAACCATAAGATATATTTGAAAATTTGAATTTGCCATAAGTGAGAACAAGTGCTAAAAAGATAATAAACACAGGCACAACTTCAACAATCCATACTGCTCTGTCTACTGGATTGATACCTAGTGCAATGAATATGATTGAAAACAATATTGCTAAACTATGTGGATAATATTTCATATAATAATTCCTTTTAATATTTTTAAAGAAGGTATTTTACATTTGTATTGTTTACACTGGACTGAAAGTTGATACCCACTCTTCTAATAAATTACGTCCTATTGCTATTTTAGTTGGTAAAGAGAATCCAAAACTTTCATCACCATTTAATATAGCTTTTATTTCATCTTTATGAACCCATTTTGCATCTGCTATTTCATGAGTATCAATATGAAGCTCTTTAGATTTTGCTTTTACATGTACACCTATCATTAAGGTTGAGGGAAATGGCCAAGGTTGGCTCATTTTGTACTGGACTTCAAGCCCAATTACTCCTGCTTCTTCGTACAACTCTCTACGACTAGCATCTTCTATAGTTTCACCTGATTCCATAAAACCAGCTAAACATGAGTATCTGTTTTTTAAAAAGTTTACTCCACGTCCTACTAAACAGTAGTTTTCATGAGTTACAAGCATAATAACAACAGGGTCAATTCTAGGGAAATGTTGACGTTTACATGTAGCACAATCTCTTCTCCAACCAGCATGTTTTATTTTTGTTGGTTCTCCACAATATGAGCAGTATTGATGTGCTTCATGCCAGTTAAGAACGGCATTTCCTTGAGCAATGATACCAAGTCTATTTTTAGTTATAAAGTCACTGTTTGCAAAATCTCGTAAGGAAATTTTTGAAAGATGGTTTGCAATAGGTTCTTTAACACTTAGAGCAAAATAATCTCTGTTTTTATAGCGACCAAGAAGTATGGCTTGATTTGTATTTAAATCTTTATTAGAAAAGAAACACTCTTTCTTTATTTCATTTACGATAATGTTACTGCCATCAAACAGTACAAATTGGCTTTTATTAGAGTTTTTCAACTCTTCAAATAGTTTTTTATCACGCCTTATTAAATCAAGACGATCGAGTGGGTTTTGGCTAAAGTATGGGTAAATATTTTTCATCCTAAATTATGCAATAGAATTGCTAAAATAGTGCTTATGCTTGTGCCTATGGTGTTTGAAAAAAATTTGAGCTTAACCACAGTCTAAATAATAAAAATTCCTATTGACAAATAATTATTATTTATGTTATAATTCTTTAAATTAAATTCAAAGGATAGAAAATGCGTCAATATGAGAGTTATAAATGTAGTAAATGCGGAAATGAAGTTGAAGTTCAAAATGTAGGTCGAGGAACTCTGTCTTGCTGTGGTCAAGACATGGAGTGTGCTACGCAAAACCTAACAATGGTAAACCTTATGAAAGCTTTTGCAGGAGAATCACAGGCAAGAAACAAGTATGAGTATTTTGCAAAAGTAGCTCAAAAAGAGGGTTTTAGAGACATTGCAGAGCACTTCCAAAGAGCAGCAGACAACGAAAAACAACATGCAAAGATGGAGCTAGCACTTTGTAATAGAATGAGCGGAGTTGAGAGCTTTGGTGATACAAAAGCAAATTTAATTGCAGCTGCTGAAGGTGAAAATTATGAAAATGTTACTATGTATCCTGATTTTGCAGCTATTGCAAAAGAAGAAGGACATAGTGAAGCTGCTAGACTTTTCAAAGGAATAGGAAAAATTGAAGTAGAACATGAAAATATGTACAAAATGCTAATTGCAAGACTAGAAGCTGGTGCAGAACACGTTAGTGAAGACGAAGAAGCTTGGCTTTGTGAAGTTTGTGGACATATTCACTATGGTAAAAAAGCTCTAAAAAAGTGTCCAGTATGTGATCATGGACAAGAGTACCAATCAAGACTAAATTCAAAAAAGTAACTTTTTATAATTAATCTCCTATAATAGTCTTATAGGAGGTTATAATGAACTTAAAATATGAAATTATTGCAGTTATTGCTACGCTTTTACTAGGTGTATCTATCATTAGTTCAGTTGTAAACTATCGCATAGATATAAGAGCTACCCAGCAACAATTAAAAGACATATCACTTCCTCTCTCCATAGATAATATCTACACAGAAATACAACAACGCATGATAGAACCGATCATAGTCTCCTCTCTTATGGCAAACAATACATTTGTAAAAGATTGGGTTTTAGATGGAGAAAAAGATGTTAAGCATATTACAAAGTATCTTAAAGAGGTACAAGATAAATATAATATGTTTACTACATTTTTGGTTTCTGATAGTACGAAAAAGTATTATCATCCTACAGGTGTTATTGATACTATAAATATATATAATAATGAAAATAATTGGTTTTTTAATTTGAAAAAAAGTAAGCAATCACATGAAATAAATTTAGACATAAATCAGAAATTAGACCGTTCCTTGACTATGTTTATTAACTATAAAGTAAAAGATTATGCTGGTAGATTTCTTGCTGTTACTGGTGTTGGTATAAAACTTATTGATATAGAAGATATGCTCTACTCATTTAAAAAGAAATATAGATATGATGTTTATTTTGTAAGTGAAAACGGAGAGATAATGCTTTTTACAAAAGAGCTTAATAAAAGAGGGAATATCTCTTCGATAGAAGGATTAAAAGAGATTAAATCTGATATATTTGGGAAAAAACTAAGTAAGTTTGAGTATACAAATGATGGAAAAGAGTATCTACTTAATACAAAATATATAGAGCAACTAAAGTTATATCTTTTAGTTGAAATTGATAAAGATGAGTACATGAAAGATTTGAATCATACTTTTTTTATGAATCTATTTGTTTCTATACTTATAACTATTTTGGTAGTATTAATCATTATTTATACTATAAACATATATCAAAAGCAGTTAGAACAACAAGCAAAAGAAGACTCGTTAACAGGACTGGCAAACAGAAGAAAGTTCAATGAAGAGTTTGAGTATATGTTTAATTTACATCGTAGAGGCAATATAAAAAGATTATCTATGATACTACTTGATATAGATGATTTTAAACAAATAAACGATACTTTTGGTCACCTTATAGGCGATAAAATACTAATAAGATTTTCTCTTATTTTAAAAGAAAACCTTCGTAAAACAGATTTAGTTGCTAAATGGGGAGGAGAAGAGTTTGCAGTTTTATTTATTGGTACTAAAAAAGAAGAAGCAATACAGATTGCAGAAAAATTACGCATAGCGATAAAAGAAGATAAAATACTTCAGGAAATTTTAGAGAAACCAATGACCGTAAGTCTTGGGCTTGGTGAACTTTGTAGTGAAGATAATCTAGATGGCTTGATAGGCAAAGTAGATGATGCTCTTTATGAAGCTAAAATTTTGGGTAAAGATAAGTTAGTTGTTGTTTAAGTCAAATTGAGTGAGTATGCATTTAACTGCATATACACTCAGTGAGTTACCTATGAGCTTGTAGCACTGTCTTTTTGTAAGTTTATTTGGAAATATGAAATTATTTCCAAAACCCATTAAAAAAGCTATTTCAGTCGGCTCAAACAGCCTAACACCTTCAAAACATGTAAGATATGCTCCAGAGTGCATCCAAGATTTTGAGTATGATGAGGTAAAACAAGTTGAGTAGGCATCTCTATTTTCAGGATTTATGATACGAAATCCATCTCTAAATTTTTCTAGTTTATCATCAGGAATCAAAAAAGGCTTTTTAGGTTCTTTTAAAAACTCTTTTAACTCTTTACATGTAAAGCTTTTTTCTATCGGTTTGAGTGGTTTTAAAGATGCGGTCAAATAGTACCTCATACGTCTATTTGGAATTCCAAGTTCACTTGGGCATAAAAGAGTTTCAACAATGGAGTAACCACTTTTTGTAAGAGTTTCTATGAGTAAATCACGCCCAGAAGATTCTTTGAACCCCTCCACATTTTCAACTCCTACATGTAAAGGAGGATTTTTACTAATTGCTTTTAATATAGTTTTAAAACTTTTGGTTCTACTGTCCTCTAACTCTTTTTTACTTCCTTTTGAAGTGTATGGTTGGCAAGGTGGTGACATCCATAAAAAATCTATATTTTTTAGGTGAGTTTCATCAAACTTTTCTAAGTTAAATTTTGTAGCTTGATGAGAAAAATTTATATTGTAGGTTGCTATGGCAGCGTCATTTTGGTCATAAGCTTTAATTACGTCTACATGTAAACCCTCACAAGCTTTGGAAAATCCACCTATTCCACAATATAGTTCAACAGCTTTGATTTTCACTAAATACCTTTGTTTTTATTTTGAATTATACTACAACAAAAGAATTTTTTTAATCTTTTGTTCTCTTGATGTTCCATGAGTATTATTTGTATCTGTTTAATATAGTATTTAATAGCATTTTTTTGAGTTTTATCAAGCTGTTTTATCTTTTGACCTCTTATGATTTTACCGTTACCTTCAAGTAAGTTGTGAGTATCTTCTATCATAGATCCTTTAAACCAACCTATATGAACATAGTTCTCTTTAGTTTTGACATAACAAAAACCGTTGTCAAACTCTTTGGTATAAAAAGAGGTGAGATGTTTAGTCTGTTTTTCTATGATTTCGGTATCACTTTTTTTTATCTCTTTTATGATAAATTCTCTTACATCTAAGAAAAGCTCAGCTACCTCTGAGTTCATATCTTTGTCAAACTGCATTGTTCATATAGAGCATATATCCTTTGTACAGCTCCACAACTCCATAGACTACAACAGCAATAGCGGCTAATTTTATAAATATATTTCTTAAACTTGTTTTGTTAAAGAGGCTTACAAAATATCCAAGTGAAAAGAGGGCAGGTACAGTACTAAGTCCAAAGATAAGCATAACCAAACCACCAAAAACAGGGCTTGCAGTATTTGCAGCAGTGATTGCAAAAAAGTAGACAAAACCGCAAGGTAGTAGACCGTTTAAAAGACCTAATGAATAAAAGCTTCTGTATGATTTTGATTTGATAAGTGTTTGGAATATTTTTTTATACCAAAGTGAGCTTGAAAGATTGTGCTCTATGAGCGTTAGAAATTTTATTTGCCCTATTAAAGAGAGTCCAGCAAGAACCATAACCACACCAGTAATCATCCTAAAAACAGTATTTGCTTGACCATCAAAAGAGAAGAGTGAACCAAAATACCCAAATAAAATTCCCATAAAAACATAGGTAGTTACTCTACCAAATGAGTATAGAAGATGAGATATGGCTTTTTTTTGCCTATCAAAACTATCATCTATCTTTGAACTACTATATGCAATAACTATGCCACCACACATTCCTACACAGTGCCCAAAAGAGCCTAAAAAAGCTATTGTTATGATTGGTATTATGTTTACTGTTTCCATTAGAAATTATACTATAAATTAGCCTGAAATATTTTGTATTAAGTCTCTTCTGTATATGAAATTATCCATCCAAGCATTTTAAATGATCTTGAAAAAGACGTTAAAAATATCCATAATAAAAAAGAATGGATAAAATTATTTTTCCCTATGAGTATAAATAATAGAGCTTTTGTCCATAATAATGTAGAAAGCAAATTTTCTCCTTCTAATTAGTATTTATTTAATTTATCATTAAGGAAGTTATTAAAGGAAAACATCTTTGGTATATTATATTTTAATATCTCATTTAAGTTTAAAACTTTGTACACAAGAAATCACTAGACCTCTCCTAAAACCCCCAATAATATAAGGATTAAAATTTGCTTAAGTAATGTATGGCAAAAACAATAAAATATCGTAAAGTAAATAAACTAAGAGATGAAGACTTTAGAAGAGTAGTAGGCGTAAAAAGAGACACCTTTAAAGAGATGGTAAAAATACTTAGAAAACATTATCACCAAAATAAAACCAAAGGTGGAACAACTAAATCTCTATCTGCAAATGATGAGACACTAATGATGCTTGAATACTATAGGGAATATAGAACATTTAAACATCTTGGTGTGGATTATGAAGTAAGTGAATCTACAGCTCATTACATCGTTAGTAAGATTGAAAAAATCCTAATAAAAGAGCCACAATTCCATCTACAAACTCTAAAACATTCAATACCAGTAGATGATGCTAATGAGATTGAAGTAGTCGTTGTAGATGTAACTGAGAGCCAGTGTGAAAGACCAAAAAAAAGCAAAAACTATACTACTCAGGTAAAAAGAAGAAGCATACTCAAAAAACACAAATAATTACAACATCAACAGGTAAAATACTTGCAGTGACTGTTGATAAAGGTAGAATATATGACTTTAAACTCTTTAAACAAAGCAAGGCTACAAGAAAGATAATATTGAGTAAGGTTCTTGCTGATTTAGGTTACATGGGTATTGATAAAATATGTCTAAACTCTCACATACCAAACAAGAGAACAAAACTAAATCCACTTACAAAAGAAAATAAAAAAGAGAATCGTAAATTATCATCTACACGAATTATTGTTGAGCAAATAATGCAAAAATCAAAGTGTTTAAAATCACTAAATACCCATATAGAAATAGGCGAAAAATGTTCGGTTTAAGGATGAATCTTATCTGTGCTATAGTTAATCTTGATGCAAAGCCTATAAATAGTACTCTTTAAGGGGGTTGATGTTTAGTGTTTTAGGAGAGGTTTAATATTTCGGAATAAATATTCCATTGCATACCAGTGTAGATTTCTTCCTTTCATTTCAGCAGAATATTCCAACATATTATTATTTATTAGTTTATTTTGAATAACTTTTAATTTCATTTGTTTAAATTCGATAATAGATAATTCTAGATATGATTTTAAGCTATCATCGTATTGTTGAACTTGTATATTTATATTTGGTGCGAAACCATTTGAAGCTGGTAAAAACATACCTAACGGCTGACTAGTTACTACGTTTTTAGTTCCAATTAAGGCATTTATTGAAAATTGATTGTTTTCGTATTTACTTTCTGGAAAAGCAATATTTGAGAATAATATTAGTAACTTTTTTCATTAGACATCTTTCAAAAGTAAGAATGAAAATTGCTTAGTAAAGAATATGAGTAAATATAAAAAAATAGAGAATAAGAAACCAGAGCAATTTAAACGATTGACAGGTGTAAAAAAAGAGACCTTTGAATTGATGGTTAAACTTTTAAAAGATTTCGAAGAGAAAAGGAAGAAGATATCAGGTCGTCCCCTAAAATTAATCTATGCAGATCAGATTTTAATGATGCTTGAATATTTAAGAGAATATCGTACATATTATCATATAAGTGTAGATTACAGTATCAGTGAATCAAGCTGTTATAAAATGATAAAAAGAGCAGAAGATATATTGATAAACTCAAAAGTTTTTTCACTTCCAACAAAGAATAGATTGATGAATGATATGGAGATTGAAGTTATCTTGGTTGATGCAACTGAATCACCTATTCAACGTCCAAAAAAAAGCAACAGAGATACTATTCAGGGAAAAAGAAACGACATACACTAAAAACACAACTAGTTGTTGATGCAAAAGAGTTAACCATTTTAGCAACTACGTGTTCAGAAGGGAAACTACATGATTTTAAGTTGTATAAAAAAAGTAAATTACCACTAAATCCAAATATACAAGTTAATGTTGATACCGGATATTTGGGAATAAAAAAGATACACAATAATACCCTTATTCCAAAGAAAAAAAGTAAGTTAAAACCATTAAGTCATGAAGATAAAAAAGATAATAAAATATTTGCATCAAAACGTATATTTGTAGAACATGTTATAGGTGTACTAAAACGATTTCGTATCATCTCAGAAACCTATCGTAATAGAAGAAAAAGATTTGGCTTACGGTTTAACTTAATTGCTGGTATTTATAATTTTGAGTTGAAATTGAAAGATATTAAGTGACTTTTGAAAGAAGTCTATTAGAGGAACTCCTATTTTGTATATGTATTGTACAGTATATATCAGTTACTGACCTTACGCACCCTTCAAAAGTTGTAATTCTGAATAAGCCACCTGATTAGCTCTGATTAACAGTTTTGTTCTAATGGCAAAGTGGTTCATTTTATGTTTAATTTTCAAACATTCAAGCTTAAAAAAAGACAGCACTGATAAAAAGATATGATTACTTTGTGTTCGAATGGTCTTTGTTAGTGATTTTGCTAAATCAATATTATGTTTAAGTGATTTATGAAACTCTTCAACTTTCACCCTCAAGGGGTACCCAGCCATCATTTTTCATAGATTGTTGAGATAGTGTCGCCATCAAGTGTGATATCACTACATATCAAATTTAAAATACCTATACTTCCATCTTTGTTTGTAAAGACTCGGCGCACTATAATGACTTCTTTATCATAGCCCTTTAGATAGCCTCGTACTGATTGCTTATCTGATAATTCCAGTTCATCTACCCTTGTGAACTTACCTGCATATTTATTCTCTAAACTTTTTGAAAAGAGACGATTACTTTTGAGTGCAGTAATAAACTCTTTTTTTTGTTTGGCTATAAATTCAAAGTTTTCTTTTGCTCCAAACCAAGGACATAGTGAAATTTTAGTTGATTGTTAATAGCCACTTGAATCATATCTCTCATCAATTGATTTTTTGTAACTTCTGATGAACGTTTTACTTCTCTTGTTTTAATGTCACTAAACTGGATAGGTTTTTCTACGGTTTCAAAAGCTACTGGAATTGATACTTCATTACTGTAGTACAAAGCATTGAGCATATTGATACCTCGAACAGATTTACCTACTGTATGATCAAAGTGCCAGCACATGATATCACTCTCATCTGTCCACTTTTTCTCTTGAATTGTATCATCAAAGATAAGACATGCTTCTTCACTCTGTATCTCTCTTACTGTTCTTTTAACTTGTCTCCATAAATCTTTTGAAGTAAATTCATTTTTTGATAAGAACCGTGTTATCTAATCATGACTTACTGAACCATTTGTCATTGATGACAACCCTGTTGCTGTAGCGTAACCACTACCGCTTATTAAATAATCTGTATAGAGTTCTATGTGATTTATTTTCATGCAACTTTTAAAGCAACTTTGATTCCTTGTGCGTAAGGTCAGTTAGTAAAAATAATATTATTCTTTTATAAGAGTTTAAAATAAAGAAGAGTGGTTATCAGCGAATATAACCATTTTTCTTTGTCATCTACTGGAACTTCTGCAGTAACTGTTAGAAGTATTTGTGTTTTTGTAAATTTTACATCTTTGTTTGAATTTATTTGTGCAAAAGCAATACCGTTATACCCTATCATTGTTCCTGTTATATCAATTACACCGTTATAATAGTTTCTGATTTTATCATGCCAGGAGCGAGTATGTTTTGAAAAGAGACATGAAAACCAAACATCTAAAAAAATTCAACTATTGCAGTTGCTATCGTGATTGCTGCAAAAAATCCATAAACTACTGTTGGGATTCCTGCTAGGATTTCAAGCATAAGTTTTAGTGTTTTTCTAACTCTTTTTGTGGCATATTCGCTCATATATATAGCAGAAAGTAGCCCAATAGGAAGTGCAATTAACATTGCAATAGCCGTTATGTAAAAAGTACCTGTAAAAAGAGGAAGCGCTTCAAACTTATTTGCTTCAGGAAACCAATTAACTCCAAAGATAAAGTAGAACAAACTTTGCATTTTGAAAAACTTAATAGCTTCAAATAGTATTGAAAAAAGTATACCAAAAGTAGTGAGTATAGTTATAAACGATGCAGTCATCAACATGCTTTTAACAATATTCTCTCTTAATTTTCTATCAAATCCTAATTGTTTATTAAATTTGATATAATGATAAGCCAATAATGGAGGATGAATGTCTGCATTTTTTATTTCACAAATATTAGTTGGTATTGCTATTATATTTGATTTATTATCTTTTCAATTTAAAGAGAGAAAACATATAGTTACATGTTTGTTTTTTGCCGGTATTTTAATATCAACACATTTTGCTTTGTTAGAACAATGGACAGCATCTAGTTTAATGGGAATAGCAACAACACGTTATTTGATAAGTATATTCTCAACTTCAGCAAAATTAGTGTGGTTTTTTTCATTAAGTTCTATTGTCGCTACTATTATTACGTACTCTGGGATTACAAGTATCATCAGTTGTTTGGGATCAGTGTTTCAGACTATAGGGGCTTTTAATAAGGATGATAGACGATTAAGAGAACTAATGATTATTGGTACTAGTTTTTGGTTAATTCACAATTATCTTATAGGTTCACCTACAGCAGTTATTATGGAAATACTATTTATATGTAGTAATCTAATTGGTTATTATCGTTTTCATCTTTATAAGGCTAAAAAAGTATTAATGCATAAAACAGTTAGATTGGTATTGGTTTTTTTAATTTTAATTTTATTGACTATATTTGGGTTGAAAATAAGAGTTTTTTTAGAAGTAGATCAATGCTTGGATTCTGGAGGAAGTTATGATTATAAAAAATGTGAGTGCAGTTATGAATCAAATCATCCATTTCTTAAAATTAATAAATGTTATTGATTGTTATAAAAACTAGTTTTTCATTTTTTTCTATATTTTAAGCTTAAAATAAAACTAGATTATTACTCCACAACCTAAATACCTAAAAAATCAAGTAGGATAAAAAATGCTTTCATGCTTAAAAAAAATGCTAACTTTTTCTTGATATTGAGATAATTCATTCATATATTTTTCAGTGTTTTTTCCGCTCTTATGTAGCAAACTAACCCATTGAAAATCCCTAAAATAGCCACTTTAAAGATATAATTACAATATTATTTTACAAGGTAGGTAATTATGAGTAAGCATCCACTCTACAACACAACAGGACTTCAAAAAAACAATAAATCTCATGTTCTCTATGCTCTTGCTGATAAGCAGATAGAGTTAAAGCAACTTCAAAAAGAGTATACTAAAAAAATCTCAAAAATAAAATCTGATTTAGTAGCACTTAAATCTATCATTTGTCTTTTTGATAAAGATTGCGAAGAAACAATCAGTAGAATAAATAAAAAAACTTCTCGTAGCGGTATTAAAAAGCGAAATAGCTACTTTGATAGGGGCGAGGTTAGAAAGTTGATTTTAACCACTCTTAGAACTGCTAAAAAACCTTTACGAACGAGCGAAGTATCTTTATCATGTCAAAGTGCTAAAAATATAGATAGTGATGATGCCCCTATAAACAAAGCTATCCAAAAAATAATAGTTCTAGCTTTGAGAGAACTTGAAAAGAAAAGTTTAGTTGAAGCGGTTGGAAAAGTTGGTTTAGCAATTCTTTGGAAAATAAGAGATTAAGCGACTAATCGCTCTGCAACTCTTTTATTCCCTTGCCAATAACCTGTCCACTCACTATGAGTTGGTGTATTCATACATTTTTCTGCAATATCAAGCATTAAAGTTTTGTTAGACAATCTTCTGTTATCCTCACGATAAGAAATTTCGTTTGCATAGTTTGAAAGATACAAAGGCGATATATGATGGCATTGTCCATACTCTAATCTTCTAAATCTTGAAAAATAACTCTCTGCTTGATTTGAACATTCGCCATTTTCTCCTACATAAGATTTTGAGTGGTCGCCTACTTTCATATCAAACCATGCTTCTAAATCATCATAAGCACTTGCACCGTCCACATAAATAGTTGTATTTTTTATAATATTTGCAGTTGCTATTTTATTGATAGTGTTTGCATATTCTCCTTTTGTGATGAAAGTTTTTGTAGCAACAGCACCGCTAAAATTAATATCATCCTCTGCTCTTTGTCTTGCTACAATGATACATCTTTTATTTGGATTAGCATTTGAAGCAAGTCGTAAATCAACTCTATCCACTTTTCTATTCGCTGGTCTTGTTTTTCCAACATAACAGCCGTCCATCTCAACAGTTTCCTCTAATTTTGCAGTATCTTGATTATCCATTAGAGAAACACGGAGTTTATGGATAAGCACAAAAGCAGTTTTATATTGACATCCTAGTGCTCTTGACATCTGAGAAGCTGAAATACCTTTAACAGCATTTACAAAAATAATAGTAGCTAAAAGATAATCACGAAGTTCTAATTTATGACTTGCAAAGATAGTTCCACTTGTTACAGTATATTGTTTACGACACGCTTTACATTTATATCTTCTTACAGGCTTGCCTGATGGTGTATGTGTATTAATTACATAACTCTCTGTACATCCGCAGTTGTTACACACAGGCTTACCCTCTGTATCACTCCATCTAAGCTTTTCAAACACTTCTCTTGCTTCATCTTCACTCATTCTTGCAACTTCTAGTTCTGAGATTGTTCTTGATTTTGCACTTAATAGGAAATGTTGTGCCATTTGAAAGTCCTTTGTTTATATATAGTTATTATAGCACATTAATTAATGTGTGTCAAGAAAAAGAAAATAAATTTATGTGTTAGATATATTTATAAATGGGTTATATAAATATTTTAATGTAATAAATAAACTAATTTATTGACTTAATTAATATAATTAGATATAATGTCTTGTAAAGGAAAAATAATGGATTATGAAGAGTTAGTTAGAAATATAGGCAAAGCAGGATTAAAAATAAATAGTTTTGCGGAGCTTATACAAACTAATAAAAATTCCATTACTAATTTATCTAGTAAAGATTATGTTCCAAAACATTTAGCTATTATTGCTTCTCTTTTAGGGGAGATGAAAGACAAAGGTGTTGAATATAAATATCTATTTGAAAAGATGGATTTAGAACCTCAAAAAGCAAGAGGCACCAAGGGTAAAAGTTCTTTTAGTAAAAAAGAGAATAAAAAATAGTTGGAGTGGCTTTTGCTTAGAACAAGTAAAAGTTGAATAATTCAAGATAAATATGACATATTGAAATATATTTTGTATTTATCATCTAAAAATATTACAATTTGAAATAAAGGAAGTCATTATGAACGCTAGAGTAAATTTTGTAGATGTTGAAAAATATGGGTTGGAAATAAATAAAGTTTACAACGAGGACTGTCTTGAAGGTATGAAAAGAATTAAAGACAAATCTGTTGATATGATTCTTTGTGATTTACCCTATGGCACTACTCAAAATAAATGGGATAGTGTAATTCCTTTAAATGACTATATTGAAGTTAAAATTAAGAAAAAAATAATTGAAATGAGTAATGATGAGTATTTATTACATTGTTATCAAAATTCCATTACTCTGACTGAGGCACAAATCACTTGGAAAACTTCTCATAAAAAAGGTCTTTGGTCGCATTATAATAGAATTATTAAAGATAATGGAGCAATTGTATTATTCTCTGCTCATCCATTTACATCAACTTTAGCAACATCAAACATCAAACATTGTAAATATGATTGGACTTGGAAAAAAACAAAAGGTACTGGTCATTTAAATGCTAAAAAGCAACCTTTAAGAGATAAAGAAGATATATTAGTTTTTTATAAAAAACAATGTACATATAATCCCCAATTTTCTAAAGGTACGCCTTATGATGGTTCATTAAGAGCAGGAAAAAAGCATCAAACAAGTTCTTATGGTAAACACGGAACACATCGTGAAATGAATGATGGAAAAAGATACCCTAGGCAAATTCTTGATTTTGCAATAGTTGGGAGAGGTTCGTTGCATCCTACTCAAAAACCTACGGAACTACTTGAATACTTAGTTAAAACATACACAAATGAGGGTGAAATAGTACTTGATAACTGTATTGGTGTTGGCTCTACTGGAGTAGCGAGTATTAATACAAATCGTAATTTTATAGGATTTGAGTTAGATAAAAACTATTTTGATATTGCCAAGGAACGAATAGACAACACTTTATTAAAGTATTGGACAGAGGCAATTTAAATGGCTCAATACTATAGGACAAATGCGATTTATGAGGCATTAAATAATATAGAGCATGATTTTCAATGGGTAAGCGGTAATGCTTGGTTGCTTGTATATGGTAATAAAAGTGACCATAAAGCAAAAGTATTGGTATTAGTACATGGTACTTCATGGAAAATACAGACTGAAATTATTAATACATTGCAATATATTACTAAAAAATTAAATATACCAGTATATAAGATAATCTTTGATGATTCACACGATGATTCTATATCAGAGGTAGTATTTTGCTCTTCCCTTAAAGATGAGGGCAAAATGTATTTTCTTGGTGAATTAAAAAGCATATTTAAAAATGCTGGACTAGATATTATAGATGGAAAGTGCGATAAATATTTAAATGATAAAACAAGTAGTGCGTATCATAAGTGGCAAAGATTCTCTTTAGGAAATAAAATTGTTGTTAGTGATTTGGACTTAATAAGAATGAGTAAAAGCTCCAAGGAGCCAATTGAGTTTATCGAGCTTAAGCGTTCGACTGCTGATGTCAATATTTGGAAACCATATATTGATGATTACGCAAATTTTAATCTTATAAATTCAATATCGCAACGAACAAACATACCTTTATTAATAGTTTATAATAGAATGGTTAAAGATATTAAGACAAAAACTATAATAGATGATATTCATAATCCTGTTTCTATATTTTTATATACACAAGATAATTGTAAAGTAATTTCTAGGAATTGTAATTTTAATAATTTTGTTAAAGGGATATATAAAGAAGCTAAAGTAACTATAACACAAGAGACAAGAAATATCTGCAATAAATGTAAGAAAGATTTTACCCCAAAATTTCTTAATGCTTCACTATGTATAGATTGTTGGAAAAAAGAACAAGGTTATTGAAAACCCAAACCCTAAAATGAAAGATAAAAACCAACTCAAATTAACCTACAACCAAACAAGTGGTAAAATATGCCTAGAAACCTATGATGAAGGCTTTTTTAATCAAAGTATAGACATTACATCAGAAGTTGTAGAGCTTGTTGTAGAGAAGCTTTTTAACGATATGGATTGTCCTACTGATGGCGGAGTGTTAGAGCTTGTTAGAAAACAAGATAAGAGAGATGGGATTACTAAGGTTATAGGGGAGATAAAAGATTAGAGGGGAGCATTAAATCACTTCGTTTAAATGAAAATTGAATTGGGTTAGTTTGCTACATAAGAGCGGTTTTTTCTAAGCTGAGTTTTGGTGAAAGGTATATTATTTTTATTAGCATTTCTTTTATAATCTTGATTTAGATATTCATCAGGATTAAACTCTGGAGAGTATGTAGGCAAATAAAATATAGCAATCTCATCTTTATGTTCTTCTATCCAAGCAGTAATAAGTTTAGCGTGATGAACTCTTAAATTATCAACTATCATATATACTTTTTTATTCGATGATTTTATAACTTTTTCTAAAAAATCTATAAACCTATCTACATTTATACTCTCATCATACAAACTAAACATAGTTTTACCAGTATTGGTTATTGAACTAATCATATTGATTTTGAACTTTTGTGCTTTATGTGTAAGTATAGGTTTAATCTTAGCTCCTTTTTTTGTATATCCTTTTAGATTTGTTGGTAGCGATACACATGCAGTCTCATCTCCCCACCATATCTCAGCTCCCTCTTTGTGGGCTTGTCTCTTTATTGTTGGATACTCTTCATTTAACCATCTTTGAGTATTTTCATCTTTTCTCTCATATGCTCTCTTTATTGGTTTTTTACTTGTAAATTCCCACCTCTTTAGATAATCCCCAACTGTTGATATTGGCATATCTATATCTAATTCATGCTTTATCAAGTATCTTACTGCTTCTCTTGTCCATAGTGCAAATTTAAACTTTAACTGTTGAGAATTGGTATCTATAAGCTGTCTTATTATTTGCTGTTCTTGCTTTTTGTCATTCTTGCACCAGCACCTTTATCTCTTCCTCTTTTTGAAATGATTATTGATTTTTTATTTTTTTTATACTTTGAATACCATTATGAAACTGTGCATTGATGCACACTTACAATATTAGCAACTTCACTATTTTTTATACCTTTTTCTCTGAGTTTCATTGCTATATTTCTTTTCTCTTATTGTGTTTGTGTATTTACTTTTTTTGCATCTATGTTTGTTTTTTTCATAAAATATTATGGCTAAATTTACATTATATTTTTATGTATTTTGTCGGTGGAGTAATAAAGTAAAAAAAGAATTATGAAACCAGATAATAAACTCATAATTTCAAGAGGCAAGAAGAGGCTATTGACTAGCACATTGTTCTTATATATATAGCCATAATATTTATTTTGAATAAAAATAGATACAAAACCAATTAATAACAATAATATACTTATAATAAATTGTTTTGTTTTTACGATATTTTTTCCTTATGTGTTAAAATCTTTAGTTTATATAGGAAGTGCTCCAAATCTATCTGCTTCAGGTAACCAATTAGATTAAAGATAAAGTAAAAAAACTTTTCATTTTAAAAAACTCAATAGCTTCAAATAGTATCGAAAAAAGAATACCAAAAGTAATTAGTATAGTGTTAAAGGTTAGGAAATGGATACTATTTTTGCAACATAGAATATAAATTTTTGTATTTAATAAAAATTATTAACATGTTTTAAATATAATATTATTATAATAAATATAAAGGATTTTTATTGTTTGGTTTTAATTTATTTGATAGGTCAGGTGGTAGTAGTTTTAGTTATGATAAATCTTTAATAAGTGGATATAAAAAAGATCATCAAAAGTTAGTAAAACTTTTAACATGTGTTGTGAATGAAGAAAAATCTAATAATATTAGAAAATTTCTTTCTGAATTTAGGACTGAACTTTTAGGACATCTTTTAAGTGAAGACGTGAGGTTATATAGACATCTTCGTGAATATTATAAAAAT
The DNA here is from genome assembly GCA_029027265.1 of Arcobacter sp. Lineage (GTDB taxonomy): Bacteria > Campylobacterota > Campylobacteria > Campylobacterales > Sulfurospirillaceae > Sulfurospirillum_A. Next base: position 2,360,420 of record CP093061.1, on the reverse strand, counting down.
GACAAAAGCACATTAGAATTAATTTTAGAGTATGAAAAATCTATAAAAGAGATTCAAAAAGAAGTACTTTCTTTTATAGATTTTTACTTAAGTCCAAAAAAGATATTTGATAAAACTTTTGATGCAAAATTGGCCGATATAGTTTCTGCATTATTAACTAGAATAAGTACGGAAGAAAGTAGTCTTTATATGTTATATAAAAAATAAAATATACAGTTTCTAATGTATCTATGTTTTTAAGGGAGGAAATCAATTCCTTCCCTTAAAATACTTATTTAATAACTTTTCTAGCTTTCACTATCTCTTTTGTAAGAGGAGTTAAGCTTTTTACACTTGCTTGGATTTTAACTCTCAAATCACTTGCCATTGGGATTAATCCTATTGTTTTTAGAACTCCGTCTTCACTTATCATCATTTCACTCATGAACATGTCGATGTATGGTTGCATTGCTTTTACTTTGCTAATATGTGATTTTTTCACGTAGAAGAAAAGGCTTTTTGAAACTGGATAGCTTCCGTTAGCAATAGTGCTTGGAGTTGGCAGTTTCCCATCTACTTTTGATGCTTTGATTTTGTCGCTGTTTTCAGCAAGAAAGCTATAACCAAAGATACCAAAAGCATTTTTGTTACGTTCTAGTTTTTGAACTATTAAGTTGTCGTTTTCGCCTGATGGAATGTAAACGCCATCTTGTCTGATAGTGTGGTACTTTTTCTTACCATATCCAGCCATCTTTTTTGTCATTTTTTCCATTACTAACTCTTCAAAAGCATCTCTAGTTCCTGAACTTGTTGGAGGACCATAAATGATGATTTCTCTGTTTGGTAAACTTACGTCTATATCACTCCATTTTTTGTATGGGTTTTTTACAAGTTTGCCATTTACTGGAACTTTTGCAGCAACTGCTAGAAGTATTTGTGTTCTTGTAAATTTTACATCTTTGTTTGAACTTGCTTGTGCAAAAGCAATACCGTCATACCCTATCATTGTTCCTGTTATATCAGTTACACCGTTCTTTTGGCATAAGTTCCACTCTTTTTCTTTCATAGGACGTGATGCGTTTGTAATGTCTGGAGTATCATACCGTTGCCTGCACAAAACAGTTTCATACCACCACCTGAACCTGTTGATTCTACTACGGGTGTTGGAAAAGACGTAGTTGCTCCAAGTTCTTCAGCAACATAACTTGAAAATGGGTAAACAGTAGAAGAACCTACTATCTTGATTTGTTCACGCGCTTGTGAAGCAGATACAGCAATAACTAATGCAGCTGATGTAACTGCTACTTTTTTTAATAATTTCATTTTAATTCTCCTTTAAATGTTAGAAGAATTGTAACTATGAATTATTACAAATCAGTTACATGTAACTGATTTTGTTTTTACTGTTAGCCATTTTTTATCTTTTTTTTGCACCATTTTCTAGAATAGATTTTTTATACTTTATTTCTTTAAAAACATCTTCTTTATACATACTTTTTGTATGTTTTTCTAAGGCTTTGATTCTATATGAATCTATGAGGGGAGTAGTGCAAGAGAGTTGATTTTCATGCCCTGCTTGTTTTGTGATTAACTCTTTGTTTATGAGTTTTATCTTATGTTTTTTTAGTATTCTTAACCATAAATCATAATCTTCACAAACTTTTAAAGTTTCATCAAATAGACCAATTTCATCAAACATACTTTTATTAACAAAAAAAGTAGAAACCCCTATTTTACAGGTTCTAAGAGAGTTTAAAAATGTAGGTTCTTCTTTTTTAAGATGTTTCTTTTTGTTGACTATTTTACCATTTCTTATCCACTTTTCATCACTAAATGAGGCAAGTAGGTCAGAATTATTTACATGTAAAAATATATGCTCTTTTATTTTCTCTTTATGCCATATGTCATCAGAATCCAAAAAAGCTAACCACCTGTATTTAGCCTCTTTTATTCCGCGGTTTCTAGCGCTTGATACTCCACTATTTTTTTGATATATATAGGTTATATTTTCGTTTTTTAATAGCTCTTTTGTATTGTCAATTGAGCCATCGTCTACTACTATTATTTCGTCTACATGTACAGATTGGTTTTGTATGCTTTTTATAGCTTGGAGTATGAACTTTGCACGGTTATGGGTTGGGATTATGGTTGTTATCTTCACTTCTGTTTTTTGAACTTTTTAATGATGATAGGTACAAGCGTCAAAGAACCCAAAAGTATAAAAGCAAAAAGAATCTCTTTTGTAAAAATGTCGCCAAGTGAGTTTATATTTGCAAGTTGCTTTCCTGCATAGATGTAGACAAACGAACCAGGGATTATGCCAAGTGAAGTTGTGATAAAAAAAGCTTTTAAATCAAGCTTTGTAACTCCACATAAAAAGTTTACAAGAAAGAAAGGGAATATGGGTAAAAAGCGTAGAGAAAACAGATACTGATACTTGTTTGCTTCTAACTCTTTATTAAATTTTTCTAACTGCTTTTTGTACTTCTCTTGTACTTTTTCTCCTAAAATATAACGAGCAAACAAAAAGGCTAAAACTGCTCCAACAGTTGCACCTATATTAACAAAAATGACACCAAAAATAGAACCAAATAAAAATCCTCCACTAAGAGTAAGTATAGTTGCAATCGGAAGTAAAAAAGTGACGGAAACTATGTAAAGTCCTATAAAAGCAATAACAGCTAACATGTAGTTTGTATTTACATATTCCGCTAGAATGTCTTTTTGAGCTTTTAAGTTCTCAAACGTAAAGTACTTATCTAAATCATATATTTTGACAAGCACAACTACGGCAATAAAAATTGCGAGTACTATAAATTTTTTGTTCATTTTAGTATTTTTTTTATGAATTTTAAAAACGGATTATTCATGAGTTTAGCTATGTAAAACTTCTTTGCCGGTTGTTTTATAAGGTCTGAAAAAGTAGGGTATATATAAACCATTTTGGAAAGTTTATCAAAAGATATATTAAAAGTCTTAGCTAATTGTAATTGATGAATGAGTTCACCAGCTCTGCTGCCCAATATGGAAGCTCCCACTATAGTACCGTTAGTTAGTACGCTTATTTTTACAATACCAACTTTTTTTATATCCGTATAGCCTCTATCGGTGTTTTTGTACTCCATTTTGTATACTTTTACTTTTTTGCCATATTGTTGTTTGGCTTCTTTCTCAGTGAGCCCTATTTGGGCAAGTTCTGGCTCACTGTATATGCACCAACCAATATGCTCATAACTCACTTTTTTCTTTATAGGTAAGCCTATATTTGAAGCAGCTATGATAGCGTTTTGTTCTGCAATGTGGGTAAATTTGTACCTTGTTGATACATCACCTATGGCATATATATTTGGGTTTGTTGTTTGAAGATATTCATTAACTTTTATGCTGTTTTTATCGTACTCTACATCAGCACTCTCTAAATTTACATTTACATTTGCCAATCTTCCTGTAGCAAAGAGTATCTTCTTTGCTGTTATGGTTTTGTTGTTTACATGTAAAGATATTTGTCCATCAGATTGTGTGAGTTTTTCAAATGAAGCGTTGTTTATAAACTCAATTCCCTCTTTTTTTAGCTCGCTTAGTAGAATTTGGCTTAACTCTTCATCGTTTTGTTTTAGTATACCTTGACTTCTTGAGAGCAGTGTAACTTTACTTCCTAGACGGTTAAATGCAGTTGCCATTTCAATACCAATAGCACCAGTACCAACCACAATAAGCGAAGAGGGGATAGAGTCTTGCAAAAATATATTTTCATTTGTAAGGTACTCTATATCTTTGATGCCTTGTATATTTGGTATGCTTGGAGATGAGCCAGTTGCAATAATGAATTTGTCTGCATAGTATGTTTCATCGTTTACTACAATCTCATTTTCTGAACAAAATACGGCACTGCCTTCTATGATAGTAACACCAGCTTTTTCAAAAACTTCAGGTGTCTCGTGAGCATAAATCTCATCTATTACATTTCTTACATGTAAAAGTACTTTTGAAGTGTCTATCGTAAAATTAGGTGAACTAAGCCCATATTTATTTAAGTTTTTTGCATGAAAGTATGCAGAAGCTGATTTTAGAAGAGTTTTTGAAGGAACACAACCTGAGTGAGTGCAATCACCACCAAGTTTGTCTCTTTCAACTATGGCAGTTTTTTTGCCAAAAGCAACCAAAACTTTAGAAGCAACTAATCCAGCTGGTCCTCCACCGATGATGATAACGTCAAATTTTTCCATTTATTTTTACTCTCTTTTAAAAATTTTATTGTCTCCGAGTCCTCAAAATAACCTTTATGAAACTTTTCATAAAAGTCTTTTAGGTCGTCGAGTATGTCAATATCGTTTAGTTCTTCCTGCAAGTATACATTTTTTTTGTGTAGTTTTTGTAGAGTTTGTTCAAGTACCTTAGCAGTACTCCACTCTATATCTTCAAAAGCGTTTGAAGTAAAAGTATCTTTGTTAAAACCTATAAGATAATAACCACCGTCCAAACTTGGACCTAAAACTACATCGTGATAGTCAAGTTGTTCAAAACTATCATTAAACAAAGAGTTTGTTATGTGAGGGGTATCACTTCCAATGAGAACTATTTTGTCATAACCACTTTTAAACTTTTCTTCAAAAGCTTTTTGCATTTTTGTTCCCAAATCGCCTGAGCTTTGTAAGAAGTTATCAAAGCCTCCAAAAATCTTATTTACAAGTTCGAGGTTTGGATAAACACAAAGTTTAAAATCACTTTTACCACTTTGCAAAGTATATATCAAATCTTGAACAAATCTCACATATAAATTCACAACAAAACCATGCCCACAACTCTTTGCAAGTCTTGTTTTTACAAAACCAAGTTTGGGTTCTTTTACGAACATGATAATTAGGTTTTTACTCATATACATTATCTATATTGATAGTTAATTGCTGACAATTTTTATATCTGTAATATTTCTATTGTCATAATCAATAGAGTTACTTATGGGAACTTCATTTGTATGTTTTAAAAGTTTGTCAGAATAAACTTTACTTAAATCTTCAATTATTTTCTTTGCAATAAAGTATGCGAGGTTTGGTGGTACTGCATTTCCAACCATTTTATAACCAGCACTTAGATTTTGGTAATAGAATTTATGACTATCTGGAAACGTTTGTATTCTAGCACATTCTCTTATGCTTAGCCTTCTATATAAATGTTCACTTTTTGGTACAAATATTCTTTTGTTTTGTTCTACAAATTGCATTGTAGGAGCTTGTGGATGAAGCGGTGCATGTCTTCCACCCGCTTGAATAGTAAAAGATGGTTCATCCCAATTTCTAACTCTGTTTCTTGACATATACATTGAGGAAAAACTACCAGTCATGTACTCATGATTTTCTATTTTACAATCATTGTTATTTGAATAGTTTTTATCACGTGCCGCTAATACGTTGTCTTTTAAATCAAAAATAACATCTTTTAAAAATCTTTTTGTTGAGAACCCTTTTGGGAATTCAAAATTTAAATTTAAATCTTTTCTAAATCCAATAAAAAATATTCTTTTTCTTGTTTGAGGTACTTGATAATCATGAGCATCTAAGAGTTCAAATGATAGATTGTACCCACTGTCTGTAAAATGGTTTTTAATGTTTTCCAATGCTTCACTATGACGACTAGCTAACATACCTGATACATTTTCAGCTAAAAAAAACAGTGGTTTTTTATCTCTCAAAACTCTTATAAATTCAAAAAATAGTTGCCCTCTATCATCTTTTATTCCTCTTGATTTTCCTGCTTCACTCCAACTTTGGCAAGGAGGTCCACCAATAAGTCCTATAGTCTCAGGAATGTCATTTGATGGTATTTTAGTTATACTTCTTCTGTCTAAAATTGTATTTGGAAAATTATTCTCAAAAGTTTCCCAAATCTCTTTATCATATTCATTTGCCCAAATAGTTTTAAAACCAGCTTTCTCAAATCCTAAATCTAATCCACCTGCTCCTGAAAATAAAGATATTATATTCATAAAATTAAACTTTAAAAACTAATAGTTTAGCATTTATTAGTTGCACTGGATTATTTGGATTTTTTATTTTTATATCTTGAACTTCTACATTTTCGTTATTAATATTTTCAATAATTTTTTTATCTTGATTTGGCAAAGAATCATATTTTTCTTTTTTCATAAGACAGATTAATTGAATTTTTTTTGTATCATCATAAGTATAGATATAACTAAAAGTTTTATTTGGATTATCAATATGCCACATACCTCTAATTCTTAAATCAGTAATGCCTAAAGGATCAACTTTTTTAATTTTAGCAAATTCATTTGTTGGTGTAAATTCTACATCAGGTATTGTATTTATTCCACTTGAAATACTGTTTTTAATTCTTTCATAAGTCTCTTTATCAGCACAAAAACAATCTCCATAAACCAACCATAAAGATTTTAAAACTGATTGATTGACATAACCAACAGCATAAAGCATGTCTTTTGTACTCCATTCTTCACAATTTCTACATGTAGCTGTTATCATTGTGCTATTAGCATAAAGTCTTGCTTTTGGATATGAACTATTTAATGCTATGGAAGTATTTTTTGATTCTATTTTTTTAATCTCTATTGCATCATTGTTTTTTAACATTAAATCTGGCGGATTATTTTTATTGCCTTGATAAGAATATATTCTTGATAATTCTTTTAATTTTTTTTGTTCATTAGTTTCATTCATAGTACTTGCAAAAATATCTTTTATATAAGTTTCTAAACCTTCACCCATATTGTTAGCTCTATTGTTCCCATTGGTTATATTTTCAACATTTACTTGATAATTATTAACAATATTCATAAATGCTTTCAGTATATTTGGCACGATTTTTTATTTTCCTTATATTTATAGTTGGATTATACAGTAAATTTATACAAACATACAAAACATTTCAAAATGAAATAAAACTTGATTTACTCACTTTTTACCTCAATAAAATCTATATATGATTTTGAAGATTCTTGGGTATTGTCAGAGTCGCTCATAATGGCTAATGAAACTTTTGTAGGAGGGTTTTGCTTAAAAGCTTTTTTATAGTCTTCTAAAACATTTACAGTGTGCTCTCTCCACTGTTTTACATGTAAAGCCCCACTGTTCGTTACTATCATCTTGGCTTTGTCTGTGTAAGCACTTGTTATGATACGCTCTTTTTGTTTTTTATTTGCCCAGATGTAGTTCATAGCACTGTGTGGTGGGGACTCTCCGTAAAATGACTTGGCAAGTTCATATTTTACGCTATCAAAAAAAGAGGCATTTTCAGGATTGTATTGGAACATGATATAAACTCTAAGAGGGTAATCATCTCCATCTTTTGTAGTTGCATCGCCTTTTTTGTAAACATTATCTACTTTCCAACGAAATCTAAGAATAGGGTACTTGTAAATGTCATAAGTTCTCTTGAATTTCAAACCAGAAGCACTTGCATTACTTTGTGCTATCAAAATAGAGTTTTTTACTTCGTAAGTAGAGTGTTTTTTTATCTTTTCAAAGTTCAATGGCTCCCAGTTTTCAAGCGAGTTAAAATCTTCTTTTAGTAAAACTTCGGCATTTAAAAAACTAAAACTCAACAAAACAAAGATTAGCAACCGCATGTTGATATTCCAACTTCTTGAGATTCTTCGGCCTCTGAAGCTAGAGTTGCACAGCCTGTGAACTCTCCAAAGTGAGTAGAGGTATCTCCAATAATTTTAAAGTATTTTTTGTATCTTGTTTTACTCAGCATATCGGCAGTGTTTTTACAAACGTGTTCTGGTCTGTTTATCTCAAAAAGATGGTTTGAATCTAATTGAAATTCAAGTTCACTCTCGCTAACTCCCCCTTTGTAGATGGCAAATTGACCATAGTCTTCACATACACTATCAAGTCCTTCTATTTTCCAAAGTCTATATGTTATAGAGTAAAACTTTGTTTTTCCTACTAGTTTTTGCACCTCTTTATCCGTGATTTCTATCTCTTTTGAGCTCACCATTCTAGGCTCAACAAATCCAGCTTCTATTGCAAATCTTACAAAGTCATTGGCATACAATGCCCCACCTAAACACTCTCCATGCAGGACTTTGTCTTCTCTTACATGTTTTGGAAGTCGTCTGCTTGAGTAAACATCACTAAAGTAAAATTCTCCTCCTTCTTTGAGAATTTTATGTACTTTTTTTAGTATATCTCTTTTGTCTTCTAGTAGATTTATAACACAGTTTGAAGTTACAATATCAACTGAGCCTTCTTCAAAATGCTTATCTATATTTTCTATATAATCGTGAATGAAGTTAGTATTTATTTTCTCATACTCAAATCTTTTTGTTTGAGCCTTTTGATTTTTAATGGCTACGTTGATTTGGTTTGCTGTCATGTCTATGCCGTGAATGAAACCACCTTGACCTGAAAGTTTTGAGAGTATATAAACATCTCTACCACTTCCACAACCAAGATCAAGCATAGTTTGATTTTCAAGAACAAGAGGCATTGGTGAACCACAGCCATAGTACTTGTCTTTTATCTCATCTATGATGTAAGGTAGAGTATCTTTGATGCGTTGAGGAATCATATCTAGCGTACAACAAGCGGTGGTTTTAAGGTCACTAGTAGAGCTTAGAACTTCTCCATAATACTCTTTTGCATTTTGTGTGGCATCAAAGTCTTTGATAACCTCACCATGGCATGAACTTCCACTGTTTACAGTACAAGCATAACAATGAGAATTAAAACTAATTGAAGGAGCAAAATTCTCAAAATCTATGTCCCAAAAAGGTGTGTTTTCGTAACCTTTTATTCTCATCTCTAAGGCTAAATTGAAATCACAATCGTAAACAAAACCATCATAACCAATAGATAAAACTCTTTTGCACATTACATTTGAGAGTGTAGCTTCGTTAAAATTGTCTTTTAATAGTTTCATATAATCATCTAAAAGATTGTGCTTTTTCAAATCAAATTTGAATCTTTTTATAGGTATATTTACTATAGTTGCAAGTGAGTTGAAGCTTATGTTGAACTTCTTTTTTAGTATCTCTTTGTATTCATTCTCTAGTTGTAGCTGAGGAGCTGGTAAGTAAGTTCCGACTGGGTTATAAACTAGATCCAGTTTTAAATCTCCTTTTGAGTAACCCATGGAGTTTAGTTTTTTTAGTATATCTATAGTTGTGTCATATACTCCTTCACCTCTTTGTTGAGTGGTTGCATCTTCAAAAACAGAAGGCAGTGAAGCTATGACTTTTACGTTGTATTTTTTGTATAATTCTAAAAAATGGCTATATTTTTTGTCATCTAAGATAGTTAGGCTAGTTCTTACTACAAGGTTTTTTCCAGCTCTGTAGAGTTGTTCTAAAAAAGTCTCAAAATTTGGATTCATCTCAGGAGTTCCACCTGTGAATTCTATGGTTTCTATATCTAAGGTTAGTATCTTTTCTATGACTTTGTTAGCAGTTTTGGTGTCCATGTTTTTAACACCTTTGGGGCTAGCACCAACATGACAATGATTACATGTAAGATTACACATATCGCCTACATTTATCTGTATCAAATCAAATTTATCTTTTAGTATTTCTTTTCCTTGCCAAAAACTCATAAATATCCTTTGTTTTTTTAATGATATAATAACTTCGTTTATTTTATGTTTAGAGAGGAAAAATTATCAAAATATCTATCATAATTCCTGTATATAATGAAACAAATATTAATGTTTGTTTAAAACAATTACCTAATGCATATGAGGTTATAGTTGTTGATGGCAATGGGATTTCAACTTTGGATTTGATAGAGTCTAAAAACATTATTAAATTATCTTCACAAAAGGGTAGGGCAAATCAGATGAATGAGGGTGCAAAACATGCCAGTTCAGAAGTCTTGCTTTTCTTACATGTAGACACAGTTTTACCAAAAAATGCACTCTTACATGTAAAGGAAGTTTTGAAGCAAAAAGATGTAGTTGCTGGTGCATTTGATTTGGATTTTGATACGAAAAAAAAATCTTTGAAATTCATAGCAAAAGTAGCAAGTTGGCGTTCAAAAAAAACTGGACTTCCATATGGTGACCAAGCTATTTTTATCAAAAAAGATATTTTTGAGAGAGTTGGAGGTTATGAAAATATAGCTTTGATGGAAGATGTAAACTTAATGCAAAAGCTAAAAAAACAAAAACTAAAGATACAAATTATAAATCATAAAGTCATCACAAGCCCAAGAAGGTATGAAAAAAATGGAATTTTATTTAATTTGTTAAAAAACTGGGTTTTGATAAGCTTGTATTTGGTTGGAGTGAATTCAAATAAACTAGCTAAGTTTTACAAGTAAGGATTGACTATATAAACTGGAAATATTTTGAGGATAGACTAGACAAAGAGCTATAAAATTTTACTTATGTTATTGTACCATTTCTAGTAATATTTTTCTCTTTTTCCAATCAGGCATATAAGTACTCAAATAGTTATAAAATTCTCTACTATGGTTAGGATAAATCAGATGAGACAACTCGTGAAAAATTACATACTCTATTGCATTTGATGGCTTTTTAATAAGTTCACTATTTAGGTTTATATACGATTTACTACTATTACAAGAACCCCATCTAGTTTTCATTTGTCGAATTTTTATATTGTTAATATCTACATTAACAATACTTGAATATTTAGCAATAATCTTTTTAAAATAATTCTCTGCTTTTAAAAGATACCAATCGTTTAAAAGTTTCTTTTTTTTCTCTAAATTATTTTTATTCTTAATGAATATCTGTATATAACCTCTTTGAAGTTTAACACACTCATCATCACATTGAATGACTTTCAATCTATAATTTTTACCTAGATATTTAAAATTCTCTCCACTCACATATTCTTGTATTTGAGGTTTATAGTTGGCTGTATAAAATGCTATTTTTTTACTAATCCAATCTTTTCTTTTTTTCAAAATATATTCAATATGCTCATCAGTAGTGAGGAGTGGTGCAGTTAAAATCACTTCACATGTAGGCTTCACTTTTAGAGTGATATTTTTAATATCTTTTTTATGATTTGGATATTATTATGAATAATTATTGATTCCAATACTTCTCACTCTTGCTATGATTTCATCTATATTGTTAAAACTAACACTATGTTCATCTTCTAACTCCCATAGTATCTCTTCAATCTGCCCATCTATATGATTTGTGACATTTGTATTATTTACCCAATCAGGCTTTTTACTAGATTCCTTAAAAATATCATTAAAAGATATTGATACCCTCTCTAAAACTTCTTCTGATGAAGTTCCTAGTAGTTGATTGAACTCATCAATCATATTATCAAAGATAGCACATGAGCATTTACTATGTTTAATACTATCTGGATAATTCTCATCTGTCTCTACATCTTTTGCCACAAGTAAGCTTCTAATATTTTTTGCATTTTTCAACTTCTCTTCATCAGATAACCTATCATTTTTGTATGCTTCTATAATCTCTTTTATCCGTAAAGATAGTTTTTCATAGTAAGCAGGGTTAGAGTCCATTTTCTCAGTTATAGTAGCAGTTAATGCACTTAAAATAGTATCTGCTCTTGCATTATCTCCTACTATTCTCTCTATCTCTGTTTCAAAATCTTCATCAAAAATATTTACTAATTTTGTAAGTTGATGGACATCTTCGGCACTTATAAAAGTATCTAAAAGTTTTTGCATCTGTTTTTCATATTTACCAAAATCTACAGTCTCATGGTATCTGATTTTTATACTTACTCGTAAATTACTATAAAACTTCATTTTTAGTTTATATTCTTTAATCTCTTCGTCACTAAAAATTTCATCTATCTTATCTGAAGAGAGTGCAAGTTTTAAAGCCCTTCCATAATTTGATAGATACTCATAAAACTCTTTTCTAATATCCTCATCTGCTAAAAAAACCTCATAACTTTCTTGGTCATTTTTATTTTCAACATTTTTAAATAACTCTTCTAAGTGAGAATAGTATGTTTTAACTCTCGCTATCTCGTCTTTAATATCAACAACAGTTCCAACTAAATCTTCTTCATCAAATCCATCAAGTGAAGAGTAAGAAGTTAAAGCACTATCAAGATTACCTAACAGTCCTCTATAATCTATGATAAAACCAAAATCCTTGCCATCATAAAGTCTATTAACCCTAGCGATAGCTTGAAGTAGGTTATGTTCTTTTAACTCTTTATCAATATATAAAATAGTAGCTCTTGGTGCATCAAAACCAGTTAAAAGCTTACTGACCACAATAATAAGTTCAATCTCTTCGCCCTCTACAAATTCATCTTTTACTTTTTCAAGGTACCTATCTTCATCTCCATATTTTTTAATGATTTTTTGCCACTCTTCATTTATGAATGCTTTGTTATCATCATCAACACTTTCATAACCCTCTTTACTATCAGGTGCAGATGTTACAAAAGCTGTTTTAATATCGCCTAACTCTTCAAAAAGTTTATGATATTTAATAGCTTCATATTTTGAACTAGTTGCAAGCATAGCTTTAAAACCAGTACCTTGAATATTTTTAATAAAATGCTCATTTATATCAAACATAATCATTTCAAGTCTTCTCTCACTACTTGCTACTTTTTGAAATCTTGCCCACTTTCTTTTTAAGTCAAGTTTCTGTTCGTCATTTAAGTTACGAGAAAGAACATCAAATCTTCTATCAAGTCCATTTTCGTCACTAATCCATTGGTCAACTAATCTTCCCTCATAAAGTAGCGGTAAAACTGCTCCATCTCTTACTGCTTGGTCAATAGTATATTTATGTAATAATCCACCAAACTTAGAAATGGTACTTTTCTCTTTTTTCATAAGAGGAGTACCCGTAAAACCAAGATAACAAGCACTAGGAAATACTTTTTTCATAGCTTTGTTTAAATCTCCCTCTTGTGTACGATGTGATTCATCTACAAGTATAAAGATATTTGGGTCGTCTAGTATTACTTTCTCTTTTTGAACCGTCTCAAACTTATGTATAAGTGTTGTTATAACACTTTTTCCACTTTGTAGAAGTTGGATAAGTTTCTTACCGCTTCCTGCTCTTCTTGCTTCTATCTCACTCTTATTAAATGTAGAGTGTATCTGTCTATCTAAATCTTTTCTATCTGTTACTACAACTACTTTTGAGTTTGGAATACTAGCCTTTATGACACGAGTAAGCATTACCATAGTAAGAGACTTTCCACTTCCTTGTGTATGCCAAATTAGACCTCCACCTCTTCGTCCAGTAGCATCTAGCTTATCTATCTTTTTCATTATCTCTTTAATGGCAAAATACTGTTGGTATCTTGCTATCTTTTTTACTTTGTTATCAAAAATAATAAAGGAGTGTAAAAGTTTTATAACTCTTTTTTTTTCAAATAGAGAGTAAATAGTATTGTCAAGTTTGCTAGGTGTCCTATCTGTTACAAGTCTCTCTATATATTGTTTTACATCTTCTTCCCAAGTAGCATAAAACTTCTTGGGTGTTCCAGCAGTTGCATACTTTGGCGAATGATTATTTCCAGCTAATAATATTTGTGTAAATTTAAAAAGTTGTGGTATCTCACCTTTTAACTGGTTTCGTATCATTTGAGAGATACCTTGTTCTGTCTCTACACTTGATTTTTTAAGTTCTATTACACCAAAAGGGATACCGTTAATAAACAATACTATATCAGGTCGTCTTGTTTTATCTCTCTCATTTAAAGTTTGTCTTGATACACTAAACTCTTCTGTAAAATGAAAAATATTGTTCTCTATATTTTTAAAGTCTATATATTTAAGTGAAAAGCTTTTTTTAACTCCATCTATCAACTCTTCTTGATAAGAATTACCAAGGATTAGTTGGTCGGTTATTTTAGCATTTGCAGTCATAAGCCCTTCATTTAAAGACTCATCTAAATTATTTACTGCATTAGATATATTGTTTGGGGAAAATGAGTAAGTTATACCTTTATACTCAATACTATTTAACTTTTGAAGTTGATTTATTAAAATATCTTTTAGTAGTACATCAGATAATTTTCCACTTCTACATGTAGAATTTTCTTCTTGAGAGATAAATATATACCCCATAGATTTTAACAAATCTATTACATTATTTTGCAGTTGTTTTTCTGTTGATATGTCTGAGTTCATATTTTACCTTCCAATCTTTTTACTTCTCTATCAAAATCAGATATATAATTTTTATCTTGTTTTACTTTGTAAACTTCATACTCGTTATTTGCTTTTATAAGAGCCTCTTTATGAGATACTGAACCAAAGTTATTGAGTACATCAAACTCATTAAATTCTAAAAACTTATTGATACCATTTTGTAAATCTAGCATACTCATAGATTCTCTCTTTTGAGCTAGAAACTCCACATGGTCAAAGTAAGCCACTACAATTCTATCTAGCATAGCTAACTCTTTTTGAGTTAGATAATTTTTGGCAATAACTACATCACTTTTTAAAACTCTTCCATCAGGTGAGTTTTTCCAAGAAGTCAATCCCATATAAGGCTTGTCACTATCAGCCTTTTCATATATAATCTCAGCCGCAGTATTACCAACTATGGCAAAATGAAATTTATTTTGTATATGAGCATAGAAGTTTTTAGTGATAGTGGAATCTTTATCATAATCTATACTACACTCTGCAAAAATATCAGTTATTTTCTGATAAGTTCGTCTCTCACTATTTCGTATAGTGCGGATGCGTTCAAGTAACTCTTCAAAATAGTCTTTACCAAAATTTTCACCATTTTTAAGTCGCTCATCATCCATCACAAAACCTTTGATGATAAACTCTTTCAAGGTTGCAGTAGCCCAGATACGAAACTGTGTAGCTTCTTTAGAATTTACTCTATACCCTACGGATATAATAGCATCAAGATTGTAAAAATTTGTTTTATAAATTTTTCCATCACTAGCAGTTATTCGAATTTTTCGAATAACTGAATCTTCAATCAACTCACAACTTTTAAATACCTCTTTTAGATGATAATTTATAGTATTTACTTCTACACCAAAAAGCTCACCCATCTTCTTTTGTGTAAGCCAAAATGTTTCATCTTCAAAGTGTACTTCAAGCTCTACTTTTATAGATTCTGTTCTGTAAAAGATTATTTTGTTTTGCTTTTTTTTCATACTTTCACCCTCACAACCCCAGTAAGTAACTTCTGCATAAGCCCTTTTTTCTGCTCTTTCAACTTTTGGAGTTCATTTTTAAGTAAATCTATCTCTTTATCTGCATTGATTAGAACTTCTGCTATTTTTTGTTGTTCTTGGAGTGAAGGGAGTTTTATTGTTATAGTTTCAATTATTTTTTTTGAAAGACTTGGAACTCCTGAAGCTTCATTATATTTTTTCCAATTAATCTGTAAAAAAGTAAAATATAAAAATATAGGTATAGATTTTTTGTATGAATGTGTATAAAATAATGTATCTACTGTCCAAAATTTACCATTTAATAACATTGGTTTATCAATAGTTCCTTTTCTGCCAATACAAACACTTTCTCCATCATAAAGATAATTATTAACCGATAGCATATAGCCGCCTGTTCCGTATACTGGAATATCTCCATTTTCTAAATGTTTATAGTCTTTGCCACTTCCAATTTTTAGAATTTCTCCAAGCCTTACTTCTTCCCACTCATTAAAAAAACCATTAAACCGAACCTCTTCGCTTAAAAGCTTCTGCATCAATCCTTTTTTTAGTGCCTCTTTAGCTTTTATCAATTCCTTTTGTTTTGAAATTGCATCATTCCAAGTTGTTAAAATATTGGCTATTTTTTCTTGTTCTTCTAGTGCTGGTAGTGGAATTGGCATTATTGAATATTCTTCTGCATTAATTCCTGGCTGTCCACTTCTAACAGACATTACTTTTACCCAATACCAATAGAAAGAAGTTGCAAGATAATTTTTTAGAAATTTGCTATTTAATTTAGCTATATCAGGAGATATTTTTATTAAAAATCCTGCATAAATCAACTCTCCATCATTTTTATTATATAAATATGACTTTCCTACTGTTGCACCAGTTTTAGCTAATACTAATTCATTCTCTGCTAAAATAAAGTTTTTATAATCTTTATCACTTACAGAAGATATCTTTTTGGGATTAAATTCACCCCTTTCACTAATATCAGTTATTCTTAAATAAACTGGTAAATTAATATTAAATTGAACAGCTGGAGCATTAATACCATACTTTGCTTTTTTACTACATACTTCACTTAACTTCACAACCTCCCAATCCTCAGGAATAACCCCAACTTTAGTCTGTTTATACCCTTGTGGCACTATACTATCCATACTAATTTCTCCATTATTGAGACACTATCTTTATCCATTTTACTAAATGCAAACCATTTTTTACCGAGGTCTTTTAGACTAGCTCCTATATGATATATATCATCATCTATTATCAAAAATCTATCGTGAGATAAATCAAACTTTTTTAGTGTAAGATTTTTGTATTGAGCATTGTATTTTTCACTATTTAGTTTTAGTTGTTTTGTGATGTTTTTAGTATAAATTGTTGTTTTTACGGTAGTATTTTTACTAAGTAGTGTTAAAACTGTATCATTTACATAGTTATCAATTATGATGATACTTTTTTTCGCACTTTTTATAAGGTCACTTACAAATACATAAGCATCATAAATTTGCCCATCATAAAATATGCCTTCCTTGACATCTAAAGTATTGTTTTTAATATGAGATGTAATAGTAGTCATATTGTTTTCAAGAGATACTAACCTTTGTTCTGTGATTTTGTGAGTATTAATAGCATAGCCATCTTGTATATAGCTTTTAAGAATTGAAGTAGCCCATTGTCTAAACTTTGTAGCCTTTGATGAATTTACCCTATATCCAACAGAAGTAATAACATCTAAATTATAATGTTTTATATTTCGTTTTACTTTTCTATTTCCCTCTTGGCGAACTACCGAGAAATCCTCGGTAGTTGAATCTTCAACTAATTCATTTTCTTTATAAATATTTTTTAGATGTAATCCAATATTATCTGTACTTGTATCAAAGATTTCAGACATTTGTAATTGATTAAGCCAAATAGTTTCATCATTAACAGAAACTTTTAGTTCTAATTCACCATCTTCATAAACAATAATATTGCTCATGTTACAATCCTAACTCTTTAAGAAAACCACTCATCTTAGCCTTAACTGCGACTAATTCATTTTCAATCTTTACTATATTTGTTTTAGTAGCTTCTATGTCAACTATCTCTTCCTCTTCAAAAGTATCTACATATCTAGGTATATTTAAATTATAATCATTCTCTTGTATCTCTTGCAGTGTTGCTACATGTGAGTATTTTTCTATCTCACTTTTCTTTTTATAAGTATCAAATATCTTTTGTATATGTTCACTATCTATCTTGTTTTGATTTTTTTCTTTGTTAAATTCACGACTTGCATCTATAAAGAGTACCTCCGTATTAGTTCGCCCTTTTTTAAAGACCAATATACAAGCAGGTATGCTCGTTCCAAAAAATAGATTTGCAGGAAGTCCTATTACAGCATCAAGTAAATTTTCCTCTATTAATTGTTTTCTTATTTTCCCCTCGCTAGAACCACGAAAGAGTACACCATGAGAAAGAACTACTCCCATTCGTCCATGCTCATTGAGTGAGGCTATCATATGAAGTAAAAAAGCATAATCCCCTTTGCTTTTTGGTGGCACTCCTCTCTCAAACCTTTTATATTTATCATCACTCGCAAGCTCGCTTCCCCATTTATCTAAACTAAATGGAGGGTTTGCTACAACTACATCAAATTTCATAAGATGTTCATTTTCTAAATGAAGTGGATTACCTATGGTATCTCCCCACTCTATCACTGCATCGTTTATATCATGTAAAAACATATTCATTTTTGCTAGTGATACTGTTGTTCCATTACTCTCTTGTCCATAAAGTCTAAAGTTATTGTTTCCTACCTCTTTACTCGCTTTTATGAGTAAAGAACCTGAACCACAAGTTGGGTCATAGATTCTATCTCCCTCACTTACTTCTACTAATTTTGCAAGAAGAGTAGATACAGCACTAGGTGTGAAAAATTCACCTCCTTTTTTACCTGCATCCCTCGCAAAGTGAGATATAAGGTACTCGTAACTATCTCCAATAACATCATTACCGCTAAGCATACTGGGTCTTAAATCAAGTCTAGTATCACTAAAATCTTCAAGTAGGTGTTTAAGTATTTTATTTCGCTCTTTTGTTCTTCCAAGCATAGTTTCACTATTGAAATCTACATTTCTAAAAACACCTTCAAGTTTTTCTTTATTGTCTTCTTCAATTGCTTCCAAGACTTTGTTTATCTCTTCTCCAAGGTTCTCAGCCTCTTTTTGTTTGAGTAGATACTCAAATGTGCATTTTTCATCAAGTTTAAACTTCTCACGACTTAAACTTTTTTGGATTCGTTTAGTATTATTTCCATGTTTAGCTTTTAACTCTTCTAGCTTTTCTCTATAAAAATCTGATAAATATTTAACAAACAACATAGTAAGAACATAATCTTTATACTGAGAGCTATCCATCTTACCTCTAAATGTAGCACATGCTTTCCATACAATAGCGTTGATTGTTTCTTGACTTGTCTTCGAGGAAACTTTTTGTTCCACAAAATCGCATTTGCTAGTTTTGCTCATTTAATTGCTCCATTTTTTAATATGTTGTTAAATACTTCTGAATAGTATTTTTCTTTTTCTTTTTTTAACTTTTCAAGTAAATCTATCTCTTTACTTGTTAAGTTTAAAAACTCCACTATCTTTTTTTGTTCTTCTAAAGATGGAAGATTAATCTGTAAATCTTCTAACTCTTTTGTTTTAATCATTCCTATTGCAGTACCAGCAATAGAATTATTTAGTGCCTTTTTTGCAATACTAGAGTTTAAATAATATGTTAAAAACTTACTATTTGCTTTTGTTTTATCAACTCGTATAGATGCTACAAATGAGGGTACAACTAAACCAATATCATTAGTATCTACATGTATAGCTATATTTGGCTCTCTAAGCCTTATTAACACATCATTTTCTTGTGTTAGGTAAATATTTTTTATTTCTTCTTTTGATACAAATGTATCTAAATTATCAACTATTAAACTACCATTTGGATTAAAAGATTTTAAAGTAACTGCTTTATACGATATAGTCTTATTATCAACTACAGAAGCTTTTTTTCTTGCAGTAACAAGCCCTGTTCTAAGGTTTGACACATCTTTTAACTTCAAAATTGAATCCTTTCAAATTGTATATAGTAAAACAATACAATAATTTTATAAACTTGTCAAATGCATACTCGCGAATATAGCAATATTATTTTTTCAAAGAGAGATGAAAATACTGCAGAGTTATTCTCTTATTACATTTTGGAGTATATCAGAGTTGAAAAAGTTAACAATTTTTTTTGCTTGAAATTTTATGTAATCACTTTTTTGTTCTGTTGCATTGTCCATACTAAGTGCATAAAGAAGTTCTATCTCTTTTTGGTCTATACTTTGGTTGTTTATTAGTTTTGTAAGTAGAGCTTTTGTCTTAGCTGTATCTTTCTCTTCGATATCAAATGTTATGGTTTTTAGCACACTTTATTTTTTGTTTTTTTCCATCTTCGCCAACTGCAACATAAGTAACTATTGCACTCGTTACATGTACACAACGTCTAGTTCCTTCATAGATTCTCTCAGCTGTTACTTCAACTACCGTTTTTATGGATGTATTTCCTATGCTGACTACTTTTGCATAGTAGCTTACTGTGTCTCCTACAAAAATAGGTTCATGAAATTCCATGCCATTTACTGCTACTGTCACAACTCTGTGCACATTGGCATCACGAGCGGCTAGTGCTCCTACTATATCTATTTGTGACATTATCCAACCACCAAAAATGTTTACAGATGGGTTTGTGTCTTTTGGCATTGCTAAAATTTTTATGCGTGGTTCACCCATGTTGTTCATCAAAAAATTCCTAATTTTCTTTTATAATAGTATAAATAACTCGTATAATACATAAATAGCAATTCAGCTATCATTTCATAAGGGTTTGTTTAGTAGTAATAGATCGGATTTAATACCGAAGCGGTTGTTTTCTTAAAGTAAATAACTAGCTTGAGGGTCAGTTAGATTATTGCACTTTAAGCTTGTGTGGCAACAAGATCAGTTTTTAAACTAGATTGTATTTTACGAGGTCAAGTTAAGTGTAGTTGATTGCTATAATCACGCAGGAGTTATCTCCTGCGCTAACAAGCTCTTAAAATTACTTTTAAGGCTTACAAAATGTATTCTATCGGATTAGATGTTTCAAAGTCAACACTTTCAATTCATATACCAAAAGGAAATTTAGATATAGAGATTGAAAACAGTATTAAGGCACTTAAATCTCTTTATAGTAAACTTAAAAAGATTTACAAAAAAGAGATAAACAAACTTGTTTTTGTATATGAACCTACAGGCACATACTCTTCTATTTTACATCGTTTTTGTGCAGATAAAAAGATAAAAGTTTTTATCATAAACCCTAAACAATCACATAATTTTGCTAAAGCTATAGCCCAGAGAAATAAGAGTGATAAAATTGATGCAAAAGTTTTATCTCAGGCTATTGTAATAGCTAGAGAAAATGAAATTATAATACCTTTAATTGATTCATCTGTAGAAGAGATAAAAGAGATGATGGGCTATTACAAGATAAAGATAAAGCAGCGTGTTCAGCTCTCAAATCATCTAGAGGCTCTTAGTGCAAAAGGTAAAGAGTCATCTCTAACAAGAAGATTAAAAAAAGAAATAAAAGAACTAAAGAGCGTTGAAGAAGAAGTTATTGATGATATTTATCAAATGATTGCTAAAGATGAAATTCTTATTAAAAAATATGAATCTATCATATCAATAGATGGTATTGGAAAAATAGCAGCTATTGTGCTTACTCATCTTTTTATTAGATACCCAAATGCAAATCAAAGACAAATTATATCTTTAGTTGGTCTTGATCCTATCATAAGAGAATCAGGAATTTCTATAAAGGGTAAAAGTCGCATTTCCAAGGCTGGTGGTAGAATGTATAGAGGAACACTTTTTATGGCAACTATGGTTGCAACACGATATAACGAAAAAATGAAATTTTTTTACAATCGACTCAAAGAAAATGGAAAACACACTACTGTAGCTCAAATTGCTGTTATGAGAAAACTTATAATCGTTGCTCATTCTTTATTTAAAAGCGGTGAACAATATGATAAAACTAAATATTTAAATTATTGATTTATGAGTGATTTTTTAGTTTTTAGCTTAATGCTGGTATGTAATAAAATTATTTATTATTTCCCTTAGCTTTTAATGGGGTTTTAAGGTGGCAACTGACCTTACGCACCCTTCAAAAGTTGTAATTCTGAATAAGCCACCTGATTAGCTCTGATTAACAGTTTTGTTCTAATGGCAAAGTGGTTCATTTTATGTTTAATTTTCAAACATTCAAGCTTAAAAAAAGACAGCACTGATAAAAAGATATGATTACTTTGTGTTCGAATGATCTTTGTTGGTGATTTTGCTAAATCAACATTATGTTTAAGTGATTTATGAAACTCTTCAACTTTCCATCTCTTAGTTTATTTACTTTACGATATTTTATTGTTTTTGCCATACATTACTTAAGCAAATTTTAATCCCCATATTATGGGGGGGGGTTTTAGGAGAGGTCTAGTGATATAGTAAAAAATATACTTTTAGAAGATGACATAAAAGCAAGAATTAAAGTAATCAGTAATGATGAAATATCACATATACAAACCACCATAAACAAGCTTTTAGATAATGTTGAAGAGAAAGCAAATTATGCTAATAATTCAGCAAATAGTGCTAGAAAAAACTTACAGGATGCTAATGAAGAGAAAAAAATAAATAGCTTGAATATAAAACTAAGTAGCCTTCTATCTCACGGGGCAAGACACAATATATCTCCTGCATTCAACCAATAAGTGCAACAAATCGGAGAAAAGGGAAAGAAGTTAATTGTAGTAAAATATAAACCTCAAACCCACCAAGATTTGGAATAATTATGAAATACAAACAATTAACCCTAGAGAAACGATATCAAATTTCTGCTTTGAATAAGCTAGGAAAGAATCAAACTTTTATAGCAAATGAGATAGGTGTGCATAAAGCAACAATATGTAGAGAACTTTCAAGAAATTCTTTACCAAAATACAGTGCAGAAGCTGCACATGTAATAGCAAAAATAAGACATAAAAAGAAACCAAGGAAGATAAGACTAACCCAACCTATAAAAGTCTATATAGGTCAAAAACTAAAAGAACATTGGTCACCACAGCAGATAAGTGGAAGACTGCATGTAGATAAAAATTTATTCATTTCACATGAGACTATATATCCACATCATTTAAATTCTCCAACAGTATATAATTCAGTATTTTTTAAGGCACAGTTTTGGGATGGAAGAAGTCCCCATTTAGCTGATCAAGCTCAAGGTTCTGTTCAAGCTGGCCCAGAGATGGCAACTCCTCCAAAACTAGTAGAGCAAAGAATTACTTCAATACCAGCTTATATGAAGGAGTTTAAAGGAGCATATGGTGATGATGTAAAAGTAGATTTTAAAAGAATTACTTCAACAATTGCTATTTTTGAAAAAACACTAGTTACTCCATCAAGATATGATGATTTTTTAAACGGAAAAGCAGATGCATTAAACAAAAAAGAAAAAGAGGGTATGAAAGTATTTTTGAATAAAGGTTGTGCTTCTTGTCACAATGGAATAGCACTTGGTGGATCTCTACAGCCATTCCAAATAGCAAGTCAGTATAAGTTTATGAAAGTTGGAGATTTTAAAGGAAATGATTAAGGTATGGTAAAAACTCCTACTTTAAGAAACATCACTGAAACTGCTCCATATTTCCACAATGGACAAGTTTGGTCTCTTAAAGATGCTGTAAAACAAATGGGAAGCATTCAATTAGGTATTAAAATTAATAACAAAGATGCGGATAAAATTGTTATATTCTTAAAAGCCTTTAAAGGAAGAAAACCAGATATAAGTTATCCTTAGTTACCTGAGAGTTCAAGTAATACACCGTATCCTGACTCAAAATAATAATTAAAGTTAAGAAGATTTAATTCTTCTTAACTTTTAAAATTTAATTTTTAGGAAAAATTAAAAAATAACAAATACATTCTTCTTTTGTTGAGGTAAAAGGAGTTGTTCCTAAGGGTTTAGATATGAGCATAACGGAGTTTATGAGAAGATAAATAATTTATTTTTAGTGAACAATTTGTTGTGTATAGTATAAATCTATAAGTTGAGAATCTAGCGTGTAGGGTGAATTTGTCACTTCATCTATGCTCTTATAAATAAAACCACTTTTCGTATAACAAATTACACTCTCATTTTTTTCATTTAAAAGTCCATCTATAGCATAAGTTATAAATTTATACGCCATTAATCTATCATATATAGTAGGGTTGCCACCTCTTTGAATATGCCCTAAAATACTAACTTTTGATTCTATTCCAATTTTATTTTCAAACCAATTGACAATTTCATTTGAATCTTCTTTTATTCCTTCTGCAACAACAGCAATAAAATATTTTCTACCATTTTTTATCTGTTTTTTGAAATTTTCTTCATAAGAAGACAAATCGTATTTTACTTCAGGAATTAAACAAAGCTCAGCCCCAGAAGTAATCGCTGAGATAAGTGCAAGATAACCACAATCTTTTCCCATAGTTTCTATTACAAATGCTCTTTTAAAAGATGAGGCTGTATCTCTGATTGAATCTATAGAGGTTTTTATAATGTTTAGAGCAGTATCAGCACCAAGACAATATTCAGTTCCATTTATATCATTATCTATAGTAGAAGGAATAGCACAAAATTTTATACCAAACTCTTTATAAAATATATCAATTCCACGAAATGAACCATCACCACCTAAAATTACTAGCATATTTATATCTAAAGCATCTAAGTTTTTCTTTGCTATTTTTCTAAATTTTTTTTGCGTAAATCTTTTTGATCTAGCAGAACCTATAGTTGTGCCACCTCTACTTATAATGCTATCTATATCTTTGAAAGAAGCTTTTTTAATATTATTGTCTATTAGCCCTTCATATCCGTCATAAATAAAATATGGGATTAAATCTTTTTGTACGGAATACTCTACGAAGTGTTTTATGGCGGGATTCATGCCAGAAACATCCCCGCCAGAACATAAAATTGCAATATTTTTCATAAAAAACCTTTTATTTAAAGTAAGTTTTTACTCGCCTTCCATTGCTATTTGTCTGATTTTTTTCATCTCTTCATTACGCTCAGCCAAGAACTCTTCTATATTGTATCTTGAACGATATTCTGGAGTCATAAGGTGAATTAGAATATCTCCTAAGTCAATAACTATCCATTCGTTTTCATTTTCAATATGCAAAAATGACTCATCATTAAGCCCTTTTTTTAAATCTGTCAAAAGTGAAGAGCCATGTCTCTCACCTAGTGTTGTTGCTATGACAACTTGTTCTACAAAGTAGTCTTTCCCATGCATGTCAAAAGTTTGTATATTCTCTGCTTTTTTACTATCTAAAATATTTACAATATTTTCTATTCTATTTTCCATTTTTTTCCTTGTTATAAAACTCTTCTATTTCTTTCTTGATTTTGTGTGGTATGAAAGTTGTGTTCATATTTGAACGGAGTTCTGAAGAGCTAATTTTAGCATTAATTGACAATTTTTTCAACTCTTTGGGCAAATTTGTTTCATTTCTTGCTGCAACTACAAATTCAACCATGTTTTTTAAATCACTATAACGGTGCCAACTCTCTAGTGAAGGCAGGTTGTCAGCCCCAATTACGAGATATATTTTTTCTAAATTATATATACTTTTTAGATATTCAATAGTCTCTATTGTAGGAACTGCTCTTTTTTGTTTTACTTCAAAATCTAATATTTCAATTTCTTTACATGTAAAGAGTTTTGTAAGCCATTTTAATCTCATGTGGGAAGGAGCAAAAAACTTTTTTTTAAATGGGTTTAAGTATGTAGGAACAACAAAAAGTTTCTTTACATGTAAAGATTTTAGAGCTTCTTTTATAATTGCTTCATGCCCCAAATGTGGAGGGTCAAAGCTCCCACCAAAAACTGCTATATTCATTAACACTTTCCCTTAAACTTTTTTATAACTCAATTTAGATAAAATTGCACTATTATATCACAAGGATGATTTTATGGCTTTAAAAGTTGCAATTAACGGTTTTGGACGTATAGGTAGATGTGTTGCTAGAATAATTCAAGCAAGAGACGATGTTGAGTTAGTATGTGTAAATGATACTGCTGCAAGAAATATGACAGAACAACTTTTGAAATTTGATAGTGTTCATGGTACATTTACAGGAGAGGTTAAAACTCTTGATGATGGATATATGCAAATTGGAAATTCAAAAGTAAAGATGTTCTCAACAAGAGACCCAAAAGAGTTAAATTTTGCTGATTATGGAGTAGAAGCTGTTTTAGAGTGTACTGGTGCATTTTTAACTATGGAAAAAGCACAAGTTTTCATTGACCAAGGTATTAAAAAAGTTATCATGTCAGCTCCTGCAAAAGATGATACTCCTACATTTGTAATAGGCGTAAATGAACACAAGTATGCAGGACAAGCAATAATATCAAACGCAAGTTGTACTACAAACTGCCTTGGACCTGTTGCAAAAGTGCTTGATGATGCTTTTGGTATTGACAAGGGTCTTATGACAACCATTCACGCATATACAAATGATCAAAATATATTAGATGTTAAACACTCAAAAGATTTGCGTCGCTCACGCGCGGCTGCTGTTAACATGATACCAACTACAACAGGAGCTGCAAAAGCAATAGGGCTTGTTCTTCCTCAACTAAAAGGTAGACTTCATGGACAAAGCGTAAGAGTTCCAACTCCAAACGTTTCTATGGTTGACTTGAATGTTTTGGTTAAAAAGGATACTTCCATAGAAGAGATAAATACACTTTTAAATGAAAAAGCAAATGGAGAATTAAAAGGAATATTAGAAGTAGATACTCAGTTTAGAGTTTCTTCTGACTTTGTAAGCTGTCCAGTAAGCTCAATAGTAGCAGGTGATTTGACGCAAGTTGTAGCAGGAAATATGGTAAAAATTATGGCATGGTATGACAACGAGTGGGGATACTCAGTAAGACTAGTCGATATGGCTCTTCACGTTAGCAAATAAGGAAAAAGAATGATTCGTTCTATAAGAGATATAGATATAGCAGACAAAAGAATATTTATCCGTTGTGATTTCAATGTTCCTTTAGATGAGTTTATGAACATAACAGATGATAGACGTATACGTTCAGCGATACAAACTATACGTTATTGCTTAGATAATGGTTGTTCTGTAGTTGTCGCAAGTCATCTTGGACGTCCTGCTGGAGTATTTGAAGAGAAGTATTCACTTGACCCTATCTTTAAAAGGCTTACTCGCAT
This sequence comes from Arcobacter sp., assembly GCA_029027265.1. Taxonomy (GTDB): domain Bacteria; phylum Campylobacterota; class Campylobacteria; order Campylobacterales; family Sulfurospirillaceae; genus Sulfurospirillum_A. The sequence goes on along the minus strand of CP093061.1, from coordinate 2,333,987 downwards.
ACTAAATTGTGAAGTTAAATTTGCAAGTGATGTTGTTGGTCATGATGCAAAGCAAAAAGTTGCATCATTACAAAGTGGAGAAGTACTTCTTTTAGAAAACCTTAGATTCGAAAAAGGGGAGATTAAGAATGATAAAAACTTAGCAAAAGAGTTAAGTGAATATGCAGATATTTATATAAACGATGCTTTTGGTGTTTGCCACCGTGCTCACGCTTCTGTTGAGGCTATAACAAATTACTTTGATGAAAGTACGAGCGCAGCAGGATTTTTACTTCAAAAAGAGGTAGAGTTTTCTAAAAACTTATTAAAAGCTCCAGCTCGTCCATTTGTGGCAGTTGTTGGTGGAAGTAAAGTTAGTGGAAAGCTTAAAGCTCTTATAAATCTTCTTCCTCGCATAGACAAGCTCATTATTGGTGGTGGTATGGCTTTTACATTTTTAAAAGCTCAGGGGCTTGACATTGGAAATTCTTTAGTGGAAGATGATTTGCTAGATGAGGCTCTTAAAGTTATGGCTGAAGCTAAAAAACTTGGAGTAAAGTTTTATTTGCCTGTTGATGTTGTAGCCGCTCAGACTTGCTCGCAAGATACAACAATAAAATTTGTTACAACTCAAGAGATTCCAAAAGGTTGGATGGGGCTTGACATAGGACCAGCAACTTCAAGGTTGTTTAGAGAAGCACTCAATGATGCTCAAACCATTCTTTGGAATGGGCCAATGGGTGTTTTTGAACTTGAGAAGTTTGCAAAGGGAAGTCATAAAATCTCACATGCTATCAGTGAAGCTCACGCGACAACTGTTATAGGTGGTGGCGACACTGCTGATGTGGTTGCACGTGCAGGTGATGCAGATGAGATGACATTTATCTCAACAGGCGGAGGGGCTAGTTTAGAGCTTCTCGAGGGTAAAGAGCTACCAGGGGTTAAGCCACTAAACAGCAAGGATAAAAATTTATGATAATCGCATCAAATTTTAAGACTAATCACACAAGAAAAAGCACAAGAGAGTTTGTTCTTCAAGTTGAGGAATTTGTGTCTAAAACTGATTCTAGTGTTCAAGCACGTATATATCCTACAGCAACTGCACTTGATAATTTTGAAGTAGACAGTAGCATTAAAGTTGGTGCACAGAATTTTTACCCTACATGTAAAGGGTCATATACTGGAGAGATAGGCTTTGAACAACTTCAAGAGTTTGGAGTAGATAGCGTTCTTATTGGACATTCTGAGCGTCGTCATGTTCTTAACGAGAGCAGTGAATTGATACTCAAAAAGTTTGATTTTGCAAAAGAACAAGGTGTTGAAATACTTTACTGTGTTGGTGAACCCAAAGTTGTTCGTGAAGCAGGCATTGATGCTGTTATGGCGTATGTTTGGAAGCAGTTTGATGGGATTGATTTAGATTATGACAGATTGGTTATAGCATATGAGCCTGTATGGGCAATAGGTACTGGATTAACTGCGAGTAATGAAGATATAAAAGAGGTCTTAAAAAGACTTAAGCAGAACATTCAAAAACCGCTTCTTTATGGCGGTAGTGTAAAAGTAGATAATATTGGTGATATTTTAGATATTGAAAATTGTGATGGAGTTCTAGTAGGAACTGCAAGCTGGAGAGCAGAAGCATTTTGTAAGATGATAGAAGCTGCACAAAAAAAAAGGAGAATTAAGTGATGATAATGAAGGGCAAAAAAGGTTTAATTGTAGGAATAGCAAATAATAAATCCATAGCATATGGGATAGCAAAAGCATGCAAAGCACAAGGGGCAGAGCTTGCATTTACTTTTTTAAATGAGCAGTTAGAAAAACGTGTTCGTCCAATTGCAGAGGAGTTTGGGAGTGACAAAGTTTATGAACTTGACGTTAATAATCCTGAACATTTAACTGAGCTTACAAAATCACTTGAAAAAGATTTTGGTAAAATTGACTTTGTTGTTCACTCTGTTGCATTCGCACCACGTGAAGCACTAAAAGGTGGTCTTATAGATACAACAAGAGCAGACTTTGACGTTGCACTTGGAACTTCAGTGTACTCTTTAATTTCACTTACTGCTGCTTGTATGCCTGTAATGAATGACGGTGGATCTGTTCTTACTCTAAGTTACCTTGGAGGACCTAAGTTTATACCTCATTACAACGTTATGGGTGTTGCAAAAGCTGCACTTGAATCAAGTGTACGTTATTTGGCAGTTGATTGTGGAAAAAGAAATATTAGAGTAAATGCAATTAGTGCAGGACCCATAAAAACTCTTTCAGCTTCTGGAATTGGTGATTTTAGAATGATACTAAACTGGAATGAGACAAACTCTCCATTAGGAAGAAACGTAACTACCGATGAAGTAGGAAACAGTGGAATGTATCTTTTAAGTGATCTTTCAACCGCTGTAACGGGTGAAGTTCATTATGTAGATAGTGGATACAATGCTATGGGAATGGCGTTAGCAACTAAAGATGAAGAGGGAAAAACAACTCTCGCTTGGGATTTGAGAAATAAATAAATCACTAAAAAATGCAGAAACTTTTGTTTCGTGCTTTAGTGATATGAATTTAGCTTGGGCTTTGCTCAAGTTAAAGGAGACAGTAAAATGATCTTGCAGAAAATCTTTTATGTAGGGCTGATGCTTTTAATAATCTGTATCATATCTTTTGGAGCTATTCATATGGCTCCAAACTCTTTTTTTGCTAGTGGCGAACTTAATCCTAACATAACAGCGGAATCAATAGAACAACTCAAACGTGTATATGGTTTAGACAAATCTTTACCTGAACAGTTTATCTCTTGGCTTGGAGCTGTTGTTCGTTTAGATTTTGGAATCTCTTTTGCAAGTGGGCAAAGTGTTAGAGATGAAATTCTCTCTAGGCTTCCTATTACACTACTTTTAAACGCAATAAGTCTGGTTTTAGTTTTTTCAATTTCAATGTTTTTAGGTATAAAATCAGCTATGAAACAACAGAGTAAATTTGATATATTTACAAAACAGTTTTCACTTCTATCTTACGCTATGCCTTCGTTTTACTTAGCACTTTTAATGGTTATATTTTTTAGTGTAAAGCTTGATATATTTCCTATTTCAGGGCTTCACTCCATAGAAGTTAAAGATGGGTTTTCTTATTATCTTGATTTTGCATGGCATTTAGTTTTGCCTGTATTTGTTATGGTATTTGGGGGCATTGGAAGCCTTACCATGTATATAAGAAGTCTGACTTTAGGTGTTTTAAAAAGTGATTATATCTTTTTTGCAATTTCACGTGGTATAAAAGGGCAAAAGCTTTTTAGACGTTTTATATTGCCAAATATCTCTCCTCCAATTGTGACTATACTTGGGCTTTCTCTTCCCGGACTTATTGGAGGAAGTGTTATTCTTGAATCTATATTTGCCATAAATGGCATGGGGCTTCTGTTTTTTCAAAGTGCTCTTAGTCGTGATTATCCTGTGATTATGGGAATACTTATAATTTCTGCATTTTTGACACTATTGGGAAATATTATTGCAGACTTAGTTTTACTCAAACTTAATCCTCACTTTAAAAGGGCAAATTAAGTTTAAAGGTAGAAATCTAGTGAAATAAAAGATGTATCGAATAAAAATCTTTCAGATTTAGAAAAAAAATATTAGTAAGTAATTTTAATATTATGAAAGAGTATAGAATCCAAAGAGCTGTAAATGAAATTTACTGAAATAGATACGCCATTTTATGAAAAATATTGACATGTAGGGGGAGTTAACAAAAGGAAAAAGTTATATAAATACAGATTTAAAAATAGAAAAGAATAGTAAGGGTGATATGGTAGCAAAGCTACTTATATCGAATATATAAAATTCTTATTTTCTTAAAAGTAAATAAAAGATATAATATATTCATTAAGAGAAATTACAAAGGTTAAAGCTGTGAAAAAAGCATCTACCATAAAAGAAATATTCAATATATTTGATCCACAAAAATATTTAGAGCAAAATACAAAAAGTTATTACGTAGATATTTATAAGGATTTTACTGATGACTTAAATGACAGACTAGAATTATCAGATGGTGAAGAAACTATTTTTGTTGCTGGGCAAAGTGGCAATGGGAAAAGTAGTGCTTTGCAACTTTTTTCCACAAATTATCCAAATTTAAATGAAGATTATGACATAAAAGTATTAAATGCCAGAGATGTTTTTGACAATAAAAATATAGATGTTGCAGATGTCTTACTTATGATTGCCTTTACAATTGTAGAAGGGCATGATGATTTAAAAAAAGAGTTCTTAAATGTTTTAGAAGACATGAGAAAAAGTAAATTAGAAGAGTTAAAAACAATTAAAGAAGATATCATAAATGATACTAAAACTGAGCAAGGAGATTTGTTATCAGGTTTTAAAATTGATCTTGGATTTTTAAAAATAGGAGCAGATCTTAAAGATACGTTTAAAATAGATCATCAAAATAAAAAAATCATAAGAGAACTCATTAAACTAAAGAAAAAAGACTTTATAGATAAAGTAAATGAAATAATAAATAAATACAAAAGAGATATTCTAAAAGAAAGAAAAAGATTACTTTTGATTATAGATGATATAGAAAAAATAAAAGATTCTGACCATATATTTACTGATGAAATGAGTACAATACTTCAAATAGAGTGTTCAAAGATTATAACAATGCCAATTCACTTAAAAAGAAGAAGTACTTTCGCAGGATATGATGCAAAAGAGATTAGTTTTAAATTAAAAACAAGAGACGATATAGAGATAAGTGAAAATATAGAAAAACTAATAGATATAATAAGTGCTAGGCTAGTTGATGAAAAACTAATTGATGATGATGCAAAACAATTAATAGCACGTAAAAGTGGTGGAAACTTACGACAGCTTATAAAAATAGTAAAAGAATCTGCATTAAAAGCACATAGAAGCAAAAGTGAGAGTATTTCACATTATGATGTGGAAAATGCAATTTTTGATATAAAAAGAGACTATTCATCTGCATCAATAGAAATAAAAGAGTTTTTAGAATATATCAAAGAAAATAAAAATCCAAAAGACTATACTCCTGAATCTGTAGAAAAATTAAAACTTGCAACAAGTGAATCATTGATATTTGCATACTACAATGGAGAACTTTGGTATGATTTAAATCCTATAATCATAGATGATTAAAAATGCTTCAAGATTTACTACTTCCTGAAGAATTATTACAAATAGATAAACTTAAATCTGCTGTTGATCTTTGTGAGGGAACTTCTTTTTTAGGACTTCTTGGAGTAGATAAAAAAGAGTTAGCAAGTGAGCTAAAAAATCATTTTAAAAATGAAATGAGTGATTTATTTGAGTTTATATCAACAACAGATAAAATATTTGATGAAATCATAGAGCAGAAAGATAAAAAAAGGTTTTTTTATCTTGATTTATTTGATAAAAAAGATGATGAATTCATCAAAAACATGCTTTTTTATAGGGATTTTTTATCTGATCATAGTTTAAAAATTATTATGATATTTAATCAAAAACACTATAAAACTATACTTACAGATGCAATAGATCTTTACAATATAGCTACATTTGCATATCTTTTTACTTCGTATAAAGTTGACCTTGTAAAAGACCTAAATAAAACAAAACTATATGATTTACTCCAGGAATACAAAGAAAAAAAGAAAAATTTAAACGCAAAACAAAAAATAAGTTTTTTAATGCAGATTTCAACAGAAAATTTAAATAGTGGAAAGGTTATTTTGAGTTTAAAGTATGGAAATGAAGCTTTAAAAATTGCAAGTAAATTAAAAAATAGAGAATTGAAATTAAAAATAAAATATCATTTAGCTAATAATTATAGGCTTAGTCAACAGTATAAAATTGCAGAAAAATATCTCTTAGAAGCAGAGACTTTTTTTAAAAATAAAAAACAAAGTAATGATTATAAAATAATAGTTGAATCCTTGGGATTATTGTATTTTGATAAAAATCAATTAAAAAAAGCCTTATTATATGCAGACCAGTTAAATGAGTTATTTTTATATGTAAAGGATTTAGAATTAGAACTTGCTTCATATATGCTATACATAAGTATTTATGAACAAGAGAAGAACCTTTTAAAATTGGAAGAGTATCTAGAAAAAGCTTCGGAATTAGCAAAGACTTTGAATAGTCAAAATATTTTAGCAAATTTTAAGGTAATTAAAGCAAGAAAGTATATTGTTGAGTATAAATACAAAAGTGCTATTGATAGCTATAATGAAGCTGTAAAGATTTATAAAAAAGAAGAAAATATATTTTCATTAGGAGATGTATATTTACGATTAGCCTCATTATATTTTGATATGTTAGACTACGATAAATCTTTGATTTACTGTGAATGGTGCTTTAATTATTTTAAAGAGAATAACCAAAAAGACAAATTATTAGACATAATTAGGTTGTATTCAGTAAATTATAAACAAAAAAATGATTTTAAAAAAGCAATAAATAAATTAGAAGAGGCGTTAAAAATAGATAATAAACAAGTACTTACATATATGTATTTAAGTGATATATACTATACTATGAAGGAGTATGATGATGCTTTATATCAATTGGATATCGTACATAAAATTTTTCAAAAATCAAAAATCAAAAAATTACTTCCTTTGTATTCAAGATATGCAAATATATATAAAGAGATAAATAAAATTGATAAAGCTTATGAATTTTATGAAAAAGCTTTAGAATTATTAGATGAATCAGAAAAATATAAAATATGTTTTTTGAAAGAGTTATATGGTGAAATTTTAGTAAAAGATGATAAATTTGACGAAGCAGTAAAAGTTTTTCAAGAAGCAATAAAAATAGCAAAGAATATAAATGATTTAAGTAAAATAATATCAATAGAAGAAAATTTAGCTCATTTATACAAAAATATGAATAAGCCACAATTAGCAAAAAGATTTTTTATGGAAGTTATTATGAAACTAGAAGTTATTAATAAAAAAAGTAAAAAAATAAAGAGTTTAAAACAAGAGGTTGAGAGCCTTTACATGTAAAGGAAAATTCTTTACATGTAAATCAGTTTTTACTCTCCACCAAATAGATTTGAAAGAGCATTAGGATCTTTTGAAGCTTCGCTTGGTTCACTGCTACTACCGCCTTCTAGTTCTACCAATTCTATGTCCATGCTAACTAGCATAGATGTTAGGCGGATGTTGATTCCACTTTTTCCAATTGCTTTTGACTTTTGATCAGCAGGAAGTGTTACTATAGCTTTTCCATCTATAATTTTTACATTTGAGATTATAGCAGGACTAAGTGCACGTGATATAAAAATCTCAGGTATGCTTGAGTACTCTATACAGTCAATATTTTCGCCGTTTAGCTCACCACTTACCGCGTTGATTCTTATTCCTTTTGTTCCTACGGTTGCCCCAACTGCATCTATGTTTGGATGAAGTGAAGTTAAAGCTACTTTTGCTCTCTCTCCCGGAATTCTAGCTGAACAATTTATGATTACTGTTTCATCTTTTATCTCTGGAACTTCAAGAGCTAAAAGAGCTTCAAGAAACTTTGGACTTGTTCTTGAAATCTCTACGTAGATACCATGAACTTTATCTATAAAAACTTTTCTAATAACAGCTTTTACAACATCTCCAACTTTAAATATTTCACCTTTGATTCTGTTTTTTCTTGGCATTACTGCACGAACTTCATCAAATTCTACATATGTTGCTTCTTCGCTGTCTACTCTTGTAACTGTTCCAAAAATACTATTACCAATCATATTTTTGTACTTGTCAAATATTTGATTTTCTAGTAGTCTTTGGATGTGAAATTCTAACTCTTTATGAAGTGTTGCAGCAGCGGTACGTCCAAGATTGTCTAGTGGAAGCTCATAAGTAAGCTCATCTCCAACTTCAATATCTGGGTCAACTTCTTTAGCCTCAGTAATACCCGTATATTTGTCTTTTTCATCTTCAAGTCTTTCGTCATCGTTTTTAACTACAAGAATTTTTTGAAAAAGTGCTAGTGATTTTGTTTCAGTGTTTATGATAGTCTCATAATCATAATCTTCACCATAAATTCTTTTAGCAGTTTTTGTAAGAGCGATACAGACTGTCTTTTTTACATCTTCTATATCTAAATCTTTTTCATGAGCGATTGACTCTATAATATCTATAATTTTTTCCATAAATTTACCTTTGAACTTTGATAGCAATATAAATTAACAATAGTACTTTTAGGGATTGCTTTTTAAAGAGTTGAATTATATCTTAAATTTGCTTTGTATAAGTTTAATGCGAATTTTATTGTAAAGTGGTTATACTAGTGGATTATAATAATGCAATAAGGTAAACCAGATGGAATTAAAAATAGCACGCAATGAAATTAACGCAAAACCAAAAACAATTCTTTTATCAAAGATAGAAGAGACAATCGAAAAAGAGGGTCACAAAATATTTTATTTTGATAAAGAGAATTCACATAAAGATTTAGTGGCTTTAGTAGAGCATTTTGAAGAAAAAGATTTTAGTGTATATCTTCGTGAAGTAAAGTACGGTCTTGGTGAAGAAGATTATATGTATGAGATTCATATACTGTAAATGAAGCAACTCTATATCGAAACTCTTGGGTGTGCCATGAACACTAGAGATACTGAACATATCATAGCCGAGCTTAGTAGCAAAGAAAATTATGAGCTTTGCACTGATGCAAAAGCTGCTGATTTGATTATGATAAACACTTGTAGTGTGAGGGAAAAACCTGTAAATAAGCTTTTTTCTGAAATAGGTGTTTTTAACAAGATTAAAAAGAAAAGTGCAAAAATAGGTATTTGCGGCTGTACTGCAAGTCACCTAGGTGATGAAATATTTAAACGTGCACCATCAGTTAGTTTTGTTCTTGGAGCAAGAAATGTTTCAAAAATAGTCAAAGCAGTTAATACTGAGAAGTTTGTAGATGTGGACATAGATTATGACGAAAGCACCTATGCTTTTAGTGAGTTTAGAGGCTCAGCCCATAAAGCTTTTGTCAATATTTCTATAGGTTGTGATAAAAAATGTACTTACTGTATAGTCCCTCACACTCGTGGAGATGAAATATCAATACCAGCTGATTTAATAATAAATGAAGCTAGAAAAGCGGCTAAAAGTGGAGCAAAAGAGATATTTTTATTAGGGCAAAATGTCAATAACTATGGAAGAAGATTCTCCTCAAAACCGAAACAAAAAGTAGATTTTTCAGATTTGTTAAATATGATAAGTGAGATAGAAGAGGTAGAGCGTATTCGTTTTACGTCACCACATCCACTTCACATGGATGATAAATTTTTAGAAACTTTTGCAAATAACCCAAAAGTATGTAAATCTATGCACATGCCACTTCAGAGTGGTTCAACTCATATACTTGAGCAAATGAAACGTGGCTACACTAAAGAGTGGTTTTTGAATCGTGCACTGAAACTAAGAGAGTTAGTTCCTGATGTATCTATTAGTACTGATATTATCGTGGCTTTTCCTGGTGAAAGTGATGAAGACTTTGAAAATAGTATGGATGTTATGGAGAAGGTAAAATTTGAACAAATTTTTGCTTTTAAATACTCAGCACGTCCTTTAACGAAAGCAGCAGAGTTTACAAACCAGGTAGACAAAGAAGTTGGTTCAGCAAGACTAAAAAGACTACAAGATAGGCAAAATGAGATTTTAGATAAAATTTCTACTTCAAGAAAAGATGTAGTTTATGAAGTCTATTTTGAAGAGCTTAGAAACAATGGTATGGTAGCAGGAAGAAGTGATAATAATGCACTTGTTCAAGTTGAAGGTGACGAAAAGTTACTTGGCTCTATACAAAAAGTAAAAATTACAAATCCTAAACGGTTATCACTTTATGGCGAAATTCTTAAGTAAAAAAACAAAAAGAAAGCTTGAGGCACTCTTGGTGCCTCCTTTGGCATATATAATCCTCTATTTTATATACTTTACATGTAAAAAAAGATACCATTTTGATAAGAGTAAAGTAAAAGAGACACCAAGCATATTTGTTTTGTGGCATGGTGAGATTGCCATGCTTGTTTTTGGTTATAAAGATTATAGAAACTCTAATAATATAGATGTTATGGTAAGCCAGCATCACGATGGAGAGATAGCAACTAGGCTTTTACACCTTTTGGGTGGTGGAAGTATACGTGGAAGTTCAACAAGAGGTGGAGTTAGTGCATTAAAAGGGGCTTTTAAGTCTTTCCAAAATGGAAGAGATGTAGGCATAACACCCGATGGTCCTAAAGGTCCACGTTATAGCGTAGCTGATGGAGCTGTAGTATTGGCTCAAAAGAAAAACGTTCCAATAGTTGCTATGAACTGTAGAGCTTCAAAAGCTTGGAGACTGAAGAGTTGGGATAGATTTTCAATTCCAAAGCCATTTTGTACTTTAGACTACTACTATAGTGATCCTTTTTATGTTACTAGTGAGAGTTTAGAATCTGCAAAAGATAAAATCAAAGAGAGGTTAATGAAACATGCTTTCTAAGATAAAATTGATTATATTTGTGTTTGTGTTACTTGGCGGAAGTGTTTACTTTTTTAGTTCTAACTCATCTTATCAGAACTCTATTCAAGCTAGAATATACTATTTTCTGGGGAATTACGAGAGTGCTTATGACTTGGCAAAAAAAGCTTATGAAGAAGATAGTTACAACAAAATGGCAAATACAGTTATGACACAAAGTAAGATTGCAAAAGAGTATGAAGCGTACATACAACTGGGTAATGAATATTTTGTTAGAATTAATGAGATTAGTTCAAAAAAAGATTATACTAAGGCAGATAAAGTAAGAGTAAAAATGATGTGTGAAATTATGATAGATAGTTATTATGAATTATCTCCATCAACTCTTACAGATGAATCACTGCAAGAGAGTAGTCTAAAAATGCAAAAAAAGTTTATACAACTACACGAAGAACTTTTTTAGGAACTTTTTTTGCTTTAATATTTGGTATAATAGTAACAAAATAAATTAAAATGGGTGTATATGGCATTAACTAAAGTTTTTCAAAAATATCTTTCAAACATTTTTATATCTATAGTACAACAAAATAATGAGTGGATAATTAACTCAAATGTTGTAAAAAATGGAGTTGTAAAAGATAAGTTTTCTAAAAATTTTGATGCGAAAGAGTATGAAAATATCCCTGTGAAGATGGAGAAGTATTTAGATAATCTTCAAACAAAGTACAATTTTGCATACTTAGCTCTTTTTTTGGAGTCCATGGGGCAGGGTGCTTTTAGCGGTATGACTGCGATTGATTTTGAAAAAAATAGTGTAGATATTAAAAGTGTAACTCATTTTGATTTAGGTAAAAAGTGGTCTATTTACGCCTCTTTTATAGATATAAATTGGGTAAAAAAGCTTTTTATCAATGTTGGAATTGATTTTATATACTCTCCATTTATGGTTCAATATTCACTTATTAAAAAACAAAAAACAAAAAACAAACAAATTCTTTATATGCTTAATCATCAAGATTCAGTAACAATCACAGTCTTTGACGATAAAAATCTTCTTTTTGGTGCTTATTTTAAAACCACTACAGATGACAATCTCTCTAGCGGTGAAGAGGAAGATTGGGAAAATGCTCAAGAGGAAGAGGGCATAGAAAATATCCCTGAACTTGGTAGTATGGATGATGATGATAATGATAGTATGGATGAGTTAGAGACCTTAGGTGAATTAGATGACTTATCTGCTGATGATAGTATAGGTTTTGAAGATATAAAGTCTTATGAGAATGATTCAGGACATTTTGATAGTGAAGATGTAATAGAAGTTAGTGACTTGGAACTTTTTGGTAGAGATATCTTGATATATAAGTACTTAACATCATCTTTGAAAGAGTTTTATAAAAATCCACAGTATAACAGTAGTTTTATTGATACTGTTATTATTTATGACGGATACGAAGTTAGTGCTGAACTCATTGATATGATTGAGAGTGAACTTCTTATGGATATAGAGATAAATAAAATAGACATAAGTGAAACCATATGTAATATGGCAAAAGAAGAGGCTTTAACGTGAAAGCATCATTTATAGCCCCAAGAAAAAAATATCTTTTTACTATGTTCACAAAAGTATGGATTGCTTTTATAGGATCTATTTTTGTGTTATTAAACATTTTTAATCTATTTGTGATTTATAAAAATTTTGATTTTAAAAGCAGTACAAAAGAGTTAGATACTTCAAGAGCTATGCTAGAGAGAAATATAGATGGCATAGATGAAAAAATAAGTTTTATATTAAGACAAAAAGCAGTAGCAGAAGAGATATATGCGAACAATATCATTTTAAAAGATAGTATGAAAAACCTGTTTGATTTAGTGCCTGACCAGATTACTTTAAATAAGGTTATAATGGAAAAAGATTCACTTATTATTTATGGTGTAACCCCTACAAGAGATGCTTATGAGTTTCTTTTAGCAGCTCCTTTGAAGTCTATATTTCATACTAGTAATACTATATTTTATCTAACAGATGAGGGTTGGTACAATTTTGTTAGTACAAACAGAATCATAAATCCAGAGGGAATAGAGTAATGGATAAAAGTATGGAAAAAATAGATATTGTAAAACTATTGATATACCTTTTAGTATTCATAGTTATGACACTTTTTATGATTTTATTTTTTATAGTACCAAATGTAAAAGAGTACAGAGCTTCAAATGTCGTCTACAAAAAAGCATTTGTTCATAAAACGAGAGTAGAAAATATACTGGGTGATAGAAATGTAGAATTTAGTGACTTAAATATTGAAAATAGACGCTCTATTACATCTTTTATGCATAAGTTTTCAACGAACAATTTTATAAAATATGCAGGTAAGTTTTTTACTCAAGTCTCTTTAGTAGAAGTAAATAAAAAAGCACATAAAAAAGAGTTTGTAGAGTATGAGTTAAACGTAAGTTCATCTCTAAAAAGTCCTACGAATTTTTATATCTTTTTAGAAGGTTTAAACAGATATGAAAATATAGTGCAAGCAGATTTTCCTATACTTATGGAATCTAATGCAAGTAAAATAAGCTCTGCATTTACTATAAAAGTTTATGATATAAACTCAACTAAATAGTTATATTTTCCTTGTACATGTAAGGTCTTATTTTAGAAGGTATTTTTTTAACTCTACATTTTTCTTTAAATTTTTTATCCATATTTACATTAACTACTGGGCAAATGTAGATTTTTTCAATATTGAAAGCAATAGCAATTTTTGATGAGACTATACAATTTTTTGTTTTTAGTATCTCCTCTCTCATAGCACTGCTTAGTAGAACTCCAAGTTTTTTTACAATTCTATCAATACCTCGAATATTTATTAAGTCATCTTCATCTCTTTTTAGAATAAATAGGTTTTTTTGTCGTTCTATCTCTTTAGGCAGTAGCCTTTGTTTGTCATTTTCAAGATATTCAAAACTCTTTTTGATTCCACTTGAAAATTGATTACAAAAAGAGTTTGCAAACTCTTCACGAATTTGATTTCTAAAGTACTTTTTATCACTATTTGAAGAGTCCAAGAAATGCTTGATTTTGTGTACATGTAAGAAGTTTAAAATCTCATTCTTATCAACGTGAAGAAGAGGACGCAGAGTTTTATAGTTTTCATTGTCTTCAATTTCACTCATGCCACTAAGCTCAACTGCTCCAGCTCCTTTGGAAAGTTGCATTAAAAACCACTCTAGTTTATCGTTTAGGTGGTGAGCAGTAAGAAGAGTATTGTAAGAGTGTTTTTTTATGATTTCTTCAAAAAAATCATATCTTGTCGCTCTTGCATTATGTTCAAAATTGTTGAGTTCAAGCTTACATGTAAAGATATAACACTCTTTGTTAAACTCTTTAGCTAAAGAGTTTGCGTATTGGGTTTCAGCAAAACTCTGCTCTCTTGTTTGGTAATTAACTATTGCTATATCAAACTCTACATGTAAAGCTTTAAGCATAAAAAAAAGTGCAGTGGAGTCGCCCCCTGCTGAGAATGCTAATAGGTTTTTGCCCTTTTTTAATTCTTCTAAAATATTAGAAGAGAATTTTGGTAACGCTAACAAGTAGCTTATCTCCAACTAACTCTTTGACTTTTGCTTCATAAGCTTTTCCTACTTCTAAAGCTCCTACATTACTTTCGTTTACAAGTATTTCACCATCAATTTCCGGTGCCCAAGATAGTTTCTTAGCTCCCATAAAAAATTCGCCTTCACTACTCTCTCCTTCAATAATGATTTGAATTGTTTTTTCTACCTCATTGTTAAGAGATTTTTCGTGTTTGGTTTTGACTACCGCGTCAATTAGCTCAAGTCTTTTAGTAACTTCATCTTCGTCTACTTTTTCACTCATGTCATATGCGGAAGTATTTTCTTCGTCTGAGTAAGCAAATAATGAAATTCTGTCAAAATCAAAATCTTTTATAAACTCTAAAAGCTCATTAAATTCACTTTTCTTCTCATTTGGATGACCTATGATGAGACCAGTTCTTAAAAAGCTATCTTTAGAGTTTCTCATCATTGTAAGTTGTTCTATGATTCTTTGTTTACCAGCTCCTCTTTTCATGAGTTTTAACATAGTATCACTTATGTGTTGAATAGGCATATCAAAATAGTTATGAAAAGTTTTTGAGTCAATTATGGTCTTTATAAGAGCATTTGAGGTGGTTGTAGGGTAAAGATAGAGTATTCTTGCACTTTTGATTCCCTCAACTTCTTCAATGAGTTTTATGAGCTTTATTAAGCCCTCTTTTTTACCCAAGTCTCGTCCATAAGAACTGCTGTCTTGTGAGATAAAACTAAAGTCATAAAAACCTTTTGCGACTAAGTTTGTGACCTCTTTTACGACAGATTCAGGTGTACGAGAATGAAGTTTTCCTTTAAAGCTAGGAATTGCACAAAAACTACAACTCTGATTACAGCCTTCACTTAATTTTATATAAGCATGAGACTTTGAGCCAGTTATGACTCTCTCTTCATCATTTAGAAGATAAGTAGTAGGTGAAAAACGACTCTTTTTACTATTAATGATTTCATCAATTTTGTCATAATCACCAGTCCCTGTAAAAAGGTCTACCTCTTTAAGTTCTGCTTGAAGTTCTTCGCGATATCTCTCAGTTAAACACCCAGTAACAACTAATAAGGAGTCTTTTTTACGAAGCTCGTGAAGAGAAAAAATAGTATCTAGACTCTCCTCTTTAGCAGGTCCAATGAACCCACAAGTATTGACTATAAGTACGTCTGCATCGTTTGGTTCGTCTATTATGGTGTACTCTTTTAGTTTCCCTAACATAACTTCAGAATCTACTAGGTTTTTGTTACAGCCTAGTGAAACTAAATATAAATTTTTACTCATTATTTTCCTAATTAAGTTTGTTTTGTATCCAGAAAGGATTTGCTCTACAGTCTAAAACTGCATAGATATAGATTGTTTTATTTTTAATTTTATTGTATATAGAAAATGGGAATCTTTTTGATAAAAGTCGATAAAAACTAGCTATTTGAGTGTGAATACCTGAATAAATATGAAGTGATTCTATGTCAGAAAAGATAGAGTCTAAAAAATAATTTCCCAAGTTTTCTTTTTGAGATTCATAAAAAGATATACCATTAACAATGTCTTTTTCTGCTTCATATAAAATTTCAATTTTCATTAGTCAATTTGTTTTTGAAGTCTCTGTTTTACATCTTTTATATTATTAAATACAGAATTTTTGTCTTCTCTTTCTTTTAGTATTTCAAGATGCCATTGTGGAGTAAAGCCATTGGCACTAGCATGTTTACTCATATCTTCCCATAATTCTTCTAAAACAATAAACTTATCAGATAGATTTAGTTGGTCTAGTTTTAACGCTGATTCCATTTTATGTCCTTTTTTATTTCTTAGTATACCATAGAGTCTAGCAGTATTTTTTGTACTCATAAAAATTCTTTGTATGTTTTGTCAGCTAAAAAAATTCCAAATTTGGAAATTTTTCACTTTTCATAGTTTTTAGTCTACTCTTTAAATTTCCAACATGAATTTCAAGTTTATGCCCATCTGGATCTAAAAAATAGATGGAATTACCTTCACTGCTGTTTTCTTGCCACTCTTTTACATGATTTTCTAACATGAGTTTTTTCATGTTTTTAAAGTCCCCTTCTAAAATGTCAAAAGCGATATGTGTATAATCACAAGAGGGAAAAGATTCATCAAGGTTTAGACAAAACCATAAATCACCTAGGGATAAGTATGCACCTTTTGACCATTTTGCATGAGGCTTCATTCCTAGAAGTTTGACATAAAAATCAAATGACTTGTTTATGTCTCGCACGGCGATGGTTATATGATTTAATCCATGAAGCATTTTATATCCATATATTGTCAATTAATCTTGTTTTTCCAATCTTTGCAGCGATTAGAATTATGCTATTTTTTAATTCTATTGTTTTTATTTTATCAAATTTTCTATTTGTTACTTCTATGTATTCTACATCTAATTCTTTTAAAACTTCTTTCATTTTTTCTTTTATTTTTTCTACATGTAGCTCACCTTTCATAAGCTCTTTAGAAGCTATTTTAAGGGATTTAGAGAGGTTAAGTGCTTGAAGTTTTTCTTTTTCATTTAGATAAGCATTTCTTGAAGAGAGAGCTAGTCCATTTTCATCTCTTATTATTTCGCAAGGGACAATAGTTGTATCTAAAAAAAGAGTTTTTACCATGTTTTGAATGAGAAAAAGTTGTTGGGCATCTTTTTTACCAAAGTAGGTATTTGTTGGTTTAGTTAGGTTTAAAAGTTTTAGAACAATTCTTAAAACTCCATCAAAATGTTTAGGTCTTTGGTAGCCTTCAAGTATATAACTTTGTTTCATTGGAGCTTTAACACTAGGCTCATCTTTGAAGTATATTTCGTCTTTATCTGGCATAAAAAGTACATCAACACCCGCAAGTTCACAGATTTTTAAATCTGCTTTATCTCTATTTGGATAGTTTGAAAAATCTTCTCCAGCTAAAAACTGTGTAGGATTGACAAATATTGAAACAATTGTACTGTCATTTTTTTGTACAGATTCTTTAATAAGAGAGATGTGTCCTTGGTGTAATGCACCCATAGTTGGAACGAAGCCAATGTTACATGTAAGGGTTTTTCTATAATTTATTAGTTCTTTTGTAGTTCTTAATATTTTCATCTTAGGTTCTTTATTGTAAAATAAGAATTCATTATAGCAAAAAAGCATTATAAATAAAAAGGTATTAATTTGGATAGTTATGAATACACAGAACTTTTAAAAAAACTTGCAATAAAGATTGACAATATTGCTCAAATCATAAAACCTGATTCTATAAGAGAAAGACTTAAAGAAATAGAGAAAATTGAACAAAATCCAGACTTCTGGAGTGATGCTAAAAAAGCAGCAGTTATTTCTAAAGAGAAAACTACAGCAAATTCTATTTTAAACAGATATGAAAAAGCAAAAGTTGCTCTTGAAGATACAAATGATATTTATGAGATGGCATTAGATGAAGGTGATGATGAGACTGTAAATGAGACTGTAGCAGAAGCTTCAAGTTTAGAGACTCTTGTAAGTGATCTTGAAGTTGCTATGATGCTTAGTGGTGAGGAAGATAACAACAATGCTATTATCTCAATTCACCCAGGAGCAGGAGGAACAGAGAGTCAAGATTGGGCTAGTATGTTGTACCGCATGTACCTTAGATGGGCTGAACGACATGGTTTTAAAATAGAAACTTTGGACTTTCAAGAGGGTGATGAAGCTGGTTTGAAAGATGTTAGTTTTGTAATTCGTGGATTAAATGCCTACGGATACTTAAAAGTAGAAAATGGTATTCATAGACTTGTAAGAATTTCTCCATTTGATTCCAATGCAAAAAGACACACTTCTTTTAGTTCTGTTATGGTGAGTCCAGAAGTTGATGATGATATTGAAATTGAAATTGAAGACAGAGATATACGCATAGATACTTACCGTGCTAGTGGTGCTGGTGGACAGCACGTCAACAAAACTGATTCTGCAATTCGTATTACGCATATAGAGACTTGTATTGTAGTTCAGTGTCAAAATGACAGAAGTCAACACAAAAACAAAGCAAATGCAATGAAAATGTTAAAATCAAGACTTTATGAGTTAGAGTTAGAGCAACAACAAGCTGAAAAAGCAGGAATTGAAAAAAGTGAAATTGGTTGGGGACATCAGATACGTTCATACGTTATGGCTCCATATCAACAGGTAAAAGATACAAGAAGTAATATAGCTTACTCAAATGTAAGTGGTATTCTTGATGGTGACATCTCTAAAATGATGGAAGATGTTTTAATTTCACTACAGAGTTAAGGAAAATAAATATGACAAATGATGCTATTTTAAAGCAATTAGACTACACGGTAACTGACAGTGCATTAGCACAAGTTGAAAAAGTAATAAGTAATACACATGGATTTGATCACGTAGAGAAACATCTTATAACACTACATGACCAACTTAAAGCTCATCTTTCTTATATTGCACTATCTTCAACAAAAGATTGCTTCAAAATAAAGAATGAAGCAAAAGGTGAAGAGATGGTAAAAGAGGTTAACGAAATGATAACAAAATGGTCTGAAAAATTTAAAATAGATATAGAAAAAGTAGATGGAAAAGATACTTACTATGTTATAGGCTACAAGTAAGTCAACATATACACTCCCTTTACATGTAAGGATTATTCCTTACATGTAAAGCACACTCATAGATAATTAATACTGTTTTTTTAACCTAATAATATATGTACTGTCTTTATGAATGCCAAAATCATTGTCATTGATTAAAATCCAATTATTTGTATTTATATAAGCAATACCTTCTATTTTTTTAGGTATATTTTTTAGATTGCTTGTATCTAGTATTAACTCTTTTTTCATTATGTTGTCTAAATTTTTACTCTGTTCTAAAGAGGGTGTTGTTTTTATGTCATCCCATTTTGAACCTAAGATAGAGTTTTCAAATTTGACTTTATAAAACTTTGTTGTTTTAGATACTCGTTCTACTATAATTAGTTCATCTTCTCCAATTAAAACCATTTCTGAAATTTTTACAGCATTTTGTTTCTTTTTGTGATCTAATTGAAATGATTGGGCTTTATCCATTTTATAAAGATATTCTCCAATTACTAAATCGGCTTTTATGTCATATTTAAACATTCTTACTATGGCAGATTTTTTATATGTTTTTTTATCAGGGTTTGCCAAAGGACTTTGCATAGAAAAGTATATGTAATTTTCATCTTTACTAATAGCAATGGATTCAATCCCTCTATTTTTGGGTCTTTTTGCAATAATTGCAGGAAGTGAAGAGCTTATTTTATAGTTTGCACCTTTTAATTTTTTTTCAAAACCAGCAGGAACTACTCTTTTTAATATTTTACCATCACTACTTATATGTAATATAGATGGGCCAAACTCTTCAGCAATCCAGAAACTTCCATCTGAGAGTTTTACTAATGCTTCTGGGTCTAAACCGTGTGAATTAAAGACAATTAGATTACCTTTAATGTCATAGGCACTTTTAGCTTCCGCTTGCGATACCCCATGAACTAGATTACCATTAGCATCTTTGATTTGTATTTTTTCTAAAACCTCATAATGATTTTTAGTTAATTTTATTTTGTAAATTGTAGGGGCAAAATTATTAATAAGGAAGATTTTACCTTTTTTGCAAAGTTTTTTGCCAAGTAACTTTTTAGAATCTTTACACTTTATATTTGGACCACGATCTGTAATAGTATAAAAAATATTTGCTGGGTCATTTTTATAATGAAAAGCTCCACTTCCAATACCAATATTGAGTTTTAAAGTTTTATTTTTTAACTTTACGTTAACAAATTCTTCAGCTATTTGTATGGTTTTTACATCCCAAGCTAAAGCACTACATGTAAGTAGCACCACTGTTAATAAAATCAATTTTATTTTCATAATATTTTCCTATTTATAGATAAACTAGTATGCTATATAGCTTTTTAAGTATTGTATCACCTTTTGCAAAATAGTTGTTTTAACAATAGCTATTATATAATTATTAAAAACTAGGATAAAAGATGGAAAAATACACTAATGAAGAGATAATAGAAAAATTTAATACTTTTAGTGATGATAAATATAGTTTGGTAGTTTCTACCGTAAATGAAAAGCAGATACCACTTACAAATTACTCTCCCTTTGTTGTAAAAAATGGGAATTACTACATTTGTGTAAGCTCAAATATGCCGCATTTCAAGAATATGGAAACAAGTAAAAAGGCTCATGTTTTTATAATAGAAGATGAAGAAAAAGCTTCTCACATATATGCAAGACAGAGACTCTATTTTGATGCAAATTGTGAAGTTATAGAAAATACAGAAGACATTTTTGATTTATTTGATGAAAGATATGGAGATAAACTCTCTTTTTTAAAGACCATGAAAGACTTTAGAATTTTAAAACTAATTCCAGGAGAAAAGAGTTTAGTGCTTGGTTTTGGAGCAGCATACAAAATGGACGTAGATGGAAATTTAGGTCAAAAGAACATAGGACACAAGTAAAAAGCTTTACATGTAAATATTAAACTTTAGGATATATCTTTATATTTTTGACTTCAAACATCTCTTGTACTTTTTTTACAAAAGGGTCATTTAGAATTTTTTTAACTTCTGACTCTTTTTTGTCAGCAGTAATATGACCTGATACACAACTTTCTGTGTTTGAGCCTTCATTTGGGTTGTTGAACTCTATATTCTCGTTCAACGACGAGTTATCTTCGTTAGCGTGTGAGTTATCAGTTAGCTTTTTTTTTTCGCTTTGGCTCATTTTTATTTGTGTGTCTATTCCAAAAATTTCTTGAACAAATTGTTTAATGATAGGATAACCATGTTTTAGAGTTTTTTTGTGTTCATCATCAGCCGAAGATGCCCATGTAAGAGTGCCATTTTCATAACTAGTATATTCAATATAGTTTTTAAAACAAGTAGCTAACTCATGACTTCTATCTTCTAATTTTTCTATAAGATTTGCAAAAAGTTTACTTCCTTTCTCTTCTACATGTAAAGGTTCACTAATTGGCTCTGGATATGCTTTTTCTTTTGGAATTTCCTCTTTTACTATCTCTTTAACGTGCTCAGATTTTGGTACGTTAGGTTTTACAATTTGTTCTACTCTTGGGACTCTGAATTTTTCATCTTCAAGAGAATCTACCATCTCTTCTATGGTTTTAATATTCATTGCTTCAAGCATTTTGAAAAATAGAAGTGTTAAAACAAAACCATTATCAGCATTTAAAAATAGAAGATTTTTAGATTCACTAAGTATTCTAAAAAATCTCTCAGTAATGAGTGTTGAAAACTTACCGTCTGAGTTGAAAAATGACTCTTTGAGATAAGCTATTAACTCGTCTATAATTACTTCACATTCATAGTTTTCTAACTCTTTTACTATTTCTATCAGTTTTTCTTTATCACCTTTTGTGATAATGTCAAATATCATTGCAACTTGTTTTGGGTCAAGTAGTCCAAGCATAGAAGCAATCACTTCAGGCGTGATATAACCCTTTGAAAAGATGATAGCTTGGTCAAGCAAGGTTAGAGTATCTCTTAGGGATCCATTACCAGCACGACTTAACATATCAAGTGCTTCTGTTTCATAGTTTACATTTTCTAAATTCAATATATGCGAAAGGTGATGTGTAATGTCAGAACTAGCAATTTGCTTAAATCTGAAGTGTTGAGTACGAGATAGTATTGTTGCTGGAAGCTTAAGAGGGTCAGTTGTCGCAAGTATGAACTTAACGAACTCTGGAGGCTCTTCTAGTGTCTTTAAAAGGGCATTAAACGCCTCTTTCGTAAGCATATGAATTTCATCTATGATAAATATTTTGTATCGCGCAATATTTGGTTTGTATTTTGTGTGTTCAATGAGGTCTCTTATGTCATCGATTTTTCTACTACTAGCGGCATCCATCTCAATAATATCTATATGCCTGTTTTCGTTTGCCATTTTACAATGTTGACAAGTTTCACATGGCGTTGCGGTTGGTCCTTCTTCGCATACTAATGCTTTTGAAAAGATTCTAGCAGTTGAAGTTTTTCCACTTCCTCTTAGACCTGAGAAAAGATAGGCATGAGCAACTTTGTTTTGCTCTAAAGCAAGAGTAAGAGTTTGCGTTACAGCATCTTGACCAATGAGTTTATCAAATGAATTTGGGCGATATTTTAGTGCTAGAACTTGAGACAATTCAAAAACCTTTTACATATAGATGTTTTTTATGTATAATTCTACAATCATTACATGTAAGAGGATATTAAATTGAAAAAAATTATTTTGACTGTTTTGCTAATGTTAGCATCAGGAGCTATTTTTAGTGGATGTGAAAGAAACGATTATCAACACCCACTTCATAGAAGTAGATGATAAGAGGCTATTGCCTCTTATTCGTTCATTTGATTTAAAAATTCTTCGTTTGTTTCTGTTTTTAACATTTTTGCATATAAAAATTTAAGAGCTTCCATATCTTCCATTTGGCTAATAGCACTTCGTAGAGCCCAAACACGTTGGAGTTTTTCAGGAGATTGTAGTAATTCTTCTTTTCTTGTAGCTGATTTCATAATGTTTATTGCTGGGTAAATTCTTCTATCCGAGATGTTTCTATCAAGAACTAATTCAGAGTTACCTGTTCCTTTAAACTCTTCAAAAATAACCTCATCCATACGACTTCCAGTATCAATAAGTGCAGTTGCAATGATGGTTAAACTTCCACCAAATTCAATATTTCTAGCAGCTCCAAAGAATCTTTTTGGTTTATGAAGAGCATTTGCATCAACACCACCAGTAAGTATTTTTCCACTTGAAGGAGTTACTGTGTTGTAAGCACGAGCAAGACGAGTAATGGAATCGAGTAAAATAACAACGTCTCTTCCCATTTCTACACTTCTTTTTGCTTTTTCTATTACAAGGTTTGCTACGCGAACATGGTTATTTGCAGGTTGGTCAAAGGTTGAACTGAAAACTTCACCTCTAATAGATCTTTCCATGTCTGTTACCTCTTCAGGGCGTTCATCTACAAGTAAAACAATAAGTTCAGTTTCAGGGTGATTTTTTGCAAGACCATGAGCTAACTCTTTGATAATTTCTGTTTTACCACTTCTTGGAGGAGCAACAATAAGCGCACGTTGTCCTTTTCCCATAGGAGTAAAAAGATCAAGCACACGTCCTGTTTTTTTCATCTGATCATACTCTAACGTAAAAGCTTCAGTAGGGTAGAGTGGAGTTAAGTTTTCAAAAAGAGGTCTTTTTTTACTATCTTTTAGAGGAAGATAGTTAATAGCTTCTATTTTTAAAAGTGCGTTATATCTCTCTTGGTCTTTTGGTGGACGTACTTGTCCTGTTACAATATCACCATTTCTTAGTGCAAATTTTCGTACTTGTGTTGCACTAACATAAGAGTCATTTGCAGTATCACTAAAGTTTGCATCTAAGGCTCTTAAAAATCCATAACCTTCGTGTGTGATTTCCAAGATACCAGTAAAAAGTATGAATCCACCTTGAGTAGTTTGTGATTTTAGTATCTCAAACATTAAATCTTGACGCTTTAGTTCTTGAGGGTTTTCAATATCAAGTTCCAGTGCTATTTCAAGTAGCTTGTCTAATGGCGTGTTTCTTAGGTCTTCAATTTTGTGACCTTTTACAGGAACGTGAGTTCTTTTGCTGTGGTGTTTGTTGTTTGTCTTATGGGTGTTGTTTGGTGTAGCAGTGTTACCGCTCATAAATATACCTCGATATGATTATTGTAGTTGAATTAAGTTCAGAAGTATCGCTTTTGCAATCTTAAGTAGTTTAAAAAGTGTATTTTATAACAATGCTAGATTTTTGTCAAGAAAAAGCAAAAAAGAAGATAGTAGGGTAGATAATAAGCCCAGCACCTTTGATGCCTAGAGATATCGGATAGTTGGCTTCAAGAAGAGGTTTAAATGACCCTAAATCTTTTTGATTATATATTTTATCCATTAGTAGAATTTTAAACCCAATATCAAAAACTTTTATCAAAACTAGCATAGAAGCTAAAAAAGAGTAGTTTTGAAGAGCAATTTGAGAAAACATAACAAAGTATAAAGTAGGGTGAAGGAGTATGAAAACTATAACTCCTTTTTTATAAAAATAGAAGAGATTATTTACATAAGCTCTAAAGTTTTTTCCACGCTGCCAAAAAATCTCAAAAATTTCTAAAATTATTAGCGCAGTTAGAAACAGTTGAATATTTTGGCTCATTTACTACTTCTCTTCTTCTTCTTTTTTATCATCAAGTTGGTCTTTGTATTTTTCATGATACTCCATCATACCAACTCTAAGTTTTTGTTCATTCTCTGGACTCAAGTTCTCATCACTAATCCAGTTAACTTCATCAACTCTTCCACCATAATCTTCACCAAGTTCTTGAATCTTTTTTTCAAATTCACCTAGGTCTTTACAAATGACCATTCTTCCGTCGGTTGTATCTTTTAATTCTATAAACCAACCGCCATCTTTACTGTTTTTTACTAACGCTTCAAATACAACAGACATAATTAACCTTTAATTTTTGAGAGATTTTAGCATAAATAGATATAATGACAAATTAAAAACATATTGAAAGAATTTCATGGGAAAAGTAAAGTGTGATCACTGTCACTTAGAGTACGAAGAATCACTATTAAT
Organism: Arcobacter sp.; assembly: GCA_029027265.1. Taxonomy (GTDB): domain Bacteria; phylum Campylobacterota; class Campylobacteria; order Campylobacterales; family Sulfurospirillaceae; genus Sulfurospirillum_A. Next base: position 2,309,326 of record CP093061.1, on the reverse strand, counting down.
ACAAGACAATGGTAAGTATTTCTGCTGCAAAGGCTGTCAAGGTATTTATCATCTTTTAAAAGATGAAGGGTTAGGTAACTTTTACGAAAAAATGGGTGAAAATACAATAAAACCTCCAAAAACACTGCATGGCGACATAGAGAAGTTTGATTTAAATGGTTTTAAACAAAAATATGTAAAACAAAAAGATGGTTTTAGTGAAGTTTCACTCATCATAGATGGAATTCACTGTAGTGCTTGTGTATGGCTTAATGAAAAAGTGCTTGGACGAAGTGAGGGCATAGTAGAAGTTTCAATAAATCATACAAATAATAAAGCCAAAATTCTTTGGGACAACGACACCATACAACTCTCACAAATCATAGAACTCATAAGAAGCATAGGCTACAACGCATACCCTTATGATGCAAGTATGCAAGAAGTTCAAGCCAATGCAAAAAGGCGTGATTATTACTCAAGACTTTTAGTTGGTGTTTTCACCACAATGAATATTATGTGGATAGCAGTTGCTCAGTATGAGGGGTATTTTAGTGGAATGAGAGCGGACATAAAAAATATACTTAATTTTGCAGAGTTTATTCTAGCAACACCTGCTCTTTTTTACACAGGAAGTGTCTTTTTTAAAGGCGCATATTACGCTTTGAAAAACCGTTATGTAAATATGGACTCGCTTGTAGTTAGTGGGGCTTTGAGTGCTTATGTTTTTTCTATATATGTTATGTTTACAGGAAATGGAGAAGTCTATTTTGAGTCAGTTGCCATGATAATAACCTTTGTTTTTGCAGGAAAATATCTTGAAGTTTTAACTAAGAAAAAAGCAGTAGATACAATGGACGGTTTTAGTTCTTCGATGCCGAGTGAAGTAACTGTCATTAAAAACAAAGAAAAAAGTATTGTAGGCGTAGAGTCGGTTGAAGTTGGAGATGTTATAGAACTAAGAGCTGGAGATAAAGTTGTAATTGATGGGGTTATTCTTAGCGGAGTTGGCTCGTTTGATAATTCCAGTTTAAGTGGGGAGAGTGAACCACTACTTTTAGGTGTGGGAAAGAGTGTTTTAAGTGGTTCTATCTGTGTTGATAGTGTTATAAGATACCGAGTTTCAAAACCTTATAGCGAATCAATGTTATGTAAAATCATAACTCTATTAGAAGATTCAATGGATAAAAAACCTCGCATAGAAAAACTTGCAAACACCATATCTGGATACTTTTCTACTGTTATTTTAATTCTTGCAATTTTTACTTTTGTAGCTTGGTATATATACGGAGGAGGGTTTGAGCAAGCTTTAATAGTCTCAATTTCTGTTTTAGTCATTGCTTGTCCTTGTGCTCTTGGGTTAGCAACTCCTGTAGCAACATTGGTGGGGATTTCAAGAGCTGCTAAAAAAGGTGTTTTGTTTAAAGAAGCTACATTTTTAGAGACTATTGCAAAGTGCACGACTGTAGTGTTAGATAAAACAGGAACACTAACAAACGCAACTCCAAAAGTAGTTAATTCGTATGTAGACAAGAGTTTTGACAAATCAGTTTTATTCTCTTTAGTTTCACTCTCAACACACCCCATAAGTAAAGGCGTAAAAGAGTTCTTAGGAGATATGGAATTAGTAGAATTAGAAGACGTATTGGTTGTAGAGGCTAAGGGAATAAAAGCAAAATATAAAGGCAAAGAAATATTTGCAGGTAATCGTGCCTTCATGGATGAAAATGGCTTTACATGTAAAGAGTTAGATGATATGAATTCGGTCTTACATGTAGCGTATAATAAAAAAATAGTAGCTAGTTTTTCTTTGCAAGATAGATTGAGAGATGGGGCATATGAAACGATTGAGTATCTAAAAAATAGTGGTTTAAGAGTAGTTATGCTTACAGGTGACAATGAAAAAGTAGCCAAAAAAATTGCAGATGAGGTTGGAATAACTGAATACAGAGCATCGCTTTTTCCTCAAGACAAAGCAGAATATATAACCGAGTTGAGAAACCAAGGTGAAGTTGTTGTGATGGTAGGAGATGGCATAAATGATACTTTGGCATTAACTCATAGTGAAGTAGCCATTACTTTAGGAAGTGGCACGGATGTTGCAGTAAATGTAAGTGATATAGTGTTAATAAATGATGATTTTAAATCTTTAAAAACAGTTTTTGAAATCTCAAAAAGTACGTTTTCAAAAGTAAAACAGAATCTTACAATCTCAATTTTGTATAATGTAATAACAATTCCACTAGCAATGGCAGGATTTGTAATACCACTTGTAGCGGCTTTAAGTATGTCACTTAGTTCGTTAGTAGTAGTTGGTAATTCAATGAGGATAAAATAATGGGCGCTACAGTTTATACTCCCAAAGAACGGTTTCACCGTGGGTACCCCACAATCATAGATTGTGACCCTTGGGTTGCAAATGTTCTATGGGAGTACAAACTTCCGCTTGGTAGCTTAAAATAAAAGGTTCAAAATGGATAATTGGGTAGTAGTTATGATGTTGGGAGCTTCAACTCTTCTTGGGGCTTTGGGGCTTTGGGCATTGTTGTGGGGTTTAAGAACAGGACAATTTGAAGATACAAAAAAGTTTTTAGATGGCGCTTCATTAGACAGTGAAGAGGCTCTTCATGATGCAATAGAGATAGAAAATAGAAAAAAAGAAATTTTGAAAAAGAGAAAAGAGAAAAAGGAGAACTCTTACAGTCCTCCTGATTAATGATTAATTATTTTAAGCCAGAAATATATTCAGATACTGCTTGAATTTTAGCGTCATCATAAGCTGCAATTTGACCTTTCATAAGACCTTTCATAGCTCCGCCATAACTTCCGTCTTTGTAACCCTTCATAGAAGCTACTAGTTTATCTACACTCCATCCTTGGATGACATGCGATTTGTTTAAAGCTTTCTTTTCAGCTTTAGCCCCGTGACATGCTACACATTTTTTATAAAGTGCTGCTCCGTCTGCTGCCATAAGTGTTGATGCCGCTGCGATAGCTAATGCTAATGCGATTTTTTTCATTTATTACTCCTCAGTTTGTATTTGAGATAAATTATATCTTAGTTCGCTTTAAAATGGCTTATTTTTTCACGTTAGTGTTACTGATGAGGTTATTATAAAACAGTTTGTGTATAATTTACATTACTTTAATGAGAGGTAGAGATGAAATCAATTTTTCTTATACTTGTACTTATGGTTAGTGCAAATTCAAATGTAAATGTTGTATGTAAAGCTGGTATTATGGACAATGATAGTGCAAAAATATATATAAATAAGCTTTTAAAAAAAGAACCAGAAAATATAGAGTGCATACTTAAACTAGCAAATATTCATTTAAAAAGTGGTGAACTACTAAAAGGCTATAATTTCATAACAAGGGCATACAATATAAATCCACTTGCGGTAGGTCATAGTGACATATCTAATATTTTGCCTTATGCTTTAAAAATGACTAAACTGGCTAAAAGAGCTGAGAAAAACAATAATAAATTTTTATGGAATCAAGTAGGGAATAATTTTTTTGATATGGGTGTATATGCTGAATCAATTAAGGCTTATGAAAAAAGCCTCACACTAGATTCAAAACAACCTGAAATTGGCTTAAAACTTGCACTTAGTTATCAAAAAAGTAATCAAGCTGATAATGCTGTAGATCAACTGTTCACTTTGGTAGAACAGAATGAAAAAGATTTTTATGCAAATTATTACTTAGGAAAAATTTTACGTTACTCAATTACTGATGAAGATAGTGCTGTCAAATATTTTACAAACGCAAAAGAGATTTTATTCTCTAATAAAGACAACTTTACAAATATGGAATTTACTTCTTTTATGAATGACATAAACATGGAATTAGATAAATAAGATATAATTGCACCTATGTTCTTCGCAAAGCGGAAGCTTCAGTCGCGAGGAATTTTTATTGGACTTGTTCGATAAAAAGGGGAAATTAAAATGCAAAAAGCAATATTTTTAGACCGTGATGGAATTATCAATGTAGACCATTCTTATGTTTATAAAAAAGAGAACTTTGAGTTTTGTGAAGGCATATTTGAAACACTTAAGCACTTTTTATCTTTGGACTATCAACTCTTTATTGTAACAAATCAATCAGGTATTGGCAGGAGTTACTATAGCGAAGAAGATTTTGAAAAGCTTACTTCTTGGATGCTAACAGAGTTTACATGTAGAGGTATAAAAATCACAAAAGTGTATCATTGTTCGCACTCTCCAGATGATGGGTGTGAGTGTAGAAAACCAAAAACTGCTATGTTTGAGAGAGCTAAAAAAAAGTTTGATATAGATATGCAAAACTCTTGGATGATAGGCGACAAATCTAGCGATATACAAGCTGGCCTTAATGCAAACATACCAAATACAATTTTTGTAAATAGCTTTACATGTAAAGAAGCCTCATATAGTGTTAAATCAATTTTAGATACAATAGACATCATTAAAAAATAGGAAATTATATGATATATAACGATATAGATTTTAATAAAAAAACAGTTTTAATAACAGGTGGTGCAGGATTTATTGGGAGTAATTTAGCTTTCTACTTTCAAGAGAATTTTCCTAATTGTGAAGTAGTAGTTTTTGACAAGTTTAGAAATGAAGAGACTTTTAGTAATGGCAATCTTAAAAGCTTTGGACATTTCAAAAATCTTATTGGTTTTCAAGGTGAGGTTATCAGTGGCGATATAAATTTTGATTTAGCTTTATTAAAAAACTACAAGTTTGACTATATCTTTCATCAAGCGGCTATTAGCGACACAACAGTTGGTGACCAAGCTTTAATGATACAAACAAATGTAAATGCTTTTAAAGACCTGCTTGATATGGCTGTGAGCATGAAAGCTAACATGATATACGCTTCGAGTGCAGCAACTTATGGAGATAGTGAAACTTTTAGTATTGGGTATGAAAAACCAAATAATGTTTATGGATTTTCTAAGCTAATGATGGACAATTTGGTAAAAAAATATATGGATAAAATATCAGTTGTAGGTTTGAGATACTTTAATGTCTATGGTGAACGTGAGTTTTTTAAAAATAAAACAGCATCAATGGTTCTTCAATTTGGACTTCAACTTCTTGAGGGCAAAAATGCCAAGCTTTTTGAAGGAAGTGATAAAATAAGAAGAGATTTTATCTACATTGATGACATTATTCAAGCAAATATAAAAGCGTGTAAGCCTAAAAAATGTGGAATTTACAACGTAGGAACAGCAAAAGCAAGAAGTTTTCAAGATATAGCTAACATTTTGAAAAATGAGTTACATGTAGACAGAGATGATGAGTATATGCCAAATCCTTTTGTCGGACAGTATCAATTTTTTACTGAGGCAGATATCTCTTTAAGTAGAGAGTTTTTGGACTATGAGCCAAAATTTTCTTTAGAAGAGGGAATCAAATCTTATATAAAAGAAATAAAGAGAATTCATGGATAGATTAAGAAGCTATACTCCTAAAATCCTAGTTATTGGTGATTTAATGTTGGATCATTATCTTTGGGGTAAGTGTGAGAGAATAAGCCCTGAAGCTCCTGTTCAAGTTGTTGATATAAATAGAGAAACAACAGTTCTTGGTGGGGCTGGTAATGTCATAAATAATCTCATAACTATGGGTGCAGATGTTAGTGTTCTAAGTGTTATAGGGGACGATAGTAATGGAGAAGAGCTTTTATATATGCTTAAAAGTTCTGGTGTAGATGCTAGTAGGCTTGTAAAACAAAAAGGCAGATACACAAGTAAGAAAAGCCGTGTTATAGCTGTTCATCAACAAATTATTAGATACGATATGGAATCAAAAGAGAATATAGATTTAAAAAGTGAATATGAGCTTTATGAAAACTTTGAGAATATAGTAGAGAATTTTGATGCTATTTTACTTTCAGATTATGGCAAAGGGGTACTTACTGAAACTCTTACATGTAAACTAATAAACTTAGCAAAAAAGTATGATAAGTTTGTTTTGGTTGACCCAAAAGGTGATGATTATAGTAAGTACAAGGGTGCAACGCTAATAACTCCAAATAAAAAAGAGGCGTGTGAAGCAACTAAGATAGATATAAAAGATGAGCAGAGTTTGCATGAGGCAGGGGAGCTTCTGAAAAACTCTTTGGAGCTTGATTATGCAGTCATAACTCTTAGTGAAGATGGTATGGCTATTTTTGGTGATGAAGTTACAAAAGTGCCGACTGTTGCACGTGAAGTTTTTGATGTTACAGGTGCAGGAGATACTGTTTTAGCTTCATTTGGCTTTGCTTTGTCTTGTGGGCTTGACATGAAAAAATCAGCTCTTTTTGCTACAAGTGCGGCTGCTGTTGTTGTTGGAAAACTTGGAAGTGCAACTGTGAGTCTTGATGAGATAGACATGTATGAACATAGCCTAAGAAGTGGGAAAGCAGACAGTAAGATAAAAACCAAAGTCGAGATAGCTGAGTTACTGAAAAGCTTTAGAGATAAAAAAATAGTTTTTACAAATGGCTGTTTTGATATACTCCATGTTGGGCATGTAAAGTACCTTGAAGTTGCAAAAAGTTTTGGAGATATGCTCATAGTAGGATTGAATTCTGATGATTCCGTGCGAAGACTAAAAGGTTCAAGTCGTCCTATAAACATAAGTGAGGATAGGGCTTATGTATTAAGTGCATTAGAATCAGTAAGTTTTGTTGTAGAGTTTGGAGAAGATACCCCTTATGAACTTATTAAAGCAGTTCAGCCAGATGTTTTAGTAAAAGGTGGAGACTATAAAGGCAAAGAAGTAGTTGGTAGCGACATAGCTAAAGAGCTTAGGCTTGTAGATTTTGTAGATGGTAAAAGTACAACAAATATAATTAAAAAGGCACAGTTATGATGAACATGATTCAAAGTGAGATGAATGCTCATAAAGAGACAATAGAAAAAACGATAGAGACTATGCAGAGTCATATATATACAGCTTGTATCATAGCGACTGAGACTATTAAAAATGGCAATAAGATTTTGCTTTTTGGCAACGGTGGAAGTGCAGCAGATGCCCAACACATAGCAGCTGAACTTAGTGGACGTTATAAAATAGAGCGTCGTGGGCTTCCAGGACTTGCCCTTACAACTGACACATCTGTTTTAACCGCTGTTGGCAACGACTATGGTTATGATAGAGTTTTTGAGCGACAAGTTGAAGCTCTTGGGCGTGAAGGTGACTTGCTCATAGGAATTTCAACAAGTGGAAATAGCAAAAATGTTCTTCGTGCTTTAAGTCTTGGAAAAAATATGGGGTGTAAAACTATAGGATTTTCTGGACGTGATGGAGGTGCTATGAATCAATTTTGTGATGTAAATTTAGTCGTTCCAAGTGATGATACACCTCGTATTCAAGAGATGCACATTATGATTGGGCATATTATTTGTCAAGCGATAGATGATTCTCTAGAACAGCAATAACTTCATTTGCCTTAATGGCTTTCATACATTCGTGAGTTTTGAGGGGGCAGACTCTTTTCATGCAAGGTGCACACTCTAAATTATGAGATATGATGTAGCCATTTGGATTGTTCCATTGAGATGTTTCATCATGTCTTGTTGGTCCAAACAGGGTTACTGTTGGGATTTTATATGCTGCAGCTATGTGCATAGGACCACTGTCATTGGTGACAAATAGGCTTAGTCCTGCAATCTTCTCTATGAGTTCAGTTATATTGGTTTTACCTGCTAAGTTTGTTACTTTTGTATCTATTAATTGTTCGACTTCTCTTGCAATATCAACTTCATTTGGTCCACCAAAGATAACTATATCGTGAGTTTCAGTAAAATGGTTTGCTACTTTCGCAAACTCTTCTGGATACCATCTTTTTGCACTACCGTAAGTTGCACCTGGGTTTATGCCAAGAGTAGGTTTGGTGTACATGTAAGGTTTTTGATAAAGTTTTAAATCTTGAGGCTTTACATGTAGAGACTTTGCATATTTTTCTACTTGGTGACCAGTGTATATATTTTTTTTATATTGAATTTTCTTTTTTGTATTTAAAAACCATAAAAATAGTTTTGAAGTAAATGAACTTCTAAAACTAATAGCTAAATCAAAAGAGCCTAACTTTTTTGCAGTTTGATAGAGCCAAAAGAGTCTTGAAATTGCTTTTTTACTTTCATCAAGCTTTACATGTAAAGAGTTTGAATGAGACTTTAGAGCCTCAGTTGAGACATAAGAACCAAAAAAAGTTATTTTTGAGTTTGGGTATTTTTTTACAAGCTCTTCTATAGCAGGAGTTGCCATGATAGTGTCACCAAGCCATGTTGGGAGTTCAATTAAGATATTCATTTATGATATCCATTGTCTCTTTTGCATTTTTTTCGATTGTAAAGTTTTGTACTATTTGGAAGTTTTCTTCTTTAATTGCTTCTAGTTTTTTAGGATTTTCTAGAAGGGCATCTATCTTATCTACTATTGAGTAGTCTTGCGGAGTTTGTAAAATATACTCATCTTCAAGAATTTCATGAGCACCATTTTGTTTTGTAGTAAAAATAGCATTGTGAAAACTCATAGCTTCTAATACTACATTTGAAAAAGGTTCATAACCTGTTGGAAATAAAAAGACATCACTGATAGTATAGAAGTCATTAACATCACTTCTAGCCCCTGTAAAGCTCACAATATCATGGAGGTGTAAAGAGTTAGATAGTTGTTTGTAATAATTTAGTTTCTTCTCTTTTCCTATTATAAGTGCGTGATAGTTTCTCGATTTTAGTTTTGAGAGTATTTCTAAAAACTCTTTTACTCCTTTTCTCTCAAAACCACTTCCTACAAAAAGTATTATTTTTTTTTCTTTTTTTATCCTAAATTCACTTGATAATTTAGTAAATGATTTTTCATAATTGCTTTTTTTAATATTTACACCGTTATAAACTACTGCAATTTTTGAAGGTTCAATATTGTAAGTTTCTATAATCTGATTTTTTATCATATTTGAATTAGCAATAATTTTTTTTGAATTTTGGAAACATTTTTTTTCAAGATAGAGATAAACTATGTTTAAAGGATTAAATTTTCTTTTTTTCTTTTTTAAAAATTCTTTATGTACACCATCACCAGCACGATATATATCAGCACATGTAATCCTTTCTAAGGAGAAGTAAAAACTATTTTTTTTATTTTTACAAATTATTAAGTTAAATAGAAGAGCTTTGATCCATGAAGACAAAAATTTTGGTAGACTTGAGTTTACTACATTATGTTTTATATTTTGTTTTTCTAATTCAGCAGAAAGTCTTGCAAGATAGTTTTCAGCTCCACCAAATTTGGTTTTGTTTGCGCGTATAAAATTTATTTTCATAATAGTTAAAACCTATAAGTTTTTAATGTCTTTTTGATTTAAATTTGAGGTGAATTTTTTATTTGATGCATTAAACATAAAAAGACGATTACTTATTTTTTTCTTTATTGAAATATCAAAATATTTCTCTAAATAATCTAATAGTTTAAAATCATTCTCACCATGTAATTCTCCTGTTATCCAAGTTATTTTTGACAAAATATCAATTGGAAATGAAGTCAATATATCGTATTCTGCACCTTCAGTATCTATCTTAACAAGGTCAATATCCTGTATATTCTCTTGTTCTAGTATTGATTTTACTGTTTTCATTTGGATTTCTTCAGTTTTATTCAAATTGACACCTTTTTCATACAGTGAGCCACCTCCAAAATTAGAATGATTATCTGATGAAAATATATCAATTTTTGTGTTTTTGGCACCTAATGCAATATTAAACCCTTTAATGTTTTTATAATAGCTTATATTTTGACTTAATAGTTTAAAATTAGATTTTATCGGTTCAAAAGTATATATTTTTGCTTCCGGAAATTTATTGGCCAATAAAATAGAGGTTATACCAATATTACCTCCAATATTAAAAATAATTTTTTGTTTTATAGAAGAAGGTAACCAATATTCTGATTTAATTCCCTTTTTTAATAATACTTCATATATTATTTCAATATCACTACTCCCTGTTCTGTAGTGTATTGGATTCTGCTTGTATATATATTGACCTTTATATCCGATTCTATTTTTGTCTTTTAACAAATTAATTGATTTTGAACGAAATAAAAATTTTAAATTTTTTTTGCTAATCATATTATTTTACAATATTTCTTTTTTTCATTATAATAAATTCCTAATAAAATTCCATAGAGCGGATAGAAGAATTTAGTCTCACTATCACCAAAAAAACTTCCAAACATCATTGAGCCAATAAATCCTATTGTTCCTAGGAATATAAAAACAGCATATACCTTAAAATGTAATGTATTAGAAATCTTAAATAAGGAATAGGATATTTTTAGTTTATAATACAACAAGTAAATTAAAGCAAGTAATCCAATCATGCCAAGAGAGTATAACGTACCTATAAAATCATTGTGAGTTTGAGCAAATATTTTATATGGTAAATTTTCAGGGGAATTTTCAAATTTTTTTTCAATACTTTTTTTATATAAAAATCTTCCATATCCTGTAGGTATAAAAGGTTTTTTGAGTCTGTATAGAATAACAGATTTCCACATACTAAGCCTTACTAAAGAAGAGTGTTCTATATCTATTTGTGTAAATTTACTAGGTGAAGTATCTATAATATGTTCAACATTTGAAATCATATGTTTTATGTTATATCTTTTTGTTAAATTTTCTGAGTATTGATAGTATATGCCTATACTTATAATAATTACGGATAAAATCAAAAGTTTAATTTTTTTATTATGAGCAAAAAATATAAAAAATATAATGGCTATTACTATAGTAGCCACAAAAGTTGCTCTTGTTTGATTTGCACATATAGATAATACTGATAAAAACAGTATAAATAAAGTACTTTTTTTATAGTTGGTATAAAACAAGGCTATTGAAGCAGCTAATGAATAAGTAGCCCATATACCAAATCTTTCACCTCCTCCTGAGTCCAATAAACCACCCGCTCTATATGGAAAACCACCATGTTCAATCCAAATTACAAGATTTATAATTGTATGTATTAGTAGTACACAAAAGATTATAGATATGAGTTTTTTTAGTTTTACTTCGTCTGTTAGTAGTGTATAGTAAAATAAAATAATCATTAGTGCAAAATTTCTAATAAGTTCACTTTTTATTTCTTTTAGGCTATTGTTTATTTCAGGTGTAAATCCTAGTGAAATAAATGCCAATACTAGTGTTATTATCATAGAAATAATTAGCCACTTATATTCAAAAAATATTCTGTAGTCAATATTATTATAATTTTTAAATAAGAAGAAACAAATAAATAAAACACTAGATATTGACTGTATAGAAGTAATATGAGCTATAGGAAGTGTGAAAAAATATATTCCAAGGAATAGTAACTCTATATTAGATAGAATTTTTTTATTTTTATTAATTGTCATTTTCTATTAAACCTAAATATTGTTTGGCAGAATACTCTGCACTATATTCTTCTATTAAAGAGTTACTAATTACAGGATAAGAGTTTATTGCTTTTTTGATATTTTGTGCCAATAAAGCAGTATTGCCAACGGGAGATAGATACTCTTGTAGCTCATTTCTTAAAATTTCATTTGGTCCGCACGGACAGTTTGTACTTATTATTTTAGTTCCAAGTATGAGAGCTTCAGCTAAAACTAAACCAAAGCCTTCACTTTTAGAAGATAAAACTAATAGACTGGCATTTTTTATAAAAGGGTATGGATTTTTTTGAAAATTCATTAATATTACTTTCTCTTTTATATCTAATTTTATAATTAGTTGTTGAATCTTCTCTAAGTAATCTTTATCAGATTGAGTATATACTCCACCCATTAAAAGTAATTTTTGTTTTATATTTGTTTTATGATAAGCTTTGATTAATGTTAATTGGTCTTTTCTGTTTTCATATTTTGCAACACAAATGATATAGGGTTCTTTTGGGATATTTTGATTGTTTTGTTTTGCTAAGTTTTTTATCTTGTCAAAATTTAAAGGATTATAGATAGTTTTAATCATCTTTGGTTTTATTTTCATTTTGTCTACTAAATCACTTTGTAAAGCTTTTGAGACTACAATAATATTTTGATTAGAGTAAATTTTGCGAAAAAATCTACCATACTTGAATTTTCTCCATTCCCTTTTTATCCCTTTTTTATTTTGAAATTTACTTTTGTAAAATTCGTACATAGAGTTGCCATATTGTATGAATAGATTATTAAGTTTTAGTTTTGTACTGAGGCGATCCATGTTTTCTGAATTAGAGATAAACATATCAAATTTATTAGAATCTTGTTCAATTTCAAAGATTTTTGCTTTAAGTTTTTTTGCTAATTTTATTTTATTTATAAATTTTTTTTTGGATAGTATTCCATCTTTGCTTAGCATATGAATTGTATATAAAGTTTTATCAATTTCATGTTCTATGACATTCTTTATCGAAATAATGTGAACTTCATGACCTAATTTAGAAAATATTTCAGCAAGGCTGAGTATCACTTTTTCTGCACCACCACCGATAAGTCCATCTACTAATAGGCATATTTTTTTATTCATGATTTATAATCTTTCGAATAGAAGTTACTATTAAATTTGGTTCAATATTATCAGCAATTTTACTTTCATCTTGAATAATCAAGTTTTTATATCCCCAAGGATACCATTTATCCATATTTGTATAGCCACTAATAGATATAGTTTTTATATGTAAAGCTGGTGCAACATGCATTGCTCCACCATCAAGTGTAATGAACAGCTTGATGTTTTTAATTAATCCTGAAAGGTCTTCTAGTGATGAGGTTTGAATAAATATTGCTTTGGTTTGATTATCAAGTAGTTTTGCATTATCAAAGTCTATAGGTTCAGCTGTAAGTAAAATTTTGTCATACGCCAAGGCGTCTATAATAGATTTAAATTTATCTATATTGTATCTATTTGCTTCTTTTCTTGAGGAAATGTGAAAAAGAATATATTCATCAAAATTTTTATATTTATCAGAAACTTCGTTAGGAACATGAAAAAAAGTATTTTCATTATCGTAAATAACTCCAAACTCTTTTAAGCAATCAAAACAAAATTCTACTTCATGTTTAGTATTGTCAACTAGAGTATGCATATTAAAGTTGTCTTTTCCTTTTGGATTTTTAACACCAACCTTATAAGTTGCCTTTGTTATGTTTGAAAATAGTTCAGCAGATTTTGAATAATCACTTCTAAATACAATAACTACATCATAATTCTCTTTTCTAATATCAATTAAAATCTTTAATTTGCCAAGTGCTGCTTTTATTTTGTCTAATAAGCCTTTTTTGTGTTTAGGTTTTGTATAGCAATATATTTTATTTACATAAGGGTTTTGATATATAGCGCTATAGTTATAGCTATTTACAACTATATCTATTTGATTGTTAGGATACTTTTTTCTTAATGCTTCAATTGAAGGAGTAGTACATATCAAGTCACCTACATTGTCATTGCGTACTAAAAGAATTTTTTTATTTTTTAAATCTATCATTAAAATTCAACCTCTATATAATCTTTATTAGTTTCTAGCCATATACCTAATACCAAAAGAATCCACAAATGATTTGATAAATTATAATCGTTTAAAAGATTATAATTATACATTTTTTTCATTATATCTTTGCTGAAAAATGAGAGAGGAGAATTTATATCTAACATAAAATGCTTTAATAATTCATTTTCTTCTTTGAGCCAATTTCTTAAAGGTGGAGTAAATCCTGCTTTTTTTCTGTGAATGATGTGGTCTGGAACACCAGTTTCTTGTAGCATATCTTTTAGAATTCTTTTACTATAGTTTTTAGTTTTATAAGAAGAGTTCAGTTTATTTACCCAATCAATAAAATTTACGTCTATAAAAGGTGCACGAGCTTCAAGTCCACTAGCCATACCTGATATATCAGATTTGGTTAAGATATATTCAGGTAAATGAGTGATTTGATCTATAGCCATTAGTTTATCTAAATTTGATAAATTTCTATTTTGTTCGAAGTAATTGTAAATTTCATTGTTCCAAATAGGAACTTGTATTTGTGATAAATCACTGTTTAGCAAGTCAAATTTTTGTTTTTTAGAGTATCCAGTTAATCTTAGATAGTAAGTAGCTATCAAATCTCCACTAAGTGATTCAAGAACTCTTGCAACTTTTCCGTATCCTTTACTTTTGTTTGAGCCATAAGGTATATGAGCTAGCAAAGAGTTATTAAAATTAAATATACTTTTGGGTAAAATATTTAAAAAACCATTTCTTGCGTGAATACTATATCTTTTGTATCCTCCTAGCATCTCATCAGCTCCATCACCTCCAAGAACGACTTTAACGTGTTTTGAAACTTCTTTAGCAAGATAATAGGTTGGTATCATAGATGGGTCAGCAAATGGTTCATCATAATTATTGACTATCATCTCTAAATCATCTTTTAGATTAGGTTCAACTAAAAATTCTTTGTGATTTGTATCAAAGATTTGAGATATTTCTCTTGCATATTTTCTTTCGTCAAATTTTGCATCACTAAAACCAACTGAGTAGGTATTTATTTCATTTTTCTCTTTCTCTCTTAAAAGTGCAACAATGGAAGATGAATCAATTCCTCCACTTAAAAAGACCCCTACAGGAACATCTGAAATCATTCTAATATTTATAGAGTCTGCAAGAATACTTTTTGTTTTTTCTTTTGCCTCTTGGTATGGTATATTTATTTTTGGCTCAAACGTAGGTTCCCAGTATTTTTCTATCTTTAGGCTTCTATTTTTGAGTGAAAAAATCATATATTTACCAGCGCATAATTTGTATATATCTTTAAATATAGTTGCCGGAGCAGGTATGTATTTTAAAGAGAGATATTCACTTATAGAGGTTAAGCTAACTCTTTTTTTAATTTCTTTTATGGGATAAAAGGATTTCATCTCTGATGCAAATGCAAATGTGCTTCCATCAAAATAGTATTTTAAAGGCTTCGAACCAAGTCTATCACGAGCTAAAAATAATTCTTCTTTTTTTATATCATAAATACAAAATGCAAAAAATCCTCTAAATAAATCTAAGCATTTTACTCCATATTCTTGATATGCATAAAGAATTACTTCTGTATCAGTGTGAGAAATAAAAGAGTATCCTTTTTTTTCTAGAGTTTTGCGTATTTCTTTAAAGTTAAATATCTCTCCATTATACGTTATCCATAAAGTTCCATCTTTTGTAGACATTGGTTGATGTCCAAATGAACTTAAATCTAGTATACTAAGACGCTTATGTCCAAATATTAAATCCCCTTCATTCTCAGAATTTTTGTTGTTTTTTGTATCAAAAACTTTAATCCCCTCATCATCTGGACCTCTATGAGCAATGTGTTGTAACATATTTGACATGTCAAATTTTGAGTAAGTTTTTTTAGTATTATATATACCGACTATTCCACACATTTATTTATCCTATTTATCTGTGATATTGTCTTTTTATAAACTTCATTTACTGTTATGATGTTCATTGCGTCTTGATTTCTCTCTTTTTTTGGTTTTTTATTGATGAAATCACCATTTTTTTGAATAATTGAGTGTAACTCAAAATCTTGATATGGACCAAATATTTTTGAATCTGTTGGAGAAAAAAGAGATATACTATTTTTTCTTAATGCAATGGCTAAATGAAGTGTTCCTGTATCATTCGTAATTAACAAATCTAAAGAGTTGATAAGGGAAGGAAGTTCTTCAATAGCCGTTTTTCCACAATAGTTTATAATCCTTTTTTTATCTACAGCATATTGTCGTAATTGGAGTGCCAATGTTTGTTCCTCTTTAACGCCTAGTAGAATAATTTTTATTTTTTTATTTACTTGTAATATTCTGTTTGTTAATTCAATGAAATTTTCTATAGACCACATTTTATATATATCAGCAGCACCTAATTGAATACCAATTAATAATTCATCAGTATTTTTGTTTGATTTTTGATAAAACTTTTTTGGTAAGTCTATGGTTGTGTCTATTATAGATGGATTTAGATATCGTATGGTATCTAATCTATGTTCTATGATGTGTTGATGTTTGTCACCGTATGTGCTGTTTTTTATAAGTTCTAAAAACTCAAATGAAACTTTACTTGGATAATTGATTGCTTTATGTATATTTGTTACATTTGATGCTAATACCATAAAAAGATCTTGAGGACCATTTGAATGTGTTAAAAAGATAGAGTCAAATTTTTCTTTTTTGATATATAGTGCATGTTTTATTATTCCAACAAAACTTTTGTTATAAACTATAACTTTGTCTACATACTCATAATCTTTAAAAAGCGGATATGTATTTTTATTTATCATAAAAGCTATATATATATTAGGAAAACTTTTTCTTAGAGTTTTTATTACTGGTGTAGAGAGTATTGTATCTCCTAATGCAGTGTTTGAAACTATTATTATTTTTTTTAATTCTTTTGTATGGTTTTGTTTTTTTCTTATTTTGAAAAGAATTTTATTTAGTAGATTAATTATTTTTTTCATCTAATAATTTATTATATATATTTATGATTTTTTTAGTGATTGCTGTTTTAGAAAAATTCTCAAGTATATATTGCCTATTGCTAGTTAATATAGTATTTCCTTCAACTATTGAGTTAATATTATCATATATTTTTTCGATACTAGGTTCAGAGATTAAAAAGTTGTTTTGGTGGTATAAATCTTTTATACTCCCTGCTGTTGTGGAAACAGAGGTTATTTCCATCATAAGAGCTTGTATGAGTGATTGTGGGACACCTTCATTTTTATCTGATGGTAAAACAAATATATCTATTGCTTTTAAAAACTCTGCTACATTTTCTATATGACCTATCATTCTAACGTGCTGTGACATATTTAAATCAGATATTTGTTTTTCTATAGATTCTCTTTTGGGACCTTCTCCTGCTATGATAAATTTTAGTTTCTTATCTTTACATGTAGATATAAGTCTTTTAGCGATGGTTAAAAAATTATCATGTCGCTTAAAATCTCTTAGTACTGCAACTATACCAATAACAAATTCATCATTAGCTATTTGAAAAGACTCTCTACATGTCACTTTGTTATATTTTAATGGATTAAATATATTTTCATCAATTCCTGTTGGAATGGACATAATTTTTTCAGCTTTTATTCTATTGTTTTTAATCATATTTTCTCTAACACTTTCACCAGTAGTAAAGATAAAATTTGCTAATTCATTAATAAAATTAAATCTTGAAGAGCCAATAGGATTTGACAGGTGTCTTGTTCTGATGAATTTAACACCAGCAAGTTTTGAAGCAAATCCACCTACCCAAGTATCTTTTCCACTGTGAGTATTTACTATGTTTATATTATTTTCTTGTATGATTTTTTTTAAGTCAAACATAGTTGAAAAATCAAGGTTACCACGAAATGGTAGAGTAAAAACTTTTATATTTTTTTCTATGGCTTTTTGTC
The DNA here is from genome assembly GCA_029027265.1 of Arcobacter sp. Classification (GTDB taxonomy): domain Bacteria; phylum Campylobacterota; class Campylobacteria; order Campylobacterales; family Sulfurospirillaceae; genus Sulfurospirillum_A. The sequence goes on along the minus strand of CP093061.1, from coordinate 2,291,918 downwards.
TTATTTGTGCATGGTCACGACAGGCTAGATAGACATCTATACCTTGTTCTCGTACGGCAACCATCTCACTTATGATTCTTATTTCTTGTCCACCCCAGCCATCAGACCACTCTGTATGTAAAACTTTTATTTTATTGCTCATTTATTATCTCTCGTATATTTTTCTTTATAAATTCTATATCTAAATTCATAAGACAGTCACTCACCTTCGTACCATTGCAACCATCTTTTCCACAAGGTACACATTCCCAGTCTTCTTGAATAACTCTATGTTTACCCATACTTCTAAATCCTCTTCTTGTTGTATACCCACTCTTCATAAAGTCATTGTCCCATGGTCCCCAATGGTCTGCTCCACTTGGTCCAAAAAAAGCTAAAACAGGAGTGTTGTTTGCTGCACTTATATGCATTATAGCAGTATCTACACCTATAAAAAAAATTGCTTTATTATTGAGAGCAGCAGTCTGTTTTAAACTTAGTTTTCCACTTAAATTTAAAGGTTTTGATTTGCACAGTTTTAAGGTAGAGTCAATTTTATCTAATTCTTGTTTTATTGGTGCGGCACTTAGAACGACTTCAACATTGAGCTCAATTTTACAAAAATCTATGATTTGTGCCATTGTTTTATCATTTATACACTTAAACATCCATCTAGAAACAGGATGTATATGTATGAACTTTTTACACGTAAGTAGGTTAGAAACTTTTTGTTCATCTTTAATATTCCAAAATATTGATACTTTTTTTTCTTTTATAGGTAAGTTTAAAGTTCTAAGTACATCTAGGTTCATCTCTAAAGTATGCCTTAGTCCTTGTTTGGGTAGGTTGTGATTAAACACATTTTTTAAGAATAAATTTTTAGGATTTTTGTACCCAATTTTTGTTTTTGCTTTACTCAAAAGTGCTAGTTGAGTGCCTCTGTCCCCTTCTGTTGTATTAACCACAATATCATATTTGTTTGCTCTGATAGTAAGTGCAAATTTTATTTCTTGATAAATTCTCTTAAATATACCTAGTGATTTTATTTTTGTTCTATCGTAGGTTAATATATCATTTATATTTGGATTTAGAGTAACCATGTCTTCAGTACCGCTATTTAAAGCGATATCTATGTGAGAATCAGGGTAAGCAAGTTTTAAATTTTTAATAAGAGGAGATAGCAATAATACATCACCAATATTTCTAAACTTCATTAAAAGAATTTTCATTTAATGTATTTCCAAAATGTGTATTGTGCATAAAGCTTAGCTATCACAAAACCTCTCCATCCCTCTAAAAAACCAAGTCTTAAAAAGTAGATTTTAAAGAATGTCCAATATGGACTAAGTAGTGCTTTTAAGACTCTATCTTTTTTGTTTAGACTTGAATATCGATTTTGTTTTACTATAAACTCTTCAATATTCTCATAAGCAAAATGCAACATATGATTTTTTAGTGTAGCAGTTTTTTCATTAGTAATGATTTTTTCGTGTACTTCATCTTCGCTAAATTTTGCGTAATTTTTGTCAAACAGTCTTAACGTAGCATCAGGGTATAAACCACAATGTCTTATAGGTTTTCCAAAAAAATAGTTCAGTCTTGGTACAAAATAGGCTTTACATGTAAAGTTTAAAGAGAGTATTTCATTTTTAAGTTTATCGGTAATGATTTCATCACTATCAAGAACAAAAACCCAATAATTTTGAGAAGCTTCAACTCCATATTGCTTTTGTTTACCAAATCCAAGCCATTTTTGATGAAGAATTTTTGTGTTTTTAAAAGTATTGGCTATTTCTAAAGTATTATCCGTAGAACCAGAGTCTACTACAACTACTTCGTTTGCAAAAGTGCAAGAATTAAGTACCTTAGATAAGTATTTTTGTGAATTAAAAGTTAATATTACTATGGAAAGTTTCACTTATAAAGTTCCTCATATTGGTTTTTCCAACGACGGTGCAACCAAAACCATTCATCTGGTTTTGCTTTGATAATCTTTTGAGTTATGTCTGCTTGAGCTTGTACGCTTTTTCTTATATCTTCTTCATTATCCTCAGTTTTTTGGGTTATGATTGGTTCATAAAAAGTTATGTCATAGTTTATATAGTCATTTGTAGTTATATATGCTGGTATTATAGGAGTACCTGTTTTTCTAGCAATTAGAGCTGCTGAAGGAGTATGTCGAGCTAGTTTTCCAAAAAAGTTTATGAGAATACCCTCTTTTTCACTTGTGTTTTGGTCTACTAAAAGACCTACATTTTCTCCATTTTTAAGAGCTTTTAGTAAGCCTCTGATTGCTCCATTTTTTTCAAGCATGTGCACATTGAACTGATTTCTGTTTTTTTTCAGAACTTCATTCATGTTTTTAGAGTCCAAAGCTCTTCCAACTCCCCAAAGCTTTCCGTAAGTTGCTCCCATACAAAGTGGTAAAAGTTCCCAGTTCCCATAGTGCGCTGTTAAAAATATAACACCCTTACCATCTTTTTTTATATCTGTATAAAAGTGTTCATTGTGTATTGTTACTTTTTGTATAAGTTTTTCTTTAGTTATGCCCTGATTTTCCACAAAATCTCTCATGTTATAGAGTAGATTTTTGTAGCATTTTTTTGTAATTCTTCTCTTTTCTTTTTCATTCATACTGTTTTCATAAGCTAAATCAAGATTTGCACGAGCAATTTTTTTGTGACGAACATCTATCTTGTATGCTAAAAATGCAAAAAAACTCAATATGCTATTCGTTATAAACCTAGGAGTATATTTAACCAAAAGAACAAAGAGTTTAAAGAAAAAGATATATATATAATCTAACATTTTAAAAGCTCATTTGCTAAACTAACAATCTCTTTAGCTTTTATATTTTTTATACAGAAATCACTTTTGTTTAAAGCCTTCGCATCTATATTTTTACCACAATCAACAGTCAAATTTACGTTAGTTGTAAAACTGTTTCTTTGGCTTGGAGTTGGTCCAAAGATTGTTATGCTTGGAGTGTTAAGTGCCCATGCCATATGTGTTGGTCCGCTATCTCCTCCTATGACTAAACTGCTATTTGAGATTATATTTTTTAATTCATTTAAGCTTAGTTTTGGAAGTACTTTTGCCTCTGTTTTAAAAGCTATAAACTCAGCACTCTTCTTTTCACTCTCATTTCCCCACGCTATGAAAGTATTTACATGTAAGGCATTTATAACTTCTACAAATTGCTCTTTGGGGTAAATTTTACTTTTCCAAGAAGAGCCAACACAAATAAGAAGTGTAGGTTTGAACTCTAGTTTTGAGTTTGAGTATAAAAATGGTTCTTTAGTCTGTAAATTAGGTATTTTAAGTTCCAAAGCATAACAAGTAAGGGTTATATTTCTTAGTATAACATTTGTTTCGTAGCTAATTGCAAATGACTTTTTGTAAAAACAAGAAGCTAGAGATTCACGAAGAGAGTTTTTGTCAAATCCAACCACATTTTTACTAAGAATTCTAGAAACAATGGCTGATTTAATAAGTCCTTGAAGGTCAATAACCAAGTCATAGGTTTTAAGTTTTTTAAGTTTTTTATACTCTTTTAAAAAGCCAAGTTTGTTATTTTTAAGTTTTAGTTTATGAATAGTGTTTATGTGAGGGTTGTTCTCTAAAATCCCAGCAAATCTCTCTTCTACAAACCAATCAATAGTCGCATTTGGAAGATTTTTTTTAATGTATTGTAAAATTACCATAGCATGAACAATATCACCAAGAGCCGAGAGTTTAACTATACCTATATGCATGTTTAAATTATAGCTTATAATACCTAAAGAGATGATTAGCTATAATATTATTTTTAATTTTCGGAGTACAAATGAACAATATTTTTAGAGAATACGATATACGAGGCATCTACGAAAAAGAGTTAAATGAACAAACAACAAAATTAATAGGTTATTTTTTAGGTTTATATGTAAAGAAAGCTGGATGTGTTGTAACCCTTGGTTACGATGCAAGAAGTCATTCACCAATTCTTTGTGATTACCTTACAAGTGGATTCAACAAAGCAGGTTGTTCTGTGTTAAATATGGGTTTAGTAGCGACTCCTGTGAATTACTTTGGAAACTTTCAAGAGTTCGATGGAGTTAGCCCAGATGCCTCAGTAATGATAACAGGTTCGCATAATCCAAGCGAGTATAATGGTTTTAAAATCACTATTGATAAAAAACCATTTTTTGGCGAAGACATATATGCCTTAGGTCGTCAAATAATGGAAAATTTAAATCTACATGTAGAAGATAATGTTGCATGTAAAATAATCAATGCGAAAGATAGATATATAGACTTTTTAGTAAAAGAGTTTGAACACTTAAAAGGCTTTGATAAGAGTTTTGTATATGACTGTGGTAATGGTGTAGCTGGGGTTGTAGCTCCACAAATATTTGAAAGATTGGGCTTTACATGTAAAGCTCTTTTTGTAGAACCTGATGGGACTTTTCCAAATCACCATCCTGACCCCACTGTAGAGAAAAATTTAATAGATATAAAAAAAGAGCTTGAGGGTGAGTTTGAATATGGTTTTGCCTACGATGGAGATGCTGACAGAATTGCTTTTTTGACAAAAAAGAACAATGTTAAAGGTGACATTATGGCTATTCTTTTTAGTGAAGCCATGGAAAATCCAATTGTAATAGGTGAAGTAAAATGCTCGCAAGTAATGTATGATACCATCAATGAGTATGGGAAAGCTTACATGTACAAAACGGGACATAGTAATTTGAAAGTCAAAATTGCAGAACTTAATGCAGATTTTGCAGCAGAGGTAAGTGGTCACTTGTTTTTTAATGACCGCTATTTTGGTTATGATGATGCCATCTATGCAACTTTGCGTATGATAGAACTAATTAAAAATGGTTTACATGTGGATGAAAGAATTGCAGAACTTCCTAAGGTCTACTCTACTGAAGAGATTAAGATAGAGACCACTGATGCAGAGAAATTTCAACTTGTGGAAAAAGTAAAAGAGTTGTTGAAAAATCCTCCAAGTGATTTTCCTAATATTAAAAAGATTATTGATATTGATGGAGTTAGAGTTATATTTGACGAGGGATGGGGACTTGTAAGAGCTTCAAATACCACTCCAATTTTGGTTACTCGTTTTGAGTCTACATGTAAAGAAAAAGCTAAAGAGTATGAAGAAAAAATAAATGCACTTATATTGAAGGCGAAAACATTATGAAAATACTTGCAACAGGAACGGCTGGATTTATTGGTTATCATCTTTTAAATTATCTTTTAAAAAGAGGCGATGAGGTAGTTGGTCTTGATTGTATTAATGATTATTATGATATTAATGTTAAATATGGAAGACTAGAGCGAAGTGGGATATCAAAAGAAGAGTTAAAGTACGGAAAAGTCATACAATCTTCAAAGTATCCTAACTATAAATTTGTGCAACTAAATCTTGAAGACAAAGAGAGTATGGAAAATCTTTTTAAAGAAGAAAAATTTGACAAGGTCTGTAATTTAGCTGCCCAAGCAGGAGTTCGTTACTCTTTAACTAACCCAGATGCTTATATACAAAGTAATATTGTGGGATTTTTAAACATTTTAGAGTGTTGTCGTCATCACAAAATAAAACACTTAGCATATGCAAGTAGTTCTAGTGTATATGGTCTAAATAAAGCTCAACCTTTTTCAACAAGTGATGATGTTAGCCACCCTATAAGTCTTTATGCTGCTAGTAAAAAGTCAAATGAGCTTATGGCTCATACTTATTCTCATCTTTTTGGTATTCCTACAACGGGACTAAGATTTTTTACAGTTTATGGACCTTGGGGAAGACCAGATATGGCTCTGTTTTTGTTTACTAAAGCAATTTTCGAGGGAAAAAGTATTGATGTGTTTAACCATGGGGAAATGCAAAGAGATTTTACTTATGTAGATGACATAGTTGAGGGAGTGGTAAGAGTTATTGACAATCCACCACTTGGCGTAGATGAAGACAAAATGAATCCATCAAATTCAACTGCACCTTACAAAATATATAATATAGGAAATAATAATCCAGTTAAACTTATGGATTTCATTGAAGCGTTGGAAAAGAAAATAGGAAAAGTAATGAAGAAAAACATGCTTCCACTTCAAGCGGGAGATGTTCCAAGCACTTACGCAGATGTCAGTGACCTCGTGGAAGACTTGAAATATAAACCAGAAACTACCATTGAAGAGGGCATAGATAAGTTTATGGACTGGTATGTGGATTTTTTTAAGGTAAAACTATGACCAATAAATTATTTTTTGATATAAAGCCTGAATTTAGTGCTTATGAAGCTACATGTAAAGAAAAAAGTAGTGTTGGTTATTATGACCTACCTGAACAAGATTTAGATTATCTTGAAGAGTATAAAAAAGATTTTAATTTAAAAAATACAAATATAGAACATTTGGTCATTATAGGTATTGGTGGAAGTTCTCTTGGTCTTAAGGCAATATATAGAACTTTAAAAAATACAAAAGACTTTAGTAAAAAAATTCATTTTTTAGAGAGTACTGATCCTATTGCAATCAAAACAGAACTAGAAAAAGTTGAACTAAATAAAGTGCATTTTTTTGTCATAAGTAAATCAGGAACTACGATAGAAACAACAGCTATATATAAGTACATTTTAGGGCTTTTGAATGAGAATAAAATTAGTGAAGATTATAGATTTACCTACGTAACAGATAAGGGAAGCTTGCTTGAATCACATTCAAAAACAAAGAAGTCATTTTGTCTTTTTATACCTAAAGAAGTAGGTGGAAGATTCTCAGTTCTTTCAGCTGTTGGTTTAGCTCCTCTTTCACTTATAGAAGTTGATATAAAAGCACTTTTGAGTGGAGCAAGACAGATAAAGAAAAGTTTTTTTGAAAATGGATATATAAAAGATATACTTTTAAAAAAAGCAACTTATTATGCAAAAAACTCTATGAAATACAACATCAATACACTTTTTGTATATAGTGAAAGTTTTAAGTACTTTACGGAGTGGTATGTCCAACTTTGGGGTGAGAGTCTTGGTAAAAAACAGTTAAATAGCAGTTTTAATGTGGGTCTTACCCCAGTAGGAATTATAGGTCCAAAAGACCAGCATTCTTTTTTACAACTCATAGTTGATGGACTTAGAGATAAAACTGTAACAGTTTTGAAAATAAGAAATTTTAACTATGACATACGCATACCAGAGATAAATCTTGAAGGATTGGAAGGGTTAGATAGTATAAATAATCTATCATTTAATTCACTTATAAATCTTCAAGCAGACTCAATCATAGAATCATTAGTAGATAAAGGTGATATTCCAGTTGACACTATAGAGTTAGAGTGTATCAATGAAGAGAACCTTGGTAAATTCATATTTTATTATGAACTATTGACTTCTTTAGTGGCTAACATGATGGGAGTTAATGCTTATGGGCAACCTGGAGTTGAACAGAGTAAAGTTATATTAAAAAACAAGTTAAAAAATAGAGGATTATTATGAAAACTATAAAAAAATGCTTGTTCCCTGCTGCTGGTTATGGAACAAGATTTTTACCAGCAACTAAATCAATGCCAAAAGAAATGTTGCCAATAATGACTAAGCCACTTATTCAATACGGTGTAGAAGAGGCACTAGAATCTGGGTGTGAGACCATGGCTATCGTAACTGGAAGAGGAAAACGTGCAATAGAAGACCACTTTGATATAAGTTACGAGTTAGAGCATCAAATAAAAGGAACTGCAAAAGAGCATTATCTTACAGAGATACGAGAGTTGATAAACCAATGTACTTTTACGTACACAAGACAAGTAGAGATGAAAGGTCTAGGTCATGCGATACTTACTGGTAAGTCACTGATCGGAGATGAGCCGTTTGCCGTGATACTTGCAGATGACTTGTGTGATAGCAAGGATGAGAGTGTACTTTCCCAAATGGTAAAAGTTTATGAGAAGTATGGTTGTTGTGTAGTTGCTATAGAAGAGGTTCCAAAAGAAGATACAAGTAAGTATGGTGTTATAGCAGGTCACTTAGTAGATGGGAGTAATGATACATATAGAGTAGAAACCATGGTAGAAAAACCAGACCCAAAAGATGCACCTAGTAACCTAGCTATCATAGGACGTTATATATTGACTCCAGATATATTTGACGTCATAGAAAATACAAAACCTGGCAAAGGTGGAGAGATACAGATAACCGATGCTTTGTTAGAGATGGCAAAGCAGGGTAAAGTCATAGCATATAAATTCAAAGGCAAGAGGTTCGATTGTGGAAGTGTCGATGGTTTCGTGGATGCAATTAATTATTTTTATGAAAAATAAACTTTTTTTACTTCTCGTATTGCCTTTTGTGTTATTGGCAAGTAAACCAGATTTACTCTTATTAAAAACATATAAAGATAATCTACATGTAGACGGATGGTTAATGAGTGAAAAACTCGACGGAGTTAGAGCATATTGGGATGGTAAAAAGCTTATAAGTCGTGGTGGAAAAGAGTTTAAAACTCCCTTATGGTTTATTAAGGGTTTTCCACCATTTGAGATAGATGGAGAGCTTTGGAGTAAAAGAGGAGATTTTGATAATATCTCAGGGATTGTTAGGACTCAAACACCTCATAAAAACTGGAAACAACTCACTTACAATATCTTTGAAGTTCCAAATCAAGAAGGTGGGTTAAAACAAAGATTGAAAGTTTTAGAAACTTATTTGAGTGACCATCCAAGCAGCTATATAAAAACCATAGAACAGACTACATGTAAAGACAAAAATCACTTAAAAACTTTTTTAAAAGAGATAGAAGACAGAGGTGGAGAGGGAGTAGTAGTTAGAAATGGTGCAGCTCCATATATAAACAAAAGAACTTCGCAAGCTCTAAAAGTAAAAAGCTTTGAAGATGCAGAGTGTGAAGTAGTGGGTTACAGTAAAGGCAAAGGTAAATATAAAAGTTTAGTTGGTTCTTTTATATGCAAGATGAAAAATGGAAAAATTATAAATATAGGGAGTGGGTTGAGCAATGAGTTAAGAAGAGATCCACCCAAAAAAGGTATAATAATAACATTTAAATACTATGGCTTAACAAAAAATAAAAAGCCAAGGTTCCCAGTATTTTTAAGAGTAAGAAAATTAAAATAAGGATTAATATCTATGAATGAAAATAGAAAATATATAGAAGATGATGAGATAGATTTAGTAGAACTTTTTAAAACTTTATTAAAAAGAAAATGGTTTATAGTTATGTTTACAGGCATAGTTACTTTAGGTGCAATTATTTTTGCCTATATGAAAACACCAGTTTATGAAGTGAAGGCATTAGTAGAAATAGGAAGTTATAAAATTAATAGCAATAGCAATAGCAATAGCAATAGCAATAGCAATAGTAATAGTAATAGCAATAGTATACTTCTTGATAACGTAACACAGTTAACAACAAAACTAAATGTTATATTTATAGATATTTTAAAAAATGAAAAAAATAGAAAATCTTTTATATCTTCTATATCTACACCTACAAAAACAAAAAGTTTTATAGAGATAAAGTCAGAGTCTATATCAAATGAACTTGCTATAGCTGAGATCAATGAGGTAGTGGAGTATATACGAACCAAGCATAAACGAGTATTAGAAGATATCAAAAAAAATAGAGAGTTAGAGATAAGCAATATAGCCAAACAGATAGAAAATATCAAAACAAAAGAGTTAGAGTTATTAAATGAAGAGATAAATTTAGCAAAAAAAAATATAAGTAAATATAAGCAAGATTTACAAGATATTCAAAATGATATCAAATTACAAAAAAAATCAAATCCTATGTTTGCAGTACTTAGTCTTATGGAAAAAAGAGATCTAAATGCACAAGTAAGACCTCTAGCAAAAAGCATTATAGAACTAAAAAGTGAAAAAAATAAACTTCTGACAACGGGAGTAAATGAGTTAGTTGAAAGAAAAAATAGATTAGAATCAATGCTACTACCTTATAACTATAAAAACTCTGAGATAGTTGGAAAAATTATAACAAATGACTACGCAATAAAACCAAAGAAAACACTTATCGTAATAGTAGCTTTTGTGACAGGGTTTATATTGTCTATCTTTTTGGTGTTTTTTATGGAATTTGTGCAAAATATAAAAAAAAATGAAGAAAAATGAAAATAAGCATAATAGGAACAGGATACGTAGGACTAGTAAGTGGTACATGCTTTGCACAGATGGGTAACAGTGTAACTTGTGTAGATATAGATGAAAAAAAAGTAAAAGACTTGGAAAGTGGTATGGTTCCTATTTATGAACCTGGACTTGAAGAGATGGTAGCAGAAAACTTTAAAAGTGGTTCATTAAAATTCACAACAGATATAAAAAAAGCACTTAACATTAGTGATATATGTTTTATAGCAGTGGGGACACCTATGGGAGAAGATGGAAGTGCAAACCTTAAATATGTTTTAGCCGTTGCAAAAAGTATAGGTGAGCATATGATTAAGCACACATACATCATAGACAAATCAACAGTACCAGTAGGAACAGCAGATAAAGTTAGAAAAGAAGTTCAACTTGCACTTGATAAGAGAAATTTAAATCTAACTTTTGATGTTATAAGTAATCCAGAGTTTCTAAAAGAGGGTGCAGCCATAGAAGATTTTATGAGACCAGATCGTGTAGTCATAGGTGCTGAGAATGAACAAGCATTTACGACCATGAGAGAACTCTATGCTCCTTTTACAAGAAGTCATGATAGATTTGTCACTATGGACATAAAAAGTGCAGAGATGACAAAATACGCTGCAAATGCTATGTTAGCAACCAAGATAAGTTTCATGAATGAGATGTCAAACATATGTGAAAGAGTTGGAGCTGATATAAATAAAGTAAGAAACGGCATAGGAAGTGATAGTCGCATAGGATATAGCTTTATCTACCCAGGGTGCGGGTACGGAGGAAGCTGTTTTCCAAAAGATGTTCAAGCCTTAGCAAAAATTGCAAAAGACCATGGATATGCACCACGTATACTTGACGCAATAGAAGAGGTAAATTATGCTCAAAAAAAGGTTATTTCAGATAAAATAATAAAAATTTTTGGAAACGATTTAACAGGTATGACCTTTGCTATTTGGGGGTTAAGCTTCAAACCAGAAACAGATGATATGAGAGAAGCAACATCTATAATTGTTATAAATGCCCTTACATGTAAAGGTGCAAAAGTAAAAGCATATGATCCAAAAGCCATGCATGAAGCAAAAGAATTTTATCTTAAAGATAATCTTCAAGTTGAGTATGTAAGCAGTAAGTATGATGCACTAGATAATTGTGAAGCGATGGTACTTTTAACAGAGTGGAAAGAGTTTAGAAGTCCAGATTTTAAAGAGATAGGTAAAAGACTGAAAAATAAAATTATTTTTGATGGAAGAAATCAGTATGATAAAAGCAGACTTGCAGCTCAAGGTTTTGAGTATTTTCAGATTGGGGTAAAATAAATTGAATCAAATTTTGAAGCTTATAGGCAGAAAAAAAGAACTTTTTAGAACAGATATATTAAAGAATAGTACAAAATTAAAAGAATTAGTATCTATTTCTTCTTTTTTAGTTATTGGTGGAGCAGGATCAATAGGTCAAGCCGTAGTAAAAGAAATATTTAAAAGAAATCCTAAGAAATTACATGTAGTAGATATATCAGAAAACAACATGGTGGAACTTGTTAGAGATATTCGTAGTTCTTTTGGTTATATTGATGGAGATTTTAAAACTTTTGCTTTAGATATTGGCTCGCTTGAGTATGATGCATTTATAAAACAAGATGGTCACTACGATTATGTTTTAAATCTTTCTGCATTGAAACATGTTCGAAGTGAAAAAGATCAATTTACTCTTATGCGAATGATAGAAACAAATATATTTAATACTGATAAAACACTTCACCATTCTATTAAAAGTGGTGTAAAAAAGTATTTTTGTGTTTCAACAGATAAAGCTGCAAATCCTGTTAATATGATGGGAGCAAGTAAGCGTATAATGGAGATGTTTGTTCATAGGAACTCTTTAGATATGAAAGTTTCTATGGCTAGATTTGCTAATGTGGCATTTAGTGATGGGTCACTTCTTCATGGGTTCAACCAGAGAATAGAAAAACAGCAACCCATCGTTGCTCCAAATGATATTAAGAGATATTTTGTAACTCCGCAAGAGAGTGGTGAACTGTGTCTTATGTCTTGTATCTTTGGTGAAAATCGTGATATATTTTTTCCGAAATTGAGTGAAGATTTAGATTTGATTTCTTTTGCAGATATAGCAGTAAAATATTTAAAAGAGAAAGGTTATGAACCTTACTTATGTAAAGATGAAGATGAAGCAAGAAGATTGGCTAAGACATTACCACAAGAGGGAAAATACCCATGTTTATTTACACGTAGTGATACAACAGGTGAAAAAGATTTTGAAGAATTTTTTACTGATGCTGAAACACTTGATATGGATAGATTTGAAAACTTAGGTATCATCAAAAATGATGTCAGTTTTGATGAAGAGAAGCTAAAGCATTTTGAAACTACTATGAAGACTTATAAAGAAAACTTAGCTTGGAAAAAAGAAGATATTGTAAAAGAGTTTTTTACTTTAATACCTGATTTTGGACATAAAGAAACCGGTAAATATCTTGATGGGAAAATGTAATGTATAAAGATTTAGTCAGTTTTATTCAAAATATTTACAATACTAAAGAGTTTATACCTCTTCATGAGCCTAGATTTATAGGAAATGAAAAAAAGTATTTAAATGACTGTATAGATTCTACTTTTGTTTCTTCTGTTGGAAAGTATGTAGACACATTTGAAAAAGAGTTTGCGAAAAAAGTGGGTTCTAAATATGCTGTAGCTACGGTGAATGGTACTAGTGCTCTACACATCTCACTACTTCTTTCAGATGTTACATCTGATGACGAAGTTATAACTCAAGCACTTACTTTTGTAGCGACTTGTAATGCTATTGAGTATATTGTTGCAAAATCAATTTTTGTAGATGTTGATCTTGATACGATGGGACTCAGTCCAAAAGCATTAGAAGAGTTTTTAAAAGAAAATTGTGAAATCATAAACAACAAGTGTATAAATAAAACTACAAATAAAACTATAAAAGCATGTGTGCCAATGCATACTTTTGGACATAGTTGTAAGATAGATGAGATAAAAGAGATTTGTGAGAGATGGAACATCAGTTTAGTTGAAGATGCTGCTGAGAGTTTAGGAAGCTACTACAAAGATAAACATACAGGTACTTTTGGAAAACTAGGTGCGTTTAGTTTTAATGGCAACAAAATCATCACTTCTGGTGGTGGTGGAGTTATAGTAACAGATGATGAAGAGTTAGCTAAGAGAGCTAAATATCTTACAACAACTGCTAAGGTTCCACATAAGTGGGAGTATGTTCATGATGAGATAGCCTATAACTATCGTATGCCAAACTTAAACGCAGCGCTACTAGTCGCACAACTTGAACAACTTGATACCTTTGTAAAATCTAAAAGAGATTTAGCACTACAGTATGAAGAATTTTTCGTTGATGATGAACGAATAGAGTTTGTTAGAGAACCAAAAGATTCGAAATCAAACTACTGGTTACAAGCTGTAGTAGTAAAAGATGTCACACTTAGAGATGAGTTTTTAGACTATACAAACAAAAATGGCATAATGACTAGACCGATTTGGAAGTTAATGAATGAGTTAGAGATGTTTAAAGGTTGCCAATGTGGTAGTTTAGAAAATTCGAAATACTTAGAACAGAGAGTTGTAAATATTTCAAGTAGTGTGATAGTTTAATGAAGCCCAACATACTTCTAATCGGTGGTGGTGGACATTGTAAGTCTGTTATAGATGTAATTGAATTAGAAGACAAATATACTATTGCTGGAATTATTGATAAAAAAGAACTTATTGGGCAAGATGTTTTAGGTTATAACGTTATTGGGTGTGATGATGACTTATCAGAACTTTTTAAAACATATAAGTTTGCAGTAGTAACTGTAGGACAAATTAAATCAAATAGTTTAAAAGTTAATATTTTTAATAACTTGAAAAGTATAGGCTACACTTTAGCTACTATTATCTCTCCACTAGCTTATGTATCTAAACACTCTACCATCGAAGAAGGCACTGTCATTATGCATCATTCTTTAGTAAACGCAAATGTAAAAATTGGTAAAAATTGTATTATAAATACAAAGGCTTTAATAGAACATGATTCAGTAGTGGAAGATAATTGTCATATAAGTACAGGTGCTATTGTAAATGGTGGTGTTGTAGTAAAAGAAAACAGTTTTATAGGTAGTAATGCAACTACAAAAGAATATATAGAGATAGATGGATTTATCAAAGCAGGGAGCATCGTAAAATGAGTGTATTTATAATAGCAGAAGCCGGTGTAAATCATAATGGTTCTATAAAATTAGCAAAAAAACTTATAGATGTAGCAGTTGAAGCTAACGTAGATGCTGTTAAATTTCAAACTTTTAAAGCTGAAAAACTGGTAAGTAAAAATGCTCAAAAAGCTCAGTACCAAAAAGAAAATATTGGTGATGGAGATGATAGTCAGTTTAATATGCTTAAAAAACTAGAGCTTGATTTAGATACACATCATGAGCTAATATCGTATTGTAATGCTAAAAATATAATGTTTCTTTCCACTCCTTTTGATCATGATAGTATAGATTTGTTAAATGGTTTAAAGTTACCTATATTTAAAATACCAAGTGGAGAGATTACAAACTTACCATATCTTAGACACATTGGTAGTTTACAAAAAAAAGTGATACTTTCTACAGGAATGGCAGATATTGGAGAGATAGAAGATGCTTTAGATGTTTTACTAAAAGCAGGAACTATTAAAGAAAATATAACGGTACTCCATGCAAATATTATGTACCCAACTCCGATGGAAGATGTAAACCTTAAGGCTATGGTAACTATTGGAAATACATTTGATGTTGCTTTTGGATACAGTGACCATACTTTAGGTATAGAAGTCGATATAGCTGCGGTTGCTATGGGTGCATCATGTATAGAAAAGCATTTTACATTAGATAAGAGTATGGAAGGACCAGACCATAAAGCTTCTTTAGAGCCAAGCGAATTAATAGCGATGGTTAAAAGTATTAGAAATATTGAATTGGCTTTAGGAAGTAAAGTTAAAAAACCGAGCAAAAGTGAAACTCCAAATATAGAGATAGCTAGAAAGTCTATAGTAGCTTCAAGTAGTATTAAAAAAGGTGACATGCTAAATGAAGATAACCTTGCGATAAAAAGACCTGCAAAAGGTATAAGCCCTATGAGATGGGATGAGGTAGTTGGAAGTACGGCTACTAGAGATTATGAAGAAGATGCATTGATATGAAAAATAAAATTATGGTTCAAAATCAAATTTTTTTTATTAGTGATTTTAATTCCTCCGAATTCGAGGGAATTAAAAATGATTGATTTTACTAAATATAAAATAGAAATTCATACAAATAAAGAAACTCCTATAGTAAATAATACTAATTTGTTTTATGTAAAAGATGAAGGAAGAGATGAACTTTTTGTAAAAATTTATTATGAAGATATAGAGATTGGACAAGGAATAATTTTAGATTTCTACAAAGAGTTTTTAAATATTGACTTAAATGGGAAAAAGACTACTCAAATAAAAACATTTCCTTTTCATAGCGAAACAAAAGAAAAATACACTAACTATGGGAATAAAATTTATCAGTTAAAGTATCTAAATAATCCGTCTATTCCAATAACTCAAAGAAAGATGCATATAAATGAGTTTGCAAATAACATAAATCAATATATAGCACAACTTTTAGAAATTAATGAAGACTTAAAACTTACATATATCTCATCTGCTTCACAAGTACCTGAGGATATTGTAAAAGAATTAGATAATATTACATCTTTAGAAATAGCAAATATTATTTTGAAAAATAGTGGAATTGATAGTAAAAGTATTACAAATTTTCAAGAAGGAATAAATAATTCCATTTTAAAATATGGTATTAAGGAAAGCTATTTAACTGCAAATTTAGATACACAATATATAATTATAGATGATGTAATGGGAAATGGTAGCTCAATAGCTACAGTTTTAAAAAAGCTATATGATAAAACTCAAAAGTTAAATTACTTTTTTATAGTTGCTAAGGATGTAAGAAGATGAAAAGTGTATTTATAAGCGGTTCAATATCTATGAAATCACTTTCTAATGAAGTGATAAAAAGCTTTGATAAAATTGTCTCTCAAAACATCTTAGTCCATGTTGGCGATGCAAATGGTATAGATACACTAACACAAAATTACTTTGCATCTAAAAACTACACAAACCTTGTTGTTTGCTCTATTTATGAGACACCAAGAAACATAGTATCAAAACTTTTTGATATAAAGCAAGTAAATTACGATATCAACATAGTAAGCGAGAGAGAAAAACAAACTACAAAAGATATATATATGACAGAACATAGCGACTACTCTTTTATTATCTGGGATGGAAAAAGTAAAGGAAGTTATGCGAATATTAATAGAGCTATACAGCATGAACAGAAATTAAAAGTTTACTATCTAGGAGAAGATAGATGCCTAACTACGGATGAACTAACATCAAAAAAGGTAGAAATGATATTTAAGTCAAACACAGGTTATACAGCAAGTGAAATAGTAAAACAAATAAAATCATCAGACTTATATATAGGTATCTCAAAGGTAAGTGAACTAAAAGAGTGGTTAGTAAACCATAGAGTATTTAAAATAAACAAAAACAAGATAGAGATAAACAAAGAGTATAAAAATTACTTTATAGTTGAAAACTACAGAGGGAATGAAACTGTTAAGTATAAACATAATGTGATAGAGCTACTTAGTAAAACCTCAATATTTGGATTTTGACAGTGAGTTTTGATGAATATAATAGAAATACAAGATATGAAATGAGTAAAAGAAAAATATATGTAGTAACAGGAACTCATTCGGAATATAGCTTATGAAAGGATATTTATGCAGGTAATTAAATTTGAAACTTTAGAAAGTAAGTTGATAGAAGTGAGAGATACTTTAGTTTTGATAGATAAAGATGTAGCAGAATTATTTGGAGTTGAAACTCGAGATATTAATAAAGCAGTGAAAAATAACTCTGCTAAATTTCCACAAGGATATTTTTACGAAGTAACTAAAGATGAGTTTGATGTTTTGCGGGGGAAATTTTCCACTGCAAAATTTGCAAAAACCCGAACTATGCCAAAAGTTTTTACTGAAAAAGGCTTATATATGATAGCAACTATTTTAAAAAGCGAAGTAGCTACAGATGCTACATTACAAATAATAGAAACTTTTTCAAAAATAAAAGAGTTATCAAGAAATATAAATAACATTATGAAAACAACTGATGAAAATATACAAAAAGAATTAGCAGAAAAATCAAATAAGATTTTAGAAGAAGTAATAGATATAGACACTGATATTTTAGAAGATGATGAGGATGGAGAAATTATAGAAACTACAACAAAGTTTGAATTTAATCTGGGTTTTGCAAAAGTAAGCAAGAGTATTAAAAAAATTAAGAAGAAGAAATAGTATGAGTAAACGAAAAATATGTGTAGTCACAGGGACTCGCGCAGAATATGCTCTTCTTTATTACTGGATGGAAGGAAAAGTAACATGAACAAATCATTAGTATTTAATAAAATACCTTTAGAAAAGATTGAAATTGGGATGAGTGTAAGTTATTCTCAAACTATTACAGATGCTGATATAAAATTATTTGCTGAATTGTCTGGAGATAGGAATCCAATTCATCTAGATGAAATATATGCTCAAAAATCAAGATTTAAAAATAGAATAGCTCACGGAATGATGTCGGCTTCATATTTTTCTGCTTTATTTGGTACAAAAATACCTGGAGAAGGATGTGTTTATACTCACCAATCTTTAAGTTTTAAAAGACCTATATACATAAATGACACAGTGGACGCGATAGTAACTGTTACAGATGTGAATACAGCTAAAAGAAAAGTAAAATTTAGAACTATTTGTAAAGTTGATAATAAAATTGTTACAGATGGGGAAGCTGAGCTTTATGTTCCAATTGAGTTTAAGAAACTTATTATTAATGATAAAATAGAATTGTTAAAATATAAAGAACAAATTTTTAAATTATTTGAAATTAGTTTTGATACCTTAATAGAGGAAAAGCTTTGGCAGTGGGCATACATAGATAATCCAAATGGCGATCCAGTTGTCTCTCTATATTTTGATGGTGAAAAGCTAGTAGGGCATTATGCAGTTATCCCTATAATTTTTATACATAATGAAAAAAAAATTAATGCTGTTTTATCAATGACAACAATGGTGGATTTGTCTTACAGAAAATATGGTATTTTTATTGAACAAGCAAATGAAGTTTATGAAAAAGCAAATGAGTTAGGCTATAAGTTTGTATGTGGGTTTCCAAATAAAAAATCTGCTCCAGGATTTAAGAAACGCTTGGACTGGACTCTTGAAGAAAATCTCTATGTTGCAAAATTTACTTATGATGAATTACAAGAGTTAGATAAAAAAACTTACTCTAATTCTATTTCTTTTAATACTCAAGATAGAAAAAATATAGAGTGGAGACTGAATAAACCAAATCAAGAGTATATAAGAAAAAATAATGATATTTTGAAAAAATTTGATGATAACTTTGATATTGTTTTTAATGGTTTTGACTTTATTACACTTGATAAAGATAGTAATTATAATATATTAATTGACCATGATCAGGACAAATTTTTAGATAGAAAAGAGTTTGATTATATTTTTGGATATAGACTGTTTGACACTTCTTTAAGTGGAATAGAGTTTAAAAAAGATTTAATTATATCGGATGTGTTTTAATGAAAAAAATATTAGCTTTTACTTCAATTCGCTCTGATTATGATTTAATGACTCCTCTTTATAAGTTATTGGATAATGATAAAAATATTGATTTTAAAATTATAGTTAGCGGAGCTCATTTATCTCCTAATTTTGGCTATAGTATTAATCAAATTAGAGAAGACAAGTTTGATATACTACTTGAAATCGAAACACTTTTAAGTTCAGATACAGGATTGGCAAGAGTAAAAAGTGCTAGTTTACTGCTTCAAAACAGTTTGGAAACTATTGCTAAGTTTAGTCCTGATTTTATGATTTATGCAGGAGACAGGGAAGATGTTCTAATGTATGCTATGATCGGCGGTTATTTAAATATTCCTACAGTTCATGTGTTTGCCGGTGATCATGTTGAAGATGGGTATATAGACAACCCTATCCGACATGCAACTTCAAAACTTTCGACGGTTCATTTGGTGACTTTAAAAGAGCATAAAAGAAGATTGGTCCGCATGGGAGAAAGTTCCAGAAGAGTATTTGTAACTGGAAATATTTCACTTGATAAGTTTGTAGAATTTAAGCCATTAGAAAAAAAGGAACTTAGAAATATCTTTAAAATAGAAAAAGACTTTACTGAATTTGCCTTATTAATATTTCATCCTGTAACGGAAGAGATAAAACATGTAGATATATATTTTGAAAATATTTTAAAAAACTTAGAAGAAAAAAAGATAAATACTTTTGTTAGTTATCCAAATGTTGATGAAGGGAACCAGAAATTACTAAAAGTGATTGAACGATACAAAGAAAATAAGAATTTTATTTTTTATAAAAATTTAGATAGAAAGATATTTATGTCAATTTATAAGCATTCAAAATTTATTATAGGTAATTCTTCATCAGGAGTATGTGAAGCAGCAAGTTTGAAAATTCCTGCAATAAATGTGGGAATTAGACAAACAGGAAGATATTCAGATAAGAATGTTCTTTTTTGTGGAACAAAATATGAAGAAATTAGTCAAAATATAGATAAAGCTATATCAGAAAATTTTCTTAATGAATTGATAGGTTTGAAAAATTCTTATGGTGATGGAAATAGTGCGATAAAGGCTTATGATATTATCAAAAAAACAAACTTTAAATCTATGATAGCAAAAGTTGAAGATCCTTTAAAAATGGAAATGATATGAAAAATAAAATTCTAATTGTAGCAGTTCACCCAGATGATGAAACATTAGGTTGTGGGGGAACATTACTAAAACATAAAACAAATGGTGACGAGATACATTGGCTAATTTGTACTGAAACGAATCCTACAGATACCTTTTATAAAACTAGAGAAAAAGAGATTGAAAAAGTAAATTATTTATATGATTTTGATACTGTAACAAATTTAAAACTTAAAACAATGCAAGTAGATGAATACAGTATGAGCGAATTGATAGGTAAAATATCAAAAATTATTAATGAGATAGAACCAAATATAATTTATCTCCCTTTTAAAGGAGATGTTCATAGTGATCATAGAAAGATATTTGAAGCATCGTATAGTTGTACTAAATCATTTCGTTATCCATTTATAAAAAAAATATATATGGTAGAAACATTAAGTGAAACGGAATTTGCTCCAAGTACAAAAGAAGATAGTTTTATCCCTAATGTATTCGTTGATATAAGTGATCAGATGGATAGAAAGATAGAAATCATGAAAATCTTTAAAAGTGAAATATCTGAACATCCTTTTCCCCGAAGTGAAAGGAATCTCCTTGCACTTGCGACATTAAGAGGAGCTATTGCCGGATGTGAATATGCTGAAAGTTTTGTTCTTTTAAAGGAAATATCATGAAAAACTATAAAAGTATACTATTAAAGCCGACGTCAACTATAAAAGAAGCACTTCAAATAATAGACAGAGGTGCAATCCAAATAGCTTTAGTTATAGATAAAGATGAAAAGCTACTAGGGACTGTAACAGATGGAGATATACGAAGAGGTCTTTTAAATAACTTATCTCTTGATGATAGTATTGAAATTATTATCTCTAAAACACCAACAATTTGTAGTATATCAGATACGAAAGAGAAGATACTTGAAATTGCATTGGCTAAAAAACTACACCAGATACCTATTGTCGATAAAGGTGGAAAATTAATAGGTATCAAGGAGGTCGACGAACTCTTAAAATCTGAGTATAAGAGCAACAAAGTTGTACTTATGGTTGGGGGTTTAGGTACTCGCCTTAGACCTTTGACTGACTACACTCCTAAGCCAATGCTAAAAGTGGGAAATAAGCCTATACTTGAGACTATAATACTCAACTTTAAAAAGTATGGTTTTGTAAACATCGTCCTATGTGTAAGTTATAAATCAGAAATAATAGAAGATTATTTCAAAGATGGCAGTGAGTTTGGTGTAAACATAGAGTATGTACATGAAAATAAACGTATGGGTACAGCTGGAGCATTGAGTTTAGTGAAAGAGAAACTTGATGAGTCATTCTTCGTGATGAATGGCGACTTACTTACAAACATTAACTTTGAAAATATGATGGAGTATCATCTGTCTAATAGCTCAATTGCGACAATGGGAGTGAGAGAGTATGACTTTCAAGTACCTTATGGTGTCGTAAAAACAGATGGAGTGAATATAGTAAGTATAGAAGAAAAACCAGTACATCAGTTTTTTGTAAGTGCTGGCATTTATGTGTTAAGTCATACAGTATTAAAATACATTCCAGAAGATGAATTTTATGATATGCCAACACTTTTTGAAAAGCTGATAGAAGAGAAAGAGAGAAGTATCTCTTTTCCTATTCACGAGTATTGGCTGGATATTGGTAGAATTGAAGAATTTGAAAAAGCGAATAATGAGTTTCATGAGGTATTTGGTGTATAAAGATATTGTGGAAAACAACACTGCGGAATTTAAACTATCATTTCAAAAAGAGGTCATAAAATATGTAGTTGCTTTTGCAAACTCTAAAGGTGGTAATATTTTTCTTGGTATTGCAGATGATGGTAAAACTGTTGGTGTAGAACTATCGAGTGAATCTATACAAAATTATATAAATATTATAAAACAAGCAACCCAACCGAGTATTATAGTGGATATGGATTTAATTCAAAAAGATAGAAAAAATATACTTGAAATTCAAGTAGATGAATATCCGATAAAGCCAGTCTCATATAAAGGTAGATACCACAAAAGAAGAAGTAGCTCAAATCATCAAATGACACCAGTAGAGATTAGTAATGCTTACTTAAAAATTATAAATAGCAGTTGGGACTACTTTAGCGATGTAAATCATAATGTAAGTAGATTTATAGGTATGGCAAATATAAACTATACTATAGAAGATATTTATTCTAAATTTGAACTCATAAAAGATGGTAATATTACCTACGGATGTTATTTGCTTTTTAATGATAATGATGCCTCACTTTTTACAAATATAGAGATAGATAGATTTCAAACAGAAACGCTAATAAAAGATAGTTTGAGCATAGATGATGGACTTATAAATCAAGTTGAAACAGTAATGAACTTTATTTATAAGCATATCAACAAAGCGTATGTTATCACAGGAAAACCTCAAAAAGATGAAGTATGGGACTATCAAATGGATGCTATACGAGAGATAGTTTTCAATATGATAGTTCATAAAGATTATCAATCAAATATTCATAGTATTATGAAGATTTTTGATGATAAAATAGAGTTTTACAATCATGGAAAACTACCAGAGGGATTAACTATAGAAGATGTTAAAAACGGCAAATACAAGTCTATGCCTAGAAACTTGCAGATTGCAGATATGTTTAAAACAGCAAATATTATAGAAAAATATGGCTCAGGTATAAAAAGAGTTATAAAACTATTTAAAGAGAATGGTTCAAAAGAGCCATTATTTGAAGAAAGATTAGGTGTAATGGTAGTTGTTGCTTACAGAAAAGACTCTTTTAGTGAAGCCTCCCTAGAAAACACAAGAGATAAAATAGTTATACTTTTAAAACAAAATCCAAAATGTACTATACCAGAGATGATGGATAAGATGGGTAAGAGCAGAGATACGATTAAAAAACATATAAGTAGATTAAAAAGAGATAATATAATACAAAGAATAGGTAGTACAAAATCTGGGTATTGGAAGCTGATTGATGATAGTGAGGGGTTATAGTTGAAAATTCTTATTATAGGTTATGGCTCTATTGGGAAAAGACATGATGAAGTATTATCAAGTTTTTCTAAGATAGAATCTATTGATATAGTTACAAAACAAAGCATAGATAATAGAATAATATATAAATCAATACAAGAGATAGAAAATATCTCTCAATATAGTTATTTCATCATAGCTTCTGAAACGATTATGCATTATGAACAGTTAGTTTATTTAGATTTGCATGTAAAAAATAAAATTATTTTTTGTGAAAAACCACTATTTGAATCAAAAAAAAAGTTGGAAATACTTAATAATGAAGTTTATATTGGTTATGTTTTAAGATTCCATCCTTTGCTTCAAAAACTTAAAGATTTTCTTCAAAATGATAAAGTTATCAATGTGAATGTGAAATGTGGACAATACCTGCCAACGTGGAGACCAAATACTGATTATAAAAAATCATACAGTTCTAAAAAAGATGAAGGTGGTGGAGTCTTGCTTGATTTAAGCCATGAAATTGACTATGTGCAATGGTTATTTGGCAAGATAGAAGATATTAAAAGTTACCAAGTAAAAATTTCTGACTTGAAAATAGATTCTGATGACTTGACTGTAGTTCTTGGTAAAACTAAAAAAAATACTATAGTTAATATATCAATAGACTACATAAGTAAAATAACACATAGAAGACTCATTGTAGATACTCTCAACAACAGTTATGAACTTGATTTTATTTTAAATAAGCTAACTAAAAAAGATAAAAATAGACTAAAAGAGATTTATAATTTTACAAATTTAGAAAGAAATTTCATGTTTGAAAAAATGCATAAATCAATTTTAGCAGATAAAGAGAATATCTGTACTTATAATGAGGGTTTAGATGTTATGGATACTATTAGTACAATACAAGGACAAAACAGATGAAAAATGTACTGTGTACCATTTGTGCTAGAGGTGGCTCAAAAGGTGTAAAAAATAAAAATATTAAAGAGTTAAATGGAAAACCATTGATATCGTATACGATTGAACAAGCAAATGTGTCAGAACTTTTTGATCATGTTGTCATTAGTACTGACAGTGATAATATCGCTAGTATTGCGCGAGAGTATGGAGCAGAAGTTTTCTTTAAACGCAGTGCTGTTATGGCGAGTGATACGGCAGGAAAGTTAGATGTGATACGGGATGCATTTGTTAGAAGTGAAGAGCATTACAATACAAGTTTTGACTACCTTATAGATTTGGATGCTACTGCTCCACTCCGAAACGTAGAAGATATTATAAATTCATTTAAACAATTTTTAGATAATGATAATGATAATTTAATAACTGCAATGCCAGGAAGAAGAAGTCCCTATTTTAATCTTGTAGAACGAGATAAAAATGGAAAAGTATATTTATCAAAAACTTTAGATAATAGTATAGTAAGACGACAAGATGCACCAAAAAGTTATGACATGAATGCATCTATTTATATATGGAAAAGAGATACTATTTTAAATAGAAATAAATTGTTTTTAGAAAAAACAGGTTTGTATGTCATGCCAGAAGAGAGATCAATAGATATTGATACGGAGTTGGATTATAAATTTGTAGAGTTTCTTATGAAGGAAAATAATAATGCTAAAAAATAAAGTAGTAGTTATCACAGGTGGAGCAGGACTCATAGGTCAAGAATTTATAAAAGCAATTATTGAACAAAATGGTATAGCGATAATCGCAGATATTAATGAAGAGATAGGCAAGAACGTTAAAAAACAATTATCTAAAGAATTAAATACTAAAAATATAGATTTTATAAAACTTGATATAACATCAAAAAAATCATTAAAACAATGTATAAAATACTTAGATGATAAATATGCTAAAATAGATGCTTTAGTAAACAATGCATATCCAAGAAATAAAAATTATGCAAGTCATTTTTTTGATGTAGAGTATAGTGATTTTGTAGAAAATTTAGGTTTAAATCTTGGAGGGTATTTTACTACTAGCCAACAATTTGCAAAATATTTTAAAACACAAAGTTATGGTAATATTATAAACATATCATCTATATATGGAGTAGTAGCACCTAAATTTGAAGTGTATGAAAATACACCTATGACTATGCCAGTAGAATATGCAGCGATAAAATCTGGACTTATACACCTTACAAAATATATGGCAAAGTATTTTAAAGGAATGAATATAAAAGTAAATACATTAAGTCCCGGGGGAATATTTGATAATCAACCGAAAGATTTTTTAAATAAATATAAAGACAATTGTTTAAATAAAGGTATGTTAGACAAGTCAGATTTAAAAGGTACATTGGTTTATTTACTAAGTGATATGAGTAAATATGTAAATGGACAAAATATAATAGTAGATGATGGATTTAGTTTATAAAATAATGGAGAATAAATAATGAATAATAAAAAAATATTTTGGTGTAAAAACTGTTTGAACATGTCAACACGACCAAGAATTGCATTTGACGATAGAGGTTATTGTAATGCCTGTCAGTGGTTAGAAGAAAAGAAAGTTATGGATTGGAAACCACGAGAAAAGAAATTAGTTGCTTTACTTGATAAATATAGATCAACTACTGGTAATTTTGATTGTGTCGTACCCGTTAGTGGTGGGAAAGATGGTTCTTATGTTGCTCATCAATTAAAACATAAGTATGGGATGAATCCTTTAGCTATAACTGTAAAACCAGCACTTTCTCTTGAAATAGGAGATCAAAACCTTACAAACTTTATCCAGTCAGGTTATAATCATATACATATATCTTGTAATCCAATTGTACTAGATAGACTTAATAAATATGGTTTTATAGAAAAAGGATTTCCTTACTATGGTTGGTTAATAGCTATTATGACTGCTGTAATAAAAACAGCTGCTAATTTTAAAATACCGTTAATCTTTTATGGCGAAGATGGTGAAATAGAATACGGTGGCTCAACTGAAAGTAAAAACAATGCTCTTTATGATATTGAATATATGAAAAGAGTTTACCTAGAAGGTGGTCATGAAAAAGTTTTTGATAGGATTAAAGCTGATGGTGATATAAGTGAAGCCGATTTAGCATTTTTTAAGTTTCCAACAGAAGAAGAAATTTCAGAAATAGGACTATCATTTACTCATTTCTCTTATTATGAGGCTTGGGATTCTTATAGAAATTATATTGTTGCAAAAGAAAATTGTGGTTTAATAGAAAAAGAAGATGGAAATCACGATACATTTACTAACTTTTCTCAAAACGATCAGGCATTATATGCACTGCATGCGTATATGATGTATCTTAAATTTGGTTTTGGCAGAGCGACACAAGATGCAGGTATTGAGATAAGAAGAGGATCAATGACACGAGATCAGGCATTGAATTTAGTAACAATGTATGACAATACATATCCTCACGATTTAGTTGATACATATTTAGAATATTATGATATGACTAAAGATGAATTTGATGCTGTATTAGATGGTTATGCAAATAAAAATTTATTTGAAAAAATTGATGGTATATGGGAACCTAAATTTAAAGTAGGAACTGATTTTAACATATGAAAATAGTAATTGTTGACTATGGAATGGGTAATATAAAATCAATAAC
This sequence comes from Arcobacter sp., assembly GCA_029027265.1. Lineage (GTDB taxonomy): Bacteria > Campylobacterota > Campylobacteria > Campylobacterales > Sulfurospirillaceae > Sulfurospirillum_A. The sequence goes on along the minus strand of CP093061.1, from coordinate 2,265,338 downwards.
TAGTGCATTAAAGTATTTAGGGGTTGAGGATATTATAGTATCTAATAAGTTAGTAGATATAGAACAAGCTGATAAGTTAATATTACCAGGTGTTGGTTCGTTTTCAAAAGCTATGAACAATATAAAAGAACTAAACTTAGATACTATTTTATATGATACTGTGATTAAAAATAAAAAGCCAATATTAGGTATCTGTTTAGGTATGCAACTAATGGGTGAAAGTAGTGAAGAAGACGGAGATACTATTGGATTGTCATTTATAAAAGCTAAAGCAACTAAGTTTGAAATTAAAGATATAAAAGTACCTCATGTAGGTTTTAATCAAGTATCATTTTCAAAAAATTCTAAATTATATGGAATATTGCCTAGTTTAAGTGATTTTTATTTTACTCATAGTTTTAAAATGCAATCAAATGAAAATATAAATCAAGCAATATGTAATTATGGAGATGATTTTATCGTTAGTTATGAAATAGATAATATAGCTGGTGTACAATTCCATCCAGAACTTAGTCAAACTAATGGTTTGAAATTAATAGAAAATTTTATAAAGAACTTTGAATGTTAAGAAAACGAATAATTTTTACACTTATATATGATAATGGATTTTTTAATCAAAGCAGAAATTTTAGACTCCAAAAAGTTGGAAATTTAAGGTGGTTAGAAAAAAATTATAAGTTTCAAGAGATTGCTTTTTCACTTGATGAATTGATAGTATTAAATGCTTCAAAAAATGATAAAAACCTTGAAAATTTTGCTCAAATACTTAGTAAACTTGTGGATGATGTATTTATACCTATTGCCGCAGGTGGTGGAATACGAAGTATGGAAGATGCAAAGTTATTATTTGATAATGGTGCGGATAAATTAATTATAAATTCAATACTTTATGAAAATTCTACTTTAGTAAAAGAATTAGTAGAAGTTTATGGTTCTCAAAGTTTAGTTGCAAATATAGATTATAAAAAAGTTAATGGTGAAAATAAAGTTTTTATACATGATGGAAAATATGAAATTGAAAAAAACTTTCATTCTTACATAAAATATACAGAATCTTTAAAAATTGGTGAAATATATTTGAATTCTATTGATCAAGATGGTACTGGTTTTGGATATGATTTAGAAACCATTACAAAATTAAAGGATATTAATATTCCTATTATTATTGCAGGTGGAGCTGGAAATGAAAAACACTTAGAAGAGGGATTGGAATTAGAAAATATAAGTGCCGTTGCAACTGCAAATTTGTTTAATTTTATTGGTAATGGAATCCCTAATGCTAGAAAAAAGATTCTTGATCGTAAGTTTAATATTGCAAATTGGGAAGAAATAAAATATAATAAAAGGAATAAAAATGACAATACTCGGAATATATGATGATCATAATTCATCAGCATCTTTATCAATGAATGGAGAAATAGTTTGTGCAGTGCAAGAAGAAAGATTTACTAAAAGAAAAAATGAAAAAGGTTTTCCTCAGCGATCTGTAGCATATATATTGAAAAAATATAATATAAATAACGAAAATGTAGACATAGTTGCTATGTCTACAATCGAAAGAACGGATTTAAATAATTTAAAATATCCAATAGATGCAGTTTTTGAAATTAGCGATTATATTAATATGATGGATAAATATTGGAAACCTAAATTATCAGGAAAAAATTATCCAAAAGATTATGTTAAAAAAATTTTTCAAAAAAAGTTTAGAAATCAAAAGAACTTTTATAATATTCCAGACAGTTTTTATGAACTTGATAGGAATGAACTCCAAGATAAAATTACAGAAGTTATTATTAATGATGTATCTAATTTTATGAATATTGATAAAGAAAAAATTAGGTTTTATGATCATCATACTTGTCATGCAATGTATGGTTATTTTGCCAATCCTCATAAAAAAGATAAAACAATAGCCATTACAGTAGATGCTTATGGTGATGGGAAGAACCAAACTGTATGGAAAATTGAAAATGACAAATTTGAACTTGTTACAAGTAGTAATGAGTGTGAAATTGCTAGATTATATAGAATGGTAACGTTATATTTAAGATTAAAACCATTAGAACATGAATTTAAAGTAATGGGATTGGCTCCTTATGCAAAAGAAAAATATTCGATTGAAGTGACAAAAATATTTGAAGAATTATTGGAGTTTGATGGATTAAAAATAGTGCATAAAAACCGACCTGATAATTTATATGAATTTTTAAATGAAAAACTAAAATATTTTAGATTTGATAATATTGCTGGGGGTATTCAAAAATATACTGAAGATATTTTAAATAAATTATTTGAAAAAGCATCTAAAGAAATAGGTTTTACTAATTTTGTTTTTAGTGGCGGAGTTGCTATGAATGTTAAAGCAAATAAAGCTTTAGGTGATTTGTCTTGTGTAGATAATTTATTTGTTGCAGGTTCATCTTCTGATGAGTCTCAAAGTATAGGGGCTTGCTATTTTGCAAATTACGAAAACAATATAATAAATAAACCTTTAAATAACCTTTACTTAGGGACAGAAAATGATTCCAATGATATAAATCAATATATAGAAGAGAATAATTTAAATAAAAAATATAAAATAATTGCGGTAAACAATAAAAAAATAGCACAACTTTTGGCAAATGGTGAAGTAGTAGCAAGAGTTTGTGGAAAAATGGAGTTTGGTTCTAGAGCATTAGGGAATAGAAGTATTTTAGCTAATCCATCAAATCCAACTATTATTCAACATATAAATGAGTTAATTAAAGGTAGAGATTTTTGGATGCCATTTGCTGCAACTGTACTCGATACATATGAAGATAAATATTTAAAAAATCCTAAAAAATTAAAGTCTATATACATGGCTATAGCTATGGACACAAAAAAAGAGTTCTTAAAAGATATTAAAGCAGGAACACATCCTTATGATGAAACAATTAGACCACAAATTTTAACAAAAGAACAAAATGAAGATTACTATGATTTAATAGAAGAATTTTCTAAGATAACAGGTATCGGTTCACTTTTAAATACTAGCTATAATCTTCATGGATTACCAGTTGTAAATGATATTGAAGATTCATTTCATGTATTTGAAAATTCTGGTCTTAAACATTTGATACTAAATGATATTTTAGTTTCTAAGGTATAGTATTGCTTTTTAACAGCTACAGATTTATCTTCGTATTTCTACCAATTACATTTTTTGTGTATTTTTATTTAAATCATAAAAGGTTAACAATCGCTTCAAAAGGTTTTTTGGTATTTTCATCACTATTTTTTTATAGTTGGTGGAATATTTTATATCTTCCCATTATCCTTGGGAGTATGCTTTTCAACTTTATTATTGGAAGTAGTTTAACTGAGAATAACAAAAAACTAAAATTTAATAAAAAATCACTTTTAATATTTGGTATTATCTTAAATGTAGTATTATTGGGATATTTTAAATACACAGATTTTTTCATAGAAAATTTCAATTTAACAACATTATCAAATATAGAGTTACTAAATCTTTGAATGATTTTAAGGAGATTATCAATATATGTAAAAAAAATAAAATAAAAATAAAATTATATATAAGTCCAGCTCATGCTAATCTAGACGGAGAGGGTATTCTATCAGCAAATTTATATGAGGAGTTTGAAAACTGGAAAAGGGATATTTCAAATATTGTGTATAACTCAAATTTGAAAATAATTGATTTCTCTGGTTATAATAATATAACGACTGAAAAGGTAAAAACACCAATGATAAATTTAGGTATTTTTTAACAAATGGAAGATAGCTTAAAAAAAAGATATGTTATAAAACTGTTAGCTAATTTTATAACTGGTATTGTAAATATTATACTAATAGCCATAGTTCCAAAAGCACTTGGTCCTGTTGCATTTGGGCAGTTTAGTTATATTCAGCAATTCTTTTCTCAAATTATTTCTTTTTTGGATGCAGGGACTTCTACTGCTTTTTTTACAAAACTTGCTGCTAATCATACAAGAAAAGAGCTGATTTTATTTTATTCTTTTTTTTCATTATCTCTTTTATTTGTTTTATATATATTTGTATTTAGTATAGATATACTAAATTATTCTATTTATTTTTTACCAGATATTCCCATTGAATATATATATTTAGGTTTGTATTTTGGTTTTTTTACTTGGCTTACTCAAGTTTATATAAAAATTTCAGATTCTTATGCTTTAACTGTATCTGTTGAATTAATTAAGATTATTCATAAATTATTATCTCTTGTGCTTCTATATATATTTATTCATTATTTAAGTTTTGATTTAATATTATACTTTTATTTTCATTATATATCTTTAATATCATTTTTATTTATTATCTCTATTTTATTTATTAAAAAAGATATATTTAATAGGCAAGTTTTGACTTTAAAATTAAAGTATAAAGAATTAATACAAGAATTCTATGACTATGCTTCACCACTTTTTATATTTAATATTGTATCTATATTTATAGCACTTTTTGATATATGGTTATTGCAAAAAGTTAGTGGTTCTATACAAACAGGTTATTATGGTTTAGCTTATTCGATAACTGCTATGTGTTTTTTATTCACAAGTGCTATGACTCCTATAATCTCACGAGAGTTTTCAAAATCATTTGCTATTGAAGATAGGGAAAATATTAAAGTTCTTTTTAAAAGATATATTCCTATGTTATATGCTATTGCAGCTTATTTTGGAATATTTATAGCTTTTCAAAGTGAAAATCTTTTATCAATTTTTACAGATGAAAAATTTAAAGATGTCTATTATGTATTGATTATTATGGCATTTTACCCTATTCATCAAACTTATGGACAACTTAGTGGGTCATTATTTTTTTCTATGAATGAAACAAGACTATATAGAAATATTGGTATTGTTAGTTCTTTAATTGGATTATTATTTACATATATTTATATTTATTTATTAGAATATGGAGCAGTTGGCTTTGCTTGGAAAATGGTATTGGTTCAAATTATCGGTGTCAATATACAGCTATATTTTAATTCTAAACATCTAAAAATATCAATTATTCCATTTCTAATACATCAAGTTGTATCAATTTTATTTTTTATAATTATTGCTTATGTAAGTACACAGTTTATGTACCCAGACCAAAATGGAATAAAAGTATTTTTAATAAACGGTATTGTTTATACAATTTTAGTTATTTTTGGTATAATTTTATTTCCCTATATATTTTCTGTAAGTAGAAAAGAGTTAAATAGTACATTGGCTAACATTAAAAACAAAATCATGAGGATCTAAAATTTGAAAAACAATTTAATTGAAAAAATGAATGAAACATATCGTTATATTTATATTGTTGATTCAATGTCTTTATGGGATAAAGAAATTTTTGACTATGATTTTAAAAATGATTTAATACTTACTTATGATTTTGAATTAAAACATCATATATCTGAACTAGGGGGAAATTCATTTTTTATAGATCATTTAGTAGATGAAGAGATAATGCAAAAAAACAATTTTTTAATTTATGCATTTTTCAAAGATTGGCATTTTGATAAAAATGATAAGGATATATTTACATATAAAGATATAGATTTTGGATTTTCTCTAAGACTGGAATTTTGGAATGATTTTGTAAGTTTTATTAGAATGTATATATGCTTATTGGTTTTAAATAAGATTAACTATGAAAAAATGTTTGTTGTATCAAAAGATAATTTGATTTTAAAAGTTTTAAAAAAATTAAAATTAGAATACACTTTTTTAGATAAAAAACAAATGTCAGCTTTAAGTTTTTATTTTCCTATTTCTCAATGGATGGATGCAAAGGTTAATCCTAGAGGTATTAGAGCTTTTTTATATAAAACAAGAGAGTTTGTTAGTACATTTTATGAATATTCTCGACAGTTATTTGACAAAATATTACTTAAAAAGAAACGACAAACAGTTTTTATACAAGAATATCATCCTACAAAAAACATTTTATCTACTTTAAGAAAAGATAATAATCTAAATATATTACTAGCAAATTTTTCAAGAGGTTCAAAACTTAAAGATAATCTCAAAGAAAGAATTATCCCTATTTTGGGTAATATTGAAAAATATAAGAAAGATAGTGACAATTTAATGAAAAATTTTAAAAAATTAAAATGCAAAAAATTAATTTTAAATGATGGTGCATGTATCACATTTGAGATTTATGAAATAATAGAAGAAAAAATAGGTTTTGCTTTACCAAAAATTTTAAGAACTTTAGATGGTTGTATCAATTATTTAGATAAGAATAATATAGATTTAGAAATTTTGATTGCAAACATGGGACATACAGCAACACTTTTTGATATGGTTTGTAAAAAGAAAAATATACCTAGTTATTTGATTATTAATGGCTTATTAGGACCAGAATATCAAGATGATAGTAAATATGCTACTTTTATAAACTCTTATTCATCTAATATTAAAAATCATTACTTTAAAGGAATGCAAAATATAGTAAAACTAGGTGATCCAAGAATGGATATGTATCGACCAAACGAACAGAATAAAATCAATAGAACTACTCCCACGGTGACTATAGGTGCATCTGGATTTAATTGTGTAGATTTAAACTCTTATGTTGCAGTTGAATTTGATTTTATGTATGATATATTATGCTCTTTAAAAACAATAATTAATAATAATATTAATATTAATATTAAGGTAAAAGTAAGACCAAATGGATATAAAAATCAATATAAAGAATTCATAAAAAAATTCTTTCCTGATTTGGATATACTCGTTGAAGATACAATTCCGATGAAAGATGTATTGAAAAAAACGGATTTTTATATATCTATATATTCTCAAACTCTTTTTGAAGCGTCTTGCCTTGGTATACCTGTAGTTTATTATAAAAAAGATAATGAAATAATGGATCCTCCTTTTGACAATAAATCAGAATTGGTCATTGTATCAACTATAACAGATTTAGTCCAAGCTTTTTACGATTTTCAAAATAAACATACAAGATATGATGCCTTTTTGGATAGACAGATTATGGAAAAGTATATGGGACATTTAGATGGAAAAAATTTACAAAGAAATATTGATTTTATTTATAAATTATTAGATAAGTGCTGTAAAAATGATTAGATGGATAAAGAGTAATATTAAATTCTTTTTATTACAAAAAAAATTTCCTAATAGTAAAATATATTTTGGTGCTTCTCTTGATAAAAAAAGTAAACTTGGTAAACACAGTGTCTTGTTTGCAAATACAATTTTAATAAATTCTACTCTCGATGACTATAGTTATATTCAAAAAAATTCAGAAATAGTAAATACTAAAATAGGAAAATTTTGCTCAATAGCTAGTGATGTGACAATAGGACTAGCTAATCATCCGACTGATTTATTGAGTACTAGTCCAGTATTTTATGACAAGGCACAACCTTTACCATATTTTTTTACTGATGAAGAATATAAAAAAGAATTTTCATCTCAAACAATAATTTCTTCTGATGTGTGGATAGGACAAGGAGTGATGATAAAATCAGGAATCAAAGTAGGAGTAGGGGCTATTATAGGTGCAGGTGCAGTTGTTACTAAAGATGTTGAACAATATAGTATTGTTGTAGGAATCCCTGCAAGGCATATGAAATATAGATTTGATGAAATATTAAGAGATAATTTAATTAAATCTAGATGGTGGGAATTAGAAGATGAAGAGATTATAAAGCTATCTTCTTACTTTAGCAAACCTAACGAGTTCATAAAAAAATAAGGATTAGACGGATGATAACATTTAGTGATTATAACAAAATTAGACGATATATAAAACGAAATATTTTTACTTTTTTATTTTCAAAAAGTTTTAAAAAATTTGGTAAAAAAGTGTATTTTATTGATCCGGACATAATTGAAGGAGAAAAATATATATCCCTTGATGATAATGTCTCATTTGGTTCGAAAACTTGGCTTTCTGCATTAAACTATAGAGATGAAAATCCAGAAATTTTAATCAAAAAAGGAACTATTATTGGCAGGTTCGCTCATATAATCGCTATAAATGAGATTGTTATAGATGAAAATGTGTTGATATCAGATAAAGTATATATTTCTGATAATTTACACCAATACAAAGATACAAACACACCTATTATTGAACAAGAAATTTTATTTAAAGATAAGGTTTATATAGGAAAAAATAGTTGGATTGGGGAAAATGTATCAATAATTGGAGTCACTATTGGACAGCATTGTGTAATTGGAGCAAATTCAGTCGTTACTACAAATATTCCAGATTATTGTATTGCAGTTGGAGTTCCTGCAAAAGTTATTAAAAGATATACTTTTAATGACAATAAATGGATAAAATGTTGAGAATAAAAGATAATAACATACTTTTTATAGCTCCTAAATTTTATAATTATCATAATGATATTATAAGTCATTTACAGCAAAAAGATGCAAAAGTTGCTTTTTTTACAGAAGATATATATACACCATTATATAGGTTTTTAAATAGAATAATTCCTTCATTTGCATTATTATTAAAAAATAATTATTTAAATAGAATATTAGATAATATTGGGACAAATACATATGATATAATATTTGTAATACGGGGTGGCATCCTGTCTCCTGAAGCATTAAATACAATTAAATTGAAATTACCTCAAGTTAAATTAATAATGTATCAATGGGATTCAAATGCACAAAGTAACTATAGTGATAAAATAAAATATTTTGATAGTGTTCAAACATTTGATAAAAAAGATGCCTTGAAATATAACTTAGAATACTTACCGTTGTATTATACAAAACAATATGAAGATATTTTTAACAGTGATAAGATAAAAGAATATGATTTGGTATTTTATGGTTCATATCATAGTGATAGATTAGAAATAATTAAAAATTTCGATAAATTATTTATAGATTATAATCTAAAATTTAAATACCATTTATATATAACAAAAATGTCTTTATTTAGATTGATGGTTAGTGGAAAAATCAGGATCAACGACTTGAAATATTTAAAAACTTATGCTGTAGATAATAATATAATATTAGATGACTATAGAAAAACTACTACGGTTTTAGATATAGAATTAAATATACAAAGTGGCCTAACTATGAGAACCTTTGAAGCTTTAGGTTCAGGATTAAATTTAATAACAACAAATAAAAGTATTAAAGATGAAATATTTTATAATGATGAAAATATAATGATCATCGATAGAAATAAGTTAAATATAAATTTAAGTTTTTTTAAAATAAATAATCAAAAGCATGTTTGCATTACTAATTATTCATTTGAAAATTGGATAAGTAAAGTTTTTAAGTAAGTTTAGATACAATGCTGTTTATTTAAAGAGGTGTTTTATGAAAGGTATAATATTAGCAGGTGGAAGTGGCACAAGATTGTATCCCATTACGAAAGGGGTATCTAAACAATTAGTACCAATCTATGATAAGCCAATGATTTATTATCCTTTATCAGTATTAATGCTAGCTGGTATTAAAGAAGTTTTGATTATATCAACACCTCGTGATTTACCTCAATTTGAAGAGCTTTTAGGTGATGGTACTAGTATCGGGATGAAGTTTTCGTATATTGTTCAACCTACACCAGATGGACTAGTACAAGCTTTTATACTTGGTAAAGAATTTATTGCTAATGATGATGTTTGCTTAGTATTGGGTGATAATATTTTTTATGGACATGGACTGACTAAGTTGTTGGTAACTTCCGTTAGAAATGCTGAGAATGAAAATAATGCTACAGTTTTTGGATACTATGTTAAGGATCCTGAACGATATGGTGTTGCAGAATTTAATGAAGATGGCAAAGTTATTTCGTTAGAAGAAAAACCAGAAAAACCCAAAAGTAATTATGCTGTTGTTGGATTGTATTTTTATCCAAATGATGTGGTAAAAAAAGCTACATTCGTCAAACCATCCAAAAGAGGTGAATTAGAAATCACAACTTTAAATCAAGATTATCTTGCTGAAGATAGATTGAAAGTTGAGCTTATGGGAAGAGGTTATGCATGGCTAGATACTGGCACTCATGAATCATTATTAGAAGCTAGTATGTTTATACAAACAATAGAAAACAGACAAGGTTTAAAAGTAGCCTGTTTGGAAGAGATAGCTTTTGAAATGGGATATATATCAAGAAAAAAACTTCTTGAATTAGCTGAACCTTTAAAAAAAAATCAATATGGTCAATATTTAATTAATAGAGGAAAACAAGGTCAAATATATGGAATTTAAAAGGATGGATATTCCTGATGTCATTATTTGTGAGCCTAAAGTTCATGGAGATAATAGAGGTTATTTTACAGAAACTTTTAGACAAGACAAGCTTGAAAAATTTATAGGATATAAAATAAATTTTTGCCAAGATAATGAATCTAAGTCTGCTAAAGGTGTACTAAGAGGATTGCATTATCAATTACCACCTTATTCACAAACAAAATTAGTAAGAGTTATAGAGGGCGAAGTTTTAGATGTAGCAGTTGACATAAGAAAAAATTCTCCTACATTTGGCAAATATATTAGTGTGATACTAACAGGAGAAAATAAAAGACAATTGTTTGTTCCACGTGGTTTTGCACATGGATTTGTAGTTCTGAGTCAAAGTGCAACATTCGCTTATAAAGTAGATAATTACTATAGTCAAGATAATGATAGAGGCATTGCTTTTGATGATAAAAATTTGGATATTGATTGGATTTTAGATAAACAATATTTTTCATTATCCAAGAAAGATTTGAATCAAAAGGTTTTAAAGCAGTGTAATGAACTTTTTGAATATGGAATAAATTATTATGTATAATATTTTAATCACAGGCTCCAAAGGATTTATTGGAAAAAACTTAATTAAAAAATTAAAAAATAATGAAGAAATTAATATATTGGAGTTTACAAGAAATGATAGTATCGGTGATTTAATAAATTTTCTTTCTAAGAGTGACTTTATTTTCCATTTAGCTGGAGAAGTTAGACCCGATAGTAATGCCGAAGATTTTAAAAACTCTAATATGATTTTGACTCATAGACTAGTGAAAATACTTGAGAAGTTAAACAAAAAAATACCAATATTGCTAGTATCTTCTATCCACGCGAAGTTGTTGAAAGATGAGTATGGAAAAACGAAAAGAGAATCTGAACTTTTAATTGAAAAATATTCTATAGATAATAAAGCTAATTGTGTTATATATAGACTTCCTCATGTATTTGGAGAAGATTGTAAACCGAACTATAATTCAGTAATTTCGACTTGGATGTTTAATAGTATAAATAATTTAGAAATAAATGTTTTTGATAAAAATATAAAAATGAATTATGTTTATGTTCAGGATATAGTAAGAGAGTTTATAAATAAATTAGATGAACAACAAAATAATTTATATGTTGAACCAAATCAAGTTTATGATACTACTCTTGGTGAAATTGTTGACTATATAAAAGAATTTAAACAAAATATTGATAATATGAAATTCAATATAAAAAGTAATGAATTTAAAAATAAACTTTTTAATACTTATAGAAATTATTATAATAAAGAAATGAAGGGCAAATTATAAAATCAATTTTAGTAACAGGATGTGCAGGATTTATAGGTAGTAATTTTGTTCCTTATTTCCTAGATAAATATAAAGAATATAATATTATAAATTTAGATTTACTTACTTATGCAGGTAATTTAGAAAACCTAAAAGAAGTTCAGAATAATCATAATTATAAATTTATAAAAGGTGATATATGTAATAGGGAATTAGTTGAGTTTATATTTAATAATTATGATATACAAGGGGTAATTCATTTTGCAGCAGAATCTCATGTAGATAATAGCATCAAAAATCCAGGTATATTTATAGAGACAAATGTCAATGGAACTTTTATTCTTCTTGATGTTGCCTATAAATATTGGATGAAAAAACCATTTACATGCAAAGAGAATTATAGGGGATGCCGGTTTCATCATATAAGTACTGACGAAGTATATGGAACACTAGTAAAAACAGAACTTTTTACAGAAGAAACACCATATGCACCGAACTCTCCATATTCAGCTTCAAAAGCGAGTAGTGACATGATAGTTAGAAGTTACAAAGAAACATATGGGCTCAATACTGTTATTACAAATTGTTCAAATAATTATGGTCCTAAACAACATGATGAAAAATTAATTCCTACTATAATCCAAAATGCATTAGCTGGTGAATCAATCCCTATCTATGGTGATGGTGAAAATATACGAGATTGGTTATATGTTCTTGACCATTGTAAAGGAATAGATTTGATTTATCATACTGGGAAGCAAGGAAATATGTATAATATAGGTGGAAGAAATGAGAAAACCAATCTTCAGATAGTTGATACTATATGTTCAATTTTAGATAAAAAACTACCCAGTACTAAAAGTTATAAAGAGCTTATTACTTTTGTTGAAGATAGAGCAGGACATGATAGACGATATGCAATTGATGCGACAAAGATAGAAAAGCAACTTGGTTGGAAAGCAGATGAAAACTTTGATAGTGGGATAGTTAAGACTATTGAGTGGTATTTAAATAAATATAGCAAAGGAAATAAATGAAAGTATTACTTCTAGCTGGAGGTTTTGGGACAAGATTAAGCGAAGAAACAGATATACGACCAAAACCTATGGTAGAAATCGGTGGAAAACCTATTCTCTGGCATATTATGAAGATTTATTCCAAATATGGCTTTAATGATTTTGTAGTTTTGCTCGGCTATAAAGGTTACTATATAAAAGAGTATTTTGCAAATTATTTTTTACATCAAAGTGATATTATCATAGATTTAAAAGATAACAAAATGGAAATATTAAATAACTCTAGTGAACCTTGGAAAGTTACATTAATAGATACAGGGTTAAACTCTATGACAGGTGGTAGAATTAAGCAGGCTCAAGAAATTGTAGGTGACGAACCTTTTATGCTTACATATGGAGATGGAGTAAGTGATATTAATATTGAAGATCTTGTGAAATTTCATAAGTCACACGGAAAAGCTATGACAATGACGTCTGCTCAGCCTGATGGTCGTTTCGGTGCGTTGGATATTGATGAAAATAATCAAGTTCAAGAGTTTAAGGAGAAACCAAAAGGTGATGGAAACTGGATTAATGCAGGTTTTTTTGTTTGTGAACCAAAAGTTTTTGATTATATTACAGAGGGTAATTTAACTATATTTGAACAAAAACCATTGTCAGCATTAGCAAAAAATGGTGAAATTTTTACATTTAAACATGATGGGTTTTGGAAACCTATGGATAGTTTAAAAGATAAAAACGATTTAAATAGACTTTGGAATGATAATAAAGCTCCTTGGAAAGTATGGGATAAGTAGTGTTTGGAAATATTTATAGAGGTAAAAAAATTTTAATTACAGGACATACTGGTTTTAAAGGTTCTTGGCTGACGACTTGGCTATTGACTTTAGGTGCGAATGTTGTAGGTATTTCTAAAGATATACCTACAACACCATCTATGTTCGAAGAGTTAAAGCTAGAGAGTAAGATTAAACATAACATCGAAGATATTAGAAGTTTGGAAAAAATAGTTGAGATTATTTCTGATGAAAAACCAGATTTTTTATTTCATTTAGCTGCTCAACCAATAGTATCAATTTCATATAGTAATCCAATAGAAACTATATCTTCTAATGTGATGGGAACAGCTAATATATTGGAATCTCTTAAAATTTTAAATCATAAATGTACGGCAGTGATAATTACAAGTGATAAAGCTTATGATAATGTAGAACAGGTATGGGGTTATAAAGAGGATGATAAAATGGGTGGTAAAGATATCTATAGTGGATCTAAAGGAGCGGCTGAACTTATCATAAAATCCTACTATCATTCATTCTTCAATAAAAAAGTATCTAATATTAAACTTGCTATTGGCAGAGCTGGTAATGTAATTGGTGGTGGTGATTGGGCAAAAGATAGAATTGTAGTTGATTGTATGCAAGCATGGAGTAGAGGAGAAAGTGTTGAGATTAGAAGTCCGGAAGCAACTCGCCCTTGGCAGCATGTGTTAGAGCCTTTATGTGGTTATTTAAACTTAGGGCAAGAGCTTTATAATAGAGATGAAATTAGTGGAAAAAGTTTTAATTTTGGACCACGTGCAGAACAAAATCATACAGTAGAACAACTTTTAATAGATTTAAGCAAATCTTGGAAAATACGAAACTTGAAAGAAGCATATAATGTTACTGATGATATTCCTTTTCATGAAGCTGGTTTATTAAAACTAAATTGCGATAAAGCACTGTTTTACTTTAAATGGCAAGCTAATTTAGAATATTTTCAAACTATTCGTTTCACTGGTGATTGGTATTATAAATTTTATAAAGAAAATATAGATATGTACAATTTTACTGTTGAGCAAATTAAAAAGTATGAAGAGTTAGCAGAAGAAAAAGGTTTAAATTGGATAAAGTAGTTTTAACACCTTTAACGCAAATATTTCATTCAAAAGGCAATATTTATCATGCTTTAAAAGCTAGTGAAGAAAGTTTTACCACATTCGGAGAAGCATACTTTTCAACTATAAATAAAGATGATATTAAAGGTTGGAAAAAACATACTACAATGGTTTTAAACTTAGTTGTACCAATTGGTAAAATTAAATTTATTTTTTTTGATGAGAAAATAAATGAATTTTTCGAGATTGAACTTTCTCAAGATAATTATCAAAGACTAACAGTACAAGCGGGTATTTGGATGTCATTTCAAGGGTTAGAAGTATCTAATATGTTGTTAAATTTAGCTTCTATTGAGCATAACCCTTGTGAATCAATTACTAAAGAGCTGAATGAGATATCTTATGAGTGGTAAAATAAAACTTTTAGTAACAGGAGCAACGGGTTTTATAGGTTCGAGTGTAGTTAATGAGATAATGAAAGAAAAAAATATAGAAGTATGTGTACTTGTTAGAAGTCTTGAAAAAGCAAAAAAGATTTTTGATAACAATGTAAAATATATTTTAATAGATAATACATTTAAGCAAAATATTGAAAATTTTTCACCAAAAATTGTTTTACATTTAGCTGCATTTTCTAGCAGTGCTGATGATAAAGAAAATATGCTAAAGCTTATTGAATCAAATATTACAAATACGGCTTTACTTTTAGATGCTTTAAGAGATATTAAACTTGAGATGTTTATAAATACAAGCTCATTTTCACAATACTATTATAATGACGAAAGAATTTTTCCAACTTATTTTTACTCAAGTACAAAAATTGCAGCAAATGATATGGTCAAATATTTTAGTTTGAAAAATAATTTTAAATTAGTAAATACAGTTTTATATACGGTTTATGGTAAAAAAGAAGGCAGAAAAAAGCTTGTTGATTATGCGATAGACTCATTAGACTCTAAGCAATGTGTAAATATGAGTGAAGGGAAACAGCAACTAGACTTTATACATATAGATGATGTTGTAACTTTTTATAAAAATCTAATCTTTAATTATAAAAAACTTAATATAAAGCATGAAAATTACTTTTTAGGTACAGGTGTTGGTACAACACCCAGGGAATTAGCCGAGTTATTGAAAAATATTACAAATAGAAACACAAATATTAATTTTGGAGCTAAGGAATCTAGAAAAATAGATACGATTCAAGCTACTGCAAAAATTGTAAATAATATTTTAGATCTAGATTATAAGGTATCAATAAAGTTTGAAGATGGCTTAAAAATGTATATTAAGAGCAACTATAGAGAATTATTATGAATAAGTCATTAGTCTCAGTGATAGTACCTATTTATAATGCACAAAAGTACTTATCAGAAACAGTAGAGTCTATATTGGGGCAAAGCTATGTTGATTTAGAGATTATATTAGTTAATCATGCATCAACAGATGGTAGTGTAGCGATAATAAGTAAATATAAAAAATTAGATAATAGAATAAAAGTAATAAATTTAGATGTAAACACAGGTGGTCCGGCTTATCCTAGAAATATTGGTATGGATAATTCTAAAGGGGAATATATTGCTTTTTTAGATGCAGATGATGTATGGTTACCAACAAAAATAGAAAAGCAACTTGAAATATTTCAAAAAAATGAAAAAATAGATATAGTTCATACGATGGCATATACAATTGACACAAATAGTAAAGTAATTGGTATGTTTAACAACCAAAAAACTATAAAAAAGTTAAATAATTTTATGACAAAGTTAAATATACTATATATAACAAACTATATTAATATAAATACAGTAATGATGAAAAATAATTCTGACATACAATTCAGAGAAAATAAATATATAATAGCAATAGAAGATTGGTTTTTTTGGATAGACCATATACATGCGGATAAAATAGAATACTTAATAAAAGAAAAACTAATAAATTATAGAGTTAATATAAATTCTACATCAGATAGGGGAAGTGATAAAACTTATAGAAAAATATTTTATATGAATGCAATTTTGTTTAATGAAAATAAAATCACTTTTAGTAGATTTGTTTTCAATAATGTTATTACTGGAATTAAATTTATAATTAAAAGAATTAAATGATTAATTATATATTAGGTATAACTCTTATAGGAAGTATTTTTTTAAGAATAGGAAAAATATATTTTGGTAATACTTTATATATAATTATTTTGACACCATTGTTTGTAATGATAATTTTAAAATTATTTTCATTAAAAAAAATATCTCTCAATATTAATAAAATTGATTTTACAATTTTATTGTTTTTAATATTTTTGCTCTTGAATTTATTTATATCTTCAATTAGAGGTTCTTTTCAATCCCAATTTATTTTTGTTTTTTATGTTATAATTCCTATAATAATTTATTTTTATATAAGAAGCATAAATTATTCTTTAGAATCATTTAGTAAGATAATGTTTATATTTACTTTTACTTATGCTTCGTATGTTTTATTAGAATTTACCTTGTACTATATATATCCAGAAACACAGTATTATATTACTGCATATTTAAGAGATGTTGTACAAAATAATAATTTTTATCCACCACATGTAAATTATCCAATTATTGGAAAAGCAACTAAACCATGGGGACCTATGATTGATACATCAGGAACGGGTGTTTTTTTGGTAGTATTATTTGCATTTATTTTTGATACACAAAAATATGTTAATAAAAATTTTGCAATATTAACAATAATAATATCAATTATTGCTATATTCTTTAGTGGTTCAAAATCTGCATATTTAATATTTTTACTTTATATTGTAATAAAAAATATTTTTTTGAATGATAAAAAAATAACATTAAGCAAATTAATCAATAGAGTTATTTTAATTACCATAGTTGTTATATTTATCATACTATACTTTACTTTCTTTTTTAAAGATGAATTATTGAGTTGGTACATATTTGCAATGGTTATTGATCCAA
Source organism: Arcobacter sp. (assembly GCA_029027265.1). GTDB lineage: Bacteria > Campylobacterota > Campylobacteria > Campylobacterales > Sulfurospirillaceae > Sulfurospirillum_A. Next base: position 2,247,956 of record CP093061.1, on the reverse strand, counting down.
TTGAAAAACTTTATCAAGGATTTTTTTTAAATGGTGTATATACCATTATTGGTTCTGGGCAAGAAAATGGACATTATATAATATATGGTATTGCAGAAGTTGATTTATTTAATGCTATTTTTAGATATGGATTAATTAGTATAACTTTGTTATTGTCACTGATTACATATATTATTATAACTTCAAGAAAGAAGTATAAAGAATTTAGTTTATTGTATGTTATGTTTTTATTATCGATGGTTCATTATCAAGTAATTTTAAAATTTCCAGCTTCTATGATTTTATTAATGTCTTTAGCCGTATTTGTAAATACTATAAAAAATAGGAAATTAACTTATGCATAATAAAAAATTATCAATAATCATGTCAGTATATAAAAACGATAATTTAAATGATTTAAAAGAATCTTTAAATAGTCTTTATAGCCAAACATATCAAAATTTTGATACTTATATTCAATGTGATGGATTACTTACTAATTCTTTATATAATTATCTTGATAACGAATTTAAAAAAAATAAAATCATTTTGTACAAAAGAGATGAAAATAAAGGTTTGGCATATTCATTGAATGAATTGTTGGAAATTGTTATGTCAAATAATTATGAATTTATTGCTAGAATGGATGCTGATGATATATGCGATAAAAAAAGACTAGAAAAACAATATCAGTTTATGAAAAAGAATAAAAGTGTCGATGTGTGTGGCAGTGATATAATGGAATTTTATGATGATGGAAGTGAAAAATATGTAAAATATCCTATTGTTCATGGAGATATTAAGAAAGGTTTTTCAAAGAGAACAGCAATACCGCATGTAACAGCTTTTTTTAGAAAATCATTTTTTGAAAAATCAAACAATTATAATATATATTCTAATAAAAATGAAGATCAATGGCTATGGTTAAATGGGTTTTTAAACAATTGTCAATTTGCTTCTATATCTGAACCTTTAGTAAAAGTAAGATTATCAAAAGAATTATTAATACGAAGAAAAGACCTGAAACATTTGTGGGATACTTATAAATTGAGAAATCAAATTATAAATAAGTTAAATTTTTCACCAATATTATATATATATAATATAATTATATTTTTTGTAAAAATGATGCCATCAAAAATACTTAAGTTAATTTATAAATATAGGAAATAAATAATGAATAATATATTGATTACAGGATGTGCAGGTTTTATTGCTTCACATATTGTAGAAGAACTTCTTAAAAATAGTAATATTAATGTAATCGGAATAGATAATTTTCATAGTGGAACAAAAGCAAATTTGGATTTTATAAAATCAGTAGATAAAAATAATAATTTTACATTTATAGAATTAGATATTATAAAATTAGATAAATTAAATACTATTATTAAAAAGTATAACATTAAACAAATATACCATTTAGCAGCTATCGTTTCAGTTCAAGAGTCTATACGCAATCCAATATTATCATATAATGTTAATATAAAAGGAACTATAAATATTTTAGAAACTTCTAGATTAAATAATGTAAAAAGAATAGTATTTTCTAGTTCGGCGGCAGTATATGGGGATGAGCCAACACAACCAAAAAATGAAACCTCATCAGTTAAACCAATTTCACCCTATGGATTAGAAAAACTTGTAGGTGAATATTATATGAAACTTTATTCAGAATTATACGGTTTGGAAACAATTGTGTTAAGATATTTTAATGTATATGGAGAAAGACAAAATTTTAATAGCGACTATAGTGGGGTTATTTCTATTTTTGATAATAAATTTAAAAATGGTGAAAAAGTTAATATTTATGGAGATGGAACACAATATAGGGACTTTATTTATGTAAAGGATATTGTTAAAATAAATATAATGGCAATGAATATTGATAATATATCAAATGAGATATTTTGTGTAGGAACTGCAAATAAAACTTCTGTAAAAAAATTATTTGATATTATGAATAAAAAATATAATAAAAATTTGAATCCACAATACTTAAATAGTCGAAATGGTGATATTAAAGAATCAGTTTGTGATAATAGTAAAGTAAAACAATTTTTAAATATAGATTCTTTCTTAATATTTAATGAACAAATATTAAAAATATGATATATATTTTTCTTTTAATTTTATCATTTGAACTGACATACTTTATAAAAAATTATGCTATCAAAAAATCTCTTCTTGATGTTCCAAATGAGAGAAGTTCTCATAGCATTTCCACTCCACATGGTGGTGGTATTGCAATAGCTACTACTTGGTTTATTGGGTTGATTTATTTGCATCTGATGAATCAGATTGATATATCATTATTTTATGCTCTCATGGTTGGCATAGCTGTATCAGTGGTGAGTTTTTTTGATGATATTTATGAATTGAGTGCAAAAGTTAGATTGTTTGTACAAAGTGGTGTTGCTATTGGTGGTATAGTTTTACTTGGTGGATTGAATAGCTTAGATATGGGTTTGTTTAGTATATCAAATCAAATTTTTACAAATATATTTGCTTTTTTTATTATAATTTGGTACATAAATCTATACAATTTTTTAGATGGTATAAATGGTTATGCGGGAAGTGAAGCTCTGTTTTTAAGCATTGCGGGATTCTTTTTTTTTGGTAGTACTCATTTTGTAGTATTGGCTGTTGCAGTATTGGGATTTTTGTATTGGAATTTTGGAAATGCAAAGATATTTATGGGAGATGTTGGTAGCACACTTTTGGGTTATAATGTAGCTATATTTACCATCTACTACGCCAATCAAAAACCAATAGACTTTTGGGTATGGATTATATTATTTGCTGTTTTTTGGGTGGATGCTACTTTTACACTTTTTAATCGATTAAAAAGCGGAGAAAAGCTAAGTCAAGCCCATAAAGAACATGTTTATCAAAAACTAACTCAAAAAGGTTGGAGTCACAGTAAGATTGTGGTATTATCTATCTTTGTAAACCTTGCCTTATTTGGTATGGTGATTTTAATAAAATAAGAGTTTAAATGGAAAAACTAGAGAATAGAAAAGTTTATATTTGTATTGCTTTGGCATTTACTTTTAGTATTTTGGTTAGATTGATTTGGATTTATCAGTTTTATGGAGTAGAAAACTTTATTTGGAACGATCAGTTTATGATAAACACAAATGATGGTTACTTATGGGCTGAAGGTGCTAGAGATATATTGCGTTGGGTGTTTGAAGAGTATAGTCATTCATCAGTTAATAGCGATCCGGCTAAGATAACAGCTTTTTTTGTTTATGTATTACCGGTCTCTTTTGAGAGTGTTATACTCTATTTACCTATATTTTTGAGTTCTTTAGTTGTTATTCCTATGATTTTGATAGCACATAGTTTTAAAAAAGTTGAAATGGGTTTTGTTGCTGCTTTAGTTGCAAGTATAGCTTGGAGTTATTACAATCGAACCATGATTGGTTACTATGATACTGATATGCTTAATATCGTTTTTCCTATGTTTTTACTTTGGTCACTTGTCCTTGCTTTTAAGACTCGTAAAGAAAAATATCTGCTTTTTACGGCTTTGGAAATAATTCTCTATAGAAGTTGGTATCCTCCAAGTTATTCTTTAGAATTTGCATTTTTTGGACTGATTTTGTTGTATACATTAGTTTATGAGCGGAAAAATCTTTACATGTATAAACTTATGACTATAATGCTTTTTGCTATGATGGGTTTGTCGGGTATTGTTAGATTTTTTATTGTACTTTGTGTTTATATTTTGTATAAAAGAAAAAAACTAGATTCTTATGTTAAATATACTTTATGTATTGCTTTTCTCCTTTTTTTAGTAACTGGTGGATTTTCTCCTATATGGGTACAACTTAAAGGTTATGTATTTCAAGATGCAGTTAAAATTCTTGGTGAAGATTTACAACTTCATTTCTTTTCAGTAATGCAAACAGTGCGAGAAGCAGGAAAAATCCCTTTTGAAACATTTGCAAATCGCATAAGTGGACATACTATTACATTTGTCTTGTCTGTTGTGGGTTACATTTTATTGGTTTTTAGATATAGAGTTATGTTTTTGGGGCTGCCAATGATAGGACTTGGTTTTTTAGCTTATGTGGGAGGTCTACGGTTTACTATTTATGCCGTACCTATTTTAGCTTTTGGTATCTCCTATCTTATCTTTTTTTGTAGTGATTATTTTAAAAACACTTATGTAAAAGTTATTTTTATTGTTACATGTACAGCAGCAATTTTATACCCAAATATTTTACATATAATAGCTTATAAAGTTCCAACTGTATTTACTAAACAAGAAGTTATAGTTTTGGACAGACTTCAAAAGATAGCTGAACGAGAAGATTATGTAGTGGCTTGGTGGGACTATGGTTATCCCATTCGTTACTACAGTGATGTTAATACTCTCATAGATGGAGGAAAGCATAGTGGGTCAGTGAATTTTCCAGTTAGTTTTATGCTTACAAATCCACAATTTAGTGCTGCAAAACTAGCTAGGTTTGATGTAGAGTACACAGAAAAAGCTTTTAAAATTAGAGCTGAAAATAAAGAAAGAAAAGAAGAAGATAAAATCAAACTAGAATCTAACATAGCTCAAATGACTCTTGATGCTGGATATAAAGACACAAATGATTTTATAATTTCTTTACATGTAGAGGGTCCTTTGCCTAAGAAAACAAGAGATATTTATTTTTACCTCCCATTTCGCATGTTGGGGATTATGCCTACAGTTGCTAAATTTAGCGACATAGACCTAATGACTGGAAAAACGAATAGAAAGCCTTTTATATACCAAACAAGTAGATTTAAAGATAGCGATAGCATGTTAAATCTTGCAAGTGGCGTAGTTTTTAATAAAAAGAATGGAATTCTAAAGATAGGAAATCAAGAAATAAAAATTAAAGAGTTTCTTATAACTTCGTATGACAAAAACAAAAAGTTGACAAGACAAAGACAAAATATACATAAAGATGGACAGCTATATCTTGTTTATATGCGTTCTTATAACACTTTTTTAGTTTTAGATGAAGATATGCTAAATTCTACTTATATTCAACTTTTTGTATTTGAAAACTACGATAAAAACTTGTTTGAACCAGTAATCCTAGACCCAAGTGCCAAAGTGTTTAGGTTGAAGATATGATATAATAAAGAAAAAAGAAAGAGGCCGTAAGAAGATTTTTAAAAATAATTAAATAGGGGTAATACTATTTTAAAGTATATCATAGCAATATTTTTTATCATAACAAGCATGTTTGCAGTTGTAGACATAAACAATGCTACCTCAAGTGAGTTTTTAGAGCTAAATGGCATAGGAAAATCAAAAGCTCAAAAAATTATAAAATATAGAGAGCTAAATCAATGCTTTAAGAGCATAGATGAGTTAGCTAACATAGATGGTATCAGCAAAAAATTAGTTTCTAAAAACAGACCAGAATTAACTTTGGGAGTTTGTAGAAAAAGTGTTCAAAAGAGTAGTATTAGTTCATTTAAAGATGTTTTGCTAAATCCTATCAATCTTGTCTTCGTAGTAATAATCTTCATATTGGCATTTATTGATATAAAAACCAAAAAAGATTTTAAAAGTCAAATAGTTAGCATTGGTGTATTAGGCACTTTTGTAGGAATTTTTATAGGGCTACAGGGGTTTAACCCAGAAGATATTATGAACAGTGTAAACAAAATATTAGCAGGACTAAAAACGGCATTTTTTACATCAATTGTTGGTATGAGTGTAGCGACTATACTATCTATAATTCAAATACTAAAGGCCGATACTGAAAACAAATAATGAATGGATGAGCATATCTGATATGATGTCTGGTCTAATGTTGGTTTTTTTGTTTATTGCCATTGGTTTTATGATAGAAGTACAGTCTCAAAAAGATGAGATGAAAGATGTTGCTATCTCTTATAGAGATGCTAAAGCTAACCTAAATGAAGTTCTATATGAAGAGTTCGAAGATGACTTAAAAAGTTGGGATGCCGAGATAACAAAGGACAATGCAGTAGTGTTCAATTCACCAAATGTACTGTTTGGAGTAAATAAAAGTGATGTTAACCAAGAGTTTAAAGCCGTTTTAAAAGAGTTTTTCCCTAGATATATCAAGATATTGACTTCAAAACAGTACAAAGATGAAATAAGAGAGATAAAAGTAGAAGGACACACTTCAGACAAATGGGCTATTTCGTCATCAAAAAAAGAAATATATCTAAACAATATGAAACTTTCACAAAACAGAGCTTATGCAGTGCTAGCATATTGTTATAGTTTAGAAGATGAAGTTACAAAAAAGAACAGACCCTGGCTAGAGAAGTTTTTTAGAGCAAATGGCATGGCTTTTGCAGAGCTAAAGACAAAAGAAAAAGCAAGAAGAGTTGAGTTTACAATAGAGATGAAAAGTGAAGAAAAAGTTTATAAGATATTAAAATAAGTAAATATAAAAGAGATAAACATGAATTTACATTTAGATAAAAGAGTTTTAAATATATTAGTTATTATATGTTTGAGTTTTATTACATTCACATGGACTTTTTGGATATTTCATAGACCATTTGAATTACATATTATTTTATGGGTTATTTTAATTCGTATTTTAGCCTCTATTTTAATTTTTAAAGATTATTCATTAAGTTGGAGTAAGGCAACTCAAAAGACATTTTTACTTAAAAGTTTTGTTTATATTGGTGCTTTTTGTGTTTATATGCCTTTTCTTTATGGACAAATACGTATTGCTGGATTACTTTCAGAGTTAGCTTTTTATCTTTTTGCTATAAATTTTACAATGTACGCATATAGCATCACCATAAACCGAAGTAAAATCAAAAAGAATAAAAGTTTAGTTATTTATGGAGCTGGTCGTGCTGGATTAAAATTAGAGGAAGAGTATAGAAATTCAGAGTTTAAAATACAATATTTTATAGATGATGATAAAGCACTTCAAAAAAGAAGTATTGATGGGATTAGGATTATATCTAAAGAGAAACTAAAAGAGAAGATAGGGCTCAAGGAGAAGTTTGACATGCTGATTGTTGCTATGCCCTCAGTTAGTAGTAGAAGGATTAACGTTATATACGAGAGATTAAATAGTTCTTTTGAAGAGATAAAGGTTTTACCATCACTAGATAAAATTTTAAATAGTGATGCCCTTCAAAAAGAGTTAAAGAATATAAGTGTTGAAGATTTACTTGCTAGGCATCCACAAGACTTAGATAAAAAGTTGATTTCTGAGTTTTTAAAAGATAAAAAAGTTCTTATTACCGGAGCTGGAGGAAGTATAGGAAGCGAGATAAGTAGACAGTGTTTAAAATATGGTGTAAAGGAGTTAAACCTTTTAGACCATAGTGAGTTCAATCTCTACACAATCAGTGAAGAGTTAAACTCTAGTAAAGTAAACCCTATTATGCATAGCGTTTTAAATGTTAAAGCATTGGAAAAAACCATCTCTACATGTAAACCTGATATTGTACTTCATGCAGCAGCTTATAAGCATGTTCCATTGGTAGAAGCTAACATAGAAGAAGGTATACAAAACAATATAATTGGTACAAAAAACTGCATAGACTTAAGCATAAAATATGGTGTGAAAAAATTTATACTCATCTCAACAGACAAAGCAGTACGCCCGACCAATGTAATGGGAACTACGAAACGCATTTGCGAGCTTTATGCTGGTAATGTGGACTCAAAGAGTACAGAGATTGCAGCTGTAAGATTTGGTAATGTTTTAGGATCATCAGGTTCAGTAATACCAAAATTTCGTTCACAAATAAAAAAAGGTGGACCAGTTACAATTACTCACCCTGATATCACTCGTTATTTTATGCTCATACCTGAAGCTTGTGAACTTGTTCTTCAAACAGGAGCCATAGCAAAAGGTGGAGAGATATTTATACTAGACATGGGTGAGCCTGTACGAATAACAGATTTGGCGAACAAGATGATAGAACTTTCTGGTAAAAAAGATGTGAAGCTTGAATTCACAGGGCTTCGTCCAGGAGAGAAACTTTATGAAGAGTTACTTATAGATGATAGTGATGAGAAGACGCAGTATGAGTCCATAACCGTAGCTTCAAATACTCTATACGACATAAAAAAACTAAATGAGGACATAGAAAAACTTCTTACATGTAAAGATAAGTTGGCACAACTCAAAAAAATAGTACCTGAGTTTAAACATAATAAAAATTAAATTTTTTATGGTATAATTGTATACATAAAAAAATAAAGGAATTGTTATGTCTAATACGGTAAGAAAAAATTTTGTCTTTGATGCAATAGTAGCTTCTCACCTAGAAGAGTTAGCAAATGAAGGACAAAAGTCTATGACTGCATTTTTGCAAGAGGTCATAGAAGAGCGGTATGAAGAAATTGAAGCTCAGAAAAAACTAGATGCATTTAGAAGTTTTGTAGGAAGCGGTACAGGACTTTTTGGAGATTTAACTATTCAGGAAATTAAGGCAAATTGGGATGTATAAAAAAGTTTTTTTAGATGCTAATATTATTATTGACTCACAAGATACAAGTAGAAAAAATTACAAAGATAGCAGTGATACTATTGATTTTCTTTTGAGTCAAAGAGTAAAATTATATACAAGCTGTGAACTTATAACAACTATTTATTATATACTTTCAAAAAACAGCAAACAAGAAGCTCTTAGCACTATAGAAAAACTAAGCAGTTTTTGCAATATTATAGATTTTTCAAATAACGAAGTAGAAGTTACATGTAGACTCATGAGAGAAAATAAAAACTACATAGACTTAGAAAATACAATGCAATATATTTTAGCTCAAAAAGAAAAGTGTGATTTAATAATTTCAAATGATAAAAATTTTAAATCAGATAAAATAGAGCTTTTAACAAGTAGAGAATTTTGTAAAAAAGAGGAGCTTATATAATGGTAGTTAGAGAAATTCAGCAATTTTCAGAAGTAAGACAGCGTGCACGTGCATACTTTTGTTATTTATTTAATAGAAATATGCCTATTCGTCTTCCTAGTCCAGATTTACAAGAGATAAAAAATTCACTTGATAAAATTGTCAATGAAGTTGATAATTTTGAAGCCTTGTATGTTCTTAATGCCAATGGTAAACAAGTGACTGATAATTTAACTAATAAACAAGATCATAAAGGCGGACTTGATAAAAATAGAAGTAATAAATCTTATTTTTATCGGGCAGTTCGCCAAAGAAGGTGTGTTTTAACTGATCCATACCCTTCAAGTTTGACAAACTCACTCACTGTAACAGCTGCTTACCCAATTTATGATGATAAATCAGAGTTAAAGTATGTGGCTTGCATGGATATATCTTTGAAAGATGTTCTTAAAATTGCTCATCCAAGTTCTTTGCAGTCTATATTTGAAGACTTTGTCAAAGTTGCTTATAGCATATTTTCACTAGCACTTTTAATGGTTGCATTTTTACTTTTTTACAACGGTATGGCAAGTCTTATAAGCCATGGTTTTATGAGTGCAACAGAAGATATAGATACTATGTTTAAGGCAACTATACTTTTGACACTGTCTTTGGCCATATTTGACTTGGTGAAAACTATTTTTGAGGAAGAGGTGCTTGGTAGGCATAATAAAGATGAAGCAATTGGCATACATAAAACGATGGTTCGATTTTTAGGTTCTATCGTCATAGCTCTTGCAATAGAAGCTCTTATGCTGGTCTTTAAATTTGCTATAACAGATCCAACTCATATATTCTCAGCAGTATTCCTCATAGTTGGCGTTTCCATACTTTTAGTGTCTTTAGCATATTATGTAAAATCCGTTTCATCAATAAAGAGAGAAAATGATAGCGTTAATTGATTATAATATGGGAAACTTAAGAAGTGTTTCCAATGCTTTTGAAAAAATAGGTTCAAAAGTAGAAGTAGTAAGTGACCCAGAAAAACTAAAAAAGTTTGACAAGGTTATACTCCCTGGAGTTGGAGCATATAAAGATGCAATGGAGCATTTGCAAAATTGTGGTATGCAAGAATCTATTTTAGAGTTTGCAAAGAGTGGAAAACCTCTTCTTGGTATCTGTTTAGGAATGCAACTTTTACTTGATTCTAGTGAAGAGTTTGGAAAGACAAAAGGGCTTGGTTTAATTGAAGGAAAAGTAGTAGAGTTTGATAAGTCTAAGTTTGACCACAAACTAAAAGTTCCACACATGGGCTGGAATGAACTTTTTGTTAAACGTGATTCAAAGCTTTTTAAGGGGATGAGTAAAGAGATTTATCTTTATTTTGTACATAGTTTTCATGCAACTTGCTCAGATGAATTTGTAATAGGAAAAAGTTTTTATGGCTATGATTTTGTGAGTGCAGTTGAGAAAGAAAACATATATGGCTTTCAACCTCACCCAGAAAAATCACATGAAAATGGATTAAAAATACTAGAAAATTTTGTAAGGATATAATGGTGGATATTTTACCAGCAATAGATTTAAAAGATGGTTTAGCAGTTAGACTTACACATGGGCTTATGGATACAGCAAAGATTTACTCAAATGAACCATTTGAAGTTGCTAAAAAGTTTGAAGAAATGGGCTCAAAATGGCTTCACTTAGTAGATTTAAACGGTGCATTTGCAGGAGAGCCAAAAAACTTAAAGCAGATTGTAAAAATAAGAGAAAATTGTAATCTAAAACTAGAACTTGGTGGTGGTATTCGTGATGAAGATACAATAAGACGTTATTGTGATTTAGGAGTTGACAGAATCATTCTTGGCTCAATTGCACTTAAAAATCCAGAGTTTGTAAAGCAGATGAGTAAAAATTACTCAATTGCAGTTGGCATTGATGCAATAGATGGTTATGTTGCAGTTGAAGGATGGGCAAAAAAGTCAACCATGAAAGCAACAGATTTAGCACAAGAGTTTGCAAATGCTGGTGTTGAGGCTATTATATGTACAGATGTAGGCAGAGATGGAACTTTAAGTGGTGTAAATGTAGATTTCACACTGGAGATTGCAAGAGCTAGTGAGGTTGATACTATTGCAAGTGGTGGAGTAAAAGACATTAATGATATTAAACTTTTATTAGAAACAAAAAAGGTTGCAGGTGTCATAGTAGGCAAGGCTTATTATGAAGGAACACTAGATCTTAAAGCTGCTTTTAAATTAGATTTTTTGTAAAATTTTCTTAGACAATCAAGAATTTTGCAAGAAGTCTATAGAGTTAAAGTAACTTCAAAGAATTTTTTGTTAAAATGTTAGTTAGAATAAAAACTTGTTAATTAAAAAGGAGTGACATTGAAATTGCTAGTAGTGGATGACAGTTCAACAATGCGCCGTATTATAAAAAATACATTAGCAAGGTTGAATTATAAAGATGTATTAGAAGCGGAAGATGGTGCAGTTGCTTGGAAAGTTATGGCTGAAAATGAGGATATAGACGTTCTTATCACTGATTGGAATATGCCAGAGATGAATGGTCTAGAACTAGTCAAAAAAGTAAGAGCAGAATCGAAATACGAAGATATGCCAATAATTATGGTTACAACTGAAGGCGGAAAAGCTGAAGTTATTGTAGCTTTAAAAGCAGGAGTTAATAACTATATTGTAAAACCATTTACACCTGCCGTATTAAAAGAAAAATTAGAGGACGTTTTAGGTTAATTGTGAAAGAGACCTATAATGAACTACAAATCACCCCATTCGGCGAATATAATCGTTTCGCCGATTTTATCCTAACCCTTACTAATGAAGCTATAGAAGAGCGTGATGGTGTTATTATTGTGCGTAGTGAAGAAGAACTTGACGTAGTTGAGTTTGGAGTAAAGGTTTTTGCACAGAGCCTCGCTGTTACTCTTAATAAAGAGGTAAGTGTTGAAACAAAACTTGAAGTTAGAGAGAATATAGACTGGATAAGCAGTTACCAAAAATCAGTTCAACCTATTGAAATTGGGGAGTTTTATATACATCCTAGTTGGACAACAAAAAAAGAGAATAAGATCAATATTATTATAGACCCAGCTCTTGCATTTGGCTCTGGTCATCATGAGACAACATATGGATGTTTACTTATGTTGCAAAAATATTTACAAAAAAATGATAAAGTACTCGACGTTGGTTGTGGAAGTGGAATTCTTTCCATCGCTAGTGCAAAACTTGGAGCAAATGTTGATTTTTGTGATACTGATGAGCTTGCAGTTCAAAGTGCAAGTGATAACTTTGAATTAAACAAGGAAAAGTACAACAACTTTTGGTCAGGATCAGTACAAAAGAGAAATGATGTGTATGATGTAGTCATAGCTAATATTATAGCCGATGTTCTTATTATGCTTACCCCTGATTTGATTAGTGCAACAAAAAATGGTGCTATTTTGATACTTTCAGGAATACTTGATAAGTATGTACAAAGAGTAGAAACCAGATTTAATTCGATGGAAATTTTAGAAAAATATAAAAAAGATGAGTGGTATACACTCGTACTAAAAAGGTAAAAACTTGAACCAAAACAAAGATAATAAAAACAATAATTTCTTTAATCAAAATCCGCTTTTAGTGTTTGCAATTTTTTCAATTGTAATTATAATGGTGTTTAAAAACTTTTTAGCACCAGATGATGGTATGGGTGGTATGAGTAATTCTCAAGGTGGAAAAGCTGTCACAAAAAACATAAACTACTATGATTTTAAGGAGCTAGTTAAGAAAAACCAAGTGACTTATGTTGCTATGGGGCAAACTATCCTTAGAGCAGTTGACGAAAAAGGTGTGACAAAAACAGTATATATAGTAAAAAAAGTTGGTCAAGATCCAACTTTGATTCCTTTGCTTGATGAGAAGAAGATTCCATATGGCGGATACAATGAAACAAATATACTAACAGAAATTCTTTTTTCTTGGGTAATTCCAATCTTTATATTTTTTGGTATTTGGATGCTTCTTGCAAACCGTATGCAAAAAAACATGGGTGGTGGAATTCTTGGAATGGGAAGCAGCAAAAAACTAGTAAATTCAGAGAAACCAGATGTAACGTTTGACGATGTAGCTGGTGTTGAAGAATCAAAAGAGGAAGTGAAAGAGATAGTTGATTTTTTAAAGAATCCTGATCGTTATTTAAACCTTGGAGCAAAAATTCCAAAAGGTGTTCTTCTTGTAGGACCTCCGGGAACTGGTAAAACTCTTTTAGCCAAAGCAGTTGCTGGTGAAGCAGATGTTCCTTTTTATTCAGTTTCTGGATCAAGTTTTATAGAAATGTTTGTTGGAGTTGGAGCAAGTCGTGTAAGAGACTTGTTTGAGAATGCAAAAAAAGAGGCTCCATCTATTGTTTTTATAGATGAAATAGACGCTATAGGAAAAAGTCGTGCTGCAAATGGACAGATGGGTGGAAATGATGAGAGAGAGCAGACTCTAAATCAACTTCTTGCTGAGATGGATGGATTTAGTTCTGATAAATCTCCTGTAATTGTCCTTGCAGCAACTAATAGACCTGAAGTGCTTGACGCAGCACTTCTTAGACCTGGACGTTTTGATAGACAAGTGCTTGTTGATAAGCCTGATTTCAAGGGTCGCGTAGATATTTTAAAAGTTCATGTTGATGGGATTAAACTTTCTAAAGATGTTAATTTAGAAGATATAGGTCGTTTGACTGCAGGACTTGCTGGAGCTGATTTAGCAAATATTATCAATGAAGCGGCACTTTTAGCAGGACGTGTTAATAAATCTCATGTTCACCATAAAGATATGGTTGAAGCAGTTGAACGCTCAATTGCAGGACTTGAGAAAAAAAGTCGTCGTATAAATCCTGAAGAGAAAAGAATAGTTTCTTACCATGAGAGTGGTCATGCCTTGATTGCAGAAACTACAAAGGGTGCAAAGAGTGTAGCTAAGGTATCTATTATACCTCGTGGATTGGCAGCTTTAGGATATACACTAAATACCCCAGAAGAGAATAAATTTTTGGCTCAAAAGCATGAACTTATTGCTGAAGTTGATGTGCTTTTAGGTGGTCGTGCAGCAGAAGAAATTTTTATTGGCGAGATAAGTACTGGTGCTGGTAATGACCTTGAGCGTGCAACTGATATTATAAAGTCAATGGCTAGTATATATGGTATGAGCGATGTTGCTGGACTAATGGTTATTTCACGTCAACACAATACATTTTTAGGTTCAAGTGCAACTAACGATTGTAGCGATAAGATGTCTGAAGAGCTTGACATGCATATCAAAAGCATGCTTGCTGAGAGATACAAAGTAGTTCTAAAAAAACTTGAAAATTATAAAGAGTGTATAGAAAGCATTGTATTATCATTAAAGAAAAATGAGAGTATTGATGGTGACCAACTTAGAGAGATAATTCATGCGTATGAAGAAGCGCATGGAATTGAGTCATTAAAAAAGAAAAAAACCAAAGAGACAGAAGAGACAGAAGAAGCTAAAGTAACTGAAGTAACCGAAGTAACCGAAGTAACCGAAGAAACCGAAGAAACTGAAGATGAAAAATAGTACAACAACACAATTAATTGCAAAAGAGGGGTGGAAGTATCTCTTTTTTTCATCTGTTGTATTTGTACTATCTATATGGTTTGATATATTTCCATGGGTATTTTTTGTTATTCTGATTTTTACAGGATATTTGTTTAGAAATCCTGAGAGGCTTCCTGCTGAAGATGATGATATGGCAATTTTGAGCCCAAGTGATGGAACAATTTCTTCTATTTCCAAAGCAAAACATAGCGATGGTAAAGAGTATATAAAAGTAGATATTCAAAAATCTTTACTAGAAGCTTGTATATTAAGAGCACCAACAATTTTGAATATAAAAGCAACTGAGAGAAGACACGGTCTTTTTTTACCTACTAAATCAGAATTGAGTAAAAAACTTGGTGAGAGAGCAATCCTTACATGTAAGAGCAATTACAGTGAACTTTTTATCAATATAAATGCAGGAGTATTTGCTAGAAAAATAGAACTTTTTAAAACTGTAGGACCACTTAAATCTGCTCAAAGATTTGGACTTTTGGTTGAGGGTAATGTTGAACTTTATTTACCACTTGATAGCAGAGTAAAAGTCGCTGTGGGCGATGAAGTAAAAGCTGGTGAAAGTGTACTTGGGTATTTTGCACATAAAGGAAAAATAGATGAGAGATAGTAATGGTGAAAAATTACAATTAATGTACATATTCCCAAATCTTTTTACAGCAGCAAGTGCATTTTTAGGAGTTATAGGCATAATAGCATCTTCAAGTGGAGAGTTTGAAAAAGCATCAATCTATATTTTGTTGTCGCTTGTTTTAGATGGACTTGATGGCAGAGTTGCAAGACTTACTAATACAACAAGTAAATTTGGTGCAGAATTCGATTCACTTGCCGATGTTATTGCATTTGGTGCAGCTCCTGCTATGCTTTTTTACTTTAGTGTTGGTTATCAATTTGGAAAACTTGGAGCACTTTTTAGTGCATTGTACGTTGTTTTTGGGGCAATAAGGCTTGCAAGATTTAACGTAATGAGTGGAGTGAGTGAGCCTTCTGTTTTTATTGGGATCCCAATACCTGGAGCTGCTGTTGTTTTAACTATGTGGGTGCTTACTTATTTAAAGTATCCTTTTATGCATGGTTTAGAGATAGCTATGCTTATAGGTCTTGGAATTTTATCTTTTCTTATGGTTAGCAATATTCGTTATCCAAGCTTTAAAAAAGTAGATATGAAAAAAGCAAATATAACAAAAGTTTTAGTAATTTTAATAGTTATTTTTTCTCTTCTTTATCTTTATCCAGTAGAGAGTACAACAATTTTGATAACAGGATATTTACTTTATGGACTTTTCCGTGGAATTTACACGATTGCTAAAAAGAAAAAAAACTAGTATAATACAAAGATAAACACAGAAGCTATGCTTCGTGCTTTAGTGACTGAAATCTATGTGAATTTTATTCATATAGATTGAGATATTAATAATAAACGAAGGAGATAACATGACAACTTTACATGTAAAGCATATTTCAATACAAAAGAGAAATAGCAATCTTCTTCTCCTTTTCCTTCTCAGCTTCTAAAATATAATTTAACAAAACAACTTAACAAACAAAAAACGTAATAATATACAAGGACAATTAAATGAAAAATACAGAAGTTAATACTTCGTGCTTTAGTCGCGAGGAATTTTTAAGAAACTTGTTCTTTAAAAAGGGGATAGTAAGATGAAAACTGAAAATATAATAATATTTGATACAACATTAAGAGATGGTGAGCAGAGTCCAGGTGCTTCAATGAATACTGAAGAGAAAATTCAACTTGCATTACAGTTAGAAAAACTTGGAGTTGACATCATTGAAGCTGGTTTTGCAGCTGCAAGTCCTGGAGATTTTGAAGCGATTAAGCGTATAAGCGATCAAATAAAAAATTCAACAATATGTTCACTTGCTCGTGCCTTAGACCGCGATATAAAAGCAGCTGGAGAGGCTATAAAAAGTGCGCAGAAACAAAGAATTCATACTTTCATTGCTACAAGTCCAATTCACATGGAGTATAAGTTAAAGATGACTCCAGACCAAGTTATTAAAAAAGCAGTCGATGCAGTAACTTATTCAAAAACTTTTTGTGATGATGTTGAGTTTAGTTGTGAAGATGCAGGGCGAAGTGATATTGGATTTATGAAAGAGATACTAGACGCTGTCATAAACGCAGGAGCTACTACACTAAATATACCTGATACAGTAGGCTACAGAATGCCTAGTGAGATGGGAGCAATCATAAAAGAACTTCATGAGAGCGTAGGTGATAGAGCTATTATTTCTGTGCATAATCACAATGACTTAGGAGTTGCAGTTGCAAGTTCAATTGAGTGTATTTTAAATGGAGCAAGACAAGTAGAGTGTACTATAAATGGACTTGGAGAGAGAGCAGGTAATGCAGCTCTTGAAGAGGTAGTTATGGCTCTTAGAACACGTCATGATATTTTTGGTGGATATGATACCAACATAAATATAAAAGAGATTTATCCTACGAGTAGATTGGTTTCTGCCATAACAGGAATTGAACCACAACCAAATAAGGCAATAGTCGGTAAAAATGCTTTTGCTCATGAAAGTGGTATACATCAAGATGGTGTTTTAAAGCATATTGAGACATATGAGATTATGAAAGCTACTGATATAGGACTTGATAAAAACTCAATTGTTTTAGGTAAGCATTCAGGTCGCCATGCTTTTAAAGATAAACTTTCTAAACTTGGTTTTAATCTTAAAAATGATGAAATAGATGAAGCATTTGGAAGATTTAAAATTCTTGCAGACGCTAAAAAAGAGATTTTTGATGATGATATAAGAGCTTTAGTCTCAGCAGAGATTGCAAAAGTAGAAGAGGTATTTAAACTTGTAACTCTTCAATTAAGTGACTGTAACCCTGGTGGTGTTGCAAATGCAGCCGTTACTATTTCTCATAATGGAGAGGAGATTACTGACGCAGCTATTGGTAATGGAACTATGGATGCAGTATTTAAGGTTATTGATAGAGTTTGTAAGGTAAAAGGTGAGCTTAGAGACTATAAAGTTGATGCGGTTACTGAAGGAAAAGATGCCTTAGCTCGTGTAGTAGTTAAAGTTACATTTGAAGAGGGACGACCAGCCATAATGGGACATGGTTTAAGTGTTGACACTATGCTTGCTACGGCAAATGCATATATAAGGGCACTAAATAGTTATATTTCTATGAAAGATGGTTTTAGAAATTAAACTATTTATCTAGTGATTTTAAAACTAAAGTATTTAGAGTTAAAGTCACTATTTCCTATTTTGTTGTACTGTATAGTCGCACCTTCCCAGTTTCCTATCTCTTGGTAAAGAAGTCCTAGAGCGTATCTTGATTCAAAGTTTTTAGGATTGGTAAGTTTTGCTAATTCTAAAAGAGCTACAGCATTTTGTGTATGATTTGCTCCTATGCTTGCCACTGCTGCAAAAAATATGGTAGCGCTATCAGTCTTTTTTAGATCATCAATCAATTTATTATAAAGCACATAAGCCTCTTCAAAATTGTGTGTATAGATGCTTATATATGCTAAAGTTTGCATGATTGCAGCAACGTCATTTTTTTCAAGTTGCATTTTTTCTATTACTTTGTTTCTTTCATGATGAAGAAGTCCACCAATTTGAATAAGTTTAATATAAGATTCTTGAACTAACCTTGGTCCATAATAAAATGCATTGTAATCTAAATCTAGTTTTTTAAAGTCTATCTGTATCGCTTTAGCATATTTTTTTATATCATTTTTTTTGTGTTTAACGTTAAAGTTAATGATATTTGCCATGATGTCTTTTGGCAATATAGATTTAAGAAGAGTTGCTTTTTGCCTATATGCTTTTTCATTAAAAGTTTTTTGGGCTATGATAGTGTCAAATATTAAGTTTAGAGGAGTTTCCTTTTTATCATATTCAATCCACCTTGTAAGGGAGAGCTGATTGTTTTCTGTTAAGTGGATTAGTGACATAAAAAGATTGGTATTTTCTAAATTATGATCACTTGTCATGCTTTGTTTTATATCTTCTTTGAGTTTTATGATGTCTTTTTTTATCAATTCACCAGTCATAATGGAAAATGCACCCGCAAGGTAGTTATTGTTATTCAGATGATAGCTTTTTGCAAAGTGCTTGTATGCTTTTGAAAACTCTGCCATTTGTGCATAAGTAAGGGCAAGATTGTAATGAAGTATAGAGTGTTTTGGGTAAGTGTCTATCATTTTTAAAAATATTTGGTTTGCTTGTTCTGTATGATGGTTGAGTGCTTTTTTAATTCCACTACTTATGGAAATATTTACTTTCGATATGGTTGAACTTCTTTTTAGATATGACAAAGCTGGTCCTATCTCATCTATGAAGATATTCATACTACCTTTTCTTATATAATCTATTGTTTGTTTTGCATTGAAAACTTTAAAAGGAGCAAAATAGAAGAGAAGACTATATGTTCTTCTATCATCAAAAAATAAAGTTTTATCAAACTCATTTTGAGCTGTATTAACATCGAATAAAGATTTTTTTAGAGTTATTTTAATTGGGTAAATTTTTGTAGCATTTTCATCATGTTTTATAAACAGTTCGCTCATTAAACTCGCACTACTCTCTAATTCGCCTAATTTGTTATGTATGAGGGCAAGAGCAACTTTTACATGTAGAGGTTTTTCACTATTACCGTGAGCTTTTTCAAGAAAGTTTTTAGCAACTTTAAACTCTCCTATCCTAGCATATAAAAGACCAAGTGTGAGAGCGTCATCACTTCTTGCATTTTTTTCAAGTCTGTTTACAGCTTGGTTATTTAAGTTTATTGAAGAGAGTATTTTTGAAGCAAGATAGTTTTGTTCGTAGTTGTAGTGATTGGAACTTGCATTTGTAAGAGCTACTAGCGCTTCATAATAGTAATTTTTATAGTAGTTTATTAATCCAACATAGTATGAGTATAGAGGAGAATTACTCTCCATAGGCAAATAAGTAAATGCTAAATCTATATAATATTTAAAAAGCTTTTTTTCCCCAAGTTCAAGTGCACAAACAGCAGCATTTATAGCACTAACACACCTTTGCTCTTCATTGTCAATTGCCTTTTTAAAAGACTCTAATGCCTCTTTGAAATTACTCTCTTTCATTTTAGCAACACCAATATTATAATGAGATATAGCTTCATTAAATATTGAAATTCGTTTATATACTTTAAGAGCTTCTTTTTTGTTTCCACCTTCATATAAAAGATTGGCTTTTTTTATCATATTTTCTAGATGAGATGGAGAAAACTGCCCTAGTTGTGGTTTTTTATTTAATTTGTCTGCGATTTCACTAGTATTTATATCTAATATTATAGGCTCCTCAGAACCACTTGTTGAGATAAGAATGATTATAATTATAACTAGTAAAAGAGTAAAAACTGAACTACCTATTATGACAAGCTTTTTTTTCTTATCTAGTGATAGTTCTGACTCTTTTTTCTCCTCTTGTTTGGGTGCTAACTCTTCGTCATCACTCTCATCGAGGATTATTATCTCTTCTTCAGCCATTACATGTAAGCCTTTAATACTTCAGGGATTCTAATTGTTCCATTTTCATTTTGGTAGTTTTCCATGATTGCTATTAGGGTTCTACCGACAGCTAGTGATGAGCCATTTAGTGTATGTGTTAGTCTGCTTTTCTTTCCATCTTTGTAGCGTATTTTTGCACGTCTTGATTGAAAATCCATTGTATTTGAGATAGAGCTTATTTCTCTATATCTGTCTTGTCCTGGAAACCATACTTCAAGGTCGATTGTTTTTGCTGCACTAAAGCCCAAATCACCGCCACAAAGCATTACTTTTCTGTGAGCAAGTCCAAGAGAAGTTAGTAAGTCACTAGCGCAATCTATCATTTCATTAAAGATTTTTTCACTCTGTTCTGGTTTTGTTATAGAGACTAACTCTACTTTTGCAAACTGGTGTTGTCTTATCATTCCTCTTGTATCACGTCCGGCACTTCCAGCTTCTTTTCTAAAGCACTCTGAGTAACACGTCATTTTAATAGGAAGTTCACTTTCATTTATGATTTCATCTCTAAAAAGATTTGTTACAGGAACTTCAGCAGTTGGTATTAAAAATAGGTCTTCTCCCTCTATTTTGAACAAGTCGTCTTCAAACTTTGGAAGTTGACCAGTGCCAGTTAGTGATTCACGATTTACTATAAAGGGGACATTCACTTCACTAAATCCACGTTTTGTATTAAAATCTAACATGTAGTTTATAAGCGCTCGACTTAGTTTAGCTCCATCCTCGCGTAGTGCTGTAAATCTACTTTTTGCTATTTTCACACCTCTTTCAAAATCTAACCAGCCGTTGTCTAAATCCCAATGTTCTTTAGGAATGAAATCAAATGCAGGAGGGGTAAGAATTAGTTCTAACTCTACATTATCATCTTCACTTTTACCTTCAGGTACACTAACATCTGGTATGTTTGGTATTGTGTTCGCAATTTGTGATAGTTTATCTTCAAGTTTTTTTACAATATTGTTTAATTCAGTTACTTTTGTTTTGTTTTGTGAAAGTTCAGTTTTAAGAGCATTAATATCTTTCCCCTCTTTGGCATAAACACCAAAAAGTTTACTCTTAGCATTTTGTTCTGCTTGAAGCTCTTCAAGAATTTTTTTTTCAGTTTTTAGCTCTAACGAAATAGTTTTTAGTGTGCTTAGAGTCTCTTCATCTACTTTTTTCTTTCTTAATTTTTCACAAATTGCATCAAAATCATTTTGTAAAAGTTTTATATCTAACATCTATTTTTTTCCTTAACGATAAATGCCCACGGCATCTCTAATTATTTCCATTTTTGCTTTTGCAATCTTACTTGCTTTTTTCGCACCATCACTTAGTATATCGTACACTTCATCAGTGTTGTTTAGGTAATGTTCTCTTTTTTCTCTAGCCTCAGCATAGTAATCCCAAATTAACTCTTTAAGATAGATCTTAAAATGCCCATAACCCTCTCCGCCTTTTTCATACCTCTTTTGTAGTTCTGTCTGATCATCATTATTAAGATATAGTTTTGCTAAAGCAAATACGTTACATGTAGACCAATCTTTTGCATCTTCAAGTGCCGTTGAATCCGTAACAACCTTGCCTACTATTTTTTTAAGTTGTTTTTCTGTATTAAAGATATCAATTGTGTTCCCATAACTCTTGCTCATCTTTTCACCATCAAGCCCTGGGACAGTTTGCACTTCTTGGGCTACTTTAAACTCGGGAATCGTAAGTATATTTCCAAAGTCATTGTTGAATTTTATAGCAATATCACGAGTCATCTCAACGTGTTGAATCTGATCTTTTCCTACAGGAACAATTTTAGCATCATAAAGAAGAATGTCTGCTGCCATAAGAACTGGGTAAGAAAACAAAGAATGATTAGCCGCAATACCTTTTGCAACTTTGTCTTTATAGCTGTGAGCACGTTCAAGTAATCCCATTGGAGTGTAGCCTGAAAGTATCCAGTAAAGTTCTAATACCTCTTTAACATCTGATTGTGCATAAAAAGTAGCTTTATTTGGGTCAATTCCTAGTGATAAAAAGTTTATAGCACAGTCAATAGTATTTTCTTTTAGTACTTTGCCATCTTTTAGTGAAGTAAGTGCGTGGTAGTTTGCGATGAAAATAAAAAGATCACTACTGTTTTGTAGGTCTTTCATCTGCTTTATAGCCCCAAAATAGTTTCCAAGATGCAACGCACCTGAGGGCTGAATGCCAGATAGTACGCGTGTCATTATTTGATTTCCTCTAATATATTATCAATTATTCTATTTATTGTTATATTTTCTACATTTATGACAATATCTGCTTTTAATTCATATTGACTAGTTCGCTCGTTAAAAAGAGATTTAGCTTTTCCAATACTTTTTAGAAGTGGTCGTTTATCAAATTTTTGTTTGGCATTCGGCTGGGCTTTTAGTCTCTCTATAATTCCATTAAAGCTAGATTTGAGGTAAATTACTTTGCCTATTTTATTTAAATTATCTACTTTAAAAAAGCCACCACCTGTTGAAATGATGGTATTTTTTACATTTTTACTAAGCCACTTTGCAGTTTTTTTTTCCAAGGCTCTAAAGTACTCTTCGCCATCCTCTTCAAAGATGGTTTTTATTTTTCTGTTTTCTATAGACTCTATAAGATCATCACTATCAAGTCCAAACATGCCACTTTTTTTCACAAGTGCTCGTGCAATTGTGCCTTTGCCAACACCCATGAAGCCTATTAGAACTATGTTTTTACTCAAGGTCTAAACCCTCATCACGCTCACCTTTTTTTCTAGCATAAAGAAGAATAGGACTTCCTTCAAGCTCAAACTTCTCTCTAAGTTTGTTCATTAAATAACGTTTATAACTAAAGTGAAGTGCCTTTGGTCTGTTCATCACTAAAACTATTTTTGGTGGTTTTACATCGTACTGTGTTGCAAAGTATATTTTTACCTCTTTGGTTTTATCACCAGGTATATGGTGTCTTATAGTGGCTTCTTTAAGTAGTGCATTTAGTTTTGAAGTAGGGATTCTTTGAGAATAGTTTTTGTAAACATCTAAAATCATATCTTTTATTTTAAAGACTCTTTTTTTGTTTAGTGCAGAAACTGTGATAACAGGAGCATAAGCCAAAAACTTAAATCTATATCTAAGTTCTTCGAGGGTTTTCTCGTAACTTTCGCATTTTTTGTCCCATTTGTTTAGAACAATTATTGTTGCTAAGTTATTTTTATCTGCAAGGTTTGCTATACGCTCATCAAGTTCTTTAAAAGGCTCACTTCCATCAAGAACAAGCAGAGCAATGTCTGCATTTTCTAGCATATCATTAGTGCGCATTAGAGCAAACTTTTCTATGCCTTCTATCTTACCACGACGACGAAGTCCAGCAGTATCGACGAAATTAAGACGTTTGTCTTCATAGTCAATATACTCATCAACAGGGTCGATTGTAGTTCCTGCAATTGAACTTACAACGGCTCTCTCTTCACCGACTAGAGCGTTTAGAAGTGAGCTTTTCCCCACGTTCACACGACCAACTATACCGATGTTTATCTGGTTTGATTCTTCTTCTTTTTTCTCAGGTTCTTCTTCACCTCTTGCAATTAGTGAATCTAAATCTATATTTTCATTATCTTCTTCTTCATTATCTTCTTCTTTAACCTCTGGTTCTACAGGTTCAATTTCGGGAAGAAATTCACCAATCCAATCCATAAGTGCAGTAACCCCACGGTTGTGAGATACTGAGATAGGAAATACTGCTTCAGCACCAAACTCA
The DNA here is from genome assembly GCA_029027265.1 of Arcobacter sp. Lineage (GTDB taxonomy): Bacteria > Campylobacterota > Campylobacteria > Campylobacterales > Sulfurospirillaceae > Sulfurospirillum_A. Next base: position 2,224,269 of record CP093061.1, on the reverse strand, counting down.
TTGAATTCCCAAGCTCTTTCAATCTCTTTGTCATTGTCTATTTTGTTGATTACAAGTGCTATTGGTTTTTTCTGCTTTTGAAGGCTGTAAAATATTTTTTTCTCTTCAACACTTGGAAGCATCTTTCCATCAACCATCATGACGATAATATCTGCTTTGTTTGCGGCATTCATTGATTTAACTCTTACATTTTCAAAAATTTCATTCGAGTCATCAAGCCCCCCAGTATCGAGGATGATACAAGGTTTATCAGTAATGATAGCCTCATAGTCGCGAACATCACGAGTTGTACCACTAAAATCAGAAGTGATTGCTATGCGTTTTTTTGCTATACGGTTAAAAAGTGAACTTTTCCCAACATTTGGTAAGCCTATTATTGCTATTGTTTTCATTGTAATTTATCTTTAGATTATATTTTGTATTTATTTTAGCATTTATTTGCTGTATATTTGATGAGAGGCTTTACATGTAGAAAACCTCTACATGTAAAGTTTTTTTTAAAGCTTTGCGAACTTTAATCTAAGAGAATTTAGCACAACTGTAACTGAACTAAAACTCATAGTAATTCCCGCATACATTGGACTTAACATAACCCCTATAATGGGGTATAAAACTCCAGCAGCTAGTGGGATTCCAAGAGCATTATAAAAAAATGCCCAAAAGAGGTTTTGTTTTATGATGGTCATTGTTTTACTAGAGAGGTTTATGCTTTTTAAAACTGAACTTAGTTGATTGTTAATTAAGATTATGTCACCTGCATCTTTTGTGATGTCAGAACCTGAGTTTAGAGCGACTCCTATGTCGGCTTGTTTAATTGATACGCTATCGTTTATGCCGTCTCCAACAAACATCACTTTTGACTTCTCTTGAAACTCTTTTATAATTTTGTACTTTTCATCTGGCATAACACCTGCGTAAACTAAATCAATACCAATTTTAGCAGCTATTTTTTTAGCGGTTACTTCGTTATCGCCTGTGAGTAAAATAGATACTATATTTTTCTCTTTAAGAGCTGCTATAAGCTCACTAGCACCATCTTTTAGACTGTCTTCAAGTGAAATCACACCTATGCATTCATCGCCTATACTAGCTAAGACAGCTCCATTTCCTTCACTAAGAATTTTTTCAAAACTTTCTAAGATTTTTTGGTTGATTTTAACTTTGTTTTTTTCTAGTAGGGTTAGGTTGCCTACTAAAATTTTTTGTCCTTTACAAGTAGCACTTATACCAAGACCTGCTTGAATGCTTAAATCTTCAATTTGTTCATCTACTAGCATACCTTTTTCTTTAGCATACTTGACTATAGCTAGGCTTATTGGGTGTTCACTTTGCAGTTCTGCTGAAGCTATTAGGCTTAAATATTTTTCATCTATAAGCATATCTTTTACTGAAATTTCGCCCTTAGTTAAAGTTCCTGTTTTATCAAAAATTGCATATTTTATATCTTTGATGATTTCCAATATTTCAGGATTTTTGATAAGGATTCCTTCGTGAGCACCTTTACCAACAGAACTTACAATAGCTATAGGGGTAGCAAGTCCAAGCGCGCAAGGACAAGAGATGATAAGAACAGATATAGAAGCTAAAATAGCTCCAAAACTGTCTCCTACAACAAAATACCAAACTAAAAAAGTTACTATTGAAATGCCTATGACTGTTGGCACAAAGATATTTGCTACCTTGTCTGCAAATCTAGCGATTGGTAGTTTTTTACTTCCTGCTTCGTTTAGTAGAGCTATGATTTTTGATAGTGTTGTGTCTGAACTTAGCTTTTGAACCTTAACTTGAAGAGTTCCTGTTTTGTTAATTGTTCCTGCTATAACTTCATCACCCACAGTTTTGAAAACTGGCATTGGTTCACCGGTTATCATTGAAGTGTCTATATCAGCTTCTCCTTTAATTATGAGAGCATCTGTAGAAACTTTTTCACCTTGTTTTATAAGCACAATATCGTTTACATGTAGATCTTTTGCTAAGACTACTTTTATATCACCATTTTTGGTTATTAAGTTTGCATTTTGAGGTGCTAAATTCATGAGGGACTTTAAAAAGTCAGTAGCTTTTGCCTTGCTTCTCTCTTCAAGAAGTCGTCCTAGGAGTATAAAAGTAATTATAACAGCTGCTCCATCAAAGTACATAAAGCGAAGATGCTCTGGAAACATGTCAGGGAAAAGAACAACAGCAGCAGAGTAAAAGTAAGCCGCACTAGTTCCGAGTGCAACAAGTACATTCATATCGTAGTTTCTATTACTCAGTGCTTTGTATGCGAGGGAATAAAAGCGTAGTCCTGGGTAAAACTGAACTACAGTTGCAAGAGCAAAAATAATATAGTTGTTGTTTACCATAGTAAGTGGAAAAAACATAAATGCAAATATATAGACACTAAAAGAGGCAGCAACAAAAAATAGAGCTTTAAGTTTTTTATAACTCTCTTTTTTAGCAATTTCTAGTGCTTCTATATTTTCTTCGACGCCATAACCTAGTTTTTTTATCTTGGCTATGAGTTTAGCTTTGTCTAGTTTTTCAGTGTCTATTGTAAACTCACCACTGTTTGAAGTAAAATTTACTTTAGAAAGCTCCAAACCGTCCATCTTGTTTACAACTCTTTCTATGCCATTTGAACAGTTTACGCAGGTCATACCTGATATGTTTAGGTTTATTTTTTCTTTTGACATTTTATTGCCTTTAGTGCAGTATGAAGTAACTCTTTTATTTCATCATTTATGATTCTGTAAAAAGACATTTTTTTATCTTTGCTAAAAGTTACTATGTTATATTTTTTAAGGACTCTGAGCTGATGTGATACATGAGATTGGGGTAAACTTAGTAAGTTTACCATTTCTCCTACACATATTTCGTACTTTAAAAGTGCAAAGAGTATTTTAACTCTAGTTGGGTCACTTAATGCTTTGTATATGTTAGTTATACTTACTAACTCTTCTTTATTGGGAAGAGTTCTTTGTATGTCTGGTATGAAGCTTTCATCTTCACAACAAGAGCGTATAAGTTGATTATTTATCAATTATATTAAAACCTATATTTGCCATCTCATTGATGAAGTGTGCTTCACTTTTTTCATCTTTAATCTCAACAGTTACTTCTTTTGGTTCTGTCTCTAAGTTTACTGTTATGTCCCCAAACTCATCTTCAAGTGAACCTTTTATAAGGTTTGAGCAGTTTATGCAGTTTATGCAGTTGATATTTTGTGCTTTATATGTTTTTTTCATTCCATTCCTTCATATGTAATTTTATTCATATGAAAAGTTTATCATATGATTGTAAATAAGTCAAGTTTTTGTATACTCTGTTATGAAAAAATTTATATTTACAGTAACCATATTGTCTTCATTGCTTTTTGCAGATGATTGTGCTGATGAATTTAGTCCAAACAAGTTCGCAAACTCTTCTGATTTTTTAGAAGATTTGATAGAAACTAATTTTAAAGATGTATCTCTGTTTGGAACTTCCAAAGAGTATGAAAAGCTAGGATTTACTCAAAATAAAGAGTACTTTTATAAGAGTGATAGTTACACAACGTATAGAGCTTATACTTACCCTAAAGTAATGGGTTTTTGGAACTATAAACTAAACCAAAAAGCTAAAGTAGATGAAGTCAATATTGCTCAATTAGAATCAAGCAAAGAAGAGACTCTTGTTTTAGCAGATATGATAACAAGTGACTTTGAAGGACCTTGGATAAAATGGGATGGTGATGCGTATGAACATTACTTGGTTCCTGAGTTTACGAGAATAAAATATAAAGATCAGTATTTATCTCTAAAAGTGATTTTTTGGGGAGTTAAAGATGACTCTGCACGAGTGGAAAGAAGTACTATAAACTATCAGTTAATTGATTTTACTGATGAGGTGAATGGTTATATTCATTGCGTCTCAAAACATAAATAGACAACAACAGATACAAAATAACTTGTAACCAAAGAATTCCATACTGCACCAAAATACTACTAAACTCAGCTCCCATTTGATTTAATTTTAAAAATCCTTGCATCGCTGGAGTGCTTGGGAAAAAGAGTGAAAAGTAGGTTATAAATTCAGGTATAGCCTCTTTTGGCCAGATGAACCCTGCACTAAATATGAGGGGCAAAGAGGTTAAAAGTATGACAGGTGTTGCACTCTCTTGGTTTTTAAGAAGTCCACCAAATAAAATCCCCAGAAATATAGTAGAGAGTATAAATGGAACTCCAAAAGTAACTATATTATAGGCACTAGCTAAATGAGGTATATGAAAAAAATCAAATGAAAAACCGAAGTAAAAGAGTATATGAGTAAAGAAAAGAGTACCAAAAATCAGAGTTCTACTACTTATTTTCATCCATACGGGTGCAGTATATTTTTCTTTGCTTTGTGCATAAAATCCTCCAAGTATTCCTAGCCCCATAAGCATGGTTTGTTGTAATATGAGTATAAAAACTGCGGGTATGACGTAGTAAGTATAACTCATGTCTACATTAAAAAGATTGATAGTTTTTAAAGAGTAGGGACTAAAAGACTCTTTTGCAGTTCGTAAAGGAGTGTTCTGTAAAAGCAGATTACCCACTTTTATACCAGCGGATTGTGTAAATATACTTTTGAAAGCTCCCTCAACAATGCTACCATAAATCAAGAAGTAATTTGCATCAGCTCCAATAGCAATAGTAGGACTTACATGTAAAGCCAAATCTCTTTTAAAATGAGCCGGTATTATTATGATACCGCTCACTTTTTTCTCTATGAGTGCTTGTTTTGCATCATTGCTACTCATATCTTGTCTAGCTACTTTTATCTGAGGAGTTGCATTAAGTGAGTATATAAGTTTTCTTGAAAGCTCACTTTTGTCTAAGTCTACTACACTTACTTTTAGTGTTTTTACAATCTCATTAGAGTAGGGCTGGGGATAGAAAAATGAGTAGAGTATAACTCCCCCGATTATAGTCAAGACTATAGGAATGTTCGTAAATGTATTTTTAAATTCAAACTTTAGGACTTCAAAAAAACTCATACTTTTTTCCTAAGTTTTAAAATTACAAAAATCCACATTGGTAAAAAGCAAATAAGATTTAGAAGAAGTGGGACAATTTCACTCACAGGGGCACCATAACTAGCCTGTGAAATTTGGATTTTTAGGTAGTGTGAGATTGGCAAGAGGTTGTGCCAAACAACAGCAAACTCAGGCATACTGCTCACGGGGAATGTAATACCTAAAAAAGCAAAAGCAGGAGCGGTATAAAGTGCTGCAAGACTAAGTGCTCTGACAGAGTCAAAGCTAATTACAAAAAAGCTCAATGCAATTCCTTCGTAAGCTAAAATCATAAGAAGTAGTGCTAAAAAAGTTACTCCAAAAGAGCCTTGAAATTCCCATGTTTCGTAACCGTACATGTAAAGAAGAAACATAACTCCCCAACCCAAAAAAGCAAGTGTGTAAGGTAGAGTTTTCCCTATAAGTGCACCTACTATTCCATTTTTAAAAAACTCTTTTTCTTTTTTTTCTTTAAATGTTTTGCCAATCGAAGCTATAAGAGCTAATGCTATAAGTACTTGTAAAAGTGTAGGTATTATAGCTGTTACTAAAAATAAAAAGTAGTTTTGGTAGGTATTGAAAAATGGAGTAACTTGAATACTAATGGGAGAAGCTAAGTTTTCAGCAGTTGAAAACTGTCCATCTTTTCTTAGGTTTGACACAAATTCTACTCGTGCAGAGCTTTGTTGTATGGTTGAGCTTAGTGCAGAATTTATCATCTTTCCAATGAGTAAGTATTGAGTGTTTATAAATGCTGTTATTTGTGGTTGTTTCTTCTGTAAAACATCTTTTTCAAAGTATTTTGGTATTACAACAGTTGCATAAATATTTCCAGAAGATATATCTATGCCTGCTTGTTTTAAATTTGCTTGAATTCCTTTTACATGTAGAGCGGAGTTTGCATCTATTTGCATTATGATTTTGCGAGAAAGTTTGCTGTTGTCATGGTCAACTACTGTAATATGTAAATCCCTTACAACGCCTTTATTAAAGATAGCAATTATAAGTAAAAAACTAACAAGTGGAATCCAAGTTAGCAAAGAGAAGAGATAAAATGAGTTTTTTATCTCCAAAAGCTCTAATTTAAAAGCATTTATCATAACTCTAGTAAAACACTCATGCCAACTCTTAGGTCTTTGATTGGTTTAGTTGGAGTCATATGAACTTCAAAGCTTTTCATATCGAAGCCTTTGCCAGCTTGTGGTGCTTTCCATATAGCAAAGTTTCCCATAACTGAGATGAAAGTTACTTCAAATTCGTAAGTTTCGTTATTAAGCCCAGGTAGTTTTACACTAAATATTTTGCCTTTTTTGAAAGCAGGGAGTAGGTCCTCTCTAACTGTAAATCTAGCCCATGAGTCACTCATGTTTGTCAATGTTACTACAGGAAATCCTGTAGGTGCTAGTTCGCCCTCATGGATAAGAACAGAGGTTACTTCACCATTATGAAAGGAGTAGAGATTTAACTCTTTTACATAAGCTTCTACTTCATCTATTTTCCCCTCATAAACCTTTTCTTTAGCTAAGGCAGCTCTTTTATCTTCGCTTCTTGCTCCCTCTTTTGCCATGATGTAGAGCTGTCTTGCTTCATTTGAAGTATACTTTGAAGCTTGTAGCTTTGTGTAGACTTCATCGTGTTTTTGTTGAGATAAAACACCCTCTTCATAGAGCTTTTTTATACGTTTATACGTTGTTTGCATAAGTTTTTGTGCAGCTTCAGCTTTTTGGAATTGACTTTTTGAAGCTTCTATTTCTTGGACTCTTGCTCCACTATCTGCTTTGTTTTTAACAGCCTCTGCCACATCTTTTGAAGCAAGAGCTTGTTTCAGTTTCGCTCTGACTTCATCTGAGTTTATTGCAAAAATAAAATCTCCAACTTTTACTTGATCACCTTTTTTGACATCAATTTGGCTAATACGACCAGCTACTTTTGATGAGATGTTATATGTTTGTGCATCTATTTCGCCTTGAAGAGTAAGTGGTTTTGGTTGATATGCTTTATAAAAAGTAGCTCCTACCCAAAGAATAAGACCTGCTATAAGCAAAGAAATTATTATTAGTATTTTATTCATTTTATCTCCATGGAAGTCTGTTCTAGTTCAAAAAATAGCTCACTATTGCCACTTAAAACCGCAAGTTGTGAAATCTTTTGAACGTAATTATAAATTGCATTTAGTCTTTTTGTTTTTGCTCCTGTTAAAAACATTTGAGCATCAACTACATCTACAGAAGTTGCAAGACCCTCTTTAAAAGCCAACTCTCTTAATCGTAAGTTTTCATGAGCAAGAGCTAAAGATGAGTTTAAAGCATCATACTCTGTTTTGTATTGAATCATCTCTTTGTATGTTTTTTCTACAAGAAGTGAAAGGTCGCTTTGTGCTTGGTTTAGTGTATGAACTAGGCGGTTTTTCATTATTTTGGCAGCTGCAAGTTTTTCGCTTTTACCTTCACGTGAAAGTATATTAAATTTTACTCCCACTCCTGCCATCCAATCAGGTGTCATATCCACAAGAGGTGAATCATCTTTATATAAAAGGTAACTCCCAAATGCAAAAAATGTAGGATAATAAGCTGACTTTTCTATAGTAATATGCGCATTAATTTGTGATTGTTTGGACTTTAATACATCAAGTCCAGCGTAGTTCTCTAACATTTGTGACTTTAGTTCTTGTTCGTTTTGTACCAAACTATCTACAAAAAGATGAGAAGTTGGTAATTCACGGGAACCAAGCATATCGGCAAGAGCGAGTTTGGTTATTTCGTGCTTGTGACGAGCTTTTGTAGTCTCTATTTTTGCAGAGTCTAGTTTAACCTCCGCATTTAGTAACTCTATTATTGCTATTTGCCCCTGTTCTTTTAGTTTTTTTGCATTCTCGAAGTGTAGTTTTAGTGCGTGTTGGGCTTCTACTCTTGTGTTCAGTATTGCTTCACTCATAACAACACCATAGTAAATTTTTATAAGATTTAAAAAGGTTTTATCTTTTTCCATGTGGTGTTTTGCTTCGGCTTCTAATTGTTTTGCTTCGTAGACATCACTCGCAGCATCTATTTTTCCACCTGTGTAGATTGGCCATAGAACAGATAGATTTGACATAAAAACATCTTGGTCTTGAAGAGAAAGGTGAAGTGGGATAGAACCTAAAATAGGAATTGGTATCTCATCTTCGATAGCTAGTTCTTTTTCAAGTCTAGTGTAACTTCCACTCACGCTAATTTCAGGAAGGTAGAGAGAGTCAGTTGCATTTTTAAGCTCAATTGCATGGTCAACTTCTGCTTGTGAAGCTTTAAGTCCTTCGTTTACATGTAGAACTTTTTGCCAAGCATTTTTTATGTTTATATCGGCATTTAGCAGTGAAATAAATGTTAAAAATATAAGAACTTTTTTCACTAAATCATCTCATTTTTTGGCATACTCTCAACATACACAGATTGACTTGGAAATGCAAATGATGCTCCATTGTTTTCTATGATTTTCATCATTTTTAGATTAATATTTTCTCTAACTTGAAGATACTCTGCCCAGACGGTAGTAGTACTGAAAAAATAACAAAATAGACTAAGTGAACTGTTTTCAAACTTATCAAAATAAATCATAATAGTATCTTGGTGAACATCGGGATGTTTTTTGAGCATTTGCCTTAAATCATCTAGTATATTTTCCATTTGAGTTGCATTTGTTGAGTAAGTGAGTCCTAGTCTCATTTTTATTCTTCTTTTGCCCATTAGAGACCAGTTGGTGATGGCTGAGTTGGCAATAACAGCATTTGGTACACTTACTAGTGCTTGAGCAAAAGTTCTTACTCTAGTTGAGCGTATGCCTATTCTCTCTATTGTTCCCTCCACATCAGGAGTTAAAATCCAATCACCTTTTTTAAAAGGTTTATCAGAGAAAATGACTAATGAGCCAAATAGATTTGCTGCCGTATCTTTTGCAGCCAAGGCAAATGCCATACCTATAAGACCAAGTGATGCGACAAAAGCACCAACATTGATACCCCAGCCTTCTAATATGGTCATAGAACCTATGATTAATATAATTACTTTTAAAAATTTGATTATAAAGTTTGATATATCTTCACTTAAACTTTTACCAAATTTTGATGAAAATGTTGTAAAAATATACGAGAACTCATTAATAGCACGATAAAGTGTCCAAAATATTGTAAATACAATAAGCGTTTTTAAAATACTTGTTGCAATTACTTGAAACCCTTCGATATTTATCCATTGTTCTGCTAAGTAGAATCCCAAAATAAGCACTGAAAATTTTAAAGGAGGTTCGATAATACCCAGTAGTTTGTCATCAAGGTTTGTTTTAGTTTTTGATGTTAATAGTTGTAGGTTTTTAAGAATTATTTTTGAGAATTGTACTTTGAAAAAATAAGCTATAAACAATATGCCAATAGATATAATAATATCTGTAGTTTTTATATTAAATATTGTGTATTCTAAAAGTTCTTTCATCAATGGCCTTTATAAAAAGATAAACGAATTCTAACACAATTTTTTGTATAATAGAAAACATTATATATAAGGAACTGACTTTGAGTCATATAATTTTGATATTTATTTTTGTTTCATCTCTAATGGCAACTGACATAAGTGCCAAGTACAAAGTATCTTTTGGGATATTTGGTCAAATTGGGATTGCAAAAACTAATCTACATGTAGAGAATAAAAAGTATAAAATAACAATCCACGCAAAAACAACAGGTATGGCAAATTTACTTAGCGGGGAGAGAGAAGAGTGGTATGTGAGTTCTGGTAATGTTGATGATGATGGAATCTTAGTTCCAGAATTTTATGAAAAAACGGTGCAGAGATATTCAAGCTACGAGGGAGAAACTGTACTGAAAAAAGATATAAAAAAATACATTTTTTCACACGCTGAAAAAGCGTTATATGTAGAGCAAACAAAGTATAGAGGAGAGAGTGTGAGTCATGAGAAAAAAGATGGAGATTATTACGCTCCAAATGATCTTCTTTCTTTGTTTTTCAACTTTAAAAACATGCTACCTAGTCTCGAAGTCAAATCAGCTTCCAAGTTTTATGCAGTAGGAGCAAACAAAACAGATGGCAGGATAGATGTCATGCCTCTTAAAAGAAGTAGTGATTTAAATTGGGAAAGTGGTCATTTGATGAAAGTGATAGTTAATGATGATATATTTGCAAGTGACAAGGGTGAACTTCTTATAAATCTTGGAGCTGATGGACTTTGTAAACAAGCCATTTTGAAAGATGTACTGTTTTTTGGAGATATAAGAGGAGAAATAATTGATTAGGGGAGTGAATATAGGCGTATGGTATATGCTTTTTGCCTCTTTTTGTTTTGCAATCATGGGAGCGTTTGCTAAAGAGCTTAGTGGTTCTATGCCTTCTCTTGAAGTTGTCTTTTTTAGAAACGTAGTTGGTACTGTACTTATTGCAGTTACATTTTTAAAGATACCAGTGAAACAAGTTGGAGGAAAACCATTTTTACTATTTTTTCGTGGATTGATGGGTTTTATAGCATTGGTTGCATTTTTCTACAACATTGCTCACATTTCACTTGCAGATGCTATGACTTTTTCAAGAACTTCACCTATGTTTACAGCACTTCTCGCTTTTTGGTTTTTAAAAGAGAAAATAGGAGCAAAAGAGATTGTAGCTCTTTTTATAGGTTTTATAGGAATAATATTCATTATGAAACCAAATGGCTTGCAACTTGAACTAACAGATGTATTGGGATTATTGAGTGGCGTGGGGGCGGCCTTGGCATACACAAGCGTAAAAGAGTTAAAAAAGTACTATGACACTAGAGTGATAGTCTTGTCATTTATGCTTGTTGGAACTATAGGACCAGTGCTTTTAATGGTGTTTAATGATGCTTTACATGTAGAGTTCTTAAAAGCTACTTTTGTAATGCCAAATTTGAAAATGTGGATCTATATTTTAGGCTTAGGAGCAAGTGCAACAGTAGCTCAAATTTACATGACAAAAGCCTATGGAGTAACTAAAGCAGGTATTGTTGGAGCTGTAAGCTACTCAAATATACTTTTTTCACTTGTGGTTGGAGTCATGCTTGGAGATGCTTTACCAGATTTTTGGGGAGTTCTTGGGATAGTGTTAGTTGTTATAGGCGGTATTTTAGTGGCTAGAAAATAGAGGTATTAAATTCATAGTTTAAGGAACAAAAGGTTATTCAACAAATCAATGATATTTTTTATGTTCAGTTAATTGTAAATAAGAGCCAAGTGTGTTATAATGTTCGTTGAATAAATAGTTGCACGTTCCCGTTTTGCGGGAACGTGCAACGGCGAAGCTCAGCTCTAAACGAGCCACCAACCATTTGTTGTATTCCGCTTTGCTACATACAACAAATGGCAGGAGTCTCACATCAAGGTCTATCTCAGAAAATAGCAAGCGAATTTTATGAAGCTCATCTTCGTCATTATAGTATAGAAAAGGATACTTATAAATGAATGAAACTTGGAAAAATATTTTAATCACTGTAATTAGTACTTTTCTAACATTTCTAGTAAGCTATTATTTTTACACTGAACAAATAAAGATAAAGAAACTTGATGTACATAAAGATTTTGATGAAAACTATTTTTCAAACCTAAATTTCCATCTGATGATATTATATTAACTGTAAATAAAGTAGAAAAAAATCAACTAGGCATTATGAAAATATCTCTTGTTAATTTTTCATCTAAAAATTATCTTGATATTCCAATAAAGATAAAAGTAACTCCAGTAAACACTAAAGAGTTCAAAGTATTGTCATATTCAGCTGTAGGTGAAAAAGAGTTTTATGACAATATTATAGAAGAAAAGAAGATGAAATTTGATGGTAAGTCATATAACTTTTCTTATATAGTAACTTCTATGAATAGAGCAGAAAAAGCTGACTATGGATTGCAATTGCGAATATTATTTGAGGGAAAAGAAGAGCCAAAAATTAGTATATCAGCAAAAGATGTAACTACTCAAGACTATGATATAAGCCATAGTCCATATCAAAAAGATTTAAACTTTAAAGTGTCACTATATGGAATTGGTTTTATAGTTATTTTATTTATTGTTGTTATGTTTTTAATACTAATTATTCTAGGACCAATTATCTCTTTGAGTTTTAAAAGAAATGATATTAAAAATAGACGAAAATATGCTAAAGAGCTATTTGATGCTATCAAATCCGAGCCTCTTCAAACAGGAACAACAGATTTGGAGCTGAGAGGCTTTGTAGCTTCAATGCTCTACAAACAAGAACTTAAAAGATGGCATAAAAAAACAATAATTGGTAAGTGGAGTTTAGGTATGATTGAACCAGATATAGCTGATCATACTATTGAACTATAACAAGTACGAGGAGTGGCAATAATTTACCCCTCGGGAAAATTATCTCTCACGACAAACGTTATACGCCACTTTATTTATAAGAAAATGATGTGCTATTAGTGACAGTTATTAGAGTAGTACACAGAAAAGAAGTGTATTAGTTTAACCCAAATTATGCAATGATTGGGTATAATCACCTTAAAATACACAGTAGGATAAACAATGATACTTATAGCAGGACCATGCGTTATAGAAAGCAGAGAAAAGTTGTTTTCAGTTGCAAAGCAGTTGATGAAGTATCATGAAGATGAAACGATAGAGTTTTATTTTAAATCTAGTTTTGATAAAGCGAATAGAACAAGCTTGGACAGTTTTAGAGGACCAGGAATTGATGAGGGTTTGAAGATTCTTGAAGAGGTAAGAGCCGAGTTTGGATATAACCTTTTGACTGACATTCATGTGCCAGACCAAGCAAAACCTGTGGCAGAAGTGGTTGATGTTCTTCAAATCCCAGCTTTTTTATGTCGTCAGACTGATTTGCTTGTTGAAGCTGCAAAAACAGATGCTGTAGTAAACATTAAAAAAGGGCAGTTTTTAAACCCAGCAGACATGAGATACTCAGTGAAAAAAGTACTAGAGACTCGTGGTGTGATGGAAGAGGGAAAAGAAGTTGCTCGTGCGAACAAAGTGTGGTTGACTGAGAGAGGAAGTACTTTTGGTTACGGCAATTTGGTGGTAGACATGAGAAGTTTTATGATTATGAACGAATTTGCACCAGTAGTTTTTGATGCAACACACTCTGTGCAAATGCCAGGAATGGCTGGTGGAACAAGTGGAGGAAAAAGAGAATTTGTAGCACCACTAGCACGTGGGGCAGCTGCTATTGGAGTAGATGGATTTTTCTTTGAAACTCATGATAACCCTTGTGAAGCACTATGTGACGGACCAAATATGCTAAATCTTGAAGATTTCGGCAAAACTATTGAAGACATAAAGGCGATACAAAATAGCTTAAAAAGGTAGAAAATGTCAAAAAAAATACTTTCGCTAGATTTGGGAATAACCTCTATAGGTTATTCGGTTTTAGATGAGTTGGAAAATGATAGATACTCTTTGCTTAATTATGGTATCAGTATGTTCGATAAAGCTACTGATAAAGATGGAAATTCTAAAAAGCTTTTGCATAGTTCTAGTGCTTCTACTACAAAGCTGTATGGTTTAAGAAAAAAGCGAAAAAAAGATTTAGCAAAATTATTTGAAGAGTTTGGTTTTGGAGATGAAAAGTATTTTTTGTATCAAGAGAAACACAATGTTTATAAAAATAAGTGGGAATTAAGAGCTAAAAAAGTATTTGATGAAAAGTTAAAAATTGAAGAGTTATTTACTATTTTTTATACTTTGGCTAAACATCGTGGATATAAATCTTTAGATAGTGATGACTTACTAGAAGAATTGTGTAGTGAGTTAGGTATAAATATTGATGATAAAAAACCTAAAAAAGTTGAAGATGAAAAAGGTCAGATAAAAAAAGCATTATTGACCATAGAAGAATTAAGAAAAAATTCTTCTAAAACCGTTGCACAAATCATCTATGAATTAGAGATTAAAAAAAGTAATCCAACTTTTAGAAATCATGATAATTATAACTATATGATAAAAAGAGAATATATAGATGAAGAGATAGAAAAACTAATACAATCTCAAACTAAATTTGGATTGTTTAAAGATGATTTTGATGAAAAACTATTTATAGAAAAATTAAAAAATATTATAACTTGGCAAAATCCATCTACTAACGATATGAGTCTGTTTGCTAGTTGTGAATATTATTCTGATGAAAAAGTAGCGCATCAGTATTCACTTATATCAGATATATTTAAAATGTATCAAAGTGTATCAAATATCTTATTTAACACTAAGCCAATTATTAAAATTACAAAAGAACAAATTAAATTAATATCAGATGACTTTTTTATGAAAATAAAAAAAGGTAAAAATATAGCTGACATAAAGTATAAAGATATACGAAAAGTTTTAAAATTATCTAGTGATATGAAGATATTTAACAAAGATGACGGAAAACTTACTATCACTAAGTTCCATTTTGTAAGTAATTTATCTAAAATAGATAGTAGCTTTATATTGGATGCTTTAACAAAAGAAAATGGTTATGAGATACTGAAAGATGTATTTGAAGCACTGCACTTTGAAAAAGACCCTAAAACCATATATGAAAAACTTAAAGTTAAAGTTGATGATCAAACTATCATAAATCTTATTAAAGAAAAAAAAGGAAATAGTTTAAATATCTCACAATATGCAATGATGAAATTTATACCTTATTTTGAACAAGGTTATACAACTGATGAGATAAAAGAAAAGTTAGAGCTAAATAGAAGTGAAGATTATAGTAAGTTTAAAAAAGGCATAAAATATTTACATGTAAGTACTTATGAAAAAGATGATGATTTAAAAATAAATAACCACCCTGTAAAGTATGTAGTGAGTGCCACGCTAAGGCTTATAAAACATCTACATGTAGAGCATGGTTCTTTTGATGAGATAAGAGTAGAAAGCACAAGAGAACTAAGCCAAAATGAACAAACAAAAAAAGATATAGAAAAAGCAAATAGGGCTTTAGAGAAACAGATAGACGATATAATAGCAAACAAAGAGTATCAAGAAATAGCAGAGTATTTTGGTAAAAATTTACGAAAATATGCTAGAAAAATTTTGATGTACGAAGAGCAAGGAAGAAGAGATATATATAGCGGAGATGGCATAGAGTTTAAAGATATATTTACCAATACTGTTGATTTGGATCATATAGTTCCTCAAAGCTTAGGAGGACTTAGTGTAAAACACAATTTTGTTTTAGTCCATCGTGATACAAACTTGAAAAAATCAAACCAACTACCTATGAATTTTGTAAAAGATAAACAAGATTATATAAACAGAATTGATGATCTATTTGCACAGCATAAGTTACATTGGAAAAAGAAGATAAATTTACTAGCTACTACTCTTGATGAATCATTTCAAGATAGATTTGAATCAAAGAGTCTAAGAGCCACAAGTTACATAGAAGCTTTGACTGCCCAAGTCCTAAAAAGATACTATCCGTTTGTAAGTGAGAAAAAACAAGCTGATGGAAGTAGTGTTAGACACATACAAGGACGAGCTACTTCAAACATAAGAAAACTTCTACATGTAAAGATTAAAGTAAGAGATACAAATATTCATCATGCAGTAGATGCTTTACTTATAGGTCTTACAAATGCTTCATGGCTTCAAAAACTATCCAATACTTTTAGAAACAACATGGGTGTCATAGATGATGAAGCAAGAGCAAAAATAAAAAAAGATATACCACTCATAGAGGGAATTGAGCCTAACGAGCTTATAGAGATGATTGAAGATAGGTACAATGAGTACGGTGAAGATAGTGTGTTTTATAAAGACATTTGGGGCAAGACTAAGACTGTGAATTTTTGGGTGTCTAAAAAGCCCATGGTGTCAAAAATACATAAAGATACTATTTACGGTAAAAAAGCAGATGGTATTTTTACTGTTCGAGAAAATATTATAAATAATTTTATAGCTTTGAAAACTACTGTTTTAACAAATGCAGAAAAGTTTGAAGAGAGTTTTAAAAAGAGTATCTTGCATAAAATGTACATATATAAAACAAATCCAAATGATGTGATATGTAAGATAATCCAACAAAGAGCAGAAGACATAAAAGCACTGCTTGATAGTTTTGAGGGAATTGATGTAAAAGATAAAGAATTAATATCTATATCTAAACAAACATTGGATGAGTTGATACATAAAGATATAAAAGATAACAATGGAAATATAGTACGAAAAGTAAAATTTTACCAAACAAATCTAACTGGTTTTGATGTAAGAGGGGGACTAGCCACTAAAGAGAAAACTTTTATAGGGTTTAAAGCAAATTTAGAAAATATAAAATTAAAATATAAAAGAATTGATGTAACGAATACAATAGTAGTTAATGGTATTTATAAATTAAAAGAAAATGATAATAGCTTTAAAGTATTTAAAAATGATTTAGTGTTTTTTATATATCCTGATGGTAATTTTAAAGGTGGTAAAATTGTAAGTTTTCTTGAGGATAAAAAAATGGGTGCATTTTCAAATCCTAGGTTTCCAGCTAGTATTGGGCTTCAACCACATTCATTTTTAACTATTTTTAATGGTAAAGCAAATAGTCATAAGCAACAATCATTAAATAAAGCTATAGGCATAATAAAACTAAACCTAGACATTATAGGAAATATAAAATCATACCAAATTATAGGTAGTTGTGAAAGTGAACTTTTAGAGTTTATAAAGGACATAAAAAATGGCTAATGTATATGATGGCATGACAAGAACTTCACAAAAGATTGTAAAAGACGAACTAAAGATAAGATGGACTTATACATCAAATGCAATAGAGGGCAATACAGTATCTTTGGGAGATACTTCTTTTATCATTGAGCAGGGTTTGACTGTATCTGGTATCACTTTAAGAGAACATGAAGAGGTAGTGGGTCATGCTAGGGCTATTGACATAGTTTATGGCTTATTAAATAAAGATTTACTTTTAGAACAAGATATGTTTAATCTACACAAGGCAGTACAAACGACTTTAAACATAGATATTGAGTGTCCATTGGGGGAGTATAAAGTTGTGGAAAATGGTAGATATATTTTAAATGAAAAAGGCACAAAAGATTTTCATCCATATCCACATCCAAATAATGTTAAATATCTTATGAAAATATGGTTTGATGAATTTTCAGATATATCTAAAGAAAATTTAACTTTCGATGAATGTCTACGAAAATATACAAGATGTCATGTAGGATTTACTTCTATTCATCCTTTTTTTGATGGTAATGGAAGAGTTGCTAGACTTTTATCGAACATATATATGCTTAAAAATGGTTTTTTGCCAATCATAATAGATAACAAGAAAAGAGATAAATATATAGAACTTCTTATAAAATATAATCTAAGCGTAGATAAACTTAACGAAAAATCAACATCTATTGTAGTAGAAAACACTTTTTTTGAAAATTTGCATAGTTTTTTCCAATTAGAATACTCAAATAGTAAAGTAGTCTTAGATGAGGTAAAGAGTAAAATATAATGGGCTGGAAAGTTGTACACTTAACCAAGCCATGTAAGATAAAAGTAAAAAATGCAAATGCAAATTTAGTTTTTTTATGAAAGCGAAGATGAGGTAAAAGTAACTTTAAAAGACATTGATTTTATACTTTTTGATAATACTCAGTTTAGTATCACAGGTAAAAGCATAGAGCTTTTAGCAAAACACAACATTGCAACACTTTTTATAGATGAAGAGTTTCATCCAAGTGCTATACTTACGCCTTATCACAAACATAGCACTATGACAGAAGTTGCACATGTACAGATAAGTATAACTAAAGAGTTCAAAGAAAAAATTTGGCAAGATATAATAAAATCAAAGATAAAAAATCAAGCTGAAGTGTTAGCATTTTTTAATAATAAAAATTATAAAGAGTTAACAAACTTTTCAAAAAAAGTCCAACTATATGATAAAAACAATGATGAAGCACAAAGTGCAAGGTTGTATTGGAAAAATGTATTTGATAATCCAAGATTTAGAAGAGAGCAAGGGGGCGAAGATATTTTAAATAGTAGACTTCTTGCATAACCCAAAAAGGATTAAGAATTGCTTTACATAAATTATGAAGAATTATGAAAAACTACAACAACTAAAACCAGAACTATTTAAAAGATTAACAGGGGTAAAACTTGCTACTTTCGAAGCTATGCTTCAAGAGTGTGAACTTTATCATGAGAAGAAAAAATCTAAAGGTGGAAAACCAAATAAATTAAGTGTTTCCACACAAATTTTATTAATGCTTGAATATTACAGAGAGTATCGTTCAATGTCACATATGGCATTTGATTATGAGGTGAGTGAATCAACAGTTTCAAGAACTATTAAAGAAATAGAGAGTGTTTTACTTCAATCAGGTAAATTTTCATTGCCAAGTAAAAAAGCTTGTATGAAGATTGTGGTATTGAACTAGAGTACATTCTAATTGATGCTACTGAATGTCCAATAGAGCGTCCCAAAAAAAGCAAAGGAAGTGCTATAGTGGGAAGAAAAAACAACATACTGTAAAAGGTCAAGTAGTACTAGATTCCAATCTAAGAATTATTTGTACAGCAGTTGCTATGACTAATACTCATGATTTTAAATTGTTCAAACAATCAAGATTACCAATCAAAAAAGAGACTATTGTATGTGTAGATACAGGATTTTAGGATTAGCAAATATTCATAAAAATATAGAGATGCCAAGAAAAAAAACCAAGCTTACTTCTCTTACAAAAAAAGATAAACTAGAAAATAAAAATAAGTCATCAAGACGTATTTCTGTTGAACATATAAATGCTAAGATTAAAGTTTTTAAAATTGTTGCTACAAAATATAGAAATAGACGAAAAAGATTTGCCTTAAGATTTAATCTTATATGTGCTTTAATCAACTTTGATAGAGGATTCGCTGTTTTATGATGGGTTATGCAAGAAGTCTAGTATGTTAAACTATGCTTATGCAATACTTAGGGCTTCTATGGCTAGAAGTGTAAGTGCAAGTGGACTTTTGCCAGTTTTTGGAATTTGGCATCAAAACAGATATAACTCTTTTAATCTTGTAGATGATTTGATAGAACCATTTAGGGCTATTTGTGACTTACATGTAAAGAGAGTGTTTAGTAAGTATTCAAATTTAGGTTATATGGATGTAACTATTAAAAGAGAACTTGTGGCTCTTTTAGGTTTTGATTGTGTGGAGATTGGTGGTGGTATAACTTCTTTGTCTAAATCAGTTGAACTTTTTCTAATAAGCTATAAAAAAGCGATGTTCGCTGACGATAGTCAACTTGTATTGTATCCAACTATAAATAGAGAATTTTTTAAAGATGAGTGCTTTTAGAGTCATGTGGCTTATGCTCATGTTTGATTTGCCTACAAAAACAAAAATACAGAAAAAAAGATACCATTGGTTTCATAAAGAGCTAGAAGTAGAAGGGTATAATATGCTTCAATACTCAGTATATGGTAAGATATTTAGCTCAACAGAAGCAGTAAATTTAGGTAAAAAAAGAATTAAAGATTTTGTTAAAAAAAATATAAAAAATGGAAATATAAGATTGCTTATGTTTACAGATAAGCAGTTTGCTTCTATGGACATAATCATAGGAGAAAAAAGTGAAGAAGAGAAAAACGAACCAAGACAGTTACTTTTGTTTTGAAAAAGGGCGATAGATAAATCTACCGCCTAAAGTCGTCTATGAGTAACTCATAGACTTAGTTTAATACCCCTATTAAACTACTATGTCATACAACATAATGAATATTGTATCCAATTATTTCATAAAATTATGTAAAAACTACACAAATTTTCAAAAAAAAATTATTTTTATCAGTTTTAATACCCCTACAAACTACTATGTGATATACTAAGAAATACAGTATTGTTAATATCTTTATTTAGTTTTAATACCCCTACAAACTACTATGTGATATACTATAATATAAATCTTCAACTTTTAAATTTGTGTTTTAATACCCCTACAAACTGCTATGTGATATAATCAAGAACTGTGTTTACATATCAAAAATATAGTATAATCAAAAAATAACAAATAAGGAATAGTATGAATATCATAGAAGGACAACTTTCACTTGATGGAAGCGAAAAAATAGCAATAATAAACGCAAGATTTAATCACATTATAACAGATAGACTAGTTGAAGGTGCGAAAGACTCTTTTTTGCGTCATGGTGGAGATGAAAAAAAACTAGATTTAATTTTAGTACCAGGGGCATTTGAAATACCTTTGGCTCTTGATAAAGTCTTAGCAAGTGGTAAGTATGATGCTGTTTGTTGTGTTGGTGCTGTGATTCGTGGTAGTACTCCTCATTTTGATTATATATCTGCTGAGGTTACTAAGGGAGTTGCAAGTTGTGCGTTAAAGTACCAAATGCCAGTAGTATTTGGTGTTCTTACGACTGACACAATAGAGCAAGCGATAGAGAGAGCAGGAAGTAAAGCTGGGAACAAAGGCTTTGAAGTTATGACGGGACTTATCGAAATGGTAAGTTTATATAAGGGATTATAAGTGGCAACGAGACATCAAGTAAGAGAGACCATTGTAGGTATTTTGTATGCAAGTGACATAGGCAACGAAGGTATAGAGAAGTTTGTAGATGACCTTTTTGAAGAGAAAAAAATAAGAAATAACCAGCTTGAGTTTGCAAAAGAGTTATATAGCGGTATTAAGATAAACCTTCCAAGTGTAGATGAAGTCATTAATAGTTATCTTAAAGAGTGGAATTTAAGTGAAATAGGAAATATTGAAAGAGCTATACTAAGACTTGGAACTTATGAAATTCTTCATAGTGAACTTGATGATGTAGTTGTTATTAACGAAGCGATAGAGTTAGCTAAGAAACTTTGTAACGACACGAGTCCAAAGTTTATCAACGGTGTTTTAGATTCTGTTATGAAAAATAAGGCAAAGTAGTGAAACTGTGCGTTGCACTTGACTTGTCTAACGCTAAAGAAAATTTGGATTTAGCAAGAGTTTTAAAGAGTGAAAATGTCTGGTTAAAAGTCGGACTTCGCTCATATATACGTGATGGAAAACCACTTTTAGAAGAGTTAAAAGCGATAAATCCAAACTTTAAACTTTTTTTAGATCTAAAAGTTTATGACATACCAAATACTATGGCTGACGCAGCTGAGTCTATGGCTGGGCTTGGTGTAGATATGTTTAATGTCCATGCTTCAAGCGGTAAAAAAGCAATGACTATGGTTATGGATAGACTTAGCGGTATAAAGAATCCTCCAATAGTGTTGGCAGTTACTGCGTTGACTAGTTTTGATGAGCCATCATTTAAAGCAATTTATGGAGAGAGCATAAATAAAAAAGCGACACAATTTGCAAAAGATGCTTATGAGAGTGGGTTAAATGGTGTTGTTTGTTCAGTTTTTGAGAGCCAGCTTATAAAAAGCAATACAACACAAAACTTTTTAACTTTAACTCCTGGTATTCGCCCCTTTGGTGAGAGTGCTGGAGACCAAAAAAGAGTAGCTGATTTAACTACTGCAAAACAAGAGATGTCAGATTTTATAGTAGTTGGACGCCCAATCTACCAATCAAATGACCCTCTTGGAATAACAAAAAAAATAATAGAAAATATTTAGGAGAAGATTATGAAAAAGTTGACACTAATTTTAGGTTTGGTAATAGTTGGTTTAGTTATATTTATAGCTACTTTGGATTTAAATCAATATAAATCAAAAATAGAACAAGCTGTAAAAGATGCTTCAGGATATGATTTGAGAATCAATGGTGACATAGGTATTTCTTTTTCTCCTATAGGCTTAAGTGTAGCAGATGTAAGCATTGCTGTACCAAATAAAAAAGCTTTTGCGACATTTAAGAGTTTTGATGCAGCGTTGGAGCTTATGCCACTTTTGAGTAAAGAGGTAAAAGTAAATTATGTAGTGTTATCAAATTTAAATTTAAATATAGAAAAAATGAAAAATGGTAAAACAAATTTTGATGTTGTGAGTCCTAATAAAGCAGTAAAAACAGAAACAGCTTCAACTAATGAAGAAGAACCAATGCAAATACCACTTGTTAATGTAACAGAAGTGCGATTAGAAAATGCAAATATAACGTATGTAGACCATATAGCAAATTCAAAAGTCAATGTTAAAAATCTAAATATAACTATTAATGACATAAGTTTAGACTCAACTAAAGAAAAACTAAAAAGCTTAGCTTTAAGAGGTTATGTAAATATAGAGCAATTAACTTATGATAAATATAATGTATATAATACGACTTTAGATTTTGACTTAAAAGATGCAGTTGCAAATTTAAATAGTATGAAATACACTATTTTTGATTCACAAGCGACTGCGAAAGCTAGAGTTGATATGAGTGGTAAAACACCTAAAATTTCATTTGAAGAGTTGATTCCAAACCTAAAACTTGAGAATTTTTCTAAAGAAGTGCTTGAAAAAGATTTGTTAAAAGGTGTTGTTAATGCTAAGGTAAATATTTCTTTTACTGGAGCTGATGCGCTTAGTGCCAAAAAAACTGCAAAAGGAGTTATACTTCTTGATGGTAAAGGAGTTGGTGTTAAGGGTTATGACATAGACAAAATTGTTAAGAGTTACAATGCTTTAAAAAGTGGAGATTTGAAAAAAGCTGGAGCATCATTTTTAAGCTCTGCTATGGACAATGTAGCGAAAGGCAAAGGTGCATTTGATGACCTTAAAGGCGGAACAACTGCAATAGAGCGTTTACATGTAAAGATAGACATTGCAAAAAGAGTTGCAACTCTGAGTGATGTAGCAATAGCAACTTTAAACAATAGAATAGCTGTAAAAGGTGCTATAAATATAGTAGATGAAAGTTTAAAAGGTGTAAAAGTAGCAATACTTGATAAAAAAGGTTGTGCAAGTTACTCACAAACAATATCTGGTTCTTTGTCTAACCCCAAAGGCAAAGCTTTAACTTCTAGTGATGAAGTATCTGTAGAACAAGTTCAAGAAGTAGTAAATATGGTTTCATCATTTTTTGGAAAAAAGAAAGAGAAAAAAGAGCCAAAGAAGAGTAATGAAAATTGTAAGCCTTTTTATACTGGAGTTGTAAAACACCCATAAAGACTTATATATAAATAATCTGCTTAAAATAGAACTTTTAAGCAGATTGTTATTTTTAAATGGTATAATTCCATCTACTTTTTAAATACATGGACAGGTGGGTGAGTTGGCTTAAACCACATCCCTGCTAAGGATGCGTAGGAGTAATCCTACCGAGAGTTCGAATCTCTCCCTGTCCGCCATTTTCCCCCAAATTTAGGGCTTCAAAGCACTTTAAGAAAACATTGAAAATCTCTTATACGAGGCAAACTTAAATAAACTTAATTTTTATCTTTTAATCTCTGATATCTTTTACGACATGAAAAGTCATAAAACTGTCCTTTATGTGTAATAATTCTTTTACAATCACACTTGCAATATTTTACACGCTGCAAAGTCACACTATTTTTATACAATACAGTCACAGCTTTTGCTAAAACTCTTCCAATAGATAAAGGTACTCCATTTCCTACTGCTCTTTTCTTACCTTGAACATTAAAACTAGGTATATCGAAATCTTCATCTAATCCCTGAAGTTTGACAAGTTCTTTAAATGGTCTATCATCACTAGCTAATGCACATGATTTTATTTTTCTGTACGATCGGTCACAACTTTCTTTTTTTGTACGATCGGTCACAGTTACTATTTGTCCTGGATCAGTCACACCTCTTGAAATTTGAATATATTTATTTTCTTTATGTCCAAATTGTATATGCCTTAATCTATTTACATCTTCATACCAAGATTGATTTATATCTATTCTTTGATAGGAATAACCATCTATTGTTATATTTGGCACAGTAGGTACATTTTCCAACAACCACCAAGTAGGTTGAGCTTCTTGAACTACTCGTTTAAATTCATTTAACATTTTTAAACCATAAGAGTTATTTAATCCTGGTCTGTCACGATTAGCTTTTGAAAAGTCTTGACATGGACTACCACCTATAATTCCATCAAATTTATTTAATGGTGCTGCAAAGTCACAGATATTATGATGAGCACCCAAGATTATATCTCCTGCACTTACTACACAATAGCCCTCATCTTTAAAAGCTTTGTCTAATAGTCCAATGCCACTAAAGAGAGATAAGATTAGTTTCATTTTTTAGTACCTGGATCAGTCACATTAAATTGTACTGTTAAGTCACATTTATTACTACGATCGGTCACGTTATTTTTCATTTTATTTTCCTTAAGAATACACAGACATAGACCTATCAAATTGACTATAGTTATGTTCCAAATAACTCACATATGTATCAAAAACCATCTGAGTATTAGCATGACCTAGTAATTGTGAGAGTTGAACAGGTGTAACTAAATTTCTATATAGCATATTTGTAGCGTATGTATGTCTTGTGTTGTATGGTCGTCTATATGGAATTTTTAACTTTTTTAATGATGGCTTCCAATAATAATCACAAAATACGCATGTGTCCATATATGGTTTACCGTATTGAGTTACAAAGAGGTATTCATTGTCATGTGTAAGCATTAAATCTTTTATATATGGTAGTAAACTATCAATTATAGGTACTTCACGAGTACTATACTTTGTTTTTGGTGTACTCTCTCCAAACCTACTACGAGAACGATATATATTTATAACTTTATTTTCTAAATTTATATCTGATTTTTTAAGTCCTATAACTTCGCCAGTTCTCATACCAGTGTAAAAAGCAATAGCCACAAAATAAAGATAATTTGTATTTTTTGTTTTTGCGTCTTCTAAAATCATTTTAACTTCATCTGATGTAAAAGGTTTCATGGTTGATGTTGTTACTTTTGGGAGTCTTATATATTTAACAGGATTACGAGCTATAACTTCATCATAAAAAGCTTCTTGAAATATACCACCTAGTACACCAAGATAACCACGTTTGGACTTATTACCTACATCATTGATGTTATATAACCATAATTTAACATCAGATGGTTTTATATCTGTTATTTCCTTACATGTAAAGTAATCAAATCTATTTTTAACAGTATTTATATATTTATCATAAGTAGATGGTTTAACCTCATGTTTTTTAAATTGTAGGTATAAATCAGAGTATTTTTTAAAGCTCATTGTTAATCTTTTTTGGCTCGAGAAGTTTTGGTACTATTACTATTAGAGATAGGTATTATAATAGTATTCGCTAGTTTAAATAATTGACCCTTTAAAAGACGCTTAGCTGTATCAGTTGGAGTCATATTATCAAGACGTTTAGACATTGTGTTGATAAAATTTATTAAACTCTCTACAATTTGAAGAACAATATTGTTTAGGTCTACCATTTAACTCATATCTATATAAAGATGGATTATTGTAATTTTGTTCTATTGGATTGTTGCATACTATGCAGTTCATTTTATGCTCCTATATTTGTATCAAAATTAAAGTGCCCCTGGGCAAACTTATCAACTTCTTTATTGTCTTTAGAATATGAGTAGTCAAAATCTTCAGGCAAGATAATATCTGTTTTAGGTAATCCAAAATATTCTTTATCTATATTTGGAAGTGGTTGAGTTTTAATATCTAAAATACCAACTTCATCATGTTTTATCATTGTGTAATCCTCACTTGTTATATTTGTATTAAAACCATTTAAAGATTGAATTTTGCCATCAATCAAACCTCTTTTTATACATTCATTTTGAGTTATGCCGAAGTGGATTAAGCTTTCTACCTTTTCGACGTCTAAAGATTGATAGTAATTTATTAATTCATAATTTTTCATCTGAGAGGGTATAAAAGGAACTTTTACCAAAATATCATCAAACTCATAATATTTATATTTTTTATTGTTTTTTATAACTTCTACTGGTATTTCATATTTTTTAAATCTTTTAGATTTTGAAATTGGTTTACCATTTGGATATCTTTTTTTATAATAGACTTCTTTCAAAAGTCACGTAATATCTTTTAATTTCAACTCAAAATTATAAATGCCAGCAATTAAGTTAAACCGTAAACCAAATCTTTTTCTTCTATTACGATAGGTTTCTGAGATGATACGAAATCGTTTTAGTACACCTATAACATGTTCTACAAATATACGTTTTGATGCAAATATTTTATTATCTTTTTTATCTTCATGACTTAATGGTTTTAACTTACTTTTTTTCTTTGGAATAAGGGTATTATTGTGTATCTTTTTTATTCCCAAATATCCGTTATCAACATTAACTTGTATATTTGGATTTAGTGGTAATTTACTTTTTTTATACAACTTAAAATCATGTAGTTTCCCTTCTGAAAACGTAGTTGCTAAAATGGTTAACTCTTTTGCATCAACAACTAGTTGTGTTTTTAGTGTATGTCGTTTCTTTTTCCCTGAATAGTACCTCTGTTGCTTTTTTTTGGACGTTGAATAGGTGATTCAGTTGCATCAACCAATATAACTTCAATCTCCATATCACTCATCAATCTATTCTTTGTTGGAAGTGAAAAAACTTTTGAGTTTATCAATATATCTTCTGCTCTTTTTATCATTTTATAACAGCTTGATTCACTGATACTGTAATCTACACTTATATGATAATATGTACGATATTCTCTTAAATATTCAAGCATCATTAAAATCTGATCTGCATAGATTAATTTTAGGGGACGACCTGATATCTTCTTTCTTTTCTCTTCGAAATCTTTTAAAAGTTTAACCATCAATTCAAAGGTCTCTTTTTTTACACCTGTCAATCGTTTAAATTGCTCTGGTTTCTTATTCTCTATTTTTTTATATTTACTCATATTCTTTACTAAGCAATTTTCATTCTTACTTTTGAAAGATGTCTAATTAGAATTTCTAAAAAGTTTATAAGAACCTTTATTGGTAATAAGAGAATTTTTAAAGATTAAAGGAAAAAAATCAATACCATCAATAGTAACAGAGTGTTTTATTACCTCTTTTTTAGTTCCAAATTCTCTTATTAATTTACCTTTTACGAACTGTTGATAAAGTCCATTATCATACTTGAGAGTTTGTTTTTTATAATCGTCATAAAATTCAAAGGTATCATCTTTTTGTGACCATTCACAAGTACTATTGATTTTTAGTTCTGATAGATATAACCAATCAGACTCGAGAGGATATATTTTTTTATAAACCCATTGAGGAACAAGAGTATGTGACATTGATATTCTTGCTATTCTATGTTTAATATACCATGATTGTAGTTCGTCTAGTAACTCTTCGTTTTGTATATCAATAAAGGACTTTGTGCAGTATTTCATAACATAGCCTACAGGGTTAGATAGTGTCCATTGAAAGCCGTTTATCTCTTCATTGTCTATTTGTTCTTGAGTGAGTTCATCTTGACTTAGGTTTCTTGGAGCAGTAAAAATCTTTTTGAATTCTTTTAATATATTTAGTTTATAGTGTTTTGGAATGTATAATAAAACGTGTGAATGTGGTACACCGCTTTTATGTGGTTCTGTACTGAAAAGATAACCTACCTTGTGACCCTCAGCTTTCATTTTAAGGTAGTAGTATGAGCTTTGGAATCTTTTCCAATTATAACGGATAACTTGATATAAATCTGAAGCTGTAAATGTTTCTCTACGCAAGGCTTTTGTTTTTAAATAGCCGTGTTGGTCAGTTTCGGGGAGTAGGTCAAGATACACATTTTCATTCTTTTTTTTATTTTTATATTTTGAGAATCTTTTATAATTTCCTTTGATTAAATCATGTAGTACACCTGTATGAGTTATAGTAATAAACACAGGTATTAACTCTTCACTCATCATAACTTGTTGAAGTGTATTTACTTTGTTAACAAGCTGAGCGTAGTATCTTGATGATATATTTGCAGACATTGAAACATCTTTAAAACTTTTTAGTTCACCATTTGCAGTTTGAAAACTATTTGATTCCAGATAGTCTTTTTGTTTGTCTATTTTTGATTGACAATTTTTCATGTCTAAGACTGATATTCCGTATTTCATAGGGTAGCACCTTTTTAATTTATTTTAATAATCCTGTTTTTTCTTTTTTATCTGATGTACTTACTTTGGACGAAAGAATAGAAGCTAGTTCACTATTTACTAAATATTCATATTTATATACATTTTCACTTATGAGCTGAATGTTTAAAAGTTCAAATAAGAAGAGGTTGTTTAATGAGTCAAAATTTTCCTGTGTAAGTACTCTATTATCAAAAATATACAAACCTCGTTTTATATCGTAGAGGCAGTATATGAGTGTAAAGTCAACTATGATTGAATTTTTTTCTTTATGTTTTTTTAGTAAATCAAATTTATCACTATATGTAAAACTTGAGTTTTTATCCTGGATAGTCACAGCTCTTGAATCAATTTGATTTTTTGTTGTTTGAGTTTCTGTTGGTTCATCATCAACGTTTAAAAAAGAGGTAACATTACCAACAGCAAAATATACTGAAACAAGAAAAAGAATTAAAGCAAAAAGAAAAAAAATATAATTTTTTAGCAAAAGAAGATATACCTTGGTTTATCTGCTTTTCTCCATCATCTCCGCTGTCGTAACAATCAAATACAGTATAAAGATTACCGCTTTTACCTTTCCATTTACGAGTCTTTTTAAAGCGTTTCATACCTACTTTATCTTTACACTCTTTATCCATTTTTTTTAAATAATATTTCGTTAGTACTAGTTTTCTTTTGGTCATCAACGCTAATGTACCATGCTTTAAATTCTCCCTTATACATTTCTGCTATTTTTTTATAACCTTGGGTTAGAAAATAAAAATCTGTATGAAAGTGTCTATGCTCTGAGAAGAAATCAGAAAGATAGATATCCTCAGGCTTAGTATTTGTAAAACGTCTTAAAGACCTATGACATTCGTCGTATAAAACTAAAACTTTTAACTTTTCATCATTACTATTTTCAGCTTGAATCATTTCAATTTCTTCTAAAATTTCTTGAAATGCAAAAGCTGTATTTTCAAAATGTTTTATCATAACATCAGCATTTTTTGCATTTGCTATATCTTCAATTGAACTATCTTTATTAAAGCCTTTTATGTTAGTGAAAATTACATCATATTTATGTAAGTGGTCTAAACCAATGGCAACAGTCATTGCACTTTTTCCGCTGCCACCCTCTCCAATTACTCCAAATATCATAATAGTTACTTAAAGAGTATTGTAAGAGCTACACGAGTGATAAGAGTGTAGAGCATGACGGAAAGAAGAAGTGACAAAGAATCAAAAAAACCTATTTTAGATATAAAAGCTAAAAGATTATGACCCAAAGCCCCAAAAGAAGCAATAGAAGTTATTAACTGATTAAAAAGAGAAGTTATTGATTTTCCACCAAAAACAAGAAGATTTTTCATAGAATAATTTAAGACCCAATTAAAAACAACTAATATAAAAGTAATAAAAATAATTTTTCTAGCAAACTCAACAGCGTGATAAGCACCTAAATAAATAAATGCTTTTTTAAAAGTAAGCCCACCACCAATTAAAAACTTTTTTAAAAAATCAGCAAACCAAAGAAGAATAACACTAAACCAACCAAAAGAGCCACTTATCCAAGTAAAAGTTCTAGCAATAAGACCACCTGCAACAAATAAACCTCGAAAAAGGTTAAACAAAGCCACAATACCATTAAAAACACCTATTATACCTGCACCCATTAGAACAACCTATTTATTACATAGTAAACACTATAAAAAAGTGTTGATAAAAGCAAAGCTAGTTTTCCTAAACTAAAATCTAAAGAGTTTAAAAAAATCAGCACTCATTAAATTGCCCTCTAATTTTTTAGAAGTCATAGGAAGAGGAACAGAAATTGAATAATCAACAAAATCATAATTAGGAATTTTAAATATTTTTACTATGCCATAATCAATAGAACCCACTAAAGAACTTAGACTACTAATAGAATCTTTTTCAAAATCATCATAAATAGATAAAGACTCTTTTGCTATATCATCATAAGTAGGAATAGAAGAGTTTTTATCATCAAGTTTAGGAAGAGAACCGTTTATATCAACTAATAATTCAGCAATACCAACAGTATCAACATCAGTAGATTTACCACTTTTCCCTATTAATTTATCCAATTTTCCTTCAACACCACTCATATTAGTAGTGGAATCAGGAATATTAATTCCATTTATTGCGTTTACAATATCATTTGCATTTTTATTAGCGTTATCAGTTACTTTTTTAGTTTCTAATGGATAATGAGAAGTAGACCCTCCACCATCTCCACCACCATTATTAAAATTAGCTAAATTTTGATTTATTTTATTTAAAATATTTGTTTGTTTTTTTAATTCAGGTAATAGCTTTTCATTATTAGGATTATTTGGATTGTTTGGATTATTTGGTTTGTCAGGATTATCAGGATTATCAGGATTATCAGGATTGTCAGGATTGTCAGGATTGTCAGGATTGTCAGGATTGTCAGGATTAGTATTGTTGTCATCTGGACTATCAGGGTTTGGAAGAGCACATCTATTAAGTGTTTTATCCCATTCCATAAAAGAACCACAATCATTAGGAACACATTCTATACCATCAATTGCCCTATGTTCATCATCTCCACATTTTGGAACACAAATACCATCACTATTTTTTATCTGACCGTTTTCACAAGGCTTATCAAGAATACAAATATTATTTTTTTTATCTAATATTTTAGGAGGAGTACAAACAACAGTGGATTTAACAAAATATTTATGAGTAACTGTATTAATCCACTGAGTAGAATTAGTTGGTGCACCAAACCCTAATCCGTATATATCAATACAAACATCTAAATTAGTACTATATGTTGAACTTACAAAGTCTTTTGATTCAACCTGAATATTAGATTGTATACGAGGATGAAAATAAAATTTACCATCATCATGGTAACTTGATGGACAACGACCTGAACCGGAGGTTGCTGAAAAAGAAAAAGTAGATAAAAGGATTAGGAGTATTAGTGTTTTTTTCACTTAAAATCCTTTATTTTAAGAGCAATAGTAAGTACTTTTTTATCTTTTACAATTTCTTCACTTCTAAAGGGAATACCTAGAATTGGTATATCTCCTAAGAATGGAATTTTATTAATACTTTTTGAATCTTTTTCATAGATAACACCACCTATGATAATAGTTTGATTTTTGTTAATGGTAAGAGTAGTTTTATAACTTTGTTTGGAAGTAATTGGGAGCTCTGAAGAGCCACCTATAACATTTTCATTATTTAGATTTATTGTTAATTTACATTTCGTATCATCTATTATTTTTGCTTTTATTGTTATTTGTAAACCTATGTCAAGTACAGCGTAATTTGTTGTTTCTGCTGAAAGGTCATCATTTTTAGTTTTTGAACTTATTACTCTAGTAGTTCCACCTGTTGTTATTGTTGTTTCATAACCATTAGTAACTAATATACGTGGCTCATTCATTACTTTTGAAATATCATTTTTTTCTAAGTATTCAAAAAAGTATTTAAGTGAAAGAGTATTTGCTATAGATGTGCCATTGAGGAACATATCAAGTGAGAGCTTTAATGTTTTTTTGGCTTCTGCTGTTATATTTAAAGGTTTTGATTTTGCGGTTAAAGTGAGTTCATTTTTTAGTTTTAGTAAATCGTTGTAACCACTTTCGAGTATAGTTACTTGTATATCTACTGTTTTATTTTTGTAGGGGTCTATTGGAAGTGGAACATCATAAGTCTTAACCATCTTTTTTATATTTGTTATTATTTTAGGAATAGCATTACAATAGAGCATATCAGTACCAAGTGTACAACTATCTTTTAAACTCTCTACATGTGACTCAAAACTCTTTGTAGTTCTATATTTAAATCTATAAGAAAAGTATTGCAGATCAGTCACAGGTGAAACTAAATAAAAATCATTTTTTTTATTTAATGCTAAGCCGTTTGCTTCAATAAGGTATTTAAAATATGAGAAGAGTTTTTTTGTAGAAATAACTTTACCTACTCTAAGAAATACTATTTTATCCTTGAGGGATTGGTGGAGTATTATGTCTTTGTTAGTTTCTAGTGATACTGTTATTGCTAAATCTTCAAGGTTTATTTTGCCACCCTCGAAGTAGATGTCTTTAGAGAAAAGGAAAAGAGGTAAAAGTAAAAATATTAAATATTTCATTTAATACTCTTTGCATAATTCCATATTATTTGAATTGCAATTTGAGAGGGAATAGCAATTAAAGAAACACCAAAAATAGCAGAAAAGAAATAATTAGTTGCAGGTGAGTCAGAAATATTAAAAATAGCAATAGGTTCTAAAGAGCACCATGATGAAGTAACTAAGAGAGTTAAGAGAATAAGTATTTTTTTCATTTTGGGACAATCCAAAGAATAATAAAAGCATAAGCAATACCTATTAAAGAATCAAGAAATGCTCTATCTTGTGAAATTAAACCAAGATTATCAGTTGTAGCAAAAGAAAAGGTAAGGGATATTAGAAATAAAAATAAGATTTTCATTTGTACTATCTCTTTTTTATAGCTTGAACTATGGTAGCAAAACCAAGGTATAAGATTGCACAACTAAATAAACCAAGTATTACATTTGTAACAATAGAAGAATCAATCATTTTTAAACCTTTAATAAAAAGGGGGAATTACTCCCCTTATTAAAACTATCTTTTTTTGACAGCACCAAAAAGCCAAGCTATACCAGCACCTAATAGAACTAAACCGAAAACAGAAACATAAACAGCTGCAACACTTGTAGAAACAACAGTTATACCGGCAGTTGCGGCATCTTCAACTGTTTTAAGTGTTGATGCTAAATCTGCATGTGCAGGAGTAGTACTAACAAGTACAGCAGTACCAACAGCTAGAAGACCTAAAGCTTTATCTTTAGCTGAAACAACAAAGTCTATTGCCTTAGAACCAAACTTTTTTACCATGTTCATAATTTTCATTATAAACCCCTTTAAAATAGAAGTAGGCGAAACTCGCCCCTATCAAGCCCACTTATTAGAATGGGCTTTGTAAGAGGGTCTTTACACTTTTATCTTTTTAATTGTTTTAAAAGTTTTTTAATAGCTAAATTACTTTTACCACTACCTGTTGTTCCAATTATTATAGATATCATTTTTTAAACCTTTTTGTTAAATTTGCTAATAAAATTGCTACACTATCAATTATTAAAAAAATTAATTCAAAAAGACTAGAAAACCAATAACCCAATGAAAATAAAATAAGAGATTTAAAAATCAATTTAGTAGTTTCATCAAAATTTTCTAAAATTTCTATAGCTCCACCATTTATTAAAAGAACAAAATATAATAAAGCATGAAAAAATAAAAATAAAACAAATAAAATTTTATCTTCTTTTATTTGTTTTAAACAAAACATTTTTTAAGCCTTTTTATTTAATTGTTCTATCAACTCACTTGCACTTTTACCAAGATTTACAGCGTAGAAGTCACGTTCTGCTTTTGGGAATGCTCCTTTACACGAAAAGATTTGTTTTTCTCTTTGTAGTATTTGTAGTTTTTTAGCCAGGCCGATTATTTCACTTTCGCTATCGCCTCTTATATGAAAGATTAGCAATTCTTCACTTTGTGTTGTTTCTTTTTCTTTTGGGTCTTCATCTTCAAATATACTTGATGTATAGAGAGATAATCTATAATATGGTTTATCAAGTGGCTTATTGTCAAAATCTTTTTCCATGAATAGATGTTCCATTCTGAAATCTGTTATTTGGTATGTGAGGTCAAAGCCGTTAACTATGATGTCACTTTCTACTGGTGTAGCACCTACTACATATTTATTTGATTTATTTTTATTTAGTTCAGGAAGTAGTTTTAATATTGTTTTTGAGTCATCTATAGTATAAGCGTAGTGTTTTCTTGCTTTTTGGTTTTCTTTTAACCATGGTTTTTGGAATACACCTACATGTAAAGGTAACATCATTTCATTTTTTATTAGATATTCTCTAAGTGACTTTACTACCTTCATAGCTTCGATTCTGTTTTCACTTGGTATAACTACGTCTATACGTTGCGTATAGGTTGAAAATTCATGTTTCGGGTGTTGATATGTGTTTTCTGTTGTAATGACTGCTTGGTCTTTATGTGGGTATCTTGTACCTACTGTAACCATATGGACTTTACGAAGTAGGACTTCGGCTTGGTAACCTTGTTTTAGAACTGTTTGCATGGTAGCACCTTTTTAACGATTATGTAGCACATTTAACTAAAACTAGGGGGAAGTGCTACCTAATCCCCTTTAAGTGAGCCTTTTAGGACTTGCTCGGGTCGCAGTTGCTTTTGAAAGCTAAATACACAAGGAGGAACACTACTAATGCCTTGTCTATTTTTTAAACATTTTTTGTAAAAATGCTATAATAAAAGTTATCAAAAC
This sequence comes from Arcobacter sp., assembly GCA_029027265.1. GTDB lineage: Bacteria > Campylobacterota > Campylobacteria > Campylobacterales > Sulfurospirillaceae > Sulfurospirillum_A. The sequence continues at coordinate 2,189,888 of CP093061.1, read as the reverse complement.
AACAATTATGAGTTGTTGTAAAATCTATAACTTTTATGTTTTAAATATTACAACAAATTAAAGATAAAGTCAAGGGTAAGTTATGGAAATTACAACTTTTTTAAAATAATAAAAAAAATTAGAAAATATCTTTAATACTACTAAGTCTATAGACATTGCGAATAAATTAGAATTACAAAAAGGAAATTACAGTAAAAAAAGTAAATCAAAAGAAATTCCTTATAAAAATGTTGTTGAATGTTGTATAAAAAATAATATTGATTTAAATGAAATTTTTGAAAATGATATAAAATGTAAAACAAGCAAAGAAAATAATAAATTAATTGACTTATTAAATAAATTAAATGATAAAGAAAAAGAGCTATATATTTACGAAATAAAAGCAAGAATATTAAGAAAAGAATTGGATAACTAAATGTTAGAATTTATAGCAATAATATCAATATGTTTAATTTTATTTGTTATTGTAAAATACTTTATTGAAATTTTATTACCATTTATTGTTATTGGTATACTTATAGCTAGTATATTGTATTTATTAAAAATTTATGTTTTTGATATTTATATTGATGATTTTATATCAATCATTATTATCATTGGAATTATTGGAATATTTATATTATCAATAAACTTTTTAATAAAAATATTTTTTCATAATTTTCATTCAAAAATAAAACAATATATAGAAAATACTATTATTGAAATCAAAACACAAATAAAAATTGAACAAGAAAAACAAAAGAGTAAAGGCGATATAAATATGAGTAAAATTATAACAGTTACAGAAGTAGGTAAAATGTTTAACTTAAGTTCAAAACAGATGAACAATGTATTTAAAGAACTTGGTTGGATTGAAAAACTTGATAAGGGTTGGAGTGTTATTGATGAGGGGAAAAAGAATGGAGCAGTAAGCTCTAATTATATGGGGACACCATCTGTTAGATGGAATGAAAATATAAAAGAAAATGAAAAATTAAAAGCTTTTTTTAAACCAAAAGAAGAACTAAAGAAAAAAACTACTTATAAAGAAAAAGTAAAAAAAGGTAGAGATTACGAAGTATTTGTAGAAAATCATTATAGAAATTTAGGATGTATTATTATTCCAAATGGAGAATTAAAAGGAAGAGCAGACAATAGCATTGATGTTATTGCATTAAATAAAGATGAAATATTTTTGATACAGTGTAAAAATTGGAAAAAAGATAGCAAATACAAAATCAATCATGAAAAAATAAAAGCATTTGTTGGAGATTCTCATATATTTGTTGAAGAGAACAAAGAATATAAGAACTATAAAATAAAAAGAATATTTGTAGTTTCAAATGAAGTATTTGATAATTCAGCTTTAAAATATATAGAAGAACATAAAGAGATGATAGATTGTGTTTGTTTACCTATGGAGTAAATAAAAGAGAAATATTAAAGAAAAAAAATATGTTTTTTGTTTGAGTGTTGTAGTGGTAGTTTTAAAAACCTCTGAAAACTTTTGTTAAATTGACAAGACGGTCGCTTCGCTCCCTTACTCTTGCGAGCCGTGGGTTCTCATCGCAAGGGAACAAAGTAACCGCGACTAAGTTTAAATACTGCTATTTAGATGATTTAAAAAATTGAATAAAGAAAGCTATTAAGATAAAATTTTAATTGCTATAACTTTTGTTTTTTAAGAACTTTTTTTAAGATGGAGCTTACCTTAAAAGGTCAGGCTTGGATTTTGTACCAAAACGAGTACACGGTACTCACACAAGTGTCCTAATCCTTAAGCCGAATACAGAGAATAAAGAAAGAACAGGACAGCTATTTAGGGCGAAGTATTAAACATATTAGTTATATATAGAGTAGTTTTTGTTTCAGCCCTCCCTTATGGATAGAGGTTGATTACATTTAAGTAAGAGTAAACTCTTTTTACTTCACGGGATAATTATAATGAGTACATTATATCCCTTATACCTGCGGTGCTAAGAAGTTGTGAAAACTATAATTTTTGAGAATTAAACGAATATTAAGCAATTATTAAGTTACTACAAACGATACAAGACACTTTAAAAAGTTAAGAATACTAATCATCAAAGAAAAAAGCATCATTTTGATTTACTACCGATGCATAAACTTTAGCTGCACTATCCATAAACTGCATCATTTAAGAAACAAAGCAATAGCCCAGAGGAAGTGATTAAGTTCCTCTGTTGAGTTGTATTAGTAAAGCTTAGTTACGAGAACTAAGAGCAAGACTAGTACGGCTATCACTCTTAACATTGGCAAATTGACCTCCTTTATTAACGCTCCTACCCACTCCAACCGCCTAATTAAAGGCAAAAAAAAAGGATTAAGGTAATTAAACCCTAATCCTCTGCGTTAATATTGGATAATCAATCCAACGAAGTCAACTTGCTATGTTGATGAAAGTATACACTAAAAAGATAAATTAAACAAGATTAAAAATAGGAAGCACACCGAACAAACTTTGAGTAGTATATCTACAAACTCTTCTAGCTCGTTTAAATATGATAATAGGAATGTATGTAGTTCTTGAATTGAAGTTAAGAAAGGCATACGTTTTTTTCGAATCTCTCCCTGTCCGCCATTTTTCCTTTAACAAAAAAGTTTCGTTATATCTTCAACAGGCTCTATTTTAGTACACTCTTTAACAAATATACCTTTTTCTAAAAGTGAATTTTTTAAACCTTTTCCAATTTGATTTGATATCCAGTAGTAAACATGATGTTGTTTTAAAAAATCTGGTAGCACCTTAGAAGCTTTTAGCTCTTTACATATAAGAGGATTTTGAACATAATTTATATCTATAATTTGTCCATTTTTTAAGTGTATAAGTGCAATGAGAGAGTTGTTGTTAAGAAGATTAGAAAAATCTCCTTTGTTTTGTACACTAAGCGCAACGATAAATTTGTCTTTGTTGTCAACAATCGCAATTTCGTAACCTGAAACAAGAGCAGTCGCTATTTTTTTTCTTGCATTTTTTATAATACGAGAGAGTGTTGGCCTAGAAATATTCATATTTTTTGCAGCATCTTCTTGATATAAACCTTGATAATCCATAAGAAATATAGCTTCCATTTCATCACTATTTAACTCCATTATGCCATTTTGTTTAGTACTAATTGGTATAAATCTTTTATAAAGAGGTTTAAATGAACACTCTCTATCTATTTTATTTCTTCCCATTTTATTCCTTTGATAGAATAATATCAAAATTTAATTGAATTTTTCTTGACATATGTTCAAAAAAGATGTATTCTTATAAAAAAGATTACAAAAGGTTATAAAAATGTCAGAAGACAAAGTTTGTGAAAAAAATAGATTAAAATTTTTCCCAATTATGATGTATGCTGTTGTTATGGGTCTGAGTGGACTTACAATTATGTACCAAAAAGCAGCTCATTGGTTGGGGTTCCCTCATTTAATTGGGACTACGTTGATGTATCTTACTACTGCTATATTTTTTGTTGTTAGTTTTATATATATTACAAAGTATTTTAAGTATTCAATGGCAATAAAAAAAGAATTTTCACATCCAATTAGAATAAACTTTTTTGCAGCGATTTCTATTTCAATGCTTATGCTAGCAATAATATATAAAGAGCATTATTCTACTGTATCTGCAATGTTTTGGTACCCTGGCACAATATTGCACTTTTATTTAACTATGCATACTATCTCTTTTTGGATAAATCATAATCAAGAGTTACAACACTCTAATCCTGCATGGTTTATACCCATAGTTGGAAATGTTTTAGTACCAGTTGCTGGTATTGGATTTGCAAATCATGGTTTGTTAATGTACTTTTTTAGTGTGGGAATTTTCTTTTGGATTATACTTTTTGCTATTTTATTAAATAGAATTATTTTTCATCATCAGTTAGCTGTAAAGTTTATGCCTACTATGTTTATACTCATAGCACCTCCTGCTGTTGGGTTTATAGCATATTTTAAGATGTATGGAGTGATAGACCTGTTTGCAATGATGATGTTTAATTTGGCACTATTTTTTACTCTATTAGTGGCTTTTATGTATAAAAACTTTTTAAAAATCAAGTTTTTTATATCTTGGTGGGCTTTTGTATTTCCGTTAGCGGCTATGGCAATTGCTTCAATGGTGATGTATCATAATACAAACGATTTTATGCTTTTATTGCTTTCATATACAATGATATTTGTAACAACTATTGTTATATCAATTGTAATTTTTCAAACAATTATACATATGAAAAAAGAAGAAATTTGTGTACAGGAGTAGAATAATGAGACGTTATATAGTTATTTTTGTAATTTTATTTGCTGTTTTTGTAGTTATTAATAGTCTTTATGATCAAATTCAAAGAGATAACAAATCGGCAAAATCAACAAGAATTTTATGCCAACAAGAAGTAACAGTTTTTGAGAGAATTTATGATGATAAAAAAATAAATTTTTTACAAAAAAATCTATCAGTTGGGAATTATACACTCTCTTCTTCTGTTCAAAAGGCAGTATATTCAAAGTCTAAGTTATTTGATTATGTTAACTTAATAGATATGGATAAAATAACTATTGAAACACTTGAGAGTTATGTAAAAAATAGAGAGTTAAGTGACAATAAATTAAAAATTTCATACTACATATATGAAAACGATATAAAAAACCCAGGTAAAAAAACTGAAAAAAGTAAACTTTATGCTGGTTATGTTGTATTTCAATTTAGTGATGACAAAAATGAGCTTATATATCAAGTTCAAATTGATTTTATGGACAAAAAGGGGCTTGATGTACCTCAGAGTATTAAGTGTGCAATAAAATCGTTTATAACAATTTAAAGGAAGAAAATGAAAAAAACAATATTTATGGATAAATATCCAATATATACATTAACATTAGATAAAAATGAAATAAAACAAAAAAATATACCAGAGATAATAGAGTACTTTAGAGATAAAGTTGAGAAGCACCCAATAGCAAAGTTTATCGCTGTTTTTGACCACTACTCACATACAAAAGAGTTAGGTGGTCCGATTATGGAAGGACTTAAAGATGCACAAAATTTTATATTTTGTTTTGGACCAGCACTTCCAAATACAAAGATACTAGCAGCTCGTCCAAGAAGTATAGGTATATGTGAGTTGGAAGACTTTTTTGTGGTGGAGTTTTTAGAAGCTCCTAAAGAAGAACTTCATGCCTTAATGGAATCATGGGCAAAAGGTTTAGTTGTACAAAAGAGTAAATAGGGTGATTGCCAGAATCACCCCATTTTCTAAGCACCAATATTATGGAACTCTGCACTCTCAAGCCACGCAGTTGGTTGTTCTATATACTCTAAGATATTTTCTAATAACACTTTATGTTTTAACTCTTCTTTTGCAATTTTAAGAAAAACTTCTTTATGTTGTATGTTTGTCATCTCATTTGCTTTTTCAAGGTATTGTTGATAGGCATTATCTTCTGTTTGGATTGCTCTTCTATAAAAATCTATCTGTTGATCCTCAAAACTATAAGCAACAGAGTCATTACGCATTTCTGAAAAAACATCTATAGCTTCTTTAAAAACTTCCATTTTAGGGATAGTTATAGTCTCGGAATTTTTATAGAGTTTTTCAAATATTTTATAGTGTTTGACTTCTTCATTTGCTAACATGGTAAATATCTTACTAAGCCCTTCATGGTTTGCTTCAACTGATAGTTTTTTATAAAAAACTTCACCTTCTTTTTCAATTTTCATTGCATATTCATAAGCATTCATTGTAGACCCTTTCATTTGATTTAGTCTATCATTTAAATAAGAAAAATGTCAATGAAATTATATCCAATTATTAAATTGTCATTAATATGTTACTTTTGTGGAGAGATATTTAGAAATTTTTAATTTTAATTTTTGCTATAATATATTTTAATTTTAAATTTAGGGGAAAAAATGAAACTGTTATTAATTGGTGCTGGTAATATGGGTGGAGCAATGCTTCAAGGTTTACATGTATATGATGTCACAGTAGTAGAAATGTATAAACCAAGAGCAGATGAGCTTAGAAAAATGTTTTCAGATATAAAAGTTGTAAATACTATGCCTAAGCTTGATGGATTTATAGTGATATTAGCAGTAAAACCACAATCTTTAGACTCCTTACATATAGAGGGAAAAGCAAAAGGTGTTATATCTATTTTGGCTGGGGTTACATTAAAGAAGCTGAAGTTAAAAATAGATTCTGAAAGTTATGTAAGAGCTATGCCAAATATGGCTGCCCTTGTAAGAAAATCAGCAACTTCTCTTTGTGGAGATGAAGAGCTTAAAGAGACAGCTATAGAGGTTTTAAATTCTATTGGTAAGTGTTTTTGGTTAAATAGTGAAAATGAATTAGATATTGCAACAGGACTAGCTGGTTCAGCTCCAGCATGGATAGCATTAGTAGCTGAAGCTCTTAGTGATGGAGCGGTAAATCTTGGTCTTAAAAGAGAAATGACTTACAAGTACGTTGCACAACTTTTTGAAGGAGTTGGAGAAGTTCTACAAAATGAGCATCCAGCAATTTTAAAAGATAAAGTCACTTCACCAAATGGCACAACAATAGCAGGTATAGCTAAACTAGAAGAGGGTGGTGTAAGAGATAGCTTTATAAAAGCTATGGAAGCATCATATGAGAGAGCTAAAAAATTAGCATAAAAGGATTTACATGTACAAGTTCATAATTTTGTTTTGTTTACCATTTTTTCTTTATGGAGAGAGTGGAAAACTTGTACATGTAATTGATGGTGATACAGCTGTTTTACAGAGTAAAAATAAAAATATAACTTGTCATATGGGAGAGATTGATACTCCTGAAATAACTTTAAACTCTAAATTAAAAAGAGAGATGCAAGAGTGTAGTTTTAGCAAAGATGAGTTCATAACAGCTGGACAACTTTCATATACTCATGCAAAAACTATTTTAAAAATTGGGCAAACATACAATTATGAAATACTTGGATACACTAGAAATAAAAACCCTATATGCAAATTAGCATTGCCAAAAGGTTTACATGTAGAGATAAATCCTACATTTGACGAAGTAATGATAAATCGTGGATATGCTTTGCCCTATGTTATAAATACTCAACCACAAAGAACTAAATTACTTTTACGTGTAGCAAGAGATGCAAAAGAACAAAAGCTGGGATTGTGGAAAGAACATTATAATTTGATGCAGTGTTTAGTAGAACATAGATACTCTTTGCGTTCTTTTAGGTGATGATAATTGGATTAAATGCTTTTGAAGCGACAAGAACATCATCTCCTACGCTTAAAGTTTTAACTTCCTCTTGTGTAGCTACTACTTTTGTAAGATTATTTTGTATTAGAAGTGTCACTATAAAAATGGTATCAGCTTGTTCTATTTTAATGATTTTAGCTGAAAATTTGAACTTTCCACTTAGTTGGGATTTTTCAAAAAGTATATCTGGATTACCACTTTTTTTTATTTTTCCATCTTCAACAATAATTACATTTGAAGCTAGTTTATAAACTTCTGCAATATCATGACTTATTATTAGCGTAGTTAAATTTAGCCTTTTGTGTATATTTTTTATATCGTCTTGTAATTGAACCCTCATAGAACTGTCCAGTGCTGAGAGAGCTTCATCTAGCAGTAGTAATTTTGGTTTTTTTGCTACTGCACGAGCTAGAGCTACTCTTTGTTTTTGTCCACCTGAAAGGAGTTCAGGGTATTTATTTTTTGATTTAGTTAATTCTATTATGTCTAAAAGTTCTGCTATAAAATTCTCATCTTTTGAGGGTTGAGCGAATCTTAGGTTTTCTATAACACTCATATTTGGGAAGAGGGCATAGTCTTGGAAAACAAAACCTATATCTCTTTTTTGTGGAGGTAAGTTTATCTTGTTATATGAATCAAACCATGTTTTATCATCAACTTTTATTGTTCCCTCAAAAGGAGTCTCAAGACCACTTAAAAGTCTTAGAAGTGTAGTTTTTCCTGAACCAGATTTACCAAAAACTGCACTCAGTGAGCTAGTTTGTATTTGAGTTTTAAAGTGAAAATTAGCATTTTTGAAACTCTTTTTTATGTCTATGCTTATCATCTTAAAACTCCACTAAATTTTCTGTTAATAATGTAAACTAGAAGTAGTATAGAAAAAGAGATAACAAAAAGTGTTAAAGCGTATTGATTTGCTAAGTCATAGTTAAGAGCTTCAACTTCATCATAAATTGCAATACTTGCTAGCCTGGTTTCCCCTGGTATATTTCCGCCTATCATCAACACTACACCAAACTCTCCAACAGTATGAGCAAAACATAAAACAATGCCTGTAAGAAGTGAGTTCTTTATGTTAGGAAGTTGAACGTGCATAAGAGTTTGAAGTTTTGATTTACCAAGTGTATATGAAGCCTCTATGAGTGATTTTGGAAGTGATTGAAGTCCTGCTTGGATTGGATGAACCATAAAAGGAAAACTAAATAGAACTGAACCTATCAAGATTCCTTCAAAACTAAGAACAAGTCTCATATCAAACCACTCCTCTACAAAACCTCCTATAGCACTACTTGGTCCTAAAAAAATAAGCAGGTAAAAACCTATGACTGAAGGAGGAAGAACAAGAGGCATACTAACTATTGTTTCAATGACGGGCTTTAGTTTTGATGAAGTAGATGAAATCCAAAGAGCAATGGGAATGCCTATAAAAAAGAGAATTATAGTTGTTATGAGAGCTACCTTGAAAGTAAGTAACATAGTCTCCAAAAACATTTTTAATCCTCCTCATCAATAAGTGAAATTTCATTTGCCTTAATAAGGGCAACGACTTCTAGTCCTTCTTTTAAACAAAGTCGTTTAGAAGAGTTTGAAGTTATGATTGAGGTTATTTTTGCACCATTACATGTAAGAGATATTTGAGCGAGAACTTTTCCATTTTCTACCTTGTCTATTTTACATCTTATTTGGTTTGCCATACTTATATCACCAAGGTTGAGTAGGGCGATTGCTACTTCAGTCTCTTTAAAAGCTACTGTAATTTTTTTGCCTATTTTAAGATAATCGCAACTTTGAGGAGTATCTAGTAAAACTGTACCTAATGTTGTCTGTTTTGTTTGGATATTTACTAAAGATATCCCTTCATGTGAAGTTACTTTACTTATTTCACCATATAGTTTGTTCATGGGATTATATAACCATATCTTTTTAGTATCTCTTGTCCTTCATTTGAAAAAATAAAATTATAAAAATCTAAAGACTCTTTTGGGTTTTCTGTAGAACCATATTTCAAGATAACAATTCCTTGTTTTATAGGAGAGTAGTCATTTATGCTAAGTTCTTTAAATACTCCTTTACCCCTCATTCTTGGGGATAGAACTACTGATTTCGCGGTTATGCCTATGTCGGCTGAGCGAGAGTAGATGTATTGGCTTGTTTGTGAAATACTCTCTCCAAAGACAATTTTTGAATAGAGTAGTTTTTTTAAGCCATATTTTTCAAGTACTTTTAATCCTTGTACTCCATAAGGGGCAGTTTTAGGATTTGGAATGGCTATTTTTTTAATATTTTTATTTTTTAATCCCTCTAAGCTTACATCAATTTTTTTATTTAAACTCCATAATACAAGAGTTCCATAAGCATATATTTTTGGTTTTGAGGTAGCCAACTTTTTTTCATATAGATATTCTGGGTATTTCATATTGGCAGATAAGAACAGATCAAATGGAGCACCGTACTGTATTTGTGCTGTAAGTTTTCCTGAAGAAGAGACTATAGGATAAATTTTTATACCACTTTTCTTTTCGTACACTTTTACAACTTCTTCAAAAGCAAAACGCACATTGGCTGCAACTGCTACTTTTAGTGAAGCTGCAGATAGAATAGTTCCTAGCAGTAAAATGAAGATTATTTTTTTATACATGTAAAGACTCATTTCGTTATGTTTTTAAAAGTATAACGAAATATTCTTAAGTTTTATTAAACTCCAATAATAGTATCACTAGGTCTAAATGTTGCAAATGCTCTATGTTTTACCTCTACATGTAAAGATTCAAATTCGGCTAAATCCATTACAGATGCTATGGTTAGTTTGTCGTTTATTTCTATAAGTATTTCTACAAGTTGTTGCTCTTTTTTTATTGCTTTTATAATTCCACTTATGGAGTTGTTTTCTTGGCTTGTAGTTACTTTTACCCACGAAGCTTTTATGAGAGCATAGACCTCTTTACCTCTCTCTATACCAAGTTCTTTTATGCTTTCATTTGTAATTGAAGCTTTTACATGTAAAGAGTTGTCTACCAATATAGTCAATAGTGAGTTAATTTGCCCCTCTTGGATTTGTTGAATTTTTCCAAAAATTTGATTTCTTGCACTTGTTCTTAGTGAAGTTCTTTGTAAAAATAGTTTTAAATCTTCAATATTTTGAGTATGTGACTCAATGGATTTTAGAAATTCCTGTTGGGTTTTATAGAGTAGTTCATAAGTTTTTATATAGTGATGAGCTTGTGTAGTGAGTCTGCTACCCCCTCCACCTTTTCCTCCACTGTTGGAGATTATTAGTTCTTCAGGAGAGAGTTTTTTCATTTCATTTAGTGAATCCCAAGCAGATTTGTAGCTCATTTTCATAGCTTTTGCTGCTTTTGATAAAGAACCATGTTCATCTATTTTTTTGAGTAGTTCGATTCTTCCTTTGCCTAAAAAACCTTTATCATCTTTATCTATCCATAGACTACAATCAAGTTTCACTCTTCATCTTTATACATAAATTTAAAAGGAATTCTTACTATTTTTGGTTTGTATCCTGTAAATCCACCCCATAAGGCAACTAAAAGAAGTTGAAGCCAAGTAGGAGCTCCCAATAAATCTGAACCATAAAAGATAGTTAAACTAACGCCAATGATTATCATAAAATCAATAATCGTATCTACGGTTTTTGTTGAGTTATTTTTTGCCATTTTAAACCTTTTTGTAAAGATTAACGAAAAACAGATTAAATCTCTATAATTTTCCTATTACATCCAGTAGATTTTGCTTGACATTCATTGCATTTTCTTGATATGTATTATAGTAAAAAATAGTACAATAGAGTATATTAAGACTGTAAATCTTCAAGGAATACTCCAAAAGGTTAAATATAGGGATAAAATATTGAAAACAACAGTAAAAGAATTTAGTAGTGAATTAGAGATAAAAAAATCAACATTTATCTCATTTTTAGTTCCAATTAAAAGATTTGATTCTTTACATGTAGAGCTAAAAAAAAAGCACCCAAAAGCCAATCATATAGTATGGGCAAAACGATACCTTAACGAGTATGACCAAGTAGTAGAAAACTGTAGTGACAATGGCGAACCAAAAGGAACTTCAGGACCACCAGTACTTAATGTTATGCGTGGTAATGAGCTTATAGAGTGTGGAATTTTAATAGTGCGCTATTTTGGTGGAACAAAACTTGGTACAGGTGGACTTGTAAGAGCCTATGGAGGAGGAGCAAAAGCTGTGATTACAGATGCAACTCTTTTAGAATACATAAAAAAAGAGCCTTTTAAATGTTCAACTATCTACTCTTTAGTACCAAGATTTGAGCATTTTTTAGATAAAAAAGGTTTACATGTAGATAACAGAAGTTATGAATCAGACTGCATAGTCTGGGATATGAATCTAAGTGAGCAGGAACAAAATCTATTTTTAGAGTTTGCAACTGCCTTTGAGAGAGATGGTTTTAAAGTTCTATAGCCTCTATATCTATCGTTATTTTTTAATTAAAAGTATATCTCTATGACTTGCCAAGTTGCAGAACTACAAATTCCAGCAAGTAATCCAGCAAGTAAGTCATCTCCCATGACACCTAAACCACCTTTGACGTCTCTGTCAATTCGACCAATGAATGAAGGCTTCCAAATGTCGAAGATTCTAAAAAAGACAAAACAAAGAGCTAATTGAAAATAATTTGATGTATCTACAAAACTAAAAGCTAACCAAAGACCAACTACTTCATCTATGACAATACTCTTGTCATCGTGAGTTCCAGTCTCTTTTTCATAGATATTTATCTGTTTTATACCTATGATAGTAATAAGAATCGTTAATAAAAGAAGGGTATCTACTTGAACGTATTGAAGAATCAGTACACCTACAAGAGCGGCAGCTATACTTCCAGCAGTTCCAGGAGCCCAAGGAAATAATCCACTGTAAAAAAATGTTAAAAATAATTTTCTCATATAAATCCTAAGTCAATGACGTTGTTTGATGAAGATTCATCAATTCAAGATAAAAATCTTTTTCATTATGAGATTCTAAAAGTCCAGAAGTAGGGAAAATATTATCATATAATTTTTGTATATTTTCAAATCTATTAGGAAACATTTCACTAAGAAGTATTGCTGATATATCTTTTCTCATTAAAACTGCTGGTGGTAAAATGCCAACTTTAAGAAGTTCCATGAGAGTTTCTGAGTCATATTTTATATGGTGATGTTGTCCATGAGGACAAGTGTTTGTACTTACCAACGTTTTACATTCGTTGCAGTATACAAATTCAGTAATAATGTCTACATCAATACCTAATGATTCATATTTATTAAGTATAGATTTCATTTCATTTTTATCATAGTACATCCCAATACCACTATGGCTCTGCCCAAGAACTAGTTTGTCACATCCAAAGTTACGAGCACAGATGCTATCCAAAATAGCATTGTTGTAGCCTGCAAATATATATGTGTTTTCAAAAGGAACAATAATAACTTTACTTCTTGGAAGGTAGTTATCTACAAAATATTGTAAAGTTTTTAGTCTAAGTTTATATGATATTAAATCTTCTGTATAAGGTTTCAGTAAAAAAATAACTAACATATCTGTTTTTTCTAGCGTTATTCTTATGAGTCGTTCATGTGCTCTATGAAAAGGTCTTGCACTCATTATGACAGAAGCTACATTTTTAGGTTGTATTCTCTCTTTAGCTTGTGAAATAGTGTTTTTGATATCTTTTATATCATCAAAATCAAGTTCATATTTGCCACTGACAGCGTAATCACCAAGGCGTTTTAAAAATAGCACAGTTTCTGGAGCAGATGTATCATAGGTGCCAAAAATCTGTTCAATTCTTCTTTTTTTGTTTATTTCAAAGACTTCATCAACTACGATTGAACCTCTAATTTTACCATCAACTACAAAATCAAGTTCTTCACCTTGAATTGCACTTGTTAGAATATTTACATTTTTTGTGCCAAAAGGAGCTATAATAAAAGGAAAAGGAAAAGGAATTCCTTTATACAATCCAGTTTTATCTACTTCTTCAGCCTCTTTTTTGTTCATCAATTTATCTACAGGCTTTAATATTCCCTCTTTTGCAAAAGATAGTGTAGCTAAAGCCTGTTTATCTATAAATAGTTGTCTGTTTTTACTTCTTTTTCTTTTTAATTCCATATTTTTTTCTTTTCTCCCAAAGGCTTTTTCTTGAAATTCCTAGTTTTTTTGATAATTCAGTATCCGGAAACTTACTTTGAAAATTCAGTATTATATATTTGACATAATCATCAATGCTAAGTATGTCACCTCTATCAAACACTTTATTCTCAGTTGCTAATTCTATTTCAGTTATTAGTTCTTGGGTCTCGTTTATGTCTGTTGTTGATATGATTGCACGTCTATTTTCTATGAGATTTAGTACTTTTGTTTTTTCACTTTTTTTTATATTTTGTAAATCTACAAGATATATAAGTTCATTATAAGGGCTTTTAACTATTTTTTCAATAGCATTGTCACATGTAAGAGAAATAAATGTAAAAGGTTCATTTTTTTCTACACTATAGTGAAAAACAACTGCATCAGCATGCTTTTGAAAGTTTGTTTTTAAAAGTACAGGAAGTTTAGTTTTTGTATTTATTGGTTTAAGTTCAGAACTTTCAAAAAGATTATTTACATACTCTTTATATGTAATATTTTCTTTTTTAAGAGCCTTGAAATCTTTTAAGTGTTGAAGCTTTCTTATAAGCTCCTCTATCATAAAAGGTTTTTGAATGTAATCATTTGCTCCCGCTTTGATAGGATTTGAAACCGTATCGTTGCTAATATAAGATATCATTAGAATAATAATAGAAGATTTATGCTTCTCAATAACAGGGTAAAAATTTTGTCCTGAAATGTTAGTTGATAGTAAAATTGCATCATATCTATCATCTTTTACAGCATCTTTGATTGAAGCTGCCATGTCACAGTGATAGCCTATCTCTGTTAGTTTTGATGCAATACTCTGTGCTAGGTATATTTCATTTTCTACAATTAAAATTTTCATTTTTGAGTCTCTTTCGACTTCACTAAAGCCCATGTTAAATTTTTATTATTCATCAATTTTCCAATTAAAGTATTTTAATGAAGCTGTCGCACTCACGGCAATGCCTTCTTCTCTTCCCACAAAGCCAAGTTTTTCTGTTGTAGTCGCTTTGATATTTACATGTATAGGTTCTACATGTAGTATATCTGCTATTGTTTCTCTCATGAGTTTTTTGTATGAGAAAAGCTTTGGAGATTCAGCCATAATGGTTAAATCACAATTTACTATTTCAAATCCAACGTTATATAAAAACAATACAACTTTTTTAAGTAACTCTTTTGAATCAGCACCTTTATGAACGGCATCAGTATCTGGAAAAAGTTCACCTATATCTCCAGCTCCACTAGCACCTAAAAGAGCATCTATAAGAGCATGAAGGGCAACATCTCCATCAGAGTGTGCTTTAAAACCTCTCTTATCTTCAATACTTACTCCACCCAAAACCATTTTTTTGCCAATTTCAAATTGATGAACATCATAACCATTGCCCACAAACATATCTGCTGAGGGTTTTTGTAATCCTGAGATTATATCTATATCTTCAAGTGAAGTCACTTTGTTTGCTTTTTTGTCACCAAGTACATATTCAACTTTTCCACCATTTGCTTTTATGGCACTGCTATCATCTGTAAAATCTTCTACATGTAAGAGAGCATTTTTAAGAGAATTTGTAATTGAGAGTTGAGGGGTCTGGATTAGTTTTATTTCATCTCTGTTTATAGTATTGTTTTCATATACTACTGTATCATGAACACGTAGATAAGGAATTACAATATCAGCAACATTTGATTTGTTAATTATGCGTTGAAGCATATTTTTAGGAATGCAAACTCTTGCTACATCACTTACAAGAACATTTGAAGTCTCTACATGTAAAAGAGCATTTTTAAGGGATTCTTGTCTAGTATTTCCTCCAATTACGTAAGTAAACTTTTTATTAAAAAGTTTCATATACTCTATTTCATCTTCGCAGCAGACAATAATAACTTTGTTAAAATCAGAGTTTTTAATAATATTTTGAGTAGCGTAAAGCCACAATGGAGTGTGCCCAGTTCTTAGCCACTGTTTTTTAGCAGACATCTTAAACCGTGAAGATGTACCAGCTCCCAACATAACTAGAGATAAATCGGGCAAATTTAGTCCTTTTTCCTTAAGTGTTACAATATTATACACTATGAAAGCTTTTTTTTATCTTTTTTGTGTTAAGTTCTATATTTTAATAAAGGAAGCGTTATGCGAAAACAGTGGGTTGAGAAACGAATAAATGACAAAGTCAGAACTCAGATGCATTATGCTCGTCAGGGTATTATAACTGAAGAGATGAAATATGTTGCCAAAGTCGAAAATTTGGCTGAAGAGTTAGTGAGAAAAGAGATTGCACGTGGCAGGATGATAATTCCAGCTAATGTAATGCATACTTCACTAAAACCAATGGCAATTGGTATTGCCGCAACTTGTAAGGTAAACTCTAATATAGGTTCATCTGCATTAGCCAGTGACCCTTCTTTAGAAGTTGAAAAGGTAAAAGTTTCTGAAAAATATGGAGCAGATACTGTTATGGATCTCTCTACAGGTGGAGATTTAGATGCTATTAGAAAAGAAGTTATAGCTAATTCTAACATACCAGTTGGAACTGTGCCTATGTATCAGATTTTACATGATATTAATAATAAAATAGAAGATTTAACTATAGAAAAAATGCTTGAAGTCATTGAGCGTCAAGCAAAACAAGGTGTTAGTTACTTTACTATTCACGCTGGATTTTTGCTTCGTACTATGCCTTTGATAGCAAAAAGAAAGATGGGAATTGTAAGTCGTGGTGGCTCACTTATGGCAGCGTGGATGATGCACTACCATAAAGAAAACCCTTTTTATACGGCATTTGATGATATTTTAGAAATTTGTCGTAAGTATGATGTAGCTCTCTCTTTGGGTGACTCTCTTCGTCCTGGTTGTCTGTATGATGCAAGTGACGAAGCGCAACTTGGTGAGCTGAAAGTTTTAGGCGAACTGACTCTAAGAGCATGGGAAAAAGATGTTCAAGTTATGATAGAAGGTCCAGGTCATGTTCCTCTTAATCAAATAGAGCGTAATATGAAGTTAGAGCGTGAGTATTGTCATGAAGCCCCTTTTTATATACTTGGGCCACTTGTGACGGACATTGCTGCTGGTTATGATCATATTAGTAGTGCTATTGGAGCAGCGATTGGTGGATGGCATGGTGCTAGTATGCTCTGTTATGTAACAAAAAAAGAGCATCTTGGGCTACCAAATGCTGAAGATGTAAGAGAAGGTATTATAGCTTATAAGATTGCAGCACATGCTGCTGATATTGCTCGTGGTAGAAAAAATACCATGGATATAGATAATGAAATGAGTGATGCAAGATATGGTTTTGATTGGAATAAACAATTTGAATTATGTTTTGATCCAGAGCGTGCACGTGAGTATCATGATGAGACTCTACCACAAGATGTATTTAAAGATGCAGAATTTTGTTCAATGTGCGGACCAAAATTTTGTTCATATAAAATTTCACAAGAGATTGTTAAAAACAATCCTGAGTTATTAGATTAGTAAAGAAAATATTAATTTAATTCGGATATAATCACTCCTAATTAAATTAATTGATAAAGCAATAGATAAAGAAGAAGTCTACGACCGTAAGGTTGTGCTTCAGTGAGATGAATTGAGTTTGGACTTGTTCAAGCTCAAGAAGAAAGTAAAGTAAAATAAAAGTAAAGGATAAAGATGTTAGATAAGAATAGTGTTCTTGAAGCACTAAAGGGTGTAAAATATCCAGGTTTTGAAAAAGATATTGTTACTTTTGGTTTTGTAAAAAATGTAGAAGTAAATGATGGAAATATTTTTGTAGAAGTAGAAATACTTTCAGCAAGCGAAGAGATAGCAAGTGAATTAAAAGCAAATGTAGAGGGTGTTTTACTTAAAGCAGGAGCTTCTAGAGTAGAAATTGTAATCAAGCAACCAAAAGAGCCATCTCAAAAGAGTAACTCACAAAGTGGAAAAAATATGACTCCTCATGTTAAAAACTTTGTAATGGTAAGTTCAGGTAAAGGTGGAGTTGGAAAAACAACTACAACTGTAAACTTAGCAATTGCACTAGCAAGCCAAGGCAAAAAAGTAGGTCTACTTGATGCTGATATTTATGGTCCAAATGTACCTCGTATGTTGGGTGTTGTTGGAAAAAGTCCTGAGATAGTTGGACAAAAAGTCAAGCCAATTTTAGTTCATGGTATTGAGATGATGAGTATGGGAAGTCTTATGGAAGAGGGACAATCTCTAATTTGGAGAGGGGCTATGATTATGAAAGCAATCGAGCAACTACTTCGGGATATTCTTTGGAGTGAGCTGGATGTATTGTTTATTGATATGCCTCCTGGAACTGGTGATGCTCAGCTTACTTTAGCTCAAAGTGTTCCAGTAACGACTGGAATTTGTGTTACAACTCCTCAACAAGTTGCACTTGATGATACTGAGAGAAGTTTAGATATGTTCAAAAAACTTCATATTCCAATTGCAGGAATTATGGAAAATATGAGCGGATTTATTTGCCCAGATACTGGGAAAGAGTATGATATATTTGGTAAAGGTACAACCGCACCGTTAGCTAAGAAATTTGATACACAAGTTATTGGAGAAATTCCAATTGAGCCTGCTATTAGAGAAGGTGGAGATACTGGAAAACCAGTAGTTCTTTTTAAACCGCAGAGCGAAACTGCAAAAAGATATCAAGAAGCAGCAAGTAAGCTTTGGGAAGCGATAGAAAAAGTTAACGAAGAGGGTGGAGCAAATAATGAAGCAATCCAACCTACTACTCCTGAGGGTGTAAGTGCGTGTTCTACTGGTGCTACTGCAAGTTCTCAACCACCTAAAAGTGGAGGATGAGGCTGTTAATTAGCTCTAAGTTTTAGAGATACAAAAAATTAATGGTTGAATTTTATTTATAAATAGAAGGTAACATGAAAAATATAAAAAATACGGAAGAGTTTAAAGCTCTTATTAAAAGTACGGAAGCCATAGAAGGTTACAGAAAACCAATAGGTTTTGGAATTGCAAGAGTTGACCGTGGTCAGTTAAATAGCGATAAAATACTACAAGCTAACTTCCCAGTTATAAACTGGGGAGAGAATTTTGGAAGTGCTGCGGTTTTTGTAGCAGTTTTGAATGAGAGTGGTATAAAAGTAGATTTTAGTGGCAGTGAGTTTGTCTGTGATGTGAAGAAAAAGTTTGTTAAAAATGCATATAAAGCATTTGCACCATATATAAACGAAGCTTATGGTGATGCTCATAAAAATGTTCAAGTTATCAGTATGCTAAATTGGATAAGAAAATCAGATGAACTTAGAGATGATTATAGATTGGTTTTCATTTTTGATGACGATGCTTTAAAGAGTGTTGAAGCAGCTTATCTAAAACTTTACGCTCTCTCAACAGGGAAAGCAGCACTAAGAAGTCTAAATCTAAACGGTGCATTTGGAGTACTTGAAAACGTAGCGTGGTCTATGGGTATTCCAATTGAGCTTGATTGGTTAAGAGCAAATGAGATAGAGATGAAACTTCAAGGTACCTTTCCTATTATAGAATCAGTGGATAAATTTCCACGTTTCTTATCTCATGTTATTCCACAAGACAATACTCGTATTTTGGATGCTAGTAAGGTTCGTATGGGAGCACAATTGAGTGCAGGAACTACAGTTATGCCAGGAGCAAGTTACATTAACTTTAATGCTGGAACTACTGGTGCAGTTATGGTTGAAGGACGTATAAGTTCATCTGCTATAGTTGGCAAAGGTAGTGACGTTGGTGGAGGAGCTAGCATACTAGGAGTTCTTAGTGGAACTGATGGAAATCCAATAACAATTGGAGAAAACACTCTTTTAGGTGCGAACTCTGTTACAGGTATACCTTTAGGTGATGGTTGCATTGTTGATGCAGGCATTGCTATATTAGAAGGCACTAAGATAGGCGTAAGCCCATCGCAAGTAATTAAGATCAAAGACGTTAATCCAAGCTTTACATGTAAAGATAGTAATGAAGTTCAATTCCTAAAAGGATTGGATTTTTCAAATCTAAATGGAATACATTTTAGACAAAATAGTACTAATGGAATGATTATAGCTTTGAGAAGTCAAAGAGAAGTTGTTTTAAATAGCGATTTACACTAAAAGGTAGAGGGGCTTTTGTCCCTCTACTTTTTGAGTTGTTGATTCATAAACTCTTCAGCCCATTTAACTGAAATTGCATTGTAAGTCTTATTTGCCACATCTTGTTTTTTAAATATCCAGTCACCACAACTAGCACATTGTGAATTTTGTTTTTCAAGCTCACTAAAGCTCATGGTTTTTACTTTTGCTAGTCTTTCTTTGCACTCAGAATCCGTGCATTTTAATGTTTTCATTATTATAATTCCTTATATCCACTTGTGACAATTATAACAGTATCCCCTTAAATAAGAGTTAAGAAGTAATTATACAATTTCGTCCACTTTCCTTAGCTTTACATAAAGACATATCAGCTTTTTTCATAATTTGTGTAGGAGTTTTTCCAAGTTTCAAGCAAGACTCTTAAAGAGCACGACGAGCTGGAATTCATGTTAGTGTATCTATGTAAGCCATGTTATAAGTATCTTTTAGAAGTGCAGTGATGAAGATAACTGAACTAAGTGAGCTAAAAAGAATAAATGAGCTTTGATTTTGGAAAAAGAAAGAAGGAATCAGTAGTGATATAAGAGCCCAAAATGTAGCTTGTTCGATGCTATTGTTAAAAAATAAAATTGATATTATTTTAACAAAGCCTATTGATAGGAGTGAAATTAAAAATGTGAAATCATTAACAATTATAGGTATATCATAACTTATGATAGAGGTATCTAATGCGTTTTTAAACTCTATAGAAAATGTTGCTAAAAGGTAGTAGGTAATGCTCAAAATAAAAAGCATAATAAGTATTTTTGAAGCTCCATAAAAACAGTATAACCCTCTCTCTGAAAGTATCCCAACGAATAAAAACCCTAAAGAAGTTGTTATTGGAAATAGATACCAAAAAGAGTGATTACCACCGTCTAATCCTAAGATAGAGGGGTAGAACATATAAAGACTAAAAAACAGAGGAATAAAAAGCAGTACAAATGACTTGCTACGTCCAAAAAATAGTGAAAATACCAAACTTATGAAGATAAGACCTATGGAGACTTCTTTAAAAACCAGTATATTTTTAAATTCAAAGTTAGCTATTAGAGCGACTAAAATAATAGAAAAGAAAGAGGTAAGATGAAATTTATTGATTTTGTTCATAGATGTGATTGTAGCAAAAAAGTTTACCTACATGTAAATATATTTCAATATGAAATACTTTATATGCAGGTGTGTTTTTTATTCTTCTTCTACACCATTTAATATATTAATAAAGTTATGTACTATGTCTTTCTCTTCATCATTTAATAAGAGTTGTATTCCGTATCTAAAAACATGTTCAATGCTTATGATATTTGAAATGATACCATTTGCCTCAAAGCTAAATTTAAATCCTGTTTTTTCATCTTCATAAGAGATAAAAGCAACAATATTTTGTCCTTTTTTAAAGTGACTATTGGTTGAGTTCATAACACTCATACCACTTTCACTTATATCGAGCATGTTGCCCGTTATATACTCATCTTCGTTTGCTATATGTATTATGCTTGTATAAACTATAGCAGTCCTTGGATACTTTCTACTTAAAAGTGGAGAAGTCTTAAGTTTTTCTATTTCTTTTATTATAATTGTGTTTTCCTCAACACAAAGTATATTTGTTTGAACACAAAAGTTTTTTTCATCGTCACTATTTTTGAGTATAAATGAACTATGAGGACTCATCATCATTGTCATCTGTTCATCACTTACTTGTATGATTGCAGAGTACTGTCCTATCTGCTTTACAAAAGCTATATGAGGGCAAGTTCCAAGGTCAGTATGCGTTATGAAACGTATACCCCGTTCTAATTTATGCATTTTGTGAAGATAAGTAATACCATCTTTTTTAGGAAGATCAGGAGATACATCAAATATGTAGCTGCTATTAAGAGCACTAAGTATTTCTTTTTGAAGGCCTGCACAAATTTTTATCAAATCCATACTCTTTTTTAAATCTTTTACTTTTTTGTATTCCATAAATGATTCTAATAAGCTGTACATTAATGATGAAAAGAAAAATCCTATGTTTTTGTTGTTTTTAGTAGAGAATTTCATCCAAGAGAGATGTTTTTCAAAACAATCTTGTTTAGGGTAAAAAAGAGCATCATAAAAATTTTCTGCAATACGGTTTTTATCTGAGGGATAATATTCATATTGATTTTCAGAATCCAAATACTCTATGACAGATTGTGTAAAATTATTTCTATATTGTATAAAAAAATCTGTTTCACTTTTAAAAAGAGGGTTTTGCTTTATTCTATTGATTTCTGTTAACATTTTTTTACCTTAATTAAATATAATAAAACATTATAGCCAATTTCTTTTGCTTATACATAAGAAATAAAATTATGGTATAATCGCGAAAAATATAATGAAAGAAGTTTAATGTTAGAAGCAAATAATATAACAATGAGATTTTCGTCTCAGTTGTTATTTGAAGATATAAGTTTAAAGTTAGATGTTGGTAAACGTTATGGTCTTATAGGGGCAAATGGAGCGGGAAAGAGTACTTTCATGAAAATACTCTCAGGTGAGTTAGAGCAAACAAGTGGAAACATTGCAATTCAAAGTGGTTTAAAAGTAGGAACACTGGGGCAAAATCAGTATGCATATGAAGAGTTTACATTAAAAGATGCAGTTATGTATGGAAATAAAAAACTCTATGATGCAATTAAAGAAAAAGAAGATTTGTATGTAAATGGTGATTTTGAAGATGAAAAAGTAAACGATAGACTTGCCGTTCTTGAAATAACTTGTGCAGAAGAGGATCCAACTTATGAGGTTGATGTTCACATAGAGAAAATTCTTTGTGCTTTGGATTTTCCAGTAGAAGTACATGGTGAGCTTATGAGTTCACTCACAGGTGGTGATAAGTTCAAGATTTTGCTTGCCCAAGTTCTCTACCCAAAACCTGATATTTTATTTTTAGATGAGCCTACGAACAACCTTGACTTAGAGGCTATTGCTTGGCTTGAAGAGCAGTTAAAACGGCATGGTGGAACTATGGTTGTTATATCTCACGATAGACACTTTTTAAACTCGGTTTGTACAAATATACTTGATGTTGATTTTAGAAAAATACGTGAGTTTACAGGCAACTATGATGACTGGTACATTGCGGCAAACTTGATTTCAAAACAACAAGAGTTAGAACAAGGTAAAAAACTAAAAGAGAAAGAGGAGCTTGAAGCTTTTGTTAGAAGGTTTAGTGCAAATGCTTCTAAAGCAAAACAAGCAACTTCGCGTCAAAAAAGACTTGATAAACTAGATATTGAAGATTTACAATGCTCAACTAGACGTGACCCTAGCATCATTTTTAAAACAAAAAGAGAGATAGGTAATGAAGTTTTAGAGTTAGTGAACATAAACAAATCATATGATGAAGAAGTTTTAAAAGACTTTTCTTTAAAGATAGAAAAAGGCGATAAGATAGCACTTATTGGACCAAATGGGGCTGGAAAAACTACGCTTTTAAATATAATTATGGATGAAATAAAATGTGATAGTGGAGAGGTAAAGTGGGGAGCTACAATAGAGCCTAGTTATTTCCCTCAAAACACAACTGACCTCATAGATGGTGATGACCAACTTTTTACGTGGTTACAGACTTATGATGAGAACAAAGATTTAGATGAAATTAGAAAGTGTTTAGGTCGTATGCTTTTTAGTGGTGAAGATCAAAAAAAATCTGTTAAAAGCATAAGTGGTGGAGAAAAACACCGCATGATGCTTTCAAAAATGATGCTGCAAAAAGGTAACTTTCTAATTCTTGATGAGCCAGATAACCACCTTGATTTGGAGGCTATTATCTCTTTAGGAGAGGGTCTTTTCAAGTTTAGTGGTAATGTTATTTGTGTTACACACGATAGAGAGTTGATTGATGCTTATGCAAATCGTATTATAGAGTTTAAAAATGATGGAAGTGTTGTAGATTTCAAAGGTCCTTACGAAGAGTACAAAGAGAAGTATGGACATTAAGATTGGTTCATCTCTTGAGAATGACAAAGCTTGGAGTAGTGATACTAAAAAGAAGATAAAAGAGATTCTTAAAGAGAAAAAAACTCCAAATGAACACTCTATAGTTTTTAAGGTGGAAAAAAGAAGAGGAAAACCCGTGAGCATCATGGGACCCTTTTTTATAGCTCAAAATGACCTGAAAGAGCTTTGTAAAAAAATTAAAAAAAAGCTTGGGAGTGGTGGAACTTGTAAAGATGAGTGGATGGAGTTTCAAGGAGAGTGTCAGGAAAAGCTAAAAGTGCTTATCAAAAAAGAGGGGTTTAGAACTAAAAACTAATGGAACACATAGTAAATACACTTATACCTATTTTTTCATTGATTTTGTTGGGATATTTTTTTAAAAGAATCAAATTTCCATCAACTGACTTCTGGGTAAAAGCAGATAAGTTTACTTACTATGTTCTTATGCCTGCTCTTTTAGTTTATAAGGTCTCTACTTCAAACATAGATTTAGAACAGACTCTAGATTTAGTTACAACGGCACTTTTATCTATACTTATTGTTTTTTTCTCATTAATTGTATTGAATTTTTTTATAAAGTTTAACAATAGAGCATTTACCTCTATTATGCAAGGTGGAATTAGGTTTAACTCTTATGTTATTTTAGCTTTTGTTGATTCTGTATATGGAGATAGGGGATTGGTTTTAGCTGCTATTCTCATGGCTTTTGTTATACCGTTTATTAACGTGCTTTGTATTTCTACATTTGCACTCTATGTTAGAGATGGCAAGTTTTCATTTTTAGCATTTTTCAAAACTATTATCAAAAATCCTCTTATAATTGCTTGTGTTGTCGGCGGTCTTATTAATGCAGGTGATATGACTCTTCCTGTAGTTGCACTCAAAACTCTTACTATTTTAAGTGGGGCAGCTTTGCCAATAGGACTTTTGTCAGTTGGTGTTGGATTGGAATTTAAGTACTTAAAATTAGCAAAAAAAGAGTTAGTTGTTGCTGTCTTAGCAAAACTAATTTACTTTCCAATGGTAATATACGGTGTTGGTTTGGTGTTTGGACTAAGTAGTGAGATGTTAGCAATAGCTGTAATTTTTGGAGCTATGCCAACTGCTGTGAGTGGTTATATTTTAGCTCGTGAGCTTGGAGGTGATGTTAGCTTAATGGCTTCAATCATCACACTCCAGACTCTTCTTTGTATGGTAACTCTATTTCTAGTTATCCCTGTTCTTTAGAAAATTCCCACTCTTTAATTCTTTTTACCAATTCCCCATCTATTGGAAATCTTCCCTCTTTCTTTTTAGAAAAAATAATTTCTCCATTAACTTCTATTTCAAAAACTCCTCCAACACTTGGAACACCAATTATGTCAGCATCTTTATAGGCCTCTTGTATCTCATCTCCCGCACGGGAAGCTTTAGGTCTATAAGCTCACTGATTACAGTAAATTATATTTATTTGCATATACACTCCTTGTATTTGGTGCTAATTTTACCATAAAAATACAATTAATTTGCAATAGTTTTATAATAACAAAAGGAGCTTCAATACTCTTTGGTGAGAGTTAAATCTACACAAGTGGCTCCTAATTATGAATTAGTTGCCATATTAAGAGTTTTGAGGACATCACCACTCTAGCTGAAAAGTTGAGTGAGCTATGTTGTAGTTATGCTCTATCTTATGGTTGATTTTATTTATTAACTCTTTGTGCTTATCTATGTAGTTTTTGTCTATTTTAATGTGAGCAGTTATGTTAAACATGTCTTGGGTTATCTCCCATACGTGAATATCATGAACCTCTAAAATTGCAACATCTAAATCTGTTATAAATTTTTTAAGTTTTTCTATATCGACAGGAGAGCTCTCAAGTAGAGTATTGATAGAGTCTTTTAAGATACCGTATGACCATTTACCTATCACAACTGCTACAAGTAAAGCCAAAATAATATCTATAAAATACCAATCAGTATAGTAAATTACAATATAACCAACTATGATAGCAACTGAGGACAGAGCGTCAGCAAGCATATGCATAAAAGCTGATTTTAGGTTTATGTTTTCTCTGTCTCCTTGCATGAGTATAACGCCAGTTATGATGTTCACTACTAATCCTATAAATGCTACTATCATAGAGATTTGTAAGTCTATAATTTGAGGATTTAAAAATCTTTCAACAGCTTCATAAAGTATCCAAATGATTGACAAAACTATAGTGATACCATTTATAAAAGCTGCCAATACTTCTATGCGGTAGTAACCAAAGGTCTTATTTATTGGAGCTTTTTTACTCGCAATGATGATTGCAACAAGAGATATAATAAGTGCAAATGAGTGAGTAAACATATGAATGGCATCACTAATAAGAGCTAAAGAGTTACCAATGAAACCAGCTACAAACTCTGCTATCATCGTAATAAAAGTAATAACAAGGGCTATCTTTAAAACCTTTCTATCTTGCCCTCTATGATCGTGAGAGTGACCATGTTCGTGGTTATGCTCATGACAATGATGCTTTTTTATTAGTGGTCTGTGTTCATGTGCTCCAAATGTACAGTTTTTCATTTACCAAATACTTTGATGATTTCAAGAAGATTATCTACTTGAGCTTCAGCTTCTGCACTATTGCCACTCTTGATTTTTTCGATCAAATGACCTTTTGCAAAATGTTCAATATAAGAGTTTATCATGCCATTTAATGCACCTTTTACAGCAGTAAGTTGTCTTACTATTTCATAAGGGTCTTCTTCAAAACTGTTTGATTCGTCCACTATATTTTTTTTTATGCTATTTATTTGTCCAGAAATTCTATTGATACGGTTTACGAGTTTTTTTCTCTCTACATCACAGCAGTATGCCATTGTCTTTCCTTTAATATACTATAGGGGGTATGGTATATTAATTATTATAAGAATAAGCTTAACTGCTTTATAATCTTTACATGTAAGGAAAAGCCTTACATGTAAAGATGGATTTATTAAAAATCTATAGTTGGAATTGCACTTAGAAGTTGTTTTGTATAGTCATGTTGAGGATTTGAAAAAAGTCCTTCAACATCGTTTGATTCTACAATATCACCAAAGTACATAACCGTAATCCTATCACTAATATGCTCAATTACACCTAAGTCGTGTGAAATGAAAATATATGTTAGATTGAACTCTTCTTGTAAATCAAGAAGCAAATTTAGTACTTGTGCTTGGATAGAAACATCAAGAGCACTAACTGGTTCATCACAAATGATAACCTCAGGTTTTAAGATTAATGCACGAGCAATTCCTATACGTTGCCTCTGTCCACCTGAAAATTGGTGAGGGTATCTCTCATACCAATCTTCTTCAAGTCCTACTTTTTTCATAATTGCAAAAACTTCTTTTTTTACCTCTTTAGCACTCAAATCACTATTAAGCTTAAGTGGTTCAGCAATAATTTTACCTACTTTCCATCTAGGATTTAGTGAAGAGTATGGGTCTTGAAAAATAATTTGTACTTTTTTACGGTACTCTTTAAGCTCTTTTTTGTTGAACTTAGTTATATCTTTACCTTCAAAGAAAATTTCACCTTCCGTTGGTGATTCTATAGTCATTAGAAGCTTTGCAGTTGTAGATTTTCCACAACCACTCTCTCCAACTATAGAAAAAATTTCACCTCTTTTGACTTGAAAACTGATGTCATTTACAGCTTTTATAATAGTAGGTTTAGAAAAAAGACCTTTACTTACTTCATAGTATTGTTTAAGGTTTTTTACATCAAATAGTACGTCACTCATCTTATTTCCTTTGGAAACTGAAGATAATCTACATTTTCATCTACGGTATCAAGTCTTGATTTTCTTTTGACTTTCCCAGGGGTTGGAATTGAGGCTAAGAGTGCTTTTGTATAAGGGTGTCTAGGGTCACTAAACAACTCTTTTGCACTTGCTTTTTCTACAACATGTCCTCTGTACATTACTACAACTTCGTCAGCCATTTGGGCTACAACTCCTAAATCATGAGTGATAAAAAGTATAGAAGTCCCTTTCTCTTTTTGTAACTTTCTCATTAAGTCTAAAACCTGAGCTTGAATTGTAACATCAAGAGCAGTTGTTGGTTCATCTGCAATGAGCAGTTTAGGTTCACACATCATAGCCATAGCTATCATAACACGCTGCCTTTGACCACCGCTAAGTTTAAAAGGGTACTCACCATATTTTTCTTCAGGATATGGCATAGTTACAAGTTCTAAGCTCTCTAGTACTTTGTCGTACCGCTCTTTTTTATTTAAATCTTTTTGATGAAGACGTAGAACTTCATCGAGTTGAAATCCAACAGTATATGAAGGATTTAAAGATGTCATAGGCTCTTGAAAAATCATAGCAATTTTATCGCCACGAATAGAACGTACATATTTTTTATTTTGCTTTAGAAGGTCAACACCTTCAAAAATAATTTCACCACTTTCAATCTTGCCAGGTTTTTCAATGAGTCCCATAATTGAGAGTGAGGTTATACTTTTTCCACTACCACTCTCTCCTACAACACAGACAGTCTTCCCTTCTGGTATGCTAAAAGAGACAGTGTCAACAGCACGATTAACATCATCATCAGAGTAGAAACAAGTTAAAAGGTTTTTTATTTCAAGTAACATTATTTCTCCTTCAATTTTGGATCTAAAACATCCATAAGACCATCACCTACAAGGTTGAATCCTATAACTGTTAAGAAAATTGCAGTTCCTGGAAATACTATCATCCAGTATGCTGTAGTAATAAACTGCAATGAATCAGCAAGCATCGCTCCCCATTCAGGAGTTGGAGGTTGTGCTCCTAGTCCTAAGAAACTAAGCCCAGCTGCTTCAAGAACTGCCGAAGCAAACCACATGGTAGCCTGAACTATCATTGGAGTCGTACAGTTTGGTAGAACTACACTCATTATGAGTCTAAAATCCCCAGCACCATTAACTCTACTTGCCACTACATATTCTTTCTCTTTCTCAGCTAAAACTGAACTTCTTACAATCCTAGCAAAAGTTGGAATTCCTACAATTCCTATGGCAATCATAGCATTAAAAAGGTCAGGTCCTAAAATAGATACTATAACAATAGCAAGTAAGATAGCAGGTATTGAGAGCATAATGTCTACTATACGCATGATTATAATGTCAGTTAAGCCACCAAAGTAACCAGCAACTGCTCCCATAACTACACCAATAGAGAGTGAAATACTTACAGATATGACACCAATAACAAGTGAAATTCTAGCACCATAAAGTATACGAGTTAGCATATCACGACCAAAGTCATCAGTTCCTAATATATGAGCAAATGAGCCACCTTCACTCCAAAAAGGAGGAATCAGACGGTTGTCTAGATTTTGAATGAGTGGGTCATATTGAGTTAAAATTGGTGCAAAAATAGCACAAAGAATTAATCCTATAACTATATATGCTCCAACCAATGCTACTCTGTTTTTTTTGAATTGTTTATAAAATTCTAATATTTTGTTTTCATTGGTTTTCATTAGCTTAACCTTACTTTAGGATTTACTACAGCATAAAGTAGGTCAACTATTATATTTATAATAATAAATATAGTTGCTATTATCAGAGTTGTTGATTGGATGATTGGAAAATCTCTTTGATTTACGGCATATATTAGCCACTTTCCAATTCCAGGCCATGAAAATGTTGTTTCAGTTAGTATAGCTCCTGCAAACAATGTTCCTAGCATTAAACCAATTACGGTAATAACAGGCATAAGAGCATTTTTAAGAGCATGAATCATAATCACTTGAGATTTTGAACAACCTTTTGCCTTGGCAGTTCTTATGTAGTCTTCTTTCATAACTTCAATCATGCTTGCTCTTGTCATTCTTGCAATTATAGCCATGGGAATAGTCCCAAGTGCAAAAGCAGGAAGCACTAAGTGTTTACATACATCCCAAAAAGCTTCATAATCTTTCATTAGTATAGAGTCAATGAGATAGAACCCAGTAACATGGTCTATGTCGTACATGTAGCCCAATCTTCCAGAAACTGGTAACCATCCTAGGTTTACTGCGAAGAAGTAGATTAGCATTAAACCAAGCCAAAATACAGGCATAGAAACACCTGCAAGTGCTGTTGACATACTAATGTAATCAAACCAACTATATCTTTTAACAGCAGATATAATACCTGCAAAAAGACCAACTATTGTTGCAAATACTAGTGCAACTAAAGAGAGTTCAACCGTAGCAGGAAATCTATCTGCAAACTCATCAATAACTGGTTCACCAGACATAATAGAGATTCCAAAATCACCTTGTACTGCATGCGTAATAAATAGGAGGTATTGTTCTAGTAGAGGTTTGTTAAGACCCATTTGTTCTCTCAAAGCATCAACTGCTTCTTTATTCGCGTGTTCTCCCAGCATTACCAATGCTGGATCTCCTGGCACCATATGCACCATAGAAAAGACTAAGACTGAAACTCCAAGTAGAGTTGGAATTGCCCATAAAAGCCTTTTTATTATATAACTTATCAAAATTGTCCTTTAAATAAAAAAAGGGCAGGGCAAGTAATTATGCCTCTGCCCTTTTTTTTATATCATTTGGTTACTTTGTTAACCAAACTTCTTTAAATCTTCTTTTTCCTACAGGATCCAGTTTAAAACCATTAACGATTTTTAGCATAGGCTCAACAACAATTGAGTGAGCAATAGGCTTCCAAGGAGCTTCTTCTTCAAAAATTACTTGAGCTCTTTCATATAGCTTAGTTCTTTCAGCAATATCAGTGATGATTTTTGCGTCATCTATAAGCTTTGTAAACTCAGCATTCTTCCAGAAAGCTCTGTTTTGAGCTGGTTTATTCTCAGCAGCATGAGCACTAAGAAGAACGTTTAGGAAGTTATCAGGATCACCATTATCACCAGTCCATCCTAGAAGAACCATATCGTGCTCTCCCATTGAAGATTTTTCAAGGTAAGTACCCCAATCATAAGAAATAATTTTTACTTTGATTCCAACTTTTGCAAGGTCAGCTTGCATAGCTTCTGCAACTTTTCTTCCATTTGGATTGTAAGGACGAGCAACAGGCATAGCCCAGATGTTTGTCTCAAATCCATTTGGATAACCAGCTTCTGCTAGTAGTTTTTTAGCTTTTTCTGGATTATAAGGATAACCTTTAAGATCTTTGTTGTAAGACCACATTGTTGGTGGGATTGGGTTAGTAGCTACTTTACCAAGTCCTTCATATACAGCTTTTACTATGCCTTTAGTGTTAATTGCATAAGAGATAGCTTGTCTTACTCTTTTGTCTTGAAAAAGTTTTTTCTCTTGGTTAAATGCAAGGTAACCTACATTTAATCCTTCTTGCTTAACAAGTTTTATTTTTGGATTTGATTCTAAATCAGCTACTTCTGCAGGATTTGGGAAATCCATGATATGGATAGAACCTGCTTTAAGTTCAGCTGCTCTTACAGCATTATTTGTGATTACTTTAAAAATTAATCTGTCTATATAAGGACGACCATTCCAATAGTTTTTATTTGCAGTAAATATGATTTTATCATCTTTTCTCCAAGTTTTAAAAACAAATGGACCAGTTCCAACAGGTTTCTTACCAAGATCCCCTGGTTTACCTTGTTTAGTTAATTGATCAGCGTAATCTGAAGATAGTATCATAGAGAATTCCATCGCTAAGTTAGCAACAAAAGGAGCCTCTTTTTTCTTAAGATTAATTTTTACAGTATATCTATCTATGGCAGTTACAGATTTAACAATATTTGACATATCCATTGCAGACCAGTATTTAAATGCTCCACCAAGTTTGTTATATGGCTGAGTTGGATCAAATTGTCTTCCTAAAGAAAAAACAACATCTTTTGAAGTAAATTCAGAATCTTGTTTAAAGTATTTTGTTTTACTGAACATTACACCTTTACGAAGTTTGAAAGTATATTCAAGTCCATCATCAGAAACACTCCAAGACTCAGCAAGAGCTGGTTCTATCTCTGTTGTACCATATTTAAACTGTACCAAGTTATCATAAACTTGAGTAGCAGCATAGAAACTTTCCCCATCTGTTACATGAGCTGGGTCAATTGAAGTAGAATCACCACTACGCCCAAATACTAGTGTTCCCCCGTATTGTGGTGCTGCAAATGCAACGCTTGTTATTAGCAGTAGAGCTGCTAAAAGTAACTTTTTCATATTTCCTCCATAGAAATTTTTTTAGGAGCTAATTTTAACATAGATTGTGACCTTGAAACTTAAAAAAACACAGTTTATTTATTTTAGGTTTCTTGAAGTATTTTTTAGATTGTATAGACAATTGTTTAAAATGTAGTAAATCTATCCTTCCTGCCCTTGTATAAGCGTTATTGAAGAATAAATCCTCTTTTGAAAGTCATCTCAATAAAGAAGATACTTGTTGTTAAAAATGATATTGAGCTCTTTCAGTTTATACTATTCTATAGTTTTGTTTCGATTTGTAACATACTAATAATTATTTAAAAATTCTTTTTTTTAAGAAATTATTTATTAGACTTCTTGCAAAACTCATTTTGAACAAACATTAAAACCACGGTCAAAATTCACTAATCCACATATCAAATTAAAGCGGAGATTGAAGCGCTTTCTACGGTTACGATATTTTTGCGTAAGGATTTGAAAAGTTTTTAATTTAGCATTGACATGCTCAATACAAATAAAAGCTGATGCTTCTATTTTATTTTGAGTTTTTTGTGTATTGGTTAATGGATATAACTTTGATGATTTGTATGGTATTTGAATATTGACATGTTGCTTTTTAATTCCAAGGTAACCTAAATCTACATAGATACAAGTCTCAGATTTTACAGAAAGATTACTTTGTTTAAAAAGTTTGAAATCATGTGTAGTACCTTTACAGGTGTGAGCACAAATAATCCTTTCATCTTTATCAATAACTATTTGACCCTTTAATGTGTGGTTTCGTTTTTTCCCTGAATAGTACTCTCTTTGCTTTTTTTTGGTCGCTGTATTGGGGACTCAGTAGCATCAATAACGATAAACTCCAAATCAATATTATCTCCATATAAAGCTCGTTTACTTGGTAGTGAAAATTTACCTGACTTAATTAAAATATCTTCAACTTCTCGTACAACTCTTGAAGCTGTAGATTCACTTACGCTGTAATCAAAGCCTATATGCTCTAAGGTTCTGTACTCTCTATAATAACTTAACATCAAAAGTACTTTATCTTCTGGTGATAAACTTTTTCTTCCTCCAACTCCATGATTTTTAGTTCTCTCTTTTTCATATGCTATGAAAATCGCAATCATCTCATTAAAAGTATTTTCATTTACACCAATAAGTCGTTTAAAATTCTTTCGTGGTTTCTTTTGTAGTTGTTTGTATTTACTCATATAAACTTTTAAGCATTTTTTGTACCTACTTTTGAGTTTTGCAAGAAGTCTATTATATAAAATACATAAAAGAACTAGATTGGATAATAGGTACAGGGAAGTACATAGAAGATGCAAAAAAAGAGCTTCAACAAACTATGCTCAAAAGAATAGAGAATAAAAGATATGCAGACAATAGATACTTTTGGGTTCACGATACAAAACAGACTCTGCTAGCTCACCCTTCTAGAAAACAAGCTATAGGTAAATATGATATAGAATTAAAAAATACTAATGGAACTAAAAACAATGTAGCCAAAGGAGGCTCTTTTGTAGAGTACTTTTGGAAAAACAGTGAAAATAAAGAACTCAGTTTCCTTAAACATATAAAAGAATGGGATTGGATTATAGGAACTGGTATATATCTAGATGAAATAGATAGTTTAATTCAAAAATCAGAAAAAGAGATAGAAGAAGAGATGTATGACTTATATATATTTATTTTTTCTATTGTAACAATTACCCTTTTAATAGTCTCAATTTTTTCTTTTTTTCTATCAAAAAAAACTGGTAAACTTTTTAATATCTATAAAAATGATTTAGAAGGAAAAATAGAACAAGCCATATTAGAAAATACAAAAAAAGATAAAATACTTCAACAGCAATCTAAGCTAGCCTCCATGGGAGAGATGTTAGGAAATATAGCTCACCAATGGCGTCAACCACTAAATGCTCTAAATATAAATATTCAGAACTTAGATGATGACTTTGATGAAGGTTTGATAGATGAAGAATTTATTGAAGAGTTTATAGAAAAAAACCGAGAAATAATTGAATTTATGTCTCACACAATAGATGACTTCAAAAACTTTTTTAGAATTGATAAAAAGAAGACTGTTTTTAGTGCAAAAAATGCCATACAAAAGGTTTTAAGTATCCAATCTGCAACTCTTAAAGGTAACAACATAACCGTTGTATTTCAAGGTGAAGATTTTTCTATAAATGGATTTGAAAGTGAATTTAAACAAGCAATCTTAAACTTAACAAATAACGCAAAAGATGCGTTAATAGATAATAAAAGTGAAAATCGAAAAATTGAAATAGCACTAACTTCAGCTACTATCACCATAAAAGATAATGCAAATGGAATTCCTGAAGACATATTGGAACGTATTTTGAACCATATTTTACAACAAAAGAACAAGGCAAAGGAACGGGTATGGGACTCTATATGTCAAAAATGATTATAGAAGAGCACATAAGTGGAAACCTCAGCGTTGAAAACACAAAAGATGGCGCAATGTTTACAATTGAAATTTGGGACAAATCTTTTAAATCATAAATTAACAAAATCTTTTTTATTGTCCACTACTTTTTTAAGATAACGTCTAGTCTCTGTATAAGGCAAGTTTGAGCGAAGTTTTTGATAAACTTCTGCTGGTTTTTGTGAGTTTATTATCTTTTTTGCTTTTGTTCTATCTTTATTAAAAGTTTTTAGTACATTTCCACTTCCCGTATTATATGCACTAATAACACAATACTCTCGTGAAATTGGATTGTTTATCCCTTTTAGATACTTTTTATCTATAATTTTTATATATGCACTTCCAAGTTCAATATTGTTTTTTGCATCAAAAAGATATGATTTTGATGGTGTCCAAGTTTTTCCTTTTACCTCTTTGTATGCATCTCGTCCAGCACTTGTTGGAACTATCTGCATAAGTCCAAAAGCTCCAGCGCTGCTTACTGCAAACTGATTAAAATTACTCTCTGTTTGTATGATTGCATAGACTAAATTTTCACTAACACCAAATTTTCTAGCATATTTTTTTACATATGGTTTGAACTTTAAAACTCTTACACTAGCATGATCTTTTACCATAGCTATTGTGACAAAATGTACCTTTTTTTTGTTTATAATTTTTGTTTTATAACTCTTTTTTAAAAGAATATCTGCATACCTATTTGCCCTCCAAGAGTAACGTATATTTTTATTTTGGTCATCTTTAACTTCACCCAAAAGATATGGAGTACTTCCTAATTTTATCACACCAGCACTAAATAAGTCAGCACCTCTTGGGTCATCTGGTAAAAGAAGAGTTGTAACTATGGCATTTTTAAGACTCTTTTTACTATCAAGTGACTCAACAGTTACAACTCCTTTATCAAAATCCACAAGTGCTCTAGACTTGAAGTTTTGCATATACTTTACATACTCTTTTTTCTTTGGTACTTTTACGTTTTCATCACCCCACTGTTTTGAAATATTTTCAACAAAGTTTGACAAAAATTTCAAATCTTTTGAGAGTTTATCTGGGTTTGAAGCATACTGAACTGATTTACTTCTAGCATATGCTTCAAAAGCATGAGATGGATTTTTACTAATAGCAGCATTTGCTATAAAAGCATAATCACTTGAGGTGCAACCACTAAGAAAAAAAAGTGTACATGTAAAGAATATATATTGTTTCATAATACCATTGTACTAAAAAACTCTTACAAAAAAGATTTTCAACAAAGTACATACTCAGAATTTTGACTTTACTTGTTGAATGCACAATTGAATGTTATAATAACACATAAAAATCACATAAGGCAAAACATGCAAAACACGCTTAAGAAAATTGAATTTATATTAGAATTAGAAAAATTAAAAGCGGTATTAAGAAAGAATAAACCCATTGGACTTAATCGTTATGAAAATTCAGCAGAACATAGTTGGCATGTTTCTCTTTTAGTAATGATTTTAGCAGAGGATGCTAATAGAAAAATTGATACACATAAAGTTATGAAAATGATGCTTTTACATGACATTGTAGAAATAGATGCCGGTGATGTCCTTGTTTATGACACTACGGGGAAAAAAGAAGTCCAAGAAAAAGAAATAAAAGCAGCAAAACGCATTTTTGGATTATTGCCAGAAAATTTAGAAAAAGAATTTACAAATATTTGGGAAGAATTTGAAAGTGAAAAAACTATTGAATCTAAATTTGCCAAAGCACTTGATAGAATCATTCCTGTACTTCAAAACCTAAACAATAATGGACAAAGTTGGATTGAAAACAGCGTTAGTTTAGAACAAGTTTTAAATAAAAACAAAGTAATACAAAATGCTAGTCCACTACTTTGGAAACATATAAAAGAAAAACTAGAAAATGCCACTTTTTGGAATTAATTTGGTTAAAATGCACTTATGAAAAAGATTACATGTAGACTCTGTTCGCACTATTGTCAGATTAATGAGGGACAAGTTGGAATATGTGGAGTAAATTCAAATGAAAATGGAATCCTTACATGTAGAGTGTATGGCTACCCAACTGCTTTACATGTAGACCCTATTGAGAAGAAACCTCTGTATCATTTTTTACCGCATACAAACACTCTTTCTCTTGGAACAGTTGGCTGTAATTTTAAGTGTCCATTTTGTCAAAACTGGCAATTATCTCAAACAAAAGAGTTTAATACAACAAACTATATCAGCCCAAAAGATATAATTGAATTAGCACTTCACCATAAATGCAAATCTATCTCTTATACTTACAATGAACCTACTATTTTTTTTCCTTATCTTAAAGACATAGCCATCGAAGCAAAAAAAGTGGGCTTGAAAAACATTATGGTAAGTAATGGTTTTATGTCACATGAACTTTGTCAAGAAATGCCTGCTTTCATTGATGCTATCAACATAGATATAAAGTCATATGATGAAAAACACTATAAAAAAATATTAAAAGGCTCTTTACATGTAGTCTTAGAAAATGCTAAAACTCTAAAGCAAAAAGGCTTACATGTAGAGATAACTACTCTTTATATACCAAGTCTTAACGATGAGCAAATAAACCTTATTGCAACTTTTATTGCAAATGAACTTGGAATTGATACTCCTTGGCATATTAGTGCTTATCATCCTGATTATAAGATGATGGAGACTAAAAGAACACCAATGGAAAAACTTAAAATTGCTTACACAATAGCAAAAAAACATAACATACAAAACGTATACTTAGGAAATATCTAATGAAAATTTTTAAGAATGAAAATATCTATATAGAAGTTGAAAAATCAGAAATACCTTGGCTAAAGATCTTTACATGTAAACCATATAAAGAACTAAGCGATTGTGATGACAAAACTAGGATTACATTATTTGAAACTATGCTAATCATAGAAAAACAGATGATAAAGTATTATAATCCTAAAAAGGTAAATATAGCTATGTTTGGTAACTATCTTCCTCATATGCATTGCCATGTTATGGCTCGGTTTGAAGAGGATTCTTACTTTCCTGAACCAATGTGGGGAAAAAAACAAAGAAATAGTAGTTTAAATTTACCATCATTTGAGCTATTTATTAAAAATTTACTTATTGATTTATAAAAATACTACTTTATATCCCATACAATAACTTTTTTGAACTAATAGACTTCTTGCGAAACTCAAAAGTAGGTACAAAAAATGCTTAAAAGTTTATATGAGTAAATACAAACAACTACAAAAGAAACCACGAAAGAATTTTAAACGACTTATTGGTGTAAATGAAAATACTTTTAATGAGATGATTGCGATTTTCATAGCATATGAAAAAGAGAGAACTAAAAATCATGGAGTTGGAGGAAGAAAAAGTTTATCACCAGAAGATAAAGTACTTTTGATGTTAAGTTATTATAGAGAGTACAGAACCTTAGAGCATATAGGCTTTGATTACAGCGTAAGTGAATCTACAGCTTCAAGAGTTGTACGAGAAGTTGAAGATATTTTAATTAAGTCAGGTAAATTTTCACTACCAAGTAAACGAGCTTTATATGGAGATAATATTGATTTGGAGTTTATCGTTATTGATGCTACTGAGTCCCCAATACAGCGACCAAAAAAAAGCAAAGAGAGTACTATTCAGGGGAAAAACGAAACCACACATTAAAGGGTCAAATAGTTATTGATAAAGATGAAAGGATTATTTGTGCTCACACCTGTAAAGGTACTACACATGATTTCAAACTTTTTAAACAAAGTAATCTTTCTGTAAAATCTGAGACTTGTATCTATGTAGATTTAGGTTACCTTGGAATTAAAAAGCAACATGTCAATATTCAAATACCATACAAATCATCAAAGTTATATCCATTAACCAATACACAAAAAACTCAAAATAAAATAGAAGCATCAGCTTTTATTTGTATTGAGCATGTCAATGCTAAATTAAAAACTTTTCAAATCCTTACGCAAAAATATCGTAACCGTAGAAAGCGCTTCAATCTCCGCTTTAATTTGATATGTGCATTAGTGAATTTTGACCGTGGTTTTAATGTTTGTTCAAAATGAGTTTTGCAAGAAGTCTAGTTAATTTTTTTAAATTCTTGATTAGGAAAATCAGGTTTTGCAAAATACAGATGCCTGAAACCTTCTCCATCTCCTTTTGCAATCTCTTCATCACCTTGAATAATAAGTGTGCCTTTTTTATCTTTAATATTGGTGAAATCTACATCAATAAGTTTTTTTATTGGATGCACTAATACTTTTTTTGTAAGAAAATCATAAACATAGTAATAGCCTCTACCCCCCCCCGTTGTATCTAATAACACCTAAAACTTGCCCTACTAATTTTTTTATCTTTTCTTGTGATTTGTCTGGATTTTCTTCTATGATTTTATACACAATAGAAGAGGCTTCATTGATTCTTGATTTTAACATCTCTTCTGTATTATGGTTTAGATTTTTTATCTCTTCTTTTATTTCTACCTCTATATTTAAAATTCTCTCTTTGTTTTTAACTCTTTTATTTTAACTTTTTTAATATCTCTTAAAAAAAGACAACAATAGTTGAAACTATAAGAATGAGAATAACCATAGAAATGATAGGCAGAGCAAAGATGCTGTTTCTTATCTCTTTTTCTTTTTGCGATTGATTATTCACAACTTATAACCTTATTTCTTCCTGTATATTTTGCTTTGTAAAGTGCATCATCCGCTCTTTTGAAAAAATCTTCTTTGGTCTCATCTATTTTAATTTCACTTAGTCCTATACTAATTGTAATTTGTGGTAGTTTTGGATGCTTGAAATTTTCTACTGCAGCTCTTAATTTCTCACAAATAAAGTTTGCATTTTTGATTGTTGTTTCATCCATGAGTAACACAAACTCTTCTCCTCCCCATCTAGCAAATAGGTCAGTTTTTCTTATAGCACTTAGGCAAATTTTTGTTAGTTTTTTGAGTATTTCATCTCCTGCTTGATGTCCGTAATCATCATTTACTTTTTTAAAAAAATCTATATCAATGATAGCCAAACATAAGCTTTTTTTATATCTAAGTACACTTTGATATTTTATTTCTAAGAACTCTTCAAATTTCATTCTATTGTACGACGCAGTTAATTTGTCGTGAGTTGCTTTATACTCTGCATCTAGTTTATTTTTTTGTAGTTCAGTGATGTCAGTAAGTGTTAAGATATATAAATTATCAATCATATCAATTTCAATATAAAAAGTTTTTACTGAACAAAGAACAGAAGCAATGGAAACAATCCTATGCTCTTGTTTTGTATCATAAAATTTTTTTAAAAATCCTTTTTGAGTTTCACCATTTATATAGTTCTTATGGTTTACAAATATACCTAGAAAAAATGGGTGCAAATTAAAAAATTCTTCTTTGTTTTTAATTCCAAAAAGTGAGTAGAACGATTTTGAAGCAAATTCAATAGTTTCAAAGTTTGTAAGTAGTGTGATACTAGATTGATTATCTAGTATCCTTTGTAAAATTTTTTGATTTTTTATACTATCTTTTTCAAGTATAATATTTTTAGCTATACTATCTAGTTTTATTTTTAGCTTTTTTTTATCTACAGGTTTAACTAGGTAACCATCTACACTAAGATTAAGTGCCTCTAAAGTATACTCTGATTTTGTGTGTGCAGTGGTAAATAAGATGGCTTGATTTTCGTTTATAGCTAACATTTCTTTTGCCATTTCAATTCCATTTTTATGAGGCATATGTATAGCACTTATAACTATGTTAGGTAAGTATTTTTTGTAGAGTTCAAGTCCTTCAAGACCATCTTTTGCAATGTATAGATTTTTGCAATACCGACTTAACATTCTCTTATAACCATCTCTTACTGTTACTTCATCTTCAACATAAAGTATAGTTATTTGCTTTGTATAATTAACCAAGGTAAACTCCTAAATCAGTTCTTTTATTGTAGCAAGTTTTGTTTGTAAACACTCTTTTTTCTCTCTAATTCCTTGCAGTGTATCTAAAGACAGATCAGGAAAGGCACCATTTAACCCTTTTCCTTCATTACCATGGCAACCACCACAGTTACTACTGTAAAATATTTCTGTTTTTTTACCTTGTTTATCATCGCTACTTTGTTTGTTTGAAAGAGTCACGACATATCTTGCTATGTTTGGAGCGTCTGTTTTGTATGCATATCCACCCTCCATAGATCCGGATGGAAAGCCTAGTTTGGCATTTGAACCATTGTTAATTATGTCTATTATATAGTTTTCGAGATATTCAAGAGAGTCAATTTTACCTAGCTCATCTTCAATCTCTTTTATCTCTACATGTAAAGGTTTAACTTTTGGCTTTACATGTAAAGGAGCTATTGTTTTTGTCTCTTTATTTTTGTCACAGCCATAAAATAGAAATAGCGTAAAAATTAGAAAATATTTCATTTTACTCTACTGTTACACTTTTAGCTAAGTTTCTTGGCATATCTACATCGTTACCTAATCTTACTGCGATTTCAAGTGCTAAGATTTGAGTGATTATCATCATTTCAAAAAACTCACTCATAGGGTGAGATTGCACTGAAGTTTTTATAAAGTCATCTGCTAAGTCAAACTCTTTAGGACTTATAGCAAGTATGGTAGCATCTCTAGCACTTAACTCTTCTACATTACTTTTTGTTTTATCATAAAGCATATTTTGAGGCATTAGTGCCACTGTGAAAAGTTCACTATCTGCTAGTGCAATCGGACCATGTTTCATCTCTCCAGAAGGGTAACCCTCAGCATGAAGATAGCTTATCTCTTTTAGTTTCAATGCACCCTCAAGAGCAAGTGGAAAAAATATGTCACGTCCTATGAAAAAGAAACCGTGTCCATGTAGATATCTTTTAGACAAACGTTTAATTTTTTCGTGTGTATCATCCTTTACATGTAAGGCTGAGGGAGTATGCAAAAGAGCTTTAATCTCACTCTTTATTTTTTCACTACATATACTATTTTTTATTTTTCCAATGTATAGAGAAAGTAACCAAAGAGTGACGATTTGAGTAGCAAAAGCTTTAGTACTTGCAACACCTTTTTCAATGCCTGCTCTTGTTAGTAAAGTTGTATCGCAGAGTCTTACAATAGATGAGTTATCAACATTACAAATAGCAAGAGTT
The DNA here is from genome assembly GCA_029027265.1 of Arcobacter sp. Taxonomy (GTDB): domain Bacteria; phylum Campylobacterota; class Campylobacteria; order Campylobacterales; family Sulfurospirillaceae; genus Sulfurospirillum_A. The sequence continues at coordinate 2,148,720 of CP093061.1, read as the reverse complement.
TTCATACCCGCTTTTTTTGCCATCTTTAAGGCTTCAAGCGTATCAGCAGTCTCACCACTTTGGCTTATGACTAAAAATAGTGTTTTTTTATCTAAAAGAGGCTCTTTATATCTAAATTCACTAGCAATTTCCACTTGACATCTCATTTTTGAGAGTCGTTCAAAAAGATAAGCTGCTGTAAGACCAGCATGGTAGCTAGTTCCACAAGCACATATTTTTATGGAATCTATGTTTGAGAAATCCATATCTTTAAGTTCATCTAGTTCTACGCTCTCATCGTTTATTCTACCCATAAGTGTTTCACTTACTACGCTTGACTGCTCGTATATCTCTTTTTCCATAAAGAATCTAAAACCATCTTTTTGAGCATAAATTTTATCACGTCCAAGAGTTGCAAATGTAGGAATAACAGGTTTTTCATTCATAAAAAGGGAAATTTCATCTTTTTTTACCCAACCATACTCACCATCTTCAAGATATACAACTTCAGTAGCATAGCCAATAAGAGGTGAATCAGAAGAACTAATAAACTTCTCGTTTTTTGCATTTTGTCCTAGTATGAGAGGTACCGCATTTTTAGCAAAAAAGATTGTATCTGGCTCATCTTTTGTTATGAGTAAAATTGCATAAGCACCTTGAAGCATCTCTATGGTACTTTTGAAAGATTCTTGTGCATTTAGCCCTTCATTTATGAATTTTTCAAATTGATGAACTATAACTTCAGAGTCTGTTTGAGATAAAAATTTCACTCCTTTACTTTGAAGATTTTTTTTCATCTCTTTATAGTTTTCAATTATACCGTTGTGAATAATATAAGAGAACTCACCACGATGAGGATGAGCATTTGCTTCCGTTGGCTTACCGTGAGTTGCCCATCTTGTGTGACCAATTCCAAGTCCAAAACCATCACTTGAAAATGAGGCAGTTTTATGAATCAAGTTCTCTAGTTTTCCTAAAGCTCTAAAAGAAGATATATGACCATCTTTTAGCACAGCTATTCCAGCACTATCGTAACCTCTGTATTCTAACTCTTTGAGTCCACTTAGTAAGAACTCTTTTTTTTCACCTTCACCAATATAGCCAACAATTCCACACATATATATACCTTTGTATTTTTATCTTGTTATAAATAATTCTAAAATTTTATTTTTATTATCGCATAAGTTTATCTTTTTTTCGATTAAAAAGAGATTTCTCGCACGGTTCTTTATGGTCTGTATCTTAGCAGTCGATACCTCTATTCCTTCATCATCAAAGACACTCATCATGTAGGCCATTAGACCTTTTTGATTTTTTGTATTTACACTGAGTTTTATAACACTTTTAGCATGCTCACAGTCCATTTTTATCTCATTTTCTCTTATGATTGGTTTGCATAGTGTAGTTGATTTACTCATATCAAAGCTCTGTTTTATTAAGGTTTCAATAGGAGCTATATCGCTATTTTCGACCTTTTCATGAAAATCTATTTTGAAATATTTTTTATTATCATATAGTTTAAATACTTCCATATTCCTCAAATCTAAATAACCAAGTTTTCCTAAAAGGTAACCGACGTTTAACTCTTGTGATTTTATGATAGAGATACTCAGATGAGATTCATTTTCTATCTTAAACTCATAAGTATTGGCATCTTTTGCTATGGTGGCAATTTTGAGAATTTCATGAGGTTTGTGTTTTATAAAAAAATAGTTAGAGGAAATAGAGAGAATTTTTCTTTGCAGTATTCTTGGAAGAATTTTAAACTCTTCATTTTTCTTTAGAGAATTTTCTTTTCTAAGCCTTCTTCTTGTTTCACCTATAAGCTCTTTTTTATCGAACATTTCATTTGATAGGTGATACAGTTCTTTTAAAAGTTTAGATGTAAATCCACTATATATATTGTCCCCAACAGCATTTACATCACAATATGTAAGTATATATAGAAGTTTTAGAATTTTAGGTTCTTGGATTTTAGAAGTAAATGAAAGTACTACATCTTCGCTATAAATATCTTCTCGCAGAGCAGTATTGCTCATATGCGTGTGATATTTAATTAATATACTACCTACATTTATAGCTTCTGTGTTAAATCCAAGTTTAGTGGCATATGCTCTAAAAATCTTAGCACCCACTTCACTATGATTTCCTCTCCTACCTTTGCCTATATCGTGTAGAAGAACAATAAGCTTTATCAATCCTTTTCCTTCACCACAAAGGTCATCATAGAGTGCTTTTATAAGCGGCTCGCTTATGTTTTCTAAGTAGTATAATCCTAGAATTGAGTGTTTATCAACAGGATATTTATGATAACCATCAAATTGAGCTTGATGTTTTATATATGAAAAAGGTTTTATTAGTTGTTCTATCAAGTGTGAGTTATAAAGAGTTTTAAATGCTTGATAACTGTAATTGTTAAAGAATAATTTTTTAAATTCACGATATATCTCTTCAGAATTATGAGTTGCAAAATTGGTTTTTCTTATATAGTCCACATATGTAATATCAAATCTTATGTTTTTTTCATCAATCTTTGCAAGCTCTTTTATGACGTGAAGAAAAGTTTCTGGTTGTTTTTCTCTTTTTGCAACAATTATATTGTCTATTTTATAAACTCCATTTTCAAGTCTATTGTTTCTTAGCTGCTGCAAAGTTGCAGTTTCAAAAAAGTAGGGAGAAACAAGTTTTCTCAAAAATATTTGACAAGTTATATCAATAGTATGTATGGAAGAAAAAGTTTTTTTGCATAGTTGCATTTGTGCATTTATGAGTTTTTTATCTTTAAATCCAAGTTTTTTTGCAATGTCTGGTATGTATTCTAAATTGAGTGTATCTTGTTTTTTCTTTGCACTTAAATGAAGAGCTGAACGCACACGGTAAAGAAATTCCAGAGCAACTCTATACTCTTTAAACTCTTTTTCTGTTATATATGTAGGAATTAGTTCTTTTAGTTTTGCACGACCCAATATGGCTCGACTAAGCCACCTAACAGTATGTGAAGCTCTTAGACCTCCTACTCCATTTTTGATGTCGGGTTCCATCATAAGAGGATTGTCTTTGCGTCTTTGGTGATATACTTTTGTAACTTCTCTTGCAAACTCAGGAAGATTATGTTTTGCTATTCTTTTTAACTCTTTTCCAATCTCCATCCACAAAAAATTTGAGCCACAAAGGTACCTGGATTCTAGCATAGCAGTTTTTATGGTCAAATCGCTATTACTAGCATCAAAAAGCTCATTAACTTTGTGCACTCGGTGACCCAATTTCAAGCCTGCATCCCAAGTAAGGTAGAGCATTGACTCTATTATAGGCTCTAAGTTATATCCATCTATGTCTTTGTATACTATCATTAAATCTATATCTGAGTATACACAAAGCTCTTCTCTCCCATAACTCCCCATAGCAGTAAGTGTAATAGGAATATGATTTGCAAAAGGAAGGTAATTACCAAAGAATTTTCTTAGAGAGTATTTGTAGATAAGGATTAAAAATTGGTCAATTTTTTTAGTATGTTTTACTAAAAAATCTTTTCCTTGGTTTTGAGTAAAGATGTCATCAAGAGAGTTGAGATACTCTTTTATATGTTCTTTTATAAGTTTTGAAATTTGAAAATCATCGGTATTTTGACTCATCAACTCTTCTATTTTATATTTTAGTTCCATTGGTTTCCCCTATCTCTTATTGTGCTATAATACAAAAAAAAGGTTAAATTATGGCAGAAGCAGATATATATTCTAGCGTTTTAGATTATATGTGTGAAAATTATGACTATTATCTGTATGCCACAGACTTTGATTCAAAGTCTATTTCATCTCTTCAACGCTCGATTGCTTCAGTTTCAATAACAGCAGGAGGAGATAGAGTCGATGCTACAAAAACTGCACTTCAGGACTTTTTTGATGCAATATTTCAAAAAGTTTTTGTTTATGAAGATGAAGAGAGGCTCAAGATAGTTAAGTATTTTGATAAAGGAGCTCTCAGCGAGAATCAAGATAAACAGATACATGCTCTTAGACAAGAACTCATTACATGTAAAGAAGAAGTTGAGGATACGTTCTTAAAAGACTCTCTTTATATGTTTGATAAAGCATCAAGAAAAAGATTTGAAACCACACTTCTATCACTAAATGAAATACCACATAAAGACATACTAAGAGAACAGATTAGTTTAGTTTATAGTTTAGGGCAGAGGGATATTGTTGTTTTCTTAAATAGTAAAGTATTTTTAAAAAAGTTTAATTATAAAGTAGATAAGAATGAAGATTTTCATAAACAGCAAACTGATATTTTATATGATCAAAGATTTATAGACTCTTTATGGGAAGAGGTAAGTATTCATTTAAGAAGTTCTTTTAATGGTAAATTTGATTTTTTAAAATACGATGCAAAAAAGTTTTATGAAAAGTATCCTTCCAAGCTTTTTTCTATTCTAAAAAGTGTTGTTAAAAGCTCATTTGTTGATATTAGTGAAAAAGATTCTATTCATTATGCTAATGCTGCTTTTAAGAGTTATTTACCAAAAATGCTAAATGAGATAGCATATTTTATTTTTAATAAAGTTTTAGAGAGTGACCTTAGAGCAATAAAGTTTCTTAAAGCATATTCAGAAAGCACAAAAATATCTAATAATAAGATGAGGTTAAATAAAGCCCCTTTGATGAATAAAAAAGGCAAAATTTATAATTATCAAAATATATCAGTTCATTTAAAAGCAAAAGAGCTTTTATATTCAAAAATTACTCACAAAAAAATAGAGTTAAAAAACATACAAGTAAGAGTGAAAAAATCTCTGTTTATTGTTCAAAGAAGTGAAGATGATATGGAACGTATCGTTCAAAGAAGATTGGAACTCTTGCAAGCGATAGAAAAAGTAGAAGATGAAATAAAATCGTTAGACACAATGAAAGCAGCCAATAATTTAGATATCAATAGATTAGAATTTTCAAAAAGAGATTTACTTGAAGCATTTAAGCAAGTAGAAGTAAGATCACGTACTCAAACAAATATACTTAACAATACCTATAAAGAGTTAAAAAAGTGGGAAATAAAAAAAGAGGAAAAAAGTTTTTTAAAAGAGGGTTTGTTTAAAAAACAGATGGATATAGAACAAGAGTATAATCAAATTTGTGAAATTTTAGCAACGGCACTAGGCAAAGAGCCATTAGAATTCTAATTTTTATATAAAATTTAATTATAATTACAAGATATTTTTACGAAGGATAAACATGATTGAGAAACCATATTTAAAAGTACAACCAAATGCAGAAGGATATTTTGGAGAGTTTGGTGGAGCATTTTTACCACCAGAGTTGATTGAGCAGTTTAAAAAAATAGAACAAGCATATTTAACTATAGGGAACTCACACAACTTTATTATTGAACTTCGGGATATACGAAAGCACTACCAAGGAAGACCTACACCTGTTTACTACGCAAAAAGACTTACAGAGTATGTGGGCGGAGCAAGAATTTATCTTAAACGTGAAGATTTGAACCACACAGGAGCACATAAACTAAACCACTGTATGGGTGAAGCACTTCTAGCAAAGTACCTTGGAAAGAAAAAACTCATTGCAGAGACTGGAGCAGGGCAACATGGTGTGGCTTTAGCAACTGCTGCAGCATATTTTGGGCTAGAGTGTGAAATACACATGGGTGAAGTGGACATTGAAAAAGAGCATCCAAATGTGATTCGTATGAGAATACTTGGTGCAAAAGTTGTTCCAGTCGGTTTTGGTGGACGTACCTTAAAAGAAGCAGTTGATAGTGCATTTGCTGCATACATGAAAAATCCTGATGATATGTTTTTTGCAATTGGCTCAGTTGTTGGTCCTCACCCGTATCCTATGATGGTAAGAGACTTTCAAAGTGTAGTTGGTTTTGAAGCTCGTGACCAGTTTATGGAAATGACAGGAAATTTACCAGATAACTTAGTAGCTTGTGTTGGTGGGGGAAGTAACGCTATGGGACTTTTTTCAGCATTCATGAGTGACCCTTGTGAAATGTATGGAGTTGAAGCAGCAGGAACAGGTACAAAACTTGGACAACATGCCGCGAGCCTTACTTACGGAAAACCTGGAGTTCTTCATGGATTTAACTCTATTATGCTTCAAAATGAAGATGGTACTCCTGCACCAGTACACTCAATAGCTAGTGGGCTTGATTACCCATCAGTTGGTCCAGAACACGCATATTTGAACAGTATAAGTAGAACAAAAGTAGCAACAGCAAATGATTTAGAGACGATCCAAGCTTTTTATGATTTGTCACGTTATGAGGGAATTATCCCAGCTTTAGAGAGTGCTCATGCAGTAGCCTTTGCAATGAAACTTGCAAAAGAGAAACCGTATGAATCAATCCTTATAAATTTAAGTGGAAGAGGCGATAAAGACATAGATTTTATGGCTGAGAAATTTCCGCCAAAAGACTACATGTAAGAGTGCTTTTAATATAAAAAAGGTAAAATACTATTTTTAAATAAATATTGAAAGTTTTTAATGAACTTAATAGAAAAATTAGAATCACAAGAACGACTAAATTACGAAGATGGTCTAGCTCTTTATGAGCTTGACCTCTTTACTTTAGCTTCGTTTGCCGATAAAAAACGAAAGTCACTTTATGGTAAAAAAGCTTTTTTTAACGTAAACAGGCATATTAACCCAACCAATATCTGTAAAGATATATGCAAGTTTTGTGCTTTTAGCTCAAATAGAAAAAATCCAAATCCTTATACTATGACACATGAAGATATTTTAAGTGCCGTAGAAAAATCATACAAAAACAATATTAAAGAAGTACATATTGTCTCAGCGCATAATCCAAAAACAGGATTAGAATGGTATTTAGAAATTTTTTCAAAAATAAAAGAGAAGTTTTCTTCATTACATGTAAAGGCTTTAACAGCCGCAGAAATTCATTTTTTAGCTACTGAGTATAACTTAAGCCATGAACAGATTATTGATAAAATGGTCGAGCATGGAGTAGACTCTATGCCAGGTGGTGGAGCAGAGATTTTTGACGAAGAAGTTAGGGCTTATATTTGTAAAGGTAAAGTAAGTTCACAAGAGTGGCTTGATATTCATGCACTTTGGCACTCTAAAGGCAAAATGTCAAATGCAACGATGCTTTTTGGTCATATAGAAAAACGTAAAGATAGAATTGACCACATGCTCAGACTTCGTGATCTTCAAGATAAAACCAGTGGTTTTAATGCTTTTATCCCTTTGGTTTATCAAAGAGATAATAATTATCTAAAAGTTGAGGATTTTTTAAGCTCTACAGAAATACTAAAAACTTATGCTGTTAGCCGACTGATGCTAGATAATATTCCTCATATAAAAGCATATTGGGCAACTTCAACTATAAATCTAGCACTTATTGCACTTGAGTTTGGAGCAGATGATTTAGATGGAACAATAGAAAAAGAGGCAATTCAATCAGCCGCAGGGGCTCCCAGTGCAACTGGTATGAATATAAAAGACTTTTTAGACTTGATTACAACAAGTGGTTTTATGCCAGTTGAGAGAGATAGTCTATACAATGAATTAAAAACCTATTAAAGTTCTCAATGACAATCGTAGCTTTCGTGAGAGGATTTATCTTGGATTTGTTCAAGATAAAGGAGAAATTAAAACAAAAAGGAGAAATCTTGGATTTATTTAAACTTAAAGAGCACGGCACAGATGTAAAAACTGAATTTAGAGCAGGTTTTACAACGTTTTTAACTATGATGTATATCGTTCCAGTGAACGCTATCATTATGAGTAAAACTGGTATGGATTTTGGAGCATTAGTTACAGCAACAGCTCTAATAACTATTTTTGCAACGGTTCTAAATGGACTTTGGGCAAATACACCTATTGCCATGAGTGTTGGTATGGGGCTTAACGCATACTTCACGTTTGGATTAGTGCTTGGTATGAAAATTCCTTGGCAGACGGCTCTTGGTATTGTCTTTATCTCTGGTATGTTATTTTTAGTGTTGTCATTTACCAAGTTTAGAGTTTGGATTATGCAGAGTGTTCCTCATGATTTAAGACGTGCTATTAGCGCTGGTATTGGTGCATTTATTGCCTTTATTGGATTAAAAAGTATGGGTATGATTGTCGCAAATCCTGCTGTTCTTGTTGGTCTTGGTGACTTTAGTGACCCAAAAGTACTTCTAGGTGTTCTTGGTTTAGCTCTTGTTATTGGACTATATGTTTGGAAAATCAAAGGTGGATTTATCATTGCAGTTGTTTTAACTTCTATAGTTGCTTGGATTAGTGGAATGGCTCCAGCTCCTAGTGAGTTTTTTGCTATGCCAGCATCTATTGGGCCAATAGCATTTGAACTAGACATTGTTTCAGCATTTACTTTAGCACTTGCTCCTGTTATTATCACGTTTTTGATTACAGATATGTTTGATTCGCTTGGAACTCTTGCAGGTGTTGGGTATCGTGCAGGAATTTTTGAAAAAGATGGAAAAGATTTACAAAAAACACTTGAAGCTGATGCGGGAGCAACCGTTGCTGGTTCACTTTTAGGGCTTTCAACAACTACAAGTTTTATTGAGAGTGCAAGTGGAGTTGAAGAGGGTGGACGTACAGGTCTTACTGCAGTTGCAACGGGATTGTTTTTTGTACTAACACTTTTTATGATGCCTCTTTTCTCAGCGATTCCAGAAAATGCAATTTATCCGATTTTAGTTATGGTTGGTGTATTAATGTTTAGCGAGTTATCTCATATTAACTTTGATGATATTGCTATCTCGGTTGCTACATTTTTTATTGTTATCATGATGCCATTAACTTTTTCTATTACCAATGGACTTGCATTTGGTTTTATTGCATATCTATTGATAAAATTACTTAAAAGAGAGTTTGAAGACATTAACTTAGGTGTAGTGTTTTTAGCAGCAATTAGTTTAATTGTATTTGTTGTTCAGTAAATTATAGGAAAAGAGGAACTAGATGAGATTTTATAGTTACGATGAATTTAAAGTAGATGTTAACATGTTGGCAAAAGAGTTAAAAGCTTATGAGCCAGATGTGATTTTAGCAGTAGCTCGTGGGGGAATGACATTAGGTCATTTTCTTGCAGAAGCACTAGAGATGAGAGATTTGTACGCTATAAACTCAATCCATTATGAAGAGACTAGAAAGCTTGATACTATTGATATATTCAATATGCCAGATTTAAGCAAGGCAAAAAAAGTTGTTATTGTTGATGACATTATTGATAGTGGTGAGACTATGATAGAGATAAAAAAAGTTTTGTTAAAAGCATATCCAGATTTGGATTTAAAAGTTGCTTCAATTTATTACAAAGAGAAAGCACTTTTAAGACCAGATTTTGCTGCCCGTGAAGCAACAGAATGGATAGAATTTTTCTGGGATTTTAAGATAGACAACTACAAGTAATCATTAGGTAGGTTTTAACCTCCCTAATATTTATGCTATAATCAATATAAAAGAGGATTGCTAAATATATGATTTTAATGATAGACAACTACGATAGTTTCACATATAATATTGTTCAGTACTGCCTTGAACTTGGTGCTGATCTTAAAATAATTAAAAACGATGAACTTACTATAGCTCAAATTGAAGCACTTAATCCAGAAAAAATCATAATCTCTCCTGGACCTGCCACTCCAAATGAAGCTGGCATTAGTCTTGAAGTAATAGAGCATTTTCAAGATAAACTTCCAATTTTAGGTATCTGTTTAGGACATCAAGCAATAGCACAGGTTTTTGGTGCAAAAGTAGTTAGAGCAAAAAACATGATGCATGGAAAAACTTCTACAATAAAACAAAAAGTTTCTACACGCATATTTAAAGGACTACCAGAAACTTTTATTATGACTCGTTATCACTCTTTGGTTGTAGAAAACAGAGATTTACCAAATGTACTTATCCCTACATCATATAGCACAGATGACCATGAAATAATGAGCTTACATGTAAAGGGTAAAGATATATATGGAGTACAATTTCACCCAGAATCAATTCTTAGTGAGTATGGTTATGAAATATTGGATAATTTTTTAAAGATATGAAAGAGACAAATCTAGTTGGGTTAGTTATTGTAACGAGTGTTATGTTCTTGTTATATGGAGTAAGTTCACTCTCGATTAGGTACGATGAAGCTGTGATACTATTTGAAGGAACATCTTTAGTTCATTATCTTGTATCTTTTTCAACTAAACTATTCGGTCAAACTGATTTAGCTCTAAGATTACCATTTATACTTCTTCATGTTGCTTCTTTGGTTCTACTTTACAAAATTGGAAAACTGTTTTTAAAAAGAAAACTTGATCGTGTAGTCTCTATTGGTCTTTATGCAATGCTTCCAGGAGTAAATAGTGTTGCTATATTAGTCAATGGCGCCTATATAGCTATATTTCTTACTTTACTTTTTGTTTATCTTTATATGTATGGGTATAAAAAAGCATCATTTTTAGTATTGGTTTTAGCTCTTTTTGCAGATAACTCTTTTGCTATTTTGTATTTATCACTATTCTTCTACAGTATATTTAACAAAGAGAAACAATTGCTAGTACTGTCTTTAGTACTATTTGGTCTTTCCATGTACATGTACGGATTTGACACAGGTGGCAAACCCAAAGGCTATTTCTTAGATGCTTTAGGAGTATATGCTGCGGCATTTTCACTATTTGTTTTTTTATACTTAGTATATGCATTGTATAGGATACTAATTAAAGAAGAAAAAAATCTACTTTGGTACATATCATTCTCTACTTTGGTGCTGTCTTTAATTCTTTCGCTAAGACAAAAGCTACTTCTAGAAGATTTTGCAGTTTTTGTAGTTATAGCAATTCCATTAATGGTAAAAGTATTTTTTAATAGCTATAGAGTACGGTTACCACAACATAGAAAATACCACAACATGGCTTTTGGTGTTGTTTTTATATTTTTGAGTCTAAATCTAGCAGTAAGTTACTTTAATAAACCTCTTTACCTTATTATAAAAAATCCTGAAAAACATTTAGCCTATAAGTATCATATAGTAAAAGACTTAGCAAAGATACTAAAATATAAAAATATAAAAAATATAAATATAGAAGATGAAAAATTAAGATTAAGACTTAAATTTTATGGAATTCAAAGTGGTGGTATGTACAAACTTGCACACTCTAATTTCAAAAAAATTGACTTTGAAAAAATTGATATAATATATTATGGTAAAATAGTAGAGTCTTTTTACTTATATAAGGAAAAATTATGAAACACGCATTTACAATGATAGAATTAGTCTTTGTAATAGTAATAGCAGGAATTTTATCAGCTATGATAGCCTCAAGTTTTGATGGCAACAATTTAAGACAAGCGGCAGACCAAATAGTAAGTCATATAAGATATACTCAACATCTTGCAATGATGGATAATAAGTTTAGTAGTACAGATTCTCAATGGTTCAAACAACGATGGCAAATATTTTTTTCAACAACTGCAAATTCAACTATATCTTATTCTATTCTTTCTGACACAAAATCAGCATTAGGAAATTATCAAGGTAGCCCTAAGGCAAATAATACTTATACTCAAGTAACTGTTGCAGTTAATCCTATTAATTCAATGCAATATTTAATTGGAACAGCATATTCTACATTTAATAATTCAAAAACTGAAAGATTAACAGACACTTTAGATATCATGAAAGAATATGGCATACAAGACTTAGACTTATCCGCAAACTGTAAGATTGGAACAAGTGCAAGAATAGCATTTGATAATATTGGTCGTCCATTAAGAGGTACATCTCATAACTTCACTAAATCTTATAAAGCTGGTAATTTCATAACTTCACAATGTATAATAGAGTTATGTACAGTATCTGATTGTACTACCGCAACAAATGACCAAAAAATAAAGATCGCAATCGAGCCGGAAACAGGCTATACACACATCTTATTAAATTAATTTGAAATCCCACCAAACCTAAGCGTAAATTAAGCAAATCTTGTATATAATTTCGTCCTCGTTTGAGAGAACGAGTGTAAGAGGCTCCTAGTAATAGGGGGTTCGTGTTCATTAAAAATATAAATGTTAAACAAACTTTGAAATCTAAATAAGCGACTTTACAAGTCAGAGATAACTAAAAATGAGATTAACTATCTCTAAAATAGTTATTAATAATCAGCACTTCATAGTGTTAGATGGAGAGTTAGTTGGCCTTTGGTCAGTTAGCAGGAAATCGAATTTTATGGAGAGTTTGATCCTGGCTCAGAGTGAACGCTGGCGGCGTGCTTAACACATGCAAGTCGAACGATGAAACCCTGCTTGCAGGGTGGATTAGTGGCGAACGGGTGAGTAATATATAGCTAACCTGCCCCTTAGAGAGGGACAACAGTTGGAAACGACTGCTAATACCTCATACTCCTTCTTACCATAAGGTAAGTTGGGAAACGCTCCGGCGCTAAGGGATGGGGCTTTACGGTATCAGGTAGTTGGTGGGGTAAAAGCCTACCAAGCCTATGACGCCTAGCTGGTCTGAGAGGATGATCAGCCACACTGGAACTGAGACACGGTCCAGACTCCTACGGGAGGCAGCAGTGGGGAATATTGCACAATGGAGGAAACTCTGATGCAGCAACGCCGCGTGGAGGATGACGCATTTCGGTGTGTAAACTCCTTTTATATCCCAAGATAATGACGGTAGGATATGAATAAGCACCGGCTAACTCCGTGCCAGCAGCCGCGGTAATACGGAGGGTGCAAGCGTTACTCGGAATCACTGGGCGTAAAGGATGCGTAGGCGGATGATCAAGTCAAAAGTGAAATCCCACGGCTTAACCGTGGAACTGCTTTCGAAACTGGTTATCTAGAATATGGAAGAGGCAGATGGAATTAGTGGTGTAGGGGTAAAATCCGTAGAGATCACTAGGAATACCGATTGCGAAGGCGATCTGCTGGGACATTATTGACGCTGAGGCATGAAAGCGTGGGGAGCAAACAGGATTAGATACCCTGGTAGTCCACGCCCTAAACGATGCACACTAGTTGTTGCGACGCTCGTCGTTGCAGTAATACAGTTAACACATTAAGTGTGCCGCCTGGGGAGTACGGTCGCAAGATTAAAACTCAAAGGAATAGACGGGGACCCGCACAAGCGGTGGAGCATGTGGTTTAATTCGAAGATACGCGAAGAACCTTACCTAGACTTGAAATCCTTAGAATCCTGCAGAGATGCGGGAGTGCTAGTTTACTAGAACTAAGTGACAGGTGCTGCACGGCTGTCGTCAGCTCGTGTCGTGAGATGTTGGGTTAAGTCCCGCAACGAGCGCAACCCTCGTGATTAGTTGCTAACAGTTCGGCTGAGCACTCTAATCAGACTGCCTTCGTAAGGAGGAGGAAGGTGAGGACGACGTCAAGTCATCATGGCCCTTATGTCTAGGGCTACACACGTGCTACAATGGTTGGGACAAAGAGCAGCGATACCGCGAGGTGGAGCAAATCTTAAAACCCAATCTCAGTTCGGATTGAAGTCTGCAACTCGACTTCATGAAGCTGGAATCGCTAGTAATCGTAGATCAGCAATGCTACGGTGAATACGTTCCCGGGTCTTGTACTCACCGCCCGTCACACCATGGGAGTTGATTTCGCTCGAAGCCGGAATACTAAATTAGTTACCGTCCACAGCGGAATTAGCGACTGGGGTGAAGTCGTAACAAGGTAACCGTAGGAGAACCTGCGGTTGGATCACCTCCTTTCTAGAGTAAATGGGGTAAGCGTCTCACAACGCTTACCTAGCAGTTATTTCTTGACTTGTAAGTTGCTTATTTAGTTTTGAGAGTTTGATTAACATAATATATAAAAGGTGTCAATAGTTGACTTTTTTAAAAGTAAAGCTTTGATTCCCATTGATGGGGGGTTAGCTCAGCTGGGAGAGCGCCTGCCTTGCACGCAGGAGGTCAGCGGTTCGATCCCGCTACTCTCCACCATCTTTTTTATATAACTGAAGTTTAACTCAATCGCTATTTATAGTGTTTGAGTTAGACTTTTTAAGTCTAAAACATTATTTAGCTAATTTTAGTTAAATGTTCATTAAATTATAATTGTTAATTGTCAAAAAAAAGTGAAAACAATTTTACAACTTTGTTGATATGTAAACCTAGCAATAGGAATATATGTTTAACAAGGAAGTGATGCAAATTAGAATACAAAAATATGGTTAATGCTATTTATAGTGTTAACACCAAGGTAAACTATTAAGAGTAAATGGTGGATGCCTAGGCTGTAAGAGGCGATGAAGGACGTACTAGACTGCGATAAGCTTTGGGGAGCCGTCAAGAGGCTTTGATCCAGAGATTTCCGAATGGGACAACCCAGCACACAGTGATGTGTGTTACCCTACGGGGGGCTAACCAAGCGAAGTGAAACATCTCAGTAGCTTGAGGAAGAGAAATCAAACGAGATTCTGCTAGTAGCGGCGAGCGAACGTGGATTAGGACAAACCGAATGCTTGCATTCGGGGTTGTAGGACTGCAATATTGGACAACGGAAGATAGTCGAGTAATCTGGAAAGATTAGCTAAAAAGAGTGATAGCCTCGTAGACGAAATCTAAAGTTGACATAGCAGTATCCTGAGTAGGGCGGAACACGTGATATTCTGTCTGAACCTGGGGGGACCACCCTCCAATCCTAAATACTACTTACAGACCGATAGTGAACAAGTACCGTGAGGGAAAGGTGAAAAGGACCCCAGTGAGGGGAGTGAAATAGAACCTGAAACCATTTACTTACAATCATTCAGAGCCCTATGTTATTTATAACAGGGTGATGGACTGCCTTTTGCATAATGAGCCTGCGAGTTGTGGTCAGTGGCAAGGTTAAGGATACCCGGAGCCGTAGCGAAAGCGAGTCTGAATAGGGCGAATTAGTCACTGGCTGCAGACCCGAAACGAAGTGATCTATCCATGAGCAGGTTGAAGCTGGTGTAAGAGCTAGTGGAGGACCGAACCGGTGTGCGTTGAAAAGTGCTCGGATGACTTGTGGATAGGGGTGAAAGGCCAATCAAACTTCGTGATAGCTGGTTCTCTCCGAAATATATTTAGGTATAGCGTCATGTTGTAGCATAGGGGGGTAGAGCACTGATTGGGCTAGGGTCTATACCAAGATACCAAACCCTGTCAAACTCCGAATACCCTATGTGTAATCATGGCAGTCAGACGGCGGGTGATAAAATGCGTCGTCGAGA
Organism: Arcobacter sp.; assembly: GCA_029027265.1. Classification (GTDB taxonomy): domain Bacteria; phylum Campylobacterota; class Campylobacteria; order Campylobacterales; family Sulfurospirillaceae; genus Sulfurospirillum_A. The sequence goes on along the minus strand of CP093061.1, from coordinate 2,133,540 downwards.
GGGAAACAACCCAGACTACCAGCTAAGGTCCCAAAGTGATAACTCAGTGGAAAACGATGTGAAGTTACTTAAACAACCAGGAGGTTGGCTTAGAAGCAGCCATCCTTTAAAGAAAGCGTAACAGCTCACTGGTCTAGTGATTTTGCGCGGAAAATATAACGGGGCTAAAGTTATCCACCGAAGCTGTAGATTCAAAATTTATTTTGAGTGGTAGGAGAGCGTTCTAGTCAGCGCTGAAGGTATACCGGTAAGGAGTACTGGAGCGGCTAGAAGTGAGCATGCAGGCATGAGTAGCGATAAAAGGGGTGAGAATCCCCTTCGCCGAAAACCCAAGGTTTCCTACGCGATGCTCGTCATCGTAGGGTTAGTCGGGACCTAAGTCGAGTCCGAAAGGGGTAGACGATGGAAAATAGGTTAATATTCCTATACTAATTATAGAGCGTGATGGAAGGACGCTTAGGGCTAAACGAGCTAACTGATGGAATAGTTAGTCGAAGGGCGTAGATTGAGGTGGAGGCAAATCCCCACTTCTTTAATTCGAGACCCGACAGGCTCCCGATGCTCTTCGGAGTGGAAGGAGAATCGTTGATGCCGTCGAGCCAAGAAAAGTTTCTAAGCATATCTATAATTACCCGTACCGTAAACCAACACAGGTGGGTGAGATGAGTATTCTAAGGCGCGTGGAAGAATCCTGGTTAAGGAACTCTGCAAAATAGCACCGTATCTTCGGTATAAGGTGTGCCTCCTTCGGTATAGGACTTTACGTCCAAAAGCTGAAAAGGTTGCAACAAAGAGTCCCTCCCGACTGTTTACCAAAAACACAGCACTCTGCTAACACGTAAGTGGATGTATAGGGTGTGACGCCTGCCCGGTGCTGGAAGGTTAATTGATGCTGTTAGCTTCGGCGAAGCAGTTGATCGAAGCCCCAGTAAACGGCGGCCGTAACTATAACGGTCCTAAGGTAGCGAAATTCCTTGTCGGTTAAATACCGACCTGCATGAATGGCGTAACGAGATGGGAGCTGTCTCGACCAGGAATCC
>CP093061.1:0-2130000 GCA_029027265.1 Arcobacter sp. | reverse complement strand
GGTCGCAAGATTAAAACTCAAAGGAATAGACGGGGACCCGCACAAGCGGTGGAGCATGTGGTTTAATTCGAAGATACGCGAAGAACCTTACCTAGACTTGAAATCCTTAGAATCCTGCAGAGATGCGGGAGTGCTAGTTTACTAGAACTAAGTGACAGGTGCTGCACGGCTGTCGTCAGCTCGTGTCGTGAGATGTTGGGTTAAGTCCCGCAACGAGCGCAACCCTCGTGATTAGTTGCTAACAGTTCGGCTGAGCACTCTAATCAGACTGCCTTCGTAAGGAGGAGGAAGGTGAGGACGACGTCAAGTCATCATGGCCCTTATGTCTAGGGCTACACACGTGCTACAATGGTTGGGACAAAGAGCAGCGATACCGCGAGGTGGAGCAAATCTTAAAACCCAATCTCAGTTCGGATTGAAGTCTGCAACTCGACTTCATGAAGCTGGAATCGCTAGTAATCGTAGATCAGCAATGCTACGGTGAATACGTTCCCGGGTCTTGTACTCACCGCCCGTCACACCATGGGAGTTGATTTCGCTCGAAGCCGGAATACTAAATTAGTTACCGTCCACAGCGGAATTAGCGACTGGGGTGAAGTCGTAACAAGGTAACCGTAGGAGAACCTGCGGTTGGATCACCTCCTTTCTAGAGTAAATGGGGTAAGCGTCTCACAACGCTTACCTAGCAGTTATTTCTTGACTTGTAAGTTGCTTATTTAGTTTTGAGAGTTTGATTAACATAATATATAAAAGGTGTCAATAGTTGACTTTTTTAAAAGTAAAGCTTTGATTCCCATTGATGGGGGGTTAGCTCAGCTGGGAGAGCGCCTGCCTTGCACGCAGGAGGTCAGCGGTTCGATCCCGCTACTCTCCACCATCTTTTTTATATAACTGAAGTTTAACTCAATCGCTATTTATAGTGTTTGAGTTAGACTTTTTAAGTCTAAAACATTATTTAGCTAATTTTAGTTAAATGTTCATTAAATTATAATTGTTAATTGTCAAAAAAAAGTGAAAACAATTTTACAACTTTGTTGATATGTAAACCTAGCAATAGGAATATATGTTTAACAAGGAAGTGATGCAAATTAGAATACAAAAATATGGTTAATGCTATTTATAGTGTTAACACCAAGGTAAACTATTAAGAGTAAATGGTGGATGCCTAGGCTGTAAGAGGCGATGAAGGACGTACTAGACTGCGATAAGCTTTGGGGAGCCGTCAAGAGGCTTTGATCCAGAGATTTCCGAATGGGACAACCCAGCACACAGTGATGTGTGTTACCCTACGGGGGGCTAACCAAGCGAAGTGAAACATCTCAGTAGCTTGAGGAAGAGAAATCAAACGAGATTCTGCTAGTAGCGGCGAGCGAACGTGGATTAGGACAAACCGAATGCTTGCATTCGGGGTTGTAGGACTGCAATATTGGACAACGGAAGATAGTCGAGTAATCTGGAAAGATTAGCTAAAAAGAGTGATAGCCTCGTAGACGAAATCTAAAGTTGACATAGCAGTATCCTGAGTAGGGCGGAACACGTGATATTCTGTCTGAACCTGGGGGGACCACCCTCCAATCCTAAATACTACTTACAGACCGATAGTGAACAAGTACCGTGAGGGAAAGGTGAAAAGGACCCCAGTGAGGGGAGTGAAATAGAACCTGAAACCATTTACTTACAATCATTCAGAGCCCTATGTTATTTATAACAGGGTGATGGACTGCCTTTTGCATAATGAGCCTGCGAGTTGTGGTCAGTGGCAAGGTTAAGGATACCCGGAGCCGTAGCGAAAGCGAGTCTGAATAGGGCGAATTAGTCACTGGCTGCAGACCCGAAACGAAGTGATCTATCCATGAGCAGGTTGAAGCTGGTGTAAGAGCTAGTGGAGGACCGAACCGGTGTGCGTTGAAAAGTGCTCGGATGACTTGTGGATAGGGGTGAAAGGCCAATCAAACTTCGTGATAGCTGGTTCTCTCCGAAATATATTTAGGTATAGCGTCATGTTGTAGCATAGGGGGGTAGAGCACTGATTGGGCTAGGGTCTATACCAAGATACCAAACCCTGTCAAACTCCGAATACCCTATGTGTAATCATGGCAGTCAGACGGCGGGTGATAAAATGCGTCGTCGAGAGGGAAACAACCCAGACTACCAGCTAAGGTCCCAAAGTGATAACTCAGTGGAAAACGATGTGAAGTTACTTAAACAACCAGGAGGTTGGCTTAGAAGCAGCCATCCTTTAAAGAAAGCGTAACAGCTCACTGGTCTAGTGATTTTGCGCGGAAAATATAACGGGGCTAAAGTTATCCACCGAAGCTGTAGATTCAAAATTTATTTTGAGTGGTAGGAGAGCGTTCTAGTCAGCGCTGAAGGTATACCGGTAAGGAGTACTGGAGCGGCTAGAAGTGAGCATGCAGGCATGAGTAGCGATAAAAGGGGTGAGAATCCCCTTCGCCGAAAACCCAAGGTTTCCTACGCGATGCTCGTCATCGTAGGGTTAGTCGGGACCTAAGTCGAGTCCGAAAGGGGTAGACGATGGAAAATAGGTTAATATTCCTATACTAATTATAGAGCGTGATGGAAGGACGCTTAGGGCTAAACGAGCTAACTGATGGAATAGTTAGTCGAAGGGCGTAGATTGAGGTGGAGGCAAATCCCCACTTCTTTAATTCGAGACCCGACAGGCTCCCGATGCTCTTCGGAGTGGAAGGAGAATCGTTGATGCCGTCGAGCCAAGAAAAGTTTCTAAGCATATCTATAATTACCCGTACCGTAAACCAACACAGGTGGGTGAGATGAGTATTCTAAGGCGCGTGGAAGAATCCTGGTTAAGGAACTCTGCAAAATAGCACCGTATCTTCGGTATAAGGTGTGCCTCCTTCGGTATAGGACTTTACGTCCAAAAGCTGAAAAGGTTGCAACAAAGAGTCCCTCCCGACTGTTTACCAAAAACACAGCACTCTGCTAACACGTAAGTGGATGTATAGGGTGTGACGCCTGCCCGGTGCTGGAAGGTTAATTGATGCTGTTAGCTTCGGCGAAGCAGTTGATCGAAGCCCCAGTAAACGGCGGCCGTAACTATAACGGTCCTAAGGTAGCGAAATTCCTTGTCGGTTAAATACCGACCTGCATGAATGGCGTAACGAGATGGGAGCTGTCTCGACCAGGAATCCAGTGAAATTGTAGTGGAGGTGAAAATTCCTCCTACCCGCGGCAAGACGGAAAGACCCCGTGCACCTTTACTACAGCTTGACACTGCTGTCGGGATATAGATGTGCAGGATAGGTGGGAGGCTTTGATATATAGTCGCTAGATTATATTGAGCCGTTGTTGAGATACCACTCTTCTGTATTCTGATAGCTAACTCCGTACGGTTATCCCGTGCGAGGACAATGTCTGGTGGGTAGTTTGACTGGGGCGGTCGCCTCCTAAAGAGTAACGGAGGCTTACAAAGGTTGGCTCAGGACGGTTGGAAATCGTCCGTAGAGTATAATGGTACAAGCCAGCTTGACTGTGAGACATACATGTCGAGCAGAGACGAAAGTCGGTCATAGTGATCCGGTGGTTCTGTGTGGAAGGGCCATCGCTCAAAGGATAAAAGGTACGCCGGGGATAACAGGCTGATCTCCCCCAAGAGCTCACATCGACGGGGAGGTTTGGCACCTCGATGTCGGCTCATCGCATCCTGGGGCTGGAGCAGGTCCCAAGGGTATGGCTGTTCGCCATTTAAAGCGGTACGCGAGCTGGGTTCAGAACGTCGTGAGACAGTTCGGTCCCTATCTGCCGTGGGCGTAGGAAGATTGAGGAGAGTTGACCCTAGTACGAGAGGACCGGGTTGAACGAATCACTGGTGTATGGGTTGTTCTGCCAAGAGCATCGCCCAGTAGCTATATTCGGATGAGATAACCGCTGAAAGCATCTAAGCGGGAAGCCAACTCCAAGATGAATCTTCCCTGAAGACCTCATGAAGACTACATGTTTGATAGGCTGGGTGTGTAATTCCTGAAAGGGATTTAGCTGACCAGTACTAATAGGTCGTTTGGTTTATCTAATTTATTTTAGATTTCTAATAAACATCACTTCCTTGTTAAGCATATGCTTAACGAGTAAATGTTAGTAACTTTACTTGACAATTAACTTATAATTCTTTAACGCCAAAAGCGTGAAGTAAGCACATATTAGTGTATTTACTTAACGCTTTCCGGTGGCTATAGAGAAGAGGAAACGCCTTGACCCATTTCGAACCAAGAAGCTAAGCTCTTCATCGCCGATGATACTTTCCCTTACTGGGGTGGAAACGTAGGTCGCTGCCGGTTCCGCGTTATTATTTTACTTTTCCCTCTATAATTATTTCTATCTTATAATCTATATTTCTATTCTTTTTTCTTGTATATTCCTAAGTATTTTATCTCTTTTGCAAAAAATATTAATTCTTTTATAGCTAATTTTAAATTTTTTTCATCTGGATGTGCGTTTATATCTATATGAAATTGACTTGCTTGAAGTGAGCCGGGGACTGAATAACTTTCTAGTTTTATAAGGTTTATCCCATTTGTTGCAAAACCACCTAATGCTTTATATAGGGCAGCTGGAATATCTCTTACTTGAAAAATAAGTGATGTAATATATTCTTTATTTTTTTGATATTTAGGTGTAATCATATTTTTTGATAAAATTATAAATCTTGTAACATTACCAATTAAATCTTCAAATTTATCATCTAAAATTTTTAAATTATATAGTTTTGCTGCTAAGCTAGAGGCTATTGCCCCATATAACGGGTTATTTTTTTCGCTAATTTCTTTTGCAGAACCAGCTGTATCTAATTTTGCTAATGCTTTTATTTTTAGATTTTTTAGATTTGTATGACATTGTGCTAAAGCTTGAGGGTGTGAAGATACATATTTGATATTCTCTTTAGATGAGCCTTTAATACCAAGTAAGCAGTGATTAACTAGTTCAAAATGTTCTTCTACAATATATAAAGCAAGTTTTGGTATAAGTCTATAAATTTCTTCTACACGTCCAGCAGTTGAGTTTTCTACTGGAATCATTGCTAAGTTGGCTGTTCCTGATTCTACTAGCTTCATCGCATCACAAAAACTATCACATGCAATAGTGATTGAGTTAGGGAATGCTTTTTTGCATGCTAGGTGAGAGTATGCACCCTCTACGCCTTGATAGGCTATTATATTATTATTCAAGTTAATCCTTTAAAAATAGATTATACTTATAATTTACTTCGTATCAAGTAAAATATTTGTTCAGGATATTCATGAAAGAATATTAATTATACTTATAATTCGTGTAGTATCACTTTTATTGGCAATTTTGATAAAGTTATTGAGGAGGCAGAGGGAACTAAAAAACTTATATAGGTTCAAATAGATTATTGTAGAAAAGAATATCAGCCAGTATATAGATAGGAACCACCTAATTCGGGAGCGTTTAAAATTCCGTGTCACATAAATTCTGATAGGAGTAATCCTATCACACCTAAGCTTAAATTTTAAGCTCCCCATCCAGTCTTTCCTCAAAGAATATAGCTAATTGTGAAATGATAAGACTCCAATTCCAAACAGGCATATTCCATTTTTCTGAGCATTTTGGATACCCATATAGAGTAGTTTAGTAAATTATTTTCATTTGGAAATGCGCCTTTAGTTTTAGTAAGCTTTCTGAATTGTCTGTGAACTGATTCTATAATATTGGTTGTATATATCTGGTGGATATTTGAAATAAATTGATAAATTCTCCCATTTAATATTCAAAAATTTATAACCAAGGGATATTTTTTACCCCATTTTTCATCAAGTTTTAGAAGTTTCTTTTCTGCTATGTCTTTGGTTAATGCTTGATATACACGTTTTAAGTCTTTCATAAATTCTTTTGATCTTTAGAGACTATATATTTGAGTGAATTGCGTATTTGATGAACGATGCATAGTTGTACTTTTGTTTGTGGGAATATAGTCTTTATAGCCTCAAGAAAGCCTTTAAACCACCAACTGAAGCAATTAGTATATCTTTTTCAATCCTATGTTGTTTAAATCACTTAGAACACTTAGCCAGAAGTTAGCGCCTTCATTTTCACTAAGATACAGTCCTAGTATCTCTTTTTTACCTTCCATACCAACACCTAATATTGTATATATTGCTTTTTATACATATTTATCGCCATCTTTTATTTTATAGTGTATTACATCAAGCCATACAAAGGGATAGATGTTTTCTAGTGGACGGCTTTGCCACTCTTTTACTTTGTTAATAATTTTATCTGTTACTGCAATTATAGTTGCTGTTGAGATTGATACTTGGTAGATTTCTTCAATATGGCTAGATATGTCTTTATAGCTCATTCCTAAGCCATACATTGATAATATTTTATCTTCTATATCATCAGATATTGTAGTTTCACAGAAAGTTTGCTAAAGCAACCGCTATTCGCTACTTTTGATGTTTTTTTACTAGCTGAGGTTAAATGTTCCATTTCTATCTCTTGGAGTTTCAAGTTCAAAAGTACCATCATTAGTACCTTTAATAGTTTTTTTATTTACACTATTTCTTCTATTACGGCTATCATTTAATACATCTATAATGCCCCTAAAATCAAAGACAATAATTCAGAAAGATTAATTTTCAAATAAGTTAAAATGATATAAATAATGGAGGTGAATTATGAGTAGAAGAAAAGGACAAATATATAGTGCCGAACAAAAAACAAGAATAGTTTTAGAGCTGCTAAAAGAAGAACAAACAACAAGTCAAATAGCATCTAAATATAAAATCACATCACAATCTTTAAGTAAATGGAAACAACAGTTTCTAAATAATGCATCACTTGCATTCGATGTAGGAGGAGTAACTAAAACTTACCTAGATGAGATAGAAGAGTTAAAGAGTGAGAATGATGGTTTAGCTAAAGCACTAGGTAAAGCTACAATAAAAGTAGAGTTTGTTGAAAAAAAGCTAAAGAGCTTGGACTTATGTAATAAAAGAGCGATGATCTAGTCCAAGCATAAATATTTATCAATATCAGAGCAATGTAATATATTTGGTATCAGTAGAAGTCATTACTACTACAAACCAGCACCAATGAGTCAGGAGAATATTGAACTACTGCACAAGATAGATGAAATAGCTACTGATAACTCAGAGTATGGTTATAGATTTATATATGAACAACTAAAAGAAGATGGCTACTATATTGGAAAACATAGAGTCTTAAAATATATGGGAATACTTGGTATCCAAGCAATATATCTAACCAAAAAAAGACTCACAAGTCTCAAAAACCAAGAGCATAAGATTTATGAGTATCTACTAAAAAAATATTGGACTAAATTTGGAAAGAGAAAAACTGTATATGTACCCACACCAAATGAAGTATGGAGTGGTGATATTACATATATACGTGTTAATGGAAGCTTTATGTATTTTACAGCTGTTATAGACTGGCATAGCAAAGCAATACTGTCCTATAACATATCTAACTCTATGGATGCAACACTTGCAACTGATGTACTTGGGGAGGCATTGGTTAAATATCCTAAACCTAAAATATTTAATAGTGACCAAGGGAGCCAATACACTAGTTATGAACATACTAAGTTACTTAAAAAATATGATATTAAAATATCTATGAATGGTAAAGGTAGAAGTATAGATAATATTGTAATTGAAAGATTTTTTAGAACATTAAAACATGGCAATATTTATATCAGTGATTATCAATCAATAAAGGAGTTAAAAGAAGGTGTAAAAAACTACATCCATAAATACAATTTTAAAAGATTTCATTCAAGTATAAACTATAAAAAACCTATGAATGTTTATCTTGAATATCTGAAAAATGTAGGTTAAAGTAACAGATGAGGATGAAATTAAATCTGTTTAAGAGTTGTCTTGATTTTTAGGGCATTATAGTATTTGGAAAAAAAGGACTCTGTTTATATAGATTGGAAACTTGGTAAAGTATTTGATAAAAATTGTTAATTAAGTTAACCGACTGTTTACTTTAGTTTCGTATAATTCAATTAAGCGAGAAATTCATATTCAGACTTAACATAGTCTAACTCCAAATAATAATATTGGAAGAGATAAGCCAAGCATCTCTTCCATACTTTTTTATCTTACATTTCAAGGCATATCATGAAAAACTATTTACTAATACTGATTACTATAGTACTATTTACAGGATGTTCTATTAATATGGACGCAACATTTATAAATAAAGAGATACTTCCTAAAAAAAGTGACAATATTACTGAGTTTTTAGCCTCAAAAATGTACAATACTTTCGATGAAAAAGAGGCAAAATTAACATCTTACTTTTTTAAAGAAAAAGATGGAAAATTAGATGCAACTCATGTAATAACGTACATACCTATGGATTCTACCGACCAATTCTATAGCCCTTTTTCTCGAGTTACATTTACTTTGCGAAGATTGACAAATAATAAAGCAAACACCATAGAAGAAGCACTTGTTATGGAAGTAAAAAAGAATGATTTTAAAAAACTTTTTAACAACAAAGAAGAGTATATTATTGGCAATGATTTTGCAAGAGATTTGAAATTTTCTATAAAAGAGTTTGAAGATATGATAGAAAGACAAGAAGATAGAGATAGAGGAAGAGTAGGTACATCTGATTTATACAAAGGAACAAAAGATGGCTAGTAAAAAGGGATGAAAGAATTTAAACTACGCCAAGAGCTGCAAACAATTAAAGATAAACGAAGAAGACAGGCACAACAGCACAAGATAGATACAGTGCTAATGATAACAATAATGGCTACAATGAGTGGCTATCAAGGATACAGAGCGATAGGTGATTTTGCAAAAAGGTATAAAACACAAATAGTTAAATACCTAGAGCTGGAAAAATAAAAAGTACCTGCTTACGCAACAATAAGGCGTGTTCTAATGGAGATAGAGCATAAGACGTTTGAAAAGATATTTATGAGATGGATGAAGTCTTATATGAAGAGAAGTAAATCACAATGGATAGCAATAGATGGTAAAGCTATAAAAGGGACTAAACAAAAAGAAGAAGATAAGAAATTAGCCCATCTTGTTTCATTTTTTACCAGTGATTCTAAAGAGATACTTATCGCAAGAAAGACAGCATCAAAAAGTAATGAGATTCCATTGGTTCAAGAGATGATGGAAGAATTTCCTCTACAAAATATGATAGTTACATTAGATGCATTACACTGTCAAAGTAAAACATTAAAGGCTATCAAAGATAGTGGTAATGACTATGTAGTACAAGTCAAAGACAACCAAAAAAACTTTTAGAACAGATAATTTTTAACTCAAACATATCAGACTGCATAGATTATGACAAAATGCAAGAAGTAAATCGTAATAGATTCGAAGTACGTGAGATAGAAGTCTATGACGATTTTTATAATAGACATCTTTCAAAAGTAAGAATGAAAATTGCTTAGTAAAGAATATGAGTAAATATAAAAAAATAGAGAATAAGAAACCAGAGCAATTTAAACGATTGACAGGTGTAAAAAAAGAGACCTTTGAATTGATGGTTAAACTTTTAAAAGATTTCGAAGAGAAAAGGAAGAAGATATCAGGTCGTCCCCTAAAATTAATCTATGCAGATCAGATTTTAATGATGCTTGAATATTTAAGAGAATATCGTACATATTATCATATAAGTGTAGATTACAGTATCAGTGAATCAAGCTGTTATAAAATGATAAAAAGAGCAGAAGATATATTGATAAACTCAAAAGTTTTTTCACTTCCAACAAAGAATAGATTGATGAATGATATGGAGATTGAAGTTATCTTGGTTGATGCAACTGAATCACCTATTCAACGTCCAAAAAAAAGCAACAGAGATACTATTCAGGGAAAAAGAAACGACATACACTAAAAACACAACTAGTTGTTGATGCAAAAGAGTTAACCATTTTAGCAACTACGTGTTCAGAAGGGAAACTACATGATTTTAAGTTGTATAAAAAAAGTAAATTACCACTAAATCCAAATATACAAGTTAATGTTGATACCGGATATTTGGGAATAAAAAAGATACACAATAATACCCTTATTCCAAAGAAAAAAAGTAAGTTAAAACCATTAAGTCATGAAGATAAAAAAGATAATAAAATATTTGCATCAAAACGTATATTTGTAGAACATGTTATAGGTGTACTAAAACGATTTCGTATCATCTCAGAAACCTATCGTAATAGAAGAAAAAGATTTGGCTTACGGTTTAACTTAATTGCTGGTATTTATAATTTTGAGTTGAAATTGAAAGATATTAAGTGACTTTTGAAAGAAGTCTAATATTAATAAAAATAAGTTTAATGGTATAGAAGAAATTGTCAAAGTAACTCGTTCAACTTATTGAAAAAATAGTGATAAATTTTCTCAAGAAACATCTTTTTATATTTCAAGTAAAAAAATGTCAGCAAAAAAGTATAACTATGGTATTAGAGCTCACTGGGGTGTTGAGAGTATGCATTACATAAAAGATGTAACCTTTGGTGAAGATGCCTCTTTAATACGTACTGGTAACGCTCCAACTAATTTTTCTATTATTAGAAACATAGCTATGAACGTATTAAGAAAAACAAACTACATCACTTTTCCTCAAGCTATTCCTATGATTGGTGGGAATAGCAAAAAATTATGTTGTTTGTTAGAATGAATCATCCGTGATATTTATACTAAAAAACTTTGATTTTTATATAAATTTGGGTATAATCTCACTCTTAATTAAATGTGCGCCCGTAGCTCAGCTGGATAGAGCATCGGTTTGCGGTACCGAAGGTCACAGGTTCGACTCCTGTCGGGCGCACCATTTGTTTTTAAATTCTTTTAAACTTTAAAATAATGTAATTTATCATTTAATTTTTGTGTAACTTTATGTAAGTGATCTGCTGCACTTGCTATTTCTTCTAAATCTCTTGCATTTGTTGTTGAAATTTCATTTATATGTTCTAATTCTAACATTGATTTTTTTATCTCTTTTCCTGAATTTTCTGTTGATATTGTTGAAGATTCAACAATATCAACAGAATTTACCATTAACTCAACTGATGATGTAATTTTATGTGATACAGTTTGTGATTGTTCTACTAATTCACTAAACATATTACTATTTTGATCCATTTGTGTTCCTGAATCACTTATGGCTTGAACTATTACATTTACTGTTGCATTAATCTCAACAAGAGATTTTTGCGTTCTTTCTGCTAACTGTCTTACTTCATCGGCAACCACTGCAAATCCACGTCCATGTTCTCCTGCACGCGCTGCTTCTATTGCTGCGTTTAACGCAAGTAGATTTGTTTGGTCAGCTATGTCATTTATGACAGTTAATACATCTTTTACTTGTTCTGCGTCTTCGGCTAAGAGGTTCATTTTTGCTTGTAGTTCATGCTCTACTTCTGATGTTTTTTCTATTTTGTCTATAAGTAGTTCAAAAACTTGATTTGCTTCAGTAAGAGATTTATTTGTCTCTTCTATCTCTTTTTGTGCTTTTTTAGATTGTTCTACTGAACTTATTATATTTTCTCTTGCCATTTGTCCTGTATGAGTAGTTTTTTGAATTATTTCCATCTCTTCTTCTGCCCGTTGTCCAATGCTCAGAGATGTTGATGACAGTTGGTGTGCAACAGCCGCATTTTCGTCACTTGTTGATATTGTTTCAGCGACTACACTTCTTAGTTTACCCATGAAAGTATTTAGAGCATCTGCTATCTCTCTTAGTTCATCATTGTATGGTACCTCATATTTTATTGTCAAGTCATTTTCATTTGATACTATAGTGTTTGTCAATGTTTTAAGAGGTTTTAGGATTGACATTATAATAAATGAAGTTAATGCTAAAATTGTAAGTATAATAAAACCACTTAGTGCTAAAGAGATGTTAAGTGTAGTTGTTAGATGGCTTTTTATCTCTATATTTAAATCTTTTGCTGCTTTTGAAATGAGATCTTCAGTTTCGTGCACAGTACTTCTCATTTTTCCCAGTAGTCCTGTTTTATGGTCAAGTCCCATTATCTTGTAAGCTTTTGTTAAAGATATAAAATCTTTTTGGTAAGTATTTAGTAGAGGTATAGACTCCGTTAGGTTTTGCGTAGAGTTTATGTAAGTTAATGTTTTTTCAAAGTTTTTAGAGTGCTTATCTAAATACTTTGGTAGTTTTCTCATTAAAAAGTCTTTTTCATTTCTTCTAAGAGTTAAGATAAGGCTATTCGCCTTAAAATCTTCATGTTTTTTGAAAAATGTTTCAGCTTCTTGTATTGCACCTCTTAGTTTTCCACGGAATCCTTCTTTTGGGCTAAGACCAACAGTTTTTTTAGCTTCTACTAGCCTTGTAAATACTGTTTTGTATTCACTTAAAACACCTATTATTTGTGACAACTCTTTTGTGTTTAATCCATTCTCTTTTGATTTTATGATTAAATTTTTTATATGTCTGTTTAACTCACTTAGTTCATCATATAGTTTTTGAACATATTTTAGATCATTTCTAGATAGAAAGTCTTTTTCATGTTTTCTTATTGTTAAGATATATACATTGATTTCTAAAACTTCTTCATGTATTTGTAGAAGTATTTTCTCTTGGTCACCTAAAATTTTTCCTGAAAAATGGATAGAAAATATACCTAGTATAGTAATAATACCAAGCATAATAAGCCTTTGTTTGATAGATATACTTTTCATACGAGCTCCTTTTGATACTTATAAAAAATTAATAAGTCTATTTTAATCTAAATTATTTTAAATTGAGCTTTATTTTAAATAAAAGAGGGTGAAATTGTTACTTTTGTATGAGAATGGTATCAGTTATCTCTTTAATACCGTTTTTTAAGATAATAGATGTTAGTTTTTTTGAGATTTGTTGTAAATGTATATTTTCTAAGATATTCAATAAAATATTTTCATCAAGTTCATTTTGATTTTTTAATAAGGCAGCATTTTTATCTACAAGGACTTTAGCATTGAAATATTGATGGTTTTTAGCAGCGTAAGGGTATGGAATAAATAGAGCTGGAAGAGCATTTGCACTGAGTTCCCATAGGGTACTTGCTCCCGCACGGCTTACCGCAAAGTCTGCCTTTTCAAGGCTATTTAATATATTTTTGCTAAAAGCAAAACACTTTACATGTAAAGAGTTTTTTTCGTAGAACTCTTTACATGTAGAATATTCAGTTTTACCTGTTTGGTGGATTACATTTAACCCATTTTCTAATAATTTTGGTGTTATTTTCATTGCTAATTCATTGATAAAACCTGCTCCTTGTGAGCCACCTAAAAAAATAATGGTTCTTAATTCTTTTCTGATTCTTCTTGAATTGAAAAACTTGTCACTTACAGGATACTCTTTGACTTTAGTGCCCTTTTCGTATGAGCTAAAAAACTCTTCGGCAAAAGGTTTTAGTATTTTGTTTAATGTTCCAATAACAGCATTTTGTTCGTGAATATAGAGAGGAGTTCTTGTAAAAAGTGAAGCAAATGATGCTGGAGCTGCGGAGTAACCTCCTACGCAAAAAACTGCTTTTACCTTGTGAGCTTTGAAAATATCTCTACATGTAAAGGCTGAGGAGATAATATTTTTTAGTACAAGTAGCTTTTTTAAACCACGTTTGTTTACAACGCCTTTTGAGTCAAAAAAGTATGTTTTTTCAAAACCATTGTCATTTTCAAACCATGATTTGTCTTGTCCATTTTGAGAGCCAATATAGATAGGTTTTAAACCACGTTTATTCAACTCCTCTTTGAGTGCATTTGCAATGGCTAAGTGTCCGCCAGTTCCACCTCCTGTGATAGCCACCATCATAATTTGGCTCGTTTACTTACCATAAGAACCATACCTATACCAAATGATAATGCTAGAAGGGAACTTCCTCCGTAGCTTATGAATGGAACGGCGATTCCTTTTATAGGAGTGATTGAGGTGATACCAAAAGCATTCATCAAGAAAGAAAATACTATTAGTAATCCAATTCCTAGTGAAAAAAGATAAAAAACTCTGTTTTCACTTCTGCTTGATATTTTAAAAATTCTATATATAATTGTAAAAATTACTAGGGTCAAAAATGCTACACCCAAAGCTCCAATCTCTTCTGAAATACCTGCTAAAACAAAGTCAGTATGCACTTCGCTAAGATAGCCTAGTTTAAAAAGACTATTTCCTAAGCCTTCTCCAAAAAGCCCACCATGTTTGATGGCATTTAACGAGTGAGATATTTGGTAAGGTTCAGGGGCATTTTCTACTCTAAGAGCAGTTGCAACAGAGTCTGGGAACATGGAAAGCACCATATCTTGAATAGTTGCCCACCATGTTTTAATGCGTATTATTCTTCTGTCTGAATTTAGAATAGTAATAACAAAAAGAGTAATGGAACCAATGATACTAATCATGAAAAGTCTTAAACTAGTTCCAGCAAAAAATGCCATAAATGCGAGTGTAAGAGCTAGAACAACTACTTGTCCAAGGTCATTTTGCATTATGGCTATTAAGTAAATAACTAGTACAAATAGACCTAAATAAGGTAAAATTAGCATTAGCTCATCTTTGAGTGGTTTTTTGTCATCATCTAGTTTTCTGGCAAAACTCCAAGCAAGAAAATATACAAATCCTATTTTGAAAAATTCTACTGGTGCAAATGAGAATCCTGGAAGTCTTACCCATCTTTTTGCTCCACCTGATGAAGTGACCATTGACTCAGGAAGGTAGTGCATAACACCCATTAAAAGAAGGCATGAAAAGAATATAAAAAAGCCTAACCATACTAAATGTTTATCTGGATTAAATTGAGAAAGTGACCACATAATGAAAATAGATACCATGCCTACTGCAAATTGTCTGATAAAAAAATGAAACTCACTGTAGTTGAAAAATAGTGTCGTAAATACTGGCAATGAGAGTGAAAATATGATACTTATAAATATACAAAAAGTACATAGTATAAAAAGTGTTTTATCAGTTGCCATATATTACTTTCAAAGGGATAATTTTTATTATTTTAGTATAATAATGTTTAAATACAAATTTTAAAAATTTGGAATAGATTTTGCTTGTATATGGACAGTTTTAATAAATATGAGAGGGATTACGATGGTTTATACTACGACAAAAGCAAAACCTTTGATGGAAGCGGCACTTACAGCACGTGCACAGCGTCAAGACATGATTGCTGGAAATATTGCGAATATAGATACACCATTTTATAAAGCTCGTGATATTGACTTTGAATCTGCTCTTATTAAAAAAACTAAACAGATGTATGCAAAAAGTGACATAAAAGAGTTAAAGATGGCTCAAACTGATGATAAACACATGAGTTCTTATCAGAATTTAGATAGTTCAAAATCTACAATTTTTCTTAGAGATGGTCATATGGCTAGAAATGATGGAAATACAGTTGATTTGGATATTGAGACAACAGAACTTAGTAAAAACTCGATTATGTTTAATGCATTAACAGCGGCACTAAAGAAAAACAGTCAAATTTTTAAAAGTGTTCTTGAAGCGTCGGCAAAGGTATAACAGATGGCATTTTTAAGTGATTTCGATATAAGTGGATATGGTCTCTCAGCTCAGAGATTTCGTATGAATATCATAAGTAGTAACATAGCAAATGCAAATACAACAAGAACAAGTGAAGGAGGACCTTATCAAAGAAGAGAAGTTGTTTTTAAAGCAATGGATTTTGATAAAGTTTTAAATAGCGAACTGAAAGACAATAACAATATGCTTGATTATGAGAATCCTTTGGATGATACATTTTCGCAAAAAAATGCTAATCCTGCTATAATGACTGTGGTAGTAGACAAGGTTGTTAGGGATGATAGTGATTTTAGGTTAAAGTATGACCCATCACATCCTGATGCAAATGGAGAGGGTTATGTAGCTTACCCAAATATAAATCCAGTGATAGAAATGGCCGATTTAATAGAAGCTACAAGAGCGTATCAGGCTAATGTTGCAGCATTTCAAAGTGCTAAGAACATGGCAAATAGTGCAATAGATATGATGAAAGGATAGAGATAGATGCAAAATAGTATAGGTAAAATTGCAGATTTAAATAGCATTGTAAATAAATTTGAAAAAACTAATAAAATAACTGATGGTAGTAATTTTTCTAAGGTCTTACAAGAGTCTCTTAGTGAAGTGAATAAAACACAAGTAGTAGCAGATAAAGCTATGGCTGACATTGCAACGGGTGAAGTCAAAAACCTTCATCAAGCAGCACTTGCTATAGGTAAGGCTGAAATTAGTATGAAAGTGATGTTAGAGATTAGAAACAAAGCACTTAGTGCTTATAAAGAGATTGCAAGAACTCAATTATAAGCTACTCTTAGATATACTTAATATATGGAACAAAAAGATACCCGTAAAATAAAAATATTATTTCTGTTTGTTATAGTAGCACTTGGATTTATCATATTTTTGGGTACTCTTTTTTATTGGGCTCAGATAGATAGACGACTTCCAAGACTTACTTATAAAGAACAAATTCATGCTACTCGTGGGAATATTATAAGCAATGATAACTTTAAAGTAGCCTCTAGTAAAAAACTTTATAAAGCTGTAATTAACACAAAAAATGTAGATCCAGATAAACTTAACTTGTTTGTAAATCTTTACTCTTTGTATAGTGGTGATGATAGAGTAAGAGTTAAAAAGAGAATACTTTCAAGAAGAGGTAGCTTAGTACTATCGTATAAAATAAATCCCAAAAGTGCAAAACACCTCAAAGTATTAGCAAGAAAACTTTTTAGACTTGGTGTTTTTAAAACATACTATGATGACAAAAAGGGAATTTCTTTTTTACATGGACTTAGTATAGTTCAAAGTGGTGAGAGAAGAGTATACCCTGTTAAGACAACTCTTACTCCAGTTATAGGTTATGTAAAAAAGATAGAAAAAGATGGCATCACAAAAGTGATGGGAGTAAAAGGACTGGAGCGTTATTACGAAGATAAGCTTCTTTCTATTCAAGATACCATGGTTGTTGGTAGTAGAGATATTGCAAATACTGTTATTTTGAATAGAGATAGTGTCTCAAGTAGAAGGATAAATGGTCTTGATATTCATACTACTATATCTTTGAAACTTCAAAAGATGATAGAAGATGTTCTAGATAAGTACAAAAAAAGCTTAAATGCAAAAGAAATAGTAGTATCTGTTATGCACTCTCAAAGTGGTGCTCTTTTAGCTCTTGCAACTTCAAATAGATATGATCCTGATTTTATACGTAGAAGTGATTATCCAAATTTAAATGTAACGGCAGTAGAGTATGCATATGAACCGGGGTCAGTTATGAAGTCGATTACATTTGCTATTTTATTAAAAGAGAAAAAAGTAAATCCTTATGACTTGGTTCGTATCTATGGTGGAAAATATAAGTTAGGAAGAAAAATTATTCGTGATACTCATGAATATGAGTGGTTAAGTGCAGAAGACGTTATAGTTCACTCAAGTAATGTAGGTATGGTCCAATTATCACAAAAACTTGATGCAATAGAATTTTATCAAGGGTTAAAAGATTTTGGATTTACACAAAAAACGCAGATAGACTTGCCTTATGAAAAGTTAGGCTCAATTCCTCCTCTCCATAAGTTTAAATCAGTAACATATAAAGGAACTGTGGGTTATGGTTATGGTATGACTGCTACTTTTATGCAAGTTTTAAATGCATATAATATTTTTAATAATAAAGGAAGAATGGTTATACCGTATATAACTTCTTATTTTAAAGGAGATGATGGTAGAAAATATCCTATTATTAGAGATGGTGAGAAAGAGGTTATTCCTATGTCTGTGGCAAAAAGAATGCAGCGCATTTTGATAAAAACTGTTCAAAAAGGAACTGGTGTAAAAGCGAAGGTAGATGGACTAATTATTGGTGGTAAAACAGGGACTGCTCATATTGCAGAGAAGGGTGGTTATTCAAAAAGATATAATAGCTCATTTTTTGGATTTGCCAATGATAAAAAGAATAATTTTACAATAGGGGTTTTGGTTGTAGAACCTAAAAAGAAGTACCACTATTTTGCTTCTATGAGTGCTGTACCTGTGTTTAAAGAAGTTGTTTTACGTTTGGTGGAAGATGGGTATTTGACCCCCTTTGTTACACCTGAGTAGTTTTTTATGAATAAAGAGCAAAGTTCATAGAACTATACCAACTAAACAGCTACATTAGACCTATACAAAGAGTGAAAACTAAAATTAATTCATATTATGACTTTTTTATGGCATACAATTTGAGTATTTTTTCAGATATAATATTAAATAAGGAAGGTAAGTTATGGAAAATATTAAAGAAGTAAAATATGCTGGGTTTTGGGTTAGAACTTTAGCTTTTATTATTGATGGCTTTATTTTAGGATTGATTTGTATCTTACCTTTGAATGCTATTAATGTTCTTTTTGGAAAAACTAGCTGGGTATCTATCATAGTTTTATTGACCATTCTTGGGGCCTATTATTCATATACAATTTATAAATGGAGAGGTACAATAGGTAAAAAAATACTTGGATTAGAAGTTTTAGATAAAGAGTTAAATCCATTGAGTTTAAAACATTCTTCAATACGATTTGCATCTTCACTTATTACGTATTTGATACTTTTTTCTCCTCAATTATTGATAGCATTGCTTTCTAGTGTTTATTATCCTTTGGGATTTTTGGCATTTATTGTTGTTTTGTTCCCAATTTTAATTATGTTTACTAATAATAAAAGGCAAGTACTTCATGACCTTTTTGCCAAAACAATTGTAGTTGATGCTGCTTTTATGTCACAAAAAAGAGAACAATATAGTGAAAAAGAAGAACAAATTAAATTACCAAAAAAAATAGTTATTGTTAGAGGAATAGGTATCTTAATTATAGTAGCAATAGGATCTTATAGTTTATATACATTTACTATACTTACTTATGTATATAGTTCACTATACAGTCATAATAAAAATAAATATGATAATTCTTTCCATGAAAAGTATAAAACTAATGATTATAACAATAGTAAAATAATTTTCTATAAAAAAGAACTTGAAAAATATAGTATGAAATTTATAGAAGCTGATGGTAAATATGATATTTTTGAAGCAGATGTAAAAAAAGATCTTGCTCTTAATTGTTTAAAGTATTTTTTAAGAGAGCATAATGAGACAAACTGGATTGACCAAGGCAGTAAGTTTAGAAAAAATGCAAGAAATAAGTATGCTATAACAGAAGCCAAAATAGAAAAAGCTAAAGAAAATGAAGATTATATGGGTAAAAATTTTTATTTTTATGATTTAAATGATGTTAATCATATTGAAGATGATATAGCTAATGTGTGGGGTAAAAAAGATAAAAACAAGGAGACTTGCCAAAAATCATTATCTGCTCATGATATGTATCAGATATTTATTTATAAGTATATGAAAAATCGTGAAGAACAATTAGATAGAGATATAATTGAGTCTAAGATAACAACAAGAGGTGGAGTCCCAGATAAAAGTTTTTATCTACGAGAAGTAAAAGAGACAACAGAATGGCTAAAAATGTTGTATGAAAAGTATCCCGAATATTTAGAGAAAAAAAAGAAAAAAGAAAAAGCAATGAATATAGAATATCAAATAATATTAAAAGAAGAGGTTATCGAAAATAAGAAGGAGAAATTAGAAGAGAAAGTTAGGGGAGAAAGAGCTTATCAGGATGAATTAAAAAATGCAAAACATCCAATATTTACAACAATACGATATTATAAAAATGAAGATTTAGATAATATTTTGTGGGGGATAACAGATTTTGAAATTAAAGATTCAAATGGGCATACACCACTTTATGTTGCTGTTAATAAAAAAAATATATATGCAGTAAAAACATTATTAGAAAATGGTGCAAATATGTATGCAATTGATTCTTGGAATATTTATAATGTATTTACAGAAGCAGCTCATACAAATGATGTAGAAATAATGAAAATTTTTTTAGAAAATGGTGCAGATATAAATTATCAATATAAAAAAAGCAAGACAGCTTTAACTATATCAACAATAGGATGTAAAAATTTTAAAATGCTTAAGTTTTTGATGGAAAATGGAGCAGATTCCAATTTAGAAGATGCTCAGGGGTACACTACTAAAACAATTTTGCCAGGATATTGTAGTAAAAATAAAGAAAATTATCAAAAAATGATGGATTTAATAGAGAGCAAAGAGTCCTTTTTTAGTTGGTAGACAGTTTAGTTTACAGTCACTTATGTTACTATTTGCAATATTGCTTTTACAAACTTATCTGAATCGTTAGGAGATTTTGCTACTAAATAGTCATCAAATCCAAGCTCATCTGCTACTTCTTTATACTCTATTGAAAGTTCAAATTCAGTCTCTGAGTTATCTATTGTAAAAGAGATAGGAGAGATTATTACTTTCTTACATGTAAGAGATTTTAGTTTGTTTTCTAAGGAAGGTTCTAACCACTTGACTGGTCCTAATTTTGATTGGTAAGCTACATGAATATCTCTGAAAATTATATTTTTTTCTTTCAGTATATCTTTTAAAAGTTCAATATGTAAAAGGATTTCTTTTTGGTATGCATCACCTTTATCTATTATGCTTTGAGGTAAAGAGTGTGCTGAAAATATTAGTTCAAATTCTTTTGAATTTTTATCTTTTAACTGTTCTTCTATTTTTTCTACAAGTAGTTCGTTGTAAAGCCTATTTTCATAAAACCTGTCTACATGTAGAGTCTTTACATGTAGAGGTTCAAGAGCTTCTTTAAAATCCTCTAAAGATGACTTTGTTGTAGTAGTTGAGTACTGAGGGTAGAGGGGTAGAAGTGTTACTTGGGTTATGCCTTTTTGTTTTAACTCCTCAACGACATCTTTAGCAAATGGAGGTGTATAACGCATAGCATAAGTGACGTATGTATCTTTAAATTCAAGTTGTAGTTTTTCTATGAGCTTTTTTGTGTAGCCAACTATAGGTGATTTACCACCAATTTTTTCATAGTTTGAACGTGCTACTTTTTTTCTTGAACTTACCAGCATAAAAGATATAAAAGAGCGAAGTAAGTCACTCTTTACTGCAATGATATTTTTGTCGTTGAACATGTTTTTTAGAAAAACTTCAACTTCATCTAGGGAGTTCGGTCCTCCCATATTTAATAAGACTAAGGCTTTATTCATTTTCCTGATGAAATTTCCAATGTTATTATGCTGTCTTCTATAGTGCTAAGTCCATTACGCTCACCAGTCTTTGCAAATTTTCTAAAAGCTTTAAGCTCACGTACTAGCGGCTCTTCTTTTTTAACCATACATTTTCTGATCACATAAGAGTTGTTTTTTTTGGTATTCTGAAAACTCAGTTAAGTCTTGTTCCATTAAGTTTGCTTCAAAATAAGCATCTTTAGTAGCTACTTCAATAGTTCTTTTTCTAAACGGAGTTAACCAGTTGGTCGTAATGCTTGCAACTACTTCATCTTCAAGCTCAAACGAAAGAATCGCATTGTCTTCGTGGTGATTGTGAATTTTTTGAGATTTATATATAGAAGTATTTAGAATCTCTTTGCCTGTTATGTAACGAATTAAATCTATGTCGTGAACGGAGAGGTCTGTAAGTATTCCAACATCTGCTATGCGTGGCGGAAATGGACCAACACGAGTAATTCCTATAGAATAAACTTCACTATTTGCAATTTCATTTTTGAGTTGTTCAACTACTGGGTTAAATCTTTCTATATATCCTACACATACTCTTGCATTATTTTTCTTTGCAGCTTCAAGTATGTCTTTTGCCTCTTCTACTGTTGAAGCTACTGGTTTTTCAATAAAAAGGTGTTTGCCTTTGTTAAGACATTTGATAGCAACTTCTTTATGTAAAAAAGTAGGAACTACTATGATTGCTGCATCAAATTCAGAAATTTCGAGCATTTCGTCCAAATCTGTAAAAAATGGTTCATCATAATCTCTGGTTTGTTTTATATCACAAAGTGCTGTGATTTCAAATCCTGTAAGTGATTTTAAAACTCTGTAGTGGTTTTGTCCCATTGATCCTAGCCCAATTAGTGCTACTTTTACCATGCTTATGCCTTTATCGCTTCAACAACCATATCTTGTTGTTCTTTTGTTAAAAATGGACTCATTGGAAGAGACATAATGCTTTTTCCAACTCTCTCACTTACAGGATAATCTCCTTTTTTGCCACCAAGATATGCAAATGCCTCTTGAAGGTGAAGTGGAATTGGGTAGTGGACTGCTGTTGGAATTCCTGCATCATTTAGTTTTTTGCTTAGTGCTTCTCTGTCTTTACATAAAACTGAGTATTGGGCATAAACAGAAGTTCTATCTTCAAATACAAATGGAGTTTTTATCTCGTCACAATTTGTAAGAAGCTCACTATAACGACTTCCTATTTCTATGCGTTTCTCAATTTCATCTTCAAAGTGATTTAGTTTTACATTTAAAATTGCTGCTTGCATAGCGTCCATACGACCGTTTATACCTATGTACTTATGCTCATAACGTTTGCCTTGACCATGGTTTAAAATAGAACGGATTTTTTCAGCTAGAGCATCATCATTACAAAAAATTGCTCCACCATCTCCATAACAACCTAAAGGCTTTGATGGAAAGAAACTTGTACAGCCTATAGTGCTAAGATTACAACTTTTTTTGCCATTAAATTCTGCTCCAAAACTTTGACAACCATCTTCAATAACAGGAAGATTGTGTTTTTTAGCAATTTCATTTATTTTGTCCATATTCGCAGTTTGACCATAGAGTGAAACAGGCATAATTGCTTTTGTTTTTGATGTGATTTTTTCTTCTATTTTAGTAAAGTCTATATTGTAATTCATATCACAGATATCTACAAAAACAGGAACAGCCCCAAGAAGTGCTATTACTTCAGCAGTAGCAATAAAAGTAAATGGAGTAGTAATAATTTCATCTTCAGCTTTTATGTCAAGTGCTAAAAGAGCCAAAATGAGTGCATCAGTTCCACTAGAACAGCTTATAGCATGCTTTGCTCCAGTGAACTTTGCTAAACTCTCTTCAAGTTTAGTAACTTGTGGTCCAAAGATGAACTGAGTTGATTCCATCACTCCCAAAACTTCTTTGTTTATCTCTTCTTTGTATGTTTCATATTGTGTTTTTAGGTCTATAAAAGGTATCTTCATTGTGCAGCCTTACATGTAAAGTAAAATTAAATTGAATTATACTTAAAATAAGCTTTTGGGAGGATAAAATAGAGGTTCTTTTTTTAGCCTAATTTTAGATACAATAATTTAAATTAACAAGGAATTAATAGACTTCTTTCAAAAGTCACTTAATATCTTTCAATTTTAACTCAAAATTATAAATACCAGCAATTAAGTTAAACCGTAAGCCAAATCTTTTTCTTCTATTACGATAGGTTTCTGAGATGATACGAAATCGTTTTAGTACACCTATAACATGTTCTACAAATATACGTTTTGATGCAAATATTTTATTATCTTTTTTATCTTCATGACTTAATGGTTTTAACTTACTTTTTTTCTTTGGAATAAGGGTATTATTGTGTATCTTTTTTATTCCCAAATATCCGGTATCAACATTAACTTGTATATTTGGATTTAGTGGTAATTTACTTTTTTTATACAACTTAAAATCATGTAGTTTCCCTTCTGAACACGTAGTTGCTAAAATGGTTAACTCTTTTGCATCAACAACTAGTTGTGTTTTTAGTGTATGTCGTTTCTTTTTCCCTGAATAGTATCTCTGTTGCTTTTTTTTGGACGTTGAATAGGTGATTCAGTTGCATCAACCAAGATAACTTCAATCTCCATATCATTCATCAATCTATTCTTTGTTGGAAGTGAAAAAACTTTTGAGTTTATCAATATATCTTCTGCTCTTTTTATCATTTTATAACAGCTTGATTCACTGATACTGTAATCTACACTTATATGATAATATGTACGATATTCTCTTAAATATTCAAGCATCATTAAAATCTGATCTGCATAGATTAATTTTAGGGGACGACCTGATATCTTCTTCCTTTTCTCTTCGAAATCTTTTAAAAGTTTAACCATCAATTCAAAGGTCTCTTTTTTTACACCTGTCAATCGTTTAAATTGCTCTGGTTTCTTATTCTCTATTTTTTTATATTTACTCATATTCTTTACTAAGCAATTTTCATTCTTACTTTTGAAAGATGTCTAATAAATGAAATCTTCTTTTTTTATAAACAAGCCTAACAATAAAATAACACAAAATATAACAACAAATATTCTTAAAAACAGTGATGCTTCTGTATTCCACTCTTCATTAAAAGGGTATAAGCCTACTCCTTTGGTCAGTTTACCCTGTTTAGCCAAAAAATATAGTGTTGGAAATATATATATTAAAGATGAATCATTTCGTTTAGGATTAAATGCTTTTAAAGGTTTGGGAGCGTCATACGCCATAAGTCAAATCCTTATAAACAATCCAAAAGTAAAAACTCTTTGTACTGCGACAGATGGAAATCATGGGTGTGCAGTGGCTTGGTCTGCTAAACTTTTCGATAAAAAGGCTGTAGTATTTGTGCCACTTGGAACAACCTCACAAAGGATTGACGCTATTGAAAATGAGGGAGCAATAGTGGAAGTAGTAGATGGTAATTACGATGAAGCTTGTGATTATGCACAAAAAATGGCTAAAGAGAATGGCTGGGTTTTAGTACAAGATATGGCTTGGCAAGATTATGAAGAAATACCAGCATTGATTGTAGCAGGCTATTTGACACTGTTTAAAGAGATAGAGAAATTAAAAATAGACGTACTTTTTTTACAAGCAGGTGTCGGTAGTTTTGCAGGAGCTGGAATATATCACTATCTTAAAAAGTACGGAGCAAATCGTCCTAAAATTGTTATAGTAGAACCTAATGAGGCAGATGCAATATTAATATCTTTTAAAGCTAACGAAATAAGGACCTCTTTAGGGAATAGCAAAACAATAATGGCAGGATTAAATTGTGGAACTCCTTCTCTTGGAGTTTGGGATTTAATAAAAAATGGAGTTGATATTTCTATAAAAATAGATGATAAATATGCAAAAAAAGCAATGAGAGAACTTTATACTCCAATAGGAACTGACGGCAGAGTAATTTCTGGAGAATCAGGAGTTGGAGGATTGGCGGGGTTTATCGCCATGAATGAAGAAGATGAACTCAAACCACTAAAAAACAAGCTAAATATCAATGAAAAGAGTAATATCCTTTTTATTAGCACAGAAGGCGCAACTGATATACAAATGTTCAATAAAATAAATAATATTTTGTAGAGAATATTTCCTCCACTTAATTTCCCTATAAGCTATTTCTACAGCAACTTTCGATAAAATAATTTAACTTAAAATATATTAGGATATATCTATGGACGTAAGAGCTGAATTTTTAAACTATTTTGAGAACAAAGGGCATAAACTAGTACCTAGTGCACCACTTGTTCCTGATGATGCTACACTACTTTTTGTAAATGCTGGAATGGTACCTTTTAAGACTATTTTTACAGGAGAAATCCCAAGACCAAATCCTCCAAGAGCTACTAGCTGTCAGACTTGTATACGAGCGGGCGGTAAGCACAATGACCTTGATAATGTAGGCTATACTGCACGTCATCATACTTTTTTTGAGATGATGGGTAACTTCTCTTTTGGTGATTACTTTAAAGAGCAAGCTATCGCTCATGCGTGGGAGTTTGTAACAGAAGTTTTAAAATTTCCAAAAGAAAAACTTTGGGTAACAGTTCACGTAAGCGATGATGAAGCTGAGGATCTTTGGCAAAAGCATATTCCACTTGAACGAATCAAACGTTTTGGTGATGCGGACAACTTTTGGCAGATGGGAGATACTGGACCTTGTGGACCATGTAGTGAAATTTTTATTGACCAAGGGGCTGAAAACTTTGCAGGCGTTGAGGATTATCTAGGTGGGGATGGAGATAGATTTTTAGAGATTTGGAACTTGGTTTTTATGCAGTATGAAAGAAGTAAGGACGGCACTTTAACTCCGCTTCCAAAACCCTCAATAGACACAGGAATGGGACTTGAGCGAGTAATTGCAGTCAAAGAGGGAAAACTAAGTAACTATGATTCAAGTGAGTTTATGCCTCTAATAGCCAAAGTGGCAGAGCTTTGTGGCAAGGCTTATGAGTACAAAACAGGGGCGAGTTACAGAGTTATAGCAGACCATATACGTTCAACCGCATTTTTACTAGCACAAGGAACTAACTTTTCAAACGAAGGACGTGGTTATGTGCTTCGTCGCATTACTCGTCGTGCTGTTCGTCATGGTTATCTACTTGGAATTCGTGAGCCTTTTATGTATAAGCTTTTAGATACTTTGAACTCTTTGATGGGCAAGCAGTATCCATATTTAACAGAAAAAAAAGATGCCTTAGCAGAGCAGATTAGACTTGAAGAGGAGCGTTTTTTAGTAACTATTGCTTCTGGTCTTGAAATCTTTGAAAGTGAACTAAAAAACACAAAAGACACTTTTAGTGGCGAAGTGGCATTCAAACTTTACGATACTTGTGGTTTTCCTCTTGATTTGACAGAAGATATGTTAAGAGACAAGGGTTTAAAAGTAGATACTGAAAAGTATGATGAGCTTATGAAAGTTCAACGTGAGCGTTCAAAAGTTTCTTGGAAAGGTAGTGGAGACAGAGCTGCAAGTGGAGATTTTAAAGCACTACTGGAGAGAATTGGACATAATGATTTTGTAGGATATGGGATCACTACATGTAAAGCAAATATAGTTGCACTTTTGGATGATGATTTCAAAGAGGTAAAGAGTTTAGAAAAAAGTGGCTGGATGATGTTAAATAAGACACCATTTTACGCTATGAGTGGTGGACAGTGTGGAGATAGTGGAGAAATAGTTGGGTTTGGAAAAGTAACAGATACACAGAAGTTTTTTGAGCTTAATCTTTCACAAGTAAAGCTTGAAAAACCTCTACATGTAAACGACACAATTGAGCTAAAAGTAGACATTTCAAGAAATGAAATAGAGAAACATCACTCCGCAACACACCTACTTCATAGTGGTTTGAGAAATATTTTGGGTGATCACATTGCACAAGCTGGAAGCTCTGTTGAAGCCGATAAGCTTAGATTTGACTTCTCTCATCCAAAAGCAATGAGTAGCTTAGAAATAGCAAAAGTAGAAGATTTTGTAAATGGTGTAATTGCTTTAGGAGAGGATAGCCAAACTAAAGTAATGAGTGTAGATGAAGCAAAGAAAAGTGGAGCTATGGCTCTGTTTGGTGAGAAGTATGGTGATGAGGTTCGAGTGGTAAGTTTTGGAGATGCTAGTGTAGAGCTTTGTGGTGGAACTCACGTCAAAAATGTGGCTCAAATTGGAAGTTTTATCATTTCTAAAGAGAGCGGTGTTAGTGCAGGAGTACGAAGAATTGAAGCTATTTGTGGAAAGAGTGCTTTAAAGTATACAAAAGCTTTAAGAGAGAATTTAAATCAAGTAAAAGAGGCTGTTAAACATAGAGACCCACTTATTGGCATAGAAAAACTAAGAAATGAAATTAAAACTTTAAAAGCAGATGTTGAAGCACTTGAAGCAAACTCTAGTAAAGAGGTTAATAGTGAAACTATAAATGGTGTTGAGCTTATTGTAGATGAACTTGGTGCTGGTGATATTAAAAAAGCGATAGATGATTTTAAAAACCAGAAAGAGAAAGTTGCAATTTTGCTTTTTCAAGTAAAAGGTGACAAAGTTCTCATTGCAGCAGGCGTTAAAAATGCTCCACTAAAAGCAGGAGATTGGATAAAAACAGTTGCTCCCGTAGTTGGTGGCGGTGGTGGTGGACGACCTGACTTTGCACAAGCAGGTGGTCGTGATGCTTCCAAGGTAGAAGAGGCTAAAAAAGTAGCTTTAGAGTTTGCAAAGAAAGCATTGTAAATGCAAGAGTTTTTGATAAATCTATTTGGTGATTTTGGCAGGATTATAGTTTTTTTGCATGTCATAGGTGCTTCATTTTTAATAGGAAGTATGTTCATGATTAGATTTATCATAAAACCAACGTTGATGGCCATAGATGATGAAGCTGTAAGGTACAGTAGATGCATAAGAATACTTGATAGGTACTTTTATTATCTGTTTGCTATCATGCTTCTTATTATTTCAGCGTCACTTACCATGAGTGTTGGGCTTGGTTTTAAGTATGCTAGTCCTACACTTTTTTCACTCATACATGTAAAAGAGGCTCTTTGGGTTTTTATCGCATTTAACTTTATTTACATGTATATAAAACTTATGAATGCAAGAAGACTTTTTAAGACTAGAGAGTTTTTTGAAGTTCATGAAAATCTTGGTTTAATTGTGAATTGCTTGATTCCTTTGAATCTTATTTTGACTTTGATAGCAGCTTATATTGGTGTTATTATTAGAGGGTTTTGATGCAAACTATAGTTTTAGGTTCAAATTCAATTACAAGAGCACAGATACTAAAAAACAGTGGTATTGAGTTTGTTCAATGTGGCACAAGTTTTGATGAAGAGAGCTTAAACATAAAAAACCCTACACACTTTGTCTACCGTGCTACAATGGGAAAAATGAACTCTTACGTAGAAGAGTTTGGACTTGATATGCCAGTACTATGTGCCGATACAGTTGTTACATGTAAGAACAAATTACTTAGAAAAGCAAAAGATGTAGATGATGCAAGGCAGATACTGCTAACTCAAAGTGGAGGGGTAGTCTCTATTCTTACATGTATGGTTTTGAAATCAAAAAAGCTAGAGTTTATAGACCTCTCTAGTACGGATTATATTTTTAATGAGTTTAATAAAGAGGCTCTTGAAGAGTATCTAAAAGGTGATGACTGGAAAGGCAAAGCTGGAGCTTGTATGGTTGAGGGTTTTTGTAAAGCTTACATCAAAGAAGTTAGAGGTTACGAGAGTACTGCTATGGGTCTTTGTGTAGAGAAACTTTTACCATTTTTAGAGGATGAGAATGTACTCTAAAGAGCTAAAAGCTATTAAAAAGTCAAATAGGTTTAGAAAAAGAACTCTGTATGATGAAAATTTGATAGATTTAGCATCAAATGACTACTTAGGACTCTCTTGTAAACCACAACTTCTAACTCGTGCAGTTGCTCGCGTTCAGATGTTCAAAAATCACGCACCAAAAGCTTCTCAAGTCGTTAATGGCTACCACCAAATTCATAAAGATTTTGAAGATTTTTTATGTAAACAAAATGGCTTTGAAGATGCTATCTTGGCAGGAAGTGGATTTTTAGCAAATATGGCTCTCATTGAAGCACTACCAAGAAAAGGTGATATTTTAATCCTAGATGAAGAGTATCATGCAAGTGGAATTTTGGCTTCAAAACTTGTCGATACTACGGTAGTAACTTTTGAACATAACAACCCAAAAAAGCTTGAAGAAATTTTGAAAAATAGCAATTACAAACGAGCAATAATAGCGGTTGAAGGTATTTACTCTATGAGTGGAAATTTATTAAAAAAAGAGATATTTAATGTCGTAGATAGATACGAAAATACCATTTTAATAGTAGATGAAGCACACAGTAGTGGAGTTGTTGGCGAAAAGCTTTTAGGAGTGTTTGAACTTTTTGACATAACTCCAAAACCAAATCACATAAAGATGGGAACACTTGGAAAAGCATATGGAAGTTATGGAGCGTATATTTTGAGCTCAAAGCATATAGTAGAGTTTTTACAAAACAGAGCAAAATCTCTAGTGTATACAACTGCCCCTTCATTGGTCGATATTGAATTAGCTCATCAAGGTATGCTTTATATGATGAAGCATAAAAAAGCTTTACATGTAGAGATAAAACAGCGTCAAGAGTTAGTTAAAAAGCATTTTGATGTAGAAATGCAAGGTTTGATTTTTGCGTATGAAATGGAGAGTTCCGAGGACGTTTTAGAGATGCAAGAAAGATTAAAAAGTAAAGGTTTTTTAGTTGGAGCAATTCGACCTCCAACTCTAAAAAAACCAATACTAAGAATAATCCCTAAGATAGATGTAAGCATAGAAGATTTGAAAAGGTTGTTTGATGTTTACATGTAAGCAACTCAAAATTTCTACAGATAATAAAAAGCTAGTTGACATTAGCTTTAGTTTTAAGAACTCATTTGCTCTCATTGGGGAGAGTGGAAGTGGTAAAAGTTTGTCTCTTAAAGCATTTTTGGGAATGTTGCCAAAATCTTTACATGTAGAGATGGATTTAGGCGAGTTTGAGGTAAAAAAAGGAGTGAGTGTTTCACTTGTTCCTCAAAACCCTTTTACTGCTTTGTCTCCACTTACAAAGGTAATAGACCAGTTTTTGATTGAACGAGATGAGGCAAAAAAGTATTTTGATATGGTTGGGCTGGAACATAGCTTTTTAGACAGATTTCCAAGTGAGTTAAGTGGTGGACAGCTTCAGCGTGTTGTCATTGCATTTGCTTTACATGTAAAGCCTAAACTACTACTTTTAGATGAACCAACAACGGCACTTGATATAAAGAGTAAAGAAGCTATTTTAAAGCTTTTAAAAGCTTTACATGTAGAGCAAGGATTTAAGTTGATATTTGTTACTCATGATATTGAAGCAGTAAAAGAGTTGTGCGAAGATATTGCTATAATAAAAAATGGTAGTATCATAGAGACTGGAAACTTAAAAGAGGTTATAGCAAACCCAAAAGAAGAGTATACAAAAGAGTTGATAAACTCAGGTTTTGAGAATAGGGAATTTAGAATATGAAATATTTAATAACAATATTTTTCACAGGTATTTTTGTTGTAGTTGCTGGGTTGATTTATTTGTACTCTCAAGTACGTTTTGATGCGTATAAAATAATAGATTATAATCCAAAGTTAAGTACACAAATATACGATAGAAATGGCGAACTTGTTGCCAATATTTTTGAAAAACATCATAGATTATATGCTACTTATGATGAGATTCCTGCCCGTGTTATTGAAGCACTTGTGGCAATTGAAGATACTTCTTTTTTTGAGCACAATGGAGTAAATTTTGAGGCTATTTTTAGAGCTATAATTAAAGACATAAAAGCAATGAAGTTAGTTGAGGGAGCAAGTACTATTACCCAACAACTTGTAAAAAATACAGTTTTAACTAGAGAAAAAAAGATAATTCGTAAACTAAAAGAGGCACTTTTAGCATTTAAAATAGAGAATGAGCTTACAAAAGAAGAAATTTTAGAAAGATATTTTAATCATGTCTATTTTGGTCATGGATATTATGGGATTAAAACAGCGGCACTTGGTTACTTTCATAAAAACTTAGATGCATTAAGTTTAAAAGAAATATCTATTCTTGTAGGACTTCCAAAAGCTCCAAGTTCTTATGACCCAACACGAAATTTTGACCTCTCTTTAAGCAGAGCTAATAGAGTACTTTATAGAATGTATTCTCTTGGGTGGATTGGTGAACAAGAGTATAGAGACTCTTTGGCAGAACAGCCTATAGTGCACAATGATACTTTAACAAAAAATAGGGCACCATACGTAGTTGACGAAGTAATAAAAAGAGCAAGTCGTGAGTATGAAGACTTTAGAACAGGTGGGTATGAGATTCATCTTAGTATTGATTTAAGGCTTCAAGAATTGGCTCGTGAATCTTTAAAATTTGGTTATGATGAAATTTTTAAAAGACACCCAGAAGATTCAAATAGTTCTATTTTAAATGGGGCATTAGTCTCTTTAGACAGCAAAAGTGGAGACATTTTGGCTATGGTTGGTGGAGTTGATTATAAGAAATCACACTTCAATAGAGCAGTTCAAAGTAAACGGCAACCAGGCTCTTCTTTTAAACCTTTTATCTATCAAAAAGCACTTGATGTTGGTTACTCTACTATGAGTGAGATTCCTGATATTTCGAGAGTTTATACAGATGAAAAGACAGATGAAAATTGGAAACCAAAAAACTACGAAGAAAATTTTAAGGGACTTCTGACGTTGAAAGAGGCATTGGTTCACTCACGAAACTTAGCAACAATAAATCTTATGAATGCACTTGGTATGGATAGTGTTTATAAAGAGTTGAAAAAAGAGGGTTTTAAAAATATACCTTATGACCTCTCTTTATCTTTGGGTAGTTTTGGAATTTCTCCACTTGAATTTAGTGGATTTTACTCTATGTTCCCAAATTACGGAATCAAAGTAGAACCAATACTTATCAAAAAAATTGTCAATAGATTTGGTGACGAAACAATATATGAGAGTGAAAAGAAAAGAGTTATAGAAGAAGAGCAAGCTTTCTTAATGGTCGATATACTTAGAACTACGGTTGAGCGAGGAACAGGACGAAAAGCAAGAGTAGCTGGAATTGAAACTGCGGGAAAGACAGGAACAACAAACAAAAATATAGATGCTTGGTTTTGTGGATTTACTCCTGAGATTGAAGTACTTGTTTGGTATGGTAATGATGACAACTCTCCTATGCAGAAGTACGAAACTGGTGGATTAGTTGCAGGACCTGCATTTGCTAATTTTGTAAAAGGGTATATAGATATTTATCCTCAAACAAAAAGAAAATTTACTCCTCCAAAGGGAGTAACTATGAGAAAAATAAAAGGCAAAAGGGAGTATTTTACAAAAACTTCTCCTTTGCCCAAAATAAATAGTTTAGAAGAGAATGAAAGTGGAGGAATGTTGTTTTGAATGGACAAAAAAGAGTTAATATACGAGCTGGGTTGAATGTAAAGATAGTTTTAAAAAAAGACCAAAGAAGTGGAGTTTTAACTGAGGGTGTTGTAAAAAATATTTTGACAAACTCTCCAACGCACCCTCATGGTATAAAAGTGAGATTAACTAGCGGTGATGTTGGACGTGTGAAGGAAATAGTCTGAAACTTTATGTAGATGGAGATGCTTTTCCAAATCTTTTAAAACCTATACTGCTTAAAGCGATTGAGCGACTTGGGCTTGAAACCTATGTAGTAGCAAACAAAAAGATAAACATAGGTAAGTCAAAATATGTTTCGTATATTGTAGTAGAACTTGGTGCAGATGAAGCGGACAATCACATAGTAGAGCTAGCAAATGAAGGTGATTTGGTTATAACTGCTGACATACCATTAGCAGATAGGCTTATAAGCAAAAAAGCTCATGCAATAGACCATAGAGGTGAACTTTATAGTGAAGAGAACATAAAACAGTATCTTACTATGAGAAACCTTATGAGTGAGCTTAGAGATAGCGGAGAAGTGACTGGTGGTCCAGCCCCTTTTTCAAAAAAAGATGCTGAGGGTTTTGCAAATCAGTTAAATGCATTTTTGCAAAAGAAGAGAAAACAAAAATGATATTAAAAGTAATTTATATATTTATTTTATCATCTTCCTTGTTTGCAGTTCATTTAAAAACAGCAGCACAGCAGAGTGCTCCTAAATATTTTAAATCTCAATCAGGGGCAATTGTAGGCATTAATATTGACATTATGAATGCAATAGAAGAAATAGACTCAACCATAAGCTTTGAAGGTACACAAAATTTTCTTCCTTTTAAAAGATTACGAAGATATCTTGAAGATGGAACTATAGATGTTTTTTTTGGATTTAAAAAAACGAACAAGAGATTGAAAAAATATACATATGTGGATATACCATTATATACAATAAGTTATGTAGTTGCAAATAGAGTAGATGATGAAGTTAAAATAAATGCTTTAAATGATATTTATGCACTTCCTAAGAAAGAGATAATTTTAACAGTTGATGGAACAGGGGCAAGTAGATTTTTACATAATAAGCACAAATTTTATATAGATGATAATGCAAAAACCCCTACAATACTGTTAAAAATGTTGATAAAAAAGCGTGGAAGATATGCTTTTTATCATGATCTAGGATTATCTTATATTATAAAAACAAATTCCTTTGAAAATAAAATAAAAATTTTACCAACTAAATTTTTAACATACAATCATTATGTCGCATTTTCTAAACATACTCCTGTAGAATATATTGATAGAGTTAGAGTTGCATTAAAAAAATTGGAAAAAAATGGAATACTAAAAAAAATATATATGAAATATAATGTTGACAAATAGTGATTTATTTAAAATTGATAATTTTGCGGAGGATTATGAAGATTTAAATTTTAAGCACAAAAAGTTTGCACATATAGAGTTTGATGAGTGTAGTTTCAAAAGGTGTGACTTCTCTCATAGCTCTTTTAAAAACTCAATTTTTACAGGGTGTAGATTTTATAATTGTGATCTTTCCCTCATTGTGGTGTTAAATAGTAAGTTTTCAGAAGTTACGTTTATTGATTGTAAAATCATAGGAGTAGATTGGACAAAAGCCTGTTGGGATAGCCTTACTACAAAACCTATGAAATTTCAGGCTTCAGTTTTAAATAGTTCATCTTTTTATGGACTTGATTTGGAAAAATTAACTATAAAAGAGTGTGAAGCAAAAGATGTAGATTTTAGGGAGGCTAACTTAAAAGAAGCAAATTTTACTTTCACCGACTTTACTGATGCAACTTTTTTCAATACTAATCTAACAAATGCAAACTTTGGATATGCCAAAGAGTTTAATATTAATATAAATCACAATACTTTAAAGGGAGCAAAATTTAGTCGCTACGAAGCGATAAGATTGTTAAGTAGTTTGGAAATAGAATTTGTAGATTAGAAGAGGGTGTTATTACACCCTCATTCTATTAACAAGAGTAAGTTGATTTAAATTCAAATGCAGTTGGACGAGACTCATCTGGCCAAACTTGAGTTTCAAATTTGTAGTGTTGATAAACATTTATAAAATCATCAGTCATAACTGGCTTTAAAAACTCATTGAATCTGATAAGTGATTCTAAAGAACCTCTTAGTGTATGAGGCATCTGCTCAATACCTTTTTCTCTAATTTCTGCAAGAGTCATCTCAAAAAGATTTTCATCCATTGGACCAATAGGCTCAGTCTTTTTGTTAATTCCATCAATTCCTGCCAAAAGAAGAGCAGCAAATGCAAGGTAAGGACAAGCAGTAGAATCTGGAAATCTCATTTCAGCTCTTACTGACATTTCACCAGAGCCATAAGGAATACGACAACTAGCACTTCTGTTTTGTGAAGAGTAAGTTAAAATTGAAGGTGCTTCAAATCCAGGGATTAGTCTTTTGTAAGAGTTAGTTGAAGGGTTTGTAAATGCTGCAACTGTTCTCGCATTTGCTAAAACACCACCAATATAGTGTCTAGCCATATCACTTAGATTTGCATATTCTCCCTCTTTATAGAACATGTTTTTACCATCTTTCCAGATTGACATGTGAACGTGCATACCGTTTCCGTTGTCACCATAAAGTGGCTTTGGCATAAATGTAGCAGTTTTACCATTTAGGTGTGCTACCATTTTAACTACATATTTGTACTTTTGTACGTTATCAGCTGCTTCAACTAATGTTCCAAATTTAACACCAATTTCACCTTGAGCTTGTGCAACTTCATGGTGCACAACAAAAGTATCGAGTCCAATTTGTTCCATAACTTGAACCATCTCAGCTCTTAAATCTACCATAGAGTCAGTTGGTTGACATGGGAAGTATCCGCCTTTTGTTCTTGGTCTATGACCTGTGTTGAATCCATCCGGATAAGTTGTAGCATCGCTCCACTCCCCCTCTTCAGACTCTACTTTGTAGAAAGAACAGTTGATGTCATCTCTAATTTGAACATCGTCAAATACAAAAAATTCATTCTCAGGACCAAAATAAACAACATCACCAAGCCCAGTTTCTGTTAAATGATCTTGTGCCTTTTTAGCAATACTTCTTGGACATTTCTCATACATTTGACCTTTATAGATGTCATAAACATTACAAATTACAATAATGGTAGAATCAGCAGTAAATGGGTCTAAAAATGCAGTTCCAGCTTCAGGCATCAAAATCATATCTGATTTATTGATTGGTTGCCATGCATCTACACTTGAACCATCAAAAGGAATACCGTTTTTAAAACTATCAGAATCTATAGCATGCATAGTGTATGTAAGGTGGTGCCACATACCTTTCACATCAGTAAAACGAAAGTCTACAAACTCAACTTCATTCTCTTTACTATACTCAAAAAACTCTTTTACGTTATTGACAAATTTGCCCATACTAACTCCTCATTTAATTTTGTGTCATTCTACCTTATAAAAACAAATAAAAAGGTTAATTTGTGATTAAAAATTAACCATTATTCGTTCTTTGTTTATAAATGCTGCACATTTATTGTAACCATATGATTTAGCATATGCATAAATTTCTTTTTGTTTGAAACCCACTTGGTCAGGGGCATGTGCATCTGAGCCAAAAGTAATAGGTATTTCATATTCACTTAATAGTTCCATTATGCTTGCACTTGGGTAGGCTTCTTTTACAGGCTTTCTATACCCAGCAGCATTTATTTCAACAACCATATTTGCTTTTTTTATCTCTTTTAGTGCCTTTTTAGCTATGGTTTTTACATCTTTTTTAGGAAGAAAATTAAAAACTTTAATAAGGTCTATGTGACCAACTATATGAAATAGTCTACTTTTTGCAAGTGCCTCTATGGCTTCAAAATACTCTTCCCAAATTTTATCTATATTCCTATGTTTATATTCGCCTATAAACTCAGGATTATCAAACCCCCATTTGTCTATAAAGTGAACAGAACCTATTAAATAATCTACATTTGAACTTAAAACTCTATTATCTACATAACCTTTTAAAAAATCAACTTCATACCCTAATAATATATTAATATCATCTTTATATCTGTTTTTTAAATTTAAAATAGAATTTTCGTATTCATGCATTTGTTCAAACTTCATACGATATTTTGGGTCATAGTGCATAGGAGCATGGTCACTAAAACCAAAATATTGTATTTTTCTTTCAATTGCTTTTTTGACATATTCTTGCGGTGTACCAGTGGCATGTTTACACAAACTGGTATGATTATGAAGGTCTACACTCATTTTTTTTCCTTTTAAAGTAAAATTATATGAAAAGTTATATATAATGTAGATAAATATATTTTCTAGGAGACACTAATGACACAAGAAGAACTTGACGCATTGATGGCAGGCGGACTAGATGACGATGAGACTGCAGCAGAATCGGAAGAAGTATTAGAAAAGATGACTGATGATGCTACAGAAGAAGTTAAAGAGGAATCTGTAGAAGCTGGAGAGATAGCTGAAGATAAAGTAAAAGAGCTCAAAGAGACACATGAGTATAGAGCTTCAGCAAATATGTCTTGGCCACCACCACCTCCAACTGATGACCATAAAATGGTTTATCAACTTGATGATGTTACAAAAGACTCTGAGGTAAAAGCTGGTGAAGTTTTTGATAAACTTGAAGCTATTAATGAGTTTATGATGACAGCTGAGGAGAGTGCTGGTGAAGTCATTACACTTATTGATTCAAATATAGAATTGTTTTCAACTTTATGTAAAAAGTTTCCAAATGTACAAGATTTTTGTAAAGCTTTAGAAGACAATAAAAATATGAAAATTAAAGTTGAAGGGCTTATTCAAGGTACTCAAGATACCCAAGACGAGGTAATGATGACTATGGATGTTATGCAGTATCAAGACATACATCGCCAGAAAATAGAGCGCGTTATAAATGTTATGAGAGCATTGTCTAGTTATATGAGTAGCCTTTTTGAAGGTAAAATAGAAGATTCAAAGCGTGTTGGGTCTGCTGTTCATATTGAAGGTGATGCCGATACTAGTGATGTTGTTAGCAATGATGACATTGAAGCATTAATAGCAAACTTGGGGAAGAGTTAATTTGGTAAAAACAGAGCTATTATCCCCTGCGGGAAATTTTGAAAAATTAAAGATTG
This sequence comes from Arcobacter sp., assembly GCA_029027265.1. GTDB lineage: Bacteria > Campylobacterota > Campylobacteria > Campylobacterales > Sulfurospirillaceae > Sulfurospirillum_A. Next base: position 2,092,189 of record CP093061.1, on the reverse strand, counting down.
CATTGGCATATGGTGCTGATGCAGTTTATGGGGGAGTTAGTCACTTCTCTTTACGAATACGTTCAGGAAAAGAGTTTACTTATGAGAGTTTTGAAGAAGCCATAAAATATACACACTCTAAAGGTAAAAAGCTTTACGTTACTATAAACGGTTTTCCTTTTAATTCTCAAATAGAGCTTTTAAAGAAGCATATACAACGTGTGGCTAATATGAATCCTGATGCATTTATTGTTGCCGCTCCTGGTGTCATAAGATTAGCACGTCAAATTGCACCTCATATACCAATTCATCTCTCAACACAAGCTAATGTACTTAATTATCTTGATGCAGAAGTTTTTTATGAGATGGGTGTTAAACGTATAGTTGCGGCACGTGAAGTAAGTTTAAAAGACTTAATTGAGATTAAAAAACGCTTACCAGACTTGGAAATAGAAGCATTTATTCACGGCTCTATGTGTTTTGCATATAGCGGACGTTGTCTTATAAGTTCAGTCCAAAGTGGACGTGTGGCAAATCGTGGTAGTTGTGCCAATGATTGTCGTTTTCCATATACTTTGTATGCTAAAAACGAAGAGAGTGGAACTCTTTTTAAGATAGAAGAAGATGATGCAGGAACGCATATTATGAATGCAAAAGATTTGAATCTTTCAGCTCATGTTGAAGAGATACTTCAAAGTGGGGTCATAAGTGCTTTAAAAATAGAAGGTCGCACAAAAAGTAGTTATTATGTAGGAATTACTGCTAAGACTTACAGAAGTGCTATAGATGATTTCTATGATGGAAAGTTTGAAACTAAAAAATATGTAGATGAGCTAAATACGACCAAAAATCGTGGTTTTAGTGATGGCTATATTACAAGTCGTCCTTATGAGAAAAATGATACACAAAATTTAGAACACTCCATAAGCGAAGGAACTCATCAAGTTGTGGGAGAAGTCACAAACGATGGAAAATGTGTCCTTTCAAAAGATAAGTTAGAACCAAATGTGGTATATGAATTGATTTTACCAGATGATGGAATAGATGAAGTAGATAATGAGATTGGAACAATCAAAAATGTAAGTGGAAAGTGGAGTTTAGAGTTTAAAGAGCTTAAAACACAAAAAGGAAAAGTGTATGAGTCTATTCATAGTGGAAATACAAATGCTATCGTATTACCATGTGAATTAGCTCCATATTCTTTCTTAAGATTAAAGAACCAAGGGAAAAAATGAAATTTGTATCTATAATAATGGGAAGTAAAAGTGATTATCCAATCATGGTTGAGTCTTCAAAAATTTTAGAAAAGTTTGGCGTAGCACATGAACTAGTTATTGCTTCTGCTCATCGTAGTCCAGACCGAACTCATAAGTATGTAAAGGGTGCTGAGGCAAAAGGTGCTAAGGTATTTATTGCGGCAGCTGGAATGGCTGCTCACCTTGCAGGTGTTGTTGCTTCATTAACAACTAAACCAGTTATTGGGGTCCCTATGAAAGGTGGTGCTATGGATGGGCTTGATGCTATGCTTAGTACAGTTCAAATGCCTGCAGGTATGCCTGTGGCTACTGTGGCACTTGGAAAAGCAGGAGCAATGAATAGTGCTTATTTAGCTATGCAAATTTTAGCAATTGAAGATGAAGAATTAAGAACAAAACTTTTAGAAGATAGAATTTTAAAAGCAAAAAAAGTTGAATCTGATTCAAATGAAGTAGAAGTTAGAATATAAGGGAACTTATCATGCAAACTTGGTTAGAAATAGAAGAATTTAGTAAACTTATACATTTAGATATTCCGACTATTGAAGATATGATAGAGCGTGGAAAACTAAGTGTTAAAGATGAAGATGGCAAAAGGCTCATAGAAGCTTCAAAAGGCACGAGTGAGCTTATTCCTCTCTCTAAAACTAACCAATCTATAGATTCCGATGTAATAACACTTGAAGGTGCTAATTTTGTTGAAAAAACAATAGGTACCATTCTTGGTCTGCATGAAAAAGTAATGGATGCAAAAGATGAAACTCTTGATGCCCTAAAAAGTGAAAATCACTTTTTAAAAGAGGCACTTTTTTCAATGCAAGAGCTTTATGATGAAGATAGGAAAATAGTAGAAACTTTGACTAAACAGCTTGAACATTCCCAAGATGAATTAGAATTTACAAAAAGAAAATATAAACTTATGTGGAACAAAGTAGTAGAGAACTATAAGAAGGAAGATTAAAGGTCTCGATGAAATCGTAGCTTTAGTGAGAAGAATTTTATTTTGGCTTTGCTCAAAATAAAGGAGACAGTTAAAAAAAGGAAGATTAGTTGTTAACATTTAGTGAAATGCTTTTAAAGTTACAGACTTATTGGCAAGATGAAGGTTGTACTATAGTTCAGCCATATGATATACCTTCAGGTGCAGGAACTTTTCATAATGCGACATTTTTAAGAAGTTTAGGAAGCAAACCTTGGGCAACAGCGTATGTAGCACCAAGTCGACGTCCAACAGATGGAAGATATGGAGAGAATCCTAATCGTTTAGGAGCGTATTATCAGTTTCAAGTTCTTATAAAACCTAGTCCAGACAATATTCAAGAATTGTATCTTAAGAGTCTTGAAGCACTTGGATTGGATTTGAGTAAACATGATATTAGGTTCGTAGAGGACAACTGGGAGTCACCAACACTAGGTGCTTGGGGACTTGGTTGGGAAGTTTGGCTTGATGGCATGGAAGTAACACAGTTTACTTACTTTCAGCAAGTTGGAGGAATTCCTTGTAACCCTATTTCTGTTGAAATTACATATGGAGTTGAAAGACTTGCTATGTATTTACAAGAAAAAGATTCTGTTTATGATTTGATTTGGAATGAAAACAAGCATGGGATTACTACATATGGAGATGTTCATAAACAGAGTGAATATGAGTTTAGTAAGTACAACTTTGAGATTGCAGATGTAAAGATGCTTTTAACTCAGTTTGAGCAGAGTTGCGAGGAGTGTAAAAGAATCCTTGAAGCTGATCTTCCTCTTCCTGCTTATGATTATTGTTTGATGGCTTCTCATTCATTTAACGTTTTGGATGCTAGAAAAGCAATTTCTGTTACGCAAAGACAAAACTATATGCTAAAAATTCGTGAGCTTGCAAAAGGTTGTGCTGTTAAGTATAAAGAAGTAGTGGATGCAACTTAAGCAAATCTATAAAATCTTAGATGAATTAAGCCCATTTGAGCTTCAGGCTTCTTGGGACAATAGTGGCTTACAAGTTGGCGAGATGGACGATGAGGTAGCACAAGTCTATCTTAGTCTTGATGTCGATAGTTCACTTTTAAATGAAGTAAAAGAGAACTCACTTATCATAGTTCATCACCCTTTAATTTTTAAAGGATTAAAGAGTTTAGACTCTTCCGTATATCCCGCAAAACTAATAAAAAAGATGATAAAAAAAGACATCTCTTTAGTGGCAATGCATACTAACTTTGATATTACTCACTTGAACAAGTATGTTGCATTTTCTGTTTTAGGATACAAAAATATAACTTGTGAAGGGCACATTTGTTATTTTGATGTTGAGTGTAGTTTTGAAGAGTTAGCTTTACATGTAAAGAGTTCTTTAGGACTTGATATTTTAAGAAGTGTAGGTGAGAAGAAGTATATAAAAAGATGTGCGTTAACAACAGGTAGTGGTGGTGATTTGATAGGTGAAGTTGATGCTGATTGTTTTTTAAGTGGAGACTTTAAATACCATCAAGCACTTGAAGCAAAAGAGAATAATTTGAATTTATTGGACATAGGTCACTATGAAAGCGAGTCCCATTTTCCAGCATGTTTAATGGAAAATTTGATTAATTTTCCATTAAAAGCTATAATGACAAATTCAAAAAACCCATTTCAATATAAGTAGAGGAATTTAAATAGATGAATAAGCATTTAGAGCAGTTAGTAAACCTAGCAAAAACAGATAAAGAGATTGATGATTTTGGTCCAAAAGTTGAAGCTATTGAGTCAAAATTAAGAGCATCAGCAGCAAAAGAGAAAGATGTAGTAGATAAAATAACAACTTTTGAAGAAGATATAAAAGATTGTAAATTAAAAAAAGCAAAAAATGAACTTCACCTAGCAGAACTAGCAGATAAACTTACAGAACTTTCTAAAAAAGGTGCTATAGTAAAAACTGATAAAGAGATAAAAGCACTTCAATTAGAAGAGGAGATTTCAAAAGAGCAGTGTGAATTTGCAAATGAAGAGATAGGAAGACTTGATAAAATTATTGATGCAAAAGAGATTGATAAAGAAGAGTTAAAAGATACCCTTGAAGGGATTCAAAAAGAGAGTGCAGAGATTCGTGTATCTATAGAGTCTGAGATGGTTGGGATTGAAAAACAAAGAGCTGAAGTATATGGAACAAAACAGAAACTTGTATCTGAGATGAGCCAAAAAATATTAACTTTTTATGAAAAAATTAGAAAATGGGCTGCAAATACAACAGTAGTATTTGTGCGAAAACAAGCTTGTTATGGTTGTTTTATGAGAATTAATGACAAAACTTATGCAGAAGTAATTAAACAAGACGATATTGTAACTTGTCCTCACTGTGGAAGAATTTTATATAAAGAAATAGAGGAAGAGCAGGCGTAACTTGCTTCTTTTTTTTTACTACTTGTTGGTAGTGCTGATATATATTTTAGCACTACCAATTTTGATAATTCTCTCTTTTAAGCAAAAATACAAAATTTCATTACCAGCACGATTTTTTTTAAAAAGCAACACTCCTTTTAAGAATGAAGGGATTTGGTTTCACGCTTGTTCTTTAGGCGAAGTAAATTCACTTAAAACTGTTTTTAAAGAGCTAAAAGATGAAAACATAAATCTTTCTGTAATAACAGGCACAGGTTACAAGTCAGCTAAAGAGGTAAGCAATCTACATGTAAGGTTTTTACCGTTTGAACTTTTTTTACCATTTTGGATAAAAAAACAGAAAACTTTGGTAGTAACAGAAGCCGAACTTTGGCCTCTGCTTTTTATAGTTTCAAAGTTAAAAGGAACAAAAACAGTTCTAATTAACGCAAGAGTTTCTGATAACTCTTATGAGTCTTATAAAAAGTTTTCATGGTTTTATAGATGGATTTTTGCAAGTATTGATGAAGTGTTTGCTCAGAGTGAAGTAGATAAAAGTAGGCTTGAAGAGTTGGGTGCCAAGTGTGTACATGTAAATGGAAATATAAAGACTTTTTCTAAACCAATTGTAACGAAAGAATATAAAAAACCAAAGAAAAAAGTTATAGTTATGGCGAGTTCTCATGAGGGTGAAGAGCAGATGCTATTAGAGAGCTTAAATCTCAAAAAAGATGAAATGCTAATAGTTGTGCCAAGACACCCTGAGAGATTTGAGAGTGTAGATAGACTTTTAAAAGAGTTTAGTCAAAATAGAGATTTAAGTTATGTAAAAATAAGTGATGATTTAAAAACAGATATAGTGCTTTGTGATAAGATGGGTGAATTAGTTAACCTTTTTGCTATAGCCAATACAGTTCTTTTATGTGGCTCATTTAAAGAGGGAATAGGTGGACACAATCCACTTGAACCAGCTTTTTTTGGTTGTAAAATAGTAAGTGGTAAGTACACATTTAATCAAAAAGCACTTTTTTCTTTAGTAGAAAATATAAAAGTATGCTCAGCAGATGAGCTAAAAAATATAAACTTTGAAAAGATAAAGCCTTCAAAAGTTTTACATGTAGGGGATATAAATACCCTACTAAATAGGATAAGATAATGGAAAAAGCATATAAATTACTAGCAGTTCAAGAGGGAATCTCTAACCGTGCTGCAAAAGATTTGATAGACCGTGGAGTAGTTTACTCTGGCGGAAAGAAAGTGACAGTTGCTCGTGGCGAAATAAGTCCAAAATCAAGTTTTAGAGTAGATAAAATAAATAAACCCAAGATTATTTTTCAAGATAAAAAAATAATAGCAGTCGATAAACCTTGTTTTGTAACGACAGAAGAGGTCGCAAGAAGTTATGGGGAGTTTACACTACTGCATAGACTTGATAAAGAGACAAGTGGAGTTTTACTTTTTACAAAAGATGAAGATTTCCACGCAGAAGCTGTTAAAGCTTTTAAAAGAAGAGAAGTAAAAAAAGAGTACCTTGCTGTAGTTCAAGGTAAGTGTATAGAGCCTGTAACAGTAGATGCACCAATCATAACTATTAAAAAAGGAAATATTCTTTTTAGTAAAGTAGCAGACGAAGGCAAAGATGCTATTAGTCATATTGAACCTTTGATGTTAGAAGGTAAACTTTCAAAAGTAAAAGTAACAATTGAGACAGGAAGAACGCACCAAATAAGAGCACACTTAAAGAGCATTAAAACTCCTATCTTAGGTGATACTCAATACGGTGCAAAACCGTTTAAAAGAGTAATGCTTCACGCTTGGAAAATAGAACTTCTTGGATACAAGTTTGAAAGTAAAGAACCAGGTGAGTTTATTCGCGTTATGAATATGGGATAATACAAAAAAGAGTATTTTATAGTTAAATATGCTAATATAGATTAAAGATGTTTTAAATAAATTAAATACGTGAAAGGTATTGAGTATGGAAAATAATAATATTATTGAGATAGATGGTGATATGATTTCATTAGATGAGTTAATAAGTGTATTTAAAAAATCAAAATCTGAAGAAAAATTTGAAAGTAAAGCAAGTGAAAGAAGAAAAGATGACCAAGAGTTAAAACCTTATCAAGCAGAACTTATCAAACTTCAAAGGCATATAGAAGATACAAATAGCAAGATGATAATTCTTTTTGAAGGAAGAGATGCTGCGGGAAAAGGCGGGACTATAAGAAGAGTTACACGATATATGGATGAAAAACATTATAGAATTGTAGCACTTGGAAAACCTACGCGAGAGCAGCAGTCACAGTGGTTTTACCAAAAATATGTAAAACATTTTCCAAATGCTAGCGAGGTAGTTTTGTTTGATAGAAGTTGGTATAATAGAGCAATGGTTGAGTCTGTTTTTAACTTTTGTTCAAAAAAAGAGTATCTTGATTTTATGAAAGGTGTTAAGGGTTTTGAAAAAGATCTTGTTCGTCAAGGTATGATTATCGTTAAATTGTATTTTAGTGTTACTAAGGATGAACAAGCAAGAAGATTTGCTAGAAGAAAGACAGATCCTCTAAGAAGTTGGAAGCTTAGCGAAATAGACATGCAAGCTCAAGAAAGATGGGATGATTTTACAAATACTAAGTATCATATGATTAAGCAAACTCACTCAAATCATGCTCCTTGGACAGTAGTTCGCTCAAAAGACAAACAAAAAGCAAGACTTGAAGTCTTGAAAGTTATATTGAATTCTGTAAATTACAAAGGAAGAGATAGAACTTTAAGTTATGCACTTGATCATGACGTAGTTATTTCTGGTGCAAGAGAAGTAGAAATCATGGAAGAACAAAGAATGAAAAATGGTAAATTTACAAATTAAATTAAAATTAAATTAAAATTAAAGTAAAATTTAAGTACTATTGCATTCCAATTGATAATAGTATAAGGAAAATATTTTGTTCGAAATTTTAACTGATTCATTTAAAACAGCAGTCAATAAAATAAGATTTGCAGATGACGAGAAGTCGCTTAAAAAGGCGCTTGATACTCTCAAAAGGTCACTTTTAAAAGCAGATGTTCATCATAAAGTAGTTAAAGATTTACTCAAAGTAGTAGAAGTTGAGACAAAAGCAAAAGGTATTGGACAACTTAATTTTCTAACTTCGTTAAAAGACAACCTAACTACTACTCTAACAGCTCCGGGAAATCAAGGTTTTGTATATGCTTCAAAAGCGCCTACAAGAGTTTTGATGGCAGGACTTCAAGGTAGTGGTAAAACAACAACAACAGTAAAACTGGCAAATTATCTTAAGCTTAGACAAAAGAAAGTTCTTATCGCAGCATGTGACCTTCAAAGACTTGCCGCAGTTGAACAGCTAAAACAGCTTTGTGAACAAAATGAGTTAGATTTGTATTTTGACGAAGATGAAAAAAATCCAGTAAAAATAGCGAAAGCAGCAGTCAAAAAAGCAAAAGATGGTCTTTATGATGTTCTTATTGTAGATACTGCTGGACGTTTGGCTATAGATGAAGAGCTTATGGGTGAACTTAAAGAGGTTCAAAAAGCTATTAATCCTGATGAAGTTTTTTATGTAGCAGACTCTATGACTGGTCAAGATGCTATTAGAAGTGCTGGAACGTTTAATGATAAACTTGGTATTAGTGGAGTTATTCTTAGTAAGTATGATGGAGATAGCAAAGGTGGTGTTGCTCTTGGAATTGCTAAGCAGATAAATATACCTCTTCGTTTCATAGGAACTGGTGAAAAAGTAGCTGACTTAGAGCTATTTGTACCTGATCGTATTGTTAACCGTCTTATGGGCGAGGGTGACTTAGAGACACTTGCTGAAAAAACAGTAGCTATTATAGATGAAAAGCAAGCAAAAGCAATAACAAGAAAGATAAAAAAGGGTGAGTTTAATTTTAATGACTTTTTAGAGCAGATGGAGCAGATGAAGAAGCTTGGAAGTATGAAGTCTCTTATAGGAATGATTCCTGGTATGTCTGGTATGGCTGGCAAGCTTAAAGATATAGATTTGGATAACTCTGTTGAGATGAAAAGAATCAAAGCCATGATAGGCTCTATGACAAAAAAAGAGCGTGAAATACCTTCACTTTTAAATAATACAAGAAAAAGAAGAATTGCGATGGGTTCAGGTCTTTCAAATATGGATGTAAACAAATTTTTGAAACAGTTCAAAAATGCTTCAAAGATGGCGAAGAAGTTTTCTGGTAAAAGAGGAATGCAAGACCTACAAAACATGATGAGTCAAGCAAAACAAGGTGGTATTCCAAGATAAACTTAAGGGTTGTTTAGATATAATCCCAAATCGTTTTGACTTACGAAATAATCCCTCTGTGATTGTAAGTTGTATAACGCTTGAAAAGGCGGTAAGAGGCACAATAAACTTTCGTAATTTATTCTGCACCTTTTAACCTCCAACATTTTAATATATAAAGGCAAGACATGACAGTTGTTAGATTAACAAGAATGGGTAGAAAGAAAAAACCTTTTTACAGAATCGTAGTTACAGATAGTAGAAAAAGAAGAGATGGTGGTTGGATTGAGTCAATTGGTTATTATAACCCTATGACACAGCCAGCAGAGCTTAAATTTGACGAAGAGAGACTTGCTTACTGGAAGAGCGTTGGTGCTAAACTAAGCGATAGAGTAGCAAGAATTACTAAGTAAATATAATGATTGAAAAATTTCTCGAAGAGTTTGCAAAACTAGTTGTAGATAATCCTGATTTAGTAAGAGTAGAAAAAAAAGATATTGATGATACCTTTTGTGAAGTAATAATTACAGCAGATAAAGCCGATACAGGTAAACTTATTGGTAAAGATGGCAAGATGATTAACTCACTAAAAACTCTTATTTCTGGCTGTAAAGCTAAAGATGGAAAGTCATATAGAGTAACAGTTAAAGCAAACGATGAGTAAAAAAGAATCTCCTATAGAAATCGCTCAAGTTGGGCGACTTGTAGGGCTTAGGGGTGAACTTAAGCTTCACATCCATAGTGACTTTCCTGAACAGTTTTGTACAGGAAAATCATTTACTACCCAAAAAAACCTAAAACTTGAAATAGCATCTTACAATGAAAAAAGAGGATTAGTCCTTTTTCGTGGATATGAAAGTCGTGAATCTGCTGGGTGTTTAGTAAATTCATATCTTTTGACAACTATGGAATCTACACTTGAAGATTGTAATCTTGATGAAGATGAGCTTTTTTGGTTTGATATTATTGGTTGTGAAGTAAAAGAAAATGAATCTATCTTAGGTGTTGTGAGTGATATAGAGAGGATTGGTGATACTGATTATTTGGTCATTAAAACTGATAAAACTCTAGTAAGTAAAAAACTCTCAAATACTTTTTTTCTGCCATATATTGACAGGTATGTATTATCTGCCGATAAAGAGACAAAAGTTGTACATGTAAAAGATGGATTAGAGCTTTTAGAGTGTAGTTGATGAAATTTACCTATGTGACTTTGTTTGAAAATTTGATTTCTCCATATTTTGAGGATTCTATACTAAAAAGAGCGATTGAAAAAAATCTTCTTAGTATAGAGTTCTACAATCCGAGAGATTATACAACGAACAAACACAATAAAGTAGATGATTATCAAGCTGGAGGTGGAGCAGGGCTTTTGCTTAACGCTCAGCCACTATTTGATACTTTAAAAGAGATAAAAAAACAGAACCCTAAAGCTCATTTTGTTTTTCCGGCTCCTGCTGGAAAACCTTTTGTTCAAGCTGATGCAAAAAGGCTTGCAAAAAAAGAGCATATTGTATTTGTCAATGGCAGATACGAGGGTATAGATGAGAGAGTTGTTGAGACTTATGCTGACGAGATTTTCTCTATCGGTGATTACGTTTTAACAGGTGGAGAGTTGGCTAGTTGCGTGATGAGTGATGCAATAAGCAGGAATGTGAATGGAGTTTTAGGAAATGAAGACTCATTGAGTGAAGAGAGTTTTGAAGATATGCTCTTGGAAGCTCCATCTTTCACAAAACCTGCTATTTTTGAGAACAAATCTATTCCCTCAGAGTTTTTAAAGGGAAATCACGCTAAAATAGCCAACTTAAAAAATAAGATGGCAAAACTAAAGACAAAGTACTTTAGACCAGACCTCTATGCTCGCAGTTGTGCGGAGTGAAATATGTCTGTATCCATAAACCATAAGGAAACCTAAATGAGAAACAAGTATATTGAGTCTTTTGAAAAAGCTCAAATAGCAGGAAAAAATATTCCAGATTTTAGAGCTGGTGATACACTAAGAGTAGCAGTAGAAATTAAAGAAGGCGATAAAAAACGTATTCAGAACTTTGAAGGCGTATGTATAGCTAGACGTGGTGAAGGTACTGGTGAAACATTTATGGTTAGAAAAATTGGTGCTAACTCTGTTGGAGTTGAGAGAATTTTCCCAATCTATACTGATAGTATCCAAGAAATCACTGTTCTTAGACGTGGACGTGTAAGAAGAGCTAAGCTATTTTACTTACGTGAAAGACGTGGTAAAGCTGCAAGAATTAAAGAATTAAAAAAGAAATAATTATTAAGCGGTGCCAAGTCACCGCTTTATTTCTTTTAACTTCCAATAAAAATTAAAAATAGTGTTTAGATTGTATCTACAATCAATCAATATAATGCACTCCAAAGTCAAGACCACTAAATCAAATAATTTAATTCCACCAACTTACGACACCACTTGTAACTTTTTTACTCCTTTAGAGACTAAATTATTAACTGCTTGATAATAAACTTCATTAGGAGTTTTATAGTCAATAGCTGAATGCAATCTTTTTGAGTTATAGCTATGCATATATCTCTCAATTGCTTTTTTTAACTTTTTGATATTTTTATACTCATTCAAATAAATTTCTTCATATTTTATAGTTCTCCAGAATCTTTCAATACAAATATTATCAGTTGCTCTACCTTTACCGTCCATAGAAATTTTAATATTATTCTTTTTTAGGATGTCAGTATGTGCTTTTGACGTATATTGACTCCCTTGATCGGTATTAAATATCTCAGGTTTAGGATAAAGGGCTAATGCGTCTTTTAAAACACCTGTAACCAAAGATATATCCATAGTGTTAGATAATTGCCAAGATAGTATTTTCTTTGAATGCCAATCAATTACGGCTGCTAAATATACAAATCCTTTTTCAAGTTTTATATATGTTATATCTGTACTCCATACTTTATTTATGCTATCAATGACAATTTGTCCTGCATAGTTTCTAAACTCTTTTAATAGATACTCATATTTATAGTGTGCTTTGTTGGGTATGGTTGTGTTAGGCTTGGGATATAGAGCCTTTATACCCATATGCTTCATTGCTTTTTTGACAAACTTTTTGCCTACATTGTAACCATCTCTTTGGAGTTGTTTGTATATTCTTCTATATCCATATGATGGGAAATCAGAATATATATTATTGATGGCATCAAGTATGCCTATATCCCTACTGCTGCTAAATGGCTTGGTTGGTTTATAGTAGAGTGATGATTTATTTACATGTAACAATCTACATTGTTTGTTAAGTGATAAGGTGTGCTTGGAATCAACTAAAACTTGTCGCTCTTTAGATGATGCCAAGCTTATGAGCTTTCCCTCAAGAAAGTCCTTTTCGATAGTTAGATTTCCTACTTTTTTGGCTAACTCATCTTTAGATTTCTGTAGAGTTTTTATCTCTTCTTTATACTCTTTTACTACTGAACTTTTATCGAATGCCAGACTCATATTATCTAAAAATTGTTGCTTCCAGTTTATCAGGTTCTTTGGAATAATCTCATATTCACTTGCTATCTCATTTATTGTTTTATCACCTTCTCTTGTCAAGTGAAACGCTCACGAAGTGATGACTCTCTTTGAGAAAACTTTCAAAACCAGTTTGGCTTTAAAATCGGCACTATACCTTTTTCGTTTGGTACTCATATTACACCCTTCTTTTTTTTCTTTTTTATTCTATCATTTGGAATAAGAAAACTTGTTTAAGTGGTTTGGTTTATGGGGTGCATTATATGATGCTATTGAGTATGAGATTGAAGATGTAAAATTTTTATGTAATCCTTTTGGTTATCCAAATGAAAGCGGATATGGAGATAATATTAAAATAAAAAGTTTTGAGATAAATATTTAATATTTATTAGATAGAACAAAAGGTATAATAATTAAATATATTTTATAAGGTTTTAGGGATACTATATAACGTAGAAGAGGACGTTAGAGTAAATAATAGATAAGCTTTTAATTAAAGTGAAGAGGTAAATATGCAAAAACTAGATGGGAAAAGTAGAGACATAGTAAGTGAAAACATACAAAATTTAAAAGAGCTATTTCCTGAAGTTTTTTCTGAGGGTAAGATAGACTTTACAAAACTCAAAGAAGAACTTGGAGAGTTTACAGACAAAGAAAATGAACGCTACAATTTTACTTGGAATGGGAAACAAGAAGCCAAACGCATAGCTCAAACACCATCTACTGGAACGCTTAGACCTTGTAAAGAGGAGAGTAAAAACTGGGATACTACTCAAAATCTTTACATAGAGGGCGATAACTTAGAGGTTCTTAAACTTCTTCAAAAGTCTTACCATAAAAAAGTAAAGATGATATACATAGACCCACCTTACAACACAGGTAAAGATTTTGTATATAAAGATAACTTTAGAGACAACATCAAAAATTACATGGAACAAACAGGGCAAATAGATAGTGATGGAAACAGACTAAGTACAAACAGTGATACAAATGGCAGGTATCATAGTGATTGGTTAAGTATGATGTATCCACGGTTGAAATTGGCTAGAAATTTGCTTAAAGATGATGGGGTTATTTTTATAAGTATTGATGATAACGAAGTGGCTAATCTTAGGAAGCTTTGTGATGAAATATTTGGTGAGGATAATTTTATAAATAATGTAATTTGGGAAAAAAAGTATAGTCCACAAAATGATGCAAAATGGTTTTCAGATAATCACGATCATATTTTAGTTTATGCTAAAAACAAAGGAATATGGAGACCTATTTTATTACCAAGAACAGAGGAACAAAACAAAAGATATAAAAATTTTGATGATGATCCAAGAGGAAACTGGAAGTCAAGTGATTTTTCAGTAAAAACTTATTCTGAAAACTATGATTATCCTGTTACTTTGCCATCTGGTAGAATAGTGAATCCACCTAAAAGTAGATGTTGGAGAACTTCTAAAGAGAAGTTTCAGGAGTTGGTTACGAATAAAAGAATCTGGTTTGGTGCGGATGGAGATAATGTTCCATCAATAAAAAGATTTTTAACTGAAGTGAAAAATGGTATCGTTCCATTAACTATATGGAAATATACTGATGTAGGACATAATCAAGATGCATCAAAAGATATAAGAGATATATTTGATGGAAATGTTCCATTTGATACACCAAAGCCAGTTAAACTTTTAGAGAGAATCATATATCTAACAACTAAAGATGATGATATAATTTTAGATTTCTTCTCAGGTTCAGCAACGATGGCACATTCTGTAATGAAATTAAATAGTCAAGATAATGCAGATAGAAAATATATAATGGTTCAGATTCCAGAGCAAATTAAGAATAATGAATTTTCAACAATTTGTGAAATAGGAAAAGAGCGTATACGAATAGCTGGAGAAAAAATCATAGCTGACAACCTAGACAAAGACCTTTTAATTCTTGATATAGGTTTTAAAGTTTATAAACTAGATAGCTCAAATATAAAAGAGTGGGATAGCGACTTTGATAATCTTGAAACAAACCTACTTGATGCAGTAGATAATATAAAAAGCGATAAAACAAGCGAAGACCTACTCTACGAAATCCTCTTAAAGTACGGCTTAGATTTAACTCTACATGTAGAGAAGAAAATCATACTAGAAAAGACAGTCTACAACATAGGTCACGGAGCCTTAGTAGTCTGCCTAGATGACAACATAACCATAAAAGTAGTAGAAGCCATAGCTGAGTTCATAAAAGAACAAGTAGTCTATGACGAAGAGAAGAGTCCTATGCCCTTGGGTGAAAAAAGACATGCAAGAGTTGTATTTAAAGATAAAAGCTTTGCTGATACAAATGTGAAGACCAATGCTATTCAAGTGCTGAAACAGTTTGATATTGATGAAGTTGTGAGTATATAACAATGCTTGAAACTATATTATTAAAAAAAGTTGCGACTTTTGATTTTGTTGGTACAGAAATTTCTAATTTAAAAAAGATAAATTTTATTTATGGAGCTAATGGTAGTGGTAAAACTACTTTATCAAATTTTGTTGCTAATGATCAAGATTCAAAATTTAAAGATTGTTCCATTATTTGGATGCAAAATCAGCCAATAAATACTTTAGTTTATAATAAAGAGTTTAGAGATAAAAATTTTGGAAAAGATAATTTAGATGGAATTTTTACATTAGGTAAAGCAACAAAAGAACAGAAAGATTTGATTTTACAAAAACAAAAAAATTTAGCTGAGATTTTAGAAGATGGCAAAAAGAAAAAAGTAGCTTTAGAAAATCAAAATGATACTTTATTAAAACAAGAAGAAGAATTTACAGAATGGTGTTGGAGAAAAATATATAAAAAACATGAAGTTGATTTTAAAGAAGCTTTTAAAGGTAGTCAAAATAAAAAAACTTTTAGAGCTAAACTACTGAATGAACTTCAATATAATAGTTCAGATTTAGTTAATTTTGAGGAACTACAAGTAAAATCTAAAACAATTTTTGGTGAGATGCCTCAGTCAATGCTACTTCTTAATAATATAACTTTTGATGAAATATCATCAATAGAAACAAATCAAACTTGGACTCAAATTATTATTGGAAAAAGTAGCGTAAATATTGCAAAATTAATACAAAAGTTAAATCTTAATGATTGGGTGAATTATGGTAAAAATTATATTCAAGAGAATGATACTTGTCCATTTTGCCAACAAGAAACGATTACTAATGATTTTAGAAGTCAATTAGAAAGTTATTTTGATGAAACTTTTACAGAAGCTATTAAAGTGATTGAGAGCTTACATCAAATGTATATGCAAAAATTTGAGAATTTATTGAATCAGTTGGAACAAATTGAACTTAATCAAAAAAATAATCCTTTAACTAAATTGGATGTAGATAAGTTTAGCAGTTATTTAAAGACACTTAAAAGTCAATTTGTATCCAATAAAGAGTTACTAACAAGTAAATTAAAAGAACCAAGTAGGAGTATAAAGTTAGTTTTTACACAAGAACAATTACAAAGTATATATGAGATTATTGAAGAAAGTAATACTTATATTAAAGTTCATAACAATATTGTAATTAACTATAAATCTGAAAAAGAAAATCTAATACATTTAATTTGGAAATTTATTGTTGTTGATAATAAAGATGAAATCACAAAAAAACTAAAACAATTAGAAGGCTTAGCCCAAGGTATCTCAAATATAGATAAAGAACATAAAAAAAAACGAGATAAATGGAAATTACTAAATAATGAAATAAAAGAATTAAATAAAAATATAACAAGTATTCAGCCAACAATAGATGAAATAAATAGAATTTTAAAATTTTATGGATTTATAAATTTTGAAATAGTTCCATCCAAAGATGATGTAAATAAATATCAAATAAGAAGAGAAAATGGTGATTTAGCAGAAGCTACATTAAGTGAAGGAGAAATCACTTTTATAACTTTTTTATATTATCTACAATTAACAAAGGGAGCAATAGAAAAAGATAATGTTTCTGAGGACAGAATTTTGGTGATTGATGACCCTGTTTCAAGTTTAGATAGTGATGTACTTTTTGTAGTTAGCTCTTTAATAAAAGATATTGTACAAAATATAAAAAAAGGAATAGGAAATATAAAACAGTTGATTATATTAACACACAATGTTTACTTTCATAAAGAAATTTCATTTGTTGATATGCGAGATAATGGAGGTAATCATACAAATTATTGGATAGTGAGAAAAAATAATAATATCTCAACATTTACTGCTTATGAAAAAGAGAATCCAATTCAAACATCATATCAACTACTTTGGCAAGAGTTAATAGATAAAGAAAAAAATTCTACTATAACTATCCAAAATACAATGAGAAGAATTATAGAAAACTATTTTAAGATACTTGGAAATTATCAAGATAAAACATTAATAGAAAAGTTTTCAAGTTATGAGGAACAAACTATATGTAAATCTTTAATCTCATGGATAAATGATGGTTCACATAGTATATCTGATGATTTATATATTGAAATTCAAGATACTTCAATTAATAAATATTTAGAAGTTTTCAAAAAAATATTTGAGATAACTAATCAGCAAGGTCATTATAATATGATGATGAAAATAGAAGATGGAGAAAAAAATGCCAACTAAAACAACAATAAAATGCCCAAACTGTCAAGTAGACATAGATGTTAACGAAATTCTATATCATCAATTAGAAGATGAAATGAAACAAAAAAATATTACTGAGCAAAAAAAGCTAAGAGATGAAGTTGAAGCTAAAAGAAAAGAATATAAACAAGCTTTTGATACTTTAAAAGTCCAAGAAGAAGCCATTAAAGAGCAGCAAGAGAAGTTTGATGAAGAGCTGAGAAAAGCTACTGCTTTACAACTCAAAGTTGAAAAGAAAAAACTTAAAGAGAGTATTAAAAACGAGTTAGAAGAGGAACAAAGTGAGTCTATCGCTTTACTTAAAAAAGAGCTTGATGAAAAGTCAAACCAAGTGAAAGAACTTAACAAAAGTAAAGCCGAAATAGAAAAACTTAAAAGAGAAAAAGAAGAAATAACCTCAAAAGTTCAAGCAGAAGCTGAAATAACTCTTACAAAAAGACTTCAAGTCGAAAAAGAACTTATTCAAAAAGCTTCAGATGAACAAAATGAACTGAAATTAAGACAAAAAGAAGAACAACTCAAACAACTTCAAGAACAGTTACAAATTGCTCAACGAAAAGCGGAACAAGGAAGTATGCAACTTCAAGGGGAAGTTCAAGAGTTGGCAATAGAAGAGTATCTTGCAGATAAGTATCCTTTTGATGTAATAGATGAGATTAAAAAAGGGGCTCGTGGTGCTGATTGTATTCAAATCGTGCATACTAGAGAAGTTCAAAACTGTGGAAAAATTTATTATGAGAGTAAACGTACAAAAGATTTTCAAAAAACTTGGATAGAAAAGTTTAAAGCAGATATGAGAGATAAAGGTGTAGATGTTGGTGTATTAGTGAGTGAAGTTTTACCATCAGGTATGGATAGAATGGGCTTAGTTGATGGCGTTTGGATATGTACTTTTGAAGAGTTTAAAGGTTTGTCTAGCGTGTTAAGAGATGGTGTAATCAAAATACACCACGCTAAAAAAAGTGAAGAAAATAGAACAGATAAAATGAGTTTGCTTTATGGGTACTTAACAAGTACAGAATTCAGTATGCAAATAGAAGCAATAGTTGAAGGTTTTACAACTATGAAAACCGATTTAGAAACTGAGAAACGCTCAATGGCTAGAATTTGGAAACAAAGAGATAAGCAGATAGATAAGGTTTTAGAAAATACGATCGGAATGTATGGCTCCATCAAAGGTATAGCAGGAAATGCAATAGGTAATGTTAAAGCTTTAGAACTGCCTTATAGTGATATGGAATATGAAGGAAGGGGTTTATAATGAAAAAAGAGATAGACACACACCCACAAGAATTCTCAAATTTTGTAATTTTCAAAATAGACCATACTAAAATAAACGTTGATGTACTTTTTGAAAATGAAACACTATGGCTTACTCAAAAAAGAATGGCAGAACTTTTTGAAACAACACCTCAAAACATTACTTTACATCTTAAAAACATCTATAAAGAGGAAGAACTTTTTGAAGATTCAACTTGTAAGGAATTCTTACAAGTTCAACAAGAAGGCGAAAGAAAAGTTAAGAGAAAAAATAAGTACTATGCACTAAAAGCTATTACGGCAGTTGGATATAGAGTAAATTCTTATCGTGCTACAGAATTTAGAAAATGGGCAACAGATATTTTAAGTGAGTACATAGTAAAAGGTTTTGCTATGGATGATGAAAGGTTAAAGAGTGTTCATCATTTTGGTATAGATTATTTTGAGGAACAGCTAGAGCGTATACGAGAAATACGATTAAGTGAAAGACGTTTTTATCAAAAAGTTACAGATATTTATGCTCTGAGTGCTGATTATGACAAAAATGATACTTCTACAAATCAATTTTATGCAAATGTACAAAATAAAATGCATTGGGCAATATGTGGTAAAACAGCAGCTGAAATAATTTATAGTGAAGTAGACGCAACAAAAATATCTATAGGACTTAGAACATGGAAAAATGCACCAGATGGAAAAGTACTGAAATCTGATGTTTCAATTGCAAAAAATTATCTTAATATTGAACATATAAAGCAACTCGAAAGAATTGTATCTGCTTACCTTGATTTGGCTGAAGATAGAGCAACTCGTGGTATTGTTACCAATATGAAAGATTGGATTACATTTTTAGATAAATTTTTGGAGTTATCTGATTATCCAATTTTATTGGATAATGGAAAAGTGACTGCTTTGAAAGCTAAGTTAAAAGCTCATGATGAGTACGAAAAATATAGAATTACTCAAGATAAAAAATATATTAGTGATTTTGATAAACTAATACACCAAATAGAGAATAAAGAATGAAAATACAATTTGAAAGCAACCTCGATTATCAAGATAGAGCAATAAGTTCAATAGTAGATATATTTGAAGGTCAAGAAGTTTGTCAGAGTAATTTTAGTATCGTAAGAGCACAAACCAAAGGGCAAAAGACTACTGCTGATTTTAACGATCTTGGTATTGGTAATAGACTTGAACTTTTAGATGATGAGATACTTGCCAATGTTCAAAAGATTCAACTTAGAAATGGACTACCTCAGTCTAAAAAACTTAATAGTATGGATTTTTCAGTAGAGATGGAAACGGGAACAGGTAAAACCTATGTTTATCTAAAATCTATTTTTGAGATGAATAAACGTTATGGTTTTACAAAGTTCATCATTGTTGTACCATCTATCGCCATCAAAGAGGGAACTAAAAAAACCCTTGAGATAACAAGTGAGCATTTTAAAACTCTTTTTGATAATGTGAATTATGACTCATTTGTTTATGATAGTTCAAACTTGGAGCAAGTAAGAGATTTTGCTACAAGTAGTGATATTCGTATAATGGTTATAAATATTGACGCATTTAGAAAAAGTTTTACAGACCCTACAAAGAACAATAAAGCAAATATTATACATAGAGAGAATGATAGACTAAATGGACAAAAACCTATAGAGTTTATCGCTTCTACAAATCCTATACTTATCATAGATGAGCCTCAGAGCGTTGCAAATACTCCAAAGGCAAAAGAGGCTATCCAAACGCTAAATCCTCTTTGTAGGCTAAGATATAGTGCTACACACATAGAAAAATTTAACCTTATGTATAAACTAGATTCTATTGATGCTTATGAACAGCAACTTGTTAAACAAATAGAAGTAGCCAATGTTACACTAGAAGACACTTCAAACAAAGCATATATAAGACTAGTAAGTGTTAAAGCTAATCCTAGAGGTGCAAAAATAGAGATAGATGTCATCCAAAATGGTTCTACTAAACGTAAAGTTATTGCAGTTAAAAATGGTGATGACCTTTATGAAAAATCTAATGGACGTGATGTATATGATGGTTATACAATTAACGACATTTATATAGAAAAAGGTAGTGAATACATTGAGTTTATTAACCAAGAAGTTGTAAAAATTGGAGAGACTGTTGGAGCTGCAGATGATGACAGCATTAAAAGATTACAGGTGAGGAAAACAATAGAGGAACACTTAGATAAAGAACTGCGTTTAAAAGCAAAAGACATTAAAGTGTTGAGTCTCTTTTTTATTGATAAAGTGGCAAACTATAGAAGTTATGACGAAGAGGGTAATATAGTTAAAGGTAAATATGCCTTATGGTTTGAAGAGGAGTTTAAAACAGTCTCTAAAAAACCAAAATACAATACTTTGTTTGCTGATGTAGATATTGTTACAGAAGTAGAAAAAATACACGACGGATATTTTGCACAAGACAGCAAGGGTCGTGTAAAAGATAGTACTGGTAAAAACAAAGATGATGAAAGTGCCTTTGATAAGATTATGAAGAACAAAGAAAAACTTCTTAGTTTCAGTGAACCTCTTAGGTTTATATTTTCTCATAGTGCATTAAAAGAGGGATGGGATAACCCTAATGTATTTCAAATTTGTACTCTGAACGAAACTAACTCTGTAATGAAAAAGAGACAAGAAATAGGTCGAGGTCTACGAATATGTGTCAATCAAGACGGTGTAAGAGTTAGAGGGTTTGATGTAAACACTTTAACAGTAATGGCAAATGAAAACTATGAAGACTTTGCAAAAGGACTTCAGACTGAGTATGAGAAAGATTGTGGTATTGTTTTTGAAGATATCGGTAAATATGTAAAAGATGCAAATGATAAAAAGCTTATTACTCTTAACAAAGAGATTTATTTAAGTGAAGATTTTAAAAACTTATGGGAGCAGATAAAGTATAAAACAACTTATAGAGTTGACTTTGATGTTGAAAAACTAGTTGAAGAGTGTGCAAAACATATAGCCAATGACCTTACCATAGGAAAAATAAAATACCTTTATTCAAAAGCTACCAATAAAATTACAAAAGCAGGTGTAGAGATTATTGATGAAACTATTAAGAATGACCCTTTAAATAGTGAAATTATTGATTTTGAGTTACCTGATATAGTTACTTATTTACAGAACGAAACTAACTTAACACGAAAAAATATTGTTGATATTCTTATACAAAGTGGAAAGCTACAAGGATTTAAAAATAATCCTCAAAAGTTTATTGATGGTGCGATTAAAATCATTAAAAAAGTTATGAGTATGTTTATTGTCGATGGTATTAAATACCAAAAACTTGGGTCTGAATTTTACTATGCTCAAGAGTGTTTTGAAAACCAAGAACTATATGGATATATTTCTTCAAATATGATAAAAAATAGAGAACACAAGTCTATCTACACCCATACAGTTTATGATTCCATTATTGAAAAGAATTTCGCTATTGAATTTAATAGAAATGAAAAAGTTAAACTCTTCACAAAACTACCAAGCTGGTTTAAAATCAATACACCATTAGGAACATATAACCCTGATTGGGCTGTACTGATTGAAGAAGAGAACGCAGAGAAACTTTACTTTGTAGTGGAGAGTAAAGGGAGCTCGTTAGGAATAGATATTAAAACAGCTGAATCTTCTAAAATAGCTTGTGCTAAAAAACACTTTTCCGAAATATCTACTGAGGTTCAATTGGTTCAGTCGGATAATTTCAATAGGTTTAGTAACTATTTTTAATAGTGTTTTATGGAATGTTATAAATTCTGTGTATAATGCTATATTATTTAAAAGTTACATGATATATCTAATAAAATAAATAAAATAAATCCCTACTAGATTATGATAATTTGACTAAAAACAGGGATATAATATGAGCTAATAAGCATGTTAAGCCCTTTGTTTATAGCAATAAATAGGAAAAATATTGATACAACTAACAAACATATCTAAAAGCTTTGCTATGCAAGAGCTTTTTTCAAATCTTAACTTTAGACTTAATTCACGAATGCGTGTGGGTTTGGTTGGTCGCAATGGTAGTGGAAAATCTACACTTTTTAGACTCATTTTAGGTGAGGAGCATCAAGATGGTGGAGAAATCTCAATACCAAAGAACTACAAAATAGGCTCATTAGAACAGCATTTAAAGTTTTCGGAAAAAACTCTAAGAGAAGAGGTTTCACTTGCACTAAGTGAAGATTTGAAATACGATGCATATAGAGTTGAAAAGATTTTATTTGGGCTTGGTTTTCTTCAGGCTGATTTAGATTCTAATCCACTCTCTTTCTCTGGTGGTTATCAAATACGTATAAATCTTGCCAAACTTTTGGTTACTGAGCCAAATTTACTTCTTTTAGATGAACCTACAAACTACCTTGATATTGTTTCTTTGCGTTGGTTAAAGTCCTTTTTGAGGAGTTTCGAAGGTGAGGTAGTCATCATCACACATGATAGAAATTTCATGGATAGCATCACAACTCACACCATGGGAATAGTAAGAAAAAAACTAAGTTTAATTACAGGAAATACCCACAAGTTTTATGAACAGCTTGCATCAAATGATGAGTTACATGTAAAGACAAAAATTTCACAAGATAAGAAAATAAAAGAGCTTGAAGAGTTTATTGTGAAAAATAAAACTAGAGCTTCAACAGCTTCTCTAGCACAATCAAAAGTAAAACAGTTAGAAAAAATGGACAGAATGGAAGACATTACAAGTGAATCAACTTTGAAGTTTGATTTTAACTTTAAAGAGACTCCTGCAAAAATACTTCTTGATGTAAGTGATTTGAGTTTTGGATACACAAAAGATAAAATTTTGTTTGAGAATATCTCATTTAACATTAAAAAAGGCGAATGTCTTGGAATTATAGGAAAAAATGGAAAAGGGAAATCAACTTTACTAAATGTTCTAAGTCGTGAGCTTAAACAACTTGATGGAACTGTAGATATGCACACAAGTACGAAGTTTGGTCATTTTGGGCAGACAAACATAAACCACCTCAATTTAAACAATACAGTTTTTGAAGAAATTTATGGAGTAAATGCCTCTTTGTCCATGAGTAGAGCGAGAAGTATTTGTGGTGCTATGATGTTCAGTGGAGACAATGCAGACAAGAAAGTTTCACTTCTTTCAGGTGGAGAGAAGAGCAGGGTAATGCTTGGTAAAATTTTGGTAGATGAAGTTAATATACTGTTTTTAGATGAGCCTACAAACCACTTAGATATGGATTCTATTGACTCTTTAACTACAGCAATTAAAAACTTTGATGGTGCAGTTGTTATTGTAACTCACTCTGAAGAGCTTTTAAGAAAAGTAGCAAATAGACTTGTGGTTTTTGCCAAAGATGGAGCTGATTTGTTTGATGGAACTTATGATGAGTTTTTAGAAAAAGTTGGTTGGGAAGAGGAGGAGCAAGAGAAAAAATTAAAAACAGCTCCAAAGCAAAATCAACATCAAAATAAGAAGCAAAAAGCTTATTTAATTTCACAAAGAAACAAAGAAATATCACCTTTTAAAAAGAGAGTAGAAAAACTTGAAGAGCTGATTATAAAAACAGAAGAAGAACTAGAGGTAAATCAACAAGAGTTAATAAAAATTTCAACTAGTGGAGATAGCGGAAAACTGGGAGAATTATACAAAGAAGTATCAGCTCAAGAGAGCCTAATAGAGGATAGTTTTGAAGCTTTAGAGATAGTACAGCACGAATTTGATAAAATAACCATAGAATATGATAAAAAAATAGAAGAGATAAAATGAATAAAAATATAGAATTAGGGGTAGTAAATACCCTACGGATTGACAGAGATACTGAGCACGGTTTTTACTTACTTGCAGAAGATGAAGATGATATACTTCTTCCAAAAGCTTATGCAACTGAGGACATGAATATAGAAGACGAGATAGAAGTTTTCGTCTATACTGATTCAGAAGACAGGTACGTGGCAACTACAGAACGCCCAAAAGCAATGCTTGGTGAGTTTGGGTACTTTGAAGTAGTTGGAGTTGAGAGTTTTGGAGCATTTGTGAATTGGGGTCTACAAAAAGATCTTTTTATTCCTAAGAAGTATCAAAAAATTCCTCTTGAAGTTGGAATGAAGTTTGTCTTTAGAGTATGTAAAGATGAAGACAGCGACAGACTTTTTGGGGCACATAAGTTTAAAGAGTTTATACATACAGATTTAGAAGAACTTGCTGTCAATCAAAAAGTAGACATCATCATAAGAGAAAAAACACCATTAGGTTTTAAAGTTATAGTAGACAATAAATACGAAGCAATGATATTTCACAATGAAATTTTTGAAGATATTTGGATTGGTCAGAAAAAACAAGCTTATATTAAAAAAATAAGAGCAGATAAAAAAATGGATATTTGCCTTCAAAAAATAGGTAATAAAGATGAAAACAAAGAGACGGCAATCCATAGAGTAGAAAAAGTTCTAAAAACCAATGGTGGAGAATTAGAGTGTAACTACAAAAGTGATCCAGAACTTATAAAAGAGCTTTTTGGATTGAGTAAAAAGAATTATAAAAAAGCACTTACCGAATTAATAGATAAAAAAATCGTTAAACTTGAAGAAGATGGAATTTGTCTAATAAAATAGCTATTATAGGAGCAGGAGCATCTGGACTTGTTGCAGCTATTGTTGCGGCAAGACGTGGTGCTAAAGTTCATGTTTATGAAAAAAACAATAAAGTAGGTAAAAAAATATTAGCTACTGGAAACGGTAGATGTAATGTCACAAATCAACACATAGAACTTTCTAATTACCATGGTTCAAATCCCTCTTTTGTGAACCACTCAATTAACCATTTAAATGCCTCTACATGTAAAGCTTTTTTTTCAGAGCTTGGAGTAGAGTTAGTAGAGGGACAAAGAGGTCGTTTGTACCCAAGAAGTCTTCAATCTTCTAGCATAGTTGAACTTTTAGTGTATGAATGTATGCGTTTACATGTAGAGTTTTTTTTAAATACAGAAATTGAAAGCATAACAAAAGAAAGCAAGGGGTTTTCTTTACATGTAGAAGGTAAATCTTTACATGTAAACAGAGTTTTAGTGGCAACTGGTGGACTTGCTATGCCAACTCTAGGAAGTTGTGATAGTGGTTATGAGTTTGCTAAAAGCTTTGGTCACAACATAGTTTCTACTCATCCATCTTTGGTTCAACTTATTTGCAAAGAAGATTTAAAAAACATTAGTGGAGTAAAGGTTGAGGGAAGCATAGAAGTTTATGAAGACGGAGAAAATAAAACTCATGCAAGCGGAGATATACTTTTTACAAACTACGGCATATCTGGTTCAGCCGTTTTAGATATAAGCCGAGTTGTGAGCCACTCGTTACTTCATAAAAGAGCTTTACATGTAAAGATAGATTTACTACCTGAGTATTCAAAAGAACAACTTAAAAATCTTCTAAAAAAACGTCAAAAATATTCTAATGGAAAGAGTGTAGCTTTGTGGTTAGATGGTTTCATAAACTCAAAACTTGCAAAATTTATAGAGAAATCTCTATATGTAAAAAGTGCGGATAGTCTTAACAATAAAGAACTAACAAAATTAGTATATGCTCTTAAAAATATTACTTTACATGTAGAAGATACCAAAGGTTTTAAAACAGCAGAAGTAACCGCTGGAGGAGTTAATACTCAAGATATAAACTCACAAACCATGGAATCAAAACTACAACGTGGATTGTTCTTTAGTGGTGAAGTAGTTGATATAGATGCAGATTGTGGAGGGTACAACCTGCATTGGGCATGGGCTAGTGGGATTAGTGCTGGTAAAGCAATAAGTTCTTGAGCATTTAATCTAACCAATAAATTTACATTTTTTAGGTCACAAGACAGAGGTTATTATAAAGACAAGAGTGAAAACTATTTTTTGATAGATATCAAATCTAACATAAGTCAAGGATATTAAAATAATTTATTGATATAATTATCTTAATATTTTTTTATAGATAGGAGAAGAACTATGAAAAAGATTTTAATGTGTGTGATTTTGTTAAACTTGTTTTTATTTGCATCAGATGTAGATTTAGAAAAAGAAAAAAGAACTAAAGAAGCCATCGAAAAAGCGATACAAAAAGAAAAGTTGTATGCAAAAGAAAAAAAGTTTTATGACTATAATAGTTATGATTTTAATGATTCAAAAGTTAATGAAAAGTCCATTCCAACTCTGCCAGAAATAGAGGTTAATGATTTAGATATGGATGATGTTTATGATTAATAGATAAGTTTTTAAATTTATACTTTAAAATAAACCTACACTTTAAGCACTCATGTAGTAAAATAAATCAAAAACTATACGAGAACATTATGAGCAATATTGAATTTACACATTTACACTTACACACAGAATATTCACTCCTTGATGGAGCAAACAAGATTGGCAAGCTTGCAACTAAACTAAAAGAACAAGGGGTTAAAGCAGTTGCTATGACTGACCATGGGAATATGTTTGGGGCTATTGATTTTTATCAGACTATGAGAAAGAATGATATAAAGCCTATTATAGGGATTGAAGCTTATATTCATAACCAAGATGAACTTGACGATAAAACAACTAGGCAACGTTTTCATTTGTGTCTTTATGCAAAAAATGAAATTGGCTATAAAAATCTTATGTTTCTCTCATCACAGAGTTTTATCAAGGGTTTTTATTACTATCCACGTATAAATAAAAATCTTTTAAAAGAGCATAGTGAGGGCATTATTTGTAGTGGGGCTTGTCTCCAAGGTGAAGTAAACTGGCATCTCAATACAAATAATCCTAAAAATTTACAAAATGGTGCAAAAGGTTACGAGCGAGCTAAAGAGATTGCTTTAGAGTATAAAGCAATATTTGGCGATGATTTTTATCTTGAACTTATGCGTCATGGTATTGATGATCAGCTTTTTATAGATGATAATATACTACGTATCTCCAAAGAGACAGGTATAAAGATAATTGCTACAAATGATACGCACTACCCAACACAAGATGATGCAGAAGCACAAGAAGCTTTTATGTGTATTGCGATGAATAAAGAGTTTGATGACCCTAAACGGTTAAAGCACTCTGTAAAAGAGTTTTATCTTAAAACTCCAGAGCAAATGAGCGAGATTTTTGCAGATATTCCTGAAGCTATTACACATACTCAAGAAATAGTAGATAAATGTAACTTAGAGATAAAATTAGGAGATCCAACTCCTCCGACGTTTAAGTTCACAAAGGAGTGTGCTAAGGCAGATGGGCAGGATATAGATAATGATGATGAATATTTTCGTTTCAAGTGTAAAGAAGGGCTGGAAGATAGACTAAAACTTGTACCAAAGCAGAAGCATCAAACTTATTACGATAGGCTTGATGTTGAGATGGATATAATCTGCAATATGAAGTTTCCTGGTTATATGCTGATAGTTTGGGATTTTATTCGTGAGTCTAAAGAGAGAGGAGTCCCTGTTGGACCAGGACGTGGATCAGCGGCGGGTAGTCTTGTTGCTTTTAGTCTTTATATTACAGATATTGATCCAATGCCATATAACCTACTTTTTGAAAGGTTTTTGAACCCTGAGCGTATAAGTATGCCAGATATTGATATAGATTTTTGTCAAGCTCGTCGTGGGGAAATCATAGATTATGTTGTAGAGAAATATGGACGTTATAATGTGGCTCAGGTCATAACTTTTGGTAAGCTTTTAGCAAAAGGAGTGATTCGTGATGTTGCAAGAGTTTTAGGTCTTCCTTACGCAGAAGCTGATGCTATGGCTAAGCTTATACCAGATGAGCTTGGCATTACTCTAAATGGTAAAATCAAAAATGGTGAACAAGTAGATGGAGCTTATCAAAAAGAGCCAAAACTTAGAAAATTAATAGACGATGACCCACGTATTGCAAGAGTTTGGAAGTTTGCATTAGCCTTAGAGGGACTAAACAGAAACTCAGGTATGCATGCAGCAGGAGTTGTTATAAGTGATGAAGAGCTTTGGCATAAAACACCACTTTATAAACCCTCAGGTGCAGAGCAACTTGTAACTCAATATTCACTTAACTATCTTGAAGATGTTGATTTAATTAAGTTTGACTTTTTAGGGCTTAAAACACTTACTGTTTTGGACAATGCTCTAAAACTCATAAAAAGAAGATACGACAAAGATATAAATTTTAATGCTATTGACATGGATGACCCTAAAGTATATGAGTTGATTCGTACAGGTCACACAGTTGGGCTTTTTCAGATAGAATCAACAGGTATGCAGTCACTAAATGAACGTCTTGCACCTGATGGTTTTGAAGACATTATTGCAGTACTTGCCTTGTATCGTCCTGGACCTATGGAATCGGGGATGCTTGATGATTTTATTGAGAGAAAGCATGGAAGAAAAAAAGTATTTTATCCTTTTGAAGAGGTTAGTTTTGATTCTCTTAAAGAGACATTAGAACCAACTTATGGAATGATTGTTTATCAAGAACAGGTTATGCAAATAGTTCAAATTGTAGGTGGATTTAGTCTTGGTTATTCTGACATTATTCGTCGTGCTATGGGTAAGAAAAAAGATATGAGTACCTATAGAGAAGAGTTTTGTGATGGTGCTGAGAAGCAAGGTTATGACAGAGGCAAATCAGCAGAACTTTTTAAACTGATAGAAAAGTTTGCAGGGTATGGTTTCAACAAATCTCACTCAGCGGCGTATGCCATGATAACTTTTCAAACTGCATATCTAAAAACATATTATCCTCAAGAGTTTATGGCGGCACTTTTAACAAGTGAACAAGATAATACAGATAAGGTAGTAAAGTATATTGATGAGGTAAAAAGATTAGGAATTAAACTTTCACCGCCATCAGTAAACTACTCTCTTACAGAGTTTAATGCAATAACAAATGATGATGGCGAAGAGACAATTCTTTTTGGCATGGGTGCTATAAAAGGTGCTGGTAGCAGTGCAATTGGTAGAATTTTAGAAGCAAGAGAAGATGGGAAGTTTAAGGACATAAGTGATTTTATGTCAAAAATAGACACTTCCAAAGTAAACAAAAGAGTCATAGAATCTCTCATAAAATCAGGTGCATTTGATGAGTTTGGACTAACTCGTAGAGCTCTACTTGACCATACAGAAATCATAGCAGAAGCTGGTGCAAAGTGTGCCAAGATGAAAAAAGATGCTGTTAACTCACTTTTTGGAGATGGCGAAGAGATGACAACAGTTAAGATAGACATAGAAAATCTTCCTGAGTTTGATGGTAAAAGAATTTTGGAATTAGAAAAAGAGACTGTGGGATTTTATATTTCAGGTCACCCACTTGATGATTTTAGAGAATTAATAGAATCAATTCCACATGCACTCTCTTCTGATATTGAAAATATAGATAAGGGAAAATTTCTTTTTATAGGAAAAGTGGAGAGCATTCAAGAGCGAATTAGTAAAAAAGGAAATAAGTTTGGCATAGTAAACCTTATGGATTTCCATGGCAATATGGAATTTATGGTTTTTGCTAATATTTTAGAAAAGATTCAAAACATGAATTTAGAGAACCCAACAGGCTTTCCAATTGAGATAAAAAGAGATGATACCGGAGTTAAGCTTACATGTAAAGATGCTCTGTCTTTAGAAGATTTGAATAAAGAGAAAGATAAAACAAAAGTTTTAGAAGAGTTAAAAGATGAAATCGATGAAATTCCTCATATAGGCTCGTTAGAGATACAAACAATAGAGAATGGCAAAGTGTTTTTTATAGGTAAAGTTGATAAAATAGATGAAAAAGTAAGTAAAAAAGGAAACCCTTATGGTTTTGTGAGTGCTTTAGATTTACAAGGAAACTTAGAGTTTATGGTTTTTGAAAAACAGCTTCAAAAACTCAATAGTTTAAATTTTGAAAAACCAATAGGCTTTGCTTTAGAGATAACAAAAGAAGATGAAAAAGTTAGGATGTCATGCAAAGGGGTCTTTACTTTAGATGAAGCAAAAAAGAAGAAAAATAGTAAAAAAGCAGTTGAAAATAGAGTTACTAAGGTAGAACAAACACCACTTCCTCCAACTACTATTCGTTTGGAGTTAACTGAAAACTATGATGCTTTAGAAGAGTTACATGCTTTAGTTAGGCAGTATCAGGGGCGAAGTGAGGTAGAACTTGTTATAACTTCAAAACTTGTTGATATAAAAATGAAAACATTGATAAAAATAGATCCAGCTATTTGTAAAGATATAGAAAAGATCAAAGGCATAGAGGTGATAGGATGAAGAATTTTGGAGAAGTAGTAGAAGGTTATGACGTAAGAGTTTTTAATGAAAGAGAAGTAAGGGCAAGTGCAGGAATACTTTTTCTTTTTGCTATTATTTCTTTTATGAATGCTTGGTTAATTGGTGATTTTGAACTTATAAGAGTGTTTGTAGTTGCTTTTTTAATTGAGTTTTTTATACGAATTTTTATAAATCCTAGATTTGCACCAAGTATGATAATAGGTAGGTTTTTTGTTAGAAATCAAACACCGGAGTATGTAACAGCAGCTCCAAAAAGATGGGCATGGGCGTTGGGTTTTACACTTGCAATTTTAATGTTTTATCTTGTAGTAGTTCACAACATAAAAGGACCTTTAAATCTTTTTACATGTATATCTTGTTTGGCTCTTTTATTTTTGGAAGCGGCATTTGGTATCTGTTTAGGTTGTAAAATATACTCACTTTTCCATAAGGAAGATTGTCCAGATGGAAGTTGCGCAGTACCAGTTAAAGAACCTATACAAAATATATCAATAATTCAAAGTTTTATTGCTCTGTTTTTCATTGTTTTAGTTATTGGTGCCTTTAGAACAGGTGTTCCTTCAATAGAAGATTATATGAGTGCTCAAGAGCTAAGTGTAAAAAAAGAGGGAGATTGTGTAGTTCCTCAGTTTGCAATAGACATGGGGCATGAAGAGAAATGGAAATTACACAATGGATGTGAATAGTAATAGCTTAATGATATGATAAATAAAAAAGAATATATATGAAATTAAAAATAGCACAACTTGATGATATAGACAGTATATTAAAACTTCATTTTAGGTACCAAGTCGACTCAATAGAGCAAGAAGATAAAAAAGATGGTTTTGTTACAATAGCATTTACTCATGAGCAGTTATCGAATCTTATTACAAAAGAACAAGGTCTTTTTATTGCTATTGAAGGTAATGAAGTTGTAGGGTATGCTATGTCAGCTTCTTGGGAGTTTTGGACAATATGGCCTATGTTTGTGCAAATGGTAAAAGATTTAGATGATTTAGAATATTTAGGTAAAAAACTAAGTGTTGAAAATTCGTATCAATATGGACCAGTTTGCATTGATAAAAAATTTAGAGGAAGTGGTTTGTTGGAAAAACTTTTTGATTTTGCTAGAGAACATATGTCAAAAAAGTATCCTATTTTAGTAACATTTGTCAATAAAATAAATCATAGATCATTTGTTGCACATACCAAAAAATTAGGTTTAACTGTTATAAAAGAGTTTGAGTTTAATGGTAATAGTTATTATGAACTAGTTTATGATACGTCAAAGCCTATAAAATAAAAAGGAGATTATATGCCATATGTTAATATAAAAGTAACAAACGAAGGAGTAACTTCTGAACAAAAAGCTCAGCTTATCTTAGGCGTAACTGAGTTACTTCAAAAAGTATTAAACAAAAATCCAGCAACTACATTTGTGGTTATAGATGAAGTAGAAACTGACAATTGGGGTATAGGTGGAGAACAAGTTACAAAACTTCGTAAAAAGAAATAAACATGATAGAAACAAATAAAAACCTTTGTAAAGTTAGAACAGTTACTACGTTTTTGACTTTGCACAAAGACAGAACAACTTGGAAAAGAGAGATTTTACAAGCTTCTAAATTTTGTAATGACTTGGCTGTTAAGTTTATAAAAAATGGTTATGAAGTTCAGTCCATACGGATAGTTACTAATGCTTTTGGTGAGTACTTAAATACAGCAAATTTAAAAAGTGCGAAAAAAGATTTGCAGTTTTTAAGTGATATATTAAATTCACTTGATGTTCAAAATCTTAGAATTAGATTTGCCATAGGTGAAGCAAAAACAGAAGAAGAAATAGCACTTCTTCCAGAACTCATACGTGACTTTGGAGACTTGTGTAATGCTTGTGTAAATGTTCCTTTAGATGAGTTTGGAGTGTTAGATAATGAGCTTATTAATTACTCATCACTCGTAGTAAATGAAATTAGCAAAATCACTCCAAGAGGAGAGGGAAATTTTAATTTTACGGTCAATTTTAACTGTAAACCTTTGATTCCTTATTTTCCTGCTTCTTATCATAATAGCAGTGATGAAAACTGTTATGTAATAGGACTTGAAACTCCAGATTTGTTGGTAACTGTGTTAAAAAAATTTAACTCTACATGTAAAGATTTAAATCACAATGAAAAGTTTAAAAGATACTATGAAATCATGAGTGAAGCTTTGCAATATCATGTTGATAAGATAAAAACCATAATTGATGCTTTTGACAATAGTGATTTTATTTTTAGAGGGTTGGATAGTTCAGCTGCCCCGTCAAAAAACTGTTTTAGTATGTGCGAAGTTTATGAAGAGTTAGGTGTTGAGTATTTTGGTGCTAGTGGAAGTATTGAGGCAAGTTCTCTCTTGACAAAAGTATTTAAGTCTTTAAAAAACATAGAGTTGACCGGTTTTTCAGGACTTATGCTAGCTGTCACGGAAGACAGTGGTTTAGCACAGGGAACTATAAAAGGTGAGTTTGATATACGCTCACTTCTAACATATAGCTCAGTTTGTGGCATAGGGCTTGATACTGTTCCAATTCCTGGAGACACTAGCATAGAAAAACTAAATGCTCTAATGCGTGACACAGGGACTATGGCGTTTCGTTTGAATAAACCACTTACTGTTAGAGTTTTCCCTGTTCCTAATTTAAAGGCTGGAGATATGACAGTATATGAGAGTGATGATTTGTGTAATTGTAAAATTTTGGAGGTAAGATAGTGGCATATAATATATTTTTTGATACAGAAACAACAGGCATAGAAGTAGAAGACCAGATAATTCAGATAGGTGCTATCATAACCGATACAAAGGGTGAATTGTATAAAAAAAGTGTTTATAATGAATTGTGTTCATCTAAAATTCCAATCAAACTTCAAGCAATGAGTACTCATGGAATAAGGCAAGTTGAGCTTGAAGGAAAAGATAGTTTTGATAAAACAGAGTTTTGGCATGATTTGAATGAGTTAAACAGTGGAGATAACTATCTTATAGCCCATAATATTCCATTTGATTTGGGCATGTTGGAAAAACATAATTTTAAAAACGAATACCAACTCATAGATACACTGAAGTGTGCTATGCATCTTTATGATGTAAAAGTACCCCATGTTAGCGCTGGACTTGGTCAAGAAGATTTAATTGAAGAAGAAATTTTAGATAAAAATAACAATATTGTTCCAAACTATAAACTACAAACTTTTAGATATAAGCTTTTTTCAAAAGAAGAAGAGAGTGAAGAAGCAAAAAAATATAGTGTTGAAGTCAAAGCCCACGATGCAATAGGAGATGTTTTAGTACTCAAAATGTTTCTAAAAGCACTTTTCTTTAGGGCAAAAGAGGCATATAGTTTAAAAAATTCAGAAGTTATGAGCAAGCTGGTGGAGCTTTCAAGTGAACCAGTGAAAGTAAAAATGTTTCTATTTGGTAAGTACCGAGGTATGACTTTTGATTATGTTTTTCAAACTGATAGAGGTTATTTAGAATGGCTATTAAGAGAGCAAGATAAGATGGGTGAGAAGTGTGATAAAAACATAAAATATACTCTCATGGATTTATTAAAATAGTCTACATGTAAAGGCACTTTTAAAAGTGCCTTTATTTTTTTAACTATCTTCTACTTCTTTTACGCTCTCTAATAAAACACCTAGTATATCTGTCATAGTTAAGATGCCTTCAAGTTCGTTGTTGTCTATTACAAGTAGTCTTTTTACTCCACCTTTTACCATAGTTTGTGCAGCATATCTGACATCTAATTGCTCAGAAATTTGAAAAGCTGGTTTTGAGTAGATGTCGTAAACTCTAAGTAAGTCTATATCACCATCATTTGCAACTATTGATGTTAGTATATTTTTGTATGTTAACAGACCATAGGCATCATGTGGTTTTAGTTTGTTTACTACTAAAGATTTTATTTTTTTAGTTCTCATTATATTTAAAGCCTCACGTACAGGCATCATTGGGGAAACTTTTATTATTTTACTCGCTTCTACCATTACTTCTTTTACTAACATTTATAACTCCTCTAATATTTCTTTTTCAAATAGCTTAACCTCTTTACTCTCCATACCAGAAAGGTGTGTAAGAGGGAAGGTAAAAACCATACCGTTTGCATTTTCATCATTATGAAGTCCAAGTTCTTTTCTGAATGCTTTAAACACTTTCATACTTAATTTTTCAGGAAGTATAAAAAGAAGTGCTGAGACATTTTCTTCTAAAGTTAATCCGAAAAATACCTTTTTCTCTTCAAGCCCTATAGTCTTTCCATTGAAAATCGTAACTCCACCTGCTCCAGCTTTTTTGGCTATATCAACTGCTTCTTCTTCTTTTGAGTCAGGTACAATAGCTATTAATGCTACAAATCTCATGTAAATCTCCTTTTTGTTTATATTCTTGGTTTCGCTCTTCGTTCTATTGGCATTACTATTTTTTCTACTTTTTCTATTTTTTTTCTATTATTTTGATATTGTGCGATTATCCCGTAACCCATAACGGTTATCATAGGGAATAGCGATGCAAAGGCTATAAGCCCAAAACCGTCTATTAGTGGGTTTCTTCCTGGTATATTTTCTGCAAGCCCAAGCCCAAGAGCCGCGACTAATGGAACTGTAACTGTTGAAGTTGTAACACCACCACTATCGTATGCAATAGGCACTATATACTTTGGTGCGAAGTAAGTCATGATGATAACTATGATATACCCTATTATGATGTAGTAGTGTAGAGGTGTTCCACTCACAAGTCTATATGCTCCAAGCGAAATACCACAAGCAACACCTAAAGCAACAGCCATTCTTAGTGTATTTTGATTTATATTTCCTTTGCTAATTTCACTTGCTTTCATGGCAATTGCAATAAGAGCAGGTTCCGCCATAGTAGTTGAAAAACCTATCATAAAACCAAAAAGGTAAATAAGATAGTTGTTTCCCATAGACGTCAGTGCATAAGCTATGCTCTCACCGATTGGAAAAAGTCCAAGTTCAAGTCCAACTATGAAAGCATCAAGACCAACTATAAGAAGAACAACTCCAACTATGACTTTTTTTAAATGTGGAATAGGTTTTTTTATGATGATATACTGAAAAAATCCTATTACTAAAAGGATAGGAAGAACATCTTTAATAACACCAAAAAACTCAAGTATCAGGTTATACATTCCAAAACGATTTGCTATTGTTGTTGTTTCTATTGCTGTTGCTACTACTTCAGCGGTTGAACCAAAATTGTAAACTATAATTCCAAAAACTTGAACAAATATCATAGGAGTTAGTGAAGCAAAAGCAATTAAACCAAAACCGTCTATTGCCGGGTTTCTCCCTTTAATAGAGGAGCTTAGTCCGATTCCTAGAGCTGCTACAAGAGGGACTGTAACAGTTGAAGTTGTAACACCACCACTGTCATAAGCGAGACCTATTATTTCGATAGGTGCAAAAAATGTAACACTTACTACTATAATATAACCAGCAATGATATAGTACTGTATAGGGTGACCTAAAAGTATGCGTAAAACTCCTAGTGCTATAGCAAATCCTACTGAAAATGCAACTGTTAAACGAAGATAAAAAGCGTCAATTCTACCATCACTTATGATTGAAGCTTTATTTGCAATGGCTATTAGTGCAGGTTCTGCAATAGTAGTTGAAAATCCAATTAAAAACGCAAATGTAAGTAACCAAAAGACTGAGCCTTTTTTTGCAAAGTCATTTGCTAAGTTCTCTCCAACAGGGAATATACCTATCTCAAGACCACGAATAAAAAGTGCCAAACCAATGGCAACTATGGTGAGTCCAATACAGATAGATACGAGATCATCAGGCATAGTTTTAATAATAACAATTTGGAAAAAAGCCAC
This sequence comes from Arcobacter sp., assembly GCA_029027265.1. Classification (GTDB taxonomy): domain Bacteria; phylum Campylobacterota; class Campylobacteria; order Campylobacterales; family Sulfurospirillaceae; genus Sulfurospirillum_A. The sequence goes on along the minus strand of CP093061.1, from coordinate 2,055,837 downwards.
AACGGCGATGATAGGAAGTAAATCTTTTGAAGAGTTTTTTAAATCTGATATAAAAATCTTCAAGCTTTCTTTTATCATACTTTTCCTTGTAAAGTAATTTTAAAGCCTTTGGTATTTTTAAGTAGCGTAATCATGCCTGAATGAGCCTTAATTATTTGTAAAGAAAGAGCAAGTCCTAGACCATGTCCTTTCGTTTTTGTCGTCTTAAATGGCTCATATAGTATATTTTCATTCTCTATCTCTTTTCCACTATCTGTTATGTATATTGCATCATTTTTATAGATAATGCTAACTTTCCCATTTTCATTTTCATCTTCTTCTATGGCATCAATTGCATTAAAGATAAAGTTTTGAAGAACTAAAACAAGAAGCTCAAAATCACCCTCTATTTGAGTATGAGGAAAATTAAATATAAAATCTATATCTTTTGAAAAAGTGTATTGTTCTACTGCTAATTCACACTCGTTTGTTAATTTATCTAGGTAGAAGTATTGGAAGTTTGGTTGAAGGTCTTTTGTAAAAAGAAGAGTAGCTTTTATGATTCTTTCAACTCTCCAGATTGCTTTTCTTATTTCTAAAACAAGAGGTTTGCTTTTGATATCTACTTTTTTAAAAAGCGTTGAAGCTAGAAGTGATACTGAACCAATAGGGTTTCTTATCTCGTGAGATAGGTGAGCTGCCACTTGCCCCATTGAAGCAAGCCTATCTTTTCTTTTTTCTTGTGTAATATCAGTTGCACTGATGATTGTTTTGTTTTCTTGAAAAGCTACTTTTAGAAGATAAAAGTTGCCATCATGTTCTACTTCATAAGTACTTTTAGAACTATTATCTATATGTTTTAAAAGTCCGGTTATTTTTTTTGCTTCGCTATTTTGTAAGAAAATTTCACCATTCTCATCTAAAATCCAAAGTGCATTTGGTTGAACTTCTATGATTTGAGCAATAAAATCTTGTAGTGAAGTATAAGATTTATTTAGCTGTTTATATTCATCTTCTATTACGTAAGTTTGGTTTATTAGGTCTTCTAGCCCTTTTTTAAATATTTCTTTTTCTTTATTACTTAGACTATTTAATAGGCTTTCGTCTATCAATACAACTCCTCAAAATCTTTTAATTCAAATAACATTATTTTGTCATTTTTTTTGCTTTTTAGTTCTTTACTAAAGCCACTTTTAGAAAATAATACAAACTTAGAAGCTCCAAGTTCTACTCGTTCACACTTTTTTTGTAGTGTTTTTAATATGTTTTTACATACTTTATGGTTTTTCCACTTGGTTTCACCTGCAATTATTGTACCATCTTTTGTCTCAATAAGTAGGTCGATTTCAATGCTTCTGTCCCAATAAGTTCCAAAGTTAATGATGTTCTCTTTTTTGTATTTATGTACAATAAGCTCATTGCTAAGCTCTTCAAAACTTAGGCTTATATACTGTTCAATATTTTGCATAATTTTATCTACATGTAAAGGTTCGTAAAGATGTGGAGCTATGAAAGTGAACCAAAAACGAGTGAAGTTATTACTAAAATGAATTTTGTCTTGTATTTCATATCGTCTTAGCGATTTTTTTATGAGTTGCCCTTTGAACTCTCTTAGTGGTTTTTCACGACTTTTCTCTTTTTTGATAATACCTTTTTCAAAAAGTGACTTGTATAAAGTACGTCCTCGAACTTGAGAAATATTTTCTTTCTTATAAACTGTATAACTTTTTCTATCGCCAATAGCCAAGCGAACTAGCACAGATTCCAAATCATTTTGAAAGTTAACATCTTTGTCATATACGAAATAGGGTTTTAATTCAGTTATTCTATTAAGTATGTTTATCTGTATGCATGTTGCTAAATCTTCATCTAGGTTAATGAGTTTTAAAAAAGGATGTCCATCAAAAATAGAGTAGAACTCAATACTCTCTTGAATGTCAAAATAAGAAAATTGTTGATGAAATTTTTTAAAACTCATTTAGAATTTTTTCCAAAAAGAGAGTGAAAAAATTATAAAAACTGTATAACATTCTAGTCTACCAATAATCATAGCAAAACTAAGAACTATTTTGTCATACCAAGTAAAAAAACTGTAGTTTTCAGTGGGACCTGTAAGTTCAAACCCTGGACCAATATTACCTACCATTGAGATGGCTGTTGAGAGAGAAGTCATTTCATCAAATCCTCTTGCATAAAGATAAGCCATTGTTATAAAAATTGTTAGTGTAAATAGTGATAAAAAACCAAATACTGAACGAATTGTAGCGTTTCCAACTTTTTTATTATCTATGAAAATAGAAGAGATAGTATCTGGTTTCAGAGATTTTTTTATTTCAAAAAATATGTTTTTAAAAAAATATAATATGTCGTATACTTTTAATTCCGCCAGAGGTAGAACCTGTGTTACCTCCAAGTATCATAGCAAAAAATACAACCATAACAGCCAAATTACCCCATGTTTCATAGTTTAAAGTAGCAAAACCTGTAGTAGTTGCGATAGAGACTATAGCAAAAGAGGCATGAGTTAATGCCGTGTAAAAACCATCATTACTATTAGTATAATGAATAAGGGCTAATCCTAGTGATAGGAGAATAAGCATGGAAGTAAGCCATTTGATTTCTTCATGAAAATATGCTTTTTTGTCTCCTTTGAAAAATCTGATATGAGATATAAAGTTAAGGCTTGAAATATACATAAAAAAGATTGTTACCCAAAGAATAGCATCATTATCAAAGTAGCCAAGAGAACTATTTTTTGTAGAAAATCCGCCAGTTGATATTGTAGCGAGTGCATGAGCAAGTGCATCAAACCAATTCATGCCAAATAACATAAGAAAAATAAAGTTAGCAAGTGTAAAAAGTATATAAATTGTCCATAATTTCATAGCTGTATCTTTGATTTTAGGTGAAATTTTTTCTATTGAAATACCTGTTGATTCTGCTTTAAATAAAGAGAGTGAACCATGTGGGTTAAGTAAGGGTAAAAGACCAATGCCAAGAACTATGATGCCCATACCACCAAGCCAATGAGTTAAAGCTCTGTGAAATAGTATACTATGGGGAAGTGCTTCAATATTGAGAAAGATAGTTGCCCCTGTTGTCGTAAAGCCACTTATGGATTCAAAAAAGGCATCGGCAAAACTTATATTTGTATGTAATATAAAAGGGATTGCTCCCCCTACACCTAAAAGTAACCAAACTAAGTTAACAGATATAATACTATCTTTAATACTAAGAGAGAGTGGATGATCTTTTAAAAAATAGAAGATAACAATATTTAGGCTTAAGCAAAACAGTATAGAAAATATATATACTGTTACATCTTCACCATAAAAAAAACCGATAATAGGAGGTATAAGTAGTATAAAAAAGACAACTATGCCTACCGTTGAAATGAATTTTAGTATATTTTTTTTATTCATCTAAATGTTGTTTAAACCAATTTCTTATATCTTTTGCATTCTCTAAGAGTGAAAAACAAATGATGATGTCATCACTTTCAAATAAATCAATGCTTTTGTAAGAAAGGAATTTTTTGTCTCTTTGTATAAAAAAACTTCCTTTTCGTAAATTTTATTATTAATTTCTAATTTTTTACCTATTAAGTTAGAAGAAATTTTTCTAAGATAAACCATACCTTCTCCACCACAAAATGCCCTTTGTGACACAAGATTAGAAGCAGATATTTTTTCAAGAATAGTGTAATATGCATTCATTTTTTCACCACGAATTACTTCAATTTCTAGTTTTCTCATGAGCGATGAATATTGTCTATTGTTGTGAATGCCTATTACTTTTTCTATTCCTTTTTGATTTGCTTCAATGCACTTAGTAATATTAAATTCATCATTTGGAGTTGCTGCTATGAAGATGTTAGTATTTGTAGCATGATTTTCAATAACAAAATCTAGATTATAATTACTTTTTATAACTTCTACATTGTTTTTAAGTATAGTATTAGCTATTTTGCAGTTTTCTAAGTTTTTATCAATAAGTTTTATATTTAAACCTTTTTTTATTAAAACTTTTGCTATTTCAATTCCTAGTTGATTTGCCCCATATATAATACAGTTTTTAATTTCTTGCTTATGCCATTTGTTACATATAATTATTCTAATATCATTCATTTGTGAAGGAAAAGTAAAAAAATAAATTAAATCGTTTGGCATAATCATTGCCATCTCATCAGGAATAAAAAACCTATCACCTCGCTCAATGCCTGCAACTATGAGCTTATCATTAATCTCTTTTTTCAATGAAGAGACTAAAATGGGAGTAAATTCTTCATGTGTTCTTATAGAAAGAAGTAGAGCTTTAGTATAGTCAAAAGTTTTAATATTGTTAGCGTGAGGGAAATCTATAAGATGATTAAATGTATTTGCTACATTTATTGCTGGAGTTATTATATCTGTTATATTTAGTTTATCTTTGATTTTATTATTCATGAAAAAATCATTTTTTAGACGAATAATTTTATCTTTTACATTCACTATGTTATCTATGATTAAAGACGATAAAAGGTTTACTTCATCAGAGTCTGTAACTGCTATAAAAAGGTCTATATCTTCTTTTATATTTCTATAAGTATACGGGTTTTCTACATCTCCACAAATACTTAACACATCAAGTGTTTCATCTATGTTTTGGATGGTTTTTTCATTTGAGTCAATAAGGGTTACTTCATTATCTTCCATGAGCTCTTTAGCTAAAAAATAACCAACTTTACCAGCTCCTGCTATAACAATATTCAATTTTCATTACTTTTCATAATGTCATAGTATTTTGCAGTTAAAATTTTTATGTAGTTTTTTTGTTTTTTTTTGTCAATTATATCTATAAAGTGGTGATTACCGTATTTGTCATTTATGACATAGGTTTTATATTCTATTTGCATATCTTTATCAGAATTTTGTAGAAGAGCATTATAAAATGCTTCTTTTTTTTCATTATAGATAGAGAGTTCTATTTCAATTTTATACACTTTTTCTCTATGGTCTAAAAATGTTTTAATAATTTTTACGGAGTTATCTATAAGTTTGTCATTAAAGACATTTTTTTCACTTGCAATACATTTTGAATTGTGACATCTGAAATTGTGTTCAAAAAGATACTCTTTATCTTTATTTAAAAGGTATTCAAAGACACCAGAAAACAGAAAAATTGGAAAAAAAAGTAGAAAAAAGATGATTTTTTTCATATTAGTCCTTAATTATGTTGTACACACTAAAGTTTAAATAACCACTTTAGTTAATAATCGTGTTATTATAGCTGTTATAAGTATACCAAAATATAATAGATTTCTTTCAAGAGTCACTTAGAATTTTTCAATCTAAACTCAAAATTATAAATACCAGCAATTATACAACCCATTTTTTGTATTAAGTCAGAAAAGAATATAATTGTTTAAATTACAATGGAAAAAAGGTTGTATAAATGAAAAGAAATATAATTAAGAAAACAATAATTGGACTAATAGCTGTATCGACACTTTTACAAGCAGATAGATACTTGTTGATAATGAGTAAAGATGATAAAGTATGTCACAGAGTAAGTAAGATTTAAAAGAGTATAAAATATAATGCCCCTAAAATTAAAGACAATAATTCAAAAAGATTAATTTTCAAATAAGTTAAAATGATATAAATAATGGAGGTGAATTATGAGTAGAAGAAAAGGACAAATATATAGTGCCAAACAAAAAACAAAAATAGTTTTAGAGCTGCTAAAAGAAGAACAAACAACAAGTCAAATAGCATCTAAATATAAAATCACATCACAATCTTTAAGTAAATGGAAACAACAGTTTCTAAATAATGCATCACTTGCATTCGATGTAGGAGGAGTAACTAAAACTTACCGAGATGAGATAGAAGAGTTAAAGAGTGAGAATGATGGTTTAGCTAAAGCACTAGGTAAAGCTACAATAAAAGTAGAGTATAATGCACCCCATAAACCAAACCACTGAAACAAGATTTTTTATTCCAAATGATAGAATAAAAAAGAAAATAATAAAGGGTGTAAAATGAGTACCAAACAAAAAAGATACAGTGCTGACTTCAAAGCAAACTGGTTTTAAAAGTTTTTTCAAAGAGAGTCATCACTTCGTGACCGTTTCACTTGACAAGAAAAGGTGACAAAACTATAAATGAGATAGCAAGTGAATATGAAACTATTCCTAAAAATCTCATAAACTGGAAATAGCAGTTTTTAGAAAATATGAGTCTAGCATTCGATAAAAGTTCAGTAGAAAAAGAGTACAAAGAAGAAATAGAGGACCTAAATAAAATCAAAGATGAGTTGGCCAAAAAAGTAGGTAATCTAACTATTGAAAAGAATTTTCTTAAGGGAAAGCTCGTAAGCTTGGCATCAGCTAAAGAACGACAAGTTCTCGTTGATTCCAAGCACACTTTATCACTTAACAAACAATGTAGATTGTTACATGTAAATAAATCATCACTCTACTATAAGCCAACTAAACCATTTAACAATAGTAGAGATATAGGTATATATGAGTATCTTCTAAAAGAGTTTAGAAACTATGCAGGACAAATTGTCATTGACAGCATAAACAAAGTATGGAGTACAGATATTACCTATATAAAGCTCGAAAAAGGATTTGTATATTTAGCCGCCGTCATTGACTGGTATTCAAAAAAAATACTCTCTTGGCAACTCTCTAACACTATGGATATTTCTTTAGTCACAGGTGTTTTAAAAGATGCACTAGCACTCTATCCTAAGCCAGAGATATTCAATACTGATCAAGGAAGTCAATAAACCTCAAAAGCTCATACTGATATCCTAAAAAAACATAATAGACTTCTTTCAAAAGTCACTTAATATCTTTCAATTTCAACTCAAAATTATAAATACCAGCAATTAAGTTAAACCGTAAGCCAAATCTTTTTCTTCTATTACGATAGGTTTCTGAGATGATACGAAATCGTTTTAGTACACCTATAACATGTTCTACAAATATACGTTTTGATGCAAATATTTTATTATCTTTTTTATCTTCATGACTTAATGGTTTTAACTTACTTTTTTTCTTTGGAATAAGGGTATTATTGTGTATCTTTTTTATTCCCAAATATCCGGTATCAACATTAACTTGTATATTTGGATTTAGTGGTAATTTACTTTTTTTATACAACTTAAAATCATGTAGTTTCCCTTCTGAACACGTAGTTGCTAAAATGGTTAACTCTTTTGCATCAACAACTAGTTGTGTTTTTAGTGTATGTCGTTTCTTTTTCCCTGAATAGTATCTCTGTTGCTTTTTTTTGGACGTTGAATAGGTGATTCAGTTGCATCAACCAAGATAACTTCAATCTCCATATCATTCATCAATCTATTCTTTGTTGGAAGTGAAAAAACTTTTGAGTTTATCAATATATCTTTTGCTCTTTTTATCATTTTATAACAGCTTGATTCACTGATACTGTAATCTACACTTATATGATAATATGTACGATATTCTCTTAAATATTCAAGCATCATTAAAATCTGATCTGCATAGATTAATTTTAGGGGACGACCTGATATCTTCTTTCTTTTCTCTTCGAAATCTTTTAAAAGTTTAACCATCAATTCAAAGGTCTCTTTTTTTACACCTGTCAATCGTTTAAATTGCTCTGGTTTCTTATTCTCTATTTTTTTATATTTACTCATATTCTTTACTAAGCAATTTTCATTCTTACTTTTGAAAGATGTCTAATATAAAAATCTCTATGGATGGTAAAGGAAGAGCAACTGATAATATCTGCATTGAAAGATTTTGGAGAACTATAAAATATGAGACTTCATAGTAAAAACGGGGGGAGGAGGGTCTGAATTATTCTTTTTTCTTATAACTAACAAGATAATCATCCACAATTTTTAACTTCAAACTTTTGCTCAAACCACGATGAATTTTAATGAATATTTTCATAAGTGAAAAGACTCCGCCATCTAAAGAATTTGTACTGTTTGGGATGCTGATATTTTTGTATTTTTTACATGTAAAAAGATAAGGTAAATTTGTTCGTAAACTCTTATAAGCAGCTACTAATCTATAGTGTGTAAAAGTCTCTTTTTGAGTGCTTTCGTTTAATGTTTTTTCATTTTAAAAATCCTTATATTTATCATACCATTTATCAAGTTTTATAGTAAAAGTGAGGTCGGTAGTTTTTGTCAAAGACGAAACTATTTTTTTAAGTTCTTGGCTTATTTCTAGTTTAGGATGCTTAGTTATGTAACGCTGTATGATTATTTTTTGATGAAAGTGACACATTTGCACTGGATAATCTTCAAAACTAGCAAATGTGGTTTTATCTTTAGCTAAAAAGTTTCTTTGAAATGCTCTATATAATCCTCTTTTGCCATAGAATGTAGCATCACAAACTAAAATTACTTCTCTAGGATTGTGTATTTTTTCAATTGGTTCATAATTGAATATTTGTTTTTGTATCCATGTTAAACTTTTATTATGTTTTGCTGACAAATCTTGTAATGTTTGTCTCTTATAAATGTACTCTTTGAAGATGATTTTTTGAAGTTGGTTAGGGCGTTTTTTTGATTGAAATTTTTTGTTACAATCATTGCATTGATACCTTTGTATTCCTCTTCGTTTTCCTATCTTTTTTATTTTATTAGTTTGGCAATTTGGACAGATTTTAGAGCTTTTTTACAATTCATTGTAAATAAACCTTTGTTTACTACCAATATACCATACTTTCAAGCACTTTTTAGATCCCCTTTTTTACTATTAACTCTAATTTCATATATGTCCAGTAAAAACAAAAACAGGTTATAAAAGAATAGGTTTTATATATGATATACGTTTAGAGAGAAGTGCTTATTACCTGAATTCAAGTTACAAGTGCAACAAACACCTCGTTCATGATGCCATATTTCCAATAATTGTACCAAAGAAAACTTCAAACGGAGTTTTATACCCAAATGCCTTTCTAGGACGGTGATTTAAACGCTCTTGTGCTTCTACAATTTGTTTGTCAGTTATCGTAGTAAAATCTGTTTCTTTAGAAAAATACTGTCTAAGTAAACCATTAGTATTTTCATTTAAACCTTTCTCACAAGAACGATAAGGATGACAGAAATAAAATCCACAATCTAATGCCTCTGAAACATCTTTATGGAAACTAAATTCTTTACCATTATCAGATGTTACAGTATGGATATTATTTTTTATCGGAGCCATTAAATCTATCAAAGCTTGTTTACTGTCTACTACTTTAAACAAAGAGAATTTAGATTTTCTATCAATTATTGTAACAATAGCTCCTTTAGGACCTTTGCCTATAACAGTATCAATTTCTACATCTCCAATACGTGAGTATGTTTCTACTATAGAAGGATGCTCTTCTATGCTTACTCTTCCTTTAATTTGTCCTCTTGTTTTATATTGAGAACTTCTTCTTGTGTATTTTTTATTTTGATGTCTAAGGTTTTTATATAAAGTGCCACCTTGTCTTAGATTCTTATAGATATACTGATATATAGTCTCATGTGAAATGAATAAATTTTTATCTACATGCAGTCTTCCACTTATCTTCCTTGGTTTCTTTTTATGTCTTATTTTTGCTATTACATGTGCAGCTTTTGCACTGTATTTTGGTAAAGAATTTCTTGAAAGTTCTCTACATATTGTTGCTTTATGCACACCTATCTCATTTGCTATAAAAGTTTGATTCTTTCCTAGCTTATTCAAAGCAGAAATTTGATATCGTTTCTCTAGGGTTAATTGTTTGTATTTCATAATTACTCCAAATCTTGGTGGGTTTGAGGTTTATATTTTACTACAATTAACTTCTTTCCCCTTTTCTCCAATTTGTTGCACTTATTGGTTGAATGCAGGTTATATAAAACTACCAACAAACTCACCAACTTACCCAAAACCAAATATGGAAAAAATAGAGGCTTTCTTTAGAAACACAGCAATGAATGTTTTTAAATCTACTGTTGTAAATGATGAAGATTATATTTTTTATGATGACGGGATAGATCCATGCCCCAATGGACAACCTTTTTAAGGAAAGTACAATTTTACTAAGGCGTTATTATGCCGCTTATGCCACTATTTGCACTATGATATATAATAGTATTGTATTTTTTTGCATGAAGTTTTAGAAGTAGGTTTTGTAGTGTTGGTTCAATTGATGGAGTGAACCACGCATTGTTGCTTATGGCTATCATATATTTTGGACTGTTTTCGTAAAGTTTATCAGTTGTTGCTTCATAACAGATTGCATTTCTAAAGCTATAGTTTTTTATTTGAAAATTAGAGACATTTTGAGCATTTTTGTAGTCATCAGTTCCATTAAAAAACATGTTATTTATTATGTCTACTGCCCATTTAGGAAGTGGTATTTTTTCTCCAAAAGGAACTAATACAACTTTATCTGCTACCTTAAACTCGCCATTTTGAAACATATATGAAGAGTTATATACAAGATTTTCTTTTACATGTAGGCCGCCTGTGACTATGACTATATTGTAAGAGAGTTTTTTAAGTCTATTTAGTGTTTTTGTATTAAGATTCAAGTAGAGAGGATATGCACTTTCGTGAAGTATAATCAAATCTTTTTTTGCATCTATTGCCTTTTTTATGAGAAAAAAGTTATTTTCTACTATCTCATTACGGTATTCTTTTTTCCATTTTTTGCTTTGGTCTAAATTTGTGTTAGGGATTGCAATATCTAAGTTAGGTAAGGTTATTTGCATAGGTTTGTTAATAAATGTCAAACTTATGAGAAGTACCACTGCTATCAATTTCCACCATTTTTTTAATCTTACAAAAAGAGTTAAAACAATTAAAAAGAGCCCATAAAGATAGATGTCTGTTGAAAAATAAGAGTTAATAAAAATTAGTTCAAGTTTAAACCAGTTAAATCCAAAAGGTTCAAAAAAGAGAAATAAAAACAGGAGTAAAGCACGTACTTCCGGAGTAATCCCAAGTTTGCTTATGATCCAAAAAAAGAGACCATAAATTAATCCAATTCCTATAACAACTAAGGGAATAAGATAACTTAGACCATAAAATACAAATCCAAATCCAATCCAATAAAACCAAAAAATACCTATGAAAAAACCTACCCAAGTGAGAGTTTTTTTGTTACATGTAAGAAGTCCATAAAAGCCAATAATAGCAAAAATAGTATCTAAAATCTTTACATGTAGAGAAAAATATGCCAAATATATAAATAAACTTAGACAAGTCGCTATAAAAAAGCCGTTTATTATAAAAAAAGTGCTAAAATAATTGCTTGAAAATTTTTTATCAAAGGATTCGTATGCCAGGTGCAGATATTTTTCAGTCATTGCTTCCATTAATCGTTCTTTTTGCGATTTTTTATTTCTTGGTGATTAGACCGCAACAAAAGCAGGCTAAGACACACAAGGATATGTTAGGCGCTTTAAAAAAAGGCGACAAGGTTATCACTAACGGTGGTTTAATCGGTGAGGTTGTTAAACCTGAAGAAGATTTTATCAAAGTTAAACTTAACGATGACACAGTTGTGAAAGTCTCAAGAGAGTACATAGCTAAGAAAATCGAAAAGAGTGCTAATGAGTAAAGGTGGATTAAATTACCGATTGGTGATTTTCTTCCTTGCGATTGTTTTTGGTGTAGGTCTGTCGGCTCCGACATTCCTTCAAACTGAAAAAGGCGCTAAGATATCCCTTGGACTTGATCTCCAAGGGGGTCTTTATATGCTTTTAGGTGTAAAAACAGACGAAGCGATAAAATCAAAAATCAAATCAATAGCATCAAGTGTTAAATTTTTCACTGATGACAATGATATTATAATAGATAGTTTAAAAATAAGAGAAGAGAGTGTAACTTTAACTTTGGTAGATCCAGATGAAGAGAAAAATCTTGATGAAATGATAAACAAAATCCCAGGAATGATTCTTGAAAAAGATGGATTAAATTACAATCTTTCTCTAAATGAACTTGAGAAAGAGGCTACAAAACAGTATGCCATTAACCAAGCAGTTGAGACTATTAGAAATAGACTTGACCAATTTGGTTTAGCTGAACCAAATGTAGCTAGACAGGGGGAAGACAAAATTCTTGTTGAACTTCCGGGAATCAAAACAGGTGAAGATGAACAAAGAGCTCGTGAACTTATAGCAAAAGCTGCACACCTTCAGATGATGACAGTTGATGAGCTTAGAAGTGACAGAGCATATGACATGAGTGATGCAGAAGCTTCTGAGTATGGAGATGTAATTTTAGAAGATGCAAGAGAAGCTGGACGAAGACACGTTCTTAAAGAGGTTCCTATTCTTGATGGAAGTATGCTTACAGATGCAAAAGTAGGCTTTGACCAGATGAATCAACCTGTTATCAACTTTTCACTTAATTCAGAAGGAGCTAAAATTTTTGGTAACTTTACTGGCAAAAACGTAGGTGTTCATCTTGCAATTGTTCTTGACAACAAAGTTTACTCTACTCCGGTAATTCGTGAAAGAATCGGAGGAGGAAGTGGACAAATAAGTGGTGGATTTAGTATTCAAGAGGCTAGTGATGTTGCAATTGCTCTTAGAAGTGGTGCACTTTTAGCTCCTGTAAAACTACTAGAAAAAAGAAGTGTAGGACCAAGTTTGGGTGCTGACAGTATTCAATCGAGTATGCTTGCGCTTGCACTTGGATTTTTACTAGTTGTTATTTTTATGGTTGTTTACTATGGTCTTGCTGGAGTTATTGCAAATACTGCGTTGATAGCAAACTTGTTTATTGTTTTAGCAGTTATGGCACTTTTTGGTGCAACTCTGACACTTCCAGGTATGGCAGGGATTGTTCTGACCGTCGGTATGGCAGTTGATGCTAACGTTATTATAAACGAAAGAATAAGAGAGATGTTCAGATTAGGACATCCAGTAGCAAGTGCAGTAGAAAAAGGTTACGATAACGCTATGAGCGCGATACTCGATGCAAACATAACTACACTTCTTGCCGCAGTAGTTCTTTACGCTTATGGAACAGGTCCTATCAAAGGATTTGCAATTACCATGAGCATAGGAATTTTAGCTTCAATGTTAACAGCAATTCTTGGAACTCATGGAATTTATCAGTACTTTATGCCTCGCATTGAGAAGAGTAAAAACCTTGCTTTATGGTTTGGTATAAAAGGGAGTGTTAAGTAATGCAGATATTTTCAAAAGATAAAACATATAATTTTATGGGTAAAAGTTTACCTTTTATCATATTTTCATTTATTATGATAATGGCATCTTATGTAGTGTTAGGCTCAAAAGGTTTAAATTACGGAATAGATTTTTCTGGTGGAACTATTGTTCAAGTTAAGTATGTTGGAGATGCTCCTATCAAAAAAATGAGAGAGAAAATCTCTACAAATGATATGTTTAGAAGTTCTACAATCACTGAGTTTGGTAGCCCTGATGAAGTTGTTATTAGATTTATGAGTAGTAGTGAATCTGTGCAAGAAGATTTGGGTGATATTGTTGCTGGACTATTAAAAGGAACTGGTGATTTTGAAATCAGAAGAGTTGACATTGTTGGACCAAAAGTTGGTGGTGAACTTAGAGAAAAAGGTATCATGGCGATGCTGGTTTCTATTCTTGCGATACTTATATATATTACCATTAGATTTGAATGGAGATTTGCTGTTGCTTCAATTTTGGCATTGATACACGATATATCTATTGCTATTGGAGCCTTGGTTATTTTTCAAATAGATATTAATCTTGATATTTTAGCAGCACTATTGACCCTTCTTGGTTACTCTTTGAACGACACTATTATTGTATTTGACAGGATAAGAGAAGAGGTTAAAAAATCAAAGAGTTTTGATCTGTTTGAGATTATAAACTTCTCTGTTTCAAAAACACTTTCACGTACACTTCTTACTTCACTGACAACATTTTTTGTTGTTTTGACACTTTGGATGTTTGGTGGGGAAATAATACATGGATTTGGTTTTACTCTTCTAGTTGGTATTATAGTAGGAACATATAGTTCAATTTTCGTTGCATCTCCAATGTTAAAATGGTTAAAATTTAGCGTTAAAGATTACAAGTCAAAAGAATCTATGAAAGAGATAAGAAAAATCGAAAAAGATAAAATGAGAGCACAATACGAAAAAGGTATTGTTTAAAAAACTGACTCTACATGTAAAGCTTACATGTAGAGATTTTTAAAGGAGACATTATGGATTGGGGAAAAGTAATATATATCTTTTTTGCTTTGATGAGTTTAACTACCACGGTAGGATTTCTTTATGAGCAAAACGAAGTTGCACTTTTTGTTGCAGCTAGTATTAACTTGATTTCTACTTTACTTAAGATTGGTGTTAAAAACATACTTTCAGCAGAGCTTTTTGCAAGTTCACTTGTAGCAGATTTACATCTAATCCCTGCTTTTTTGTTTATGCAGCTTTCAAATAATATTCCTATGGCAATGTCATTAGCTATTGGTGCAATTGTAGCAAATATATTTTCTTTATCATTAGTATTAATAGAGGCATTAAAAACACAAGAAGAATTTTAAAACTGCTTTTACTAGCCATCTATATATTTATAGATGGCGTGTAAGATCAGTAAATAACGGAGTTTAAATGGACTATAATCCAACAACTATAGAAAAAAAATGGCAAAATTATTGGAATGATAATAGTTCTTTTGAGCCAAGTAATGACTTTACAAAAGAGAAAAAATATATATTAAGCATGTTCCCTTATCCTAGCGGTCGCATCCACATGGGGCACGTTAGAAATTACACAATTGGTGATGCAATAGCTCGTAACTTTAGAAAGCAAGATTTCAATGTTCTTCATCCTATTGGATGGGATAGTTTTGGTATGCCCGCTGAAAATGCAGCTATAAAACATGGAACTCATCCAAAAAAATGGACTTATGAAAATATAGATTATATGAAAAAAGAGTTGAATGCTCTTGGATTATCTTTCTCTAAAACAAGAGAATTTGCTACTAGTGATGAGCTTTATTCTAAACATGAACAGCATATTTTTATTGAGATGTATAACAAAGGCTTAGTCTACCAAAAAAGCTCAACTCTAAATTGGTGTGAAACGTGTCATACAGTTTTAGCAAATGAGCAGGTAGAAGAGGGTTGTTGTTGGAGATGTGACAACGAAGTTAAACAGAGAGAAATGCCAGGGTACTACCTAAAAATAACAGATTATGCACAAGAACTTTTAGACGATTGTAAAAAGCTTGAAAAGGGTTGGCCAAGTCAAGTTTTAACTATGCAAGAGAATTGGATAGGAAGAAGTGAAGGGCTTGAGTTTGATTTTGCTCTAAGTGATGAAAGTAAAGAAAAATTAAATAACAATTTTGAAAAGTATACAGTTTTTACAACAAGACCAGATACTATTTTTGGTGTAACTTACACTGCCCTTGCTCCAGAGCATGGGATAGTAAAATACCTTTGTAATAACAAGTTAATAAGCGAAGAAAAAATAGCAAAAATTAAAGAGATGCAAGCAGTAGGTTCACGTGAACGTGCTCAAAATGATAAAGAGGGATTAAGTCTTGAAATTGATGTAATCCATCCATTAACAGGTAAAAAAGTTCCTGTTTGGGTAGCAAATTTTGTTTTGATTGAGTATGGAGGAGGTGCTGTAATGGCAGTTCCTGCTCACGATGAACGTGATTTTGAGTTTGCTTGCCAATATGACTTACCCATAGTTGAAGCAATAGAAAATGATAAAAATAGTTTTGATGGAAGTAAGGCAACTACTGAGTACGGTAAGCTTGTAAATTCAGACAAATATACAGGAATGACTTCTAAAAAAGCACAAAAATCAATAATTTATGATTTTGAGAAAAATGGACTTGGTAAAAAAGTAATTAACTTTAAATTAAGAGACTGGGGAATAAGTCGCCAACGTTATTGGGGTGCTCCAATTCCTATGATTCATTGTAAAAAGTGTGGCTTAGTTCCTGAAGCCATAGAGAATTTACCTGTAGCACTTCCCGAAGATGTTGAAATCAATGGAGAAGGAAATCCTCTTGATACTCACCCTACTTGGAAACACACAACTTGTCCTACATGTAAAGGTGATGCAGTTCGTGAAACAGATACCATGGACACTTTTTTTCAATCTAGTTGGTATTTTATGAGATACACAACTGATAAGTCTATGTGGGAAGATAAAATTTTTGATAGAAAAAGCAGTGATTATTGGATGAATGTAGATCAGTATGTAGGTGGAATTGAACATGCAATACTTCACCTTTTATACTCTAGATTTTTTACAAAAGTTTTAAGAGATATGGGATATAGTTCATGTGATGAGCCTTTTGAAAACCTGCTTACTCAAGGTATGGTTCTAAAAGATGGCTCAAAAATGAGTAAATCAAAAGGCAATACAGTTGACCCAGATGCTATCATACAAAAGTATGGAGCAGATACTGCAAGACTTTTTATACTTTTTGCTGCTCCTCCTCAAAAAGAATTAGAGTGGAATGATAGCGCTGTTGAGGGTGCATATAAGTTTATAAAAAAGTTTAGTGATAGAAGTGAAAATGCGAATAAGGCAGAAAAATTACCAAAAATTGACCATGCAAAACTCTCAAAAGAGTCGCAAATTGCTAGAAAAAAAGTTTATGAAGCACTTAAAAAATCAAATGATGTATTTGTAAGTGGATATGCTTTTAATACATTAATTGCAGCTTGTATGGAAGCTTTAAACGCTTTGAGTGTACAAGCCGATAAAGACGTATGGACTGAGGGTTATTTTGTTTTAGCAAATGTTTTAGAGCCTATTATACCTCACACTTGTTGGGAAATTAGTGAAACTCTTTTTGGACTTAAAAACTTCAAAAAGTTGGAACTCATCGAAGAAGTTTTTCAAAGTTCTTCGATGATTCTACCAATTACAATAAATGGTAAAAGAAGATGTGAGATAGAAGTAGCAAAAGAGACTTCTAAAGATGATATTTTGGCTCTTGCAAAAGTTGTTGGCAAGAAATGGCTTGAAGAAAAGAGTATAATAAAAGAGATTTATGTTCCAAATAAACTTGTAAACTTGGTGGTAAAATAGTATGAAATATATAGGATTTTTTCTTATAACAGTTTTTATAACAGCTTGTGGATATAAACCAACAGCACATTACTCTAGAGAAGTCTTAGGTGACCGTATACATGTAAATGTATCTATAAGCAGAAAAGACCCAAAAAACAGTGTTTTGATAAAAGATGCTGTTAATGAATCAGTCATAACAAGACTTGGCGCAAAACTTAGTTCAAAAGAGACATCTACAAGTCAACTTCTTGTTAAGATTGGTTCAACGTCATTTTCACCAATCCTTTATAATCAAAGTGGTTACGTAACTTCATATAAGGCAAAAGTGTCGTTAAATATAAAATATACAACTAAAGATGGAAAAAGTGAAAGCTTTTCAACAAGTGGAGAGTATGATTTTCCAATTGCAGAGAATCCCGATGGCACAACAAATAGTGTTATTTCTGATTCTAAGAGATTTGATGCTATTAACAAAGCGTCTTTAGATGCACTAAATGAGTTTGTTTCCAGGATAGCACTAAAGGGTATGAAGTAGATTTTTAAAAAGGACGTTATATGGCAAGTACAATTAATGAGATAATTAAAGATAGTTTTGAAGAGCTAAGAGCAGAGCATTTGACATTTACTCCTGATAATTACAACAAAATATTTTGTCAAGTAGCAAAGAAAAAAGGTGTTCTAGTTGAAGATTGCCAAAAAGTCACAAAATATATAAAAAAACTAGATAACAAATTAGCAGTAGAAGCGAAAAAAATCAATGTATCTACTTTAGATCAACTTCTTGCTTTTTTTGTTTCACGACTTAATAGAAGTAACTCAGAACAGAGTGAACAGCTTATAACTTCTTTAGTATTGCTTTCAAAACGAACACTTCAAGCATTATCACTTTTGCATAATAAAAAAGCAACTACTTTAGCCAATGCTTCTTTAGATAGACTAGATATGAAGCAAGATTTAAAATCAATAGAAACTATTAGAGATAAGTGGTTTGATTTTATTTCTAGTTATGATGATACTTTTTTAAAACAATTAGATAAATATGGAAAGATAAACAAAGAAGATGTTGAGAAGATGGTTTTTGATATTACTAAAATATTGAACAAAGATGATGATAGTGATATATATAAAATCGTTGCTCCATTAATTGTAGCAACTCTCACACCATCTATAGCTTCAAGTATGAATGATGATTTGGCTACTATTAGTTATGAGCTGAGAAATTCTCCTGAATCAATATCTTCAAGTGCAATGCAAGAAGATATAAAGCGTTTTATTAAAAAAAGAATAGAGCTCGATAAAGAAGAAGTAAAGAGTAAAATTTCTGCACTTGACAAGTTACTTAATGATATAAATAAAAAAATATTTGATTTGATTGATACAAGTAATATAAGTGGAGAGCAAGTAAGAGAAATCAAAAAAGATTTAACAAGCTTAAATTTAAAAGAAGATAGTTTTGAATCTGTTCAAGAAAGACTTCTTCACATAGCAAACTCTTTGGAGTCAGAGACAAAAAGTTTGAGTCAGAAGATGCAAGAGAATCAAAAAACTATTACTAAACTTCATACAAGAGTAAAAAAACTAGAAAATGCCTTAGTAGTAGCAAAAAAAGAGAGTAAAGAAGATTTTTTAACAAATGTTGCTACAAAAAGAGCACTTAATAGTGAAATAAAACGAGTAGAAGAGGCGTATAAAAGATATAAAATTGACTATACACTTTGCTTTTTAGATATAGATCACTTCAAGGTGGTAAATGACACATATGGGCATGAAGCAGGTGATGCAATACTTTCAACTCTTGGAAAGATTTTGCGAAGATACTTAAGAGAAGTTGATTTTGTTGGTAGATATGGAGGAGAAGAGTTTTTGACAATACTTCCAAATACAAGTTTAGCACATGGTGTACTTTTTGCAGATAAAATAAGAAAAATTATAGAGAATTATAAATTTGTTTATAAAAATGAGCGTATTGATGTCAAAATAAGTTGTGGTGTAGCACAGAGATCACGTTGTGGTTCTGAAAAAGAGACCGTTACTAATGCCGATAAAATGCTTTACAAAGCGAAGCAAAATGGTAGAAACCAAGTAATGCCAAAAGCTAAATGACTTTAGATAAGTTTTTAGCTCTTAAACCACTCTATTATGACAAAATTGATTACGATAGATTTCCGGTTATTTATAAAAAGATAAAAAAATATTTTAAACTTCCTAAAGTTGTTCATATTGTAGGAACAAATGGCAAAGGTTCAACGGGACGAGCATTAGCTCATCTTCTACATGCAAAGGGTTTACATGTAGGACATTTTAGTTCACCTCATATTATAAAATTTAATGAGCGTATCTGGATAGATGGAAGAGATGTAGATGATAACACCTTGGAAATTACGCACATAGAACTTCAAAATTTACTCTTACTAGAAGATATTAAAGCACTCTCATATTTTGAATATACAACACTTTTAGGGATGCTTATTTTTTGCAAAAAATGCGATTACGTTGTTTTGGAAGCTGGACTTGGTGGAGAGTTTGATGCAACTAATGTTTTTGAGAAACAACTTAGTATTGTCACTCCCATAGGTTACGATCATGAGTCATTTTTAGGTACTAGCATAGAACAAATTGCAACAACGAAACTTAGAAGTGTAAATAATAACTTACTTTTAGCAAAGCAGTACGAAAAATATGTTTATGAGTTAGCTCTTAGTCAAGTTGAAGAGGTTAATAGCAATCTTTATTTAGCAGAGAGTTATTTGAATGATGAGTTTTACAATGAGTTAGACTGTTTTATTAAAGCTAAAAAATACCCAGCTTTTTTCAAAGATAATTTTTCAACAGCATTTTGTGCATTTGAGCTTTTAGGTTTCAAAGCAGATGTAAATTTATTAGAGGGTTTAAAGCTTTTTGGAAGGTGTCAAAAGATTAGTTCAAACGTAACTATAGATGTTGGTCACAATCCAATGGCTGCAAAGGTTTTGTTAGAGCATTTTATAGAAAAAAAAGTTATTTTAGTTTATAATAGTTATAATGACAAAGAGTACAAAGTGATTTTAAAATATTGAAGCCAATTATAAAAGAGGTTCAAATACTTGGAGTTGAAAATAAACGAGCAGTTTTAAAAATTAATTTAGAAAATGTTTTGAATTCCCTTGATATAAAGTATTCTATATTTGATAAAATTAAAAAAGATGAAGAGTACCTAGTTTTTGGCTCTTTTTCAGTAGTAGAGAGGTTTTTATACATATGTCAGTACGAAATAAATTTACTATAACTATATCAGATGTAAATGGTTCAAAGCACTATCTACTTCATCAAATCATCAAGCGTTTTGCTTTGTATTTTACTCTTTTTGTTATTTTTCTTATTGTTACTGGATCATACTTGATTTCGTTTTTGATGGACTCAGTAACAGAATTAGAAATTAAAAAAAATAAAATGATTGAACATCAAGAAATTCTCAAGCAGAGTAACGATAAGTTAATCAAAGAATTAAACGATAAAACTAAAATTTTAACTCATAAGATAGGTCAAAAAAGTGAAGAACTTGATACTATTAAAGAAAAAATAACAGATATAGAAGCTTTAGTGGGTATAACACCATCGTTAGAGATAGAAGTTGATGTAAGGCTTCAAAATATAAAGTTTACATCAGCACAACAAAAACTCTTTTTTGACAATATACCAAATGGAGAAGTTATACCTTTTAAAGGGTACAGTGGAAAATTTGGTTTGAGAAAACATCCTATTTTAAAGAGAAAAGAATTTCATAGAGGCTTAGATCTTAGAGCTAAAAAAATGACACCTGTTCGTTCTCCTGCTGATGGAGTTATTGAGTATGCTGGGTATCATAAAAGCAGCGGTTTTGGTAATTTGGTTATAATAGAACATAATTATGGATTTAAAACAAGTTATGCACACCTTAGTAAAAAGTTTCCTGTAAAATCAGGTGCTTTTGTAAAAAAAGGTGATATTATTGCTTATACAGGCAATAGTGGATTATCTACTGGACCACATCTACACTATGAAGTTAGATTTATAACTAGACCTTTGAATCCTATTAATTTTATAAAGTGGAATAGTTTAAATTTTGAGAAAATATTTAAGAAGGAGAAAAGAGTTTCATGGCAATCTTTGATAAAACTAATGCAGAGTCACCGGCATCTAGTGAAACAACAATAATAGCAAGTGGTGCAAAAATAGATGGTGTTTTTAACTGTGCTTCACGTCTTCATGTTGATGGAGAGGTAACAGGAGAGGTTCACTCTAAGAGTATAGTAACCATAGGTAAAGGTGGAAAAATTAATGGCTCAATAACTGCCAATAGACTCATAGTTAATGGACTTTTTGAAGGAAATGCAGATTGTGATGGTGTTGAAGTTCTTGCCGGTGGAAAGTTTTTAGGTAAAGTTATATCAAAAGAGCTTATGATAGAAGCTAAAGCTGAGTTTGAAGGTGAAAGTAAGATAAAAAGAGATAATGAAATTTCTAAAGCACCAACAAAAATTGCTACAAAGGTGTAAATAAAAATTGCAATCAGCTATTTATGAATTTTTTAAAAATGGTGGCAATAGTGACGTAGTTGGTGTTGCCACTGAAAAAGATGCTTTTTTAGTATCGCAAGTTGTAGAGTATATAGGTAAAAAAGCTTATCTACTTCCAGATTTAAGAGCTAGTTTTGGTGATGATTTACTCTCTTTTAGTGTTGAACTTCAACAGCTTTTAAATACTCTAAAGAGTTATTATGATGATAATTCAACAAAAAAGGTTCTTATAGCTCCTATTAGAACACTTTTCACTCCACTCCCTCCACAAAACCTTTTTAAGACTCAAATCATAGAGTTTGGGGGAATATTAGCACTAAATGATTTTAAAGAAAGTATGTTAAATTGGGGTTACACAATTGTTGATGTTGTAGAAACTCAAGGGGAAGTTTCTTTTCGTGGTGATATTGTAGATATATTTCCTATTAATTCTAAATTAGCTATCCGAATTTCTTTGTTTGATGAAGAGATAGAGAGTATTCGTTATTTTGAGTGTGAAACACAAAAGAGTCAAAAAGAGGAGTTGGAGTCATATGAAATAGTTCCTGCTCTTTTTTCACTAAGTAGTGAAGAGTTTGATGAATTGAACAAAAAAATAGAGAATATACAGAGTGATAGTTTTGTAAAAAATATACACTCTTTGGGACTTTGGGCCCTGAAAGATGTATGTAAAAACTGGTTTGATGAATTTGAAATATGTCTGTTGAATGGTTTAGAAGATGAGATAGAAGAGATTAGATTATTCGACAAAGAAAGAAGTGAACAGTTAAGTTCTTTACATGTAATCCCAAATGCCAGAGAATTTAAACCTCTTGAAATTGCTTCAATAAGCACATTTTTAAACTTTCATAAAAACAAAAAAGTTACCATACTTGCAAAGAGCGAGATACTTCTAAGACAAGAGGAGATTGACCCTAGCTTTAGTTTTAAACAAAGTGAGTTGATTGTAAATATAATTAGCCCTAATGAAGTTATTATTTCTTTAAATAAGCAATCAAAAAAGAAGAGAAGAAAAAAAGCATCTATTATATTAGATGAGCTAAAAATAGGTGATTTAGTAGTTCATGAAAACTATGGAGTAGGGCTTTTTAAAGGCTTACAAAATACAACTGTTCTAGGTAGTACTAGAGACTTTGTTGTGATTGAGTATCAAGGGGAAGATAAGCTTTTACTTCCTGTGGAGAATCTTGATGTAATAGACAGATACATCAGCGATGGTGGGCACTTAGGGGTAGTTGATAAGCTTGGAAAAGGAAGTTTTCAAAAACTAAAAGCAAAAACGAGGGCAAAACTTCTTGAGATTGCAAGTGAGATTATAGCAGTTGCGGCAAAAAGAGAGATGATTGAGGCTACGGTTTTACACCAACAAGCTAAAATTAAAGATTTTCAAAGTGATGCTGGGTTTGAATATACAGATGACCAGAGAAAATCAATAGATGAAATTTTTGCAGATTTGAAGTCATCTAAGATGATGGATAGACTCCTTAGTGGTGATGTTGGTTTTGGAAAAACAGAAGTTGCTATGAATGCAATGTTTTTAAGTGCCATAAACGGCTATCAAAGCGTAATGTTAGCTCCAACTACACTTCTTAGCTCTCAACACTTTAAATCACTCTATGAGAGGTTTAATAAGTATGGTATTAGAGTAGAAAAACTTGATCGTTTTACATCAGCAAAAAATAAAATAAAAATTTTAGCAGATTTAAGAAGTGGTGAGTTAAAAATATGTGTTGGAACTCACTCTTTACTTGGAGTTGAGCTTAAAAATCCAGCATTGATTATACTTGATGAAGAGCATAAGTTTGGAGTAAAACAAAAAGAGAAACTCAAACATATGAGAGAAGATGTTCATATATTAAGCATGAGTGCAACGCCAATTCCAAGAAGTCTAAATATGGCTCTGAGTTCCATTAAACAGTATTCTCAAATACTTACTCCTCCAAGTGAGAGAGAAGACATAAGAACTTTTGTAAAAGAGTATGAAGAAAAATCTTTAAAAGAGGCAATCACTAGAGAGCTTAGACGTGGTGGACAAATCTTTTTTGTACACAATAGAATAGCAAGTATAGAAAATAAGAAAAAAAATCTTGAAGAACTTCTTCCTGGACTAAAAATTCTCATACTTCATTCAAAAATAAGTGCAACCGTAACAGAAAAAGAAATGATAGCTTTTGAAAACAGAGAGTATGATTTACTACTCTCAACTTCTATTATAGAATCAGGCATACACATACCAAATGTAAATACAATCATTATTGACGGAAGTGATAACTTTGGAATTGCCGACCTTCATCAGATGAGAGGAAGAGTAGGACGTGCTAAAAGACAAGGATATTGTTACTTTTTAGTTAAAGATAAAACACAACTTACTGAACAATCTAAAAAAAGATTAATGGCACTTGAAGCTAACTCATTTTTAGGAAGTGGCTCAGTCTTGGCTTATCATGATTTAGAGATACGAGGTGGTGGAAACTTAATTGGTGAAGCACAAAGTGGACATATAAAAAATATAGGATATTCACTCTATTTAAAGATGCTAGAAGATGCTATTAACACACTTCTAAACAATACTCCAGTTCAGAAAAAAGAGGTTGATATAAAACTCTCTATTAATGCTTTTATTAGTAGTGATTGTGTAAGTGAAGATAGAGTTAGGTTAGAGCTTTATCGTCGTTTGAGTAAGTGTATAAGTGTTAGAGATGTACTGGATATGGAAGAGGAGATGGAAGATAGATTTGGTAAACTTGACATACATACTAAACAATTTTTAGATGTAATTACCATAAAAATATTAGCTGCTCATTCTGATATTGTTTTTATTTCAAATTTTGGACAAAATATAACTTTAAAAGAAAAAAGTGAGCAAAAGAGTTACTTAAAATCACCTAGTAAAGATGATGATGATATCATAGCTACTGTATTAGTTCATTTAAGAAAAAAGGTAAAAAATGGATAGTTATCAACTGTTTGAAGCGTTAAAAAAACAAGGCTACATAAAAGAAGAGAGAGAAGAGTTTTGGTGGCCTAAAAGTGGAACACTTGATGTAATAGTTGGTGCAATTTTAACCCAACAAGCAAAGTGGGAAAAAGTTGAAAAAAGTTTAACAAATTTAAGCGATAAAAACTTGTTAGATTTAGAGTCTATTGCAAATTTAGATGGTACTGAGTTAGCCCAATTAATTAAACCGAGTGGATTTTACAATACTAAAGCAAAAAATTTAAAAAAAATATGTCAAAATATTGTAGAAGAGTTTGTGAGTTTTGAAAATTTTGCTCTTAGTGTTAGCAGAAATTGGTTACTTTCACAAAAAGGCATAGGTGAAGAGAGTGCAGATGCTATTTTGTGTTATGCTTGTAAAAAAGAGGTTATGGTGGTTGACAGCTATACCAATAGACTAGTGCAAAAATTTGGATATGAGTTTGAGAGTTATAGTGAACTTCAAGAGTGGCTAATTAGTGGTATTGAGGGAAATACAGAAAAAATTAATAAACTTTATGGAAAAAACATGGACTTAAATGTTGTTTACGCTAGATTTCATGGAAAGATTGTAGAGTTTTGTAAAGAAAATAGACGTGGGAAAGATGTAGAGGTGAGTAGCCTAAATATATAGGCTACTCACCTGTTTTACTATTTATTTTCTTGCTCTTTCTTGTATTTCATTATCATAGCATAAGCTTCATCTTTTAGTTTGAGCTTCTCTTTTTTCATAGACTCAAGAGCTAGTTGCTCCATATGCTCACGACCCTCTTCGATATTGTTTATCTGTTGGTCTAAATTGTTATGTTTCTCAAAAATCTTAGCAAAGTGTGCATTACTTACTTTGATATCTGAAATAATGTCTCTATATTCGTGTAACATTTAATCTCCTTTTACAAATGTAATTATATTGTAACAAAAAAGTAATTAACCAAAGGTAAATTAAGATCTATAATCAGCATTTATTTTAACATATTCATAACTCAAATCACATCCATAAGATGTATATGAGCTATCACCTGCATTTAAGTCACAAGTAACCCTATAAGAGTCTTGTTTCATAACCTTAAAAGCTTTTTGTTCAGTCTCTTCATCAAGGCTTGGATTATCTTTTGAGTAGACTACTACATTGTCATAAAATATAACTAAATCTTCTTCTTTACATGTAACGCGACTAGCACCAATAGTTGAAGCTATGCGTCCCCAATTTGGGTCTTCCCCAAAGAGAGCAGTTTTTACTAAAAGTGAGTTGCTAAGAGCTTTGCTAGCTTTTTGAGCTTCTTTAATGTTAAGTGCATTTTTTACTTCAAAAGCTACTACTTTGTTTGAGCCTTCACCATCTCTTAAAATCTCCTGAGATAGATGTTTTGTCAGACGATTTAGTGCTTCACTGAATGCTTCTTTATCATAACTGTTTTTTGCAGAACTTAACATCATTACCGTATCATTAGTTGACGTATCTCCATCTACGCTTATAGTGTTAAACGATTGTTCAATTGCACTATGAAGTAGCTCATCCATGTCAATTTTTGGTATTTTTGCATCTGTTAAAATGAAGCAGAGCATAGTTGCCATAGATGGGTTTATCATGCCTGCACCTTTGCATATTGCAGCTACATGAAAAAAATCTCCATTCTCTAGCTCAACCCTAAAACATAACTCTTTTTTAAAGCTATCTGTTGTCATTATAGAACGAGCAGTTTTATCTGAATTTTTAAAGTCAAAATCAAATTTATCAAAAGCACCACATATTTTATCTGTATTTAATCTGTAACCTATAACCCCAGTTGAGCTCATGACAGGATTTTGTATATTTGGTAGTCTGTTTTTAAGTCTATCAAATATGAAATTTATATCATCAACACCTTTTTTGCCAGTCATAGCATTTGCATTTTTTGAATTCATTAAAACAAAATTTGTTTTAAAGTCTTTTTTATAATTTAAAAAATGACAAATTGGAGCAGCTTTGAATCTATTTTCAGTAAAAACTGCTGAAATTTGGCAAAGTTCATCGCTTCTAATAAAGCCCAAATCATTTTGTTTATCAGATTTTATACCAGAACTCACTCCTCCACAAAAAAAACCTTCTACATTTTCAAGTCCATTTTTAATAGGAAATATATCAAACATATCTTAATTCTTCAGGTTTTTGCTTTTTGCGTATGATCCTCTTTGTAGCACGTATACTTTCAGCAGTTCCAATGACAAGTAGCTTTGAGCCAGTTCCGACCAGTACATTACCTTTAGGCATAGGTATAAAAATATCATTTGCGTCTCTGATACCAACTATGCTTACGTTTGTTATATCTCTTAGACGAGCCTCTTTTAGTTTTTTGAATCTCATCCATGAATGGTCAGGAATCTTAATTTCTTCCATATCTATTGGAGCATCTTTTCTATATAGTAGTTTTTCAAGCATATTTTCCATGTCTGGTCTAAGGCTCATTGCACGAAGACGTTCAGCCATGAGTTTTGTAGCACTAATTACTCTATCTGCTCCAAGTTTTTTTAGTTTTACCATATCATTGTCACTAGTTGCACTGGTAATAATATAGTAGGGACGTTTTAGTCCAATTTCTTTTTCATATAGTCTCGTTGATGCAATCTGTGCAATATTATCAGCAGTATTTTCACTAAGAGTTATAAGACCTTTTGCACTTGAAAGAAATGACTTTTGAAGGGCTATTTCTGTATGAGGGTCCTCTTGAATAAAATAAGGATATTTATATTGTAATGCTATTTTTGCCATGTCCTCTCTAGGGTCGATTACAACAAAAGGTATGTGATTTTCACGAAATTGTTTAGATAACTCTATTGTAATTTCGTTGTGATGACAAATAACAAAGTGATTTTTTAGCCTAGCGATTCTGTATAGCATCTGTCGCTCCTTGATAATGTTGACAAGTTGACCTTTATTTAGAACTTCTACTAATATACCTATTGACATTGAAAATACGCCAAATCCTAAGATAATAAGAGTAATAGTAAATATTCTTCCAGCAGGTGATATAGGAGAAATTTCTCCAAAACCTACTGTAGTAAAGGTGATACCTGCTTGGTATACTGCGTCTAGTAGAGTAAAGCCATCTATGATGACATAACCAAGTGTCCCTATCATAATCATAAAAACTACGAGTATAAGAGGGAGACGAAATGGTTTTAACTGTTGATACAGTTCTGTATTCAAGTCAATATGAGGGGTTGATCTAGTTGACCAATTAAGAATTTTTTTTAACTTTCTAGTTAGAGACACCCAAACCCCTTATATATTGGATTGCGTAGGGATTAAGCGTTCTTCTTCATTGTTCTAAGTGTTGAAGCTGCAACTCTAATTTTTCTAGTCGTTCCGTCTTCTAAAGTAACTCTTACAGTTCTTAGGTTCGGAAGGAATCTTCTTTTCGTTCTGTTCTTCGCGTGACTTACGTTATTTCCGCTCATTGGACCTTTGCCCGTGATAGCACATTTTCTTGCCATAATCAATTTCCTTAAAATTTTTTGGAATTTTACACAAAATAAGCAAAATATCTACTTAAACTGTATTACATAGTCTATTATTATAACATATGTTTTATAAATGTTTTATGAAATTAAAGCTACAATTAGACATCTTGTAAAAAACTAAAGGCTGTATTATGTTATCAGTTACAACAATAAACAACTATATAGAATCAATACCTCCAATACCTAAGATTGTTAGAAAGTGTTCTGAGGCACTTGAAAGTGGTGATATGGTTCGTGCTGCTGACATTGCCAATGAAGATAGAGCTCTTATACATTATCTTCAAAACATAGTAAACAAACCTATTTTTGGTTTTAGAGATGAGATAAAAAATGCTAGACAGATTTTTGGGATACTTGGTATTTCAAAAGCAAAACAGCTTATATATGGGTATTATCTTCTTCTTATCCTTCCTAAGAAATGGGTAGTATTTGATTTTAATTCAAGTAAATTTCAAAATTTTCAAGCAAGGCTTATTCACAACTGGGGTAAAATCATTAAGTTTTTAGGACGTGAAGATAGTGAAATAATTCCAGCAATTAGTATCATACCAGCTTCTTTGGTAGTAAGTGAAATTCTTTTTAGTAATATTAATAGTACAGTAAAACTTTTAAGAGAAACAAAACAGTTGAGTTATGAGACTATACTTCGTAAGATGACTGACAGAACATTTTTTGAAATTTCTTCACTGATAGCAAAAAAATGGGATTTTTCAGATGAAATAGTAGAATTAGTAAAGAAGATAGGTGATGTAAATGAAGGTGATTTTGGTGAAAATGCTTTAGAAATTACTTATTTAAGATTACTTTTGATTTATGAAATGAGTAGACCAAGTATGGTTCAAAGTGGTCTGAATAATTTTTTTGATTTAGAACCTATTTTTGATGATGAAATCATAAATAACTTTTATAAAATCATACAAGAGAATTGAAATTGAAACCAGTTACTAAACATAAAGTTGCTATTTTTTCACCAGTAGGTTTTCTAGATGGTGAAAATGCTTCAGATATAGTCTCTCCTTTTGATATTGATTTTTTGATGCAAACAAAACTAGAAGGTGCATTTATATCTCTTAAAAGGGTCATTTTTTTCAATAAACGCGGGATTACTGTGCTTATAGAGTCGTTGATTAAAGTTAGAGATAAGTGTGGTACTATTGTAGGTTTTTGTGATTATGATACAAAAAATTACAAAATAATTTTAGATATGTTTCCCGATAGTTTGAATTTTTCTCTTTTTGACACAGCTGAAATTGCTACTCTTTTTGTTGGGAACAATTTGAAAAAAGCAAAAGAAAAAAAGATTATAGTTTATGAAAAAAATAGTGAGCAGAAAAATCAATTAGCAATGGAACTTTATGAAAGAGGTTTTTATCCTATAATTGCAAAAGATGAAAGTGATTTTTTGGCAAAAAGAAAAGAGGCAGAGTTCGTTATAGAAAACTCGTATTTAGGAAAGCTTGATAAAACACCAACGGTATTTATTAAAGACAATGTTATCGTTTATACTTTAAAAGGTTTTGTAGACTCTGATATATCAAAAAAATTTGACATGGTTTATCATAACAATTCATTAAAAGTTGGGTTTAAACTCTTTCTTTTTGATTCTGTTGCAGTATCTTCCATAAATGTACATGGAGTAAATTTTATATCAAAACTTTCAACAGCAGGTGCGGAGTATGGAACATCTATTGTTATTTGTGGGTTAGATAATCGTAAAATAACAAAAAAATTAAACAATGATTTAGAAGATGCAGGGATATTGATATACCCTAGTATAGATAGTGTATTTGATGATAGTGATATGATGAAAGAGGCTCGTGAGAGTTCAAGTGTGGCTAAAAAAGGCTTTGGTATAACAAAAAAACTCATATCTACATTACCAACTATCATTGAGTCCGCTGTAAAGACAATTGAAGTACTTTCTGGTTATAATGCGGTGAAAAAGTTAATCAAAATACAAGAATTAAATCTAGAAAATGGTAAAGATTTATTGAGTGTCTCTATAGGTTTTTATGGTGATATTGATGGAATTTTAATTCTAATTTTTGAGAAAAGCATTGCTAAAGAAACATGCATGATATTACTTGAAGAGGATTCTAGTGAAGAAGACCTAGTAGATGCGTTGGGAGAATTTACTCATATAATTGGAGGAAAAATTTCTCAACAGTTACATAAAAAAGGCATAAAAATTGATATAACAATGCCTAGAACTTTTGAGAATGTTGAAGATATTATGCGTTCACAAAAAAATAGCCGTGGAGCACAAGTTAATCTCAATGTAAATGGGCGAGATTTAACATTATTTTTAACAAGATAACATAAAAAATGGTAATAGCTGGACTGGCTGCTTTTGTGAAGCAAAAGATGCCTGTCCCTAAAAACAAGGATAAAAATGAAAATTGCACCTAGTATACTTTCCGCAGATTTTGGTATTTTAAAAGAAGAGATAGAAGCCATCTGTGATGGTGGTTGTGACTTCGTTCACATTGATGTAATGGATGGGCATTTTGTTCCAAATCATACAATAGGACCAGTTGTAGTAAAATCTGTGGCAAAAGCAGCAACAAAACCACTTGATATTCATTTGATGGTGCAAAACAATACATTTTTTGTAGATCTTTTTGCTCCTTTTAAACCTGAATATATTTCGTTTCATATTGAAGAGGAAAAACACCCACATAGACTTATTCAAAAAATACGTGGCTATGGTATAAAACCAGCAATTGTTCTAAACCCACATACCCCTCCAGAAGCCATTGAGTATTTGTTGGAAGATTTAGATATGGTTCTTCTTATGAGTGTAAACCCTGGTTTTGGTGGACAGAAGTTTATACCATCGGTTATTGAAAAAGCAAAAAAACTAAAAGCAATGATAAATGAAAAAGGTTTAAATACTCTCATTGAAGTAGATGGTGGAGTTAATGACAAAAATGTAAAAGATTTAGAAAATGCAGGAGTCGATATAGTAGTTGCAGGTAACTATGTTTTTTCAAATCCTTCATATAGCGATGCAATAAGTAGTTTAAAATAGTGCGTATAAAAATCTGTGGCATAACAAATACTGAAGATGCTTTAGTGGCGGTAGAAGCTGGAGCAGATGCTTTGGGCTTTGTTTTTTATGAAAAATCTCCTAGGTATATTACTCCGAAAAAGGCTTTAGAAATAGTGAAGCAATTACCACCTTTTGTAGAGAGAGTAGGGTTGTTTGTAGAGTCTTCATCTTGTAAAATAAACGCTACATGTAGTGAGGCACATATGAGTTTGGCACAGATACATTTTGATGCTAAAGAGTCTTTGTATAAAGGGCTTGAACTTCCATATTTGCGTGTCATAAGAGCTACATGTAAAGAAGACATAACTTCGTTTAGTAATGAATATAGAATAGTAGATGCTTTTGTAGAGAGTTATGGTGGAGAGGGCAAAAGAGTCGATATATCTTGGTTTGATTTGGTTGATTGTTCAAAAATAATACTTGCAGGTGGTTTAAACTGTGAGAATATAAATGAAGTAAAAAATCTAGGTTTTTATGGATTAGATGTCAGTAGTGGTGTTGAGTTAAGAAAAGTAAAAAAAGACAGAGAAAAAATTTTTGAGTTTTTAAAAAAGAGTAAAAATTGAGAAATTTAGATAAACTTATACAAAAAATGACAATAAATCCTCAACCATTTAACGAGTGTAGGGCAAAATTTAAAAAGGTAAAAGAGTTAAATGTTTATGAGTTTAATACCATAGAAGATACCTTAGCAAATCTTAGAATTCTTGGTCTTCCTTTAGTTGAGTTAAATAACAACTTGATTGCTTTAGAAACTACTTTTAGCCCACTTGAAAAACAGAAATTTTGTATTGTCGATATTGAGACAAATGGCAGTAAACCTGAAAATGCACAAATTATAGAAGTTGGTGCAGCCATGGTACAAAATGGAGAAGTTATAGCTAAATTTGAGACATTTGTTAAAGCAGATGAAATACCTCAAAACATAGTAAATCTTACAAAAATAACACTTGATGATGTTAAAAATGCACCATCTCTAAAGTCCACTTTAGAAAAATTTAGACTTTTCCTAAAAGATGCTATTTTTGTGGCTCACAACGTGAATTTTGATTATAATTTTATTTCATACTCTATGGAAGAGGCTGGTTTTGGTCCACTGTTAAATAGAAAAATTTGTACAATTGATTTAGCAAAAAAGACTATAGAAGCTGAACGTTATGGATTGGGATTTCTTATAAAAGAGCTCAATATAAAAATAGAACAACATCATCGTGCGTATTCAGATGCTTATGCTGCAAATATTGTTTTTCAAAAGAGCTTAAAAAATCTTCCAGATTCTATAATCAGTACAGAAGATTTAGTTAGTTTTGCGAAACCAAATCCTAAAAAAAGAAAAAAGAAAAAAGAAAAATAATTATTTATTCATCCATACGTCTACGACTTTTAAACAATACTTAGTTTCGTGTTTTAGCCCACGAGCTAAACCATCTTCAAGTATGCCCCAGTTGAATACTCCTTTTTTCATATAAGCAGTGCTTGCATAACAACCAGCAATAATATTACCATAATTTTGAGCAAATTTAAAGTACTTTATGGCTTTATCAAAGTTTTGATTAACACCATTACCTTCTAAATACATTTTGCCTAATATGTGGCTTGCATTGTATGTTTTGTCTTTTTCTAATGCTATTTCAAAATATAACTTTGCTTTGTTAAAATCGCCTTTTCTATATGCTCTCATACCATCACCAAAGTTATTTGCTTGAAGTATTATCGAACTTGCTACTAAAAGAAGAATCATATGTTTTATCACTAAATAAACCTTTATATAATATTTTAAAAAGATTATACCATATATCTAGTTTTATAATCAACATAGTTTTGTGAAGATTTATAGAGTGAAGCAATTTCTTCATCATTTAATCTTCTAATTCTTTTTGCAGGACTACCAACAATGAGAGAACGAGGAGGGAATTTTTTTCCTTTTGTAATAAGAGAATTTGCTCCAACTATAGACTCTTCCCCTATGACTGCACCATCTAGTATAGTTGCACTCATGCCAATTAAACAAGCATTTTTTATTTCACATCCATGAAGCATGACTCTATGGCCTATTGTAACGTCATCTCCTATAACAGTAGGATTACCATCACTTCTGTCATCTTTTGTGAAGTGAGTGACATGAAGCATACTTAAGTCTTGTATATTTGTGCGTTTTCCTATTTTAATGAAGTGTATATCTCCTCTGACAACACAACCAAACCATATAGAACTATCTACCCCAATCTCAACTTCGCCTATTACATCAGCACTAGGAGCTACAAAAACTGAATTATCTATTTGAGGAGTTTTGTTTTCAAATGTCATTAACTTTCCTTAAATAGTTTTCTAGCTAAATGCTCAGCTTTGTTTGAGGTAGTGTCTTTTTTCATAGTTTTATATATTTTATTCATATACTCTTCTAAAATTACATGATTATTAATGGTTTTATCTTTACCTTTTTCAACTTTTGCATACTCTCCATCATTTCTTAGATTCCAACTTAGAGAATTATCTGTGATTTGAAGTTTAAGCATTTCAAAAAGTTTCTCTTGAAGAGGCTTTTCATATATTGGAGTCATGAGTTCAAGTCTTCTCTCTAAGTTTCTTGGCATACAATCAGCACTAGATATGAAAAGTGTTGGTTCAGAGTGTTTAAAGTAAAATACTCTAGCATGTTCAAGATACTTTCCTATGATACTTTTTACTTTTATATTTTCACTAAGTCCCTCAACATTTGGGCGAAGACAACATATACCTCTAACTATTAGATCTATTTTTGTTCCTGCTTTTGAAGCATTGTAAAGAGCTTT
Source organism: Arcobacter sp. (assembly GCA_029027265.1). Taxonomy (GTDB): domain Bacteria; phylum Campylobacterota; class Campylobacteria; order Campylobacterales; family Sulfurospirillaceae; genus Sulfurospirillum_A. The sequence goes on along the minus strand of CP093061.1, from coordinate 2,021,989 downwards.
TATAACATCAGTATCAACTAAAGCATTCATTTTTAATATGATGTATCCATCTTTAGCAGCTTTAGCTTCTGCATTGATGAGCGAGATAAGTTTTGGTTTTATTTGAGTTGGTGACATCTTTAAATCTGTAAGCTTTTTGTTTTTTGAAAAACCTGAAAGTATATGAAAAAATGTAGTTGTATCTTTAGCAAAAGTATCTCTACATGTAAGAAGACTAACATCTGCATATATTTTTGCGGTTGAAGCGTTGTAGTTACCTGTTCCAAGGTGCATATAAAACTTTAGTACACCAGATTCTTGACGTATGACTTGGGTAACTTTTGCGTGTATTTTAAAGCCTGTTATTCCATAAATAACATGAGCACCAGCTTGTTCTAGTGCTTTTGCCCAGTGAAGATTGTTCTCTTCATCAAATCTAGCTTTAAGTTCAACCATAACTGTTACTTGTTTCCCGTCATTAGCAGCATCAATTAAAGCTTGTATAATTTGTGAGTTTTTCTCTACTCTGTAAAGCGTAGTTCGTATAGATACAACATTAGGATCTTTTGAAGCCTCTTTTAAAAGTTTTGTGACAGTATCAAAACTTTCATATGGGTGCAGTAAAAGAGCATCTTGTTTAGCAAGAATTTTAAAAATAGACTCATTTTTGCTAAAAGGAGGCAATACTTTTGGGTTATGTGGTTGTAGAGTTAGATATGAAAAATCTTTATTATTAATAATTTGCCAAATAGCTCCAAGGTTTAGTGGAATTTTGTATTCGTATATATCTTTAGCAAAAATTTGCATATGAGAGTTAAGAAATTTCATTAAATCTTCATCTGCATTTTCTTCTATTTCAAGTCTTACAAAAGCACCACGACGACGTAGTTTAAGCCCTTGTTCCATAATCATCATGAAATCATCAGCTTCTTCCTCTTCTATAACCATATCAGCATTTCTTGTAACTCTAAAAGCCGCAGATGAAACAAGTTGGTATCCAGGGAATATCTCTTCTGCATGTTTTTTTACAATACTCTCTATAGGAATATATATATTGTCGCTTACTTGGTAAAAACGGGGAAGAACTCTAGGAATTCTTATCATGCCGTATTTATAGTTTCCTGAGCCTTTTTCATCTTGAAGTTTAACTGCCAAAGAGAAACTAAGATTGTTTAAGTGTGGAAAAGGGTGTGTCGCATTGACGGCAATAGGAACAGATACTGGAAGAATATTTGAGAAAAAATATTCATCAGCAATTTTTTTATTATCACGACTAAGATTATCATAGTCTGTTATAAAAAGATTCTCTTCTTCTAGTCTTTTAATTATTGATGTATAGTTTTCCTGAAGAGTCTCTTTTTCATTTGAAAGATAGCTTCGAATTTCTCGTAGTTGTTCTAGTGGTGTTATTTCATCGTTACCAGTAACTATAACCCCAGCTGAAAAAAGTTGTTTTAATCCAGCTACTCTTATCATGTAAAATTCATCAAGGTTAGTAGCATAAATAGCTAAAAATTTAAGACATTCTAGTAGTGGTAAGTCTTTTTTAGTTGATTCATTAAGTACTCTTGTGTTAAATCTCAACCAAGACAGTTCTCTGTTGATGAAGTTTTTAGGATCACTTATAGCAGGCAAAACACATCCTTTATGATTTTTTCCTTATTTTATCACAATTTTCTTAGTTTGACTATGTCATCTCGTAGTTTTGCGGCCTTTTCAAACTCTAAAGACTTGGCTGCTTCATGCATCGCTTTTGTCATCTCTTTTAGTATTTTTTTCTTTTCGCTTGGTGGAATTTTGTCTTTTTTATCCATTTTGTTAAAGAGTTCTCCCATATCTTCTACTTTTAGATTTTCATCTAATAGCCTTGTGGTTGATTTTGGGGTAATACCGTGTTTTTTGTTATGTGCTTCTTGTGTTTTTCTTCTTTCCTCAGTTAGCTCTATGGCATACTTCATAGAGTCTGTTATGCGTTTAGCAAACATGATAACTCGACCGTTCAAATTTCTAGCGGCTCTTCCCATAGTTTGGACTAAACTAGTTTTGCTTCTTAAAAACCCCTCTTTGTCAGCATCAAGAATTGCAACAAGTGAAACCTCTGGCAAATCCAAACCCTCTCTAAGAAGGTTAATTCCTATAAGAACGTCAAACTCACCAAGCCTTAGACCACGTATGATTTGGTTTCTCTCAATTGCATCAGTATCGGAGTGCATGTATTTGACTTTTATGCCAAGCTCAGCGTAGTAGCGACTTAGCTCTTCGCTCATCTTTTTTGTTAGGGTGGTTACTAAAACTCTTTCATCTTTTGCAATGGTTTTTTTTATTTCATCAAAGAGAGTTTCTACTTGAAATTCACTATCTAAGATTTCTACTTTTGGGTCAAGTAGTCCTGTAGGTCGTATGATTTGTTCAGCTCTGTTTTCACCACTAAGCTCCAATTCTATAGGACTAGGTGTTGCTGAAACAAAAAGAAATTGTGTTTTTTTGTTTATGAATTCGTCGAACATTAAAGGACGGTTATCAAGTGCACTAGGAAGTCTGAAACCGTACTCTACTAAAACTTCTTTTCTGCTTCTATCTCCTGCAAACATGCCACGAAACTGTGGAAGACTCACATGTGATTCATCGACTATAACTAAAAACTCTTTTCCAATAGCTTCAAAATAGTCAAACATGGAGAAAGGAGTTTCACCCTCTTTTTTACCTGTTAAGTAGCGTGAATAGTTCTCTACACCCTTACAAGCCCCCGTTGCCTGCATCATTTCCAAGTCGAACTCCACTCTACTTTTTAGTCGTTGATACTCTACAAGCTTGTCTTCTTTTTGTAAAAATTCTAATCTTTTTCCAAGTTCATCTTCAATATGTTTAATAGACTCAGTAAGACGAGTTTGACCAACTATGAACTGGTTAGTTGCGTAGATAACTACTTTTTTTAAATCTTCAAGTTTTTTGTTATTTAGCGTTTCAAAGTAGTAAATACTCTCAACTTCATCTCCAAAAAACTCAATTCGAACTGCTTCTTCTTCATTGTAAGCAGGGTGAATGTCAACCACGTCACCACTTACTCTAAAACAACCTCTATCAAAAAAGTTGTCGTTTCTTTTGTACCCCATGTCTACCAGTTGTAAAAGTAGTTTTTTTTGGTTTATCTCTTGTCCAACTTCTATGGCTTGAACCATCTCTCTATATTCAGCAGGGTCTCCAAGACCATAGTTGGCAGAAACAGAAGCAACACAAATAACATCATCGAAACTTAAAAGAGAAGTTGTTGCCGAGAGTCTAAGTCGTTCAAGTTCGTCATTTATGGAGCTATCTTTTTCTATGAAAAGGTCGCTTCTAGGAATGTAAGCTTCAGGTTGGTAGTAGTCGTAGTAACTAATGAAGTACTCAACATGATTTTTAGGAAAAAAACCACGAAATTCTGAGTAAAGTTGTGCTGCAAGTGTTTTATTGTGTGTCATAATGAGCGTGGGCATCTGAAGATGAGCAATGATTTTAGCCATTGTAAAAGTTTTACCACTTCCCGTGACACCTACTAAAGTTTGGTATTTATTACCTTTTTTTATGCTCGCTGTTAGTCTCTCTATGGCTTGAGGTTGGTCGCCAGAAGGAGAAAATTTGCTATTTAATTGAAAGTTTGCCATTTTTTTACTTTTTTTTGTTACAATTATAGCAAAGTTACTTAAGGATATATAATGTTTGAAGAATTAAAAGAAGAAATTACAGTAAATAGGCTATCAGAAAAAGTAAATGATTTGTTAGTTAGGTTTGAAGAGATGAAATCTCAAAATGATACATTGAGACAAGAAGTAGTTACATTAAAAGCACAACATGAAGCAAAAAATATACAGATTGATAAGTTGGAAGAGGATTTAATGAACAAAGACATAGAATCTGATGATATTTTTTCTAAGATTGAGGAAGTTCTCAAAAGATGAGCAAACTTACCGTTTCTATAGGTTCAAAAGATTTTGATATAACACTTGACGAAGAGTTTTCTAAGTTCTTTGACAAAGAATTTAAAGAAACTTTTGGCAAAAAAAACACTATAGAGACAAAAGAACTACTGTACGCTTATGTGCAAAAAAGTTATGATGAGTATTTAAATAAAATTGAGTATAGGAAGTTAATAGACAGGATTGATAAGGTAATAGAGAATGGCTAAAGTAGACAATTTTTGGTATAAAAGGTTTTTGAATGTGAATTGTTTTGCTAATAAAAACCTTGGCTAACTCTTTAGGTTACTCTTTTATTAGTTCATAATTACTGTAAATAGTGATATTAAAAGTGCTATTGCTTCAATACTCTTGCTTGAAAGAGTTTAATTGTGCCACTTAAGCTACTCTTTACATACTGAAGGGTATAATTACTTACGATTAATAAGTGTATTAATCATAAAATTAAAAAAGGAGTAAACCATGAAAAAAGGTTTTACTATGATCGAATTAATTTTCGTAATCGTTATTTTAGGTATTTTAGCAGCAGTTGCTATTCCAAAATTAGCAGCTACTAGAGATGATGCTAATGTTGCAAAAGCAGCAACTAACATAGCAACAGCTATTAATGATATAGGAGCATTTTATACTGCGCGAGGTTCTTTTGCAGCTTTAAGTGAAATGACAAGTGTTCAGCTTTCTGATAGTAGTAAAAAGTTTAATTACAATAAAGATAAAAATATGACTGGTAAATCAAATAAAGTGTATTTTACAGATACTTCAGATACTTCTAGTGCTGTAGGTTGTATAGGCTTTTTTGTTAGTGCTGCAGATGGTAACTTGACTATTTCAACTGAAAGTAATACTACTTCAACTTGTAAAGGTATTAATGGAGCAATAAAAAGACTTGTTAAGGTTCATAGCTTCGGTGGTTCGAGCGTTAAGTGGTAATTATTTGAAAAATAAACCATATATAAAGGTGGGTTTTAAACCTGCCTTTACTATGTTAGAGCTTGTTTTTGTTATTGTTATTTTAGGTATATTGGCTTCAGTTGCTATTCCTAGGTTAGTGGCTACTCGTGATGATGCCATAATTGTAAAAGGTAAATCACAAATAAGTGCCATACGAAGTGGAATTGCTATGCAAAAAGCAAAGGCTCTTTTGGAAGGTAGAAATCGTGGCATATATAATGCTAATTTTAGGCTAATAAGACTTGATAAGATAATCAGTGGTTTTGAATCTACTAAGAGTAGATTATTTAATTTTGAAGATGGCAACGAATCAAATATTTTAGAATTTCCTATATTTTCCAAAAATGATTCAACTGGTGGTTGGATGAAAACTAAGCTAAATACTTATACTTTTGAAATAAAACAAGACGTAACTGTTGAGTTTGATTACAACATTACTACTGGTATTTTTGGTTGCACACAAAGTCCAAATTGTCGTTTACTAACAAATTAATTTTTTATAATTATAAAAAATAACCTAAATAAAAATAGCTTAAGCTGACAATGATATTTCTTCATTTCTACCGAACTGTTTTTTATGGAATTTTATATTATAATCAGAGTCATTTTTTATAAAGAGTGGGCTATAATTATTAGTTTTTTACAACAGGTACTTGTGCTACTTAAGACGGTGATTTAATAGCTCTTAAGCTTGTACAATTTGTTTTCCATTATCTTTGTCAAATTTAGAAAATACTGTCTAAGTAAACCATGAGTGATATAAATAAAACCCACAATCTAATGCATTTGAAACATCTTTATGAAAACTAATAAATGCAGTTTTACGAAGCAAAAAGTTTCTGTGAAAACTAAATTCTTTACTGTTATCAAATGCTACAGTATGAATGAGATAAGCTAACAAAGCTCAGGCTTATTTATGAGTTGCCGTAGGGAGGATTTAAAAGTAACAATCTTGCATAAAACTTTTCATTGCAATAGTTATTACTAAATTTTTTTTTGCATAATCTCACTATTTCTAAATCCTTTGAGTTATGCAAAAAGTCTGATTTGGTAATTTATTATTTTTTACTATGATGCATTTGTTGGCTTTTTTTTAGTATTTCGTTTGCTTAATTTAAAACAAGGAGTAATCCATGAAAACAGGTTTTACTATGGTCGAATTAATTTTCGTAATCGTTATTTTAGGTATTTTAGCAGCGGTTGCTATTCCAAAATTAGCTGCTACTAGAGATGATGCAAATGTTGCAAAAGCACTAACAGACATTGCTACAGCACTAAATGATTTTGCAACGTACTATACTGCTCAAGATTCTTTTGGTAAGACTAGTCAAATGACAAATGTCGTTATGGATGCTGATACAAATATAACAACAGGTTGGAATTATGAGACACCAAGTGGAACAGATTGTGTACATTTTCAATCTGCAAATACTAATGCTGCAAAAGATGGTAATTTTACAATATCTTTTACATCAAATGCAATGGGAATATGTAAGAGTCTTCAAGTAGCATTATTTTCTAATGATATGAATAAAACATATAACATAGGTGGACGAAGAGTCAAGTGGTGAGCATTTGAAAAAAAGATTAAATATACAGGTAGGATTTACTCCTGCCTTTAGTATTATAGAACTTCTCTTTGTTATGGTTGTTTTAAAACATAGATGGTGTAACATCTTATAATGCAAATGAGTTGAAGAAGACAGGCAACTTTAAGTTCTTAAGAGATAATAATATTATCTAAATCAAAGTTAGAGGGATTTTGTGCATATTGTTGATAGTAAAAAAATAAATCTTATTAACACTGACAAACTACATATATTTACTCCAAGCCATGAGCATTTTTTTTCCATGGCTCAAAAAGATAAAGTTGATTTTATTTATAATACATCTGCTTTAAAAGGCAATTAAGTGACATATCCAGAATTTGAAACACTTTTGATGTGTTACTATTGGGGGACATAAGTTAAGTGACGAATAATAAATTCTTAACCAAAACAGAAGTGCAAATTTGCTTTGTGCAAAAGAGCTTGATATTGTTTTTGAAAAAAGGATAGTAAAGATTAAAAAAGTCAAACATTCTGTTGTAAAACAATTACATATTTTTTATTTGGTGCAAAATGTCAATTTTTTTATGATGGAGAAGATATGAACTCTGTCATAAGTATTTAGTTGAATATTATTCTCAGAGTAATAAAAATATATGTTTAGACTGATTAGAATATAGGTTTTTGTTGCCTAGAATTTCAAGAGGTTTGGTAAATGGTGAGTTTTATTATACTTTTGCAAAATGCAAAAAGATTAGAAATGATAAAAAATAGCCTATTCCCTGTATTTTTAAAAAGGTATTTATGTATTATTTAGTTTCACTCTTAAACTCCCCCTTATCTGCTTTAACTTACACTTGCGAAGAGGAGTTAAAGCAAGGTAACATAGTAGAAGTTACTTTAAACACAAAATCTCGTGTTGGTGTTGTTCTCTCAAAAACAGAAAAACCAGATTTTACATGTAACGAAATACTCTGTGTAAAAGATGAGTTCTTCTGTGAAGATACTTTGAGTATTTCAAAGTTTATTAGTGAGTACTATGTCTGTTCACTTGGTGATGCTCTGAATCTTTTTGTTCCAATGCAAAAAAACTCTTTACATGTAGATGTTTCTTTAAGTACAAATATAACTCTTTCAACTGAACAACAAAAAGCCTATGAATTTATACAAAAACATGACCGCTCACTTCTGTTTGGTGACACAGGAAGTGGAAAAACGGAAGTTTACATAAAAGCTATTGAAGAGACAATAAACAGTGGTAAAAAAGCTATTTTTCTTATGCCTGAGATTGGTTTAACTCCACAAACAAAAAAACGACTTAAAAATGCTTTTGGAGATAGGGTAGGGCTTTGGCACTCAAAAGTGACTAAAAAGAAAAAAGAAGAGATTTTAAAAGCTTTACATGTAGGGAAGCTTTCAGTCATAGCAGGAACGCGTTCAGCACTTTTTCTACCAGTATCAAATTTAGGTTTGATAGTAGTAGATGAAGAGCATGATGATAGTTACAAATCAAACCAAAGACCTCGTTACAATGCCCGTGATTTGGCACTTTTGTTTGGAAAAAGAAAAAATGTAAAAGTGGTTTTAGGAAGTGCAACTCCATCTTTAGGTAGTTTTAAAAACCTTCCAAAATTTCGTTTGAAAGGTACTTATTTCTCTTCTACAAAAACCATTTATTTTGAATATGCAAATAACGAACTTTCAAACCCAATGATAGAAAAAATAGCAGAGCATTTAGTGAAAAACTCTCAAGTAATTGTTTTTCTTCCAACACGTGCTAACTTTAAGTTCATTGCATGTCAAGATTGTGGTGAGAAGGTTTTATGTCCATTTTGCTCAGTTGGAATGAGTCTACATGTAAATTCAAATGCTTTGAAGTGTCACTACTGTAACTTTGCTCAAGCTATCCCAAAAGAGTGTCCTAGTTGTCACTCTACGCATATGCGTTCAAACCGAATAGGAACAGCAGAGGTAACAAAAAGACTTCAAGAGCTGTTTCCTGCAAAAGTGATAGAGAAGTTTGACCGTGATGAAATAACAACTCAAAAAAAGCTCAATACAAAACTAAAAGATTTTAATGAAAAAAAGACAGATGTTCTAGTAGGAACTCAAATGCTTGCAAAAGGGCATGATTATCATGGTGTTGGTTTGAGTGTTATTATTGGCATTGATACTATTTTAAATCTTCCAGATTTTAGAGCAAGAGAGAGAGCAATGAGTCTTTTGCTTCAAGTTGCAGGACGAAGTGGTAGAAAAGGTTTAGGTGAAGTTTACATACAGACACAAAATAGAGAATTTTTTGAAGAATTTTTTGGAGATTATGAAGCTTTTTTAAATGATGAAATGTACTTTAGAGAAGATATTTATCCACCATATAAAAAACTATTGAAAATTTTAGTAAGTCATGTAAAAGATGAAAAAGCAAGTCAAATTATGAATGAAGTCGTGAATATAGCAAATTACTTTCCAGAAGTCGAAGTAGTAGGCTACGGCAAAGCAAATATAGAAAAAATAGCCAACAAATACCGTTACAATATGCTTCTAAGAAGCACCAATACAAAAGAGTTACTAAAGTTTGGACACTCTTGTAGACACTTACATGTAGAGATAGACATAGACCCATTATCTTTCTCTTAATAGTTTTTTTGTATAATAACTTATGATAAAAAGATACCCAACAAACAAAATATATATAGGTGACGTAGCAGTAGGTGGTGATGCTCCCATAAGTGTGCAGTCGATGACTTACTCAAAAACTCATGACGTAGAAGCTACTGTAGAGCAAATCAAAAAACTTCATTTTGCAGGTTGTGATATAGTTCGTGTTGCAGTGCCTGATTATGAAGATGCAAATGCCCTTAAAGCCATCAAAGAACAGATAAAACTTCCTCTTGTAGCAGATATTCATTTTAACTACAGGTTAGCTTTGATAGCTGCTGAAGTTGTTGATTGTATTCGCATAAATCCTGGTAACATTGGTAATAAGACAAGAGTAAAAGAGGTAGTAAGGGCTTGTCAAAATAGAAATATACCAATTCGTATTGGCGTGAACTCTGGAAGTTTAGAAAAAGAGTTTGACATAAAGTATGGACCAACTGCAAAAGGCATGGTTGAATCAGCACTTTATAATATCAAGTACCTTGAAGATTTAGGTTTTAGTGACATAAAAGTCTCTTTAAAAGCCAGTGATGTACAAAGAACAGTTGAAGCGTACAGAATGCTAAGAGTTTTGACAGACCATCCTTTTCACTTAGGTGTTACAGAGGCTGGAACACTGTTTCACTCTACTGTAAAATCTTCTATTGCCTTGGGTACACTTTTACTTGAAGGTATTGGTGACACTATGCGAGTCTCTATTACCGGTGAGCTTGAGGAAGAAATAAATGTAGGTCGTGCTATTCTTAAAGATAGTGGTGTCGTTAAAAGTGGAGTAAACATTATTTCTTGTCCAACTTGTGGTCGTATCGAAGCTGATTTGGTAAAAGCTGTAGCAGAAGTAGAAAAGAGGGTGAAAGATATAAAAACACCACTAAATATTTCTGTTATGGGGTGTGTCGTAAATGCAATAGGCGAAGCAAAACATGCAGATGTTGCTATTGCGTTTGGAAAAGCGCAAGGGCTTGTAATGGTTAAGGGTGAAGTTGTAGCAAAATTAAAAGAGGATGAGTTAGTGGATAGATTTATGTTAGAAATAGAGAAAGCAGCAGCAAATGGATAATTTGCATAATATTAATATAGAGCGTTCTGTTTTAAGCTCAATCCTTTTTACTCCTGCTTCGTTTGAAGAGGTTGCTGCGAGCATAAAAGCTAGAGATTTTTACCTGCCAGCACATAAGTACATCTTTGAAGCGATGGAAGAGTGCGAAAGAACAGATTTACCTATTGATGAAGAGTTTGTAAAGAAAAAGCTTAAACAAGAGGAGCGTTTTGATGAAGATGCAATGCTTGAGATACTTTCTACAAACCCACTACCATCTATAAAAGCATATGTTGAAGAGTTACGTGAGAAATCTATAAAAAGAGAGTTAGTTAAACTTACAGCTGAGATAAAAGAAGTGGCTGTTGAGAAAGACTTGCCTTCAAGTGAAGTGATTGATTTAGTTCAGCAAAAACTTTACCAAATAACAGCAGATAATAGTAATAAAGAGTTTCGTGATTCACCTGAAATGACACATGCAACTTTAGAGCATATTTTAGAGATGAAAAAAAGAGGAAATGCTGGAGTTGTAGGACTTAACACAGGTTTTGCCGAACTAAATAGACTCACAACAGGTTTTGGAGATGGAGATTTGATTATTGTGGCTGCAAGGCCAGCGATGGGAAAAACGGCGCTAACCTTAAACCTAGCTCAACAAGTGCTTGACGATAACAAAGGTGTAGCTATCTTTTCGTTGGAGATGCCAGCTGAACAGCTGATGCTTCGTATGCTTAGTGCTAAGACTTCTATACCACTTCAGAAGATGAAAGTCGGTGATATGAGTGATGATGAGTGGAGTAGACTTAATAGTGCCGCAGATACAATGAGTGGTAAAAAGCTTTTTGTTGATGACAATGGAAATGTAACCATACACAATGTTCGCTCAAAACTGAGAAAGCTAAAGACTCAGCACCCCGAAATTGCTCTTTGTGTTATAGATTATTTGCAGTTGATGACAGGAACTGGAAACAAAGATAGACATCAAGAAGTTAGCGATATAAGTCGTGGTTTAAAACTTTTAGCTCGTGAGCTAGAGATGCCTATTATTGCTCTTTCACAGCTGAACCGTGGTGTTGAAAGTAGAAATGATAAACGTCCTATGATGAGCGATATTCGTGAATCTGGAGCTATTGAGCAAGATGCTGATTTGATTATGTTTGTTTACCGTGACGATATATATCGTATGCGTGAAGAGAAAGATAAAGAGCAAAAAGCGCGTATAGAAGGAAAAGAGTATAAGAGTAACTTTTTTGATAAACCAGAAGAGAATGCAGAGCTTATAATTGGTAAAAATAGAAATGGTCCAGTTGGTGTTGCTAACTTAATCTTTCAAAAAGCTTGCACAAAGTTCATTGACGCTGGTGGAATTCCCATTGAAATAGTGTACAATGAATCTAACATACCAGCTAGAGAATCAACACTAAGTGGCTTACCTCAAATTTGATGAAAAGCGTACCACTTTTCATCACCAAGAGAGAGATTTTTTCTACTCTCTTGGTGATTGTGGTACTTTTCCTCTCTTCGCTCTCTTATGAGTTTTACAAATACAAAAAAATTACAACTTACTCCTTACATGTAGCGACCGCAAAGGTTGTAAATAGTTACGAAAAAAAAGGTAAAAATTATAGAGTTTTAAAGTTAAAAAGTAGTGATATGACTTTTTATACTACCTATAAAAAACCTTTACATGTAAACAGAGGTGATACTCTTAAAGTTATTTGTCAAAACGTGTATGAAATGTTAAATAGTTGCTTGTAAAATGTTAGTGTGTATAAAAAACAAATATAAAGAGCGTTATATACTCACTTTTAAAAAGCAATAATTATTTGCTTTCTATCTCTATCTCTTTTTCTTTCCTTTACCTATCGTCCACTCTATATTTACAATATGAATTAAGAACACTTCTTTAGATCCTGATTCATTAGAAGAAAAAATAGAATTTGTATCAGCACTAATTTTAACTTTACTTTATTATTGCTATTAGCAACCAAAGAGATGTAATCACAGTTCTAATAGTTCCTGTAGCTGAAATCTAAGCACCTATTACATTTAATATATTTAACGTTGTTACTTCCATTTTAAACCTTTAAAAATACTCCACAAACTCTACCAATAATTTGAACCTCATTTACATGTAAATATATGTCTTTGTACAAAGTATTGGTTGATTTTAGAATTATTTTATCATTTTTTAACTCTATATTCTTTAAAAATAAGCCATTAATTGTATTTATAGCAAACACTCCAGCTCTTGTTATATCTACTTGACTTTTATCTATAAATACTAAACTATCATCCTTTATATCAGGCTCCATGCTTTCACCAAAACTCTTTAATACCTCTGTATATTTGTAGCTGCTATTTATATGATCTAAAATAGTCTTATCAATAATTAAAGGTATTGGTTCATACTCATCATTAAAAGAGCCTCCTCCTGTTGATGCAGTTAAAGTATTTTGGTACTTAAGGATTATGTAGCTTGATGTTGCATCTATGAGAGATTCAGGTAACTGGTTGAAAAAGAACCAATTTATAGATATATTCCTTTTAGCTAAAAAGCTCATTATTTCATAGTATGGGATGCTATTATCTCTAGTTTTTTGTTTTCTAAAGTTATCATAATCTATCTCAAGAGCTAAAGCAATATCTTTATCAAATATTTTTTTATTATTTAATTCATGAGATATTATGTCTTTTAGTTTTTCAATTATTTCTTTATAATTTAGCATTTTAAGTAATTATTTCATCTAAAATTTCAAGTAGTTTATCTGTATAGTCAGTTTTATAAAATTTAAAGGGGTGCTTTTGCATATCAAAAGATAATGAGGATGATCTATCTTCTGTAATTATTCCAATATTAATAAATTTTCTAATAGCAATTTCTTCTTCAAATTCGTTAAAGTTAAGTAACCAAACTTTAAGATTATTTTCATTTGGAGTCATTTTTAAATTTATTAATTGTTTATAAAATAACATAATGTCATTATCTGTTAAAGAGTTAATATTTACTATCAAGGAGCTTTCATAATAATTCAATTTTTTATTTTTTATTAAATCAACAGAAAGTCTAGCTAATATTTTTGCATGTAAATCAAATGTAGTAGTCCTAGCTTTTTCAACAAATTCATATAAATAATTTAAGTTTTGTTTGTTACTTTTTAAATCTTCATAAAAAGCTTGTTTTTCATTATCACTAAGCTTATTATGTTCGTAAGTAAAATTCTCTAGTCTTCGTTTAAAACGTTCTAGCATATAAGCATCAAGTCCATTCTTTAATGCTTCAATATTGTAAACTTTATAAAATACTTTGGCAACAAAAGTACCAATAGAATATACTGTTTTACTCATCTCTTCAATCACTTCTATAGCTAAATCCTCTATTTTGTTCATAATGTCTCCAAGTTGTAATCTTGGAGACATTATATCAATAATTCATTACAAAGATTTCTTTTACACGTTTATTTCTTTTATGCACATTCTTCCCAAGCGTATACTCAATCTCTTTAGTAGTATTAATATTAAAATCTTTGTACAATTCTCTCACAAGCTCACAATCGTTATAACTAAGTAAAAATTTACCTTTACATGTAGATAATAGATCAGCTAAAAGCTCATGCTCTTTGATTCCAAATCCACCTGTATTTTTATAATAACTTTCCGTGCTTACATAAGGTGGGTCACAATAGAAAAAAGCTTCAGGTTTATCATATAGTTTTATGAGTTCATCAAAACTTTTATTCTCTATAGTCACTCCTTTAAGCCTCCTAGACCACTTTGCATAGGACTTGTATATATCCTTTGGCTTCCTACCGCTTTTCGCACTCATGGCAAAGTTGTCACCTTTACTACCAAATGATTGAGTTAGTCTATATAGATAAAAAGCAGCTGCTTCAATTTTATTTCTTGGTTTTAACCTGTTGCGTTTTATATTATCAAATAGTTCTCTTGAAATGAGCAGTTGATTTAGGTAATAGGAGAGTGTTTGAGGGTTGGTCCTAATGCAACGATGAAGATTTATAAGCTCAGAGTTTATATCATTTACTACTTCAAGTTTTGAGGCTTCTTTTGCATAAAGAACACTAAGAGCTCCTCCAAAAACTTCTATATATGTTGTATGATCTTGAGGAATTAGATCAATGATATCCTTAGCAAGTTTAGACTTGCCACCTATCCACCCAAATGGGGCTTTTAACTTTGTAGACTGCATCTGTTTTCCTTGTACCAAAAAGTCACTTTTTTAAAGAAAAAGTAATTTATTAGATAAAATTTAATTGCAGTCAACTTGGGAGAGGTGGCTGTGTCTAATTCTCTATTTCTATATCCATATTCCAACCGCTTGAATCAAGCTTATGATTAGCACTTTTTATGTGATACTCTCCATCATCTTCTATAGTTCCTTTTAAGTCTAAGATTCCTCCAGCATATATCTCAAAACCATAAGAACTAATTGAACCTAATTTTGTACCAGCGTTTGCTTTTTGGAGTGAGGCAGTTGCTTTTAGCCTTGCATCAGCTTCATTCTCAAAACTATCTTTTATAACCTTTATAGACTCACCATCACCTACTGTTATACTCTTTTGTTTATTTTCTTTAGTATCTCTCCATAGAGCTTTACATGAGTTATATAGAGTTTTATTTATGTTTTGAATACTGATAGTTGAATTTTCATTTACTTCTAAAGTGAACCTTGGTAGTGAGGTGCTTTTTTTATTACCTTTCATCTTTTTTTTAAAAACCATTTTTTGATTTTTGATTGAAAAAAGGGCATGATACTCATCAGCTAATCTTTTTAAAAAGTGTAAATCACTTTCACTGGTCTGCTCTACATGTAAAACAAATATATCCTCAAAATCACTCACTACTTCAAGCTCATGCCTTAAAGCTATCATTTGAACTATTTTTTTTACAGAAACACTCTCATAACTAAGACTTCTTTTTATCTTCAAGTTTTTAGAAAAATCAGTTGCAGTTGCTTTTACTTCAATGGACCTACTATTGCCATCTTTGTAAGTAGAACTTTGTACTTTAAATACTCCACAAAAGAAGAGACCACTTTCTTTTGTACCTAGCCAAAGTTTTAGCTCATCCTCATACTTGGGTTTTTTGAAACTGCCCTCTGTAGTCAAGCTTATCTCATCACTTAAATTTCCAGCTTCATCTTTAAAAGTAATGCTGGAGCTATTAAGGTTAATGCTGTCTGTTACGTCTTTGTTATTAGCTGTGAGTTTAAATATAGGTTTCATTTTAATCCCAAAGTGCTGGAGTAGTTTTTTCTTTTGTGGGTACCTCTGCTTCACTAAGTTGTACTTCATCTCCAGCTTCTAAAAAAAGTTTTTCATTCAAATGAGGGTTCTCTTGGATAACCAGTTCCAAGTTTTTTAAACTACCATAGTGAGTGAAAACAAGCTCATCAAGCCTTTGTTTACTTGTTACGATTACTTTCATGAGTACCACCTTTTTACTGCTATAGTGAATCCTTGTTTTATGAACTCACCACTTTTTAAAAAGATACTCATGTCTCTTTTTATACTTAATATAACAACATTTATACTAGTTGCATTCACGAAAGATAAAACAACAGGTTCTTGCTTATTTCCTATAGCTATAAGAACATTAAAGCTATCAACTTTTTTTAAAATCAAAGTGCCACTAAATGTAAAACTTTCATTTGATTTCCCAACTGCTTGAAGTTTTGCGTGATTGCCTATACGTTTACTCTCGCTCCAATCATAAGTTATCTCATGACTTATAGTATCAAACTGAGTTTTGTTCATTTCAAATTTAAAATCACCTATCATACCAAGCATTTAGTCATCCTCATATTGTCTGTTTTTTTGATTTTGTTCATGCTCTTTTATAGCTTTTACTACATCCACATTATTTGTAGGATTTGTAACTGCTATATGGTAAGTTGGTGTATTGTGAATCACTTTTGAACTACCTTGATTACTTCTATTGTTGTTATAAATAAGCTGATTAGAATTTGATACATTAGATGATAAAACATCCTTTTGTATATTTTCTATACTTGTGTTATTTGCTTTAGAACTAACTGGCTTTACAGTTGCACTGATATCTCCACCAAGCCCAAAAAATGAACTAATAGAACTAATTATTTCTGTAACAGCACCTATTTTTGACTCAAGCCAGTTTAGTACAGGTTCAGCTGCTGTACCAATTCCATCCCATAAATTTATGAAAAACTCACTTATAGGTTCCCAATTATCGTATATAAGATATGCTGCAGTAGCTATTGCAGTTACTGCAAGTCCTATTGGATTGGTTAAAAATGCAGAGCTAACAACTTTTATAGCAGTGCCTAAAAACCCAAATGAACCTGTAAGTAGACCAATACCTCCAGATAAAAAAGGCATTGCCATACCAACTGCTCCAACTGTAACACCTACAGAACCAAGAACTGTTAAAAGACCACCAATAACTGCTATACCTGTAAATATAGTAGAAGATAACTCTTCATTCTCTTCCATCCAGCTTGAAACACTTTTTACAACTCCACCAATAGTTTCACTAAGAGAGAGTGCTAAAGGAGCAAATGCACCACCTATTAAAGTAGATACATTATTCATCTGTTGACCTAGTAAATCAAACTCTTTACCTTTGTTCATGGCTTTCGCCATCTCTTTGGTTACTTGGGTCCCATTTGCAGTTATCTTATTAAGCTCTTGCATACCATTTTTAAGATCACCTGTTTTATCATATAGTATGTCTATCATTGCTACTGCTTCATCTGTTCCAAAAGCATCTTTTATCTCATCTTTTTCAATAGCACTAAGTGTATCACCATACTTGTTTTTTAATTTTTCTAAAATTTCAGGAGTTGAAAGTAACTTATCATTTACATCAGTAAACGATATGCCAAGTTTATCACTAGCACCAACTGCTGCATTTAAAAAAGACTTGTATTTAGTCGCTGCTTCACTACCACTCATAGTTTGTTGCAAAGTTCCTAAAATTGACAATTGCTCAGCAAAAGAAACTCCAGCATTTGTAGCAGTTGCTCCAAGAGCACTCATAGATGCACTCATCTGTCCACCATCTGTTTTAAAAGCTTGTACTGCTCCAGCTATACCACCTGAAAAATACTCTCCAAACTTGATATCTTTTTCTTCATCACTTAAATCATTCCAACCATCAACAGTAGATGCCCCAAAATCTTCAAACTGTTTTCTATAAATTCCATAACCTGTAGCAAACAGTGAAGTCATTTCTGCGGTATTTGATTTCGTAGCAGTTGCAGTGAGTGCTGCTGTTTTAGTAAACTCTCCAACAGCGGTATCACTCAAACTACTTATTCCTGATTTTATATCATAAGCAGCTTTTATAAATTCAGGAGCAGTAGTACCAGCGAACTCATTGGAAAACTCTCTAGCACTTTTAGTTATAGCTTTTATTCCACTATCATCAATGCCTAAAGATGCTATCTCGCCTTGTGCTGCTGCTAAGTTTTGATAATCATCTAATGCACCTTTTAATGGGGCTGTAATAGCCAAACCAAGTGCAAGTGAAGCAGTTCCAAGTTTAGTTATATTAGCACTTACAGCGCCTATCTTACTATCAAGCTTATCAAGACTTGATGAAGCACCACCAAGAATAGGAGTGAGTTTATCAGTCGCACTAAGTATAATTCCTAATGTAAGTAATGTACTCATCTGCTCTCCTTTCTTGGCATAAAATAGGCTTTTTCAAGCTCTAAAGCTTCTTTGAAATACTCTTTTAATTCATGAAGATACATATCTAATTGTTCGTTTCTTCCAAAATGCAGCCAATGACCTATCTTGGAAGTAACTTTGATAATATCTTCAGGATAAATTACAAAAAAGCTTTTAACTCTTTTTGCATTTGCATCAACTCTTTTGCTCCAAATTCATCCATCTCTTCAGTTGTTGCATTAAGTGAACACAGGTTTGATACAAGTGTATAGTCTCTTACAACAGGATCAACTATATGTGAAACTGCTCTTAAATCTTTTGCTTTTGGTACTCTCATGGTTACTTCATTTAACTCTTTTTTACCTACTATAATTGGCTCTTCAAATACAATATTTTTATTAGTTCTTGGCATTTTTAACTCCCTACTATGTTTCTAACTTCAGCCAGTAAATCTTTACCAGCAATTTCACACTTTAAATTCTCATGATCAATATCTACTACAACTTTGTTGTTGATCTCATGAGTATAAGCCTTTAACCCTTTTTGAGTTATCTTTACATCTAAAAACTCTCCAGCTTTTGCTTCACCATATTCAAGGTCAAATGCACCTTTACATGTAAACTCTAAACTCTCTGTTTTATCAGCAGTTTTTATTGCCTTTTTTAAGATAATCTCAGCATTATCTAGCTTTGCAAGTTCGTTATATATAGCAGTTGGTAAAGCTTTAAAAGTGATACTTGTATCTAAACTCTCAACAGCTCCATAAGTAACACCTCTCTCTCCAACTGCAGTGTTTTGAGTTAGTCTCTTTTGTTTTATTGCTGGAGGTGTAAAACTCTCAGCAATTCCTATACTTCCTATACCATCTATAAAAGCATTAACTTCAGCTATTACACTTCTATTCATAATCCTATGCCTCCTCTATAATTTTATAAACTAATGGCGCATATCTATCAACTCTATTAAAAGTTACGCAAATCAGCTTTGGACTTGGCATTTCTTGAGAGTCAATTACAAAGTAAAATTCACCTGCAGTAATTTTTTCAGGTGTTGTGCGTTTAATATCAAGAAAGATATTAAATCCAAGCATCACTTCATCTCCAATAAGACCATTCATGAAACCTCTTAAAGATTTTTTAACAGCACTTAAAGCAGCCAAGTCTTTATCAACTGCCCAAAATATTCCTTCTAAAACAGCAGCTGCTGCTAAATCAAAAATTCTAACTCTTCTTGCATCTTGCCAAATAGGATCAGCACTAGCTGTTGCATATTCCCACGTTCTAATTCCCTTATAAAAAATAAAACTTGTAATCTGTTTTACAGTTAGTGAATCAGTCTCATCCAAAGCTCCAGCATAAAATTCACTCGGAGATTTTACGCTACTTACAGGTAAGACCCTATTTGAAATTGATTTGGAATAACCAGTTTTACCCTCGCCATCTACATATACTCTAAGCCAAGCTAACATTACACCACTGTCATAATAATCTGTTTTAGATTCTTTTGTATTCCAAAGTCCCAAAGATGTTTTTATTAGAGTAACTCTATCACTTCCAAATGCTTTTCTTTTTGTAACAGCATCACCATTGTCAGCTGCATCCAAATCTATAAAAGTTCTTCCTTTTAAAGAGTTACAAACAGAGATAATTGCATTTGCTATATCTGTATCTCCTATGGCATGATCCGCTACTGTTATGATGTCAGGTTTAAAACCCACAGCACTCTCTGTAGCACTTGCAAGATTTATACTTCCTGCAGCACTCTTTAAAGCATTTGTAGCATTGATTATATTTGTTTTAGTTGCTGCATCATCAGCACCCTCATTTGCTACACTTATGATAGTTGGAACAATACAAGGAAACTGATCAACTCCTACGTTAAGATACTTAATCATATTCCCTGTAGTATGTGCTTTTATAAGATCACTTTCAACAGCTGCTTTAGGACTATCAAAATAGTAAAGCCCAGCTTGTATATCACTTGTTACAACAAGAGCTATAGGTAGTGTTGATGTGACACTTATGGGTCTAGCACTATCACTTTTTATTTCTGTTACGATACCTCTTTTAATACTCACTTAGTCTCCTTTTTACTCTGTTTTACCACGTACAATAAAAATCTATTCGGTTTTTGTAGAATTTATATCTACAGTTAAAGGCTTTTTTGCTTTTAGGTACGCTTCCCATTCAATCATAAATTCATCTGTGACTGCGTCTACTTTTGCATTGTATTTTTCCATAGCTGTTTTTTTTGTGACGGCACCTCTTAACGTGTCGTAACCAGTGGCAACTCTATCTACATTTTTAAGTGATTTCATAGTTTTTTCACTTATCAAGTCTTTGTTTTGTTTGACTACTTCTTTACTGCCTTTGTAAACTGCTTTACCTACATCATAAACCCCATCAGTGGCACAACCACTAAACCCAATCAAGGCAATAATTACCATTAAAAATATTTTCTTCATCTAATTTCCTTTTTGTCATTTTTTCTATAATTGTTATAAGCTACATGCCCACCTATTCTTAAACTCTCTCTAATCACAATTCTTCTCCACCACGAAACACCAGTAACCTCACAACCCTCTTTTAAAACATCATCACAAACCTTTTGAGGGTGCTTACCCTCTTTGTACATTTTGTCATGATTGATGAAAGGGTATGTGGCTTTACCATCTTTAGGAATAAGCCATTGAAATAATTGAGGAATACTTCCTAAATCTGTTTTAAATCCAATCTCTGTTATAGTACTCTCTTTTAATATTTCAGAGTAGTATTCAAGCTTTTCCATTAGTGTTCTAATCTTCCCAGCAATAGGAAGTTCAACTAAAAGAGTTTCTTGTTTAAAGTGTGATTTCATATTAGTTGCCATGCCAAATCTCCCCCATGTTTATCATTCCAGCTCGTAATGCCTGAACTATACTTTCAACCATAACCTTGTGAGGTTTATCATCAGCCCCAGTCCAATCAACTGTTTGAGTTTTATAAGAAGCTTCATAAGCACTAGCAAGAGTCTCTCCCACGGATACTCTATAGTTGTACTCAGCATTTGCAAGTGACACTATACGGTTCATTCTGTCCATACTTTTTTCATCTATATCATAAAGAATAGTGTGTACTTCTGCTGTGCTTTGAGAGATAAGTAAATCTTTATTTTCTTTATTTTTTTGCTTTGTTTGTTCAGTTAACTCTTTTGTTGAGTATTGAGCCTCAACAATGCCCCCTTTTTTAATCCAAGCTAGGACTTCTTTCCTACCTTTTGCCTTTTCTATGTTTGATATGAAAGTCACTCCATTTATTTTCCAACCATTCTCTTGTAATTTAATTGTTTTTATTTCCATTGTTTGTCCTTTATAATCTTGCATCTGCTTCAATGAATGTAGCATACACAGGTCCTCCAATACCTCCACTAAAGAGAGCCATGTCTTTAGTGACGTTTACCACATTTCCTACGTCAATAGAAGCAGAAGGTACTATACGCATTGTAGAAGGGAATTGAAAAGCATATCTTAAAGACCCAGCAGGGTCTATTCTGTAGTACTGTATCATGTTAACTCCACTTGTTGACTTATAAAAATATCTCTGACACATACTCAATTCCAAGCCTATATCTCTCTGCTCAAAAGGAGTAGCAATAGGACTTTCTTCAAATTGGATTTTTTTAATATCCATATACTTATTTACTGCACTTCCTATAAATCGTACCTCTAAGCCCTCATTAGTAGGATTAGGAGAAGCTCCTATAGTAAAAGTAAAGGTGATTTTCTGATAGTTTGTAGTGATAGGTATTTTGCTTGACTTCTCTATAGCCTGATAATTACCAGCAGTACTACCATCTGAGAAACCTGTTCCAATCTGAACATTCATAGGAACTGAACCTCTTATTTCTGCTGATACAGTATGAGTACTTCCTAGACTAAACTCGTCTTTAGAAGAACCTACCTTTTTTAGCTCTATTGTTTGAAGAACCAAAGGATGAAAACCGTTAGTTCCTATTGCTCTAAGTCCATTATCCGTGTGACTGTCCGAAATTCTGTTTACATTGACACCCCCAGCTGAATACCACATATCAGCTGTATATTTATTTCCACCTACAAAAGTGTCTCCTTCTTGCCATATATTGAAATTGCCATTTAGAATACGATTTTTGTAACCTCTATTAAGTAGATTAACTTCATTTTTTGTATAAACATTACTTTTCAAAGCATAATTCAAAAGTTCTTGAGAAACATATTCACGACTTGCCATTACAATTGAAGGATCAACTTCTAAAGTAACTGCATCAGCACTTGATATTTCAAAAATCATTTTGATATATATGTCTTTTGCTACATTATCAGCCATCATAGGTTTAAATGTTTCAGGATAATTTCCAACTGCTATTAAATCTCCATCTGCATCATATATACCAACTTCTCTTACCCAAAAGTTGCCTTCAGTCGATGGTATATAACCAACAGCTACTACCCAATTAGCATTATTTTCATCTACTTTTAAATCATTCAAATTTGCTCTATAAACTTCATTAACTAAAGCGGTTTGAGTTGCGTTTGGCATTGGCACAGTTCCGTTACCATCACCTATGGCAATTTGTGTTAAATTTATGGTTGTATTATTGGCTGTTGCAGTTGCTATTTTACTAGCACCTAATTGCGTCAATAGTGTTAAATATTGCATATTTTAAACTCCCTTTGGTTTTAGCACTATGCTTTCTATCATGTAAAAAGTGAGTGCTACACTCTTTTTTAAACTCATATTTATATTTTCTATAACTTGCGGTAGTATGGTTACGCCCTCACTACTTTGTGTTGCACAAGCATTACTCATCAATCCACTGCTTTTCATATTTATAGTTATGCCTCTTAAGTGGGTACTAACTCTTTTTGCTTTATCAATAAGCCTTATTGTTTTATTCAAGTTAGTCTCAGTCACTGGTTTCTCATTTGCTTCTACTATTATTTTATAAGTACCAGGTACTCCACCATATTTATTCCAAGGTTCAACTTTTATATCATTACCATATATTGATTCAGAAGCTTTTCTGACTGCATAAGATGAGCCTATATGTTTTTTAATTTCTCTTGCATTTTGAAGATATGTTCTTGCTTCATCTTCATCAAGACCAACAATACTTACATCAAGGCTTAGAGCTAAATGCTCTAGTAGTGATACATGACAAGTAAGAGGATTTACACTCACTTTTTTTACATCAAATTTCGATAATGTACTATCTCCAATGATTTCTACATCTCTTTGTTTTTGATTTTCATTTAAAGGAATTATGCTCATAAACTTGCCTCTTGAACACTTATATTAATAGTTGTTATGTTGATATACTCATCTGTTTTAACAGACATGTCTGTATTGGTACTAAGAACTACTTTATATACACCACTTAGGTGCATTTTTGTAATGATTGAGCTATATGGTAGGCTCTCACCAATCTTAAATTTATTGTTAAAGTTTTCATTTATCAGAGCTATTATCTCTTTTTGCTTCAAAAGATCAAAAAGATGTATAGTCGCATTAAGTGTTATATTCTTGGGTGCAGCAGCTTTTACAGTTACCACGTCACAAAAAGCTTGAACTTTACTCTCTCCAGTTAATGCAGTGTTTACATTAGCAACTACTTCACTTTCGTTTTCATGAGCTAAAACTATCACATCTACTTTCATTGGTTCTGGTGAAATCACTTCTACATCAAATACTCTCTCATCAGCACTGTAAGCAAAGAATTTATAAGCGTCCTTTCCTCCAGCAGTTGAGTACCTATTAAGTGATAAAATAGCTCTTTTGAAAAAATCTTCATCACTCTCTACATCACTACCACCACTAAAATCTTCTAAAGCTTTTGGTGTTAGAATGTAAGGAAATGGTGATATCACTATCTCTGTTTTTATGCTAGAGCTTTTAACTTTTGAGTTAAGTTGAACTTTACCAGTTGCTTTGATATCTCCAGCTGATATAGTTATGTTTTCATCAACGAAAGAGCTTTGATCTACTCCATCACTAAGTTCTAGTCCTTTGGGGATGATAATATCCACACTTAAAACACTCTCTAGTTCAAACTCATAAGTAGCTTTAGGTTCAACTCCAGAGAGTCTAAGCTCACCCCCATAAAATCCAAAAACAAAATTATCTAAGTTTTCTTTTGAACTATAATGAGGTAACATCTCTTTTATTGCTTGATTAAACATATTTCTAAGAAACATCTCTTTATAAGAAAAGGCTTCAATTTGCATCATGTTGGCATCACTCTCTATTGGTATCCAATCAGGATTGACACTCTTCATCAAATCAACATTCTCTTGTATAATCTCTTCAATACTTACTGTTGTAAATATTGTAGGTTCAGGTAGGTTTGCAATCAATTCTTTTAACTCCATTAAAAACCTCCCATTAATGTTTCAATACTATATTTCTCAAAATCTATACTGGTATAAACTTCATTTTTAGTTGCATCAAGTTTTGTTATATTTACTCCAATTGGAATAAGTCTTTTATCCCAAGCAACATGATTTTCATCATAAAAAGCTTCTAAAGTGAATTTTTTAAACTTTAATCTCCACTCATCATCCATATTTCTATCAATCAGAGTGTAAAGCTCACTTCCAAAATGAGGTCTTACAACTCGTGAACTTAAATTTGTTGAAAGCATCCTATTAAAACTCTCTTTTTCAGAAGCACTAAAAAACTTTGTATTTGAGCTTGAGTTTAAATATATACTTTTCATTATCTTGGTTGTGCTGTAGCACCATCACTGCAAGAGTGAGAATGATCTGTCACATTTCCTTTTTCATCAAATAGTTGTTTCGTTGTTTTAACATCACAGTTAAACTCAGCAGCTATAGCTCCATCAGCTGATGGTTGAACTTTCATTCCACCATTAGCACTAAATAAATCAGTTACTGTTAGAGTTCCTTTTATAAGTGTTGTTGACTCAATAGTTGTATCAACTGCTTTTACATAAACAGTAGTTGCTTCAATGTTTGTATCAACACAAAATATATTGATAGTTTTTACTGCATCTATTTTTAAGATGCTTGCTTTAGTGTCATATGTGAGTTTAGTACCGTCTTCAAATTCCATTACAGCGGTATGCTCATTTGCTTCATTTGGCTCTTTACACTTTCTATTAAAAATGGAGCGAAATATAAAACCACGATTTGCATTACCAAAAGGACTTAAAACTAAAACTTGTTCATTAATTCTTAAAGGTATAAAAGTCCGAGCAAATGAGTTAGCTAGAGAGATAACTGGTAAAAATGCAGTTACTCTTTTTTCATCTCCATTTTCATCAAGCATTACTCTAGCTAAGGCTTTACCCTCACTGCTTTTTGTTTGAGATATAGTTCCTACTTGCACTATGTTGTTTAATTTTCTAAGTATTTCTGATAAGTTCATTTTCTTAATAACTCTATAACTGAGTTCATTTGTTTTTTAAGATCACCCAAAGAACTATCTATATGAACCATTTGATTAGTATGTAATTCTTTTGTAACGAATAACTCTCTAGCTTTGTCTTCTGTTATTGCACTTTTAGAAATATCTTCCATTTCTTTGATTTTTGTGGAATTTTGTTTAGTCATAAAAGTATTAGTTGCAAAAGCAGAGATAACAATGATAAAACCACTTATAATTTGCCATAAGCTGATAGTCATATTTATCTCCATATTTGTTTTCCCTCATTACTTATTTTTAATAAACGTATTTTAATCAAAGTGTACAGAAGCAATAAAGACAAGCAATTCAGAGATTAATTTCTCAGAATAACTTCGCTAGATTGATACCTCACAAAGAGCTTATAATCCAGCAGAATAAAAATTATGAGGTTATAAATGATTGGTGATTTTAAAGTAGCACTTATATTAGAACTAGACAAAGATGAGTTAAATGCAGAGACTTATTTTGGAGAATTAGCTGATCCTAAAAACTTTAAAGTAAATTTAAAAGCATCACCACTTATTCTAGTTGATTATGTAGGAGATAAACCAGTTAATCCTCTAAAAAAAGAGCATAAATTCAACCTATATATAACTCACATTTCATACTCAAAAAATAAAAAAACAAGAATTTCAAAACACAATGAGATTTATGATCTATTAAAGGTAATAGATAACAAAGTTGCTTTAAAAAGTTTTGTTGGTTCAGAACCTATTGTAGTTGGAAAGTCAGAGAAAATATATGATTCAGTTGTAAGTGCAGGATATTTAACTGTTTTTACAAAAGAAATTAGTGTTGTATTAGATAATTAAAAGGAGAAATTATATGAATAAATCACTTATCGCATGTAATATTTTATTTGCCTTGGATAAAACTCAAGATAATAATAAATTATATGATTTAAAAATAGCAGTTGTAGGCGAGTGGAAAGGTCATGCAAATGGACCATTCAAATTAACACTTGAAGACTTAGAACAAATTAAAACTAACTTTGAAAATATGGGAATTGATATTGTTGCTGATTTTGAACATGCTTCATTGTGGGACGATAAAGCTCCAGCAACAGGTTGGATAAAAGAGTTATTTATAAAAGATGAAGAGTTATGGACAAAAGTTAAGTGGTTAGACGATGCATTAGAACTTATTCAAAGTGAAAAATATAAATATATTTCACCTGTACTAAATCAAAGAACTATAGATCAAGTTACAGGAGATGATATAGGTTGGAGTTTACACTCTGTGGCATTAACTAATCGACCTTTTTTTGAAGAACTTGGTGAAGTTATAGCAAATAAAAAAAATCATAATAAGGAGAAAATAGACATGGTTCCAAAAGACAAGAAAAGAATAGAAGATCTTGAAGCTGAAAACAAAGATCTAAAAAAAGATAAAGAGGCTAATGAAATTAAAAGAGTAGAGGGAGAAGTAGATGGTGCAATTGCAGCAAAGAAAGTTCACCCTGATCAAAAAGCAGATTTATTAGCATTTGGGAAAACAAATCCAGAGGGTTTAACTAATTTTCTTGATAAAGCAAAAAAGATAGTTGAAAAACCTGAAGGTGATATGTTTGCAAATAACAATCAAGGCGGTAAACAACTTGATGTACTTAAATTAGGAGGAATTGATAATGGGTGAATTGACAGGTTCTAGTATAAAAAATATTTCTATAAAAAGACAGAGTGATGTGGTGATTAAAAAGACTTTAGCAGTATATGCAACAGTAAATGTTGAAGCAGATACAGCTTTAGAACCTGGACAAGTTTTAATTACCACTGATGGTGGTGACACATTTACAGTTCCTGTTGATAACGCAGCAGAGCCAAATGGAATTTTGTGTGAAAATATTAGCAAGACTGGTAAAAGTGAAGTTCTAGTTGTAGGAATTGTTAGAGAAAAATATCTTGATTCTTATGTTGCAGATTATAAAGTACATCTGTTTGCAAATAAAATTATTTTAAAGTAGAGGTAAAAAAATGAAGATTTTAGAAATTATGAAACTGTGGAGTTTAGCGACAATGCTTAAAGCCATTGAACAAACCAAAGAAGCGAGTACTTTTGTTTATGATAGATATTTTAAAACAAAAGCAGAAGGTATTTTAGGTAACACAGCAGAACTTAAAATAAAAAAAGGTGCTGGAATTGTTTTAAGAACAATTGCTCCTGGTGCAGATAGATTAGTAAAAGATATGGGTGATGTTTTTCTTTTAACAATTAAACTTCCTCGTTTTGGTTTAAGTGATCAAATTCTTGCACATGAAATAAATGAATTTGAGAGCTTAGAAGGTAAGGCAAAAGTAGAATCAGTTAGCCAAAAAATTGCTAAGATTTTAAAGGAGCATAAAAACGATTATATGACAACTATTGAATATATGTGCACGGGTGCTTTGTTTGGTAGAGTTGTTGATGGCGAGGGCAAAATACTTTTAGAGTTTAATACAACTGCTCCAAAAGTAGAGTTTAAAAACAAAGAAATTAATAAAGTTCTTAATGAAATAGATGATGCTCTTGTAGATGAGTTAGGGAAAGAAGTACCTTACGAGGTATTAGCTTCAAGAACGTTTTTAAACAGATTAGCAGCAAAGGCTTTGGCAGCTGATTTATTTAAATCAAACGAAGCAAAATGGATTAAACAAGCTGACAATAAAAGAGTATTAGAAATACAAGGTACGACTTTTATTCCATACAATCCCTCTTTTAAAGATGAAAATGGGAACAAAAAGCAGTACATTTTAGACGGAGAAGCGATTGTTATTCCAACAAGTGAAGATGTCTTCCAATTTGTATATGGTAGAGCAGATCATACAGATGCTTTAAAATCAGCACCAAAACTTTTCTTTGCAGCAGCACCTGAAAAGTTAGATAAAGGAAAAGGATGGGGAATCGAAACAGAAACAAAACCCTTGCCTTATTGTGTTCGCCCAGGAGCACTAATAAAACTAAAATTTAGTGCATAACGTAAAAGGGCTTTTAAGCCCTTTTACCCCTATAGACGATAAATGTATCGTTTAAACTTAGTTTTTGATTTTTAAACACGTTTTAAACACCATTATGAGGATTTTTAAAGATGATTACCAATGAAGATTTACTAAAAGAGATAAGTGAACAAGAATTACTTGAACTTTCAGATATAAATGCAACTGAAGAGTTGAATCAAGATGTTATTGATGATGCTCTAAATGATGCTATCTCTTTTATAGAGTCTTTTATAATTTTACCAGTTGATCCTACAACACTTCTAAAGAAGATAACTACGGACTTAACTATCTATGAGCTAAAAAGAAAAAATGGTTTAGTAAGTAATGAAGATAAAGAGTTAAAAAAAGAGAATGAAGCATATTTAACAAAGATGAGCAACGGAAGACTTATAACTCAAAAAAGAGAAGATACAAGCTCTAGTATTCCAACAGAGAATAAATCTTTTGCTTTTAGACATAGATCTACAAGAAGAGTGAAGAAAGATGGTTTTAGATGAAGTTAAGTAATGCCCAACGAAATAGATTCTTAGCACGTTCACTCTTTGTTGATGCAAACAAAAGCTTTAAAGAGATAGCTGAGACTTTGGGTGTAGGTGAAAAGACCATCTCTAATTATCAAAGTAAAGATAAAAAAGAGGGCTTTGATTGGTTAACATTAAGAGCTTCAAAATATATTCAAAAATCTAGCAAAGATAAAGAAAATATGTATTCTATGTTCGTTGATTACATGTATGATTCATTAAAAGAGATTAGAGAGAATGAAGATCTAAAGCCTGAAGTAAAAACGCAATTAATAGTTTCACTTGGAGATAGTTTTTCCAAGATGAGAAAAGTAGCAAGTGCTGAGGATCCAGAGGCTTATAAATTAGGAATTATCAAACATACTATAAAAACAGTTTTAGAAGCTTTAAATAAAGCCTTACCAAAAGAGTGCATGGAAGAAGTTGTTTCAATCATTTACTCTATACAAGAAGAGTTAAGTGATGTCTCTATTTAGTAAAGATGAATTATATGCATTTCTTGAAGATGCAAATCAAGGTGCATTAGATAATGGATTAAATCAAACTCAAGCAAAAAAGATAACTAGAAAAGCTTTTAAGAATTGGCTTAGTGATTACACTTCAATATTAAAAGAGCAAATAAAAGCCACTGATGCATTAAATCCCAAAGATAGAGATAAGAGGGTAAAAAGACAATTAAATGACTTCCACTTTTTTAGACAGACTTATTTTCCTCATTATTATACTCTTAATGGTAAGTCTCTACTTCAAGAAGATTTAGAAAAAACTTATTTTAAAATAACTGATAAGAAAAAATTACAAGGTTTAAAATTTGCAAAAGCAGCTCCACGTGGCAATGGAAAAAGTACAGATGCTTCAAGAGTATTTCCTATTTGGTGCATAGTAAATGATTTCAAAAAGTTTATAACTATGTTCTCTGATGCGATAGAACTTTCAGAGATTCTTATAGAATCTATTAAAGCAGAACTGGAAGAGAATGCGAGATTAAAGGCAGATTTTCCTCACGCTACCAATATTGGTAAAGTATGGAAAATAGGAGAGATAGTTACTAAAAACAATATTAAACTTAAAGGTTATGGTAGTAGCAAAAGAGTAAGAGGTGTTTTTCACGGGGCTTTTAGACCTGATCTTACTATCATAGATGATTTAGAAAATGATACAAATGTTAGAAGTCGTAAACAAAGAGATAAACTTGAGGATTGGTTAGATGAAGCTATTGATAACTTAGGAAGTGTTGATGGCTCTATGGATATACTTTATATTGGAACTATCCTTCATCGTGATTCAGTTTTATCACGAAAGCTCAAGTTGAAATTTTGGAATCCTGTTGTATTTAGAAGTCTCATCTCTTATCCAATAAATATAGATATGTGGGATGAATATGGAAATATCTATAGATATGATGGTTTAGATCAAGCTCACAACTTTTATCTTGAAAATAAAAAGAAGATGGATGAGGGAGCAGTACTTCTATGGGATGCCATCAAACTTGAACTTCTTATGCAAAAAAGAGCAGCTAATGCAAAGGCTTTTCAAAAAGAGCAGCAGAACAATCCAAATTCAGAGAATCAAAAGTTTGACTCTAGCAAATTTATAAAAATAACACATACACAAATGCCAAAACTTGACAAGATATTTTTATATGTTGATGCCAAAGGTGATAGTGTTGTTGGTGACTTTTGTGGCTTTATAGGAGCTGGCTTATGTAATGCTAATCAAAAACTTTATGTATTTTATAGCAATATGAAAAGAATAAAAGGTAAGCCTGTAGTTACTGAAACTATTAGACTTTTGAAAACGATGAAAGTGTATTTACTAAGTGGAGATAAAAATGGTGGTTTTTATATGCTTAGAGATTGGATAAAAGATGAAGCTTTTCGTCAAGGTGTACCTATGCCAAGTACTAAGTTTATCCACCATACTGACAACAAAGAAGACCGCATGGGAGAGTTAGAGTTTCCTATAGATGAGGGAGATATTATTTTTGTAGGAGATCATCATGACCTTTTTGCACAAATGGATGATTTTCCTGAAGCGGACCATGATGATTTACATGATCCACTCTCAGCAATATATAGACTAAGTAAATTAAGAAGACTAAAAAAAGATGCTAAAAGTGGTGGACGTAGAACTAATGTAAGGCATCAAAGACCAAGAAGAAATAGAGCTACAAGGAGCAGAAGATAATGAAAATAAGAAATTTAATACCAAAGAAATTTAGAGCTATGGGCTCACTTGTAAAAAACTCAAAAAGTGAGAAAAGACAAATTACTAAATTAACCAGTAAACACAAAGATATACTTAAATCTCTTTTTGATCTTCCTGTAAGTTCAAATTGGTTAAGTGATATTGAGATAGATAAGATAGAGAGAGATTCAACTGTTACAGCAGCCAAAGGAAGTAGAAAAGCTCATGTACTTAAAAAAGAGATTTTCATTACTTGTAAAGATGATGTTATAAGAGAAAAGCTTGAAAGTATTTTTGACTATGATACTTTAGATTCAATTCTAGATACTCCATATCAGGGCATAGGAGTTTTTGAGTTGAATTGGGAAGAGCATGAGTACTATCTTTATCCTGCACTTGTAGAAAGAAATTACAAAGAGTTTATTTTAGAAAATAGTGTTTTAAAGTTTGCTGCTGATGGTATGCCTGAAAACATTATGGACCACAAAGCTTTGCATGCAGTGTATAAAGCAAAACCTTTAAAACCTTATGGGCAACCTCTTTATAATCCACTGTTTTGGCTTATAGAGTTTAAAAATGCTTCATTAGAGTTTTGGGTTGAATTGCTTGAAAGATTTGGAACTCCTTGGGTTATATCAAAAACAGAAGGAGACAAAGAACTTTTAGCTGATGAGATATACAACATGCTTGGAGGAGATGGGGCAGTTTTAGACACTGATGATGAAATTGAAATAGTAACAGCAAAAGATAAAGGTGATTTTAAAGAGATTGTAGAATACATAGATAATCAAATAAGAGAAGTAATTTTAGGAGGAAATCTAACAGGGCAAGTAAAAGGTGGTTCTCAAGCAGCAGCTACTGTACACAATACTATTAGAATAGATCTTGCACGTGCCGATGAAAATATTGTAAATAAAATTATTAAAAACGTAATAGACTCATTTAAAGAGCTAAATCAAATAAGCGATGAAATCACAGGACGACTCAAAGATAAAGATGATGTAAATAAAAACTTAGCAGATCGTGACAAAATAATTTCAGATATGGGTTATATACCAACACAAGAGTACATTGAAAAGACCTATAATATTCAAGTAGAAAAAAAGCAGAGTGAAGCAAAGGTATTTCCAAACTCAATAAAAGCTTTTGCTTTAGACTATCAAGATGAGTTACATGTACAAAGCTCAAAAATAGATACGATTAACCCACTAACATTTCAAAAGCAAATTATACAAGCTACTCAGAACTCTAACTCTTATGAAGAAGCATTTGATAACTTAGCAGCACTCTATCCTAAGATGGATACGGCTGACTTAGAAGATAGTCTTTTTAAGTACATTGCAAACTCTTCAATTCTTGGAGCCTCAGAGATAGACGAAGAAAATCCAAATGGTTAAGTTTGACTTTAATCTTGCTCCTAAAGAGGCTATTACGTATCTTCAGAACAAAGGTTATAAGTTAAGTTTTGATTACAACGAAATACAAAAGGCAGCACACCATAAAAGCTTTACAGTTGCAAAGATAACTAGACTTGATCTATTGCATGATGTGTTCACTTCTTTAGATGATGCACTAAAAAGTGGTAAACACTTTGATGATTTTAAAAAAGAGATAGTTCCAACTCTACAAAAAAAAGGTTGGTGGGGTAAACAAGACATCATAAACCCTCGTACTGGTGAAGTAAAGATTATAGATATTGGTTCAAGAAGATTAAAAAACATCTATGATACCAACATGAGAGTAGCTTATGCCCATGCTCGTCACAAGCAGATGAAAGCACTTCCTTTATCAGTCTACTGGAGATACCAATCTGCATTATTAGAAAGAACAAGAGATGAACATGCTGCTATGCATGGAACTATAAAACATAGAGATGACTCTTGGTGGAACACTAACTATCCGCCAAATGGTTGGGGTTGTAAATGCAAAGTTACTGCACGGAGTCTTAAAGAGATTGAAAAAAAAGGTTGGAAGATTGAAAAAGGAAGCACATTAAATATAGCTTCAAAAGATTGGGATTACAATGTAGGAGATACAAGCAAAGTATCACAGCTCTCAAAGATAGACTTGGATAAAAGTTTAAGTATATTAAGCACTCTAAAAAGTATCAAAAAAGAAAATTACAAAAATTTGAGTGAGAAAGAGTTAGAGACTAAATTTTATAAAACTATGGGAACTAAGTCAGGAGAGACATTTATAGATAAGGTAAATGATCCTATAGCTATAGATAAATCTCTGTTTCTAAGTGCAAGTGGACATAGCAAAATCAAAAAACAAGATAGACACTTATACCTAGATGAAATAGCAAAAACTATTAAAGATCCACATGAGATATATTTGGAATTTGATGTAGGTAAAATTACTGGAGAAAAAAGAGTTCTAAAAAAGATGTTTAGATATCTAAACGATGATAACAAACAAAGAGCCATACTTGTTATTTTTGAATATTTGAAAGATAAAACTCAAGGGGTAAGTGCTTACTATGTCAAAGAAGCTTCACAAGTAAGTAAAAGAAGATTTGAAAAACTAATATATAAAAAAGAGGACTAGACACCAATTTCGCCTTACCTTTGCACGATGTGGAGTATCATTGCTCATTCCGTAAGGCATATCCTCTTCTTAATAAAATTATACAACAAAGGCTAATAATATGCAAATAAGTATAAACGTTAAAGGCTTAGATAAAGTTCAAAATAAAATACAAAACATAAGTAACAAAGCCAAAGATACTACACCTCTTATGGCAGAACTAGCTAATCATCTTTACAATACAGTTCAGAAAAGTTTTGATGAACAAAAAAGTCCAGATGGTATTAGTTGGAATCCTATTAAAAATTCTACACACAAAAGAAAAAATGGTTCTCAAAAAATACTCTATCAATCAGGACATATGCAAGATTCTCTCAATGCTACTCATGGTAAACATAGTGTAACTATAGGATTAAATGCTACAAAAGGTGGTTATCCATATTCTTTGGTTCATCAATTTGGAACAAAAAATGGAAAGATTGCTGCTCGTGCTTTTATGCCTATAAAAGAAGATGAGAGCTTGTATGATAATATTAAAGAAGAATTAGAGGAAATTATTGAGGACTATATGAAGCTTTAAAACAGACCAGGGTTTCTAATCTCTTTGGTAATGTCATATATTTGGCGTTCAGTTAGATCATACTCACGAGCTAGTATTTTAACAGAAGTTTTATTTTTATATTTTTGAATTATTTCATCATTACGCATAGTGGTTTTATAAGAGGGAATATAGAAGTTTGAGCCACCAAACTCTTTAATGGTAGCTTTTTTATCAGTAGTTGGGAGCTTTATGAAGTCAAAAAACTCTTCAAACATATCATAACTTGTAATAGTTGTCATATAATCCTCCCCGTTGTTTTGAAAGAAGTATAACAAAAAATATTTCAAATTACAACATTATTTAAGTTTTATTTCAATTTGTAAGCTTATTTAGAGTAATTATGAACTTTGTAGCTTCACTCTTTGTAAGCTCATCTACCGTATTAATTCTCTTTTTTGTAATCTTGTATATAAATTCATATAAAGCCATTACACCTTTGTTTCTAGCTTTTTCATGCCATAAATCATAAATCTTTTTTACTTGAGCTTCACTACATTTTGCTATTTGTATATCACTAACATTCTTCAAGCAAAAGCATAACATTTGTTTTAACTCATCAATGCTCATTTTAGTTAAGCTTGTTTTACCAAAGCGACTAAGCATAAAGTCATAACGCATATCGTCATCCTCAAATACTTTATTTTTATTGATTTGTATGTTTTTGATTAGGTATGTTTTTAATGTTATCTGTTTTTGGGTCATGTTAGTTCCTTTTTTTTTCTTTAGTTTACGACTGCTACAACCGCTACGACCCTACCAATAGAGGGGTCGCAACGGTTGTATCGGTCGTATTAAATAATAGTTACCGTAAACGGCATTCCTTTTTTTTCTTGGTTACAGTTCCAAAACTTACCATCAAACTTTTTTAAAGTATCGTTTGCAGTATTGTCATTTTTTTCATATCCTAATGCTTTTAGTAAATCTTTTTTTGTAAGCCCACTAGGATTTTTCTTTAGAGCTTCTTTTCCTTTTCTAACAAACTCTTCTTCATACTCACTCATAGTTGCATATATTTCATCTATCATTGTAAGTTGTAAAGTTTTGGTATTTACTGTAAGCCCAACATCTTTTACAAGTGTTCTTGCATGAGTAACGTTAAGCATGAAGTGAAGCTTATTATCTTCTCTAGCTTTTTGTATCATCTCATAAACATTATCTGGAGAGTTGATAAAGACTTGAACTCCTGATATAGTTCGTCCAGCTTTTGTTGCATGGTGCATAATGATAACAGTTGCTCCAGCATCTCTTATGTTCATCATTATTTTCATAAACTCTACTGATTGAGACTTACTATCTGTATCCACAAAATCTTTAGTGGTCTCAAATATAAAGGTATAACCCTTGTAATTTCCAGTAGTTGCTTCTTGATCTATCATTCTTAGATATTCCATAGCAGTGCAATCAATTTTAGCACGACTTACGTACTCGATTTTGGGATGAACTATGAATTCATTATCTATAGCTCTCTCTTTAAGTGAACTAAGCCCATTATCCATGTCAATATAAAATACACCTTTAACATCATCTCTTGCTATGAGTGTTGTAGTTATGCCATAGCCTAGCCATGTTTTACCCTGTTTTGGAGGAGAGTAGATAAGATTTACACTATTGCTATATAGAAAATCTTCTATATATGCTTTTTTCTCATCTAGTTCAAAATCTTTTCTATCAAGAGTACTACCTCTTAGAAAACTAAAACCCATATCAAACCTTTCTTATCTTGTAATCTCAATAGAGCCTTACATCTAAGACTCTATGAAGCTACTTTATATTTTTTTGCGTTCCATTACCTTTTTTTGTAATTTTATAACCTGTAAAGCTGTCTCTTTTAAACTTTCATCAATGCAAGAGTATTTTTGATTGAGTCTTACGAGTTCAGCTCTTGAGACAAGCATTAAATTATCTAATCTTACATTAAGCGAATTTTTATCTTTAAAAATTACACAATAACCTTTTGGTATCTTTCCATATTTTTGTTCCCAAATATATAAGTGAAGTGTTTGCCACTTGTTTGGTTTAGCTATTTTTATATGCATATATAAAAAATGATTTTTTTCTTTACGTGTTATAATACTTCCTACTTTTTTTGTGTTTATAGGAGTAAGCCCACACTTAAAAGATGTTTTATTAGCTTTTGTTAGCCCTTTTGTGCCTTTGTTTGCTGGAACACTTCCCTTTTTAAAACGACCATTATTAGGACAAGTAAGATCTATCTTTATGCATTTTTGCTTTATTGCATCACTTGTTCTTTCTGTTGAAAATTTAGCATTAAAAAGTTTTGATAATTCTGAACGTGGCATTGTTTCATGTTCTTTCAAAAAATCTAACTGCTCTTTTGTATATTTCATTATCTACACTCATATATATTTCGTTTTTCACCAGGAAGTCCTCGAGAATGAAGTTTTTCAGCATTAAAAGCTAAATCTGCAATTTTTATAATTTTATCTGCTACATTACACACTGTAGTCGCTTTTTTGAGTTCCTGTGTTATGTCAACGTTTTTTTCAGGATCAACTATATTTTGAAGTTGCTCAAATAAAATTGTGTTTAGGTCCCCTAATTTATTTTTTTGTTTTCGGACCTTTTGTATATTTTTTGCTTCTTCATCATGTTTTTGTAGGTTTGTTTTTTCTTCAACAAATAACGACTGTAGTTTAATAGGCAAATCTTTTAGCTTCACCATATTAGTTACATATGTTTTTCCTTCGTAATTCATGTAACCATTTTTGTCTGTTACAACTCCCTGTGCAAGTAACTTTAGCTTTGTAGGAATTATCTCAAATTCACTATTTATAGCTGCACCCTTTTGGAATATTTCATAACTCATTTTTCTTCCTTTTTTTGTCATAATCTCAACAGAGCCTTACATCTAAGACTCTATGAAGCTACTTTTTATATTTTTTAATTGACTCGTTTAACCAAGTTTCTATTTCTTTTTTTTTCTTATCATCCACACTATCTCTTAGAACATCAAATGGATGTTTCTGTTTCATTTGTACGTATAAAACTTTGAGTAACCAAGTGTTAAGTACCTCTTTATTATCTGTTTTTACGATGTAATTGAAGTGCTGGAAGAACTCATCAAAACTCTTGCACTTGGTTATATGTACTTGTAGGTTTTGATATGCTTTATCCATCTTTTCATCACCTGTTTTAGGTGCAAATAAATTCATGTTGTCTCTTCAATCGTTATTTTGTATCTTTTGTTAAAAATATTTAGTGCTTTTAAATAAGGGAGAAAGTCTTCCCACTTTTTTAACTCATCACTAAAAACTACTTTTTTATATTTTTGTCTCTTGTTAACTCTGTTTTTTGTCAGTCTTAAAACTTCATTTTTCATTATTTTCCCTTTATATAATTTCAATAGAGCCTTACATGTAAGACTCTATGAAACTACTTATTTGCTACCTCTGTGATATCAAAAGTCAAATCCCAAGGCGAAAAAGGTATGTTAATCTCTAGTATTTCTATACCTTCTGAACCATCTAGGGGATAAAACCCTTCTATACCCTCATTAAAAACTTCAATAATGCTTTCTTTTGTTGAGTTGAAGGATGTAATGGATTGCAACCTTACAACTTCTTTAGCAATAAGGCTACAAACTGTCTTATAAATATCTCCACTAAAGTTTAATAGTCTATCCTCACTACCTGACCAAAAATCATTTATTTCCTGTAACCTTTTTTTTGTATCTTCATCTTGTGATATTCCAATATTCATTTCAAAATCACAATCAAGTTCTATAGTGTATTTTTTCATCTCTTATCCTCCTTGTTTTCAATTTAATACACCAATAAATTAATGTGTTCTGTTTTACTCATCAGTATCTCTATACTCAATTTTAGCTTCTCCAGCTTCCTCTGCAACATAAATAATAGGGTGCTCAGTACTGGAACTTTCATTAGCAACTCTTATCTCCATTTCTCCATCTAATTCTTTCAATCTGTCAATTAGCTCTTTTACTTTCATCTTTATATTCCTTATACATTTGCAAACTCATCTAGAACTTCTAACCTAGTACAAGCTTTAACAAACTCTTTTATATCTATCCCTGGGCAATGCTCTTTTTTCTTATCCAAATCACCATGAGCATATATTTTTTGAGGGTCAAGATTGGCATGATCTATAAGATAAAGAATCACTTTTCTTACAGACTCAAGCTGATTTATAGTAAACTTTCCACTTTTACCTATGAGGCATATAGAAGTAAATTGGTTGAAACCTCTTGTATGTGCTCCATTGATGTCTATATCTCTTCCCCATTCAATCATTCCATCCATAAAAGGTACATATGTGTTATTCTCTACTTGTCCATTACATATCACCATTGTGTAACCTGTATCATCCCATCCTCTTCCTTGAGGTGGCTTATCTGTATGCCATGATTTGATTAGGTTTACTGAACCAAAAGTGCTATCGGAACAATGTATTACAAGTCCATCTATGTGTGTTTTCATATCTACACTCCTGCGATATCTAAAACTATACTTTTCATATCGCCATCAAGCCTCTCATCTTCTCTTTGTTTGAATCTTATATATGATTTAGTTCCAGCTATCTCTGTTGCATCATCAATCATAGCCATAGCTTCTAGCCATTTTTTATGAGTAATTGGATAGCTTTTTAAAGATAGGATTTGTTTAACATCTACTTTTCCATTTCTAACATCAAAAGACCTTGTTATAAGTGTTCTTATCTCTGCATCAGCGTATTCTGTTTTCTCAGCCAAGTATTCGTCTATTTTCTCTTTTGCTAGTGTTAGCTTCTGATCAAATGTGATGAGCTTTGCTATTTGAATCTGAACTTCACTTACTCCATCGAAACTTTTTAATGTCACTGAACCACTTTTACTTACTATTCGTGACATGTCATATTTTTGTCTTAGTAGGTCATTAAAACTATAACACTGTTCAAATGCACTCTCTTTAAACTTTTTTATAGCTTGACTTTCCTTTATTGCTTCACTCACAAGCTTTATTACAAGCTCATCTTCTAGTTGTTTGTCAACTGGTACCATGTCAGGATGAACATACTCACCCTGTTTATTCATAAACCAACCGTTCTCATTTTTTGCCATCTCTTCTCCTTTTCCAATAAACAAAGCCGTACTTACTGCATACAGCAACTTTTACTTTTTTAACTATTTTTAATGCCATTGACACAACCTTTTAACCCTCGTCAGGGTATTTTGTGAGTACTCCATAGAGCCTTACATGTAAGACTCTAGCAATCCTAATAAAACCCAATTTTAAAACCTTTCAGCTTTATTTTTTCATCCTCTATATTCTCTATACTTCTATATCTTTTTTTAAACTCACCTTTTTTTATGAGTATTGTCTTGGCATCTATAAATACTGCATTAGGTGTCTGCATACCTGGTATTAATTTCCTCTTTTCCATTTTCTATTACCTTTTAGTCGTCTATTTCTTAAAATTATTTCTTCGCCTATAGCCCAAAGACCAACTATTACTAAAATTCCTAGACTAAAATATATTTCAGTCATTTAAAGCTCCTTACATTTTTTACATAATTCTTTAACGCTCATGTAGCTTCTATCTTTATGGATTTTGTTGGATTTACTCCACTCTTTGTAACGGCTACACACCTCTTTGTGTATGATTCCTAAAGTAGGACACTTTATCTCTGTATCTTCAAAAGAAGAGAACGTATCCTTTACCTTTTCAAGTATTTTTTGTGGGTTTGGATAAGTTCCTTTTAGTATCCTGTTTATTGAAGCTGCACTCACACCAACTCTTCTTGAAACCTCTCGTTGTCCATGCTCTTTACAGACTCTAATCAAAAGCTTTTTCATATCGCTTACCTTTAATTAGTTTTTCTCTTACTTCAGGTATTTTCTCAATATTGATTTTAAAAAGCTTTCTTTTGTCTCTTCTCTCTATAGGAGATATTTCTTCAATTACTCCTACGTCTATAAGCTTTGTCCACCAATTTTTAATAGTACTTTGAGTGATGTTAGTTTTTTCTCCTACTTCTATCTTCGTCATCTTTGTTTCTGTTAAGCTATCTACCAAATTTAGTAGTTGTCTTGATATTGGTAATGTAAGTAGCTTTGGTTTTTTAACTCTTGTTTTATGTACATGAAACATCTCTTTTGTATTGCGGTCACGAACTATGCGTTTGTTTATTCGTGGTGCTTTTGCTCCAGTGTTTTTGATGAAAGTAAAGGTTGAGTTACGATAAGGAGTCACTCTCTCAATTTCCTTTAGATACTTAACAGCCTTTAGATTCCAAATAATGTTTTTTAAACTCTCATATGAAATACCAGTAATGATCATCACATCAGTTATTCTAAAAGTTCTATTTCTTCTCATATAGTTCCAAACTTTTTGATTATAAGAGATAGACCTGTTATAAATTAAAGGTCCACTATCTTTTGTTGTCGCCATATTCTGCTCCACTGCTTTTAAATATTTTTAAATCGCACTTCTCAATTTCATTTAACAAACAATATTTTTCTAGCCTCAAAAGCATTACTTTTATCTGTCTAAGGTTTTTATATTTATTCCAAAAATGCTTTAACAAATCAGGCTCAACTACAATGTCACTTAAGTCACAAAATTTCTCTATATCTACTTTGCATATTGGTAAAAACTCTACAAATTCAACTATACGGCTATAAAAATGCTTGTATTTTTTCAACTTTCTATTACTCTCTTCCATACCTACAAAAAAGACAACAACGCCACTCTCATCGTGTATGTCTCTAAACATTTCTAAAACTTCAAACTTGGTACTTCTTAAAAGGGCATCTATTTCATCAACTATAATGATACGAGGTTCACTTAGTAGCGACTCTAATGCTCTTTTATACTTAACAGGAGAGTGTCCTGTTGTATCAAGTCCTAACTCTTCACATAGTTCAGTTAAAACACTTGTTTTACTCCATGTTTGTACAGCTCTGAGTAGTATGGCATTCTCAACAGTTGCAACTCTCTCTAATCCAAAAGTTTTACCTAAGCCAAAGTGTCCAAATCCTAGTCCCATTTTTGGAGCAGTTCTTGGTAAGTCCTTTAAACTTTGCACTGCTTCAAAAAGTTTGCTATAATTCGATGTTGTTACGAATTCCTCTTTCATAATTATCCTTTATTAAAATTGTCTTTTCTTCACAAAAGACTTAAACGATAAGTAAGAGGAGTTCTTACTTATCTATTAAACCTTTAACTACTTTTTCGTCTTGTGTAATTTTCATAAGCTAATTCATATACAGCTAGATTTTTCTCTTTTAAAGCTTCATCTTTTTCATTCCACTTATCATTCTCTAAAGCCCATAAAAATCTTTCATAAAAGCTTTTAAATGGAGGTCTTCCAGATGGGAGTAGTTTGATTGGCATATCGTCTTCGTCTTTTTGAGTAAAGTCATAACGATTTGAATCTTCTAATTCATCTCTATCTTTAGCTTCGATAGTTTTACTATCACGTATCAATCTATCTACTGCTTCAGTATGTTTGACTACTGTAGGAGTTTGACTTTCAACTACATCACTTATATCTTTAATCCTATCCATGATTGTGATATCTTTTATGCTCTCTGCCTCTTTAACTATTTTGTTAAGTTGACGCATGAGTGCAAGTGATTTCTTTCTAGCTTTACGTACTTGATGTCTACTCTCTCCCATATGTTCTAAGTCTTCAGCTATGCAGATAAACTCCATCTTTTCGTTATAGACCAAGATATATCCCATATCTTCAGGAGCCATTATGTGTACGTATTGACCTGTATACTCTATGAGTTCAAGATGAGCATATTGACAACCATCGTATGCAATACCTTTTTTACCAACTCTTCTTATAACACTCTCACCAAGCAGTAGGTCCAGCATTCTTTTATCAGGTATGGATTTAACAATAGAGTTGCAAGAGTTCCACTTATTGATTGGGCTTGTTTTTATCCCACTATGAACTCTTTGTTCATACATTTTCAAGTTCCAGTTATCAATCCACATTGCAAGTTCATCTGCACTCAAAGCTAAGTTAAGCTCTAAGCCTATATTTTCTTTTTTGAGCTTCCATGCATCTCTCCAAGCTTTTTTCTCTTCATCAGTTTTTAGCTTTTGTTCCTCTCTCCACTTCTCTTGAGACTTGATTTTTTCACTAAAGCTTTTTCTTGCTTGTATCTCAGAACGCTGTGCTACATTGTGACCGATATACCCTGGTATTTGTTCAAACAATTCTCTTGATAAAGTTCCAAAAACTCTCTCTACATGTGGCTTACACTCTCCACTAAATGGAGGGACAATTACCATGTTGATACCTAGATTTAAACACATACTCTCAAAGTGATTTGAAGTGTAATCTTTACCATTGTCAATAACTACATTTTCAGGGATACCAAGTTTTAGTATTGCTTTTCTCAAAAGTTGGCTTATTGAGTAAGAACTTGAAGTTTCACTCATATGAAATATAACTCTTCTTGTGTATATATCAAGAGCAGCTATGATTGCATATCTTTTTCCGTCGCTACATATAACATCAGCTGGAGTAGAATCTAGTTCCCAATATTGATTTCTATACTTAGCTTTTGCACTCATATTTCCATATGCTGCTAAGTACTTGTTTTTAGCACTATCAGGTGACTTACTAAACTCATATAGAAGAGGGTTTAATCTTTTCCACTCTTTGTAGTAGTTATTAAGTACATCATAACTAGGCATACTCTCACCAAAACCGTGACACATGTTTCTATATACTTCACGCATAACAGGTCTGTTTGATTTTAAAAAGTATCTTTCCGCTATCTCTTTTTGTTCCAGACTTAGAGCCTTAACACCTCTTTTTGCACCTCTACTATCTATGAAAGCTTCAACTACATTTGTACCCATGGCTTTAGTGTCACGGTACTTTTTATACCAGTCATAAAGTTGTTTAACACTTACATGACCAAGTTCATCAAACTCTAAACTATTTTTTAAAGTAAGCTCTAACCAATTTTGGACGTTTAAACTATCATCTCTTTTCATATAAAACTCGATGAGTTTACATTTTAAAACTGCAAGCTTTTGTTTAACAGGAGTAGCTAAAAGATACTTTTGTGTAAAAGTTGCTCTTGATATGTTAGTGGTTTGTTCCACTTTTTCTTCAATTTTGATACCTTGCTCTTTTAGTTTGTCTTGGTATCTTTGTGGTAAGTCTTTTAGTTTGTAGTGTTTAACTCTTTTTGATGAGTTTTTAACTGCTTTGAGTTCAAATGGTATAGCTTTTAGAGCTTTAAATAGAGCAGGTTGTGAAACTTTTAAATAATCAACTAAAACTTTTTCTGTAAACTCCATATCATTTCTCCCACGGTAACTTGCCTATCCATATCCCATCAGTTTTAAGCCTAACTATTACTCTTCTAGTAGCTCCATCTCTTTTAGTTCCGTCGCCTTTCCCATCAAGTACTTGATGCAGTATTTTAGGGTCAGCTCTACAAGCCTTGGCATATTTACTTTTTATTAAAAACCGCCCCTCAAACCTCTTTCTTAAGCTCATATCTCTTATTTTTGTATCCATATCAAACCTTTATTTTAAAATTTAAGTAAGTACCAACAACCCTCGCAATCAAATAAAAAGCAACCACTATATAGTTACCTTTTATAAATGCACTGATGCCAATTGCTGAACTCACTAACCACGAACCTTGAATCAAAAATGTAATAAACATATACTTGATAATTTGCTCTTTAACTATCACTCGTATACCAATATGCTTAAAAAATATCAATGACATTTGAGATATAAAGACAGCTGCTATTTGTATTAATTGTTCTTTCATTTAGAACCTTTATTTGCAAAATCATGATTAACTAACCATTTTTTTAATGTATTCATAAATTTGTCATGCTTTTTCTCACATTCTGAACATCGTCTCAACCTAGAGACACTTTGCCGCTGACATCCATCTATGCACCAACCTTCCTCTTCACATTTAAAGCAAAGATTGTTAGTTTGAAATTCTTTTTGTTTTTTACAGTGAAAGCAAACATCTTTTGCCAAATAAATAGCCATTATATTTTTGCCTTAACCATATAAATTATCTCCTAGTAGCCTATTATGAATTCCATGAAGCAACATTGTTTCAAGTTCCTCTCTCT
The DNA here is from genome assembly GCA_029027265.1 of Arcobacter sp. Taxonomy (GTDB): domain Bacteria; phylum Campylobacterota; class Campylobacteria; order Campylobacterales; family Sulfurospirillaceae; genus Sulfurospirillum_A. Next base: position 1,977,845 of record CP093061.1, on the reverse strand, counting down.
TCTTTTTCTCCATTTCATAAGCACGTCTATACTTTTGTATCTCTTTTGCCATATTTATTATCAGCTGTAATACACTCATTTATACTCCTCATATATTTAGTAAAAAACCTTACATGTAAAGCTTTTTACTAAATAAATCCCCCTATATCACAGTCCTACTTCGGGATTACCATTAAACTAGACAACATAAGCATTTGCTTATTCGTTTGCGTGATTTCTAGCTAAAATCTTAAAGAACATAAAACAAAATATTTTCGTTTATGCTATAATTATTCTTGTAATAATGAATAATTATATTGAAATTATAGGAAATTATTTCATCTTTGTCAAGGGTTTTGACGAAATATGATGAAATTCTTTCATAAGGAATATACTTTGAGTAATGAAGATTTTATATTAAAGCGTGAAAATATGGGCTTTACACAGGAACAAATGGCTGATTATTTAGGAGTAAGTAAAAGACAAATAGCAAACTTTGAAAATGGAAAAACACCTATAAAAAAGATATATGTTGAAAAAATTTCATCTTATTTCATTAAACCTTTACATATAAGCACTACTTCAAACCAAAAAAATTTATCTAGCGGATATGAAATAGATATGTTAAATGTAAAAGCTGGAGCTGGAGAAGGTGTCTATAACTATGAAATAGAAGTTATAGATAAAATAGTAATGGATAAAGCTTTTTTTAAAACAGTCCCAGACCCAAGTAAAATGAAAATTATAGAAGTAGCTGGAGATAGTATGTACCCAACATTACAATCAGGAGATTTTGTTATTATTGATGAGACAAAGACAAATGGTATAGATGGTATATACGCACTACAACTTCATAACCAGATACTAATAAAAAGATTACAATTCAATTTAAATGGAACAATAGAAATAAAAAGTGATAATCAAAACTACAACACTCAAACTTATAATCCAAAAGACACACAAGTACCTTTACATATTATAGGTATGAAAACATTAACAATACAAAGGTAAGGGAAAAGACAATGAAAAAAAATATTCAAGTATCTGGTTTTACAAAAGTACAGAGATTAAAAAGCTTAGAGAAAATCAAATCTAAATATTTAAAAAAAGATTACAAATTTATTGAATATATAGATGATGGTATCACCAAGTCAATGGCTATATTTGAGGTAGATGAAAAAATTATAAAAAAAGAGAAAAAGAGAAAAACAATCATAGTCATTGGCTCATTATTTATAATAGTTTTTTTAATTTTTACTAACAATTTAGAAAAAACGAACAAAGATACTCAAAGTCATAATATATCAAAACAAACTAAGATATTAAGTGTATCTGGTTATTCGTATACATTAGGAGGCGAGCAAGCTGTATCAATAGTGTTTGGTTCTTCAGAAGAAGCATCTGTTAATCTTACTATTTTAAAAAGTGATTTAAGAGAAGGTGTATTAATAGACTCTACAAATGAAAATATTTCTAAAAAACTATCTATTTCATTTTCATTAAAAAATATTCTTTTTGTTTTACATGGTAAAGAACCAGCTTCATATGTTAAACTAAAGATAGTAAGTTTAAATCAAAAAGAACAAAAAGCAGTGATTGAAATAGATGCAAAATTATTTACAACTAATAAAGAAAGCAGTATAGATATTAAAGATAGAATTGTCTTGATAAATAAAAATTTTACTAATTTAATGAAAAAATTTAATTAAAGTTGATGTATTTATAAAAATAAGTTTTTGTATTTAGGACCCATAAATATAATCACTTACTTTTTACAAACAATTATTTAGTTTATATTGAAAGTTATATTAGCTAGGTTATATTGCACAACTTTACAACCGTTACAGCTCAATTAAAAATTATTCATTTTTTCCAAATTTATTTCTATTATAAAAATGCTTAAAAAGTCCAACACATAGTAACAACAGTAAGTTTTCAAAGAATAAAATTTCAAGTATTTTTAGAAGAAATAGACATAAACTAATCAATGATGAAAAAAACTAACCACTAACCTTTTTAGAACCGATAAACAAAAAGACCGCAAAGCACCATAACACCGAGCCAAAAAGAATAAATTTGCAAATTTTACTCACTCACATTTTCAACACACCCTCACATTTAGTTCTACATGTAGTAGGATTAGGTGGAGTTATGGATAGCTTTTTGATTTGGTTTTTCTCTTTACATGTAGAGGTAAAAATGTTTACAACACCACTTTGGTTTTTTGTGAGTTACCTGTGTTTATCGTTACTTGCTATTCGTATTAGGCTTGTTGCTTTTTTCTTGCCGCTCTTCGCATTGTCTCTGTTTTTCATCTAACACAGAACATAATTTTGCACCATAGATATAGATAAGCCATGAGAAATAAACCCATAAAAAGAAAAACATTAGAATACTAAATGAGCCATAAATACTAAGATAAGTTTTGTTGTAAGCCACATAGTAAATAAATAGTGCTTTTGAGCTATACCATGTTAGAGAAGTAACAAAAGAGGCTAAAAGAGTACTTTTTTTCTTTAATTGTTTATTTGCTGAAATCATGAACATGATAAAAAATAGAAACCAGATGATGAAATATGGTAAAAATGGAAGCAGGTTAATCGAACTTGTTATTTCATTTGAACTTAGAAAATTGTTTATAATAGATGAGAGATAAAATGAAAGACCAAGACCTAAAGGCATCATCGTAAGCATGGTCCAGTAAGTTGTTACTGATTCCCAAAGAGTTCTTTTTTTTGTATTGAAAATTTTACTCATAATTTTTTCATAGTCTAGAAAAAACATCATAGAGACATACAAAACAAATATGAAACCCGTAATTCCCATGCTTCCCGTGTTCTCCATAAATTTATTTATGTAGGGTGTTACCACATCTTGCTGTGCTGGCATTAGAGAGTTAAAGATAAAATGTTGAATTTTTTCATAGTACTCTTTAAAGCTAGGCATTTTAGTAAATATGCTAAATGAAATAAGTAAAATAGGGATTAAAGAGAGTATGGTATGAAAACTCAAAGATGAAGCATAGTGAGCAATAGAAGGGTCTTTAACTTTTCTAAAAAACTCTAAAACTTCATCTTTTTTTATCATTTACAAGCCCATTTTACTTGGATTTAGTATATTGTTTGGATCAAATGCTTTTTTGATAGAGCGGAAAAGTTCCATCTCTCCATCGCTAAATGCTAAGTGCATGTAAGGAGCTTTACTAAGCCCAATTCCATGTTCTCCGCTTAGTGTTCCCTCAAGAGCAATTGTAGCTTTGAAGATTTCTTCTATTGCTTTGTGTCCAATTTCTAACTGTTTTTCATCATTTCCATCAATCATGACGTTAGTATGCACATTGCCATCGCCAGTATGACCAAAACATGGTACTTTTACATTGTATTTTTTAGAAATTTCTCCAATTTGTTTAAGAAGTTGTGGAAGTCTGTTTCTTGGTACTGTTATATCTTCATTTAGTTTTTTACTTCCATATATAGTTATACTTTGGCTAGCATTTTTTCTAGCAAACCATAAATCAGCTGCTTCATTTTCATCTTTTGCGACTTTAAAATCAGTACAACCATTTTCTTTAAATTTAGTTTCCAAAATTTCAAGTTGCGTTTTAAGTTCTATTTCAAGGTTTCCGTCAATTGTAGCTATTAAAATAGCTCCAGCTTCCGTGGGAAGTCCTTTGCTGTACTTTTGCTCTACTGCCCTTATGGTCAAGTTATCCAAAAACTCCATAGCTACTGGTGTCACACCAGCTGCCATTGTTTTATAGACTGCATTCATAGCAGCATTTACTGTTTTGAAAACACCCATCATGCTTTGGCTTAATTTTGGTTTTGAAATGAGTTTTAGTGTTATTTCAGTGATGCACCCTAGCGTTCCTTCACTTGCAATAATGATTCCTGCTGTGTTATACCCTGCAACATCTTTGATAGTTCTTTTTCCTGCTCTGATGATTTCACCATTTGGAATGACAACACGTAGTGCCATAACATAGTCTTTTGTTATGCCATATTTTGCAGCTCTCATTCCACCAGCATTCTCAGCTACATTTCCACCTATGGTAGAGTAATGCTCACTCGCAGGGTCTGGAGGGTAAAAAAGTCCTACTGCTTCAACTGTATTTTGTAAATCCATGTTGATAACCCCAGGTTGCACTACAGCAACCATATTTTCCATATCTATTTCAAGGATTTTATTCATATGTTTTTCGTAGGCTAAGATTATGCCACCATCAGCAGGAAGTGCACCACCTGTAAAACCACTACCAGCACCACGAGGGGTAATAATGATTTTGTGTTCGTTGCAGTACTTTAATATGTCACTAACATCTGTCTCATTTCTAGGAAATATTACTAAATCTGGTTCATATCTGTCTCTTGTGGCATCATATGCATAAGCTATAAGATGAGCTTTGTCATCGTAAACGTTCTCATTTCCAAGTAGCTTTTTAAAATACTCTACATGTAAAGCTTTCATCTATTTTCCTATCACACTTCTGTAGTGTGAATTATAATCAGTTATTTCAGAGCTATTCCAGTTAATCCAACTAGCACTTATGTTTTTTACTCTACTGTAAAAAGGAACTTGAGCTTTTTTAATGTGTCCTGTTTTTACCTCTTTTACACTTTTAAAGTTATTACAATCAACAAAGTATCCTTTGTTATTTAGTGCAAAAAAGATAAGTCCGGTTGAGTTAATTTCACAAGCTTTTTGTAATATTTCTTTATCTGGGTTTGGTCTGAATATTTTTGCTAAATATGCTGCAACAATATCAGGGTGAATCCACTCTATATTTTTAAAGTGTTTTGTTACTTCTTTGTAAACTTTGTAGTTAGGTGCTACTATAAGAGCTCTGTCATATAGGTAGTTTAGTATAACTTTGTCGCCAACGGCAGGTAAAATTCCTGGTTTTGGGAATGCAACTTGAGTAGAAAGTTTATAAACATTAAATCTAATAGTTGCTGTGTCTCCCTCTTTTTTGATGACATCAGCACGTGCTACAATAGTTGAAATACCAACTTTGAAAGTGTGAGTAACTATTCCTGATGATCCTAAGACTATGTCATCAGAGTTTTTTATAACTGCATCTCTTCCGTTGATTTCAAGTATCTCTGTACTAAATTCGTTAAAAAGTGGCTTGGCACTTGCACTTTGCCAAGAGATTAAAAATATACTAACGATTGCCAATAACTTACGCAATAGAACTCCTTTTGCTTTACTAAATATGAGAATAATTATACTATAACAGTTTTTAAAAGAACATTTAGAGTTGTTTAGGTAGAATGTTGATAATTAAAAGGGTTGCATATATGACAAGAGTATTTTTTATGTTAGTGTTTTGGGTAATTTCGCTAACAGCTTCTACTTTACATGTAGAGAATTGGGCAAAAGGCGAAACGTTTTTAACTTTTTTGGAAAAAAATAAACTTCCTCATAATATATATTATGATTTAGCACCAGAAGAACAAGAGTTAGCAACAGAAATAATGTCTGGCATAAAGTATCAGATTCTCAAAAGTGAAGACGATGTTATAGAGCAAGTGATGATTCCAATTGGAGAAGAGTTGCAGCTTCATATTATTAAAGATGGCGATAGCTATAATTTAACTACAACTCCTATATCTTACCAAGAAGACAAATATATAGTTACTGTAGAGATAAAAAATTCACCTTATCAAGATATCATAAATGAAACAAATAACTATCTTTTAGCACATGAATTTATACAAGCTTTTAAAAATAGTGTAAATTTTAAAAGACTTAGAAAAGGTGACAGAGTAGTTATTTTTTATACAAAAAGAATAAGACTTGGTCGTCAATTTGGTGCACCTAAGATAGAAGCTGCTATGGTAGAGGTAAGAGGTCGTAAAAACTATGTGTTTAGTTATAACAAGGGTAGATTTTATGATTCTAAAGGCAAGGAAGTAGAAGGTTTTTTCTTAGCTAAACCTGTTAATTATCATAGAATTTCAGATAGATTTACATATAAAAGATGGCATCCTATTTTAAAAAGATATAGAGCACATTTAGGAATAGACTATGCTGCTAGACGAGGTACGTCTATAAGAGCAGCGGGTAATGGTAAAATAGTTCAGCTTGGTAGAAAAGGTGGTTATGGCAAAACTATAACTATACGTCACAATAATGGATATAAAACGCTATATGCTCATATGAAGGGTTATAGAAAAGGGATGAAGCGTGGTAAATGGGTTAAAAAAGGTCAAGTGATAGGCTACGTTGGGAGTACTGGCATGAGTACTGGTCCTCATCTCCACTTTGGACTATATAAAAATAATCGTGCTATAAATCCTAATAATGTTATAAAAATTACCAAATCAAAATTAAGCGGTAAAAAAAGAAAAGAATTTTTTACATACATAAAAAATTATAAAGTTGATATAGATGTTGCACTAAATGACTATGAAAATCCGATAAAAGAGAAATCTTTTGATTATATAGTAAGTTTAGATAGTAATAAAGAGACTATTCAATAGGACTAAAAATGTCTAAAAATAGAGATATAAAAGATAACATTGAGATAATTGAGCTATATTTATCTGGTAAAATAGACTATGAGATATCTGTATCTGATTTAGCCAAGTATCTTAAAGCCATAAGATCTGATGATGAGACTGTTTTTATCTCTTTACTGCAGAAGTTTCCAAATGATATACTTGGAGATTTAGTACTAGAACTTCCAGAACACTACCTTAAAGAAATTATAGAACATATACCACCAGAACAGCTTAGTGAAGCTATTGAAGACCTTGAAAGTGATGACGCAACTGACCTTATTCAAGATATTGAAGAGATAGATGAGGAAAAAGCTGAAGAGATTCTTGCTAGCTTGGATGAAGAAGACCAAGAAGAGATAAAAAGACTTAGTAGATATGATGAGGAAAAAGCTGGTGCATATATGCAGACAGAGGTTTTTACAGCCTCTTATAATGAAAAAATACAATCAGCAGTAGATAGACTAAGAGAGTTAAAAAAAGAGGGCGAGTTAGAAAACGTTCATCAAGTCTCAATAGTTGGAAAGCTTGATAGACTGCTATACACTATTTCTTTAGAAGATTTGATTACATTTAATTTTGATAATCAGTTTAGTAAAGAGTTGGAAAATAGAGAAGATAAATTTAAACCAAGATACGTAAGAGATGATGAAGATATTTCAAAAGTCATTGAGTTTTTTGAGGATTATGACCTTTCTGCTTTGCCTATTGTTGATTATCATGGAAAACTTTTAGGAAGAATAACTTCAGATGATATCTATGACATTATTCAAGAAAGAGCAACAGACCAGATATATAAACTTGCGGGAGTTGATGATGAAATAGAGCATGAAGAGAGCATTTTTGAAGCTGGAAAGTCTAGACTTATATGGCTTTTTTTGAATCTTTTGACTGCTATATTAGCTTCTGCTGTAATAGGGCAGTTTGAAGAGGTATTAACTGCGTATGTTGCACTTGCTGTTTTAATGCCTATAGTCGCTTCTATGGGTGGCAATGCTGGAACACAATCGCTTACTATTATGGTTCGTCAACTCGCCCTTGGTGAGATAGACAAAGAGAGTGCAAAAGTAGCGATACGAAAAGAGATGATACTCTCTATGGTAAATGGGTTAGTTTTCGCAATTGCAATTGGATTTATCGCTTTGAGTTGGTATGGTGATGGTCGAATAGGTTTTATTATAGCCGCTTCAATGCTTATAAATCTTCTTTGTGCAGGTTTTATTGGCTCTATGGTTCCATTAATGTTAAAGAGGGTGGGAGTTGACCCTGCTATAGGAAGCACAGTAGTTTTAACAACTTCAACTGATGTTATTGGATTTCTTAGCTTTTTAGGATTGGCTAGTTGGGTATTGATGTAATGAAAAATAGTAAAATTGAGTTTTTAAGACTTGAAGATTGTACAGATTCAGCTTATGTAAAACCAAAAAGTATGTTTTATATGCAAAATGGTGTAGAAAAACGTTGGGATGTAATTGATGCACATGATAGTGTAGCTATACTTCTTTTTCACAAAGAGTTAGATTCATTTGTTTTTGTAAAACAGTTTAGGCCATCAATATATCTTAAAAATCAAGACGGCTACACTCATGAACTTTGTGCTGGATTGGTTGATAAAAACAAAAGTCTTCAAAAGATAGCTCATGAAGAAATTTTAGAAGAGACTGGTTATGATGTTCCTTTAGAAAAAGTAGAAAAAATAACTTCTTTTTATACAGCAGTAGGTTTTGCTGGTGGTTGTCAAACTCTATATTTTTCAACCATTGATAATAGTATGAAAGTTAGTGAAGGTGGTGGTATTGATAATGAGTTTATTGAAGTAATTTATATAAAAAAAGAAAAAGTTATGGAGTTTATGTTTGATGAAAAAATAGCGAAAACATCAGGTTTGATGTTCGCTCTTATGTGGTATTTTAAAAATCATTAAGAAATTAGTCAATAAATCTTCTATTTAATTCAGAGTAAGTTTCTATTCGTCTATCTCGTAAAAATGGCCAGATTCTTCTAACTTCTTCACTTTTTGCCAAATCTAATTCAATAACTATAATTTCTTCTTTGTCATTACTTGCTTGAGCTATAAATTCTCCTTGTGAGCCAACTACGAAAGAGTTACCCCAAAATCTTATACCATTTATTGCTTTTTTATTGTCTAACTCAAATCCAACTCTATTAATTGCTATTAGTGGCAGTCCATTTGCTATTGCATGTCCTCTTTGAACGGTTATCCACGCGTCTAATTGACGTTTTTTTTCTTCTTTAGTGTCTTCATCAAACCAGCCTATAGCAGTTGGATATATAAGAATCTCTGCACCTTTTAGTGTCATAAGTCTTGCAGCCTCTGGATACCATTGGTCCCAACAGATAAGAACACCAAGTTTTCCTACACTAGTTTGAATTGGCTCGTAGCCTAAATCTCCTTGTGTAAAGTAGAATTTTTCATAAAAACCTGGATCATCTGGTATGTGCATTTTTCTGTACTTTCCTGCGATAGTTCCATCTTTTTCAAAAACAATGGCACTATTGTGATAAATGCCAGCAGTGCGTTTTTCAAAAAGGCAAGTTACCAATACTACACTGTTCTCTTTTGCTACATTTGCCCAAAACTCTATATCTTGATTATAACTATTGGCTTTGTCAAAGTTATTTGTATCTTCATTGATACAAAAATATCTGTCTTGGTGGAGTTCTTGAAGTAGAATTAGTTCAGCATTTTTTGATGTTGCTTTTTTTATCAAATTTAGAGTTTTTTCAATTGTCTCTTTTTTGGAATTTAAAAAAGATTGTTGTATTAGTGCAATTTTTATTTTTTTACATTTTGACATTTTTTAAAATTCTTGTTAAGTTTTTTCCTAATTCCATGTTCGTGGCACTACCCTCTATGGCTTTTTTTGTATCTTCTACTATGTTGGTTATTTTTGATTTTATTGTATCTGAGTTTTTAAGTTGTTCGTCTATATGAGTTAAAGATTTGTTTATTTCACTCTTGTTTTCTTGTGCTTTTTTCATGAGTTCATGTAGTAGTTCAACTCCTTTGAGTGCTACACCTTGACTTTTTTCAACTAATTCATGAGCAATTTTACTTTTTTCTTGAGCTTTATTTGAAATTTCTATCATACTTTTAGTTTCAGTTGCTATCTCAGTTGCTGCTATTTCTGACTCATCTGCAAGTTTTCTTACTTCATCTGCTACGACGGCAAAACCACGTCCATACTCTGCAGCACGCGCAGCTTCAATAGCAGCATTTAGGGCAAGAAGGTTTGTTTGGTCGGCTATTTCTGATATTGATTCAATTTTGGAAAAAACTGATTTATTTTTTAAATCTAACTCTTTATGTATTAAATTATAATCTTCCATAATATTTGCAAGATTATCTATGAGTTTAGTAAGAGATTTTATAGTTATTATGACATCTTCACTAGTTTGAATAGATGAAATAGTAGAGTCTTGGCTTTTTGTTGATATCTTTTTGATTTCATTTGATTTGTTTATAAAGTTGTTTGTTAACTCTTCAACTTCACATATTTGTATTAGTCTTGTCTGTGAAGCCTTATTGACTGTTATGGCATTGCTAGTAATAGTAAGTGCAAGATTTTCTGACTCACTTAGCTCTATATTATCATATAGATTTGCTTTTTCTGTTAGTTGTTCATATTCACTTTTTGATATAGTTATTTCATTTGGGTTTGTTTTTTTAAAAAACATATATTTCCTTTATTTAGTTGCTTTCCATAAACCTTTTAGCCCACATTTAGGACATTCAGGAATGATATTATTTTGGTCTACATGTAAAGAACTTTTACATTTTTTACATGTTAGCTTTGTTGATATTATAGATATCTCACCAATTTTTAGTTTCATATTTATTGTTATTGCGGTATATGTTGATACGCAAAAAGGGACAAGATAAGTAAGACTTAATTTAAAATAGTTTATATTTTCAAACATCATATTCAATATGAAATCACCCTGATTTATGATATTTAAAATAGTTCCAACTACAACTGAAATTTTCATTGACTGATTAATTGTATGAGAATCACACAGTGTTTTTACTATAATTTCTTTAGCGTGGTTAGTTATCATAAAAATCTACCTCGTCTTTTTTTTGCTTCACTTAGAGCAGTTTCTGCATTATTTAGAAGAGAGATACAGAAAAACTTCTCTCCATCTTTTGTGCATTTCGATGCTGCTCCTATTTCTTTAAAATCTATTAACAGGGCAAAAGTATTTCCTCTTAACCTATATGCGTATGTGGTATAGAGTTTTAGCACATCTGTTATGGTCTGTTTTTTTAGTTTGTCTTTATATCTGTATTTCATATTTGATTTTTTTTTATTCAATATCACTTGTATTGGATCTTCTTGTGATAAATTTTTGAAGTTTTGAAGTTCAGGTAAAATACTTTTTGAAGCTTCATTTTGAAAGGTAAGTTTACCACTAGAAGAGAATACAAATACAGGTCCAGGGTTACTTTTTAGGAGTTTTGTCAACAATCTATTTTTTCTTTCATAGGAAGTATTTATATTTACCAGTTTATATATAGGACAATATCCTACGGCTGCTGTAGATAAAAGTATTAGTGAAATAATAACATATAAATTAAAACCAAAATCAGATAAATAAATAAGAATGATAGCAAAAAATATTCTTATGATTCTGTCATAAATATGTAAATTCTTCAAAGTTTACTCCTTGAGCCATATTATAGCAAATTAATTAATATTTAATGGAATATTAATTATAATAAAAATAATGATTATCAAAAACAAAAAAGGAGAATTTATGGTTGCATTGGCAGATTTAAAAACTGATGAAAAAGCAGAAATCTTGCAAGTGAGGGCAGAAGGGGAACTTAAACAGAGGTTAGCATCTTTTGGTTTAAGGAAAAACAGTTTTGTAAAAGTTAGATTGGTAACGTTATTGAAACGTACTATGGAAGTAGAAGTTGGTAATAGTATTATTGCTCTTAGATTTGAAGAAGCAAAAAAGATTGAGGTTAATAGAATATGAAAAATTTGACAATAGCATTGGTTGGGCAACCAAATGTTGGAAAGAGTATGCTTATTAACTCTATATCAAATTCAAGGCTTAGAGTAGGAAATTTTTCAGGTGTTACAGTAGAAAAAGCAGAAGTAAATTTTGACTTTCAAAATTATGCAATTCGTATTATTGATCTTCCTGGAACTTATTCTTTGAATGATTATACATTAGATGAAAGAGTTACAAAAGAATTTTTAGAGAATGAAGAGTATGATATGATCATCAATGTTGTTGATTCTACCAATCTTGAAAGAAATCTTTTTTTAACAACTCAGTTATTGGGACTCAATAAAAAGATGATAGTAGCCCTAAATATGATGGATGAGGCGAAAAAAGAAGGAATCTGTATTGATGAGGAACAACTCAGTTCTATTCTAGGAGTTCCCTGTATAAAAGTTTCTGCAGTTACAAAAAAAGGCATAGGAAAACTAATAAATAGAACAGTAGATATGAGTGGTTTTGAGCAAGAAAAATCAAAATTGGTGTTTAGTGATACTGTTGAAGAAGAGATAGAAAAGTTAGTAAATTTTTTAGAAGAAAAGAAGTATGACGATAAAATAGATTATAGAGATTTAGCGATAAAACTTATAGAAAAAGATTCTAATACTTATAAAAAGATGCATGATGAACCAATTTGGGTAGAGCTTTTACCTATTATTCGTGAAGCACTTAGTCATCTTTACATTCATTATGATACAAAAGACATTGATGAAATATTTTCAGAAGAAAAAGCAGCATTTGCAAAAGGTGCTGTAATGGAAACTGTTGAGTTTAAAAAGAGTGAGAAAAAGAGCTTTACACAGAAAATAGATTCTATTTTAATTCACAAAGTAATTGGTTTGCCTATATTCTTATTTTTAATGTGGGGATTGTTCCAGCTTACGTTTGAGATTGGTTCAATTCCTATGGATTGGATAGATGCATTTTTTGGTTCTTTAGGGGATTATGCAAAGACTATTTTTGGTGATGGTCAGGTAGGTTCTCTTATAGCTGATGGTGCTATAGCCGGTGTTGGTGCTGTTGTAATGTTTTTGCCAAATATTGTAATACTTTTCTTTGGAATTGCTCTTCTAGAAACAACAGGATACATGGCTAGAGTAGCATTTCTTTTAGATGGCTTTTTTCATAAATTTGGTATGCATGGAAAGAGTTTTATACCATTAGTTACTGGTTTTGGCTGTTCAGTTCCAGCTTACATGAGTGCAAGAACGCTTAAAAATGATAGAGATAGACTTTTAACACTTTTTATTATTGGGTTTATGAGTTGTGGAGCTAAATTACCTATATATGTACTTTTTGCTGGAGCATTTTTTGGTGAAGACCAAGCAGGAAATGTACTTTTTGCTATTTATATAACAGGAGTTATTTTTGGTCTTATTGCTGCAAAAGTACTTAAAATATTTGCTTTTAAAGGAAAAGATGAGCCATTTGTAATGGAGATGCCGAAGTACCGTTTACCTTCTTTTAAACTTATTTGGCACACAGTTGTTACAAAAGCAATGATGTATTTGAAAAAAGCAGGTACTTTTATTTTAGCAGCTAGTATATTAATATGGTTTGCTAGTAACTATCCAAAACAACCAGGTACTGAGGAGCAGTTTGCACAAAAGATTGAGATGGCAGTGGGCGACGAGAAAAAAGCTGAACTTGCAAATGAGCTATCAGAAAAATTATTAGAAGATAGTTATATTGGAACTATAGGGAAATTTTCTCAGCCATTTTTTGCACCACTTGGGTTTGATTGGAAATTGACAGTTGCACTTGAAACAGGACTTGCAGCAAAAGAAGTTGTTGTGGCAACTATGGGTGTTCTTTATTCTCTTGGTGCTGAGGTAGATGAAGGTAACAGTGGACTTATAGAAGCAATTTCTAAAAATATACCTTTCCCTGTAGCCGTATCATTTATTCTTTTTGCGATGATTTACCTGCCTTGTTTGGCAGCAACAGTTGTTTTTACAAAAGAAGCAGGAGGATATAAATACTTAGGTTATTTGATTGTTTTTACTACAGCTGTAGCATGGATTATTTCATTTATGGGTTACCATATAGCATTAATGCTAACTTAGACTAGGATTGGGAGGAAACTCCTCCCTTTTTAGTTTCTATTCTCTTGTTCGTTTATGATAGAGTCATCATATGGATCAAGATGTACATTTATGATCCACTCTTCAATTTCATTTATTAGGGCTATTTTATCTTCTATTTTATCACCAAGTGAATGTGCTTTTAGAAGTGAGATTCCATCATTGAAAACTAGATGAACATCAACGAAGTTTGTATTTGCAGACTTTCTTGTTTTTAGATAGTGATAGTTACTTATACCATTTTCACTTTCAATAATATTTTTGATTTCATTTACTATCTCTTTATCTAAAGAGCCATCAAGAAGTATAAATACACCCTCTTTAATAATTTCATATGCAGAGTATATAATATATATAGAGATGATAACACCCATGATAGCATCTATGAGGTGTAAACCAGTAGAGTAGATAAGCACTAATGAAATTAAAATAGCACCATTGCTAAGAACATCAGTTTTGTAGTGTAAGGCATCGGATTTTATAACCATATTGTTTGTTTTTTTAGCTACATAGTTTAAGAACAGAACAAGAGCTATAGTTATGACAAGAGAGACAGCCATAACTAGTATGGATGAGCCAAGAAGAGTTGTCTCTTCACCTATATATGCTTTTTTGATAGCATGATAAAGTATAAAAAAGCCACTCATAGTAATTATGGTTCCCTCTATGACTGCTGCAAGTGCTTCAATTTTTCCTTTTCCATAGTTAAATGTTTTATCGGCTGGTTGTTCTGATTTGTTTATAGCAAAGTAGTTAAATGCTGAGATAATGAGGTCAAGAACTGAGTCAATTGCAGAAGCTAAAACAGCAACTGAGCCACTTAGTATCCCTATGGTTAGCTTTATGATTATTAGTACAGTAGCCGTTATACTTGATACAATGGTTGCTTTTTTTTGTAGTGTCATTATGTGCCTATTATATATTTTCTAGGAGTATACTAAAATAAAATGAAGAAGAGGATAAAACGTGAGGAGGTTACTTGCTGTTGTTACGTTTTATCCTCTAGTATAATGTTGGTTACAAAGATATTTTAGTCCTATTTTCCTAAAATCAAGATTATTGTTACAAATTAAAACACAATTTATATATTATGTTTATATTTGTAACATTTGTGAAATACAAGAGCAATGTAATGAACCGTATTCTCTTATAAATATTGAAGCATCAATTTCTATAATTTCTCTATTTTTTATCTCTTTTTTCAAAATTTTGATTACTTTTTTATCATTTTTATCATTATATGTTGGTACTATCAAAGCTCCATTAATAAATACAAAATTAAGATATGTCGCTGGGAGTCTATGATTTTTAAACATTTTTGGAGTTGGAAGAGGAAGAGGTATGAGTCTAAATTTGGTTTTTTTTAACTCTTTTTCCATTTTTTTTAACTCTTCAAATTGAATATCGTTTTCATCATAACACTTAGCATAAGCTATAGTCTCTTTATCAATAAAACGAGCTAGAGTATCTATGTGAGCATCTGTATCATCACCCATGAGAGCTCCATATTTTAGTACTATAAGCTCTTTAAGACCAAAAAGTTTTTTTATTTTTTCTTTCACATCTTTTTGTTTACATGTAGCGTTTCTATTTTTATTAAAAATACATTTGGAGGTACTCAGCATGACTCCATCTCCATTATTGTCTATACTACCACCTTCTAAAATAAAGTCTACATGTAGAAGACCTTTTTTAGAATAAGTTCTATTAAAATTATTATCCATAGAGGCTTCAAATTTACCCCCCCAGGCATTGAATTTGAAGTTGTAAGATTTTAATTGTTTGTTTATAAAAACGTCAATTGCCCCAAAATCTCTTATCCAAGTATCATCTGTTTTTATTTCATGAATTTCTATGTTTTCAAAAGAATCAAAATATTTGTTTAAAATTGTTTTATTGTTACAAATTATTACACATTTTTGAAATTTAGTTATTGTTTTTATAAAATCAACATAACTTTTCTGAATCGCTTCAATTGAGTGTTGCCAATCTTTTTGTGTTGTAGGAAACACTAACATTATTGATATTTGTTTTTCCCACTCTGCGGGAATGCGTATACTCATTTTTTGCCCTATTTTGGTTTACATGTAAATAAATTATACTATAATATATCATGTCTAAAATTTGGAAAAAACGCAGTATTAATCAAATCAATATTATTGCAATTTTGTTTGCGGGCATTTTTGCGGCGGCTGCTGCTTTTGTAATCATCTTTAATGAGTATAGAGAGTTTGAAAAAGATATAGTTGCAACAGAGGTAAACTATTTAAAAAATCAAAAACGAAGAGCAGTTGAGCAGACTTCAAGACTTTATAGACTTATAAACTATCGTTATTCTGAATTAAAAGAGGAAGAACCAAATATACAAAATAATGATATTGCCAAAGAAGTAGGCATAGTTTTAGATGACTCAAATACCGGTGGGTATATATTTATTTATGATAAAAATAGAAAAGTTATATATAAATCAAAGAAATTTAAAGATGATAGTTTTGTTATAAACAAATTATTTAATGCTTCAAATAAGGGTGGTAGTTTTTTAACATTTGAAGTGCAAAAAGATGATGAAACTATAGAAAACTTAGTTTTTATAAGAAAATTTAAGAAATTAGGTTGGGTCATAGGAAGTGGCATGAGTATAGGTGAAAAAGATATAGTTTTAGCCCAAAAAACTAAAAAGCATCGCAATAAAATCACAGGTTTTATGCTAAAAATCATAACGCTAACTCTATTTTTGTATCTTGCTAGTATATTAAAGTACAGATATATAACTGATAAGTTAAGTAATGAGATAAAGTTTATAGTAAGTTCATTAAAAAAGGCTTCAAAAAGTTATACATCAATAGATAGAAAAAAGATAAAATTTCAAGAATTTAGAGAAATAACTTCACAAGCTAATTATATGCTTTATAAGTTAAAAGAAAAAAAGAGTGCATTAGAAGATATGAACTTAAATCTTGAGAGTTTGGTGCAGGAAAAGACAAAAGAACTTCAAAAATCTGCTGCTTATGCAAGTGAGCTTTTGGTATATCAAGATAAATTTTTAAAGAATGCAGTTCATGAAATAAATACACCTCTCTCAATAATACTTATTAATATAGATTTATATAATTTAAAGTTTGAAAGAAATCCATATCTTATAAAAATAGAGGCCGCAGTAAAAGTTTTAGAAAACATTTATGGAGATTTGAGTTTTATAGTAAAAAAAGAGAAAGAAGATAGGCGAGTAGATATGGTCAACTTTACAGATTTTGTAAACGATAGAGTTGATTATTTTTCAGATGTTGCTATTGGTAACAGGTTGAAAATAAAAAGTGAAGTAGAAAATGAGATATTTGTTCTGTTCAATGAATTTGAACTTCAACGTTTATGCGATAATAATATATCAAATGCCATAAAATATAGTTATATAAATCAAGATGTAAATGTAAGATTATATACAGATGAAGGTTGTACGGTTTTTGAAGTACAAAACAGTGGCGAAAAAATAATAGATAAGAATAATATATTTAGTAGATATTACCGCGAAGATAATGCACGAGGTGGTTTTGGTTTAGGCTTAAATATAGTAAAAGAGATATGCGATAACAATGGTGTATATGTTGAAGTAACATCAGATGCTAAAAAAACAGTTTTTAAATATTTTTTTGAATGTAGTAGAAGGGTAGTGTCATGAGAATATTGTTATTAGAAGATGAATTTATGTTAAGAACCTCTATAGAAGAGTATTTAGAGGCTTCAAGTCATCAAGTAGTTGGGTTTAATAATGGATTAGATGTTCTGAAAACTTTAGAAAATGAGACTTTTGATTTATTGCTTTTAGATATAAATGTACCGAAACTAAATGGATTAGAACTTTTAAAAGAGCTCAATGTTTTAGAAATAGTGACTCCAACTATTTTTATAAGTGCAAACTTAGATATAGAAGATATAAGTTGTGCTTTTGATTTGGGTGCTTGTGATTATTTGAAAAAACCATTTCATCTTAAAGAACTTGGTATTAGGATAGCAAGAGTAAAAAGAGAACAAGCTATAAAAAGCTCTTCGCATATGCTTTTAAGCAAAAAATATTACTTTTCTAAAGATGATAATTTACTTTTTTTTAACAACAGTTCACAAACTCTTACGAAAAAACAGTTACAAATTTTAACACTGCTTTGTGAGAACATTGGAATCATAGTTGATTTTGAAAAGTTTAGAAGTTATGTCTGGAATAGCGAACCAGTAGACAATGCAACGATACGAGCAGAGATAAGTCGTTTTAGAAAGTCCCTTAAAGAAGACTTTATTTCAAATATAAAAGGTGTTGGTTACAAGATAGATAAATATTTTTCATTATAAAAATCATAATATTGCTACAAATTTTCTCACAGTAAAAAAAATATGTGTAGTTTTAGGACATTTTGATTCTATGCTACGTTAATGCTATGTAAGTGTATTAAAATAATTTTGCTATTGTTAATAAAATAAGGAGTTTAGGTGAATCAAGAGATTTATAAAAGAGTTAGAAATAATCCAAAATTTTCTGAGTTGGTCAAAAAAAGAAGTGGCTTAGCTTGGAAACTTTCAGCAATTATATTTGTTGCTTATTATTCTTTTATTATGCTTATTGCTTTTAGTCCAGAAACATTAGGACAGCCTATTGGTAATGGTGTTATAACAGTAGGAATTCCAGTAGGGATATCTATAATTTTACTTTCTATTATACTCACCGGAATTTATATAAGACGTGCCAATAACGAATTTGATAAATTAATAGACGAGATAAGAGATGATGCAAGGTTTGATTCATGAAAGATTTGAATATTATAGCTATCATAATGTTCTTACTTTTTGTCTTAGCAACACTTGGTATAACTTATTGGGCAGCAAAAAGAACTAAAACAGCAAAAGATTTTTATACAGCAGGTGGAGGAATTACAGGTTTTCAAAATGGCTTAGCAATGTCTGGAGATTATATGTCAGCTGCTTCATTTTTAGGAATTTCTGGCTTAGTATACCTTGGTGGTTTTGATGCAATTATTTATTCAGTAGGTTTTTTGGTTGGTTGGCCAGTATTTTTATTTTTGATAGCAGAAAAACTAAGAAATCTTGGAAAATATACTTTTGCAGATGTTGCTTCATACAGGTTAAAAAAGACTCCCATAAGAATATTATCCGGACTTGGTTCCATTGCAACAGTGCTTTTGTACTTAACTGCACAACTTGTAGGTTCTGGAAAGCTGATATCCATACTTTTTTCAATACCATACGAATTTTCAATTATTTTGATTGGTATATTTCTTGTAGTGTTAGTCTCCTTTGGAGGCATGTTAGCTACTACTTGGGTTCAGATAGTCAAGGCAATTTTACTTCTTTTTGGAACTACAATTCTTGCTTTTATGATAATGAATGAAGTTGGGTTTAGTTTAGAAGAGCTTTTTAAATCTGCTGATTATATTCGAAAAGCAGATAATATTATGAGTCCAGGCGGTATTGTTAGTAACCCTATTTCTGTTATTAGTTTAGGAATTGCACTTATGTTTGGTACTTCAGGGTTACCTCATATTTTAATGAGATTTTTTACAGTTAGCGATACAAAAGAGGCTAGAAAATCAGTTTTTTATGCTACTAGCTTTATTGGATACTTTTATATTTTGATATTTTTCATAGGTTTTGGGGCTATTGTTTTGGTTTCACAAAATCCAGAGTATCTTAATATGGCTAAAGGGACACTTTTAGGTGGAAACAATATGGCAGCAATTCATCTAAGTCATGTTGTTGGTGGAAATATATTTTTTGGCTTCATTTGTGCTGTTGCTTTTGTAACAATATTGGCTGTAGTATCAGGACTTACTCTCTCAGGGGCAAGTGCCATTAGCCATGATTTATATATGAATATTTTTGCAAAAAACAAAACAAATGTAGATGAGATGAGAGTCCATAGGCTTGCAGTTATTGGAATTGGTATATTTGTTATTTTTTCTGGTTTAATATTTGCAAATCAAAATATAGCACATATAGTTGGACTAGCATTTGCAGTTGCAGCTACAGTAAACTTTCCAATTTTATTTTTATCAATTTATTGGAGTAAACTAACTACAAGAGGAGCAGTAATAGGTGGGACATTAGGTATGATAACAGTAGGGATGCTCATTACTTTTGGACCATCAGTATGGGGAGAGATAATAAATGGAAACCGTAATGCCGCAATTTTTCCATATGATTATCCAGCATTATTTTCAGTAGCAGTATCTTTTATTAGCATTTGGTTTTTTTCTATCACAGATAAGAGTGATAATGCTAAAAAAGAGATTGAAGCTTTTGAAGACCAATATGTAAGAAGTCAAACAGGTATAGGCGCTGATGGTGCTGTTAGTTACTAAAATTAAACAAATTGAAAGAGAGGGATAAACATGTCACAGGTTTTTGAACCAAACAGAGAATTTAGCAAAGATGCTAGAATAAAAAATATGTGTGAGTTTAAAGAGTTAAGCTTACAAGCCGAGGAAGATTTTGAAGGCTATTGGGATAAACTAGCAAAAGAAAAAATCGATTGGTTTGAGCCTTATGATACTGTTTTAGATGAGAGTAATGCTCCATTTTACAAGTGGTTTGTTGGTGGTAAACTCAACGTTACTCACCAGTGTTTAGGACGTCATTTAAAGACTAGAAAAAACAAAGCAGCTATTATTTGGGAAGGTGAAGATGGAAGTAAAAGAATTATAACTTATCTTCAACTTTACTATAGAGTAAATAGATTAGCTAACCTAATGAAAAATAAGTTTAATATTAAAAAAGGTGATAGAGTTATTCTTTATATGCCTATGATTCCTGAAGCTGCATTTGCTATGCTTGCTTGTGCTAAAATTGGTGCTGTTCACTCTATAGTCTTTGGTGGTTTCTCTGCTGAGGCACTTAGAGATAGAGTTATAGATGCTGAAGCAAAGCTTGTTATAACTGCTGATGGAGCATTTCGTCGTGGTAAACCATATATGCTTAAACCTGTTGTAGATGAAGCTTTAAAAAAGGGTTGTGAGTGTTGTAAAAAAGTACTTATAGTTCAGCGAAACTTTGAAGATATAGATTACGTTCCAGGACGTGATTATGTTTATAACGAAATGATTATGAATGAGTCTCAGCATTGTGATCCTGAGCCTATGGATTCTGAAGACCCACTTTTCTTGCTATATACTTCAGGAAGTACGGGAAAACCAAAAGGTGTTATGCATAGTAGTGCAGGTTATATATTGTGGGCACAATACACAATGGAGCATGTTTTTGATGTAAAAGAGAATGATACCTTTTGGTGTACAGCTGATGTTGGTTGGATTACGGGACATACATACATAGTTTATGGTCCACTTGCAATGGGTGCAACAACAATTATGTATGAAGGTGTTCCTACTTTCCCTGATGTTGGTCGTTGGTGGAAAATGATTGAAGAGCATCGTGTAAACCAATTCTATACGGCACCAACAGCTATTAGACTTCTTCATAAACTTGGGAGCGATGAGCCTAAGAAGTATGACCTAAGTAGTTTGAAAGTACTTGGAACTGTTGGTGAACCAATTAACCCTGATGCTTGGATGTGGTATTACAACGAGATAGGTCATGGAAATTGTTCTATTGTTGATACATGGTGGCAAACTGAGACTGGTGGGCATATGATTACGCCACTTCCAGGAGCGACTCCTATTAAACCAGGAAGTGCAACATTCCCATTACCAGGAATCATGGCAGAAATTATAGATGAAAATGGAAATCCAACTCCAAAAGGAGAAAAAGGTTTTTTATGTATTACAAAACCTTGGCCTTCAATGATAAGAAATATTTGGGGAGATTCAGATAGATTTGTAAAATCATACTTTGGTGATTGTAAAAAAGATGGAAAACCTGTCTACTTTTCTGGCGATGGTGCTATGTATGATGATGATGGATATATCATCATTACAGGACGTACAGACGACGTTATTAATGTTTCTGGTCATAGACTTGGAACTGCTGAGATTGAGGCTGTTCTAGCTCATCATAGTAACGTGGCTGAAGTCGCTGTTGTTGGTTGTCCTGATCCTATCAAAGGTGAGGGAATCTTTGCATATATTGTTATTAAAGGCGAAGATACCATTGGTGAAGAGATAGAGATGATTCAAGAGCTTAACAAACTAATCATAAAAGAGATTGGTAACATTGCTAAGCTTGATTCCATACGTTTTGTTCCAGGACTTCCTAAAACAAGAAGTGGTAAAATCATGAGAAGAATTCTTCGTTCAATTGCAAAAGGTGAAGAAATAACTCAAGATACTTCAACTCTTGAAGATCCTTCAATAGTAGATAAAATTCAACATTTAGTTCATAACTAAAACAAAAAGGCATAGTATTTTTACTATGCCTTTTTTACTCTATTTTTCATTATTCCATATATAGTAATTATAATCCAAAATATCTCTATCAAAAATGATCCAAGATTAAAGTGAACTAAAAGTGATATTATAAGAAGTATAGCTCCAATTAGGTTTAAGGTTTGAAATTTAAGGGAACTATGCTCAACTTTAAGAGCTTGCAGTAAAAAATAAGCATACACTACAAAAAGCATACCTATAAAACCAATTATTTGAAAGATATCCATTTTTATCCTTTATTTGGTGGTATAATATCATATAGAGATTAATAAAGGTTAAATTTTGAAAAATATACTTATTGTAAATACTGGTGGCACTTTTAACAAAAGATACAACCCTTTAAAAGGGGAGCTAGAAGTTCCAGAAGACTCAATCGCATTAGAAAATATACTAAAGTACTTTTACAATTTGAAATATGAACTAAAAAATATAATCCACAAAGATAGCTTAGATATGCAAGAAAGCGATAGAAAAGAGATAGCAGCGCTTATAAAAAACAGTCCTTTTGAAAAAATACTTATAATCCACGGAACAGATACAATGGATAAAACGGCAGAATTTTTAGAAAAGTATATAAGTAATAAAACTATATTTTTAACAGGTGCAATGGTCCCTTTTAGCATAGATAGCGTGGAAGCTAATGCAAATTTATCAATGTCACTTGGTTATCTTCTTAATTGCACAAAAAACGGTATTTTTATAGCAATGCATGGTTTAGTAGATGAGCATAAAAATATATACAAAAACAGAGAGATTGGAGTGTTTCAAACTAAACAGGAAATGTAATATTAAACTCTACACCATCTCTTTTTTTACTTTTACATGTAACAGCTCCTTTGAAAGTAGTTGTGATGATATTGTAAAGAATATGAAGACCTAAACCACTTCCTCCAGAGGTTCTAGATGTTGTAAAAAAAGGGTCAAAGATTTTGTTTAGATTTTTTTCATCTATTCCTTTTCCATCATCTTTGTAAAGGATAGTTATGTTTTTTTTGTATTGAAAAGCATTTATATAAATATTTCCCTTATCTTCTTTGTTATATCCATGAATGAGAGAGTTCATGATTAGATTAGTTATAATTTGCCCATAAGCACCTGGAAGTGAATTGATATTTAACTTTTTTGGGATGACTACATGTACAGATATTGGTCGATTTTTCATGATTGTACTAAGAGATAGAATTAGCTCATGTGTATATTCATTTAGATTAAATACTCGTGTCTCTTCGTTTGTCTGATCAACAGATACTTTTTTAAAACTTCTTATAAGTTCTGAAGCTTTATTTATGCTTGTTAATGAGGAGCTAGATACATCTTCAATACTTTTTATATAATCTTCAAATTCATCTTTACTAAGATTATCAGCTTTATATAATTTTACTATGTTTTTAGAAATGTCACTAAGGTGTGAAATTCCTGTGAGAGCTATGCCAATAGGAGTATTTATTTCATGAGCGACACCAGCTACCAAGCTCCCTAAACTTGCCATTTTTTCTGATTGTAGTAGTTGTTTTTGTGTATTTGATATCTCTTTAATTACTTTTTTTATAATAAGAATATTTGTAAGTATAATTATGGCTATGATAGTAGTTGAAATTATAATGTATATAAAAATAGTATTGATAATATTTTCTTTAATCTCAAAATCCAGTTGTTTTACAGTTTTTTCTATTTGCGTATCTATAAGTTTATTCAAAGTTTCTACTTTATCAAAAAGACCATGTGTACCGCTCAATCCTATTATTTTATAGTCAGATACTATTTCCATAAAACTATTTTGGTAATTTTTTAGCATTGGTAAAGAGAAGGTTAAATCTGATTTTGAGTTTTTAGTAAGTTTTATGATAGAAGTTAGCTCTTTGATCTTTTTTTCGTGTTCATTTACATATAACAAATTTTTTCTTAATAGAAAATCTTTTTCTATACGCCTAATCGATAAAATATGCTTTTGCATTTGCAAGTTTCCAGTATGTTTAAAGAAAGCTTCCACTTTATGAATTTCTATTCTCATTTTCGCTCTTAGCCCTGTATCATGACTTAAACCGATCTCCTCTTCTATTTGGTAGAGTTTAGTGAAAAGGGTGTTATATTGATTTTGTAGTAAAGATATTTTATGAAGATTATTGATATTTAAATTTTCAGAAAGTGCCATTTTTTCCAAATTTTTTATATGTTTTTTTAAGTCATTATTTTTATCAAAAGCAAATTTTACAAATTTTGACTGTTTCCTTATAGAAAAATGGTGGATATTATTTTCAATCTCTAGTACATGTTTGTGTATGCCAAGTAGCTTTTGTTTTATAGATATTAGTTTTATCTCTTTGTCATTAAAAATCTTTGTTATACCAAGTATGGTAAAGATGCTAATAGTCGTAATAACACCAAGAATAATAAGCTTTAATTTAGTAGATAAATATTTCATTAGTTATTGTAGCTAAAAAGTGATAATAGTGTTACATGGTAAGGAATTTTCCCTTACATGTAGAGGTGTATATTAGCTAAAATTAGTATATACCGCTTGAACATCATCATCATTTTCTATACGTTCTATGAGATCTGAAATGTCATTTATTTGTTCTTCATTAAGTTCTATAGGTGTATTTGCAAATCTTTTTAGTGTTGCAGTTTTCATCTCAATTTTAAGTTCGTCAAATGCGTGAGATAAAGACCCAAAGTCAGTGTAGTTGGCAGTTACAAGAACTATGCCTTCTTCCTCTTCTATCTCTTCAAGCCCAGCGTCTATGAGTTCAAGTTCTAACTCTTCTAAATCCATATCTTCAGTTTTTTTAAATTCAAATACAGCTTTTCTTGAAAACATAAATTCTAAAGATCCATTGTTTAACATCTCTCCACCACCTTTTTTAAAGTGGTTTTTTACATTTGCTACAGTTCTTGTTGCATTGTTAGTTGCAGTTTCAACAAATAAAAGAGCACCATGAACACCTTTGCCTTCATAGTTTACTTCATTCATATCTGCTAAGTCTTTTGAGTCTGCTCTTTTTATAGCTGCTTCAATGTTGTCTTTCGGCATATTTTCAGCTTTTGCATTTAGTATCGCTGTGCGAAGTTTTGCATTGCTATCTGGGTCACTACTACCCTCTTTAGCTGCCATAGTAATAGAGCGACCAAGTCTAGGAAATATTCTTGACATTGCTCCCCATCTTTTCAGCTTTGACGCTTTTCTATATTCAAATGCTCTGCCCATAAAATCTTACCTTATAGTTTTTGGAAAATTATATCTTTATTAAGATAAAATAGAGGCAAAAGTAGGAGAAATATATGAAAAAAATAGTGTTTATAGTGTTAGTTGTGTTTTTTGGATTTGTGGGTTGTCAAAAAACACCATATACAAATAGAAGCCAATTGGTACTTTACTCATACGATGATGAGATGAATATGGGCAAAACTGCATCAAATGATATATTAAAAAAAGAGAAGCTAAGTAGAGATAAAAAAAAGATAGAGATGGTAAAAAGAGTAGGGCAAAGATTAGCAAAAGTAGCAAATACAAATTACCGTTGGGAATTTAATGTTATAGAAAAAGACATCTTAAATGCTTTTTGCCTTCCTGGTGGAAAAGTATTTATTTATGAAGGAATTTTTAAAGCTGCTAAAAATGAAGATCAATTAGCAACAGTGATGAGTCACGAAATAGCTCACGCTTTGGCTCGTCACGGAGTAGAACGTATGAGTATGGGACAATTAGCAAGCATAGGAAAACTCGCTATTGGGGAAGCTTCTGGTCTTAGTGGTAATCAAGCTTTTGATGTTGCTTTTGGACTAGGAACACAATATGGTGTCATGTTACCGTATAGTCGTAGTTTTGAGTATGAAGCTGATGAAATAGGCATATACTTAATGAAAAGAGCAGGGTACGATATTAACGAAGCAGTAAATTTTTGGAACAATATGAAAGCACAAAAAAATGGAGGTGAACCTATGGAGTTCATGTCAACACATCCTGCTGATGATAACAGAATAGAAAATATAAAAAGAATAATAGCAAAAAACTAAGTATAAAGGGGAGATGAATGATTTTTTTTAGACTATTTTTTATACTTTTTTTAGTTACTTTTATCTATGCAAATCCTACGAGTAGTGATGAAAATTGCATTGATTTGTTAGAACATTCTAAGATATATATCGATAAGAGTAAATCATTTCAGATAGAAGATATTTTAAAAAAAAATATAGAGTTTAAAGATAACAAGAAAAAGCTTTTGAGTTATGGTTACTCACCTGATTTTAGTGTTTGGGTTAAATTTTCACTAACAAATGATACAGATAAACCTATGTATAAAATCTTAGAGTATGACAATGCTCTCACAACAGATATACAGTTTTATAATCCAAATAACGGATATAAGATAAAAAAAGAGGGACTATTTAATATAAATAAACAGAGAAAAACAATTAACCCTATCTTTGAGATAACAATAAATCCACACGAAACTGAAACATACTATGTAAGAGCATCTTCGAATATAACTACACTCATAGTAAAATTAAATATTTGGGATACAAATAGTTTTTATGAAAAAGAGATGTATCATCAAGTTATTTTAGCTTTTTTCTTTGGTGCTATGGCTATACTTGGTTTGTATAACCTATTTATCTTCTTTTTCACTCTTGATATTAGTTATATGTTTTATTTTATGTATATTACCGGTATAGTAGCACATCATATTATTTATGTGGGCATAGGAAATGTTTATTTTCTAAATCAAACATGGATTATATACATCATCACCTTTGCTTCATTGCTTGTTGCTTTTCCTATCTTTTCACTGGCCCTTTTTATTAAAACATTTATACATATGAAGCAGTATCCAATACTAAACAAAATTTTAAATGCTTTTATAATTATACTTCCTCTATCAGTTATCTTTTTTATAGTATCTGATGGATTCAATAAATATAGAAACTTATTATCAATGATACTGATAGTTTACTTGCTTTGGGTAACTATATATGCAAGTTTTAAGAAAAATATACAAGCTTATTTTATCTTACTAGGTTGGGCTGTTATTTGTTTAGCTGTTTTACTCATGTATTTATCAAGTGTTGGAGTTTTCAATATATTTGAGTATGTTTCATATTATATAGAAGGTTCTTTACTTTTTGAAGCAACTATATTTTCCATAGCTCTGGCACATAGGATAAAACAGCTCCAAGAAGAAAAAGTTAAAGTAAGTAAAAAACTAGTAGTTCAACAAGAAAATGAAACTAAAAGATTAGCCATTCAAGTAGAAGAAAAAACTGCACATTTAGGTGTTGCACTAGAAGAAAAACAACTTCTTTTAAAAGAGTTGCACCACAGAGTAAAAAACAACATGCAAATGATAGTCTCTCTCATAAGACTGCAAAAAGATAAAGTTAAAGATAACAAACTTCAAGATGTATTGTTAACTATACAAAATAGAATAAGTGCAATGAGTCATCTTCATGAACTTCTTTTTAAACAAGAAAATGTAACTCATATAGACACTTATGAGTATTTTGATCTTATGATAGAGGGTATAAGAGATAGTTACCATCATGATTTAAAAATAGAGTTAAATATAAAAGCAAAACTAAAAATGGAAGAGGCCATCTACTGTGGTCTTATACTAAATGAACTTATAACAAACTCTTTCAAATATGCTTTTCCTGAAAAAGATGGGACTATAGAAGTAAGTTTAAAAAAAGAGAATGATTATTATATCTTGAGTGTAGGTGATGATGGCATAGGATATGACACAGTCAAAAGGTCCTCTTCTTTAGGCATGACTTTAGTTAATGCATTAGCAAAAAAGCAATTGAAAGGAGATATCAAAATTAGCTCATCTAATGGCATAAAAACCACTGTAAGCTGGAAAGATAGTGACTAAGATACTTGTTATAGAAGATGAGGCTATTGTAGCTCTTGATATCAAAAGTGCTTTAGAACAGCTTGGTTTTGAAGTAACTGACATAGCCTCTTGTTATGATGAAGCACTTAGTAGTGTAAAACGATATACACCAGATATATTGCTTAGTGATATTAATTTAGTAAGTAGTAAAGATGGTATAGAAGCAGTAGTAGATATACAAAAGATAAAAAATATTCCTGTTATATATTTAACTGCTTATTCAGATGACAAAACTATAAATAGGGCTATAAAAACCAACCCTCTAGGTTACCTTTTAAAACCATTTAAACGTGAAGAGTTAAAATCTACTATTTTCTTAGGTTTACACAAGATAAATCAAATAAATAAAATAGATATAAATTTTGAAACTACCAGCCTAGGATTTAACTACCATTTTGATTTGAAAAATGAAATTCTTTTTTATCAAACTATACCTATCTCTTTGAGCAAAAAAGAGAGAATGCTTTTGAAAATACTTATAGAAGCTAAAGGAAACATAGTACCTTTTAAATACATAGAATCACTGATTTGGTCAGATAACTTTATATCAGATAGTACATTAAGAACTCTTCTTTATAGGCTACGAGCAAAGGTCGAATATAGACTTATAGAGACTATACCTACTATAGGATGTAGACTTAAACTTATTTTGTAATTGTGACGTTTAGTGTGACGCTCTTTTAGTAAAATTTATCCTATAAAGGATAAATTATGGTAAACCTAATTAAAAATCGTTCATTGAACGAATTACGTGGAGTTATACAAAAGAGTGTATATGAAAGAATAAATGTTGGGAATCAAAATAGGATTTTAGATCTTTTCAATCAAAGAGTTTTTTTAGAAAAGACAATAGATGAGACTATAACGTTTAATAAAAAACTCACTTGGGATGTCTCCAATCAAGATTTACAACTAACAACTACAGCAGAAGAACTCATAGAGGTTTTTAAACTTAGAAGTGATGTCTATATTGAGATAAAGTATCAAAATGAGTTTCCAGATATGATAGAGGGCCTAAATTTTGATAAGTACGATAAAAATTCTGCAATTATTTATCATAAAAATGATAATGAAATTACATCAACTGTAAGAGTTATATTTGACTCAAGAAACAAACTACCTTCAGAGGGAAAATTTTCTTTTGATTATATGAGAGAAAAGTACAATACTATAGGAGAAATATCTAGACTTATAGTAAAAAGTCAAACTAGTGGATTAAATTTAGATTTTAAAAATCTACTCAAAGGTGTTCATGGACTTTTTATCAATAACGATATTGACATAACTATATCTGGTATAAAACAAGAGCATTACAGACTATACTCCAAGTTTGGAGGAATACTTGTGGAAAAAGAATTAGATTCATATGGTGAACTTGATATCCCATTTCTTATTATATCATGGGATCCATCTTTAGCATCAAAGTTTTTTAGGAGGTCTTTTTTAGGATGAGTGCATTATGTGCGAAGTGAATAAAACTCACAATCTTTACAATGTTTTAGCTTTTCAAATTTTTTTATTTCACCATTGAATGATAGCTCTGGATTATTTATAAACACTACATTTGTTGAGCCACATTGTAAGCATTTTTTGTTGTTTTTTCTTTGAAGTTTTCTTTTTGAAAATATGTTTACAAATTCTGATGCAAAAATTCCTCCAGGAATTGCAATAAAAGCAATGCCGAGAATAGACACAATAGCTGTTATAAACTTTCCTAAAGTGCTTATAGGATACATATCACCATAACCAACTGTTGTTAGTGTTGCAACAGCCCACCAAAGAGTTTGAGGTATATTTGTAAATACCTCTGGTTGAGCCTTGTGTTCGGCTTCAAAAACTATAAAAGAGAGGAAAATAATAATTGCAAAAGTACAAAAAAGAAGTACTGTAAATTCCTCTTTTTTTGAAGAAAGTATTTGGCTGATAACCTTTACAAATTCAGCTTGTTTTTTCATCCTGAAAAGTCTAAAAATCCTAAAGAATCGTAAACTTCTTATAAAAGCATTATTAAAATCAAATCCTGTAAAGATATATGGAATAATAACAATTAAATCAATAATTGCGTAAGCAGAGGTTATGTACTTTAGTTTTCCAATAAATCCACTGTATTTTTTTAAACTTCCTGCTGCATAAACACGAAACCCATATTCAAGTACAAAAATTGGCATTATGATATGTTGGATTGAAATTAAAATATAACTATATTTTTCTTCGTATTCATCAATTGTTGAAATCATTAAAGATGTGATACTAATTAAGATTAAAGCGTATATAAAAATATTTAACGTATATGAATATTTGTTTTTTTCAGGCTCTTCTAGTAAAGAATATAACTTATCTTGTAATGCCAATACAATCTCCTAGATATTTTTGTTTTAAAAATTATAGCAAAAAAAATATATATTAGTAATTTGATACACATTAACTACATACTTCGTTGATATAATTTCTCTAAATTTTAACAAGGAGCATGATTATGCGTTTATTGAAAGTGTTAGCACTAAGTGCTGTAGTATTAGTTAGTAGTGTGTTTGCAGAAAGTTTTATGGTTGATAAACCTCACACTAATGTTGGATTTAAAGTAAAACACCTTTTGGTTTCATCTGTAAATGGAAATTTTGGTACATTTGATGGGAGTATTGAGTTTGATTATATGAAAAAAGAGCTCAAAAGTGTCAAAGGAACTATTGGTGTTGCGTCTATTAATACAAATAATATTAAACGAGATTCGCACCTAAAAAGTGCTGATTTTTTTGATGTAGACAAATTTCCTGAAATGACATTTGTCTCAACAAAAGTAGATGGTGACTATCTTTGGGGAGATCTGACCATCAAAAGTGTAACAAAAAATGTAAAGTTTGAAGTAGAAGACATAGGAACTATTGTTGGACCAAAAGGCAATAAACGTGTTGGTTTTGTTTTAGAGGGAAAAATAAAACGACTTGATTATGGACTTAGCTGGAACAAACTTCTTGAAGCAGGTGGTGCTATCGTTTCTAACGAAATTAAGCTTATCATAGAAATGGAAGGTATCGCTAAGAAAAAGATGCAATAATCTATGTAAATTTTAATTACTGATAAGCCCTCTAAATATGGAGGGCTAGTCTTTACATGTAAACAGATAAAATTATTTCTTTTCTTTAGGTGCTAAAACCCATAGTTCAACTTTTTCATTATTCCTAGAATCTGTACGTTTTGTTCTTTTAGACGATGCTCTTACGTCACGTCTAAGGTGCAAGTCTTTTCTAAAACGATTATTGTTTCGTAGTTCTTCTATTATTGGATGCTTACTCTCTTCATCAACTACTTCTGCTAGATTTGAAAATATTAAAATGATTTTTCCCTTAGGAGTCAAGTGTTTTTGTGCTTGTTCAAAAAATCTTGGGAATAATTCTTCTTCATAATACATGGCTTTATCAATTCCCTCTTCTAATTTGTGCTTTGCTTTTATCCAAGGAGGATTAAAAACAATCAAATCAGCTTTAACATCACAATTTTCAAATAAATCACCATGGTTTAGCGTTATTTTATCTTCAAATCCTAATCTTTTACTCTCTTGCAAAACACCAATAATAGCATTTTTATTTGTGTCAGTTGCAAAAATATTTTCAAAACCATTTTGTATTAATTGAAATGATAAAACACCACTTCCTACTCCAATTTCTATAACTTTATTTTTTGAGCCCTCATATTTTTTCAAGTATCTATCAAACAGTTTTAAATGATCAAATCTTGTTGGAAAATATGTTCCATAATATGGGTGAAGAGTCAAGTTTAAAGTTTTAATTTCAATTCCCTTTTTATACCATTGCCATGAACTGTTCATGCCTTGAACTTGGGGAAAAGAGATATAAAATTCTGAAATATCAGGGTATAGCAATTCTAACCAGCCAATATTTGGACATTTTTTAACACAAAGTTTATTGTCTTTTACTTTCAATAACAGTCTATGCGAGGCTTCTCTATATGCAGAACGATACTCACGTTGTCCTTGAAAACTTTTGTCTTTGTATTTACGAGAAAGGTTTTTTTTGAGTTCAGCTAAAACTTCTAAACCGTTGCCATAAAATTTTTCAACAAGAACATACTTTCCTTCAATCATCTCAGCAACTGTAGCTTTTGTATCCATTTTAGAAAAGAAGCTCATAGCTTCAATCTGCGTTGTTATAATATTTGGTCTATCTGGTAAGATAGATTGTAAATCTTTACTCATGTAATTGTGCCCTTTATCTAGATGTAGTTTATTGTAAACAGGCTTTGTTTTGGTTTTATTTCTACAATATTTGTGATTTATACAGAAAATATTGTTTTTTAGGTAAAATAAAATAAAAAAGAAGAAAAACAAGGAAATAATAATGTCGTTTGAAAAATTAGGCTTAGTGCCACAATTGACTAGCACGGTCAGTGATTTAGGTTATACAAAAGCAACACCTGTACAAAAACAAGTTATCCCTTTAGTTTTAAGTGGGAAAGACGTGATGGCAACAGCACAAACAGGGACAGGAAAAACAGCAGCATACGCACTTCCTATTTTGCAGTTATTGGCTAAAAAGAAACTTAAAGAGAACATAAAAGTAAATGTGAGAGCACTGGTTTTAGTCCCTACTAGAGAACTTGCAGCACAAGTGGGAAAAAGTTTTGAAACGTATGGTAAGAACTTTTCATTGAAGAGTTGTATGGTTTATGGTGGTGTTAAATTTACTCCACAGACTAAGAAACTCGAACGTGGTGTTGACATTTTAATAGCAACACCAGGGCGTTTACTGGAGCATATTAAACAAGACAATCTTAATCTTTCTAAAGTAGAAATTCTTGTATTTGATGAATCGGATAGAATTCTAGACATGGGATTTTGGGAAGAAATTGTAACACTCTCAAAGATGATTCCTAAAAAACGCCAAACACTGCTTTTTTCTGTAGAACAGAGTAAATCTGTTAAACGATTTTCTGCACTAACTGATATAAAACCTGTAAAAGTTACAATAAACAATCAAGGTGATTTGGCACAAAAAGTTAGACAAACTATATACATATGTGATTCTGAAAAAAAGACAGCATTGTTGTCATATATGATAGGTTCACGTAATTGGCATCAAGTATTGGTTTTCACAAAAACTAGACAAAGTGCAGATGAAGTTGGAGCTTACCTTGAAGAAAGTGGTTTAAAAACACTGATTTTACATGGAGAGAAAGCCCATTCTCAACGAACAAAAGCACTTAAGGATTTTAAAGCTGGAAATATTCGTGTTCTTGTGGCTACTGACATTGCTTCAAGGGGTTTAGATATTGAAGACCTTCCTCATGTCATTAATTATGAGCTTCCTGGAGATGCGGAAGACTATATTCATCGTATTGGTAGAACTGGACGTGCTGGAAATGAGGGTGAGGCTATTTCTTTGGTTTGTAGAGAAGAAAAAAGTCTTTTAAAAGATATTGAAAGACTACTTAAATATGCACTTCAAGTAGAGTTTTTTGAAGGTTTTGAGCCAAAATCATGGATTGAAAAAGAGGCAAACAAACACACAATTAAAGCCAAAATTGAGCGAAGCCAAGAAAAAAGAAATAAAACTGCAAACAATGTCGTTGGCATGAGAAAGAAAAAAGCAACCGATAGAAATGCTCTAAAAAAATCAATTATTAAAAAAAGAAAAAAAGCTAAAATAAAAGTTTCAACTCAAAAAAAATAGAAACTCTAAAAGGAACAAAATGACTCTAAAAGAGTTAAAAGCCATTGAAATTATAAAAATGGTTTTGGGCGATAACCGAATGCCTGTAAAAAGTGAGCAAGAATTAGCACTTCTTTTAAAAAAAAGAATGACTAAAAAAGAGCTAGAAGTTCTAAATGCTAAGGTTCAAGGTATTACTCAAGAAGATGTGATGGCAAGTTTAAACATAGATGTAGCAAGATATGAAACCCTTGTTAGAGGTGCCATTAAAAAGCTTAAAAACGAGTCTGTTCATGGTAATTTTTTTTACGATAAAATAAGAATAAACGAAGAGAAGTAAGTAGATAAAGTGAGAGTGGTGAAGCTCTCACTTTACTTTAATCTATTGTTTCGTAAACTTCTACTTCTGGACGACCACTAAACCAATCTTTTGGTGGCATATCTTCATGTGATTTTGAAAATGAATCACTTTTTGTATAATCTAAAAAACTTTTCATATCTTTCCAAGTTGTCTCTATTGTAAAATTGTTTTTTTTCAGAAACATGAGGCATATGTTGTGGAGCTAAAAGCTTCATTTCTATAAAACCAGCTTGCTTTTCAACTTGATGCTTTTTTACTGCAACTTTTAGATGAGCAGAGTATTGCTCATTAAACTCTAGTTTGATTGGAAATTTTGTAAAAACTATTACCATTTTAATCCTTTTGTATGATATTCTAGGCGAGTATATATCGTCTATCTGAAATTATAACTAAATAGTTCAAATGGATTATAAATCTAGAAATTAATATAATCATCTAAAATTTAAAGAAAAGGACTTTTTTATTTTTAATAGTCTTTATAAAATCAAGTACTAGCTTGAATCTTTACTCCTAAACTATTTAACACTTTCATAACAGTTTCAAATCTTGGTTTTGCACCTACTTGAAAGGTTTTATATAGGCTTTCTCTTCCTAAATCTGTATCTTTTGCTACTTGGCGCATGCCTTTTGCTTTAGTTATGTTGCCTACTGCTTGGAGTAATTCTTCCATGTCTCTGTCTTTTAATACCTGAGTTAAATACTCTGCTATAATTTCTTTGTCATCAAGGTATTGTGAAATATCAAATTCAGTTGTTTTAGTCATTTTGTAACTCCTACGCTTGCTCTTTGCTTTGACAATATCTTCGTTTTGTGAAGATTTATCTCCGCCAATAAGCAATATAATTACTTTTTTATTCTATCTATTCTTCTAAGTATAGTAACTTTTCCTTGAATATCTTTAAGTCTTTTTAAGCACTTTAAAAATATATCGGTTTGTTTTATGCTTATCATTTATTGTATCCTTTTAGATACTATCTGTTAATAGTAGTTAGTTAAAATAACTAATGTATTATTACATGAAAAAAATCTTACTGTTAAATATATGACATGTTGTAATGTTTTACTTCAAAAATTATCTTATATTTTCTTTAATTTCTCCAAAACCTTCACCATTGCCAAAGTATCAAGTTCACAGTAAGCCAACAACTGCTTTCTCACCACTTCTTGCTCTTCCAAACTCTTTACATGTAAAGAAGCAAATGCTCTCATGGCTTGGCTTCCGTTTTGTATACCAACAAGCTCTTTATATGCTTTTTCAAACTTTGGAAATAGGGCAGGTAAAACGTACTTTATGGAGTATCTTCCTTGCATGCTTGGGTTTACATAGTGTTTCTTTTGAAAGGGAACCATTAGATATTTCAGTTAATAGTAAAAAAGGGGGTCTAAAAAGTGCTTGAAATATGGTATATTGGTAGTAAACAAAGGTTTATTTACAATGAATTGTAAAAAAGCTCTAAAATCTGTCCAAATTGCCAAACTAATAAAATAGACTTCTTGCATAACCCCTTG
Organism: Arcobacter sp.; assembly: GCA_029027265.1. GTDB lineage: Bacteria > Campylobacterota > Campylobacteria > Campylobacterales > Sulfurospirillaceae > Sulfurospirillum_A. The sequence continues at coordinate 1,942,434 of CP093061.1, read as the reverse complement.
CAGTCTCAGCAACTCATAGATATGTTTGAGTGAGGCAGTTTATCTCTTGCGTAGCCGTAGCTACGGATGAGATGAACTAACGAAGCTCAGGCTTATCTATGAGTTGCCCGCAGGGAGGACTTAGAAGTAGCAATCTTGCACAAAACTTTTTATCGCAATAGCTATGGCTATTACTCAAAAAAGGTTTTGCACAATCTCACTACTTCTAAATTCTCTGAGGCTACAAGGGGTTATGCAAGAAGTCTAATAAAAGTTTAACATGGATACAAAAACAAATATTCAATTATGAACCAATTGAAAAGTACACAATCCTAGAGAAGTAATTTTAGTTTGTGATGCTACATTCTATGGCAAAAGAGGATTATATAGAGTATTTCAAAGAAACTTTTTAGCTAAAGATAAAACCACATTTGCTAGTTTTGAAGATTATCCAGTGCAAATGTGTCATTTTCATCAAAAAATAATCATATAGCGTTACATAACTAAGCATCCTAAACTAGAAATAAGCCAAGAACTTAAAAAAATAGTTTCGTCTTTGACAAAAACTACCGACCTCACTTTTACTATAAAACTTGATAAATGGTATGATAAATATAAGGATTTTTTAAATGAAAAAACATTAAACGAAAGCACTCAAAAAGAAACTTTTATACACTATAGATTAGTAGCTGCTTATAAGAGTTTACGAACAAATTTACCTTATCTTTTTACATGTAAAAAATACAAAAATATCAGCATCCCAAACAGTACAAATTCCGCTCTTATGTAGCAAACTAACCTATCAAAAAGCCCTAAAATAGCAACTTAAAAGATATAATTATACTATCAATTTATAAGGTAGGTAATTATGTCTAAGCATCCACTTTACAATACAACAGGTCTTCAAAAAAACAATAAATCTCATGTTCTCTATGCACTAGCTGATAAACAGATGGAGTTAAAGCAACTTCAAAAAGAATATAGTAAGAAAATCTTAAAAATAAAATCTGATTTATCATCTCTTAAAACTACTATCTGCCTTTTTGATGATGATTGTGAAAACACTATTGCTAAAATAAGTAAAAAAACGAAATAGCTACTTTGATAGAGGCGAAATAAGAAAATTGATTTTAACAGTTCTTAGAAGTGCTGAGAAGCCTTTAAAAACAAGTGAAATATCTTTATCATGTCAGAGTTCTAAAAATATAGTTTCCGATAATATTGTTACTCATAAAGCTATCCAAAAAATTATAGTTTTAACTTTGCGTGAACTTGAAAAGAAAAACTTAGTTGGAGCAGTTGGCAAAGATGGCCTAGCTATTCTTTGGAAAATAATAGATTAAGATACTAATCTCTCTGCTACCCTTTTATTCCCTTGCCAATATTCTGCCCACTCACTATGAGTTGGTGTGTTCATACATTTCTCTGGAATATCAAGCATCAAAGTTTTGTTTGATAATCTTCTGTTGTCCTCACGATATGCTATCTCATTTGCATAGTTTGAAAGATACAACGGAGATATATGATGGCATTGTCCATATTCCAATCTTCTAAATCTTGAAAAATAACTCTCTGCTTGATTTGAACACTCTCCATCTTCTCCGACATAAGCTTTTGAGTGGTCGCCAACTTTTACATCAAACCAAGAATTTAAATCATCATAAGCATTCGCACCATCAACATGAATAGTTGTATTTTTGATTATATGGCTTGTTGCTATTTTATTTATTGCAAAAGTATTTTCACTTTTTGTGATAAAAGTTTTCGTATAAACTGCACCGCTGAAATTATTTTCATTTTTTGCTCTTTGTTTTGCTACAATTATACATCTCTTATTTGGATTAGCATTTGAAGATAATCGTAAATCAACTCTATCTTTTTTTTATTTGCAGGTTTCGTTTTTCCAATATAGCAACCATCCATTTCGACTACACCCTCTAATTTAGTATCATCTTGATTATCCATAAGAAAGGCACGGAGTTTATGAATAAGCACAAAAGCAGTTTTATACTGACATCCTAAAGCTCTTGACATTTGAGAAGCTGATATACCTTTTACAGCATTTACAAAGATGATAATAGCTAAAAGATAATTACGAAGTTCTAGTTTATGACTTGCAAAGATAGTTCCACTTGTAACTGTATATTGTTTTCTACAAGCAGAACATTTATATCTTCTAATGGGTTTACCTGATGGTGTGTGAGTATTTATAATATAACTATCAGTACATCCACAATTAGAGCATACAGGCTTGCCATTCGTATTACTCCATCTAAGCTTTTCAAACACTTCTCTTGCCTCATCTTCACTAATTCTTGCAACTTCTAGTTCTGAGATTGTTCTTGATTTAGCACTTAGTAGGAAATGTTGGCTCATTGTAAAGTCTTCTTGCTTATATAGTTAAATAAATCAAGGTATTTTAGTATATTTTAACTATATATAGTTATTTTATTTGACAAATAGTTTTATTTCTTATATGCTTATCAAAAAATAATTCTGAGGTGTTATATGATAGAAGATGATTGGAATAAAAAAGCTAAATCTCTTATAAAAGCCGAACTTGCAAAAAAAGATATAGGCTATGATGAGTTATCAGATATGTTAAAAGATATAGATATAGAAGAAAATAAGATGAACATAGCTAATAAGCTAAATCGTGGTAAATTTAGCTTTAGTTTTGCTCTTCAAATATTTAAAGCTTTAGGGCTTAAAAAACTTAATTTTGAGGATTTGTAGAAAAATGACAGATTTAGAAAAATTACAAAAAGAAATACAAAAACTTAAAAAAGAAAATACTGATTTAAAGAAGAAAAAGAAATTTGGTCTTGTTTGGGAAGAACGAGAGCGAGAACAAGGCATAGATGATGGAGAATATTATCCATGCCTTGTAAAAAAAGGTAAAGACTTTGGATTTGACAATGGAGATAGTAATAAAAATATCTTGATTGAGGGTGATAATTATCATGCCTTACAAGTCTTACAATACACACATAAAAACAAGATAGATATTATTTATATTGACCCTCCTTATAATATCAGGTACAAAAGATGAAAAAACAGGAAAAACAGATTTTAAATATAATGATGATTATGTAGATAAAGAGGACGGATATAGACATTCAAAGTGGCTGTTTTTCATGGATAAAAGATTGTCTTTAGCCAAGAAACTTTTAACTAAAGAAGGAGTTTTATTTATAAGTATTGATGATAATGAATATGCAAGACTACTACTGTTAGAAAATTATTTTTTAGAATCTAAAATAAAAACTATATCTGTAAAAATGAGTGAAGCTAGTGGTTTGAAAATGGGAGCAGTATTAAAAAATGGGACAATCCCAAAATTAAAAGAGTATGTAATCATTGCTAAGATGGATGGAATTAGAAATTTACATTTAGATAAAATCCCAAAAGAATCTTGGGATGATGAATATAATATTTTTTTAGAAAAGTTTACAAAAAAAGATAAAGAATTGATTGATACAATATCTCAAAAAGAAAGTATTCTTGATAAAGATATAAAAACCGTAGATAAAATATCTAAAATATATCAATGGTTAATGTTAGTAAAAAGCTAAAGGAGTTAAAAATAACTGCTAAAGATAAAGAACAATGGTTGTTTGATAATTCATATAGAATTGCAAGGACAACTGCTTCATCTTCTGTTTATAGATTAGCTATAGAGAAAAAAGAATATAATAATAATGAATTATTTTTTGTTAAATCAGCAAGAGGATTACTTTACTTTGTAAAATCTATATTTTCAAAAGACTCAAAAAAACCAAGAGTACAGATGATTTTTGCAGAAGATAATCTCACTCAACATGTTGGAGATTTTTGGTCAGATATTAAAACGACAGGGCTTGATGGGGAAGGTGGAGTTTCTTTTAAAAATGGAAAAAAAACCACTCAAACTTTTAAAAAGACTAATAGGCTCTATAAAAAAAGATAATATAATAGTTCTTGATTTTTTTGCAGGTTCAGGTAGTGCAGTGTAAGCCTCCCCAAAAACTGAACCATCTAAAATAGAATAATTCTGATAAAATAAATCAGGAGGGTTCATGCGAAAGAGTAAATTCACAGACAAGCAAATTGTCGAGATTTTAAGAGCTATAGAAGAAGGTGCACCAGTTGTAGAAACACTAAGAACTAAAGGTGTAAGTAAAGATACCTACTATAAGTGGAAACGTAAGTTCAATGGAATGGAAACTGGAGATGTCAAGAAACTTAGAGAGTTAGAACGAGAAAATGCCAAACTGAAAAAAATGTACGCAGATATGGCATTGATGAATGAAGCACTAAAAGATGTAATTGAAAAAAAGCTCTAAAGCCTGATGATAAAAGAGATATTGTAAAACATATAGTGATTGATTTTTCTATCAATATCACTCAGGCTTGTAAAGTTCTACATTTAAGTAAATCATCTTATTATTATGAAAAAAGAATCAAAGATGATAGTGAGATAATAGATGCAATAAATAAGTTAGTTGATAAACACCCAAGAAATGGCTTCTGGCTGCTTTTTAACCGCTTACGTAAACTTGGCTTTGCCTGGAATCATAAAAGAGTTTATCGTGTCTATAAGGCTATGGGACTAAACTTTAAAAAAAGATGTAAAAAACGAATACCAAAAAGGATAAAACAACCACTACAAGACCTGTTTGAACCAAATGAGCAATGGAGTATGGACTTTATGTCTGATTCTTTATATAGTGGAAGAAGATATCGTATCTTAAATATCATGGATGAGTTTAATAGAGAACTTATAGAGTTTGAAGTTGGAACTTCATTACCAGCTGTAAAAGTTATACAAGCTCTTCAAAGAGCTATTGATTTTAGAGGAAAACCTAAGTCAATAAGAGTAGATAATGGTCCAGAGTTCATATCTCATAAACTTGAGATGTGGTGCTATATTCACAATATTGAACTCAAATTTATACAACCTGGATGCCCAACTCAGAACTCAAGAGTTGAGAGATTTAATGGATCTATGCGTAGAGAGTTTTTTCTCAAAGAGAGTGATTACTTCGTAACCGCTTTGCTTCACAAGAATGCTTATCTGTTTTACACTCTGATGAAGTCAAAACTATGGTTAAAGAGTGGATTGATGACTATAATAATCATAGACCACATGCAGTTTTAGGAAAGTTAAGTCCTATTGAATATTTAAATAAGTACAATTTAGAGATGAATTATTCCGTTTAAGCTTGATTGGTTTAAGGGGAGTCTTACAGGTTTGAGCCAATAAATACAAAAGGAAAACAGCTACAATTTTTTGAAACTGAAAAAAGCTTAGAGCCATTTGATACAATCAATTTTATTCAAATACTAAGAGATAGCTTAGAAAAAGTTCACAGTAGCTCTCTAAGTTACTTAGAAGTATTTAAAATAATTTTATATGAGGATAATTATGCGAAGTTTGTAAAGCTTTTATCTTCAGTAAAAGATGAATCTTTTAAAAAGAGATTAGCAAGACTATTTAAAGAAGTATTATTTGAAGATATTAAAACTAAAAAATGGCAACCTGAAAAAGAGTTTATTTGTGACAAAAGCATATTGAGTACCTGACCTTACGCACAAGGAATCAAAGTTGCTTTAAAAGTTGCATGAAAATAAATCACATAGAACTCTATACAGATTATTTAATAAGCGGTAGTGGTTACGCTACAGCAACAGGGTTGTCATCAATGACAAATGGTTCAGTAAGTCATGATTAGATAACACGGTTCTTATCAAAAAATGAATTTACTTCAAAAGATTTATGGAGACAAGTTAAAAGAACAGTAAGAGAGATACAGAGTGAAGAAGCATGTCTTATCTTTGATGATACAATTCAAGAGAAAAAGTGGACAGATGAGAGTGATATCATGTGCTGGCACTTTGATCATACAGTAGGTAAATCTGTTCGAGGTATCAATATGCTCAATGCTTTGTACTACAGTAATGAAGTATCAATTCCAGTAGCTTTTGAAACCGTAGAAAAACCTATCCAGTTTAGTGACATTAAAACAAGAGAAGTAAAACGTTCATCAGAAGTTACAAAAAATCAATTGATGAGAGATATGATTCAAGTGGCTATTAACAATCAACTAAAATTTCACTATGTCCTTGGTTTGGAGCAAAAGAAAACTTTGAATTTATAGCCAAACAAAAAAAAGAGTTTATTACTGCACTCAAAAGTAATCGTCTTTTTTCAAAAAGTTTAGAGAATAAATATGCAGGTAAGTTCACAAGGGTAGATGAACTGGAATTATCAGATAAGCAATCAGTACGAGGCTATCTAAAGGGCTATGATAAAGAAGTCATTATAGTGCGCCGAGTCTTTACAAACAAAGATGGAAGTATAGGTATTTTAAATTTGATATGTAGTGATATCACACTTGATGGCGACACTATCTCAACAATCTATGAAAAATGATGGCTGGGTACCCCCTTGAGGGTGAAAGTTGAAGAGTTTCATAAATCACTTAAACATAATATTGATTTAGCAAAATCACCAACAAAGATCATTCGAACACAAAGTAATCATATCTTTTTATCAGTGCTGTCTTTTTTTAAGCTTGAATGTTTGAAAATTAAACATAAAATGAACCACTTTGCCATTAGAACAAAACTGTTAATCAGAGCTAATCAGGTGGCTTATTCAGAATTACAACTTTTGAAGGGTGCGTAAGGTCAGTTACATAAGTCCAAGCTCTTTAGCTTTTTTTCAACAAACTCTACTTTTATTGTAGCTTTACCTAGTGCTTTAGCTAAACCATCATTCTCACTCTTTAACTCTTCTATCTCATCTAGGTAAGTTTTAGTTACTCCTCCTACATCGAATGCAAGTGATGCATTATTTAGAAACTGTTGTTTCCATTTACTTAAAGATTGTGATGTGATTTTATATTTAGATGCTATTTGACTTGTTGTTTGTTCTTCTTTTAGCAGCTCTAAAACTATTCTTGTTTTTTGTTCGGCACTATATATTTGTCCTTTTCTTCTACTCATAATTCACCTCCATTATTTATATCATTTTAACTTATTTGAAAATTAATCTTTCTGAATTATTGTCTTTGATTTTAGGGGCATTATAAACTTTTATAGCAACTAATGAAAGTAAATGTGTTAATAGAGGAGAAATTGAAATAGAAGTCAAAATGTCAAATGACTTAATTGTAGGTAAGTACTACAATACAGTGTGCAAAGGTAAATTTGAGACAAATTTACAAAAATAGTAATAAGCTACATGTAAAGAAAATTCTTTACATGTAGCTTATTAAACAATCGTAATAAAACTTATGTCAAAAGTTCTCTAACTTTATAGAAATATTAAAACCAAAACAGATCAAAATACCATTTAAAACTACTTAAGAAAACTTTAATATTTATAAAAGTAATAACTGCTATAATTCCCCAAAGTGTGTACATAGGGGACAAAATGAATTCAACTATTAGTGTTTCAGAATTTGATAGTGGCAACACAAGGCGTGTTACAAAAGTCGAAGAGTTTTTAGATAAAAATGAGTTAGATATGTCACCTGATATTGAAATCTTTGTAACAATTAAAGATGAAGATGAGATGATAGCTTGTGGAGGGCTTGCTGGTAAAGTTCTTAAGTGTATAGCCGTTGATACTAACAGGCGTGGTCAAGGGTTGATACTCAAAGTAGTTACTCATCTTTTGAATGCTGCATTGGTTAGAGATAGAAAAGAACTATTTTTATTTAGTACTCCTAAAAATATAGAGTTTTTTAGAGATTGTGGTTTTAAACTTATTGAAGAGTGTGATGGTGAGATTATTTTGATGGAAAACACAAAAAATCTTCAAAATTATCAAAAAAAGCTCTTAAGCCTAAAAAAAGATGGTGATGTAATTGGAACTATTGTAATGAATGCAAATCCTTTTACAAAAGGACATCTCTATCTTGTTGAAGAAGCGAGTAGGCGTTCTGATTGGCTTCATCTGTTTGTGGTTCGTGAAGATGCTAGTGAATTTAAGTTTGCTGATAGGATTGAGCTTATTAAAAAAGGGATATCTCATCTAAAGAACGTAACACTTCACGAAGGCTCAGACTATATAATTTCAAAAGCTACTTTTCCGACTTATTTTATAAAAGATAAGGGGCAAGTAAATGAGCTTCATGCAAAATTAGATTTAAATGTTTTTAGGAATCAGTTAGCCCCATACTTGGGAATTACTCATAGGTTTGTTGGAACTGAGCCATATTGTAAAGTGACTAATAACTATAACAAAAACATGAAGAAAATTTTAGCAGACAAAAGTGGTAGAACAGCACCTATAGAAGTAGTAGAAGTACAAAGAGTAGAGTTTGCAGACAAACCCATTTCTGCTTCACGTGTAAGAGCGTTATTAAAAGAAAAGAACTATAAAGAGTTGGCAAGTATAGTGCCTTCAACAACTTATGAATTTTTAATGCAAGGAATTTTTAATGATAAATAGTGCTCATGCGGGGACTTTAGAATCTAGTGATGTATATATTCAAATAAACCCAATAGAAGAAGACATAGTAAAGATAGAGTTACAAAGCAGTGTAGCTGAGCTATATGATGACATGATAGAAGAGCTTGTTCTAAATACTCTAAAAAAGATGAATATAAGTGGGGTGCATGTAAAGATACAAGACAAGGGTGCACTTGATTTTGTAATAAAAGCAAGACTTCAAGCTGCCGTTTATAGAGCTTGTGGAACTGAGCCTAGTTGGGAGGAGTTGTCATGATGAAGTTTAGAAGAAGTATGCTTTTTGTTCCTGGTGCAAATACAGCTATGGTAACAAGTGCCTTTGTGTATAGACCTGATACTGTGATGTTCGACTTGGAAGATTCTGTTGCACTTAGTGAGAAAGATACGGCAAGGCTTATGGTATATCATGCTTTGCAACATTTTACTTACAATGATATAGAGACTGCTGTTCGTGTAAATCCACTTGATTCGGTTTTTGGACCTCTTGATTTACAAGCGGCCATAAGAGGTGGAGCAGATATAATAAGACTGCCAAAAACTGATACCGTAGATGATGTTTTAGATATGCAAAATGCTATTGAGAAGATTGAGAAAGAGATAGGAAGAACTAAAAAAACAAAACTTTTAGCAGCGATAGAGAGTGCTGAGGGTGTAGTAAATGCAGTTCAAATAGCAAGATGTAGTAATAGACTTATGGGAATTGCTTTAGGTGCGGAAGATTATGTAAGAGATTTGCGAACACAAAGAACAAAAGAGGGAGCTGAGTTAACTGGAGCAAGGTCTCAAATACTTTTAGCGGCAAGGGCTGCAAAGATACAGGCTTTTGATTCTGTTTTTCCAGACGTTAGAGATAAAGAGGGATTTATAAAAGAAGTAAACTATGTAAAAGGTTTAGGTTTTGATGGTAAATCACTAGTAAACCCAAATCAAATTTCTATACTACACGATATATATGCCCCAAGTGAAAAAGAAATAGATTGGGCTTATGAAGTAGTTGAAGCTGCTCAGCAGGCTGAGAAAAATGGCTTAGGTGTAGTATCAATTGATGGAAAGATGGTAGATGCTCCCATAATAGCACGAGCAGAGTTTACACTAGAACTTGCAAAAGCATCTGGCTTGGTAGGAGAAAATGATGAGTAGATATGAAAAAATAGATAAAAATAAAATTCTAGCGAATAGAGATTCAAAGATATGTGCAAGCATTGAAGAGAGCATAAAACGCTCTGGTCTAAGTGATAGTATGACTATCTCTTTTCATCATGCTTTTCGTGGCGGTGATAAGGTTTTGAATAATGTTATGAATGTTATTGCTTCTATGGGTTTTAAAGATTTGTGTTTGGCTCCAAGTTCTTTAGCTTCCGTGCATGATGAGGTTATAGAGCATATAAAAAGTGGAGTGGTAACGCAGATATATACTTCAGGACTAAGAAGTAAACTAGGAAAGGCAATTAGTCATGGACTTATGGAAAAACCAGTTCAAGTTCACTCTCATGGTGGTCGTGTTCATATTCTTCAAAGTGGAGAACTTAAAATAGATGTTGCATTTATTGGTGTTCCCTGTATTGATAAGTTTGGTAATGCAACAGGTTCTAAAGGTCGTTCACAGTGTGGTTCATTAGGATATGCTATGAGTGATGCTCATTATGCGAAATATGTAATTATGCTTAGTGAAACACTTGAGCCTTTTCCAAATACTCCTGCTTCTATTTCACAAGACCAAGTTGATGCAATTGTTATGGTCGATGAAGTTGGTGACCCAAGTAAAATAGGTGAGGGAGCAACAAGGATGACAACAAATCCTAAAGAGCTTTTACTCGCAAGAAGAACAGCTCGTGTTATAGAAAATTCTGGTCTATTTAAAAATGGCTACTCTCTTCAAACAGGAACTGGTGGCTCGTCTTTGGCAACTACTATTTTTCTTGCTGAAAAGATGGAGAAGAAAAATATAAAAGCAAGTTTTGGAATGGGTGGGATTACTGGGACTATGGTATATATGCTTAAAAATAATCTTATAGAAAAACTCATAGATGTTCAAAGCTTTGATGAGTTTGCAGCAAAATCACTTGGTGAAAATCCAAATCATATTGAGATAAGTGCCAATGAGTATGCAAATCCAAGCTCAAAAGGAGCAACAATCAAGCAACTTGATGTAGTTGTTTTAAGTGCTTTAGAAATAGATGTAAACTTTAATGTCAATGTTTTAACTGGTTCAAAAGGCATTTTAAGAGGGGCAAGTGGAGGGCATTGTGATACTGCGGCTGAAGCGAAACTCTCTATTATAGTTGCACCTCTTACTCGTGGTAGAATTCCAACTATAAGAAGCAGAGTTAATACCATTGTAACTCCTGGTGATAGTGTAGATGTTGTAGTAACTGACCAAGGTATTGCCGTTCATCCTAGAAATGTTGAGCTTAAAAAAAGGCTAAAAAAAGCAGGACTTATTATAGTCGATATACAAGAGCTTCATGAGAGAGCTATCAAGCTCTGTGGACAACCAAAAGCTATAAAGTATACTGACAAAGTTGTAGCACAAATCAGATATAGAGATGGGTCAATAATAGATGAAGTCTATCAATTGGCTGACTAGAGTTCTTGCAAGTAGAGAACTAAGACAAAAAAGACAGTGGGAGTTATGTGAAAAATATAATTCTGCTGTTTTAAGTCTTACTATTAACATTCCTGGAGCTAAAAAAGATAGTAATGATGCAAAGTATATTTATGAAATAGCTCTTAAAGAGATAGAAAACTTTGGACTAAAAGTGTACGAAAAATCTTCTACATGTAAAGAGACTGGTTACGAAGCTTTATGGGCTTTTCAAGTTGATGCACAGAAGTTAAAAACTCTTACATGTAAGGCTGAAGAGAGTCATCCACTTGGTCGGTTTATGGATATAGATGTGATTAATAAAAATAGACAAATACTTTCACGATTAACACCACGTAAGTGCTACATTTGTGAAGCAAATGCAAAAGTTTGTGCAAGAACTCAAAAACACTCTATAAAAGAGTTGTTATCTTTCATAAGTAAAACAGTAAATGATTACAAACTTAGCCTATAAGGCTCTTATAAAAGAGGTAGAGCTTACTCCTAAACCTGGTCTTGTCGATTGTGCCAATAATGGTAGTCACAAAGATATGAATATAGATACTTTTTATGCTAGTGCAAATGCTATAAAACCTTTTATATGCAAATTTATTAAGTGTGGAAACTCTTTTGATAGTCTTAGAAAAGTTGGTATTGAGTGTGAAAGAAAGATGTTAAATGCAACAAATGGAATTAATACACATAAAGGTATGATTTTTTCTTTGGCTATTATTTGTGGAGCTATAGGCAGTGTTGGAACGAGTTGTTTAAATAACTTACAAGATGAGATAAAATTTATTTGTAAAGATTTAGTAAAAAATGACTTAGAAAAATCAAAACAAGCAAAGACTAATGGAGAGAAGTTTTATAAAGAGACAAACTCTACTGGCATAAGAGGAGAAGCTCTAAATGGTTATCCCTCTATTTTTAATATTGCCTTACCGTATTACAAAAAAAATGAGAATTTATATGGAGAAGAGGTAGCTCTTAAGCTTACACTTCTTTTACTTATGAGTATAACTTCTGATAGCAATCTTTTTGCAAGAGGAGGAGTAGAAGGTTTAGCTTTTGTTCAAAATGAAGCAAAAAGACTTTTACATGTAAAGTGCATAGGTAAATTAAATGAAGATTTAAAAATATTTGATGAAGAGTTAATCAAAAGAAACTTATCAGCAGGAGGAAGTGCTGATTTACTAGGTCTTACTTGGTTTATATCAAAGTTGTAATTATGCTAAAATATATTATTGTTTTATAAGGGAATTGATTGAGAATTTTAATATTAGAAGATAATCCAACTTTAGCACAAGGCTTATATGATAAATTAGTTAATGTGGGTTACGCTGTAGATGTTTTTCATGATGGTGAAGACGGAAATAGCGTATTAAAATACCAGCAATATGACTTGCTTATTTTAGATTTAGGTCTTCCTAATATTGATGGTATGGAAATATTAAAAAACCTAAGAAATCAACAAAATAAAATCCCTGTTCTTATAATTTCTGCTCGAGATAAACTAGATCAAAAAATTTTGGGTTTAGAGAGTGGGGCAGATGATTATCTTTGTAAGCCATTTGATTTAGATGAGGTAGTTGCTAGGGTAAATGCACTTTTAAGGCGTTCACTTCAAGATGGGCAGTCTTTTATTAAACTAAATTCACTTGAGTTTGACAGTTCTATGCGAACATTAACCAGAGAAGGGCAAAGAGTAGAATTAAGCAATAGAGAACTTAGTGTTTTTGAATATCTTTTGGCTAATTCTAATACTGTAGTGAGCAAAGACAATATAGTAGACCATATTTCTTCATTTGATAATGATATAACTTCTACTGCAATTGAAACCTATATTTCAAGATTGCGTAAAAAACTAGGAGATGATGTGTCTTTAAAAACAGTTCGTGGACTTGGTTATATATTAAATACAAAAACTTAATGAAAATAAAATCAATTCGTTCAAGGCTTTTAAATTGGCTTACTATTCCTCTTGGTTTGGTCATAATTTTAGCTTTTGTTATTATTTTCATATTATTAAGTAGAAATATTAATCAACACTTTGATAATGCTTTATTAGTAGCTTCAAAAAATATTGAAGATAGACTTTATGTAGAAGAAGGAATAATAAAGTTTAGTCTTCCTCATTTTGGTATTGATATTCAAACTAGTTTTGGAAAAGGTAGTATTTTTTATAGTGTTGAAGATGAGAACAATAAATTACTTGTTGGATATGACAACATACCAAAACCTAAAAAAATAAAAAAAAATAAAAAAACAATTTTTTACAATTCTTATTATACAAACCAAGAGATACGAGTACTTTATATTAAACATGAAATGTACAGAAATGGTGTAATTTATAGGGCTAATATCATACTTGCTGAAACGCTTGAAGATAGGGCAGAGTTAATAAGTACTATTTTGTTAATTACCATTGGTATAACCTCTTTAATAGTCTTTATAGCCATACTAGCCTCACTATTTGCAGTAAAAAAAGGTATAGAGCCTCTCATAAATTTACAATATTCAATAAAAAGAAGAGATATGCATGATTTAACTCCAATAAACGAAAATGTGCCAATAGAGGTTGACTCTCTTGTAAAAAGCATAAATAATCTCTTTTTAAAACTGAAAAAAAGTTTTTTACATGTAGAGCATTTTAATGCTGATGTTTCTCATCAGCTAAGAACACCTTTGGCTGAACTAAAAGTATTGATTGAAACTGATGAAGTATTGAAAAATAGTACAAAAAAAGAGCACTATTTAGAAATAATAGATGGTATGACCCATACCACTCAACAACTTTTACTCTCTGCAAAAACAAACCCCGATACTTTTGATAGAGATTGGTTTAAACCTATAAACTTAACAAAACTCTGTGAGAAATTTGCAAAATCAAAAGTTCCGTTTATGTACGAGAGGGGGTTTGAATTTGCTTTTGAATGTGAAGTTGGTTTATGTATAAATGGTGGTCCTATTGTAATAGAAGGTTTACTAAATAATCTAATAGATAACGCAATCAATTATGCGATTGATAAAAATAAAAACCCAATGGGGACAATTACAATGTCTTTAAAATCAAAAGCAAATTTTATATTTCTTAGTATTGAAGATGAAGGGTATGGTATTCCAAAAGAACATTTAAAAAACATATATGATAGATTTTTTCGTCTTGATACAAGAAAGCAAGGAAGTGGTTTAGGCTTAGGAATTGTAAAACAAATAGCAGAACTTCATAATGCTACAGTAAAAATAAAGAATAAAAAACCTCATGGTTTAAAAGTTACTATAACTTTTAAGTCTCTTTAAACCTTTTGGCAAATAATGGAGCTATACCCATAACTAAAAATAGCCTAAGCACATGATGTAAAGCAACATAAGGTAAATTAACCGAAACAATTATAGCTATTAAGTTTATCTCCGCTTGTCCTCCAGGAGAAAAGGCTAAAAGTATAGAAAGTAAGTCAAAATCAGTAATTGAGTAGACAATAAATGTAAAAAAAGAACATACTACTATGAGAATTAAAAAGTAACCTAAAGTGCTTAAAATAGTTGTTAATATCTCTTTTACAGGTACCCCTTTAAAAACAAAACCTATGGATGTTCCAAGAATAACTTGGACAAGTTTTATAACTTCATCAGGAGGGTGTGCTGTTACCCAGCCACTTATGTGAGCAATCATACTTACAATCATTGGACCTATTATAAAAGGAGCAGAAATTTTTAACTTTTTTGCTAAATATACCCCAATTATTCCTAATCCTATTAAGATGAACATGTCTGATATGAGTACGTCTTTTAGAGGTGTTGTAACAATTTTGTTTCCGCTTAAACTGATTCCTCCAACAATTTGGAGTATAAAGGGTAAACTAAATACAATTAAGAGTAATCTAGTTGATTGAAAGAGAGTAATTTTATATATATTTGCACCCATTGACTCCCCAATGGCAATCATCTCTAAAAGTCCACCTGGCATTGCACTAAAAAAAGCAGTCATTTTGTCATGCCCTAAAATTTTCCAATAATAATAAACACCACAAACTGCGATTATAAATACAAAAGGCAAAATCATAATTAAACTCATAATATAATAATTTATATATTTAATTATTTCAGGAGTAAAAGCACTCCCAATCATAAGACCTAAAATGGTTCTTGCAGTTGGTGATAATATTTTTGGATTTTTTACTGGAATAAAAGTTACTCTAGATGCTATTGCCATTGCAGTAATGGACCCAAGTAACCAAGGTAGGGGTAAGTCTAAATATATAAAGGTAAGTGTACCTAAGAGTCCAATAAAAAGAGAAAGTATCACTTGTGAAAAAGGTATAAATTTTTTAAACAATAAAGTTCCTTAAAAATAGAGAAGCTATAACTTCTCTATTTTAGTATTATTTTAATTACGAATTGCTTTGAATTTTTGAATAAGAGTTTTCCCAAAAAGAGAAAGTAACATTAAACATAAAATTCCTAAGGCAATAGGACGTTCTAATATATATGATATTTCTCCTCCACTTATTTGGTATGAATGTAGAAGAGAACTTTCAGCCATGCGACCAAGAAGCATTCCAATAACCGCTCCTGGTACTGAGTATTCATATCTTCTAAAAAACCAACCAAGTATGGCAAAAATTAAAACTGTAATTGGTCCTGAGATGTTTCCTGTTAAACCAAATGAACCTAAGGTTGCTAAAGCTAGTACTGAGGGTATTAGGTAAGTCATTTTGATTTTTACAACAGAAGCCAATAAAGGAATACAAAGAAGTCCTAATATAACCAATAAAAATACTTGACCAAAATTTGCAAATATGATTGCGTAAACAATGTCCGTTTGTTCCCGTATGAACTGAGGACCTCCTGTAATGTTGTGCATAGCAAAAGCAGCCAACATAACAGCAGTAGCCCCACCACCTGGAATTCCAAGAGCAAGAAGAGTTGCCATTGAACCAGCTTCAGATGTACTGTTTGCTGATTCAGAAGCAATTATGCCTTTTGGATTCCCTTTTCCAAAACTATCAGGGTCTTTATCTCCACGTTTTGTTTCCATATATGATATTAAATTTGAAACAGAGGAACCAACACCTGGAACTGCTCCAATAAAAATACCAATTAGACTTCCTCTAAATAAAATCAAAGGGTGTTTAAAAACACTTCTAAATCCCTTCATGATTTTACCTAGCTTGACCTTTCTTAAAGTTTCATCTTCTACAAGATAACTAACTTTAACAAGTCTAAAAAGCTCAGATGCTGCAAACATTCCCATCATCGCGGGAATTACAGGAACACCATCAAGAAGATACTCATTTCCCAAAGTTCCTCTTAGTGTTCCTTCCTCATTAAAACCAATAGTTCCAATAAGCAATCCAACAAAACCTGCAATTAAGCCTTTCAATACATGAGTTCCTCTTAAACTCGCAATGAGAGTAATTCCCCAAAGTATAACCATAAACATTTCAGCAGGACCTATTTTTAAAACCATAATAGAAATTGGTTTAATAAGAAAAAATAGTATGATATAGCCTATAAAAACTCCAAAGGTTGAAGCACCAAGGGCAATTCCCAAAGCTTCGTTATGTTTACCTTGTTTTGACATTGGATATCCATCAAAGGCAGTTGCTATACATGATGAAGTTCCTGGAATATTCATAAGTATGGCGGGTACTCCTCCACCAAAAGAGCCACCTGTAAAAATTGCTGTTAAAAACAGCATTGCTTGAAGGAAATCCATATACAGTGTCATTGGCATAAAAATTGCCATTGCCATAGAGATTTGCAAACCAGGAGTTGCTCCAAATATAAGACCGATTAAAATACCAGGAAAAACAACAAGCCAGTATTGAGGTTCTGAGAACAAAAGCGTTAAGGCATCAGATGCCGCATTCATATCAATTAAGTCTAATGGGTTCATTGTTTCTCCTAGTAATCAGTTGGTAAAATCAACATTGGCATAGGGTATGGCAACATTGATGAGAAGAACCAAGGTACTAAAATACCAAACAATAGGCTGTAGAAAACAATATTTTTCCATTTATTTTCTCCATGAACCTTTAGAAATATGGCTATGAAGAGTATTGTTCCAATATCGAATCCCAAAAACTCCAAAGAGAGAATATATCCTGCAAAAATAAAAATTGCAGGAATAATATCTTTAAACTTATCTTTTGTTGTGCCTTCTTCTTTGTCTCTGTTTTTTAATTGGTTAAAAAGTTCCATTAAGCATAAAATCAAAGTAACACCTGCTATTGGAGCAATAAAAATCATATTTTCTGTACTTGCCAGAGACGAATAGGCATCATATGTATACCAAATAATAAACAAAACTATAGTTAAAAGTAAAATAAAATCAATTCGTTTTTCTATATTTAATTCTCTCATAAAAGTTCCTTTTTAAAATGGTTATTTTTTTAGTAAATAACCGTATTTTTTATAGACTTCAAAAGATTCTGTTAAAAGAGCATTTGATTTTTCAGGACCAGTCCATGTCCCACCAATTTGACTTTTCTTTAGAAATTTTTGAACAGATTTTTTTGCTAAAGTTGTTTTTAAAGCTTCCACAATTTTCTTGTATCTTTGAGGATATTCTTTTTTTAATTTTGCATTTACAGCAAAACCTCTCATTGATCCACTAAACATAGGAAGAGTAATATTTATCTCTTTGAGTGATTCATTTACTGTTGGAATATCCCATTTTGGATGTCTTTGTTCTTTAAAAATTGCAAGAGGAGTTAGGAATTCACGAATACTTTCACTTCCTTCTGCACTTATAGCAATTAAGTCAACTTGACCACCTGCTACAGCAGAACGAGCTTTTCCTCCACTATTGTAAGTAACAAGATTTAAGTTTTTAAAAGGAATATTATATTTTTCAAGCATCATTTTAATTAAAAGATGACCACTAGATCCTTGAACAACGGCAGCTTTGACTTTTTTAGGGTTGTTTTTAATGTCATTTAGTACTTCGACTAAAGTTTTATAACCAGTGTTCTTGTTTACAGCAACAAGCTCATAATCATACCATTGAATATTTATATAATCAAAATCTTCAATTTTATATTTAGCTCCACCTGTAAGTATGGTGTTTGCTAAGTACGGTGTAAATGTTGAGCCAAAGATAGTGTAACCATCTGCTGGTTTTTTTAAAACATAGTTAGCTGCAATTTGAGTTCCAGCACCTTTTTTATTTATAACTTTAACTCTTTCATCAAATGTATCAGAAAGAAAAGAAGACATAGCGCGTGACATTCTGTCAGCACTACCACCTATTCCAAATCCAACAACAAGGTTGATTGGTTTAGAAGGATAGTTGTCTTTTGCAATACTTGAGCTTATTAGCATTCCACACGCTAAAACTATTCCACCGAGCATTTTTGCCGATTTTCCTAGTAAATCAGTTTTTTTCATACTTTACTCCTTAAGTAAATTTGTTTCATAATAAGACTAACACTGAAGTCTATCATGAACCTTGCAAAAAAAAGAGTAAAGTGGCTAATATATGTATTAAATCTCTAAACTAGGAGGTTTTAAAGTTCTTTTGAAATAAAAATTAAATATACTCTTTTTACAATTAGTAACAGTTTTACACAATATATTGAAATATAACATACTTAAAAAGGAAATTATTTGGAATACCTAATACTATTTATTGTTCTTGGGTTTTTGTATTTACTTTTTAAACCAAGTAGAAAACTAAAAACAAAAGCACAAAAACAAGCTGAGATTTTAGAAAAGTACAAACAAGAGATGAATAGAGAACTTTCAGGCTTAGATGATGAAGATTTAAAAAAGAGAAAGATGGCACTTTTAAAAGAATTTGCTGATGAATTAAATAGAAATTTATTTTTTGATGAGGATGAGGTAAGAGTATTGATAAAAAAGTTGATAGATGATAGATAGAAAGAGTTTAAAAATATACTGCGATGGTGCATGTTCTGGAAATCCAGGAAATGCAGGAAGTGGTTTGGCATTGTATGAGGGGAAAGAATTTCCAACTTTAATTTATGGTGATTATGAAGAGTTAGGAACAAATAATACAGCAGAACTAAATGCTCTTTATAAGGCACTTGAAATTGCTTCAAATGTTCATTGTGCAAATATTATTGAGATATGTTCCGACTCCAAATACAGCATTGAGTGTATCACAAATTGGGCATATGGGTGGAAAGCTAAAGGTTGGAAGAAAAAGGGTGGAGAAATAAAAAACCTTGAATTAATTCAAAAATCACATTCACTTTATGAAAAGATAAAAGATAAAATAAACATACTACATGTAAAGGGTCATGCTGGAGTTGAGGGCAATGAGTTAGCAGACCGTATGGCAGTTTATACAATTATTTCAAAGAGCATAGAGTATAAAAAATACACCTATGAAAATATTGAAGAAGTTTTGGATTTAAAAAGAGGATAACTTTTTTATTTGAAAGTTCTCATCCATAGTTTTTCAACTTTTTCTCTAGCCCACTCAGTTTTACGTAGAAATTTAAGAGTAGATTTTACAGATGGATCAGAAGCAAAACAGTTCATTTTCATGCGTCTGTCTAACTCTTCCCATCCAAAGTGTTTTTCTAAATCTTCTACTACTTGTTGCAGTTTAATGCCGTGCATTGGGTTATTTGTATTTTCAGTCATGCTTTGCATTATACTGCGTTAATGCTAGTTTTAACCTTTTTACACCAATTTTAATATCTTGAAGTGTCGCATTTGTAAAGTTAAGTCTAGCAAATGGAGTTGGTTCATGATTTTTATAAAAAACACTTCCTGGAACAAAAGCCACATTGTTTTTTATTGCCTCATCAAAAAGTTTCATAGCATCTACATTATCACTAAATTTTATCCAGAAAAACATACCACCTGTTGGAATTTCATACTTTATTGTGTCGCCAAACTCGTTTTGAAGAGCTTGTGCCATAGCATCTCTTTTAACTCTGTATGTTTTTATTAAAGTCTTTACATGTAAAGCTAAATTTCCATCTTTTATCATTTTTGCTACAATATATTGGAAAAATTTAGGACTTTGTAGGTCTGTATTTTCCTTCATGTTTTGAAAAACTTTTAAAAACTTTTCATTTGCTCTCATCCAGCCAAGTCTAAAGTCTGGTACTAGAGTTTTTGAAAAAGTACCCAACGTCACTGAAAGTTTTGGTAACAGTTCTTCAAAACTTAACTCTTCATAGTCCTCATATTTAAGAGCATTGTACGGGCTGTCTTCTACAACTAAAACATCATATTTTTTTGCAAGTCTTGCAACCTCTTTTTTACACTCATTTGTCCAACTCCAGCCTGTAGGGTTTTGAAAAGTTGGAATTGCATAGAAAAATTTTGGTTTTTTGGTTTTAAATAGTTCTTCAAGCTGAACTGTGTCTACACCTTTGCTTGACAAGGAAACTTCTTCAATGTTTGCACTATACAGAGCAAAAAGATTTAGAGCTGCCAAATAACTTGGTGCTTCAACAACTATTGTGTCACCCTCATCTATAAAAGCTTTACAAAGTATGTCTAAGCCTTGTTGAGAACCAGTTGTGATAAGAATTTCTTTCTCATTCGTATTAGCATAAGTTTTTGCCAGTTCACTTCTAAGCTCTATCGCCCCTTGTGCTTGGCTGTATTGGTACATACTTCTTGGAAGATTATCAAGTGAATAGTTCATCTCTTTTTTTATAAGTTCATGAGGAAAAAGTGACTCATCAGGAAGACCACCTGCAAATGAGATGATATCTTTAGCACCTATAACGTCTAGTATTTTTCTTGTAAATGACCTTGGTGCATTTTGCACACGCTTAGCAAAAATAGAATTCATTTTTTGTCCTTTTATTAATAATAGAATAATAGCTACATGTAAAAAATAATTCTACAAAAAATATAATTATTTATTTGTTGAAATGTGCTTATTTTTCATTAGACATCTTTCAAAAGTAAGAATGAAAATTGCTTAGTAAAGAATATGAGTAAATATAAAAAAATAGAGAATAAGAAACCAGAGCAATTTAAACGATTGACAGGTGTAAAAAAAGAGACCTTTGAATTGATGGTTAAACTTTTAAAAGATTTCGAAGAGAAAAGAAAGAAGATATCAGGTCGTCCCCTAAAATTAATCTATGCAGATCAGATTTTAATGATGCTTGAATATTTAAGAGAATATCGTACATATTATCATATAAGTGTAGATTACAGTATCAGTGAATCAAGCTGTTATAAAATGATAAAAAGAGCAGAAGATATATTGATAAACTCAAAAGTTTTTTCACTTCCAACAAAGAATAGATTGATGAATGATATGGAGATTGAAGTTATCTTGGTTGATGCAACTGAATCACCTATTCAACGTCCAAAAAAAAGCAACAGAGATACTATTCAGGGAAAAAGAAACGACATACACTAAAAACACAACTAGTTGTTGATGCAAAAGAGTTAACCATTTTAGCAACTACGTGTTCAGAAGGGAAACTACATGATTTTAAGTTGTATAAAAAAAGTAAATTACCACTAAATCCAAATATACAAGTTAATGTTGATACCGGATATTTGGGAATAAAAAAGATACACAATAATACCCTTATTCCAAAGAAAAAAAGTAAGTTAAAACCATTAAGTCATGAAGATAAAAAAGATAATAAAATATTTGCATCAAAACGTATATTTGTAGAACATGTTATAGGTGTACTAAAACGATTTCGTATCATCTCAGAAACCTATCGTAATAGAAGAAAAAGATTTGGCTTACGGTTTAACTTAATTGCTGGTATTTATAATTTTGAGTTGAAATTGAAAGATATTAAGTGACTTTTGAAAGAAGTCTATTAAGTAAAAACACGACAAATTTATGAGATAATATAAATAGAATTTCAAAGGAGGTTAGTTTTGTATAAAAAGTCATTTTTTATATTAACAGTATTTTTATTTTCCCCACTTCTATTAAGTGGGATAGAAATGAAAGGTTTAGGAGATTTAGCAGGAGGAGATTTTTATAGTTATGCAAGGGGAGTTAATTCAGATGGAAGTGTTGTTGTCGGATATAGTAAAGTTACCAACAATGTTATTGAAGCTTTTCGTTGGACACAAGCAGGAGGAATGGTAACTTTAGGAACTTTGGGAGGTTTTAGTAGAGCACATGCAGTTAATTCAGATGGAAGTATTGTTGTCGGGACTAGTAGATCTGCTAATGGTAATGAAGCTTTTCGTTGGACACAAGCAGGAGGAATGGTAGGTTTAGGAGATTTATCAGAGGGAGATTTTTATAGTTATGCAAGGGGAGTTAATTCAGATGGAAGTGTTGTTGTCGGAGATAGTAAAGTTACCAGCAATAATTATGAAGCTTTTCGTTGGACACAAGCAGGAGGAATGGTAGGTTTAGGAGATTTAGGAGGAAGTTATAGTTCGGCAAGGGGAGTTAGTTCAGATGGAAGTGTTGTTGTCGGAGATAGTAGAGCTACCAACAATATTACTAAAGCTTTTCGTTGGACACAAGCAGGAGGAATGGTAGATTTAGGAGATTTAGGAGGAACAGGTTCAAGTTCGGCAGGTGGAGTTAATTCAGATGGAAATGTTGTTGTTGGAGATAGTAATTCTGAAGCTTTTCGTTGGACACAAGCAGAAGGAATGGTAGGTTTAGGATATGTAGCAGGGGGAGGTTTTTTTAGTAAGTCAAATGCAGTTAATTCAGATGGCAGTGTTGTTGTCGGGGTTAGTAAATCTACCAGTAGTAATGAAGCTTTTCGTTGGACACAAGAGACTGGAATGCAAAGCTTAACTCAATGGCTTGAAAAGAGTGGATATACCCTAAGCGGTTGGAGTGATACTAGTGCAACTGGAGTAAGTGATGATGGTAGTGTAGTTGTAGGCTATGGTATTTCTTCAAATGGATATGAGGCCTTTATTGCAAGAGGGAAAAGTGGTCTTCTTGGATTAAAGACATTAGCTATGTCACTTAGTAGTATAGCAAATGTAAATATACAAGGAATGAGTATACTTAACACTACAATGAATGGAACCCATGGACGTCCAGGCTCAAAGAGAGGCTCAGATGATAAATATACTATGTGGACAGCAGGTGACTTTGCACATAATGACAGATATGAAACTAAAGATAACTTTTACTTAGCAGAAATAGGCTTCGGATATAGACAAAATGATAATGTAAGATATAGTATAACTTATGGACAAACAACAGGAACAAGTAAACTACTTTATGAAGGAAAAAATAAAATAGATGGATACTTCTTTGTAATTGAGACAGATATAAAATTACCAATAAAATTACCAATATATACTACACTCTCTTACATGTACGGTAAAAATAATTTAGATATAAAAAGAGGATATGAAAATGCAGGTAGCCTAGACTACTCAGAAGCTAAAACCGATCAAAATATGAAAGCCTTTAAACTAAGAGTACAATGGCAGAAAGAAAAAGATTATATTCATCCTTATGTTGAATATAACTATGCAAGTGTAACAACAGATGCCTACACAGAAATAAATGGAGGATTTCCTGCCAGTTTTAATAAAAATAAAGAGAGTACAAATGATATAAGAGTAGGATTTGATTCTAATTTTAAACTAAATGAAAAAAACAGAATAATAACAAGCCTTGAGGGTATACACCGTATGGAAAAAGAATCAAATGGAATAAGTGGAACGGTGATAGGCTTTAGCTCATTTCATTTAGCAAAAGAAACATACAAACAAAATTGGATAAAAGCAACTGTAGGAATAGAGAGTACCTTTAATGTTGGAAAATTTACCTTAACATTGAATTCCACTTCAAAGAGTGCAGACCCTCAATACTGGGTAGGAGCTAATTACTCTTTGTCTTTTTAGTATAACTTTTACATGTAAAGGTTAATTTGTTGAAATGTGCTATAATAAAGAATGAAGAAAAATACAAAAAGTGACCATAACTAAAGAATAAATGAGATTTAAAAGGAGGCTAGTTTTGTACAAAAAGTCATTTTTTATATTAACAGTATTTTTATTTTCCCCACTTCTATTAAGTGGGATAGAAATGGTAGGTTTAGGAGATTTACCAGAGGGAAATTTTTATAGTTGGGCAGCTGGAGTTAATTCAGATGGAAGTGTTGTTGTCGGGGTTAGTAAATCTACCAGCAATCATAATGAAGCTTTTCGTTGGACACAAGCAGGAGGAATGGTAGGTTTAGGAGATTTAGCAGGGGGAAGTTTTTATAGTAATGCATATGCAGTTAATTCAGATGGAAGTGTTGTTGTCGGGTTTAGTAAATCTACCAGCAATCGTATTGAAGCTTTTCGTTGGACACAAGCAGGAGGAATGGTAGGTTTAGGAGATTTAGCAGGGGGAGATTTTTATAGTCATGCAACTGGAGTTAATTCAGATGGAAGTGTTGTTGTCGGAAGTAGTAAATCTACCAACAATGCTTCTGAAGCTTTTCGTTGGACACAAGCAGGAGGAATGGTAGGTTTAGGAGATTTAGGAGGAGGTTATAGTAATGCAATTGCCGTTAATTCAGATGGAAGTGTTGTTGTTGGTCGTAGTCTATCTGCTAGTGGTAGTCAAGCTTTTCGTTGGACACAAGCAGAAGAAATGGTAGGTTTAGGAGATTTAGATGGGGGAGATTTTTATAGTAAGGCAACTGCCGTTAATTCAGATGGAAGTGTAGTTGTCGGAAATAGTAAATCTACCAGCAATCATACCGAAGCTTTTCGTTGGACACAAGCAGGAGGAATGGTAGGTTTAGGAGATTTAGATGGGGGAAATTTTTTTAGTGAGGCAACTGCCGTTAATTCAGATGGAAGTGTTGTTGTCGGACATAGTGAATCTATTGGTGGTAATGAAGCTTTTCGTTGGACACAAGAGACTGGAATGCAAAGCTTAACTCAATGGCTTGAAAAGAGTGGATATACCCTAAGCGGTTGGAGTGATACTACTGCAAGTGGAGTAAGTGATGATGGTAGTGTAGTTGTAGGCTCTGGTATTTCTTCAAATGGATATGAGGCCTTTATTGCAAGAGGGAAAAGTGGTCTTCTTGGATTAAAGACATTAGCTATGTCACTTAGTAGTATAGCAAATGTAAATATACAAGGAATGAGTATACTTAACACTACAATGAATGGAACCCATGGACGTCCAGGCTCAAAGAGAGGCTCAGATGATAAATATACAATGCATGGAACCCATGGACGTCCAGGCTCAAAGAGAGGCTCAGATGATAAATATACAATGCATGGAACCCATGGACGTCCAGGCTCAAAGAGAGGCTCAGATGATAAATATACTATGTGGACAGCAGGTGACTTTGCACATAATGACAGATATGAAACTAAAGATAACTTTTACTTAGCAGAAATAGGCTTCGGATATAGACAAAATGATAATGTAAGATATAGTATAACTTATGGACAAACAACAGGAACAAGTAAACTACTTTATGAAGGAAAAAATAAAATAGATGGATACTTCTTTGTAATTGAGACAGATATAAAATTACCAATAAAATTACCAATATATACTACACTCTCTTACATGTACGGTAAAAATAATTTAGATATAAAAAGAGGATATGAAAATGCAGGTAGCCTAGACTACTCAGAAGCTAAAACCGATCAAAATATGAAAGCCTTTAAACTAAGAGTACAATGGCAGAAAGAAAAAGATTATATTCATCCTTATGTTGAATATAACTATGCAAGTGTAACAACAGATGCCTACACAGAAATAAATGGAGGATTTCCTGCCAGTTTTAATAAAAATAAAGAGAGTACAAATGATATAAGAGTAGGATTTGATTCTAATTTTAAACTAAATGAAAAAAACAGAATAATAACAAGCCTTGAGGGTATACACCGTATGGAAAAAGAATCAAATGGAATAAGTGGAACGGTGATAGGCTTTAGCTCATTTCATTTAGCAAAAGAAACATACAAACAAAATTGGATAAAAGCAACTGTAGGAATAGAGAGTACCTTTAATGTTGGAAAATTTACCTTAACATTGAATTCCACTTCAAAGAGTGCAGACCCTCAATACTGGGTAGGAGCTAATTACTCTTTGTCTTTTTAGTATAACTTTTACATGTAAAGGTTAATTTGTTGAAATGTGCTATAATAAAGAATGAAGAAAAATACAAAAAGTGACCATAACTAAAGAATAAATGAGATTTAAAAGGAGGCTAGTTTTGTACAAAAAGTCATTTTTTATATTAACAGTATTTTTATTTTCCCCACTTATATTAAGTGGAATAGAAATGAAAGGTTTAGGAGATTTAGGAGGAAGTTTTAGTAAGGCAAGTGGAGTTAATTCAGATGGAAGTGTTGTTGTCGGAAGTAGTAAATCTACCAACAATGCTTCTGAAGCTTTTCGTTGGACACAAGCAGGAGGAATGGTAGGTTTAGGAGATTTAGCAGGGGGAGATTTTTATAGTAAGGCAACTGCCGTTAATTCAGATGGAAGTATTGTTGTCGGGACTAGTAGATCTGCTAATGGTAATGAAGCTTTTCGTTGGACACAAGCAGGAGGAATGGTAGGTTTAGGAGATTTACCAGGGGGAGGTTTCTTTAGTCAGGCAAAGGGAGTTAATTCAGATGGAAGTGTTGTTGTCGGAGTTAGTACAGCTACTGGTTATGAAGCTTTTCGTTGGACACAAGCAGGAGGAATGGTAGGTTTAGGATATTTAGCAGGGGGAAATTTTTTTAGTGAAGCACATGGAGTTAATTCAGATGGAAGTGTTGTTGTCGGGTTTAGTAAATCTGCTAACAGTGCTACTGAAGCTTTTCGTTGGACACAAGCAGGAGGAATGGTAGGTTTAGGAGATTTACCAGGGGGAGGTTTTTATAGTAAGGCAACTGCCGTTAATTCAGATGGAAGTGTAGTTGTCGGAAATAGTAAATCTACCAGCAATCATACCGAAGCTTTTCGTTGGACACAAGCAGGAGGAATGGTAGGTTTAGGAGATTTAGATGGGGGAAATTTTTTTAGTGAGGCAACTGCCGTTAATTCAGATGGAAGTGTTGTTGTCGGACATAGTGAATCTATTGGTGGTAATGAAGCTTTTCGTTGGACACAAGAGACTGGAATGCAAAGCTTAACTCAATGGCTTGAAAAGAGTGGATATACCCTAAGCGGTTGGAGTGATACTACTGCAAGTGGAGTAAGTGATGATGGTAGTGTAGTTGTAGGCTCTGGTATTTCTTCAAATGGATATGAGGCCTTTATTGCAAGAGGGAAAAGTGGTCTTCTTGGATTAAAGACATTAGCTATGTCACTTAGTAGTATAGCAAATGTAAATATACAAGGAATGAGTATACTTAACACTACAATGAATGGAACCCATGGACGTCCAGGCTCAAAGAGAGGCTCAGATGATAAATATACTATGTGGACAGCAGGTGACTTTGCACATAATGACAGATATGAAACTAAAGATAACTTTTACTTAGCAGAAATAGGCTTCGGATATAGACAAAATGATAATGTAAGATATAGTATAACTTATGGACAAACAACAGGAACAAGTAAACTACTTTATGAAGGAAAAAATAAAATAGATGGATACTTCTTTGTAATTGAGACAGATATAAAATTACCAATAAAATTACCAATATATACTACACTCTCTTACATGTACGGTAAAAATAATTTAGATATAAAAAGAGGATATGAAAATGCAGGTAGCCTAGACTACTCAGAAGCTAAAACCGATCAAAATATGAAAGCCTTTAAACTAAGAGTACAATGGCAGAAAGAAAAAGATTATATTCATCCTTATGTTGAATATAACTATGCAAGTGTAACAACAGATGCCTACACAGAAATAAATGGAGGATTTCCTGCCAGTTTTAATAAAAATAAAGAGAGTACAAATGATATAAGAGTAGGATTTGATTCTAATTTTAAACTAAATGAAAAAAACAGAATAATAACAAGCCTTGAGGGTATACACCGTATGGAAAAAGAATCAAATGGAATAAGTGGAACGGTGATAGGCTTTAGCTCATTTCATTTAGCAAAAGAAACATACAAACAAAATTGGATAAAAGCAACTGTAGGAATAGAGAGTACCTTTAATGTTGGAAAATTTACCTTAACATTGAATTCCACTTCAAAGAGTGCAGACCCTCAATACTGGGTAGGAGCTAATTACTCTTTGTCTTTTTAGTATAACTTTTACATGTAAAGGTTAATTTGTTGAAATGTGCTATAATAAAGAATGAAGAAAAATACAAAAAGTGACCATAACCAAAGAATAAACGAAATATTGTTTCAAATTCATTTTGATATATCAAGAGAACATAGTGTAGAAAGTTTGTCAAAAAGTGCTTCTATGTCTCCTTTTCATTTTAATAGAGTATTTAAAAAAATAGTAGGAGAGAGTGTTCATGCGTACATAAGAAGAGTACGCTTAGAACACTGTGCAAATGCTTTACTTTTTAATCCAAACTCAACTATAAATGAGATATTTAGTGAAGTGGGGTTTGTCTCTAACTCCTCTTTTACTCATGCTTTTAAAGATTATTTTGGAGTTACTCCAAGTAAGTGGAGAGTGATTGATACTCCTTTACATGTAAATGAGAATATAACAAAGATAAATCCTTTACATGTAGAAATTGATTATGTGCCTAAAAAAAGAGTTGCGTATGTTCGTCATCGTGGTTATAACAGAAGCATAAAAGAGGCTTGGCAGAGAATGGAAGAGTGGACTTTACAAAATAAACTTAATTTTTCAAAACTTCCAATGATAGGGCTTCATCACTCAAATCCAAATATAGTAAACAAAGAAGATTGTCATTATGTAGCTTGTTTGGAATTAGACAATGATTTTGTTCATTTTCGTAGTGGTGAGATAGGCGTTATGGAAATACCACGCATGTTTTGTGCTAAGTTTTCTTTGAGTGGCAAGTATGGTGACTTGATGAAGTATATGGATTATATCTACTACATTTGGCTTCCAAATTCAAAGTATGAAAAAGTACATCTTCCCTCAATTGCTCTTTATCACAAGAACCATTTTATAGAAGATGATGGCAAGTTTGAGTTAGATTTTTATGTTCCTATTAGATACTCATAGAAAATTTAGTTATATAGTACCCTCCAAAGATTAAGCAAATTTTTTGAATTTTGAAAAGCTTTTTTCAATTTCATTTAGAAGTAAATAAATTATAATTATAGAAATATCAAGTTTATAGAAAAGGCAAATAAAAAAATTATTAATCAATATTGGGTATTATTGATAGCATTATAGAATTTTAACCTACATAAGCCCTAACATGATTAGGAATTCCGCCTGGTGGAACTAGGGCAACTCTATCACCACTTTTAAGAACTGTATCTTTTGATAAAATTTTGTGATTTACAAATACTACTTCAACTTCATTTTTACCAAGTTTTAGATTTTCTATAAGTTTATGAATAGATGTGTCTTTTTCAATTTCCATTACAGCATGACCACAAGGAATTCCTTGTGATTTTAGCTTTGCATTTAAAAAAGAGAATGCGTTAAAAGTTATCTCTATCATTATCTAAAAAGGTGTTTGTGAGTTGTTTTAAGATAGTTTATGACTTGAACTACCTCTTCAAATCCCATCTCAGCTACATCTTCATCATCATCAAAAACTTCATCAAGTCCTCTAAGATATGCATCAACTGCATCAGGAATTTTTCCCTCTTTTACTCCAGCAAAATGAAGAGCAGCTCCAAGCATATCTGCTAGTTGCATTGCTATTTCATCTATTTCAAATTCTGCTTCTTCTAAAGCATCTGTTAAATTTTTAGCCACTGTGTACTCCTTTAGTTATAATTATATCTGCTACTTGTCTTCTTACGTTATCATATATGAAACTATCTTTAAAGCTATTTAAAAGTCCACCACTTGCATTTGGGTGTCCTCCTCCATTTCCTATTCTTGCTGCCATTTTACTTACATCTATTTTGTTGTTTGCTCTTAAACTTATGGTTTTTCTTGAAGTTATATCCATAAAAAAGTCATAATCAGGATTTGCTTTTAAAAAGTCATTTCCAATGATAGAGACATTACCTATATTGTATGTTAAAATTCCTTTGAAATCTCCATAGTTTATTGTCATTTTATCTTTGTTTTTAGTAAGCATATTTACGTTACATGTAGATACTAGATTGCTTAGTGTATCATCTTTATTTGTTGTAAAGAAACCTTTTTTTATAGTATGCACTGCTGCATCTAAAACAATGTGTGGGTTTTTCTCTAAAAAATATGGTTGTATCTCTTTTAAAATGTCAAACATGTATGCAGAATTTTCTTTGTTAAACATTATTCTGTTTATTTCTTTAGCTCCACTAATAAGTCCTAGACAGACTTTTCCTAGCTCAAATTCAGGTTCTTCATCTAACCAAATATCGACAGCATTGATAACATCTACTAGTTTTGATAACTCTTTGTTTTCACTCATGATTGAACTAAAAAAATCATATGATATTTTTGTTGCACATCTTGTGTGGTCAAGGTAGTACCACTCATATTCATTTGCACAATCTTGTCCACATTTATGGTGGTCAAGAAGTAGAAGTTTTACATCTTTTTGGTTGGTTTTCACTTTTCCATCTAAGTCTTTTGCTTGTTCTGGTGTGAGGTTTAAATCTGTTATAAGTATTAGGTTGTTTTGTATCTCACTAGAAGCTATTGATTGTATGATTTGATTTACTCTTTCATTTATCTCTTTTCCGTAGTTTGAGTTTAAAAACTCAACATTTTTAAAAAAGTGATTTGTTACCATTTGGCAGCCATAACCATCTAAGTCTGTGTGTGAAAGATGGTATATTTTATATTTTTCCATATTATTGTCGAGGATAGGCATCTTTTACTTTGTAAAACTAGCCAGTCCCGCTCCTTCCGTTTTAATTTATAAATCTTCTATTTCTACACTGCCCATAACTTCAAATTTTGCTTTTGAGTCAATTTCAGCGTGGCTTAATACAACAATATCTAATCCAAATTTTTCAAAGATATCATTTAGTGCTTTTCTCAGCATTGGGTCAACTATGATAACAACAGGGGCAATCCCACGTTTTAGTAGTTTTGCAGCTTCATCACTAACTACTTGAACAAGCGTATTTATCTGTCCAATGTTTAAAAGAAGTTCTCTTACTCCTTCTCTTTCATGCGAGGCATCTAATAGTTTTTGTTCAGTGTTTGCATTAAAAGTGAGTAGTTTTAAAATTCCATCTTCATCAACATACTGTTTTGTTATCATTCTTGAAAGCTTTGAACGAACTTGTTCTACTATTATATCTATATTTTTAGTAACTTCTGCAACATCACTTATAGTTTCAAGTATAGTTAAGAGGTCTTTGATTGGTATTTTCTCGTGAAGTATGGTTTTAAGTACTTTTTGAATTAGACCAATTGAAGCAACTTTTAGACAATCTTCAACTATAACAGGATAACTATCTTTTAGTTTATCAACAAGGCTTTGTACTTCTTGGCGTGTAAGAAGTTCTTCAGAGTGGGTTTTTATAAGCTCACTCATATGAGTTGAAATTACAGTAGCAGGGTCAACCGCAGTGTAACCTTTAATGATAGCATCTTCTTTTATTTTTGGGTCAATCCAAAGAGCATCAAGCCCAAATGCTGGCTCTTTTGTAGGCATACCTTCTACTTTATCAGTTACAAGGCCACTATCCATGGCTAAGTACTTATCTGGGTATATCTCACCCTCACCAATAGGAATTCCTTTTAAGAGTAGTTGATATTGATTTGGTTGAAGATGTAAGTTGTCTCTAATCCTAACTTGTGGGATAAGATAACCAAAATCACCAGCTATTTTACGTCTCATACTTTTGATGCGCTCTAGTAAATCTCCACCTTGTGCAGGGTCAGCAAGTTTTATGAGCTGATAACCTAAATCTAACTCTAAAATTTCTAATTTTAGTATGTCGTTTAGTGCTGTCTCTTCTTCCATTTTTTCATCTTCGGGACTTTTTTTAGGAGATTGAGGTCGAGAAGATTGACCCGCAGTTCCTTCAGAAACTTTCGAACCAGTTTTGGGTTGTTTTGGTTCGCTGTATTTGTTAAAGAACTCTTCTAATGAAAAAGTACCCTCATTGGTTACTTTTACCAAGTAACCAAGCCCTAAAAATATAGCTCCAACAAAGCCTAAGGAAAAAGTAGGAAGCCCTGGAACTATAGCAAACATCATCATGATAAAACCAACAATAACCAGTGTTTTATATTCACTAAACAGTTGGTCAACTGTGCTTTCTGAAAAGTTTTTACCATCGTCAGCTTTACTCGCACGAGTGATAATAATACCTGTCGCAGTTGAGCTTATGAGTGCTGGGAGTTGTGAAACTAAACCGTCACCAATAGTAAGAATTGTATATGTTTGTGCACTAACTGCTGCATCTAAATCGTGTTGGAATGCTCCAATTAAAAAACCACCAATAATGTTGATAATAGTAATTATAATACCAGCAACGGCGTCACCTTTTACAAACTTACTCGAACCGTCCATTGCACCATAGAAGTTAGCTTCTTGAATGATAGCTTCACGACGTTCACGAGCTGTTTTTTCATCTATGAGACCAGCGTTCAAGTCAGCATCTATTGCCATTTGCTTACCAGGCATTGCATCAAGAGTAAAACGTGCAGCAACTTCTGCAACTCTAGTTGAACCTTTAGTAATAACCATAAAGTTAATTAAAACTAAAATAGAGAATACAATAATACCAATAACATAGTTTCCGCCAACAACAAATTGACCAAAACTAGAGATAATCTCACTTACTGCATCAGTTCCTTTATGACCATCGCTCAAAATCATTCTAGTCGTTGCAATATTTAGTGAAAGTCTATAAAGCGTTATAATCAAAATCAAAGTAGGGAATGTTGTTAAATCTGTAGGTTTAGGAATGTAAAGAGAAATAAGAATTAGAAGAACAGACACGGCAATGGATATAGTAAGAAAAAAGTCTAACAGTCCACTAGGAAGTGGAACTATAATAATTGCAATAATTGCAATTATGAAAGCAACTACAGTTAAATCTTTTGCCTTAACAATAATTTCTAAAAAAGGAACAATACGAGTAAGTATGCTTTTTTGTCTGCTTGCCAATAGGAGCCTTTTAGCTAATTATATCTTTAAGTGACATATTATCTAAAAAATCATCAATTTTAGATTGAAGATTATTTAAAAATGGCAATATTTTACAAAATTCTGCTCTATTGTTAGGACAACAGCCATGTGACGTAGTACACTCAAGTACCATTGTAGGTTTTTTTTCTGCACATGCAACTATCTGTTTTATGGAAAATTCACTAGGGTCTTTGGCAAGTAAAAAACCACCATGAGCACCTTTGAAAGATTTAAGAATACCTTCTTTTGCAAGTGATTGAAGGATTTTTGCTAAAAAGCTTTTAGAAATCCCTAGTTGAGTTGACAGAGTATCTACATCTTGAGGTGTCTCTTTTTGAGAAATCATTATCAATGAAAGTAGGGCATATTCACTTGCTTTTGTTAGTAGCATTCACAATCCTTTTAAATAAGAGTAAAATTGTACTAAATATATACTTGTGTTTCCATTACATGTAGAGGTTACATGTTAAATATATGATTTAAAGATAAATTTTGTTTAAAGTTGTATAATGATGTTCCTCATTTATGAGAGATTATACCAATTTGGAGGTCATTATGGCTTTGGATTCGGCGAAAAAATTAGAAATCGCAGCAGAATATGGTGCAAGTGAAACTGATACAGGTTCACCAGCAGTGCAAGTTGCACTTTTAACTTTTAGAATTAGAGAGTTAACTGAGCATTTAAAAATTAACAAGAAAGATCATTCTTCTAGACTTGGTCTACTAAAACTTGTTAGCCAAAGAAAAAGATTGATGAAATATCTTAAAAGAAAAGATTATGCTAAGCATAACGAAATAGCTGAAAAGCTTTCTATAAGAATAAAGTAATTAAAGAGACCTTTTGGTCTCTTCCCCCTCTCTTAAAACTCCTCAACTAAATTTTTATACGAAAAACTGTACAAATAAATATCTTATTGTTACATAAATGTACAAAACTGTATAAAAAACAAAAAAAAATGTTTAAAATGGTAGCAAATTGATTTTTTTTTGGTATAATTCAGGATATTATACTTATATTTAGGTGTAATTAAAACAATATTGGTTAAACTCTTGTAATGAAGACAAAAGATATATTTAATCTGCTTCACAATGCAGTGGAATCAAAATTTCTTGGTAAAAAGATTAGTCAACGTGAAATGGCAAATAGACTGGATATTTCTATGAGAACATATCAAGACTGGAAACTTGGTAACTCTCAACCACAGTCAGCGGTTGCTATTTTTAAAATGCTAACTGAATTAGACGATGATGATGTCTTGCATGTAGTAAGACGAATTAGACGTGGCTTGGAGGAAAAAAGCTAATGAGTACACTTACAAAGAATGAGAGAGAAGCACTTGATGAGCTATTTTTAGCTATGCAAGAGAGACGTAATTTTTTAATGAGACTCCAAAACTCAAGAAAAGAGATGATACGTATTTTAAAAATAGTATTTAAAAAACAGAAAATTTCAACTAACTACTAAACTCTAAATTTAGAGAAATATCTCCAAAAGCACTCTATATCCCGCAATTGATGCAAATACTAACGTATATATTTTATAACTAAATTAACTTGAGTCAATACGACTAAACTACCTACTTGACAAGAGTACACTCAATGTTGTATGATGTCATCAGCAATTAAACATAAAGAGTGCTAATGACAAAAAGAGATTTAATTTTAGAAGCTATCATACAAAAGTATTTGAACTCAGGAGAGCCGATAGGTTCAAGTGAACTTCAAAAGTGTATGGATATTGAGATATCACCTTCAACAATTAGAATCTATCTTAATAGACTTTCGCAAGAGGGTGCTTTAGTTCAGTTGCATGTTAGTAGTGGAAGAGTGCCAACCAATGATGCTCTTGTTCAGTATTGGAGAGACAAACTAAATCCTTCAAGATCTTTGGAGATAGAGAGTATAGAAAAGTTTCAAGACTCAGTCGATGATTATGGACTTTTTTGTGTAGCTCAAAAAAGCTCTAAAGAGTATTTGAAAGAGATTATTGAAGTAAGTGGAAGGTTTTTAATTCTCACTTTTGATACAAAAGAGGTTGTTTTAAAGCATAGTAAACAAGTAAATAGATTTTTATCAAATCTGATTGGTTCTGAGATGATAGAGTTAAAAAACATCTCTGCTCAAGTTGGACTTTATGAGTTATATGATAAGTTACACCAAATACTAAGCTCAGAGCCTCTTATAAGCGTTGGTGAGAGCCAACTTTATGAAATAGCAAAAGAGCAGAGTGATAGAAGTTTTGTTGAACAGTTTCTAAATTATGAGTTCTCTTTTGGACTTAAAGAGGGTGTTTATTTTGATGGTTTTGTTCCCGCTGGGTGCTTGGCTGTTAAACAATTGGCTATGATAGAAGATGAAGATGCTAGTCTGTTTTGCTTTGGTGATATAGGCAGTGACTTTGAAGGTTTTTTAAATCAAGGAGATATTAAGTGAGTGAAAAAGTAGAAGAAAAAGACTCCGTTGTAGAGGAAGAAAATTCTGTAGAACAAGAGGGGCAAATTGAAGTAGTTGAACAAGAAGAAGAAATTCTTGAGGTCGATGAAATAGAAACTTTAAAAGAAAAAGTTGCAGAGCTTGAAGATCAATATTTAAGAGCAAATGCAGAGTTTGAAAATATGAGAAAAAGACTTGAAAAAGAGAAGATGAGTGCTGTTTCTTACGCAAATGAACTTTTTGCACGAGATATGCTTTCTATTATTGACGCACTTGATTCAGCTTCGCTTCTTCAAGAGAGTGAAGATATAAAAGCAGAAGAGTTATTTGAAAAAGTAAAAGAGGGAATTGATTTAACAGTAGAGCAGTTCAAAAAATCTTTTGAAAAACATGGAATTGAGCTTGTACATGTAGATGGAGAGTTTGATCCAAACTTTCATAATGCAGTTATGCAAGTAGATAGTGAAGAGAAGAAAAGTGGTGAAATTTTACAAGTATTTCAAAAGGGATACAAAATAAAAGATAGAGTGCTTAGACCAGCAATGGTTAGTATAGTAAAGTAATCTAAATACGATCGTAAGGTTGTGCTTTAGTGCAATGAATTTAGTTTGGACTTGTTCAAGCTAAAGAAAACAGTAAATCTAAATACGACCGTAAGGTTGTGCTTTAGTGCAATGAATTTAGTTTGGACTTGTTCAAGCTAAAGAAAACAGTAAAATAATAAAGGATTAAAAATGGGAAAAGTAATAGGAATAGATTTAGGAACAACAAACTCTTGTGTCGCAGTATATGAGCGTGGTGAGAGTAAAGTAATAGCAAATAAAGAGGGAAGAAATACAACTCCTTCAATTGTAGCTTTTACAGATAAAAATGAAGTTTTAGTAGGTGAAACTGCAAAGCGTCAAGCAGTAACAAATCCAAAAAGAACTATTTATTCTATAAAAAGAATTATGGGTCTTATGAGTAATGAAGAGCAGACTAAAGAAGCTAAAAAAAGATTACCATATAAAATAGTTGATAGAAATGGTGCTTGTGCAATTGATATTGAAGGAAAAATTTACACTCCTCAAGAGATAAGTGCAAAAGTACTTATGAAGTTAAAAGAAGATGCTGAGGCATTTTTAGGTGAAGAGGTAACTGACGCAGTTATTACAGTTCCTGCTTATTTTAATGATAGCCAAAGAAAAGCTACAAAAGAGGCTGGTGTAATTGCTGGACTTAATGTTCTAAGAATTATTAACGAGCCAACTTCAGCAGCACTAAGTTATGGACTTGATAAAAAAGAAGCAGAGAAAATCGTAGTTTACGATCTTGGTGGTGGAACATTTGATGTTACAGTTTTAGAGACTGGTGACAATGTAGTTGAAGTTTTAGCAACTGGTGGTAACGCATTTTTAGGTGGAGATGATTTTGATAATCGTTTAATTGATTGGTTAGCTGATGAGTTCAAAAAAGACAATGCAATTGATCTTAAAAATGACGTTATGGCACTTCAAAGACTTAAAGAAGCAGCAGAGAACGCAAAAAAAGAACTTTCAGCTGCAACTGAAACTGAAGTAAATTTACCGTTTATCACAGCAGATGCAACGGGACCAAAGCACTTGGTTAAAAAACTTACTCGTGCTAAGTTTGAAGCTATGATTGAAGACTTAGTAGATGAGACTATTAAGAAAATTGCAGAAGTTGTTAAAGATAGTGACTTGAGTAAAGATGAAATTAAAGAGATTATCATGGTTGGTGGTAGTACAAGAATTCCACTAGTGCAAGAAAAAATCAAAGCATTTTTTGGAAAAGAGCTTAATAAATCAGTAAACCCTGATGAAGTAGTTGCAATTGGTGCTGCTATTCAAGGTGCTGTAATTAAAGGTGATGTTAAAGATGTTCTTCTTCTTGATGTTACACCTTTAAGCCTTGGTATTGAGACTTTAGGCGGAGTTATGACTAAGTTAATTGAAAAAGGAACAACGATTCCTGTTAAAAAGACTCAAACTTTTTCAACTGCGGAAGATAATCAACCAGCAGTTACTATTAACGCTATTCAAGGCGAGCGTGAGTTTGCAAGAGACAACAAGTCTTTAGGTCAGTTTAACTTAGAAAATATTCCACCAGCTCCAAGAGGTGTTCCTCAAATTGAAGTTGC
Organism: Arcobacter sp.; assembly: GCA_029027265.1. Lineage (GTDB taxonomy): Bacteria > Campylobacterota > Campylobacteria > Campylobacterales > Sulfurospirillaceae > Sulfurospirillum_A. The sequence goes on along the minus strand of CP093061.1, from coordinate 1,904,772 downwards.
ATTTGATATAGATGCGAATGGTATCTTGGTTGTTAGTGCAACTGATAAAGCAACAGGAAAAGCCCAAACTATTACAATTAGTGGTTCAAGTGGACTTGATGATGCTGAGATTGAAAAAATGGTAAAAGATGCTGAACTTCATAAAGAAGAAGATAACAAGCGTAAAGAAGCAGTAGATGCTAGAAACCAAGCTGATGCTCTCGCTCACCAAACTGAGAAATCTTTAGGTGAAATGGGAGAGGCAATTAGTGCTGAAGATAAAGAGAATATTGAGGGAAAATTAAAAGAGCTAAAAGATATTTTAGCTGATGACAGTGCTACTAAAGAGCAGATTGATGAAAAAGTTAAGACTCTTACAGAAGCTAGTCATAAACTTGCTGAAGCAATGTACAAAAAAGACGAAGCTAAAAAAGAAGCTAACGCAGAGCCTAAGGGTGCTAAAAAAGATGAAGACGTAATCGACGCAGAAGTCGAGTAGTCTTCTACATGTAAGAGCCAGAGATGGCTCTTATTTTTATTGTTTTTTAAGAGTAAATTTAAACTCTTTTTCCATTCTTATAGCTTCATCTCTTCCATAAACTATAATATTTCTATCTACCGCTATTTCATCATTTGTTATTTTATCAGGATAGTTCACAAAATTGAGTATATGTTTCATGACATTTATTCTTGCTTTTTTCTTGTCATCGCTTTTTACAATAGTCCAAGGAGCAACATCCGTGTGAGTGGCTGAGAGCATCATAAATTTTGCTAGGGAGTATTCATTCCATAAACCTTGAGACTCTTTGTCTACTGGTGAGAGTTTATATTGTTTTAATGGATCAGTTTCTCTTGATTTAAATCTACCGTCTTGTTCTCTTTTTGAAACAGAGAAGTAAAATTTAAATATTTTAATCTCCTCATCAACTATCATATCTTCAAATTCAGGAGCATCTTTTAAAAATTTGTGGTGTTGACGTTCCGTACAAAAGCCCATTACAGGTTCAACCATAGCTCTGTTATACCAACTTCTGTCAAAAAGTACTATTTCTCCAGCACTTGGAAGGTGTTTAACGTATCTTTGAAAGTACCATTGTGTTTTTTCTGTATCACTAGGTTTTTCTAGTGCGACAACTCTTGCACCCCTTGGGTTTAGGTGTTCAGTGATTCTTTTTATAGTTCCACCTTTTCCAGCAGCATCACGTCCTTCAAATATCATTAGAATTTTTAGACCTTTGTCTTTAACATGATTTTGGAATTTTAAAAGTTCAACTTGAAGACGGCGTAACTCTTTTTCATAAGCCAATTTTTCTCTTTTGACCCATATTTGTACTCTATTTTTAGTTTTTTTGCCCATAACTTAACCTTTGTATTGTAATAGTCTTACATGTAAATCGACAATATTTATAATATATTTAGCTTTGTAAGATAAAATAAGTCAAATCACTAGATAAGGTATGGTTTATGAGTAGATTGCTAAAGTTATTTTTAATAGGGCTATTTTTTACAACGTCGCTTTTTGCGATAACACAGAGAAAGGTGTTATCACCAGAAGAGGCATTTAAGGTAAGTGCAAAACGTACAGGAGATTTGATTGTAATTAGCTTAGAATTAGGCAAAGATATATATGTTTATGATGATAAACTAAAGATTAGCATAATTGAACCTACAAAAGTTTCATTAGATAGTGATATTAAAAAACCTGAACCAGTTGACTATAAAGATTATCAAATACATAAAAAACCGTTAAAGTTTATGATCCCAATTTCTGTGATAAAAAAGTATGTCAGTAGTGGAGAGTTTAAATTAGAACTTGAGTACCAAGGGTGTGCAACTTCTGGTATTTGTTATCAACCTACGAAGAGTAATTTTAGTTTTGATTTAGGTACTGGTAGTGCCAAAAATGTTGAAACGAAAAGTTCTGTTGAGCTGTCAGAATCAGATTTTATAACAAATACACTTAAAAATGGTAACGTTTGGATAGTCCTACTTAGCTTTTTAGGTTTTGGAATTCTTCTCTCTTTTACTCCTTGTATATTTCCTATGATACCAATTTTATCATCTATTATTGTTTCTCAATCTGGAAAACAGATGTCAACTAAACGTGCATTTATACTCTCTTTAGTGTATGTACTTTCTATGTCTTTAGCTTATACAATTGCAGGAGTTCTAGCAGGACTCTTTCATTCAAATATATCTGCTGCTCTTCAAGACCCTTGGATTATAGGAATTTTCAGTGCAGTTTTTGTCGCGTTATCTTTCTCTATGTTTGGGTTTTATGAACTTCAAATGCCTTCATTCATTCAATCTAAATTAGCAAAAAAATCAGATGAGATGCAAGGTCATGGGGTTGTTGGAGTTGCTGTTATGGGCTTTTTATCGGCTCTTATTATGGGACCTTGTGTTGCTGCGCCACTTGCAGGTGCTTTAGTTTATATAGGGCAAAGTGGTGATGCAATCCTTGGAGGAGCAGCTTTGTTTGTAATGAGTATGGGTATGGGACTTCCTCTTCTTGTTATAGGAACAGGAGCAGGAAAATATATGCCAAAACCTGGTGGCTGGATGGATGCAATTAAAGCTATGTTTGGTGTAGTGATGTTAGCACTTGCAATTTGGACTCTCTCACGAGTAGTTCCTGATTATATAATTACACTGTTGTGGACAGTTTTAGTTATAAGTTCAGCTGTATATATGGGTGCGTTAGAGTCTTTAAAAGAGGGTGTTAGTGGTTGGAAAAAACTTATAAAGAGTTTTGCTGTGATTATGTTCATATATGGAATTATGCTTTTTATAGGAGCAATGACAAATGCTACTAATCCTCTGAATCCACTTGAAAAGTTTTCTTCAACAAGAAGTGTTCAAAATATTTCAACTGAATCTGTTGAGGAACATAGTTTCAGAGTTGTACCTACACTAAAGGAGTTAAAAATAGTCATAGCCGAGTCTAAAAAGCCTGTTATGGTTGATTTTTATGCTGATTGGTGTGTTCTTTGCATAGAGCTTGAAAACTATACATTTTCTGATCCAAGTGTTAAGAAAAAATTACAAGAGTTTATGTTGATTCAGATTGATGTAACGAAAAATAGCGATGAGGACAAAGCCTTATTAAAAGAGTTTGGGCTTTTTGGGCCACCTGCAATTATGTTTTTTAAAGATGGAAATGAATTAAAAAGTAAGAGACTTATTGGATTTAAAGATGCAAAGGAGTTTTTAGCCCATATTAATTCTTTATGAGTATAATAAGATAATTTTTTATATAGGATGTTATTTTGAAAGTAATTTTGATTGTAGATGTAACAGGCTTAGTTGATAAAATTTTATTTGAAAAGCACTTGAATAAAGAGGGTTTTGTACCTATTTCAGATGAAGAGTCTGCTTATGAGGGTGATACTACAACTCACTTAGAAAGTACAAAAGCATACATTTTAGATGTTGTTAACAAAGGTTTGAAGAAAACAGATTTTGATACATGTAAAATTATCTTTCAAATTGGAGAAAACCCTATGGAAGCTTATGTTTTTAACAAAAAAGATGATGGTTTTGATGGTGTAGGTATAGGTTAAGCTTTAAAGTATGCTAACGCTTTTTCTAAATCTTCTTTAGTATCTATTCCAAAACTTTCACTCTCTACTTTTACCATAGCTATTTTTTTACCATGATATATAGCTCTAAGCTGTTCTAATTTTTCTATATTTTCAAGTGGGGCAGGGCTTAACTCACAAAACTCTTTTAAGCTCTTTTTAGTAAACCCATAAATTCCAAGATGTCCAAAATATTTTAAATGCTCATCTGCATCATAAGGAATTTTACTACGTGAAAAGTAGATGGCATTTTCGTCTACGTCTATGATTACTTTTACATGATTTGGGTCATTTGCAAACTCATTTGCTATGAGCTTATAACAGCTTGCCATAAAGCAGTTACTCTTCTTTACTCTGTCAATTACGCTACGTACAACCTCAGGCTCAATAAATGGCTCGTCTGCTTGTACATTTACTATGATTTCATCTTCATGTATATCAAGTTTATTAGCCGCTTCATTGATTCTGTCAGTTCCACTTTGGTGGTGGCCTCCTGTCAGGATTGCAGTAAACCCATAATCATCAGCCAAGTTTATAACCTCTTGTGAGTCAGTTGCAATCACAACTTTATCTAAATTCTCAACTCTTTTTGCAGTTGCAATGACCATAGGAAAACCATTGATATTTGCTAAAATTTTATTTGGAAATCTATTTGATGCCATACGTGCAGGAATAATTATCATTTTATGAACTCCAAAATTTCACTCTCAATATTTTGTTTGTCTACAACTTTATCATGCAAAATTTCTTTATCAAAAAGAGAACTTATGCATTTGGGAGTCTTTACATGTAAAGAGTTGTTTATGCCTTTTAAGGCTTCTTTATCACTGTATGTAACTTTATCACTTTTAATAGCATTTAGTATAGTTGGAGCGAACTTTGTCCACTCGGCAGTAGAACATAGCACACTTGGTATACTTTTTTCTCTAAGCTCATTGTACGCTTTTAGACAAGTTGCCGTATGTGGATCTAAGATATAATTTTCATTTGCAAACTCTTTTATAGTATTTATTGCAAAATTATCATCACAGTAAACAGCAGAAAAGTCAACTTGTAGAGCTTTTAACTCATCTTTGCTTAGTTTGTAGTGTTTATTGTTTTTTAATTCTTCCATCAGCTCTTTACATCTGTTTGCACCATATTTGTCAAACAAAACTCTCTCTACGTTTGATGATATGAGAATATCCATTGCAGGACTTGTTGTAAGAAGAAGCTCACGGTCTCTTAAATCATACTCACCTTTTGTAATTAAATCAGTAAGAATATTGTTAATATTTGATGTAATCAATATTTTTTCTATTGGAAGACCCATTTTTTTAGCATAATAAGCTCCAAGTGCATTTCCAAAGTTTCCGCTTGGAATTATTTGATAAAATTTTTCTCCAAGGCTCACATGATTCTGTTTTAGTAGTGAAACATACGCAAAAATATGGTAGATGATTTGGAAAATGATACGTCCAAAATTTACAGAGTTTGCCGCACTAAGTTTTATGTTCGATTTTTCTAATTCATCTTTAAAAGTTTGTGAAGCTAAAAGTGTTTTTAACGCATTTTGAGCGTCATCAAAGTTACCTTCAATCCCAATGACTTTTAGGTTTTTCCCTTCTTCAGTTACCATTTGAAGGCGTTGAACATCACTTGTTCCACCATTTGGATACAAACAAGCTACTTTTATGTTCTTTTTGTTAGCAAAAGTGTCAAGTGTTGCAGGTCCAGTGTCTCCACTTGTTGCTGCAAGTATAAGGTAGTCTTGATTTTGTTTTTGTGCAACATGTGACAAAATATGTCCAAAAGGTTGAAGTGCCATATCTTTAAAAGCTCGTGTTGGTCCGTGGTAAAGTTCATTTACAAACAGGTCATTTTTAATTTGAACAAGTGGAACAGGATTATCTTTTTCATCAAAGTTATCATACAGGTTTACAGCTTCTTCTAAAACTGATTTGTCAATGTCTATGTTAAAAAGTTGAAGTACATCAAGTGTTAACTCTTTGTAGCTTTTTTTAGTAGAGCGTTGTAAAAATGCTAAATCTATTTTTGGTAAGTTTTCAGGTACATAAAGCCCTCCAAAACTAGCACTTGGATTCATAATAGCATATGAAAACTCAACACTTTTAGCTTTAATTCCATCATTTCCTCTAGTTTCTATAAACATGATTATTTATCTCTCTCTTTTTTTGTTATCATTGTTCCAATTCCTTCGTTAGTAAAAAGCTCAAGAAGTATAGAATGTTCTACTCTTCCATCTATTATAAAAGCACTTTTTACACCACTTTGTACGGCTTCTACACAGGCATCTACTTTTGGTAACATTCCACCTGTAATGGTCCCATTTTCTTTTAATCTTTCTACTTCTTTTTTATCAAGTTCAGTGATTAGTTGACCATTTTTGTCTAGGATTCCCTTGGTATCTGTTAAAAATATAATTTTTTCTGCTTTTATTGCTTTTGCAATTTTACTAGCACATAAGTCCGCATTTATGTTATAACCTGAATGTGTTGAATTATCTCCTGCTGCAATAGGAGCTATAACTGGTATAAACCCATCTTTTAGAAGATTTTTTAGCACTTTTTTATCTATTTTTGTTATATCTCCAACGAGTCCATATTTTCCATTTTTTAAAGGTTTTGCTTTTATGAAGTTTGCATCTTTTCCTGTGATACCAATAGCTTTTCCACCATGATGATTTAAAAGAGTAGTTATTTCTTTGTTTATATTTCCACTTAAAACCATTTCTGCAACTTCCATGACTTGCTCATTTGTAACTCGAAAGCCATCTATAAATTCACTTTTAATATTTAGTTTCTCGAGCATTGAGTTTATTTTATTGCCACCACCATGAACGATTACGGGTCGTAGACCTACTAAATAAAGCAAGACAATATCTTGTGCAAATTTATCTTTAAGAACACTATTTATTTGAGCCGAACCACCATATTTAATAACAATGGTTTTTTTCTTATAAGTTTTAATATATGGTAAAGCATCTAGTAGTGTTTTTACTTGTTGAATTTTTTTTTGCATTATGTATCCTCTTTAAAAAGATTATTTTATCTAAAATTTTCTAAAAATTTGTTGACTTTATTTTTGTAAAATTTTAAACACAAATTATGTAATAAAATCCACTCAGGAGCTCTATTCTCATCTACATCATATTTTTCTTTTAGTCCATTATAGAGATACAAGAAAACCATATAAAAATAACTGCGTAAACCTATAAAATATAATTTTTTACTTGTTTTTTTATTTTTGGATTTATCTCTACATGTAAACTCAATATGGAAAGAGGAAGTCCAAATTCTTTCATTTTTACCATGTCTTTTTCGGTTGTTAAAATAGAAGTTGCGTGGTGCTTTTTCATTAATTCTTTAAGTTCGTTTTTTGTGTACATGTAGTGGTCTATGAAGTGAATTTTTCCTACTAGGTTTTTTGGAAGGTATTTATCGAGTCTTTTTGGTTTTGAAATAGCAGTTACTAACAGCATATGTTCAGTCGTATTTTCTAGTGTAACAACTCTAGTGAAGTCTATATTTTCTTCTGCAATTAAGTCTGCATTTTTATAGAGAAATTTAGGTTCTCTATATGCTCCACTTGGGAGTGTAAAGTTGAATTTTGGTTCAGGGTTAGGGCGTAATAAAATATCAAACTTTTTTATACAAGACTTTGAAAAACCATCATCTAAAAAAACTGCTTTACATCCTAACTCATGGGCATAATTTATTGCTTTTAATCTATCTTCACTTACTATTACTATTGCATTTGGAAGTGACAAAGCATACAACATGGCTTCATCTCCACTTGTTTCAATTTTCGTACTTTTTGTGACCACATGTAGACCAGTTGAGCTTCTTCCATAACCTCTTAAAATTATGGCTATGTTTTTATAATCTTTGGCTAAAGAGATGAGAAAAGGTGTTTTTCCACTTCCTCCAATAGTAAGATTACCAATACTTACTACAGGGATAGGTGGTTTAATTTTTTTTGAAAATAACCGTTTAGATAAAACGATAATTGAGTAGGTAATACTAAGTGGAAAAAGTAAAAATGAGAAAAAAAATTGAAGGAAAGAAGTCGGGTGGAAAAGATATTCTTCCACCCAAAATATAAAGCTCTGTTTGTTAAACACGAGTTTTAGCAATCTCTTTTATCTGTTCGCAAATATAGTACACTTCCTTGTTTGTAAGACCTGTATATACAGGAATTGAAAGAATTTGTTGATAGTTTGTTAGTGCATTTGGAAAGTCATTTACTCTTAGACTATATTTTTGTTTATAGTAGCTTAAAAGGTGAAGAGGTATAAAGTGTAATGATGTAAATATTCCATTTTTACTTAACTCTTTTGCAAAACCATCTCTATTTTTATCTATTTTTATAATGTATTCATTATATACGTGATCACTCTTTTTAATAGGCGTAGAAACATGAGGACAATTTTTTAACTCTTTATCATAAATAGCCGCTATTTCTAATCTTCTTTTTATAAAATTATCATTTTTCTTTAGCTGAGCTACTGCGTAAGCAGCATTTAGTTCATTTAAATCATACTTTAGACCAATATCAACTACATCATATACATAACCAAGGTTGCCATATCTATCCCAACCATCACTTACAATAGCATGGTTTCTAAGAAGCTTAGCTCTCTCCATAAGTTGATCATCATTAGTGGTCATAACACCACCACTTGCAATTGCATTTTTCATTTGTGGTGAAAATCTAAAAGTAGTAATATCTGAACCTGTAGTTCCTATCTTTTTGCCTTTATAAGAGGCACCAAGTGCTTGAGAAGCATCTTCTATTACTTTGACACTATATATGTTTGCAAGTTCATAAATCTTATCAAGATTAGCAATTTGACCTGCTACGTGAGTAACAAATATTGCTTTTAGTTTTTTGTGATTACTCTTTTCTAAAACTTTTTCAAGTTCAGCCATGTCCATGTTAAAATCGTCTTTATCAATATCAACAAAAATTGGCTCTGCATCAAAGTGTCTCACAACTTCTGCTACTGAGGGAAAAGCGTTTACAGAACATATTATTTTATCTCCACGTTTCAAATCAAGTGCGCACATTGCTAAATGCATTGCAGCTGTTCCGTTACATGTAGATACTGAATGTTCACACCCAATATACTTTGAAAAGTTTTTTTCTAACTCTTCAACTTTTGAATTATCATTAAATTCTAATACTTCATTGATAAGAATTTTTTCACTATTATCAATCGATGGTTTATAAAATGGAATATCTTTCATCTACTTCTCCTCTTTTTTACAACTTTATATCTCTTGGGTACAAAAAATCATGACCGATTGTTCTATTCCCTAATTTAGCTATTATTGGCAGTTTTCTTTTAAATTGATTTTGATAAATTTTGTTAATTATTAAATCAACTAGTTCACTATCAAAATCTCTTTTTAACAACTCTTCTTTACTTAATCTGTCATCTACAAAAGCTTTTAGTGCTAAATCAAGTTGGGCATAAGTAAAACCCAAATCTTCTTCATCGCTTTGTCCTTCCCATAAATCTGCTGTTGGAGGTTTTTTTATGATTACTTCAGGAACTCCCAAATACTCAGCAAACTCAAAAACTTCCGTTTTGTACATATCACCTATGGGGTTCATTGCACTTGCAAGATCCCCAAACATAGTTCCATAACCCAAAAGAAGTTCACTTTTGTTGCTTGTTCCTAAAACTAGTGCCGAGTTTTGTGCTGAGATATCATAAAGAATTGACATTCTCATCCTCGCACTAAAGTTACCTACTCTTAAGTTTGACATTTGAGTGTCTTTGAAGTAACTTTTTACTAAATCACCTATATAAACTGAGGTATTTTTAATGTTGAATTTTTTACACAGCTCATCGGCATCATCAAAACTACTCTGAGATGAACTTTCACTTGGTAACATAACTGATAAAAATTTTTCACCAAAAGCCCTTTGAGCCAGAACAGCAACCACAGCAGAGTCAATTCCTCCACTAAGTCCAATTACTGCACTTTTAAGACCAGTTTTATGTACTTCATCTTTTAGAAACTTTGTAAGATAATTTTCTATTAATATATATTTATTCATTGTGATAGTATACTAAAGAAAATATTAATAAATTCTTTTAATAGTAATTATTTTATTTAAGATTAATTATTTTGCTATAATAAAACAAAAAAAGGTATATTATGAACATAAAATCTAAACCTATGGGAATGTATCAAACAAACTGCTATATAGTCGAAGTTGATGGGAAAGAGTTTATTATTGACCCTGGTATGGATGCTACTGATTGGGTTTTAAAAAACACGGAAAATCCAGTTGCAATTTTGAATACTCATGGACATTTCGATCATGTTTGGTCAAATAAAGAGTTAAAAGAAAAATTAAATATCCCAATTTATGTTCCAAAAGATGATGAATTCATGTTAAAAGATGACCCATTTGGGCAAGGAACACCACCAAGCCAAGCAGATATTTTAGTTGTAGGTGACCAAGAGTTTGATATTGAAGATATTAGAGTAAAGTATTTGCATTTTCCCGGACATACTCCAGGATGCAGTGCTATTTTAATTGGTAGTACTCTTTTCAGTGGAGATTTTGTTTTTAAGGGTTCTATTGGAAGAGTAGATTTTCCATATAGCAGTCCTGATGATATGCGTGAAAGCATAGAAAAGTTCTTACATGTGCAAGAAAATTGGACAATTTACACAGGACATGGAGAGCCAACAACTGTTCAAGCTGAACAAAGAACTCTTCCTATGTGGTTAAATATGATTTAATGGTTTTTAACGGTATGAACGTTCGGCATTTTTTATCTTAGTTTTGAAGATGTGTTGTTCTAGCACAACAGCTTGAAATAACCCTTCATATATTTTGATTTCATTTATGAAACCTGATACTTTTATTTCACGTTTTCTGCTATCTTCAAATTTAGCGTTTGCTTCAAATTCAATCAAGTCGTCTACCTTTGCAGGTGCAAGAAACTTGGAACGAGAGCCTATAATAACTATATTTGGTTCATTAACTGCTACAGCTGCTGCATAATCAGCTGCTCCAAATATAAAGCCACTATGTATTAACCCTAAGTCATCTAAGACCATATCTTTTGTAGTTTGAAGTGTTGTTTTTGAATATCCAGTATCAAGTTTTAAAATTGTTCCACAGAGGCTAGAACGTATTTTTTCATGTGTTTTTAAATCTTCTTTTTTTTCATCTATTTCGTGTAAAGACTCTTCTTCCTCATCACCAAAGGCATTACTAAAATCTTCTTCGGTGTTTTCATCTTCTATATTTATCTCTTGAACTGCTTCTGCTGGCATTTAAGCTTCCTTGCTTTTGTATACTTTTATATCGGTAAATTATTTTTTAAGTTTAACGTAGATTCGTTTTGGTGCTGGGTATCCTTCTACTGTAACCTCTGGGTTGTTTGGGTCTAAAAAATCGCTTAGACTCTCTCCTAGTATCCAATCTGTTCTTCTTTGCTCATCTGTATCTGTTTTTTTGATTTCAAGTACTTCAAAAGAGCTAAATTTGGCTTTTTCACTCCAGTTTTGAAGTGCTTTTACAGTTGGAACGAAGTAAATATTTGGTATTTTTGAATATGTACGTGCAGGACATAAGGCATAAGGTTCATTTCCATCTATCATAAAAGTATCTAAGATTACTTCTCCATTTTTGTTTAAAGAGTTCCATAACTCTTTTAGTGTATTGACTGGATTTGGTCTATGATAAAGTACTCCAAGACAAAAAAGTATGTCAAATTTATGTTCATAAAAAGGAAGGTGTTCAACTCCTAAGAGTTCAAATTTAATGTTAGTTTTTGCAAAATGGTTTATAAAATCAAATTGTAGTTTACAAAGTGCACTAGGGTCAAAACCAACTACTTTTTTTGGTTTGTCTTCAAGCATACGAAACAGATAATAGCCATTACTGCACCCTATATCTCCTGCAATTTTATCAGTAAGGTCAAAATATGGTCTTAAGAGGTTATATTTGATAAAACTTTTCCACTCACTATTTATAAAAGTGTCAAAAACTTGAAAAGGTCCTTTTCGCCAAGGTCTTAAGCCCAAAGCACTTTCGTGAATTTTTTGCTTATCTTCATCGCTTATATCTTTACATGTAAGGGTTACTTTATCTGCAAGGGAGAGTTTAGTGTTTTTTATGTGAGGTAGGTTATCTACAATGTTTTTACGTACTTTATTGTCTTTCCACTCAAAGCATTTGCTTCGTTCGTATTTTATGTTATCTAAATTCATTATTGAGTTACAAATTTCATAGTATTTTTGTATGCATCTTTTACTCCATCTTTTACGTTTTGGTACTCTATGATGTTTTCATCACATGTTTTGTGATATATACCCATGCTGTCATAATACTCTTTACAGTCGTTATAGTAGCGAGTATCTATACCTCTATCGTTTACATAAAGACAACCACTGAATAAAAATGGTAAAATTAGGATTAATATTTTTTTCATGGTTATTATAATACCATTATATTAATTAAACATTTATAAGGAAAATTATGAGTAAGGTTATAGAGTATTTTAAGGTGATAACAAATACACCGAGATGTAGTTTCAAAACAGCTAGTATGAAAACAAAGATAGAAGAGATAGCAAGTAGTCTAGGTTATGAAATAAGTACGGACAAAGCTGGAAATGTACTTTGTAAAAAAGGAACACCAAAAGTTTGTTTACAGTCGCATTATGACATGGTATGCTTAGGAGATGTAGAAAATATAGAGTTAGTGGAAAAAAATGGAATTTTAAAAGCAAAAAACTCAACTCTCGGAGCTGACAATGGCATGGGAATGGCAATCATGTTTAGTGTCATGGAAAAGTTTGATAATTTGGAGTGTCTGTTTACCAATGACGAAGAAGTAGGACTCATAGGTGCTTCTTTATTAGAGTTAGAACTATCATCTGATAAGCTTCTTAACCTTGATGGTGAAGAGGAAAAAGATATATACATAGGTTGTGCAGGTGGTGTTGACATAGCTTCAAAACTATCTTTAGAGTATCTTTCTTTAAGTGAAAATGAAGTTGTTTATGAAGTTAGTATTAAAAATTTGGCAGGCGGACACTCAGGAGTTGATATAGACAAAGGTATAGATTCAGCTACAAAAGTTTTAGCTAGGGAGTTAGTAAAACATGATTTAAAACTTTTACATGTAGAGGGTGGAGAGATAAGAAACTCTATAGCAAAAAATGCAAAAGCAATAGTAGCTACATGTAAAGAGTTAAAGTTAGTTAGTAGTGCTTTACATGTAGAGAAGATTGAATATAAAAGAGAGTACATAAAAGATGGACAAAACATTATAAAAGCACTCAATGCCTTTTCCCAAGGGGTGAGAGAATTTGATAAAAGTCTAAATATTCCTGCAACAAGTATAAACCTAGGTGTTGTTCGCATAAATAATGGAGTTTTACAGATTGATTGTGCTGCAAGAGCTATGAAAAATGTTGATTTAATAAACCTAGCAGATGAGACAGAGTCGTTTTTCCAACTTATAGGTTGTGAAACAACTCAAGAGGATGGACATGAGCCTTGGGTTCCAGATGTTGGAGATTTTGCAAATGTTGTTAAACACGAGATGAAAAAAGTTTATGATGATACTAGTTTTTGTGCTATTCATGCTGGCTTGGAGTGTGGTATACTTATGCAAAGACAATCAAAAAAAATCGAAGCGGTTGCCATTGGACCTACTATAAGATTTCCTCATTCACTAAGAGAAGAGTGTGATTTGGGTTCAGTAGAGAGAATTAGTAAAGTTGTTGAAAATATTATAAAGGGATTGTAGATGTCATTGATGAAATCAGCTGATATAGAATTAGGTAGAGAGTTAGAGCATTTTATTTTAGAGGACTCTTCTTCTAATGAATATAACTCAAAAGAGAACTTTGGAAAAGGTGGAATGATTATAGCAATTATGTGTAATCACTGCCCATATTCAAATGCTATATGGGAAAGACTTCAAGAAGTAGCTGAGTTTGCTAAAAAGCTTGATATTAACTGTGTTGCTATAAATCCAAATATTCACCCAAACTATCCAGAAGACAGTCCTGCTCATATGCGTGACAAGATAGAAGAGTTTGGTATAACATTTCCTTATCTTGTTGATAGTGAGCAGAGTGTATCTAAGTCATTGGGAGCAGTTTGTACTCCTGATATATTTTTGTTTGATGACTCTGCTAAACTCTATTACCATGGAAGATTAGATGATAATTGGCATGATGTAAGAAGTGTAAAAGATGAAGATTTAAGAGAAGCTGTTATATCTTTGTTTGCAAATCAAGCAGCAATAACTCCACAAATAAACTCACAAGGATGTTCCATTAAATGGATAGACACAGTAACGGGCTAAAAGATGACATACATGTAATCATTGTCGAAGATGAAACTATTATTGCTATGGACATTCAGCAGTGCTTACATGAGTTTGGCTATAAAGTTGATGAGGTAGCAAGTACTGCTGAAGAGGCTGTTTTTTATGTTGAAAAGTACCAGCCTGATGTAGTTTTAATGGATATTAAACTTAAAGGAAGTCCTGATGGAACAGAGGTTGTAGAGATTATTCAGCAAATGTACAAAATTCCTGTAATATATCTTACTTCACATAGTGATGATGAAACTTTACAACGAGCACAAGCAACAAAACCTTATGGTTACATTGTAAAACCCATAGATGAAAACCAGCTTAATATCTCTATTAAGATGGTAATATTTAGGATAGAAGAAGAACGTAAAAAAATCAAGGGGGAGCTCATTAAGATGGGTTATGGCTACACTTATAACACTAAAACAAATGAACTCTATTTTTTGTCTGAAATAGTCAATTTAACAAAAAAAGAGGGTGAATTTTTCTCATTTATGGTTTATAAACTTAATAATGACGTTAGTTACGAAGAGATAATAAAAAACATATGGTATAGCGAAGATATTCCAACAACAACTCTTAGGAGTTTAGTAAGACGTGTAAGAAATAAACTAAAAGAAGAGTTGATTCAGAGTGTATCTTTAACCGGTTATAGAATATCTGGGGGAGAGTAGTGTATCCTAAATTCAGTATAAAATTATTAAGGCAGGAAGAGGTAGTGGATTATGGATTATGAATAAGTGTAAAGTTCCTCTTCCTACAAGAACAATTATACTACAAAAAAAATCTACTTTTGTGCCATTTTATATGTATTTGTGCCATTTTGTATTTTTAGCCAACTTTGAAGCTTTTTCTTGTTTTACAGTATTCTTTTAAGAAACACTCTATTTCACATTTTGGGTTAATTGCTTTACATATGTATCGTCCAAAAAGAACCATTCCTTGATGAAGTACATGTAAATCTGTTTTAAATTTTTTTGTTAGTTCTTCTTCTGTTTTTATTGCTGTTTTTTCACTACTAAGACCGAGTCTATGAGCTACTCTAAAAACGTGAGTATCAACTGCCATTAGATTTGCACCAACGTACTCTATCATAACAACATGAGCAGTTTTTTGACCAACTCCTGCTAGGGTGATTAAGTCTTTTTCATTAAGAGGAATTTGCCCATCATAATGCTCTATAACTCTATTTGCCATTTTTATCAAATTTAGTGCTTTATTGTTAAAAAATGAGCAAGATTTTATAATAGTTTTTACATCATTTAGTTTAGCACTGTCAAGCTGTTTAACATCAGGATATTTCAAAAATAGAGCAGGAGTTATAATGTTTACTCTTTTGTCCGTACACTGAGCTGAAAGCATAACTGCTATTATGAGTTCATATAGGTTTTTGTAGTTAAGTTCTGTAACAGCATCAGTATAGTTTTCTATTAAAATATTTTTTATTTCTATAATTTCTATTTTAGTGGCTTTTTTCATATGTAGTAGTATAGCAAAATATTAATAAATCATTTAAAATTGCTATGTATAATCAGATTTTAATTGAAACATTAGTAAAATGGTACAAATTTAAACAACAAGGAATAGTATGAAAAGAGTTATCGTAGGAAGTTTAGCAACATTAGCAATGGGTATTAGTTTAAATGCCGCAGTATATGCGACAGTAAATGGTGTAGAAATTACAGATAAAGATGTAGCAAGTCTTATGAGAACAATGCCTGGAGCAAAGTATGCAACACTACAACCAGAACAACAACAAAAAGTTATAGACCAAGCTATTGAGAGAAAACTTTTAGCAAAAGAAGCTTTTAAATCAGGCATAGAAAAAGATGTTGAGTATAAAAAAACTTTAAATTCTATTAAAGATGATTTAGCACTTGAAATTTGGATGAAAAGAATATTTGAAAAAGTAAAAGTTTCAGAGGCTGATATAAAAGCATATTTTGATAAAAACAAAGACAAGTTTGTAAAACCAGCAACTGCAAAAGCAAGACATATAATTGTTGCTGATGAAGCAACTGCAAAAGCAATCATTAAAGAGCTAAAAGGTTTTAATGGTGAAGCACTTACTACTAAGTTCATTGAATTAGCAAAAACTAAATCAACAGGACCAAGTGGTGCAAATGGTGGTGATTTAGGTTGGTTTAATAAAAAGCAAATGGTAGGAGCTTTCAGTGAAGCTGCATTTGGACAAGGAAAAGGTGAAGTTACAAAAACTCCAGTTAAAACTCGGTTTGGTTATCATGTAATTCTAACAGAAGATAAAAAAGGAGGAGAAAAAGTTAAGTTTTCTGATGCAAAAGTTCAAATTGAAAATGGACTAAAAATGGAAAAATTCCGTGATAATGTTGCTAAAAAAGCAAAAAATTTGAGAAAAAAAGCTAAAATAGTTATGAAATAAGAAGGCATCACATGGCACTATTTGATTTTGTAAAACCAGGAGTCTTGAGTGGTGATGATGTTACAAAAGTTTTTGAAGTAGCAAAAGCAAACCAGTATGCACTTCCAGCTGTAAATGTTGTAAGTACAAGTTCTGTAAATGCTGTAATGGAGTCTGCAAAAGATGCAGATTCTCCCATAATTGTTCAGTTTTCAAATGGAGGAGCACAGTTTTATGCTGGAAAAGGTTTAGATAAATCTGATTCTGGAATACTTGGAGCAATAAGTGGAGCTTTGCACGTTCATACTGTAGCCGAGGCTTATGGTATTCCTATTATACTTCATACTGACCATGCTTCAAGAAAACTTCTTCCTTGGATAGATGCTCTTCTTGATGCTAGTGAAGCTCATTATGAGAAAACTGGAAAACCTCTTTATAGTTCTCATATGATAGACCTTTCCCAAGAGAGCTTAGAGGACAATATAGCGACCTGCGAAGAGTATCATAAACGCATGAGCAAAATAGGAATGACACTTGAGATTGAACTTGGTTGTACTGGTGGAGAAGAAGATGGAGTAGACAATACTCACCTTGATAACTCAGCACTTTACACTCAGCCAGAAGATGTGGCTTATGCATATGAAAAGTTGATGGCGATTAGCCCTAATTTTACTATTGCCGCTTCTTTTGGAAATGTTCATGGTGTGTATAAACCAGGAAATGTTCATTTGACTCCAAAAATACTAGATAATTCTCAAAAGTATATTCAAAAAAAGTTTAAGACTTCAGAAAAACCAGTAAATTTTGTTTTTCATGGTGGAAGCGGAAGTGAATTAGCTGATATTCGTGAAGCTATTGAGTATGGTGTTATAAAAATGAACATTGACACCGATACACAGTGGTCTTTTTGGGAAGGAACAAAAGAGTATGCTGAAAAAAATGAAGCATATCTTCAAACTCAAATAGGAAATCCAGATGGCGATGATAAGCCAAATAAAAAGTATTATGATCCAAGAAAATGGTTAAGAGCAGCTGAAGAAGCAACCATATTTAGGCTTAATCGTGCTTTTAGTGATTTAAACTGTTTAAATAGGAACTAAATGACATTTTCTTCCTCACCTTTTGAAAAGCATACTTTTAGAGGTAGGGAAATATATGTTAAAAGAGACGATGTTTTACATGTAGACTTTTCTGGTAACAAAGCTAGAAAATTTCATTGGTTTTTAAATCAAAAGTTTCTACATGTAAAGCGTGTTATCTCATACGGCTCAAACCAATCAAATGCTATGTATTCTCTCTCTGTGATGGCTAGCCTCAGAGGTTGGGAATTTGTATATTTTTGTAATCATATACCAAAATTTTTAAAACAAAACCCAGTAGGAAACTATAAGTATGCTTTAGAAAATGGAATGGAGATTATTGAGAGTTTGCAAAGACGAGAAGATGCCTACATGTATACCGATAATAGTGATTTGATTATTGAAGAGGGTGGAAGGCAAAAAGAGGCAGAGTTTGGTGTAAAAATCTTAGCAGATGAGTTAAAAAAAGATATTCAAAAAAATGGTATTAAAAACCCATATATATTTTTGCCATCTGGAACAGGAACAACAGCACTTTTTTTACAGAAAAATTTACCGTATAGAGTCTTTACATGTAGTACCGTTGGAGATGATGAGTATTTAAAAGAGCAGTTTGAAGAGGTAGGTGAAGACCTTTTTCCTACTATTTTAAGTTCTCAAAAAAAGTATCACTATGGGAAACTTTATAAAGAGTCTTATGAGCTTTGGAAAGAGTTAAAAGAAGATATGGGGATTACATTTGATTTAATGTATGACCCTGTTGGATGGATAAAGTTTCTCTTGCATGTAGACAAGATAGAAGGAACACCAATTTACATACACCAAGGTGGAGTATTGGGAAATGAATCGATGAAACAGAGGTATAAAAGAAAATATGAAACAGATAAAAACAACAGATAACAGTTTTAAACAAGAGTTTGAAGTGCTACTTAAACGTGGTCATATGGATATGGAAAATGTATCTAAAGTAGTTCAAAATATAATTTCTGAAATAAGAAAAGATGGCAATGAAGCTCTTAAAAATCATATAAAAAAGTTCGATATATGGACTCCAAAGAGTGATGAAGAGTTACAAATTTCTTGTGCGTCAATGAAAAAAGCATATGATGAACTTGATATTGAATTGAAAAGTGCTCTACAACTCGCATATGATAGAATCAAAGCATACCATCAAAAACAAAAACCAACTTCATGGTTAGATTATGAAGAAAATGGCAATGTTTTGGGTCAAAAAGTTACTCCAGTTGATAGGGCTGGTCTTTATATTCCTGGAGGGAAAGCGGCCTATCCTAGTAGTCTTTTAATGAACGCAATTCCTGCAATAGTAGCTGGAGTAAAAGAAATAGTAGTTTGTACTCCTGCACCATGCAATGAACTTAACTCACTTCTTTTAGCTGCTATGCATCTTTGTGGCATTAAAAAAGCTTATAAAGTTGGAGGAGCAAGTGCAATAGCAGCTATGGCCTATGGAACAAATACTATAGCAAAAGTAGATGTCATAACAGGACCAGGAAACATTTTTGTAGCAACTGCAAAAAAGCTTGTTTTTGGTGAAGTAAATATAGATATGATTGCAGGTCCAAGTGAAATTGGAATCTTGGCCGATGAAAGTGCAGACACAAACTTTTTAGCAATAGATTTACTAAGCCAAGCAGAACACGATGAAATGGCAAGTTCAATTCTTATAACTCCATCGCAACGCATTGCAGATGAAACAAGTAAAAAAGTCTATGAATGGTTAGAAAAGCTAAATAGAAAAGAGATAGCTATGGCTTCTATAAAAGAGCGTGGAGCTATCATAGTTACACGCGATATGGATGAAGCATTAGAGCTTATGAATGAGATAGCTCCAGAGCATCTTGAAGTCATGACTGAGTATCCTTTTGATTTGCTTCCTAAAATAAAACACGCAGGAGCTATTTTTATGGGAAGGTATACTCCTGAGCCAATAGGCGACTATATAGCTGGACCAAATCATACTTTACCAACAGGAGGAACTGCAAAGTTTTACTCTCCACTTGGTGTTGAAAACTTTTTAAAGAAATCTTCTATTATAAGTATGAGCCAAGAGGGCATAAAAGAGATTGGACGTGCATGTGCTTTATTAGCAAAAACAGAAGGTTTAGGCGCTCATGAAGCTTCTGTCTTAGAGAGATTAAAATAGTATGAAAAAACTATACGCACCATGGGAAAAAGCTTTTAATAAAGTTTCAACACCATTTGAACACTTTTTACATGCACAGACCACCACAGGTTTAGTGTTGATGTTTATGACAGTAGTCGCATTGGTATTGGCTAACTCCCCATTAATAGACAGTTATGGAAGTTTTTTTCATACAAAGGTAGATTTGACAGTTGGCTCTTGGCAGTTATCTCATACTATACACCATTGGATTAACGATGGTCTTATGGCTATATTTTTCTTTGTTATAGGATTGGAAATTAAAAGAGAAATATTAGTAGGGGAACTTTCCAATATAAAAGTGGCGATTTTACCTATACTAGCAGCTATTGGTGGCATGGTTATCCCTGCTCTTATATATGTTGGTATCAATGCAGGAACAGAGGGAGCAAACGGTTGGGGTATTCCTATGGCAACTGATATAGCCTTTGCTATTAGTGCATTAGTTTTGCTAGGGAAAAGAGTACCAACGACATTAGTTACATTTTTAGTCGCTCTTGCCATTGTTGATGATCTTGGTGCAGTTTTGGTAATAGCTATATTTTATACAGATCAAATTATAATGTTGCCACTTATTTTAGCTGGTGTTTCATTTTTAATTATGGTTATTTTTAATCGTGTAGGTATTCATATGATTTTGCCATATTTTGTTGTAGGTTTACTAATGTGGTTTTTTATGCTTGAGTCCGGAGTTCACGCTACAATTGCAGGTGTAATTGCAGCCATGGCAATTCCTTCAAAACCAAAAGCTTGTCCAGCTAATTTTACTAAAAAAACAAAAGAGTTGTTAGATGAGTATGATACTTATCCTTTGGAAGAAGGACATACAATGCATGAAAAACAAAAAGCTATACTACAAAATATAAAAGACAAGATAGATGCTGTTGGAACTCCAGCCGGTAGACTTGAACATAATTTACACTTAGCTGTTGCTTTAGTTGTTATTCCTCTTTTCGCTCTTGCAAATGCTGGAATAGCGATAGATTTTGATTCTCTTGGGTCTACAATAATGGAGCCAGTTTCACTTGGAATCATAGCTGGACTTATATTAGGAAAAGTTCTTGGTATATTTGGTGTTTCATGGTTGGCTATAAAACTAAAAATAGCAAAACTTCCAGTGGGAAGTAGCATGAGTCAAATCTTTGGTGTTGCTTTTTTAGGTGGTATTGGTTTTACTATGTCAATATTCGTCGCAGACTTAGCATTTATAGGGAACGAAGAGTTAATTTTTCAAGCAAAAGTCGGTATCTTAGCGGCTTCACTGTTTGCTGGGCTATTTGGATTCTTTTGGCTTAAATATGTAGCAAAAAGAGTAGAACCGACTTTATAAAGTTGGTTCCTCTATAAAAGCACCTTGCATCAAGTGTATAGGTATTTCTTTTAGATTATCACTCTCATCTTTGCTTTCAACAGCAGTTGCTATGATTTTAATATCTAGTGCTTTTGTTAGTATATTAAAAGAGTCATAGGAGCTGTTTTTACCTTCATCATGCATATCAATATAAAAGGACTTATTCGCTTTTATATATGCTGGTTTTAGGTCTTGAAGGTAGCTAAGGCTCGTATCTGTTATATTGAAATTATCTATACCAAATTCATAGTTATACTTTTGTACTAGCTTTGAGAAATTTATATAATTTTCTAGATTATGTATGATTGCGTAGTTGCTTGATTCAAAAGCAATATGTAGATTTAGAGCTGTTGATTTTTTAAAGATTTCTTCTATCCAATATGTGTTTTCAGTGTTTTTTATAAAAGAAGTAGCTATATTAATCGCAATACTTATTCCTCTATTGGCTAGTTTTAGGGCTAATCCTATTACCCTTTTATCAACATCATTAGTTAAATTAAGTGCATTTAACATTGGCATAAAAACACGAGCTGGGTAGACGGTTCCTGCTTGATCACTCATGCGTAAGTATGCTTCATGATGATATATTTTACCACTATTGTCTTTTACAGCTTGTAGAGCTAGTTTAATGCCATCTTCTTTTATAGCAGTCATTATAAGTTTATGCCACTCTTCTTGTCCTAGTTCCATTAGTGTTTCATCATTTCTTATTTCATGAAAATATATATGTGTTTCATTTCTCATTTTTGCACAAGAGAGGGCAAAGTCAGCACGTGCAAGTATATCTTTTTGTTTGTCTTTTTCATCAAAGTATGTTGCCCCACCATTTATATAAAATTTAGGGATCTTTCTCAGTTCATTTGGCAGTGCATCATCAGCTTTTTTAAGAAAGGTATTTATTATTTTTTTTGTTTTTTCATAGTCTGTTTCTGGTAGTTTCATAGAAAATTCAGAGTCTTTTAGTCTAGTTACTACTCTCTCATCAATTAAGTCAGTAGTCTCGTAAAATAGTTCAGCAAGTCGGTTTATATAATTGTTTAATACTTTATAACCTACTGTTTTTTTAGTTTCAGCAAAATCATTGAGTACAAATATAACAATCGTTCCACTAGAACTAGCATCTTGCTGATTACCTGACCTTACGCACAAGGAATCAAAGTTGCTTTAAAAGTTGCATGAAAATAAATCACATAGAACTCTATACAGATTATTTAATAAGCGGTAGTGGTTACGCTACAGCAACAGGGTTGTCATCAATGACAAATGGTTCAGTAAGTCATGATTAGATAACACGGTTCTTATCAAAAAATGAATTTACTTCAAAAGATTTATGGAGACAAGTTAAAAGAACAGTAAGAGAGATACAGAGTGAAGAAGCATGTCTTATCTTTGATGATACAATTCAAGAGAAAAAGTGGACAGATGAGAGTGATATCATGTGCTGGCACTTTGATCATACAGTAGGTAAATCTGTTCGAGGTATCAATATGCTCAATGCTTTGTACTACAGTAATGAAGTATCAATTCCAGTAGCTTTTGAAACCGTAGAAAAACCTATCCAGTTAGTGACATTAAAACAAGAGAAGTAAAACGTTCATCAGAAGTTACAAAAAATCAATTGATGAGAGATATGATTCAAGTGGCTATTAACAATCAACTAAAATTTCACTATGTCCTTGGTTTGGAGCAAAAGAAAACTTTGAATTTATAGCCAAACAAAAAAAGAGTTTATTACTGCACTCAAAAGTAATCGTCTTTTTTCAAAAAGTTTAGAGAATAAATATGCAGGTAAGTTCACAAGGGTAGATGAACTGGAATTATCAGATAAGCAATCAGTACGAGGCTATCTAAAGGGCTATGATAAAGAAGTCATTATAGTGCGCCGAGTCTTTACAAACAAAGATGGAAGTATAGGTATTTTAAATTTGATATGTAGTGATATCACACTTGATGGCGACACTATCTCAACAATCTATGAAAAATGATGGCTGGGTACCCTTGAGGGTGAAAGTTGAAGAGTTTCATAAATCACTTAAACATAATATTGATTTAGCAAAATCACCAACAAAGATCATTCGAACACAAAGTAATCATATCTATTTATCAGTGCTGTCTTTTTTAAGCTTGAATGTTTGAAAATTAAACATAAAATGAACCACTTTGCCATTAGAACAAAACTGTTAATCAGAGCTAATCAGGTGGCTTATTCAGAATTACAACTTTTGAAGGGTGCGTAAGGTCAGTTACATAAGTCCAAGCTCTTTAGCTTTTTTTCAACAAACTCTACTTTTATTGTAGCTTTACCTAGTGCTTTAGCTAAACCATCATTCTCACTCTTTAACTCTTCTATCTCATCTAGGTAAGTTTTAGTTACTCCTCCTACATCGAATGCAAGTGATGCATTATTTAGAAACTGTTGTTTCCATTTACTTAAAGATTGTGATGTGATTTTATATTTAGATGCTATTTGACTTGTTGTTTGTTCTTCTTTTAGCAGCTCTAAAACTATTCTTGTTTTTTGTTCGGCACTATATATTTGTCCTTTTCTTCTACTCATAAATTCACCTCCATTATTTATATCATTTTAACTTATTTGAAAATTAATCTTTCTGAATTATTGTCTTTGATTTTAGGGGCATTATATTCCATGTTTTGGAGTATAATTGACTCATAATAACCTCTATCAAAGATAGCATTTATCATAGTTTCCATAGTGGATAAATTTTCATTTTGATTAGGTATATTCATACTTAAAGATAGTCCTAAAGATGTTAGAGTATTTTCAGAAGTAGTATATAATTGGTTCTGTATAAATTGGTTTGCTGAATTGAAGTTAAGGTACATAATAGAACCTATAATTAGTATGATAAACATTGAAAAAATGATTGTTATTTGCTTAAAAAATGTCATATTCTATTCCTTTTGATGACTTGTAGTAATCTTGTTCATCTTTTGTTTTTTGTCACACCTGAAGGCACTTCTTTACCTAATTCTGTCTGTTTTGTTGCTTTGACATATGAGAGGTACATTTTATTTGTTGGAACCCTGAGCTGTTTTAGTGTAAAGTATTTTGCTGTTGCATAGTTTACACAATCACCTCTATCTTTTCCTAAAATAGCCCAATAATTCTTTTTCCCCATGTTTCTATATCTGATTGATACCTAACTTGGTTGAAAAAATTATTGATTTTTTTGAGTTTTTCATCTTCTTGAGCATTTTTAAGAGAGTTCATAAGCTTGACAAGAGCATTAACTCTTGCCTTCGCAAATTTACCGTACTTCTTTTCAACTCTATCAATTGTCTTTTTTTCTATAAAAAAGTCATCATTATTGGCATAAAAATTATAACCGATAAAAATAACACTGATAAAAGAGATAAATAGAATAAAAAGCTTTTTCATGTTCAATAATTATATCATTTTTTATTTCTTTTCGAGTAAAATTCCTTTTTAAATTCACTGAACTTACCTTGAAGTATAGCTTCTCTCATCTGTTTCATAAGGTTTAAATAGTAATGAAGATTGTGCAGGCTTGCAAGTCTAAAGTATGTTAACTCTTTAGAACGAAATAGGTGAGTTAAATAACCACGGCTATAGTTTTTACATGTATGGCACTCACATTCAGGGTCAATTGGAGTCTCATCGAATTTAAACTTTGCTGCTTTTATATTGAATTTTCCAAACGAGGTAAAAAGAGTTCCATTTCTAGCGTTTCTTGTTGGCATAACACAATCAAACATGTCTACTCCACGTTCAACGTTCTCTACTAAGTCTTCAGGAGTTCCAACACCCATAAGATAACGAGGTTTATCTTCAGGCATAAACTGTGTTACCCACTCCACCGTGTCATACATCTCTTGATTTGCTTCTCCAACACTAAGACCTCCTATAGCATAGCCGTCATAATTTGTTAAAGAACAGAGCTCAGTTGCTGAAATTTTTCTTGCTTCTTTGTCTGTTCCCCCTTGAATAATAGCAAAAATATTTTGGTTTATTCCTACGCCTTTAGCTTTTTGGCTTACATGGTACTCAATAGCCTCTTTTGCCCAGTCTGTTGTTCTTTGGATACTTAAAGCAACTCTCTCAGGGGTTGCGGGAAGTGCAACTAAATCATCAAGGATCATCATGATGTCAGAGTTAAAATTGTATTGAATGTCAAGTACTTTTTTAGGAGTAAAGTAGTGTTCACTGCCATCAATATGACTTTTAAACATGATTCCATTTTTGTCTGCTTTGCTTATGTTGCTAAGACTAAAAGCTTGAAAACCGCCACTATCGGTCAAAAAACTGTTTGGAAACTTTGTAAACTCATGAAGTCCACCAAAGTGTTTTATCACTTTATCGTTAGGTCTTAGGTATAGGTGATAAGTATTCCCTAAAATGATTTTTGCACCTAACTCTTCTACCATATCTCTTGCATCTAAACTTTTTACACTTCCGGCTGTTCCTACTGGCATAAAAACTGGTGTTTCTATGGTGCTATGTGCTGTTTTTATTGTGCAAGCTCTTGCTTTGCCATCTGTATTGTTTATATTAAAATCCATTATTTTTCATCCTCATATATTTTAAATTCTACGCGTCTATTTAAAAGTCGCCCTTGTTCTGTTTCGTTAGTTTTTATTGGATTTTTATCACCGTAATAAAACAGTTTAATATTTTCTGGATTTACACCAAATTTGACTAAGGCTTCTTTCGTTTTTTTAACTCTTTGCTTTGATAAACGGTAATTGTCTTTTTTGTTTCCAAAGCTATCAGAGTACCCATGCAGCTCTAAAGTGAAACTTTTTAGTTTTAAAAGTTTTTTTGCATGTTGTTTGACTATATTTATGGAATAGCTACTAACTTCACTTGAATTTCCTACAAAATGAATACGTTTTAATTTTATATTTTTAATTTCTTTTTTAGAAGTAGACTTAGTAATCTCAGTTTTAAGTGTTCCAATAGTAAAAAGTATTTTACATTTTTGAAATAAAATTTTATAGCTTTGTTTTATATATTTTTCTTGTGCTAAAGTAAGTTTTTCTTTATTTGATCGTTCTTTTATTTGATTGATTTTATTCATTAGAATTTTTAAATTATTTAACATATTTATATATTGGTTGTAGGAGCTTCTTAGGTATGTAAATATTTTTTTTGTATTGTTTGCTTTAAGATTTTTACTAATAGCACTTTTTTCTTCAGGAGTTAGTTTCATAAAAAGCTTATAAGCGGCATTGCTATTTGGTGGTAAAATAGAACTATTTATAAGTTTTTCAATATTGGTATTTTTAAAATCTAAACCAGTGTAGTTTTTAAGATTATTGAGTGATTGATTGTACTTATTGACTTGAATTTGATTGTTTTCATCATAAAGAAGAGATATTTTTTTGTTTCCAAGAACGATGAAATATTTCATAATTGTACTTAATGTTATATTTTTTTCTTTTTCTAAGATACTTATACGTAGAGATATTTTTTTATTATGACCATATGCAAGCGCATTTTCTAATTTATTTTTATTTTTCTTTGTCTGTTCCTGTATTAACTCATACTGTTTTTTCAGTTGATTTAACTCATGGTTTTGTTTGTAAGCGCCCTGAATAAACGCATCAAAAGCATCTGCATGTAAAGAAAAAAGTATGAGTATAAGTGTTAATTTCAATATAATTTTTGTTTGATTTATCATTTTGGTATAATATCCTTTAATAATCTTTGGAGAACTAATGAAAAAAATTTTAATTATCGCTGATGGTATTTTAGCAAAACATTTTTTAGAAAGAGTTATGAATAGTACAAGTAGTGATAATTCTTATGATATTGTTACTTATAGAGATAAAACTGTACCTTCCAAAAAATTGGATAACTTCAGTTTTTATAATTTTGACCCAACTAGTTTTGAAAAACTTTCTCCATTTATTGGTCGTGATTATTATCAAATCATGATTATTGTTTCTAGAAAGATTGATGCTATGGGAACTTATAATAACATTAGAACTTTGGATAAAGAGGTTCAAGTGGTTCTTTTAGATAGATGGGAATTAGATTTAGAAGATAACAGACTAGAAATCCTTGGTTCTCGTGATGTACTTAGTTCTCGTTTTGTTGATTTTCTTCCAGATATGCCAGTTATTGCTCAAAATGTTGGTTTAGGAGCAGGTGAAATAATGGAAATAAGAGTTCCTATTGGAAGCTCTTATGTCTATCGACATCTGGCTTCAATAGTACAAAAGAAGTGGAGAATCTCAGGAATATATAGAGCCAATTCTCTTATACTTCCACGTCCAACCTTGATGATACAGCCAAATGATGTACTGCTTGTTGTTGGCGATCCAAATGTTCTGCAAAGTGTATATAAAAGTATAAAAAGAGAACTAGGACAGTTTCCTGCACCATTTGGAAGTAGTATCTATTGTTTGGTTAATATGCTAAAGATGAGTTCAAAAGAGGTTGATAAGCTAGTTAATGATGCGTTACTTCTTCACTCCAAAATAAGTA
The DNA here is from genome assembly GCA_029027265.1 of Arcobacter sp. Classification (GTDB taxonomy): domain Bacteria; phylum Campylobacterota; class Campylobacteria; order Campylobacterales; family Sulfurospirillaceae; genus Sulfurospirillum_A. The sequence continues at coordinate 1,877,383 of CP093061.1, read as the reverse complement.
GTATGAAGTTACATGTAAAGGTTATAAATCCTACATACTCAAACTCTCTTGAGAAGTTAAAGAGTTACAACAATAAGCATATAAGCGTAGAGATAGACTATTATGAAAGAGATGCAAATAGCGTGATGAAAACAGACTTAGAGGAAAAAGACATAGGATTGATTGTTGTGTCAAATATGTTTTTTATAGACAATATCTCTTTGCTCTACCAATCAAAATTACCAGTTTTTAAAATAGGTTCTTGGGGACTTTCTAGTCTTAGTGAGGGAGTTGTACTTAGTAGCAACTCTGATGATATAGAAAAAGAGTCAGCAGTTATTTTTGATATCTCTGCTCAACTAGATTTGAACATAAAGCTTTATAATTTTAATCCAGATAACTCCAATGAAAAGAATTCATTGGCTGAGCATTTTGAGAACCTTTCAAAGCTGTTTAATAAAAAAGTGGAAATAGTAAATACGAAGAGAAATCCATTGCTTAAACTAAGAAATAGAGATGATATCTTACAATTTGTTCCATTTAACAATAAAATAATGAAATCAAATATGTTTTCACTGTTTTCAACCGACATGGAGAGACTGTTTTTTAAACTTTCAGGCTCTTATCAACTGTTTATCCCAATGCAGGAAGCGTAATGCAAATAAATGTTAATTTAAAAGAAAAATCTTACAAAGTCTTTATTGACGAGTTAAAAACAATAAAATTAGATACAAAAGTAGCAGTGGTTACAAACCCAACAGTAAGTGCTTTACATTTAGAGACACTTTTAAGTAAGATTGATGCTCGCGAGTGCCATGTTATTACCATTGCTGATGGAGAGAAGTATAAAAACTTTGAAACATTAAACCAGATTTTGGAAGAGTGTTTCGAATTAAGACTAGATAGAAAATCTGTTTTGATTGCCTTTGGTGGTGGTGTTATAGGTGATATGACCGGCTTTGCAGCTTCTATTTATCAAAGAGGGATAGACTTCATACAAGTTCCTACTACGCTTTTAGCAGGAGTAGATGCAAGTGTAGGTGGAAAAACAGGCATAAATAACAGATATGGAAAGAATTTAGTAGGAACATTTTGGCAACCTCGTGCAGTTTACTGTGAAACTGTTTTTTTAAAGACTCTTCCAAAAAGAGAATTTAGTGCGGGTGTTGCTGAAGTTATAAAGATGGCAGTTACTTTTGATAAAAACTTTTTTGAGTGGTTAGAAAAAAACTCTTTACATGTAGAAGAAAATTTGCAGTATGCTATTAGAGAATGTGTTAAGATTAAAGCCGATGTTGTAAGCCGTGATGAAAGAGAAGAGGGTGTTAGAGCCGTTTTAAACTACGGGCATACTTTTGGGCATGTTATAGAAAATGAGACAAAGTATACGACTTATCTTCATGGTGAAGCTGTATCTATTGGTATGGTTATGGCAAATAAATTAGCACTAGAGATTGGATTTTTAAGTGAAGTAGATGAACAAAGAGTTAAAGTATTACTTCAAAATTATAATTTGCCAATAACTTATGCAATTAAATCACTAGAGAAGTTTTATGATGCATTTTACTTAGATAAAAAGAGTTTTAATCAAAAAATAAAGTTTATATTGCCAAATATCATAGGTGGATATGCAATTAAAGATGACATAAAAAAAGAGACTTTGCTTAAAGTTCTTGGGAGTTTTAAATGATAAAAACTATTTTCTCACTTTTACTTGTTTTTACTACAGTTGTGTATGCATTAGATGGTCCAGAAGAAAAAGAGATTAGTAAGAGTGATTTGTTAAAAATAGAAATATTAAGTGAACAGATAGATGCCATAACAGATGGGTTAGCAACTAATATTTGGTTTGTTGGTTATCAGAACTATTTAACATATCAAGGTCTTATTGAATATCTTGAGATAGTTGATAAGAGTGTAAAAAATCTTTTAAGAAAAAGAGATAAACAGTCTAAAGAGAAGCTTTCTGCCTCTCTTAAAGAACAAGATAGATTAGAAAAACAGATTGAGTTACTTAGAGAGTATAAAAAATCTCCATTTTTAAAGATAGTAAAACCAAATAAATTAGCTGATAAACCTGATATTGGTAATCCTTTTTCTATTATTACGGCGTATTCTTATATTAAACAAATAGAACAAGATAGAAAAAATTATAATAATAAAATTAACTCTTTAGACTATCTTATTTCTAAACTTAAAGAACAAGAAGAGTTACAAAAAGATATATATAAACTACAACCTCTCTCGTCAGTAGAAGTGAAGATATTTATCCTTTCACAAGATATTTTAGCTTTTAATAGTGCTCATAAGTTAGCTGAAACTACGTATTCTTTGTACTCAAAAAAAGTTGATAGAGTAAAAGTTGAAGTAAAGGGTGACATAAAAAATCAGATGAAAAGAGCCTTTGATATAGGGCTGTTTATTGTTGTTGTTTTAGTTATTTCTTTGGTTTTTAAACTTTTAACTAAAAAATATATAAAAGACAATGAACGTTTTTATATGGCGAATAAAGCCATAAACTTAATTAACTTTATATTAATTGTGATAATTTTACTTTTTTCTTACATTGAAAATGTTTCTTATTTTGTGACTGTTTTAGGTTTTGCATCAGCTGGTATTGCCATAGCTATGAAAGATTTGTTTATGAGTATGCTTGGTTGGATGGTTATAGTTTTTGGTGGTAGTTTCCATGTTGGAGACAGAATAAAGGTACAAAAAGATGGACTTCCTTATGTTGGTGACATTATAGATATATCGCTTTTAAGAATTACTATACTTGAAGATATAACGTATACTACTTATGTTGAAAATAGACGTTCAGGAAGGGTGATTTTTATACCAAATAACTATGTTTTTACAACTTTAATTGCTAACTATACTCATGGAACTTTAAAAACAGTTTGGGATGGAATTGACCTTACCATTACTTTTGATTCAAATCATAAAAAAGCGATGTATATCATTAAGGGTATAACTCAAAAATATTCAAAAGGCTACACCGATATTGCAAGACGAAGTTTAAACAAACTTAGAAGTCAATATAGCTTAAAAAATACTAATATAGAACCAAGAATATACTCATTTTTAGAGCCACATGGTTTGACTATAAGCACTTGGTACATGACAAACTCTTACGCTGCCTTGACTCTAAGAAGTACCATAAGTGCAGATATAGTAGATGCTATCAATAAAGAAGATGATATTAAAATAGCGTACCCTACTCAAACTATAGATGTTAGACATACAAATAAGAGAATGCCACCAGATATTGATATAAACAAGGGTGTTCTTTACTAATGAATAAGGTATATTTTAAAACATTTGGTTGTCGAACAAACATCTATGATACGCAAATAATGATAGAAAATTTAAAAGATTTTGAAGTCACAAAAGATGAAAAAGAGGCTGATGTTGTAGTAGTAAACTCTTGTACTGTAACAAATGGGGCTGATAGTGGTGTAAGAAGTTATATAAATGGTGTCAATAAAAGAGGTATAAAGGTTATATTAGCAGGGTGTGGTGCTTTTAGTAAAGGTGAAGACCTTTTTAAAGATAACAAAGTATTTGGAGTTATAGGACACTCTGAAAAAGAGAATATTAACAGACTTTTAAATGAAAAAACACGTTTTGTAGAAATGGGAGATTTGAATTCTTTAGAGAAAACAATAGTAAGTGATTATTTAGGAAAAAGTAAAGCCTTTTTGAAAATCCAAGAGGGGTGTAATTTTAGATGTTCATATTGTATTATTCCATTTGTTAGAGGAGATGCTAGAAGTCAAGATGAGGAGTTGATACTAGAACAGGTAAGAAAACTTGCTTCTAACGGTTATGGAGAGTTTGTTTTAACTGGAACAAACATAGGAAGTTATGGACAAGATAAAAAAAGTAGTTTAGGTAATTTAGTTAAAAGAATTTCGCAAATTAGAGGAGTACGAAGAATTAGGCTTGGGAGTATCGAACCTATTCAGATTGATGATAGTTTTAGAGAAATTTTAGGTGAACCTTGGCTTGAAAAACATCTTCATCTGGCACTTCAACATACGAGTGAAAAGATGTTAAAGTTGATGAAAAGAAGAAATAATGTAAAGAGAGATTTAGAGCTGTTTGAAGAGCTTAGTAGTTTTGGGTATGCTCTAGGGACAGATTTCATTACAGGGCACCCTGGAGAGACGCAGGAGCTTTGGGATGAGGCGTATTCTACTCTAAAAAAGTTTCCTTTGACACATGTTCATTCTTTTGTCTACTCTAAACGTGATGGCACTCCAAGTGCACTCATGAAACCTGAAATCAGAGGCGATGAAGCGAAGCAAAGATTAAAAGATATAGAAGCACTCGTAACTCAAAAAAATTATGAGTTTAGAAAAAACAATAGAGTTTCTTTAGAAATTTTAGTTGAAGAGGAAAAAAATGGTATCTACACTGGGTATGACCAGTTTTATAATAAAATTTCAATTCAATCTGAACGTGATATTCTAAAAGAGTGGGTGACTATAGATAAAATAGATGTAAAAAAAGAGGGGAATTATGCTAAATTTCAAATCTAAAAAGTTGATGGTATCTTTGATGGCGGTATCTGTTGTTATACTGCTTGTTTTGATTACACTAATGAGAGATAATACAAAAGCTATAGACCACAGACTCTATCAAACACTGTTAGAGACAAATATTATTAAAAAAGCCGTTATAGACGCTGACGAGGTAATTTTGGTTACTAGTGAAGGAAAATATAGCATTATAAAAGATGGAATAGATATAAAAGAACTTCTCAAACATGTACCCGTTAAAAGTGTCAAAGAAAATCCATTTTTAAGAGATTTGGTTGTAATTGGACTTTTCTTTCTTATGATTTTTGGTTTAGTTCTTTATGGAAGAAAAAAACGAGAAGCAGATTTAAAAAAAGAGCGAAATGAAAAGTACAGTGCCTATGCAAATGCTGGATTTACTCAAGCAATCATAAAACCAACAACTTCAAAATATAAATTTTCAGATATAGCTGGAATAAGTGAAGTAAAAGAGGAACTCCAAGAAATTGTAGATTTTTTAAAAAACTCGGCAAAATATAAAAAAATGGGAATTAGACTTCCTAGAGGAGTTTTACTTGTAGGTCCTCCTGGCGTGGGTAAAACGCTCATTGCAAAAGCAGTTGCGGGTGAAGCAGAAGTTCCATTTTTCTACCAAAGTGGTTCTAGTTTTGTTCAAATCTATGTTGGAATGGGAGCAAAAAGGGTACGTGAGTTATTTTCTCATGCAAAAGCAAATGCACCATCTATTGTTTTTATTGATGAAATAGATGCTGTTGGAAAAGCAAGAGGTGGTATGAGTAATGACGAAAGAGAATCTACTCTGAATGAACTTCTTACTCAAATGGATGGTTTTGAAGATAGCAGTGGTGTTATTGTGATAGGTGCAACAAATAAGATGGATGTTATAGATGAAGCACTTTTACGCTCTGGTCGTTTTGATAGACGTATTTTTATCCCTATGCCTGATATTAGTGATAGAGTAAAAATACTTAGTATCTATCTTGAGGGAAAACCTTTTGAGGGAGATGTTAAAAACATTGCAAAGATGAGTGTAGGTTTTAGTGGAGCGGCACTTGCTACGTTAGTAAATGAAGCAGCCATAAATGCACTAAGAGAGAATAGAGAAGTTATTAATGAAGAAGATTTTGTAGCTGTTCGTCAAAAAGTTCTTTTAGGCAAAAGAAAAGTATTGAATTTTTCAGATGAAGAGAAAGAGATACAGTCACAATATCAAGCAGCGAAAGCTCTTTGTGCGTACTGGTTTGAAATTGATTTTGATAAGATAACTATTGTAAATGATAGACTAAAAGATTTGGATTTAGAGATAGAATCAAAGACCCAAATGTTCTCTAAAATAAAAGTTTATTTGGCTGGAATAGCAATCACTAAGATAAAATATAATGAGACTTTTTCAAACTCAACAGATGATTTACTAAGAGCAAGAGAGATAGCAAAAAACATGAGTGAGCTTTACGGTATGGGAAGAGGGCTTGTGCCTTACCCTGATGACATAGCAAGCATTTTAGATGAAGCAAAAGATGAAGTAGAAAAGTTTTTGCTTGGTATGAGTGTTCCACTAGAAATTGTATCAAAAAAAATCTTTGAAGATGAAAGTATAAGTAAAACTCAAATTAAGACAATAGTCGATGAAATATTTTAGCGGTTTTTGCTTAGAAAATGAGAGTGAACTTTTTGAAGAGTTTACATGTAAAGGTGATTTTTGTGTTGTTGGGTTTAGTTATGGGGCACAAAAAGCATTTGAATATGCTTTTACCTGTTTAGAGAGAATTGACAAGATACAGCTACTCTCACCTGCTTTTTTTCATGAACAAAGTGATAAGTTTAAAAAACTTCAGACTATTTTTTTTAAAAAAGATTCTGATGAGTACTGTAAAAACTTTATTAAAAATATTGGATTAGAATATATGAAGTTTTTTAAAAAAGGAACGCAGAGTGAACTTAAAGAGCTTTTGTATTATGAATGGGATAGAGATAAGCTAAAAGAGTTAAAAAGTAGAAATATTGATATAGAAGTGTATATTGGAGCAGATGATAAAACTGTAGACTCTTTACATGTAAAGAACTTTTTTCAAGAGTTTGCTACAATATATTATATAAAAAATAAAGGACATATGTTATGAATAAAATTAAAATTGGAATTTTGACTCTTTCAGATAGAGCTAGTGCAGGAATTTATGAAGATCTCTCAGGAAAAGCGATAATCAATACTTTGAACGAGTACCTAACAAGCGAGTGGGAACCAGTTTATGAAGTTATTCCTGATGATAAAGATCTTATAGAAGAGGCTTTGAAAGATATGGCTGATACTCATGGGTGTTGTCTAATTGTTACAACTGGTGGAACAGGACCAGATCCAAAAGACTTGACACCTGAAGCAACTGAGGCTGTATGCGATAGAATGATGCCTGGTTTTGGTGAGCTTATGCGTCAAGTGAGTCTTCAGTATGTTCCAACTGCTATACTTTCTCGTCAAACTGCTGGGATTAGAGGACAGAGTTTGATTATTAATCTTCCTGGAAAACCAAAGTCAATTAGAGAGTGTTTGGACGCAGTTTTTCCTGCTGTTCCATACTGTCTAGATTTAATTGGTGCTGGTTATTTGGAGTGTAATGAAGAGGTTATAAAACCTTTTAGACCAAAAAAATAGTTATTTTTTATATTTGATATAAATTATAGACACAATGACTATCGTTAGAAGAGTAACGGTAGTTATTGTTTTTAAATACTCCTGTATAAGGTTTTGATTGTTTCCCAAAAAGTATCCTAGAAAAGTAAGTATAGTTACCCAAATTGTTGCACCAAGTGTAGTGTAAATTGAGAATTTAAAGATATTCATATTTGAAAGTCCAGCTGGAAGCGAAATATACTGACGTATAACAGGAATCAATCTTCCATTAAATGTTGAAATTTCTCCATGAGCTTTAAAAAAATTTTCCATTTTTATGAGTTTATCTTCTTCAAACCAGATGTAATGACCATACTTAAGAAGTAGTTTTCTTCCAAGAGTTTTAGAAAGGTAGTAGTTTAGAAGTGCTCCACCAAGTGAGCCTAAAATACCCATCAAAAGAACTATATATATGTTCATATCTCCTTTGTAAGCTAAATAACCAGCAGGTATCATAACTACTTCACTTGGAAATGGGAAAAAAGTACTCTCGAGGAACATTAAAGCAAAGATGCCAATGTATCCTAAAGAGCCGATTGTTTCAATTAAAAAATCAATGATTACATGTAGTAATTCCATCATGATAAAGTTTTTAGTTCCTCATCAATTTTTGAGAGTTTATCGTTCGCATTACTAAGAGATTTTTGGTTAGTTTTAATTACTTCTTTTGGAGCATTTGCTACAAACTTTTCGTTATTAAGCATTCCATTTAGTTTTATTATCTCTTTTTCCAGTTTTAATTTTTGGTTATTTAATCTCTCTATAATTGGAGTTAAATCAACACCACTTAGTGGGATGAAAACTTCCAAGTTATCACTAACATCTCTGATAGAATCTTCAAGTTTTGTTTTAACAAAAGTTACTTCAGCACTTTTTCCAAGTAGTTTCAAAAATGGTATAGCTTTAGTCAAATCTACTTTTTCATTTAGTTTTATTGATAGCTTATCAATCTTACCTGGCATTTCTATAGTAGCTTTTGCACGACGTATACTTACAATTGATTCTATAATAAGTTCAAAAATTTTCTCAATTTCTTCATCTTTTTCTATCGCTTTAGGATATTTTTTTACCATAATAGACTCAACATCTTCAAGTTTTGTGTCACTTAATTCTTGGTATAAAAACTCTGAAATAAACGGCATAAAAGGATGAGTAAGTTTCATAGCTTCCTTGAAAATTGCTCCAAGCTCTACAACGCTTGATTTTTCAGCCTTACTAAGCTCAATTCCCCAGTCACAAAACTCTCCCCATAAAAAACGGTAAAGCGTGGTTGCTGCATCGTTAAATCTGTATGAGTCCATATGCTCACGAACCTCTTTTGTAGCTACATGTAAACGAGATTTCATATAACGACCAAGGTCTGTTTTTATTTCAATATCACTTAAATCTGCAAACGAATCCTCATTCAGAAGAAGGTATTTTGAAGCATTATAAAGCTTGTTTGTAAAGTTTCTCATCTGCTCAAGTTTTTCATTACTAAGTTTTATATCGCGTCCTTGAACAGCAAGAACAGCAAGAGTAAAACGTAAAGTATCTGCACTAAATTCTTCTATTGTATCAAGAGGGTTAATTACATTACCTTTTGATTTGCTCATTTTTTGACCGTTTTCATCTTTTACTAATGCATGGAGGTAGATGTCTTTGAAAGGAAGTTCTTTAAAAGTATGTTCGCCTTGGAATATCATACGGGCAACCCAAAAGAAAAGAATGTCAAATCCAGTTATGAGAAGTGAGTTAGGGTAAAAATCTTCTAAATCACTTGTTTCCCATTTTTCACCTTCAAATGCTCCATCATTTCCCCAACCAAGAGTTGAAAATGGCCATAAACCTGAGCTAAACCAAGTATCAAGAACGTCAGGGTCTTGATATATGTTTACACTCTTACATGTAGGACAATTTTCTTGCATGTCATTTTCACTAGCCCACTCGTGGTTACAATCTTTACAATAAAAAACAGGTATTTGATGTCCCCACCAAAGTTGACGAGATATGCACCAATCACGAAGTTCATTCATCCAAGCATTAAAAGAGTTTATCCAATGTGCTGGGTAAAACTCTGCAAGGTGCTCATTTACTTTTTCTATTGCACCATCAGCTATCTTTTTTTTCACAAACCACTGTTTTGAGATGTAAGGTTCAACAACGTTGTGACACCTATAGCAGTGACCTACTTGGTTTTCATAGTCTTCAATTTTGTCTATGAATCCCTTAGCTTCAAGCTTTTTTACAATTGGCTCACGAGCTTCGAGACGTTCTTGACCTTTAAACTCTCCACACTCAGAGTTTAAAAAACCTTTTTCATTAAAAATAGTTATAAATTCTAAATTATGACGTTTACCAACTTCGTTATCGTTTATGTCATGAGCAGGAGTTACTTTCACGCAACCTGTTCCAAATTCCATATCAACGTGCGTGTCTGTGATGATTTTTACTTTTCTGTTAATTAAGGGAAGAATTACATTTTTACCAACTAAGTGAGCATACCTTTCATCTTCAGGATGAACCATAACTGCCGTATCACCAAAATAAGTCTCTGGTCTTGTAGTTGCTACAACTATGAACTCATCACTGTTTTCAATAGGATATTTTAAGTGATAAAGCTTGCCTTTGTGTTGTTCATATTCAACTTCGATGTCACTTAATGCTCCATCATGTGTGCACCAGTTTACCATGTAGTTTCCACGAACTATCATGCCCTCATTGTACATTTTTACAAACGCTTTTTTAACTGAACTCTTTAGACCTTCATCCATTGTAAATCTCTCTCGACTCCAAGCTGGACTAACTCCTAGTTTTCTCATCTGGTGGAAGATTTGGTTGCCGCTTATCTCTTTCCATTCCCAAACCTTTTCTAAAAACTTTTCACGTCCTAACTCTTCTTTACTAGTTCCTTTTGCCAAGAGTTGTTTTTCTACTACGTTTTGAGTAGCAATTCCTGCATGGTCTGTTCCCGGTTGCCAAAGCGTTTTGTAACCATCCATTCTTTTGTAACGAGTGATAATGTCTTGAAGTGTAAACGTAAGTGCATGACCGATGTGTAAGCTACCTGTTACATTTGGAGGTGGCATCATAATGGCAAAGTTTTTGTTTTTTTCCATTTTTATCTTTTGCTTGAATGTTTTTGTTTCCGTCTATTTCAAAGTATCCACGCTCTTCCCAAATTTTGTAGTAAGAATCTTCTACAATTTTAGGATTGTAAACTGTGCTTTTTTCACTCATAATAATCATGTCCTATTTTTTTAATGACGCGATTATATCAAAATATGAGTAAATAAGGGTTTAAGCCAAAAAGGTATGAATATCTTTTTCAGTCTCTTTACATATGTATACCTCATAAATTAAGTAAAATAACATTATAATATAATAAAATATAAGCATAAAAGAGATTTAATGAGAATAGCAATTAGTGGTGCTAGTGGGTTTATTGGAACAGAGATATCAAGAGTCTTGGTAACTAGTGGTTATGAAGTAGTACGAATTGGGCGTGAACATTTTAAAGATAGTGTAGTTCTCTCAAACTCACTTATGGGTTGTGAAGTTGTTCTAAACTTATGTGGTGCTCCTATTGTCAAAAAATGGGATGAGACATACAAGCATGAACTTTATGTTAGTAGAGTTGAAATAACCAAAAAACTTATTGAAGAAATATCTTTACTGGAAAAAAAACCATCACTTTTTATAACGGTTTCTGCTGTAGGTATTTATGAAGAAAATTTAGTTCATGAAGATGATTCAGAAATTTATGGGACTAGTTATCTTGCACTTTTAGCAAAAGAGTGGGAGAGTGAAGCAAAAAAATCAGAAAATTTTGGGCTTAGAAGTGTTGTGTTTAGACTTGGTGTTGTTTTAGGTTGCGGTAGTGGAGCCATGGAAGAGGTTAAGTTAGCTTTTAAAATAGGATTAGGAGCAGTTCCAGGAGATGGAAAACAGTCATTTTCTTGGGTTCATATTGACGACGTAGTAACTGTTTTTAAAAGAGCCATAGAAAATGAAACTATGCATGGTATTTACAACCTTGTTGCACCCCAGAGTGTTAACATGAAGACTTTTATGACAGCATTTGGTAGAGTCATTGGAAGACCAGTATGGTTAAATGTTCCAGAAGCTATTATGAAAATCAGATATGGTGAAGGAGCAGAGTCACTTTTAAAAGGCTCTTTTGTTGTTCCCGCTAGATTGGAAAGAGAGGGTTATAGATTTAAATATGACCATTTAGATGAAGCTTTGAAATCTGTGCTTTAAGATGAAAAAAAATAGCCTATCCCCTTTATTCTTTATAATTATGATTTCTTTTGTTGAAATAGTCTATGCTGATCCTATTAAGCCTACACCTAGTTGTCGCATTGGCAAGGGGTTAAATATTTCTATTTATAAGTTAAACGATTACACTAAAATAAACAATAATTTTGAATTTGAAGAATTGATTTCAGCTGCAAAAGAGAATAAACCAGATATTTCAGGCACTGTTGAAAAAATATATATTAGTAGTAGAAAAGAGGTTTATTTTTAAAAGATAAATTTTTTCCTAAAGCTGATTCTTTTCTTAAAGCTAAGTCTTTGACCATTATAGAAGGTTACATAAAAGTACCAGATGATGGAGCGTATATTTTCGCAGTAAATGCTTATGATGCAGTTGATGTTCTCATAGACAACAAACTTGTTTCTAGCTGGTATGGACAACATGGACGTATTTCTCATTGGTGGTATGGAAAACATGGACGTATTTACCCTAAGATAAATCCTAGAGTAGACTATGACGGAATCACAGACACTCCCATAATTTTAGCTAAAGGTTATCATAAATTAGAGTTCAGACACCATAAATACAGAGGAGACCCAATAGTAAAAGACGCGTATGAGCTTTATTGGGAAAGACCTCGTTATACTTTTTATGCAATAGTGGGAGGGGATGCTTTTTTTCACTGTGCTCCTCCTGAACTTGATTTTGAGTATCGCTTTGATGAGTGTTATGACTATAATGGTACTTTAGAAGAAGTGACAGATAGTAGCGGAAATAATTATCATGGAGTTGCAAGTGGTAAAGTTATGTCTCCTGAAAAAGGCATTATAAACAACACAAGAAAAATAAGTGCTATCATATCTTCGAGATCACCTACTGACATAGGAGCAAAAGGAAGCATATCGTTTTGGTATTGGCATAAAAATAATGAAGAAGGAAAAGGAAAAGGAGTTATGCTAATAGATGCTACAAAAGAAGATAAATATTTCTTTTTGAGATTAACTTTAAATAAATCTTTACTATTTTGGGCAGATAATGCAAATGGCAACAATTTTCGTTCAAGAACCAATACCAACTTGGCTTTGAAGGATGGGTGGAATCATATAGCTATGACTTGGAACTATACAGATATAAAATTCAATCTTTACGTAAATGGTAAACAAGAAAACTTAAAAGAAAGTACTTCAAAACCTTATAAAGCAGTTATTCCATCTTTGAGCAACATACACATAGGAAATATGGCAAGTGACAGTACTAAATATGATACTAATTTTAATTATCACCCATCAAAAAACTCAGCAAATGGAAAATTTGATGAGTTTAAGGCTTATCGTAGTGAGTTAAGTGTGTACGAAGTACAGAACATATATAACAATGAAAAAGAAGGAAAAGATATGGATGGAACAACTAGAAAAGCATCTTGTTGTTGTCGTCCTACCAATGGTAATTTAATAAATAATCCAAGTTTTGAAAATTTATGTGGCTCAAACGTGGTAAGCATTTGGAAGGCGAGAGAATATATAATAAAAAAAGATCTATGTGGCTGGAATTCAGTAGGTGGCGAAGGTCTTAAGATATATGTATATGATGACGGAAATTTTATTAGACTAGATAAATCGAAGAGAGCAGATACTATCTGGCAGTTAGTTAATTCTCTAAATGAAAAAGACTACACTATAAAGTTTGATTATCAAGGAAATATAGAGAATCTTATTACTAAATGGAATAATAAAATAATAAAACTTAAACTAGATTTAGAAAGTCCTAAAGAAGAGTGGAAAATAGCAACAGCAACTGTTGTTGGAACTGCGAAAAAAGATAAATTTTCATTAGAAATTAAAGGTGAGAGCACAGCTATTCATATAGATAATATTCGAGTTGTTGAGAGTGAACCTACTGAAATGCCGGTTTCTATTGTTGAGGAAAAACCTACTGAAGTGCTGGTTTCTATTTTTGATGCTTGGGATATAAATAAAAACATAAACAAAAGAACAATCTCAACAAAAAAAGTTTCTCAAGATTTTAATTTAAGTATATTTTCACTTAATGAAGATAATAATGCATCACAAGACTACAGTGGTACAGTTTGTGTTAGACTTGTTGGAGAACACAATAGCACTTGGAGTAAGGTAGAGTTGACTTCAAAGCATAATAAAGACATTCCATTTAATGTAGACAGAGCTGATAAGGACACAAGAGTTGAAATAGCATGGAAAAATGAGGTAGATGAGCCATGCCCTGTTAGTAATGAAACAAACTCAACCCTGTCATCAGACAACTTTGCTATTCGTCCAGATAAGTTTAACTTGACTTTACCAGCACTAGCCTACGCAGGAGAAAATTTCAATATAGATTTTACTGCTAGTAGGGTATTAGATTACAATGAAACACTTGGTTCATCTTTTAATATAGAATCAAATATATCAAGATGTATCGATGGTTCTTTACATGTAACACCTTTTAGCTTTGAAAATGGTGCTGAGAAGAGTGTGGATGCAAACTACACAGATATAGGTGATATAAACATAACCATAAAAGAGATACTAGGAAGTGAGTTTGCAGTAGTTGATAAAGACGATACTAGCGTTGAGAACAGACTAATAACTCCAGATACAAAAAATATGATTATAAAACCTTATGAGCTTAACATTACAGATGTTAAGTACGATGAGGGTTGGTTGTATATGGCTGATGTTGATGATATAAATCAGAGTGTTGAATTTTCAGTTTTAGCAAACAACAAACAGCATATTTTGGTTAAAAACTTTACTGAATATTGTTATGCTGAGGATGTTGATGTAAAAACTCATTTTAACGTTAAAAATATAAATAGTAATGTAGAAATAAAATACAATAATGCAACAATATATAACATAAAAGATATAAACAAAACCATAACAATACCAAAAGCTTCATTTATTAACTCAAAAGCTAATATTGAGTACAGTTTTAATGTAGTTCGTGCTTACAAAATTCCATATGAACCTATACAAATAGGTCTTCGTGAAGTAAGTGTAGAAAGTTCAAACGTAGCTAAAGAGAAGAACAATGCAACTGTCAGTTTAGATGCTGAGTTTTATTATGGAAGAGTAAAAACCAAAGATTTAAGTACAAACGAACAAAGCACTCCTCACTCTTTACATGTAGAGGTTTATAAGCTTGGAAAGTATAAACAAAACAGCTTAAATTGGTATGTCAATGAAGATGATAATGATTCAAATATGACAATAGTAGATAAAAAAGATTTTTTATTTCACTCTGCAAATGCTGAGTTAGATAACATAGGCAATAAACAAGCTAGTGACGGAAGTGTAGAATTTATTTTGAAACATAGTGAAAAGGATAGTTTTAAATCTTATTTACATGTAAATATACCAGAGTATCTTTGGTATAGTAAGTATAATTCTTACAATTCAGTAGTTGATTGTGGTTCGCATCCATGTTTTGAGTACAACTATATAGGAGATAGAAGTCAAAAAAACATTAATAGTGGAAAGTTCATAGGGACAGCAGTTGGTGATGATTTTAATGCAACAAAAACAAAAAAAGGTGTAAAAGTATTTAGATGAGAAAAGGTTTATCTTTAATAGAACTTATTTTTACTATTGTTATAATCGCTATAGTTTTTACTGTGATTCCCAAGATAATACTTTCACTAAACAAAGCAGATAATTTTGTCATTCGTCAAGATGCAATATTTAATGGAATTTCTATGATGAAGATGATATCAAATATGCCGTGGGATGAGAACAATACAGACTCAAGTGATGTACTACATGTACACAATGGGAATTTTGATTGTAATGTAACATCTTTTCGTAGAGTGGGAGCTTTTATTGGTGCTAGGACTTGTGAAAATAATTTAACTTCAACTCTAATTTTAGATAACAGTGGTCCTATAACTCATGAAGAAAATGATATAGGGGATTTCAACGAACGAGTAGTAGAAATAAATACTACCAATGGAAAACTTTATGATTTAAATATAACAGTAAGTTATATAGAAGATAATAATATAAGTAATTTAAATCAAAGCAATGATGTAAAAAATAGAACAAACCTAAAAAGAGTAAGAATTAAAGTGTTTTATACAGGTAAACGTGGTGAGCAAAAACAACTTACACAGTTTAATTATACCTCTGCAAACATAGGCCAGATGAAAATCAATAAAAGAGTATGGAAATGAAGTTAAGAGCATTTACTTTAGTAGAGATGATAATGGTTATAGTGATTATGGGTATACTTTGTGTTGGTACTTTTGTCTCTTTAAAGTATCTTTATCAAAGAGTAGCAAAAAGTAAAGCTCTGAGTGAACTCTCTTTTGATTCTCAGATAGTCTTAAACCAAGTGAGTGCTTTGCTTCGTGAAAGAGTTCCTATATCTGTTGTTGGTTATGATAAAGATGGTAAGTTTAAAATCTATTTATGAAATTACAGATGAAAATCTAACTCTTTTAGAGTGGCATGGAACGGCAAGTGAGTATTTAAAGGCAGGGTATTATAGTGGTTTTGTAGATATGAATGCTTCTGATAGAAATAGTAACACAATAGTCAGTTATGATTTAAACTTTTCCAAGGGGAAATTTTCTAATACAGCTGAATTAGCTCTTGTTTTTGCGGGTAGTTTTGATGAAGGTGAGTTAAATGAGTACAATATAACAAAGTTTAATGAGAATAATATAACACTACAAACTAGACCAGATGAAATATATGAAAAGTACTATATCGTTGATAGTGCATATGCTATAACAAGAAGAGAAGATATAGATTTACCTTGTAGCGATGTAAATAGTTCAGATAACAACAATACACTTTACCTTTTTTACAATTATCAGCCTTGGGTTGGAGATAAGTTTTGTGATGGCAATGTAACCATTCTTTCTAAAGAAGCAAAAGGCTTTGAAGTAGGGCTTATCAACGATAGTATATATTTTAATCTTACACTATCACGCAAAATAAAAGGCATAGATAAGAACATAACTATATCAAAGCAGAAGGTGGTATTTTGATGCGTAGAGGATTTGGAATACTTCAAGCACTTTTGGTCATAGTTTTGCTAAGTGGAATTCTTGTTCTTGCTATGAAGTACGCTACTATTTCAGTTAAACAGACAAAAGATTTGTATATTAAAGAATCAGCAGAACTCTTTATGGCTAGTGCTATAGAGTTGACACTTTTGGCTATAAGCGATCATAACAGAAGTACTGATTGTTTAGAAAATGTACATTTTATATCAAGTGATAAAAGATTTGAAGCTGATATTGAAGTTGTGAAATATTACCTTTATGAAAATGAAAACTGCGGAGTAGCTAAAACTCAGTATATAACTACAGAAGACTCTCATGGTATGGTGATGTTAAAAGTAACAGTAAAAACTACAACTCATGCAAAAAACAATGGAGTTGATATAAAACTAACTAGAAGGACACTTCAAAGACCATGATAAAAGCATTTAGTATGGTAGAACTCATTTTTGTTATTGTTCTTATGGAATTTTAGCTTCTGTTGGAGGGAATCTATTACCAGATAATAGGCTACTTCAATATACAAATGAAGCAATAATAAAAATCAAAGAGACTCAGAAAAATGCCATAGGTAATGATGTAAATAGTTTTGAAAAACCTTGGAGTCAAGAAAACAACTCTACATGTATAACTTTAGATGACTCTTTACATGTAGTAGGAAGTATACAAATCTGTTTTGATGAATATGGAAGACCATACGATATTAAAGATAAAAAACTTTTGCTTCAAAATACTAACATAATTGTAAGATTTAATGAAAAAAACAATATAATTGCACTTCAACCTATATCAGGTTATATTATAATAAATTAAAAATCAAGGTGCTATATGGCTGTTGAAAGAAAACTTACTTATATTGATCCATTTGATAGTATCTCTATCACTTACGATGGAATAAACTTCGATAAACAACTAGATAAAAAGTCTTTTATAGGCTCAAGAATCTCTTATAGTGATGTGATTTTACATAGTTTTAAAGTTCCTCAGACAATGAGTGATGATGAGCTTAAAATAAATGTAGAGATAAAAATGTACGATGATGCAGGTTTAGACTTGCAAAAAAAATACAAAATTGCTTATACTAAAAAAGAGTTGGATTATGAAAATAGCATTTTAATTGAAGCTTTTGCAATAGAAGAAAATAGAATAACAGCATCTTTAAATTCAGTTTTGAGTAAAATAAAACAGATAGATTTTTTGGCACTTCCTTTTCTCTCTTTTACAACATTATATAAAAACAAGATTATAGAACCAAAAAATGACCTTTTTGTTTATATAGATGAACATGAAGCCTTTTTGAGCATATATAAAGATGGTACGTACTTATCTACAAAATCTTTAATGAATCTTGAAGAGATGGTAAAAAAACTTGAAGTTGTTGGAGTAGATATTACTATAGAAGCTTTAAAAGAACATCTTTTCATAAAAGGACTTGATAGTTCAACTTATGAGAGCGGGGAAACTACTCTTTTCAATGAATTAGAATCTCTTTTTTCCACAATGCTGATGAAAATTAATGATATTGTAGTTTACAATAGAAGTGTATTTGGTTTTGAAAAAGTTGATAGAATCTTTTTTGGTATTCAAAATGGGCGAATGAAAGGTGTTAGAGAGTTTATACAAAATTTTGGTATGAGTGATGTTGAAGTACGTGATTTTAACATTTTTGGAAACAAAGAAGATGGGAATTTTTTTGAAAAGATTGTAACTTCATACATATATGATAAATTAGAGCAGAAAGATTTTAGACATAATTTGACTATGTTTGAGAGAGAACCTGCTTTTTATAAAAAAGAGTCAGGCAAGATTTTACTTGTAGCAGCTTCTTTAGTGTTTATTAGTTTAGCATTTATTGGTTCTCTTTTGTTTGAAAATGACCAACTACAAAAGCAACAAGATGTTTTACAGGTTCAGTATGATGTTATTAAAAAAAACCAATCAAGATATAAAAGAAAAACTAATACTTTGAATAAAGAGTTAAAAACTGTAAGCAATAAACAAATGATTATGAATAAAAGAGTTCAAAATATAGCAACAAGTATGGCACAACTAGAAAATCTAAGAGATGCAAAAAAAGGCTATAGTAGTTTTGTCTTTAAAGTAAACAGGCTTCTCCAAAAACACGCACTCTCTACTACTAGGATACTCTTAACTGGTAAAAGCAGTATGAGCGTAGAGATTATAGCAGAGTATAAAAAGAGAGACAGTATTACAATGTTTATGGAAGATTTGATAGGTAGCGGTTTTATAGGCATAACAACAGATGAGATAAAATCAGATAAAGATATATACATTAGTAAAATTGAGATTAAACAATGAAAACCTTTGATAAGTACCTAAGAACAGCAGATAAAAATCAAAAGTTAATGATATTTTCTTTATTTATTATAGCTATTGGATTTTTACTAAATTATTTTGTTCCTCCAATATTGGAGCGTCAAAATGAGCTAAAAGATAGCGTAAATACACTGCAACTCAGTCTTAGCAGGAATACTGCAAGTAAACTAAAAAAGCAGCAATCAATGAAGACAAAAGATTTATTAGTAGCAAAAGAAAAACTTGAAATTCAAAAAGGTGAGATAGATTACATAATGTCAAATGTATATAAAATACGATACGCCTTTTTTAATGATATGCGTTGGGCAAATACCTTAGATAATATACTTAGGTTTAGTGTAAAAAGAGATTTAAAAGTGAGTTCTCTTAAAAGTAGTGATGCAAAAGATGGCTCAATTAGTTTCTTGAAACTTAGAAAAAATATAAAACTTGATGGCGTAGGAAAATATAGAGATATTTTGGCTTTAATACAGTATATTGAAAACTTTGAAACACTTTTAGAGTTTAATAAAATAGATATGAACCTTGCAAAAGATGGTGTTGAGTTTAGTTTTGAAATAAGTGCTTATGGAGTAGGACTATGAAACTAGTATTGATTTGTGCAATGGTTATGAGTCTATATGCACAAGATTTAAAAATTAGGATTGAAAAACTGATAATTCCGCCACAAAAGAAAGCAATAGTTCAAGTAAAATACGATCCTTTTCAAAGAGGACAAGAAGTTGTCAAAAAAGCTTTTGAAAATAAACAACAAGAGAAAACATTTAATATTATATCAATACTAAACAATAGAGTTTTTGTAAATTCTCATTGGTATAGCGTTGGAGATAAAGTAAATGGGTATAAAATAATTCAAATAGGAGAAAAGAGTATATTGGCAAAGAATAGTGAAAAAATTGTAAAAATTGGTATAAAAAGAAGAGATAATATAGTGAAAGTCGAGGATAAGTAAAAATGAGATTGATTATAGTGAATCTATTAATAAGTATTTTTTCATTAAGTTTAAGTGCAAACTGTGAAAATAAGTTTTTCTCATTTAACATAAAAGAGACAAATGGACAGAGTATAAGCATTATGGATGTTATTGAAAACATTTCAGATGAATGTAAAATGACTATTATTTTTGAAGATAGTAGTGTAAAAAAGACACTTGATAAAAAGCTTAATTATATAAACGTAGAAGAGTACTCTTTAAAAGATTTACTTGATTTGATGCTTAGTGAAAACAATATTTTCTATGAGCTTAAAAACAACCAAAAAATACTTAAAATTGCTAATTTTAAAACTAAAATTTATTTTATTGATTATGTTAGTTTTATTGAGAGAAAGAGTAGTACAAATAAGGTTTTAAAAACAGGCTCATCAGGAAATGCTGGCGAAAGTACAGATTTAACTTTAATGAGTTTTTCCTCAGAGTTTAGGTTTTGGGATAAGATTTCAGAAGATGTTGGTTATATACTTCACAGAGATGAAGATAATCAACAAATAAAAAGTAAAGTGCTCATAAATCAAGAAGGCGGTATGCTTACTGTTACAGGAACAAAAAAAACAGCTTTTTAGGGTCGAGAAGTATATAACTACATTAATGGATAGACTACATAAAGAGATACTTCTTGAAGCTAAGATTATTGAGGTTCTCTATTCTAAAGATCATACTGAGGGCATAGATTGGAGTAAGTTTGAACTAACTATCAATGGCACTTCAGATGCACTTCGTTCACGTATATCAGATGGTACAGTAGTAAACACGCTTAGAAAACCAAATTATTTAGTTGGATATGATTTTAGTATGAAAGGATTGATGAAATTTTTAAAAACTCAGGGTGATGTCAATATAGTATCGAACCCAAAAATAATGACACTAAATAACCAACCAGCAATCATAAATGTGGGAACAGAGGTAAACTACAGATACCAAACTGAAAGTACAATAGACTTATCAAGTGATAGTGGAAATACTGTAATAAGCTACGAAAATGATTCTACATTTGTAGGAGTTACACTTTCCATTACTCCTCAAGTTACGAAAAATGACTATATTATTTTGAAGATAAATCCAGTTATAAGTGAGTTGGTGAAAGGAAAAGAGCACCTTGATACAAAAGGCATACCAATTTTAGCTCCAGATATTAAAATAAAACAACTCTCTTCAATAGTGAAAGTAAAAAATAATCACAAAGTTGTTATTGGTGGATTGATAGGAAAACATGAAACATATGAAGATACTAGTGTCCCAGGACTCTCCTCTATACCACTTTTAGGAAAATTATTTCAAAGTAGTTCAAAGATCGTAAAAAAAGGTGAGCTTATTATTGTTATTGTACCTCGCATAGTAGATGGGCAACATAATCCAACTTTGGATGATATTGATGAAAAGTATAATAAAGAAGCTAAATAATGCGTGATTTTGTAAATGCAGGGATTTTATTTAGAGATGATATAAATACTAAGTACTATTTTGATAGTAGTAGTGCGGAGATTGCCAAAAACAAAATAAAAGATGCAATAGAGGAGAGAAATGCTCCTCTTATTTTTCTCCTAGGTGATCCAGGAGTTGGTAAAAGCTATATTTTGAAACTTCTTAATGAGAAGATAAAAAATGGACAAATTACAGTTTTTATTGATCATCCTTTTTTTGATAAAAGAGATTTGTTAAAGCTCCTTTATGAAGCAAAAGGTATGGAATTTAATAAAGAAATAAGTTTTAATACTCTAAAAGATGAACTTATAAAAGAGTATAAAAATACAATTAATACAATTTTTATAGATGAAGCACAACTTTTAAATGAAGAGCAGTTTGAACTTATACGAATTTTGAGTGATACTAAGGTTTTACAGTTTGTCTTGTCTATGCACAAAGAAGAGGGTTCAGTCATTTTAGAAAAAAAGCATTTTAAATCTAGAACAAAAGTGGTTGTAAACTATGGAAATCTTGATGTAAATGAAGTTTGTAGGTATATTCAGAGTTCATTAATATCAAATTTACATAGTGAGATAGCTTTTATGTTTTCTAATAATGATGCTAAAAAAATAACAAAATATACCGATGGGAACTTTAGAACAATCAAAAAATTTCTCTATGTTTTAATGAAATTTTTAAACTATGCAAAGATTAATGGAATTAAAAAATATCAAAAACTTCATCCAAATCTTATAATGATGGTCGCACTTGATTTGGACATAATTCATGACTAATACAAGATTTGAAGATTTAGAAAAAAGAGTAAAGTTTATAAAAATAAAAAAGTATATTAAAATATTTATTATTTTATTTTTTCTTATTGTTGTGAGTTATTACGCAGTAAGTATCAACCAAGTAGTTGTTGTAGATAAACCTGTACATGTAAAAGAAGTACAAAATAAAGAGATACCAAAAAAAACCCCTAAAGTTCAAAAATATGAGGCTATACAACAAGAACTAAAAATAGTAAAAAAAGAATCTATTGTTACAAATATTCCAGAGTTTAACACCATAAAACTTTCCTCTAAACTAAATTTACCAAGTAGTATTAAAAAAGAGGTAGTTGAAGTAAAAGAGGAGCCGATAACAAAAAAGAGTAAGATTTATTTACATGTAAAAGAGGTAAAGAGTGAAGAAGTTCTTTTAAAACGTTTTAGAGTAGTAGAAGATTTTGAATCTGCTATGGGACTTGCATATCTTTATTTTGATACACAAAATTTTGAAAAGAGTATTTATTGGTCAAAAAAAGCAAGTAAACTAAGTTCAGGTGATGAATCGGCTTGGATTATTTATGCAAAGTCAAAAAAAGCTCTTGGTAACACTGAAGATGCTATAAAAGCTTTACATCTGTATCTTGAGTATTATAGTTCAGGGAAAATTGAAAAATTATTGAAGCTTTATAGGGATAAAATATGAAAACGTTGATTTTATTAGAAATGTTTTTACATGTAGAAGAATATATAGACGGTAAAAAAAATAAAATGCACTGGTACCTGTAATGATACGACAAAAAATACGTATAGGTGATATACTTGAAGAAAAAGGTTTCATAACAAACGAACAGCTTGTGGCTGCTTTGGTAGAACAAAAAGAGAGTTATTTTACAAAAAAACTTGGTCAAATTTTTGTTCAAAATGGGTATATAACAGAAAAAGAGTTTACCGAGCTTTTAGCAGAACAGTTAAATATAGATTTTATAGATTTATATGGTGTGGACGTAGATTATCAACTTATGAGTACTTTTTCTACTAAGTTACTTAAAAATGCTGATGCTGTTGTGTTTATGGAAGATGATGAGCATATACATGTAACGGTTTCTGACCCACTAGACTACGAGTCTATAGAACTTTTAGAAAAAAGCATTGCTACAAAACCTATAAAACTTTATGTTTCGTTACACAATGATATCTTATATGTTTTTGATAGACTTGAAATTATCTCAACAACAAAAGCTATTGTAGCTAACATAAAAAGAGAGATAAACTCAGGTACTTACAAAACTGATAGTGAGCAAAGCTCTATCATGCAACTCATTGAGCAGATAATAAAGAGTGCTATCATGGCAAAAGCAAGTGATATACATATTGAGCCTTCAGGTTTTAATGTATCTGTAAGAATTAGAGTTGATGGTGTTTTAAGAGAGAGTTTTATTTTTGATTTAGAAGTTTACAACGCTCTTGCTTCTCGTATAAAGATTTTAGGCAATTTGGATATTTCAGAAAAGAGAAAGTCACAAGATGGACGTTTTTCTATGGAAGTAGATAACAACAAATATGACTTTAGACTCTCAACTGCTCCAACTATGCATGGTGAGTCGATAGTGATGAGAATACTTGATTCAAATAAGATACTTTTAAAACTAAAAGACTTGGGTATGGAAGAGAAGAATCTAAAACTTTTTAGTGAAATACTTTGTTCTCCTTATGGTATAGTTTTTATTACGGGACCAACAGGAAGTGGTAAAACAACAACACTCTATGCAGCTCTTAATGAGATAAAAAGTGTAGAAAATAAAATGATAACTATAGAAGATCCTATAGAGTATCAACTTCCACTTGCTCAACAGATTCAAGTAAGTGACAAGATTAACTACGGCTTTGCTGATGTACTTCGCTCAATTTTGAGACAAGATCCTGATATTATCATGGTTGGTGAGATTAGAGACGCTGAAACGCTTAATATTTCTGTTCAAGCTTCTTTGACTGGACACTTGGTGTTTACAACACTTCATACAAATGATGCTCCAAGTGCAATAACTAGAATGATACAGATGGATTTAGAACCATACCTTATAGCAGATTCACTCATAGGTGTAGTGGCTCAACGTCTTGTAAGAAAAATCTGCCCAAGTTGTAAAAAAGAGTTTATACCACCAGTAAAAATGCTTGAAAAAATCAAGGAGCATATGCCAGAGACGTATCAGTTTTATAAGGGTGAAGGCTGCATTAAGTGCTCATTTACAGGATACAATGGAAGAACTATGATAAGTGAAATTTTAAGAATTAGTGAAACAGTATCGCATATGATTTCAATTAATATGAATAAATATGAGATAGCAAGAAAAGCTGAAGAGGAAGATGATTTTGAGCCAATGATAGTAGATGGTCTTTTAAAGGCACTAAGAGGTGACACAACACTTGAAGAGGTTCTAAGAGTTGCAAAATAGTTACTTTGAGGTAGAGTATATACTTGGTGGAGAAAGATGCAAATATGTATTAAATTCAACTTATAAAGTAGAAGCAATTCAAGAGTTTAAAGACTTAGGCATGGGCGTTTTTGTAGATATAAAAGAGGTAAAAGAGCCAATAAGTGTAAAAATAGATAGACTAAAAACAAAAGTAGTAGATAAACTAAGAGCAAATCAAATTCCACTTGAACCTTATATATCGACTCTAAGACATATCTCAACCATGTTAAATGCAGGATTGCCAATAACTATATGTCTTGATGATGTTATAAAAACAACAGAGCATAAAAGACTTTTAGAAATATATGTTCATGTTTTAAAAGAGGTAGAATCTGGGATAAGTCTTTCAGCAGCTTTTGAAAGATTTGAAAGTGAAATTGGAACTATTTCAGTAGCACTTCTTGATTTGGGTGAGAAAACAGGAACTCTAGATGAGTCTATTGAAAAATTAGCAGATATACTTCAAGAAATTCATGACAACAGAATGAAGCTAAAAAAAGCAACTAGATACCCAATTATTGTTATTGTTGTTATGGTAATTGCATTTTCATTTGTCATAACTTTAGTAGTTCCACAATTTCAAGCAATGTTTGAAGAGTATCAAACAGAGTTACCGTTTCCAACTTTATTGTTATTGTGGATAGAGAATGCTATCACTAATTATGGTCTTTTTGTTCTTATAGGTGCTGGACTATTAAGTTTTGGACTCTCTTTATTGTACAAAAAAAGTTCCAA
Organism: Arcobacter sp.; assembly: GCA_029027265.1. Taxonomy (GTDB): domain Bacteria; phylum Campylobacterota; class Campylobacteria; order Campylobacterales; family Sulfurospirillaceae; genus Sulfurospirillum_A. Next base: position 1,852,212 of record CP093061.1, on the reverse strand, counting down.
TTTTAAACTTGGATTTGATAAATATATGCTAAGAGTCTACATAGTAGGACGAGTTATATATCTTTCCATGATGGGAAGATTTATATTTGTTTTTGATAGGCTTTCAACTTCTGGCGTTCCTATAATTGACTCATTAAAAACTGCAATTGGTATTGTTGAAAATGAGTATTTAAAAAAGAAATTAAATAAGATTATAGAAGCTATAGAAGAGGGTAGAAGTCTTAAAGATGGTTTTGAAGATACAAAACAGTTTGAAAGCATGACAATTCAAATGATAAGTGCAGGAGAAAGCAGTGGCTCATTAAGTGCAATGCTCGATAAAATTTCAGAGATATATAGAAAAAAGTATGCTTACTTGGTTGACAATGTAGCCACGATGATAGAACCACTCCTTATAGCTGCAATTGCTGGTTTTGTACTTTTATTAGCTCTTGGTATCTTCTTGCCTATGTGGTCTATTGCAGAAGCTGTAGGTGGTGTATAATGGATATGGAAGTAGGAACTATTGCGGTTGCTATTGTAAGTACTATTGTTCTTGGTGTTATATTTTGGATAATTCAGAAGATAACTAGTATTTAGTTACACTTAAAGCTTGTTGGTGTTGTTCCTTTTCCTGTAACATCAATTAAAATAAAGTCACCATAGTAGATAGTTTGTGATGTACAATCTGTACATGTAATATTACAATCATTAGCATTAAAAGCATAAACCCAAAAGTCATTTTTGTCTGGTTTATTTGGTATATCATTATTTGCTTTTTCTTTTGTAAATCTTATGCCATTTGAAGAGTTTGAAGCTGGCCCTGTAAATATAGATAAATTTTCATCATTATGTATTCTGCTAAATTTACTATTTTGACCTTTGATTATAGCACCAAAAACTTTATTGTTATAAAATAAGTTATTAGGGTAGCCATGAGAATTTAATGTTGGATTTGCATTAGAATATTCTTGATGATTTCCCCATTTAAAAGTTCCTTCATTTATGCTCCATTCTCCATTTGCTGTTTCTATAGCAGTAGCAACTGCTGAGATAGTAGATATCTCAGCAGATTTTTTAGCACCATCAGTTACACCTGATAGTTTTGGGATAGCAATACCTGCTAATATCCCAATAATCACAATTGCAAAGATAAGCTCTACCAATGTGAATGCTAAACGATTCATTTTATCTTTTACCTATTCAACTTTAGTAGCAAGTACTGAGTCGTCATTATTATTCATGTTGTCAACTTTAATATCTGAAGCTGTGCCGTTTGCATCAATTAAAGCAATGCTCTCTGCTAGTACTTTAACTCCACTGGATAAAATATTAGTTCCTGATACATTTAAGTCAAAGTTATTTGGGTTAAATACCCAAAAGTCAGTTTTATCAACTGAACCTTTAATTTCTCCATCACTTGGCTCATTTATGCCATTATTTCTATCACTAGCTTCACCGGTTATTAGAAGTACGTCATTAGACGCATTGATATCTGAATTAACTACTGCATAGCCTATGATTTTAAATTTATTACCTTTTTTCATGATTTTTTTAAAAACATCTTTAGCAGCATTTACAGCTTTATAATCAGTAACTTTATTAATATTTGATATATCTCTGTCATGCCAGTTTATTTGTTTGTCATCAAAGTCTTGTAAACGAAACTCTATAGGAGCGACTATTGCACCACTATCTAAACTGCTCATTGCTGATAATTCACTATTCATTTTAGCCTTATCTTTAATTCCACCAAACTTAGGTAATGCAACTGCTGCTAATACCCCTATAATAACAATAACAAAGATCAACTCCACCATTGTAAAACCATTTCTTCTTCTCATAATCTTCCTCCACTTTTTAATTTACACTTCGGAATAATAGCAAAATTAATCTAAAAGTAAATATAATTCCACTACAATTTGGATTAAAAAAAATAGGGAATAGATGCCACTAAGTAGATTAAACAAAGAACAATTGGAAGCAGCCACCGCAGAAGCTGGCTCAAATCTTATTATTGCTAGCGCAGGGACTGGAAAAACATCTACTATAGTTGCTAGAATTGCATACCTTCTTAAAGAACAAAATGTAAAACCAGAACATATTTTACTTTTGACTTTTACAAATAAAGCAGCAGCTGAGATGTTAGAGCGTGTTGCCCATTTTTTTGATAAAGAAACGGTTTCAAAAATAGAATCAGGAACTTTTCACGCTGTAAGCTATAGACTTCTTAAAAACTTGGTAAAAAAATAAGCCTAAAACAGCCAAAAGATTTAAAAATGCTTCTGAAAACCATACATGCAAGACGTAGGTTTGACCACATTGACTCTCCTGTAAGCGCATATCAGTCATCGTATCTTTATGACATGTTTTCACTTTATCAAAACTCAACAATTCAGCTTAGTTTCTCGCAGTGGTTGCAAGAAGAGGACAGTGAACATGGAGTTTATTATGATATTTATGAAGATATATTTGAAGAGTTTAAAGACTTGAAAAATGAGTATGGTTATGTAGATTTTAACGACTTACTTATCATGATGAGAGACGAGCTCAAAAAAGACGATACCATAAAGTTTAGTGAAGTTTTAGTAGATGAATACCAAGATACAAATACTCTTCAAGGTTCTCTCATAGATGCATTTGATAAAAAATCACTTTTTTGTGTTGGAGATTATGACCAGAGTATTTATGCTTTTAACGGAGCAAATATAGAGATTATAGGTTCTTTTGGAGACAGATACAAGGGTGCAAATATCTTTAAACTAAACAAAAACTATCGCTCAACTTCAAAAATACTTTCACTTGCAAACAGAGTCATAGAGCACAATCCAAGATTGTATGACAAAAAGCTAGAAGTAACAAGAACAGGAGAATGTGAAGCTCCAAAACTTCTTATATATAATGAACTTTTTACGCAGTATCAAGCTATTTCATCTCAAATACAAGTTGCAAAGACTCCTCATGATGAAGTTGCTGTTATATTTAGAAATAACTCTAGTGCAGATGGAATAGAGGCGACTTTAAGAGAACTAAGTATCCCTTGTAAAAGAAAAGGGGGGATTAGCTTTTTTGACTCTCGTGAAGTAAAAGCTATGATTGACCTCATAAGTGTAGTCGTTAATTCAAAAGATATGATGGCTTTTATACACATTTTTGAGTATGCAAAAGGCGTAGGTTCTGCACTATCAAAAGAGCTATTTGAAGCACTTTTTAAACTTGGAGATGGAGATATATATCAGGGATTTTTTCACCCAAAAGATATATCAAATCCTTTTAAAACAAGAGCTAAAAACTATCAGCTTGGACTTTTTGATGATTGTCATGAGTTTGGAAGTGTTAGTCGGTTTTACAATGAGGGTTTTAATGAAGCATTTTTATCAAATCCAATTTTAAAACATGCTAGGCTTAGTGTTGATGGGGCAAAATTTATTTTCAAATTTTACCAGTATATGCAAAACTCAACTCGTATTAAACACCCAAAAACTTTAGTAAATCATATTATGAGTTCTGAAATATTTAGTCAAATTGCAGATTTTTTGTCAACTCAGAGAGCTACAAGAAAAGACGGAAGTGTAGATGAAACAGCTAAAAAAGAGGCAAGAGGTCGCATTTTCAGAAAAGGGCATCTTTTGAAAGACCTAGCTGGAGGGTATAGCTCAAGTGAGAGGTTTCTAAATGCTTTGACACTTGGAAGTAGTGAGATGAGTGAGGGCGATGGAGTTAATCTTTTGAGCGTTCATGCTAGTAAAGGTTTGGAATTTTCTCAAGTCTATGTAATAGACCTCATGGATGGAAGATTTCCAAATAGAAAGCTTATGAGTAAAGGTGGAAGCCTTGAAGAGGAGAGAAGGCTTTTCTATGTAGCAACCACTAGAGCTAAAGATAAATTAGCACTCTCTTATGCGAAGTATGACAAGATAAAAAAAATAGAGTATATACACTCTCCCTTTTTAAAAGAGGCTAAACTTATCACTTAAGTATCATAAAAAGCTAAATAAGATAGAATTTGCCATAAATTCATTGTGATAAGGAAAATAGATGAGTAAATTAATGTTAGGATTGTTTATGATTTCAACTTTTATGTTAGCTGGAGTAAAGACTGTAAATGTAACACCAGGCATAGTTCAAAGTGGAATTAAAATCATAGATATAAGAACTGAACCTGAGTGGGTTCAAACTGGTATAGTTGAGGATTCAATTCCTATTACTTTTTTTGATGCACGTGGGAACTATGATGCACAAAAGTTTTTAGATACACTTAATGGTTATGTAAAAAAAGGCGAAGAGTTTGCTCTTATTTGTCGTACAGGAAGCAGAACTACAGCAGTTTCAGACTTTCTTGGAAAACAAGGATATGATGTCATTAACTTAAAAGGTGGAGTTGTAAGCCTAGGTAAACAGGGTTTTAAACTTGTTAAATACACGAAATAAACGATAGACTTCTTGCATAACTCCTTGTAGCCTCAGAGGATTTAGAAATTGCAATAATTGCTTTTGCTATTTTTAAATCCATATTCTCTCAAATTATTCTACTGAAAAATTCTAAAAGGTGTTTCTATAGTTCTTTTTATGATTCCAAGTGGAGATAGTGCTGTATCTTTTATGACATTGGTTGTTATATTTGGTTTTGTTAGTGTTCCTTTAACCTTTACGTGAGTGTACATCTTTCCATCTTTTCCTAAAAAGATATAGTTTACTATTGGTATGGCATTTACAATAGAACTTAAATTTTTCAAAACACTTATCTGTAGATTGATATCAAGTGCTTCTGTTTTTAAATTAATAGTTCCTTTACCTATGATATCAGCACTTTTACCATTTATTTTTATTTTATTGATTGTTATAATATCTTTTTCTCTTGTAAAGTCTAAAAGTGCATCTGCTATTACATAACCATTTTCGTTAAAGCCAGGGTTTTTAAATGTAATGAGTGATGGTATCGTATGCATAAAAGCCATCAGGTTATTGTAAAAAGACATCCCTTTTATGGTTGTGCTATTTGCAATAAATGTACCACCTAATTGTTTAAAGTTGACTCCATTAATATCAAGTTTAAATGAACCATTTTTAAATATTTTTTTACCTAGTATATTGTTGATAAACATGTCTGTTAAATTTTCACCTGATATATATAGAGTTTTTTCAGTTTGCTTCATCAAGATTTTTTGTTTAAATAATTGACTACTAAAAGATACATTTGTACCATTAACTTCATATGCATAGTTATTACTGACGATTTTTAGTGTAGAGTTTGTGTCTATAATATTTGAATTTATTCCAATAACAGTTACTTTACCTATGTCAATTGACTTTTCATATTTTGAAGAATCAAATGTGACATCTATATTTTTAAAAACTATTTTTAGCTCTTCATTTTTATTTATTTTTATTCTTTTATCTGCTGAAATTATTTCTAAATTTTTTCCATCGGTTTTTATATTTAAGTCTATCTCTTCCAGTTGTTTGCCATTTTGACTTAGTGGAAAATCTATGTTTTTTAGTGATGCTTTTATATCATAGTTTTTAAAATTTATAGTTTCTATCTTTAACGCACCACTTTTGATTTTTGTATCTTTCATAAGGTTTGAGTATGGGTAAATAAGATTTAAATCTGCCATCGCAATTTTATTATTGTTTGAAAGAAATTCTAGATTTGTTTTAAAACTATCTATGTAAATCGAAGTTCCATTTTCATTTATTTGCATTGTTGCAGTTGTATTAAAATCTTCAACATGAATAAGATCAAGTTTATCAAAGTTTACATGTAAAGAATTTACTTTATTGTCACTTTTATAAAATCCATTTGTAAGATTCATATCTCCAGATGTGTATATGTCAAAAATAGTATCATACTTTAGGTTTACATCTTTGAGAAAAATCATGCCATTATCTAGTTTTATATAACCACTTTTTGAGTATAGTGGTAAACCTGAGAGCGTTATGTTGGCATCATTTATTTTAAAGTATCCAGTGTAACTTTTTACTCCAAATGGTAGAAACTTTATATCTATTTTTACATTTGCTTCAGTAGTTCCTGCTGTTTGAGTTATAGGAACTTTTATGTCAAAAGCATGAAGGACTGCATGGATTGAGTCATCTAAAATTGTATTTGCATTGATGTCTACTACTATACCAGTTCCTGCAGTCATAAGGTTGTATATATGAACTTTTGTATTTGTAACGTCTTTACCTTGATACTCTGCTTTTTTAACATCAAATATAAGTTGGTCATTTTTAAGGATAATATCCATTGCATTGACTAGTGCGGAAGGAGCATTTTCATCAAACTTAATTACAGCATTTTTTCCAGTTGCTCTTGCTTTCATAAGCTTTGGATAAAAATCAAATGTATCTAAGTTAAATTTACCCTCTAAGTTATGTAATTGATACTCATCTGCTACTATTTTTTTATATACCCAATCAGCTATTAAAGGCTCAATTTCTACTTTTTTTGAGATAAAATCCATAAAAGGCTTAAGTGAATTAAACTTTTTAGTATTGAGTCTATAGTAGAGTTCATTTTTATCAACTCTAAGCTCAATTCCGCCACTTATGTTAAAGGTTGTGAAATTTCCTCTAAAATCAAATAGTTTCTCTTTGAGTCGTGCTTGAAGATTACCTTTAATTTTCAGATGAAAATCTTTTAAAATCATCTGTTTTATATCAACTTTTATAGAATTTTCCCAATCTTTTATTTTTGCATCAATAGTAAGAAAATCACTATCAATATAAAATATTTCATCCTTGTATAAAAAATGTACTATTTTGTTATTGTAAATGATGTTTTGAATTGATATGGATTTAAAAAGAGAGTACAGATATGGAAGTTTACTTGTAATATCGTGCAGCTCTTCAAGAGAGCTATTTTTTTTGCTTTGTATACTTATGTCTAATTTATCTATACTTACAATAAGTTTTTTATCTAATTTTATGTACAATTGTGAAATTTTAATTTTTGGAAGTGTGAGGTTTTCTATTCTAATTCCATTTGTTAAAAGAACAAATAAAAGAGTGATAAAAAGAAAAATGAATAAAAAGAATCTCCAAATGTTTTTCATTGTATGTGATGTTGCATTGATTATCATATATTCTCTTTTATTTCACTTATCAAAACCTATGAATACAACAAAAGTTACTTACATCCCACAAGGCTCAATTGGTCAGATTATAACATATTTGAAGCAAAAAAAGTTTGATTTGTCACCAAGTGTTGATAAATATATGCTTTTCTTCATAGGTCAACCACAATCTGGTTGGATTAATATTGGTGAAACAAAATTGAGCCGTGGAGATTTTTTATATAAACTTGCAAACTCAAAAGCAGCTATTACTGAGATAACTTTAGTACCAGGTGAGACTATAGATGTGTTTTTGTATCAGATTTCCAAAGAATATAATCTCTCTTATAAAAAGCTTATGAAGTATTACCTTAAATATAGTCCTATTAGAGATGGGCTTATAATCCCTGAAACATATCATATACCTATGGGCATAGGCGAACGCCATCTTATTATTTATTTAACAAATTATGCTTGGGAAAGTCATAAAAATACATCAATGAAAATTTTTGGTAAGTTTAATAAAAGTAGTTGGTATAGGTATCTTGTAATTGCTTCAATTGTACAAAAAGAGGCTGCAAACAAAAAAGAGATGCCATTAGTGTCATCTGTTATATATAACCGTCTGAAAAAAGGTATGAGACTTCAGATGGATGGCACATTAAACTATGGAAAATTTTCTCACATCAAAGTCACTTCTCAAAGGATAAAAGAAGATAAGAGTAAGTATAATACTTATAAGAATAGAGGGTTACCCCCATATCCTGTAAGTAGTGTTTCAAAAGATGCTATTTTGGCGGCAATATTTCCGAAAAAAAGTAGCTATCTTTATTTTGTTAAGTCAAAAAAAGGTGTGCATGTCTTTGCTAAAACATATAAAGAGCATATTAGAAACATAAAAAGAAAATAAAGAATAAATATAACTTAACAATTTTGAAACTGTTTAATCAATAAAGTGATAGTATTATAAATCATAAATTTAAGGAGACTTAATGGCGACAATATCGAAGATAGTATATACAAAAGTTGATGAGGCACCCGCACTTGCAACTTACTCTTTTTTGCCAATCATAAAGGCATTTACTAAAAGTAGTGGAATCGAAATGGTTGTTAAAGATATCTCTTTAGCAGGTAGAGTTATAGCAAATTTTCCAGAAAATTTAACCGATGAACAGAAGATAAATGATGATTTATCAGAACTTGGAGAGTTAACACAAGATTCAACAGCAAACATAGTAAAGTTACCAAATGTTTCTGCTTCAATACCTCAGTTAAAAGCTGTAATAGCAGAACTTCAAGGCAAAGGTTATAATGTACCGTCTTATGAAGATGCAACTGAGAGATATGCAAAGATATTAGGAAGTGCTGTTAATCCAGTGCTTAGAGAAGGAAATTCAGACCGTCGTGCCCCTGCCGCAGTTAAAAATTATGTAAAAAATAATCCACACCGTATGGGTGAGTGGAAAAAAGATTCTAAGACAGATGTTGCTCATATGAGTAGTGACGATTTTTATGGTGCAGAACTCTCTACAACTATGAGTAGTGCTACTGATGTTAAAATATCATTTTTTGATAAATTTGGAAAAGAGACTGTACTAAAAGCTTCAACACCATTAGAAAAAGGTGAAGTCATAGATGCAACTCGTATGAAGATAGCATCTTTACAGAACTTTATTCAAGACTCTATAGATGAAGCAAGAAGAAAAGATATTCTTTTTTCTCTGCATCTTAAAGCAACTATGATGAAAGTAAGTGACCCTATTATGTTTGGATACGCTGTGAAAGTGTTTTTTAAAGACCTTATTGCAAAACATGGTGAGTTTTTTAAAGAGATTGGGGTAAACTTTAACAATGGCTTAGGTGATTTATATACTAAACTTGAAAGCGTAGATGCTACTAAAAAAGCAGAAATACACAAAGATATAGAAGCAGTATATGCCACTCAACCAAGAGTTGCTATGGTTAATTCCGATAAAGGTATTACAAACCTACACGTTCCTTCAGATGTTATCATTGACGCTTCAATGCCTTCAATGATTAAAGGTGGTGGTAAGATGTGGAATAAGGATAACAAAGAAGAAGATACTCTTGCTGTTATTCCAGATCGTTGTTATGCTACTACTTATCAAGCTATGATAGACGATTGTAAACAAAATGGTGCATTAGATCCAACAACTATGGGAACTGTACCAAACGTAGGACTTATGGCTAAAAAAGCTGAAGAGTATGGTTCACATGATAAAACTTTCCAAGCTGTTGGTGAAGGTAGTATAAAAGTTATTGACAAAGATAATAAAGAGATTTTTAGTTTTGATGTACAAGAGGGTGATATTTTTAGAATGTGTCAAGCAAAAGATGCACCTATTCAAGACTGGGTAAAACTAGCAGTTACTCGTGCAAGACTCTCTGCTACTCCTGCAATCTTTTGGTTAGATAAAAATAGAGCTCATGATGCTCAGATGATTAAAAAAGTAGAAATGTACTTAAAAGACCATAATACAAAAGGACTTGATATATCTATTATGAATCCACTTGATGCTACAAAACTTTCAGTAAAACGTATGAGAGAGGGTAAAGATACTATCTCTGTTACAGGAAATGTACTAAGAGATTACAATACTGACCTTTTTCCTATTCTTGAAGTTGGAACAAGTGCAAAAATGTTATCTATTGTTCCACTTATGAAAGGTGGAGGGCTATTTGAAACAGGAGCTGGAGGAAGTGCACCTAAGCATGTTCAACAGTTCCAGAGATGAAGGTTATCTAAGATGGGATTCACTTGGAGAGTTTATGGCTCTTTCAGCATCTTTTGAGCACCTTGCAAATACTGAAAACAATAAAAAAGCAGCTATTTTGGCAAAAACTCTTGATACTGCAACAGGCACATTTTTGTTAAATGATAAATCACCTGCAAGAAAAATTGGAAGTATAGACAATAGAGGAAGTCATTTCTACTTAGCTATGTACTGGGCCGATGAGCTAGCAAAACAAAATGATGATAGTGAACTAAAATTAGAATTTGCACCTATAGCAAAACAGATGAATGAAAATGAAGATAAAATAATTTCAGAGTTAAACTCAGTTCAAGGTCGAGCTGTTGATATTGGTGGATACTATTTACCAAATGATGAAGCAGCAACACGAGCCATGAGACCAAGTAATACTTTAAATAGTATTATAGATAATATATAAAAACTAGAGGAGAATATCTCCTCTACATGTAAAAAAGGAAAACTATTTGTTACAAGCTAAAAAAGTCTCAATAATAGGGGCTGGAAATGTTGGAGCAACTGTTTGTTACTGGCTTGCTATGAGAAAGAGTTGTCGTGAGATAGTAATGATTGATTTGGTTGAGGGACTAGCTAAAGGGAAAGCTTTAGATATAGCTCAAGCAACTTCTCCAGAGGGTAGTCATACTCTTATTTCTGCTTCTAATGACTATACTGATATTAAAAATAGCGATATAGTTGTCATTACAGCAGGAGTTCCACGAAAACCTGGTATGAGCAGAGATGATTTGCTTATGATAAATGCAAAGATAGTAAAACAAATTATTGAACAAGTGAGAGAGCATGCTCCTGCTGCAATTGTGATAACTGTAACAAATCCACTAGATGCTACTACTTATATTGCTCTAAAAGTTGGTGCTTATCCAAGAAACCAAGTTATTGGTATGGCTGGAATTCTGGATAGTTCTAGAATGGAGACTTTAATATCTGGGAAACTAGGTTTTGGACATGGGCAAGTGACTGCAAGTGTTATGGGTGGTCATGGAGATGATATGGTTCCACTTCCACGATACTCTTCAGTTAATGGAGTTGCTTTAACTGACTTACTTAATGATTTAGAGATAGAAGACATAATAAATAAAACAAGACATGGCGGTGCTGAGATTGTTGGTTACATGGGAACATCTGCTTACTATGCTCCTGCAAATAGTACAGTAAAAATGATAGAAGCTATTTTAGGAGATAAACATGCAATTTTTCCATGTGCAACTCTTTTGGATGGTGAATATGGTTATAAAGATACTGTAAATGGAGTTCCTGTAGTTTTGGGTGCAAATGGTATAGAAAAAATAGTTGAATTGCCACTTAATTTAAGTGAGCAGAGGCTTTTTGCCAATAGCGTAGATTCGGTTAATAGTTTGTTGGATACTTTAAGAAAAAATAATTTTTTTGAGGAGAAAAAGTGCGAGAAATAAAGTATGAAGATATAGTTAAATCTATAAGAGATTCTATCATGTATTGTGGTACAAATCTTCCTAAAGATGCTTTAGAAAAGATGAATGAAGCTTATGAAAAAGAGGAGAGTCCGGTGGCTCGTGAGGTACTTAAGCAGCTTTTAGAGAACGCGGATATTGCTTCAAGTGAAGATAAGCCTCTTTGCCAAGATACAGGTTTAGCTGTATTTTTTGTTCGTGTTGGAGAAGATGTAAAAGTAGTTGGAGGAACTCTAAAAGCGGCAATTAACGAGGGGACAGAAAAAGGTTATAAAGATGGTTACCTTAGAGCTTCAACATGTCATTGGGATACAAGAGCAAATCTAAAAGATGAAGTTGGATATAATTTACCAGCTGTAATTCATTTTGATTTAGTTGAGGGAGATGAGCTTGAGATAGAGTACGCTGCAAAAGACGGTGGAAGTGAAAATGTAAGTCGTGCTACTGTTATTCCTCCAGCTGCTGGAAGACAAGGCGTGATTGATTATGTTAAAGAAGTAGTTAGTAATGCGGGACCGAACCCATGTCCTCCACTTACAGTTGGTGTTGGAATTGGTGGTACTTTTGAAAAAGCTGCGATTTCAAGTAAACATGCACTTTTTAGAAAACTTGGAAGTGTAAATGAAGATGCAACTTTAGATTCTATGGAAAAAGAGTTGGTAAAAGAGTTAAATAAACTTGGAATTGGTGCTATGGGAATGGGTGGAACACAGACTGTATTTGGTGTTCATATAGAAAAAAATCCATGTCATATCGCAAGTCTTCCTGTTTCAGTTAATGTTCAATGTCATAGCAGTAGACATACTGTTATTAAGCTTTAGGAGTTATATTATGAGTAAAATATATAATTTAACAACACCTTTAAGTGAAGCAGATGTAGTTCAACTAAAAGCTGGGGATATAGTGTATTTAAGTGGTATTGTTTATACTGCTCGTGACGCAGCACATAAAAAACTAATAGATTTAATGGATGCTAATGAAGAGTTACCTTTTGATGTAGAAGGTTCAGTAATCTATTTTGTTGGACCAACTCCTCCAAAACCAGGTGATCCTATAGGAAGTGCAGGGCCTACGACAAGTTATCGTATGGATTCTTACTCTCCAAGACTCATTAATGAAAAAGGTCTTAGAGGTATGATTGGAAAAGGAAAGAGAAACAAAGATGTTACTGATGCATGTAGTAAATCAAAAGCTATATACTTTGGTGCAACGGGAGGTGCAGGTGCATTACTTGCTAGACAGATAAAAAGTGCAGAAGTAATAGCATATCCAGAACTTGGACCAGAAGCAATTCGTAAACTTGAAGTAGTTGATTTTCCACTAACAGTGATAAATGACACTTATGATCAAGATTTGTACAAGATTGGACGGGCAAAATACGAAGTAAAATAATTATGTAACAAATATGTCACATAAATTTACTTGAAACTTAAACTATAAGAAAATAATATATATAGTTGAGTATTTTATCATTTTGATAGAAAAAAGACTATAGAATTTCGACAAAATTACGCAGGAGGCTCTATGAACGTTCATGAATATCAAGCAAAACAGATATTTGCAAAATATGGTGTGCCAGTACCAAAAGGCTATATAGCAACTACAGTTGAAGAAGCAGTAGAAAATGCAAAAAAACTTGGTGGAAAAGTTTGGGTAGTAAAAGCTCAAATCCATGCAGGTGGTCGTGGACTTGGTGGTGGTGTCAAAGTCGCTACAAGTTTAGAAAAAGTAGAAGAGTTTACTAAAGAGATTCTTGGTATGACTTTAGTTACTCACCAAACAGGATCAGAAGGTAAATTAGTTTCAAAAGTTTACATAGAAGAAGGTGCTGACATTGCTGAAGAGCTTTATCTAGGTGTTGTCCTAGATCGTGCTCGTGAAATGCCAGTTATCATGGCTTCTACTGAAGGTGGTATGGCTATTGAAGATGTAGCTGAGAAAACTCCAGAAAAAATTATCAAAGTTGCAGTTGATCCTGCTATTGGTTTTAAAGGCTTTCACGGACGTGAGTTGGCTTTTGGTTTAGGTCTTCCAAAAGAAGAGATTGGCAAGTTTATCAAATTTGCTTCTGCTTTATATACATTATATATGGAAAATGATGCAGAAATGATTGAGATAAATCCTCTTGTAAAAACTGGTGCTGGTGATTTTATTGCACTTGATGGTAAAATGAGTTTTGATGATAGTGCTTTAGGACGTCATCCAGATATTGAAGCTATGAGAGATTTAAGTGAAGAAGATGCAGATGAGAGAGAAGCTAGTGAGTATGGTTTGAGCTATATTGCACTTGATGGTGAAATTGGTTGTATGGTAAACGGAGCAGGACTTGCAATGGGAACTATGGATACAATTAACTACATGGGTGGAACTCCTGCAAACTTTCTTGATGTTGGCGGAAAAGCAAATGCTGAAACTGTTGCAAAAGGTTTTGAAATAATTCTTAAAAACCCAAAAGTAAAAGCTATATTTGTTAATATTTTTGGTGGAATTGTAAGATGTGATAGAATTGCAAACGGTATATTAGAAGCAACAAAACTTGTAGATGTTCGTGTACCAGTTATAGTAAGACTTGATGGAACAAATGCTCCTGAAGCAGCAGAAATATTGAAAAATGCAGGAATTGCAAATGTTATAGCAGCGACTGATTTAGGCGATGGTGCTAAAAAAGCAGTTGCAGCAGCTAAAGGAGAGTTATAATGAGCATATTGGTAAACAAAGATACAAAAGTAATCGTTCAAGGTTTTACTGGTAAAGAGGGAACTTTCCATGCAGAGCAGTGTTTAGCATATGGTACGAAGATTGTTGGAGGTGTTACACCAAATAAAGGTGGACAAACTCATCTTGGTAAACCAGTATTTAACACAGTAAAAGAGGCCGTTAGTTCAACTAATGCAACTGTAAGTATGATTTTTGTTCCACCTGCATTTGTTAGTGATGCAGTTATGGAAGCAGCAGATGCTGGAATTGAGTTAGCTGTTATTATTACTGAAGGTGCTCCTGTAAGAGATATGCAAGAAGCAAAATCTTATGCAACTAAAAAAGATATGCTTACAATTGGACCAAATTGTCCTGGTATTATCACCGCAGAAGAGTGTAAAATAGGCATCATGCCTGGTGCAGTTTTCAAAAAAGGTAATGTTGGGCTTATTAGCAAGTCAGGAACATTGACTTATGAAGGTGCTAATCAAGTTTGTAATGAAGGTTTTGGTATTACGACAGCAGTTGGTATTGGTGGAGATCCAATAATTGGTCTTAGTTATAAAGAACTTCTTCCACTTTTTGAAGTAGATCCAGAAACTGAAGCTATTGTTATGATAGGTGAAATTGGTGGTGATCTTGAAATTCAAGCAGCAGCTTTTATAAAAGAAAACATTACTAAACCTGTTGTTGCTTTCATCGCAGGTCAAACAGCACCTGCAGGAAAAAGAATGGGTCATGCAGGTGCTATCATCAGTGGAAGTGCTGGAACAGCAGCTGAAAAAATGGCAGCACTTGAAGCAGTTGGTGTACATGTGGTCGTATCACCAGCGGATATTGGTAAAAAAGTAGCAGAGGTTTTAAAGAAGTAGAGTTTTACGTCAAGAATAGATATTTTAATCTATTCTTGGTATTATAAATGAAATTAAATTGTAATAAAGGAGACTTAGTATGAGTTTAGTTACAGCACCGCAAGATACTCCTGTTTGGGTGAATACAAACAGATGTAAGGCATGTGATGTATGTGTTAGTATGTGTCCTGCTGGAGTGCTAGCTATGATAGCAGCTCCAAGTTCAATACTTGGATCAATAATAGAAGTTGTTAATCCTGAAGCATGTATCGGATGTAAAGATTGTGAGTTACACTGTCCTGATTTTGCTATATATGTAGCAGATAGAAAAGAGTACAAATTTTCAAAAATAACAGATGAAGCGAAAGATCGTTCAGTTGCTATAAGAGAAAATAAATTTAGAAAATTAAGTGCATAGGGAGCTATGAATGTCTAGAGAAGTAATTTCAAGTGGTAATGCACTTGCGGCAAAAGCAGCCATAGATTGTGGTTGTGAATTTTTTGGTGGTTATCCTATAACTCCTTCTTCTGAAGTAGCTCATGATTTAAGTGTGAGCTTACCAAAAGTAGGTGGTAAATTCATACAGATGGAAGATGAGATAGCAGGAATATGTGTAGCTCTTGGAGCTTCAATGAGTGGTAAAAAAGCTATGACTGCAACTAGTGGTCCTGGTATATCACTGAAATCGGAGCAAATTGGACTTAGTTTTATTGCTGAGATTCCTCTTGTTATTGTTAACGTTATGCGTGGTGGTCCATCAACTGGTCTTCCAACTCGTGTAAGTCAAGCTGACATTGGTCAAGCAAAATATCCAACTCATGGTGACTTCGCTTCTATTACTTTGTGTCCAGGCTCTTTAGAAGAGGCTTATACAGAAACTATAAGAGCATTTAATCTTGCTGAAAAATATATGACTCCTGTGTTTGTTCTTTTGGACGAGACTTTAGGTCATATGCATGGAAAAGCTATACTTCCTGATTTAGAAGATGTAAAAAAGAGTGTTATAACTCGTGCTAAGTTTACAGGAGATAAAAAAGATTACAAACCTTATGATGCAAAAATGGATGAGCCAGCAGTATTGAATCCTTTTTTCGAAGGCTATCATTACCATGTAACTGGACTTCATCATGGACCTAAAGGTCATCCAACAGAAGATGAGCATGCATGTCAGTTTAACATCGAGAGATTGATGGGTAAAATTAATAATAGAGCTGATGATATTGTTGAGTATGAAGAGTATATGCTTGATGATGCTGAAGTTTGTATTATTGCTTATGGTAGTATTAGTCGTGGCGCTAAAGAAGCTGTTATGAAGCTTAGAAATGATGGCATTAAAGCTGGACTTTTTAGACCTATAACACTTTGGCCAAGTCCTGCTAAAAAGCTAAAAGAGATTGGTGAAAGATTTGAGAAAATTTTTATAACTGAGCTTAATATGGGTCAGTATCTTGAAGAAATCCAGAGAGTTATGAAGAGAGATGATTTTAAAACTCTTCATAAAGCAAATGGTAGACCAGTACCACCACTAGAGATGGTAGCAAAAGTTAAGGAGATGTTTTAATGGCTTTTAATTACGATAAATATCTTAGAGTTGATAAGATGCCAACACTATGGTGTTGGGGTTGTGGTGATGGTGTTATACTAAAGTCTGTTATCCGTGCTATTGATAAAATGGGCTGGGATATGAAAGACGTTTGTGTTGTTTCTGGTATTGGTTGTAGTGGACGTTTTAGCTCATACATTGACTGTAATACAGTTCATACTACTCATGGACGTGCTGTTGCTTATGCTACTGGTATTAAGCTTGCAAATCCAGAGAAACACGTTATTGTTGTAACTGGTGATGGTGATGGACTTGCTATTGGTGGTAATCATACAATTCATGCTTGTAGAAGAAATATAGATTTGAATCATATTTTGATAAACAACTTTATATATGGTTTGACTAATTCTCAGACTTCTCCAACTACTCCTCAAGGTATGTGGACTGTTACAGCTCAACTTGGAAATATTGACCCTACATTTAATGCAGCTAAACTTGCATTTGGTGCTGGTGCAACATTTGTATCACGTGAGACTGTACTTGAGCCACAAAAAATGGAGAAAATTTTTCTAGCTGGTTTTAAGCATAGAGGATATTCTTTTATGGAGACACTATCTAACTGTCACATAAATCTTGGTAGAAAAAACAAGATGGGTGAAGCAGTTCAAAATCTAAAATGGATTGATGATATTACAATTCCTAAGAAAAAATATGATGCTCTTCCTGATGAAGAAAAACATGCACTTTTTCCAACGGGTATATTGAAGCAGTATGAAAATCCAGAGTATTGTGATAGTTACGATAAAGTTATCGAAGCGGCACAAAATAACACTAAAGTAAAGCTGTAAGGAGCGTCAAATGAGAAGACAATTAAGATTTGTTGGTGTTGGCGGTCAAGGTGTTATCCTTGCTGGTGAAATTTTAGCAGCTGCAAAAATAAAAGAGGGTGGTTATGGCGTAAAAGCTTCAACTTATACTTCTCAAGTAAGAGGTGGACCAACTAAGGTTGATATTCTTCTTGATGAAACTGAAATTCTTTTTCCTTATGCAAACGTAGGTGAAATTGAGTTTATGATAGCAACTGCACAAATAAGTTTTGATCAGTTTAAAGATGCTGTTAAACCAGGGGCTATTATTGTAGTTGAACCAAATCTTGTAACTGCAAGTGAAGAAGATAGAAAGAAATGGAAAATCATTGAGATTCCTATTATTACTATCGCTAAAGAAGAGGTTGGTAATGTTATTACACAATCTGTTGTAGCACTTTCTATTACTGTAGAAATGACAAAAGTACTAGATCCTGAACTAGTAAAAGAAGTGATGCTTTCAAAAGTACCACCAAAAGTTCATGAAGCAAATAAAGTTGCATATGAGCTTGGTGCAAAGTATGCTAAAGAAGCGTTAGCTTAAATTATATATAGAGAGGTTTTAATACCTCTTTATAACTCCAAAAAGTTTTTAATTCCTGTAAATATTAGCTGTGCTGAGAGTGCAGATACTATCAATCCTGTTATTTTACTAAGAACTATCAAACCTGTTCCTCTTGCAAAGTTTTTCATATGTCCTGATGAATAAAGAAGTATGCCTATTGTTAGGATTGAGCATAAAAGGGCAAAAGATCCTGTTACTATAGTAGTAAAATCTTTCATTTCTGCACCCATGACCATAAGAACACCAATACTACCAGGTCCTATTGTTATAGGAATTGCTAAAGGAACAACAGTATGCTTAGATATGTCAGTTGGACAGCCTATGTTTTCATTGACATCTTTTTTAATCAAATCAACAGCCGTTAAAAACAACAGTGCTCCAGCACCAATCCTAAAAGCATCTAGGGTGATACCAAATAGGTCAAATATATACTTTCCAAAGTGTAAAATTATCATAGATGAGATTGCAATAGCTAGTGTTACTTTGATAGCAATAGCCTTTCTATGTGTGTCTTCTAAATTTTTTGTCATAGACAAAAACATACTTAATACAAAAAATGGTGTCATAATAAAAAATAATTTTATATATACTGAGATAAAAAATGCCATAATACTCCTTTAAAAACGGAAGTATAACACTTTTTATGCTATATTTCTAGTACTAAAAGGATTTATGATGAAAAAAGCATTTACTATAACTGATAAAGAGATTATACAAAATATCTTAAATGAAGCAGAGTTTGGCACTTTAGCACTTTGTCGTGATAATAAACCATACTCTTTACCGTTAAATTTTGTAGAGTTAAAGAGTGATATTTACTTTCATGGAGCACAAAAAGGGAAAAAACTTGATTTAATTAGAGAAAATAGTTTTGCCTCTTTTAGTGTAGTAGAGTCATACTCTGTTCTTCCTTCATATTTTAGTACAACTGATAATTCAGCTTGCCCTGCTACTCATATGTTTAAATCTGTTATTATCGATGGTGAAATTCAACTAGTCGAAGAGTATGATGAAAAAGCAGAGGCTCTAAATGAGTTGATGAAAAAACTTCAAAGTGAAGGAAAATACATACCTTTGCATGATAAGATGTACGAAAAAATCATAAATGCAACGGCACTTTTTAAACTTGTGCCAACTAGCACTACATGTAAATTTAAATTTGGACAAAATTTTAATCAAGAAAGATATGAAAGAATTTCTACTCATTTGAAACAAAGAGGAACTAAAAAAGATATAGAAACATTAAAATTGATAAATGAGTTTCGTTCTTAAGGCTTTTTAGATAAAATCACTTATGAATAAAAATATAAACTACCTAATTGAATTTTTGGCAAAAAGTGATGAAAAAAATGCAAATTTTTATAAATGTATATTAGACTTTTTTAAAGAACAGTATATATATACAGCATCAAAGTATGATATAAAAACTTTAAATGTTTTAGCAAGTAGAAGTAAAATAAATATTGCTTTAAGCTTTGAAAATGGACTAAAACTTTTAGATAAAATACTTCAAGAGAACATGAATAGTGAAATAAGAGAGGCAAAAGAGCAACTTCTTCAGACAATAATTACAACTAATTTCAAAAAGAAAAAAGAAGATTTTGACAAAGTAGAAACTAGTATACATAGGTGTATAACTTCTTATATATTTGGGCTTACAAGAGCATTAGAACTCTTTTATATGTATACAAAAGATGATGTAAAAGAACCAGAAGTTTTTATAGAGTTTGCAAGCAGCGTACATACAGAGCTCATAGAGATTATTTTTAACAAAGAAGAGAAAGAATTGCTAGCAGATAAATTAAAAGAGATTATGGGTGTATACCTTTCGGTTTATGCACGATTTTTGTATGTATGATGTCATAGTTATTGGAGCTGGAGCTGCTGGTATGATGTGTGCTATCACATCAGCTAGAGTTGGTAAAAAGGTTCTACTTTTAGAAAAACTTCCAAAGATTGGTGCAAAACTAAAAGCAACTGGTGGAGGGAAATGTAACCTTACAAATACTCTTAATTTTGAAGATTTTATGTCCAGTTTTGGTAAAAATGGTCTCTTTATGAGAGATGCTATTTTAGCTTTCAATAATCAAGCACTTATAAAGTTTTTTGCAAGTATTGGAGTTAAAACAGACTGCTTAGATGGTTTTAGAGTTTTTCCTGATTCTCATAACTCTGGGAGTGTTCTTAGTGCTTTGCAAAGTGAACTAAATCGTTTACATGTAGAGACTGTTTGTTCTGTAGATATTCAATGCATTGAACAAAAAGAGAATTTCATTGTAGCTGGATATAGTGCTAAAAATATTGTTATTGCAACGGGTGGTTTAGGTTACCCTGTATTAGGAGCCAATGGTGATGGTTACGACTTTGCTAAAGCCTATGGACATAAAGTAACAGAGCTTAGTCCTGCAATGATGCCTTTACATGTAAAGGAAAAGTGGGTTGCAAATTGTCGTGCAGATACTATAGCTAAAGCTTTAATTCAAGTTAATGTTCCTAAATACAAAAAACTAAAAGCAGTTGGTGATTTGATTTTTACCAAAAACGGTATACGAGGTCCTGTCGTTTTAGATTTTTCGAGAGAGATAACGCCACTACTAAAAAAGTATGGTGAGGTACCTCTTCATGTAAGTATGATAAATGGCAAAAATGAAGAAGATATTCGTTTGCATTTAAAGGAAAATAGTGAGAAAAGCATACTTGAAAACATAAGTATGCTTCTACCTCAATCAGTAGCAAAAGAGTTGTTAAAAATTGTAGAAATTGAGTCTACATGTAGATACAAAAGTGTAGATGGAATAAAACTAAATAAGTTGATAAAAATTTTAGCAAAAACGCCTTTAAATGTAAATGGTCATGATGGTTTTGAAAAAGCTATGATTACAAGAGGAGGGGTAAGTCTCAAAGAGATAAACCCTAAAACTATGCAAAGTAAATTGGTGTGTGGTTTGTACTTTTGTGGGGAAGTGGTTGACCTAGATGGTCCTTGTGGTGGATATAATTTGCAGTGGAGTTTTTCTAGTGGATATTTAGCAGGACAGTTGAAAAATGGCTGAGTTATATAAAGATATATATAATAAAAATTATATAGATTTACTCTGTAATGAACTCTTACATGTAAATAAAAAAGAGTTTACATGTAGAGTTTTTGATATGTTGTGGGAGAGAAGAGAACTCAAAGAGAGGATGAGACATATATCTACTGTTTTGGGAGAGTTTTTGCCTTGTGATTATGCTGAAGCAATATATATACTAAAGATGGTTTTTTCAAAATTACCTGAGAATATGGGTTTAGAAAAAATGGTATTTCAAGATTTTGTTGAAGTGTATGGTATGGATGATTTTGAAAAATCTATGGAAGCTTTAGAGTGTTTTACAAAAGATTCAAGTTCTGAGTTTGCTGTACGTAGGTTTATAGTTAAATATCCAAAAGATACTATGGCTTGTATGAAAGTTTGGGCAAATTCAGATGATGTACATGTAAGAAGATTAGCTAGTGAAGGGTGCCGTCCTAGGCTCCCTTGGGCTATTGCTTTGCCTGAGTTTAAACAAAATCCAAAAGAAGTGTTAGAAATACTTGATATTTTAAAAGATGATGAGAGTGAATATGTCAGAAGAAGCGTAGCAAATAATTTAAATGATATTTCAAAAGATAATCCAGATATTGTTAAGGAAATAACAAAAAGTTGGATAGGTCAAAATCAAAATAGAGATAAGCTTTTAAAGCATGGTTGTAGAACTCTTTTGAAGGCAAGTGATAGAGATACACTAGAAATGTTTGGTTTTAAAAAACTTGAGGGTCTAAAAATAGAAGATTTTACCATGACAAATAAGGTAGAGTTTGAAAAAGAATTATTGTTTAGTTTTACTCTTAATTCGAAAGTAAATCTTGGTAAACTTAGGGTTGAGTACGCTTTGCATTTTGTAAGACAAAATAATAAATACTCAAAAAAGGTTTTTAAAATTTCAGAAGGTATTTATAAGCAAAAAAGTAAAAAAGTAGAAAAAACCTACTCTTTTAGACCGATTAGTACAAGAAGATACTATAAAGGAAAACATAAATTGGAGATTATAGTAAATGGAGAAACCCTTTTAGACAAAGAGTTTCTTTACATGTAGAGGTTACTTAAAAAAAGTACTACCTATGCGAAGCATATTTGAGCCACACTCTACTGCAAGCTCATAATCTTGACTCATACCCATAGAACAGTACTTTGCTCCTTTAGTCTCTAACTCTTTAAAAATATCATGAGTAATTTTAAAACTTTTTCGTACTTGTGCTTTATCATCAGAGTGAGCCCCTATGCTCATAACACCTTTGAGTTTTATATGTTTACATGTAGAGATGATTTCAGCATAAACATCCAAAGCATCTTCAGGCATTACTCCTGCTTTTTGCTCTTCATAAGCACTGTTTATTTGAAGTAAAACATTCATTGTTTTACCCTTTACCTGTAGACGTTTATCTATCTCTAAAGCCATTTTAAGAGAACTACAAGAGTGCATCAGAGATGGGTTTAAATCAATTAAAGCATTTATTTTATTTGTTTGAAGACGACCAATAAAGTGCCACTCTAAAGGTAACTCTTCAAGAATTTCTATTTTTGTTTTGTAATCTTGGACTCGATTTTCTCCAAAAGCACGCTGCCCTATGTTATACATATTTTCTACGGCTATTGAGTTTACATTTTTACTTACCGCGATTATTTTTATGATTTGGTGTTGATTAACTTCAAGCCTAACTTTTTCTATCTTAGTTAAAACTTCATCAAATCTCTCTTCGTATAAACTAACCATTAATAACCTCCAAAAAGTCTATATATATCGTTAAAAATGGTAAAAGTCATTAGGGTGAGTAAAAATACCCAACCAATAACAGTCATACGATAAATAATTTTCTCACTAGGAGCTCTTTTTGTTATCATTTCATATATATTAAACATGATATGCCCACCATCAAGAGCAGGAATAGGAAGAAGATTGAGAACTCCCAAGTTAACAGAAATAAGCGCAGTCAAAGCAAAAAGAGCAATAATTCCAGCTTCACTAGCTTGAGCCGTGACTTGAACAATAGCTACAACGCCACCTAACTCTTTTAAAGGGATTACACCTTGAACAAGTTTTTGTAGGCTAGTTACTATCAAAGTAGTTGCTTTTATTGTTTCATCATAAGCAAAAATAAGAGTCTCAACAGCAGTTAAATTAAGTACAAGAGTTTCACCATTAGGAGAAATACCTATAATTCTTTTTTTTATAGGTTCACCAAATATAGTTTTAAGCTCCTTTATATCAGGAGTTACCATAAGTGTTTTTACCTTGTTTCCTCTTTGTATACTCACTAAAAGAGGACCATCGCTCTGTTTTATCAGTCTACTTAAATCATCCCAGGTTTGTACATGCTCGCCATTGATTTCTATGACTTTATCATTTTTCATAAGTCCAATTTTTTGTGCAGGTGTATCAACTCCCACATTCCCAATAATGGGTGAAAGTTTAGTTACACCAATGTTTGCGATAGCTAAATAGAGTATAAATGCTAAAAGAAAGTTTGCAAATGGACCTGCAAGAAGGATGATAACCCTTTTCCAAGGTTTTTTTGTATTATAACTATCTGAGTCATTACTTACTTTTGTAGGGTCACTATCATCTTGACCTTTCATCTGTACAAATCCACCAAGTGGAATCATTGCTAAGCGGTATTCTGTTTTACCAATTACTCTGCTAAAAACTTTTTTACCAAATCCTATGCTGAAAACTTCTACATGTACACCAAAAAAACGTGCTGCTAAGAAATGTCCAAGTTCATGGAAAAATATTAAAAACGATAGTACTAAAAGTGAAGTTAACATACCCATTATTTATTTGCCTTTTTTGCATAGCTCATGATATATTCAAATCCTGAGTAGAGTGTCATGCCAACTGCAAGCCACATAAGTAGTTGAGCATAAGGCCAGTTCATAGTAGCAAAACCTATAGCAAACATTTGTAGTAGAGTCTTTATTTTCCCCCAAATAGAGGCTTTGATATCAAGACCTTTACTTGCAGCTGCCACGCGTATTCCTGTTATGAAAAATTCACGAGTAAGTATAAGATATACTGCCCAAACATTGGCACGGTCAATAACCATGAGACCCAAAAAAGCACTAAGCATAAGCATTTTATCTGCAAGAGGGTCAAGAATTGCCCCAAGTGTTGTTTGTTGGTTCCAAGCACGAGCTATAAAACCATCAAAACCATCTGTAACACTAGCTATGACAAAAATCAAAGCAGCACTGTAATCTAGCCAACTTACATGGATACCTTCAAAGATAGAGCTATCTCTACCAACTAGAAACCATAACATGAGTGGTGCAAGTAGAATTCTACTTAGAGCTAAAAAATTAGGTAGATTTAACATGTTTGAAATGTAGTTCCTCCATCAATTAGAAGCGTGTGACCTGTCATCCAACTCGCTTTTTCTGAACATACAAAAAGACAAGCACCAGCTACGTCATTTGGTTGTCCCATGCGGTTCAATGGTGAAAGTGCAGCTGTTTTATCTTTGACCTCTTCATAGTTTGTAAATGCTCTAAGTGCATCAGTCTCAATAGGACCTCCACTAACTACATTTACTCTTATGTTAAACTCACCAAGTTCAGCTGCTGCATATCTAGCCATAGCTTCAACTGCTGCTTTTGCTGTTCCATGACCTGCATAGTGCTTTATGTATTGTAAGTTTCCAGTGGAAGAGATAGAAATAATACTTCCTCCTCCTACTTTTTGCATACGTTTTGCTGCTTCTTGAGAACCAACTACAAATGCATTTACAGTTGCAGTAAAGATGTTATTGATTCCTCTTGGTTTTAGTTTCATATATTTTGTATATCCACCAACAACAGGACGACCAGAAATAATTGCATTTGATATAAAGTAATTAATCTCATCAAAATCTTCGTCTATAAGTTTAAATAGGTCTTTATATGTTTCAGGCTCTAAAATATTCAAAGGATAAGTTCTTGCTTTTACACCATAATTTTCTTCTAAATCTTTTACTTGATTTTCAGCCATTTCTTTATTTGAGTTATATGTAAAAGCTATATTAACACCTTGTTTTGCAAAGTCATAAACAATTGCTTTTCCTATTCCTCTAGTTCCTCCACTCACAACAAGTGTTTTGCCTTTCATTTCACTATAACCCATTTTTAAAATCCCTTTATATCATATTGTTTTATAACTTCTTCAATCTTTTTCATATTTGCTTTACTTGGTGCAGTTAGAGGAAGTCTATACTCTAAGGTATCAAGTAATCCAGCTATATGCATTGCTGCTTTTATTGGTATTGGATTACTTTCACAAAAAAGAATTTTATTCATAGTATAAAGTTTGTCATTGATTCTTTTAGCTTCATGATAATCACCGTCCATAGCAGCGTGAGTTAAATCAGCTATCTTATTTGGCATTAAGTTTGATGTAACAGATATTACACCACTTCCACCATTTGAAAGAATAGGGTAGTTTATAGCATCATCACCACTAATCACGCTTAGCTTTGGTTCATGTGCTAACAAATCTACACATCTTTCTATAGAACCAGTTGCTTCTTTAACACCAAATATATTTGAGCAGTTATTAAATAATCTGTATATAGTTTCTGGAAGCAAGTCACATGCAGTACGGCCTGGTACATTGTAAAGAAGTACAGGAATTTCAACAGCATTTGCCAATGCTTTATAGTGTTGGTAAAGTCCTTCTTGCATAGGCTTGTTATAGTATGGTGTAACTGAAAGGATACCATCAGCACCATGTTTTTGTGCAAACTCTGCAATACTAATTGCTTCCCATGTAGCATTACTACCTGCTCCTGCCATAACTTTTACGTTAGTTCCTTTACAAACATCGACAGATATTTCTATGCAACGTCTGTGTTCTTCATGACTTAGAGTTGCACTTTCTCCTGTTGTTCCTACTGGAACAACAACGTCTATTTTATTTTTTATTTGTCTTTTTACTAGTTTTGCATAAGTTTCTTCATCTAATTTGCCATTTTTGAATGGTGTTATAAGGGCTGTCATAGCTCCTTGTATTTCTGTGCTCATTCATAATCCTTTCGTAATATCACTGTAGTTGATTTTTCTTTAACTAGATATTTTTTTGCAACGTTTATTATATCCTCTTTTTTGAGGTTATTAATGTTGTCTTCATAATTTAGAAGAGGGTTTATATCACCCTTTGCATAATAACTTCCAAAAATGTTTGTCATATTTGAAGAGCCTTCAAGTCTAAATATAAAATCTGCTCTTGTATTTGTTTTTATTTTTTGAACATCTTTTTCATTTACTTCTCCGTTTTGTACTCTTTTTATTATTTCAAGAAGTTCTTTCTCTATATCTTCAGCTTTAACACCAGGATTTCCAACAGCTAAAAACATAAAAATAGATGGATCACGGTTTTCCATGTTATACCCATATATTTGGTTTACCATTTTTTTGTCATTGACTAATACTTTTTGAAGCATTGAGCTTTTACCACTACTAAGTAACTCACTCAAAGCAGATAGTGCAGTTTGGTCTACATGTAAGAAGTCAGGAATTTTGTAAGCAATAGCTAGCATTTCTACTTCACTCTCTTTTTTTATGTAAATTCTTTTTGCTCCATCTTGTTCTGGTTCAACTTGATGGGCACTCGGGTAAGTAACTTTTTTACCTTTTATTTTTCCAAAGTATTTTTCTGTAGTTTTGAAAACTTCCTCAGCACTTATGTCGCCAGCAACCACAACAATAGCATTTGATGGCTGATAATAGTTAGAGTGAAACTCTCTAATATCTTCTATGTTCCAGTGCTTTATGTCTTCAATAAATCCTATTGGAGTCCAATGGTATGGGTGATATGTAAAAGCATTGTTAAAGAGTCTAAAGTAAAGATATCCTGTTGGAGAGTTATCTGTTCTCCAACGTCTCTCTTCGAGAACTACATCACGCTCTGGTTGAAACTCTTCATCTTTAAGTTTTAAGTTTTCCATTAACTCTGCAAAAAGTCCAAGAGATTTATCTAAGTTTTTAGATGAACTTTTTATGAAGTAGTGTGTAAAATCAAAGCCAGTTGAAGCGTTATTGACTCCACCAAATCCTTTTACTATTTCATCAAATTCACCAGCTTTTAAGTTGTCTGTTGATTTAAAATTCAAGTGTTCTAGCATGTGAGCGATTCCACTTTTTCCCATAACTTCGTGACCACTTCCAACTTTGTAAAATATATCGGTTGATATTACATTGCTCTCATTGTCCATAGGGATAACTACAATTTGAAGTCCATTGTCTAGTGTTTTTGTTTTATACTCAGGTAGTGAGTTTGCCATAAGGCCTCCTAAAATCATACATATTGTTATTAATATTTTCATTATTTTCTATCCTTTCCAATTGCTTCACTAATGTGGTGAAACCCATCTCTATCCATTAAATCTAAGATACCTTGTGATATATCGTGGTTGAGTTTTGGACCTTTGTAAATAAACGAGCTATAAATTTGAACTAAACTAGCTCCCATTTTTATGCGTTTGTACGCTATCTCAGCACTATCAATTCCACCAACACTAATAAGTGTTGTTTTCCCATAAAACTCTTTAGCCAATTCTTCAAAAAGAGCCGAGCTTTTTTGTTCTAATACTTTTCCGCTAATTCCACCAAAACTTTTAGGATTTGGTACAAGTGAATAGTCTATAGTTGTATTTGTTGCAACTATACCACCAGCTCCATTTTCAAGAGCAACCCCACAAATGTTTAAAGCATCTTTTACCTCTAAATCAGGTGCAATTTTGAGTAGCACTGCTTTATCTGTTTTACTCTTAGCCATTGTAAAAAGCTCTTTTATAAACTCTTCATTTTGCAAGTCACGAAGCCCTGGAGTATTTGGTGAAGAAATATTGATGACGATGTAGTCACTAATATCTTTAAATGTTTCTATTAGTTTTTCATAATCACTAAGAGCATCCCCAGCACTTGTAGTTTTATTTTTTCCTATGTTTGCACCAAGAGGAGTAGCAAATGGGTATAATTTTTCTACTTTTTTCTTTATTTTATCCATGCCATCATTGTTGAAACCCATAGCGTTTTGTAGACTTTCTTGTTCTATATGGCGAAAGAGTCTAGGTTTAGGGTTACCATTTTGTTGTTTTGGTGTTACTGTTCCAAACTCAATATGACCAAAACCAAGAGCTGTTAGCATTTTAATCATAGTTGCATTTTTATCAAATCCAGCTGCGAGTCCTACAGGATTTAAAAATGTGCTGCCAAAAAGTTTTTGTTCCAATCTAGTATCTGTTACAAAGTATCTTTTTGCAAGTTCACTTGCTAAAAAAGGACAAAATCTAGTACCATTTTTAAATGCAAATTCTGCAATATTGTGAGCATTTTCTGGATTTAGTTGAAAAAAAAGTTTTTTAAGGTGATTATATGTCAACAAAGTGTATCCTTTTTTAATTTTATCCGCGATTATACTTTAAATTTACTAAAAAGGTGCTTTTTTGGAAATAGTTTTAAATTTATCTATCTTGGTTGTTTTTATACCAACATTTTTTTTCGTCTCATTGACTCCAGGTATGTGCATGACCTTGGCTATGAGTTTAGGTATGAGCATAGGACTTAGAAGAACATTTTATATGATGGCTGGAGAACTTGCAGGTGTTGGTATTGTTGCTCTTTCTTCTGTGGTTGGTGTGGCTACTATAATGCTAAAGTATCCAGATATATTTACTGTTTTTAAGTATGCAGGTGGAATTTATTTGGGTTATCTTGGGGTTCAAATGTGGCTTAGTAGAGGTAAAATGGCAGTCTCTACATGTAACACTAAAAAAAGCTTCTCTATATCTAATAAAGCTTTGGCAATACAAGGTTTTGTAACAGCTATAGCAAATCCAAAAGGGTGGGCATTTTTTATCTCTTTATTGCCACCATTTATAAATCAAACTCAACCTTTGGTTCCTCAAATCTCTGTTTTACTTTTTATAATTTTATCTTTAGAGTTTATATGCCTTACCATTTACGCTAGTGGAGGTAGTACTTTAAGAAAGTTTCTTCAAAAAAGTGATAATGTAAAACTTATGAATAAAGTAGCTGGAACTCTTATGCTAGGAGTTGGGATTTGGTTGGCATTGGGGTAGCTTACATGTAAAGAAAATCTTTACATGTAGAAGCTTTTACGCTTGTAAACCTTTTAGTTTCATATACTCTTTACTGTTTTGTTTTAACTCTTCATCTGTGCCAATAGCAGTTACTTTTCCATGTTGTAGTACAGCAATTTTGTCTGCTTTTTGGACTGTGCTGAGACGGTGCGCTATAACAAATGTGATTTTGTCTTTAATTAAGTTTTCCATTGCCTCTGTTATTTTCTTTTCGCTTTTGCTGTCCAAAGCACTTGTTGCTTCATCCATTATGAGAATTTTAGGATTTATGTAAATGGCACGTGCTATTGCAATGCGTTGTCTCTGCCCACCTGAGAGGTTTGTGCCTGATTCGTCTAGTAGTGTGTGAATTCCCTCGGAAAGCTCCTTTACAAACTCATATGCGTTTGCTTTTTTAAGAGCATCTATAACCTTGTCTTCATCTATTTTTTGTCCATAAGCTACGTTTGCAGCTACACTTTCGTGAAATATATATACTCTTTGAGTCACTATAGCAATAGAGTCTCTTAGACTTTGAAGTGAAAACTCTTTTATATCAGTTCCATTTATACTAATTTTACCAGCACTTGGATCATAAAATCTTACTATCATATTGACTAGTGAACTTTTTCCACCACCACTGTCACCTACAAGTGCTAAAAAATCACCCTTGTTTGCTTTTAAATTTATGCCATTGAGTGCTTTTTTTTCACCGTACATTAGTTCTACATTTTCAAATTCTACACTCTGGATGACTTCTGGTATCTCTTTGTCTCCACCAACTATTGTTGGTTTTTGGTCAAGTAAAAAGAATATTCTTTCACTAGCCGCTATAGCTTCTTGAAGTTGATTGTATAAACTTGAGAGTCTTTTAATAGGAGTATAAAGCATAAAAAGAGCAGTTAAAAATGAGAAAAATGATCCCATACTCATGTTATCATTTATGACTTCCATACCACCAACTATAATAACAGTAGAGACTCCAATAGCTCCGAGTGTCTCCATCATAGGGCTTACTAACTGAGATACTTTTACAGATTTCATTGTTAGGTTAAAGTATTTTTGATTCTCTTCTTTAAAAATATCTTGTTCATGTTTTTGTGAATTACTTGCTTGGATAACTTCTATATTATTAAAGATTTCACTTAGTTTCGAGGTAAGATCAGATACCTTTTCTTGAGATAATTTTGAAATCTTTTTCATTTTTTTTGCTAATTTACTAAGTGGGTATATTGCCAAGGGCATAATAATAAGGGCATAAAAAGCAAGGTCTGAGCTTTGATAAATAACAACTCCAACAAGACCAACTATAGTCAAACTCTCTCTTAAAAACTCTGGAATCATATTTGATACAACGGTTCTTACTTTTTCAACATCATTTGTATTTCTACTTATGAGTTCACCAGTTCTATATTTGTGAAAGAATGAGATGTCTTGAATGAGAAGGTTTTTCAAAATTTTATCTCTAAAACGTCTTATAATGTCATGTCCAATTAGGCTTGTGAAGTATGATTGCATGTACCTGCCAGACTCTTTAGCAAAGTAAACTGCTATGATAGCAAGAGGTAAAAGTCTTAACATTTCAACATCTTTTGCGACAAATATATCATCTAATAGTGGTTTTACTAAGTACGCTGAAGCCGCAGTTCCACTTGAAGCTAAAATCATACCAATGATCGCAAATATAAAATAAGGAATATAATCTTTAAAGTATGGTGAGAAACGCTTTAAAACAAGTTTAACACCTTCCATTATTCAGCCTTTTCCCATTGAGTTCCATTTGGGGTATCCATAAGTTGTATGCCTTTACATGTAAGAGTTTCTCTTATTTTATCTGCTTTTGCAAAATCTTTCTCTTTTTTTGCTTCGGCTCGAAGGTTTATTAGGTTTTCTATTTCCATTTTTTCCTCTTTAGTGATTCCAATTTGGAAGTACATGTAAGGGTTTTTATAACCAATACCAAGTATATCTTCAAGCCAAATAAGATTTGCATTTGTTTCAAACTTTGTTGGTTTGTCTTTTGGATTGTGATCAAGTTTTTCGTTTGCAGTTGCTAGCATTTCATCAACTATACTTAGTGCTTTAGAAATATTTAAATCTTCACTAAGAGCATCTAAAATAGCTTTTTTAAACTCTTTACATGTAGAGCTTTTTTTACCTTCAAAAACTCTCTTTTTAAGGCGATAGAGTTTATCTAAACGTTTTTTTGTTACTAGTAAGTCAACTTCAGAAAAATTGAAGTTTGCTCTATAGTGTGAACTAAGAAGATAAAAACGAAGTATTTCACCGTCATACTCTTTTAATGCATCTTTTAGAAAAAAACTATTGCCTAAAGATTTACTCATTTTCTCACCATTTATGGTTACAAAACCATTGTGCATCCAGTATTTTGCTAACTCTTGTCCACTTTTACATCTTGTTTGACACGCTTCATTCTCATGATGAGGAAAGAGCAGGTCTGCTCCACCGCCATGAATATCTATTTGAAAGTCACCTTCATAAGCTAAGTGTTTCTCTATCATAGCACTACACTCTATGTGCCATCCTGGACGTCCATCTCCAAAACTTGCACTATATGTTGGTTCTCCCTGTTTTGAAAACTTCCAAAGAGCAAAATCTTTTTGGTCTTTTTTTTCTTTATTTGCTTCAACGCGTGAGCGAGTATCGTCCATTTTCATGTGTGAAAGGCTAAGGTACTTCTCATCTTTTGATGTATCAAAATATATAGTGTCACTTGTTTTATAAGCGTTGTTCTTTTTTAAAAGAGCTTCTATAAAAGTTACTATTTCATCTATGCTTTCAGTTGCTTTTGGTTCAATGTCAGCATCACTAATACCAAGAGCGTTCATCTCATTTTTGTATCTTTTTATATAAAATTCTGTTATTTCTTTAAGAGTTTTTCCACTCTCTTTCATTTTTTTTATGATTTTATCATCAATATCTGTGAAGTTTTTTACGAAAGTCACTTTGTAGTTTAGTTCTAAAAAAGTTCGTCTTAACAAATCAAATGCTAAAGCACTTCTAGCATGTCCTAAGTGAGCATCATCATAAACAGTTGGTCCACAAACATAAATTTTTATTTGCTTATCTTTTATTGGTTCAAAGGGTACTTTTTTTCTTTTAACTGAATCATAAATATTCACTGACTATTTCCTTAATATATAGAAGAGTTGGGATGTAAACTATGAGCATTCCAACAAATATAGCTAATTTTTTATCGCGTATTATATCTAAAAACTCTTTTAGACCAAATGAACGTATTGTAAAGCCTAAAAGTACAATGCCAGCACATGAACTTGCAAGGGCTAAACCTTTGACTCCAAGAGGTTCAATTAAAACAGTATAAAGTAGTAAGTTTGTACTTAGTGCAAAAAGAGCAATTTTGGCTGCTTCTTTTTGGCGCATATTTGCATATAGCCACAAAGAGAATAGTTTGGCAAGACCATAAGGGACAAGTCCTATTAAATACATTTGCAAAATTTCGGCACTTTTTAGTGTGTCTTCACTGTTAAAAGCACCTCTTTGAAAAAGTAGTTTTACTATTTCTTCACTTAGTATAAAACCACCTATTGCCGAGAGTGCAAGTAGAAAGAATAAAAACCAAAAGCCATTTTTGAAAAGCAGTAGAGCTTTTGAAGTCTCGTTATTTTTAACCATACGTGCAATTTTTGGAAATACTCCAACACTAAGAGCTATAGCGAAAAGAGCAAGTGGTAGTTGAAATATACGGTTTGCATAGTAGAGATAACTAATGCTTCCAGTTAGTAAAAAACTAGCTATCCAAGTGTCTAAAAAAGCTGAAATTTGTGGGGTTGAGTTTCCTAGAATAGCGTGAGAAAAAGATCGGAAAAATCTTTTATCTTCATCTTTTATTCTATCCTTTTTTCTATTTACATATCCAATTCTAAAAAGCTTCATTAGATTTCTATTTTTAATAGCAACTAGGTGTGTTAAAAGCTGTAAAACACCACCAACTAAGACTGCGTAACTCATGGCATATATTATATCAATTTTTTCCATACCATTGGTAAGTAGAAGTGAGCTAATAAGTGCAATGTTGAGTAAGGCAGTAGAAAAAGCCGTAGTTGCAAAGTGGTTTTTGTATTGTAAAAGTGAGCCTAAAAAAGTTACAGCAAATATGAGTGGTAGGTAGTAAAAGTTTATGGCTACAAGAGGGGAAGCAATAGCCAATGTTTCATCATCAAATCCAAGAGCAATAAGTTTTGCAAAAAATCCACTAAAAATGGTAACTATAAACGAAGCAAAAATAAGAAAAACAAAAAATCTTGTAAAAGTTTTATAGGTAAATATGGACTTATTTTTTGAGTTTATAAATGCAGGAATAAAGGTCTGAGTGAAAGCACCCTCAGCAAAAATACGTCTAAAAAGGTTAGGAAGTTTGAATGCAACGAAGAAAATGTCACTATATATGTTAGCTCCAAGAACTGAGGCTGTTAGAAGGTCTCGTATAAAACCAAATATACGAGAGACTAGTATGCCGATACTATTTGTAAAAAAATTTTTAAAAATCATGAACAATGGTAACTAAAATGGACTGTTTTTTGGGTTAATTAATCTTTTTTTAGTATAATAACAATAATAAATAGCAAGAGGTGATATAAAATGGGCTTGTTTGACAAAATTATGGGTGATAATTCTGCTAAAGTGAAAGAAGAAAAGAAGAAACCAGAATTTAAATCTATTATAGTAGAGAGTGAGAATATATCAAGAGAGATAAAAGGCATTGCTGGTGCAAATAACCTCTCTTTATCCCAACTTGATTTTAAAATAATAAAAGTTAAAACGTCCTATAGTATTGATAAAGAAGAGGGCTGGATTGAAGCTGATGAAGAGAAGTTAAAACAGTTTAAAGATAAAGATTTTATTTTAAATTCTGATTTGAAAATCAAGCAGATGTATAAAGTAGATATATTTAAGATTCAAGAAGATGAAAACAAAGCAGTACTTCCTCCTATAATCCTTGGTGGAAATAGAGCTCTTACAAAAATAATTGTAACTATCAAAAAAGATGTAGAAGTTAAATACTTTTCTAAAATAGAGAATAGAATTATTGAAGAAATAAATAAGAAGAAGATTAGAGCTGGCATACTTGTTGGAATTCATGATGAAATGATGCATAAAGATATAAAAATAATTATTTCAGGAATAAGAGTTAATGGAATCATGAATGAAGATAGTATGTTTGTGGTTTGTCAAGGCATAGACCCTGTTTTGCCCATAAATGATAATTTTATTTATCATTATAAACAAAAATTTTCACAAGAAGATGAGCAAGGTAGAGTTGATTATTCAAAAAGAGGATATATTTTGGCAGTTTCCAAGGGAGATTGCATAATGGAGTATATTAAACCTCAATTTGGCATTGCAGGGAGAAATTGTCAGGGAAAATTCATGTCTGTTAGAGAACCACTTTCAGCCAACGAGATGTTGGTAAATTATACAGAAAACATTTTAAAAAAAGAAGATGATGAGAAAATAAAGTATGTTGCAGGACAAAATGGTTACGTTACAGAAGAAAATCCAGGATCTTTTGATATACAAGAAAATATAGAAGTAGATGAGATAAGCTTTAAAACTACTGGGTCAATTGAGACTGATATGAGTGCTGAAGTAAAGATTAACATAACGGAATCTGACGTTTTTAAAGATGCGATAGGACCTGGCATGAGTGTTGAAACGTATGAGCTTAATATTGAAGGTAATGTGGCAAGTGGGGCGAGGATAAAAGCTGAAAAGTTAACTATTGGTGGACAGACTCATCAAACATCGACTATGGAAGCAAAAAATGCTCAAATTACTATTCATAGGGGCACTGTAATTGCTGAAGTAGCCAATATTGATAGACTAGAAGGTGGTAAGATTATTGGGGATATAATCAATGTCAAAAAGGCCATTGGTGGTGAAATTATAGGAAAAAATATTGTTATTGAAGAGTTATCATCTAATGTTAGCATAACAGCTTCGGACACTATTGAGATAAAAGAGTTAAAAGGTACTAACAATAAATTTTTGATAGACCCAAGTATGACAAAAGAGTTCAATGAAAATATAGAAAAAATAAACAAAAAAATAAAAGAGTTATCATTAAGATTAAAGTCAATTCCAAAAGTTCTTGAAGAGAAAAAAAGAGTCATTGATAAGACAAAAGCAACAGTTAAAATGGTCCAAGAAAAGATATTAGAGTTAAAAAAAGATGGGAAAAATCCTCCTGTAACACTTCTTTCAAAAATAAAAGAGTTTCAAAAAAGTGTAAATGAGTATAATGAATCTTTGAAAAAATTTAAAGATGATAAACTTCAACTTAAAAATTTAAAAGAAGATTTGAATCAAGTTCAAATGAAAGTTTTTTCTGCAAAAATCATAAACCACTCTCCATGGCGGGAGTATAATGAAATAAAATTTAAACTTATTTCACCAGTAATTGAAAAAGTTTATAATACAAAAGAAAATGAAATTATAAGAGAAATATCTCTTATAGAGACTGGCGATGGGACGTATGAAATAAAAAAATCATCGGAGTATAGTTCATGATAATAGCAATAGATGGTGAAATAGTTAAAAAAGAACCAACTTTTTTACATGTAAAGACAAATTCAGGTTTTACATATAGAGTAAATGTATCTCTTTTTTGTTCTTCAAGTGTAAGTTTGGGTAAAATCTCTTTACATGTAACTCAAATAATAAGAGAAGATGCAAATAATCTTTATGGTTTTAAACAGAGTGATGAAAAAAGAGTTTTTGATACTTTGGTAAAAGTAAATGGTGTAGGACCTTCAACAGCACTTGCAGTGTGTTCCACAATGAATCCTTCAGAATTTGCCACTGCCCTTACTTCAAATTCAGTCGAAGCATTTAAAAAAGTTCCTGGAATAGGTCCTAAAAGTGCAAAAAGAATTTTGGTAGAATTAAGTGATTTTGAGTTAGAGAGTGATACTTTAGGTGCTAATAGTTCCATAAATGAAACCATTATGGCATTAGAAAGTCTAGGGTTTAAAAAAGAGAGAATTAGAAAAGTATTATCTACATGTAGCAGTACTAATACAAGTTCACTAATAAAAGAAGCATTGAAAAAATTAGGATGATAATGAAATTACAGAAGTGGCAGCTTCGTGCTTTAGTCGCGAGGAATTTTCGAGGGACTTTGTTCCTTGAAAAAGGGGACAGTTAGATGAAAATTGGTATAGTTTTTGGTGGAAAAAGTTTTGAACATGAGATAAGCATAGTGAGTGCAATAGCTATGAAAAAAGTTTTAAAAGCAAGGTTGGTATATATATTTTGCGATTATAATAGAGATTTTTATCTTATACCTACTGACAAAATAAATTCAAAAAGATTTAGTAGTGGTGAGTATAAAAAAGATAAAAAACTCACACTTAAAAATGGTGGTTTTTTTCAAAAGAGTATGATGAGTGAGAAGAGGGTAGAGTTTGATGTAGCTCTAAATATGTCTCATGGAGCTGATGGAGAAGATGGCAAATTTGCTTCTTTATTGGAGTTTTTTGAAATACCTTTTATAGGTCCTAGAGTTGAAGCTAGTACCATAAGTTGTAACAAACTTTTTACAAAGATGTATGCTAAAGAGTTTGGCGTAAAAACTTTAGATTACACAACTTTGGAGAAGAGTAATTCTCGTGATATTGAGTTAAAATACCCTGTGATAGTTAAACCAATAAGGCTTGGGAGTTCTATTGGAATAAGTATAGTCAAGAGTAAAGATGAATTGGACTATGCCTTAGATGTTGCTTTTGAGTTTGATACACAAGTTATAATTGAGCCTTTTATAAATGGTATCAAAGAGTATAACTTAGCAGGTTGTAAAATGGATTCGTATCAGTTTTCTATTATTGAAGAGCCACAAAAAGATGAGTTTTTAGATTTCGATAAAAAGTACTTAGATTTTTCACGAACTAAAAGAGTAAATGAAGCCAATTTGAGTAGTGTTATGGTTGAAAAGATGAAAGATACTTTCAAAAAACTATATGAACCTTTATTCTCTGGTTCACTTATACGTTGTGATTTCTTTGTATTGGAAGATGAAGTATATATAAATGAGATAAACTCAGTTCCTGGCAGTATGGCAAACTATTTGTTTAATGATTTTGATAAAACCATATCTGATTTGGTGAAGTTTTTACCAACCACTACAAACGTACCTGCTCAGTATAAGTACATAAACTCAATACAAGCAGCAAAGGGTAAATAATGACAAGTTTTACTCAAGATGAAGTCATAAGTGCAACGGAAGTGGTACGAAACTTTAGTAGTGAACTTAAGAGTTTGACAAGTGGAGAGAAAGAGAAACTAGTTATTGTAAAAAATAATCGATTTGAAGCAGTTATAATTCCTATTGAAGAGTATGAACGCATGAGTGAAGCCGTTAAAATCTTAGAAAAAATATATCTAAAGACAAAACCAAATGGCACTTAGAGAGTTAGTATATAACTCTCAAACTTACTCCATAAGTTATGAGATTTTAAATCAAAACAAGAGTAAAGTTGTAGTATTTCTTCATGGTTGGGGAAGTAATAAAGAGATAATGAAACAGGCTTTTGGAAAAGACTTAAAAGAGTTCCGTTTGATTTTTTTAGATCTGCCTGGTTTTGGTGGCTCGTCTATTAATATACCAATAAAAACATCAGATTATGCAGCTATTGTTAAACTATTTTTAAACTCTTTACATGTAGATACTTTTTGCATAGTTGGGCACTCATTTGGTGGAAAAGTTGGAACTATTTTAAATCCTCAAAATCTTGTACTTTTAAGTAGTGCAGGAATTATAATAGAGAAATCTTTTAAAGTTAAAATGAGAATAAAATTTTTTAAAATTTTAAAAAATATAGTTCCTTCTAGTATGTATAAGCTATTTGCTAGTGAAGATGTTAAAGGTATGAGTCAAACAATGTATGAGATATTAAAAAGCGTGGTTGATGAGGATTTCAAACCAATGTTTAAAAAAGTTACATCAAAAACTTTGATTTTTTGGGGAAAAGAAGACACAGCAACACCAATAAGTAGTGGTAAAACAATATCACAAATTATCAAGCAAAATAATTTTTATCCACTTGATGGTGACCATTTCTTTTTTATAAAAAATTCAAAATTCATAACAAAGGTGATAAATGAACAGTTATAAATTTACTATTTTTGGAAGGGTACAAAGAGTTTGGTATAGAAAATATGTTATGCAGATTGCAAAAACTCTTGATTTTGTAGGTTATGTAAAAAACTTACCAAATGGGTGTGTTGAAGTTGTAGTTAATTTAGATCTTCAGAGTGAATTAGAAGCTTTTGTTAGTAAGCTTTACGAAGGAAGTACTTTTTCAAAAGTTAAAGACGTAGAATGTATAAAAATAGATTTTATAGATTTTGACAAGTTTGAAGAGATTGGTTGATGGCTATTTTTGAATTTGTTTCGCATATAATTTTTGTTTTAGTTATTGGTTACTATGTTATAAGTGCATTACAATGGTACAGTTATAAGCTAAAACGTATAGTTTTTCATTTTAACAGATATGATTGGCATCTATTTTTCTTTTTGATACCTATTTTTGTTTATTATCTTGCAGAAAACTTTTTTTGGATTTATTTATATGCTATTTTGATACCAACTTTAGTTTTGTGGTATAGAAAACTTGATAAAAAGCTTGTTTTTACAGCTCGTGTTAAAAGATTTTTTCTTTTTCTTTTTTTAGCAACTATTTTTCAAAATTTGCTTTGTTTAGTAACTGAGGCTTGCCTAAATTTTGGTGTTATACTGCCTCTATTTATTGCTATTTTTATAAGTATGTTATTTGAAAAAATTCTTTTTGATGGTTTTAAAAAAAGTGCAAAGAAAAAACTTGAAGAGAATACAAACTTAATCATAATAGCAATAACAGCTAGTTTTGGAAAAACTAGTATAAAAAACTATCTATTTCAAATTTTATCACATAAGTATAACTGCTATATGACCCCAAGAAGTGTTAATACACTTAGAGGAATTATGAAAGATATAAACAATGATTTACCTTCTCAAACAGAGATTTACATAGTCGAAGCAGGGGCAAGACTTAGAGGTGATATAAATGAGATAACTGAATTAGTTAATCCTCACTATGCCATAGTCGGAAAGATTGGTGAACAGCATATTGAGTACTTTAAAACTTTAAAAAACATACGAAATACAAAAATGGAACTTTTAAATTCTAATAGACTTAAAAATGCTTATGTACATGTAAGTGCAAACGTAAATCCAGATAGTAAAACTATGGTTTTTGGAAATGAGTTAAAAAATGTTCGCTCAACTCTTGAGGGGCTGCATTTTGATGTAGAGTTAGATGGAGAATTAGAGAGCTTTTTTACACCACTGCTTGGTGAATTTAATGCTATGAATATTTTAGCTTGTATAATGATGGCAAAATCAAAGATGACTATAAAAGAGATAAAAAAAGCAGTGGCAAACCTAAAAGGTGTAGATCATAGATTGCAACGCATTGATGCTGGAGGAAAAGTTATAATTGATGATAGTTTCAATGGCAATCTTGAAGGTATGTTGGCCTCTTATAAGTTAGCTTCTACCTATGATGGTAGACGAGTCATTATAACTCCTGGTATAGTTGAGAGTACAACGCAAGCCAATATAGAGTTAGCTAAAAAAATAGATGATGTTTTTGATCTTGTGATACTTACTGGAAAAACTAATTTAAATATATTGTCACAAAATATAATAAAAGCAGAAAAAATTATAGTTAAAGATAAAAAAGAGATAGAAAATGTACTTGGTGAGTCTACATGTAAAGGTGATTTGATACTTTTTTCAAATGATACACCTACATTTATGTAATTTCATTTTTTTTACATATGATTATTATATTATCTATTTATAAAACATAGGGGGAATGTGTAATGGGAGTTAAAAGTCTTTATATTTCATCAATTGAACCAGCTGCTGGTAGCCTAATTGTAACAATGGGAATGATGGAAATTTTGAAAAGAAGATTAGGAAGAGTTGCGTTTTTTAGACCTATCATAGAAGATAGTGAAGAAAAAGACCATGATATAGAGTTTGTTTTAGAAAAATATGACTTAGATATGAGATATTCTCAAAGTTATGGTTTTACAGTTCATGAAGCAGAAGCTTTGATTGCAGAAGATAAGTTAAATGAACTTATAGAAGCTTTTATAAGCAAATTTAAAAAATTAGAAAAAAAATATGATTTTGTTTTAGTTGAGGGGCTAAATCAAGCATGTTTTACTCAAAGTTTAGATTTTGATATTAACTTAGTGATTGCTAAAAATATAGGAAGTCCATTAGTTAGTGTATTAAAAGGTAAAGATAAAAGTAAAAAAGAGGTTATTGACGAGATTACAATAGAATCTGATGGAATTAGAAAAGCAGGTTGTGCTCACTTTGCTACTTTTGTAAATAGGGTGGATGAATCTGTTTTAAGAAAATTATCTAATGGCATATCTGAGATACCGACATATTATTTACCAGAAGTACCAGAACTGGATACTCCCACAGTGAATGAAATAATGAGTAAACTTAAATGTATGTTAGTTTTAGGTGAGCAAAAAGATTTAAAAAGGGTAGTGCGTCAAAGTAAAATTGCTGCTATGAAATTGGAGAATTTTTTAGAGCATATAGAAGATGGGGATCTAATCATAGTTCCTGGTGATCGTGCTGATATTATTATAGGTTCAATTGCAACTATCCAATCAAGAAACTATCCAAATATTGCAGGACTTCTTCTCACTGGTGGTATGACTCCAAATCGTGCTATTATGAGTTTAATTAAGGGGTTTAGTGAGTTTCCAATGCCAATTTTAAGCGTCACTGATGATACGTATACGACAGCTATGAAGGTAAATGATGTTCCTGCTCAAATTACAGCAAAAAGTGAAAGAAAAATAGCATTAGCACAAGGACTTTTTAGTGCAAACGTTGATATAAAAAGAATAGAAGAAAAAATAACATCAGTAACATCTAAAACAGTAACACCTATGATGTTCGAGTATAACTTATTTGAGAGAGCTAGGTCAGATAGAAAGAAAATTGTTCTTCCTGAAAGTGAAGATGAAAGAATTTTAAGGGCAACTGAAATACTTTTAAGACGTGATGTTGTTGATATAGTCCTTTTAGGAAACAAAGATGAGATTGAACACAAAAGTGCATCTCTTGGATTAGATATAAGTAAAGCTGAGATAGTTTCTCCTTGTGAATCACCTCTTATGGACATTTTTGTTGAAGAATTTTATGAACTGAGACGTAAAAAAGGATTAACATTAGAAGCTGCTAAAGATGCAATGATGCATGTTACTTATTTTGCAACTATGATGGTTCATTTAGGTTATGCAGATGGTATGGTTTCAGGTGCAGTTCATACAACTGGCGATACGATTAGACCAGCCCTACAGATAATAAAAACAAAACCAGGTATAACTACAGTTTCAAGTATATTTTTTATGTGTTTAGATACTAAAGTTTTAGTATATGGAGATTGTGCTGTAAATCAAGATCCAAATGCCAATGAGTTGGCACAGATTGCTATTTCTTCAAATGACACAGCTAAGATGTTTGGAATTGATCCAAAAGTAGCGATGTTATCATACTCTACAGGAAGCTCTGGACAGGGAGATGATGTAGAAAAAGTAAGAGAGGCTACAAGATTGGTTAAAGAGATAAGAAATGATATACTTGTAGATGGTCCTATTCAGTACGATGCAGCAATTGATCCAAAAGTAGCAAAGAAAAAATTGCCAAATTCAGAAGTTGCTGGAAAAGCAAATATATTTATATTTCCTGATCTTAATACGGGTAATAATACATATAAAGCAGTTCAGAGAAGTTCAAATGCAGTTGCTATTGGTCCAGTTTTACAAGGGCTTAAAAAACCTGTAAATGATTTAAGTAGAGGTTGTTTAGTTACTGATATTGTAAATACAGTAGCAATAACTGTAATTCAAGCACAAGAGAATGATGGAGTAAGCTCATGAAAATTTTAGTTTTAAATTCAGGAAGCTCATCTATAAAATTTAAACTTTTTGAGATGGATGAAAACAGATCAATAGCAAGTGGAATTATAGAGCAAATTGGAGAAAATGACTCATATGCAAGAATAGAGTATGATGGTCAAATAATAGAAAAAAGAGAAACAA
Source organism: Arcobacter sp. (assembly GCA_029027265.1). Lineage (GTDB taxonomy): Bacteria > Campylobacterota > Campylobacteria > Campylobacterales > Sulfurospirillaceae > Sulfurospirillum_A. The sequence goes on along the minus strand of CP093061.1, from coordinate 1,810,141 downwards.
TAAAAGATCATAATAGTGGCTTAATGTTGATGAATATGCTTTTAATAGAGTCTTTTACTATAAAAAGTTTAGATGAACTTGGGGCTATTGGACATAGAGTTGTTCATGGGGGAGAAAACTTTTCTAAACCAGTTATAGTTGATGAAAAAGTTTTAAAAGAGATAGAAAGACTTATACCTTTAGCACCTCTTCATAATCGAGCTCATCTTGATGGAATAAAAGTTACTATGCAACAGTCTCCAAGTGTTCCTCAAGTTGTTGTTTTCGATACAGCCTTTCATTCTACGATTCCTAGTTATGCCTACATGTATGCTCTTCCTTATGAAACGTATGAAAAAGATAGAGTTAGAAAATATGGTTTTCATGGTACATCTCATTTTTACGTAAAAAAAGAAGCATCTAAATTTTTAGGAATTGAAAATATAAATGCAATTACCCTTCATTTAGGTAATGGAGCAAGTATGGCAGCGATAAAAAATGGAAAATGTATTGATACTACTATGGGTTTAACTCCACTTGAAGGCCTTATAATGGGAACTAGAAGTGGTGATTTAGATCCTGCTATACTTTTTTACTTAGCAAGAAAAAATGATTTAAGTATTGATGATTTAGATAAAATGTTAAATAAGCAGAGTGGTTTAAAAGGAATTTGTGGTAGTAATGATATGCGTGAAGTAGAACGTATGGCAGATAATGGTGATAAAAAAGCCAAGTTAGCTCTTGATATGTTTGCCTATCGTATAAAAAAATATATAGGCTCATATAGTGCGGTTATTGGAAAGCTTGACTGTATTATTTTTACTGGTGGAATTGGTGAAAACGATATAGATACAAGAATGAGATGTTGTGAGGATTTAGAAAATATGGGTATAGAGTTAGATTTAATAAAAAATAATCAAAGAGCAAAAGAAATTTTAGATATATCTGCTAAAGAATCAAAAATAAAAGTCCTTGTAATTCCTACAAATGAAGAACTTGAGATTGCAATGCAGACAAATTCACTTTTAGGAACTTAAATTGCTTTACATGTAGAAGTAAATTATTTGGAGTTTAAATGAAAATATATTTTTCTGTAGTATTAGTTGGCATTTTATTTGTAGGTTGTTCAACTCATCCTGTTGACCCTAAGATGGATATGAAACCACCTGTTTATGTAGAACAACTTCCTCCTTCTACACAACAACAAACGGTATCAAATCCTGGAAGTATTTTTGGTCAAGGAGAGAATCCTCTTTTTGCAGATTTAAAAGCGATGAATCCAAATGATATTGTTACTGTAGTTATCAGCGAATCTATAGTGCAGAGTTCAGATGGTAAAAAGACTATTTCTAAAGAGAGTAGTGATAAACTAGGAGCTGGTATATTTAGTGGAGTTGGCGGAACTATTTTAAATAAAGCTGGTAAAATTGGTTTTGAAGCTGGTTCAACAAACACTTATACAGGAAGTGGTAAAAGCACAAGAACAGAATCTTTTACAACAACAATTTCAGCAAGAATTATTAAGATATTAAAAAATGGAAATTATTTTATAGAGGGAAATAGAGAACTTTTAGTTAATGGTGAAAAGCAGATTATTCAAATAAGTGGTGTTATTAGACCATATGATATTGATCAAAAAAATACTATAGATTCAAAGTATATCGCCGATGCAAAAATACTTTATAAAACTGAAGGTGATATAGATAGAGCTACTGAAAAACCGTGGGGATCAAAGTATATTGAATCTATTTGGCCTTTTTAAAGTTTTACTTTTAATGCTTTGAAACTAAAGTGGGAGTTACTCCCACTTAGTTTTTAACTGCTTGTGCCATATCCCACATTGGCATAAATATACCAAGTGCCATTAAAAGAACCATACCTGCAATGAATGCTAATAAAATAGGCTCAATATAAGTAGCAATATTGTCTATAATTTCATTAAATTTTGATTTAAAATAAAGGGTGACTTTGTTTAGCATCTTGTCTAATGTACCACTTTGCTCACCAGCGTGAATCATCTGAATAAGCATACCTTCAAAAAGACCAGTATCTCTAAAAGATTCAGTTAAAGATATACCTCGACTTACAGATGTTTTTACTGCTGCTAATTTCTTTTTTAAGTGTACATTATCTAGTGTTAAAAGTGCAGTATCTAAAGCATCTGATATAGGTATACCGGCTCTAATTAATTCTGTAAAAACAAGAGTAAATCTACTTAGTGTTGCATAAAATGTAATATTTCCTATAAGATATACTTTTAGTATATATTGGTCATATTTAGCTTTAAACTCTTCATTATTTTTAAGTAAATATTTAAAAGTAACAATAATAATTACAAGTCCTATAAGTAGTAGATGACCGTAGTTATTGACCATATGTTCCATAAAAAGCAGTATTTTTGTGGGAACAGGAAGATCTGCTTTAAGTTTAGCAAATATATCTTTAAATTTTGGAACAACATATACCATAAGAATTGTAAAAGCTATACCAATTGCAATTATAACTGTAATAGGATATCTTAATGCTTTTTTAAATTTTTGTCTATTTTCTTCTATTTCTTCTAAAATTTCTGAAAGTTTTTCAAGAGATTCAGCCATATTACCAGTACTTTCACCAAGTTCAACCATAGCTATAGTAACATCACCTAATTCATGTCTAAAACTCATCATAGATTCAGTTAGACTAAGTCCTGAGTTTAAATCATCGTCAACTTGTTCAAATATCTTTTTTAGAGTTTTATCAACTGTAGCTTTTGAAACTTCTTTTATACTATCATGAATTGATATACCAGCATCTGTCATAACTGCTAACTGTCTAATCGCTGCAATTAAATCTTTCATATGAATACTTTTTTTTATAATAGCATTCATAATATTATTTTTAAAATTTTCGAGTTGATCTTCAACTGAAGCAGATGTCTCTTTTACATTTATAATGACACCTGGAGTCTTTGATTTTGCCATACTAATAGCATCGGTTTTATTTGGAGCTTTAATAACTTTAATAGCTTTTTTCCCTTTAAATAGGGAGTGTATTTCAAAATATTTCATGATTTTGCCACCCTTATAATCTCATCTAATGTTGTTATTCCATTTGAAGCTCTTATAACTCCATCTTGGAACATATCTGTAAAACCTTCACTAATTGCTTGGTCATGAATAGCTTTTTTACTTTCACCTTGGGCAATCATACTTGACATTTTTTCACTAACTGGAAGAATTTCTGATAACATTTCTCTACCTTTATATCCTGTTTGTGCACATTTTTCACAACCATGATGTGTATAAAATTGATATTTTTGAGAAAGATAATGTTTTATATCATCAAATAGTGCTTGAGGGAGAGTGGTTTTTTCTTTACAATATGGACAAAGTTTTCTAACTAGTCTTTGAGCCTCAATAGCAACTAATGACCCACTTAGTAGGTATGGTTCTATTCCCATATCCATAACTCTTGTGATAGCACTAATAGAGTCATTTGTGTGCAGTGTTGAAAAAACCAAGTGTCCAGTAAGTGCAGCTTGAACAGCAATACGAAGTGTTTCTGAATCTCTAACCTCACCAATCATAATAATATCAGGATCTTGTCTTAATATAGATTTTAAAGCAGTTGCAAAAGTTAGACCAGCTTTTTGATTTACTTGGACTTGTTGAGTAAGGTTTAGTTGATATTCTACTGGATCTTCAACTGTAATAATTTTAGTTGCTACATTTTTTATAGCATTTAAAGCTGCATAAAGAGTAGTCGTTTTACCACTTCCTGTAGGACCTGTAACAAAGATGATTCCATATGGAGCTTTCATAGCTTTACTGAATTTTTTATAGTTATTTTGGTGCATTCCTAAATCTTCTATATTGATCATTACTTTTGATTTATCAAGGATACGAATTACTATTGATTCTCCATTGAGTATTGGAAGAGTAGAGATTCTAAAGTCAAATTCTTTACCAAGTATAGTTGCTGAAAAACGTCCATCTTGAGGTTTTCTTTTTTCAGCTATGTCCATATTTGACAACAGTTTCATTCTAGAAGCGAGAGGAGGGTAAATGTCTTTATCAAATATAAATGTTTCATTAAGCATACCATCGATTCTTCCTCTTACAACACAGTTGTTTTCTGTTGGTTCTATATGAATATCACTAGCACCTGCTAGAATAGTTGTTTTAAGTATAATTTCTATAAGTTTTAAAATTCCTGATGATTCTTGTGGATTTTCAGCAGCACTTGAAGTTATCTCTTTTCGTATCTCTCCAATTAAGCCTTTGATACTCTCACTCATTTCTGCTTTATTAATGTATTTTTCAATTTGAAATGGTTCAGCTATAATATACTTGACAAGTTTTCTTGGAAAAATTCTTTGGACACCCTCTTGAGAATTCATATCCATTGGGTCAATTAGTGCTATATAAACATTTATTTCATCTTCATTTATAGGAAGAGCACCAAATTTTTTTAGTTGAGGAAATGGTAATTTAGCTAACATTCTGTAATCTATATCAACTGAATCTAAGTCCATATATTTAAGTTTTAAATTTTTAGCTAACTCTTTTAGAAAATAGGTTACTTCTATTGCAAAGTTATTATTAACTTCTCCTAGGGTAATATACCCTTTTTTATAAAACTCAATAATTAAAAGTAATAAATCTTCTTTTGCAAAAAAGCCACTTTCTACAAGTATATCTCCCAAAGATTTCTTTGAGTTTTCAACTTGTTTAGAGATTTCTTTAGCACTATTTTCATCTATTATTCTATTGTTAATTAAGTAGTTTAAAAGATTTTTTGTTATTTCATTCACTTATGTGCCTTTTTACCAATATGTACGTACTTTAGTTATTTTACTATTTTCATAGGTTCTTAGAAAGATTTTTTTTATTTTTTGGTGAACTTCTATTGATAATTTATAAGTTAACTTACTGTCTTCATCATCATTAAACCAATAAGCACCATTTTTATAATCATAATCCCCACTGACAAATTTATTAAATATTATAGATAAAATATATTTTGTTTTAGGTAGATTTATATAAGATATATCTACATCATCTATTAAAGCATAGTAAAGAAGCTTTTTCTGATAAAGTATGGTAGCAAAATACGCTGCATTTTCTCTTGACTCCGCTGATTTATATAACTTTACAATTGGAAGAATAGTTCTATTGATCATATCTTCTTCAAGACAAGAGTGTGCATATACATTAAGGAATTTTTCATCACTTTTGTATTTTTGATATAAATCACCAGCTTTTAGGCAGGCTTTTCTATAGTTTTTTTCTTTATATAAATTCATAATATCATTTTTATCTATTGCATTTAAAAATGTTGTTAAAAATATAAAAATTAAGACTGTTTTATTAATCATCGGTATCTCCAAGTTCTATTTTATGTAATAAGGTGCTTAATCTTTTTGAGTTATTGTTTGAAAGATAAGCTTCTAACGCTTTTATTGCATCTTTTTTTTGATTTAGTTTTACTTTTGCTTGAGCGAACCAATACCAACTTTTAGTATTTTGTGAATCAATATCATTTGAAATAAGTGACCACTTTAGTGCGTTATTATATTTTTTTTCATAATAGTATTTTTCTGCTAGCATTAATGCAAATACTATACTAGAAGTAGAGTAATACTTGTCTTTTAAATAGGTAATCGTATCCATTTCTTGCATATCAATTGATATGCTTTTCTTTTTTTCTCTCACTACTCGTTTTGATATATTTGATTGAATATCTTTTATTGGTTCTACTACTTCATTTTTATTTTCTTTTAAAGTATTTTGTTTATTATCGCCATATATAAGGTTTAGTGTTAAAAAACCATTTGAAGAGAAGAGTTCACTTCCTTGATCTGTCGGTTCAATTTTGAAATGATATGGTTTTGAATTATCTTTTTTTACAATAACTTTAGGTAATTTAACTATCTCTTTTGTTGTTGTATTTGATTCTATTGGAATCTCTATAGCATTTGTATTTATTATGTTACTAATATTTTCTTTAATTAAAGTTTTTGTTTTTTGTTTTTTAATCTCAGGTTTTTTACTAATTTTTTTAATTATATTTTGTGTATTTATATGAACTTGTTGTGGAAAATATACTGTATAAATAACAAAAGATGAAATTATTATAATTAGTAATAGAAAAAAACCTAATTTAATTTTTTGTTTATTTTTGTATTTAAACCATTGCTTTTCTAGTTCTATGATATCTTCTGCATTAAACATTTATCATTCCTAAATTTATGGCTGCCATTTCTATAAATTTTAATTCTAAAGTTTTTCTACTTACTAATGAAGGTTTATTAACATCATAATATTCTAATATTTCAAATAACTTATACATAAGTTTATTTATGGTTCTTAGATTTCCATTTGTTGCTTTCATAAGAAATTTATAATGAGAATTTTTAAATAATGATAAATGTTCAAATTTATTATGAAAAATCATTTTTTTTTCAATATACGTTTTAATTTCGTTGATTGAGGAGTTGTGTAGTTCTATTGTTTCCCAAATTCTTGTTTGAAAATAATCCTTTGCTAAAATATCCTCTTTTTCTGTTTTATGGACAGTGAAAATAAATTTAAATTTTCTTAAGTCTGACATCAGTCTGATTTTTTCTATAAGTTCTTGTGGATATAGTTGAGCTTCATCAATAAGAACAGTAACAGATGTTTTTTCTTCAAGTTTTTTACTAGCAGTTGATAAAAATTCGTTATAGCCTGAAAAATTGGGAGAATTCTCTTTGAATACATTTTCATATAGTGCTTTTAAAAATTCCTTTTCATCAAAAAAAGGTCTTGGAAAAAAGACTATATTTTTTTTATCTTTATAATCATTATATATTTTTTGCAGAAGAAATGTTTTACCAGTTCCAGGCTTTCCAAAAAAAAGAATCAGCTTAAGAGGCTTATCGAGGGTTTGAACAAGTCTTTCATAAGCAAAAGTTGATTTATCTAAGTTTACATAATCAAAAACCTCTCCATCAACGAAGATGTTTTTGATTTCTGTATAGTTATTTGTCATATATTCTCTTAGAGAAACCTAAGTCTTTGAGAGTTGCTCTTGTATCATCTTTAGGCCCGATGATTCTAGGTGTGATAACAAATATTAATTCTTGCGTTATTTTAGTCTTTCCTGAGTGTTTAAAGGCTCTCCCTAAAAGTGGTATATCACTTAAAAATGGAACATTATTTTCTTCTATTATTTCATTTGTAGTTATAAGTCCTCCAAGTATAATAGTATTTCCATTCTTGACTTTTACAACTGTTGATAGTTTTTTTTCTGCTGTATCGGGAGCTATTACTCTAATACTGGTTTGTTTTTTATCATCATCAGAGTATTTAAAATCACTAACTGATGGATTTATTCTTAAAATAATTTCATTATCATCAGTTATCTCAGGGGTTATGTTTAATAATACTCCTATGAAAATAGTATAATTACTATAGGTGATAGTTATTTTTCCATTTTCATCTTCATCTCTATTTGTCTGAAGTCTATAGTTGATATTATCTCCAATTGTAATTAACGATTGCTGGTTATTCATAGTTAATACTTTTGGGCTTGAAATAATTTTTGTTTCACCGTTAGTATTTAAAAAATTTATTAAACCAGTCATAGAAAATAGTGCATCATTTACAATTGAGAGTTTGTTATTTGCAAATGTTGCAACAGAAGATCCAATATCAGGGTTAGTTGTATCATCTTCATCAGCATAGAATCTGTGAGTACTGCCTTCTTTTGCATTTTTACTTTTATTGTTAAATTTTGCACTACTTGCCAATTCTAATTGCATTTTCGACCAGTTAATTCCAGTTTCTTTACTATTTTTCATTTTAACAGATAAGATAGTTACATCAATTAATACTTGTTTATGTAGACTTTTTTCTAATACGGCTATATATTTTTCAACTCTTTCTAGTTGTTGTTTGCTTCCTGTAACTGTAATTAATCCAGCATTTGAATTAACAATTGGGCTTTTTGCTAAATATTCTTCTGCCCCTGTATTCATTATTGCTGTTATTTCTGTTAATATTGTAGACCAAAAATCAAATTTATCTTCAGATTCTATAGTATTATCAGTTGATATGATTTTTTTACCACCTTCTTGTGGTGCAGAATCAACCGAAGCATTAAAATTAGCTGTTCCTTGTCTAACTGATGTTATATAATCAAGTTTAAAGGTTTTTGTTTTAAGAGCAGATATTTTTAAGAAGTTTTTATCATACTGATAATAAAGATCATTATCTGAGATAAGTACTTCAAAAATTTCATCTAATGAAAGATTTTTGATATTTATACCATATAACTCTTTTTCTACACGTGTTGAGGCAAATGTATCTTTTATGATGATACTAAAATCACAGCTATCTGCTATTTGTGTTAAGAGTTCAATACTTGTCACTTTTTCTGCAGTCTTTATATTAAATACTCTATAATCACAACTCTTCGCAGCACTTAGTGGTTGGCTCAAAATAACCATAAAGGTTATCAATAAGATATACTTACTTTGAAGAAAATTTAATTTGTCTAACATTGCTCTTCCTTATAAAAAGTTCCTTTTTAGAGTGCTCATTTTTAATGATTACACTATTACTTCTAATACTTGTCACTTTAAAATCACCAATTTCACTGTGTAGTTTATACCACTGCCCATTTAACTTTGCTTTTTTGTTAAATATTGCAGTTAGGGTATAAGTAGGTTTTTTAATTATTACCGTACTATTACCGTCTTTTACAACTTTATTATAAGCCATTATAAAAGGGTTTTTAATAGTGTCTATTTTTGAGTTAGACACACCTATTCTCTTTTCACTGATTTGAGTGAAAAACTTTTCATATTCTGCTATTTTTTCTTTAAAATTTTCAGTAAATTTATCATTTTTGGCCGCCACTAGAGTAGAAGACAGAATTAATGATAAAATTAATGCTACTACTGTTTTCAATATTTCATCCCCCATACAGCTATGTCAAGAGTTGCACTTATAGTATTACTACTCTCTAAGTTTAAGTTGTTTATATCAACAACAAGTTCGCTCTCTTCTAATTCATTAATAAATTTAAGTATATTTTTGAATTCACCATTAAAGTTTATTTGAACTGTTAAAACTTGTTTTATCTCTTGTAGATTTAGTTTAAAAAAGCTATTACTAATAAGATCTATTTCAATATTATATTTTTGTCCAATATTGGCTATTGAGTCTATAAACTTTGCCCAGTTTTTATCGTTAAAGAGTAAATATGATAATTCTTTTAGTTTTGTGTCTACATATGAATTTGCATATTTTTTATCTTCAAGAAGCTGTTTCTGTTTTTTAATTTCAAAATTCATTTTTTTAATAACAAAGTTTTTATCACCATTTCTTGTTACAGAATTAAGATAGGCTTTTTCTTGGATTAATTTACTATGTATACTTTTATGTGAATTTTTTGTTTTTTTAAGTATCTTATCCGTAATAGGGAAAAGAGATGAATAGATAACAAAGCCAATAGTAACACATATCATCAAAAAAACTAATGAGAGTTCGCTACTTTTTTTGCCTTTAAGATAATTATCAATCTTATCGAATGTATTAGGTCCACTCATGATTAAAGTCCTACCACTATCTGACTAAGATAAAGATCATTTTTAGTGTCTTTTTCAATCTTATCAGTAGTTATTTTGTATTTTTTGAGTTTTGTTAATTCTTCAATAAACTCCGTTATTTTTTTTTCACTTTTGTTCTGTATAGAAAGACTTATTTTGTTATCTTTATAGTTAATAACTGAAATTTTAGATTTGTAGTTATTTGATATATCAATTAACTCAACTAAGATAATAGATTTCATTAAGTATTCTGTCTTCTTTTTATGAATTTCAGTTAGTAATTTTTTTCTAAAATTTAGTTTATCAGATTCTTTTTTTACTAATGATACTATTTTAAGTCTATCTTTTTTTAATTTTGCTATATTACCTCTAATAATATTAGCTTCATTATTGGCAATTCTATACTTTTTAGTAGCTTGGTTTGTTTGTATCTGCAAAAACTTAGCATATCCATATTGGTATGCAGGATAAGCAGTAGCAAGTATTATACTTGCAGCAACTATACCTATAAGTTTTCCAACAGGTCTCTCTTTAAAAGGAGGAGGACGCTTATATATAGAAAAGTTTAGTTTATCATCTTCGTTTTCAAAATATACTTGTGAAGTTAGGACCATAAGGATATGCATTTGATCAACATACCACTCTTTTGAATTAATTGCAATACTAAAATTAAACTCATAAGATTCTAAACCCAAATAGCTTTTTGCATACTCATCAACCCCAATAAACATACCAACTTCAGAACCAATATATATTTTATCTATGGTATCAATACTATACGAACGTTTTGCAAAAACAATTACATCATTAATATATAAAAATAGTTCTCCAAAAAGTTGCATTAAAAAAGATTGATATGATAAATTGGTACTTTTTAGCCCCTCTGTTGTAAGAAGCTTATAAAAATCTTCTTCGTCTATCCTCTCACCAATTAACTCACAAAATTTTTCTGTAAGTTCAGTGAGTGAGTAGTGAAGTGGTTTTGAATATAAATACTCACCACCTTTATATATTGATAAAAAAGCATCATTTTTTTGAAAATATACAAAACAATCTGTACCATCTGACTCTAAAAGAGCTTTTTGATATAGTGATGATATTAAAAATGGTGCTGTTGTAACATAATCAATATAGTGTGATTTTTTTCTTATTTCTGATAATTTTGCCCCTGTAACAGCTTCATCAATAATAAAAACATTAAAAACTCTATTTTTTGTGTCAATAGATTCTGTTTCTATATATGTTATCGTATATTCAACTGCTGAATCAAGTCCAAGTTCATCATAAACTTTTATTTCAATAGCATCTTTGAGGTCACTATCTGCAATGTTTCTACTAATTTCAACATTAGCACTAATGACATCTTTACTTTGTATATAAGATATAAAAAATGAGTTTTTATTACTATTTTCTAGCCTAAAAGGCTGAATTTCATTTTTTATATATCTGTATGACTGTAATGATACTGGGTCAATCGAAACAATTTCAGAGAAACTCTGTTTATTACTATTTTCTGCCATTTTCCTACCTAAACTTGTAATTAGAACTTCATATATTATAACATAAGTAAAATTAAATTACTCTATAATATAACCTATTTTTTTCAGTATTTCTTTATCTTGGCTCCAACCTTGTTTTACAACAACGAAGAGCTTTAAAAAAATCTTTTTACCCGCAAGATTTTCTATAGATTTTCTAGCTTCAAAGCCAATTCTTTGTAAAGTTCTACCATCTTTTCCGATAATGATTCCTTTTTGGCTCTTCTTGTCTACTATTATTGTAGCATAAATATTATCAATTTCATCACTTTCTTCTACTTTATCTACCAATACATCGGCAAAATATGGAATTTCTTCACTTGTATTGTTAAAAATCGCCTCTCTTACATACTCTTTATACAAATCTTTAACAGGATCAGTGGTTAAAATTTCTGTATCATATAGGTATGGGTGTTCTGGTAGCTCTTTTGAAATCTCATTTAAAAGGTAAGATTGAGTTATTCCTTTTTTAATAGAAACAGGAATCAAAGCTTGAAATTTGTCTTGAAATTTTGAATATTGTTCAATCTTTCTGAAGAGATCTTTTTTACTTATATCATCTGTTTTAGTTAAAAGAAGTATGTGTGGAGTATTCTTTTTGTTTCTCTCAAGAAACTTTATATAATCTTTTAGATTATCAGAAGCTGGGACTAAAAAGAGTATCAAGTCGCAATCACCCATTGCTTTCATCGCTTCATTCATCATAAACTTGTTTAAAAGCCTCTCTTTTTCATGAATTCCTGGTGTATCTACAAATATGATTTGAGCATTATTATGCATAGCTATGATGTTTGAGCGTTTTCTAGTTGCATTTGCTTTGTGTGAAACCATTGCAATCTTTTCACCTATAAGCCAGTTTAGAAGAGAACTTTTACCTGCATTTGGTCGTCCTAGTACTGATACAAACCCTGCTTTTGTTTTTATATCACTCACAGTATGTACTTACTGACGTCTTCGTCTTCTGCAATTTCATCAAGTCTTTCATGGACTAATTCCTTTGTAACGATTATACTCTCGCCTCCATGTTCATCTGCACTATAACTAATCTCTTCTATCACTTTTTCTACAACAGTATGAAGTCTTCTTGCCCCAATGTCTTCCATTTTCTCATTTGCCATTTGTGAGATTTTTGCTATTGCTCTTATGGCATCATCTTCAAATGATAATTTTACATTTTCTGTTTTTAGTAGAGCTTCATATTGGCGTAGTAGTGAGTTTTTAGCTTGTGTTAGTATTTGGTAAAGAACATCTTCAGTAAGAGAATCAAGTTCAACTCTTAGAGGAAATCTTCCTTGAAGTTCTGGTATTAAATCACTTGGTTTACTAACATGAAATGCACCAGCAGCTATGAAAAGTACATGATCAGTTTTAACCATACCGTACTTGGTGTTTACATCACTTCCTTCTACTATAGGTAAGAGGTCACGTTGAACACCTTCTTTACTAGGGTCACTTCTGTGGCTTGCACCTGAGCTTACTGCTACTTTGTCTATCTCATCTAAAAATATAATTCCACCATTTTGTGCTCTATCAATTGCTTCAACTTTTATGGCTTCAAAGTCAAGTAGTTTTTCACTCGCATCGTGTTTAAGTGCTTCTTTTGCATCTTTGACTTTGAGCTCTTTTTTTATGCTATCTTTTCCAGTTCCTAAAATTTTGATAAAAGACTCTTGTACTTTAATTATCTCAGGAGGAAGTGAGCTGTCACTCATGTCAGAGCTACCACCAGTTATCTCTACTTCAATGCTAAGCTCATCAAGCTCACCATTTTTTAATTTCTCTTGCATTCGAGCATAACTTTTTTTATAGTCTTCTTTTTTCTCATCACTTGCACCTTTTGGAAGAGGTGGTAAAAGTTTTTCAATGATGGTTTTTTCTACATGATCATCTATAGAATCTATATTATTTTCCCTATGTTCATTTCTTACAAGATTGACTGATGCCATAACTAAGTCTCTTACCATTGACTCAACATCACGACCAACGAAACCAACCTCAGTGTACTTGCTAGCTTCAACTTTTACAAAAGGAAGGTTCATCATCTTTGCTAATCTTCTAGCAATTTCAGTTTTACCAACACCAGTACTTCCTATCATAAGAATATTCTTTGGCATAACTTCTTCTTGCATCTCGCTATCAAGTTGTAGTCTTCTATATCTATTACGAAGTGCAATAGCAATTGCTTTTTTCGCATCAAATTGACCGATTATATACTCATCTAAGTAAGCAACAATCTCTTTAGGTGTCATATTCATTTATTTTTTGTCCTCTAAAACAAAAGTTTTTATATTTGTGTTTGTATATATACAAAGTTCACCAGCAACTTGAAGACTCTCTTTTACAAGCTTTTCTGGGTCAAGTTTTGTATGACGTTCAAGTGCACGAGCGGCAGAGATTGCAAAGTTTCCACCACTACCAATAGCAGCTATTTTCCCATCTTCAGGCTCAACAACATCACCAGTTCCACTGAGTATATAAATATGCTCAGTATCAAGAACTATCATCATAGCTTCAAGACGTCTAAGCATCTTGTCTTTTCTCCACTCTTTTGAAAACTCTATTACAGATTTAAAAAGGTCTCCTTTTTTATGCTCTAAAATTCCTTCAAACATATCAAATAGGTTAAATGCGTCAGCAGTACTTCCCGCAAATCCTGCAAGAATTTTTCCGTGATGAAGTTTTCTAATTTTTGTTGCATTTCCTTTTAGAATTGAATTGCCAAAAGTTACTTGACCATCACCACCAATGACAGCTTTGCCATCTCCTTTGTAGCCAAGTATAGTTGTAGCGTCAAACATACTTATTCTCCAATAATTTCAAGTTTGAAATGAGCATGAATACCATGGCCTAGTTTGATTGTTATGTCAAATAGACCAGTCATTTTAATAGCATTTTTAATCTCTATTGTTTTTTTATCAATGTCAAGATCATGTTGATTTTTAAATTCATGAGAAATCTCATCTTTTGTAACTGCTCCAAAAAGACTTCCATTTGCACCAAGTTTTCTTTTAATTTTAAGTTCAGTTTTTTCTAAAACTTTTTCTAAATCTTTCAGTCTTTTCATCTCTGCTTCATCTTGGGCTGTCTGTTTTCTAACATTAGCCTCATGTTGTTTTAGAACTTCGTTAGTTGCGTGAAGAGCAAGTTTGTTTCCAATAAGAAAGTTTTGTCCATAACCATCTTTAACTTCTTTTATTTCTCCAGCTTTTCCTAAACCTTTAACGTCTTTAATTAATAAAACTTTCATTATTCTTGTTCTCCATAAAATTTCTTGTTTTTTCCACTAATTATAAATCTAAGAGCATTTAGTTTAATAAAACCTTCTGCATCTTTTTGATTATAAACCTCATCTTCTTCAAATGTACAAAACTCTTCACTAAAAAGGTTATTTTTCTCACTATGTCGACCAACAACCATTACGTTGCCTTTATATAGTTTGAGTTTTACTGTTCCGTTTACTGTCTCTTGTGATTTATCAATCATAGCTTGCATCATTTCACGCTCTGGAGCAAACCAGAAACCGTTATAGATGGTTTTTGCATATCTTGGCATAAGTTCATCTTTGAGGTGTGCTGCTTCACGGTCAAGTGTAATACTCTCAATCGCTCTATGAGCTTTTAGCATGATAGTCCCACCTGGTGTCTCATAACAACCACGACTTTTCATGCCAACAAATCTATTTTCAACTATATCAATTCTTCCAATACCGTGTTTGTTTCCAAGCGTATTTAGTGTTTCAAGCATTTTTGCAGGACTTAGTTGAACACCATCAAGTGCTACTGGATCACCATTTTTGTACTCAAGTTCTATTCTTTCAGGCTTATCAGGAGCATCTTCAGGACTTACTGACCATCTCCACATATCGTCTTCTGCTTCTTGGTTTGGATCTTCTAATACTAAACCCTCATAAGAAATATGAAGTAGGTTCGCATCCATAGAGTATGGTGATTTACCTTTTTTCTGGTCAATGCTTATGCCATGCTCTCTTGCATAGGCTAAAAGTTTTTCTCTTGAATTTAAGTCCCACTCTCTCCATGGAGCAATGATTGTTAAATCTGAGTTGATACCAAGATAACCAAGTTCAAATCTAACTTGGTCATTTCCTTTTCCAGTTGCACCGTGGCTAACAGCGTCTGCGCCTGTTAAAGCTGCAATCTCAGCTTGACGTTTAGCAATGAGCGGACGAGCGATAGAAGTTCCTAAAAGATACTCACCCTCATAGATAGCATTTGCTCTAAACATTGGGAATACATAATCTCTTACAAATTCTTCTTTTAAGTCTTCAATAAAAATATTTTCTGGTTTTATACCAAGCTCAATTGCTTTTTTTCTTGCTGGTTCTAAGTTTTCATCTTGTCCAATATCTGCTGTAAAAGTTACAACTTCACAGTCAAATTCATCTTGCAACCATTTTAAAATTATACTTGTGTCCAAACCGCCACTATAGGCAAGGACTACTTTTCTTACATCTCTTTTCATTTGTTCTCTCCTTTTTACTGAACAAGTACAGCAAAAATTTCTCTTACTAAAGCACTTTATATATAGAGAAATTATATTGATTTAATTTAATTGTAGAGATTTTATCTAAAGTAACTAAAATATTTGCTTATTTGGGTAAAAAAAGTTTTTACCGCAAAAAGTGTTCCATAAAAAGAGTATTTTAAATTTTTTTTGTTAGAATACACAAAAGGAAATATTTTGAGAATAGACAAATTTTTAAATTCAGTTAATATCACCAAGCGTAGAGCAGTATCGGAAGATATGTGTAGAAACGGCGTAGTTGAAATAAATGGCAAAGTTGTAAAGGCTGCAAAAGATGTAAAAGTTGGTGATAAAATCACTATTAATTATCTTCAAAAAAATATAAGTTATGAAGTTTTACAAATCCCAACAACAAAAACAATTCCAAAATCCAAACAAAATGAGTATGTTAATGAAATATAATGAATCTAAAAAAATATTTAATGAACTTTTTAACCACGAAATGAGTGACTCTCAAATGAGAGATTTTTTGGTTAATATGCCCTTGGATGAAACTACTTCTGTAGAGTTTATCGCTGCCGCTGCAAACGTGATGAGAGCCAATGCAATACCTTTACATGTAGAAGAAGAATTAAGACCAAAACTACTTGATATAGTAGGTACTGGTGGTGATAAAATAGGAAGTTTTAATATCTCTTCAACAGTTGCTCTTCTTTGTGCAAGTGCAGGTTGTTTTGTTGCAAAACATGGAAGTCGTTCAGTTACAAGTAAATCTGGAAGTGCAGATATGTTCGAAAAACTTGGTGTAAGATTAGATTTGAGCATAGAAAATAGTGGAAAGTTGTTAGAAGAGACAGGTTTTACATTTATGTTTGCACAGAATCATCATCCTGCCATGAAGTTTATAATGCCTGTTAGAAAGTCAATATCCCAAAAGACTATATTTAATATTCTTGGGCCTTTAACAAACCCCGCGCATGTTAGCAAAACAGTGCTTGGAGTTTTTGATAAAGTTTTTGTTCCAAAGATGGCAGAAGCTTTGAAGATAAACGATACAAAATCAGCTTTGGTAGTGAGTTCACGTGAGCATATGGATGAGATAAGCATAAGTGATATAACTTATGCAGCAAGACTTTTAGATAATCGCGTAAAAGAGTTTGAAATTTACCCTCAAAACTACGGTATTAAAAGAGCACCACTTGAAGCCATAGTAGGGGGAACTGCCGATTTTAATGCGTCTTTAGTTCGTGATATATTTTTAAATAAAGCAACTGATGCTCAAAGAGATATAGTGCTTATAAATAGTGCTGCTTCTTTAATAGTAGATGGTAAAGCCAGAGATTTTCAAGATGGATTAGAAATTGCACGAGAGGCAATTGAGAGTAAGAAAGCGATAGAAAAATTGAAACATATTATCAAGGTATCAAATAGTTTATGAAAATTTGTAGTATAGAAGAATTAAGTGGATTTGTAAAAGAGATTATATTTGAAATTGGTAGTGGTGGAATTATTCTTTTAAAGGGTGATTTGGCTTCTGGTAAGACTACCTTTGTAAAAGAATTTGTAGAAAATTTAGGTCTACATGTAGAGGTTTCTTCTCCTACTTTTTCTGTTATGAATGAGTATGAGAATAAAGTTTGCCATTATGATATATATCAAAATGGAGTTGAAGGTTTTTTACAAAGTGGGTTACTTGAAAAACTAGATGAGCCTAAGTATCATTTGATAGAGTGGGCTGATGATAGACTTGAAGAGATTTTAAGAAAAATGGGATTTAAATTTTTAAAAATAGAAATAATAACAATGGAAAATAAAAGAGGTTACATATGCACACACTCAAAATAGAAAAGTTAGCAAAAACAATAAAAAAGACGACAATTATTAGGGAAATATCTTTACATGTAAAGAGCGGAGAAATAGTTGGACTTCTTGGTCCAAATGGAGCTGGAAAAACAACAACATTTTATATGATATGTGGGTTAATTCAACCAACAAAAGGTGAAGTATATCTTGATAATTTAAAGTTAACAGATATGCCCCTGCATAAACGCTCAAAACTTGGCATCGGTTATTTACCACAAGAATCCAGTATTTTTAAAGAGCTTAGTGTAGAAGAAAATCTCATGCTTGCTGCTGAAATTATATATGATAAACAAGAAGATAGAGAAAGAAGGGTAGAAGAGCTTTTAAATATGTTAAACATTGAGCCAATTCGTCAAAGAAAGGGCTTAAGTTTAAGTGGAGGAGAGAGACGTAGATGTGAGATAGCTCGTTCACTCGCAATTCAGCCAAAGTTTTTACTTCTTGATGAGCCTTTTGCCGGAGTTGATCCTATTGCTGTTGCGGATATTCAAAATATAGTAAGAGATTTAGTTAAAATTGATATTGGTGTTTTGATAACAGATCATAATGTAAGAGAGACTTTAGACATTTGTGATAGAGCTTATGTTATCAAAGATGGTTCACTTTTAGCAAGTGGAACTAGTGAAGAAGTTGGTAAAGATAAACTTGTTAGAAAATTTTATCTTGGAGAGGAATTTAAACTATAATGTTAAAACAGAGAGTAAGTCAAAATCAGAAACAGAAATTATCATCTACTTTACGTGGTTGGTTACCTATATTACAATCTGATTTAGACGCTCTTCCTGAAGCTATTGAACCTTTTGTTCAGGCAAATCCGTTTATTCAAGTTCGGGCTGGGAATGAAAAACCAGATAAAAAATTTGCAAAAAAAAGTTTTTTTAATGAACTTAGTAAAAATAGTGTTTCTGAGACCATTGAAGCACTCACAATAAACAAAAAAACATTGTATGAAACATTAGATGAGCAGATTAATCCGCCACTTTTTCCTACTAAAATTTCACAAGATATAGCGTATAAAATAATAGAAAATATAAATCATGAAGGTTACTTTGAAAAAGAATCACTTCCTGAAATAGCAAAAAAACTTAATGTTGATGAATTAAAAATAGAGAAAATTAGAGCTAGATTTTCATATCTTGAGCCACTTGGTATTGGGGCTGTTGATTTGAAAGAGGCATTTTTATTTCAGCTTGAAGATGTAGAAGTAGAAGAAGAGCTTTGCAGATACGTAAAGAAACTAATACAAAAATTTGAATCTATAGAAAATTACAGCAAAGAAGAGCGATTTAGTGATGCATTAAAAGTTATTAAAAAATTTAGAAATCCTCCAGCAATAGATTTTTTAGCAGATGAATTACAAGTAATACCTGATATATTTGTATATGATAGTAAGGGAGCTATAGAAGTATCACTAAATGATGCTTATTATCCTGAAATAATAATAGATACAGAAGGTTTAGATGAAAAACATGCTTTTGTTGCGAGTAAAATAAAAGATGCAAAAGATTTGGTAGATGCACTTGAAATGAGAAAAGCAACACTTTATAAAATAGGGCTAATGATAGTAGAGTATCAATATGATTTTTTCTTTGGAAAAGCAATAAAACCTATGAAATTGAAAGATATTGCAGATGATTTACAGAGAAATCCATCTACAATTTCACGTGCAATTTCAGGTAAATATCTCTCGTGTAGCCGTGGAATCATACCTCTTAAACAGTTTTTTGCAACAGCAGTTGAAGAAGATATCTCTAATAGTGCTATTAAAGAGTATATGCGTGAGCTTGTTAAATATGAAGATCATAACAAACCACTAAGCGATGTAAAAATCTTAGCTTTCATAGAAAAAAAGTTTGGAGTAAAGATGGTAAGGAGAACCATAACAAAGTATAGAAAAGAGTTTAATATAGCTGGATCGTCTGAACGTAAAAAACTTTATGCTTTAAAGTATTAAGCACTCTTTTCATGTTCAAAGTGAACTTTTATCATCTCATAAGCATGTTGAATTGTTTGAAATTTATTACTATAGTGTGAAATAAGAGATGGATTTATATGTAAAACTGTATCTGGATGGTACTGTTTTACTAGAATAAGATAGTTTTTTCTGATAGTTTCAAAACTATCATCTGCTGTACATTCAAGAACTTCATAAAACTCTTCAAGTAAAGAGAAAAGGGCATTAAATTTTTTTCTTCTATCTATTTTTTTAGTAAGAGTATTTTTATAAGTTAAAAATTCATTGATATCATAACTAAAATCTACATAACAACCTATAATTTCTTTTTGATTTAGTAGTTTTTCTAAAAGTTTCGCTGTATTATTTGAGTGTGGATAAAGCGTAATGGTATTGTTCTTTAATCTGTATTTTATAAGATGATTTCTAAAATAATTTCTAAGATAAGATACAAGTATAGAATTTTTTGAGCCAATGAAAAAAACTACTGCGTAGTTATCTTCAATTTTCATTGTAATTTTTAATTGTTGCTGTAGTTGGTTTGATTTTAAATGAGTTATTTTTATGGTTTTACCTAGCGCTTTTTTGATATCAATAGATGTCTTTTCACAAAAAAATTCATTTTTTCTTCTATATATTTTATCTATGAGTTTTAAAAAGTATCTTCTTTGAACTTCTTCATCTTTTTGCTTAAAAACTATAGTTTTATCTTTTCTTCCTATACGTTTAGAAAAGTTTTTTTCTATTACATTTTGTAAATGATAAAACGTACTAGCATCATCTTCTAGCGTAACAGCCAGCATTTCAGGTGAAAATGATATCTGCATAAAATCTCCTTATGTAGGTATTTATATTGTAAGCAAAAATAGTTCCAATTATATACATCAATATATCTTGATGTATTGATTACAATATGATATACTTCTTAAAAGGATTTGAAATGACCAATTTTTTAACAACAATATGTGCCATAAATGATGAAACAAGAGTTAAACTTCTTAGATTTATAAATACAAATGGAGAGACTTGTGTTTGTGATATTGAGAGTAGTTTCAATATGATACAGTCTCGTATATCACGTCATCTAAAAATCTTAAAAGATGCAGGCTATTTGCGAGTAGATAGACGTGGAAGGTGGGCATATTATTCTGTTCGTTCACCTTTAGAAGAATTTAGAATGGAGATTTTAAAAGAGATAGGTTATCTTGATATAAAAGTTCCAATGCTTTCGTGTAAATGTGATGAAGAAAAAAAAGTACTTATTTTATGCACAGGAAATAGCTGTCGCTCTATCATGGCAGAGGCTTTAATTAACAAGAATATAGAAGGTGTAAAAGCTTACAGTAGTGGAGTGCAAGCCTCTTTACATGTAAACCCAAATGCAATCAAAGTTTTAAAAGAAGAGGGTGTTTGGAAGGAGAGTTACTATTCAAAAGTAGTTGAAGACATAATGAACATTGAATTTGATTTGGTAATTACTGTTTGTGATAATGCAAAAGAAAATTGTCCTATATTTGGTAGTCAGATAGAAGTTATACATGTAGGTTTTGAAGACCCAGATGGAAAAGAGTTTAAAGAATTTAAGAAAACTATGAAACAGATAAAAGACGAGTTATTGCCAATAGTGAAGGAAAAATTAAATGTGGTTAAGTAGTGTAGATTTTTTAGTTTATGATTTTTTTGGCTTAAGTGGTGCTTTTGCAGATTCATTACATTTTTTCATATATGATTCAGTAAAGATTTTGACTTTGGTTTTAGTTATTATCTATGTTATATCTTTTATACAGACTTATATTAAAACAGAAACAGTAAGAGATTTTATAAGAGGAAAATCCCAATTTGTTGGTAATCTATTTGCTGCAATATTTGGCATACTTACACCATTTTGTTCTTGTTCTTCTATTCCTCTATTTTTAGGTTTTACACAAGCAAGGATTCCAAGAAGTGCTACTTTTTCATTTCTTATTAGTAGTCCTATGAATAACGAGATAGCTATAGCAATACTTTTTGCAACTTTTGGATGGAAGATAGCTTTGATGTATACACTTTTTGGTTTAATTACCGCAATTGTAGGAGGTTATATAGTTGGTAAAGTAAGTAGAGATGAAGACATACTTATTAGTGTTCCATATATGGAACATGGTGGAGAGGCTCACTTTGAAAAACTAGCATTTGTTAAAAGAGTTAACGATGCTTGGCAAAGTGCAATTAAGATTATAAAAGATATATATCTTTATGTAATTGCTGGTATTGCTATAGGTGCTGTGATTCATGGCTTTGTTCCATCTGATTTTATAGTAAAATATGCAGGAGCAGATAATCCATTTGCTGTTTTAGTTGCAGTTGTTGCAGGTATTCCTATCTACTCTGGCGCTTCTACTATTGCACCTCTTATAGAGCCTTTAACAAGTAAAGGTATGCTTATGGGGACTGCGCTTAGTTTCATGATGGCTGTAGTTGCTTTGTCACTTCCAGAGGCAATGATACTTAAAAAAGTTATGAGTTGGAGACTAATTGGTCTCTTTTTTGGTATAGTTGGATTTGGGATAATCTTGGTTGGTTATCTTTTCAACATAATATTATAGGAGTTAAAAATGGATATAAAAATTTTAGGTAGTGGGTGATGTTCAAACTGTGAAGCACAAATGGAAATAGTAAAAAGAGCATTAGACCTCTCCTAAAACCCTCAATAATATAAGGATTAAAATTTGCTTAAGTAATGTATGGCAAAAACAATAAAATATCGTAAAGTAAATAAACTAAGAGATGAAGACTTTAGAAGAGTAGTAGGCGTAAAAAGAGACACCTTTAAAGAGATGGTAAAAATACTTAGAAAACATTATCACCAAAATAAAACCAAAGGTGGAACAACTAAATCTCTATCTGCAAATGATGAGACACTAATGATGCTTGAATACTATAGGGAATATAGAACATTTAAACATCTTGGTGTGGATTATGAAGTAAGTGAATCTACAGCTCATTACATCGTTAGTAAGATTGAAAAAATCCTAATAAAAGAGCCACAATTCCATCTACAAACTCTAAAACATTCAATACCAGTAGATGATGCTAATGAGATTGAAGTAGTCGTTGTAGATGTAACTGAGAGCCAGTGTGAAAGACCAAAAAAAAGCAAAAACTATACTACTCAGGTAAAAAGAAGAAGCATACTCAAAAAACACAAATAATTACAACATCAACAGGTAAAATACTTGCAGTGACTGTTGATAAAGGTAGAATATATGACTTTAAACTCTTTAAACAAAGCAAGGCTACAAGAAAGATAATATTGAGTAAGGTTCTTGCTGATTTAGGTTACATGGGTATTGATAAAATATGTCTAAACTCTCACATACCAAACAAGAGAACAAAACTAAATCCACTTACAAAAGAAAATAAAAAAGAGAATCGTAAATTATCATCTACACGAATTATTGTTGAGCAAATAATGCAAAAATCAAAGTGTTTAAAATCACTAAATATAATGCCCTAAAAATCAAGACAACTCTTAAACAGATTTAATTTCATCCTCATCTGTTACTTTAACCTACATTTTTCAGATATTCAAGATAAACATTCATAGGTTTTTTATAGTTTATACTTGAATGAAATTTTTTAAAATTGTATTTATGGATGTAGTTTTTTACACCTTCTTTTAACTCCTTTATTGATTGATAATCACTGATATAAATATTGCCATGTTTTAATGTTCTAAAAAATCTTTCAATTACAATATTATCTATACTTCTACCTTTACCATTCATAGATATTTTAATATCATATTTTTTAAGTAACTTAGTATGTTCATAACTAGTGTATTAGCTCCCTTGGTCACTATTAAATATTTTAGGTTTAGGATATTTAGCCAATGCCTCCCCAAGTACATCAGTTGCAAGTGTTGCATCCATAGAGTTAGATATGTTATAGGACAGTATTGCTTTGCTATGCCAGTCTATAACAGCTGTAAAATACATAAAGCTTCCATTAACACGTATATATGTAATATCACCACTCCATACTTCATTTGGTGTGGGTACATATACAGTTTTTCTCTTTCCAAATTTAGTCCAATATTTTTTTAGTAGATACTCATAAATCTTATGCTCTTGGTTTTTGAGACTTGTGAGTCTTTTTTTGGTTAGATATATTGCTTGGATACCAAGTATTCCCATATATTTTAAGACTCTATGTTTTCCAATATAGTAGCCATCTTCTTTTAGTTGTTCATATATAAATCTATAACCATACTCTGAGTTATCAGTAGCTATTTCATCTATCTTGTGCAGTAGTTCAATATTCTCCTGACTCATTGGTGCTGGTTTGTAGTAGTAATGACTTCTACTGATACCAAATATATTACATTGCTCTGATATTGATAAATATTTATGCTTGGACTAGATCATCGCTCTTTTATTACATAAGTCCAAGCTCTTTAGCTTTTTTTCAACAAACTCTACTTTTATTGTAGCTTTACCTAGTGCTTTAGCTAAACCATCATTCTCACTCTTTAACTCTTCTATCTCATCTAGGTAAGTTTTAGTTACTCCTCCTACATCGAATGCAAGTGATGCATTATTTAGAAACTGTTGTTTCCATTTACTTAAAGATTGTGATGTGATTTTATATTTAGATGCTATTTGACTTGTTGTTTGTTCTTCTTTTAGCAGCTCTAAAACTATTCTTGTTTTTTGTTCGGCACTATATATTTGTCCTTTTCTTCTACTCATAATTCACCTCCATTATTTATATCATTTTAACTTATTTGAAAATTAATCTTTCTGAATTATTGTCTTTGATTTTAGGGGCATTATACTTTTTTGTAGCATCACTAAGCGAACCTGTTTGCGATGCCAAGAATTCACTTAAAGTTTCTTCGTCTATCTCCTTTATGCTTTCATATGAAAATTTCACTATATAACGATAAAACTTTTCAAGTGGATTTATATAGGTGTTTATACCAATTAGTCCTATGTTTCTTGTATCTTTTGTAAGCTGTTTTAATTCATCTATATTGCTTGTACCTTGGTTTAGCCTTCCTATGATGAGAGAGCTTTTCATTGTTATTTACGTACCTGTTTGATAAAGAAGTGAGTTTTGACTTTACAAATCTATCTAGCCAAAAAAGTAAGTTGCTTTTGAAATTAATTTTGTTATCTATAGGGTATCTCATAAACTAATTATAGCATACTTGATAACAATCAATGAAAACTATTATCAAGAAGACTAAAATTCTCTTATTAAAATATTGGAGATGAAAATGAAAAAAATAGAAGTTACAGGATCAACAGTAGATTTTTTTGAAAAAGAAGAGGGTGTTTTTACATTTGATACCTCAGAATGTCAACCTCCAGAGCCTATGGTAAATGCAATGTGTGGTTTACAACTACTTAAAGATACTACTCAAAGACTAGAGATGATAAATCATAAACCACCTATGGGTCTTTTTCCAAAAATAGCTGATGATTTTGATTATGATGTACAAGACATAGACAATGGAATGGTAAAAGTAGTTTTTACTAAAAAAGAAGATGCAAAAAATAGCACAGATTTTACTCAAAACAGTTGTAGTGGTTAATGGTAAGTATCACTAGAGAGTTTGCACCACCGTTTAAACTCATAGCTCCCTATTTCATTATAGGGACTCTTTTTTATGTTCTTAGCAATTTTTTACTCTTTGGTATTGATATAGTGCAGATGAGTTCATTTCAAGATTTACACATTATTAGCTGGACACACCTGTTTTTACTTGGTTTTGTTATGATGATTATTTTTGGTGCAATGGCTCAACTCATACCTGTTGTTCTTGAAAAAGGACACTATAAAGTTAGCTTTTATTATGCTATATATCCACTTTTTAGCTTAGGTGTACTTATGATGGCGTATGGTTTTATTTACTCTCATCTTATACTTTCATTTGGTGGAAGTATGGTTCTTATAGCTATGTTTATTTTTTCAGCTGAAACTTTTTTAACACTAAAGAGCGTAGAAAAATTTGATATTGTAACCATAAGTGTTATTATATCTAATATCTTTTTACTCATTGGAGTTAGTGTTGGTTTGGTTATGGCTCTTACTTTTGCAGGTTTTTTAAGTGCGAATGTAATGGCTCTACTAAATGCACATGTTTACCTACTCATAGGTGGTTATGTTTTAATAACAATCATGTCTTTCTCTTACATACTGA
This sequence comes from Arcobacter sp., assembly GCA_029027265.1. Lineage (GTDB taxonomy): Bacteria > Campylobacterota > Campylobacteria > Campylobacterales > Sulfurospirillaceae > Sulfurospirillum_A. The sequence goes on along the minus strand of CP093061.1, from coordinate 1,784,561 downwards.
TCCCCATGTTTGGTCTATCTCATGGTTTTTCAAAAATACCTCTTCACGTTGCTGTAGGTATGCAGAGTTTTGCTGTGAGTGTAGTGTTTATAGCAGCTCTAATGGAAAATGAACTTTTTACTAAAGTAGGGTATTTTTTTAGCTTTTTATCAGTGCTTATTTATTTTTATTTAATATTCACTATAGACAAAACAAGAGCAAGAAAACAGAACGATATGTACATAGTATCTCTCTTTTTAGGATTTGTTTTTTTTGCATTGGCAGTTTTGTTTGGTGGACTTTACATAGCTTCATCAAATGAGACCTATGCACTTCTTAGTGGATGGCTACTTTTTGTAGGATTTTTTGGTTTTCTCATTTCAGGACATCTTTATAAAATAGTACCATTTTTAGTTTGGTATGAGAGATTTTCTCCACTAGTTGGAAAACAAAAAGTACCAATGCTAGGCGATATGGTTCCAACCAAAAGTGCAAATTTTCAAATATATTTGACTTCAGTAGGGATTATTTTGTATTCATTTGCAATCTTTTTTCAAAACAGTGATTTACAGATGGCGGCGGCTTCTTTTCTTAGTATTGGAGCTCTATTTTTATTTAAAAATTTAATGTTTATGATACGATTCAAGTAAAGGACAATTTATGTATTCAAAAGAAGAAATTTTCAAAGCAGTAGCAACAGTAATTGACCCAGAAGTAGGGTTCAACTTAGTAGAATTAGGACTTATATATAATGGCGAATGTGATGATGAAGGAAACATAAAAGTAACAATGACACTCTCAACAAAAGCGTGTCCACTTCACCAAATGATAATCCAATGGGTAGAAGAGGCTTGCTTAAGAGAACTTCCAAAAGCTACCAATGCAGAAGCCATTGTTGTATGGGAACCAGAATGGAACATAACAATGGCAAGTGATGAAGTCAAAGAGAAACTTGCTGGTACGATGTAAAGGAAGTTGTGGATAGCTTCCTCCTCTTTTTAAACAAATTACGCTATAATCCCCTCCCAATACAAAGGTACATAATGTCATTTTCAAAATTAGGTTTATCGAAACCACTTTTAAGAGCTATAGAAGAACAAGGTTATAGCAAACCAACACCAGTTCAAGCAAAAGCAATACCAATCATATTAGAGGGCAGCGATGTTTTAGCAGGTGCTCAAACAGGAACAGGTAAAACTGCTGGTTTTACACTTCCTTTACTTGAACGTCTTAGCGAACATGCTCAATCTAAAGGTAAAAGTCCAGTACGTGCACTCATACTTACTCCAACAAGAGAGCTTGCATCACAAGTTCATGAGAGCGTTAGGACATACGGAAAGTACTTACCATATAAATCTACAGTAGTTTTTGGTGGAGTTGGAATAAACCCTCAAATAGGAGACTTTAGAAGAGGGGTAGATATTGTAGTAGCGACTCCAGGAAGACTTCTTGACCATATTGGAAGAAAAACAGTAGACTTATCGAAAGTAGAGTTTTTAATTCTTGATGAAGCTGATAGAATGTTAGATATGGGTTTCATTCATGACATTAAAAAAATACTTGCACTTTTACCAAAGAAAAGACAAAATTTACTTTTTTCAGCAACTTTTTCTGACGATATCAAGAGACTAGCCGATAACTTACTAAACTCACCCAAATTAATAGAAGTTGCAAGAAGAAACACAGCATCAGAGTTAGTAGAACAGTTAGTTCACCCAGTAGACAAAGCAAAAAAGAGGGCACTTCTCTCTCATTTAATCAAAAAAGGCAACTGGAAGCAAGTTTTGGTTTTTACAAGAACAAAACATGGAGCAAACAAACTTAGTGAACAACTAACAAAAGAAGGCATAAGCTCAGCAGCTATTCATGGGAACAAAAGCCAAGGTGCAAGAACAAAAGCCCTAGCAAATTTTAAAGCTGGAGCGGTAAGAGTACTTGTAGCAACGGACATAGCAGCTCGTGGAATTGACATAGACCAACTTCCTCATGTTGTTAACTTTGAATTACCAAACATAAGTGAAGACTATGTTCACCGCATAGGAAGAACAGGACGTGCAGGAAGTGAAGGAGAAGCAATCTCTTTAGTTTGTGTAGACGAACTTCAATACCTTAAAGATATTGAGAAACTACTAAAAAGAAAAATACCACAAGAAAGAGTTGAAGGTTTTGAACCTGACCCAACAATAAGACCAGAACCAATAAAGAAAAAAAGTAACTCAAGAAATAGAAGCCGAACAAGACCAGCACAAAAAGATAGCAAACCATCTTCACGTTTATCAAGAAACTCTAGAAGAAGTAGATAAGACCTCTCCTAAAACCCCCAATAATATAAGGATTAAAATTTGCTTAAGTAATGTATGGCAAAAACAATAAAATATCGTAAAGTAAATAAACTAAGAGATGAAGACTTTAGAAGAGTAGTAGGCGTAAAAAGAGACACCTTTAAAGAGATGGTAAAAATACTTAGAAAACATTATCACCAAAATAAAACCAAAGGTGGAACAACTAAATCTCTATCTGCAAATGATGAGACACTAATGATGCTTGAATACTATAGGGAATATAGAACATTTAAACATCTTGGTGTGGATTATGAAGTAAGTGAATCTACAGCTCATTACATCGTTAGTAAGATTGAAAAAATCCTAATAAAAGAGCCACAATTCCATCTACAAACTCTAAAACATTCAATACCAGTAGATGATGCTAATGAGATTGAAGTAGTCGTTGTAGATGTAACTGAGAGCCAGTGTGAAAGACCAAAAAAAAGCAAAAACTATACTACTCAGGTAAAAAGAAGAAGCATACTCAAAAAACACAAATAATTACAACATCAACAGGTAAAATACTTGCAGTGACTGTTGATAAAGGTAGAATATATGACTTTAAACTCTTTAAACAAAGCAAGGCTACAAGAAAGATAATATTGAGTAAGGTTCTTGCTGATTTAGGTTACATGGGTATTGATAAAATATGTCTAAACTCTCACATACCAAACAAGAGAACAAAACTAAATCCACTTACAAAAGAAAATAAAAAAGAGAATCGTAAATTATCATCTACACGAATTATTGTTGAGCAAATAATGCAAAAATCAAAGTAGACTTCTTGCGAAACTCAAAAGTAGGTACAAAAAATGCTTAAAAGTTTATATGAGTAAATACAAACAACTACAAAAGAAACCACGAAAGAATTTTAAACGACTTATTGGTGTAAATGAAAATACTTTTAATGAGATGATTGCGATTTTCATAGCATATGAAAAAGAGAGAACTAAAAATCATGGAGTTGGAGGAAGAAAAAGTTTATCACCAGAAGATAAAGTACTTTTGATGTTAAGTTATTATAGAGAGTACAGAACCTTAGAGCATATAGGCTTTGATTACAGCGTAAGTGAATCTACAGCTTCAAGAGTTGTACGAGAAGTTGAAGATATTTTAATTAAGTCAGGTAAATTTTCACTACCAAGTAAACGAGCTTTATATGGAGATAATATTGATTTGGAGTTTATCGTTATTGATGCTACTGAGTCCCCAATACAGCGACCAAAAAAAAGCAAAGAGAGTACTATTCAGGGAAAAAACGAAACCACACATTAAAGGGTCAAATAGTTATTGATAAAGATGAAAGGATTATTTGTGCTCACACCTGTAAAGGTACTACACATGATTTCAAACTTTTTAAACAAAGTAATCTTTCTGTAAAATCTGAGACTTGTATCTATGTAGATTTAGGTTACCTTGGAATTAAAAAGCAACATGTCAATATTCAAATACCATACAAATCATCAAAGTTATATCCATTAACCAATACACAAAAAACTCAAAATAAAATAGAAGCATCAGCTCGTATTTGTATTGAGCATGTCAATGCTAAATTAAAAACTTTTCAAATCCTTACGCAAAAATATCGTAACCGTAGAAAGCGCTTCAATCTCCGCTTTAATTTGATATGTGGATTAGTGAATTTTGACCGTGGTTTTAATGTTTGTTCAAAATGAGTTTTGCAAGAAGTCTAGTTGTGTATTTTATCGGTAGAGTAATAATATGTATTTAAGTTACCACTCCATATAATGTTTGTTGAATAAATAAATACTTTGTTATATTAAGGAATAGAATTGATAATTTTAAAATATATATTCATAATATTTTTAATTTTAAATCTACAAGGTTGTACATATAGAATAGTAACTGATTATGAAAATTGTGTATCAAAAGAATTAATTTTTGAATTTAAAGACAATATAAAACTATACATTATAGATGACTCAAAAGCGAGATATAAATATTCATCAATGAATTTCCCAAAAGGAGAACATTATCTGTATTTATGTTCAGACGAAGAAGATGAATGCTTAAAAAATATTCTGGTCAATATTATCAAGGCTGGGAACTTATTAAAATAGAATCAAAACCTTTCCATTTAACTGGAAGATATAAAATTAATGAACCAAATTTTATTTTAGGTACTTTTGCCCCTGATACTTCCGCTTTACAAATAGAAATAGGTAACATAAAAATGTGGCTTTCAGAATATAATTTAGATATAAGTAATATAAAAAAATCATCAGCAAACAGTATTAAGGAATTGAATAAAAACAAAAAACTTAGTACTGATTGGAATGATTGGATGACGGAATTTGAGTGTCCCAATATTGATGTTAAAGAAAGTAGTTGGGAACTAATTTGGTTTGATTAAATAGAGTTGCCTCATATTAAACTTTAAATTAAGTTTTATAATGGACTGAAAAATCAAGACAACTTTTCAGCATGATTAATTTTATAATATCTTATTTATTAGAAATTAACTTTGCTGAATTTATGTCTTAAATATTCATACCATTATATAAATCTAATAATTATGTAAAGAAAAATTTAGTATACTCATAAGATATATATGTATGTAAGGGTAAGAATTGAGAGCATTAATCAGCGTAAGTGATAAGACAGGTGTAGTAGAGTTTGCTAAAGATTTAGAGTCTTTAGGGTATGAGATTATTTCAACTGGTGGTACTTTTAAACTTTTGAAAAGTGAAGGTGTAAAAGCTATTGAAATTGATGAAGTTACTAAATTTCCTGAGTGTTTTGAAGGGCGTGTTAAAACTTTAAACCCTTATGTTCATGGTGGAATTTTGTATCGTCGCGATAAAGAGTCTCATATAGCACAAGCCAAAGAGCTAGGAGTTGAGGGGATTGATTTAGTTTGTGTAAATCTTTATCCTTTTAAAGAAACTATTGCTAAAACTGATGATTTCGATGAGATTATAGAGAACATTGACATTGGTGGACCAGCTATGGTAAGAAGTGCTGCGAAGAATTTTAATAGCGTAGTGATAGTTACTGATGTTACTGATTTTGATGTAGTTATTGATGCTATTAAAAACGATAAAAACACAGTAGAGTTTAGACGTGACTTTATGATAAAAGCTTATGAGCATACAGCAGCATATGACAGTATGATTGCAAACTATATGAACAAGAGATTTAATGGTGGTTTTGGACAAAAACAGTTCATAGTAGGGGAAAAAGCATTTGATACAAGATATGGAGAAAACCCACATCAACAAGGTGCATTATATGAGTTTGATTACTTCTTTTCAAATAACTTTAAAACTTTAAAAGGTGAAGCAAGTTTTAATAACATGAATGACATCAATGGAGCAATAAAAATTGCAGCTTCATTTGGAGAGGCTCCCGCAGTTTCAATTATAAAACACGCAAATCCTTGTGGTTTTGCTATGGGTAAAAATGTTTTGGACTCTTATGAAAAAGCACTTAAATGTGATCCAGTTTCTGCATTTGGTGGTGTAGTAGCCATTAATGGAACTCTTGATTTTACTTTAGCGAATAAAATAAATGAGATTTTTGTAGAAGTAATAATTGCAGCTAATGTAGATGAAAAAGCGTTAGCAGTGTTTGAGAAGAAAAAGAGAATCAAAATTTTCACTCAAGAGAGTAAATATTTAGTGCTAAATGGTGATGAGTATGACTTTAAACATGTTGATGGTGGATTTGTTTACCAAAATAGCGATAAAGTAGAAGATGATGAAGTAAGTGGCTCTACATGTAAGACTACAAAAAAAGCAAATGATAAAGAGATGAGTGATCTTGCAATTGCTGTAAAAGTAGCTGCTCTTACAAAGTCAAACTGTGTTGTGTATGTTAAAGATTCAGCAATGGTAGCCATTGGTATGGGTATGACAAGTCGCGTTGATGCTGCAAAGTCAGCTTTAAGAAAAGCAGAAGATATGGGCATAGACTTAAAAGGTTGTTCAATGGCTAGTGAAGCATTTTTCCCATTTAGAGATTCCATTGATGCTGCAGCCAAGGCTGGTGTAAAATCTATAATAGAACCAGGTGGAAGTATAAGAGATAATGAAGTTATAGATGCTGCAAATGAACATGGAATAGCACTTTATTTTACAGGGATAAGACACTTTTTACATTAAAAAATGATATAAGTCATAGGAAATCTTATAACACTTAATGATATGATATGATATGATATTTCACAAATGTTATTGTTCAAAAAAGAAAAGGTATTGATTTGCTACTAATTTATGTTTTAATTTGTAGTAGAATAAATAAAAAGGTATAATATAAAATTATTTGTAATAAATATAGAAGAAAATTAAGTGATAATGTGAACCTTATCCAGACATTAAATATTAAAAAGGCTATATAATGATAAAAAAAAGTATAGGTCTAAAGATTGCTTTTACTCTTATCCCTGTTTTACTAGTAAGCTTTATAATCCTTCAGTTTGTAATAGTCAATGAATTTCAAAAATTTTCTTTTGAACAGAGTCAAAGAAGTTTAAATACTTTTAGCCAGTCTGTTTTTCAAACAGTAAGAGCTGCTATGAATCTTGGTGACCCAGCTATGATTAAAAAATCACTTGATGATGCCGCTGCCATGGATGGAATAACAGAATTGAAAATTCATAAATCACAGTCAGTTATAGATACATTTGGGATGAATGCTAAACCAAGCAGTGAAGAGCTCATTATAAATTTACTAAAAAATCCAAAAATACAAACTATTATTTTAGATGATGATAAAGGGCATAGATTAAGATTGCTTAGACCTTTGATCGCAACTAAAGATTGTTTGATGTGCCATGCAACGAATAAAGAAAAAGATGTACTTGGTGTTATGGATATGACTTACTCATTTGAAGAGATAGATAGCACTATACAATCTAGTAGTTATAAAATTTTTGTAATTTTTATGATTTCGTTGGTTATTACATCTTTGATTGTTATGTTGGTGCTTAAAAAAGTTGTGGGGGATCCTATAAAAATTTTAAAAGACAGAGTTGAAGATTTGGCAGGTGGTGAAGGTGATTTAACTTCAAGAGTTGTTGTAACAAGTAAAGACGAAATAGGAGAAGTTGGGGAATTTATAAATAAATTTATAGAAAAAATTCAATCTTTGATAATTTCTTCAAAGGATTTAGGACATGGCGTAAAAATAACTGATGATAGACTAAGTTTGAATGTTGAAAATATAGCCCAGAGTGCGAAAATACAAATAAAAAGTGTAAATGAGACTTTTACAATTATGCAAGAGGTAAAATCAAACCTTGATATTACAGAAGAGTTAGCTATAAATACGGCAGAAGATAATATGGAATCATTTAAAATATTAGAAAACATGAGTAACTCACTTAATACAGTTGTTGAGAAAATTTTAGCTTCAAGCCAAAATGAACAAGAGATGGCAAGTCAAATAAGCTCTGTAGTAACTCAAACAGAGCAGATAAAAGGCGTGCTTGAGATGATAAAAGATATTGCAGACCAAACAAATTTACTCGCGCTAAATGCTGCTATTGAAGCGGCTCGTGCAGGTGAGCATGGGCGTGGTTTTGCAGTTGTTGCTGATGAAGTAAGAAAACTAGCAGAGCGTACACAAAAATCATTAGCAGAAATAGATGCGACGATAAATGTCATAGTTCAAGGAGTGACTCAGCTAAGTAGTTCTATGGAGGTCAATGCAGTTGCTATGAGAGATGTTTCTAGTAGTGCTGAAGAGGTAAGAGATGAAGCTGAAAAGACAAAAGAGAAAACAGCAGAATCAATAGAGATTTCAAAAGAAGCATCAAAAAAAATTGTTGAAATTTCTTATCTTACAAAGAGCATGATGGAGCATATGAATAAAACAATTAATACTTCAAGTGATAATGAAAAGATAGCCAAAGAGTTAGCTAAAATCTCTGAAGAGATGACAAATATAGCTTCAGATTTAGATAAAACTCTCTCTACGTTTAAAGTGTAGAGATTAGATCTACCTTTTCTTCTAATTCAAAAAATATTTCTATAAGAGACTCAAGCTCAGTCTCTTTTTCTTCAAGTTGTTTACTCAATTCACTTAATCCAATTTTTTGATAACATTCAGGGTTTTGTAAACACTTTTGAAGTTCTGCAATATTAGTTTCAAGTTTTTCAATCTCAATTGGAAGAGTCGCATACGCTTGTTTCTCTTTATAACTTAGTTTTACAGTTCTATTTGTAATTACTTTTGTTTTAGATTTTCCTTCTTTACATGTAAATGAATCAAGTTCTTTTAGCTCTTTTTCAATCTCTAGATATTCACTATATGTTTGATAGCTCTCCTCAATTTTTCCGTCACCTTTAAAAATATATAGTTTCTGTGCAATCTTATCAACAAAGTATCTATCGTGGCTTACAAATACAACAGCTCCTTGAAAACTCTGTATGTACTCTTCAAGTATATTTATGGTTGGGATATCTAAGTCGTTTGTCGGCTCATCTAGGATGAGGCAGTCTATCTCTTTTGTAAATAAAAGTGCAAGTGCCACTCTATTTTTTTCTCCACCACTTAGAAGTTTCACTTTTTTATTTAGGTACTCTTTAGGAAATAAGAAGTTTTTAAGGTATCCAAAAACGTGCATATTTCGTCCACGAACATCTACTCTATCGCCACCATTTGGACAAAAAATTTCAGTAATATTTTTATTCTCATCTAGTGAAGTTCGTTGTTGGTCAAAGTAACCTATTTTGAATTCACCTTTTTTAAATGAACCACTATCTACTTTTAACTCTTCTAGAAATATTTTAAGAAGAGTAGATTTTCCTGCACCATTTTTCCCAACTATGGCTATCCTATCATTTTGTAGAACACGTCCTGAAAATAATGTTATTAATTCTTTAGTTCCTAGTTTTTTATGTATATCATACATTTCAAAGAGCATTTTCTGTCTATTTATTGATTTGTCTTGGTTGAAGTTTTTCTGTTCTCGTTCCAGCTCTAGTTTCATATTGTAAATCAAAGAAGGGTTTTTTTTCGCATTTTCTCTTAGTTCAAAGACTCTTTGTTTTCTTCCTTCATTTCTTTTTAGTCTCGCTTTTACACCACGTCTTAGCCATTCCTCTTCACTTTTTAAATGTTTAAGAAGTGTATCATGAGTCTTCGCTAGGCTCATCATTAAAGCCTCTTTCGCACCTAAATAATCTTTGTAACCACCTTTAAAAGTGCGCAGTTCACAATCGTTTATTTCCACAGTTTTAGTTGCAATATTGTCTATAAAATATCTATCATGAGATATAAAAACAAGAGTGAATTTTTCTTTTAACAGCATCCCTTCTAAAAACTCAACCATATAAACATCAAGGTGGTTAGTAGGTTCGTCTAGTAATAAAATATCTGGTTTTTTCAGAATAAGACCTGCTAGAGTCACTCTTCTTTGTTCACCACCACTTAGCATAGTTACAGGTCTATTTTCATATTCTTTGAGTTGAAATTGTTGTAAAACTCTTTGTATTTTATCGTCAAGATTCCAAGCATTGTGTGAATCTAAAAAATTTGTAAGTTGTTCTTGTTTTTTAAGAAGTTCACTATTTTCAAAGTCATTTTCAAGTTTTAGAAGTATTTTATCATACTCTATTTTTGCATTTTTAAGCTCGCTCAATTCTTCTTCAATAGCCTCTTTTACACTTATGTCTTTTTCAAAAATGGGAGCTTGATTTAGCATTTCCACTTTAATATTTTTTCGTACTATACGTCTTCCATCTTCAAAATCTAATGTACCATTTACGATTTTCATTAGTGTAGATTTCCCACCACCATTTTTACCAATGATACAGATTCTATCACCTTTTTCTACAAAAAAATCAATCTTTTTCAGTATCTGTTGTGACTCGTATGTTTTGCTAACTTCAAGTAAATCTAATAATGCCAAAATTTCTCCATTATTTATATATAGGCTAATTTTAACAAAAATTAGCTAGAATGCATATTATGAATAACCATGAAAACATAGAAGAATTAAAAAAAGAATTAGAAAATGCAAGAAAAAAGCTTATAGAACAGTTTTACGTAGACTACCTATGCTCTCTACCCAACCTATACAAGCTTCGTAGTGACCTAGAAGAAAATGATAATTTTACTCTTATAGTACTTAATATTAATAATTTTAAGATTTTAAATGATTTTTATGGTTTTATAGTTGGAGATTTTATTCTTGAATCTGTCGCTACTAAACTTAAAACATTTTTTAAAGAGATACCTGTGTATCGTATCGCTAGTGATGAGTTTGCAATAGTTCTTGATAAAAAATTGAGCTTTTATGAGTTAAAAGTATATCTGCATAATCTTTCAAGACAAATATCTCATCTTAAATTTGTTTGTGCTCATACTGAGATATTTGTTGATGCAACACTCTCTAGTAGTGCAAGTAGTTCAAATGAAAACATATTTTCCAAAGTAAATATGGCTTTAAAGTATGCAAAAGAAGAGGGTTTAAAGTTTTGGATTTATGAAGATAGTATGCAAACAGGTAATGAGTATGAAAACAATATTAAATTTGCAACAAAAATAAGAAAAGCACTAAATAATGGAGGTTTAATTCCATATTTTCAACCAATTATTGATAATATTACAGGTAAAATAGTTAAGTATGAAGCTCTTTCAAGGCTTATTGATGAAGATGGTATTGTTTATCATCCAGACATGTTTATTCCAGTATCTAAAAAAATAAAAGTATATGATAAAGTTACAAAAGAAATTATAAGAAAAACATTTATAGCTTTTAGTAACAATAATTTAGAGTTTAGTATAAACCTCTCTTTTGAAGATATTGTAAACACTGAAATCAATAAGTTTATTATAGATAAATTAAAAGTATCTCAGGTTGGACATAGGGTAACATTTGAGCTTTTAGAGTCTGAAAAAGTAAAAGATTTTAAAAAAGTTATCCATTTTTTCAATGAGATTAAAAGATTTGGTGCAAAAGTTGCAATTGATGATTTTGGAAGTGGATTTTCAAACTTTTCTTACATGACAAAGCTGAGTCCTGATTTTATAAAAATAGATGGAAGTTTGATTATAGAGCTTGATACAGATAAAAATGCACAAATAGTAGTAGAAACAATAGTAAGTTTTGCAAAAAAATTAGGTATTGAAACGGTAGCTGAGTATGTGCATTCAAGTACAGTGTTATCAGTTGTAAAACAAATGGGCATAGATTATTCTCAAGGTTTTTACATAGATAAACCGCAACTTCAGATAAATTTGGTATAATTCCCCCAAAAACAAGGTTATTAAATGTTTGAAGTTATGTTAATTATATATACGTTATATACTATTGCAAAAATCTATATAAGTGTGATGGAAGCGAAGTTTGTAGCAAGTAAAAAAGATGGTAAAGCGATAATTCTTAGTAAAAAGAACTTTAAAGAAGCTGGTGAGTATAAAATTGAGACAAGTAAAATCTCTATTGTAAGTTCACTATATGATCTATTAATGTTCTTTGCGTGGATTGGTTTTGGTTTTAAAGCTCTTGATAGTGTGATAAATTTGGATAACAGTATGCTTTATACTATTGTTTTTATACTTGCTTTTTCAGCAGTAAACTTTGTTTTAGGACTACCTTTTGATTTGTATCAGACTTTTAACCTCGACAAAAGATATGGTTTTTCTACCATAGATGTTAAAACTTATGTGATTGACCAGATAAAAGGAGCAGTTATGTTCTTGGTATTTGGTTCACTTCTTATTTGGTTACTAGCTTTCATTATTGTGAGTTTTGAGAGTTGGTGGATATATGGTTTTAGTGCAGTTTTTATTGTAATTCTTTTTATAAATATGATTTATCCAACGCTAATAGCTCCTATATTTAACAAGTTTTCACCACTAGATGATGAAGAGTTACAATCTGCTATAGAGAACCTTATGAGTAAAGCGGGACTAAAGAGTAGTGGAGTTTACAAAATAGATGCAAGCAAAAGAGATAAAAGACTAAATGCTTATTTTGGTGGACTTGGAAAGTCAAAAAGAGTAGTATTGTTTGATACTTTAGTAAAAAAAACTTGAAACAAAAGAGCTATTGGCAGTTTTAGGACATGAACTTGGTCACTTTAAACATGGTGATATAGTCAAAAACATAGGAGCAAGTGCTTTAATGTTATTTGTTATGTTTGCATTTTTTGGCAATATCCCTGAAAACATATTTGCTGGATTTGGATTAGATAAAAGCCCTCATATGATTCTTATACTGTTTTTGTTACTTTCTCCAGTTTTATCATTTCTTATGATGCCACTTTTTGGACTACTTAGCCGTCACAATGAGTATGCAGCAGATGAGTATGGAAGTGAGTGCGAAAGTAAAGAAGCACTTGCGAGTGCATTGATGAAACTTGCAGATGAAAATAAAAGTTTCCCTCTTTCTCACCCATTAACAGTTGCTTTTTACCATACGCATCCAGCTCTTACTGAGAGACTTGAAAAATTAGGTGTTAATGTTAGTTAAAGATGCTCTATTAGAAGCTACTAAACGTATAAAAAAGATTAGTGACATACCAAACAAAGAGGCTAGAATTTTACTTGCTTTTTATCTACAAAAAGACCAAATTTGGATTATTACTAATGATAATAACAAGATTGAAGAAGAGGGCTACTTTGAACTCATAAAAAGACGAGCAAATAACGAACCAATAGAATACATCACTAATACTGCAAGTTTTTATGGAAAAGATTTTTATGTAGATAGCAATGTGCTAATTCCAAGACCAGAAACGGAGATACTTATTGATTTGGTTGTTTCTACATGTAAAGGCATAAAAAAACCTCGTATTGTAGAAATAGGAACAGGAAGTGGTATTATCTCTATTATGCTTGCACACCTAATTCCAGATGCGATTATTACCGCTATAGACATAAGTGAAGAGGCTTTACATGTAGCAAAGAAAAACACAGAGAAACATGCAGTTGATATAGAGTTTATTCATAGTGATTTATGTGAAAATTTTTCTGAAAAGAATTTTGATATGTTAGTATCAAATCCTCCTTACATTGCAGATAATGAACCTTTACATGTAGGACTTTCATATGAACCAAGTTTAGCTTTGTATGGTGGTAATATGGGTGATGAAATACTTCTTAAAATTATAAATATATATGAAGAGAAAAAAGTGAAATACCTAGCTTGTGAAATGGGATATGACCAAAAAGAGAAAATAACTAATTATTTAAAAGATTGTCATTTAAAGGCACATTTTTATAAAGATTTAGCAGGTTTAGATAGAGGATTTATTTTAGAAAAGGATAGTAAATGTTAGGGACTCATGATTTAGAAATTTTTATAATTTCTTGTATAACACTAAATTTAATTCCTGGTGTTGATACTATATATATAATTACAAAAAGTTTGAGTGAAGGTAAAAGAGCAGGAGTAATCTCTGCTTTGGGCATTAGTACAGGTTCTGTTTTTCATATACTGTCAGCTGCGTTTGGACTTTCAGCTTTAATTCTTTCATTTTCATATGCTTTTAATATTATTAAAATAATAGGGGCACTTTATCTTATTTATCTTGGTATCAATATGCTCATGAAGAAAAAAGAGGGCTTACATGTAGAGCTATACGAAAAAGAAGAGAAAAGTTTTACTATATATAAGCAAGCCATTTTAACAAATGTACTCAATCCAAAAGTTGCACTTTTTTTTATGGCATTGCTTCCACAGTTTGTATCAGTAGATTCAAGCTCAAAAATAGTATCATTTTTATTTTTAGGAAGTATTTTTTTGTTTACAGGAACTCTCTGGTGTTTAATTATTGCAATTTTTTCATCCAATATGTTTGAGAAATTCAATAAAAAGGACAGAAGTTCATGGGTATTATCAAAGATTACAGGAATAATTTTCATACTTTTGGGAGTTAAACTTTTTTTACAGAAAAATTAAGAGGGCTTTTTAGCCCTCATGAGAGAAAATGGAAGAGTTTTAGTCCATTTGGTGACGGATGTATGTTGGAATATCAAGATAATCTTCTTGTCCCTCATAACCACCACTTACTTTTTTAAGACGAGTTATACGTTCTTTTTTAACAGCCTCTTGAGACTCATTTAGTAGTTTTAACTCTTTTGTTTTTTCTATTTTGTTTTCAAAACCAGTTGCTACGATAGTGACTTTTACGCTATCATCAGCCATGGTATCATCTGTTGTAGTACCAAAAATCACATCTGCATCTTCATCTGCACTATCATAAACAACACCCATAGCATCACTTATTTCTGAAAGAGGACAAGTTGATGGGATATGGAAGTGAATAAGAACACCTAAAGCACCGTTTATAGACATGTTATCTAGTAGTGGTGATTCTATTGCACTTTTTACAGCTTCACTAGCAGCTCCTTCGCCACTACTCTCTCCAACACCCATAAGTGCCATTCCTCTGTGACTCATAACAGTTTTAACATCAGCAAAGTCAACATTTATATCACTTTGACCTGAAGATAAAACAACTTGACTCATACCACTAACAGCACGACTAAGTACATCATCTACTATCTTGAAACTATCTTTTATTCCTAAACCACGATCAACAATAGAAAGAAGTTTGTCATTTGGAATAACTACTATAGAGTCACTCTCTTTTTTAAGCTCATTTAGACCTGCTTCTGCAAGTTTCATTCTTTTGCGACCTTCAAACATAAAAGGTTTTGTTACAACTGAAACAGTTAAGGCACCAATTTCTTTTGCAGCCTGAGCAATAATAGGAGCAGCACCAGTTCCAGTTCCACCACCAAGTCCACTTGCTACATAGACTATATCAGCACCTTCAAGCGCACTTTTTATCTCTTCATAGCTTTCTAATGCAGACTCTTTTCCAACTTCAGGTTGCATTCCTGCTCCAAGACCTTTAGTCTTTTTTTCTCCGAGTTGCAGCTTTATAGAGGCTTTTGAGTGTTCTAATGCTTGAGCATCAGTATTTGCAACTATTAAGTCAATGCCAGTTACTCCTTGTGCAATCATATGGTTAACCATATTACCACCACCACCACCAACACCGATGACTTTTATTTTTGCCCCATAAACATTTTTTGCTTCTTCTATACTAAAACCACTCATTTTCTCTCCTAAAATAGTTGTGTCATACGGTTCCAAATTCTATTCAGTAAACCGTCTTTTTGTTCTTTTTCTTCTATATTCGCTATATTTGCTAGTTTATCCTTAGCACTTTCTATTCCGCTATTGTCGTTTGTAAGTGTGTCATTGTCTTCTCCATTGAGAACATCTTGTACATTTTTACTTGGTGATATTGATTCATTTTTGTATCTAAGTTTTTTATTTGAGTCAATTTCATAAGGAGTAAAATGACCAGCTCCATAAAGCACAAGACCAATGGCAGTTGAATACCCTGGGTCTCTTAGTGTTTCAAAAAGCCCATCCATCTCTTTTGGTTTTGCAACTCTAATAGGCATATTATCAAATATAGCAGATGCTAATTCTCTAATGCCCTCTAGCTTTGTCATGCCACCTGTTAGAACTACTCCAGCTCCCAGTTGGTCTTTGTATCCGCTATCTTCTAATGATTTGGCTAGTATCATAAGTGTTTCTTCGACACGAACGTATATAACATTTGATACTATATCTAAAGATACTTCATGTGTTGAGCCATCGTCTCCAATGACAGGAAGTTCTATAAGGTCACTAGAGTTTCCGTGAAGTGAACCATAGTTTATCTTTATGTTCTCAGCAGCTCCTAACGGAGTGTGAAGTGCTGTTGAGAGATCATTTGTAATGTTAAGTGAACCAACACCTAAAAAGTCGTTGTATCTTACTGCACTATTGGTGTGAACAACAAGGTTACATGTAGCACCACCAACATCAATAACTGCAACACCAAGCTCTCTTTCATCATCATTTAAAACAGCTATGCTAGAAGCATAACCTCCTAAAACTATATTGTCTATTTCAACACCTGCTGATTTGACAGCTTTTTCTAGATTACTTAATGACGACTTTTGTGCTGTAATTATGTGTGTTTGAACTTCTAGTCTAGTACCACTCATTCCCAGCGGGTCTTCTATGAACTCTTGGTCATCTACTTTGAAGTTGTATGGAAGTATATGAAGTTTTTCATATTCGTTTGGTATGTTTGCATTGTGGTCTGCCATTTGCATAGCACGGTTTATTTCTCGAACGCTAATGTCACGATTAGGAATATTCACAACACCACTACTGTCTATGCTTTTTGTGTATGCCCCAGAAATAGAGACAATCACTTTTTCATACTGAGTGCCTGCTACTCTTTTTGCATCATTCAAAGCATTTTTAATAGACTTTGAAGCCAGTTCAATGTTGGTAATTATTCCTTTTTTAAGACCCTGTGACTTTGCGATACCAGCCCCAAGAATTTTTATTTCATTATCACTTTTTTCAGCAATAATGGCACAAATTTTACTTGAACCAATGTCGATACCTAAAATCGTAGTACTCAATTAGTTTCCTTTGTAGTATTGTTCTATATCGTATCTTTTCTTTAGGTTAACTACTAAGTTTTGACTAATTTCAGCTTGTTTCATCTGAGTAATGTTGTCATTTACAAGTGTAGTATACTTTTCTACTTTACTATTACTAAGCAAGTTTTGTTCCAATATTTGGTACAAAACAGCCTTGTTACCGATGATTTTGAAGTTTCTTGCTTTATTGTTATCGAAAACAAAGTTAATAAACTCTAGGCTCTCTGCTTCACTAAGTCCAGCTATCTTTTTTCCACCTTCTCTACTAACAAATCCTATATCTTGACCTTTAAAAATACCAAGTCTAGCTTCTGCTTTTTTCTGTAAAGCAGTTATTTTTTTCTCAGATTGTAATTGTACCAATATATCAGCTTTAGCATCTACATAAGGTTTTGGAAGTGGGTTGTTTACACTTTTTAATTGTACAACTATATAACCATTTTCAGTTTCTATTGGCTTTAGAACAGTTCCAACATTAATAGTTGCTAGTTTTTCAACAGGGAAATTAATATCACTTACTTTTACATTTTTTGTTCCTGTTGCATTCATTTTAGATTTTTTAAATAACAAGTAAGTCTCTAACGCTTCTCTTTTAGATAGTTTTAGACGATAATCTTTTTCAACATCTACTCTTGCATCAGCTAAACTGAGTATCTTTCCTTCACTTGACTTATAGTTATGTCTTTTTCCTTGATAAAAAGTTTCTAACTTTTTTTCGTCTATGTCTTGAGTAGAAAGTTTTATAGCAATGGTTTCTAAATCATAACTCTTTTCGCTTAAGTAGTTTGTTTTATGCTCATCCCAATACTTTTTGATCTCATCTTCATTTACGACTGCTTCACTCTGGTCAAGATAGATAATATCAACAGAAAGTCTGTCTTTCATAAACATTGATGAAACAAATAGTTCTCTTTCTGCTTTAGTTGGTTTTAGTTTCAAAATACTTTGTACTTTAGAGAATAAAATTTGTTTTTTAAGTCCAGTTTCATAATTTTTTGCTTTTATTTTTGATTGTTTAATAACTCTATAATAAGTATCTTTATCAAACACGCCATCTTTTTGAAAAGCTGTGTCTGTTGCTAAAGCATTTTTAATTTCATCATCTGTTGCACGCAGACCAATTTCATCTGCATAAGCTAAGATAAGAGTTTCGTTAATTATATTCTTAATAACCATTTTTTCTAGACCCATTTGATCAGCTTTCTCTTGAGTGAGTCCACCACCTAACATGTTATTGTAAAAGTTGTAGTAGTTAGCATATGCTAATTGGTACTCTTGAACTGTTATTTTTCGCTCACCTACTTTTGCTATTGCTGAAGCACGATCTGAATTAAAATCATAAGCTCCCCAACCAACAAAACCCGCACCAACAAACGCTATTACGCTTATCCAAATTGTTACAACTAAGTATTTTTTGTGACGTTGCATCCAAGTGATCATCTACATCCCTTTTGAGCTTAATTTAAAGCCATATTTATTTTGGTATAATTCTATCTATATTGTTATTAAACGACCATAAAGTCGGAGATTTGGAGAGAAAATGAGTAAAAAAAGTGAATTTTTAGCTAAAAAAGATTTAGAACATATCTGGCACCCTTGTACGCAGATGAAAGATTATGAAAAATTACCTCTAATTCCTATCAAAAAAGGTAAAGGAATTTACCTGTATGACTATGATGATAACAAGTATATAGATTCCATAAGCTCATGGTGGGTTAATATTTTTGGACATTCCAATGAATATATAAACCAAAAACTTAAAAATCAAGTAGATGAATTAGAACATGTAATACTAACATGTTTTACTCACGAACCTATAGTTACGTTATCAAAAAGATTGGTAGAAGTTACACCAAAAGGCTTAGAAAAGGTTTTTTATGCAGATAACGGTTCAAGTGCAGTTGAAGTTGCATTGAAAATGAGTTATCAATACCACAAAAACAGAGGTGAAACTAGACCCTATTTTTTATCTTTGCAAAACGGATACCATGGTGAAACCATAGGAGCACTCTCTGTGAGTGATGTGGGACTTTACAAAGATACATTTGAGAGTATACTACTAAAAACACTACAAGTACCAGTGCCAAAAGACCAAAGTGAAAATTCTGCAAAAGAGGCTGCAGTTAAACTTGAAGAACTTTTAATTGAGCGGTCACATGAGATATCAGGTTTTATATTAGAGCCACTTATTCAGTGTGCAGGAAGTATGCATATGTACTCACCTTTGTATCTTAAACTTGCTCGTGAGCTTTGTGATAAGTATGATATACATCTTATTGCAGATGAAATTGCTTCAGGTTTTGGAAGAACAGGAACTATGTTTGGGTGTAACCAAGCTAACATCACTCCAGACTTCATGACACTGAGCAAAGGCTTAACTGGTGGGTATCTTCCACTCTCTTGTGTACTAACAACTAACGCTATTTATGACGCTTTTTACGGTGAATATGGTGATAACAAAGCATTTTTACACTCACACAGTTTTACAGGAAATCCACTTAGCTGTAGCGTAGCAAATGCAACTTTAGATATTTTTGAAAAAGATGATGTTATAAACAAAAATAAAAAGTTGAGTAAGCACATAGCCAAAAAACTAGAGAGATTTAAAGAGCTAAAAAATGTAGAAAACATAAGACAATTGGGAATGGTCGCAGCTGTTGATATTAAAGGATACAAACCAGAGGACAGAATAGGTTTAAAAGTATTTGACTATGCACTTGAACGTGGAGTATTTCTAAGACCACTTGGAAATGTAGTCTACTTCATGCCTCCTTATGTCATTACATGTAAAGAGATAGACACTATGATGGACGTTGCATTTGATGCAATAAAGGCTTTATATAAAGGAAAAATTAAATGATACTTGAAGTTGCAATACTTGATGTAAAAAATGGACTAGAAAATGATTTTGAAAAATCTTTTAAAGAGGCTCAAAAAATTATTTCAAGCATGAATGGTTACATCTCCCATCAGCTACAAAGATGCGTAGAAAATGAGAGTAGATATATTTTGATGGTTCATTGGGAAACTCTTGAAGATCACACTGTTGGTTTTAGAAAGTCAAAAGAGTATGAAAAATGGAAAAATTTGCTACATGATTTTTATGAGCCATTTCCAATAGTTGAGCATTATACTAACTGTCTTTTATAAAAATAAATTTTTATATTTAGTCCAACGGCGAAGCTAAGCTTCGTCGTTATACGTCAAAATTAAGGGTAGAGTATGAGTAACATTCGAAGAGCTTATTCTAGTGAAGCTCAAATTTTATCTAAGCTAGCTTTTCGTTCTAAAGCTAATTGGGATTATACTCCTGAATTTATGAATGCGTGTAAAGATGAGCTTTCTCACACGGTAGAACAAATTAATGATAATAAGAATATCTACACTGTTATAGTAAAAGATGAAGATATTGTTGGTTTCTATAAACTTGAGAACCTTCAACAAGAAAGAATACTGTTGGAAGCTCTATTTATCGATCCATCTTTTATTGGTCAGGGAATAGGTCGGATTTTATTTGAACACGCAAAACAATCAGCAATTAGCCATAGTGGTTTATTTCTCGATGTTCTAAGTGATCCAAATGCTGAAAATTTTTATATAAATATAGGTATGACAGTTATTGGTAAACAAGAATCTGGTAGTATTCAAGGACGATATTTGCCTATTTTAGCTATGTCGCTGACAAATGAGGTATAACAAGTTACTCCAACGGCGAAGCTGAGCTCTAAACGAGCTACCAACCATTTGTCGTATTCCGCTTCGCTACATACAACAAATGGCAGGAGTCTCACATCAAGGTCTATCTTAGAAAATCTTAAGAGAATTTTCCGATTAGCTGTAGCGAGACTGTGAAATAACTAAATAACAGTCTCATAAATTATAAAAATAACAACATAAACATCATAACATTAACCATCTTTAAACTCCTAAAACTGTATAATACACTAAGAATAGTTCGTAATATAGGGATTTAAAGAGGTATTTATGAGTGATAAATATAAAGAGGGATTAAACCGTAATCAACAACTACTTTTTCCTCCAAGTCTTGATGAGTATGTAGATGAGAATAACCCAGTAAGAGCAATAGATGATTATGTGTCACTCTTAGATTTAAAAAGATTAGGTTTTAACGATACATCTAACTCTCTATCTGGTCAAAAATCTTATGCACCTGAGTTACTATTAAAAATATATATCTATGGTTATTTCAATAAAATACGAAGTTCTCGTAATCTTGAAAAAGAAAATGCAAGAAACGTAGAATTAATGTGGCTAACATTAGGACTTAAACCAACCTATAAAACAATAGCAGACTTCAGAAAAGATAATCCTAAAGCTCTTAAACAAGTGTTTAAAGAGTTTATACTTTTATGCAAAGGCATAGGACTTATTGGAGGAGAAATAGTAGGACTAGATGGAGCATTTTTAAGAGCTAATGCATCTAAAAATACTCTTATAATGAAAAGAACTGTAGATGAATCTATCAAAAAAGCAGAGTCATCTATACAAGAGTATTTGACTACTTTAGAATATAGTGATGAAGAAACAACTACAAATAAACTTTCTAAAAATCTTCCTCGTAATTTAGAAAAACTCTTAAAAAAAAGCAAAATCTCAATCTGATTTAGCACTTCTTAAAAGTTTCAATAAAACTCAGTACAATCGTACTGACCCAGATGCAAGCATAATGAGTAAACCTGCTCATAATTTAATGGCTTATAATTCACAGATATGCGTAGACGATAAGTATAAGTTTATAGTAGCTACTGATGTTACATCATCAGGCTCAGATAAACAAGAGCTTCATAAGATGGCTTTACAAACTAAAGAAGTTATAGATAATCCAGATCTAATAATAACAGCAGATAAAGGCTATTCTTCAGCAGTTGAGATTACTGGGTGCCCTTGGGGTAAAAAATGTATTGATGATGGTATCAATACAGTAGTACCTCTAGTAAGAATAGGTCAAGAACTAAAAAACAAAGGTAAGTTCACTAAAGATATGTTTATCTACGATAAAAACAAAGATGCTTATGTATGCCCTAACAATAAACTAATATCAAGAACTTCATATTTAAATCAATCATATGCTCGTACTATGTACTTGTATAGAAGTTCTCAAACTGACTGTAATGCCTGCCCAATCAAAGATAAATGTTTAGGTGAAAAGACTAAAACTAAACAGACTCAAAGATGGGAACATCAAGAGCTACTTGACAACTATAATGCCAATATGCAAACTGATAAATCAAAAGCAATAATTAAAAAACGAAGTTCTATAGTTGAACATCCATTTGGAACAATCAAAAGAAGTTTGGGCTGGGATCACTTCTTGGTAAGAAGTAAAAAGAAAGTAGCTGGTGAAAATGCTCTTATCATGTTTACCTATAATTTTAAACGCTTACTTAATCTGATAGGGATAACTCTGTTTAGAAAACTGATGATAGCCATTCAAGATGGAGACCTGAGCAGTATAAGAGAAGAGATAGCTCTTTATATCGCTAGTTTTAGGCTTTATATGGCTAAAATTATTTCAAATATATTTATGGTACAATTTAGGCAAAGTAATTGCCTATAATTGAGTAGGACTTAGAAAATTATGAGTTATGGGGTTTGATTATTTCACAGTCTCTTAGTAGCAAATGCAACTTTAGATATTTTTGAAAAAGATGATGTTATAAACAAGAACAAAATAAGAATATTTTTATGTTCAGTTAATCATGAAATAAGATCTAACTATGTTATAATGTTCGTTGAATGAATGGTTATATTGGAAGGAAAGTTAAGTGGATATAATGGAAGAACGAGTGAAGCAGTATTTAAATGCATATCTTGAATCACTAAGTTATTTTGATCGGCAACGATACACTTCGTTTAGTGTTGATTATTTCTGTGCTGATGAAAACAATGCAAATCTCTGTGCTGAATTAATCGTAAAAGGTGAAAAAGTAGCAACTTGCAGTATGAAATATTGGTATGAAGACGGTGATGAACCAATGCCTTGTATTGGGCATTTACAAGTCGTTACTGACTGGAATGGTAATCCACGTTGTATCACAGAAACAATCTCAATTAATGAATGTAAGTATTCAGATGTAGGCGAGGACTTTGCAATTCTAGAGGGGGAAGGTGATCGTTCTCTTAAATGGTGGAGGGAAGCGCATTGGGACTTTTTTGCTACTGAATGTGCTGAAATTGGAATTGAGCCAAGTGAAGAGATGGTTCTAGTTTTAGAACGATTCAAAGTTGTTCATCAATAAGCAATATAACAAGGTGCTTACAGTCAAACGCTCCGCTCGTACCTCACTCCGACTGATGATAATAAACTAATACTTACTTTCAAAAATAAGGAAAAAGCCATTTATGATTGCAGTGATTTATTAGATTTTGGAGTGTTTAAAGAATTTCAAGATATTGATTATTTCAAACAAGCCTTTGTGGAGCATGGAACTGTTGTATGACCACATGAACAAGACATCTGCCCAGACACACTTTATTTAGATTCCAAACATCTGACAAAAGCATGGTAAGCACTATTTTTTAGTCTAATTGACTTTCCAATGTAATTACATAAAGGAGTTAATTATGACAATGCTAATAAAAATTGGAAACTCACAAGGAATTAGAATAATGGGATTTGCATATCAAAAGTCAGTCGAGCGAGCGTAATAGCTTTTCAGCTATGTTTATCTCTTTTATGCTAATTTTATGCTTTGCCTCTACCATGCGTAAGATATGAAAAACTTCTGTTACAGAGATTCCATGAGAATCTTTTTTTACTAGAGTTGCTTTTTTTTCTTTTATGACGACATTTATTAGTTTTTTTCTACTGTACTGCATGAAGTAAGTTAGTAGCAGTTTATCTGTGTGGTCTTTTTCTATAGCTACTGCTACTTTTTCAGTGACATCTGGTACTTCTGGGTACATATTTTCAAAGTCTTTTTTGTCCATGTATCCTAAATATACTTTAGTAAATAGATCTATGTACCTTGTACAACTTTCACTTTTTATAAATTCCATATTTAGTATGCTATTTGGTTTTGCTCTTAGTTTTTGTAGCATCCAAGAGAGTGAATTATAGTATTTAAAAGGAAAAACTTTTAGTTCAGAATCAGCCACTAGATTTTTAGCAATATGTTTTATTAATGGTTTTCTTTTGTAGTTATTATTCGATTTTAGATGATGGTATATATCATCTACTTCAAAAGGTTTTGTGAGCCATACTGTACAATAGTCGGGCATTTTTTTACTGCCTACAACACCTTTGTTTAGTATAATTAGGGCTTTTATATCGTGCTTTGGAAATAGAGTTTCAAGTAGTGCTTTTTTCTTTCTAAGACGACGTTTTAGATTTCTAACGGATTTAATAAGTGTCATTTCTACAAATATAATCTCTTTTTCGTTAAAAAACATAGCATCAAACTCACCTATTTCAAGTGATTTTGTTTTGTAAACTATTTGTCCATGTTTATCTACATGTAAAGAATTAGATATAGAACTTTTCTTTGGGGCATGAGGACCTTTAAGTATAAAATTCCCTATTTGTGGATTGTGTTTAGCATAAATTAAAAGTTTTTCGTATAGATAGTTTTCATAAACTGCTCCTGCAAAAGAGCGATATGCACTTAAAAATTCTGGAGATTCTTTGTCAACTCCTCTGTCTTCAAGTTTTATAAGATGCCTGATACTATATTTGTAGTAGAGCAGGTTGTCACCTATGTTACTCATATCTATATTGGCTATACTTTTTGGTACTTTTAAAATATTTTTTCCTTATATATTGTGTACATAGTATAGCCAAGGTAACTTAGATGTATGTTATCTATTTAATTGTTATTTTTTTGTTTATAATGTGATTGTACAATTTGCGAAAATTATTGGAGGCTATTTTGTTTGATTCATCTATCAAAAAGTTTAGAGTTGCAAGTTTTATTGAAGGTTTATCTTATTTTACACTTCTTTTTATTGCTATGCCAATAAAATACTTTGGAGGCAATCCAATACCAGTTAAAATTGTTGGTATGACTCATGGACTTCTTTTCTTTTTGTTTATCTATTTTTTATACATGGCAGCTAGTGAACATAAATGGAGTAAAAAGTTTTCTCTTTTTGCTTTTATATCTTCGTTAGTGCCTTTTGGAATGTTCTTTTTAGATAAATATTTAAGAAAAATAATTAGAAAATAATTTTTAGTACAATCTGTTATGGACTAAGCACGACTGATTCATTCTAACAAACAACATAATTTTTTGCTATTCCCACCAATCATAGGAATAGCTTGAGGAAAAGGGATGTAGTTTGTTCTTCTTAATACGTTCATAGCTATGTTTCTAATAATAGAAAAATTAGTTGGAGCGTTACCAGTATGTATTAAAGAGGCATCTTCACCAAAGGTTACATCTTTTATGTAATGCATACTCTCAACACCCCAGTGAGCTCTAATACCATAGTTATACTTTTTTGCTGACATTTTTTTACTTGAAATATAAAAAGATGTTTCTTGAGAAAATTTATCACTATTTTTTCAATAAGTTGAACGAGTTACTTTGACAATTTCTTCTATACCATTAAACTTATTTTTATTAATATTATAAAAATCGTCATAGACTTCTATCTCACGTACTTCGAATCTATTACGATTTACTTCTTGCATTTTGTCATAATCTATGCAGTCTGATATGTTTGAGTTAAAAATTATCTGTTCTAAAAGTTTTTTTGGTTGTCTTTGACTTGTACTACATAGTCATTACCACTATCTTTGATAGCCTTTAATGTTTTACTTTGACAGTGTAATGCATCTAATGTAACTATCATATTTTGTAGAGGAAATTCTTCCATCATCTCTTGAACCAATGGAATCTCATTACTTTTTGATGCTGTCTTTCTTGCGATAAGTATCTCTTTAGAATCACTGGTAAAAAATGAAACAAGATGGGCTAATTTCTTATCTTCTTCTTTTTGTTTAGTCCCTTTTATAGCTTTACCATCTATTGCTATCCATTGTGATTTACTTCTCTTCATATAAGACTTCATCCATCTCATAAATATCTTTTCAAACGTCTTATGCTCTATCTCCATTAGAACACGCCTTATTGTTGCGTAAGCAGGTACTTTTTGTTTTTCCAGCTCTAGGTATTTAACTATTTGTGTTTTATACCTTTTTGCAAAATCACCTATCGCTCTGTATCCTTGATAGCCACTCATTGTAGCCATTATTGTTATCATTAGCACTGTATCTATCTTGTGCTGTTGTGCCTGTCTTCTTCGTTTATCTTTAATTGTTTGCAGCTCTTGGCGTAGTTTAAATTCTTTCATCCCTTTTTACTAGCCATCTTTTGTTCCTTTGTATGAATCAGATGTGCCTTACGCACCCTTCAAAAGTTGTAATTCTGAATAAGCCACCTGATTAGCTCTGATTAACAGTTTTGTTCTAATGGCAAAGTGGTTCATTTTATGTTTAATTTTCAAACATTCAAGCTTAAAAAAAGACAGCACTGATAAAAAGATATGATTACTTTGTGTTCGAATGATCTTTGTTGGTGATTTTGCTAAATCAATATTATGTTTAAGTGATTTATGAAACTCTTCAACTTTCACCCTCAAGGGGGTACCCAGCCATCATTTTTCATAGATTGTTGAGATAGTGTCGCCATCAAGTGTGATATCACTACATATCAAATTTAAAATACCTATACTTCCATCTTTGTTTGTAAAGACTCGGCGCACTATAATGACTTCTTTATCATAGCCCTTTAGATAGCCTCGTACTGATTGCTTATCTGATAATTCCAGTTCATCTACCCTTGTGAACTTACCTGCATATTTATTCTCTAAACTTTTTGAAAAAAGACGATTACTTTTGAGTGCAGTAATAAACTCTTTTTTTTGTTTGGCTATAAATTCAAAGTTTTCTTTTGCTCCAAACCAAGGACATAGTGAAATTTTAGTTGATTGTTAATAGCCACTTGAATCATATCTCTCATCAATTGATTTTTTGTAACTTCTGATGAACGTTTTACTTCTCTTGTTTTAATGTCACTAAACTGGATAGGTTTTTCTACGGTTTCAAAAGCTACTGGAATTGATACTTCATTACTGTAGTACAAAGCATTGAGCATATTGATACCTCGAACAGATTTACCTACTGTATGATCAAAGTGCCAGCACATGATATCACTCTCATCTGTCCACTTTTTCTCTTGAATTGTATCATCAAAGATAAGACATGCTTCTTCACTCTGTATCTCTCTTACTGTTCTTTTAACTTGTCTCCATAAATCTTTTGAAGTAAATTCATTTTTTGATAAGAACCGTGTTATCTAATCATGACTTACTGAACCATTTGTCATTGATGACAACCCTGTTGCTGTAGCGTAACCACTACCGCTTATTAAATAATCTGTATAGAGTTCTATGTGATTTATTTTCATGCAACTTTTAAAGCAACTTTGATTCCTTGTGCGTAAGGTCAGTTAGTAGTATAAATTACTCTTCTTATATCTTCTGGATATTTAAAATAAACAGATAAATTATCCCACTTATTTCTCCAAGAAGTGAAGACGATAGGATATTTTTTGCCCCATTTTTCTTCTAACTTGTCTAACTCAATTTCAGCTTCTTCTTTTGTGAAAGCTTGATATACTTTTTTAAGTTCTTTGGCAAATTGTTTTTGATAAGCTGAACCTACGTACTTAAGGCT
Source organism: Arcobacter sp. (assembly GCA_029027265.1). Lineage (GTDB taxonomy): Bacteria > Campylobacterota > Campylobacteria > Campylobacterales > Sulfurospirillaceae > Sulfurospirillum_A. Next base: position 1,757,123 of record CP093061.1, on the reverse strand, counting down.
ATTACGAATTTGATGTACTATACAAAGTTGGACTTCTGTATCTGGAAATACTGAGTTAATAGCTTAAGGAAAACCTTTAAGACCATCAACAGAGGCTATGAGTATATCTTTCACTCATCTATTTGAAAACCTGTAACCAGAACTTAGCACCTTCACTCTCGTTGAGATACAATCCAAGTATCTCTTTTTTACCATCAATACCAACTCCAAGAACTGTATAAAAAACAACGACCATCTTCTTTTACTTTATAATGGATAGCATCTAAGAATATGATGGGATATACCTCTTCAAGAGGACGAACTCTCCATTCTTGAAGCATAGGTATGATTTTATCTGTTACTGCACTAATAGCACCCTTTGAGAAGCCTACACCGTAAATATCTTCTATTATGAATAACTATTCCCATGTGAGTAAAGAGCTAATATTTTCTCTTCAATCTCTCCTGACATTGTTCTTTGATTTTTCTTGACTATTTCCGGTTCAAATGAACCAGTGCAATCACGAGAAACATTTAACTCAAACTCACCGTGTTCACTTTTCATAGTTTTTGTGACATAACCATTTTTGCGATTTCGATTGAGGTCTTGAGTTAAGTGTGAGTCTATCTCTGCTGCAAGTGCAGCTTCTGTTAGTTGTTTTATTAGAGAGCCTAGTGCTCCATCTTTACCACCGATACTTTTACCAGCTTTTATATCACGAGCAAATTGCTATACATCTATTTTTATATTCATCTGTGTTTCCTTGAGTATTTGTTATTTTACCCAATTGACACAGATTTTTGAACAGTTCCTTCGTATTAATAATATTGTTATATATAGGATCTATTTTTAATACAAAATTAAGTAATATATTTATTGCTCCTTTTGGTATGTTGATTGCAAATGTAACATATGGAAATTTTACACAAATAAACACTTATTACTCCACCACCTAAATACCTAAAAAATCAAGCAGCATAAACAATGCTTTCATGCTTAAAAAAATTGCTAACTTTTTCTTAATTTTGGACTTAATAGTAAATATGGTGCTTACTTTTATACTGTTTCTTATAATTCACTAAATAATAATCGACTAAATTCAACTTCATACTTTTACTAAGTCCACGATGCAAACTAATCATATTTTTCATATGAGAGAATACACCACCCTCGAGTGTATTAGTTGTATTTTGTATGTTTAGTTTTTTATGATTTTTGTATGTAAATATATAAGGTAAATTAGTTCGTAGACTTCTATATGCAACTCTTATTCTTGGATGAGTATAGTGGAGTTCTCCAGTAATAGACGAAACACTTTTTTACCCTCAAGGGGCACCTAGTTCTCTAAAAAACCTTTATAATTTTCGTACCAATCATCAAGCTTTTGAGTAAAGTTTTTCTCTGTAGTTTGAGTTAGTCTTGAAACAATTTTCTTCAGTTCATTAGAAGCTTCCAATTCACTTTCAATATGCTTCCAGATAAGTATCTCTTTTGATTCAATATCTTTGAACACCAAAGTTCCAAGATTGTACCCCAAGGGCAGGCTTCACGCTCTTTCCTCTTCCCATAAAAAGTAGCATCGCATACCAAGTTTACTGTCCTTGGATTATGTGCTTTTATATCAACAATATATTCATCTCTTTGCTTCACTATCCAGCTTATTGATCTGGAATATTTTACTGAAAGTTGCATGAGTGTTTGTCGTTGTAAAAAATATTCTTCAAAGATAACTTTTTCTAGTTGTTTTGGTCTTCTTTTTGAGCTGAAAGAAGTTTTATAGTCTTTACAAAAATATCTTTTTATCCCTTTTCTTGAACCTTTGGAAATAATATTTTTAGACTTGCAATTTATACATATTTTAGAGCTTTTTTACAATCATTTGTAAATAAACCTTTGTTTACTCCCACTATGCCATAGTTTGAAAGTCTTTGGAGCACCCATATTTACTATTAAGTCTTTTTTTCACTTTGTGATGGACTGGGAAGTTACCTTATATTTGCTGGCTATCTGAGCAATTGTTTCCTCTTCTTTTAGCATCTCTAAAACTATTTTTATTTTTTATTCGGCACTGTATATTTGACTTTTTTTTCGACTCATACTCATCTCCATTTTCTTTTGTTTATTCTAACATTTTGAAAATAAATATACTTGAATTATTGTCTTAAATATTTATATCATTATAGAACTTGACTACAATAACATAAAAAATATTGCTTCTTCAATTTTTATGAACACAATTGAATAAGTTTTGTGTATTTTTGGCTAAACTACTTCCTATAAGAAGTTTAGGCATCTCTTTTTTCATTTTTGTTAAAAACTTTTCATAAAAAGAAGCTATTTAATCTATATTTTATTACAAACTTAATTTAACAATAATTAATATTTTAATTATTGTTAAATTGATATATTATAAACTATATTCAATAAAAATGCGTAAAATATACTCAATTTTTAGAAAAAACTATAAATTAATATTTCAATTCAGTTTAATTTAATAATAATACTGATAGGATTTTTTTCAAAGGAGTTTATATGTTATTGAATGAAAATCGTTTTTTTCCTATTGATGAGAGTTCAAGAAATATTGCTAAAAGATTGTTCCAAGAAGTAGAAAAACTACCTATTATTTCACCACATGGACATACAGATCCATATTGGTTTGCCCAAAATGAAAATTTTACAAATGCTACAGACCTTCTTGTAATTCCTGACCACTATATTTTGAGAATGTTAATTTCACAAGGCTTAAATCTAAAGGATTTAGGTGTTGTTACAAATAATGAAAAATCATCTAAGAAAGATAAAAGAGAAATATGGAGACTTTTTGCTAATAACTACTACCTATTTCGCTCAACACCATCAAGACTATGGATGAATCACACTTTTGAAAATCTATTTGGCATAAATAAACCATTAAATGAAAAAACAGCAGATTATTATTTTGATCATATAGGTGAATGTTTAAAAAAAGATGAATTTAGACCAAGAGAAATGTATGAGAAGTTCAATATAGAACTATTAAGCACAACGGAATCAGCACTAGATAATTTAAAGTTTCATAAAAGTATAAGAGAAAGTGCTTGGGATGGAAAAGTTATAAGTACATATCGTCCTGACAATGTAGTTGACCCTGATTTTGATTGTTTTATAGAAAATATATTTACATTTGGTGAAATGACAAGAGAAGATGTGACAACTTGGAGTGGTTATTTAAATGCTCATAAAAAAAGAAGAGAATATTTCATATCTTTGGGTACAACTGCTAGTGACCATGGACATCCTACTGCAAATACAGCAGATTTAAGCCAAAATGAGGCTAATGAACTATATCAAAAGATAATCTCTTTATTAGCTGATAGTGATGAAAAAGAGTTGTTTCGTGCCCAAATGCTCACAGAGATGGCGAAGATGAGTATAGAAGATGGATTAGTAATGCAAATTCATCCAGGTTCTCATAGAAATCATAATAGTGATATATTTGATATGTTTGGAAGAGATAAAGGATTTGATATACCTCAAAGAACATCTTTTGTTAATGCTTTGAAGCCATTATTAAATCTTTTAGGTATGGATACAAGATTACAAATTATACTTTTTACATTAGATGAGAGTACATATTCAAGAGAGTTGGCACCATTAGCAGGAGTTTATCCTTGTTTGAAACTTGGACCTGCTTGGTGGTTTCATGATAGTCCAAATGGGATGATGAGATATAGAGAGCTAGTCACTGAGAGTGCGGGTTTTTATAATACAGTAGGTTTTAATGATGATACAAGAGCATTTCCATCTATACCAGCAAGACATGATGTCTCTAGAAGAGTTGATTGTTCTTTTTTAGCAACTCAAGTTGCAAAACATATAATTTTAGAGGAGGAAGCAAAAGATATTGCAGTTGAATTAGCTTATAAGTTAGCAAAAGTTTCTTACAAATTGTAAGTTTTTAAAATTTTTATAAAAGGAATGAAATGAAATTAACAAAGAAATTATTAGGTATGGCCTTAGGTGTTATTGTTACATCAAGTTTACTTCAAGCGAGAGATTTTCGTGCAGCAGATACTCACCATAGTGATTATCCAACAGTACAAGCTGTTAAATATATGGGTGAAATTTTATCTAAAAAGACAAATGGTCGTTTAGGCATTAAAATATACCCAGGCAGACAACTTGGTGAAGAGAAAGATACTATTGAGCAGACAATTGCAGGAGCAATTGACATTAACAGAATTAACCTTGCTCCACTAAATGGTATTGTTCCAGAAACTGCGATTCCAGCTCTTCCTTATATGTTCAGATCAATTGAACATATGCACAAGGTTATGGATGGTGAAATTGGAGATAGAATCTTAAAATCTTTAGAAGCTCATGGTCTTATTGGTTTAGCATTTTATGATAGTGGTGCTAGAAGTTTTTATAATACAAAAAGAGAGATTAGAAAACCTTCTGATTTAAAAGGTCTTAAGATAAGAGTTCAAAATTCAGATCTTTTCATAGCAACTATGGAAGCATTGGGTGCTAACGCAACTCCTATGGAATTTGGCGAAGTCTATACTGCACTTAAAACTGGTGTAATTGATGGTGCAGAAAATAATTGGCCTTCATATGAGACTACTAGGCACTATGAAGTTGCAAAATTTTATTCTTTAGATATGCACTCTATGTCTCCAGAAGTATTAGTTATGTCAAAAATATCTTGGGATAAACTTTCAAAAACAGACCAAAAATTAGTAAAAGAAGCAGCTAAAGCTTCTGTTCCTAAAATGAGGGAACTTTGGGAAAATAAAGTTGAAACTTCAAAAAAGAAAGTTTTAGCAGCAGGAAATCAAGTGATTTCAGATATTGATAAGCAACCATTTATTGATGCTATGGATCCTGTATATGAGAGGTTTGCTCCGACACCAGAGTTAAAACAACTTATCAAAGATATTCAAGCAGTAAAATAAAATTAAATAAGCCAAATAGTAAGTGCCATAGGAGGTTTTTATGGATTTATATTTAAGTAGTTGCAAAAAGTTATCATCATTGATTTTAATAATTGCTTCGATAGGTTTGGTAATTATGACAATTATAATTACTTGGCAGATATTTGATAGATATATATTAAATGATACACCAAATTGGTCTGAGAGATCTGCTATATTTTTATTAAATTGGTATGTTATGTTAGGTGTTTCTGTTGGTGTACATGAAGATTTTCATTTGGGTTTGGTATTTTTGAAGAATAGAGCAAAAGGGTAGTTAAAAGAATGATAAATAGTTTTATCTACCTAACAGTCGGCATTTTTGCAGGATATATGTTTTACTACGGTATAGTTTTGATGCAACAAACTTGGACACATGTTATGCCTTCACTTGGTATTTCAACTGCTTATAGTTACTTACCATTGCCTATAAGTGCCATACTAATAATCATTTTTGTAATAGAGCATTTAATTCTAATAAATTTTAAAAGGGAAAGAGTATGACGTTAATCTTACTATTTGGAGCATTTTTTGCTCTACTTATCATAGGAGTACCAGTAGCTTTTGCACTTGGCATCTCATCTTTAATAACAGTTATTTATGAACAACTTCCTCCTTTAATAGTCTTTCAAAGAATGACTGCTGGAATGAGCGTATTTTCTTTAATGGCTATACCTTTCTTCATATATGCAGGCGAGCTTATGGCTCATGGTGGCATCGCAAATAGATTAGTTCTTTTAGCAAGCAGGGCAATAGGGCATGTAAGAGGTGGGTTAGGGCTTGTAAATGTTGGAACCTCAATGCTTTTTGGTGGTATTTCTGGCTCGGCAGTTGCAGATGTTGCAGCTCTTGGCTCAACTTTGATACCTATTATGAAAAAAAAAGGCTATGATGATGATTATAGTGTGAATGTTACTGTAACCTCAGCTACTATTGGTCTTACTATTCCTCCTAGTCACAATATGATTATATACTCTATTGCAGCGGGTGGAACAGTTTCTATATCTAATTTGTTTTTAGCAGGATTTTTACCTGGTATATTGACTGGACTTTTATTGATGTTTGTTGCTTATGTTGTAGCAGTAAAAAGAGGATATAAAGCAGAAAAATTTGAGGGAATGCTACCCCTTTTTTATGCTTTTATTAGTGCTCTTCCTGGGCTTATGACAGCAATCATCATTGTTGGCGGTGTTTTAAGTGGTATTTTTACAGCTACTGAGTCTGGTGCTATTGCGGTGGTTTATGCTGTTTTTGTATCTGTATTTTTTTATAAATCCTTATCATGGGAGTCTTTTAAGACAGCAACAAAAAATGCTATAAGAACCACAAGTATAGTTTTACTTATAATAGGTTCTGCTTCAGCTTTCGCTTGGCTACTTGCACTTAATCAAGTTCCAGCGCAACTTTTTGAACTTCTTCAATCTATTAGTTCAAATCCAATAGTTATATTAATACTTATAAATGTTATCCTTTTGGTATTAGGAACTTTTATGGATATGTCACCGCTCATAATTATAACAACTCCTATTTTTCTTCCTATTGTTCAGCAGTTAGGAATGGATCCTGTTCAATTTGGTATAATGCTTATGATAAATCTAGGTATTGGTTTAGTAACCCCTCCTGTAGGTTCAGTATTATTCGTAGGTTGTGCCGTAGCAAAAATACCAATAGAGGCTACTATAAAAACAATCTGGCCTTTTTACTTAGCACTTTTTACAGCATTAATGGCAGTCACCTATATACCTGCTGTCTCTATGACTCTACCAAGACTATTTGGATAAAGGTATAAAATGGAATTTATAAAAGATGAATATTATCTTGAGGTTATAAAAAGAAAAAATTTAATAAAAAGCAAAAATTTACAACAACAAATATATAAAGTTCTTTTAGATTTAATTACAAAGGGATTTTTAAAATCCAATACACTTCTTAACGAGAGTAAAATATCTATAGCATTTAATGTGAGTAAAACACCGGTAAGAGAGGCTCTAAAAAGGTTGGAGAGTGATGAACTTGTGAAAATACTTCCTCAAAGTAAAACATATATTTTACCTATTGATACTAATAGAGTAAATAGTGCTCACAAAATAAGAGAGGCTTTAGAAGTACTTCTAGTTGAAGAGGCTATTAATCATGTAAAAGAGGATGATTTTAAAATATTTGAATCACTTATAGAAAAACAGCAGATAGCGTTAAAAGATAAAAATTTTGATGATTTTTTTGAATATGATGAAGCTTTTCATTATCAAATAGCAAAGAGTGCAAATCTTTTAGATGCTTGGCAAATACTAAAAAAAGTAAATCTACATTTAAACAGAGTTAGATGTATGACTAAAGATGATTATCATTGGAATAGTGGTGTAGTTGAAGAACATAAAAATATACTAAGAGCTATAAGGAAAAAGGATTTTGAGGTGGCAAAACTTCAGATGACATTGCATCTATCAAGAGTTTCAAATGTACTTACAAAAATTTTAACAGCAAAAGAAGTGCATAATGATACTAAATAAAAACAACTATAAAAGTATAGTACAGTCAATTTATAAAACTGATAAAGTAGATACTTCTATAGTTCATTTAGGTTTGGGAGCATTTTTTAAAGCTCATTTAGCTTCATACATAGATGAGTACAATAGTTTTCAAGATGATATATGGGCTATAGAAGCTGTGAGTTTAATGACTGATACCTCAAAAAAACTCATGAAACGACAAGATAACTTATATACTCTTCATCTAAAAGGTTTCAAAAACTCATCTTTTAAGATTATCTCATCTGTAAAAAACACTCTTTTTTTAGGTGAAGATAGAGAGCATATTTTGAACTTAATGACATCTGAAATGGTAAAAATCATTAGTTTAACTATAACAGAGAAAGGTTATTGTTATAGTCAATCAACATCTGGTTTAGATAGTAGAAATCCTAACATACAATACGATTTGAAAAATTTAAATAAATCAAAAAGTGCGATTGGACTTATTTGTTATGCGATGAAAAGAAGAAAAGAATTTGGATTTGCTGGGATTACTATTATGTCTTGTGATAATTTACCATCAAATGGAAAAATATTAAAAAAAGTAGTTCTAGATTTTGCAGAGTTAATTGATATAGAATTAAAAGAGTGGATAGAAAGTAGATGCACTTTCCCATCAACCATGGTTGATAGAATCGTTCCAAAAATGACTGATAAATCATTAACGCAGATAAATCATGAAATTGGTATGGATGATTTTGCTGGTATTATTTGTGAAGATTTTGCTCAGTTTGTTATCGAAGATAAGTTTGTAGGTAATAAAAGACCTGAGCTTTCTAAAGTTGGTGTCTTATTTGTTAAAGAGATTAAATATTATGAAAATATGAAATTAAGAGTTTTAAATGGAACTCACTCTGCTCTAGCATATATAGGACAGTTGTTAAAAAAAGAGACTATATTTGAAGCAATAAGTGATAAAAAACTGGAAGTTTTTATAGTTAATATGCTTAAAAATGAAATTATACCTAGTCTTGAAAGGGTAGATGGAGTAGATTTTGAAGAATATGCAAAGAGCATAATAAATAGATATAAAAATCCAAACATCATACACAAAACAATCCAAATAAGCATGGATGGTTCACAAAAACTTCCTCAAAGGTGGTTAGCGACTTTAAAATATCTTATTAATAATGGTAAAAATTATGATAGTTTGGCTATTTGCATTGCTAGTTGGATAAAATTTACATCGTCTAAAAATTTGCAAAATATTGATATAGAGGTAAATGATCCCTTAGCAGATGAATTTAGAAAAATATGGGTTCAAAATAGTACAAATGAAGATGTAGTAAGAGCATATTTTTCAATTGAAAATATATTTGAAAGCTTTTTTTTAAATGATGAAAAACTAATAAAAAAAGTTGCAAATTACTTGGAAAATATAGAAAACCTAGAAGATTTAATACAGGAGGTAACTTATGAAGATGACATTTAGATGGTATGGTAAAACCGATAAAATACCACTTAAACATATATCTCAAATTCCTGGTATTGATGGGGTTGTTACTTCATTAATGCATATTCCTGTAGGTGAAATATGGGAGCTTGATGAGTTAATTGAACTTAAAAATGAGATTAACTCTTATAACCTAAATCTTGATGTTATAGAGAGTGTAAATGTTCATGAAGACATTAAATTAGGACTTTCTTCACGAAAAAAATATATAGAAAATTACAAAATAACTCTAAAAAATCTTTCTAAGATTGGTGTTAAAACAGTTTGTTATAATTTTATGCCCATATTTGATTGGACAAGAACGGATTTAACAAAATCTCTTAAAGATGGTTCAACAGTTCTTAGTTTTGATAATGAAACATTAAAAAATTCAACAGCAAATGATCTTTTAGATATTATAAAAAATGGTTCAAAAGATATTATTATTCCTGGTTGGGAACTTGATAGACTTAGTGAAATTGAAGGACTTTTTAAACAGTATAAAGATGTAAGGGAAGAAGATTTATGGAATAATTTAAAGTATTTTCTTCAAGAAATTATTCCTGTAGCAAAAGAGTGCAATGTTAATATGGCTATACATCCTGATGACCCACCTTTTTCTATTTTTGGACTTCCAAGAATCATTACATGTAAAGATAATTTACAAAGATTGGTAGAATTAGTAGATGATAGCCATAATGGAATAACATTATGTTCAGGCTCACTAGGACCAAATAAATGTAATGATATTCCTCAGCTTATTAGACACTTTGGAAGTATGGGCAGAATACATTTTGCTCATATAAGAAATATTAAACATGTTAGTGATAAGAGTTTTCATGAAACTTCACACCTCTCAACTGATGGGAGTTTAGACCTTTATGAAATAGTAAAGGCTTATAAAGATATAGGTTTTGAAGGACATGTTAGACCTGACCATGGAAGAATGATATGGGACGAAGAGGGTATGCCCGGATATGGACTTTACGATAGAGCTTTAGGGATTGCATACCTAAATGGCTTAGATGAAGCAATTAGCAAAGAAAATAAATGAGTAATATTGCAGTTGTTGGTGAGTGTATGGTTGAGATATATAACATTAAAAAAAATCTGTATAAACAGACTTTTGGTGGGGATACTTTTAATTGTGCAGTATACTTAAAAAGAGCATTTAAAAAAGCTAATGTTGAATATATAACAGCAGTTGGTGATGATGATATATCTTCTAAAATGATTATTTTTTTTCATAAGCAGAAGATAAAGAGTAATTTTGTCGAGAGATCAAAAGATAAAACGGTTGGTATGTATATGATAAGCACAAAAAATGGAGAGAGAAGTTTTTCATATTGGCGTAGTGATTCTGCTGCTAAAAATCTTTTTATAAATAATAGTTTATTACAAAATGAACTTTTAAACTTTCAGCTTATATACTTCTCTGCTATCACTTTGGCTATTATGAGCAAAAAAGGGCGTTCTAATTTTTTTGAAATTATCAAGAGAGCTAGAAAGTCTGGTGTTAAAACTGCTTTTGATTCTAATTATAGACCAAAATTATATAGTAGTATTGATGAAGCAAAAGAGATACACACTCAGGCTTTAGAAAACTGCGATATATATTTACCATCTTTTGATGATGAACAGGAGTTATGGGGAAAAATTAATACTTATTCTATAATTAAAAAAGCTGAAGATTTAGGATGTAATGAAGTTGTTATAAAATGTGGCAAAGATGACATTGTTTATAGTGCAAGAAGTGGCATAAAAAGTGTTAAGACAAAGCAGCTAACTGATATAGTAGATGCAACTTCAGCAGGAGATTCATTTAATGGAGTATATTTGGCTTCAAGACTAAAAGGCAATGATATAGAAAAATCTATCAAAAAAGCAAGTATTACTGCTTCAAAAGTTATCATGCATAAAGGGGCAATAATGCCAAAGAAAAAAAAGGTTAAAAATGCTAAATAAGTTTAAAAATTCACCTGTAATTCCAGTTTTAACTTTGGATGATGTAGACGAATCTCTAAAAATAGCTGAAGTTTTAGTGACTAGCGGACTAAGTAACTTAGAAGTTACGCTAAGAACTCCAAATGCTTTTAAATGTATTGAAGCGATAAAAAAAGAGTTTTCAGGAGCTTTTATAGGTGCTGGAACAGTGGTTAAAAAAGAGCAATTTCAGCAGGTAAAAGATATAGGATGTAGTTTTGCTGTAAGTCCAGGATTTACTGAAACTTTAGTACTTGAAGCAAGAAAAGTAGGTATCTCTTATCTTCCAGGTGTATCTACTCCGAGTGAAATTATAAGGTTAAGAGAGCTTGGTGTGACTTTTCAAAAGTTTTTTCATGCGAGTAATAGTGGCGGACATAAAATACTACAAGCTTATGCAAATATATTTACAGATATAAAATTTTGTCCAACTGGTGGTATAAAGCAGGAAAATTATCAAGAGTATCTGAAACTTAACAATGTACTGTGTTTAGGTGGTTCATGGATGGTATCCAAAGGATGTTTAAAAGATAAAAATTTTACTTTACATGTAGAAGAGATAGTAAAGAATTTTTGATGCCTATTGTTATAAAGCTGGACAAAAATGATAACGTAGCGGTTAGTTGTGGTAGGCTACAAAAAGGTGATATTGTTTTAGGAAAAATCTTAATTTTACAAGAGATAGATTTGGCTCATAAAATAGCTATACAAAAAATAAGCTGTGGAGAAAAAATCATAAAATATGGAGTGAGTATAGGTTCTGCTACAAAAGATATAAATGAAGGTGAACATGTGCATACTCATAATATAAAAAGTGATTATATAAAGCATGAAATATGTTAGGTTATTTAAGAACAGATGGTAAAAAAGGTATAAGAAATGCCATATTAGTTTGTTATCTTGTTGAGTGTGCCAAATTTGTTTGTGAAAAAATAGTATCAAAGTTTGATGATGATATTCAGCTTATTGGACTTTCAGGATGTTATCCAAATGAGTATACATTTAATGTATTAAAATCAATAACCACACATCAAAATGTTGGAGCAGTTTTGCTTGTCTCTTTAGGGTGTGAGTGTTTTGATAAAAAAGCTTTATATAAAGCCATAACAAATAGTGGTAGAGAAGTTGAAATACTAACAATTCAAGAAAATAGTGGAACAAAAGAGAGTATTAAAGTAGGAAGTTTATGGGTTGAAGAAGCTATTAAAAAGATTAAAAAAGTTCCAAGAGAAGATATACGAGTAGATGAATTGGTTATAGGAACTATTTGCGGAGGTAGTGATGGTACGAGTGGGATAAGTGGAAATCCTGCTGTTGGAAAAGCTTTTGATAGGTTTATAAAAGATGGTGCTACATGTATTTTTGAGGAAACAGGTGAGTTAATTGGGTGTGAACATATTATGGCAAATAGAGCAGTAAATAAGAAAGTGGCTAAAGATTTGTTATATGCGGTTCAAAAAGCTGAAAGATATTATACTACCATGGGGCATGAAAGTTTTTCCGATGGAAATGCAACAGGAGGACTCACAACTCAAGAAGAAAAATCTATGGGAGCATATGCCAAGAGTGGCTCTTCTAGTATAAGTGGTGTTCTAAAGCCATCATTGTATCCAAAAAGTAAGGGACTATTTTTACTTGATGTTGTGCCAGATGGTAAAGAATTATGGGCATTTCCAAATCCCAATGATACTTCAGAAATCATAGAACTCATAGCAAGTGGTAGTCATATAATATTATTTGTAACTGGTAGAGGATCTGTTGTAGGGTCAGCAATTTCTCCAGTTATCAAAATATGTGCAAATCCAGATACTTATAAAAAACTAGAAGAAGATATGGATATAAATGCAGGTAAAATCATAAATGGTGAAGCAACTATTGAAAAAATTGCTAGTGAAATATATGATACTGTTTTAGATGTTTGTGGAGGTAAACAAAGTAAATCTGAAATTTTAGGACATAGAGAATTTATACTTGGATATAAGTATTTTGATAATAAAATAAACTGTTTTTAAGGATTGTTTAAAACTAGATAATGTACTATGTTTTTGTTATTGAGATAAATGAATTTTACTACAATAACATAAAAAATATAGCTTCTTCAATTTTGATGGGCACAAGAGGATAAATTTTGTTTGCTAAAAATGGTATACCTTTGTATATACAGCTTAAAAACATACTTTTAAAAGATATAAGAGAAAATTATCAACCAAATGATATTATACCTGCTGAGGGTGAATTAGAAAAATTTTATAAAGTAAGTAGAATTACTATACGAAGAGCAATAGAAGAGCTTGTAAAAGAGGAAATGCTTGTTAAAAAACAAGGAAAAGGAACTTTTGTTAAAGAGCAAAAAATCCTTTATGATGCAAACTCTATTGGTTCTCTAACTCAAAGATTAATAAAACAAAATCACCATTTATCTACAGCATCAATTGAATTTGAGATTATTAAAGATGATCATATTGTGAAAGAGTTATTAAATTGCGATACTCTTTTGTGCATTAAAAGATTTAGATTGTTAGATGATGTACCTTTTGCTTTGATGTTAAATTATTTGGATATAAATACTGTGCCAGCTTTGCAAAAAAACTTTAAAATGGAGTCATTATATACTTTTTTGAAAGACGAATATGCTTTGGAGTTTTTTACTGCTGAAGAGACTGTTAGTGCAAAAGCGGCATCAAAAGATGAAGCAAAAAAACTTAATATTGAAGAAAAACATCCACTTCTTTCACTTCAAAGACTCTCTTTTGATAGAAATGATAAACCTGTTGAGTTTTCAGATTTACTTATAAAAGCAGATATGTATAAACATAAAATTATGTTGTCACAAGAAAAAGTTTCAAATATCTAATTTCACAATTATTTGTGATTAATTTACTTTTTTAACCCATAAGATTTAAATGCTTCTAAAATCTTGTCCATCTCTTTATTTGAGAGTATAGTAGGATTTCCTAATTGTTTTGCTAACAGATACTGTTTTGCAAGATTTTCTACTTCTATAGCTATCCATAGAGCTTTTTTTAGATTGATTCCTGTTGTGATTACGCCATGATTTGCTAGAAGGCAAGCGGTGTATCCATCTAATGCTTTTATGGCATTAATGGATAACTCTTTTGTACCAAAAGTAGCATAAGAGGCACAAGGAATTTTGTATCCACCACCAACTGCTATCATATAGTGGTGCGCTGGTATATCTTGTTCGCATATAGCCATTGCTGTTGCATAGGTAGAGTGGTTGTGTAACACACAGTTTATTTCTGGTTTTGCTTTTAATATATCAAAATGAAAATCTAACTCCGAAGAAGGTGGGTATTCACCTTGATAATTTTCTTTAGAAGAAAATGGCACAAAAACTATATCTTTTGCTTTTAACAAGTCATAAGATACTCCACTAGGAGTTATAAGAAGTCCATCTTTACATCTATGGCTTATATTTCCAGATGTTCCTTGATTTATGCCTAATTTTTCCATTTTAAGACAAGTTTCTATTATCTCTTTTCTTATTGCTAATTCAGTCATATTTACCTACTTATATTTAAATTAAAAACATATAAATTGGTTTTAGATTCTTTATCTATGTAGTATTGTGATAAATTCAAATAAAGCCCTTTTGTCTTAAGATTGTGAAAAGTTATAAGGTGGTCGTATTATACCTTTTTCAGTAATAAAACCAGCTATTAGAGAGTTTGGCGTAACATCAAATGCAGGATTAAAAACTTTTATATCTTTTGGCGCAATTTGTTGACCTTTTATATATATAAGTTCTTCAGATCCTCTCTCTTCAATAACTATGTTTTCACCACTTTTAGTATCGATATCTATTGTTGAGTATGGACAAGCAATATAAAATGGTACATTATAATATGCTGCATTAATTGCCAAAGAAGAAGTACCAATTTTATTGGCAGCGTCTCCGTTGTTAGCAACTCTATCTGCACCAACTATAATTACATTTACTTTTCCTAGTTTCATCAAATGTGATGACACGCTATCAGCTATCATAGTAATATCAATACCGAACTTATTTAATTCCCAACAAGTTATTCTAGCACCTTGAAGTAGAGGTCTTGTTTCACTTGAATATGCTTTAAACCTAAGACCTTTGCTCCATGCTACATACATTGGAGCTAGAGCTGTTCCTATGCCACCGGTTGCTAATGCTCCTGCATTACACAGAGTTAAAACTCCATCATTTTCTTTTATCAATTTAGAACCATGCTCACCAATTTTTCTGCATGTTTTTATATCACTTTCATGAATAAAAATAGCCTCTTGTTTCAATAAGTCATAAAGTTCATTTGCCGAACCACCTTTTGAATATTTTTTTGCAATAGATGAAAGCCTATTTAGTGCCCAACTAAGATTCACAGCAGTTGGTCTTGAACTATTGAGGTAATCAGAATTTTTATAAACTAATTTTAAAAATGAATCTAAATTTAAATCAGTGTAATCTTTTAAACTTATGACAAGCCCATAAGCACCTGCAATGCCGATTGCAGGTGCTCCTCTAACTTTTAACATAAATATAGAATCGTAAACTTGTTCTATATTTAGCTGTTCTTCAAAAGTATTCTCTGTTGGCAATTTTGTCTGATCTAAGATAAAAAATTTACCTTCATCGTCAAAATATAGAGCTTTAGGAATAGCACCAAATGTTTTACTAATACTTACAGCTCTAATTAGTGGTTTATTTTTCATTAGTTATAATTCTCTTTTTCCATGATGTCTATAACTTCATCGATATTTTTTATATCTGATTTTATAAGAATTGAAGCACAATTAAGAATTTTTACTTCCATGGCTGCTCTTAATTCTAAATCTTTTATATCAGCTATGTCAGCTACTTTTGCTAAACCAACAGTTCTTCTAAACATTTCACAAGAGGCAAAGCCAAGACTATCTTTGAAAATCTCTGCTATAAATTTTTCTGCAAAATATTCTAAATCACTTAAACCATTTGGATAGTCAAATTGGAGAGATTTATTCTTTTTTTCATGTTCTAGCATATTTGATTTAAATTTTTCTGCAAACTTTTCCCAAGTATCTTTTATCATAGATTTTACATAATTTGTGTAATCTATTTCTGCTTTATTTAAAGAGAAGTAAGACATAATTAGATTTGCTAAGTAAATTCCCACATCAAAACCAATAGGTCCATAAAATGCAAATTCTGGGTCAATAACATAAGTTTCATCTTTATTTAGCATGATGCTACCAGAGTGAAGATCTCCATGAAGTAGGGCTTGTGTATTTGTCATAAACTTATACTTCATCTTTAAGACGGCTGCTTTAACATCTTTATCTTCTCTAAATCTCTTTACATGTAACATATCTAGTTTGGGATTATACTCATTTGTGTCATTGTTCTCATAAGGGTGAGTAAATATGAAGTCTTCAGTAATATTACAAAGTTCAATATTTATAAACTTTTTAACATTTTCTTTTTTGTGGGTAGCATTAAGATAAAAATTTGAAGTAAAGAAAAGTGTATCTGCTAAAAAAGTAGATATATGCTCACTTAAAAGAGGAAATTGAACTCTATTTATCATCTCTTTTCTTAAAATTTTATGTTTATCTAGGTTTTGCATAACAACTACCGACATCTCATGAGAGCTGTAAAAAATTTCTGGAACTAGTGTAGGACAAATGTTTTTCTCTATTTTTAGTGCTTCTATCTCAAAAGTCATTCGTATTCTACTTAGTGGATATTCTTCTCCAACACATCTAAGAAATGGTACCGCTTGTTTTAATATAACACTTTTTTTGGCAGTTTTAACCATGTATACATAATTTAAATTACCATCACCAATCTCCGATATATCAAGTTTGTCCGTAGATTCATTTGTCTCTAGCAGTAAAGATCTTATCTGCGGTATTTCATCAATATAATCTTTAATTAAATTATTATTGAGAATTTTATACATAATTTTACCTTTTTTTAAAATTTAGTTACATTTTTAAAGATATAGAAACTCTGTTTTTTTCCAAATCCACACTTAAAATCCTAAGATTTTTAAACTGCTGATTTATATGCATAACATCCTTAAGATGAGAGATACGCTTGTGTGAATACTCCGATATATGCAAAAGGGCATCATTTTTTAATCCTATATCAATAAATGCTCCAAAGTCAGTAATATTTCTTACAACTCCACTTACAAAATCTCCTTCATGTAATTCATCAATATTTTTAATATCTTCACAAAAAGAGACTTGTTCTAACTCTTCACGTATATCGTAGCCTGGTTTTTGAAGTTCTATGATTACGTCTTTTAAACTCTCAATACCACACTCAAAATCTTGTGAGAGTTTTTGAAGTAGGTTAGAGTCTATTTTGTCTAAGGCAAACTTGTCTTTTATATGTTTTGCTAGCTTGTAGTTTTCGGGGTGAATACCACTGTTATCTAAAAATGATTTACCGTCTTTTATACGCAAAAAACCAACACTTTGTTCAAATGCTTTTGCTCCTAGACCCTTTACATGTAAAAGTTCTTTTTTACATGTAAAGCCTTTTATTTCATCTCTATATGCTATGATATTTTTTGCCAATCTTTCGCTTATGCCTGAGACAAAAGAGAGTAGTTTATACGAAGCAGAGTTTAAATCTACACCAACTCTATTTACCAAGTTAAATGTCACAGCACTTAGTTTTTTAGCCAAATCACTTTGATTTACATCATGTTGATACTGCCCAATTCCAAGTGATTTTGGGTCTATTTTGACTAAAGTCGCCATAGGGTCACGCAACCTTCCTGCAATGGAAATAGCCCCACGAATGGTTACATCTAAAAAACCATACTCTTCATTAGCTATTTTTGAAGCAGAGTAGATTGAAGCTCCAATTTCACTTACAACTGCATACTTTACATGTAGAGCATTCCTAGCTATTAAATCAGATATAAAAGTGGCACTCTCTTTCGAACCAGTTCCATTACCTATGGCTATTGCCATAATTTTGTGTTTTTTTATGAGATTTAAAACTATCTGTTCTGCTTTTTTTGTATCGTTTAAAAGATATATGACATTAGAGTCCAAGTATAGTCCATTTTTGTCAATAACTGCTAGTTTACACCCTGTTCTAAATCCTGGGTCTATTCCTAAAATGACTTGACCTACTAACGGAGGTGTTATTAAAAGCTCATTTAAGTTTTTACCAAAAAGGTTTATAGCATCGTCACTTGCTTTTTGTTTTAATGCAGAGAGTAACTCTCTTTTTAGACTTGGAAGAAGTAATCTTTTTAATCCATCTTTGTACGCTTCAAAAACATATTGACTTGAAGAGTTAGCATGTTTTGGAATTCGGTATTGTTTTATACCTTTTATTAGGTACTCTTCATCAGCTTCAATTTTTAAGCTAATTTGTTTTTCATTAACAGCTCTAAAAATAGCTAAAAGTCTATGCGATTTTATATAAGTAACTTTTTGGTCTATTTTTGCTAAATCTTTATAAAGTCCATTTTCTTCAAAGATTTTCGTCTTTTTTGTTACAAGATGACCGTGATTTAAAAGGTTTTTTCTAAGTGCATCTTTGGTTCTCATCTCTTGTGAATAGCGAAGTGCTATGATGTCCCCAGCACCATTTAACGCATCGTCTATGTTCTTTACATGTAGAGATAAAAAACCTTTTGCTTTTTGTTTGATTTCACTAATAGAGTGTTTCATAGTAGAGATTATATTGGCTAGTGGTTCAAGTCCATTTTTTACAGCATCATCAGCTCTAGTGCTTTTTGTACCTTTATATGGCTCGTAGATATCTTCTAAGGAAGTAAGTGTTGTTGCCGTGTTAAGTAATTCTTGAAGTTTAGGCGTTAAAAGCTCTTTTTCTTTGAGTATATTTAAAATCTCTTCTTTTCTTTTAAGAAGTTTTTGTGTGTATTCGTATACTTCTTGAAATTTCAAGAGTACTTCATCACTTGCATTATTTGTCATGTCTTTTCTATAACGTGCTATAAAAGCAATGGTTGAGCCATCTTCAAGCAGAGAAATGATGTTATTTATACTTTTCTCATCTAAATTTGTTTTTGTTTTTATTATTTTTACAATATTGTTCATTTATATTTTATTTCCTAAATAAGAGCTTTGATATCTTTTTCTATATCAGCTGGTTTTGTACTTGACCCATATCTATCTACAACTTTTCCATCTTTGTTTACTAAAAATTTTGTAAAATTCCATTTTATACTTTGGCTTCCAAATAAACCTGTAGCTTCTTTTTTTAAGTACTTATAAAGTGGAATTGTAGAATCTCCATTTACATCACTTTTTTCAAACATATCAAAACTAACACCATAAGTTAAAGAACAAAAAGATTTAATCTCTTTATTTGTTCCTGGCTCTTGGTCTGAAAACTGGTTTGAAGGAAAACCTAAAACAATAAAATCTTTATTTTTATACTTATTATATAATGTTTCTAAGCCTTCGTATTGTGAAGTAAAAGCACATTTACTAGCAACATTAACAATCAATAAAACTTTGTTTTTATACTTAGTCATTGATATTTCTTTTCCATTTATATCTTTTACAGTAAAATCATAAATATTCATGGATAAATCCTTTGTATTTAATAGAGTTAAAGAAAACAACAATAATGTTAATAGTCTATAAAACATATTTAACTCTTTTAGTTATAGTATACCTATTTTTTCATAGCCTTTAAAATTTCATAGGTTTTACTCACATCATAAGTCGCACTATGGTGAGAATCTTCATCAAAATCAATTTTATAAAACTTACAAGTTTCATCTAGTTTTGGGTTTTTTACCTTACCGTTTTTGTTTAGAGCTTTTACAATGTTGCGATTTTCTTTCATGGTGCAAAAGTGCTTTTCAAACTTAACGATTTTATATAGATGTCTAAGTTCAAAGCTTATGTTATGAGCAACTAAAGTCTTAACACCCTGACAAAATTCTACAAAATCCAAATCCTCTTTAAAATAAACACTATGAGTCTTGTCTTTTCTATACTCCATAATCATCTCAGGGGTCAGCTTATGTACCTCATACGAGTAGCGATTGACTGGATAACGAGAAAGGTAATAACGATGGAACATCTCTTTTACAACATACTCTCCATCTTCAAAAGCAATTTTTGCAGCGGCAACTTCTATAACATCGTGTTCGTTTGTACTGTTTGTTTCAAAATCTAAGATTATCAATATACTTCCTTACGATGAGCAATGCGTACTATATGTATAACAAGTTTATTCTCTATTTTTTCGTAAATAACGCGGTAATTACGAAGTCTTAGTCTAAAAAAACCTTGCCATTTACCTTTAAGTTTTTTTATTTTACTACTTCTTATCATCTCATTTTCATACTCTACTGAATAAGAATTTATAAATATTTCTATAGAAGATATAACAAAGCTTTGAATTTGATTGTCTAGCTTTTTAAGTTCTTTTAATGCACTAGGATGAAACTCTAAAACATAGTCTGTCATAAACCCAACTCTTTTTTGACTTCTTCTAGGCTAATCGTAGAAATTTTTCCCTCACGTACTTCTTGTGAACGTTTAAGTGCTATTTGTAAGTCTAAGGTATCGAAGTACTGACTAAGTGCTTCTGCAACAATGTGACTTTTTTTCTCACCCAATTCTTCTGAAAATGTTGCTAACTCTTGAACTATTTGTTCTGGCAATGTAAATGTTGTTTTTAGTGCATGCATTATAAATCCTTTTGTATGCCTTATTATACATATAATTATATGGTTTGTAAAGTTTTTTAATGTTAAGTATAATTATTGGAATAAATTAAGAAGTGTAAATAAAATGTCAGAAATTCTTACTTATACTTTTTGTGATTTATTTGGTTTTAATTCAAAAAGAAATCCAATTAGTAGATTACCACTAAAAATAGGTAAAAAAGTATACCCAACTGATTTTGAATTTAAACATGGATTGAAATATGCTAATATTAGTATTTGTGACCATATAAATGATTTGGCGGTAGTTTCATTTGAAAATGATAATTTTATAACACTTTACATGTTTAACGCTTACCATAAATTAGAAAAAACACCTTTGATAAATTCTAAACCTGAGCAAGCATTATATAAATATGGTAAATCAAAATATATCAAAAAAGCTTATGAGGAAGGAAAATTTAGAATTAATCCAGCATTAGAATTCATAAGAGACGAGCATAATTCAGCCATACAAGATAATGAAAATTTACATAAAAAAAAAGTAAAAGGTGAAGTTGTAAATATAACAAAAGGGAATAAGGTAATTAATCCAAGTGGGGATATTATTCTTTCTGAATTGGAGCTTTCAGTTGATTCTTTTATACTTTGAAAGAATTATGCCAAATTATATGGGGTTTAATCATCGTGTAAATTATGGTGATAATCAAAGTCCTTTTGGTATATTGTTTTCAAAAGCGTTTGCTTATGTATTTCAAAGAGAATATAGGTTTTTATGGATTGCTGAACAACCAATGGTTATTGAAAATTTAGATGAAATTATAAATGATAATCAGGATAAACTTAAATCGATTTTACCAAAAGAAGTTGAACTTACTTTAGGTTCATTAAAAGATATCGCTAGTATTAAATATAAAAAATCTTAAATCTATAAATTTATTCAATATATTTATGTACTTAATATATCATGCACTTAAAATACACTAACTAAACCACCATTTTAAGGTATGAAACATATTTAAAGATAATTACAAATAATCTTTAAAAAGCTTGGGAATTGGGTCTTTTTTTTGCTACAATCATAGTAACTAAAATATGAGGAGAATTACTGATGTCATTTATCGAAGAATATAACAATGATGTAGAAGCTAGAGCTAAGGATGGTGTTCCGCCACTTCCTTTAGATGCTAAGAAGATAGCACAAGTGGTTGAACTACTTAAAAGTGGTGACGAAAATCCAGAGTTTTTACTAAGTTTATTAGAGAACAGAGTGCCACCAGGGGTTGATGATGCAGCTTATGTAAAAGCCGCTTTCTTAAATGATGTTTCCAAAGGTAACGCAACTTGCAGTGTTATATCTCCTGTAAAGGCTATTGAGGTTTTAGGAACTATGCTTGGTGGTTACAATGTGAAGCCACTTGTTGATGGTCTTAGTAGTGATGATTCTGCAATTGCACAAGCTTCTGCAAATGCTCTTAAGTATATTATTCTTGTATATGATGCGTTTAATGATATTGAAACTTTAGCTAAAACTAACACTTATGCAAAAGAAGTTTTAGAGTCTTGGGCAAATGCTGAGTGGTTTACTTCAAAAAAGAAAATGCCAGAAAAATGGACTGTAGCAGTTCTAAAAGTTCCAGGCGAAACTAATACAGATGATTTAAGTCCTGCAAGTGAAGCGTTTACAAGAAGTGACATACCTCTTCACGCAAACGCAATGTTAGTTACAAAACTCCCAGGCTCAATTGAAAAAATAAAAGAACTTCAAGCGGCTGATCATGAAGTAGCTTATGTTGGAGATGTTGTAGGAACTGGTAGTAGTAGAAAATCAGGTATTAACTCAGTACAGTGGCATATGGGAAAAGATATTCCATTTGTTCCAAATAAAAGAACTTCAAGTTTAGTTTTAGGCTCTATCATTGCTCCAATTTTCTTTAACACAGCAGAAGATAGCGGTGCACTTCCAATAGAAGTAAATGTAGATGCACTTGAAACTGGTGATGTTATAGATGTCTATACACTTGAAGGCAAAATAGAAAAAAATGGAAAAGTTGTTTCAGAGTTTAAATTAGTTCCAAATACTTTAGCAGATGAATATAGAGCTGGTGGTCGTATACCTCTTATTATTGGTCGTGGATTGACTAGTAAAGCTAGAGAATCTTTAGGTATGGAACCTGAAAATATTTTTGTAAAACCAGAGCAACCAAGCGATAGTGGTAAAGGTTATACTCAAGCACAAAAAATGGTTGGAAAAGCATGTGGCATAGAGGGTGTTCGTCCAGGTATGTATATTGAGCCTCAAACTCTTACAGTAGGAAGCCAAGATACAACAGGCCCTATGACAAGAGATGAAATCAAAGAACTTGCAGCACTTGGGTTTAACGCAGACCTTGTAATGCAGAGTTTTTGTCATACTGCGGCTTACCCTAAGCCAAGTGATGTTGTTCTTCAGCATACACTTCCTGATTTTATTAAAAACAGAAGTGGTGTGAGTTTAAGAGCAGGAGATGGTGTTATTCACTCTTGGTTAAACCGTATGGTTCTTCCTGATACTGTAGGAACAGGTGGTGATAGCCATACTCGTTTTCCTATTGGTATCTCTTTTCCTGCGGGAAGTGGACTTGTCGCATTTGCAGGAGTTACAGGTAGCATGCCTTTAAATATGCCTAAATCAGTTCTTGTTAGATTTAAAGGTAAACTAAATCCAGGAATTACTCTTAGAGATTTAGTAAATGCTATTCCTTATTATGCAATTAAAAAAGGACTTTTAACAGTTCCAAAGAAAAACAAAAAGAATGTATTTGCAGGAACAGTTTTAGAGATAGAAGGTTTACCTGATTTGAAAGTAGAACAAGCATTTGAGCTTAGTGATGCATCAGCAGAGAGAAGTGCCGCAGCTTGTAGTGTTCAACTAAACAAAGAGCCTATCATAGAGTATTTGAAATCAAATATAGTTTTACTTGAATCCATGATAAAAGCAGGTTATGGTGACCCAGTTACTATTCAAAGACGTGCAGATAAAATGAAGGCTTGGATTGCAGACCCTAAACTAGTAAAAGCAGATAAAGATGCCCAGTATGCTGAGATTATAGAGATAGATTTAGCAGATGTTACTGAGCCAATTTTAGCTTGTCCAAATGATCCAGATGATGTAGCAACTTTAAGTGAAATCCTTGCTGATAGCAATAGACCTCATAACATTGATGAAGTGTTTATAGGAAGCTGTATGACTAACATAGGTCATTATAGAGCTCTTGGTGAAGTACTTCAAGGTGAAGGTCAAGTTCCAACAAAACTTTGGATTGCACCACCAACAAAAATGGATAAAAACCAACTTGTAGAAGAGGGGTACTACTCAATATTTGGTGCAGCTGGAGCAAGAGTTGAAATCCCAGGATGTTCACTATGCATGGGTAACCAAGCAAGAGTGAGTGACAATGCTGTTGTTTTCTCAACAAGTACAAGAAACTTCGATAACCGCATAGGAAAAGGTGCTCAAGTTTACTTAGGAAGTGCAGAACTTGCAGCACTTTGTTCTTTACTTGGACGTCTTCCAACTAAAGAAGAGTATTTGGACTTAGTTCCTAAAAAACTTGAAGGTAAAAAAGATAAAGTATATAAGTACTTAAACTTTAACCTAATAGAAAACTACGAGTTAGCAGACTAATGATTTAAAGCCACCATCTTTTGAAGGGGTGGCTTTTTTATTATCTTTTTATTCTGTGCCATAAAGCAAGTATAAAAGATATGGCGAAAAACCATAAAAGAATAGTTTCAATAAAGCTTAGTAGTACAGCATTTTTTGATACATTTTTAAACCATTTTTTGCTTTCAGGTGCAAATGGGTATATCATATTACTTACTGATTTTATAAGATTTATTTTTGCTGTTTGGTTTGTATCTAATTTTAAAATGTATTGACAGTTAAGTCTATTATCATAAGCATAAGTTTTATTTATATCATTTATTAGAAACGATGGTGTAGAGCAGGTAGATGCATAGTCTTCCTCCATCTCTAGAAAAAAAGAAAAAGATACAATTATAACTATAAACCAAATAAGAGGTTTCATAAATCTTTCTCCAAAACCATTTACTACCATGTGAATATTTAACATTAGCCATTCAGAGAATTTGCCTATTTTTTTAGATAAAAGTTCATTATATCTTTGAGAATAGAAAAAATCTCCTGCTAATTAAAAATCAGTATCTTTAAAATTATTTTTTAATTGAGAATAGGTTGTTGTAAGATTCAGGAGAGAAGAATTAATTAAGTCTTTTTTGTCTTCAAAATTCTTATATATCAATTTTTCATCTGCTATTGCATGGTGCATATGAAAAGTTTTAAATAATTTATCCTTTAAGTTTAAAACATTTAAAATTTTCCTAAATAACCAACTAATTGCTTCAATAACGAGATTAATTGAAGCAAATGAGGATAACAAGATTAACATCATAGAAATAGCTAATAAAAATATTATAATAACTGATAAAAATAGCATCATAGGTGATTCTACATAATTTGGACTAAAACTAAAAAAGTCTTTATCCAAAAAAGTTAATAAAAAATGTGTTAATAAAAAAAATAATGGAGCAAATAATATAAAAGAAAAAACTTCCACTTTACCCAGTATCTCATTTGTTACTAATCTGTTTTCATTCATAGGGAATTTGCAATTTCTAAATTCTGTTTTATTGATTGTTGCATTTAAAAAATAGCAATTTGATAAATCAGAATTTTGAAAAACTACATTATCTAAAATCATATTTCTAAAATTTGCACTTTTAAATTTATTATTTAATCCTACAAAATATATTTTAGAATTACCTATTTTCAAATTTTCAAATTTTATAGTTTCTATTGTGCCACTTTTTGGTTCAAGAATACCGTTTTTATTGGCAAAATTTCCTATATCTATAACAAAATCACTACTAAGTCTATATGGTCTAAACTCCAAATACTTTATATGTAAAGCATTATTTTCATCTCTATTTTTTATGCCACCACCATCAAGAAAATTGGTATCTTTGAAAATCAAATTATTACATTTCATGTTATCAAATCTTACATTTTCAATAAAAGTTGCATTTGTAAAATTTAAATCCAAATTTTCTAATATTTTATTTTTAAATGAGTAATTTAAAAAAGTTACATTTGTAAAATCTATAACTTTGTCACATTGTAGTATATAATCATCAATTTCTTTGATAAATGAGTCTTTTTGCTTTATTGTGAAATTATTTTTTATTTCTTCTGGAGCGTGAAATATACAATAATTATCATAATTTTTACTATTTTCAAAATAGTAAGTTTTTCTATTTTTTTTGTTAGACTTCTTGCATAACCCAAAAAGGATTAAGAATTGCTTTACATAAATTATGAAGAATTATGAAAAACTACAACAACTAAAACCAGAACTATTTAAAAGATTAACAGGGGTAAAACTTGCTACTTTCGAAGCTATGCTTCAAGAGTGTGAACTTTATCATGAGAAGAAAAAATCTAAAGGTGGAAAACCAAATAAATTAAGTGTTTCCACACAAATTTTATTAATGCTTGAATATTACAGAGAGTATCGTTCAATGTCACATATGGCATTTGATTATGAGGTGAGTGAATCAACAGTTTCAAGAACTATTAAAGAAATAGAGAGTGTTTTACTTCAATCAGGTAAATTTTCATTGCCAAGTAAAAAAGCTTTGTATGAAGATTGTGGTATTGAACTAGAGTACATTCTAATTGATGCTACTGAATGTCCAATAGAGCGTCCCAAAAAAAGCAAAGGAAGTGCTATAGTGGGAAGAAAAAACAACATACTGTAAAAGGTCAAGTAGTACTAGATTCCAATCTAAGAATTATTTGTACAGCAGTTGCTATGACTAATACTCATGATTTTAAATTGTTCAAACAATCAAGATTACCAATCAAAAAAGAGACTATTGTATGTGTAGATACAGGATATTTAGGATTAGCAAATATTCATAAAAATATAGAGATGCCAAAGAAAAAAACCAAGCTTACTTCTCTTACAAAAAAAGATAAACTAGAAAATAAAAATAAGTCATCAAGACGTATTTCTGTTGAACATATAAATGCTAAGATTAAAGTTTTTAAAATTGTTGCTACAAAATATAGAAATAGACGAAAAAGATTTGCCTTAAGATTTAATCTTATATGTGCTTTAATCAACTTTGATAGAGGATTCGCTGTTTTATGATGGGTTATGCAAGAAGTCTGTTAAATAAAAAACTTTTAAATTCACAATTTGGAAAACTACATTTACACATAATAGTTTTTGTTCTGCTTAGCAATTATATTATAGCCAGGATTTAAATTTCTAATTTCTTCAAATTTTGACAAGGTATTCCTTCTTTACAAATTTATAGTATATTTTATCATAATATTATGTATAAATTATTTTCTTTTATTATTTAAGCTACTTTATTATCACTTATGTTTTAATATCAGTTTTTGAGTAGATATTAAATAAATAAATCTTATTTTTATGTCATGCAGATGGTCTTTCTACTTCCATGTCCCATAAAACTGAAACTCCATACTCTTTATCGAGTGCTATGTATTTAAAATACTCTTTTTTTGCTCTGTAGCTATACAACCTTACATCAACATCATCACCTTGCAGTAGCTTTTTTACTTCAAAAATTCCTATTCCTCGTTTTCCCCATTTTAGAAGTGAGTTACCCCAAATTCTAAAAGAGCAAGTAGCTTCTTTTGTGAGTTCAAAAGTTTCTCCATCTTCACTGTACCAAGAAGCATTTGAGCAGGTGTACACTTTTGCATTTTTACCATTTACTTGTTTTTTTCCCATGACTACCACACCATCTTTGCAGTATGGACATTTCCCAACTATAGACATGTTTTATCCTTTACATGTAATAGTATCAAGATTGCATTAAAAGTATAAAAAATATGTCAATTTGAAATTTATTAGTTATTAACAACAATTTTAGTAAAATCCTCGCATATTATATGTAGGAATTTTAAATGCTAAAAAATAAAATCCGTAATAAACAAAGCGATATACTTTTTTATGGAATTACTCCACCAAAAGCAAAAAACACAAAAGAAGAGTTAAAAGTAATTGCAAAAAAGCAAATTGAGAGATTGAAGGATTTAGAAGTTGATGGGATTATCTTGTATGATATTCAAGATGAATCCGATAGAACAGATGCCGAGCGTCCTTTTCCTTACATGGAAACACTTGACCCTTGCGTATATGCAAAACAGTACCTTGATGCTCCTTTGCATGTTCCTGTTGTTATTTATAGAGCTGTGGGGAAGTACGATAAAGTTGAATTTAGTGAGTGGCTAAAAAACAGAAAAGGGCGAGATTTTCACTCTGTTTTTGTTGGAGCGGCTAGTAAAGAAACTAAAATCACTATTGGAATGAAAGAGGCTTATAGACTCAAAAAAGAGATAAACGACGACATAGTTCTTGGTGGAATTATGATACCAGAACGTCATACTCAAAAACAAGATGAACATTTAAGAGTATTTTCAAAAATAGACAATGGCTGTGAATTTTTTATATCACAATGTGTTTATGACCTAATGGGTGCAAAACGTTTTTTAGATGATTATTTAGCTTACTCAAAAGAGCATAACAAGCCATTAGTGCCTATCATTTTTACCATAACTCCTTGTGGTTCTTTTAAAACGCTTGATTTTATGAAATGGTTGGGTATAAACATACCTTCACACTTGGAAGATAGACTAAAAAACTCTGAAAATATTTTAGAAGACTCTGTAAAACTTAGTCGAGATATATTTGAAATTTTATACTTTTATGGCAAAGGAAAAGGCATACCAATTGGGTGTAATGTAGAGAGTGTAGCTATCCGAAAAGATGAAATTGATGCTTCCATAGAGTTACTTCATGATATTCAAAAGATTATGGAAAGATAATGAATTTATTCTTGCCAACAGGCAACGCTTTAGTGAGAGGAATTTTAACTGGGGCTTTGCTCCGGTTAAAAGGAGATAATTAGATGCACGATATAGTACTATGCACGTTCAATGCACGATATACTCATACTTCTATAGGATTACGCTATCTCTATGCCAACCTAAAAGAACTTCGTGATTATGCTATTATAAAAGAGTTTGTTATAAACTCACAAGTAGCAGATGCTATTGAAACTGTTTTAAAAGAAAACCCAAAAGTTGTTGGAATTGGGGCATATATTTGGAATGCAAATGAAGTTGGAGAGTTCATAGAAGTTCTCAAAAAAATTGCACCTCATATAGTTATAGTTGCCGGTGGTCCTGAAGCAAGTTACTTTCCCCATAGGGTTGATTTTAGCAAGGCTGATTATTTCATTCAAGGTGAAGGTGATGTGGCTTTTTATGAGTTGTGTAGAAATATATTTAATGGAAACCCTCCACAAAAAAAGATAATCAAAGCTGAAATAGTAGATTTGAGTAAGATTGAACTCCCTTATGCTTATTATACGGACAATGATGTTGCTAATAGACAATGCTATGTTGAAGCAAGTCGTGGTTGTCCTTACTCCTGTGA
Organism: Arcobacter sp.; assembly: GCA_029027265.1. GTDB lineage: Bacteria > Campylobacterota > Campylobacteria > Campylobacterales > Sulfurospirillaceae > Sulfurospirillum_A. The sequence continues at coordinate 1,728,061 of CP093061.1, read as the reverse complement.
ATTTTGTCTTTCATCATTAGATAAAAAAGTTAGAAAAATAGATACGAAACGATTTTTAAAAGAGATGTCTATACTTTGGGATAGAGGAGTGCGTAGTTTTAAGTTCATAGATAGAACTTTTAACCAAGGCATAGGTACAGCAAACAAACTAATGGACTTTTTCCTCTCAAAAGAACCACCATATTTCATACACTTTGAAGTCATACCAGATAATTTTCCAAACTCTATAAAACAACGCATAAAAGAGTTTCCGCCAGCTTCACTTCAACTTGAAGTTGGTATACAAACACTTGACCCAGTTATATCACAAAACATATATAGAAAATTAAATATAGAGAAAATAAGAAAAAATCTAGAGTTTTTAGAAAATGAGACAAAAGCACATTTACATGTAGACCTTATTGTAGGTTTACCAGGGGAAAGTTTAAAGCAGTTTGGTAAAAATCTTGATTTACTTTATGGTATGACAAAATGCGAAATACAATTAGGTATTTTAAAAAAACTTTCAGGAACAACACTAAACCGCCACGATGAAATACACGGTATGGTTTACTCAGATAAACCTCCTTATGATATACTTCAAAACACTCTCATACCATTCGATATGATGCAAAGAATGAAACGATTTACTCGTTTTTGGGATATGGTTTACAACAGTGGAAACTTCAAAAAGTCTGTTACTTACCTCTTTGGAAATGGTAAAGTTTATGATGGCTTTTTTGCTTTTTCTGAGTGGATATACTCTCAAACAGCCTCAACTTGGCAAATTTCACTGGATAGACTTGCTCATCTTGTTTACAGATACGTTACAGAAGTCTTACATGTAAATGAAGAAGAATTCAAAGAAGTAATGACGCAAGACGTTATGGTCGTACGTGGAAGAAAATTACCTAAGTTTCTTAGAGTAAACATAGAAAACAAAAAAAGTAGAAAAGAAGAGGCTAAAATTTTTAATAAGCGACAGTTAAAACACTCTAAATGAACTACTCCCCGTACCCTTGAGTCGGGGAGTAGTTCATTGTGCTAAAGATCGATTGTTTCATCAATAAATAATAATTATTATCAAATATAACAGTGGAAACAGTGTGAACTGCTTCCACTGCTATTAGTTAAACTCTTTGATAATTTTTTCTAGTTCAACTACTGGAGGGTTTGGTAATTGTGGGTATGCTTTTTTAACTGCATCAGTTACCCATTGTGGATATATCCTAAAATTTAGTTTTACTATTACTGTTAATGGATATTTTAGTTTTTTTGATTTTTCAATATTGTAAGTTTCAACTCTACGTTCCCCTGCTGGTATTCTTGTATCACTTAGTAATTTTTCATATCTCCAAAATAGTAACCCAACAGGTTTACCATTTTTATCACCAAATATTTTTATAAAAGGTCTAGCATCTTCTCCTAAATTACCATCTTCTTTTAATTTTCCACTTTCAAATACTACTTTTCCTTCTCTATCTTTAGCTGTTATATCAAGCCATAACTCTCTAAAATCAGCAACGCCTGTAGGAAGGTGATGTCCTGCTCCTATATTTGTAACTCCAACTTTTATTTGTCCATTTTGTACATCTACATCAAGTTTTGCAGAAGTTCTTAAAAGTTGCAAAGTTTGATCTTCATGTTTTTTATTTTTTAATCCCGATAAAAAGTGATTTGAACCGGCAAAATAATGAACTTTAACATCTTTTTTGATTTTTCCTCCGTCAGTTGAGCGTCCAATTAATGGAGCAAATTGATCATTTTCTAAGTATGTCATATGACAATCAATACAACTTTTATGCTCAGAGAGATTTTTTGGATTGTTATATTTTGATTTTTGCCACTCTCCAAAAGTAGATACAATTTTACTGCCTTTACCTGGACTAAATTCATCATGACAAGATGCACAATAGACACTTTCTTTATATACAGGTTTCATATAACTATCAATATGTTTTTGTGGTTTTGAATTAATAAATTTTTCACTTAACCATTGACCTAGTTGAAATTCACTATTTTCTAATGCATATTTTGGTCTCTCTGTAAGGTTTAGTGTATAAGCGGCATTTCCTCCTGCATTTTCAATTTTTGTTATTCTATGACATGTTACGCACGAAACACCTTCTTCAAGTTTTGAATTCCCGTGTATATTTAATTCATTTATTAAGGTTTTTGCACCACTATCAAAAAAATCTTTCATAGCGTCAGTTGTTTTTGATACAAGCCCTGTTGTGATGGCACTTGGATTATGACAACCCATGCACCATTTTCTAAACTCTTCACCTTCTACTTGTGCAGCAACATTTTCAAGAACTAAATAATACGGATTGGTTCCAACTAAATTTTTATGATTAGAATCTGCCCATTGGTCAAATATCTCGCTATGACAAGATTTACATTTTGCAGAATTTGTCCAATCTTTCACATGATATTTTTCAACATCATCTTCAAGTTTTATCCAGTTTGATAGGTATCTTAAGTTCTCTTTTGCAGTAATATATTTATGTAGGTTTAGCATCATATTTTTTAGATTCTTACTCATTTCGTCTGGATTTATAAAAGGTAAATTCGCTTTTTTATCTCCTCCCATTCCTCCTTGAGTATCTTTTGCTATTCTTACATAGTCTGCTAAAGGAGTTTTTGAAATATAACCATATAGATTATCATGACCAACATTTGCTTTGTTAGTTTTATTTAATTTTGTATCAGAAAATAAAAAACTATTGGTAAAGTTAAAACCTTCAAAGTGACAGGAATTGCAGCTCATCCAAAAATCACCAGCCATAGGAGTATTTTTATTGGTATTAGTATTGGCATTGTTAAATAGTGATTTTCCTTCTCTTAACTCTTTTGATAAAGGGTCATTTTGTACTAATTTTGAAAAGGAGTCTTTAATCAGTGTAGTTCTTGCAAAAGGATGCGATCCACCACTATCAAGAAGAGTTAAATCAAGTCTTGAAGCATTTTGAACATATATATTATTGTTACTAGGATTAGTAATTATAGCTTGAGGATTGGTATTGTTTGGGTATGCTCTAAATATTTGAGTTACTTTAGCTCCTTTACCACTTCTTTTTGCTCTTTTCCTATGTCTTTTTTTATTTCCATTACCTAAACTTCTTCCTATATTAAAAACCATTATATCTTCACTTCCAGCCAATGTTACAAAAGCTTTTCCCCCATCATTTGAAAATGTTAAATCCCAAGGATTTGATACTATTAGTGTTTTATTTACATTGTCTTGTACATTTATTGACTTGAAAAGATGTTTTCTTTTTTGGGTCAACTCTTTTTCTAATCCTTTTTCTAAAGATATTATAGAAACTGCAGGAAAAACTGTTGATTGAAATTGAAAAGGATGATCAAGATTCCATAATATATGTGGAAGCCAAGCTTCACTACCATCTGGTTTTATTTCTATATCATCTAAGAGTTTAGGATTCCCTTGTGATATAAATTCATCATCATTTTGCGTTGAATGGAGAGTTATTGTTTTTAATCGTGCAAAAGATCTACTATCATAAATACTTACCATGCCAATCATCGCATGAGATACAAGTAATCTTCCATCATCAGTAAGTGCTAAACCTCTTGGAGTTTTAGCTGTTTTAATTGTATTGATAATTTTTAAATTTTTGCCATCAATCACTAAAAGCTCATCATCTTCAAAAACAGTTACAAAAAAGTATCCATTTGTTTTATCATAAATTATCGCATGAGGTCTATTTTTTGTTTTAATTTCTTTGATGATTTTGTTCTCTTTGTTTAGAAAGATTACACTATTTTTCATATAATCAGTAACACCATATAATGACTCATCACTATTAAAAGCAATTCTTCTTATATCTATACCAAGTTTTTTTTCAAATATTTTTTTACCAGTAAGACTGTCTATTTTTGATATACTTCCTCCATCGAGATTGGCACTATAGATGTATTTTGTATCTTTTGTTAGGTATAAAGCAGAACTACTAGTACTTGAATGTGAGGTTGTTGCAATAAATATGAGCATCAAAAAAGCTACCATAGTATTTGGCATTTTATTTAAATTTTGATTTTCCTCTCTTAATTCTCTATCCTTTTCTTTTCTTGTTACATTAGCATTAGAAAAAACAGTATGGTACCACAAGAAGAACAATAATACAAAAGAACCATACAGATGAATAATAAATGAATATTCACCAATAGGATCGCCTCCACGATTTCCAATAAAAAATAAATAAATTCCACTAAGCGTTATCAATAAAAGAGAAATACCAAGAAGCATACCGTTGCTACTATTTCTTTTTTTAGCAATAATATTTTTTCTGTATTTATATATATGGATATTAATATAAGGCACAATTAGCAGAATTGACACCACTAAAGAACTTATAGTATGTATTGCTTGTAAAACAGTGAAATACTTCCACTGTAAACCTATGAGATCCCATTGTAATATACCAGTAATAAACATAATAACTATTGAGATTTTGATGTAATTTGAATTCATTTAATTTAACCCACCTTACTTAATTTAATAATAAATATCATTATATTGAAAATAAATTAGAGGTTCCTTAATAATAAAAATAAATATCAATATCAATAAAAATTGCACTCTTATTTAAAATTAAACAAGAGTGCAAATATAGAACTATTTTGAGAGTTTTACTTTCCCTGCCATAGTCATAGCAGTATTTTTTGCAGTAATTGAAGAAACAGTATCTTTATCACTATTTGTATCTTTCTGATTTGCATTTTCTATAAATTCACCAGTATCAAGTAACCACTCAGATAATTGAGCACCTTCATTTACAGAATTTCCATTTACAACTAACTGGAACCATCTTGTAAATCTATCAATTAAGTTTTTCAACTCTAAAGATTTTTCTTTCTCGTTACCAGTGTTTTTAAGATGTAAAATTGCATCTCTTAAACCACCACTTACTGCACCAATATCATAAGGAACATACTCTTTAGAAGCATCTACATATGTACCAATATTTTTATCATACATATTTTGCTCAATAGCAACCATTAATGAACGAGCTTCATTTCGGTATTTTTCATTATGAGTGGCAAGGTAAGCTGCAGTTAAACCTCTTACTACTGCAAATTGAGTGCCTATTGATTTAGTTTTAATAACACCTTTATTCAGTAAATAACCATCAAAGTATAGACCATTTTTAGACTTTAAGTTGGTAATTAAGAATTTAGCTTGAGTTTTAATAAGCTTAAGTGCTTTTTTACCTTTTGCTGAATTAAGAGATTTTGAGCCTTCTGATGAACCATATCCAACAGGAAGAGCATCACTAACTCTTTGGAATATTCTCAATGCTTCCATTGAATAAGCAGCATCAAAAGTTGTAACTGTTGCACCTTGTTTGCCATCAAATCTATCAACAAATGTTCCAGCATTTTTATTATAATGAATTGTTGATATATTTTCAAATAACATATTTACTAAGTTGCTTGCAACTGAAAATGCATCATCAGCTTTAACATCATTTTTTATATCTGAATCTATATTTTTACTTGGAGCTGCTTTAAAAGGATCACCATCAAATACACTTAAAAATGCAGGGTTTTGATTTTTGTTAGCTTTTCTTTGATCACTATAAGCAAAGAATTCTGACATTGACCAAAATGCTACCCAAGTATCTCTAAGACTAGAATGACCTTCAACTACTTTTAAATTACCAATAGATTTTGTACCATTTTTACTTGCTTCTGTTACTGCAATTTTATGTGCAAACCAAACTGGATTTTTCTTTGCACTATATGATGGAGTAATTTCTACACCTAACTTTTGTCCATTAAAACCAAGTTTTTCTTGCATAAATAAAATTCTCTCATGAGAAAGTTCAGTTAAAATAGCACCATTTACACCATCAGCAGAACTTACGCCTAGTGCATGTTTACCATCATGATCCATAGTTGAACTTGTTGCTTCTACTTCTTCATCATTTTCAATTATGTGCATGCCACCCAAAAAATCTTGTGCCCACATTATATCTTTTAATAATGCCCCACCAAATGCTGCAGGATTAAAAGTTTTTTCCATACCACTTTCTACCCAAGCGAGAGTTTTGTAATCTCTTAGGTAAGCTGGAACAGCAGTTTTAATAGTCATTTCTTTTCCATGTCTAAACACAATAGCTTCGTCATTATTTACAACAGTAGTATCTGGAGCAACTACAAACGCAGGAAGTCCTGATGTATATGGTAAAGCAGTTGGATGCATATTTAAAGGAAGAATTTCAGGATTATTACCTGTAACTTTTGCAAAATGAATAAATCTTTTTGCTAGAGATTGCATATCTCCACCTCTTGAAGCATTTAACAGACCATTTACTAAATGTGGTCCCATTTTAGACTGATAGTTTAAAGCATACATAGCTTCTTCAGAATATTCATAGCTTTCAATTCCAGCAGTATAATCAAACTCTGTTGGTTGGTTGATAAGATTTGGGTCAAGTGTATCTAAATCTAGACCTAAAGTTTCAGCTAAAGGCTCTCCAGAAAGTTCAAACTCTGTATAAGCAAACATAGCACCTGCTGTGTCAAATCTTTTATCTAATACTTTTGTTTTTGTACCTTCAAATGGTTTTGCTGCAAATAAAGTAGTAACTACCAAAGAAGCTACTACTGAAAGCTTCACAATTTTGTTCATATATTTTCCTTTTTGAAATTGATTCTCAGTATTGTAAAGTAAATCAACTTAATAGTAAATTAAAAAATATAAGTAATCATTCAATAATTCTAATTTTTAATTAACTAAATAAAAGGTATGTTCACCTAAAAAACGTCCATAAAAAATTTTATAAGGTTTTGTTTTAGGTTTTCTTGTAGTAATCAAATAGCTTTTTTGATTTTGTCTATAATACTGTGCAGTATGGGTGTAATAATTGTCAAAAACTCTATTTTTTAATCCATTTTTCAATATTTCAATACTTCTGTTGCTTATTACAATCTTATTTTCATCTTTTATATATCTTATTATCTGATCAATTGGCGAAATTTTTTCTTTATAAGAGTGAACTACAAAAATATTAAAACAAAATATTATTGTTAAAATAACTTTTTTTCTTACTAAAACTGAAGAAAGAAAAATATTTGCAAATAGTACCAAAGGAATAAAATGCCTTAAATTATCAGGATTTTGTGCATTAATTAACCAAACAAAATAAGCACAAAACATCATATACAAAAGAGTGAAATTTTTTTCATATTTGTAAAAACAAAAAAACAAAAAAATAAAAGGAATATTTACAAAATTAAAGAAGTGCATAAACCAGTTTTTTTGAGTATTTTGTCCTATTCCCCAAATGCTAAAATGTCCTGTTATAAACCTTTTTGCCTCATATATATACAGCATGCCATGTGAAGCAAAGATAAAAACTAAAAATAGTAATGATGTAGCTAAAAAACTTACAAAAACACTTTTTAATACTTCTTTTTTAAAAAGTGCTAGATAAATAAACTCAGCTAAAAATAATACTATATAAGAAGGTCTGGCAAAAAATGAGAAAGCAAGTAAAACACCACTTATTTTATATTTTTTTATTTCTAATGTATATAGCGACAAAAAAAGAAAAAATAACCCCACACTTTCACTAAGCATACTAAGTGATATATTTAATAAATACACAGAACTAATACTCAATATGAAAACAATAAAAGCAGAATTTTCATCTTTAAGTTTTTTTACATATAAGTATAAAATTGCTGGTAACAAGATTGCACAGCTCGCTGTTAAAATAAATAAAGAATTTTTGGCATCATCTAAAAAAAGATTTATAAATTTACCTAAAATTACTAATGTAGGATATCCGGGAAAATGAGGTGAAAAATCAAGAACTGAAAAGTTTAAAATACCATTTACAAAAAATAGAGAATCATCATTGTAGAAAGAGGGTGGATAACTAAAAATTAGTAGTGCATAAGCAAAAGTACTTAAGCACACTAATAATCTAGTATTTATCATAAAGTTTGGATTATATCTATTATGATTTTTTGATTCTTTTTATAATTCTTTTTATTTATTGGTTTTGCACCAACCCCAAATAGCCCTGGATTACCAATTGCCATCATACACTCTTTTAAAGCTATTTTTAATTTTTTATCTGTATTTACATCCAAACTCGAAGATAAAAGTTTATAAAATTTGTTTGCTTTCACTAACATAACTTTAGCAATATTAAAAGTTTTAATATTACTTAATCCACCTTCAATTCTTCTTTGAAGTTCAGCACCTAAAGATAATTCTAAGTACTTTACTATTTGTTTTTTATCTTTTGTATTTATAGAAGTTTCTAACCCAATATATAAATTTTTAATAAACTTATCATTTAGGTATTTATAGTTTTTTTTATGTTTTTCAAAAATATTTTTTGCCAATTCAAAATCATTAATATTTATTGCTTTGATTATCAACTCTTTTGCATCTATTGTTGGTTCTTTTCCTGCGGCTGCATATGAATATGCGTGTAGATTAGAACTACTTGTTATTGTTATGACTAATAACAGAATTATTTTGTAAATAAATTTCATTTTTTTCCTTTTATTTTTATGCTACGCTTTTTGTCTCAATGACAATTTTTTCATTTCTGTGGTTGTATATTTTAATTTTTGTTATCTCTTTATCACCTAATACTCTTTTTGCTGCCATCAAACCTGTTTCCATGGCTGTATCTAAAAAAATATATCTAAATGTTCCTTGTCGACCAGCCATTGTTAGGTTTTCATATTTATTTAAGTACTCTATTGTTTTATCTCTGTTTTCATTATAAGCTGTATCCATCAAAGTATACGCATGTTCTGTAAAAAAAGAAAAATAATCTATTATTTTATCTTCTATATCGAAGTTTAATCTTAAAAGATCTTTTTTCACTTTATTTAAAAGACTTGTTTCATCCATATTCCATATTTTATCATTTTTATTACAAGGAATTTCAAGCATTATTGAGCTTTTACCTTTAGGGCTCATATAAGATGATCTTCTTTTTGGCTCTTGTATGCGAGTTGGTAACAAATCAAAATCACTAACATATTGCCAAGTATGTGATGAAAAATTTTCAATATTTAAACTTATACATAAAAATCTTAAACTTCTAAATTTTAGTTTTGAATTAAAGCCAAGTTTTAAAGACATCTCATTTATAGGCATTGTTGAAATAATTTTATCTGCAGTAAAATTATTGTTTTTTGTATAAACAGACTTAATCTTGTTTTTTGTGTATAAAAAGCTCAAAACTTCTTCATTTGTATATATTTTCCCTCCTAATCTTTCAAACTCTTTTGCCATGTTTATTGGTAATTGTCCAAAACCATATTTTGGATATCTATAGGTTTTAGCATACGTTCTAATAGTTTTAGAGCTCTTAAAAAAAAGTTTTTTAACAACATCTTTTAAATCAATAAGTGATATTCTCTGTCCAGCCCAATCGGCACTTAATTTTTCTGGTTTTATTCCCCATAGCTTATGAGTATAAGGTCCAAAAAAATTGCCATATAGAGTCTTACCAAATCTTGAACTTATCCAAGTTTTAAAATTTTTATCATTTGGTTTTGTTAGTTTTAATATGATTTTACATGTATCAAATAAAGCACCAATCAAAAGTTTTAAAGGAGCAGTTTTTAAAAGGTTCTTTAGATTAAGTGGATATTCATAAACTCTGTTTTTATGTAAAATAACAGAGCTCCTTTGTGAAAAAAGCAAATCGTCGCCTAACATTTTTTCAACAAATTCTAAAAGTTTTTTGTTGTTTGTTATAAATCTATGTCCACCATAATCAAATCTAAATTTATCTTTTTGTACTACTAGAGTTTCAGTTTTGCACTGTCCTCCAACAACTTCTTCTTTTTCAAGCAATATTACACTTTTCCCATTTTTAACTAACTCTATTCCTGCCATAAGTCCAGCAACTCCACCACCTATGATTAGTACGTCGCTATTTTGCATAAGCGTATGTTCTTTTCCATAAAATTATAGCGGTTATCATATAAAGAAACCAGCTAATCAAGTGTAAAAGAGTAGGTGATGAATTATAACCAAATAGAGCTCTTAAGAATGTACCAAACAGACCCTTATCATCTAAAACAAATGATATATCATAAACAATTGGTACAAAGACTGGAAGTAATTCACTCGCTTGCATCATTGATACAGCACTTCCAAAAAGTCCTCCAGCGATTATGAGTATGAGTAATCCAGTATATTTAAAAAATGCTTTTAATGGAATATTTTTTGCACCTTTCATTAATGCATAAACTAGAAGCATAGATAAAACAAGCCCGAGAGTAGCTCCTATTATTCCCTCTTTAAAACTAAAATTTTCATTAAAACTTAATGATGAGAAAAATAAAACTGTTTCAAAACCTTCTCTTAACACTGCTAAAAAAGCTAAAAAAACCATTCCTGTTATATTGCCAGTTGTGACGAGTGTTTTTATATTTTCTTCTATCTTACCTTTTATCTGTTTTGATTGATTTGCCATCCATACAACCATGTATGACAGTACTATAGTTGCAAAAAATAAAATACCTATCATAAGATAGTGCTGGTAAATTTTGCTATCCATACCATATATGACAACTTGAAAAATATAAGCAATAAATAATGAGATGATGATTCCCATAATGACACCCAAATATATAAACTTATTGAATTTTCTAGCTTGAAGTTTATTTAGGTAAGATAAAATAATTCCTACTATTAAAAATGCTTCTAAACCTTCTCTAAATGTTATTAAAAAACTTGCTAACATCAGTATCCCTTTGTATAATACATTATAATGTATTTATTTTTATTTGATCATCTGAGTATTTTTACAAAATACTCAAATAATGAAACAATATTTTAATGTATATTAAAAATAGCTAGTTGTTTAAGCTATTCTTTATAATATGGTTTGTAATAATCATTATCATTATATCTTGAAAGTTTTAAATTGGTATTAATAGTAAGAGTTTAATAGATTATTTAACTAACTTGAGTCGTATTTTTTCTTTTTTCGTTAATTTTGCTACAACTAAATTATAAGAGTCATTTATCATGTCTACTAAAATTTCATCTTTCATAGACCCATCAAGCGTAACAGTATTCCAATGTTTTTTGTTCATGTGATAACCCGCTTTAACGCATTTATATATATCTCGATAGGCTAGTGCATCTTGTGGGTCACATTTTAGATTTATTCTCAAAGTATCATCATCTAGTGGAATTAATGCAAACATCTTATTCATAACTTTAAAAACTATAACATCATCTCCAAAAGGAAACTCTTTTGTAGTGGCATTTTTAGATAATAAAGTTTGTTCTAGTATATTTAAATTCATCAGATTCCTTCTATTAAGTTATATAATTCATTTAAATTAGATATTTTTTTAGTATTTTTTGGTACATCAATATAGTCAGTTTTTGAGAGAAAGATGGTTTTTATACCAATGCTATTAGCAGGAATAATATCTTTGTATAAACTATCTCCAACCATAGTGACTTCAGCATTTGTTATGTTAAGTTTTTCTAAAATAATTTCAAAAAATAGAGAAGTTCCTTTGTTAACTCCTAAATTGTTTTTACAAAAGTATCCTGTTATAAATTTACTCAGATCAACTCTATCAAAAGCTATTTTTATCTCTTCTTCTGTAGATTCAACAGCTCCGGTAGCTATGTAAATTTTATGATTTTTACTAAGATGTTCAAGAACTTCTTTTGCTCCTTCAACTACCTCTAAAACATCCCAGTTACACATCCCAGTTACACATCTTACCAGCTTTGAAAGGAGAGTCCACCATAAGAGTATCTCCCCAATCAAAAATATAGATAGCCATTAAAAACTTTTCATTAGACTTCTTTCAAAAGTCACTTAATATCTTTCAATTTCAACTCAAAATTATAAATACCAGCAATTAAGTTAAACCGTAAGCCAAATCTTTTTCTTCTATTACGATAGGTTTCTGAGATGATACGAAATCGTTTTAGTACACCTATAACATGTTCTACAAATATACGTTTTGATGCAAATATTTTATTATCTTTTTTATCTTCATGACTTAATGGTTTTAACTTACTTTTTTTCTTTGGAATAAGGGTATTATTGTGTATCTTTTTTATTCCCAAATATCCGGTATCAACATTAACTTGTATATTTGGATTTAGTGGTAATTTACTTTTTTTATACAACTTAAAATCATGTAGTTTCCCTTCTGAACACGTAGTTGCTAAAATGGTTAACTCTTTTGCATCAACAACTAGTTGTGTTTTTAGTGTATGTCGTTTCTTTTTCCCTGAATAGTATCTCTGTTGCTTTTTTTTGGACGTTGAATAGGTGATTCAGTTGCATCAACCAAGATAACTTCAATCTCCATATCATTCATCAATCTATTCTTTGTTGGAAGTGAAAAAACTTTTGAGTTTATCAATATATCTTTTGCTCTTTTTATCATTTTATAACAGCTTGATTCACTGATACTGTAATCTACACTTATATGATAATATGTACGATATTCTCTTAAATATTCAAGCATCATTAAAATCTGATCTGCATAGATTAATTTTAGGGGACGACCTGATATCTTCTTTCTTTTCTCTTCGAAATCTTTTAAAAGTTTAACCATCAATTCAAAGGTCTCTTTTTTTACACCTGTCAATCGTTTAAATTGCTCTGGTTTCTTATTCTCTATTTTTTTATATTTACTCATATTCTTTACTAAGCAATTTTCATTCTTACTTTTGAAAGATGTCTATTAACTTTTTCCAAACTTTGTTTGGTTCAAAATCTTTTGGAGCAATCAAAGTTGCATTTTCTTGTTTTAAGACTATTTTTTTATACAGATACATAAAAGCAGAGACTCTATGGTTTAAAATACAATGAATAAATACCTTTTTATTCTCTTTTTCTAAAGTTTCAAGCAAACTAAGAAAAAGTTTTAATCTTTTTTTCTCTGGTTTTTTCCAAGTAATAGGAATATGTATGTAAATCATTTCATTTTTAGAAACTATTTTGTCTTCTTTGTTTAAAGCACCTTTGTTATGCATTGAGAGGTTAATAACAACGTCAAAGCCATTTAGAGCTATGATTTCAAATTCTTCTTTGTTTGGTTGTCCTGAAGTAGATATGTTTTTACTTACTTTTATATAGTTTTTGATTGATTTCATAACAAGTTCCTTTAAAAATTATTTTCTATTTTGGAGTACATGTTTTTACCCTTATAAGATAAAACTTTTTATTAATTTGATAATTACTTATTTAAACTCATTATGCCTATTTTTTACTTTGAGTTTTAAAAGTTTATTTATTATTGACTTAAATTATCTTTATGTTTCTTAATTAAGATATAATTATTATGTTTTAAAATTTTATTATTGTTAAGGATGTTGGTTATGTTTGTTTTTACTATTTTAGTGCTACTTCCTTTGCTCCTAGCTATTGGGCTTTGGTGGGTACCATTTAGGCTTTTACAGTCGTTTATGATTGCTTTTTCTTTTGTAGTCTCTTTATGTTCTATTTTTCTATTTTTCTCTCCAGAACTGTTTTCTTTCTCTCTTAGTTCATCTTTCTCTATATCTATTATTGTTCTAGATACAATTTTAATAATATATTTTTTAAAAGAGGGATTCAAGTTTAAAAATAGAAAAGTTTGGATGCTTGCTTTAGTTCAATTGATACTTTTTATAGTGGCTGAAATATTCATGAGTAGCAGTGGTGGACATGCTGATTTTGTAGTTGATGAATTAAGTATATTTATGTTTACAGTCATCAACATAGTTGGTTCTCTCATAGTAGTATATGCATTTTGGTATATAGACAAAGAACCTATAAGTGAAAAAAGAAAACGACTTTTCATTATGTATTTAATTCTATTTTTATCAGTCATGAATTTAATAGTCGTTTCAAACTCTTTGATGATATTCTTTTTGTTATTTGAACTAACAACTTTAGCATCTTACTTACTAATTGGTTTTAGAAAAGACGACATCAGTAGAGACAATGCCTTAAAAGCTCTATGGATGAACCAAATAGGTGGTGTATTTATACTCATAGCAGTTCTTTTTAGCTCAGTTGCTTATTTTGATGAGTTAGACAGTAGTATGCTTATAGTTGTCTCATTTATAGCCATGGCTGGACTTGTCAAAGGGGCACAGATGCCATTTGATGGTTGGCTTTTGGGGGCTATGGTCGCTCCATCTCCTGTAAGTGCAATTTTGCACTCAGCAACGATGGTAAAACTTACTCCATTTATAATCTTAAAACTTGCTCCTGCTTATGAAAATACTATAGTTGGACAGTTAATCATGGTTTTTGGGGCATTTGTTTTTGTTGTGGCTGGTTTGTATGGGCTTTCACGAGATAAGTTTAAAGAAATATTGGGTTATTCTACTATCTCTTTACTTGGTCTTATGATTTCTATGGCCACATTTGTAGGAGATGAACATAAACATGTTTTATATATACTTATCTTTTTCCATGCACTTTCAAAAGCATTACTATTTTTACTAGCAGGCATTTTAGAAAAAAATCATCATCTTAAAAATGTTAGTGAGATGGATGGACTACTTGACAAAGCACCTTTAAGTGCGAGTATGATTATAGTTGGATTTGCTACTATAACGCTTCCTCCTTTTGGACTTTTCTTTGGTAAGCTATTTTCTATTGAGTTAATAGCAGAAAGTTTGAGTAAATCACCTTTTTATCTTCTGTTCTTAATAGGTATTTCTATTGGTTCTGCTATATTGATTTTGTTATATTTTAAAGTTGCTTCCTTGATTTTTTCCAAAAGTGCAGAAAAAGAGGTCTTTCACAAAGAAAATATTTTTGCTATTGAGATGTTTTCCCCATATATATTTACTATACTTTTAATAGGCTCTAGTTTTTTTATGTTTGATGTTCCTCTATTTTATGTAGCTATTTCTCTACTTATGTTAGTTCTTATTTCTATTTGGCTCAAAATAGACCCATTTAAAAATGTAGATAAAGTCAAAGAGTACCACTGTGGAGAACAAGGGCATTTTAGTGTCGTACAATGGTCATTTAGTTTTACAAAAGAAGCTGAGAAAAAGATAGCTATTGCAGGTGTAATAGCTTTTACAAGTATTGCTATAGGAGGTCTATTATGAGTTGGTTTTTAGCACTTTTTGCCCCTGTCTTGGGTACTTTTGTATCAGGAGTAGACAGAAGAGTAAGAGCCAGAATGCAACGCCGACTTGGTCCACCACTACTGCAACCTTTTTACGATATGTTCAAACTTTTAAATAAACGCCCCATGATGGTACATAAACTACACATCATTTTGGGTGTTATGCATTTTGTAGCTCTTTGGGTTAGTATTGCTATTTTTATGTTTGGTGGACATCTATTGTATATAATTTTTATGCATCTTTTAAGTGTCATTTTCTTGATTTTAGCTGGATATAGCGTTCGTTCACCTTTTTCACACTTAGGAGCAAATCGTGAACTCTTAGCTCTTTTAGCTTATGAGCCTGTTCTTATTTTGATGGCTGTTGGTTTTTATCTTCATAGTGGAAGCTTTGAGGTTTCAGTTATACTTGTTAACTCTTCGGCTCTTTTTTCTATGCCTTTGATGTTTATTGCACTTTTAATATTACTGCCTCTTAAACTAAAAAAATCTCCTTTTGATGCTCCTGAAGCTCACCAAGAGTTATGTGGCGGAGTTGAGATTGAGTTTAGTGGCTTCTTTTATGAAGTGATTTATATGGCAAAAATGACAGAGATAGTTTTTGTGTATGCTCTTGTCTTTATATTTGGTGGTCAAAGTTTTGTTCTCGGAACTATTTTAGTAGTTTCATCTTTCTTTTTAGTCAATGCAGTTGATAATGCAACGGCGCGAATACGGATTGATGATTTAGTAAAAAAAGTATATGCTACTGCTTTTGTACTAGCTATATTTGCACTAGGATGGATGAGTTATGTTTGAAAAATTTAGAAAAAAATCACCTTGGATTTTGCACTACAATGCAGGAAGTTGCAACGGATGCGACATAGAAATACTAGCTTCTTTAGCACCAAAGTATGATTTAGAGCGTTTTGGTATCATAAATACTGGTAATCCAAAACAAAGCGATATACTGCTTGTAACAGGACCTGTAACACTAAGAAGCCGTGAGCGTTTGGTTGAACTATATACTCAAATGGCAGAACCAAAAGTAGTTATAGCTGTTGGAGTTTGTACATGTACAGGTGGAGTTTTTAGAGAGATGTATAATGTAGAGGCTGGAGTTGACAGGTATGTACCAGTAGATGTTTATGTTCCTGGTTGTGCTTCTAGTCCTGACCAAATCATAGATGGAGTTGTTCAAGCTTTGGCTATCTTAGAGAAGAAAAGCAAAGCAATAGAAAAACCAAAAAAACTTTTTGGTGAATTGATAGAAAATAGACTCTTCACAAACAGAAGAGAAATGGCAAAGAAGATAAAACATGAAAAAAATTGAAACAAATAGTAATGATTTACTAAAAGATGTTGGTGCATTTTATGACTATAAAACATGCCATTTCATCACTGTAAATGGGGTAGATTTGGGCGATAAGATGGAAGTACAGTATCTTTTTTCGCATTATGGCAGTGACCAAGAAGTTGTATGTTATTTTTTACATGCAGACTATGAGGAAGAAATTCCTAGTATCCTTTCACTTGTACCTTCTGCATTTCTTGGAGAAGGAGAAGTTGTTGATATGTTTGGTATTAAAATCAAAGACATAGAAAAAGGGCTTTTACTCGAAGATGACTCAATGCAAGCACCACTAAGGAAAAACCAATGAAAAAAACTATAAATATTCCTTTTGGTTCACAGCATATTGCTCTTTTAGAGCCTGTGAGGTTTCAATTTGAGGCAGAAAATGAAAAAATTATTAGCGTAAAAGCAGACATAGGTTTTGTTCATCGTGGCATAGAAAAGGCTTGTACTAGTACTTTTGAATACAAACAAGTAGCAAGTGTAGTTGCTAGAGTATGTGGCTTATGTGCTATTACTCACTCCATGAGTTATGTTATGGCAGTTGAGCAATTAGTGGATGTACATGTAAGTGAAAAAGCAAAGTATCTTAGAATGATGATGATAGAACTTGACCGTATACACTCACACATGCTTTGCCTTGCTCACACTGCTGAAAATGCTGGTTATGAAGCACTTTTTATGAGAATTATGGCGGATCGTGAAATTATTATGGACATTCAAGAGAGCATATCTGGAAACAGAATACAGTTTGATTTTGTTTGTATTGGTGGAGTGAACCGTGATATAGATAGTGAGATAGCACAGTTTATACTGCAAGGTCTAAATCAGCTTCAACTAAAAATAGAAGAAATATTTGATCTATTTGAGAACAATTGGAGTTTGTCATTAAAGTACAAGGGCATAGGAGCTATCACAAAAGAGAATGCAAGTATATTGAATGCTTTAGGACCACTTGCCAGAGCTGCAGGATTAAAAACTGATGTTAGAGCAGAGGATAATTATTTTGCGTATGACAAAATAGGATATGAGATGATTTTGGAAAGCACTGGTGACATATATGCTCGTAATCGTGTAAGACTTAGGGAAATACTCTCTAGCATACAGATGATTAAAAACATAATAGAAGGTTTACCGCAGGGAAGCATACTTGAAAAATCAAAAGGCAAACCTGAAGGTGAAGCCGTAGCAAGATTAGAAGCTCCACGAGGTGAAATTTTTTACTATGTAAAAGGAGTAAAAAAAGCAGTGTTAGATAGGGTTCGCATAAAAACACCTACTTTTTCAGGAATTCCTGCAATGATTGAGATATTTAAAGGGCAAGAGTATGCTGATGTTCCAGCTATATTAGCTTCCTTTGATCCATGTATGAGTTGTACCGCAAAATGATAAATGCAATAAAAAAAGCTTTTACAAATCTTGTAAAACAACCGTATACGTGTGACTATCCTACAACTCCAATACTCAAGCCAAAAAACTATAGAGGTTTGATTGAATATAATGCTGAACACTGTATTTGGTGTGACAAGTGTGAAAAAGTTTGTCCGCCAAAGGCTATTATATTTAAACAGTTTGAAGATGGACATAAAGTATATAATTACAATCCTTATCTATGCATATACTGTGGAGATTGCATACGTGCTTGTCCAAAAACTGGTGATTCACTTTGGCAAAGTGAAGAAAAAGGAGTACCCTCTACATGTAAAGATGCTCCAAATGATAACTGGTTTGTTTGGGAACAAGAAGCAAAAGAGGGACGTGAAAAATATAAGGCATTAAAAGCTAAAAAAGTTTAGAAGCCTAACATTCGTGTGAATACTAGGCTTCTTAGCAGAGTTTAATTATTTTTTTCTTACGTAAATATGTACTACCGAGGAATCACTATATTTTTTTCTTTCATCAATTTCTAAATAGTCTAATGATCTAATTAATTTACCATATTTGCCATATCCGTAAGTTCTTGGATCAAAAGAAGGGCTATTTTTATTAATGTATGATACAACCTGAGACAAGCTTGCCCAATCGTCTTCTGATGAAGTGGCATTTACAGCTTTCATTATTATGCTTTTTAACTTTGTTTCTTTGCTCTTATCTATTTTTATATTTTCTCTTTTTCTTAAGTTCTCAGTAAATATGAATTTATCACAAGCTGATGTAAAAGACTCTGGAGTTTTTTCTTCTCCAAAACCATAAACAACTAAGCCAGCTTCTCTAATCCTTGTTGCTAACCTTGTAAAGTCACTATCAGAAGAAACTATACAAAATCCATCAAGGTGATTTTCATGAAGTATGTCCATAGCATCAATAATTAAAGATGAATCTGTTGAGTTTTTTCCAGTGGTATAAGAAAATTGTTGCATAGGTTGTATAGCGTGACCATGAAGGTGTTCTTTCCAACCTTTAAGGTTAGTAGTTGTCCAATCCCCATATGCTCTTTTAATACTAGCAATACCAAATTTTGATATTTCTTCTAATAACTCAGCTATTATTGATGCTTGAGCATTATCGGCATCAATTAGTACCGCTAATTTATCGTTTTGTTTTTCAATCATGTTAATTTCCTTTTATTTAAGTACCAATATTATACTCATATGTAGTGATTTACATGTAGTATATAAAAATTAGTGTATAATTGCAAAAAAATTTAGGAATATAATGAATAAAAGTTTAATTACAGATCTAGTTAGTCTAATTTTGATAGGAATTTCATTTGTTATTGTTGAGCCTTTTTCAAATGTAGTTCTATTTACAGGGTTATTCGCACTCTCTGGAGCTGTGACAAATCAAATTGCAATACACATGTTATTTGAAAAAGTTCCTTTTCTTTATGGAAGTGGTGTAATTCTTCTTCGTTTTGAGGCATTTAAAACTTCTATTAAAGATTTGATGATGAATCAATTTTTTACAAAAGAACAGTTAAATGATTTTTTTGCGAAAGAAGAAAAAAAAATAGATTTAACTCCAATCATTCAAAATGCAGATTTTTCTCCTGCTTATGATGCTCTAACAAAAACAATTATGGAATCACAATTTGGTAGTATGCTCGGCATGTTTGGTGGAGAAAAAGCACTTGAAACCTTGAGAGAGCCTTTTACAAACAAACTAAAAGTGGCAGTTATAACGATAGCAAATAGTGATTCATTTAATGACCAAATCAAATTACACTTACAAGATTCATCACTTAGTGATGATATGCTCGTTTCGATTGAAACTGTTATAGACGCTAGACTTGAAGAGCTAACACCAGTCATGGTTAAAGAAATAGTACAAACATTTATGAAAGAACACTTAGGTTGGTTAGTAGTTTGGGGTGGTTTTTTTGGTGGGCTTATTGGTTTAGTAAGTTCTTTCTTACTATAGTCCTTTAGTTAGGGTTTTATATACTTTTTGTATAAAATTTTACAACATTTATTTACAATAAATTGTTAGAAATTAGTATAATTTTGTTTAAATCTGTAAAATGTAGTAGTTATAATATTGTAAATTAATAAATATTGCAAAAATTATATTTTTAAAAGTATGAGTCTATTATAAATGCACTTTGTTTCCTATAATTAGCAGGAATAAAAGGAAATAAAAGTTTCTATTTGAATAATTTTTTTATCTTTAATAATTACTCCAAATTTTGGTGGTTTGAAGTTTATATTTTACTACAATTAACTTCTATTCTTTTTTGATTTGTTGCACTTATTGGTTGAATTCAGGTTATTTTTAGTTTCTAAATATGCTATAATTGAAATATAACTTAAAGGTTTTTAATGAAAGAAAGTAATTATGAATTGTTAAATTTAAAAGATATTTTTGCTCAGGGGGAACGCGCATTTATTATCCCTGAGTATCAGCGTGGGTATTCATGGGAAAAACGACAAAGAGATGACTTAATAGTTGATATAGAAAATTTATTTTTAAGCTCATATAAACATTTCACTGGAACAATTGTTGCCAGTTATAAAAAAACTAGTGAAGAAGACAAGACTAATGTATATAATATTGTAGATGGTCAACAACGTTTAACATCACTTGTAATTCTTCTTTCTTCTCTTCATAGTCAAAAAAAGCTTAACAAAAAAATAAAAATGAACTATTCTCTTATTTCATTGCGACTGGATATGATGATGGAAATACTGTACGTAAATTTTCATTAAACTCATTATTAGACACTTTCTTTTACAAACATATTATGCAAGAACATCAAGATAATGAAGAGATAGTTACAAAGTCTCATTTAAATATTAGTAATGCTTTTAATGAATTTACTGAATGGTTAACAGATACTTTTGAAGATCATAATGAAATTTATAAAATTATTACAGAGCGTCTAGGTCTATTATTTTATGCACCAAAAGATGATTCTGAAATTGGTATAATGTTTGAAGTCATTAATAATAGAGGGAAGCAACTAAGTGAATTGGAAAAAATTAAAAATTACTTGATTTATTATGCAGAAAAAAATGAAATTAAAGACTTACGGAAAATAGTCGATACAAATTGGGGAACGATATTAAGAAACCTAAATGATGCAGAATTTACTTCTAATGATGCAGAAAACTCCTTTCTACGTAATTGTTGGATAGTTTTTGCTGATACAAATAAAAGTAGAAGTTATTATGTCTACGATACACTAAAAGAACGTTTCCCTTCATCAGATAAATCTAAATGGAAAAAGTTAAAAGATTTTGTATTATTTTTAGCTAGTGCTTCTAAAACCTATCACTACATATTTGGCAAAAATGATATTAAAGAAATAAGTGATGAAGAAAAAAAATGGCTTTTATATATGAGCTTGCATGCAAGTATAGCTTCAATACTACCAATTATACTTGCATTATATGAATGTGTTGAAAATCATGCAGAAAGAGCTAAAGTTTTAGAATTATTAGAAAAATTAAATTTTAGATATTATGGCAGTGGTATTGCTAATCGTTCAGATACAGGTCAAGGTGATCTTTTTTGGTATGCACATAAGTTTTTTAATTATTATAACCAACAAATTGAAGATGAAAATATAGTTATTGATGTGAATTGGATTGAAGGAATATTAAAATCTTTTATAGTGAATAAAGCTAATGATCATTTATTGATTGAACATTTAACTTTAGATAAGGATGAAGATTATGATTATTATGGATGGAATAATTTAAGATTTTATTTAGCAAATTATGAAGAATCTTTACGAAGTAAACATAGCCGATCTACAGATTTACACAAAATTCTAGCTCCACAAAAGAAGGGTGCAAAAAATGATTACTATCATAAAGAACATATTTGGGCACGTAAAGAATTTAAAGTGATAGATACAGTTGATGATATTAATAAAAGAAGATTAGGTAATTTCGTATTACTTGAACCATCTATTAATATCAGTGTATCTAATGATCGGCTTGAGGCAAAAATTAATGAATATTTTAAAAAAACAAAAGATGAACCTGATACTTATATGTTAAGGGAATTAAAAGAAATATATCAAAGCTCCATCGATGAATTATCAGGACAGTGGAGTAGAAAAACTTGGAGATATTGGTATGCTGTGTATGAACTATTCTTTGATAAAAGAGAAGAAAAATTAATTAATTTTGCATTAAAAAGATGGAAAATAGATGGACTTAAAAAAAAAGTAAAAAAAGTAACAATTAATAGTAATACAGACGAGAATAAAGTTTATTTTTATGACTAACAAAAAGCTAGAATAAAATAATGGATAGAATATTATTAATACTATAATGGCCTGAAAAATCAAGACAACTTTGCAAGGGACTGTAATTAATTTGCACCTTTTGACTGTTACCTTATGCTGCATTTTCATAAATTCAAGATAATAATTCATACATATTTTTTTCTTAGATTACACTATAAATTCATTCCCATTAAAACTTACCTCACACTTATTAAATGATTATTGATAGTGCTTTTAAAGGGTCAATATGACTCATTTACTACTGTTTTTCAAATATTATTTTATCTGTTAATATTTTAAAATAATCGTTTGACCAAAACTCAAAAGCACTCTTGTCTTTAATAAATGGACTAACTTCTTTAATCGCACCATCTATATCTAGTTCATCAATTCTTTTATACATTAGTTTTTTAAATAACTTTTCATCAAGTTTTGTACTTTTATCTAAATCATCACTTTCATGCATTCTTTTTTGTAGATGCTCTAAATTCAAAGAAGTATTTCTTTTTACATACCATTCAAAATCATACCAGTCACGACCCTTTACTCTTGTTTTCCATTTTCTACATAACACTGCATGCATTTTTCCTGCATATAGATTTGGAAGAGTCATTGAGATAATATTAAATGTTTTTGGTAGTAATAAAGTTTTTGATTCAGTTTGAAATTTTAGTGATGGATTTACATCAACTTCAAACTTAATTTTTAGTTTTTTACCACTATGTACACCATCTAGTATATTTTCTAGATCATTAGCTTGAATTTTTAATGTATGAATAGAAGTACCATTTTTTAAAAATGCAGAAGTTATATTACTAGAAAAATCTTTTTTTACCTTTTTTGCTATTTTTATCTTGATCCCTAGTGCTTCAAACTCATCTATTATAGAATCAAAATATTGTTCTATGTCAAAATCACTACTCTTTTGCAAAAGTGTAAAGTCTAAATCTTCTGAAAACCTTGGTAAGCCATATAAAATTTTTAAAGCAGTTCCACCATAAAAAGCAGCTTTTTCAAAAAAACCACCATGATATAAGCCTAAAAGTGCAATCTCTTGAAATACTTCTTTTAAAGCGTTAATAAAATCTGCTTCAGTAGTTATATCATAGGTTGATAACATCTGTTCAATTATATTCATACTATATCCTCTAACGCTTGTATTAAAAACTTTATTTTTTTTGATTTACTTATTTCAAAATATTTTATAAATATATTTCTATCATAACCTTTAAGCTCATCTACATCTATTCTTAAATCATCTAGTAGAAACTTAATCATAGATTTTTTTGATGTAATTTGTATATCTTTTGTATAGTAAACTTTATCACAAAGTGCTTTCTCTTTCAAAGCTATTATAAAATTACCATTTTTGGTTGATTCAATTATTAACCCAAATGGAAATAACTCTTTTTTAATTTGTTTAAAGCTATAAGTTCCATTGTTAGATTTAAATGATTTAGATCTTTTTGTTGTAGCAGAAGTTATGTCAAATACACTCTCTGGAATCAAGCCATAATAATACAATGCATAATCAAATGATATGTAAGATGGACTTAGCATTGTATTTGCAATAATCTCTTTAGAGATAGGATTTTGAACAAAAGGAGAGGTATGTAGATACAAACCCCTTTTCAGAGTCTCTATATATCCTTTTCTTTTTAACTTGTTTATCTTATCATTAATTCCAGTGTAGCCATTATTGACCAATATAGAAGCTAATGTAGCATGGTCAATAATATGAGTTTTGTATTGTTGTAAAGTTTTTTCTATAGCTATATTCATAGTATTCCTTTTGTTATAAAAGTGCTAAAAAAGCAAGTTTATATACAATTATAGTATTTTCAATCAAATATACTACTTAAAAATAAATAATTGCAAATATAGCAATTAACTATGTAATTATAGAAACTATTAGTTCCGTATCATCATCTATTTTAAATATTTCATTTTGTATTAATTTTTGTATGGTTTAAACTTCTACATGTAAGGGATACTCACTCCCTTGTACTTTCTTGACAACCATCATTTTTTTAAAAATTAATTCAAATATAATTACATCATTAATTTAATACTTGAGTAAATCACTTGGAATACTCATAAAAGGAAATGATGTGAATGAAAAACCATATAGAAGCATAGTAAAAACAGTCTCATGGAGAGCTATTGGAACGCTTGATACTGTTGTTATATCTTATCTTGTAACTGGTAACTTTGCTATGGCAGCTTCCATTGGTTCTATTGAGCTTGTAACTAAGATGATTTTGTTCTATTTTCATGAGAGAGCTTGGAACAAAATTAGTTTTGGAAGAGAAAAACAACCGGAGTATCAAATATGAATATAGAAAAAATAAAGCTAGAGTTAAAAAACAAAAACACACAAGAGGTTTTAGAGTACTTTTTAAATGAGTTACATGTTAACATTGCTTTAGCTTCAAGTCTTAGCATAGAAGATCAAGTTTTAGCAGATATGCTTTATGGCATTCAAGAAGATGCAAAAATATTTACGCTTGACACGGGAAGGTTACCAAAACAGACTTATGAATTGATTGAGAAGACAAATAATAAATACAAACAAAAAATAAAAGTTTATTTTCCTCAAACGAAAGCAGTAGAAACTTTAGTAAATGAAAAAGGTATGTTTAGTTTTTACAACTCCATTGATGAGAGAAAAGAGTGTTGTTTTATTCGAAAAATTGAGCCACTAAAACGAGTATTAAAAGGGCTAGATATTTGGATAACAGGATTAAGACGTGACCAATCAGTAACAAGAGATAGCATGGAGCTTATTGAGTGGGATGAAGGTAACGAATTGCTTAAACTCAACCCTCTCATTGATTGGAGTGAGGAAGACGTTTGGGCACACATAAAGTTCAACAACGTTCCGTACAACAAACTTCACGATGAAGGTTACCCAAGCATAGGCTGTGAGCCATGTAGTAGAGCCATTAAAAATGGTGCAGACATTAGAAGTGGAAGATGGTGGTGGGAAAACCCAGAACACAAAGAGTGTGGTTTACATGTAAAGGAAAACAAATGAATAATAGAAAATTAACACATTTACGTCAGCTTGAAGCTGAATCAATACACATTATGAGAGAAGTCATAAGTGAATTTGATAACCCAGCTATGCTTTATAGCGTGGGAAAAGATAGTGCGGTAATGTTGCATTTGGCTATCAAAGCATTTTACCCATCGAAACTACCATTTCCGCTTTTACATGTAGACACTACATGGAAATTTAAAGAGATGATAGAGTTTCGTGATAAACGAGTAAAAGAGTTAGAACTTGAACTTTTAGTTCATGTAAACCCTGATGGACTAGAACAAAATGTAGGACCTTTTACTCATGGAAGTAAAGTTCACACGGACATAATGAAAACAGAAGGACTAAAACAAGCACTAAACAAGTACAAATTTGATGCTGTTTTTGGCGGAGCTAGACGTGACGAAGAGAAAAGTCGTGCAAAAGAGAGAATTTACTCTTTTCGTGATAAGTTCCACAGATGGAATCCAAAAGAGCAACGTCCTGAGCTTTGGAACTTGTATAACGCTAAGGTTAATGAAGGTGAAAGCATTAGAGTGTTTCCACTTTCAAATTGGACGGAACTCGATATTTGGCAGTATATTTACCTTGAAGGTATTCCTATTGTTCCTCTTTATTTTGCAAAAAAACGACCAGTAGTTGTAAAAAATGGTGTCAAAATCATGGTTGATGATGACAGAATGCCAATAGAAGAGGGCGAAGAGATAAAACATGAAAGTGTTAGATTTAGAACCCTTGGTTGTTATCCTTTGACTGGTGCAGTTGATTCTACAGCTTCAACATTGCCAGAGATTATTCAAGAGATGCTTTTAACTAAAACAAGTGAAAGGCAAGGGCGAGTTATAGACTCAGATGGTTCTAGTTCAATGGAAAAAAAGAAAATGGAAGGATATTTTTAATGAGTGATTTATTAAATACAAACATAGAAGAGTATTTGAAAGTACATGAGAACAAAGAACTTTTGAGATTTATCACTTGTGGTAGTGTTGACGATGGCAAGAGTACGCTCATAGGTCGACTTCTTTATGATTCAAAAATGATTTTTGAAGACCAACTTGCAGCTATTACAAAAGATAGTAAAAAAGTAGGAACTACTGGCGATAAAGTAGATTTAGCTCTTTTGGTTGATGGGCTTGCAAGTGAGAGAGAGCAAGGCATCACAATCGATGTTGCATACAGATACTTTACAACTGAGAAAAGAAAGTTCATCATTGCAGATACTCCAGGTCACGAGCAGTACACTAGAAACATGGCAACAGGAGCTAGTACTGCTGATGCGGCTATAATTCTTATAGATGCTCGTCATGGTATACAGACTCAAACTAAAAGACATAGTTATATAACATCTCTTTTAGGTATCAAGCATATAGCTGTTGCTATTAACAAAATGGATTTGGTTGAGTTTAGTGAAGAGGTATATGAAAAAATTAAAGCTGATTATTTGCACTTTGCAAAAGAAGTTGGTATTAGTAACCCAGTTTTTATACCAATAAGTGCATTAGATGGTGACAACATAGTAAACAAAAGTAAAAAAACACCTTGGTATGAGGGAGAGCCACTTCTTAATGTTCTTGAAAATATTGAGATTATAAATGATATAAATTTTGATGATTTTAGATTTCCTGTTCAGTATGTAAATCGTCCAAACCTAGATTTTAGAGGTTTTAGTGGAACTCTTTCAAGTGGAGTTATAAAAGTTGGCGATGAAATTGTAGCACTACCTTCCAACAAAAAATCAACCATTAAATCAATAGTCACTTATGATCGTGATTTGGAAGAGGCTTATGCACCCATGGCAGTAACTCTTACTTTGAATGATGAAATAGACATAAGCAGAGGTGATGTAATCGTAAAAGCAGATAATGTACCTGATATTGCAGATGAGTTTGATGTACATGTAGTCTGGATGGATGAGAAACCACTGAGTCTAGGTAACACTTATGAAATAAAAAAAGGAACTAACACCATAAGTGGTTTTTTTGAAGAAATACATTACAAAAAAGATGTCAATACTTTAGAGCATATTAGTGTAAATAAATTAAAATTAAATGATATAGGTTATGCTAAACTTGTTCTTTCAAAAAGAGTAGTTTATGATAGTTATGATATAAATAGGGCTACAGGAAGATTTATAATCATTGAGAAGTACACTAACAAAACAGTTGGTGCAGGTATGATAAAACAGAAGACCAAAGGCAAAAAAAGCACTTTAAAACATAGTGATTTTGAAGTAGAGTTTAACGCACTTGTTAGGAAACATTTTCCTCATTGGGAAGCAAAAGATGTCTCTAAAATAGATGATTTTATAATATAGGATTTAAAATGTTATCAAAAGTAGAACTTTTAAAAGCAGAGCGACCACCATTAAAAATGTTAAAAGATATACATCGTGAAGCAAATGGTGGCGAGGTTATTGATGAGGAACACATAGCACTTTTAAAGTGGTATGGAATGTACCCACATGCAAATAAAGACAAAAGTGAAGACAAAGCTTACTATATGAAACGCATAAAACTCATAGATGGTCGCATGGATAAAAAAGCTTTAAAAATCATGAGTGATATAGCTTTGAAGTATGCACAAGGTTATATAGACTTTACAACAAGGCAAAATATACAGTTTCACTATATACAAATAAAAGATTTACCTGCAATTTTCAAAGCTTTTGAAAATACAGCTTTGACTTCTAGACTAGCTTCAGGTGATGGTCCTCGTCCTATTGTCAACTGCCCTGTAAGTGGAATAGACAAAGATGATATATATGATGTAAATCCTATCATAAGAGAACTAGATAAGTTTTTTGACGACAATAGTGAAGAGTTTTCAAATCTTCCTAGAAAATACAAGGTTGGTATTAGTGGCTGTAAGTGTCACTGTATGGGGCACGAAATTCAAGATGTTGCTTTTACTGCATTTAAACAAGATGGTGAAGTTCTATTTGACTTGACCATAGGTGGTGGATTGGCAAAATCTAAGCGAATAGCAACTCGTGCAAAAAGGTATATAAAACCTAAGCAAGTTAAAGATGTATCAGTTGTAGTAGCTGAGCTATTTAGAGATTTTGGAAATAGAGAGAACAGAAGCAAAGCTAGAGTAAGGCATCTTCTTGAAGATTGGGGTATAGAAAAGTTTGTAGAAGAGTTAGAAAAAAAGTTAAATTTTGATTTAATAGTGGGAGAGGTGGAGCCAGAAATAACTCCTTATGCACAAAGAGAGCATTTTGGTGTACATAAATCTACGACTAAAGGCGAAAGCTACATTGGATGTGCAACGAACAGAGGAAGAGTTGGTGGAGAACAGTTTAAACAACTTTCAGATTTAATAAATAGATATAACGCAGGTGGTATTGCACTTACAACTACTCAAAACTTTGTAATTTATGGCGTAAAAGATGATAGTCTTGATGAATTTTTAGTAGAGTTAAAGGAAATTGGATTTACTTCAAATCCATCTCGCTTTGAAGCTAGAACTCAAAGCTGTACAGGACTTGGCTTTTGTAAGTTTGCCATAACCGAAACAAAAAACTTTACAAGCGCTCTTATATCTTATCTTGAAAGTAAATTTCCTAATTTTGATAAGCCTATTTCTATTGCAGTTTCAGGCTGTCCAAATGGCTGTTCTCATCCTCATATTGTAGATATTGGTTTAATTGGAACTAAAGTAAAAACTGACGCAGGAAGAGTTGAAGGATATGAAGTGCACTTAGGTGGAACTCTTCATGGTGAAAAGGGAAGTAAATTTGGTGAAAAAACTGGAGAAAAAATCCCAGCTACTGAGATTTTTGCATATGTAGAAAATTTGATAAAAGAACGTTTTTGAAATCATTGCCAATACTTCTAAAAAATCCTAAAATTCTTCTCCTAGGTGGAGGGAAAGTTGCTTTGCAAAAGGTGACTGCTATGTGTGATAATGATATTGATTTTGAAATAATTTCAAGAGAATACATATCTGAGTTTAAATCTCTACATGTAAAGAAATTTACAAGAGAATTTTGCATAGCAGATACGCAAGAATTTGGATTTGTTGTTGATGCAACTGGCAATGAAAAAGTAACAAAAGAGCTTATAAAAAACAAAAACTTTTTGCTAAATGTAGTTGACAAGCCAGAGGTATGTGATTTTTATTTTTCTTCACTTATAAACTACGGAAAACTAAAAATTGCAATTTCAAGTGATGGCTCATCTCCAATCGCAACACAAGTTGTAAGAGAAGAAATAATAAAAGTAATTCCAAAAAATATAGATAAATTTTGCCAAACACAAGCAGTTCAAAGAGCTATTGGACTCATAAATAAAACTAAAGCAAAACAAGAGTGTAAAAAATACTTTACACAAGTTTATCTCATAGGATGTGGTCTTGGGGATGCTGAACTTTTAACCATAAAAGCATACAAAGCTATGCAAGTAGTTGATATTGCACTTTATGACCACCTCATAACAGAAGAAATTTTAGAACTTTTACCTTTACATGTAGAGCGTATTTTTGTAGGGAAAAAGAAAGGTACTCACTCAAAAAGCCAAGAAGAAATAAACAATATGATTTTGTTTTATGCTTCACAAGGCTTAAAAATAGCACGTCTTAAAAGTGGTGACCCGTACATTTTTGGTCGTGGAGCAGAAGAGGCCAAGGAACTCATAGAAGCTGGTTATAAGGTCGAGGTTATTAATGGACTTTCTTCAAGCATAGCGGGTGTTGCTGAAGCTGGAATCCCTGTAACAGCAAGAGGTTATGCTACAAACTTTTCAGTAGTTTCCGCTCACTTAAAAGGCTCACTTGTAAATCTTGATTGGATTCACCTTTTAGCAATAAAAAATCATACAACTGTTGTACTTATGGGACTTAGTCTATGTGAACAAATTCAAAAAGAAGCTCTAAAAATAGGGGTTTGTAAAGATACAGAAGTAGCAATCATCTCAAATGCTTCAAGAGCAAATCAAAAAGTAAAAATCACTACGCTAGAGTCTTTACATGTAGACTCTTTAAATATGGTTAGTCCTGCTGTTTTAGTTTTTGGTAGTGTAGTAAATTTAGCTAGTATTTTAGGTTGATTTTCTGTATAATTTTTTAAAAACATAAGGTTAAGTTATGTCATTATACAAAAAAATATTTATTTTGGCTCTATTTTCAATAACACTTTCTCAAGCTTCTACGGTTGAACTGTTTAACTCTCTTGGCTACTCAAAAGACTATGCTCAAGCACTTAAAAAAGCTAAAAAAGAAAATAAACCAATGATATTGGTAATTAGTACAAAGACTTCCCTTGGTGTCGAAAGTTAGAACAACAAGTTTTAAAAAGAAAAAACATAAATAAACAAATTCAAAATGATTTTGTTGGAGTTCCAATTGAAAAAAATACCGACATTTACCCAAAAAAGTTTAAACCAAAAGTAGTTCTTACTATAGTGTTTGTGAACCCAAAAGATGAAAGTGTTATTTTTACCTCTTATGGGTATAAACCAAAAAGAAAGTTTAGCATACTTTTAAAAGAGGTACATTTAGAGTATAAAAAGGCAACTAAATGAGACTTTTTTTAACCATTTTAATTTTTTTAATTTTTCGTACGCAGTTACACCTTTTCACTTGAAAATTTAAAGAGTGTAAACATTGTAATTGTAGACTTAATAGTAAATATGGGTGCTTACTTTTCTACTTTTTTGACTTAATAGTAAAAAATTTGGGGGGGGTCTGAATTATTCTTTTTTCTTATAACTAACAAGATAATCATCCACAATTTTCAACTTCAAACTTTTGCTCAAACCACGATGAATTTTAATGAATATTTTCATAAGTGAAAAGACTCCGCCATCTAAAGAATTTGTACTGTTTGGGATGCTGATATTTTTGTATTTTTTACATGTAAAAAGATAAGGTAAATTTGTTCGTAAACTCTTATAAGCAGCTACTAATCTATAGTGTGTAAAAGTCTCTTTTTGAGTGCTTTCGTTTAATGTTTTTTCATTTAAAAAATCCTTATATTTATCATACCATTTATCAAGTTTTATAGTAAAAGTGAGGTCGGTAGTTTCACGGCTAATTCATTCTAACAAACAACATAATTTTTTGCTATTCCCACCAATCATAGGAATAGCTTGAGGAAAAGGGATGTAGTTTGTTCTTCTTAATACGTTCATAGCTATGTTTCTAATAATAGAAAAATTAGTTGGAGCGTTACCAGTATGTATTAAAGAGGCATCTTCACCAAAGGTTACATCTTTTATGTAATGCATACTCTCAACACCCCAGTGAGCTCTAATACCATAGTTATACTTTTTTGCTGACATTTTTTTACTTGAAATATAAAAAGATGTTTCTTGAGAAAATTTATCACTATTTTTTCAATAAGTTGAACGAGTTACTTTGACAATTTCTTCTATACCATTAAACTTATTTTTATTAATATTATAAAAATCGTCATAGACTTCTATCTCACGTACTTCGAATCTATTACGATTTACTTCTTGCATTTTGTCATAATCTATGCAGTCTGATATGTTTGAGTTAAAAATTATCTGTTCTAAAAGTTTTTTTGGTTGTCTTTGACTTGTACTACATAGTCATTACCACTATCTTTGATAGCCTTTAATGTTTTACTTTGACAGTGTAATGCATCTAATGTAACTATCATATTTTGTAGAGGAAATTCTTCCATCATCTCTTGAACCAATGGAATCTCATTACTTTTTGATGCTGTCTTTCTTGCGATAAGTATCTCTTTAGAATCACTGGTAAAAAATGAAACAAGATGGGCTAATTTCTTATCTTCTTCTTTTTGTTTAGTCCCTTTTATAGCTTTACCATCTATTGCTATCCATTGTGATTTACTTCTCTTCATATAAGACTTCATCCATCTCATAAATATCTTTTCAAACGTCTTATGCTCTATCTCCATTAGAACACGCCTTATTGTTGCGTAAGCAGGTACTTTTTGTTTTTCCAGCTCTAGGTATTTAACTATTTGTGTTTTATACCTTTTTGCAAAATCACCTATCGCTCTGTATCCTTGATAGCCACTCATTGTAGCCATTATTGTTATCATTAGCACTGTATCTATCTTGTGCTGTTGTGCCTGTCTTCTTCGTTTATCTTTAATTGTTTGCAGCTCTTGGCGTAGTTTAAATTCTTTCATCCCTTTTTACTAGCCATCTTTTGTTCCTTTGTATGAATCAGATGTGATGGACTAGTACAATGTTAAAACCTTGGTGCAAAAAGAATAGTCTTACTCTTCCCTCAGAATCAACTATAGGAAGAACTATCGCAAGAGATAAAAATAAAATGAGATTATTTCCTCAACGTATAGATTTTAAAGGTAGAGTAAACCTAAAGAAAAAAAAGATTAAAAATCGTAAACCTAAAGGTCTTAAAGCAAAACCTATGCACCTGTGAGCAGTTGACACAATTCAAAGCGTAACAGCTGGTATGAGAAGATATATTATGACTATGATTGACTCTAATAGCCGTATCGCATTTGCTGTTACAATTCCAACTAAACATACAACTCATACTGCCAAAGTACTTGCAGCTCTTATTGATGGCGTAACTAATGATACCAATGATAATAAATTCTCAATACTCTCAGATAATGGTTCAGAGTTTATGAAAGACTTTGATAAGCTTCTTCAGAATAGAAACTTAACTCACTACTGGACATATCCCAGATCTCCTAAAATGAATGCTCATAACGAAAGATTTAATAGAACAATACAAGAACAGTTTGTTGATTACAATGATGATTTACTCTTTAGCGATATAGACTTATTTAACCAAAAAATGGCAGATTGGCTTATTGGATATAACACTGAAATACCTCACCATAGTTTAAAAATGAAAACTCCTGTACAATATCTAATTGAAACTAATCCTCAGTGCTATATGTTATGGACTAATACATATCATTGCTTTTAATATAAAATTTGATTATAATACGATAAAATTATGTAAAATGAGGGATAAAATGAAAAAAAGTTTATATTTAGGATTTTTAATTTTAGTAACAGCACTGCATAGTGCAGAATATGTATCTCTTGGTGATTTAATTGGACCTTCATTTTCTAGCGAAGCACATGCAATTAGTGCAGATGGTTCTGTTGTTGTTGGAATGAGTAAATCAGCTAATGGAGATGAAGCATTTAGATGGACACAAACGGGTGGTATGCTAGGATTAAGTGATTTAACGGGAGGTGCATTTAATAGTACAGCAAATGCTGTTAATGCAGATGGTTCTGTTGTTGTTGGAATGAGTACATCAACTAATGGAGATGAAGCATTTAGATGGACACAAGCAGATGGTATGCTAGGATTAGGTGATTTAACGGGAGGTGCATTTAATAGTACAGCAAATGCTGTTAATGCAGATGGTTCTGTTGTTGTTGGAATGAGTACATCAACTAATGGAGATGAAGCATTTAGATGGACACAAGCAGATGGTATGCTAGGATTAGGTGATTTAACGGGAGGTGCATTTAATAGTACAGCAAATGCTGTTAATGCAGATGGTTCTGTTGTTGTTGGAATAAGTAAATCAGCTAATGGAAATGAAGCATTTAGATGGACACAAGCAGATGGTATGGTAGGATTAGGTGCTTTAGCTGGAATTTCATTTTATAGTGCAGCAAATGCTGTTAATGCAGATGGTTCTGTTGTTGTTGGAATGAGTACATCAGCTAATGGAATCGAAGCATTTAGGTGGACACAAACTGGCGGTATGGTAGGATTAGGGGATTTAGCTGGAGATTTATTTTATAGCGAAGCACGTGCAATTAGTGCAAATGGTTCTGTTGTTGTTGGATTTGGTACTACTGTTAATGGTAGAGAAGCATTTAGATGGATACAAAATAGAGGAATGAAATCATTAACTGAATGGTTAGCTGATGATGGATATACTCTAACAGGCTGGACTAGTACAATAGCAACAGGAGTTAGTGCCGATGGTTCTGTTGTAGTGGGAAGTGGTACTTCAAATAATGGAACAGAAGCATTTTTAGCACAATCAAAAAAAGGTTTAATCTCAATTAATGATTTTCATGAAACATTATGGAGTACCACTGGTATTAACTCATTAGGTCTAAGAATGGCTAATACAATAATTCATGGAAATCATAGATATAATAGAGAACTAAGTGATCAAACATTTATGTGGGCAAATGGTGACTTTGGTCATGATAACAATAATATTAGTACCGATGTTTTTCAAACAGCAGAAGTAGGTATTGAGCATCAATATAATGATTATTTTACATCAAGCTTCGCAGTAGGAAAAACTTGGAGTAAAAGTGATTTAATTTATGAAGGAAATACTAAAGGAAAAGGTGTATATTTCATTTTAGAAACAGATATTAGATTGTCACCTTCATTGCCAATATATACTACCTTTTCTTATGTGTACGGTAAAAGAAATATTGATATAAAGCGTGGATATGAAAATGCAGGTAGTCTTGATAAAACTACAGCAGAGACAAATCAAAATATTCAAGCATTTAGTACTCGTGTACAATACCAAACAAACAATATAGCATTTTTTCCTTATGTAGAATACAATATAGCACAAGCTAAAACAGATGCTTATGCAGAAACAGGCAAAGGCTTTCCTGTAAGATTTAATGCAAGTAAAGAGTTAGCACAAGATGTGCGTATAGGATTTGATACAAATTGGAATATAAATAGTAAAAATCTAATAATAGCTGGATTAGAAGGAGCTTATAAAATTGATAGTAATAATGATGGAGTAAGTGGTGAAATAATTGATTTGTTTAAGTTTAATCTAGCAAGTACAAGGTATAAACAGACTTGGTTAGAAGTTTCCTTAGGTATAGAACATAAATTTAAAACATCAAGATTATCTTTAATCACTCATGTCTCTACAGAGAGTATTGCTACAAATTATAGTGGTTCTCTTAATTATTCTATTTTCTTTTAAAATTGTCTAGATTTTCTATATGTAATATTTCATTTAAAAGTATTTTATTTTTCATTAGTCTTTTCCTATACGATAACGTCTAAATTGAGAGATAAGTGGCGCAACTACTTAAAACTATAATTTTTTAAGTTTATCAAATCGACACTTAAAAGGTGGGCTTTTTGGCACTTTACGCTTGTCTATCTCCAACGAGTTGTTATCTGTTTACTACTTCCACCAAGCTTTGATATTATCTATCCATAACTTTCTATGTGGAGTTGAACTACCTTTAAAGTTACTTTCTTCTATCTCTGTTGACTTAAAATCTTTTGCAAGATTTAATATTATGTCTTTTCCATTTAATTTTGGAGAAATAAATTCTTTTTTTGTTTTTGAATATTTTGTATATCCACCATAATCGGATGTATCAACATTTTCATTGTACCAATTTGTACCTTCTAAATGTGAACATTCTTCAACCCAATTTCCAGATACTGTTTCATATTGATATGTTTTCAAATGTAATGGTTTTATATTTGCATTATCTTGCCAATAATATAATCTTCCAAAATATAATTTGTGTAGGTGTTTTTCCCATTCTTTGGGTCTACATAGTTTTTTATGGATTCCTTCATCTTTTGAATCAGGTAAAACTATTGTTGGATTGTTATCTGGTAATATCCAAATTAAATCAATATTTAATTTATTATATCTTTTAATTCTTTGATTGATAAGTGATATAGCTATTGTACTATTTTGTATTTCTATTGCTACATAGCTATTATTGATTTTTAAACTAATATCTGGTCTAACTCCATCAAGTATTCTTTCTAGATCACATTTAGTACAATTTGGTTCTTTTAATAAAGACTCATAAATTGCTTTTTTTATTTCATAATGTTTTTGACTTTCACCTGTCCAAAAAGTACAATTAACTGGTGGTTTGTGTGCAAAATGATGAACTTTTTTAATACCTTTTTTTAAGATAACTTCATCTTCACATTTTGAACAAGTAAATGGTTTTCGTTTTTTGTCTGTATCCCAAGCAATACATTTAGTTTTGAATTTATCAAATGCTGTTAGTAACTTTAGTCCTTTCAAAACTATTTATTCAACGCACATTATATACCAATAGACTTAATAATATTAATTATTTCAATTTGAAATATTTTTAGCCTTTTTCAATTTAATTTACTATTATTCTTAAATCTTTTATGTCCTTTTATTACTTTACATGTAGATAGATTAAATGGGCACTATGTTCCTTAATTATAATCTACATGTAAAGTATTATTTTGAGCGAAGAATAGCTATTAGATAAAAATAAAATGTTATAATATAGATAACAAAAAAGAGAGGTAGAATTATGAAAATTGGTTATATTCCGCCTTATACTTGTAACTTTAAAAACAGTACTACTTAGCTTTGGAAAAATCTTGTGAAGTTGGGGATGTACACCATTTATCGAGTTTATGTTAGGTTGTATACTTCAAACTATAAAAAGTTCGGTAAAAAGTTATGAAAAGATTTTAATATCATTAAGAAAAAACTCTAAATTAACCATAAGAGAATTATCTGAAATCTTAGGTTTAACAACAAGAGCAGTTGAAAAACAGATAGCTACATTGAAAAAAGCACAAAGATTGACAAGATATGGAAGTGCTATAAAAGGATATTGGGAAGTGATAAATGGATAACATTATTTTATTGGGTGTAATAGTTGGTTTGGTTCTTACATGTACACTTGTAATCATTTGGCAGATAAAATCACTCTTTGTTACTCAAAAAGAGTTTTTGTATGAGAAGATTGAGCAGATAGACAGACGAGTTTTTGAAAACTCGAAAGAAACTGCTTCTCAGATTGAAAAAAATGCCGAACTTTTTATAAAAATAAGTAATTCTCAGCAACTTATGAGAAATGAACAACAAAAGAGTCTTTATGAAATGAGCAAAGAGATAAAAGGCAAAGTAGTAAGGACATGGAAAAACTCTCTGAAAAAGTAGAAAAAAACCTACAAAACATAAATGAAAAAGTAGAGAAGAGGTTAGAGAAGGGTTTTGAAAATATTGATAAAACTTTTAAAGATATTATAGTAGGAATTGCTCGTATTGGTGAGGCTCAAAAAAAGATTGAGACTCTTAGTGGAGATGTAAACTCGCTTCAAAATGTACTTACCGATAAAAAATCTCGTGGTATATTTGGTGAAGTTCAACTTAACTCTATACTAAAGTCTATTTTTGGTGAAAAGAAAGACATGTATGATTTGCAGTATAAATTTGAAAGCGGAGTTATAGTAGATGCAGTTGTAAAAGCTCCTGAGCCACTTGGGCTCATAAGTATTGATTCTAAGTTCCCTATGGAAAATTATACTCGTATGATAGAAGATGAGAAATTTAAAAGTGATTTTAGACAAAATATCAAAAAACATGTCAATGATATAGCTTCAAAGTACATCATTAAAGGCACTACTGCAGATATGGCGATACTATTTTTACCTGCTGAGGCGATTTTTGCGGAAATAAATGCTTACCATGAAGAGTTAATTGAGTATGCAAGAAAAAGAGGTGTTTGGATAGCATCACCAACGACTATTATGGCACTTTTAACAACTATAACAGCTGTAGTAAGAGACATAAAAACTCAAGAACAAGCAAAAAAAATCCAAGAAGAGCTAATGAAACTCTCAAGTAATTTTAAACTTTATAAAAAAAGATGGGATAACCTCTCAAAGCATATAGATATAGTGAGTAAAGATGTAAAAGAGATTACAACTTCGACAAATAAGATTTCGAGTGAATTCGAACGCATAGAAAAAGTTGAGTTTGATGAGAATGATAATAGTTTTTTAGAGAAAGATAAGTAGATAAATTGAAATATATAATGTATAAGTTCAGAAACATATGACACTTTTTAGAGGAGAACTAAAGAGTGAGAAATGCAAACAGATTACTTATTTAATGGAATAAGAGGATATGCAAGATTTAAAAGATTTAGCTATATTCTAGAGATGGAAAATACTGAAGCTAAAAAACGATTAAAAATTATAAAGTTTTTTGATAAGTATGGATTGGATGCTACTATTGAAGCATTTTGTGTAAGTAGACGAACAATCTACAGATACAAAGCAACTTTTAAAAAAAGTAAAGAAGATATATCATCTCTTACTCCAAAGTCAAGTGTACCAAAACAAATAAGAAAACCAACTACTACAAAAGAATAGTCTTACTCTTCCCTCAGAATCAACTATAGGAAGAACTATCGCAAGAGATAAAAATAAAATGAGATTATTTCCTCAACGTATAGATTTTAAAGGTAGAGTAAACCTAAAGAAAAAAAAGATTAAAAATCGTAAACCTAAAGGTCTTAAAGCAGAACCTATGCACCTGTGAGCAGTTGACACAATTCAAAGCGTAACAGCTGGTATGAGAAGATATATTATGACTATGATTGACTCTAATAGCCGTATCGCATTTGCTGTTACAATTCCAACTAAACATACAACTCATACTGCCAAAGTACTTGCAGCTCTTATTGATGGCGTAACTAATGATACCAATGATAATAAATTCTCAATACTCTCAGATAATGGTTCAGAGTTTATGAAAGACTTTGATAAGCTTCTTCAGAATAGAAACTTAACTCACTACTGGACATATCCCAGATCTCCTAAAATGAATGCTCATAACGAAAGATTTAATAGAACAATACAAGAACAGTTTGTTGATTACAATGATGATTTACTCTTTAGCGATATAGACTTATTTAACCAAAAAATGGCAGATTGGCTTATTGGATATAACACTGAAATACCTCACCATAGTTTAAAAATGAAAACTCCTGTACAATATCTAATTGAAACTAATCCTCAGTGCTATATGTTATGGACTAATACATATCATTGCTTTTAATATAAAATTTGATTATAATACGATAAAATTATGTAAAATGAGGGATAAAATGAAAAAAAGTTTATATTTAGGATTTTTAATTTTAGTAACAGCACTGCATAGTGCAGAATATGTATCTCTTGGTGATTTAATTGGACCTTCATTTTCTAGCGAAGCACATGCAATTAGTGCAGATGGTTCTGTTGTTGTTGGAATGAGTAAATCAGCTAATGGAGATGAAGCATTTAGATGGACACAAACGGGTGGTATGCTAGGATTAAGTGATTTAACGGGAGGTGCATTTAATAGTACAGCAAATGCTGTTAATGCAGATGGTTCTGTTGTTGTTGGAATGAGTACATCAACTAATGGAGATGAAGCATTTAGATGGACACAAGCAGATGGTATGCTAGGATTAGGTGATTTAACGGGAGGTGCATTTAATAGTACAGCAAATGCTGTTAATGCAGATGGTTCTGTTGTTGTTGGAATGAGTACATCAACTAATGGAGATGAAGCATTTAGATGGACACAAGCAGATGGTATGCTAGGATTAGGTGATTTAACGGGAGGTGCATTTAATAGTACAGCAAATGCTGTTAATGCAGATGGTTCTGTTGTTGTTGGAATAAGTAAATCAGCTAATGGAAATGAAGCATTTAGATGGACACAAGCAGATGGTATGGTAGGATTAGGTGCTTTAGCTGGAATTTCATTTTATAGTGCAGCAAATGCTGTTAATGCAGATGGTTCTGTTGTTGTTGGAATGAGTACATCAGCTAATGGAATCGAAGCATTTAGGTGGACACAAACTGGCGGTATGGTAGGATTAGGGGATTTAGCTGGAGATTTATTTTATAGCGAAGCACGTGCAATTAGTGCAAATGGTTCTGTTGTTGTTGGATTTGGTACTACTGTTAATGGTAGAGAAGCATTTAGATGGATACAAAATAGAGGAATGAAATCATTAACTGAATGGTTAGCTGATGATGGATATACTCTAACAGGCTGGACTAGTACAATAGCAACAGGAGTTAGTGCCGATGGTTCTGTTGTAGTGGGAAGTGGTACTTCAAATAATGGAACAGAAGCATTTTTAGCACAATCAAAAAAAGGTTTAATCTCAATTAATGATTTTCATGAAACATTATGGAGTACCACTGGTATTAACTCATTAGGTCTAAGAATGGCTAATACAATAATTCATGGAAATCATAGATATAATAGAGAACTAAGTGATCAAACATTTATGTGGGCAAATGGTGACTTTGGTCATGATAACAATAATATTAGTACCGATGTTTTTCAAACAGCAGAAGTAGGTATTGAGCATCAATATAATGATTATTTTACATCAAGCTTCGCAGTAGGAAAAACTTGGAGTAAAAGTGATTTAATTTATGAAGGAAATACTAAAGGAAAAGGTGTATATTTCATTTTAGAAACAGATATTAGATTGTCACCTTCATTGCCAATATATACTACCTTTTCTTATGTGTACGGTAAAAGAAATATTGATATAAAGCGTGGATATGAAAATGCAGGTAGTCTTGATAAAACTACAGCAGAGACAAATCAAAATATTCAAGCATTTAGTACTCGTGTACAATACCAAACAAACAATATAGCATTTTTTCCTTATGTAGAATACAATATAGCACAAGCTAAAACAGATGCTTATGCAGAAACAGGCAAAGGCTTTCCTGTAAGATTTAATGCAAGTAAAGAGTTAGCACAAGATGTGCGTATAGGATTTGATACAAATTGGAATATAAATAGTAAAAATCTAATAATAGCTGGATTAGAAGGAGCTTATAAAATTGATAGTAATAATGATGGAGTAAGTGGTGAAATAATTGATTTGTTTAAGTTTAATCTAGCAAGTACAAGGTATAAACAGACTTGGTTAGAAGTTTCCTTAGGTATAGAACATAAATTTAAAACATCAAGATTATCTTTAATCACTCATGTCTCTACAGAGAGTATTGCTACAAATTATAGTGGTTCTCTTAATTATTCTATTTTCTTTTAAAATTGTCTAGATTTTCTATATGTAATATTTCATTTAAAAGTATTTTATTTTTCATTAGTCTTTTCCTATACGATAACGTCTAAATTGAGAGATAAGTGGCGCAACTACTTAAAACTATAATTTTTTAAGTTTATCAAATCGACACTTAAAAGGTGGGCTTTTTGGCACTTTACGCTTGTCTATCTCCAACGAGTTGTTATCTGTTTACTACTTCCACCAAGCTTTGATATTATCTATCCATAACTTTCTATGTGGAGTTGAACTACCTTTAAAGTTACTTTCTTCTATCTCTGTTGACTTAAAATCTTTTGCAAGATTTAATATTATGTCTTTTCCATTTAATTTTGGAGAAATAAATTCTTTTTTTGTTT
Organism: Arcobacter sp.; assembly: GCA_029027265.1. GTDB lineage: Bacteria > Campylobacterota > Campylobacteria > Campylobacterales > Sulfurospirillaceae > Sulfurospirillum_A. The sequence continues at coordinate 1,686,723 of CP093061.1, read as the reverse complement.
TTGAATATTTTGTATATCCACCATAATCGGATGTATCAACATTTTCATTGTACCAATTTGTACCTTCTAAATGTGAACATTCTTCAACCCAATTTCCAGATACTGTTTCATATTGATATGTTTTCAAATGTAATGGTTTTATATTTGCATTATCTTGCCAATAATATAATCTTCCAAAATATAATTTGTGTAGGTGTTTTTCCCATTCTTTGGGTCTACATAGTTTTTTATGGATTCCTTCATCTTTTGAATCAGGTAAAACTATTGTTGGATTGTTATCTGGTAATATCCAAATTAAATCAATATTTAATTTATTATATCTTTTAATTCTTTGATTGATAAGTGATATAGCTATTGTACTATTTTGTATTTCTATTGCTACATAGCTATTATTGATTTTTAAACTAATATCTGGTCTAACTCCATCAAGTATTCTTTCTAGATCACATTTAGTACAATTTGGTTCTTTTAATAAAGACTCATAAATTGCTTTTTTTATTTCATAATGTTTTTGACTTTCACCTGTCCAAAAAGTACAATTAACTGGTGGTTTGTGTGCAAAATGATGAACTTTTTTAATACCTTTTTTTAAGATAACTTCATCTTCACATTTTGAACAAGTAAATGGTTTTCGTTTTTTGTCTGTATCCCAAGCAATACATTTAGTTTTGAATTTATCAAATGCTGTTAGTAACTTTAGTCCTTTCAAAACTATTTATTCAACGCACATTATATACCAATAGACTTAATAATATTAATTATTTCAATTTGAAATATTTTTAGCCTTTTTCAATTTAATTTACTATTATTCTTAAATCTTTTATGTCCTTTTATTACTTTACATGTAGATAGATTAAATGGGCACTATGTTCCTTAATTATAATCTACATGTAAAGTATTATTTTGAGCGAAGAATAGCTATTAGATAAAAATAAAATGTTATAATATAGATAACAAAAAAGAGAGGTAGAATTATGAAAATTGGTTATATTCCGCCTTATACTTGTAACTTTAAAAACAGTACTACTTAGCTTTGGAAAAATCTTGTGAAGTTGGGGATGTACACCATTTATCGAGTTTATGTTAGGTTGTATACTTCAAACTATAAAAAGTTCGGTAAAAAGTTATGAAAAGATTTTAATATCATTAAGAAAAAACTCTAAATTAACCATAAGAGAATTATCTGAAATCTTAGGTTTAACAACAAGAGCAGTTGAAAAACAGATAGCTACATTGAAAAAAGCACAAAGATTGACAAGATATGGAAGTGCTATAAAAGGATATTGGGAAGTGATAAATGGATAACATTATTTTATTGGGTGTAATAGTTGGTTTGGTTCTTACATGTACACTTGTAATCATTTGGCAGATAAAATCACTCTTTGTTACTCAAAAAGAGTTTTTGTATGAGAAGATTGAGCAGATAGACAGACGAGTTTTTGAAAACTCGAAAGAAACTGCTTCTCAGATTGAAAAAAATGCCGAACTTTTTATAAAAATAAGTAATTCTCAGCAACTTATGAGAAATGAACAACAAAAGAGTCTTTATGAAATGAGCAAAGAGATAAAAGCTCAAAGTAGTAAGGACATGGAAAAACTCTCTGAAAAAGTAGAAAAAAACCTACAAAACATAAATGAAAAAGTAGAGAAGAGGTTAGAGAAGGGTTTTGAAAATATTGATAAAACTTTTAAAGATATTATAGTAGGAATTGCTCGTATTGGTGAGGCTCAAAAAAAGATTGAGACTCTTAGTGGAGATGTAAACTCGCTTCAAAATGTACTTACCGATAAAAAATCTCGTGGTATATTTGGTGAAGTTCAACTTAACTCTATACTAAAGTCTATTTTTGGTGAAAAGAAAGACATGTATGATTTGCAGTATAAATTTGAAAGCGGAGTTATAGTAGATGCAGTTGTAAAAGCTCCTGAGCCACTTGGGCTCATAAGTATTGATTCTAAGTTCCCTATGGAAAATTATACTCGTATGATAGAAGATGAGAAATTTAAAAGTGATTTTAGACAAAATATCAAAAAACATGTCAATGATATAGCTTCAAAGTACATCATTAAAGGCACTACTGCAGATATGGCGATACTATTTTTACCTGCTGAGGCGATTTTTGCGGAAATAAATGCTTACCATGAAGAGTTAATTGAGTATGCAAGAAAAAGAGGTGTTTGGATAGCATCACCAACGACTATTATGGCACTTTTAACAACTATAACAGCTGTAGTAAGAGACATAAAAACTCAAGAACAAGCAAAAAAAATCCAAGAAGAGCTAATGAAACTCTCAAGTAATTTTAAACTTTATAAAAAAAGATGGGATAACCTCTCAAAGCATATAGATATAGTGAGTAAAGATGTAAAAGAGATTACAACTTCGACAAATAAGATTTCGAGTGAATTCGAACGCATAGAAAAAGTTGAGTTTGATGAGAATGATAATAGTTTTTTAGAGAAAGATAAGTAGATAAATTGAAATATATAATGTATAAGTTCAGAAACATATGACACTTTTTAGAGGAGAACTAAAGAGTGAGAAATGCAAACAGATTACTTATTTAATGGAATAAGAGGATATGCAAGATTTAAAAGATTTAGCTATATTCTAGAGATGGAAAATACTGAAGCTAAAAAACGATTAAAAATTATAAAGTTTTTTGATAAGTATGGATTGGATGCTACTATTGAAGCATTTGGTGTAAGTAGACGAACAATCTACAGATACAAAGCAACTTTTAAAAAAAGTAAAGAAGATATATCATCTCTTACTCCAAAGTCAAGTGTACCAAAACAAATAAGAAAACCAACTACTACAAAAGAATAGTCTTACTCTTCCCTCAGAATCAACTATAGGAAGAACTATCGCAAGAGATAAAAATAAAATGAGATTATTTCCTCAACGTATAGATTTTAAAGGTAGAGTAAACCTAAAGAAAAAAAAGATTAAAAATCGTAAACCTAAAGGTCTTAAAGCAAAACCTATGCACCTGTGAGCAGTTGACACAATTCAAAGCGTAACAGCTGGTATGAGAAGATATATTATGACTATGATTGACTCTAATAGCCGTATCGCATTTGCTGTTACAATTCCAACTAAACATACAACTCATACTGCCAAAGTACTTGCAGCTCTTATTGATGGCGTAACTAATGATACCAATGATAATAAATTCTCAATACTCTCAGATAATGGTTCAGAGTTTATGAAAGACTTTGATAAGCTTCTTCAGAATAGAAACTTAACTCACTACTGGACATATCCCAGATCTCCTAAAATGAATGCTCATAACGAAAGATTTAATAGAACAATACAAGAACAGTTTGTTGATTACAATGATGATTTACTCTTTAGCGATATAGACTTATTTAACCAAAAAATGGCAGATTGGCTTATTGGATATAACACTGAAATACCTCACCATAGTTTAAAAATGAAAACTCCTGTACAATATCTAATTGAAACTAATCCTCAGTGCCATATGTTATGGACTAATACATATCATTGCCTTATAAACTCAAATAGGGTAAAGTAGACGAAAACACTTTATTAATGCTTCAAGAAAAGCAGTACTATTTTTTGCAGTAATTTTATCTGCTATGGCGATAATAAGTTACTTTTGGCAAAGATATGCAGAATTCTAACTTACAGTTAAGTAATAGACATAAATAATAAAAACCATGATGTTGACACAGATTATTGAGTATCCAGGTTCCTTTAAATAGAGCCTACCTGTTAGTGGTAGGCTAAAATTATTTTGGACTAAGCCTCATGATGAGAAATATTTTTCTCAACGGCATCTAAAAATTCTTCTGTAAACAAGTTTTGTGGAGCCCAATTAGGGTATGTAATGTGATGTATTCCAAAATAACTATGTCTATGGTGTACATCGCATAATATCCATAGGTTATCTGGACTATGATCAACCCAATCTAGTATATCTTGCTGAGACATCTTTTTTTGATAAAGAGGCGTATCTTTATGTTTATTCATTAAATGAATTCTCATCGTATTATTAAATTTGTCTATATCTATAGCATTGGCTAATGACCATTCAACTATATGATGATGAGCTTCCATCTGTTTTGCAGAATATGGATTTAATTTTTTATCTTGTTTTTTTGTAGAATCTGATAATAATTCATGAGTAACACCACATATTAAACAAGGTCTATTTTCTTCGACAACTAGTTTATGGTGGATATCTCTGTATCCACTAGAAGTTTTTCTTTTGTTATGTTCTGGATAAAAATCTGCTTCTTCAAATTTTATAAAATCACCATGAATTTTAATGATTTCATTACTTAATAATTGAATATGTTTATCTGGACCTATGAGCGTATTTAACATAGTTTTTTCCTTTTTTACACCTTATATTTGAGTTGAAAAGTAGGTATAATTTTACAACTTGAAAGTCTAACTTTTTTAAACTTTACCCAAGCTTAAAATTAGCTATTTTAGTTACGGTAAAACCCTTGCTTATTGTATCTGATTATGCTTTTAATTATTCATAACTAATATTTTTTTAAGCTGTATTTGTTGGATTAGATGAGTTTTCCTGATAAATTTCAAACTAGTCAATACTGTCAAATAACTCTGGTCTATACTCAAAATGCATGGTGTCATAATGATACCATCGTCCACCCCAGATAAAGCCATATTTTTCAAATATATCTATTATCTCTTTAGGAATTTTATTTTTATAAGTGAGGTTTTTAGTCCATTTCCAGTAGTGAGTATTTTTTATGTTAATATCAATTGCAATTGCAAAGCTGTGAGCACTTAACCTATTTGTTCCTGCTATGGTACGATAATTATATGTCCCTGCTATATTTGTTAGGTATTTATGATATTTTTTAGGAAGTTGTTTTAACTCATTTGATACTTTTTGAAGTTGTAGAGCTGCATTTTGTTTTTTGTTGAAGGCAATAATTGAGCCATCAATCCACTCTACATGTAAAAGGTTTTGTTCTATATTGTTTTTATCTTTACCATATAATTTTTTTAATAATTTTTCATTTCTAAATCTACCTGGGTCAAAGTTAATATTAGGAGCTGTTATGTCTTCAAAAGCAGGATACTTTAGAGAAAGAGTGTTTTTTATACTAGGATTACTTATCATAGATTGAAAGTTTTTATTTCTGTAATCATGATATTCTAAAGTACTATTATCATCAAAATATACAAGATTATTTTGCACCTTTTTTATGCTAGGATACATTCTTGTAAGATTATGGTAAACATAAGTGGGTATATTAGGTTTTATGACTAAACTTTCAGCTTTTGAGATAAGAAGAGCCTCTTTTTTTACATTGTTTTGGTTGTTTCCAAGATGTAGGTCTGAAATGATGGCTTTGCCAACTATGGCTCTACCATCTTTACCATTTTCATAGGTTTTTATTCCCCAAATGTTATGCATAACCATAGCTTTGCCTTCAAACTCTCCAGCATAAAGCATGATGTGATTTTGTAGGTATATTAAACTCATAAATGCAATACCTTTGCTAAGTATGATTTTCTCTTTTGCCTCATTGTTTAAGCCTTTAAAAGACAAATACTTTCCACTTTGTTTTTGCTCAAAAGAGTTTCTTGGAAGCCAAATTCCAAAAGGTGCAAAAAAGTCTTTAGTAAAAGACGAGCAGTCTCTGTTTTCCAAGTAACCACCCCAGCCGTACTTCTCACCTAAAAGCTCACTGCTTACATGTAAAATATTTTCTTTGGTATATGGCAAGGGCATAGCACTAGCTGTATGTTTTTGAATCCTAATTTCTAGCTTATGAGCGAATCTAGTGTATATGTAAGAATAAAAAAAGTTATTATCTTCTTTTTCATAGGAAAATATGGAACCAAGCTTTACATGTAAGATATATTGCTGAGTGTTTGAGTAAATGGGAAGGTTGTCTTTTGTGATTACTATTTTTTGACTATTTTTAAACACTGTTCTTTGTTTTGCATTTAAAATGACCAATGTTTGCGTTGGCAACCAACCACTAGAAAATGGATTTTGAATAAAAGCCCAAGCTCCATCACTGCTATAGTGAGATATAAGCACAGGAGTGTTTACATGTATGCGAGAGTTTTGTAGATAATCAAAAGGAAAACCTTCTCCAGCAAGATTTGGATTTTTATAAAATGGTTTATTTGTTGGCAGGTTTCTTACTTGAGCATTTTTGATAGTAAGAGCATAATGACGTTTTGAATTGTATGCCTTAAAATTGGTGGTTTTTATAAGTTCATTGACCTCACTTGTACTCCATAGTTGAGTGTTTTCTGAATAATATGTATTTTTCTTTTTAAAAACAAAATTTGCCCACGAAGCTTTTTCTTTTTTTATCTTTACTTTTTCAACTGACCATGGCATAAAATAACGTGATAAAAAGGTTTTATTCTCTACCTGTAGAGGTTGTATATTTTTTACATATAAAGTTGTATCTTGTTTATAAGTAAGAAAATTAGGTTTTTTTGAACTACATCCAAAAAAAATAGTTAGCATTAATATACTAAGTATTATATTTAATGTTTTCATATACTAATAATAGCAGAAAATTTAAAAGTTTAATTAAACTTTTAAAAATATTTTTTGAATTTAGGTTATGATATAATTGAACCTTCTGATTACTATCAAATTTTTAGAAGGTTCAATTATTTATTAATTTTAGGATGTGAATATGAATAAGTATTTTTCAATAATTTCTTCTTTTTATCTTCTGTTTTTTTCTCTAGATGATAATCCATTTCGATTATATTTAGCGTTTCCTTGGTTAGTGGATTGATGACTATAATAATCATAGACCACATGCAGTTTTAGGAAAGTTAAGTCCTATTGAATATTTAAATAAGTACAATTTAAAAATGAGTTATTCCGTTTAAGCTTGATTGGTTTAAGGGGAGTCTTACAAGTGGGCGCTTGTTATCTTTTAGTGATTCTAATACTTCTGGTTTTTTCTACAGAAAAATAAAGATTTCTAAAAATGAAATAGTAAAAATAGTTTCATTTCTATAATATAATGCCCTAAAAATCAAGACAACTCTTAAACAGATTTAATTTCATCCTCATCTGTTACTTTAACCTACATTTTTCAGATATTCAAGATAAACATTCATAGGTTTTTTATAGTTTATACTTGAATGAAATTTTTTAAAATTGTATTTATGGATGTAGTTTTTTACACCTTCTTTTAACTCCTTTATTGATTGATAATCACTGATATAAATATTGCCATGTTTTAATGTTCTAAAAAATCTTTCAATTACAATATTATCTATACTTCTACCTTTACCATTCATAGATATTTTAATATCATATTTTTTAAGTAACTTAGTATGTTCATAACTAGTGTATTGGCTCCCTTGGTCACTATTAAATATTTTAGGTTTAGGATATTTAACCAATGCCTCCCCAAGTACATCAGTTGCAAGTGTTGCATCCATAGAGTTAGATATGTTATAGGACAGTATTGCTTTGCTATGCCAGTCTATAACAGCTGTAAAATACATAAAGCTTCCATTAACACGTATATATGTAATATCACCACTCCATACTTCATTTGGTGTGGGTACATATACAGTTTTTCTCTTTCCAAATTTAGTCCAATATTTTTTTAGTAGATACTCATAAATCTTATGCTCTTGGTTTTTGAGACTTGTGAGTCTTTTTTTGGTTAGATATATTGCTTGGATACCAAGTATTCCCATATATTTTAAGACTCTATGTTTTCCAATATAGTAGCCATCTTCTTTTAGTTGTTCATATATAAATCTATAACCATACTCTGAGTTATCAGTAGCTATTTCATCTATCTTGTGCAGTAGTTCAATATTCTCCTGACTCATTGGTGCTGGTTTGTAGTAGTAATGACTTCTACTGATACCAAATATATTACATTGCTCTGATATTGATAAATATTTATGCTTGGACTAGATCATCGCTCTTTTATTACATAACTGACCTTACGCACAAGGAATCAAAGTTGCTTTAAAAGTTGCATGAAAATAAATCACATAGAACTCTATACAGATTATTTAATAAGCGGTAGTGGTTACGCTACAGCAACAGGGTTGTCATCAATGACAAATGGTTCAGTAAGTCATGATTAGATAACACGGTTCTTATCAAAAAATGAATTTACTTCAAAAGATTTATGGAGACAAGTTAAAAGAACAGTAAGAGAGATACAGAGTGAAGAAGCATGTCTTATCTTTGATGATACAATTCAAGAGAAAAAGTGGACAGATGAGAGTGATATCATGTGCTGGCACTTTGATCATACAGTAGGTAAATCTGTTCGAGGTATCAATATGCTCAATGCTTTGTACTACAGTAATGAAGTATCAATTCCAGTAGCTTTTGAAACCGTAGAAAAACCTATCCAGTTTAGTGACATTAAAACAAGAGAAGTAAAACGTTCATCAGAAGTTACAAAAAATCAATTGATGAGAGATATGATTCAAGTGGCTATTAACAATCAACTAAAATTTCACTATGTCCTTGGTTTGGAGCAAAAGAAAACTTTGAATTTATAGCCAAACAAAAAAAAGAGTTTATTGCTGCACTCAAAAGTAATCGTCTCTTTTCAAAAAGTTTAGAGAATAAATATGCAGGTAAGTTCACAAGGGTAGATGAACTGGAATTATCAGATAAGCAATCAGTACGAGGCTATCTAAAGGGCTATGATAAAGAAGTCATTATAGTGCGCCGAGTCTTTACAAACAAAGATGGAAGTATAGGTATTTTAAATTTGATATGTAGTGATATCACACTTGATGGCGACACTATCTCAACAATCTATGAAAAATGATGGCTGGGTACCCCTTGAGGGTGAAAGTTGAAGAGTTTCATAAATCACTTAAACATAATATTGATTTAGCAAAATCACCAACAAAGATCATTCGAACACAAAGTAATCATATCTTTTTATCAGTGCTGTCTTTTTTTAAGCTTGAATGTTTGAAAATTAAACATAAAATGAACCACTTTGCCATTAGAACAAAACTGTTAATCAGAGCTAATCAGGTGGCTTATTCAGAATTACAACTTTTGAAGGGTGCGTAAGGTCAGTTACTATGATAATGCAGTAGCAGAAAGCTTTTTTAAAACTCTTAAAAAAGAGCTAGTTAGAAAACAGATATTTTTAACTAGAGCAATTGCAGCGTCTAAAATATTTGAGTATATAGAAATGTTTTATAATTCAAAAAGAAGGTATAGTTACTTGAACTATATTTCTCCAAATGAATTTGAAAAAAGATATAATATTGAGACTTAAGAAGGTTAGGTTTTTACTGGTTAAATAATTGTCTACAATATGGGGGACATTCCAAACTATACCTTAAAATATAGATGTAAATAAAAAAGTTTGGAAATTATAGTTTCCAATACTAAATAAGATTTATTGTGATACAATATTTTAAATATAGTATAAGGATTTAGATTTTGAGGTATCCATTAGATTGTGAAAATACTTTTGATAAAACATATTTATTTTGGTTAACAAGATTTATTAGAAATAAAGTAACAAGTCTATCAAACAGACAAGTAAAAGACAAGAATCGTCTTGGAGAAATAATTAAAGAATTAATTATTGGTTTTGATTCTATTGATAAATTAAAGAAAATTGTTAAAGAAATAAGGAATATTGGTATAAATAGTATTCATGTTTATTTTATACCTTTAGAGAAGTTATTTAATTTCCTCTCCGACTATGGTGCAGCTTATATGAAAGAAATTGATGAAGAATTATTAAGTGATTTTCTTGCAACTGAAACCAGTAACTTATCTGATGCAACAAAAAAAAATTATCGTATAGCTGTAACTACTTTTTTTAGCTATATTGATAAACAAAATGAAGAAAATAATGGCAATGCTTATAGATTTGGTATTGAACTTAAAAACTGGGGAGGTTTAGCTGGAAAAAGTGGACAAAAACTGCCCTCTTACATGCAGAAAGATGAAGTAAATAAATTTATTATAGCTATAGATAATTACAGTTTTAGTGCAAAAATTTCAGCAAGAAATAAATTAATTATTAAAATAATTTTGTATACTGGCATAAGAGTTAGTGAATCGTTAAATATTGATATAAAAGATTTAATAAAAGATGGAGATACTTATACTGTTCAAGTTAGAGGTAAAGGAAATAAGCCTAGAGTGGTAATGATAAGAGAATCTATAATTAAAAATAACCTTGAAAATTGGCTCAAATTAAGGCAATGTAACCAAAATTTACTTTTTTGTAATCAAAAAGGAAATATTTTAACGCAAGCATATATTAGCAGAATCGTTGAACAAATTTTACTAAGTGTAGGGATCAGAAAAGAAAAAAATGGTGCTCATATGCTAAGGCATACTTTTGCTACCCTTCTCTATCAGAATAGTAAAGACCTTATATTAGTACAAGAGTCTTTAGGCCATGCAGATATCAATACTTCTAGAATTTATACACATTTTGATAAAGAAAGATTAAAAAAAACTACTGATATTTTTTAAAAAATAAATAAAATATGCTTGATTATCAACATTTAAGACTTATAAGACTTAATAGTAAATATGGGTGCTCCAAATACTATAATGCCCTAAAAATCAAGACAACTCTTAAACAGATTTAATTTCATCCTCATCTGTTACTTTAACCTACATTTTTCAGATATTCAAGATAAACATTCATAGGTTTTTTATAGTTTATACTTGAATGAAATCTTTTAAAATTGTATTTATGGATGTAGTTTTTTACACCTTCTTTTAACTCCTTTATTGATTGATAATCACTGATATAAATATTGCCATGTTTTAATGTTCTAAAAAATCTTTCAATTACAATATTATCTATACTTCTACCTTTACCATTCATAGATATTTTAATATCATATTTTTTAAGTAACTTAGTATGTTCATAACTAGTGTATTGGCTCCCTTGGTCACTATTAAATATTTTAGGTTTAGGATATTTAACCAATGCCTCCCCAAGTACATCAGTTGCAAGTGTTGCATCCATAGAGTTAGATATGTTATAGGACAGTATTGCTTTGCTATGCCAGTCTATAACAGCTGTAAAATACATAAAGCTTCCATTAACACGTATATATGTAATATCACCACTCCATACTTCATTTGGTGTGGGTACATATACAGTTTTTCTCTTTCCAAATTTAGTCCAATATTTTTTTAGTAGATACTCATAAATCTTATGCTCTTGGTTTTTGAGACTTGTGAGTCTTTTTTTGGTTAGATATATTGCTTGGATACCAAGTATTCCCATATATTTTAAGACTCTATGTTTTCCAATATAGTAGCCATCTTCTTTTAGTTGTTCATATATAAATCTATAACCATACTCTGAGTTATCAGTAGCTATTTCATCTATCTTGTGCAGTAGTTCAATATTCTCCTGACTCATTGGTGCTGGTTTGTAGTAGTAATGACTTCTACTGATACCAAATATATTACATTGCTCTGATATTGATAAATATTTATGCTTGGACTCGATCATCGCTCTTTTATTACATAAGTCCAAGCTCTTTAGCTTTTTTTCAACAAACTCTACTTTTATTGTAGCTTTACCTAGTGCTTTAGCTAAACCATCATTCTCACTCTTTAACTCTTCTATCTCATCTAGGTAAGTTTTAGTTACTCCTCCTACATCGAATGCAAGTGATGCATTATTTAGAAACTGTTGTTTCCATTTACTTAAAGATTGTGATATGATTTTATATTTAGATGCTATTTGACTTGTTGTTTGTTCTTCTTTTAGCAGCTCTAAAACTATTCTTGTTTTTTGTTCGGCACTATATATTTGTCCTTTTCTTCTACTCATAATTCACCTCCATTATTTATATCATTTTAACTTATTTGAAAATTAATCTTTCTGAATTATTGTCTTTGATTTTAGGGGCATTATAATACTAATTTGGAAACATATTCAAAGTGAGAAGATAGCTGATTACAAATATCTTTTGCAAGAGCTCCTAATCCTAGGTTATAAAATAAAATCCATCACTATAGATGGCAAAAGAGGATTATATAGAGCATTTCAAAGAAACTTTTTAGCTAAAGATAAAACCACATTTGCTAGTTTTGAAGATTATCCAGTGCAAATGTGTCACTTTCATCAAAAAATAATCATACAGCGTTACATAACTAAGCATCCTAAACTAGAAATAAGCCAAGAACTTAAAAAAATAGTTTCGTCTTTGACAAAAACTACCGACCTCACTTTTACTATAAAACTTGATAAATGGTATGATAAATATAAGGATTTTTTAAATGAAAAAATATTAAACGAAAGCACTCAAAAAGAGACTTTTACACACTATAGATTAGTAGCTGCTTATAAGAGTTTACGAACAAATTTACCTTATCTTTTTACATGTAAAAAATACAAAAATATCAGCATCCCAAACAGTACAAATTCTTTAGATGGCGGAGTCTTTTCACTTATGAAAATATTCATTAAAATTCATCGTGGTTTGAGCAAAAGTTTGAAGTTGAAAATTGTGGATGATTATCTTGTTAGTTATAAGAAAAAAGAATAATTCAGACCCCCCCCAGTTTTTACTATTAAGTCAACTCTTTTGTAAGTTTGTGCATGAAAAGCAGCATAGAGTTGCACTACTATGGCTCCTCCACGAAGTAGTGAGGCAAACAGACCAACTATGATCACACTATCACTAAAGTGATGTACCATTAGTGGAAGAATCGTTGAAGGCTCTGCTATAGTTATTGCTAAAGATATAAAAAATGAATGAGTAACGTTTTTGTAATTATTTTTTGGATTATCTATTAAATAAGGGCTTCTTTGATTAGCGATTTTGCTACCTCTCTTCCTTCATTTACTATATGATTTACGTTTAAATCACTCAAAAGTTTTTTTTCTTCGTAATCTGCTACTTTTACAACTGTGTTTATAGGCTTTTTAAAAGAGTTTAAAACTTCACATATCCGTCTTAACTTTTTTTCATTGCTTATTGCTACAATTACGGACTTGCAAGATTTAACACCATTTTGAACTAAAATACTTTTCATAGCTGCATTACCAAAAAATACAGGTTCATTTCTATCTTGTCCTAACTTTACAAAGTTAATATCATGCTCAATAACAAGGTACTTTACGTCCTGCCTTTTAAGACGATAAACTATCTCTTGACCTAGCTTACCATAACCACACACTATGATATGATCACTCAATTCAGAAGAACAAATAATGTGTTCTGTTTTTCTCTCTTTTACAAGTAAATCAGCTATTTGTTTTATGTTTTTTAGTATAAATGGTGTGATTATCATAGACAGAGCTACCATAACTATGAGAATTTGATTTGTAACTGGGTCAAGAAGTGAACTTGAACTAGCCAGTGCAAAAGCTGCTAAAGAAAACTCACCTACTTGAGATATAGACAGAGCTGATTTTAATGAAGTTCTTTTGTTTACATAAGATGAAAGCAGTATAAAAATAATAATAGATTTTATAATCATAACTGCCACTAAAAGAGATATTATTTCTAAAAAGTAGTTTTGTATTATTGAAATATCTATCTGCATTCCTATGGTTATAAAAAATAGTCCCAAAAGAATATCTCTAAAAGGAATCAAATCAGCTTCTACTTGATGTTTATACTTGGTCTCAGATATCATCATACCAGCGACAAAAGCTCCTAGAGAGTAAGTAAAACCAAAAGTATGTGCTAAGTAAGATGCCCCCATAACTATGAGAAGTATAGAAGCTATAAATATCTCTTCACTCTCACTAGACACTACTTTGGCAAAAAATGGATTTAGTAAATACTTTCCAACTAAAAATAGTAAGCTAAGTACAACAATAGCACTTAATAAAGTTTCACCAAGTAAAGATGCTAAAGAACTTCCTGAAGCAGTAAAAATATTTATCATAAGTAAAAGAGGTATAACAGCAATATCTTGAAAAAGTAATATACCTAGTACTTTTCTACCATAGATTGTATGTATATCACCATTATCATTTAAAATTTTTAAAACTATCGCCGTAGAAGATAAGGCAAAAGCAAAACCAATAATAATGGCACTCTTTTGTTCTATATGAAAAATATACTCAGCTATAAGAGAAAATATCCCTCCTGTTACCATGACCTGAATTAAGCCATTGAAAAAAACCTCTTTTTTCATACTTTTTAAGTGGTTTATTGAAAATTCAAGTCCTATAGTAAACATCAAAAATACTATACCAAATTCTGCTACATGGGCTAACTCCACATTTGTACGCAAAGCAAAAATATAGGAAATAAGAGTTCCTGTAAAAATATAGCCAATAATAGTTGGTACATGAAAACGCCTCAAAAGTAAATTTAAGAACGTAGCAATCATAGTTGCTGTTAATATAATGACAAGCAAATTTTCCATGAAAAACTATTCTCCGAAAAGGATTATTTCATAACTATTTTGCCTCTTTACTAGAGGATTATTGGTTTTTTGTCCACCTTTAAGAGTGTTTATTTCCTCTTTTAATTCATTTATAATAGACTCATACTCATCTAGTTTCTCTTTAAGCTGCATAACAACATCAACTCCTGCAAGATTTACACCTAAATCCCTGGTAAGTCGTAGTATCATTTTAATTCTATCTATATTTCTTTGAGAATAAAGGCGCATCTTTCCATCAGTTCGTGATGGCATAACAAGCCCTTCTCTTTCATATTGACGAAGAGTTTGTGGGTGAATTGTCAAAACTTTTGCAACAACACTTATGAGGTAAACTGGTTCATCATAACTATGCATAATACTTATCCTTAATTCTCTGGTAATTTATCTTCCATAAGTTTTAGTAAATCTTCATCCAAATTTTCAACACTAGGGATTATAATATTTGCTTTTAAATATAAATCGCCTTTTGTACCAGCTTTACGGTTCATAGCACCATACTCTTTAACTCTAAATTTTTGGTTATTTTTAGTTCCTGCTTTTACTTTTAGAGTTATCTCTTTATATAGCGTTTCTACTTTTACTTTACCACCAAAAAGAGCTGATTTTAGAGGAATATCTATGAATTTTATAAGATCACTTCCTGTTCTCTCATACTCAGGAGACTCACTAACTTCAACGCTTAGTATCATATCTCCGCGTTGCCCTTGATAGCTTTTACCCTTGCTTCTGATACGAAGCTTTTCACCATCTTTAATGCCAGCTGGTACTTTTACATCAAAACTTTCTCCTCCATAACTAACAGAGTGTTTTCCACCTAAAACAGCGACATTGAAAGGTATAGTTATTCTAGCACTAACATCAAGGTCTGGTGCACCAAAGCCACTATTGAATCCACCTTGACTAAAGCCTCCAAAGCCTCCGCTCATGCCACCGCCACCGCCACCACCAAACATGCTTCTTAATATGTCATCTAGATTTGCACCACCACCTTGCCCTTGAGCAAAGTCGTGGAAATTTTGACCACCAAACATGCTGTCACCATGTTGATCATATTGTGATTTTTTAGATTTGTCACTTAGTATTTCATAAGCTGCATTTATCTCTTTAAATTTATCTTCTGCTTCGGCTTCTTTGTTTATATCTGGATGATATTTTCTTGCCAACCTTCTATATGATTTTTTTATCTCATCAGCACTAGCCCCTTGAGAAACACCTAAAGTATCGTATAAACTCTTACTCATCCATTCTTACCTTTTAGTTAATATTGTATATATTTTAGCATAAAAGTTTAGTCTAAGTCAATCAACTTTGATAATTGTTTACAATATATTAACTTGGATTTATTATAATTACGATATTACATAAGGAAGGTAGGAAATATTATGAAAAAAACAATTTTAATTTCAACAATGACTGCTGTAGCTCTTATAGCCGGTAATATAAACATAGAAAATATGCCAAACAATCCAGAGAGAATTTACCCATCAAACGAAAAAATTATTCTCTCTTACAATAACTCTATTAAAGAGATAAAGAAAAGTGTAGTAAATATTTCTACAACTAAAATGGTAGACCAAAGCAATCAACTCAATCAGATGTTAAATAACCCTCTTTTTCAAGATTTTTTTGGACAAGCATTCCCAAAGGCAAGCCCACAAAAAAGAAAAACTCACTCTTTAGGATCTGGTGTTATCATATCTCAAGATGGTTATATTGTTACAAATAACCATGTAGTAGAGGGTGCTGATGAAATTATTGTTACTCTTATTGGCCAAGATAAAGAGTACACAGCAAAAGTTATAGGGCTTGATCCTAAAACAGATTTGGCTGTTATAAAAATAGAAGCGAGCAAACTAGAAGCTGCCAAGTTTGGAAACTCTGAAAAGCTCAAAGAAGGAGATTTAGTATTTGCCATAGGAAATCCTTTTGGAGTTGGCGGTTCAGTCACTCAAGGAATTATCTCGGCACTAAACAAAAGCAGTATTGGACTAAACCAGTATGAGAACTTCATTCAAACAGACGCTTCAATCAACCCAGGTAACTCTGGTGGTGCTTTGGTAGATAGCCGTGGTGCTCTTATAGGTATCAACAGTGCAATTTTATCAAGAAGTGGTGGTAACAATGGTATTGGCTTTGCAATTCCGTCAAAAATGGTAGCAAACATAGCTGTTTCACTCATTGAAGATGGCAGAATAGATAGAGGCTACATTGGTGTATCTATTTCAGACCTCACAAGTGAGCTTAAAGAAGTTTACAAGAGTAAAGGTGGAGCATTTATATTGAATGTTGAGAAAAACTCTCCAGCATCAAGAGCAGGTCTAAAATTAGGTGATTTAATAGTTGAGATTGATGGAAAAGCTATAAAAAATGCAAATGATTTGAAAACTATAGTAGGAAATAAAACACCAGGAAAAACTATCAAAATCAAATATGAACGAAATAGTAAAATCAAAAGCACAAACATTGTTTTAGCAAATATGGACCAAAGTCTAAATCCCGCTACAAAAATGGCATATATTCAAGGTTTAAATCTTGAAGAACTGACAGATAGAGTGAGAGCAAGATACCAAATACCAAACCATATAAAAGGTGTATTTGTTTCAGGAGTTAAAACTGGTTCACATGCACATAAACTTGGGTTTATGCCTGGCGATATCATAGTTCAAGTTGACCAAATGAGCATAAAAAACTTTGATGATGTAGAAAAAGCACTAGAAGGCAAAAAGAAAAAAATAGTATTTGTAAATAGAAATGGATACCATAAACCAATCGTTATAAAGTAAATGCTATAATCCTCTATCTTTTAAGAAGTGAGTACAAATGATAAATATCTTAATGATAGAGGATGATTTAGAACTAGCAGAAATCTTAACAGAATATCTGGAACAGTTTGACATGCAAGTAACTACGGCAGAAGACCCTTTTATAGGACTTTCAACTCTTAGTATGCAAAATTTTGATCTGATTATATTGGATTTGACTCTTCCTGGGATTGATGGACTTGATGTATGTAAAGAGATAAGAAAAAAGTACTCAACACCTATTATAATCTCATCTGCTCGTCATGACATCACAGATAAAGTAACAGCATTAGACAATGGAGCAGATGACTACTTACCAAAACCATACAACCCAATGGAACTTCAAGCAAGAATAAAAAGTCTTTTAAGACGAAACCAACAGGCGGGTAGTGTAAACGGAGAAATTAAACCTCCAAAAAAACAACAAGATTTGGTGCTTTTTGAGAGTTCAATGAGTATAAAATTTTTTGGAAATGAACTTAGCTTAACAGGAGCAGAATATGGGATACTAAGCTATCTTATTAAAAAAGATGGTGGCGTAGTTTCGAGAGAAGAGCTAATATATAATGTTGATTCCATCAGCGAAGATACATCAAATAAAAGCATAGATGTAATCATAGGTAGAATTAGACACAAACTAAACGAAAATTCAAAAGAACCAAAATATATACAATCAGTTAGAGGGATAGGATACAAATTTTTAAAATGAAATTCAACATCACAAGATCTTCTATATTTTTTAGTATAACTTTTACATTTTTACTATCTTTAATAAGTATATTTTTAGCAGCTATGTTTCTTTTGGACTATGATAAACAAGAGTATGCTGATAAACTAAATAAAAAATATTCTATCATTGCACGTGCTACACTCTTTCATCTTAATAATTTTATTGATGAAGAAGAATTGCAACAACAAATTCAAGATTATAGTATGAGAAAAATCAATAATGATAAAATAAAAGATTACATTATAGAACAATCAGAAGTGATACAAAAAATAGAAAATAAAATAGGAAACAGCTCAATACTCAAGTACAAAAAATACCACTATCTTCTCATAGAACATGAAAATTCGGCTCAACTTTTTAAAGATGAAGATTACCAGCCTCATAGATATGATGTTATAAAAATCATATTTGGTTTTATATTTGCCATCATACTCCTTTCATATATAATGACTATTAGAAAAATAAAACCTTTAAGACGACTAAAAAGACAAATGGATAAATTTGGAAAAGGAAATTTAGACATAGACTGCAAAAGAAATGGTGAAGATGAAATTTCCCAAGTATCAAACTCTTTTCAGCATGCAATTGAACAAATTAAAAAACTCAATAGTTCTAGGCAACTCTTTTTAAGAAACATCATGCATGAACTAAAAACACCAATAACAAAAGGTAGAATAACTGCTGAGATGATACCAAGTGGTAAACAAAAAGATAGACTTATAAATGTTTTTGAAAAACTTGAACTTCTTATAAATGAGTTTGCCTCAATAGAACAGATAACATCAGGGGAAGGTATACAAAACATAAGACCAGCAAGACTAATTGATATCATTGATGAATCTATCGACCTTGCTATGGTCCCTTCTAAAGCATTTAAACTAGAAATTGATGATTCTTTAATATTGAATGTAGATTTTAGGTTGTTTACAACTGCTATCAAGAACCTAATTGACAATGGGATAAAGTACTCAATAGACAATTTTGTCATTATTACTGCGACTAAAGAAAAAATATCGTTTATAAGTAAAGGAAGTCCACTAGAACACTCATTAGAACACTATGTTCAGCCATTTATCCAAGAAAAAAACTCTCATCAAAGTTTTGGCCTTGGATTATATATTGTAGATAATATAATAAAAGCACACAATCTTGATTTTAAATATCATCATAAAAATGGATTAAACTATTTTTGCTTTGAAAAAATAGAGAGTTTATTGTAGAATAACATCATTACTTCAAGAAGGAAACATCATGTCAAGTATAACTTTTGCAAAAAAAGATTTAATTTCGCTAGTAAATCATCATATAGCACTACTAGAGAGATTTGGGATTACCGATGAAGCTCCATTTTCTATTGTCTATTTTTCGTTAGAGAATAGAGAAGAAGTTGACAGTATTGAAATTTTTCAAAAAATACTAAGACAAACTGATGCTCTTTTTCAAGTACAAAATAGTTTTGTAGTTATGCTTCCTGGCACTGACTGGAATGGAGCTACTGAATTACTTTCAGGTATACAAGATTTTTTAGACCAAAGTACTCAAGACAATATAGTTACATTTCCTGAAGATGGTAAAAATGCAAAAATTCTTCTTAGAAAACTTCAAGATCTTATAGAAGACAACAGTAACAATATAGTTAAGCTAGTTTAACTACTCATTCCTAAGGGTATCTAAAACATCAACTTGCGTAGCTTTATGTGCTGGATAAAAAGCAGATAGAGCTACAATCACAGCTGCACCAACTACTATCATACTAAAATCTGTTACCGATAACTCTAATGGTAGTTTTGAAGAGCCATAAACATCAGCAGGTAAACTAATCAAATCAAATGTGCCTAAAATATAAATAGATAAAAATCCAAGAGCTATACCAAAAATCATACCACTACCACCTATAATAACTCCTAGGTATAAAAATGCTTTTTTAATCTCATCTTTGTAAACACCAAGAGAGAGAAGTAGTGCAATCTCTTTTCTTCTACTCATAACAGTCATCAAAAGTGAGCTTATGATGTTTAAAGAAGCTATAAGGATAATAAGCATCAGAACTATAAAAAGGGCGTGCTTTTCAAGTGCAAGAGCAGAGAAAAAATTCCCATTCATTTGCCACCACCCTACTACACTAAGGTAATCGGGGAGTATCTCTTTAATGCGTTCTATATCTTCAAAAGGAGCATCACTATATATGTGTATGCCATCATAAGTGCCAGTTTTGTATCTTAGTATTTTTGAAAGACTTTCAATAGTTGTGTACATGTAGAGCTTATCATATGCAATAAGTCCTGATTCAAAACTTGCTTTATAGGTAAACCTTTTCATTTTTGGTATCAATGAGAGACCACCTGGGTCACTTTGAGTAAAAATAACAGTAAGCTTCTCTTGCATCTCAAGATAATAGTTTTCTTTTATCTGTTTTCCTACTACAATATCAAATTTACTTAGTTTTTCATCACCAATACCCTCTTTTAGCACACTATTAATCACTTTTTCTTTCTCAAAATCCACACCAAAAAGCATACCTCCCTCTAGTTTTCTTCCTCTTTTTGTTATAACTTGAGAAGAGAGATAGGGGCTAAATTTTAGTTCTGGAAATTTTTGTGAGAGCAAGTTTACGTCATCATCACTTATCATTTTAAAGCTATTAGGGTGAATTGTCAGAGGGTAATTCATAGTAAAAAGTTTTCTCTCAAACTCTTTACTAAAACCATTCATTAAAGCCATAGATACCATAAGAACCATCAGTCCAATTGCAACCCCGAAAAAGGCTAAAAAAGCACTAACAGTTATAAAAGGTTGAGATTTATCATATCTCAAATATTTTTTTACAAGATATCTACTTATATGCACTAGGCTAAAATACCTTTTTTAGGTCCACTTTTACCACAACACTGCTTGTATTTTTTACCACTTCCACAAGGGCAAGGATCATTTCTAGGTATTTTTTTCTCTACTATTTGCTCAGTAGCTATACTAGCATGCTCCATCTTCATACCTTCAGAGCTTTCAGCTTCCATGCGAGCTATCATTTCAGCCATAGCTTCGCGTTCTTGTTCCTCTTTTTCATCTCTTAGTTGAACAAGTTGAAGCGTTTTAATGCTTTCAAATTTTATCTGTTCTACAAGTTCCATAAAAAGATTATAACTCTCTTTTTTATACTCTGTTAATGGGTCTTTTTGATTATATCCACGAAGTCCTATACCAGTTTTTAATATATCCATCTGATAAAGATGATCTCTCCATGCTTTATCCATTACTTGCAAATAAAGAATTCTTTCAATCTCATGACGCTGGTCATCATCTACAACAGACATCTTTTTATCAAAAGTTTCTTTTAAAATTTTCTCTACATGTAAAGTCAATTCATTAAAATCTAACTCTTTTAATACTTTAAGACTAAACTTTTCTTGCATTTCAGCTTTTAAAAATGCAATAAGACCATTTAAATCAAACTCTTCCTTTACACTTCCCTCATAAATCTCTGCACGAAACAGAGCATTTTGAACATACTCTGCTCTAATTTCATTAAGTTTTGTATCAATATCATACTCTTTATCTAAAAGATTATTTCTAAAGTTATATATAGTAAGTCTCTGTTTATTTGCAACATCATCATACTCTAAAAGGTGTTTTCTTGATTCAAAGTGCATCTGCTCAACTTTTTTCTGAGCATTCTCAACCGCACGAGTTACCATACGTGACTCTATGTGTTCACCCTCTTCAATACCAAGTCTATCCATAATACTTCTAATCTTGTCACTACCAAAGATACGAAGTAAATTATCTTCAAGACTTAGAAAAAATCTACTCTCACCAGGGTCTCCCTGACGTCCTGAACGCCCACGAAGTTGGTTGTCTATACGACGACTCTCGTGTCTTTCTGTTGAAATTATGTATAATCCACCAAGTGCTTTTATCTCATCTGTTAACTTAATATCAACACCACGTCCAGCCATGTTTGTCGCAATTGTTACTGCACCTTTATTTCCAGCATCTAGTACTATTTGTGCCTCTTTCTCGTGGTTCTTTGCATTAAGTACATTGTGTGGAACTTTATCAGCTTTTAAAAGGGCATGAAGAAGTTCACTCTTCTCTATCGAAGCCGTACCAACAAGAACTGGTTGTCCTTTTTTATGACGCTTTTTTATATCTATTATTACAGCTTCAAACTTCTCTTTTTCAGTTTTATATATAAGATCATTTTTGTCATCTCTCACCATAGGTAAATTTGTAGGAATTGAAATAACATCTAAAGAATATATCTGAGCAAACTCTGTTGCTTCAGTTTGTGCAGTTCCTGTCATACCAGCAAGCTTTTTATACTGTCTAAAGTAGTTTTGGAAAGTAATATCTGCTAAAGTCTGTGATTCTTCTTTAATCTCAACTTTTTCTTTTGCTTCAAGTGCCTGATGAAGACCTTCACTAAATCTTCTTCCTTCACTAAGACGTCCTGTAAATTCATCAACTATAATTATTTCACCATCTTTAACAACATAATCAACATCAATTTCAAAAAGATGTCTAGCTTTTAAAGCTTGGTCAAGATGATGTGAAAGTATTGCATTTTCCATGCTATATAGATTGTCTACTTCAAAAAGCTCTTCTGCTCTGATATTGCCCTCTTCTGTTAAAGATACTGTTCTATTTTTTTCATCAAGTTTAAAATCTACATCTTGTTTTAGTTTTTGTGCCACTCCGTCAGCAATTTTATAACCTTCAAGAGTTCTGTCAGTCGGACCTGAAATAATAAGAGGGGTTCTTGACTCATCTATTAAAATAGAGTCAACTTCATCTACAATAACAAAGTTATGATTTCTCTGCATTTTCTCGCTGGAAGAGTAACGCATATTGTCACGTAAGTAGTCGAAACCATATTCATTGTTTGTTCCATAAGTTATATCACAATCGTATTGGTCTTTTCTTTCTTCTTCAGTATTTGCTGTAATGATTCCGACACTAAGACCTAAAAAGTTATATATAACAGACATATCATTAGCATCACGACGAGCAAGGTAGTCATTTACTGTAACTACATGTACGCCACTTCCACTCATAGCATTAAGTATAACAGGAAGTGTCGCAACAAGAGTTTTACCCTCACCTGTCTTCATCTCAGCAATATCACCTTGATGTAAAACCATACCACCTATTAACTGAACATCAAAGATTCTCATACCTGTTGTTCTTTTACCTGTCTCTCTAATTATGGCAAATACATCATTTTGTATTTCATCTAAAGTTTTTGTCTTTTTTCGTATCTCATCTTTAAAGCTATTAAACGCAAATTTTAACTCATCGTCACTCATTTTCTCATAAGTTGCTTCAAGAGCATTTATCTGATTTACACGACCTATATATTTTTTAACAATTCTGTCGTTTTGTGTTCCAAAAATTTTATTTACTATGCCAAACATACTTTAACCATCCTATACATTTCATTTTTAAAGCATTGATTTTATCATATTTTTACTATTATTTTGATAAAACTATGTTATAAAAAATATTTTAGGACAAATAATGAAACTTTTTACCACATTTTATCTTACATGTAGCGTTTTAATCGCTGGAGCATTTGACTTTGACACCATTAGTAGCGACTTTAATCAGACTATTACAAATGAAGAGAATTCAAAAATAGTTTACAAAGGAAGTTTTTATGCAACAACAAAAGCAAAAGCTCTTTGGATATATAAAAGTCCTATCGATAAAAAAATATACTTTTCTCAAAATCAAGTGGTTATAGTAGAACCAGAATTAGAACAAGTTATTATCACAAATCTACAAAACACACCTAATCTAACCGAGATTTTAAAGAGTGCAAAAAAAGTAAATGTCAATACTTACGAAACTACATATGAAGATATAAAATATATTATACATGTAAAAGATAATAAAATAAAACGTATTTCATATAGTGATAGACTAGAAAATAGAGTTACAATAGAACTTTTTAATCAAACAATTAACATATTTTTAGATGATTCTCTATTTAAAGCAACTATACCAAATGGATTTGACATTCTAACACAATAATTATTTTCTTATATAACCTTCTCTTCTTAGCTCATCAATTATGATTTTAGCTGAGATGTCTTTTTTTATATTTAGCTTCTGTATATAAACATTATCTATGTCTATGCCATATTTATCACTTGTGTAGTTTATAATAGCTTGTTTTAAGCCTTCTTTGCCTTTTGAAGTAAGCAAATTTTCTGCATAAAAACTTCCAATAACTATGTTAAGTGCATCTATAATCTTAAAATCGTAGGCTTCTACATCACGTCCTTCAAATATGATAGAAGTTTCAAGTTGTACAGGCTCCTTTGAAAGTTTACTATAAAGACTCACTTCAAATTCTTCTACAAATAGAGTCTCTTCAGCCTGTAACAGTACTACACTTAACATTAATAAAGCAAATATTTTACGCATTAGAATCCAAAATAGAGACTCCAAGAGCTCCAAGTTTTTTGTCTATCATCTCAACAGCTTTGTTTATGGTTTCATAACTTATGTCTGGAAGCTTTCCACCCCACATACTTTCCGCCTCTTTAAATCCTCTTAAAATACCTTCACGTCCAGCTTTAAGCTTGTCTACATCATCTCCAGCACCCATTAAAACAAAGTTAGCTATACGCTCACTCGTTTGGGTAACGCCAAAAAAGCCATTTTCACTTACAAGCTCTGTTGCTTGGGATTGAGTAAGCTTAGCTATGGGTTTACCTTCATAGCCAATATCAGATAAAGTAAACATATGTGCTTGTTTGCTTGTCTGTGCTTTTGACTCACTAATGATTTGCATTTGATACTCCATCAAATACTGATTTGTTATATCTTTACCTGTCAAATTCTTAGTATCTTCAAGCTTTTTTTGAACACTCTTTGTCACGTCTTGGTATGCATTTGACGTAAATGAAGTATTTATATTCATAGTTTCCCCTTTTAGAAGTATAATCTACATGTATATCGTCAAAACAGTGTATCTTCTTCAATCTTATCTACTTTTGTATTTTCATAAAATTTTCTTACTTTTGGCGAAACCTGTATACACTTACCTAAATGGTTAGGAAAATTGTTATAACTATAGTCCAAAAGTAACTGTTTTGGGTTCTTTGCTCGGCTTATTGCTACGTAAAATTGGCTCTTTTCAAATATGTTGTCTATGTTACACACAAGAGAATCTATACTCATACCTTGTGATTTATGTATCGTTATTGCATAGGCAAGTTTAAGAGGAAACTGCTCTAACGTAATTAAAGGCTTCTCTTCAATTTTATTATTAAGTGTTATACTCTCACTCAAAGTGTACTCTGCCCTTTTAACTTTTACCACTTTTCCATTGGCTTTTTCTACTACAACTTCTTCTTCATCAAGTTTAATTACTTCGCCTCTCTCACCGTTATAGTATAAACCCCATTTATTTGTACAAAAAAGCACACTAGCCCCAACTTTTAGCGTAAGTTCTGCTGGAACTGGTAAGTTCTTTTTCCACGTCTCAATTCTCTTTACATGTAAAGAAGGAAAATGTACTTTCTCTTTTGCTTTTAATACAATTGGATCACTTTCTAACTCTTCAAGTCTTTGAAGATTTACTATGTCAGCTTCTTTGTTTCTACCATAAAGTATTGTTGGGCTCTCATCTCTAACGTGCAGATGCTCTCTAAGTTTTTCAAGATAGAAACCAACTTCATTATCAAGTTCCCCTCTTCTAATACGATTGAGTATATGAAAAAAGTCTTCATCTTTAGTTCTTTTTGTTCGAGTAAGCTCTACCACGTAAGGCTCAAAAAACTCCCAAGCATCACTCTCAAAAGCAAATTCACGATTTCCAAACAAAGAGTCATCTCTCCTTGCTCTAGACTTCACCGGCGGTAACTGAAAAAAGTCACCAACAAAAAGTAGTCTGCCATCAAAACCACCACTTTTAAGCCTATAAAGTATCATTTCCATCAAATCAGAACTTACCATACTAATTTCATCAATCACAAGTAAATCTGCAGTATATAGTATTTTATTTAACTCTTTTACTCTTTGTTTTGTGTACTTGTCATTTTTTTTCATCTCTTCAAGATTATTTGAAATTCCAAATGAAAAAAAACTGTGTATTGTGTGACCATTGACATTTACAGCACTCACACCAGTACTACCTAAAACTACCACTTGTTTTGAATTACTTCTAAGTGAACTTATAAGCTCTGTAGTCAAGTAACTTTTGCCTACTCCACCACCACCCGTAAGTAGTAAATTTCTTGTTTCTAATAACTTTTTTACTTTATCTAAGAGTTCCAAAATAATCCTATTTTTTATTTGGTAAATTATACTAATTATTGGCTTGTAGTTTGATTTTATAACTTATTTTAAACAATACTATTAGCATTTATAGTTTCATTTCTATAATAGACTTCTTTCAAAAGTCACTTAATATCTTTCAATTTCAACTCAAAATTATAAATACCAGCAATTAAGTTAAACCTAAGCCAAATCTTTTTCTTCTATTACGATAGGTTTCTGAGATGATACGAAATCGTTTTAGTACACCTATAACATGTTCTACAAATATACGTTTTGATGCAAATATTTTATTATCTTTTTTATCTTCATGACTTAATGGTTTTAACTTACTTTTTTTCTTTGGAATAAGGGTATTATTGTGTATCTTTTTTATTCCCAAATATCCGGTATCAACATTAACTTGTATATTTGGATTTAGTGGTAATTTACTTTTTTTATACAACTTAAAATCATGTAGTTTCCCTTCTGAACACGTAGTTGCTAAAATGGTTAACTCTTTTGCATCAACAACTAGTTGTGTTTTTAGTGTATGTCGTTTCTTTTTCCCTGAATAGTATCTCTGTTGCTTTTTTTTGGACGTTGAATAGGTGATTCAGTTGCATCAACCAAGATAACTTCAATCTCCATATCATTCATCAATCTATTCTTTGTTGGAAGTGAAAAAACTTTTGAGTTTATCAATATATCTTCTGCTCTTTTTATCATTTTATAACAGCTTGATTCACTGATACTGTAATCTACACTTATATGATAATATGTACGATATTCTCTTAAATATTCAAGCATCATTAAAATCTGATCTGCATAGATTAATTTTAGGGGACGACCTGATATCTTCTTTCTTTTCTCTTCGAAATCTTTTAAAAGTTTAACCATCAATTCAAAGGTCTCTTTTTTTACACCTGTCAATCGTTTAAATTGCTCTGGTTTCTTATTCTCTATTTTTTTATATTTACTCATATTCTTTACTAAGCAATTTTCATTCTTACTTTTGAAAGATGTCTAATATAATGCCCTAAAAATCAAGACAACTCTTAAACAGATTTAATTTCATCCTCATCTGTTACTTTAACCTACATTTTTCAGATATTCAAGATAAACATTCATAGGTTTTTTATAGTTTATACTTGAATGAAATCTTTTAAAATTGTATTTATGGATGTAGTTTTTTACACCTTCTTTTAACTCCTTTATTGATTGATAATCACTGATATAAATATTGCCATGTTTTAATGTTCTAAAAAATCTTTCAATTACAATATTATCTATACTTCTACCTTTACCATTCATAGATATTTTAATATCATATTTTTTAAGTAACTTAGTATGTTCATAACTAGTGTATTGGCTCCCTTGGTCACTATTAAATATTTTAGGTTTAGGATATTTAACCAATGCCTCCCCAAGTACATCAGTTGCAAGTGTTGCATCCATAGAGTTAGATATGTTATAGGACAGTATTGCTTTGCTATGCCAGTCTATAACAGCTGTAAAATACATAAAGCTTCCATTAACACGTATATATGTAATATCACCACTCCATACTTCATTTGGTGTGGGTACATATACAGTTTTTCTCTTTCCAAATTTAGTCCAATATTTTTTTAGTAGATACTCATAAATCTTATGCTCTTGGTTTTTGAGACTTGTGAGTCTTTTTTTGGTTAGATATATTGCTTGGATACCAAGTATTCCCATATATTTTAAGACTCTATGTTTTCCAATATAGTAGCCATCTTCTTTTAGTTGTTCATATATAAATCTATAACCATACTCTGAGTTATCAGTAGCTATTTCATCTATCTTGTGCAGTAGTTCAATATTCTCCTGACTCATTGGTGCTGGTTTGTAGTAGTAATGACTTCTACTGATACCAAATATATTACATTGCTCTGATATTGATAAATATTTATGCTTGGACTCGATCATCGCTCTTTTATTACATAAGTCCAAGCTCTTTAGCTTTTTTTCAACAAACTCTACTTTTATTGTAGCTTTACCTAGTGCTTTAGCTAAACCATCATTCTCACTCTTTAACTCTTCTATCTCATCTAGGTAAGTTTTAGTTACTCCTCCTACATCGAATGCAAGTGATGCATTATTTAGAAACTGTTGTTTCCATTTACTTAAAGATTGTGATGTGATTTTATATTTAGATGCTATTTGACTTGTTGTTTGTTCTTCTTTTAGCAGCTCTAAAACTATTCTTGTTTTTTGTTCGGCACTATATATTTGTCCTTTTCTTCTACTCATAATTCACCTCCATTATTTATATCATTTTAACTTATTTGAAAATTAATCTTTCTGAATTATTGTCTTTGATTTTAGGGGCATTATAGACAAAATTAAACCCACTTACAAAAGAAAATAAAAAAGAGAATCGTAAATTATCATCTACACGAATTATTGTTGAGCAAATAATGCAAAAATCAAAGTGTTTAAAATCACTAAATACCCATATAGAAATAGGCGAAAAATGTTCGGTTTAAGGATGAATCTTATCTGTGCTATAGTTAATCTTGATGCAAAGCCTATAAATAGTACTCTTTAAGGGGGTTGATGTTTAGTGTTTTAGGAGAGGTCTATTACTCTAATGTCCTTAAATTTATGGTAAACTACTTTTTTAAGGAGTTAATTATATGAATTTATTTGATCAAAAGGTAGATAGAACAAGAAGCCACTGTGAAAAATGGGATAAATATAAAAACCAAGATGTCATACCAATGTGGGTTGCAGATATGGACTTCAAATCTCCTCAATGTATTATAGATGCTTTACAAATAAGGGTTGAGCATGGTGTTTTTGGTTACACTGGCGTAGATAATGGTACAAATCAAGCCGTAGTAGATTTTTTAACTCGTCACTACAACTGGAAAATAAACTCCAAGTGGATTGTTTGGTTACCTGGTGTAGTTCCTGGTATGAATATAGCTTGTCGTTCTGTACTAACACAAGATGTTATCATAAACACTCCAATCTACCCTCACTTTGTAAATGCAGTACAAAATGCAAATAAAAATGTCATAAAAGTACCACTTGTAGAGAGAAACAATAGATGGACAATAGATTTTGAAGATTTTGAGAGTAAAATAACTTCTACCTGTAAACTTTTTATGTTTTGTAACCCTTATAACCCCGGTGGAACTGTTTTTACAAAAGATGAACTTGAAAAAGTTGCAGACATATGCATAAGACATGACTTAACAATCTGTTCAGATGAAATACACGCAGATTTAATTTTAAATCCAAAAGCAAAGCATATACCTATTGCTTCACTCAATGAAGAGATAGCAAAAAGAAGTATAACTCTCTTGGCTCCGAGCAAAACATTTAACATAGCTGGTTTACAAAGTTCATTTGCTGTAATTCCTGATGTACATGTACGAAAAAATTTCAAAAGAAGACTTACTGGACTCTCTAGTGAAATAAATGTACTTGCTATTACTGCTACAAGAGTTGCTTACACTTCATGTGATATATGGCTTGAAAAACTTCGAGCATATCTAGCACAAAACTTAAAAATGGTACAAGATTTTATTTCAAATGAACCTAAACTAAAACTTTTAAACCAAGATGCAACTTACTTAGCGTGGATTGATGTAAGTGCTTTAAATTTAGATAACCCATATGAATATTTTTTATCTCATGGAATAGGATTAAGCGAAGGTAATGGATTTGGTGATGAAAACTTTGTTAGATTAAACTTTGGAACTACAAAAGCATTACTAGAAGAAGGACTAAAAAGAATAAAAATAGCGATAGATAATATTTAAGATAAATTTTTAAGTAATATTGTAATAAACTAATAACAGTAACTAAATGAGGTGGATAGTGTTCAATAGGGACTGTAAAGAATTCTGTGTCAATTAGATAAAATGTTGAACACAGAAGGATTTACAAATGAAGATAGAAATAAATATAGCAGATTTTGCAGCACAACTCAAAGCTGGTAAAGGTATTAGTGGTAAAGATGGTGCCTTAACAATTAATCAAACAACTTACAGAGATGGCTTTACAAGCCGAGCTCGAAACTCACTTATCTCAAGACCTTGAGAGAAATCGTAAAAATGGCACAAGTTCTAAAACAATGAAATCAGCTAATGGTACTTTTGAGTTAGATACAACAAGAGACCGTAGCGGTAGCTTTGAACCAGAACTTGTTAAAAAAAATCAAACCCATATGTCAGATGAATTAGAATCAAAAATGCTTTCTTTATTTGCATTAGGCAATAGCTATTCACAAATAGCAGATTACATTGAAGATATGTATGGTGTACACTTCTCTAAACCAGCTATTACAGCCATAACTGACAAACTAATACCACAAAGCTTGAAGAGTGGAAGAAAAGACCTCTAGACTCAATATATCCATTTGTTTATCTTGATGTAATTCACTACAAAGTAAGAGATGAAGGTCAATATGTCTCAAAAGCTTTTTATACAGTTCTTGGAGTAAACCTTGAAGGTAAAAAAGAGATATTAGGACTTTATCTCAATGAGAGTGAAGGAGCTAAGTTTTGGTTACAGGTACTTACTGACTTGCAGAACCGTGGAGTAGAAGATATACTCATAGCATCAGTAGATGGACTTAAAGGCTTTCCTGAAGCTATAAATGCAGTATTCCCAGAGACAGAAGTTCAACTCTGTATAGTTCATCAAATCCGTAATAGCTTAAAATATGTAGGTTCTCAATACCAAAAACAATTTGCTAATGAATTAAAGAAAGTTTATCAAGCTTTTACTAAAGAAGAAGCTGAATTTAAACTCGATAAATTAGAAGAAAAATGGGGTAAAAAATACCCTATTGTGTTTGAGTCTTGGAGAAATAAGTGGGATAATTTATCTAACTATTTTAAGTATGCAGAGCCTATTAGAAGAGTAATTTATACTACTAATATCATTGAATCAGTTCATAGACAATTTAGAATGCTGACTAAAACAAAAGGTGCATTTCCTAACGATAATAGCTTTCTAAAATTACTATTCGCTGGGATACAAAATGCTGAAAGAAAGTGGACTATGCCAATCAGAAATTGGAGTCTCACTATCTCACAGCTTAATATTCATTTTAAAGATAGGTTGAAAGATGCTTTAAATTTATGATACAATCTTAGGAAAAATTAGGTGTTGACACAGAATTTATTACACTCCCCGCAAATACGATGGATGATATTAACTAGTCTACTCCATTTCTAAGCGCATAAGATACATATCTTCGCCGTCTAAAACCTCTACAGCACCTTCACACTCAGGACAAGAAAAAGTATTTTTTTCTAAGGTACTCTCTTTATCACAATCATTACACCGCACTATCAAATCTTGATGATGTATACAAAACTCTGCACCATCACAAATAGTTTTCTCTTTAAATGTATCAAAAGCAGTTTGCAACAGATAAGGTTCCACTCCACTAAGTTTTCCTATTTTTACTTCTACTTTTATAATCTTTGTTGCGTTATTTTCTGCTGCATATTTCTCACACATATTTAACAAGTCTTGTACTATTGAAAATTCGTGCATATTAACCTTTCTGGTGTTTTTATTGAACAAACTTTATATACAAAATCTGCTCTTAGTTTATGAAATTCACTTGTTCTATCCCAAAATTCTGGATGCATTTTTTTAAGCTCATTCTCTTTACAATTATGTATAATTTTTTCTTCACGCTCTAATATATCGCTCTTTTCATCTATAAAATCATAATACGCATCTTCGTTACTCAAAAGCTCTCCACAAAACTTTTTTAAGTGATTTTCATACTCTTTGTTTGGTAAAACTTCGTCAACTAGGTTTATCTCTTTTGCTTTTTTAGTACCAATTGGTAAAGCGTCATCTAAAATCTTATTAGCTAAACTATGCCCTACTCTTTTAGGAAGACTATAAGTATGATACTCACTTCCACTAAGCCCCATTGTTTTATAGTGTGGGTTTAGAACTATGCTCTCACGGGCAACTACAAAATCACAAGCAAGACCTAAAAATACTCCACCTGCTCCGGCATTTGTACCAAATGAAGCAACAGTAACTTTGTCACAAAACAAAATTGCCTTGATTAGATTGTTCATAGCATTTATATTACTCCAACCATCTTCACCTTGCTTTTTACTATCTTCTAGCATTGTTAAGTGTATGCCATTTGAAAAGAAATTTTCTCCACCTTTTAAAACCAAAATTTCAACCTCTTCACTTAGAGTTTCTACTGAATATTTTAGTCGTATACACTGTTGCGAACTCATAGCTCCATTATAAAAATCAAACCCAAGGTAACCAATTCTTCCTTGTTTTTCAAAAGTTATCTCTTTAAAAGTTTCTAAATTTGGCTCTACATAAAGAGGAATTCTTAGCTCGTTAACACCTTTTAATTTCTCTTTTAAAACATAAGTTGCTGGAAGTTTAAACCTATTTGGCTCTTTAAGATGGCTAATCCAAACAGCCCCATCAACACAGCCAAGACAGATTGCTCCATCACGTTTAGCTAAAATCTCTTTTGGGTTTCCTTTTAAAATTGCCTCATAATGAACTCCATAAAGATAACAATCCACTCCTAAAATCTCATCTTTTACTCCTGGATTAGAATCAGAAGAATTTATTTTTCTTATGATATTCACTACTTTATCTTTATTCCAGTCGATATACCTATTTTTTTGAGTAAGTGAGCTCTGAATATCATTTAAGTTAATTTGAGGATTTGGAGTAAAATTAGCACTTGAAAATT
Organism: Arcobacter sp.; assembly: GCA_029027265.1. Taxonomy (GTDB): domain Bacteria; phylum Campylobacterota; class Campylobacteria; order Campylobacterales; family Sulfurospirillaceae; genus Sulfurospirillum_A. The sequence continues at coordinate 1,653,804 of CP093061.1, read as the reverse complement.
TTTTTAAAACCTCGGCAACTAAGCTTAAAGCTATATCACTAACCTCTTTTCTGTAGTGTGAAGCTTTACTTGATTTTCTCATATTAAAATTTTGAGTAGCCCAAATGTCTCCGGCATCCATTTCATTATTGGCTTGAATAGCAGTCACTCCCCAAATAGTTTCATCGCTAAAAATAGCCCAGTCAAGAGAACTAGCTCCCCTATCACCCAAAGGCCCTGGATGAATAACTATAACTGGTATTTTTTGCCAAATGCTCTTTGGTACTTTTTTAATTAAATATGGACTAAAAATAATTTTAGGTTTAAACTCTTCAACTGCATTTTCCATTGACTTATCATCTATGGAAAATTGAACACTTACAACATGACCACTCTGTTTTAAAAAGCAATAAACACGTTGAGTTAAAGAGTTAAAAGCAGAAACTAAAAGAAGTATTTTCAATTAGCAAATCCTTGGTAGTAGTTCACCAGTTGGCATATCTAAAAATCTTTTTGTATCCCATTCACTTTTAAGTGTAACTTTTTTCTTATACTCATCTGTAACATTACCAATGAACGCACAATGCTCATTGTGCTCAAATGTTTTTAAAACTTCTACCACTTTTTCAACATCTTTTGGATCAAGGGCAAGTACAAAAGTACCCTCATTTGCCAAAGCAGTTGGCTCAAAGCCTAAAAGTTCACAAATCCCTTTTACTTCTTCAGCTATGGGAATTAAAGCTTCGTCAACTTCTATACAAACATCACTAGCTTTTGCCCACTCATTGAGGACAGCTGCAAGTCCACCACGAGTTGCATCTCTCATCTCTCTTGGTTTTATGCCAGCATTTTTAAGTGCTTTAACCATTGGCCATAAAGAAGTACAATCACTCTTTAGCGTACTTTCTATGTCAATTCCCTCACGATTAGCATATATGGCAGCTCCATGAGCACCAATGTCTCGAGAAACAACAATAGCATCACCAACTCGAAGATTACTAGCACTTATGCCCTCAATCTCGACAACACCAACACCACTTGTGTTAATAAAAAGCTTATCTACACTTCCACGTGGCACTACTTTAGTATCACCAGCCACTACAACGGCTCCACAAATTTCAAGCTCTTTTTTAATACTTCTTACTATTTTGTCAAGAGTTTTTATCTCAAAACCCTCTTCTATCATCATGGCAAGTGTCACATACTTTGGTGCCGCACCCATCATAGCAAGGTCATTGCAAGTTCCACAGATACAAAGCTTTCCAATATCTCCACCACTAAAAAACAAAGGACTTATGGTAAAACTATCTGTCGTAAAAGCAAGTCTTCCCCCCTCTATGAGAGAAGCATCTTCACTCTTCTTTAGATAATCATTTTTAAGATGCTTATAAAAAATTCCCTCTAATTAATTCATTATTTTCTTCGCCACCATTACCATGGGCTAAAGTTATATTCTTAATCATCTTAGTACTCCACCATATTTATAGTATGCTGCACAGGCACCCTCACTTGAGACCATGCAACTTCCTATAGGTTTACTTGGTTTACATGCCGTTCCAAAAACTTGGCACTCTGTTGGTTTTGCCATTCCTCTTAAAATATCGCCACAGATACAGAGTTTGTGGTCTTCTATCTCTTCTTTTGGCAAAACTTCATCATAAATTTTTTCAGCATCTAAATGAGCAAATTCATCTCTCAATTTTAATCCACTCTTAGGAATATTACCAAGCCCACACCATTTAAATAGATCTTTTTGGTCAAAATATTTGTTTATAAAAGCCTGTGCAGTTGTGTTTCCATCATAAGATACACTTCTTTTATATTGGTTTTCTAAATCAGCTCGTCCATCATTTACTTGACGAACTATCATAAGAATTCCCTCCATAACATCAATTGGCTCAAATCCAGTAACTACTACCGGTCTTTTATACTCTTTAGAAAATTGTTTATAAACTTTTGAACCAGTTATAACACTAACGTGACTAGGTCCTATAAAAGCATCAATGCGGTTGTTGTAGCTATCTATATGCTCATCTCTGCTCTCAAGTAACTCTTTCATAACTTCAGGAACTGTTACATGATTTATGTGAAATAGTACATTTTTAAGTCCTAGTTTTACTACTTGACCAACCAAAGCTGCTGTCATAGGTGTTGTAGTTTCAAAGCCTATAGCAAAAAATATCACTTTTTTTTCTGGGTTTTCTTTAGCAATTTTAAGAACATCAAGAGGTGAGTAAACAAACCGTACATCTGCCCCTTTGCTTCTTGCTTCAGCTAAGCTTCCGTGGCTTCCTGGTACTTTTATCATGTCGCCAAGAGTTACCATAATAACATCTGGTTGCTGGGAGAGTATATATGCGTGATCTATTCTCTCTTTAGGCATAATACAAACAGGACACCCTGGTCCATGAATAAACTCAATAGTATCAGGAAGAATTTGTGGAATTCCATACTTCATAATAGTATGAGTATGTCCGCCACAAACCTCCATAACTCTAATTTTAGTTTTTGACTCTTTTTTAATAAGTTTTGCCAAGGCTTTCATATGTTCTGGGTTACGAAAAACCTTAAAGAAATCAAGTTCTTGTTGTGGCATAACCCATGTCTCCTTCTTCTTCATCAATTTCACCATCGTTCATTTGGGCAATAATTTCTTCATATATTTTTAGAGACTCTTGGCCCTCTTCAACGCTTATTTTATTCATAGCAAAACCAACGTGGATAAGTATATACTCACCTACTTCTACAGGTTCACCAATTAAATCAAGAGTTACTTCACGTTTAACACCCATAGTGTCAACTGTTGCCATATTGTTTTCATCAATTGCGACTACTTTTGAAGGAATTGAAAGACACATTATCTTAACTCTTTTTTCATCTTAAGGTAATTAACCCACTTATCTATTCCTTTGCCACTCTTTGAGTCTATCTCAATAACATCAACTTTTGGATTAAGTTTTTTTGCCTCTTTAACAGCCTTTTCAATACTAAAATCAAAATGAGGAAGCAAGTCACATTTTGTAATAAGAAGAACATCAGCTGTTCTAAACATGACAGGATATTTTGATGGTTTATCATCACCTTCAGGAACAGAAAGAAGAAGAACATTAAAATGCGTTCCAACATCATAAGAAGCTGGGCATACTAGGTTCCCTACATTTTCTATAAATACAATATCTAGACCGTCAATTGGCATATGATGAAGCCCTTCATGAACCATATGTGCATCAAGATGACAAGCTTGACCAGTTGTAATCTGATGAGCAATTGCTCCTTTTGCTTTTATTCGGTCTGCATCTTGATTTGTTTCAAGGTCACCCTCAATAACTCCAAGTTTTATTCCACCGTGGTCTATTGTAGCTTCTAAAAGAGTTGTTTTTCCACTTCCTGGACTACTCATAAGATTTACTGCCAATACTTCATGTTTATCAAAATGTTCTCTGTTGTGAGCTGCTTGTTGATCATTTACATCGAGTATCTTTGTGATAACCTCTATTGTTTTAGGATCATTAAGTTGAGGGTTTGGGTGTTGCTCGTGAGAGTGACCGTGGTCATGGCTGTGGGTATGAGGTGCTATTGTACATCCGCAATCTTTACACATATATTCTTCTCCAATATTTATTTACAATAATTATATACTTCTAACGTAAAATTAGCGTAAAGAAAGCTCTTTCTTAGTTACTTTTGGGAAAAATATAGTATGAAAAAAAATATTTGTCCATTTTGTGGAAGTAAACGCCTTTATAAGGTCACACAAACATCATTTAAATGCTCTACATGTAGACGAAAGTATAGTTTAAAAAAACTGGAAAAAGACTTTACAATTATGGACTATTTTTGCAAGAATTTGAGTGTAAATGAGTGTGCCAAATCTTTACATGTAAACTACAAAAGTGTTAAAGACAGATATATGGATTTCAGAAAACTTGCTCTTTTACATGTAGAAGATATTTATCGTCAAAATAGAGTAGAATTTAGTGAATATGATGAGTACTATTTTTTACCACAAAACAAACGTGGAAAGATAAAGTATCTGTTTGAAGCGATAGGAATACTTGGTATGCTTTATAACAATTCAATTTATACGCTTCTACTTCCTAACCAATTTTCTCATATAAAAGATGGACTAGATGACGTAAAAATTACTTATATGAAGGAGTATGCCAAATATCTTAATAGATATAAAATAATGCATTTTGAAAAATTTGATAGTCAGCTCATAAGATTTTGGATATTTTTAGAAGAAAAACTTCTTCATTTTAAAGGAATTTCAAGAGAAAATTTTATCTATTATCTAAAAGAGTACGAATTCAAGTTTAATAATACAAAAGAGGAACAAAAAAAGATTTTATGGAAAGCATGGTTAGAAAAATGAGTCGTACCACATGACGACTCATTTTTTGTTAAGATTTAAGATGCTGGTATAGCAGCCTCAACAAGTTTAGAAAATTTTACACCCTTCAACCCACCGATTTTTTGAGCGAAATCTTTAATTTCAGTTACAGAACCCTCTATCATAATAGTTTCCAAACAGTTATCTTGGTCAACATGAACATGAGTATTACACATTATTTTTATTTTTGCATCATGCTGAATAGTCAAAATTCTATCTACTAAATCATTCTGACGATATGTATAAATCATAGTTAAAACACCAATGACTTCAGTATCATCCTCTTTCCAACTATCTTTTACAATTCTTTCACGAATCAAATCACGAGTATACTCACTTCTTGAAGCATAACCTTGTTCGTTAACTTTTTTATCTAATTCCACTAACAGTTTTTCAGGTAGTGAAACACTAAACCTAATAACGTTATTATCCATTCTTCATCCTTTTCTATTATTTCCACATAATGAGTGTAATACTCTTTAGCTTAAAAAGTAATAAGATAAAATATTAATTTTTTTGTGAAAGTATGTGTATAAGTTGTCCAATAGCTATAGAACTATCATTTATAGGTAGTATGTTTTGAAATATTATATTACTGTTTTTATTCATAATACCTTCCAACAGCGTTCTGTTTTGGAATACTCCACCACTTAAAAGAGTTTTTAAAGAATATTTATGTGATATAGCAGATATTATATCTACTAAAGAGTTGATAAACTTTGAAGCTATAAGTGTTGCATCTTTATCTTTTATCATGTCTTTAATTATATGCTTGTATTTTATAATACCATCTTCAAAATATATATCATATGATTCTTTTATATTACCATCATATAAAGATTCCAAAATAAGTCCACTCTTTCCATCATAACTTACTTTATCACAAACTCCTGCTATAACAGCGACCATGTCAAAAAGTCTACCTACAGCAGAGCATTTTGGAGAATTTAACTCTTTTTTGTGCATCTGTTTTAATAAATTTAATTCCGTTGTTTTAAAGCTGCTCAAAAAATTATTGTAAATTTTATCTTCTTCACAATCTAATATCATACTAAGTGCTATGCGTTTTATATCTTTTATACTAGCATCACCACCTAAAAGAGAAAAAGGTTCAAAAGAAGCAACTCTTTCATACTCATGTCTATCACAAACAAAAAATTCACCTCCCCAAACAGTTCCATCGTCACCATATCCTGTTCCATCCCAAGCAATACCTAAAATTTTTTCATCTATATTGTGTTCAAACATACAACTAAGTATATGAGCATAGTGGTGTTGAACTTGAACAAAAGGAATATTCTGTTTTTTTGTCCATTTTGTACTCTCATAAAGAGGATGTTTATCACAAACAATCAAATCTGGCTCAAAATCATAAAATTCTTTAAAAGTTTTAAGTGTTTTATAAAAAGCTTCAACAGTTTCAATATTATCCAAATCACCTATGTATGGACTCAATATAATTTGATTATTCATATAAATAGCGATTGCATTTTTCTGATGAGCACCCACAGCTAAGATTTTTCTAGTTTCATTCGTTTTTAACCTTATGCTTAAAGGAGTAATACCTCTTGATGCTCTCATAATTAAATCTTTATTATTGATTATCTGTAGAACACTATCATCACTGCTGTTTATAATTTCTCTATTATAGTCAAGATAGTACTCTATAACATCACTTAATTTAAATTTCAAATCCTTTTCATTTGTTATTATTGGTTCACCTGAACGATTTGCACTTGTAGCTACTATTGGTTTTTCTAAAAAATCTAAAAGCTTTACATATAAAGGAGTATAAGCTAAAAAAATTCCCAATCTATCAATAAAAGGTGCTACTAACGGGCTAATATTGTTTTGTTTTGTTTTTAAAAGGACTATTGGTCTCTCTTTTGAAACTACCCTACTCTTTTCACCTACACTAAGTTCGCATGAAGAGATTACATCTTCTATAGACTTCATCATAACTGCAAATGGTTTAGAAGGTCTATTTTTCTTTTTTCTTAAATTTTTTATAGTTTTATCACTGGTTGCATCGCAAATAAGATGAAAACCACCCATACCCTTCATAGCAACAATGTTACCCTCTTTTACAAAATGTGCTAAATCTTGTATGGCTTTTAAATTTGTTGAGATAACATTGCCATTCATATCTTTGAGAGCTAAAGTTGGTCCACACTTTTTACAACTAATTGGCTGTGCATGGTAACGTCGTTCTTGTGGGTTGTCATACTCTTTTTGACACTCATCACACATCTCAAATGCTTGCATTGAGGTATTGGGTCTATCATAAGGAACAGTTTTTACAATGGAGTATCTTGGTCCACAATTTGTGCAATTTATAAAAAAATAATTATATCTTCTATTATTTTTATCTCTCATTTCACTCAAACACTCATCACACATAGCAAAATCAGCAGATACCAAAGAGTGTTTAGACTCACTATTTTTACTTTTACTGATAATAAATTCGTTAAAATTTTCAAGGGGACAGGCTACTTTTTCAAGTCTATCTATTCTAGCTAATGGAGGCAATTTAGAAAACAGATCTTTTTCAAAAAAATCTATATTGTTAGATTCCCCTTCAAGTGAAATTTTAACTCCACTAGAATCATTAAGCACAAAACCTTTTAAAGAGTGTTTTAAAGCGAGAGTATAAACAAAGGGTCTAAATCCGACCCCTTGAACTATACCTTCAATACTATATTTATAGTGTATCAATAGGGAGTTCCCTATTTAAGCATATCTGTGAACTTACAGTTATGTTTTTACAAGTAATTTCTGCAAATTTTCTTACGCCAAACATGGACCCACAAAGCAATGTTTTTTCACTTGAAAGATTCTCTTTACAAGAATCAGACGTATCTGATAAAAAGTAAGCAAAAGCCTCCATCATACCAAAACTAAGTGTAACCTCATCTGTTCCTGCCAACTTAAAACTCATAGTGCTTCTTATGAGTCTCATCATATCAAAATCAGATTTTATTGATTCTTTATCTACTAATAAGTAATCAACTCTAGGACCTTTTTTTCCACCAAAATCTTCTGCATTTTCAATCACTTTTTCACTTGCATCTTCTATATTATCTGCGAATCCAAGTATAACTCCTGCTATGCCCCAAATGTTATAGATATTATTTGATGCATCTGCTGGAATTTCACAATTTATAGCATTTTTATAAGTTTCAGGGAATTGTTTTTGATAACTCTTCACTAGTTTTGCACCAATTTTTGATGTTTTGATAATTGTAAATATCTCTTTGATATTACGAACAATAGGAAATTTAATTAAATCAAGCATCCCAGTTTTATCTGAAAGGTGCATTATCATATCATCATGAGTTTTACTCATATAAAAACAACTTATTTTTTCATCAAACAAATTATGCTCTTGCATAATTGTTGCGAACTGAGCATGAGCCTTAGTATCAAATTTATTTAGATTTTCTCTTAATTCTGGAGTACTATACCCATCTCCATTAAGTATAAGAATCTCCCCATTTTCAAGTACACAAACCTCTATTTGAGGGAGCTTTGTAAAACTACCATCAATCTCCACACTATATCTACATGTAGAGGTCGCAGTACCTACTTTATATATGAAATCTACACCATTTTTGTGAAGTTTTTCACACAAATTTAACAGTAATAGCTCATCTGCTAATTTTAGCTTCACTCTTTGGCTTGGTAAAATCTCTTTCGCTCCATAAAGAGTATTAACTTTTAGTTTAATAGTTGGTTTTTCTAAACTAGCAAGTGCTTTAATCTCATTTTCTCTTATAACCACCATTTTTTCAACAACAGACAAATCAGTAGGAATAACAATAAAATTTTTCTCTTTTAGATTTTCAATTTTCCCTATAACATAAGAACCACTTACAGAGTTTATGTAAACCTCTTCATCGTTGGTTAAAACTTCTGCTATCTTAGCATATAACGCTTCAAAACTCTCTATTGCTACTATATTTTCGTTGTGTTTTAATATAACACCCTTTGCATCAAATGAGGCTATGCCAACTTCATTGTTAATCAATGGATTTAAATTTTCATCTTTACATGTAGCGAGTGTTTTAGGAGTAAAAGGAACACAAAGTTTGCATTCATCTGTTTTTTCTAAACTTTCCGCCATCTCATCAACAACATTTACCGCAGTTGACTTAAAAAATATAGATAAAGGGAGTCTTGTTCCTATAAAGTCAGAAAAATTTGTCAGTTTTGTCTCAATACCTTCCACATGCAAGCTAACAATAGTGTCAACCTTTCCTATTTTATAAGAGATTCCAAAGTCTTTACATATAGACTCAAGCATATTTTCTAAAAGTGCATTTTTAGAAACATAATTAAATTCAAAAGCTAATATCATTATTCATTTACCTTACAATAGTTTTATAAGCTATTATTACAAACAGCTTATAAAACCATCATCAATTATGATGGTTTGTTTTATTTAAATTTCATCTCTTTCGCAAGCACTTTGAGCTACATCTTGTATGTCAAAATCTGAGATTTTTTCACACTCAAAACCAAGTTCATCTAAGTGTTTAATGAAAGTTTTTTCCATTAAAACACTTCCTTCAATGACTGGTTTGCTCATATATAGAGTTGTATCAGAAATTACTTCAGGTATTATACCAACAATTTTGGTTGTAGGACGATCACCTACCATATCCATCATCATTAGTGTTTGAAGCATTTCAACTTCATGGGCACTTCCAGACCAATTGATAGCATTTGGAACATTGTCAAAATCAAAGAAATAGATATCACCAATCTTTCCCCCATCTGCACTAACGCAATCAAATATAATTACATAATCATATTCAACAATAATAGGGATAAGCCGTTCAGCTAGTGTTCCACCATCTACAAAAGTAAGGGTATGCTCTTTTGAAGTAAACTTATAATTCTTTTCAATAGTACGGCACAAGTGCACGCCGACTCCTTCGTCAGCGCACACTACATTGCCTATGCCTAAGGCTAAAATCTTCACCTTAGCTTCTTAATGGTCATTTTTGATAAACTTGTTACCACTGATGATTGAATCTATTGATCCTTCTCTACCCATAATTGAGTTAAAGACTGCCATATAAATATGAACAGGAACAAAAATCAATATACCCCACATAGCAATATGATGAATTTCACGAACCATTGCTAGTCCTCCCATCATAACTTCTAGTGGACGCATATAATCATACAGTAAACCACCTAAACCCTCATGAAAATTGTGCACGTACATAACAAGACCTGTTATGATTGTTACAAATACCATAGCATATAGACCAATATATGCTATAAATTGTAGTGGATTATAAACTCCACGCAATTTTGGGTGTTCTCCTAAAAACAGATAATATTTTAACTGTTGAAACCAAATTTTTGGGCTTATAAAGTCCAAAAATGATATTCTCTCTTTTATACTTACTCTATCAACTAAGAAGAGGTAAGTTTTAAACACAGTTACTGCGATTAGCAAAAATCCTGCTATCTGGTGCCACATTCTAAACTTTGCATTTAAAAATAGCACTGGTTCATCCGATGCTGCTGGTGCAACAAAGACATAAGCAAGATAAAAACCAGTCACTGTTAGAACAAATATAGATATTGCTCTAAGCCAGTGTGTCCAGCGTAAACCAGCAGAAAATTCAAATTCAATCTTTCTTTTTGGCATTTAATTCTCCTTTTGTCTTATGCACTAGGATCTATTTTATAAGAACCCATCTCATTACCTCTTGTATCCATAACGTGAACTGCACAAGCAATACAAGGATCAAAAGAGTGTATAACTCTAATAATTTCAAGTGGCTGTGACAAATCAGCTATAGGCAATCCAATTAAAGCCTCTTCATAAGGTCCTCTAACTCCATTTGCATCTTTTGGACTAGCATTCCAAGTTGATGGAACAACAGCTTGATAATTCTCAATCACACCATTCTTAATTCTAACCCAGTGACTTAGAACTCCACGAGGAACATTACCAATATAACGACCTTTGTACTCTTTATTCTTATCAATCTTATATGTAGTACAAGTTGAATCATCAACTTTTAGATTTTCAATTAGTGAATTAAATGCTACTAAAGCATGATCAGCAATAATTTTTGCTTCAAGCATACGACATGCAGTTCTACCAAGAGTTGATGCAACTGCTGAAATAGGAAGACCAGTATCTTTTAAGAACTGATTTACTACTTTAACAACACGTTCATTTTTTCTTGCATAGTTAATAACTATATTTGCTAAAGGACCAACTTGAAGTGGCTTACCATCATAACGAGGTGCCTTAATCCAAGTATATTTTCCATCCTCTTGAATTACATTAGTTTCAACTTCTTCGCCCTTGTCATTGATAGTTTGTGCTTTTTTGAGTCCTGTATAGTTAGGATCAGTTTCACCATCATAAGGATGAAGTGCAGCATCATTTTTGTACCAAGCACGAGTTGCTTCTTCGGTAATTTTACTCTCATCTAAATCTTCAACTTTAAATGGCTTACCAGTAATAAGAGCAACAACGTCTCCAGCCATCATAACACCACTCTTAAAAAGATGCTCGGTTGCACTTACTTGAAACTCTTCGTGTGTAAATAAGTTTGCAGTACCAAGACCAGCATTAACACTAGGCTCTCCTGCATACATACCACCAGCCATAACAACATCTGGATAATAACAGTTGTTGATAAACAATGCAACTTCTTTAAACTTGAATAAAAAATCACCTAAACGTGCAGGAGATTGAAGATCCATAATACAAGTAACACCACCAACAGTTAGACTTTGTGGATGTGGTTGCTTTGCACCAAAAATTGCCATCATTTGAGCAGCAGTTCTTTGAACTTCTAGAGCTTTAAGATAATGTGAAACTGCAATCAAGTTTTGCTCTGGAGTTAGTTTATATGTAGGATGTCCCCAATACGCATTAGCAAATGGTCCAAGGTGCCCTTTTTTAACAAATTCAGCTACTCTCTTTTGTACCATTTTAAGGTGGTCTTCACCAGTGTACATTGGTGTATCAGTATAATTAAATGCATCTTTACTAGCAAGTGCCGGATCTGCACTTAAAGCAGAAACGACATCAACCCAGTCAAGACCATGTAAGTGATAAAAATGAACAGGATGATCATGCATAAATAATGCAGCATTCATCAATGTTCTAACTAATTGTGCATTTAAAGGAATTTCAATTCCTAGTGCATCTTCAACAGCTACTATACCTGCTTTGTAGTGTGAGTATGTACAAACACCACAAATTCTTTGTGTAAAGAAACCTGCATCTCTTGGGTCTCTTCCTTTAAGGATATTTTCTAATCCTCTCCATAATGTTGCAGAAGAGTATGCTTCTGTAACTTTATTGTTGTCATCAACAATAACTTCAACTCTTAAGTGTCCTTCAATTCTAGTGATAGGATCAACTACTATTCTTTTACTCATTAAATAATCCTTCTTAGCTTTCATCAGTTTTTGGTGCACCCTTTACGGATGCAATAGCTGCATGTGCTGCGATACCAACTGCTGTAGCACTTAAAAGTGCTACACCAACTTTATCAGCAGTCCTATCTGCACCTTCTCCATAAACAGTATGATATAGTTTATTACCAAGAGGCTCTTCAAATGGTCCCATAGCATCCCAAAAATCTGGTTCACTACAACCAATACAACCATGACCTGCTTGAACTGGCCAAGAAGTACCTTGATTAAATTTTTCTCTACTACAGTTGTTAAAAGTATACGGTCCTTTACAACCAACTTTGTAAAGACAGTAACCTTTTTTTGCACCTTCATCACCAAACTCTTGTACAAATTCACCAGCATCAAAATGACCACGTCGCTCACACATGTCGTGAATTCTAAGACCGTAAGCCCATTTTGGACGACTATAAGCATCTAGTGCAGGAAGTGTTCCAAAAAGAATATAGTGAAGAACATTACCAACAATATTTCTCTCACTTGGAGGACAGCCAGGTACGTTAATAACTGGTTTATCAGTTACTTTACTTAATCCTTTTGCTCCTGTTGGGTTTGGGTATGCAGCTTGAACACCACCAAAGCTTGAACATGTCCCGATTGCAAAAATAGCAGCAGCATCAGCAGCAGCCTTTTTAGCAATACTCAAACCGGTATGAGCTTGTGGTCCAATTTTTAAGTACATTCCATCATTTTTAGTTGGAATTCCACCTTCTACCATGAGTATATACTTACCTTTATACTTTTTTATAGCATTTGACAAGTTATGCTCTGCTTGCCATCCAGCAGCAGCCATAAGTGTTTCATGATACTCTAACGAAATATAATCAAATATAAGACTTTCAATACCAGGTGCATCTGTTCTTAAAAGACTTTCACTACAACCAGTACACTCTGCCATATGTAACCATACTACTGGTAAACGATCAGTTAATTCAGCAGCTTGAGCCATAAGTGGCGTAAACGAAGAAGGAAGTGAAAGCATTGCTGTCATTCCAGCAGCCCATTTCATAAAGTCACGACGACTGACACCTTTCTCATCCATTAACTGTGCTATTGACATATCCTCTTTCATTGGTGCAAACTTTTGAAGCTCACCAAGTCTGGAGGAAATCTTTTGGTACAGTTTTGTTTGTTCCATCAGTTTCTCCTATGTGTTTTTTCTCTCATCAAAAATTACATTCATTACTGAATGATTATTCATTTATAATAATTACACAATAAAGCATATAGTAGATATAATTTACTTTTTAATTATAAAAAAAATGCCTATTTGAGAAGTTTTGTAACATTTAAATAGGATAAAAAGAGTGTTTTTTTAAATGAAGATTAAATAAGGTAATGTAAATTTACTTTTAAGTTATAAACATGTGATGTTTAAAGAATAAACCTATTGAGTGGTGCAAACCGCGCATACGTCAAAGGCTTTAAATACAAAATCAGCTTCAGAAATATTATCAAGCCCCATAAGAGCTTTTTGTGTAATAGCAGGTTCTTCTTTACTTCCATTACCAAGATTCCATACAGTAGGAGTGATAATGTCGTAACTTGTTATCAACCCTTTTTTTATCACTATTTTATGCAACAATGAACCACGAGCAGCTTCACAACGCCCAATACCAGTTGCTGTTATCATGTTATAAGATTGTTTCGGACTTATACAAGATGGTTCACTTAGATTAATTCTTTCTAATAATTTTTTTGATTTACTTAAAAGATGTGCAATTTCAGCAACTCTAGCGGCTACTCTAGTTAATATAGAATCTTTATGTTTTCTATGAAAATCTCTTATAAGTGGATTTCTGATAATCATCATTCTTGCTATTGGTCCAGTTTCAAAATATTTATTTTTATACATAGCACTTTTTGAATAAGTATATCCACCTTTTTCAAAAAAACTATTTTTCAAACTCTCACTAACAAAATTAATATCAACATTAATAACTCTAGTACCTACACATTTTTTTGATCTTTTTTTACTACTGCTTTCACCAAGAGAAATAAACATATCATAGCTTTTTCCAATGTGACTTACTTTGTGTTTAACCATAGTTCCTACAGTTTTTTGCAAAGTACCTATTGTTCCCATAATCTGTATAGATGAATCAAAACTCAAAAACTCTTCAATAGATACACCAAATATCTCTTTTTCGCAAAACTCCATTACATTTTCTAAATAATACATAGCTTCGTAAATATCCCCTCTTGTTGGGTCACAAGTAACACCACCAACAATGCAAAAAGAACCATGAGGCCACTGTCCCGTAAAAATAGCCATAGCTTTTAGAATCTCTGAACATATTTTTTGAGCTTTTATCCACTCTTCACCTTCAAAGGCTTTTATGCTTGTCTCATCATCTCCATTTAGTTCAAATATCTCAGGAAGTATTGAAAAATAAAGCCATTTAATGTGATTTTGTATTTTTTCAGCATTTAGAGCAAACTCACGAATCTGCTTTGCTTTTTTTGATAGTTTTATATCTATGCCCATAGACATATAAGCATCTTCTATAGCATTTATTGCAGCAATTATATGAGAAGTATTACATATACCACAAACTCGAGGAGTAATAGCTAGAGCGTCTAAAAAAGGTCTATTTTCTAGTATCTTTTCAATACCACGAAAATTAAGAAATTTGATCTTTGCATAAGAGATTTTATCATCTTCCCAATCTAACTCTAATGTAGCTTCACCTTCTATTCTTTGGAGTAACTCTTTAGTTATCTTCTTCATATAACCTCTTCTCTAATCTATCTATTTTAAAACCTTTAATAACCCCTGTTACAGAGTAATAAGCACGTCTACTTATACCATAAGGTGTTGCTGGTAATGACATATTTTTTGGAGTTTCATATAGTCTTTTTTTAGGAAAATCAAACTCTGTACAGCCTAAACATGCTGAACCAACTCTTGTTTTACTACTAACTGTGTTCCAAAGTATTTTATTACAGTTTGCATGTGTCATAGGTCCTTGACAACCATGTTCATAAAAAAGGCATCCTTCTCTTAATCCATAATCCTTACAATCTACTTTCCATTCAAAATACTCATTTCGTAAACAACCATGATGAACAAGGTAGGAGTAAACTTCTTTTGGTCTTTTATACTCATCTAACGAAAGATTATCTCCAAAATGAAGTTTTAAAAGAGTTTCAACAAACCATCGGGGATGCATAGGACAACCAGATATGTTAACCACTTTTGAGTTTTCTTTCCAAAATCCACCTCTGCTTTTAGCATTAAAAAGAGCTCCATAAATCTTTTTTTCATTTTGTAGTCTAAAAATACCACCATAACTAGCACAACTTCCTGCACAAATAATATGTTTTGCTTTTTTTGATAATTTTTCTAAAAGCTCTTCAAAAGAAAAATCAAATCTAGATAATATCTCATCACTTCTACTTAAAGCTCCCTCAATAACCAAAAAATCAATATCTTTGTCAGAAATAAGAACCTCTTCTATGCTAAAAGGAGTTTTCATCTGTGGATGATGGAGTATACTAAATGATTTGGAAAAAATATCTATGCTAGGGTAGTTAAAAAAAGAGTGCGAATTGCCATTACATGTAAGACCTTGTAGCCATACTATGGTAGAGCGTTTATCAGTTTTCATGAACTTTTAAAGCTTGGTATATGTTATATGAGACATCATCTACAAAAGTTGAGAGCTCATCTTCAAGTATATTTTCTCCATTTAAAAATACAAACCCACCAAGATAACCCATAAAAAGACCAAAAGCAGAAAAAAAACTCTGATTTCTTAGTTCTCCTTTTCTAACTCCCTCTTCAAAGAAAATCATCATTTCAGTTACAAAAGATGCCACACATATCATACCTTCGCAGCCATTTTTAAATATTTCTTTGTTTGCTAGATATACTCTTAAAAAATAATCTAGATATTGAGGTTTTTCTATAGCTAATTGAAAATATAGAGTTACAATTTTTTTTATCTTCTCTTCGGAATTACAATTCAAATCATTTACAGTACGTATCATAGCACCAACTTTGTTCGATGAATACCGAATTAACTCCTGAGCTAATGCCTCTTTTGATGAAAAATAGTTATAAAAATTTCCTACACTCATGCCCATCTCTTTTGCAATATTAGGCATAGTTGTAGAATAAAAACCTTTTTGTGAAAAAAGTACTAATGATGTTTCTAAAATAAGTTCTGTTTTTTTTGATTTTTTATTCACAATAAGCTCCAGTTTTTATTGAACATTGTGCATTTTATCATACTTATATATAAATTTTCTTATATTAACCATAGGTTAACCTAAAATTCTTATAATTTGACTATTAAATAAAAATATAGGATATTACCAATGCTACTTATGCAACTAGAAACTCAAGAAAAATTTGCTTTTTTATATATAGCTCATCATCTAGCTCAATCTGATGGTAAAATTGGAAATAGAGAAAAGCTAAGAATCAATGACTACTGTGTTGAAATGGGAATTGACAATATAATTTTTGATGAAGAAAATTATGTTCTTGAAAACTATTTAGAAAAATTCAAATCAACTAAAAGTCAAAGAATACTGCTACTTGAACTCATGATGCTTGTCCACGTTGATGATACATACAATAATCAAGAACAAGAGCTCATGAACATAATCTCAAATAGATTTAACTTTAGCCCTAAACTACTTAAATTTGCTTCTAGTGTAGGAAAGGCAGCTTCAGCATTAAGAGAACAAACTCTTTTAATTGTTAATGATGCCTAACTCTTCAAAGTGTTTTTCTATTGCTTTATCACTAAAAGCTTTATCATACATATGAAGTTCTTGCCAACTAATACCATCTAATAAATCAGTATGAGATGGTTCTACTTTTTTTTCTACTTTAAGTAGAAAGTGCTTTATTTTTCTTATAAACAGGACAAACTGTGCTGCTGTTAAACTTTCAAGCATATCTATAAGACTTTGATAGTTTGCAACTCTTCTACCACTATCATCATTTAGTTCTATTGACCAAATCTTAAGTGCAAATTCATGCCTATACTCTACACTCTTGCGATTTGAGTAAGCAAATTGTCTTAACGATTTTTTTAAATTATCTCTATTCATATAATCATAATTTACATCAAAAAACAGATACACAGAGATAAGAAATATATCTTCTATTAGGATTGGTTTTGATTTTAGTTCATGAAGTGTAAGTTCTTCTATATTAATCTGTTCACGTAAGTAGTTGAGGTGATTAACTCTCCAATTTTGTTTGTCACTTTTGACTCTTTTTTGCCACTCTATTAGTGTTGGTCTTGGGATCAAAAATCTCTCAACTAGTTTTTTATATGAAAATCTCATGAAAATTCCTATTTAAAATGTAAGGGTATTATAGCATAAATGTTATTGTATACCCTCTTTATTTTAAATAAGTTATGTTTTTTGTTCTTTTTGTCTTTTTTTCATTCTCTCTTTTGCTAGTTTTCTCATATCTTCAGTTGTATCAGATTCATCCATAATCTCTAATCCTAAAAGAGTTTCTATACAATCTTCAAGAGTCACTATGCCTTCAGTTTGACCATAACTATCTAATACTAAAAACATATGTTCTTTTCTTTTTATGAACATATCAAGGGCATAAGATACTGGTATGTTTTCATGTATAGAAAATAATGGTCCTATTAAATCTTCAATACCACCCTCTTTACTTTCTATTGCTTTTTGAAATACTTCTTTACTTAAAACATCACCTACTATGTTATCTATACTACCATCATAAACAGGAATTCTTGAAAACTTTTTTATACCTTCTGTTTTTAAAACATCTTTTAAACTCATGTCTTTTTCTAGTGCAAAAACAACACTTCTTGGAGTTAATATATCACTTACTTTACTCTTATTAAGTTTCAATACGTTTTCAATTACATCAGACTCTTTTTCATCAATATGACCACCATTTTCAACCAAAAGTGCAGTTTCTAATAACTCTTCTCTTGTAATAGAGTGACTAGAACCCTCTTTTGATATCATTTTTGTAATGAAAAGAGATACTATGATGAGAGGATAAGTTATAAAAATAAAAACTTTTATAATATATGCCGTTATCACAGCTAACTCTTTGTAGTACTGTGCTCCTATGGTTTTAGGAATTATTTCTGATAAAAACAGAATTAACAGAGTCAAAACTGCAGAGATATAAAACATATACTCAATCCCAAACAGTCTTGAAGCTTCTGCACCAATTCCTGCAGCACCCAAAGTATGTGCTATTGTATTTAGTATAAGAATTGAAGCTATAGATTCATTGATATTTGTTTTTAACTTTTCAAGAAGGTTACCTATTTTTTCATTCTCTTTTTTTATTACATTAATATGTGACATATTTAGAGATAGTAAAACTGACTCCACAATAGAGCACAGGAACGATACACCAATAGCAATAGCTAAGTATATAAAAAGTAGTGTCATATAATTTGACCTAATTTTTGTTTTTTGTTGTTACGCGGTACCTCTATGAATATGTTCAAAGAACACCGCTGTTTCGACGAAGAATCAGACATGGTATTTATTTAAAAACTCCTTATTTTTTGTTATTAAACCTTTTTTTTGAAGGTCATTTATGGTTTTTTTATCACAATCAGTATCATCTGGCCACTCTCTTGTGTAACCATCAATAGCCGATTTATTGGTTGCATCTACACCTATATAGTCTTTCTCTAAATATATATCACGCAGAGCATCTATATTATTTACTACTCTCCAAACAAGCATATAAACATTGTCAAGCTGATTTGAATTAAAATCCACAAAAACTAATAATTTCATATGTTCTTTAAGTGGTTTTAACGCTTCATAAAGTTCACTTGTTGGTCTTGTTTTATCAACTCCTAAAACTACCACAGGCGTCTTAGTATGAGTCTTATACTGCTTTATAGATTTTACTTCTGTAACCAATGTTGTTATTTTAGCATAAAGTTTCTCATCACTCAATACATTTTTGAAAGATGACTCAATTTCATCGCCAGTACAGTCAATTCCAAGCTTACCACCATAACAAGCATTTGGGCTTGCATGGTCGAGTGCATCGCATACTCCTTCACTTATGAGTATGTTTTCAACACTAATTCTATCAAGAATATAATCACTCAATTCATCATAATTTTTAAGTTCTGGTGCATTTGCACCGACGAAAAAAGCATGTTTTACAAAACTCATTTGCCCAACTCCCCAAAAAGCATGCATAAACTGTTTTGCATGTCCTGGGTACATTGTTTTCATTTTTGCTAAAATTAAATTATGAAAAACACCATTTTCTGGCATATTATAGTCTATTAAATCAGGAACTGTTGTTTTAAGAAGTGGTAAGAAAATTCTTTCAGTTGCCCAAGCCATATACTTATCTTCTAAAGGAGGCTTACCAACTACTGTTGCTTGATAAATTGGCTTCTCTTTTGTAGTTATGCAAGTCACATCCATTACTGGATACTCTTCTTTGAGCGTATAATAACCTGTATGATCACCAAAAGGACCCTCAATCTCCATCTTACTTGGGTCTACAAAACCCTCTATTACAATATCAACATCTTCTGGAATGTAAATCTCATTTGTAAGTGACTTAACAAGCCTTGCATTCTCTTCACGAATAAGTCCATAAAGAAGTAGTTCAAACATTCCATTTGGCATAGGAGCTTGTCCGCACCAAATGTAAAGTGGATCACCGCCTATGGCAACAGTTACTGGCATTTTTTTACCTGCTTCTTTATATTCATGAAAAAAGTGAGCACCATCTTTATGTATTTGCCAGTGCATTCCAAGACGCTTGTTATCATAGACTTGTAGTCTATACATTCCTACATTTTGCTTGGTTCCATCTAGGCTTTGAGTGTAAACATGCCCCATAGTTATAAAAGGACCACCATCTTCGCTCCAAGTAGTTAAAATTGGGAACTCATTTAAGTCTATATTTTCTTGCCTTATCTGTTGACAATTACTTTTTTTAGTGAGTCTTTTAGGAAATACATTTTTTAAGGAGAAAAGTTTACCAAGCATGCTTATTTTATCCATAAAACCAGAAGGTGGTTTCATATGTAACAAACTTTCAATCTCATCAGCAATAGCATCAGGATGTTTATCAAAAATAAGCTCCGTTGCCTCATAAGAACCAAAAACATTCATTAAAACTGGCATATCAAACTTTTTGTTAAGTCTTTTTGATACTGGATTCGTGAATAAAAGAGCTTTAGAATCCTCTTTTTTTATTTCTACATAAGCAATATGTGGAATTTCAAGGTCAATATCTAATTCTTCATCTATTATGCGTAAAAGATTCTTCTCTTTTAACTCTTTTATTATCTCTTCCATTTAATTCCTATTATACTATTTATTATCATTTTTTGGGAAAATCAAAACTAATTTTTTATCTGTTTCATTATATTAAGGATTATAACATAATAAGATTTAATAGGGATTTTAAAATGCATAAATTACCTTATATAAAAGTTCTTCTTTTCTTAATTCTCCAAAATCCCTACTATCACAACTAAAAGAGTTTTCACCTTTTACAAAATATTTATTATTAATTATAGTACTTACTTTTTTTATCATTAAACCTTTTGACTTGTGCCTAAAAAGTACAAAATCGTTTATTTTAATTTTATTAAAATAAAAAAGCTTTATGCATAACAAAACTTCACCCTCTTTTATGAGAGGATGAAGTGAAAAACCTTCAACCTTAAAAAGTTTGAACATTAAGCAGGTATAACAATCTCTTTGTTTGGTAAATAATTAGCATTTACTTTTTTGGTGCTCACACCTTTAATTTCCCAAAAAATTTCTGCAAACTTATTTACTTCGTCTAAAAGTTCACAAGCCTTATCTTTAGAAACACCTTGTCTATTTGCAGAACCTAGCATCATGATATTGTGTACAATTGAGTGGATTTGTGGGTATTTTTCAATATGTGAAGGTTTAATAAAATCTCCCCAAATAATTCTTACTTCATTTTTTACTTTTTCAGCTTCACTTTCTTTAACTAAAATATGCCTAGAAATAGTATTAACGTATTCTAAATTATCGCTTTTTTCTAAATCATTCATTAAATCTACCATTCTAATAACACTAAGTGCTGCAATTTGTGCCACTATGGGATCATAAATACCACAAGGTACATCACAATGAGCTTTTACAGATTCGATTTTAAACACAATTTATCCTTTTAATTTATCTACGATTTTTTCAAATCCTTGTTTATTAGCTAACCATTTAGCACCATTTTCTAAAAGATAATCCCTGAATTCAAATCACAAGTGCAACAAACACCTAATTCATGATGCCATATTTCCAACAATTGTACCAAAGAAAACTTCAAACGGAGTTTTATACCCAAGTGCCTTTCTATGATGGTGATTTAAACGCTCTTGTGCTTCTACAATTTGTTTGTCAGTTATGGATATGATTTTTTATTGGAGCCATTAAATCTATCAAAGCTTGTGTAACAGGAGAAGCTTGTTTGCTGTCTACTACTTTAAACAAAGAAAATTTAGATTTTCTATCAACTATAGTAACAATAGCACCTTTATGCCCTTTGCCTATAACAGTATCTATTTCAACATCACCAATACGTGAATGTTTCAACTATAGAAGGATGCTCTTCTATGCTTATTCTGCCTTTAATTTGACCTCTAGTTTTATACTGGGAACTTCTTCTTGTGTATTTTTTATTTTGGTGTCTAAGGTTTTTATATAAAGTGCCACCTTGTCTTAGATTCTTATAGATATACTGGTATATAGTCTCATGAGAAATTGATAGATTTTCATATACATGTAAACGTCCACTTATTTGCTCTGGTGACCAGTGTTCTTTTGTTTATGACCAATATAGATTTTTATAGCTTGTGTTAGTCTTATCTTCCTTGGTTTCTTTTTATGTCTTATTCTTGCTGTTACATGTGCAGCCTCTGCATTATACTTTGCTAAAGAATTTTTTGAAAGTTCTCTACATATTGTTGATTTATGTACTCCTATCTCATTTGCTATAAAAGTTTGATTTTTTCCTAGCTTATTCAAAAGACCTCTCCTAAAACACTAAATATCAATCCCCTTCAAAAGTACTATTTATAGGCTTTGCATCAAGATTAACAATATCACATATAAGATACTATAATGGCCTGAATATCTAAGACAAGAATTCAGTAAAGTTAATTTCAAAAATAGATAAGATAATATGAAATTAATGGAGATAAATCATGAGTCGAAAAAAAGGTCAAACATACAGTGCCGAACAGAAGACAAAAATAGTGCTCGAGCTATTAAAAGAAGAAGAAACTATTGCTCAAATAGCAACTAAATATAAAATCTCTTCTCAGTCCATAGCAAAGTGGAAAAAGCAGTTTCTAAAAAATGCTTCAATTGCATTTGAACCAGCAAAACTAGCGAATAGCGGTTTTATAAAATAAAAAGTTTCTCTGAAAAGCAGTACAAAAATTCAAAGAAGAGATTAGTGAATTATAGTCTCAAAATGATGAATTAGCTAAAGCCTTAGGAAAAACCACTATAGAGCGAAATTGGGCAGTGGGAAAGCTAAAGAGCTCGGTCTCATTAAATAAGCGTAAAGAACTTATAGAGGGCGAGCTCAACATAACAAAAACAAGACAATGTAAACTCTTACATGTAAGTCGTGCAACGCATTACTATAAACTAGTACCTATAGTTATAGAAAACCAAACTTAAGAAATATATGATATAATAAACTATCAAAAAAAGGTAGTAAAATTATGAATATAAAGTCAAAAATCACAAATAAAATCAAAGAGGAGATATCACTTTTGCTAAAACAAGAGAGAAACCCAGTAGTAAAAGAGAGATTAACTTATATATCGATGTATGTAAATGGTATAACCAAAAGAGATATAGCAAAGATGGTTGGTAGAACCAAAGAGACAGTAGGAACTTGGATAAATAAGTATTTTGAAAGTGGGCTAGATACTATACAGGATAATAGAGGTGGAGATAATAAAAGTTTTTTAACAGCTCAAAATAAAGAAGAATTAAAACATATCATTATAAATACATATCCTATTACCTATAAAGGTTGGGATGGTTGGATAATTGTAGATTTAATAAAAACTAAATTTGGTGTAACATATACAAGAGGTGGAGTATATGCATTATTAAAAAGTTTAGGTATCACGCATAAAATAGCTACAAAAATAGATCCTAAAAAATCAGAAGATAAAATCACTACGTGGAAAGAAGAGATAAAAAAAACTACTTAATCTTCCTGTTGGTACTATACTCCTCTCACAGGATGAAAGTAAATTTAGCTCAGAAGTTCCAAAAGTAACATCATGGTCATTAAAAGGTTCATCAGTAGTTTACTCAGGATATAGATATGGAACTTCATTGAATTGCTTAGGTAATTAAAATCTAAAAACTGGCAACTTAATTAGCACTTTTCATGATAAAGGCAATGCAGAAGCTACAATTGAACACTTTAAAAAGTTCGTGCCAACTATGATGAAAATATTCCTCTTGCATTTTTTATAGATAATGCTTCTTGGCATAAAACACTTGCAGTTCAAGAATATTGTGAACAGAATAAAATTACATTACTGTTTTTACCACCATACTCACCTGAATATAATCCAATTGCACCCCAAGAGTATTTCCTCCCTTTGGTCAGGGCAAAGAGTATGGAGTTTTTTAAAAAGTAAAATTAGACAAAGATTTTTTAAAACAGCTGATATATTTAAAAATTTTGTATTTGATTTATTTACAAATATAAATAATACAAACTCTAAAGAACTATCAAATCAATGTTTTAGTTTAATTGATTCTTAAGTTTGATTTTGTATGGCTATATTGGTGAACAGAACCTGAAAATAATGCATATAATAGATGAGATAGCCACTGATAACTCAGAGTACGGATATAGATTGCTTGAAGATGGATATAATATCGGAAAAGACAGAGTACTTAAATATATGCAATTTATGGGTATACAAGCCATCTACCAAATTAAAAAAAGATTGACAAGCATTAAAAACAAAGAGCATAAGGTCTATGAGTATTTATTAAAAGAGTACTGGACAACAACGGGCAAAATCAAACAAATAAATGTTCCTTCACCAAATGGAGTTTGGAGTGGTGATATTACATATATTAGAACTAATGGTGGATTTATGTATCTAGCAGCAGTAATAGACTGGCATAGTAAAGCAATCTTAGCTTACAAGATATGCAACATTGGCTACAGATGTTCTCAAGGAAGCTCTATCGAAATATCCGAAGCCGAATATATTCAATAGTGATCAAGGAAGCCAGTATACAAGCTATGAGCATACTCAAGTTCTAAAACAACATGATATTCAAATATCTATGAATGGAAGAGGTAGAAGTATTGACAATATAGTAATAGAACGTTTCTTTAGAACTCTCAAACATGGGAATATCTATATTAGTGATTATCAATCAATTAAGGAGTTAAAAGAAGGTGTAAAAGCCTACATGCACAAATACAATTTTAAGAGATTTCATTCAGCTATTGGTTATCAAAAACCTATGAATTACTATATTAGACTTCTTGCGAAACTCAAAAGTAGGTACAAAAAATGCTTAAAAGTTTATATGAGTAAATACAAACAACTACAAAAGAAACCACGAAAGAATTTTAAACGACTTATTGGTGTAAATGAAAATACTTTTAATGAGATGATTGCGATTTTCATAGCATATGAAAAAGAGAGAACTAAAAATCATGGAGTTGGAGGAAGAAAAAGTTTATCACCAGAAGATAAAGTACTTTTGATGTTAAGTTATTATAGAGAGTACAGAACCTTAGAGCATATAGGCTTTGATTACAGCGTAAGTGAATCTACAGCTTCAAGAGTTGTACGAGAAGTTGAAGATATTTTAATTAAGTCAGGTAAATTTTCACTACCAAGTAAACGAGCTTTATATGGAGATAATATTGATTTGGAGTTTATCGTTATTGATGCTACTGAGTCCCCAATACAGCGACCAAAAAAAAGCAAAGAGAGTACTATTCAGGGAAAAAACGAAACCACACATTAAAGGGTCAAATAGTTATTGATAAAGATGAAAGGATTATTTGTGCTCACACCTGTAAAGGTACTACACATGATTTCAAACTTTTTAAACAAAGTAATCTTTCTGTAAAATCTGAGACTTGTATCTATGTAGATTTAGGTTACCTTGGAATTAAAAAGCAACATGTCAATATTCAAATACCATACAAATCATCAAAGTTATATCCATTAACCAATACACAAAAAACTCAAAATAAAATAGAAGCATCAGCTCGTATTTGTATTGAGCATGTCAATGCTAAATTAAAAACTTTTCAAATCCTTACGCAAAAATATCGTAACCGTAGAAAGCGCTTCAATCTCCGCTTTAATTTGATATGTGGATTAGTGAATTTTGACCGTGGTTTTAATGTTTGTTCAAAATGAGTTTTGCAAGAAGTCTATTGAATTTATTAAAAATGTAGCGTAAGGTAGCAGTCAAGAGGTGGAAATTAATTAAGCTGAAAAGTTGTCTTGATTTTTCAGGCAATTATAAAGTTAAAAACTTTACTACGTAAAGTAATTGACTGAGTTATAAACATAAGAAAATATTTTCTAAATTTCTAAAAAAGCATTTCAACTGATGGGAGCTTTTTTTCGTTCTTTTTTTACGGATAAAAAAAGGATCAAGAAACTTTTTGCTACGCAAAACTGTATTTGCTAGTTTTGTTTCTTTTTTCGGTAAAAAAGAAAAGAGAATCCTAAAAAACATAATTATTTCTTATTTTTCCACAGTATCCAATAATAAATACCAGCCCCTAATAAACCTAAATAAAGACAAAATTTATGTAATAAACTCACTGATATTACACCATGCATACTATTTACTAAATATAGTGGGTAAAAAGGTTGTACATCACCATGCATAATGCTGTCTAAAAAAACATGACTAAAACTACCAATAAAAGCACTTAAAAAAACAACAGTCCAAGGTATATGAACATTTATACTTGGTCTTATTTTTAAAATATACAATCCAAATTGAGAAAGATATTTACCACTTATAGCAGAAAAAATAGCTAGAAGTATTGCTCCAACATATGTATGAGAAAAACCATGTAAATAACCTTCATTTGTAATTATTACAATCAATGGTTGAATGTCCATAACTATTTGAGTCCAGCCAAATACCATTAGACTAAAACTACTTTGCAGTAAACTTTTAAGCAGTATACCTGGTCCCATATGAAAAGGTGTAAATGGCAAATTCATTTCCTTATTATAATTCTCATTACTCATAAATATCTACATGTAACCCATCAACGACTAAGTTTTCCACCCCTGATTATTGTAAACAAAACTGGCAAGTAAAACAAGTTTAAAACCGTAGCAAATGCCAATCCAAAACCAAGTGAAATTGCCATTGGTTGGAGTATAACAGCTTGTCCGGAAGCGAAAAATATCAATGTTGAAAGACCAAGTATGGTTGTTATTGAAGTCAAAAGAATTGGTCTTAATCTCATAGTAGCAAACTTTGTTATCTCTTTTATGGATTTTGCTTTTTTTATGAAATCCATCATAATGATTCCGTCATTTACTACAACTCCACTAAGTCCCACAATACCAAGAAGTCCAGGCATAGTTAGGTTAATGTCCATAAACAAGTGACCACCTAAAACACCAAGTAAAGATAGTGGTATAGAAGTCAAAAGAGTGACTGAGAGCAAGACTGAGTCAAACATCCATACGAGAGCTATAAAAATAAGAAAAATAGCTATAATAGCTGCTTGCCCCATCTCTTTTTGGATTTTTTTGTTCTCTTGTTCTTCACCTTTTACTGTGACTATAATTCCTTGTTTTTCAAACTTTTTGAGTAGTGGTGCAAGAATTGAAAGAAGTTCACTTGAAGTAATCTTAGCTTTTTTCAAAGAAGCAAAAACAGAGCTAATTCTCTCTCCTTCATTTTTATATATGTCAGCATATCCATCTTTAAACTCAAAATCCACTACATCACTAAGACGTACTTGTGTCTTTTGACCTGGCACTGTAAGATAAAACGAAGATATAGCATCATAAGTGTCTTTCATCTTCTCTTGTGATCGTATTTTAATAAGCTCTCCATTGTAAAACATCTTTGCGACTTCTGCTTTGAAAAAGTATGGTCTTAGAAGCGAGGATATACTCTTTTCTGTAAAACCTAAGATTTGACCGTAGCCATTTACTCTTAGTTTTAACTCTTTTTTTCCTGCTTTTAAATCATTGTCAACATTGTACGTACCATCTACTTTTTCTATCTCTTTTGTAAGTTCACTTATGGCTTTTTGTAGCATAACATCATCACCACTCAATGCTATTTCAACATCACTAGAAACTATGCCAGCTCCTGGGACTATCGCCTTAAACTCTTCAAATTCTCCGTTTTGGGAAAGCTCTAGTGTATACTTTTTTATATCTTCTAAAATAACACGAGCATCACGTTCTCTCAACATTCTGCTATCATCATATTCTGGTGAAAGATAGGGATTAATATACTTATTAAAAGCATTTTCTGGAACTCTATCATATAAATCTATAAAAATATGAAAGTTATTCTCAGCAAAATGAGGTTTATACTTTGCATCAAGCATAAAACCTGAAATAGAAGCTATGCTTGCTATCTCATTTTCAGTTCTCTTGGATTGAAGTATCTTTTCTATTTTTGTCACAATTTTTTGCGTATCTTCCAAATCATTGTTTATATTAACTTTTCCACTTATATATATTTGCGTTGTATCAAAATCTGGAAAAAGTTGAAACTTGCTGTTATAACCTAGAAGCACTATTAAAGAGACTACTACAATCAAAAATAAAACTAAAGCTGTTTTTCTAAACTTAAGTAAAAAGTCCAATATTTTTGAGTACATGCCATTTAAAAAAGTCCAAAGTGTTTCATTTTTTTTCTTTTTACTTTTTACTCTCAAAAAATCTTTTGCATGAAGTGGTAAAAAGTAAAAAGCTTCGAACAGAGAACTAACAAGTAATATGGAAATCATTATAGGCAGTAACCTCATAAAAACACCCATCTCTCCACTCATAATAAGCAAAGGTAAAAAAGCAAATATAGTAGTTGCAGTTGCAGTTAAAACAGCAGGAAACATTTCAGTGGCACCGTTTATGGCAGCGTCTCTTGGACTCTCTCCATTTTCTAAGTGCCTATATATGTTTTCAGCGACAACTATGGCTTCATCAACAAGCATACCAAGAGCAATCAAAGCTCCTAAGAGAGAAAGCATATTAAGGCTATATCCCATGAGTTCAGCTGCAATTAGCCCCATCATAAAACTAACAGGTATGCCAATAGAAACCACAAAAGCTATGCGACCACTAATAAAAATCCAAACAGAAAGCCCAACTAAAATAAGACCAAAAATAATATTTGAAGTCACTGTATTTAGACGGTTTCTTATCCAAACAGAAGAGTCTGAGTATGTCTCAAAAGTAAAACTACTATATTTAGTTTCATATGTCTTGAGTATTTTTTGTATGTCTTTTACAAGAGCTATAGCATTACCTGTTTTTGCTTTATTTATACTAATAGATATATTTGGTTTACCATTAAAATGAGAAAGTTCTTCTTCATCTGAAAAGGTAAATTCAGCAGTGGCTACATCACCCAAATATACCCTTTTACCACTTACATGTAAGATTGTATTGTTAAGCTTTTCTACCTCTTTTTCGCCACCATAGGTACTAATAAAAAGATGCTCTCCCGTCTGTTTTATGACTCCGACAGGGAAAACTTCACTCAAAGACGATATTGCTCTTGCAAATTCACCATTATCAAGCCCATATGCACTAAGTTTTTTATCATCAATTTTAAAAACCAACTCTCTGTCAACATCACCACGTATGCTAATGTCACTCAAATCCTCTATTTTAGAGAGTTTAGACTTCAAAGCATCAGCAACTTCTAACATATGTGCTTTATCATTCTCTTTACTAGCAATTGCAATCGAGATAAGAGGATAATTTGTTTCCATTATTTTAGCAATTGGCTCATTCATATCACTTGGTAAATCTTTTTGTTTAGAAGATATAACGTCTTTTACATCATCCAAAAGCTCACCTCTATTTGCTCCACTTTTTAAATAAACAACTATACTGAAAAAGCCATTTCTTATAGCACTCTCTATTCTGTCAATGTTATTTAAATTTGCTATGTCATCTTCTATGATTTTTACTGCTATTTTATCAAGAACATCAGGACTTGTTCCGATATAACCCCCAGTTATGGAAATAGCATCTAGGCTAGACGGAGGAAAAATTTCTTTTGGTATTTTTTGGTATGAAAAAACTGCTAAAACTATAAGAAATAGTAAAAATATATGGTTTAAAACACTTTTGTCTACTGCAAATTTTATAAAACTTCTTATCATTACTCTTCCAATTCAATAAAAACAGAATCTAACACTTGATTTTTAAATCTTATTGATTCTAGTTTTTGTTTTAAATAAGTGTTTTCTTCTTTCAAAATAGAATTTTCAGAATACAACTTATGAATATCTCTACTTATGTAGTATATTTGATTTTTTATATATATTTTTGGGAGAATTATAGAAAAAGCAACTGCTAAAGAGAGATAAATGAGTAATAAAAACTTAAAATCTAAATTTTTCTCTTCATCATACTCTTCTAATAATTCTTGCTTGTCATTTGTCATTTTAGTTTAAACACTCTCATTTTTGAACTTCTACTTCTTGGATTTATTTTCTCTTCCTTTTTTGTAGGAATAATAGGTTTTTTAGTTACTATTTTTCCAAGTGAATGGTCATTACCACACTCACATCGCATAACTCCAACAGGGCAAATACAACTTTTTGTCCAAAGCTTATATGTTTTTTTGACTATTCTGTCTTCAAGCGAATGAAAAGAGATAATAGCTACTAAACAGTTTTGCAATTTTGAGTTATATATAGACTCCAAAAGCTCATTTAATTCACCTAATTCGTTGTTTACTTCTATACGTATCGCTTGAAATGGCAAAGTGGCAGGATGTATTTTTGGTTTTCCACCAAGCTTTTTCAAAACAGCTGCCAAAGTGCGAGAACTTTCAAAAGGACGATTTTCTATGATGGTCTTTGCAACTCTTCTGAAATCTCTCATCTCTCCATACTCACGTAATATCTCTTCAAGCTCGTTTTGAGAATACTCATTAACCACATTTTGAGCACTCGTCGGATTCTCAGGATTCATACGCATATCTAAGGTTTCACTATCAAAACCAAAACCACGACTACTTTTATCTAACTGCAATGAAGAAACCCCAATATCGGCTAAAATACCACAAATAGGAAAGTCTATATATTTTTCTATGACTGTTGAAAATTTAGCATGTTCAAAGGTCACTCTGTCCTCAAATCTTTTAAGTCTTTTTTTGCTAAATTTAATTGCCTCAGCATCTTGATCACAACAGATTAACTTTATATTTGGATTTTGTTCCAACAAAGCTTCACTGTGTCCACCATAACCAACAGTACAATCAACTATATATCCATCATTTATATCTTCAAAAGTCTCTTTTACTTCGTTTAATAGTACTGGTATATGTGGTATGTTCAATTTTATTCCTACTTTTCTGATATAATACCAAACTATGCAATAAAAAAAGGTTAAATCAGTGCAAAAATATCTATTAGAGGATTTAAAACACGTATCTCTTTCTATGTTTAGAAAAGATTTCATAGGTATATTTCACGGTTCGCTCTCTGCTAGAATAGAACAAAACAAGTTTTTTATCAACAAAAAAGATACTATTTTTGATGATGTAAAAGATGATGACTTTCTTGAACTCTACTCAAAAAAAGATTACAGATGGAAAGAAGCAAGCCTTGATGCTGATATACACTTGCATATTTACCAAAACATAAACGAAGCAAAATATATCTGTTATGCTATGCCTCCATTTACCACAGCTTACTCTTTAGTTCACGATTCTATAGTACCTCAAGACTACTTTGGTTCTATGAAGTTTGGCTCATTAGAAGTATATGACCCAAAACAGTTTGAAGATTGGTATGAGAGAGCTGATATAGAAATTTATAGATATATAAAAGAGAAAAAAACCAATATTATGATTATAAAAGGCTACGGTATTTATGCATATGACAGAGATATGCTACAACTTGCAAAAACTATAGCCTTATTAGAAAACAGTTGTAAACTACTTTATTACTCACACGAGTTCAGTAGAGGTAGAATCTAACTCTTTTTTCTTTAAGTGTTTATCTAAAAAGAACATTCCAAAAGGCACTAACGAAGATATAAAAGCAAAAAGAGAAAACTTTTTACTCCATTTATGTTCACTAGCTGCCATGTATAAAAAATAGATAAACAAAAAGAAAAGAAGTCCATGAGTCATACCAACAATTTTAACTGGTATTGGATTGCCTCCAAAGTATTTTATTGGCATAGCAATAAAAAGAAGTGTAAAATAAGATAAACCTTCAATAAAACTTGCAACTCTAAACTTTTTGATAGATGAATCAAACAAAATAGCCTCCAATAATTTTCGCAAATTGTACAATCACATTATAAACAAAAAAATAACAATTAAATAGATAACATACATCTAAGTTACCTTGGCTATACTATGTACACAATATATAAGGAAAAAATATTTTAAAAGTACCAAAAAGTATAGCCAATATAGATATGAGTAACATAGGTGACAACCTGCTCTACTACAAATATAGTATCAGGCATCTTATAAAACTTGAAGACAGAGGAGTTGACAAAGAATCTCCAGAATTTTTAAGTGCATATCGCTCTTTTGCAGGAGCAGTTTATGAAAACTATCTATACGAAAAACTTTTAATTTATGCTAAACACAATCCACAAATAGGGAATTTTATACTTAAAGGTCCTCATGCCCCAAAGAAAAGTTCTATATCTAATTCTTTACATGTAGATAAACATGGACAAATAGTTTACAAAACAAAATCACTTGAAATAGGTGAGTTTGATGCTATGTTTTTTAACGAAAAAGAGATTATATTTGTAGAAATGACACTTATTAAATCCGTTAGAAATCTAAAACGTCGTCTTAGAAAGAAAAAAGCACTACTTGAAACTCTATTTCCAAAGCACGATATAAAAGCCCTAATTATACTAAACAAAGGTGTTGTAGGCAGTAAAAAAATGCCCGACTATTGTACAGTATGGCTCACAAAACCTTTTGAAGTAGATGATATATACCATCATCTAAAATCGAATAATAACTACAAAAGAAAACCATTAATAAAACATATTGCTAAAAATCTAGTGGCTGATTCTGAACTAAAAGTTTTTCCTTTTAAATACTATAATTCACTCTCTTGGATGCTACAAAAACTAAGAGCAAAACCAAATAGCATACTAAATATGGAATTTATAAAAAGTGAAAGTTGTACAAGGTACATAGATCTATTTACTAAAGTATATTTAGGATACATGGACAAAAAAGACTTTGAAAATATGTACCCAGAAGTACCAGATGTCACTGAAAAAGTAGCAGTAGCTATAGAAAAAGACCACACAGATAAACTGCTACTAACTTACTTCATGCAGTACAGTAGAAAAAAACTAATAAATGTCGTCATAAAAGAAAAAAAAGCAACTCTAGTAAAAAAAGATTCTCATGGAATCTCTGTAACAGAAGTTTTTCATATCTTACGCATGGTAGAGGCAAAGCATAAAATTAGCATAAAAGAGATAAACATAGCTGAAAAGCTATTACGCTCGCTCGACTGACTTTTGATATGCAAATCCCATTATTCTAATTCCTTGTGAGTTTCCAATTTTTATGAGTATTGTAACAATTAACTATTTTATGCAATAGAACCCTCTGAACAATAAACCAAAATAAATAAAACGATATTAACCTCCTTCAAACCACAAATTAGCTAAAATATATATACTATAAAGCCAAGTTTGAGGGATAAAATATGCAACTAAATTTTTTTGATCATGCCATGAAATACCAAGGCGGGAAAAAGAGTATGAAGTTTCTAAATGAGATGAAAGAAATAATACCATTTGAAGCCATTGAAAAAATACTTATAGAAAAAAATGTATATAAACCTACCAAAGGAAAAACAGGAAGACCATCTATCCCATCAAAGATACTAATAAGATCACTTTTTTTACAAAATTGGTATGGACTATCAGATTCAATGACAGAAGAGCTTATACATGACCGTATAAGCTTTAGAAAGTTTCTTGATATTAGAGAGGAGGATACTATTCTAGATGAAACTACTATTTGTAAATTTAGAAATAAACTTATTAAAGAAGAATTACTTGGTAATATATTTGATGAAGTAAAAAAGATGATGGAATGTAAAAGATTGATACTTAATGAGGGAACTCTAATCGATGCTACACTTATTCACTCAAGCGAACCAAAGAAAAAGAAAGATGAGAATGGTAAAGTGATTTCAAATAAAGCCTATGATAAAGATGGAACATACACTTCAAAAAGAGGACGTAAACATCATGGACTAAAAATGCATATAGCTACTGATAGAAATGAAATAATAAAAAAAGTAATAGCAATAACAGCATCAACTCATGATAGCACTCAGTTTGATAATCTGACATAAGATGAAGATAAAGCAATATTTGCAGATAGTGGTTATATGTGCCGTGAACGAAAGTGAGGAAATGCCCTTGGGGTGCAAAAACAAAGAAAAGTAGACTTAAGAGAAAAAGGTATTTTCTCTGGTATAGTTGAAAGACGCGTAAGAGGTCAATCTAAATTAAGAGCTAAACAATCAAGAAATAATACAAGATTCTCAAAAATTAGATGTCTTGTAGAGCTACCATTCGCATTTATAAAACAACATATGAAATTCAAAGAAACTAGGTACCTTGGACTTTTTAAAAACCAACAACATTTTTTTATGTTAGCAGCCTGTTATAACTTGAGACGAATACCAGATTTGGTAAAGGCTAGAAACTGATATAAAAAGAGCTAAAAAGGACTTGATTACTCTAAAATATAGAGAAATAAGACAAAAATCGACTTAAAAATCAAAAGTGAATTTTTTAAATGCTAAAATATCGAAATGAAATAGAATCAGTTGAGTTGTGCAGAGGGTTCAATTAATTTTACACTGCATTTCAAGGAAAAAAATGTTAAATGAACTTTCAAATGAATCAAAAAAAAGTTTAAATATAATGATGATAATATGGACAACACTACTTGGTTCTTTATTCATCTATCTGTTAATTGCTTACATGCTTTTAACTGAATTAGAATACAAAGCAATATATACATTAGATATATTACAAACTAATGTTTTTATGGGAATTAATCTTTATGCTTCCATATATATTGTTTCAGCAATTTTATTTTTAATTGGATATTATCACTTTAAAAAAAGTTACAAAAAAATAGTTATAGATACAAATAATAAAGAATTTGATAATATAGATGAAGAATTTAAGTATTTTAGAGAAAAATATTTAACTAATATGTTTATAGAACTTGCTATTTTTGACGCTATTGCAATTTTAGGTATTGTAGTCTTTTTAATGACATTTGATTTTAATACTTTAATCAATTTGATAATAATAACTACTTTAGGCTTTATTCTTATTATGCCTAGTAAAAATAAATTTCGTTATAGTAAAAATATATATAAGTGAACATTATCTCTACAATCTTTTAAAAAGATAATGTCCACCAACAAATTAAAGCTCTTAAAAAACCTCAGTCATCGCAATATGCTCAGCTCTTTTTAATAACTCTTTGGCCCCACGTTTTATAAACAGTTTTGCTAACTCTTCACCTTTTGTTTTGTACTCACTTTTGTTACATGTAAGTCTCTCATAAATAATTTCTTCTCCATCAGGAAGACCTACTAAAGCTTGTATATTTACCTTATCACCATCAAGTTTTGCATTGATTCCAATTGGAACTTGACAACCACCTTCTAAAACACGAACAAACTCACGCTCTATTGTAGTTTCTACTGTTGCATCTTCATCTTTTAACACTTCAACAATCTGTGCTACTTTAGGGTTATCTACTATTTCTATACCAAGTGCAGCTTGACCCATAGCTGGTATCATAAGTTCTTCACTTATTGGTGTAAAGTATTTTATTTCTTCTTGTAGTCCAAGTCTCTTTATGCCAGAACTTGCTAAGATAATAGCATCATACTGTCCTTCTTTTAGCTTTCTTATGCGTGTGTTTACATTGCCACGAAGGTTTTTTATTGTTAAATCTGGTCTAATTTTTAGTATTTGCATTCTTCTTCTTAGGCTTGTTGTTCCTACAACTGCTTTTTGAGGAAGATCTTCGATAGATGCATATTTTTCACTTAAAAGAGCATCCCTAGGATCGTGACGTTTTGTTATGATAGCAAGTCTAAGACCATCAGGAAACTCCATAGGAACGTCTTTAAGGCTATGAACCGCAATATGTGATTCACCTGCAAGCATTGAAGTCTCTAACTCTTTTGTGAAGAGTCCTTTTCCACCTATTTTTGCTAGTGGAGTATCAAGTATTTGGTCACCTCTTGAAGTCATTGAATTTATAATTACTTCCAAGTCTGGATATGCCTCTTGCAAACGTGTTTGTATATATTCTGCTTGCCACATCGCTAATTTACTCTGTCTTGTTGCGATTATAAGTTGTTTCATTTCACTTCTTTAGTAAATCAAGATATGAATTTCTTTGGGGATCAATTTTGCCATTAACAAATACTCTTGGTGTTCCATTTAGTCCTAAATAATTTACTATCTTCATATCATCTTCCATATGTTTAAGTATATCTTTTTGGTCCAAATCTTTTAGTTTTATATTGGTTCCTAAAAGCTTATTCATACTTGCTAAAACTAATTTTTCGTCCTTTTTTTCAAAGTCAAAAGCTTCATCGTACATTTTTAAATCAACGTTTTTAATGCCCTTTTTCTTTGCAACAAGCCCAGCTTTTACAAGAGTCTTTGAATTTGGGTGCATATTAAGGGGAAAGTGATAATAATATAAAACAAACTGTTTAGGATATTTATTCACAAAGTTAATTACATCAGGCATATAACTCATGCAAAATGGACAAAGAGGGTCACTAAATACTGCTATTTTATTAGGAGCATCTGTATTACCTGCTATGATATTTGACTTACTGTAAAACTTCTTATCAAAATCCTGTACAAAATTGTTTTTTATACTTTTTGCAGTGTTTATATCGAGTAAATCTTTAGTTAAGACTTGACCATTTGTAAAAACTTTATCACTTATTGTAATTGATTTATTTTTACCTACTAAATCTAAATCTATCTTTATGAAAAATACTTTCCAACCAGGAATACTCTTTATATCTTGGCTACTTTTTATACTTATATCTGTTATCTTATAACTTTTTGTAACACTAACTGATTTCGATAAAAACTTTAAAACTTTATCCTCTGTAGTTCCTGCAAAAAGTGTGTTAACGCTTAGTGCGATCATCAATAACTTCAACGTCAATGATTTCATCATCTTCCTTTTTTGTGTGTTGTATATCATCTATATCTATGTTGTCCTTTACATGTAAAATTTTTCTAGCAAACAGTGTTGCAAAAAAACTAAACTGTAAGAACAGACCAACTATATCACTAAAAAAACCGGGGACTATAAGTAAAAGTGCTCCTAAAAGTGTAAATGCATTTAGTTTTTGAAATTCTTGAATTGAGATTGTTCTATTTTGCATAGCTTTCATGCTTTCTGCCAAGGTATTTCTAAAATTACCCAAAAGCATAAAACCAACTATGGCAGAAAATACAATCTCTAAAAATGTAGCAAATGCCCCTATCTGTGAAGAGATATTAACACTTACAAGTACTTCAATAAGCAAATATACTAAAAAGTAATTCAAGCTAATAGTTCCTTTATCTTCGACTCTACTTCATCTACATGTAGAGATCTTTTCTCTAATGTTTTTCTATCCACTAGTTCTACTTGACCATCTTTTAGACTCTTTCCTACAATCAGAGCATAAGGAAAACCTATAAGCTCAAAATCTTTGATTTTTGGTCCAAATCTGTCTTTTCTGTCATCAAGAAGTACATTGTATCCCTCTTTTTTCAATGATTGGTAAATACTCTCACCAAACTTCAATTCATCTTTATTTTTAATATTTGAAATAATAATGTCTAAGTCAAATGGTGTAGTTTGTCTATTCCAAATACACCCTTTTTCATCGTGGCTAGCTTCAATCATAACTGCAACTAGTCTACTTACTCCAATTCCATAACATCCCATATAGAATGCTTTTGCTTTTCCATTTTGGTCTAAGAAAGTTGCATCCATTGCTGCTGCATATTTTTGTCCTAATTGAAATATGTGTCCGACTTCAATGCCTTTTGTTACACTAAGTTCTCCACCACAACTTGAACACTTATCGTCAGCACATACTTCAACAAGGTCTTTGTATCTACCATCATTAAAGTTTAACATACTCATACCTATGTTGTGGTACTCATGCTCATTTGCTCCACAAATTAAGTTTTTCTCTTCTTTTAATTCATTATCAATAAAAAAGTTTATATTTTCAGGAAGCCCAAAAGGTCCACAAGACCCTGCTACTAAACCAGCATTTTTGATTTCACCTTCATTTGCATCAACTAGTTCTAAAGCCGCGCAAGCATTTTGTGCTTTTGTCTCTTGTAAGTTCTCATTTCCTCTTACAAAAAACAGAACTACTTCTTCAGAGTCTTCATATATTGCTTTTTTAATTACTGCTTTTACTGTATAGAACTCATCAACTTTAAAAAATTCAGTCACATCAGAAATAGTACCACAATTTGGAGTATGAAACTTTGCCATATCAGCCTGTGGTGCTTCAACTTCTGTTGTTTTTTTCGCTCTTGAAGCAGCCTCTATGTTTGCAGCATATTCACAACTCTTACATACGACAATATCATCTTCACCGTTATCTGCTAAAACCATAAACTCTTTACTTCCACTTCCTCCAATAGCCCCGCTATCTGCATTAACTGCTCTAAAATCAAGTCCAAGGCGTGTAAAAATTCTTCTATATGTTGCATCCATATTGTCAAACTCTTTTTTCATGCACTCTTCACTATCGTGAAAACTATAACCATCTTTCATTGTAAATTCACGACATCTAAGTAAACCATAACGAGGACGACCTTCATCTCTAAACTTTGTAGTTATCTGATAAAGATGTAGTGGAAGTTGTTTATAACTTGTTACCTTGCCTCTAACAATATCAACAGCTACTTCTTCATGAGTTGGTCCTAAAACAAACGAGTTATTTTTTCTATCACGTAGTCTCAAAAGTTCTTTTCCAAAAGCATTGTATCTGCCACTTTGTTTCCAAAGTTCAGCTGGAGTTACAACACCCATTTGAATTTCATTTGCTCCAGCTCTATCCATCTCTTCTTTAACAATATTTTTTATATTATCAAAGACCATTTTACCCATAGGGAGAAAGTTATATAGTCCACTCCCATATTGATTAACAAAACCAGCTCTTATAAGGAACTTATGGCTTGGGAGTGTTGCATCTTTTGGTGCTTCTTTTGTTGTTGGGGCATAGAACTTACTAAATCTCATTTATTATCTCCATTTTTTTCCATACTCATGTGATATTCACATTTATACATATTTAATTTTTTTATACTATCTTCATCCATCTCAAAAATTTCTTGGATAGATTGAACTATTGTATCTGCTTCTGGTTTTTCTGCTAACTCTTTTAGTTTTTTTGTTGGAGTATGCAAAAAAGCATTAAAAGCACAGTGCAGTATTTTTTCAATTGTTTTTTCATACTCAGCTGGGATATATCCCTTTTTAACTGAACGTTTTATCTCTTTTAAAGAACACTCTTTTGCTTTGTCTCTAAGCTCTTTTATGATTGGATCAATACTAAGAGTCTGTAACCACTTAAAAAACTCCATAGTTGAGCGTCCAACTATAGAAAATGCTAACTTTGCTTGTTCTTCACGAAGTGAAAGATTTTTTGCTACTATTTCTTCAAGATCATCAACTGCATATACATTTACATCTTCCATATCACACTCTATATCACGAGGGACTGCTATGTCAAACCAATAACGCTCAAACTCTCTAGTTTCAACCATATCTTCTGTTATGACTGAGTGAGGGGCACCTGTTGCTGAAAAGAGTAAAGTATGCGTATTTAAAAGCTCTCTGAGGTCCGAGAAAGGTTTAGCTATTGCTCTCTCACCTAACTCCCCGGTCAACTCTTGTGCTTTTTCTAAACTTCTATTAACTACAATAACTTTTGCACCTGCTGTAATGAGATGTTTTCCAGCCAATGTACTCATTTCCCCGGCACCAACCAATAGGGCAACTCGATCCTCTATGGAGCCCAGTATATCTTTGGCTTTACTCACAGCTACACTCGATACAGAAATAGGATTTTTAGATATTTCTGTGCTAGATCTTACAGATGCAGCACATTTAAAAGCATGATGCATAGCACGACTAAGCTTTTGTGAACAAAAACCTTCATCTGTTGAGAATTTAAAAGCATCTTTGAGTTGACCAACTATTTGAGTTTCACCAATGACTAGACTATCCAATGATGCCACTACTGAAAAAAGATGATGAATAGCTCCATTATCTTCATATATATCTGCTCGACTCTCTAACTCACTTCGCTCAATGCCAGATACTTTTGAAAGCTCACTTAACATATAATCAATTGTTTTTTCACAACTATTAACACTTGCTATCATTTCGACTCTATTACATGTAGATAGAAGTATAGACTCATTTACAAACTTAAAATCTTGAAGTTTTTCTAAAAAATCTCTTTTTGTTTCATCATTTGAAAAAGATAATTTTTCTCTTACTTTTATATCTGTATTTTTATGAGTAAAACTGATAATCAGATAGTGCATTAAAAATCCCTCACTATCATCTCTTTTATTATTTTCTCTAAATCTGGTAGATTTTCATCTTTTATTGATTCCAAGGCTTCGTATCCTAGTTTTTGTGCATATTTTATAGATTTTGCAACTGCTCCTGTCTCATCAAACTTTGCTTTTATCCAGTTACTCTGGTCTTTATTTAAATTTTTTCCAAAATAAGAGAGTAATTTTGTTTTATCATCTTTATTTAGTTTTTCATACATGTAAAGATACGGAAGAGTAGTTTTACCCTCTCTAAAGTCATTTAAAGCTGGTTTTCCCAAAACTTCACTAGAGCTTGTAATGTCAAGAACATCATCAATCACTTGAAAAGCAAGTCCTAGGTTTTTACCGTAAAGTGCATATTTACTTGTATCTTTACCCGCTAGTGAGGCTGCACTAAAAGCTGAAGCTTCTATGAGGGAAGCTGTTTTTTTATAAATCATATCAAAATAGACATCTTGGTTAGTATTAAAAGAATTTGAAAGTTCAACATCTAAAAGCTCCCCAACAGAGAGCTTAGTAACTGCATCAGCTATACTGTGTGCAACTTCATTTGGCAAGTATGTAAGTTTTGTAAAACCTTTTGAGTAGAGTATATCTCCAAGCATAATAGCAGTCATATTTCCAAAAGCATGGTTTATAGAAGTTACACCACGTCTTGTCTCTGCTTCATCAATAACATCATCATGAAGAAGGCTAGCTGCATGTATAAGCTCAACTATACTAGCTAACTTTATAGACTCTTTTGTCTCACCTGCTATCTTCAAAATCAATTTTGCTCTAAGTCTTTTGCCTTTAGGAACTTTCTCATATAGTTCCAAACTTCTTGAATCTCCTATAGACTCAATATGTTCTTTCATCAATACCTCAACTTGTTCTAACAACTTAATCCCGCCTCTTTGTCAAAATTCTACTAAAATTCTATTTCTATTGTCTTTTATAAATATATCAAAATTTACTTCTTTATTACCTTGATTTATATCAGCCAATACAAGTAAAAGGTAACTTCTGTCTAACATTTTGTTGCTTCCATCAGGTAAAAGATAAAGTTTAACCCTATCCAACGACCTTTTCTTGTACAAAATGTACTGATGAGGATAACCCTTATGATTCAACAAAACCGTCACTCTATCACCAACAATAGTCGTCCATCTAAAAAATAGACTACTTTTGTCTAGGCCTTTAGACTCTGTAGTACTTATTTTTATGCTTGCTATCTCATCTTTTTTTAAAGTATATTTGTGTGCATGTGTCCAGTTAGATTTCTCTGCACCAATTAGAATACTTACAAATAAAAATAGTGAAATAAAAACTTTACTCATTCTGAGTTAAAATATCTCCAACAGTAAATATGAAAAAATCAATCTTTGCATGATGTATTTCATCTTGTTTTTCTACTCTAATAGTACTTATTTCTGCTTCTAAATTAAATCCATTTTCTTCTGCTAACTTCGCTAAAATCATCTCCACAGCAACATGTCTTTCAATATGTTTTTCTAAAGCATCTTCAACTAAGTTTTTGTTTGCATTAAACATAATATCAAAAAACTTACTTCTTGGACTTCCTACAAAAAAATCATCTTCGTCTTCATATAGCATATTTATGTAACCTTATTTTTGTTTTTAAAGATAAAGATTATAGCACATTGTTTAAAAAAAAAGCTTATATTGAGTAGTTTTTTCTATATTTTGCTTAAATTGTTACATGTAAAGAGCAAAATATTGATTTTTAATAAAATTTAGCTTAAAATAGTTCTATTAACTATAGGATAAAGGAAAGTTTATGAGAACTATTGACTGTCGTGATATGCCTGTTCCTAAACCTGTTGTACTTACTAAAAGTACTCTTGAAGAGTTACCTGAAAACTCTGCTGTAACAATCATTGTAAACTGTGATATGTCTGAGGACAATATACTAACCTATGCTCAAAATAAAGGTTATTTTGTTAAAAAAGAACAAAAAAGAGCAGGAATTTTCATAACTATTTCTAAAAATTTCTCATGTAACATTGAAGAACATCACAACAAAGACAAACAGATTGAGACTAAAGCACTCATCATAACCTCAGATTGTATTGGTCGTGGTCTTTATGGCGATACGCTTATGCAAGAATTTTTAGACTCAATACTGTTTCAAAAAATATTGCCATCAAAAATAATTTTTATAAATAAAGGGGTGAAACTCACTTGTGGTGATCCTCAAAATAGCTCCATAAAAGTACTCAAAAAAATAGAAGAAAAAGGTGTTGATATTTTAGTTAACCTCAGCTCTTTGGAAGAATTAGACTTACATAAAAAACACAAAATTGGTAATAAAATTTCCATATTTGAACTTGCCGAAACTATGATAAACTATAATACCTCCACATTGTAAAAGCCCGACTATAGGCTTTTACATAAAATAATATGTATTATAATTCGCATTAATATATGGATTATTTTACAAATAACGTTAGTTCTTTATAAGATCTACAATATCGTAAATAAGTCTTGAAACTGTTTTCTTACCAATTTCATTTATGTCGTATTTTGGATTAAACTCAGCTATATCCACTAACTTAATTTTGTTTGCATACCCGTGAAAAAGATGCTCTAGTAAATCGTAAATTAAACTAAGTT
This sequence comes from Arcobacter sp., assembly GCA_029027265.1. Lineage (GTDB taxonomy): Bacteria > Campylobacterota > Campylobacteria > Campylobacterales > Sulfurospirillaceae > Sulfurospirillum_A. The sequence continues at coordinate 1,611,477 of CP093061.1, read as the reverse complement.
CCACTCCCCTACTCGCCACGGCACTAACCCCAAAAATTTGATGAGCACAAAATACATCGGTATCAATAGTGATATAAATAAATTCTTTATTTTTTATAAAATTATCTATTTTTTCTTTAATTTCTTCAATGAACAAGTAAGTCATCTTAGTGTCTAAAACATACTCTACATGTAAAGATTTAGCCTTGGCAAATAAAGCCTTTGTATTGGCTGCTTTTGAAACTCCTAAACACATATAATTAAAAGGGGTATCGAGCTTTGAAATTTGAGCAAAAGGAGTTCCTGATGTTGCTCTTTCATTCTCTCTTAGATCAAAATGAGCATCAAAATTTATAATTGCTATCTCTTCATTGTTTTCCAAAGAGTTATAAAGCCCTAAAAAACTACCATATGCTACTTCATGCCCACCACCAAGGACTATTGGAAAGTGATTGTTTTTCAATAGGGAGCTTACATGTAAAGCTAATTCTTCTTGTGAATTTTCCAAATCTTCGTTAGCAACAATCTTTCCACAGTCATAAAGCTTAGTTTTTTGATGATAAGCAAAACTACCCATAGCTTTTTTAAGCTCATCTGAGCCCTTTGCAGCCCCTACTCTACCTTTGTTTCTCTTAACGCCCTCATCACACTCAAAACCCAAAAAAGCAACGCCACTTTTTTGATTGTATGGGTACTCTAAAAACTCTATCTTCTCATGCCATCGTTTTCCAAGTTCTCCATCTTGCTCATCTACTCTACCGCTCCATAAATCAGAATTTGGTTTTTTATACATCAATAACATCCCTATTTTTGTTTAAATTATACTATAATTTCATTATGAAAATATACAAAAATATAGATTTAACCATGAAACCAGAGTTTGTACATGAGTACAGAAATGGCTATCCATTGATTTCAAAAGAATCCATCGTTGATTTAAATAAAATAAAAGAAGAAGGAGTAATTTTAAACTTCTTTGATTCTAAAAATAAGTTTATTGCTAAAGGCTACCACGGCATTCAAAACAAGAGTTTTGGCTGGGTATTATCAACAGACAAAAATGAACAAATAGATAAAAAATATTTTGCAAAAAAAATAAAAAGAGCCCTTACATGTAGAGATGACTTTTTTAATTCAAAACATACAACAGCCTTTAGAGTTTTCAATGGAGAAGGTGATGGAATTGGTGGAATAAGCATAGACTATTTTGATGGGTACTATCTGCTTACTTGGTACAGTAAGGGCATATATGAGTTTAAAAATGACATTTTAGAAGCTTTAAAACTACACGTTGATTACAAAGGAATATATGAGAAGAAAAGGTTTGACACAAAAGGAATGTACCTTGACAATGAAGACGATTTTGTTTGTGGAGTGAAAGCTGATGCTCCAATCATTGTAAAAGAAAATGGTGTAAACTTTGCAATATACTTAGATGATGGTGCTATGGTTGGTGTATTTTTAGACCAAAGGGATGTCCGAAAAGCTATAAAAGAGAAATATTCTAATGGTAAAACTATGTTAAACACTTTCTCATACACAGGAGCATTTTCAGTATTTGCAAGCTTAGGAGGGGCTATAAAGACAACAAGTGTTGATTTGGCAAAAAGAAGTCGACCTAAAACAAGTGAACAATTTAGCATAAATGAAATTGACCCAAAAACTCAAGACATCATAGTAGAAGATGTTTTTAACTACTTTAAATACGCTGTACGAAAAAAACTAATGTTCGAACTTGTAGTTCTAGATCCACCAAGTTTTGCAAGAAGTAAAAAACATACATTTTCAGCCTCAAAAGACTATGTTAAATTATTAAAAGAGGCAATACAGATAACTAGTAAATATGGAATCATTGTAGCCTCAACAAACTCCGCAAATTTCTCTATGAAGACCTTTAATGACTATATAACAAAAGCTTTTAAAGAGTTAGATGGAAAGTTTGAAGTAAAAGAGAGCCACACTCTACCTAAAGATTTTAAAGTGAATCCTAAGTTTAAAGAGGGAAACTATCTTAAAGTTGTTTTTATAAAAAAACTATTCTAAATCTATATTTGCTTTGCTATACATCTACAACCTCTCCATTTTGTACGCTTAGAAACACGCTAGTTGGTCTAAAAGAGCAAATCAGGTCTCTAGGGTGTTCTATGTCCCAGATCACAAAATCTGCATCGTAGCCCTCTTCTAGGCTCCCTTTTGATTTTTCTAATCCTAAAGCTTTTGCTGCATTTTTTGTAACTGCCACAAAAGCTTCATCTACTGTAAGTTCAAAAATAACAGAACTCATGTTCATCATAAGTTGCAACGAACAAAGTGCAGATGTACCAGGGTTTAAGTCAGTTGCAATAGCAATAGGAACACCATGTTTTCTAAAAAGTTCAACTGGAGGCATTTTAGTCTCACGCAAAAAATAGTAAGCCCCAGGAAGTAAAACCGCGACTGTTCCGCTCTTTGCCATCTCTTTTACACTATCTTCATCTATATATTCCAGATGGTCACTTGAAAGTGCTTTGTATTTACATGCAAGTTTTGTAGCACCCATCATAGAAAACTGCTCTGCATGAATCTTTACATGTAGACCTAATGACTTAGCTTTTTTAAATACTTTTTCCGTCTGTTCAATACTAAAAGCCAAATGTTCAGTATATATATCTACGGCAGTTACATGTAGAGCAACTTTTGGCATCATCTCGTCACAAACATACTCTATATAGTCATCTGTCCTATTTTTATACTCAGGAGGAACTGCGTGAGCTCCAAGAAATGTTTTCTCTACATGTACAGGATAATTTTCTTCAAGTCTATTCGCTATTTCAAGCATTTTAAGCTCACTATCTAAATCTAAACCATAACCAGTTTTTATCTCAATGGTAGTCACACCCTCTTTAATTAAAGCTTTCAGACGTTTAGCAGAACTCTCATAAATTTTATCAAAACTCTCTTCTCTTGTACTTTTTATGCTCGAAGCAATACCTCCACCACTTTTTGCAATTTGAGCATAACTCTCACCATTAAGTCTTCGCTCAAATTCATTAGCTCTATTTCCACCAAATACTAAATGAGTATGACAATCTATGAGAGAAGTAGTTACAAGTCTATTTTGAGCATCAAAGATATCGTTACATGTAGAGCTATTAAAGTTTTTCATTTTATCAATCTTAGCAATCTTTCCATCTTTGATTGCTATAAAAAAATCTCTTTTAATTACAATTTTATTTTTAATATCAAGTTTTCCAACTCTTGCATTAATCAATACTCTATCCCCATATTTCACTCTATCCTTCTATTATTTCAAAAAATCAGTTAACTTGTCTCTATCTAAAGACATATTAACACCATTAATTGTATCAATTTTGTAATCAACTTTTTTAAATAAACTCTGTTCTAGTATATTTTCAAAATGATTGCCAGTTTTTTTAAATAATCTTTTGTACCTGTATAAGAAGTGTACTTGCTTATTTGATTTATTAAAACACAAATTCAATTTAGGTATCAAATAAGTTTCAACTGTTATTTTTAATAATTTTCTATATAAGTTTACATGCATTTTACGATAATTTATTATTGTATCTTTTTGATTTAAAGCAAAAGGAAAGATATCTAAAATCAAAAATCCATTTTTACTAAACTCTTTTAACATTATTTTCTTCTGTTCTTTGATATCCATTGGTTGTTGTATAGAACAGTCATAATTTGGAAAAGCTTCTAAATCTTGAAAATAAAAAAATGAACTCGGTCTTGTATTGATATTATAAATATATTTGTGTATTTTTCCAAACAGCGGTGATTCTGAAATCATAACAATTTGTAAGTTATCAATGCTATCTAATTGTTCGTACCAAAGCTTTTCTATAATATAAAAAGCATTTTTTAGATAAATCTCATCTTTCTCAAAATAGTAAAGCAAGTTTTGTTGTTTATAAACTTCTTTTAAAGAAATAGAGATTAGTTTCCAATTTATATTAATAATTTTATTCATTAAATTATTTTAAATCATACTTTTTAATTCTAAAATCTTTTCATTAAGCTCTTCAATCTTCTCTTTGCAAATCATATAAATAGTTTCAGCATCTATATCAATATAATGGTGAGTTAGTATCTCTCTAGTTTTTATTATATTGCTCCAATATACTTTATCGGCAACTTTTAGCAAAAGTTCTTTTTCTCTTTTATCTAAGTTTTTTAATGCTTCACCTATAGATTGAAGTCGCATAGAAATTGAGTCTAGTTTATCTAATCCATCATCATTTTCTAAAAAATCATCACTATTTTTTATATCTTTAAATCTTCTTTTTATTAGCCTTAAACTTTCTAATATAAAAGCTAAAAGCTCTTTAGTAGTGGACTTATCCATAGATAACTTCTTTTTGTATACTGTCAAATATAGCACCTTTACTTCGTTTATGCTTGTGCATTAAATCAATTTTTTTACTATAAATATTTTCAAGATAGTTCCAAAGTCCTGCTAAATTATCAAATGTTTTATGTTTAAATTCTACATATATATCTATGTCACTATCTTTTGTTTGAGTGTCTTTTGCATAACTACCAAATAGTCCTATTTTATCGACTTCATAGGTCTTTTGAATATATTCTTTCTCTTTTGTAAGCTTTTCTAATATATCATTTTTTGTCATGTTAATACCTCATATTATTGCTTGAATAATTATAGCATAAGAATTAATAGGAATAATATGAGTTTAAAATTAATCCCAATCTAAAATCACTTTACCAGATAGCCCTGACTCCATAATATCAAATGCTTCTTGAAAATCATCTATCTTAAACTCATGTGTAATTATTGGATTTAGATTTAACCCAGATTGAACTAAACTTGCCATTTTATACCAAGTTTCAAACATCTCTCTTCCATATATACCTTTTATGGTTAAACCTTTAAATATAACTTCGTCCCAAACTATTTTCATATCATCTGGTGGAATTCCTAACATCGCTATTTTTCCACCATTATTCATGTTTTTAAGCATTGCATTAAAAGCACTTGGAGCTCCAGACATCTCTAGTCCTACATCAAACCCCTCACACATATCAAGACTTTCCATAACAGTATCCAAAGATTCATTTGTAACATTGACCACTCTTGTAGCACCCATCTGTTTTGCTAAATCCAATCTATAGTCATTTATATCAGTTATTACTATGTGTCTAGCCCCAGCATGAGAAGCAACTGCTGCTGCCATTGACCCAATAGGTCCTGCACCAGTTATAAGCACATCCTCACCAACCATATCAAAAGATAAAGCAGTATGCACAGCATTTCCAAATGGATCAAAAATTGCTGCTTGAGAGTCAGTGATACTCTCATCTAATTTAAAAGCATTAAAACTAGGCAAACACAAATATTGGGCAAATGCCCCTTGAATATTTACTCCAATACCTTGTGTATTTCTACAAAGGTGTCTTTTACCTGCTCTACAGTTTCTGCAGTGACCACAAGTGATATGGCCTTCTCCTGAAACTCTATTACCTACGGAAAATCCTTTAACCTCTGTACCTATTTCTACAATTTCGCCTACAAATTCATGTCCGACTATCATAGGTACGGGGATGGTTTTTTTAGCCCATTCATCCCAATTATATATATGCATATCTGTTCCACAAATTGCAGTTTTTTTAATTTTTATTAATAGGTCATTGTGCCCTATCTTCGGTACATCAGCTTCAACTTGCCAAATCCCTTTTTTGTTATGAAGTTTAGATAATGCTTTCATCATATAATTCCCAACTCAATACCCACAGTTTTAAATGAAGACACAGCATGTTCTAATTGCTCCATCGTATGAGATGCTGAAAGTTGTACTCTTATTCTCGCTAACTCTTTTGGAACTACAGGAAAAGAAAAAGCTATGACATAAATACCAAGTTCTAGTAGTTTATCTGCCATATTTGAAGCTAATTTTGCATCTTTTATGAGTACAGGAACGATAGCATGATCTGCTCCAAGTAAAGTAAATCCAGCTTTACTCATTTGAGTTCTAAAGTACTCACTATTTGATTTCAAAGTGTCAAGCATACTACTAGAAGTCTCCAATATCTTTATCGCCTCAATAGAAGATGCCGCTACCATTGGTACAATTGAATTTGAAAACAGATATGGACGAGAACGTTGTCTAAGATATGATATGACCGCTGCTTTTCCAGAAGTATATCCTCCACTAGCACCACCCAGTGCTTTTCCTAATGTTCCTGTATAAATGTCTATCTTATCTTCAAAACCCCAATGAGAAGGCGTTCCTCTTCCATTTTTACCTAAAACTCCTATGCTATGTGAGTCATCTACCATTACTAAAGCATCATACTTTTTAGCCAATTCACAAATAGCTGGTAAATTTGCAATTGAGCCATCCATTGAAAATACACCGTCTGTTACTATCAGTCTATATCTGGCATTTTGCGAATCTATTAGCTGTTTTTCCAAGTCTTCCATATTTGAATTTTTATATCTATATCTTGCAGCTTTACATAACCTTACGCCATCGATGATGCTAGCATGATTTAGTTCATCACTTATGATTGCATCTTCTTTGTGTAAAATAGTTTCAAATAAGCCTGTATTTGCATCAAAACAAGAAGAGTAAAGAATAGTATCTTCTGTACCCAAAAAAGATGAAATTTTATTTTCTAATTCTTTATGAATAGTTTGAGTCCCACAAATAAATCTTACAGATGCCATTCCATAACCAAACTCAGCTAAAGCTTTTGCAGCTACCTTTTGAATCTGTTTATTTGAAGCTAAGCCCAAATAATTGTTTGCACATAGATTTATAACCTCTTGCCCAGTATTTAATCTGATATTTGATGATTGTGCTGAATTTATAATTCTCTCTTTTTTATATAACCCTTGCTCTTTTAATAAACTTAATTTGCTCTCTAAGTCATTTAAAAATGTTGTATTCATCGTTTTCTCCAATATAAATGCTTTTATAAACTCTATATATATTTATTGTCACTATTTTGTTTCGTTTTAATATCTAGAAATAGTATTATAAGAAATTATAGCATAAGAATGAAATTATATAAATTTAAATTTTTTAAAATATAATTCCCTTTGCACTAATATTTAAAAAATTCCTAAATGAGCTTTCCAATTTATAATTGATTTTTCATCTTTCAAATTCACTAGTTCTATTTCCACCATAAACCAAATACGTATGACAATCTATGAATAACGTACTAAATTAATCTATTTTTTACATCAAATGTTTCATTTATACACACTCTATCAAAATATTTCATTTTATCTATTTTTACTATTATGTCATTTTTAACAGCTATAAACATCTCTTTAAATACCTTTAATTCACATTTTGCCGTATATTTAACTATGCTAGCATTTACCCAAACATTATAAATTATTCATACCTGCTCATTAATTGTATTGACAATTAATATAATTGTCTATACTATTATATCATAAAACATTTAAAGGAGATAATTGTATGAAAAATATAATTGAGAAAGATGTATATAGTTCAATAAATTATTTAAAATTTATTGGATTGAGTTTAGTTGGTATTTTTGTATTCTTTGTTCCTATTGAGTTTGAAGGTAAAACCACTATACCTTTAGATCATATAGTAGGATTATTTAAATCAAATTTTGGTACTTTTTTACCTTATTACGCACTATTTGTAATTTTTTTAGGAGCTATTTATCCCTTCTATAATAAATCTTGGAAAAAAGATACCGTTACTATTATTTTTTCTATAGCTAAAGTTATAGGATTAATTGTTGCTGTAATGGCTGTTACAAAAACTGGTCCTGAATTTTTATTTGCAAAAGGAATGGTTCCTTTTTTATACGATAAGCTTGTTATATCTGTTGGTCTGATTGTCCCAATAGGCGCAGTATTTCTAGCTTTTTTAATTAATTATGGCTTATTAGAGTTCATTGGTGTAATTATGCAGCCAATTATGAGACCTATTTGGAAAACTCCAGGTAAATCTGCAATAGATGCTGTTGCATCTTTTGTTGGGTCATATTCTATTGGTTTATTAATAACAGATAAAGTATATTCTGAAGGAAAATACAGTGGTAAAGAGGCTGCTATTATAGCAACAGGTTTTTCTACTGTAAGTGCTACTTTTATGATAATTGTTGCTAAAACTTTAGGTCTAATGGAAATGTGGAATTTTTATTTTTGGTCAACTTTAATAATAACATTTTTAGTAACTGCAATTACTGTAAGAATTTACCCTCTTTCTAAAAAATCTGACTTAAACTGCTATGGAGAAAAGATAGATGAGGTAAAATTAGAAGGTAATCTATTAATTAATGCTTTTAAAGCTGGATTAAATGGGTCTAAAGATTCAGGTTCATTTGTTAAAAATATATCTTCAAACTTCATAAATGGTTTTAAAATGGCAATGGCTATTTTACCTTCAATCCTTTCAATAGGACTTTTAGGCTTAATTTTAGCAAATCATACACCTATTTTTGATATTGCTGGATATATTTTTTATCCATTTACATATATTTTACAATTACCAGAACCACTTTTAGTTGCAAAAGCTATTACATTAGAAATTGCAGAGATGTTTTTACCTGCACTGTTAGTTAGAGAATCTGTTGAAGTCGTAAGATATGTTGTTGGTGTTGTTTCAATTTCAGCAATACTATTTTTCTCTGCTTCTATACCTTGTATAGTGTCAACTTGTATACCAATAAATATTAAAGAGATAATAATAATATGGTTTCAAAGAACTGTCTTATCTCTAATTTTAGCAACTGCTTCTGCTTATGCATTTTTATAAAAATTTTAAAAGGAAAAAATATGTCAAATAAAAGAATAATAACCGCTCCAACAGGAACAACACTCAGTGCAAAATCTTGGTTAACTGAAGCACCGTTAAGAATGCTAATGAACAATCTTGACCCTGAAGTTGCAGAGCGTCCTGAAGATTTAGTTGTGTATGGTGGCATTGGTAAGGCTGCAAGAAATTGGGAGTGTTATGACAAAATTGTTGAAACTCTTAAACGACTTGAAGCTGATGAAACATTACTGGTACAATCTGGAAAACCTGTTGGAGTTTTTAAAACACATGAAAACGCACCTCGAGTTTTAATAGCAAACTCAAATATAGTGCCATACAAAGCAACTTGGGAAACCTTTAATGAGCTTGATAAAAAAGGTCTTATGATGTACGGTCAAATGACGGCTGGGTCTTGGATATATATTGGTTCGCAAGGTATAGTTCAAGGTACTTATGAGACTTTTGTATCTATGGGTAAAAAGCACTTCGATGGAGATTTGAATGGTAAGTGGATTCTTACAGGAGGGCTTGGTGGTATGGGTGGAGCACAAACTTTGGCTTCAACCATGGCGGGAGCGAGTATGATAGCTGTTGAATGTGATGAGACAAGAATAGATAAAAGAATAGAAACTGGATATTGTGACTATAAAGCAAAAACAATTAATGAAGCAATGGAATTTATCAAGAACAGTGACAAAGCTGTCTCTGTTGGGCTCCTAGGAAATGCTGCTGAAATTTTCCCTGAAATTTTAAAAAGTGATTTTTTACCTGACGCGGTTACTGATCAAACGAGTGCTCATGACCCACTAAATGGTTACTTACCTATTGGGTGGGATATGGACAAAGTAAGAGAGCTTAGAGTGAGTGACCCTGAACTTGTAGTAAAAGAAGCAAAGAAATCTATGGCTGTACATGTAAAGGCTATGCTAGGCTTTCATGAAAAAGGAATTCCTACTTTTGACTATGGTAACAACATAAGGCAGATGGCTCTTGAAGAAGGAGTAACAAATGCTTTTGATTTTAAGGGATTTGTTCCTCTTTACATTAGAGACCTTTTTTGTGAGGGAATTGGACCATTTAGATGGGTTGCTCTTAGTGGAAACAAAGAAGATATATATAAAACAGATGCTAAGATGAAAGAGTTATTTCCACAAAATAAAGCACTTCATAGTTGGTTAGACCAAGCTAGAGAAAAAATTCATTTCCAAGGACTTCCTGCAAGAATATGCTGGATAGGTGCCGGAGAGAGAGCTAAAGCTGGACTGGCTTTTAATGAGATGGTTAAAAGTGGTGAGTTAAAAGCTCCTATTGTCATAGGTCGTGACCACTTAGACTCTGGTTCTGTTACAAGTCCAAACAGAGAGACCGAGGGCATGAAAGATGGAAGTGACGTAGTATCTGACTGGCCTCTTCTAAATGCTCTACTAAATACAGCTGGAGGAGCTACTTGGGTAAGCTTACACCACGGTGGTGGAGTTGGTATGGGGTTCTCTCAGCACGCAGGAGTTGTTATAGTAGCAGATGGAACAGACGCGGCTAGTAAAAGAATACAAAATGTACTTACAAATGACCCAGCAACTGGTGTGATGAGACATGCGGATGCAGGATACGACATAGCAATAAACAAAGCAAAAGAGCAGAACTTAGACCTGCCAATGATTAAAGGATAATAATGTTTGAATTAAACCTAGCACCAGGGACATTAACACTACAAGATATAAGAAGAATTAATAAAGAACATACTGTAGTAACACTTGACAGTAGTGCAAAAACAAAAATAGATAGAGCAAATGAAACTATATTAAAAATAGTAGAAGAAGATAGAACAGTTTATGGTGTGAACACGGGATTTGGACTACTTGCAAACCAAAAAATTAAAAAAGAGGATTTAGAAGACCTTCAGCGTCGTATAGTTCTTTCACACTCTGCTGGCATTGGAGAGTATGTATCTAACGCGACTGTAAGACTTATGATGATTTTGAAAGTCAACTCTTTGAGTCTTGGATTTTCTGGTATCAGACTCAAAGTTATCCAAACTCTTATTACCTTAGTAAACAAAGAAGTTTACCCCTGCATTCCTAAAAAAGGCTCTGTTGGAGCTAGTGGAGATTTAGCACCACTAGCTCATATGAGTGCCATACTTCTTGGTTATGGTTATGTAAATCACAATGGAAAGATACTTGAAGCAAAAGAAGGTTTAAAAATAGCTGGTTTAGAGCCTATGGTTCTTGGTGCCAAAGAAGGGCTGGCATTGTTAAATGGAACTCAACTCTCTACTACATTCTCACTGGAAGGGCTTTTTTATGCCGAAGACCTATTTGCAAGTGCCATCATAACCGGTTCTATGACAACTGAAGCGGTTCTTGGCAGTCGTGCTCCTTTTGATGAGAGAGTTCACATCATACGTGGTCATAAGACTCAAATAGACACTGCTAAACTATATCGTGATATGCTTGAAGACGAGAGTGAAATATCTTTGACTCATGTAAATTGTGACAGAGTTCAAGACCCCTACTCTATCCGTTGTCAACCTCAAGTTATGGGAGCTTGTCTAACTCAAATAAGAAACTCTGCTGAAACACTTTTAACAGAAGCAAACGGAGTAACTGACAATCCTCTTATTTTTGTAGATGAACAAGATGTTATTAGTGGCGGGAATTTTCATGCTGAGCCTATTGCTTTTGCTAGCGACAATCTTGCTCTTGCTATTAGTGAGATAGGATCTTTGAGTGAGCGTAGAATGGCATTACTAGTTGATAAACACTTAAGTCAACTTCCTCCATTTTTAGTAGACAATGGTGGAATAAACTCTGGTTTTATGATAGCTCAAGTTACTTCAGCAGCACTTGCAAGTGAAAATAAAGCTTTAGCATATCCAAGCAGTGTAGATTCTATTCCTACTTCTGCAAACCAAGAAGACCATGTATCTATGGCTACTTATGCAGGACGTAGACTAAAAGATATGGCTGAGAATACAGCAGGAATTTTGGGCATAGAGTTACTTGCAGCTGCACAAGGCATGGATTTTAGAGCTCCCAATAAGTCTACGTGTAAAATTGAAGAGGCAAAAAAGATAATTAGAGATGAGGTAAGTTTCTATGACGAAGATAGATACTTCACAGATGACATAGAAAAAGCAATAAAAATAGTCAGTTCAGGTGTTTACAATAAGTTTTTAGATAAAAACATAGTACCAAGTTTTTAAAAGGTATAAAATGGCAAAAAGACCACTTTTTGAAGAAATAAAAGATTTCATAAAAAAACAGATTGAAGATGGTATTTATAAAACTGGGGATAAAATCCCCACTGAAATGGAACTTGCTAAAACATTTAGTACAAGTAGACAAACAATAAATAAAGCACTTCGTGATTTGGTTTTAGATGATATTATAGAAAGATTTCCAAGAAGTGGTTCTTTTGTAAAAGAAAAAGTTGCACAAAGTTCCATACTTGAATTAAAAAATATTGCTGATGAAATAAAAGAAAGAGGAAATATATATTCAAGTAAACTTGTATGCTTAAACATCATTAAAGCAAATGAAAGAGTATCTAAAATCTTATGTGTAGTAAAAGACCAAGAAATTTATATATCGCAGATGATTCACTATGCAAATGATGTACCTGTAAGATTTGACACAAGGTACGTAAAACCCTCTTGCTCACCAGATTACATAAAACAAGATTTTAAAAACACAACACCAGCCAAATTTTTAAAACAAAACTGCCCAATAGAAAAAGTAGCAAATACCATTGAAGCAATGCTTGTTAATGTTGAAATAGCAGAGTATTTAAACATCTCAAAAAATGAGCCCTGCCTAAAAATATCCCGCATAGTTACATCAAAAGGGAAAATTGCAACTTTTTCTGAACTGTATTACCCTAGTAGTAGATATAAACTTACTTCTACATTTTCTTGAGAATGTAACTAGCTATTTTCAATACACTTAAGGGATATATCATCTGAAAAACATGAAATTTTAGAGGCTTTTGGAGCTGATAACTTGAAGTTGTTTAGGTCTTCTTTGGGATGAAAAATTCTTGTCACAATCTAAACATTTATATATCTGTATTCCCGCTAAGCTGTACCTTATGTTTGATTATTATCTTTCATTGTATTTTCCTTTTTATTTATATATTTAATAACTTATAATTATTTTTTAGATGGTTTAAATCAATATTAGACTGATATAAAAAATATTCTCGTAACTCTAAGTAATCTTTTGGTAATGAAATATTAATATTAATAACTCTGTTTGCAGAGTTAGAAAAAACTACAAAATAAATTCTATTTTTAGTTAATAATTCAAAAAAAACAGATATCAAACACATAATAAAAAGAAAAGGAAATGTAACTAAAATGCCTATAATTGAAGATAATTCAATCTTTTTATATTCTGTTAATAGTAAAGGAAAATAACCTTTTTTAATATCTTTAATTTCTTTTAATTCTAAAAACTCTAAATCATTAAAATTTTTATTGCTTTTTATAAAGTTATTGCTAAAAATAATTTTTTTAGGACTTTTAAGAGCTTTATATAAAGTTCTTATTGCCAAAATATTAGTTATCAATATCATAATTAGGACACCACTAAATCTAAAACTTTTTTCTGCCTCTTCTTTTAAAACTATGTACCAATTTTCATTGTGAGTCCAATCTATTACATTTCCATAAATAAATAAGTAAACTAAGAATAGATGAACTATTAACCAAAAAATTACTCCATAGATAATAGAGATGTAATTATTTGAAATGATTATTGGATTCTTATCATAATCCCTTTTCTGTTGTTCTTGTATCATTTTCTCTCCTTTTTCTTTTCATGTAAAGGTTTTTCTTGTGTTTAAACACTCTTTGAAACAAACCCTTACATGAAGGGAGTTTAACATATTAATATTTATTATAAAGTTTATTATATCTTAAATAATTAAATTTTTATCATATTATTTCATTTTGAAACATGTGTTTTATGCTGCCTCTTTTAGCTTTACATGTAAGGAGTTTACACCGCTAATATCAGTATCAGAATAAATAAGCTGGTCATCTCCCTCAGTTTATGACTTCTTGAATTTTTAAAATCATATTTTAATCATTTTTAATATTTCATTATATTTGCATGATTGATATTTTTTCCAAATTTCTTGATTTAGTGACGCAATAGTTCTAAAAGTTCATTTTTATCCTTTATTCGGATGCAAAGTTTTTGAAAAACTTTTTACTCATGCACTTAATATGCCAACAGGCTTAATAATAACATTAAAAATTCTATATGAAAAGAAGAATTTTTTGTTTTTTTACGTTTTCACTTAACGCTATTACTTCTTATGTATCTTTACATGTAAATATTGTTTTTTATATTAAAATATAACACAAGGTATGTTAAACCCTATTACGTTGTAGAGATAACTTACTTTTCAGTTTAACTTACACCATTTTTATTGAAATATAAATTTCTATTTCATTTTGATTTTTATAATATTCAAAATCAGTTGTATAGATTCTTTTATGTTGAGAATTTTCATCTGAGAAATACTCCCAAATTTTACCCCAAGTTTCTATTACTGCTTGTATTCTTGTGTTATCATCAGTTTCATTAAATATTTTATTAAAAACTAAATATTTACCTTTTTGAATTGTGATTTTATCTAGCTTATCATTTGAGGTTTCATACCCAGCTAGCACATTAAATTCGCCATTTGAATCTGATTCATAGTTATAATAAACACCATAAACTTTTTCACCGTCTTTATAATTAACTTCAACAGTACTATCAAATTTTTGCCATATAGCACCTATCTTTGAAGTTTCTGGGTTCATTTCATTTGAATTTTTTGTTCTTGTTGAAATACCATAAATTAATTTTTCTTCAATTTCTTCTACTCTCATGATTTTCCTTATTTTACTAAATTATTTTACTCACCATAATGTCCCCAACTATAAACTAGACAATTACTAATCTAATAAACACTTAACTTTCTGAGGACTTCAAATTATACCTTTTTTCAAACTAATTTGTTAATCTAAAGAGGGTTTAATTCCCCGCCCTTCTAGGTCGTAAAATAAAAATATTTTCTATTAAGATACCTCGCTTTTAAGCGTTAGCGATAAAAGTTTTGCGTTTAGCAAAAAGGCTCTGCCTCGAGGAGTGTCATTTAAATCGTGTTTAGTCTATAATTGACATTCTAATATTTATTCTTTATCATTTTATTCATATTTAAACCTTTCATTTATAGCCTATTATAGGGCTCTTAAATCTAATCTGTTACCTTTTGGTTTTATTTTATACTTTTCCAATCAGTTTACTTGACATTAAATAAAAAAAACTCTATAATTCTAAAAAGAAATAAAAAAGGACACATAAATGACACAAGAAACTTTAGCTTTGCATTACGGATACAACCAAGAGCATACTGGAGCTATGGCTGTTCCTCTTTATCAAACAACTGCTTATGATTTTGGTACAGCTGAAACTGCGGCAAACCGTTTTGCACTAAAAGAGTTAGGACCAATCTACACTCGATTAAATAATCCTACAACTGAAATTTTTGAAAATAGATTTGCTGCGGTTGAAGGTGGAGAAGCTGCACTTGCAACTTCAAGTGGACAATCAGCTGTGTTCTTTGCCGCGGCAAACTTGGCAGAAGCTGGTGACAACATAATAGTTGCTAAGAAAGTATATGGTGGAACTACAACGCTTCTTACTCATACTTTAAAAAGGTTTGGTATAACTGCTAAAACTTTTGATAGTGATAATGCTGATGATTTAGAAGCACTTATAGATGATAAAACAAAAGCTATATTTTTTGAATCACTTTCCAATCCACAAATAGCTATACCAAATATAGACAAAATAGTTGAAGTTGCAAATAAGCACAATATAATCACAGTTTGTGATAACACAGTTGCAACGCCTATACTATTCCAACCTATAAGCCATGGTGTTGATGTTGTAGTTCATAGCACAAGTAAATATACAACAGGTCAAGGACTAGCGCTTGGTGGCATCTTAGTAGCAAGAAAAGGGCTTAATGCAAAACTGATAGGAAATGAGAGATACCCACAGTTTAATGAGCCAGATGAGAGTTACCACGGACTTGTTTATGCGGATCTTCCATTTCCTATTTTTACTTTAAGAGCTAGACTGTCTCTGCTTCGTGATATTGGTGCAACTCCTGCTCCTTTTAACTCTTGGTTACTAATTCAAGGCTTAGAGACTTTACATGTAAGGATGAAACAGCACTCAAACAATGCACTTGAAGTGGCTAAGTACTTAAATTCCCATCCAAAAGTAAAAAAAGTATCTTACCCAGGACTTGAAGGTGACACTCAACACGAAAGAGCGAACAAATACTTCAAAAATGGATTAACTTCTGGACTTCTTAGTTTTGAAGTAGAAGATTTTGACACAGCAAAAAACATCTTAAATAGTGCAAAACTATTCTCTGTTGTTGTGAATATTGGTGATTCAAAGTCAATCATAACGCACCCTGCAAGTACAACTCACATGCAAGTTCCCGCAAATGAACTTGAAGCATCTGGAATTAAACAAGGGCTAATTCGTCTTAGCATTGGTCTTGAAAATCCAGCTGATTTGATAGCAGATTTAGAGCAGGCAATAGGATAATGGCTCTTATATCAACCAAAGGGATATATGGTCTTAGTGCCATGTATGAGCTATCTTTGATAAAAAGTGAAAAACCTACACAGATAAAAGAGATTTCGCAGAGAGCTAAAATCCCTCAAAACTACTTAGAGCAACTATTGGTGATTTTGAGACGTGCTGAGTTAGTTAAAAGTGTTAGAGGTGCTCATGGTGGGTACTTCTTGGCACGAAATGCAGATGATATACTTGTAAAAGATATATTGATTGCACTTGAAGGAAATCTTAGTATTACTGGACAAGAAGTTGACAATCCAGTATTGGAACTTTTTTATAAAGAGAATAACAAGAAATTACAAGGTCTTTTTGATATATCTTTGAATGAACTTCAAGATTATCAAAATAAATTAACAAATCAATTAAACTATAGTATTTAAGGAAAACATTATGAAATATGCACAAAATGTAACAGGACTTATTGGTAACACACCATTAGTGAGACTAAATCAAGCATCGGATGAGACAGGCTCAACCATACTAGGTAAATGTGAGTTTTTAAACCCTACACACTCTGTTAAAGACCGTATTGGTTACAGCATGATTAAAGATGCTTTAGAGAAAAAACTTATCACAAAAGAAAGCATTATCATCGAGCCAACAAGTGGAAACACTGGTATAGGACTTGCTGCAGTTTGTGCTAGTTATGGAATAAAACTCATACTAACAATGCCAAGTTCAATGAGTTTAGAAAGACGTAAACTTCTAAGTGCTTTAGGAGCTGAGCTTGTGCTTACTGAACCTCAGTTTGGTATGAAAGGTGCAGTTGAAAAAGCAAAAGAACTCTCAGCAGAGACTCCAAACTCTTTTGTGCCTCAACAGTTTGACAACGGTGCAAATCCAGCTATACATGTAGAAACAACAGCCGAAGAAATTTGGGCTGATACGAACGGTGAAATAGATATTTTCATTGCAGCAGTTGGAACTGGTGGAACTATAATGGGTGTTGGAAGTTTTTTAAAAAAGAAAAATCCTAACATAAAAATAATTGCAGTTGAACCTGATCTTTCTCCAGTTCTTAGTGGTGGAAAACCTGGACCTCACAAAATTCAAGGTATAGGAGCTGGTTTTGTACCTGGTGTTCTTGATACAAATGTTTTTGATGAAGTTCTTCAAGTTAGCTATGAAGATGCAGTTGAAACATCAAGAGCATTAGCAAATAAAGAGGGACTTTTAGTAGGAATCTCAAGCGGAGCAAACACATATGCTTCAAAACTAATAGCTTCAAGACCTGAATTTAAAGGTAAAGTCATTGTAACTATTCTTTGTGATACGGGTGAAAGATATTTAAGTAGCGGACTATACGAGTAGAGGGTTAATCCCTCTTCCTCTAATTTGTTATATATCTATTTTTATGCCCACTTCAACTTAGGTTTTACATGCTTGACTACACAGTCAGTTAAATATGAGTTCATTAAGTTTTGATATGAAATTCCAACTTTACGAGCTAACTCTTTAAAATAATCAATTGTATCATTCTCAATTTTTATTGAAATTTCTTTTTTTACTTTTTTAGCATGTGGATTTTTTATTGAATTACTAAAGTCATATTCTTTTCTCATGATAAATACTCCCTATATTGATTTGTTTTTTGTTTGGTTGACTTTCTAGCATATATTATTCTCATTATCTCTATAACAATGAACTATTACACGGCTAATTCATTCTAACAAACAACATAATTTTTTGCTATTCCCACCAATCATAGGAATAGCTTGAGGAAAAGTGATGTAGTTTGTTCTTCTTAATACGTTCATAGCTATGTTTCTAATAATAGAAAAATTAGTTGGAGCGTTACCAGTACGTATTAAAGAGGCATCTTCACCAAAGGTTACATCTTTTATGTAATGCATACTCTCAACACCCCAGTGAGCTCTAATACCATAGTTATACTTTTTTGCTGACATTTTTTTACTTGAAATATAAAAAGATGTTTCTTGAGAAAATTTATCACTATTTTTTCAATAAGTTGAACGAGTTACTTTGACAATTTCTTCTATACCATTAAACTTATTTTTATTAATATTATAAAAATCGTCATAGACTTCTATCTCACGTACTTCGAATCTATTACGATTTACTTTTTGATGCTGTCTTTCTTGCAATAAGTATCTCTTTAGAATCACTGGTAAAAAATGAAACAAGCTGGGCTAATTTCTTATCTTCTTCTTTTTGTTTAGTCCCTTTTATAGCTTTACCATCTATTGCTATCCATTGTGATTTACTTCTCTTCATATAAGACTTCATCCATCTCATAAATATCTTTTCAAACGTCTTATGCTCTATCTCCATTAGAACACGCCTTATTGTTGCGTAAGCAGGTACTTTTTATTTTTCCAGCTCTAGGTATTTAACTATTTGTGTTTTATACCTTTTTGCAAAATCACCTATCGCTCTGTATCCTTGATAGCCACTCATTGTAGCCATTATTGTTATCATTAGCACTGTATCTATCTTGTGCTGTTGTGCCTGTCTTCTTCGTTTATCTTTAATTGTTTGCAGCTCTTGGCGTAGTTTAAATTCTTTCATCCCTTTTTACTAGCCATCTTTTGTTCCTTTGTATGAATCAGATGTGCCTACTGTTTGATAGAGTTGCTTGTTTTTATTTTAAAAAGATACTATTTTAGTCTTAATATATTGAGTAAAAAGGGATATGCTAAAATTGCATATATATAATACAAAACTCTTTGATTGAATATTAACGAAACTTGGTTTATCCTATAGGTAGTATTATAATTAAGGAGAAGTAATGGCAGATAAAATATATCGCATCAATATGAATGATTTGAGTTTTAAGATTGAAGATGTTCCAAGTGAATGGATGGGACTTGGTGGTAGAGGTTTAACTTCTACTATAGTAGCAGCTGAAGTTGACCCTGAGTGTCATCCTCTTGGACCAAATAACAAAATGGTATTTGCTCCAGGATTACTCTCAGGAACAAGTGCAGCAAACAGTGGCAGAAGCTCACTTGGTGCAAAAAGCCCTCTTACGGGTGGAATTAAAGAGAGTAATGTTGGTGGTACCATAGCTGGTATCTTGGCAAAACTTGGTGTAAAAGCTCTTATTATTGAAGGCATTCCTGAAGATGATTCTACTTTTTATCATATGCACGTATCACGAGATAAAGTAGAAATTGTTAAAGTTCCTGAATTAGTTGGTAAAGATAACTTTTTTGTACTTGATGCAATGGAAGAAAAGTACAATAAAAAAGTAGCTGTTATGACCATTGGTCGTCCAGGTGAGATGAAGATGCTAGTTTCAAACATCTCAGTAAGAGATCCTAAAGGTAAGCTTAGAAGCCATGGTCGTGGTGGACTTGGTGCCGTTATGGGTTCTAAAAAAATAAAATGTATTACAGTAGATGCTGAAAACTACAAAGAAGTTACATATGAAGATTCTGCTAAGTTTAAAGCTGCAAGTAAAGTATTTACAAAGGCATTACAAGAAAATCCAATAAGTGGTGAAGGCTTACCTGCTTTTGGTACGAACGTGCTAGTAAATATTGTAAATGAAGCCGGTGGATTACCAAGTAGAAACTTTAGATCTGGTACCTCAGAAAATGCAGAAGCAATCTGTGGTGAGACTATGGCTGAAAATATCAAAGAAAGAGGTGGAAGTACAACACATGGTTGTCATGCAGGCTGTGTAATACAGTGTTCACAAACTTACAATGATAAAGAGGGTAATTACCTAGCATCTGGGTTTGAGTATGAGATGATTTGGGCATTTGGTGCAAACCTTGGCATAAATGACTTAGATTTGATTGCCGAGATTGATGCCTTAATGGATGATTTAGGAGTAGATGCTATTGAAATGGGTGTTTGTCTTGGACTTGCTGTTGATGCTGGCTTAATAGAATTTGGTGATGGGAAAGAAGCTTATAGACTAATTAAAGACGAAGTAGCAAATGGAACTCCTTTAGGACGAGTTTTGGGTTCTGGAACTGGAAATCTTGGGAAGCTTTATGGTTTAGTAAGAGTACCTGTAGTTAAAAATCAAGCAATACCTGCATATGAACCTAGAGCTGTTAAAGGTCAGGGCATCACTTATGCAACAACTCCTATGGGAGCCGACCATACAGCAGGATATGCTGTTGCAACTAATCTTCTAAATACTGGTGGGCAAATAGATCCGCTTAAAAAAGATGGACAAGTTGAGCTTTCTCGTAATCTTCAGATTGCTTCAGCTGCAATTGATAGCACTGGTATGTGTATATTTGTAGCCTTCCCTATTCTTGATGATCCAGTATGTTTGCCTGCATTAGTTGATATGCTGAATTCTAGGTTTGGTATATCACTAAGCATAGATGATGTTATGAGTTTAGGTAAGAAAATTCTTAAAATTGAGAGAGCATTTAATCAAAAAGCTGGTTTAACAAGTGCAGATGATAGAATGCCCGAGTTTATGAAGTATGAAGCTCTTCCTCCTCATAATGTAAAATGGGATTTTACAAATGAAGAAATAGATGAGTTCTGGAACTTCTGATGAGTATAAATATCACTTTAAAACTGTTTGCACAGTATAGAGATGGACGATTTAAGGTTGAGCAAAGAGTTTATAAAAGTGGTACAACTCCTCAAGATATAATAGATGAATTAGGGATTACAGAACATAATCTTCCACTTGGTGTTTTGATGGTAAACTCAAAACATGCAAAAGAAGAGTATGTTTTACAAGAGGGTGATACACTTGCCCTCTTCCCAAAAATTGGAGGAGGTTAAGCATCTCCTCTAATTTTTGTCATAGAAAGTTATAAATGAAAAAAAATATAGAAGAATTTTTAAAAGATAATTCAGATGAAAATTTTTTACCTATTATTGCAGAAAAAAAAGCAGTTGATGAGTATGGTTTAACTTTTCAAGAAATAGAAAACATTGCATTAAAAATTGGTGTGACTCCACTCAGATACAAAAGAAATCAATCAACTATATCTGTAGAAAATCAACTAAAACTTCTCAATTCTCATGTTTCTATAGTTGGCTGTGGTGGATTAGGTGGACATATTGCTGAAATACTTACTCGTATTGGAGTGGGAAATCTTGCTCTTTTTGATTTTGATATTTTTGAAGAACATAATTTGAATAGGCAAAATTTTTCAAACTACAATAACTTAGGTAAAGAAAAAGTTTTAGTGATTAAAGAAGCGTTAGAACTTATAAATCCCGCTCTACATGTAGAGGCTTTTATAAAAAAGTTTAACCCATTTATGGATATGGATTTGATAAAAAATAGTAATGTAGTGGTAGATGCTTTAGACAATCCACAAACAAAGCTAGATTTATCATTTACATGTAAAGAGAGAAATATTATTTTTGTTCATGGAGCCATAGCAGGAATGACGGGACAATTTACTACATGTAATACACTTGAAAATTTATATAGATATAGTGGTTCTGGTATAGAAAAGAGTGTTGGAAATCCATCTTTTTCAGTTACTTTTGCAGCTTCTATCCAGAGTGCTGAAGTTATTAAAACAATTTTAAAGATGGGGAATACTTTAAAAGATAATATACTTATGACGAATTTATTGGAGAATGAATTTATTACTTTATAGCGTATATTTTTCTTACTTCATCTAAATTATTAATAAACAGATTTACAAGATTAGGATCAAAATGTTTATTTTTTTCATTAATCAGATATGCAACAGCATCTTCAAAAGACCATGCTTTTTTATAAACTCTTTTATGTGTTAAAGCATCAAAAACATCTGCGATTGCAACCAAGCGACCATATATATGTATATCAGTACCTTTTTTTCCATTTGGATAACCAGAACCATTATATTTTTCATGGTGTTCATGTGCAACTATAGCAGCGGCTCTTAAAATAGAGCGTGTTGATTTTTTAAGTATATCATAACCAATTTGAGCATGAGTTTTCATAATTACAAACTCTTCATCTGTAAGTTTTCCAGATTTTAGTAAAATAGAATCTTGAATACCAATTTTACCAATATCATGTAATGGAGATGCACTTTTTAGAGTAAATGCCTCTTCCTCATCTAATTCATATTTATTTGCTAAAAGGTAAGTGTACTGTGCAACTCTTTTAACATGACTTGCAGTCTCTTTTGAACGATTTTCCATTACCTCACCAAGAGTGTAAATAATCTCTGCTTGAGTTTCTGCTACTTCTTTATCTAAATATATGTTTTCAAAGGCAATTGAAACATTTGAAGAAAAAATATGAATTAATCTTCTATCATCTTCGCTTAGACTTTCGCAACCATTCATATACAAAAAGTTTTTCTTTCCATTATGTGTTTCATAATAACCAACAAAATTATCACCATCAAAATAGCTTTCTCTGTTTTTTTCAGCTAACTCTAAAAGTTTTATTGTCTTTTCATCAAACTCATGACAATCATTTGACATTCTATTTTCTTCACTGTACTTACCAGTTCCTGCTAAGAACATGCATTTGTTACTTTTTTCATCTTTAGCTGCTGTAAAACCATCACTTTTTATGTACATAGCATTATTGTTTAGTTTTAAAAGAGAGATTAGTTGCATTAAAACACCATTTGCAAACTCTTTTAAAGAGTGCATTTCAAAAAGATTTGCTGAAGCATTAATAATATTTTTTAGCCCTATTCTATTTTGTTCTATAATGTTTTTCTTTTCTTCTATTGCCTTAAGGTCACGATAGTTTCTTACAGAAGCAATAATAGTAGTAAAAAGTTTATCTGAAGTTAATTCTGTTTTTTCTTTATAGTCATTAATATCGTATCTTATAATAACATCACGTTCTGGTGCTTGTCCTGGTTGACCTGTTCTAAGAACTATTCTAACCATATCATTTTTTATATCTTCTCTTACAAATTGAACAAATTTTAGTCCAGAGTCATCTTCTTCCATAACAACATCAAGAAGAATAAGAGCAATGTCATCAACATCCATCATAATTTTTTGAGCTTCAAGAGCACTATATGCACTTATGAAATGAAGAGTAGCACCTTCAAAAACAAAACCACTAAGTACGGTTTTGGTTATGGTATGTACACCCTCTTCGTCGTCGACTATAAGAATCTTCCAAGTATCAGAAGATGTATCTTTTGCTTTGTTAACAAATTTCATTTTACTATCATTTATAAACATCAAATAAAACCTTTGTTTTTACTATAAACTATTGTATCAAAATTTGGCAAACTTTTTGTTAATTTATTTCACTAAACTTCTATTTGTGCCTCATAACCACTATTTTTTAGCATTTTCATTATGTTTTCTTGGTGATTTAACCCTTTTGTCTCTAAAACTATAGTGATTTTTGCATCACCATAAGAGAGTTTTGTTGATGTTCTATCATAATCTATCTCTATTATGTTTGCATTTGCAACTCTTAGCGTATCTGTAAGATTCATCAAAGCACCGGGTTTATCTATGAGAGTAATAAGAAGTTTCATTTTTCTATGTGATTTTATTAAACCTTTTTCTATAATAACAGAAAGCATTTGAACATCAATATTTCCACCACTTAAAATTGCACCAATTTTGTCGCTACTACTATAATCAAACTTTTTATGCATAATAGCAGCTACACTAGCAGCACCACCACCTTCAACAACAAGTTTTTGACGTTCTAATAAAAACAAAATGGCATTTGCTATCTCTTCGTCATCTACTTGAACAATTTCATCGACACACTCAAGTATATG
Source organism: Arcobacter sp. (assembly GCA_029027265.1). GTDB lineage: Bacteria > Campylobacterota > Campylobacteria > Campylobacterales > Sulfurospirillaceae > Sulfurospirillum_A. The sequence goes on along the minus strand of CP093061.1, from coordinate 1,587,414 downwards.
GTTTAAGTTGTTTTGACTCACATCTCTAACGGCAATTCCATCTGCAATAGTTCTAACACTTTTTGAGTTAATAACCTTTTTAGCCTTAAAAGATTCATGCATAGCATTTGCTCCACTAGCATTAACACCTATAACTTTTATCTTTGGGTCAAGCTGTTTAATAGCACTTGCTACGCCACTAATAAGCCCTCCTCCTCCAATAGGAACAACTACAAAATCTAAATCATTGACAACATCCAACATTTCTAAAGCAACAGTTCCTTGTCCAGCTATAACTTTTTCATCTTCAAAAGGATGAATAAAAGTCAAATCATTTGACTCGGCATACTCAAGAGCATACGCATATGCTTCATCGTAGTTGTTCCCATGTAATATAACTTCCGCACCTAATTCTTTAGTCCCTGTAACTTTTAAAAGTGGAGTTGCCTCAGGCATAATAATAGTTGCTTTAATGTCAAACTCTCTAGCACTATAACCCACACCTTGGGCATGGTTACCAGCACTTGCAGCTATAACACCTTTACTTCTTGCTTTTTCACTCAAAGATGTTATTTTATTGTAAGCACCACGAATTTTATAAGCACCTGTTATTTGTAAATTTTCTTTTTTTAGATACACATTTGTCTTTGTTTTTTCACTTAAAATTGGAGCAAAAACAAATGGTGTTTTGTTGACTATTTTACTTATTTTTCTTTTTGCTTGCACTATTTCACTTAAGGCTATCATTTTAATCTTTCATGTTCTATTTTTGTGCATTTATTTTGGACTGCAACCATTCCATACTGAGTTGCTTTTTTAAATGCTTCATTGTTTACAAGTCCAAGTTGAATCCAAAATTGTTTTACATCACCACGTTTATGGGCAATCTCTACTAATTCATCAGCAAATGAAGCTTTTCTAAACATATCTACCATATCGACTTTTTCTTCTATTTCTTCAAGGCTTCTGTATACTTTTTCACCCAATATAAAGTCTTCTTTTGGATAAACTGGAATTATTTTATATCCTACGCTTTGAAGGTATTTTGCGACTCTATTACTAGGTTTACTCTCATCTGGTGATAAACCGATGATAGCAATGCTTTTGCACTCTTTAAAAATCTGTTTTAATATCTTGTCATCATTTGTGTTTACTGTTGGCATTGGGCATTCCATATCATCTCCTTTTAAATTTTTATGAGTATAGCACACAGATACTTTTTTGTAAATTAAATGTATTAGTCCATAACATATGGCACTGAGGATTAGTTTCAATTAGATATTGTACAGGAGTTTTCATTTTTAAACTATGGTGAGGTATTTCAGTGTTATATCCAATAAGCCAATCTGCCATTTTTTGGTTAAATAAGTCTATATCGCTAAAGAGTAAATCATCATTGTAATCAACAAACTGTTCTTGTATTGTTCTATTAAATCTTTCGTTATGAGCATTCATTTTAGGAGATCTGGGATATGTCCAGTAGTGAGTTAAGTTTCTATTCTGAAGAAGCTTATCAAAGTCTTTCATAAACTCTGAACCATTATCTGAGAGTATTGAGAATTTATTATCATTGGTATCATTAGTTACGCCATCAATAAGAGCTGCAAGTACTTTGGCAGTATGAGTTGTATGTTTAGTTGGAATTGTAACAGCAAATGCGATACGGCTATTAGAGTCAATCATAGTCATAATATATCTTCTCATACCAGCTGTTACGCTTTGAATTGTGTCAACTGCTCACAGGTGCATAGGTTTTGCTTTAAGACCTTTAGGTTTACGATTTTTAATCTTTTTTTCTTTAGGTTTACTCTACCTTTAAAATCTATACGTTGAGGAAATAATCTCATTTTATTTTTATCTCTTGCGATAGTTCTTCCTATAGTTGATTCTGAGGGAAGAGTAAGACTATTCTTTTGTAGTAGTTGGTTTTCTTATTTGTTTTGGTACACTTGACTTTGGAGTAAGAGATGATATATCTTCTTTACTTTTTTTAAAAGTTGCTTTGTATCTGTAGATTGTTCGTCTACTTACACCAAATGCTTCAATAGTAGCATCCAATCCATACTTATCAAAAAACTTTATAATTTTTAATCGTTTTTTAGCTTCAGTATTTTCCATCTCTAGAATATAGCTAAATCTTTTAAATCTTGCATATCCTCTTATTCCATTAAATAAGTAATCTGTTTGCATTTCTCACTCTTTAGTTCTCCTCTAAAAAGTGTCATATGTTTCTGAACTTATACATTAATGATGAATATCATGAAGATATAATAATAAAAAGTATATAATTCTTAAAATTAATAAATAAGGTGATTTTATGTTTTTATTAAATAAAGTTAATATTAAAACAAAGGGGTGGATGCTTATCATAGCAACATTTTGTGGTTTTTCTCTAAATATAGGTTTAGTAGTATATGCTTTTAATGGCATTGACATAAATCACCATAAAGTTGAAACTATTTTAAGTAGTGACATGAGTCATGAAACTATACTTGTGAAATTTGACAAAACAAATGTAGAATACAAAGAGTTTTTGACGCTTTCTAGATTTCTTCTCATAGGAGGCTCTTTAGTTGGTTTGACCTTTTTTATGCTATTTACTTTTATTTTAGTTAAAAGCATTACTGGCTCTGTTGATTCTTTAGCTGAAGTATCAAAAGACTTAGCGAGTGGCAATGGTGATTTGACAAAACGGATTAGCATAAATGGAGAAGATGAGATAGCCGAGCTCTCCAGAAATATAAACATTTTTATAGAAAAAATACACGATACAGTAAAGATAGCTAAAACTAGCTCCAATGAAAACGAAAATATAGCACAAAATATATCAAATACGACTAGCGAAATAGAAAAAAGAACTACTGAGGAACTCATTTTTGTTGAAGAGACAAAAGTCATAGGAGATTCTATGAAAACAGAACTTCAAAATGCAACTATTAGTTCAAATAAAACAAGTGAAGATATAAAAATAGTATCCAATGAACTTAATCAAGCCACCAATGAGATAAAAGCCCTTGTTAAAAACATACACCAAGCAGCGCAAATAGAAGCAACAACAGCTCAAAAACTTTCAGAACTCTCTACTGAGACTGAACAAGTTAAAAGTGTACTGGATGTTATCTCAGATATAGCAGACCAGACTAATTTACTTGCCTTAAATGCAGCAATAGAAGCTGCGTGTGCAGGTGAACATGGACGTGGCTTTGCCGTTGTAGCTGATGAAGTACGAAAACTAGCTGAAAGAACTCAAAAATCGTTAGGTGAGATAAACATAACTATAAATGTAATAGTACAAAATGTAGCTGATGCAAGTGAACAGATGAATCAAAATTATCAATTTGTAGAGAAATTAGTAATAAGTTCTAGCAAAGTTCAAGAGGATATTATAGCTACTAGTAGTATCATGGAAGGTGCTTCACAAGCTTCTTTTGATGCTTCAAGAGTTACTTTAGCACTTACTGATGATACTCAAAAAGTCATATCAAAAATAGATACTATCTTGGAGTTCTCAAAACAAAACAATAAGAGTGCTGAAACACTCTATGAAGCTTCACAAGAGTTATCAAAGCAAGCAGATGTAATAAACTCTAAACTTGGCGAGTTTGAAGTATAACACCTGATTCTATATGGTCAGTATGAGGGAACTGATCAAAAATAGCAAAATCTTTTATTTCGAATTTATCTTTTAAAAACTCTAAATCCCTTTTTAGAGTTGCAGGATTACAAGAGATATAAATAATAGTTTCAAATTGGCTTATAAACTCTAAACTCTTCTCGTCTATTCCAGCTCGTGGAGGGTCTACAAAAACGTGTGAGAAGTCGTAGTCATCAAGATTTATATCTTTTAGTCTTACAAATTCTCGCTCTTTTTTTAGAGCACTTGTTAAATCTTCCACACTCATTCTTAAAAATTCTATATTATTTACTTCATTAAAAACACAACTCTCTTTTGCTGATTTAATTGATGATTTTGAAATCTCTGTTGCAAGAACTTTGTTAAACTGTTTTGCAAAGGCAATAGTAAAATTTCCATGTCCACAGTAGAGTTCTAGTAGGTCTTTAGGATTCTTTACATGTAAAGTAGCCCACTCTAACATATGGGTGTTTACAAAACTATTTGGTTGAGAAAATCCACCCTCTATAATTTTGTACATGTAGGGCTTTTGGTTTACATGTAGCTCATCAATCACAAAGTCATCTGAAATGACTCTTTTAACTTTCTTACTACGCCCAATGACAGCTATGCCAAATTTTTCTTCAAGTTTTTTAGCATGTGCATCCCAATTTTCGTCTATTTTTTTGTGATATAACATTGAAACTAAAACTTTTGTGGTTGATGAGAGAAACTCAATAGAAAAAAGTCTATTTCTTAGCATTTCATCAGATTCAATCATCTTTTTTAATGGTGTCATTAACATAGCTATTTTATTAACAACTTTTGGGCAAGATTCTATCAAAACTACGTCTTTTTTTACTAGTCCGTTCATTGCGTAAGACATGTTATCACCATCGTGCCAGATTCTAAACTCGGCTCTGTTTCTATAGTGAGAATCAGGTGAAGTAAACGTTTTAAAACTCTTTACATGTAAAGGTTCAAAAAGCTCTTTTATGTACGATTGTTTTTTTTGTACTTGCTCTTCATAACTTAACTCATGTTGTTTGCAACTGCCACATACTCCAAAGTGCTTACATTCCATCTTTTTTCACTACATGCAAGTACTCTATTACATGCCCTTTTTTTGATTTTTGACTAGATCTATATCTTGAGTGGTCAAATTCTTCTACACTATATGAGCCATATTTGCTCATGATTTTTTTGATTGACATTTTATCTAAAATTCCGTCATTTGAGTAGCTTAAAAAAATATATTTGAATTTAGCATCTTTTATAAGCATTTCAAGAGCCTTTTTTACTTTAGTAATTTGACAATAATTTGAACGAATATATTCATCAAAACCACTCTTGCCTCGTGGCTCAAAAGTTTCATTTTTGACTATGGTGTTTAGTATGTGGTAGTTTAAGCCGTACTGTCTGTGATTATATGGTGGATCAAGATAGAGTATGTCGCCTTCAATGCTCTTTATAAGCTCATTTGCATCTTGATTGTAGACTTCATGTCTGTTTTTACTTGGTTCAAAATCGTGAGGTAAAAACTTCATCTCGCTCTTTGCCATGAATTTTAGTTTTTTTAAAAATGAGCCATAAACACCAGTAGTATTTGCAACTCTATCGGCTGAAAACAGAAGCGAAGCTAAGCAGTAACGGTATTCGTCTTCGTTTATATCTTTACATGTAAAGATTTTTTCAATAGCTTCACGTAGCCCATCTATTTTTCTTGCATTATTTTTTGAAAAGTAAGAGCGTTTTTTAGCATAGTTTTCATAAATAAAACCCTCTTTTGGCTCATACACAATTTTTTCTAAATCATAAGTAGACGAGTTTTTAATTTTATTATAGATGATGGTATAGGCATAAGGCTCAATGTCATTTGCTATGACTTTTTTGACTTTTGTTTTAAAGTGAGCTCCAACTGCTCCAGTTCCTGCAAATAGGTCACAAAAAACTTTTTCTTCAAGTGAACCAACCTTTTTTTTGACAGTAGTCTCAATGAAGTCTAATAAGTATTTTTTGGAGCCAATGTAGTTCATGTCATCATTATGCCAAAATATTTACATAAATAAAAGTTTGATATTTTAAGTTTTAAGTTTTAAGTTTAAATTTATTTAGCTTTGATATAATCACAATTTTAAAATTTATTATTCAAGGTTTCTTTTGAAATATATTATATATTTATATGCAGTTGTACTACCATCATTGTTATTAGCAAATATTAATAACCCTATTAAAACCCATGATCAACTTGAAAAACAGAAAGAAATTTTTAAGAAGTTAGAAAAAAACCAAAATAATACTATATTGTATAACAATGTAAAAAAACCAGAAGAATTACCTCCAAAAAATGAAAAGTGTTTTAATATAAAAAAGATAACAGAAAATACATTAACTCTTTTAAATACAAATGAAAAAGAGTCACTATTTGACAAATACGTAGGTACATGCTCCACTCTAACAGATCTAAAAAATCTAACAAACAAACTTACCTCAAATTATATTGACAAAGGTTATATAACTTCTAAAGTCTATCTTTTGCCTCAGAATATCTCTTTAGGTGAAGTTAAACTGCATGCAATAGAAGGAAAAGTAAGCTCAATTCTTCCAAGTAAATCATATATAAACAACGTATTTTTAGAGCAAAAAGATGATTTTTTAAATCTAAGAAACTTAGAAACCTCTATAGAGCTAATTAACCGTTTACCTTCAAACCATGCAACTATGAAACTCTTGCCAAGTAGTAAAACCGGATATACCGATATACATATAGAAAACAATACAACAAGTCGTATTAATGGAAGCATAGGAATAAACAACTTTGGTACAAAAAAAACAGGAAAAGTACAAGGTAGTTTTTCGTTAAGTTTAGATGATATGTTTGGTATAAATGATCAACTTTCCATAAATTTAAATAGCACAGATAAACACTTTAGTGATGAAAGTTCTGTTGGAGACTCATACTACTACTCTTTCCCAATCGGACACTTTTTAAACACTATTAGCTATAGAAAAACTAGTTATGAGCAACTCATACCAGCAGGAATTTCAAACTACGAATCAAATGGAAATACAAAAACTTATGAATATAATCTAAAATATAAATTATTTCATAACCAAAATAACAGTTTAACAGTAGGAAGTGGAATAGTTCATACAAAAAGTGAAAATTTTATAGAGAATTCTTTAATAGAAACTTCTACTTATAACCTTTCAAATGTTAATTTTAGTATAGATTACCTGTATAGAACAACAGGTTTTTATGCTTTGCTCTCATTGGGATTTGAGCAAGGTACAGATTGGTTTAATACTCTAAATCCAACTGTTTTAAATGAAAAATACTCACTTTATACTGTAGATTTATCTTTACAAAAAAGTTTTAAGATTCTGAATTATACTTTAAGTGGCCACTTCCAACAAACAAATGATAAACTCTTTAGTAAAGCTCAAATTAGCATAGGAGGACCTTATAGTGTAAGGGGTTTTCAAGATGAAGGCTTGAATGGAAACAGTGGATATTATGTGCGAAATGAATTATCAAAAACTCTTAAAAGTAAGTTTCTCGGGCAACTAGTACAGAGCTATTTTGTAGCAATAGATGGTGGGCATATTAAAGAAGAAGAAGATACAAATGGTGGAAATTTATTAAGTGGTTCCGTAGGCCTAAAACTCTCAAAAGGTAACTTTAACGCAAATATGACCTACTCAATGCCAATATATAAAGAAGATGTGGAAACTATACAAAAGTTTCTTGGTTTTAATCTAACCTATCAGTTTTAAAAAGGACAACATATGAACTTCAAACAGGTTTTATCAATATTAGTAAGCATTAGTATTGTTTTTACACAAACAGTATCGGCTGCTGGAATACAAATTGATAATAGTGCTAGTAAAAAACCAACCCTAAGTAAAGCACCAAATAACATACCTATAATAAACATAGTAAAACCAAATAGCAGTGGACTTTCACATAATAAATTTAAAAACTATAACGTAAATAAGCAAGGTCTAATTCTAAACAACTCAAACAAAGCAGTAAACACACAACTCTCAGGCTTCATTCCTCTTAACGCAAACCTGCAAGGAAGCCATGCCAGAGTTATACTAAATGAAGTAACAGGAACATCAAGAACTCTACTACAAGGTTTTACTGAAGTGGCGGGAGTTAGTGCAGATGTAATTGTAGCAAACCCAAATGGCATAAGCGTAAATGGTGGAGGGTTTATAAACACCCCCAAAGCCACTCTAACCACAGGAAATCCTCTTATAAACTCAGGATTACTTAAAGGCTTTGATGTAAGTAAAGGAGATATTTGGATTGAAGGAGATGGTTTTAATGCAAACAACATAAACTCAGTCGCCCTCTTCTCAAAAGCTCTACATGTAAACGCAAAATTCTATGCAAATAAAGTAGATATAGTTCTTGGAGAAAATATAATTAACACCAATGGAACTATAACCTCAAAAGATAGTCTTGGAAGTGGAATAGCCCTTGATTCTTCACTTCTTGGAGGAATCTATGCAAACACTATTACTTTGGTAAGTAATGACAAAGGCGTAGGAGTAAACTTACCACCTGAAGTTTTTGCTCAAAACTCACTTAATATCAATGTAAATGGTGATATAACTCTACAAAAAACAGAAGTAACAAATTCTTTATATGTAAGGACAAATCAGGGAAATATAATTAACAATAAAAAAATGTTTGCTAAAAATATAAATTTAATTTCAGCAAACGACATCTTTAATACAAACTCAATTAGTACCACTGATACTCTTTTAGTTAATGCTAAAAACATATATAACCAAGGAAGTTTTAGTAGCATTGAAGACATGATTATAACTTCAAATGAACTACATAATAAGGGAACACTTTTTAGTGCTAAAGATATGAAACTATATGTGAGTAACCTTTTATATAACTATGAAAATGCAAATATATTAGCTATTAACAATTTACATGTAAGTAAAAATAGTTCCAATGAAAAAACTAAAAAAATCATAAATAACAAAGCAAATATAGAGACCATTGATGGAGATATAACTTTTTATGCACAAGAGTTTGTAAATACAACTGATACTTTAGTGAAAAATGTAAAGGTAATAAGTAGTGAATATCTTGATAGTGGGGAAGAAATAGTACCTGTGTCTTGGGCTAAAAACGAGCTTATAAAAGAGGGAAAAGTATATTATGCAAATAATGTAAAAGCAAAATTCTCAGGAGGTGATGAACATAATTATATAACAGGATACACAATAGGAGAATATCCTAATCAAATTACAATTAGTATATTAAATGTAATATCACAAAGTAGAGTTTATGATAAGGATAGAGATGTTCATATAATATCAATAACTTATCTAAAAAAAAATGAAATAATATCTAAATTAAATCCAAGATATAACAAATATGGAGTTAGCATAGTTTATTATAAAAATTTTTTGAGAGAAGGTTATTCCTTTAAAGACTCAATTTCAAATGCAATAAAAAGAAGAGTATCTTTAACCACTAAAGAAGAAACGCAAGGTAACACTCCAAAACCAGCAACGCTTATTTCAGGAAAGAAACTAACTTTACACGTAAATAAAATAAGAAACTATCTTTCGCAAATAGCATCAAACGATACCTTAAGCATATATGCAGATATTCTCAATAATGAAGGAGAGAGACTATATAACATTCACACTTTAAGTGGAAGATATTATTACAAGTACAAAGATGGTGGTTTCTTTCATAGCGATAAACACAGATGGGCAGACATACCATCTGCAACAACATATAAACTTATAGGTAATGTATATTCAAGTATATACTCTGCTAAAGATATTGTGGGTAACATAGCCGTTGTCAACAATGTAGACATAAAATCAAACCAAGCACCACTTGGAAGTAACGGAACAACTAAAAAACTTTCAGATAAAATAGATACTATACATATTAATGAAACAACAAATAAGATAGAAATAAAATTACCAAAAAGTGAACATGACTTATTTATATTATCTAAAGATAAAAAGGCAGACTTTCTTATAGAGACAAACCCAAATTTTACCATATTTAAAAACTTTATCAGTAGCGATTACATGATGGAGAAACTAAACCTTGACCCACTAGCTACTCAAAAACGTTTAGGAGATAACTTCTATGAAAACAGACTAGTTCGTGAATCTATCTTCACTCAAACAGGAAAACGCTACTTAAGTGATACTATAAACGATGACTATACTCAGTATAAATACCTTATGGATAATGCACTAAACCAAAGAGTAGCACTAAACCTAACCCCAACAGTAGCTCTTACTCAAAAGCAAATAAATGCTCTTACATCTGATATAGTTTGGATGGAAGAGACTATAGTAGCAGGAGAAAAAGTATTAGTTCCCCATGTCTACATAGCAAATTTAGATAACCTAAAACTAAATGATAGAGCCTCAGCCATAGTAGCAAAACAAAATATAACCCTACAAGTAAACAATCTTGTAAATATGGGAAAAATAGAAGCAGGAAATAACCTTGTAATCTTAGCAAATAAAACAATAGCCAACCTAGGAGGCAAACTAAGCTCCCAAGCAGATACAATTCTTATAGCCAATGAGAGCATAGTAAACATAAGCGCAGATATAAAAGCAGACTCCTTACATGTAGCTACTAAAACCTTCCATAGTGATGTAGGAATAACTAAACTAAAAAAAGAACTAGACCTTGGTGAAGAGGTAAATGAATTAGTTTCAAACAGTTCAACCATCCAAGCAAATAAAAATATAACTATAAACACTATTAACAACCTAAACCTAATAGGAACAGATGTAAAAGCAAAAGGAAATATAAACTTAGCAAGTACTAAAGGCAATGTAAATATTCTCTCAAAACAAAGTAATAACAACTTTGATAACAAAACAGCAACAGGTTACTTAAAAACAAGCCAAACAAATCAAATAAGCTCAAACCTAGAAGCAAATAATATAAACATAACTTCAAACTCTTTACATGTAAAAGCTTCAAACCTAAGTGCAAAAGAGAATATAAACGTAAATGTAAAAAAGAGTATAACCATAGAAGCAGGAGAAAACAGAAAGTACTCAGATTTTAAGCATAAAATAAAAGGAAGCTTCTTAGGAGGTAAATTAAAACAACAAGATACCATAGATAACACTACTCTAATAACCTCAACCCTAAAAGCAAAAAATATAAACCTAACTGCAAATCAAATAAACCTAATAGCTTCACAAATAAAAGCAGATGAAGTAAAAATAACAACAGAAGTGCTAAGACTCATAAGTCAAAAGAATAGTTCATACGAGAGTCACTTTAAAGATAGTAGTGGACTCATGACAAGAACTATTGCAACTAAAGGACATATAAAAGAAGAAGTAGTAAAAGCACAAATAGAAGTTACTAAACAACTTATACTAAACAACAAAGATATAACCAATAAACTACAACATTCAGGAATAAATGATAAAAAGATACAAACTAGAATAAGCCAAGAACTACAAACAGACAATATAATAAAAACCTTATCAAGCCAACATAATCTAACACATGACCAAATAGAACTAGTAAAAGCATATGCTAAGAGTAAAGAGTGGGATGAGTCACATACAAGCTTAACTGCTATTGGGGCTATTATAGTTGCTATAGTAGTAACAGTTATAACAGCAGGAATAGGAACTGGAGAAGCAGTAGCAGGACTTAGTGCAGCACAAGCAGCAGCAAATACAGCAGCAGCAGCTGCAACCGCATCAGGAACAGCAGCTGCTACAGCTGCCGCAACAAGCGCAGCAACCGCATTAACAACCGCAACCATAACAGCAGCTGCAACTAATGCCATAGTCGCAGGAATTGCAACACAAGTAGCAACAGCCGCTATTACAGGAGAGAGTTTTAAACTAGACGTTGGGTCTTTGGTAAAAGGAGCAGTGACAGCAGGAGTACTTAGTGGAATAGGAGGAGCATTAGATACTACTTTAGGTATAGATAAAATAGATAACAAATACTTAAGAACTGCCACAAGTAAAGTAGCAAATACAACTCTACGAAGTGGAATAAATTCAGCAGTATATGGAACTGACTTTGGAGATAATCTAAAATATGGCTTAGCAACACAAATGACTAACTTAGCATTTGAATATGTAGGTGATACTTCAATGTTCAAAGAGTTATATGAAAAGAATGAATACTTTAGTGAAGGTGCCATAGGAAAATTAGCACTTCATGGACTAGCAGGTGGTATAGGAGCCGAGCTTGCAGGAGGAGACTTTAAAGCAGGAGCCGCAAGTGCAGCAGTAAGTGAACTTATATCTCCATTAACCTCAGACCAATCAAAAACAACCAAACTAGCAGTATCACAATTAACAGGAACTCTTGTAGGAGCTGCCATAAATGGAGATAAAGGAGCAACTACAGGTTACCATATAGCTACTAGTGCAGAGAAGTATAATAGACAATTGCATGAGAAAGAGATAAAGTGGCTTAAAGATAAAAATAATATAGAAAGCTTTGCAAAAAAACTATATGGAGATAACCCAACAACTAAACAGATTTCTGATGCAGAAGTCAGATTAACTGAACAAGCTTTAAGAGGAATAGATAAAGCTTGGTCTCTTAAACTTAGTGATAAAGATGATGAAAGTGCAAAAGCATTTTTAAAAGCTAATAGTGCAGACTTGTTTACAACTAAAAGTGAACATGAGTTTTATAATGCAACCATCACCAGAGATGGTGATACTATTACTAAAATAAAAGATTTAACTCAAACACAACAAAATGAACTTAAAGACTTTTATAAAACAAATGTAAAAAATGCAACTAGCGACCCCCTCATAAACCTATACTTTAAAGATTTTAAAAACAGAGGTATAGAATCTGTAGAAGAGATTGGTGAAGCAATTAAAAATAGTCCGGAAGCCCTTAAAGCATTAGGTGAATACTTAGATAAAACATCAATGAAAGAGATAGGAAAAGATACATGGAAAGGCTTAAAAGCCGTCTACAATGAAACAAAACAAACACTTAAAGATGCAGGAAGTGCCTCAAAAGTTTTAGGTGAATTAGAAAGAGATGGTAAAACATCTAATCTATTAAATGAACTCTATGATGATAAAACAGCATCAACTACTCAAAGATTCATGATGGATGAAGATTTAGCTGCGGGTGTTGCTACTCTTGGTGGTGTTACTACGCTTGTTAAGAGTATTGGTAAAAAAGCAATTAAAAAGCTTGGTAATGGTAAAGTTGAAATTGAGTTTAAAAATGGAACTAAACTAGAAGTTCCTGAATCTGTTGCTTATGACAATAAAGGAATTTATGATTCTAAAGCTATAGAAAAATATTTTCAAGAAAAATATGAAGCTCAAAATATAGCTAAAGTTTCACAAGACAATATAACAGGAAGAACAGTTATTGAGACAACTCAAGGAAGTAAGAAAGTAGATGGAAAAGGTGGATGGAATAAAATATTAAATAATCCAGAAGCAAATACAGATTATAAATTTAATGATAGTGTATATAAAACAGATGATTTAGGAAGGGTAAAAGAGGCAAGTTTTTCTCCAAGTATAGATTCAGCAAATAGAAATATATACCAACAAGGTAAGGCTGGACAAACAAATGGTATAAAAGATGGTTTACCAACTGACCAAGGTGGACACATAAATGCAGCACAAACTGGTGGAGCAGGAGAGCAAATAAATTATCTTCCACAAGATGCACAGCTCAACTTATCCAATTGGAGTATTATGGAAAATAGTTGGAAAAAAGCAGCAAAAGAAGGAAAACAAGTGGATGTTAAAATCAAACCTATTTATGATGGGAATAGTAAGAGACCGAGTGAATTTAGAGTTGAATATACTATTGATGGAACAACTATTAACGATAAATTTTCAAATACACCAACGGGAGGAAATTAGTGTTTGAAACAGATTCGGAGATATATCAGTTTATAGTAGATGACTTAAACAATATAGCAGATAAAAATTGGGTGATGATAACATTAGATGTAAGAAGAAATGGAGAAGGACATATTGGATTAGGAGGAGAATATATTAATAATATTGGAGAAACTAAACAATTATTGGATGTTTGGAAAGAAAACAATAATCTATCAAAAGGACTTCATTCACTCTACCAAATAATGACCGTAGAAACAGATAAACACAAATGGAATAGATTAAAAGCAACACTTATAAAAGATGAAGATTTAAATATTAAGTTTGATTGGGATCAAGAGTTAGCTGATGAATTAGAAGAAGCAGGCAAAAAGTATGATCCAAGATGGGATGATAGTTTAACACAAGAAGAAAAAAATAAAAAATATGCAGAGATGGTAAGAAATGGAGAATTACCTGATTTATCAGATGTTAATATAAAAATTCTGTAATCAAATAAACAGGGTCAAGAATAATTAGGATCAAGTATTTACTTTTAACTAAAACCAACCTCTACATGTAAAGGAAAAACTTGATAAAAAAACTAACAGTAATTTTATTAAGTTTATCACTAATACTTACAAATACTCTAGCCAACCTAGGAGGCAAACTAAGCTCCCAAGCAGATACAATTCTTATAGCCAATGAGAGCATAGTAAACATAAGCGCAGATATAAAAGCAGACTCCTTACATGTAGCTACTAAAACCTTCCATAGTGATGTAGGAATAACTAAACTAAAAAAAGAACTAGACCTTGGTGAAGAGGTAAATGAATTAGTTTCAAACAGTTCAACCATCCAAGCAAATAAAAATATAACTATAAACACTATTAACAACCTAAACCTAATAGGAACAGATGTAAAAGCAAAAGGAAATATAAACTTAGCAAGCACTAAAGGCAATGTAAACATTCTCTCAAAACAAAGTAATAACAACTTTGATAACAAAACAGCAACAGGTTACTTAAAAACAAGCCAAACAAATCAAATAAGCTCAAACCTAGAAGCAAATAATATAAACATAACTTCAAACTCTTTACATGTAAAAGCTTCAAACCTAAGTGCAAAAGAGAATATAAACGTAAATGTAAAAAAGAGTATAACCATAGAAGCAGGAGAAAACAGAAAGTACTCAGATTTTAAGCATAAAATAAAAGGAAGCTTCTTAGGAGGTAAATTAAAACAACAAGATACCATAGATAACACTACTCTAATAACCTCAACCCTAAAAGCAAAAAATATAAACCTAACTGCAAATCAAATAAACCTAATAGCTTCACAAATAAAAGCAGATGAAGTAAAAATAACAACAGAAGTGCTAAGACTCATAAGTCAAAAGAATAGTTCATACGAGAGTCACTTTAAAGATAGTAGTGGACTCATGACAAGAACTATTGCAACTAAAGGACATATAAAAGAAGAAGTAGTAAAAGCACAAATAGAAGTTACTAAACAACTTATACTAAACAACAAAGATATAACCAATAAACTACAACATTCAGGAATAAATGATAAAAAGATACAAACTAGAATAAGCCAAGAACTACAAACAGACAATATAATAAAAACCTTATCAAGCCAACATAATCTAACACATGAACAAATAGAACTAGTAAAAGCTTATGCAAAATCTAAAGAGTGGGATGAGTCACATACAAGCTTAACTGCTGTTGGAGCTATTATAGTTGCTATAGTGGTTACTGTTTGTACTATGGGGGCTGGAACTGCCGCTGTAGCATCAGTAACTACAACTCAAGTAGCTTCTTTTACAGCTACTCAAGTTATAGCAGCTGCTGCAACTCAAGCAGTAATATCAGGTATAGCAACCCAAGTAGCCACTGCTGCTATTACAGGAGAAAGTTTTAAGCTTGATGTTGAGTCTTTGGTAAAAGGAGCAGTGACAGCAGGAGTATTAAGTTATGCAAGTGGAATAGTAGACCAAACTATGGGAATAGAAAAAGTAGAATATAAAAATTTATCTAATCTTCAAAAGATAACCAAAGGTGTAGCAAATACAACTATTAGAAGTGGAGTAAACTCAGTAGTATATGGAATAGACTTTAAAGATAGTCTAAAGTACGGATTGGCAACACAAGCAACAAACCTAGGCTTTGAGTTTGTAGGTGATACTTCAATGTTTCAAGAGTTATATAATAACAATAAATACTTCACAGAAGGAGCTATAGGAAAATTAGCACTTCATGGACTAGCAGGTGGTATAGGAGCCGAGCTTGCAGGAGGAGACTTTAAAGCAGGAGCCGCAAGTGCAGCAGTAAGAGAACTTATATCTCCATTAACCTCAGACCAATCAAAAACAACCCAACTAGCAGTATCACAATTAACAGGAACTTTAGTAGGAGCTGCCATAAATGGAGATAAAGGAGCAACTACAGGTTACCATATAGCTACTAGTGCAGAGAAGTATAATAGACAATTACATAATAAAGAGATACAATTAATAAAAGTAAAAGCACAAAAGTATGCTGATGAAAAAGGAATAAATGTGCAAGAAGCTCAAAGGCTTTTATATTTAGGTGCTATGTATTACAATAATGAAGCTAGTAAGAATTTAGCTGATAAAATACTTGAATTTAACAGTAATACAAATGAAAATAGTAAATATACTAAACAAGATATAAAAAATGCTTTTTTATTTTTAAAACAAGAAAGTAAAGGAATGCAGTTTAAATCAGTAAGCTCACCTTACTTAAGCGACAATAAGAATCAAGATTATTTTACTTCAACAAAAGAACAATATGAAGATAATAGTCTTCATGTACCTATAACAATTGGTGGTATGCAAGATGCATCAGAGATATTAGTTCCAGGTGGTTCTATACTAAAAACAGGAGCAAAAGCTTCAACATTAATAACTAAAGCGGGAATAAAACAAGCAGATAAATTGTACTTAAAAACTGGGATAAAAACAGATGCTTATATACAAAACAAAGTTATTCCTAGTGTTAAGGATGGGTATTATGGGGTATCTAATAAGTTTTTAGTAAATCCAGCTAAGTATACGCAAAATAGTATTGATATAGTTGAAAGTATTCCTTTAGGAATTCCACCTTATAGTAAAATCGGGTATACAATAGGTGGATATGGACTTGTGGAAAATTATTTTAATAATGAGAAAAAATAATGTTAATAATAGTATATTTTTTTATTTTACTAGGATTTTTAAGCCTATTTTTTAATGTATCTCATATACCAGGATTAGCTGGGCAAAATATAAGATTTTATGAAAATCAAGACAATCGTTATATAGTTGGTTTTGTGCAATTACTAGTAGGTATTTTATTATATATTTATTTAAAAAAAACAAAAAAACAAAAATCCTCAATAGAACACACCATCTGCCCCAACTGCAAACAAACATACAACTACAAAGATTTAAAAGATGGAAAATGCCCTACATGTAAAGAGACAAATACCATAGAAATAGAACAATACTATAAAGATAATCCTTTTAAAGATGAAGATGAAAACTAACCTTTACATGTAAAGAAAAAATTTACTCAAGGAGAAACCAATGAAACCATAATTGTTATATATAATCAGCATACAATACAAACTAAAATCAAAAAGGAAAAAAATGAGAATTACTTTAAAATCAACAATCGTAACATTAGTAGGAGTTGTAATTGCACTAACCTTAGCAGGTTGTGGAGCAACTGGTCCAAAGTTTCAAGCCATAGAAATACCTCAAAAGAATGAAAGTTTAGTTTATGTTTATCGCCCTTCTGCTTTTATGGGAGCTGCTATGTCTTATGATATTCATGTTAAAGATAAAGATGGTTCAGATAAGGTTATAGGTTCTTTAAGTAATGGTGGTTACATAAAATATATAGCTAAACCTGAAAAAGTAGAATTCTGGGCAAAAACTGAATCTACAAGTTCAGTAACCCTAGATATGAAAGCAAGCACTATGTACTGCATAAAAGGTGAAATTGGCATGGGCTTTATTGTTGGTAGACCACATCTAACAATTATGGATAACAAAATATGCAAAGAAGAGTTAAAAGAGACATCGGCTATTGTGAAATAGAATTATGAGCATATAGCCACAGTTTTTTAATAAATACAAATAATAATCAAGGTCAAGTATTTACTTTTAACTAAAACCAAGCTCTACATGTAATAGATGCAGTTAAATCATAAAAGTAAAAAAGAGTTTGGTCTTGAATATTGAATTTTTAAAAAATACAAAAGTTTCTTGGTTTTAATCTAACCTATCAGTTTTAAAAAGGACAGCATATGAACTTCAAACAGTTTTTATCAATATTTGTAAGCATTAGTATTGTTTTTACACAAACAGTATCGGCAAGTGGAATACAAATTGATAATAGTGTTAGTATAAAACCAACCCTAAGCAAAGCACCAAATAACATACCTATAATAAACATAGTAAAACCAAATAGTAGTGGACTTTCACATAATAAATTTAAAAACTATAATGTAAATAAGCAAGGTCTAATTCTAAACAACTCAAACAAAGCAGTAAACACACAACTCTCAGGCTTCATTCCTCTTAATGCAAATTTACAAGGAAGCCATGCAAAAGTTATACTAAATGAAGTAACAGGAACATCAAGAACTCTACTACAAGGTTTTACTGAAGTGGCGGGAGTTAGTGCAGATGTAATTGTAGCAAACCCAAATGGCATAAGCATAAATGGTGGAGGGTTTATAAACACCCCCAAAGCCACTCTAACCACAGGAATATAATGCCCCTAAAATCAAAGACAATAATTCAGAAAGATTAATTTTCAAATAAGTTAAAATGATATAAATAATGGAGGTGAATTATGAGTAGAAGAAAAGGACAAATATATAGTGCCGAACAAAAAACAAGAATAGTTTTAGAGCTGCTAAAAGAAGAACAAACAACAAGTCAAATAGCATCTAAATATAAAATCACATCACAATCTTTAAGTAAATGGAAACAACAGTTTCTAAATAATGCATCACTTGCATTCGATGTAGGAGGAGTAACTAAAACTTACCTAGATGAGATAGAAGAGTTAAAGAGTGAGAATGATGGTTTAGCTAAAGCACTAGGTAAAGCTACAATAAAAGTAGAGTTTGTTGAAAAAAAGCTAAAGAGCTTGGACTTATGTAATAAAAGAGCGATGATCTAGTCCAAGCATAAATATTTATCAATATCAGAGCAATGTAATATATTTGGTATCAGTAGAAGTCATTACTACTACAAACCAGCACCAATGAGTCAGGAGAATATTGAACTACTGCACAAGATAGATGAAATAGCTACTGATAACTCAGAGTATGGTTATAGATTTATATATGAACAACTAAAAGAAGATGGCTACTATATTGGAAAACATAGAGTCTTAAAATATATGGGAATACTTGGTATCCAAGCAATATATCTAACCAAAAAAAGACTCACAAGTCTCAAAAACCAAGAGCATAAGATTTATGAGTATCTACTAAAAAAATATTGGACTAAATTTGGAAAGAGAAAAACTGTATATGTACCCACACCAAATGAAGTATGGAGTGGTGATATTACATATATACGTGTTAATGGAAGCTTTATGTATTTTACAGCTGTTATAGACTGGCATAGCAAAGCAATACTGTCCTATAACATATCTAACTCTATGGATGCAACACTTGCAACTGATGTACTTGGGGAGGCATTGGCTAAATATCCTAAACCTAAAATATTTAATAGTGACCAAGGGAGCCAATACACTAGTTATGAACATACTAAGTTACTTAAAAAATATGATATTAAAATATCTATGAATGGTAAAGGTAGAAGTATAGATAATATTGTAATTGAAAGATTTTTTAGAACATTAAAACATGGCAATATTTATATCAGTGATTATCAATCAATAAAGGAGTTAAAAGAAGGTGTAAAAAACTACATCCATAAATACAATTTTAAAAAATTTCATTCAAGTATAAACTATAAAAAACCTATGAATGTTTATCTTGAATATCTGAAAAATGTAGGTTAAAGTAACAGATGAGGATGAAATTAAATCTGTTTAAGAGTTGTCTTGATTTTTAGGGCATTATATTGAGAGTTCATACCAATATAAATCATCAAGATGAAGCTATATATCTCTTACACTCATACCTTTGGTATAGAGTGATAGAATTAAATCTTCACTACCATCTAAAAGTACTTCTCTTTTTTTTACTAGCTGTGGTTCAAAACTGGAATCTTTATTTTTGGGAATTGATACATCAAATTGACTATATTTTGATTTGATTGTTTTCCCATTGTAACCGTTATGAGCATTTGAACCTGTTGATCCTTGATGTTTATTGTAGCCTAGATGGAAGGTAAGCTCTTCTTGAGAAGCAGTTTGTATTACTTCTTTGAGTATGTTTTTAAACTCTGCAGTAATATCATCAAGAGAGATTAACTTTCCTGATGCAATTTGTTTTTTTAACTCGTCGTGGTTGATTAAACTCATGTCTAAATCCTTTAAAATAATTCACTTGATTAGTTTATTAAATAAATCTAATTTCTGAGGTTTACACAGTTAGTTTTACTCTCTCAAAAAATACCCACTGTAATTGCTAGAATAATTTTTTTAATCACAATCGTACCCCCCCTTATTAAAAGTAATTTAATTATACACTATTTAATTAAAACATTCAATTTGTATCCCATACCACCTTGGGAAATTATAGAATTATTTGGAAGTTTTTTTCTAGCTCTTTTTATAAGAGCTCTTATATTTTCATTCGTTGTTAAATTACCTTCCCAAACATAAAGTTCAATCTGCTCAAAACTTACAATTGTATCTCTATTTTTTGAAAAAAGATTTAATAAAAGAATCTCTTTTTTTGCAAGTTTTATTTCGTTATTTTGTTTATCATATAGTTTTTCTTGCATAATTTGGTAAATATAGCCATCTAGAAGTGATAAACTCTCATCTTTGGTTTGACACAACTTCTCTAACTTAGTTTCCAATTCATACATGTAAAAAGGTTTTTTAAGATACTCGTCACAACCTTTAACATACGCATCTTGTATAGTTTCTAAATCAACATTAGCACTTATGATAATTGCAGGAGTTTTGGTATCCATAATTCTTATCTCTTTGAGTAAACTTAATCCATCAAAATTAGGCACATTTATATCGAGTACAAAACAATCATATCCATTATCTATAGCTTCTAATGCTTTTTTCCCATCATCAAACAATGTTACATGATATTTTTTTTGCTCTAATGCTTCTACTATAACATTTGAGAGTCTTTTGTTATCTTCCAATACTAATATTTTCATAATTAAATTTTACTCAATTTTATTAAACTTATTTTTAATACATATCAATATTTCTGCTCCATCATCGCACTTTAAAGCTTTAATACTACCACCCATTTTATCTTCTATAATTAATTTTACCATATATAAACCAAAACCATCACCATCTTTTTTTGTTGTTACAAATGGTTCAAATATAGTATTTAAATTTTTCTCATCTATACCTATTCCATTGTCAATTATACTAATACAGACAGACTTATTCCTACCCTTTACATGTAAAGAGATTTTACCGTCTATATCATGATTCTTTTTTTTCATTATAATGCTATCTTTAGCATTGTTAATTACATTTAATATAGATTGTTTAAATTCATTTGGATAACCAAATATAAAATACTCTTGTTCTTTTTCATAATTTATTTCTATATCTATATAGTTATATTTTATATTATGTTCTATTACATGTAGAAGCTCTTCTATAGCTTTGTTTACACTAAATTCACTCTTAAAAGTAGACGGTTTGATAAAATTCCTAAAATCGTCTATAGTATTTGTCATGTAACTAACTTGAGTCATAATATCGTCCACAAATTCATCTGTATCTTTTTGGCTTATCTCGGTTTTCTTTCTTTTGTACTGTAATTCTTGTGCAATTGCAGATATTTCTACAAGAGGTGTTTTCCACTGATGGGCTATAGAAGTTATCATCTCACCTATTTCTGAGAGTTTTGAACGCTGTATGATAAACTGCTCGTCCTTTTTTCTTTGTATTTCTAATTTTTTAAGTTCAGTTATATCACTTATAACTATAACTACTCCTGCCTCTTCATCTTTTTTATCAAAATAGTTTTTTCTTCTCACTAGTACATTGATTGGTTTTTTAGCAGTATGATTAAGTGTAGTTTCAAACTCATCTATAAAATCACTAAAATTATTAATTTTTTTACAAAGCTCAGGCATAACTTCACCTATATGTTTTCCTATTATGTCCTCTTTTGTCAAATCTAAAATATGACATAATGAATCATTGCATCCTAAAAGTATATTATCTCTACTTTTCCAAAATATAGAACTTTTTATATTATTTAGTAGAACTTTATCTAACTTATTTTGTTCAACTAAAATCACCTCTAATGAGATCCTTTTTAGTATATTTAAAATCAAAACAACAATAAATAATACAAGCAAAGGCAATGTAAAAAAAAGACTATCTATGAGTTTTCTATTTTTTTCAAAAAAGTCTTTTGGTTGATTAATTATAGTTGCTCCTAAAGGAAGATCTTTATCTGTTAAATTAAATTTTTCTAATATATTATCATCAAAATAAGTATGAGATACAGGCGTACTAACTTCAATTTGAAGAGGCATTTTACCTTTTATTATCTCTATGGCTTTCTTAGCCGCTTGTGAACCTTGTTCGTGTGGATTAAGCATTATTCCACCTAAAACACCTTCTCCTAGATGAATTTTATTTAATGCAAAAACTGGATACTTTGAATTGTGAAATAACTCTCTTAAATTTTGATAAGGTATATATTTTCCATATTTATCTTTATACAAACTTGTAAACAAAATAGCACTATTAGTTGGTAATGCATCTAATTTTGATTGTAAAGTACGTAAATCAATATCGTTGTCATATATGATTTTAAAATCTTTTTTATATAATTTTGCACTCTCTAATATTTGTTTTTTAATTACTTGAGATGAAAAAGAGTTATCAGAAATGATATATAAAGTTTTTATATTTGGAACTATTCTTTTTATTAGTTTTAGGTTTTTTGTAATTGCTTTATACTCTATTACACCTGTAGTAGAGTGTTGTTGAGATAAAGAGAGATCTTTTTTATTGAAGTTCTCAATACCGCAGAAGATGATTGGTATATTATTAAATAACTCATCATGGTGTTCTAGTACAAATTTAAAAGCATAATTATCTGCTGCAATAACAACCTTATACTTTCTTTTAAAAAATTTCTTTTTATAAAGAGTAAAAAGTGCACTAAAATATTCCGGTGTATCTATCTTTTTACTATCCATATACTCTGTAGTTATTTCGTACTGAGGATATTTTTCAAAAACACTACTAACACCATCAGAAATGCCATCAGTCCATTTTAAACCTTTATTATAAGAATGTAAAAGCAATACCTCTTTTGTAGAACTTGCATGTAAAGTAGATAGCAAAATTAAAATAATCAATATTTTTTTCATTATTGAATTATAGCCAAAAAGTCTCATTTAAATCCTAAGTTATATTTTATAATACATATAACAAAATTCAAAAGGAGAATATTATGAGTAATACAGTTAAAATGATTATACCAATAATTGTTGGTATTTTGGTAGCACTGTTACCAACACCCGAGGGATTAGATCCAAATGCACACCGCTTTTTTGCAGTATTTGTTGGTGTTATTGTAGGTTTAATACTTGAACCAATTCCAGCAGCCTTAATTGGTTTAACTGGTGTTGCATTTTCAGCAGCATTTGGTTTGGTAGGTGAAACATCTAAAGCAAGTAAAGCTTGGGCTTTAAGTGGTTTTTCAAATGGTGTTATATGGTTAATATTTGCAGCATTTATGTTTGCACTAGGTTACAAAAAAAGTGGACTTGGAAAAAGAATTGCACTTTTATTAGTAAAAATGCTAGGCAAAACTTCACTAGGACTTGGTTATGCTGTTGCATTTGCAGATGGTGTTTTAGCACCATTTATGCCTTCAAATACAGCTCGTAGTGCAGGAACAATATTTCCTATAGCCATTAATATTCCACAGATGTTCAACTCTACTCCAGAGAATGAGCCAAGAAAACTTGGTGCTTATATCTCATGGGTTGCGATTGCAGCTACTTGTGTAACGAGTTCTATGTTCTTAACAGCACTTGCTCCAAACTTGCTAGCAGTATCGCTAATAGAGAAGAATGCTGGTATAATTATAGACTGGGGACAGTGGTTTGGTACTTTAGCTCTAATCACAATTCCTCTTTTCTTAGCAGTTCCTCTTTTAACATACATAATTTATCCACCTACGCAAAAGAAATCTCCAGAAGCTCCAGCTTGGGCTGCAAAAGAGTTGGACAAAATGGGAAAATTTAGTAAAAAAGAAGGCATGATGCTATTTCTTGGTGCTTTAGCACTTGTTATGTGGGTTTTCGGTAAGCAAATAGGCATAAATGGCACCGTTGCGGCACTAGTTGTTTTATGTCTTTTAGTATTGACAAAAGTTATTAGCTGGGAAGATGTTATCACAAACAAAGCTGCAATAAATGTATTTATCTGGTTTGCAACTTTAGTTACCATGGCAAGTGGGCTTAAAAAAGTTGGCTTTTTAAATTGGGCAGCAGATCGTATATCTGAAGGTTTAGTTGGAATGGAACCAGTAACTATAGTTATATTACTTGTAATTCTATTTTTCTTGTTTCACTACATGTTTGCAAGTGTAACAGCTCACGTTGTAGCATTATTACCTCTATTTTTAGGCGTTGGAGCAAATCTAATTCCAGTCGAAATGATGCAACCTTTAGCAATGTTACTTGTCGGTTCACTTGGTTTAATGGGAATTATAACTCCATATGCAACAGGACCATCTCCTATTTGGTATGGTGCAGGTTATATTCCTCAAGCAACATGGTGGAAACTAGGAGCAATATTTGGAGCAATCTACTTAGCTTCTTTAATTTTACTTGGATTTGTCATTTTATAAGATAACAACTATATAAGCAGGAGAGTTTTAATTTCTCCTGCTTTGTACTTTTATTGCACGTTTAAGCTCAAGTATTAACTCTTTTTGCCTATCATACAAATATTTTAATAGATACGAATCATATGGAGCTTCAAGATTAATCATTACAATTACTTTACTTTTAGTTATATCAACTTCACTTATATTAACTACTTTTCCAGTTACATCTATAAAAGCAAATCCGTCATTCATAGAATCATCAGGAATTTTAAACTGTAATTCAACCTCCTTGGAATTAAATTCATTACTTAAAAATTGATTAAACTTTATAGCAATTGCTTGAGTCGAAATGTTTAAAATTTCTCCTTGATATGAGTACCTTTCATACCTAAAAGTCAATGGCATTCTAATGCTAGGTTGAACTCGTGTATGTTGTCTATTATTTGCACTAAACTCTAAATACTTTAGGTTTTCCACAATGGCATACTGTTTTTCTATGTTAATATACTTTATATCTGCCTCTATATCTTTAAGAAGGTCTGGAGATTGGATAATAGTTTTATTATCAAACTTCATGGAATATGCTTGTAAGTTTTCGCAATGTAAGAAATAACTATTTTCTTTAATCTTCAAAATTTTTTAAGCTGTATTTATGCATAAGCCTTTATATATGTTTAAAAGTTTTAACGATGTTTGATTTGCAAGACAACTTTGAAAATAATGATATATTTGTTCATTTTCTTCCACATAATCATTAAAATGATTTATCTCAAAATAATCACTACTATTAAACTTCCTACAATTAAAATCATGAGAGCATATTTCTTCTATGCTATCAATAATATCATTTATATTTAATTTTTCTACGTTCAATGCGGAAGATGTTATGATAGGTGAGACTATATCATCTATTTCATTATATATGAGTTTTTGGTGTATTGAATCAAGTTGTTGTTTAACATTTTCAAAACTATCCCTTTCTATTATAAAAATAAAAAAGTGTGGATTCCACTGTGACAATCCTTCATATGAATCTTTATAAGAACATAATTTCTCTATAAACTTTTTTACAAAATTATGAATAATCATGCTACTACTAGATTCTAATAATTTTTGATAATTACTTATGTTAATACACACTATAGACATAGGGATTTGTCCTATACTATTTTGTGCTAATCTATCTTTGAGATTTTCTATAAATTGAAATCTATTTATAGTAGACAAAAAAGCTTCTGTATTCTTAACTTTATATTCAGGGATTATTGTCAATAGTTTATCATTACTGTTTTTAAATATATTTAAATAAAAACCATAACTCCACTCTTCACCATCACTATTTTCCATAACAATATTTTTATTTTTATTTTGGGTTATTAAAGTGTATATTTCTTCACTATTTTTTACTATACTTGCTATCTCAGATAATTTTTTTGTATTGAAAAGGTTTTTTATTTTTTCATTTGCAAATACAAGATCTTGTTTATGAAACATCATAAGTGCAAAAAATGAATTTATTTTACGACTTATTTCTATTTGAGTTTTTTCATCTTTTTTAATTTCTACTTTTTTAAAAGCATCCAATAGAATCTTTTCTACATCATCCTTGTTGTCATTTAAAAAATTTAATTTATTAAGTGAAAAATGAAGAGCAAATTTTAAAAGAAATTTGTTTTCAACATCTTCACAAAAAATATAAATTTCTTTAGAACTATTTTTCTTTACAATATCATTTAAAGTTTCAACACTGCTCTTATTTAGTTTAATAATTTCAATAAAAACAATATCAGCAAATGAAATATCTGTTGCACCTTTATTTAAATCAAAACTTTTATAACTAGCAAACTTATTTTTGGTATTAAAAAGATGACCTAGCCTCAGTTTAGTAAAATAAAGATGACTTAAATTAATGTTTTTAAACTCTTTTATAACAAACCTCTTACCGATAATATAATATAACAAAACAATATCAATATAAGCTAAAATATTTATAACAATAATTTTATATTAATTTCTATACAATGTTAATATTAAAACCAAGGAAAAATATTTATGTACTATTTATCAATACAAGGCAATCAAAAACTAAAAGGCTCTGTAAGCATTTCAGGAGCAAAAAATGCAGTTCTTCCTCTTCTTGCAGCAACTCTTTTATCAAAAAATAAAATTTCTATCACAAATGTACCAAAAGTTACAGATGTTAAAACCC
This sequence comes from Arcobacter sp., assembly GCA_029027265.1. Lineage (GTDB taxonomy): Bacteria > Campylobacterota > Campylobacteria > Campylobacterales > Sulfurospirillaceae > Sulfurospirillum_A. The sequence goes on along the minus strand of CP093061.1, from coordinate 1,560,745 downwards.
TTTTAACACTTTTAGGAAATCTAGGTTCAATTTCATCTTACAAAAATAATCACGTTATCATTGATACTACAAAAGTAAAATCAGCTTGTGCGAACTATGATATAGTAAGAAAAATGAGAGCTTCAATACTCACTTTAGGACCCCTTTTAGCACGTTTTGGGCATTGTGAAGTTTCATTACCAGGAGGTTGTGCAATAGGACAACGTCCTATTGATTTACACTTAAAAGCATTAGAACAGATGGGTGCAAAAATTGAACTTAAAGATGGTTATGTTTTAGCTACAGCACGTGAGGGTTTAAAAGGTGCGACTATTATATTTGACAAGGTAACTGTAACTGGAAGTGAAAACATCATCATGGCAGCTTCACTTGCTCATGGTGTTACAAAACTTGTTAATGTAGCAAAAGAGCCTGAAGTCGTACAACTTTGTGAAGTCCTCCAAGAAGCTGGTGTAAAGATAGAAGGTACAGGAACAGCAAATCTAACCATAGTTGGTAGTTATGGAAAACTACTTAATATGAAAGATTTTAGAGTAATACCAGATAGAATAGAAGCAGGAACTTATTTATGTGCAGGAGCTATAACAAACTCAAAAATAACTTTAACAGATACCAATCCAAAACATATAGAAGCAATAACTCTAAAACTTATTGAGATGGGTTTTGGTATAGAAGAGACAGACAATACCATAACTATACTACCTGCCAAAAAAATACTACCAGCAGATATAGAAACAACTGAATATCCAGGGTTTCCAACAGATATGCAAGCTCAATTCATGGCACTTTGTACACAAGCGAGCGGGACTAGCATTATTGATGAAAGACTATTTGAAAATAGATTTATGCATGTAAGTGAACTTAGTCGCATGGGAACTAATATAAAATTAAAAGGGCACAGTGCAACGGTAGAAGGTAATTCAACACTAAACTCAGCAGACGTTATGGCAACTGACCTTAGAGCTAGTTCGGCTCTTATACTTGCTGCATTTGTAGCAAATGGCACAACTAAAGTTCATAGAATATATCATCTTGATCGTGGTTATGAAGATTTAGAAGGTAAATTTTCACTTCTTGGAGCTAAAATTAAAAGGCTAGAAGAGTAATGAAAAAGCTTAAAATAGTTGGTTTTAATGAAGCATTAGAAAAATCACAAAATCTGCTTAAAAAAGATAATCCAAAAGAGTATATATCTCTTTTTAACGCTCTTGGACGTGTATTAGCAGAACATATTACATGTAAGAAGAGTCTGCCTGCTTTTGACAATTCAGCAATGGATGGTTTTGCTTTTAAACATTGTGATAGCGATAAAACACTAAAAATAAAAGCAACCATATATGCTGGTATGAATATTGAACCATGTTTAGAAAAAAATGAGTGTTATAAAATCATGACAGGTGCAAAAGTTCCAAGTGACGTTGATACAATAATTCCTTTTGAAAACACAATAAATTACGATGATACAAGTGCTGAGATTGGAAATAGTACAAAAAAAGGAAATGCTCTTCGATTAGAAGGAGAAGAGCAAAAATCAGGAAATCAAATTCTCAACAAAGGTAAAAAACTAAACTCAAGTCATATTGCAATGTTGGCTTCGCAAGGAATAAGTACAGTTGGAGTATACAAAAAAATCAGTATTGCTATCTTCTCAACTGGTGATGAATTAAAAGAGCCATGGGAAAAAGCCAATGAAAATGAAATATACAATATAAACTCATCTGCTCTATTAGCTTTACTTCATGAACATGGGTTTCAAGCTGATTATTGTGGTGTTATACCTGACAATCTTGAAGAGAGTATTGAATACTTTAAAAATATGAAAAAATATGATGCAATAGTAACTACTGGGGGCATCAGCATAGGTGAAGCTGATTTTATTGAAGAGGCACTAAAAACAAATGATTTTAAAGAATCATTTCATGGTATTAACATAAAACCTGGTCGTCCAACTATGATGGGAACAATGGAAAATACATTAGTTGCCTCAATGCCAGGGAATCCATTAGCAGCTTATGTCAATGCATTTTTGTTTTTAGTACCCGCTTTGAAAAACTTACAAGGAGTATTTCAAACTGAACACAACATAGTTTTAGCTCAAAACAGTGAAGAGTTCAAAGTAAAATCTGGCAGAGTAAATATTGTATTAGGTTCATTAGAAAATGGAAACTTTAAAGTTTTTGGAAAAAATAGATATGGTTCAGGGATGATAACGCCTATAGTACGAAGTAATGCTATCTTAATTACAAATGAAAACGATAATATAATTGAGAAAAATAGTTATTTAAAGGTTATTATTTTTTAACAAAATAAAAATTTTAACTAAGCTTATGGGAATCTCAATAGCATTGGTCTTGGGATATTATAATAATGCAAATAATATCAATCCCCATTAATAACCATACATTTAAATAAAAGATAAATTATATGTATGGTTATTAATGGGGATTGGTATAACTACATCACTTCAAGATGCTATTATTGATTTCAAACAAAGATTGATGTATTTAAGATATAATCCCTTTGAAAAACCCCTAAAATGTGTTAAAATAAACATCATTTGACAAAGGGGTTTTTTTTTGATAAACTTTCGTTTCTTTTTAACATGCGGGAATAGCTCAGTGGTAGAGCACGACCTTGCCAAGGTCGGGGTCGCGAGTTCGAACCTCGTTTCCCGCTCCACTATTTTTTTACTACTAATTACAACTTTTTCATTTGCCAGTATCAATGAAACTATTGCTGAGGCAGTACTGGTTGAATTTGAAAAACAGTATCCCTGTTTAGATTCAGATTTGCCAACCATAAAAGCAACATCACCACTTCCATCTAACTTTAAAGATTATGAGTTCGTTGGGATTAAACTTAGACCAAACATACTAAGAAAACGTAAAGGTTCTTTTAAAGTTATTTTCAAAACTCCAAAAAGAGAGAAAAGTATCTATTTTAAATTTAATATTGATGCTACTATAGATGTTTTTAAAGCAAAGCATAAACTGTATAACGATAAAATTCTCTTGAAGAATAATTATGAAAAAGTATCTATCAAAATTGACAAACTTCCTTCAAAAGTCATTACATGTAGTATGCCCAAAAAGCTTATGACAAAAAACTATATAAGTGCAAATTCTATTTTAACTATGAACAAGTTTAAGTATAAAAAAGATGTTCTAAGAGGCACTAATATAAGAGCTTACATAAGAAATGGTATGCTTGTATTAGAGACTGAGGCAACGCTCCTACAAGATGGTGATGTTGGTGACATAGTAAAAATAAAAACAGATAATGGAAAACTCTTTAGAGCAAAACTTATCTCAAGATATAAAGCGATAATATTGGAATAAAATGAAAAGATTGATTATTGGAATTAGTGGAGCAAGTGGTGTTAGTCTTGCTCAAAAATTTATAGAAAAACTACCAAAAGAGATAGAGGCTTTCATTATAGCTTCAGATAGTGCAAAAATCGTTCTAAAAAGAGAACAAAACCAGACTATTTTAAATGATAAAGACATAGGAGCAGTAACGGCATCTGGCTCATTTAAGTGTGATGCTATGGTTGTTATTCCTTGTAGTATGAATACACTAGCTAAAATAAGCTGTGGCATAGCAGATAACCTACTCACAAGAACTGCTTCAGTTATGTTAAAAGAAAATCGCCCTCTTCTTTTAGCTCCTAGAGAGATGCCATTTTCTGCAATTGCTTTAGAAAATATGCTTAAACTATCTCGTTTAGGCGTTACAATAGCACCACCTGTTAGTGCTTATTATGCTAATATACAAACGCTTGACGAGATGGAAGATTTTTTCATAGGAAAGTGGTTTGATTTGTTAAATATAGAACATAATTTATTTAAAAGATGGGAGGGATAATATGTGTAAAAGAGTAGCTATATACCCAGGAACATTTGACCCTATAACTAATGGTCATGTTGATATCATAAAACGTGCTAGTGCGATTTTTGATAAAGTTTTTATAGGAATTGCCCCATCTGAGAGCAAAAAACCAATGTTTGACTTAAAAGACCGTATAGCGATGGTTAAATTAGCAACAACTAATATTTTTAATGTAGAAGTTATATCTTTTAATGGACTTTTAGTGAATTGCTGTAAAGAGATAGGTTCAAAAACTATAGTAAGAGGGCTTAGAGCAGTAAGTGATTTTGAGTATGAACTCCAAATAGGTTATGCGAATGCATCTTTAGACAAAGAAATAGACACTATATACCTCATGCCTAGCCTAGAGAGTGCTTTTATAAGCTCTACAGTTGTAAGAGACATACATAGGCACAAAGGTAAAATATCACACCTAATTCCAAAAGAAGTAAATACGTATGTACATAATATTTGAAGGTATCGATACAACGGGAAAAAGTACTCAAGTTGAACTTTTTGCTTCCAGACATAAAAACATTATAACAACAAAAGAACCTGGTGGTACAAAAGTAGGACAGAAATTTCGTCAAATTCTTTTGGAAAGTGATGACAAACTTAGTAGCAATGCTGAACTACTACTTTTTTTAGCAGACCGTGCGGAACACTATGAAAAAGTAGTGAAACCTGCACTAAAAAATAATTACGTTATAAGTGATAGAGGTTTAGTCTCAGGCATATCTTATGCTTTAGCCAATCACCCTGAACTTAACCGTGATTTTTTGTTAAGAGTAAATAAATTTGCACTTGATGGAAACTTGCCAGACAAAGTTGTTCTTTTTAAGACAAATCATGAGCTTATAACATCAAGATTAGGCAATAAAGAGAAAGACACTATAGAGAAAAGAGGTATAAAGTACCTTTTACATGTACAAGATTTAATGAAAGAGACTCTGGAAGCTTTACATGTAGAGTATTTGGAAGTAAATTCAGCAAATACAATAGAAGAGATATACAAACAAATAGAGGAATTTATATATGGTTAATCCATTACGAGGAATGAAAGATACAGTTGGTGAGTTTAGTGAAAAATATATTTTTTTTATAGAGAACTGCTCACGCATAGCAAAAAACTATGGTTTTAATTTTATAGAAACCCCTATCCTTGAAGAGACTGCACTTTTTAAAAGAAGCGTTGGAGAGAGTAGTGATATAGTTGGAAAAGAGATGTATCAGTTTATTGACAAAGGTAAAAATGATGTTTGCATGCGTCCTGAGGGAACAGCTGGTGTTGTTAGAGCTTTCATAACCCAAAAGTATGATAGAGCTGGTGGAATAAAACGTTTTTTCTATCATGGACCAATGTTCAGGTACGAAAGACCTCAAAAAGGAAGACTAAGACAGTTTCACCAATTTGGAGCTGAAACTTTTGGTGTTGAAAGTGTAAAAGAAGATGCTATGATAATCCTGATGCTAAAAGAGATGTTTGACTCTTGTGGTATTGGGTATAAGCTTCAACTAAATTCGTTAGGATGCCTTGAGTGTATGCCTCCATATAGAGAAAATCTCGTTAAATTTTTAGATTCAACTGAGGGGCTTTGCGAAGATTGCCTTAGAAGAAAGATAATAAACCCAATTAGAGTGCTTGATTGTAAAAATACAAATTGTCATAAACTGCTTGAAAATGCTCCTATATTACTAGAAAATCTATGCGCTACATGTAAAAATGATTTTAGTGAATTAAAAAGTATTTTAGACGAGTTTAGTGTAGAGTACGAAATAAACACAAAACTAGTTCGTGGGCTTGATTACTATAACAAAACTGCCTTTGAATTTGTTAGTGATGAGATAGGTGCTCAAAGTGCAATTGCAGGTGGTGGTCGTTATGATAGACTTGTAGAGTTTCTTGATGGTCGTCCTACAGCAGGAGTTGGTTTTGCTATGGGAATTGAACGTTTAATGGACTTGGTTGAAATGCCCAAAAGTAAAAAAGAGGGTTATTATGTAGGTGCCATGAGTGAAAGTGCACTTAAAACTGTAATGAAGTTAGTAATAAGTTTACGAAAAAGTAATGTAGTTCATACACAGTATACGAATAAAAGTATAAAAGCTCATATGAAAGCTTCTGATAAAGTAGATGCAAAACATTTTATTTGTATTGGTGATAATGAAATAGAAACTAAGACTTATATTATAAAAGATTTAGATACGAAAGAAGAAAAAAGCGTTGAATTACGGTATTAACATATGGGGAAATGATAACTATGTTATTGAAGATGGTAAACTAAAACTAAATATATTAAGCAAACCTGCTCTTGTAGATATTGTAAAAGACATTAGAGAAAAGGGTCACACAGGCCCTCTTCTTTTTAGATTTCCACATCTTATAAAAAAGCAGATAAATCTTGTATATAGTTACTTTGAACAAGCCATAAAAGAATTTGAATACAAAGGTAAATTTCAAGCCTTATACCCTCTAAAAGTAAATCAATTTCCAAATTTTGTAAAAAATATAGTTCAGCTTGGAGAAAAGTACAACTATGGACTGGAAGCTGGTAGTAAAGCTGAGCTTCTTTTGGCTATGTCATACAATAATCCAACAGCACCCATAACAGTAAATGGGTTTAAAGACAAAGAGATGATTGCTCTTGGTTTTATTGCGTCAGAGATGGGTTACAACATCACTTTAACAATTGAAGGATTAAATGAGCTTAAAACAATCATAGAGACTTCAAAAAAACGTTTTGGTTGTGTACCAAATATAGGTTTAAGAGTTAGGTTACATAGTGTAGGAGTAGGAGCGTGGGCAAAAAGTGGAGGTATAAACTCCAAATTTGGATTAACTTCAACTGAACTTATTAGTGCAGTAAAACTACTTGAAGAGAACTCTTTAATTGACAAATTTAGTATGATACACTTTCATATTGGTTCACAAATTACAGAGATTCCCCCAGTAAAAAAAGCCCTTAGAGAAGCAGGAAACATATATGCCGAACTTAAAAAACTTGGTGCTGTAAATCTAAACTCAATCAACCTAGGTGGTGGCTTGGCAATAGAATATTCGAGCCATGAAAATATGCTTCATAGAAACTATACACTAAGTGAGTATACAAATGATGTTGTATACCTTTTAAAAGAGATTGCTTTAAAAAAAGGTGTAAGTGAGCCTGATATTTTTATTGAATCAGGAAGATACATTGCAGCACATCACGCTGTTTTGATCGCACCAGTTTTGGAACTTTTTTCAGGTGAATACAGTCAATTTAAATTAATAAAAAAAGAGAATCCTCCTCTGATTCAAGAACTTTATGACCTTTACTTCACAATAGACAAAAATAATGCCTTAGAGTTTTTACACGATAGTATTGACCATATGGAGTCACTATTGACACTTTTTGATTTGGGTTATATAGATTTACAAGATAGATCAAACACAGAGGTACTGGTCAATTTAATCATAAAAAAAGCAGTTATACTTCTGAAAGACAAACACTATAAAGAGCTTATATCAATACAAGAGAGAGTTCAAGAAAGATATTTAGTAAACTTTTCTATCTTTCAAAGTATGCCCGATTTTTGGGGGTTGAATCAGCATTTTCCTATAATGCCACTTGATAAGCTTGAGGAGAAAGCTACAAGAGCTGCATCAATTTGGGATATAACTTGTGATAGTGATGGTGAAATTGGGTTTAATCCTAAAAATCCACTATTTTTACATGATGTAGATTTAAGTAAAGATGATTATTTTTTAGGTTTTTTCTTAGTAGGTGCCTATCAAGAAGTACTTGGCATGAAACATAATCTTTTCACGCATCCTACTGAAGTTACAATTAGCATAACTAAAACAGGTTATGAAATAGAAAACTTGACAGAAGCACAGAGTATTTGTGATATATTTGAAGATTTGGATTATAATATAGATGAGATTAAAAGCAATCTAAAGTCTAAAATTCAAAATTCAAAATTAATTGGTATTGATACAAAAAATCATATACTAAAAGAAATAAATATATTATTAAATGACAATGGATATTTAAAAAACGAGGAGTATAGATGAGTCATACATCAATTTGGAAAATAATAAAAGAAGATTTTACACAACCAATTAAAAATGATCCAGCATTAAACTCAAAATTTGAGTTAATTTTTAACTACCCTGGAGTGTGGGCTTTGGTTAATTACAGGTTTGCACATAAACTTCATACAAATAATTTTAAATTATTGGCTAGAATTGTAATGGGCTTTACCCAGGTCATTACGAACATTGATCTTCACCCAGCAGCAAAGATTGGCAGACGAGTCTTTTTTGATCATGCATTTGGATTAGTTATTGGAGAGACGGCTATAGTAGGTGATGATGTCCTTATATACCAAGGTGTAACTTTAGGTGGAGTCAACCTAAATAAAGGCGTAAAAAGGCACCCTACTGTTCTAAGTGGTTCGGTAATTGGGGCTGGAGCTAAAGTGCTTGGAAATATAACCATAGGACACAACTGTAGAATTGGTTCAAATTCTGTTGTTGTAAGAGACGTGCCAGATGAGTCAACTGCTGTTGGAATTCCTGCTCGTGTTATTAGCAAGGGACGTGATAAAAATCCAATGGCACACAATAAAATACCAGATATAAATAAAGAGCTTTTTGCATATCTATTTAAAAGAATGCAAATTCTTGAAGAAGCTGTACTAAATTGTGATAAAACTTCATGCAACAAAGATATACATGAAAAAGATTTAGAACTAGAAAAAATCTATGAGTTATACCTAAAAACAATAAAAGATTAGATATAATGCCCTTAAAAATATAAAGGGCATTAGTATGATTGCAAAACGTATGGAAGTATTATCTGAGTCTTTAACTATAGCAATAACAACTCTCGCAAAAGAGATGAAAGCAAGTGGAAAAGATGTTTTAAGTTTTTCTGCAGGTGAGCCTGATTTTGGTACTCCTGAAGTTATTAGAAATGTAGCCATAAAAGCCATACAAGAGGGAAACTCCACATATACACCAGTTCCTGGTACTCCTGAAGTTTTAAAAGCTATCCAAACGAAACTAAAAAGAGACAATGGACTTGATTATAAAACAAGTGATATTGTGACTAATAATGGAGCTAAACACTCTTTATTTAATCTTTTTCAAATACTCTTAAATAAGGGAGATGAAGTTATAATTCCTGCTCCTTATTGGGTTACTTATCCTGAGATAGTAAAGTACAGTGAAGGAATTCCTGTTTATATTAATACAGATGATGCAAGTGAATTTAAAATAACACCAAAACAACTAAAAAATGCAATCACAGATAAAACAAAAGTTCTTATACTAAACACCCCTTCAAATCCAACAGGTTCAGTCTACTCTAAAAAAGATTTAGAAGCTTTGGCAGAAGTACTAAAAGGTACTGATGTATTAGTTTTTTCTGATGAAATGTACGAAAAAATAATATACGATGGTACTAAATTTACTTCTGTTGCTTCGATAAGCGATGATATGTTCAAAAGAACAGTCACAATAAATGGACTGAGTAAATCAGTAGCAATGACTGGTTGGAGATTTGGATATATGGCAACTCCTATCAAAGAGTTAACAGATGCAGTAAAAAAAACTTCAAAGCCAAAGTACTTCAAATATAAACTCAATCACTCAAAAAGCTGCTGTACCTGCACTATTAGGTGAAGCTGATAATGACATAGAGATGATGAGAAAAGCTTTTGAAAAAAGAAGAAATATGGCAATGAAAATGTTTAACTCAATTGATGGTCTTAGTGTTGTCAAGCCAAATGGTGCATTTTATCTATATGTAAATTTTAAAAAAGTGACTAATGACTCAGTAGAATTTTGTAAAAGATTATTAGCAGAAAAAGGAGTAGCAACAGTTCCAGGTATTGGTTTTGGAACCGAAGGTTACTTTAGATTTTCTTTTGCTACAGATGAAAAAAGCATCATTGATGGTATAAATAGAATAGAAGATTTTGTAAAGAGTTACTAGTGAATAAATACACTATAGACTTGGCAAATACCTGTTTAGGATGTAAAAAACCATCATGTCAAAAAGGCTGTCCAGTAGATACGCCCATTGAAGAGATGATAAGACTTTTTCTTTCAGGTGAAATAGCTACTGCGGGAAAAATGCTTTTTGAAAATAATCCTCTTTCCGTAATTTGTTCATTAGTCTGTCCTAATGAAAAACATTGTGAGGGACACTGTGTTTTAAACAAGAAAAAAACTGCTGTTAGTGTTGGAGCAATTGAGCATTATATATCTGATTTTTATATGAACTCAACTGAATTTGAAAAACCAAAGTTCAATGGTCATAATGTAGCTATAGTAGGTAGTGGACCTGCCGGAATTGCATTAGCTTTTATCCTTGCATCAAAAGGCTATGGTATCACTATGTATGATGGACATAGCCAAATCGGTGGTGTTTTAAGGTATGGTATTCCAGATTTTAGACTAGATAAAAGAGTTTTAGATAGACTCATAAGTAGACTAAAACAATTAGGGGTTAAAATCAGAAGAAATATCATGATAGGAAAACACATAACAGTTGATGACCTATTTCGTGATGAATTTAAAGCTGTATTTGTTAGTATAGGTATAAATATTCCTAAAAAACTTAATATAAAAGGTGAAAGTCTAGGGCATGTGCACTTCGCGGTGAACTACCTAAAAGAGCCTGCGGTATATGATATAGGAAGAAAAGTTATCATTCTTGGCGCTGGAAATGTTGCAATGGATGTAGCTAGAACTGCCGTAAGGCAAGGAGCTAAAGAAGTCATTATTATGTACAGAAAAGGTGAAGAAAACATACCAGCAGAACAACATGAAGTAGATTGCGCAAAGATAGATGGTGTAAAATTTCACTTTTACAAAGAAGCTATTGAGATAACAGAAGAAGGTGTCATTTATAAAAAAACTGATACTGAAAATGAAACAGCTTTTGAGGATGCAGACTCTATTTTCATTTCTATTAGCCAAAATCCAAATGATATATTAGTAAAAAATGCCAATATAAATGTAAATGAAAAAGGACTACTCAATTTAGATGAAACTGGCATGACTTCTAGAAAAGGTGTTTTTGGAGCTGGAGATATAGTTACTGGGGCTAGAACTGTTGTTGAAGCAGTTGCATTATCTAAAAAAGTTGCAATATCTATTGAAAAGTATATAAAAAACGAATATTAATAAAAACCTCTACATGTAAAGCTTACATGTAGAGGTTTAAAGCCTAGTTTGATTCTTCTGTAAAATTTTCTTTAGCAGTCTGTAAAGACGCTATAAGTTGATCTAAATTCTCATAAGGTATATGAGCTTTCCAATCTGGACTTGTGTCATCACCTTTTAGTGAAATCCCTATACTTACTACTGGAAATGAACCTGTTCCATAAGGCTCTTCTAAATGTGAAACCGAAATAGTTCCTTTTTTTGTCTCCGCTAATGGAAATGTGCTTAAAATTGTATTTTTTCCACCCATATTTTCTCCTATTTTATTTTATTTATTTTTTTAAAGGAAGTAGATCCCTTTAAAATTCATCTCACTCAAGCTTTACCTTTGGTAAAAGTATTTACTTTTTCTTAGTACTAAAGTACTTTATTAATCTTAGTTGAGTTCTCAACCAATCTTTTTGTAACATTAATGGAAAACCACCATAGGTTTTTCCGCCTTCAACAGACTTCATGATACCACTACGAGCAGCAAATTGTGCAAAATCACCAATATGTAGATGTCCGCCAGCAGCAGATTGTCCACCTATAACTACATTACGTCCCATAGTAGTTGAACCTGCAAGTCCTGATTGCGCTACCATAATACAAGACTGACCAAGCTCACAATTGTGACCAATCTGCACTAGATTATCTATCTTTGTATTTTTGCCAATACGAGTTGTGCCAAATACAGCACGATCTACTGTTGTGTTGGCTCCTATTTCGACATCATCTTCAAGTACAACATTACCTGTATGATATATTTTTACATGCTCTCCTGAATCAGTATGAGCATAACCATAACCATCACTACCTATGATAGCTCCAGCTTGGATAAAACAGTTTTCACCTATGATAGTATCATCATAAATAACAACATTTGGATAAATTCTTGTGTTTTTTCCTATGGTTACATTAGCACCAATCACAGCTCCAGCCATAATGTAAGCACCCTCTTCAATAACACTACCATCGCCAACAGTAACACTTGAATCGACTATAGAGTTAACACTTATATTTTTTTCACCACTATTTAAAAAAGGTTTATTAGCAAAATAACCACTCATTTTTGCCATTTCAAGATATGGATTTGTACTAATTACAGCATTACATGTAGAAGGTAAAAGCTCTACATACTCCTCTTTGAGTATAACCGCACCAGCACTTGTAGTTTTAAGTTCATCTAAAAGCTTTGTATCATTAAGAAAAGCTATTTGTGAAGAATTAGCATCTTTTAGAGTCCCAAAAGATGAGACAATGAAATCTTTACCACTATATGCTATACCTAACTCTTTTAATATTTTAGTTAATTGCATTAAACATCCAAAGCAACAGAGCCACCACGTACCATCTCAGTTGGATTATACTTTTTGATAGCCTTTAAAAAGTTATCTATTCTTTTTGCATCATCTGCTACCATAACTACAATGAAGTTTTCTCCACTACTTGCTATAGTCCCATTATATGCTTGAAGCATAGCATCAAGCCCGTTAAAATCTTCATTTAATGGGATTTTAACTAATGCCATTTCTTTTTCAACAAACTCTTCAGACTCAACCACTTTATAAACTGGTATAAGTTTATGGAGTTGTTTAACAATTTGTTCCAAAACCCTTTTATTACCATTTGTTATTATTGTTAATCTTGAAAAATCTGTATTTGGAACTGGAGCAACTGTTAAACTGTCTATGTTATAACCACGACCAGCAAATAACCCTGAAATACGTGATAGTACAGCTTCTTCATTTATAACTATTACTGAAAGTACTCTTCTTACATTTTCCATCATCTACTCCTTGTACTCTAGCATCATATTATAAAGTGTACCACCAGTTGGAACCATTGGTAAAACATTTTCAAATCTATCTATATCTACATCTATAAAAGCTACTTTATTACTGTCTATTGCATCTTGCAATGCTTTATCAAACTCATCTTTCGTTTTTACTTTATACCCAACTCCACCAAAACTCTCTGAGAGTTTTACAAAATCAGGTTGAGTTTGAATGTCTGTTGATGAGTATCTTTTGTCGTAAAAAAATGTCTGCCATTGACGAACCATACCTAAAAATTTGTTATTCAAAATTATGTTTATAACTGGTATATTCATTTCAACTGCCGTCATTAACTCCTGAACATTCATAAGAATTGAGCCATCTCCTGTAAAGTTGATAGATATTTTATGAGGAAATGCTCTTTTTACACCAATCGCAGCAGGGAACCCAAAGCCCATAGTTCCTAATCCTCCACTGGTTATAAACTGTCTTGGAAAACTAAATGGATAAAATTGTGCTGTCCACATCTGATGCTGTCCAACATCTGTTGTTATAAATGCATCGCTTCCAAGAATATCTCCAACTCTTTCTATAACCCATTGAGGTTTTAAAACTTCATCAGAGTCTTCATAACCTAAAGGATGTATTTCATTATATCTGTTAAGCAAATTTCTCCAACTTTTATACTTTGTTGAATCAACTTTTTCTTTTGCTAAAGGTATCATACCTTCAACAACATTTTTCAAATCTCCAACTATAGGAAAATCAACTTCAACAATCTTTCCTATGCTACTTGGGTCTATATCAATATGAATAATTTTTGCATGTTTTGCAAATTCACTAAGCTTTCCTGTAACTCTATCATCAAATCTAGGACCAAAAGCTATCATTAAATCTGCTTCACTCATCGCCATATTTGCACTATAACAACCATGCATTCCAAGCATTCCTAAAAGAAGTGGATTCTCAAAACCCATAACTCCTCTGGCCATCAATGTTTCAACAGCAGGAATTCCTGTAATTTTAGCAAATTCACGTACTGCTTCACTTGCATTTGAGTTTATTGCACCACCACCAATGTAAAGAACTGGTCTTTTTGAGTTAGCTATGGCTTCTACTGCTTTTTTTATTTGACGAACATTGCCTTTATATGTTGGCTTATATGTTTGCATTTTTATCGTATCAGGGTAGTCAAACTTTCCAATTTGAGCCGTAACATCTTTAGGAATATCAACATGAACAGGTCCAGGACGACCACTCCTAGCAATATAAAATGCCTCTTTAAGTACACGTGCTAAATCTTTTACATCTTTTACAAGGTAGTTATGCTTTACACATGGTCTTGAGATTCCAACTGCGTCAATCTCTTGAAATGCATCAGTACCAATCACACTAATTGGTACTTGCCCACTTATAACAACCATAGGAACAGAGTCCATATACGCAGTAGCTAATCCAGTAACTGCATTTGTAAATCCAGGTCCGCTAGTAACAAAAGCAACACCAACATCACCACTACTTCTTGCATATCCATCTGCTGCATGAATTGCAGCTTGTTCGTGCCTTGTCAATATATGTTGAAAATGTTTCTGTTTGTATATCTCATCGTAAACATTCATTATAGCACCACCAGGATAGCCAAAGACTACACTCACGTTCTCCTTTGCTAGTGCTTCAACAACCATTTGAGAACCGTTTAATTCCATGACTTCTCCTTTTACTATATTAATTTACTTTAAAAAAGTCTTTTATTATATCAAAATAACATTAATATTACATTTTTGAAATATTACTCTTTTATCCTTCTAATCAATAGCCCTGAAAGTATAAACAACAGGGCTATCCAAGCATTAGCAGTTGGCAATTCAGACAGAAATACCCAAGCCCAAAAAATAGAAAATATAGGGATAAAATATGCAACTTGAGACATAAATTGGATACCTGTTTTTTGAACTAATTTCACTCTAACTAAAGAAGCAATTGCCGTAGGAAAGATAGCCAAATAAATAATTGTGAGTGCAGAAATACCACTAAAATCAATATTCATAATTTCATAAACTGAGACAAATGGTAACATAACAACTGTTGCCGTTAAAAACATAGAAGTTGAACAAATTACAGCATTAATGTGTTTTAATTTACGTATAAGAAGTCCAGCACCTATATATCCAACAGTCGCCAATAAAACAGCCAACTGACCATATATGGCATCAACTCTTTGATTTACTATATTACCACCAACAAGTACAAAAACTCCTATAAAACCAAGTACTACACTTATAAGTTTATAAATAGAAAAATTTTCATCTTTGGTTGCATAGTGAGATAAAACAAGAGCAATAAAAGGTCCACATGAAAGCATAATGGCGGCAGTTGAGCTATCAATATACTGTTGTCCCCAACTTATTAGAAAAAAAGGAATAGCATTATTTAGTATGCCAACAACAATAAGTATATACCACGTTTTTTTGTCTTTTGGAAATGAATAGTTTTTATAAAAAACAACAAAAAGAAGAAAAAGTGTAGCAAAACTTATCCTGCCAAAAGCAACTAAAAAAGGGGAAATATTTTCTATAGCTATCTCAATAGCTAAAAAAGAACTTCCCCAAATAGCTGCAAGTATAATAAGTTGTAAATAATCACTTAATTTAGGAAGTTGTACCCTGTTTATAGTGACACACCTGCAATTTTAAGCGCAGATTCAATATACATCTTTCTCATTTTTTCAAAAATAGGTCCAGGTTTTCCACTGCCTATCTTTTTGCCATCTATCTCTACTATTGCTAAGACAAATGTAGTTGCACTCGATAAAAATGCTTCATCTGCATTTAATGCCTCTTCAGGACTAAAAAGACGCTCTTCTATCTTAATGTTATGCTCATTAGCAATCTCAATTAAAAGTTTTCTTCTAATACCTGGTAAAATAGAGTTTGAAAGGGGTCTAGTTATGATTACATTGTCTTTTACAATATAGGCACTTGAAGAAGTACCCTCTGTAACAAATCCATCTTCTACCATCCAACCTTCATAAGCACCTTTTCTTTTAGCTTCCTCTTTTGCCATACATTGACCTAGTAGTGCAATAGATTTCACATCTCTTCTTTTCCATCTTATATCTTCTACAAATGCTACTTTTACACCACTTTTAGCATATGGATTATGAATAACATTTTTTTTAAATCCAAACGCTGTACAAGTTGTAGGTGTATCTTTTGGGTATGAAAAATCACGAGGAGCTACTCCACGAGTCACTTGCATATAAACTCCACCCTCTTTGATATCATTTTTCTTAACCAACTCATCAATCATATTTAAAAATTTATTTTTACTCATTGGCCAAGCTAAATCAAGCTCACTCAGACTTCTACCAAATCTTTCTAAAAAAGGTTCTCTATCTAAAACTGTATAATTTACCACTGGTACTACTTCGTAAACACCATCTCCGAACATATAACCTCTGTCAAAAATAGAAACTTTTGCTTCATCAGCCTTAAGATATTCACCATTTAAAAAAACTATTCCATCCATAATGGAACCTCCTTAAAATAAAAGCAAATTTTACTCTTATTAAGATTTAAACTTCATAAGTTCATTATTTAGTTTTTTGCTCATAGAATCTAATTGGTCTGTTGCTGCATTTACTTCTTGAATTGACCTTCTATTCTCTTCTGTAAGTTTATTTGATTTTTCTATTTCATCTACTATATAATTTATTTTATCTGCCGTTACTATATAATCTTCAACTGATTTATTAGCAGAGCTTACTGCTGATTCTAGTACCTCTACTACACTACTAATTGTATCTTGTAGTTCAGATGATATATGTGTTAGTTTTTCAACTTTTTTTGAATTGGCATTGATTTCATCTGTACTCTCCATAACACTTTGAACAACTAAATTTGTAGTAGCGTCTATTTCACCAAGTGATTTTTGAGTTCGCTCTGCTAAGGCTCTTACTTCATCAGCAACAACAGCAAAACCACGTCCATGCTCCCCAGCACGTGCCGCTTCAATAGCAGCATTAAGTGCCAATAAATTTGTTTGGTCTGCAATATCTCGTATAACATCAAGAACATTTTTAACTTCATTTGCATTTTCAGAAGCTTGTTCTAGCTTACTTTGGAGTGCCAATTCACTCTCCATAGTCTCTTGCATAGCATTTTGTAAGACATTAACTTTTTCTGTCATTTCATTCATCTGCTTATTAATTTGAGCTAGTTCATTTTGAGACTCTCTAGCACCCGCGACTGATGATTTTAACTCTTCACTTAACTTTCTACCACTTTTTGCCGTTCTATTTACATAATAACTCTGTTTTTCAGAATTTTTTCCTACATGTAAAGCTGTAGATGATAGTTCACTCGCTATTACTGAATTTTCACTTGAAACTGTTTTTGAGTTATTTATGATGATTTGAAGTTTTTCTATAAATTTATTTGCATTTACAGTTACATCAGCAAACTCTTTTTCTAATCCTTTTTTACTCAACCGAACGGATAAATCAGCTTCTGAACCAGCTAGATTTTCAAATTTTTCATTTATTAATGAAGTTGATTTTTTAACAGCTCTTCCTAATATAATAGAGAAAAATATTGCTAAAGCAATACTGAAAAATGCTGAAATCATAAAACTTTTTTCAGAACTTATTAAAAGCTCTTCCATTTCAGCATATTCTTCATCTATATTTTTATAAGATAGTTCTGTAAAAATATCTAACATATCTCTCATTTTATAGAAACTTTTTTGATAATTTTTAGCATAATATTTTTTTGCTTTATAAAAAGATGCTGCTTTAACCATATCAACAAGTTTTGTTGTATCAGATTCTAAAAGTTTGTGAAATGTATAAAAATCCTTAAATTTAGTTTGTTCTGAAACTGGTAGATGGGCTTCTATAAGTTTTTGAAATTTTTCAAACCTATCAAAAGTCTGTTTTAAATTTTTATATACACCCTCTTGAATAAATTTATCTAAATCTTTCAATTGATTATCGTTGATTGCTCTTAAGATAGATAAATTTGATTGGTATGAATTTCTATCAGCTTCTAAAAGAAGTGTGATACTTTTAAAAGAGGTTTCATTTAAAGTTTTTAAACTATTATGTATATTTAACAAATTATTATAAACAAATACATTTGTTACAACCAGTACACAAACTAGTGTTATAAAAGACCCAACAATTTTTGTTTTAAAATTCATAAAAACTCCTTATATTTCACATTAAAACTATTTTACATATAACTAACTGTTTTTTTGCTAAAATGATAGAAAATTAAAGGACATTAATGTTACTAGGTGTAAATATAGACCATATAGCAGTTTTAAGGGAGGCAAGAAAAATAAATGACCCAGACCCACTTGACGCAATAAGTCTTGTAAAAAGAGCAGGAGCTGACCAGATAACAATACATTTAAGAGAAGATAGACGACATATTAATGATATGGATGCACTTCGTATCATAGAAAATTCGCAACTTCCTATAAATATGGAGTGTGCAATAGATGCCCAAATTATTGATACTGTTATAGATATGAATCCGCACAGGGTTACCCTTGTTCCTGAAAAAAGAGAAGAAGTTACGACTGAAGGTGGGCTTGATTTGATAACAAATTTTAAAGCTATCGAAATTATTAGTAAAAGATTAAAAAAAGCAAATATAGAACTTTCTGTCTTTATTGACCCCGATATGTTTCAAATCAAAATGGCAAAAAGTTTAGGAGCACAATGGGTAGAACTACACACTGGACTCTATGCAAACATATATGCCATGTTAAATACAAATCTTAAAAATACAAATCACTCCATAAAAGTTCTTGAGCTTCCAAGAGATGAACTACATGTAAAGCTAAAAGTTGCAACTTTACAACTTCAAACTTCAGCTACCTTGGCTAATGAACTAAATTTAAAAGTAGCAGCAGGCCATGGACTTAACTACCAAAATGTAAAAGCAATAGCAAGCATACCAGAAATTATTGAACTCAATATTGGTCAAAGCATCATTGCTCGTAGCATTTTTACAGGATTTGAAAGTGCGGTAAAAGAGATGATAGTGTTATGCAAAAAATAGCCATTAGCATAGGCGACATAAATGGCATAGGGCTTGAAATTGCCTTGCGTTCACATGAAACCATAAAAGAGTTTTGTGAACCCATATATTGCATAAACAAAACTATGCTTCATTGGGGAGCAGCTTCACTTGGGCTTGATATTCCAAAAGACTTTACATGTAAAGAGTGTGGAAAGATTTTTGAGATAGAAGCAGGCAAAAGCACAAGAAGAGCAGGAGAACTCTCATACACAAGTTTTCGTACTGCTGTAAAACTCGCTAAAAAAGGTGAAGTATCTGGTATTGTAACACTTCCTATAAACAAAGAATCATGGGAAAAAGCTAATGTTCCTTTTATTGGGCATACCGATGCTCTAAGTGACAAAGCAATCATGATGCTAGGTTGTGAAAAAATGTTTACAATACTATATACACACCATATTCCGCTAAAAGATGTCAGTGAAGCTTTAACTTCAAAAAAGCTAAAAAAGTTTCTTTTAACAGTACAAAACTCTTTACATGTAGAGAAAATTGGTGTTTTGGGTTTAAATCCTCATGCCGGTGATGGAGGAGTTATAGGAGATGAAGATTTTAAAATCAAAAAAGCTATAAAAAAAGCAAATAAAGTGTTAGGTAAAAAAGTTTTTATCGGTCCATTAGTACCTGATACTGCTTTTACATGTAGAAGTAGAGAAAAATTCAAATATTTTATATGCATGTACCATGACCAAGGACTCATACCACTAAAAGCGCTTTTCTTTGATGAAAGCATTAATGTAAGCCTAAATGCTGGTATTATAAGAACCTCTGTAGACCATGGAACGGCCTTTGACATAGCCTATAAAGACAAAAATCCTTCAAATATAAGTTACGTCAACGCAATCAAAGAAGCAGTTAATTTATCCTTAAGTGACAAAAACGACTAATTAGCCCTGTTTTGGGGGTCAAAAGGGTGTCGTTTTTCCAACTGTGCCAAAAAGTGTGCCAAACTACATAGATAATATTTTTTCTATCCGTGTGACATCGTGTTCATCTTCGATATAGTGAGCATATACTTTATTAATCATATTTAGCGAAGAATGACCTAAAAAGTATTGAACTAAAGAGGGGCTTTCTCTCGCTTGTAACAGTAAGCTAGTAAAAGTATGCCTTGTTACATGTAGAGACGTTTTTTCATACCCAGCGAGTTTGATTAGCTTTTTAAATTCTCTACTCGCTGAGGAGTATGTTAAAGAAACTACTTTTTGTAAGTTTCGCCCTCTTTCCCTGGTTTTAATAAAGTCTTTTAAAGGCTTCATCATTGCTAATTTTCTACACTTTCCGTTTTTAGGTGAATTTGATAAGTTTCTACCAATAATAGTTCTTTGAATGTAGACACTACCATCGTTTATATCTTCCCAATTTAATCCTAAAATTTCGTTTGGTCTCGCACCGGTAAAAAAAGCGAAATATAGAAACGTCTTTAGTTCTCCTTTTGCATTATTTAATAAATAGTGCATTTGAAGAAGAGTAAAGGGCTTCTTTTTCTTGTTTCTTACGGTGGGCTTTTTAGCAAAATTGACTGGGTTTTTATCGATAATCTCCTGTCTTATGGCTTCGTTGAAAGCCAATCTAATAGGAGCAAGATAAAGCGATATTGTGCTGCTAGATAGTCCTTGCTTTTTCATAGCAAAAATGTATCTATCAATATCTCTCACTCTTATTTTTTCAATATCGGAATCGCCCATAATTTTAAAGAACTTTTTAACCGCATGCTTATAAATTTCGTATGTGTTATGTTTTCGCTCCTCTTTTGTTTCCAAAAGTACCATATCTGTAAATTCAGAGATTTTATAACCACTTAATCGCAAATTATCTTCCAATTTACGCTCTATTTGTGGTATAATGTTCCTGTATACATATGATACATTTAGCCTTGTATCCTCGAGATTGAGTGACTTCCTCACTTTCTTTATACTCTACATAAAGAATATCTTTTCCTTTACATTTTCGAGTAAATAACTTTACTGCCATGATGACTCCTAGTCTTCAAGTAAAGCATCTCTATTCCACTCATAAACTCTATCACTTTTTTTAATGAAATGATAGCCCTCTTGATAAAAACCTTTATGTACCCGTTGTTTTAAGGTGTTTGGGGTTATATTTAAAAGTAGTGCTGCTAAGGTGTTTCCTCTAATTTTTTTAGGATAAATCTC
The DNA here is from genome assembly GCA_029027265.1 of Arcobacter sp. Classification (GTDB taxonomy): domain Bacteria; phylum Campylobacterota; class Campylobacteria; order Campylobacterales; family Sulfurospirillaceae; genus Sulfurospirillum_A. Next base: position 1,539,663 of record CP093061.1, on the reverse strand, counting down.
TTTTTTTGCATTAAATGTTGCTACTTTTTGGATTTCTCGGATTAGTGGAGTCATTAGATGATTTAGATCTATTTCTATTTTCATAGATTCCCCCTTATCTTCTTTTCAATAGCCCTAAGTTCCATTTTTATACTCATTGGAACTTTACTAAATTCGTCAGTAGCTTGTTTAATGTTGTTTACTTTTTCTTTTCCTTTTTTGATTAGACTTTTCATGTCAGAATGGTATTTCTTCTTCATTAATATCGATGTCAGGTATTTCATTGCCTACAGGTTTGTGTGCTTGTGGTTGCTGATAACCTTGTGGATTTGCTTGATAAGTTTGTGTTGGTGGCTGTTGTGGTTGTTCATAGCCTCCGTGCTGTGGTGCTTGAGCGTTATTTGATTCACTATCATTTTTAGAGCCAAGCATTTGAAGATTGTCAACAGTTACGGAGTGTTTACTTCTCTTTCCACCGTTTTGATCTGTCCATTGGTCTAGTTTTAAACGACCTTCTACAAGTACTTTTTTACCACGTCCGAGGTATTGGTTTGCTATTTCAGCAGTTCTACCAAAAAAAATAATATCTATAAAACATACTTCCTCTTTTTGTGTGCCATCTTTTGCTTTAAATTTTCTATTTGTTGCAATGCCAGTTGTGCAAACGGCACTTCCACTAGGTAAGTATCTTAGTTCACAATCTCTTGTTAAGTTTCCTACTAAAATTACTTTATTAAACATTATTTTTCCTTTTTAAAACAATTTAAACAATCAGCACACATTGTGCTAGTATCTTCATGTTCTTCATTAAGTTTTTTAATTTTCCTAACTGAATCTTCAAATAAAGACATGCTAAAACCATCAGTCGAATAATAAGGCTTTGATAAAATTTCATAAAGCCCATTTTCATAAATAAAATGTTTTTCATCAATTTCGTCATTAGGTATACTTTCTTCACACACACTGCATCGTGAAAAATTATCTTCCATGTAGCAATCTTCGCAGATTCTATCCCCATCTTCATCAAAATGTTCATAGTCTTCGCCAGTGCAATCTGTGTGACATAGAGCACATTGTTTAATCTCTATTTTTTCTCTTAAAGGTTCTATGTTAAATAGGGTAAATCTTCTACCAAGTACAATCACCGGCTCTTTATGAAAATCTACTCTTTGTCCTTTGTCGTTGTAATCTCCATATTCTTCGCTAATATCTTCCTTGCAGTGGTATTTGTACCCACCTGCAACTTTTTCAATTTGAACCTCTTCCTTTATGGGTTCAAAAAAACCGCCAACAGAAACTGTCTCCAGTGTAGCTTTGTGAGTGTAATAATTGTTACTCATTTGTCATTATCCTTTTATATCTTTAGTGATTCACCACAAAAAGGGCAAAAACTCATGGCTACGAAATGTTTGTCTTTTGTTTTGTTTAAAAATGGGTCGCCATTCTTTTTTATGTCTCTATATTCCGATTCAGCGTAAAGTCCAACACCACAACCCCCATCAAATCTTAATACTCTTCCCTGCCAATCTACTTTAAACTCCAAGACCTCTTTTTTGGGTTTTAATTTTTCTTTTATTTCTTCCAATACTGTTTCTATGCAATTGCACATCTTATTATCCTTTTAAATTTCTATTTCTTCATCAATAAACTCACCAGTAACTTTATTGTGTGTTGGTAAGTCGTTGAGGTTTGCTTTAGCTTGTTTTGGTTCTTCTATTTCTGCTTCTATTGGCTTATCATCTATAATAGTTGCTCGTGCAATTTGCTCTTCCCCGAGAGGTAGTTTTTTAACAAGTTTTTTAATTACAGTTTTAAGAGCCATTTGGTCATACCAATCCAACCATACACCGCTTGGCTTATCGCTTTTTTGGTTTTGTGAGACTTTACGGTGTTTCTCTATTTGTTGTTTATTCATAACTTCTACATATAAAGTGCCATCTGGTGCTTTTGCAACTGCAACTGCATATTTAAAAACTTCACTCGTTCCATCTAAATCTTTTTCAAGTTTGATGATTTCATCAAACCCGTCCACCTCGTAAATAAAAGTATCTGATTCATTAACAATGTAACTTTTAATTTTCCAGCCAATTCTTTCTAAGAGTGCAGTGTAACCTCTTGCACTAATAATTAATTGAACCTTTTTCCCAAACGGCACTAAATAAGCGTGTTGTAACATTGGGCTTAAATCTAAGTTTAACTGTGCCACATTTACACAAGCATCTATAATGCTTTGCGGGTGGCACGCACTTAACTTGTAGTCATTTGCTACTTTAACTGCCGTAGCAAGAAACTTATTACTTTTTTCCTTATCTCCAAAAAGTGAAGTTATCATTTTTTGTTGAGCTAATAGCCCCTCTTTTATTTGTAATTCTCTACTCACTATATTCTCCTAATTGTTTTAATCGCCACATTGGCAGATCTATTTCATCAAAATAAACCTCTTCTTTTGTTTCATTATAGTTCAGTACCTTTTCAATTACCTCACCATAAATACCTCGTCCATCTTCTATAAATCTATTGCTTACTTGTAAGGCAAAAGGCTCACAAGGGCTTTCGCTTGGAATTACTAAAAATGCAAAGTAATCAGCTTTGTATCCAGCCATTTTCAACGTGTCAATATAAAACGCTGCTTGTAAGTGATAGCCTAGTTCATAAGCATCTCTTATAAACTTAGATTTTGAGTTATATCTTGTGGTCTTCACGTCATAAATAATGCCTCTTTTTTCGTCATAGGCATCTACTCTTACTTTTCTAGTAAAACCAGCATCATCTACAAATAAACTCATTTCATTTTTGGTATTTTTAACAATATAATCAAACATCACTTTTCCATTATTTGCCATAACTTTAAGTTTTTCGATATTTGCTGGAGTGAGATTATAATTATTAATATTGTATTTTTTTGGCTCTAATAATGCTTCGTGTACGGCTGTTCCCATATCTAATGCTGGACTTGGTAGTCTCATTAACAAATCTTTTTTAGCAAGTAATTTTGGGTCTTTATTTGCCATTTTAAGCCCACTTGCACTAAGAGCGTAAAGCTTATGATACTCTTCATTTGTTAGCACGTCTGGTGGTATAAAATTTATACCGCTTTGAACCTCTTCTTTGTCAAAATCAAGTTCTAACATTACATCACCTTGATTTCTTTGCAAGTAGTTATTCCTGCAGCCACCATTTTTGATTCAAGAGCATTGATTATCTTTTCTTCGGCAATCCCTTTGGTTGCTTTTACTTCAAAAGTGGCAACGACTGTATAAATCATTTTCCCATCATCAGCTTCTTTAGGTTTTACTTTTTCAATTACGACAACATTTTCAGGTATTTTTTTTTCAATAACTTCTTTTCTTACCTCGACTTTTGCTTCTTCCACTGCTTTTTGCTTATCGATTTCAGCTTGTGCACTTCGTTGTTTTTCTCTTTCAAAGCTTCTTTCTCGCTCTTCTTCTCGTGCTTTATCAGCAATATCCCTATCTCTTTTAGCTTTCTCTTCTGCTTCAAGTCTAGCTTTTAAGATTTCATTTTCTAATAAAGAAATTCTATTATCTATCTGCTCTTTGGTTGTCTTCGTAAGCGTTCCTTTTGCCGTAATAGAAGAAAGTTTTACTAAATCTAATACCTGAATCGCATCGACATTAATATCTTTTTCTTTGCAGCAGCCATCTAGGTACTTTAAAATCTCTTCTTTTGCAATCTCAAGCTTCTTTACTTCAAAAGTTGCAACACTATCTGCTATTTTTTGTCTACCTTGTGATATAATGGCTTCTAACTCTTTTTTCTCAAATTTGAGTTGATTTATTGGTTGAGAGTAAATATCTATGTGATGTTTATATTTACTACTCAACTCTCCTTTTACTTTATTCATGTTCGCCATAACTTTTTTAGCTTCTGGAATGTTTTCTTCTGTTACTTCAACGCTGTACTTTTCTACTATTTCTTGTAACTCAATTTTTAAATCTTCAAAATTGGTTAAAACTTTGTTATCTTTATACTCTACTAATAAATTCATTTTCCATCCTCTATGTAAAATATTATTCTCTCTTTTATTCTCTCAACGAGTACCTTGTCCGTTACATCTTCGCTTGTTTTGTAGATCTCAATCTTCTCCCTGATGAACTCTATCGTTTGCCATTCGTTCGTTCTGAAATCCCACACCATTTTGATATTTATTGTTTCTGCTTTTGTGTGAACTGTTGCTAAAAACATAGTTATTAGCGGCAATAAAAGCAAAGCGTTGAGGTTAAATGTCTTCATTGCGATTCCTTTATCATTTATATTTCACAGTTTTTTTGAGCCATCTTTTTAAAAATTTCCCAAATAATGTCTCCATCGAGGAATACCTCGATAAGTTCACAAGATGGCACTTTCCCTCCTAGTTCCAACTTCTCTCCTATCCACTCTCTAAATTCTTTTTTTTGCACCGTCTCTATGTGTTCTTTTGTTATGCTATACTCAACTAGTTTATAGCCAAATTCACATATCCACGCGTCATTATCCCCATATTCAGAGTCTGCTTTTTCATCTGCTATTATTGACGTATGATGATATTTTTCTCTGAGCTCTTTTACTCGTTTTTTGAACTCTACTAAATTATATATTGCTTCATCTACATCATTTCCCATTAAATCCACCGACTCTAACACTTCTACTGTTGGCAAAAAACCTACAACTCTTCTCAACGAGTTATCCTCACTGATGTGCAACAATGCTATCATTGCTCTAGTGTAAACCTCTTTAAATATCTCTTCTTTTTTTGCTACTGCTTCTTCTCTTTTCATTTCTTTTGCTCCATTTGCTTTTCTAGTCTCTTCATATATTTAAAAGTGATATGTGAGCATACATAGCCGTATTTAGTGCATTGAGGTAGATTATTCTTACCTTTTTTAATTATTTTTAGTGTCACCATACACCTCCACTAAATTTTCATGAGCTGCCAAAATAAACTTTTTCCATTTTCTCGACCAAGACAGTGCATGCCTATCCATATTTCCTATTTGTTCGTCCGTAAAATTTGCCCACTCTTCGACTTTATAAACTTTGCATCCGATTTTCATCATAGTTGACGTCATAATTATTTGGTATTTAGAAATACAGAGTATTGCATATTTAGTTGTTTCTATCCCAAAAACTTCAAGCGACTCACCAACTTCAAGCGACTTACCAACTATAAGCGACTTACCAACTATAAGCGACTTACCAACTTCAAGCGACTCACCAACTTCAAGCCACCCTCCAACTTTAAGCGACTCACCAACTTTAAGCGACTCACCAACGTTAAGCGACTCACCAACGTTAAGCGACTCACCAACTTCAAACGACTTACCAACGTTAAGCCAATCACTAACTATAAGCGACTTACCAACTATTGATTCGCTTGAATAAAGTGGTATTTTTATCTCTATATGTGAATCTGGGAAGCGAATATCTACATTAATTCTGTAATAATCTCTCTCTTTCTCTACACCATCATAATTCTCATCTATTATTATTGTTTTCATCTCTGTTCCTTGTTTGGATTAAGTTGTCGACTACTTACAGAGACAAGCTTTCACTTGTCCCTACGCGAAAACTCTAGGAGCTTTGAGGACGTATTAACGTGCCTCTGTAAATAGTCTGTGATGGTCGTTTGTAGTATTTACTGTGGAGTTGTGTTATAATGAATTTGCAAAAACTCAAACAACAACTCCAAACTAAATACAAAGGGGTTACTATGAACATCCGTGATAACAAAAAGTATAAATTAAAAAAAGAGGTTGAGGATTATGAACATAATTTAAAACTTTTTCTAAGCTCAAAGCAAAGTGAATTAGAAACACTACTTAGGGTTTCAATGCCTCATCAATTAACTAGCATGAAAACAATACTTTGGCTTAATTTTCTACTCATAGGTTTTTCATTTCATCTTATGAATGAAACAACATTTAGTGTTTATTACATTCCGTTTTTTACAATCTCTTTTATCTCTATATGCTTTGTAATTATTGCTTTACTTAAACGGAGATATAAGCATTATGGCGTTATTGGAGATATTGACTATATGAGTAAAGATATAGTTAATAATGAATGGTCTAAATCAGCTGCAACGATGGCAATACTTACACACGCAGATATTGCAGTGATAGAAAACAAAGAGATAATGAAGTCCTTATCAAGATATATGCACTGCTCATTGTGGAGTACATTACTTGCAATATTCTTTTTTGTGATTGCTGTTGGTGGTCAAATTTATACGAAAGGAGATCATAATATTATGGCTGAAAAACCTACTTCAGATACTGTTGTTACAAAGCCTTCAGTATCCATAGCAGAATCAAGTGAGAGAAGTTTAAATACTCCTCCTTCACCGCCACCACCCAAACCTGACACTAAAGAAAAATAGTATATAGAGGAGCTACGGCTCCTTTAGTCATCAAACAACCATAAAGTCATAATTACCAAAAACCAAATCAAATCCAAATCAAAATCCATATGACCTCCTTTTTTATAAAACACACCTAAATGTGCTTAACAAAAGACTTAAATTTTTCTATCCCTCTAAGTCAAAAGGGCTGATAAATGACTCGTTTGAGTCGTGGAACTAATTAGCTTCATAGCCCTCACTCTAGTCATATCTCTTTTAACGTCCTTACGATGGGTAAGTGGTCGGACGGAGTTTAATAACTCAATAAAGCCTTACATGTAAAGCTCTATGAATTGTTTATTTTCTTCTGTTGGAGCGAGAACGTAAGCTTCTCTTCTTCTTAGAAGTTCTGTCTTGTGAAATAAATCTTATTGACGATCTTCCGACTTTTGAGCTTTTTTTAGAAACCAAGCTTTTTTGCACTGTATAGTCTTTTAATGCGAAGATACTACCTATTGCTGCTAACGCCATCTTTATTGTTTTCACTTTCTTCCTTTACGCTGATTTTTCATCAATTTCAAATTCTGCTCTGATTATTTTTGCCAACCAAACTGTGCCACGTGGTGTTAAATATGTTGTGTATCTAACTTCTCCGTTTATCTCTTTTTCAGATGGTCTTCTCACAAAGTAGCCTCCGTTCACGTAAGGCTGATATGGCTCTCTATTGTCTCGTATGTAGCTTCTAGCTCTGCAAAAATCTATAACTGTGTTCCTACCAAAGTTTTTTATAGCGAGATTTTTAGCAAAGTTTGCGAAACTAACTTCTCCTGCTTTTATGTTCAATTCTGCTACTGTTATTATGATTTTGTCTTTTTCAGTTATTTTATTTTCTAGCTTTTGATTTGTCTCTTCCAAGTCGGCAGCAAGTCTTAGAGCTTCTGAAAAGTTTTGAGGTAGTTGATAAACTCTTTTTGCTTGTTTCTCTACTTCGATAAAGTATTTTCTAGCCTGACGACCTTTTTCATTGTTTTCTACCATTGCTAACTCTTTTGCCATATCAAGTGTGATTATGTATTCTTTGCTTGGTCTACCATTTGAGGTTTTTGACAAATTTGTCAAAAAGTCTTCACCCTCCATAAAAGCAAACTTTTCTATTCTTTCTTTAATCCATGTTGCAAATTCTCTTTTACTCTCAAGTTCTACATGTAACTCTCTTGCATTAACAGAATTTACTTCTGTGCCATTTATTTGTGCTTGTGTGATTCTTACGAGTTCATTCATTACGCACTCTCCTTTATATTTAAATTTACAAACCCATCTTTTTTAAGTTGCTCTTTTAGTCTAAAAGACTCAGATTGTGTTCCCTCATAGCAGTTTGTAGTTTTGCCTTTTAAAACCCGCATCGCCCAAATTTTAAAGCCTTTTACTTTTAAATAGTTGGCTACGCTTCCAAACTCGTCTCTGATTTCATCTTCTTTTATGGTCATTTTTGTTATCCTTTCATAAATTGTTACTAAACTATTGTCGGTACTTGTCGATATAATTTATATGTCGTAGTGAAATTATAGTACAAATGCACTATCAATGTCAAGGCTTTTGTACTATTTTCTAAAAAAACAGGAGGTTTTGCAGTGTCTGCTAGAAAAAAACTCGATGAAACTAAGTCTTTGTGGGGTTTAGATACGGATAAAGAACTTGCGAAAAAACTTGAAACAAGTAAGGCAAATATTGATAGTTGGGTAAAAAGGGATAAAATTCCTGATAAATGGAGTTTAATAATAGGACAAATGTCTAACAACAATAATCTACATCCTCTACATGTAATAGAAAAACTAAAAAACCACATATCGGATAAAGAAGTAGAAATGTTAGAAGCGTATAGAACCTTATCAAAAAGAAAACAAGATATTTACTATCATAAAATTTTAGCTGAAGCACTTGAAGATGAAAATAATGATATGTTAAAAGCGGTGTAGATTAAGTACGTTGATTTATATGTTTGGGTAATGCAAAGAAGCATTAAATAAAAGGGGAAGTTATGACAGGGATTACAATAGTATTGGTAATAATAGGTGCTTATATTTTATATAAAGTGAAAAATAGCATTAAGGGTGAACACCATACACTAAGTAAAAACAATATTGAAAAAGAATTTACAAAAAATCAAGACAATTTAGTTGTTAGAGATAAAGCAAATAAAGCTATTCAAAAAGAAGCACCAAATCTACACCTATCAAATGCTAATGAATACAATACAAGAAATCAAGGTAAAGCAGTTACTAGGAGAAAAGCAGTTCCTACTAAAAATAATTTTAATTATTTAAAGGGTAAAAAAGCTAAAAAAGATAGTTTTGTTGCCTTTGACATAGAAACTACTGGATTAAGTCCAAATACGCATGAAATAATAGAGATTGGAGCAATTAAAATTAATGATATTAACAGTAAAGAACATCAAACATTCCAAGTACTTATAAAGCCTTCCAGAAAACTTTCAAAAAAGATAATTTCTATAACTGGAATAACTGATGATATGCTTAGTGACGGGGACAATATTTCATCTGTAATAAAAGAATTTAAAGAGTTTATAGGGGATCTACCTCTTGTTGCTCATAATGCAAGTTTTGATTGTGGTTTTATAAAAAAATCATTTACTGATAATGGCTTAGAATTTACAAATGATGTTATATGTACTTTAGCATTATCAAGAAAATGTTTTCCTAACCTTGAAAATCATAAATTAGCTACTGTAAAAAAACACATTAATTATAAAACTGAAAAAGAACATAGAGCAATGGACGACGCAATGTCTGCACTTTTTATATATACCACATCTATGGTTTTGTTGAAATAACTTTATATGTTTGTGTGAGATATAAAAACTTTAAGGGGTATGTGATGGATAGATATTTAGACGACCAAGGGCAGCCAAAAGTAAAATACAACATAGATGCTCTGCAAGATAGGCACGTTGATGAACTTCTAGGTATATGCAGAGGTATTGCGATAGACGATATAGTTACAGAAGACGAATCAAAGAATTTCTTAAAATGGATGAATACTCATAGTAATTATATGAGAGAGTATCCTTTCAATATTTTGCATAGAAATTTAAAAGAGATATTAAGCGATAATGTTTTAGATAACGAAGAAGCTACAGAGCTTCTTGGAGTACTTAAGAAGCTTATAGGTGAAGAGAATAAACACAAAGCCATAATAAATGGTAGTAGCTCACTCCCCTTAGATACGTCCTTGCCAAAAATACTTATTCCTGATAATAGTTTTGTATTTACTGGTGTATTTACTGTAGGCACTAGAAGAAAGTGTGAAGAGATAGTTTGTGACTTAGGTGGGGAGATGCACAAAACGGTTAAAAGAAGTACAAACTATTTAGTTATAGGGGATATTGGAAGTGAACACTGGATACACTCCTCTTTTGGTAGAAAGATAGAAAAAGCGGTAAAGTATAGAGAAAAAGGGACTGGCGTGTCTATCATTTCAGAGCAACATTGGATAAAGTTTATATAAGCTTATGCTTAAGAAACTAGATAAATTCCTTTCTAATCTTACATGTAAGATTATAGGGCATAGTTGGGTAGAGATAGATTTTAGAGGCAAGAAGATGTGTAAGGTGTGTTATGAGATGAAGGGCAAAGAGGAGCTACCTCCTTGCCCAAAGCATAAAGATAGGCTTAGGTCGCAATAACCTTTGCCAACACGAGGATAAAATAGCATAAACCGATAATGCCATACGCTATGATTTCTAAATTTTCTATAATCATTTCTGACCTTTTTATTTATTTGTTATTTTTATCTGCATTGACCTACGTTTCCATTTCAGTAAGAAAAAGTATCATCAGCGATGAAGAGCTTAACTTCTTGGTTCGAAATGGAGCAAGGTGTTTCCTCTTCTCTAAAAACACAAACAAAAAAAAAGCCCCACTACCCTAAGGCAATGGGGCTCAACAAATAAATTATGATATTATAAAAATATCTAACTTAGAAATCTCGTATTTTATTATCTTTTTATGCTTACAAACAACTAGATAGAAGTTCGATAAAAGCATGATACCCTTAATTTCTTTAAAAAAATCTTAATCTTAATTTCAATTTTTAGGGCAAAAGGATGTGTTAAGTGTGTTATGAGTTAGCCTTCCCTCTTCTCTTCATCCATCCACTCAACCAGAAAAACCTTAACATCAAACATGGGGCACTTTTTATTAGGGTCTACCTGGTAGTGACCTAATACCTTATATGGATAAATTATCTCAGTTTCTTTCAGTTGAGTAAGCAAACTTCTTAAAGAGTCCATTTGCTCTTTAGTATATTTGCCTTGACCAATCAAGCATATGCCTATATATTCATTTTTACCTCTTGTGTGAGCACCAGTCCAATACAGTGGTCGACCGTTTTCAACCGTGCCATCTTCAAGTATGACATAGTGATAACCTATCCCATCCCATCCTCTTTGTTTGTGCCATCTATGAATAGTTTCTGCATTGTCGCCACGTCCTTGCGGTGAGTCGCTACAGTGAATTATTACTCCTGTTTTCTTCATCCAACGAACTTTAAAATATTAGTAATTACATGTCTGACGTCGCTAATTGAAAAAGCGTATAATCCGATAGTTGCTGCGACTACTACTTTTGGATATCTAAGCACGGCAAAAACAGGATGAAGAATTTTTAAATTTCTTTTTATTTCGACTATTTCAATTTGCAACGTCTGCATTGGTACATTTTGCTCAAATCTACTGCATAATTTATCAATATCATTGGTTGTGTTTTTGCTGATGATGACTAGTTCTCTAATAGCTATCGTATTTTGAACTATCATCTCTTCTTTTTTTTCTTCTGTCACTTAATCTCCTTTTTTTTAAAATTATTTGAAATATTTACTCCAAAAGAGGCTGAAACAATAGCACTAAACATGGCTGTAATTGGTACAAATAGCTCAACTACTGAGTCTAATGCTGTTTCCATTCCTTTAGTGTTCCCAACATCAAAAGAGACCATAAGCAAGAGTACGACTGCTAACACAATATACATGCTATACAATCTGCTTACTGTCTTGGAGATATCTCTACGCATTGCACCGTTTGGGTCTAAAGTTTTAATCATCAGTGCTTTTGCTTCTGCACTCTCTTTGTCTGTTTCAATGAATTCTAACGCAATGTTCTCTATGCTTTTTACTATTCCGCCGCCAAGTAAGCTCTTTAGCCATGTCATTTTAATCTCCTTATTTCCATTTAAGCACCAATGCTTTTTAAAGTTCCAAATTTTTTCAAAGCTAAATAAATAGCCTCCTTGAGTTCGTTGAGAGTTACAATCGTCTCAATGTTCGCTCCAGCTTCATCTTTGTCATATAGCCTCCAAGTAGCTTCAGTTATATTTGCAAATTCTGCACTCATAACACCAGCCATCATATTTAAACGAGCTTGGTCGTCTGCGTGAAATGTCTTTTTGCTTGCAGTTGTTACGATCATGGTTTTAATTTGACTTTCAATCTCTTTTTTTGCTAAAGCTGATTCTTTGTCTGCTTTAATTTTGTCTAAAACTTTTTGAGCAGGTTTGCCTACTTTTACAAACGTATATTTACCATTAATCCATTTGCCCTTAAAGCCATCAGGACAGGGAGTAAACCAATTACTTACTTTTTTATCCGAATCTATGATTGTTGTTCTCTCATCAATAAACTCAGTTGTTTGTCTTAATGTTTGTATATTTAAATATTTTTTCATTATTTCCATCTCCCTCTCACCACATATTGGACTGTTCCTGAAACTGCAAGATAATACGCGTTATTAACGACAACAGATAGAGTGCCCACCGTAGAATGAGCAGTATTTACGAGCTTAGCTGACAATGCCCAGTTAGAGATATTTATTGAAGCAGTATGCTCAGTTATAGATAACGGCAAAACATGAGCACGTACAGTACCAGTGCTATTGCCTGAAACATTGGCTACTAAAAAAGCCCCTCTCACCACAACATTTCCATTTGGAAACTTAGTATATTTTCCGTTTGCCGTACTCCCTACTATCGTCTTGTCTGGATAAATTTTAGCTATTGGATTAGCTCCTATTGCGGCTGTGTCCACGTAATCTACTCCTGCCCAATCTTGTCCTACCGAAATAACGTCATTAATGGCAGTTATTTGTTTGTCCACATCCTCTTTTTGATACATATTTAACAATACATCATGTACTTTCCCAATGGCATTTTTAAACAAACCTTGCGTGGCATTGTCTCCTGCCAAATCTTCTTTCAATGGTAATTCGACCATATTAATATCCTTTCATTGTTATATCAACAACTCCTGATGTAGCTAAATTATTTACATCAAAAACTTTTATTAATGCGCCCTCATTTATGTCTTTAGAGAGTACTTTTACACCTACTGCATTTCCCCCGTCGTCCTGTAAAGTTACTCCTATATTCTTAATGCTATTCATTGGTTTTGCGGGTTTTACATGTAAACCACTTGCCATTATTGGTATGTCATTAAAATATTCTAGAATGTCAGGAGCATCTATAATGTACTTTATTTCGCTTACTACAGATCTGGCAGATGAGCCAAAGAACATAGCTTTCATCTCGTGGATTTCATGTGCTTTTGCATCATAAGTCACAAAGGGCTTCCATTCGTCTTTTTGCCACATTAGAGAACTGTTATCTAGCCAAATATTGCTATTAAAGGATGGGTACATTTGGGATGAAAAATATCTTCTTATGAAATAAATAGGCTCACCTACTCCTTTAAATAAAGGCATAATTTGACCTGCCGTATCTGGAGTAAATTTACTTACTATTGAGGCTTCAGTAAATGAAAATTTATAAAACTCATCTTGGTTGTTTTCAACATAAAAATAATCACCATTCTCATTTGAGTACATTAGATTTTCATCTATAGTCTCGAGGTTTCCATCTACATGCAAAAACCCATTATGCGTATCTTCATCAAAATTAACGACTCTTGTATAGACTAAATTATCTATAATTTTATCTCCAAGATTTATAACTATAGTTCTCGTTTCTAAACTTAGATTACCTTGTAAATCAATACTTTTCAAGAGAATTATTAATGATTTACTAGATGGTAGCTTTAGTGTAATTTGTTCTTCTGCCGTAGCAGCAATAGGAGTTGAAAGAGTCCACTCTCTGCTATAACCTATGCGTAACTCATATCCCTTGTGGTCTACTGGCTTTTCCATCTCCCAAGACAACTTGACATCTCTTCCTCTTTGATAATCCACGAAAAACCTACTTGGAGCAGGTGGCGGTAAGCTCTGCCCTAGCAGAGTATGCATAATCTCTTTTTCATCTCTAGGAACAGAAAGTCTATCTTTTATCGTTAATTTAAATTCGTATTCTTTACTCTCTTCCAAATCAATGGCATTGTATCTGTAAGAGCTGCCTTCTAAATCAGTAACAAGATGCTTAATAAATAATCCATCTTGATAAAGCGACAATGTGCTTTTTGTAGGAAAAGCACTTTTGAGCTCCCACGAAAAATCTAAAAATGGAACGATAGTGCCATCAAATCTCTTCTCTAAGTGTTCTAACACAACAAACTTTCTTACAGTTGAGGTAAGCTCGCTCATACTTGGAACTTCAATGATAGTAATGGAGTCATTTACGATACTCTCATTATACTCAGTAGCAACTATCTTGCGAGTTTGGTCTGTTTTTCTTGTTATAGAGTTGATTCTAACGAGCATTATCGCGTGAGGTTTTTCCACCAGAGAATAAAGGTCATATTGCTTTGGTGCAACTGCAAAATTGCCATCTATAGTTAAGCTATCAGTTGTTTGTGTTTCTGTAAAAACTATGTCAAATTTTTCAAAACTATCATCTTCTAGTCTTACTGTTATTGCGTAAGTTTCGCCCTCAACCAAATCTACTTCTTTATCGATTTTCACACTATTTGAAGTGGCACTTACTAAGCGACCGCTCTCTCCCCAAGCGGGCACATCATGACTAATACCTACAACATCACCAACTTCGCTCTCAATCGCATCTGTTCCTGTCACAAACTCAACAGTTCTTGGAATATTATTGCAATTTAAAAAATATCTTCCTGCTCTGTACGCTTGGCTTAGATTTGTTATGCCCATTTGTTGAATCGTAGTTTTCTTTACTCGAGTACCACTTGACCACTCTGGAACCGCCACTGAAACCGTGTCATTTGTATAATCTTTATCTTTATTTACAAATTGTATCTCTACTTCGTTCGCTAACTCTTCTTTTCCTATATAACTTATTTTTAAAGATGATTTTTTGATATTTCCCATGTTAAAAAGTTGCACCATTGGACTAGGCTTATCAACAATGACTGAGTATTTAGTTCCTCTGATAATAGGACTTGCACGACCTATTGTACATACTTTGCATAGGCTGTCCCAAAGATTGCCCTCGAAGTCAAATACTCCGTTAAATACGGCTCTTTTTTCCCATTTGTTTTTTAATCCATTATTCACAAGCTCGTCACACCAAGTAGCCCACTCGCTGATGGAGTCAAAATTCACTTGCGAATATTTCAATCCATAACCATAATTTTGGTTAGTAAGCATGTCCCAATAAATCCAGGCAGGGTTGTCGAGTCTTTTCATTCCTTGACTTAACCCTTCTTCATTGAATACTTTTATGTACTTTCTGTCGACGACAGTCATGACATTAACATCACCACTAAGTTGACCTGTCGCCTTTATTTTTAGCCCAAGAAGCGCTACGGTAGGATAAGCCAAATCATCCATAATAATCTCACCCATTCCCATCCATGTTGATTTGGTTTGCTCTCTCGTGTTTGTTGAAACAGGGGTTATTCTAGTAACACGCACTTCATATTCAGCTGGGTCTAAACCATCTATTCTTATTTCACGGTTAATTGGTGTAGTTTTTGCACCTTTAAATTTCCACGTTGGAAAATATTTAGTATTGTAAACTGCTTTACTTTGTCCTAAATATCTTACTGCCATAATTATGCCCACCCAGTACTATCGCTACCTGCATCTGCCTCGCTAGCATCAAAACCGCCACCATCATATCCACCATCATCTTTCTCTCCATTGTCTCCTCCTCCTCTTTTTTTCCAGGAAAAAGGACAACGAGTAGAGCCTTTTGAAGTAAGCCAAGACTGAGCATTTGTCTTGCAATCGCCGTGAAGATAAAGAGTATGAGAGTATCTCTTATCGTGTTGTTTTACCGTAGTCCACTCTGTATCTGTTTTCTTTTTGTATTCAATTTTAAACTCAACCTCCCTGCTATCTAGTCCACCTTTATCGTTTTGATAAAAAAGTCCATTTGGAAACCGTAAAAATAGTCTCAGTGCTTCACTTGCATCTCCTACTGTTTGTCTGACGACTGAAGTGTTTTTCAAATCTACCATAAAACTATTTGGTGTTTCTACGTCATTAAAATGCCTCATTACCCCTTGTTCGATAGTTCCATTTGTAAATGAGTACTCTATGTCTTGAAAGTTTTTAAAAGGTGTATCATTTATGAGAATATTGCCATTAAAGACGTTCTCTATCTCTCCCATACATAAAGCCAACTGTAGATACAAATATTCATCATCATCTATGTACTCTATACGTCGTTGAATCACATTACCTGCCAGTTGATGGCTTCCATACAGCACCGGAACAGGACTTCCTGCACGTGGCAAGGTTTGAGTTGGATTCCAACTGTAAGTAGGACTTTCGTTTATTGATTGAGTTGCACTATTTGGAGATTGAGAGCCAGGGGCAAGGACCGAACTTAAAAGCATACTTCCTGCCATCATTACTGCTGTTCCTATAGCATAACTTGCGACTGTTGCCGCCATGCCTGCAGCAGCTAAGGAACCTGCACCAAAAACACTTGTTGCTATCCACCCTGCGATTGCAGTCACTTCTTGTTTTGGTGCTATAATTATCTCTGAATTATCAGGCACTATTACATTAAACTCTTTTACATGTAGCTGATTTAGTGCTACTGTTGGCTCGTGTAAATATGGAGGTATGTATTCATATAGTTTTTTACCACTCCATTTGTGTTCTGTTATCGTTCTGCCTTTTTTGGGCTCAAAAGTGTTGACTATGTATATAACTTTAATCATATTTATACACTCCAACTACACGATTTTTCCACTTTACTGAGTTGATTTTTGCTCTAACTACACCAGTGGTATTCATAATGTGAATAAACTCTTTATCGTTTATCATATAACCACAATGAGAGATATGACCATTTACTCTTAACCCCACTACCGCACCTTTTTGCGGTTTACATTTAATCCACTTTGGGTCATTCATGCTTTCGATAAAATACTTTTCATTCTTTGGGTCATCAGGGTCTTTATAATCAAAATCTACTATAGTTTTGTCAAAATCTTTTTTGTACATATAAGAAACTAATCCATAGCAATCTAATCCAGTTTTTACATCTCTGCCGTTTGGTCTATACTTAATATTCATCATCTATAAATCCCCACAGTTGGAATCCCAGGAAAAGCCAAGATAGGTATTCTTGCTGCACCGCTAAACTTTGCTCTGCAGTCTGCTAAGGTTTTTTTACATGTAACATCACTACCCGCATAAGTACATCCACCTTTTTTAAATTGATGCTGACAAGCATTTGGTAACATTCTTACTCTGGGAAATTGATAACGCAAAGGATTTTGCATGCCGCACGTAAAGACTACACTTGCCTCATCTGCACTTACACCTGTAGTTATGAAATCATAATCTATCTCTCGAAGTAGTGTTGATGTGTGCACAATGTCTATATGTACGCTCCACCCACTCCCAAGCGTTTCATCTTGCTCTACATATGCTTGTACTAATCTCTCTACATTTGACATTGTTATGCTAATTGATGGTAATTCACCTTTATTTGACTCCGTTATTTCGTCTACTTGAAAAGGAAAGGCTATAAACTCTTGTGTTTGAAAAGTTATGTTGTCGGTGTTTGAGCATAATCTTAGAGTTACACTTTCGTCTTTGCTTTTTAGAGTTAAAAGAACGAGCCATGCTCCTGTATTGGTTAAAGAGTTTTTAATTATCTTGGTTGCATTACTTAAAGGAATCATGCTTCTTCCAATGTAATTTTTATATTGAAATGTTTTGGAAAATCTCCTGTTCGCGGAACTTCTAGCGGCGAACTAAATTGGACTATATGTATTTTTCCATCGTTTGGGTTTACCCAATCAAAAGGTGTAATAGTTTCTACTTTTTTGTAGTGAGTTTCTAATAAATCTTTATCTGTTTTTTCTAAAAAATAAGTAACTTCAAAGGTCATTTTACTTCTAGTATGTCTTTTTCTTTTTTGAGTATATCCACCTTCAAACTCTAATTTTATAACATTATCTGGATATTTTGGTGTTATACTTATTGGTTTTATTGGAGGAAACATTATCTGATTCCTTTTATTGCGTTTCTCATATCTGGGTTTCTCTCGATTGCACGCATTACTATACTAATGGTCTTATCCCCATCGTTAATACTTTCATTTATAACATCAAAATTAACAGGTGTTCCGCTTTCATTTACTATATTTATATACACATCTCCAGTGCTTTTACTGTTGTTCATGGTAACAGGAATGCTTCTTCCATCAGGAAGAGGAACATAAGCTTCGTTCATGCTCCCCTCGCCATAAATTGCTAATTGTGGGCTATTCGCAATACCTCCACTAGAGTATGCCTTTAGCGGTATTGCCCCGTCAGAGGACATAACTCCACCGTCTGCGAAAAATATACTCTCTAGTCCACTCATAAACCCACTTGTCAATGGTTTTGCTATTTGTGTTTTTACCATATCCATATATATTTCATGGATAATATTTTTTGCAAGCTTTCCAAAATCCATAAAACCATCACTTGCGTAATCAAAAAATGACTCAAATGAAGATTTTAGTTGACGTGCTGTACCTGCAAAAGCTTCAGCCGTTGCTTTAGCGGATTTTTTTGCAGGATCTTCTACTCCATCTAAAAAGCCTTTTTTAATAGAACCCATGTAGCTGTTGAAATCTGCACCTTTTAATCCCAAGGACAGGGCATCATTAAAAGCCGTATTTCTTTTAGAACTAGTCAACCAAGCATTTTCTAAATTTCTAATTTTTTTATAATAATCACTCCAAACACTCAACGATGCTGAAGTATCTCTTTTTGTTTTTTTAAAGTACTCATTTTTCTTAGCATTTATAAGCTTATTTGCTCTATCTTCACCAAGTGGTAAAAATCTCTCAAAAAGGTCATCTGCTCTATACTCCCATGCCTCTTGTTTATTTCCAATGCTTTCATAATAATCTATTAACAATGCCCTTGCTTTACTGATTTTACCAATACCACCACCAACAATATTCATTTGCTGAGTAAGTAAACTATTGTATTCTCTAGTTGAGCTTATGGAGTTTATCAATGCGCTGTGTTCTTTTAAATATAATTCTATTGAAGTCTTTTTAGTTTCATTATTTTTTGCGTCTATTTCTCTTTCGAGTATTCTAAAATCACCCATAGACCCCATTAAATTTTTGTTTTTGTTTTCTATTTGTAAAGATATTTCATCATGTATCTTTTTTAAATCTTCATATTTTTTCTTTTTAGCATCCAGTAGTGCTAACTCTTTTTTATGATCTTCTTCGCTCTCTAGCCAACTTTTATTGATGGTGTCAGCATATGCTTGATTATATTCTTTTAATGCATCCCAAATAGCAGAATTAGTTACCACTTTTTGATATTCCAATTGATTTAATGTTAGTTTTTTTAAACTATCACCACTCGTGGTTATTGCTTCATCTAAAATATCTGCATTATGTGCGGAGGTTAAAAGTGCATCACCGACCATGTAAATAGCACCAGCAATTGCAATAAAGGGAATGGCTCTCATAGCTTTTGACAGCAATCCAGCAGATGTTGCTGATGCTCTCATGCTGTATGAGAGTGTTGTTTGTTTTTTTGCTGCTATTTCTGCGGCTAAAGCCTTTTTATTTAGTGCACTTATTTGCACTTTAGTTGCTGTTGTATTGTTTATTATTCCTAGTGTATTTGCTTTTTCTGCCACACTTCTAATGCTAGTCGCATAGGCTCCAAGTTGCTGAGCTTTTGTTTCTGCCGCAACCAGTGTTGTATGCAAAGCTGTTTTTGCCATATGCTCTTGTATGATTGCTGTTGATAGAGAAAAAACACCGTTGTATGTTTTTATCGCTATTGTTGCACTTAACATACTGCCACCAATCAAAGCTATAACCCTGACATTAGCTCCTACTTCTTCTTTGTTTTGCTTAAAAGTCTCGCTCATAACAGCAATGGATGTAGAAACTTTTGATATATTATTTCCTAAAGACTGGGTGGCCCCTGTTGCTTTGTCTATCTCTCCTACTACATCCATCATGGTATTGCCAAGAACTATCATGTTTTGGGCTACCGTTGCAGGTAGTTGTTCGAACTCTTTTTCTATTGCATCTTTTTGATTAAGAATTGCATCATATACCGATTTTGAAGTTAATTTTCCCTCTTCGCCCAATTTTCTAAGCTCTCCAATGGTAACTCCCATGCCATCTGCGATTGCTTGAGATAGTCTCGGAGTTTGCTCCATTACTGAGTTGAGTTCTTGACCTCTAAGTGTTCCTGATGCAAAACCCTGTCCTAGTTGCAATAAAGCGGCATTTGCACTAGCTGCATTTGCTCCAGAGACGATTAACGCTTTGTTTATTGCAGATGTAACTGCCAAGGTATCTTTTGAAGAAACTCCAAGCTCTTTTGTTGAGCGTGCAATGCGAGAGTAAGTATCGACTGTATCCGTTAAACCAACTCTAGATTCGTTTGCTATTTTCAATAATTCTTTTTGAACCATTACAAATTCTGCAGTAGAATTTGTAACTAATTTTAAACGACCGGAAACAAGGGTATAGCTATCAGCCATATTTAAAAAAGCACGTGCCCCTTCAAAACTTAAATATGCTGCTGCTAGTCCTTTTATAGCATTTTTCATGCTATTCGTAGTGCGTAAAATTGTTTTTTCAGCTTTTTGCATTCCAAAAACAAGTTTACTTGTATCGGCTTTTACGTCAATAAGCACACTACCAATAGTCTTTGACATTTTTTATCCTCCGAAAACTGCTAAAAGCTTTTTAGCGAGTTCTTTTTGTTTATCTTCTTTTTTGAAGCCATAATCACTTATTAGCAAATCATCTTTTTGTAATTTGCATCCTGCAAAACCACCTATGATATGACCTATTCTAGACATCTGCAGCTCTTGTCTATCTGCCATAAATGGTTCTAATCTATAATATTCCTGCCACTCAGTTAGCTCTGTAACACTTAAAGTCATCTCTAGCTCGGCGACTGTTCTTCCAAGTGCAAGCGCAAGTTTAAATAAAAACCTACGCTTGCTATCTACTTTTTTGGATTAGAAAACTCATTAAGTGCTTGAAAAATTTCTTCTACTCCCTTAAATGCTGACTCTCCTAGAGTATTTAGCTCACTTACTTCTATTTTTGGATCTACTAAGCAAAACGATACAGCTTGTATGATTCCATTAATACCGCCATCAGTTTCTCTCGTATTTAAAAAACTATTTGTCTCTTCAATCGTGAGTTTTTTAATTTTTACTTTTCCATCCCAAGCTTTTATTTCTATCACCTTTTCTTGCGTTTGGAATTTCTTTTCTATTGTCTTTAAATCTATCACGTTAACTCCTTATTATGTTGCTGAGGCAGATGTGATTGTTGGCTTTCCAATTCTTTCTGCAGAAAAAGAGGCTTTTAACTTCCCATCCGTTTCTCCATCTACTTTAAAAGATGAAACCTTACATAATTGTGTATAAATAGTTCCATTTGCACCTTTTGAATTATTAAGCTCAACGACCAGTTGAACCTCTTCATTTTTATCAATGGCATTCTCAATTTTATTAATGCCTTCCCTCGCTTCTGGGTCATACAACACTGTTGCAGTAAATGCACCAAGTGTTAGTGTTCCAAGTGCAACAATTTGATCAAACTCTACATCATTTAAAGGACTGTATTTCTGCACATTTCTAGACTTATCTATTAATGGATTTATATCCTCTAAATGCCCAACTGTCGTTAAGGCTCCCTCTGGCTTTCCTCCTGGTGCTGCATCTACTTTTACTGTTATTCCTACTAAATCTGGTGAAGTTGAAGTTCCCATATTTTTCTCCTTTTATGAAATTATTTTAAAATTAATTAACTGTCTATGAAGTTTTGTGTCTTCTTCGTATATATCCATTGAATTTAAATCATGTGGATAATATGAAAACTTATACAAAGCTTCTTTTACAGCTTTTGCTTGAGCATATTTGCTTGAGTAGCAGTCAATTTGAACTGTTACATCATTGGAATATATATCTCCCTGCAAAGATGCATTATCTTTGTCATTTATAACCGTATAGACGGCACAAGGCATGGTTGATTTTTCAGGAATTATCAAAGGAAAAATCCTAGTGCTAATAAGATTTTTAAGCTTATTGTTGCCTTTCAAGTGTTGATATAAAAGTACTTCAGTACTCATCTTCTTGCCTTTACAATCTCTGCATCTAGTCTCTTGGCTATATATTTTCTGCATATTTTTATAGCGTCTTTTCCTTTTGTCTTAAAAGCTGGGAGCATAAAAGGTCTGGCAGCAGAGTGGCTTGTGCCAAATTCAACCATGTGCCCATAATAGCCTCCAAGTCTTCTTTCTTTTTTAAGTTTCGAATATGAAACATTAGGTAAATATTTATTTTTAAGAGGAGTAATTGAAAATCTTATCTCTGCCTTTTTTGCGGATCTTCTTTTAACTATTCCTATAAATTTTTTTAAATTCCCTGTTTTTTTAGGAACTTTGGCTTTTGCCTCTTTTGCTATTTCTGCTGCCGCCGCTCTAACTGCTCCACTCATTACATTTTTTTGTATTTGTTTAGGAAAGTCTTCGAGAGACTTTAATAGCTGTTTCATGCCTGTTATAGAGTCCATCACACAACCTCCGTTGCCATGATTTGCAATGTTTTGTTTGCTTCTCGTATATTTAAAGCACTTACAATATTAAATACTCGTGAGCCAAAAACAATTCGCATTGATGGTAAAACACCACTAACGTATCTACACTCAATTTTATGCGAAATTTCAGCATTCACACTTTTACTAGCAAAGTATTCTTTTCCGCTTAATGGGATAATACTTGCGTATACCGTTGCAAAAGTAGTGAAACCCTTTATCACTTCACCATAGTCGTTTTGCGTTTCTGTAAAAACTTGTATCTCTATTTTGTGTTTAAGATTTCCACTTCGCACTATGTGTTCCTAATTTTGTAAGAGGTCAAAAGATTTTCAATAAACCCTCCACCAAACTCTGCGATAGAAACACCTATTACAAATTGTTCTCTATTCTCATTAAAAGTGGATATTTTTACTCTCATATACTGCTTGATGGCTTCGGGTACTGCATCGTAACCACAAACAAAAGTTACCTTAACTGCTTGTTTATGATTTTGAATACTTGGTGCTTCATTAAAGCTAATGCACCCTAGACCATCGTTTTTATACATGTAGTACTTGTTAGAATCTAACTCTAAATAAACACCTTTTTTATCTAAATATTCAATTTTTTCAATCGATTTTAAAGAGCCTTTTGGAAGTTTTGTAAATAATTTATCGCTTATCAACTCAAATGTAGCTACTTCTAATTGTCGGTTCGTTATATTTTCAATATGTTCACGAACTGCAATTATTAGCGAAGTTAAAAAAGTATCACTGTCGTTGTCTAAGATTCTAAGAAATTCTTTGACTTCTTCTAGTGACAATGGCTCTTTTGCTGGTGCTACTATTTGAGTTAATTGCATTTATTTCTCTTTTATTTCTAGTGCCAATAAATCTTCTTTTGCTGTTGTAGCATTGGAATACTCTATTTTGTAATGTTCACAAAGTTCCTTTAACTGGTCAGCCTTTAAAGCCTTAGCAATCTCTCGATTTTTTAAAAATAAATCTAGCAAATCAATATCTTCATCAATATCTAAACAACCAATGCCAGCTTTATTTAACTCTTCAATGCGGTCTTCCGTTATTTCAATAACTTCATCTTTTTTTATCTCTCTATTGAGTTCTTTATCAAAATATGTTGCTGCAATTTTCTTTTTCATCTGTTTCTCTTATGGTGAGGGAACATCAAGGACAACAAAAGGCGAAACTGTCGTGCTTCCATCTTCAAGTGTTAATGCACTATTGATTGACGATTTGCCATCTACATTAGTAACTACTTTGATAAGTGTCTTATCAGCTGTAAACTTCACATGTTCAGACATTGATATGATAAGTCCACTACCATTCTTAATATAGTAGTAACTCAAATCCGTAAGCATCACATCACCTTTTGCGCCAAGTACGGGTGTTCTATCTACAAACTTGACTGGAAATCCAAGCAATGTAGTACCCATCCCTGCAACTGCATTTGGTTGCCAAATCATGTTGCCAACAGCATCAACCATATTCATGAGTTGAGGAATTACTGTTTGGTTAATGGTCCACTCTAAAGAGCCTCCCATTTTTACAGCTGCTACCATACTTACAAGGTCTGAATATTTAACAGTACTTGCAACTCCACGATTAATCGTTTTTGTTGCCGCATGTCCGATAAAACCAAGAGGCTTAGCTGTTCCATTGCCATTTAAAAATGCATCGTCTTCTGCTTTTGCAATTGCTTGTCTTAAAAGCATTACACCAAGCATAGAAGCCGCTGGAGCATTTCTTAAAAGTTTATTTGTAAATGGAACAAAAGCAGCTAAGGCATTTGACTTGAGGGTAATTTCTCTCAATGAAAAGTTTGTCTCTGAAATTTCTGCGCCCTCGCCAACCCATGAAGTTGTTACACCACTATAAACACCTTTTGCTCCACTTTGGTCCAGGGCAGGGAATGAAATTTCACCATCTGCAAAACTTCCACTAGGAATAACTGTTGCACGAGGTCTAACAATAGATTCTCCTGGCTTAAATGCTGTTAGCATCCCACCAAACTGCTTAGGTATTAAGAATCCGCCCTCAGAGTCTGTGCCCATGGACTGAGCAACAAAATCCAATCTTGAATCACTTCCACTTCTTACTACCCCAAGATATTCGCCAAAATTTTCAAAGCCTGTTTCATCTTTTAACTGATTATCGTCACCACTAATGATAGTTACGGCATGAAGCGGCGTACTTACTGGAGTTGCCATTTCAGCGTTCAAAGTATTTTGCTCTTCAATTCTTTCTATCTGAGATTTTAGAGAAATTTGTTCCGTCATTAAGCCCTCATACTGCGTTGTTTGTTCTGCTGATAAATCAGTGCCAGTCGCTGTTGCACCGTCTAAAAGTGTTTGCATTGCTACTATTTTTGTAGCTCTTAATGCTTTTAATTGTTCTAAAGTCATTTACTTACTCCTGTATTTTTAATAAGTCTATTTGTTTTTGCTTAGTGGATAAACCACCGTCAAAGTTCGTTTTACTCGCTTGAAAAGACATTAAAGTTTCCTCAAAAGTTCCTAAAGCATCTGCCAACCCTGCATTTACTGCATCTTTCCCAACAAATAATCCCCCTTTCCCAAAATTATTAAGTACATATTCCGTTGTTACACCTCTATTTTTAGCAACATCTTCCACGAAAATAGTCCCTAAAGCATCAACCAGCATTTGTAGTTCTTTGTTACTGTTTTTATTTGGCGATACACTTGAAACTATTGTTGTTGTTCTAATGCCCGCAGCTTCTTTTTGGGCTGAATTGTTCTCAATAGACAACATTGCACCAATACTTCCAGCTATTCCTGTTGAATTAATAATGACTTCACCTGTCGCACTTCCTATCCAATAAGCAGCACTTGCAAAGCTACCTCCTGCATAAGTTTTTATTGGCTTAATGCTTCTTGCATTGAAAATCATTTGTGAAAATTCGCTAATTCCATTTGCCTGACCACCGGGGCTGTCAACATCAAATAAAATCCCTTTTACCTCTGGATTCGCAAGAGCTTGGTTAAAATCTTCAGCCAAGCTTTGCACCGATGTTGCTCCACTAATCTCTGTGAGTAGATTTGCCCTTCTGAATATAGGACCAATTATTGGAATGATTGCTACTCCGTCTCTTATTGCTGTTTTTCTATTATTATTTAGAGGCTCACCCATCTTTGCACGAACAGCATCAATATCATTTGTTCTATTTGCAATAGATATAATTGTTTCTAGTGATTTTTCAGTTATTGCCCACGGGTACTCACTTATCGCACCTATTATTTTATGCATCTGTCTTTCCTTTCGTTGGATTACTTTTTAAATTTTTTCCTTCTGTAATGTTTTTGGTTGTTGTCATATTCATTTGCATAAATCTCTCATCACCTCCATCAACTTCATTCATTTCTTCAAGTCTAAGAGCATCATTAATTGTATAGATTCCATTTACTGTGTACTTTGAAATTAGTTCAGCTCTCGCTTTCATGTCTCCTCTTAAAAGTCCTGCAAGGTTGTGCTTAATGTAGTAGCCTTGCTCTCTTTCTTCTTTAGTTAGCAAATCTCTATTCATAGCCTGCTCGATTCTTACAAGCCAAGGTGTTAACGTATAGATAGCAAAATCAAGACTCATTTGTTCAATATTACTAAAAGTTGCTCGTTCTAAGTCATTTATCATATGAAGAGGAACCCTGAAGATAGAAGATATTTCGCTTCTTTGGTACTTCCTGCTGTCAAGGAATTGACTATCTTCATTCGACATAGTTATTCTTTCAAACTTTGCTCCACCCTCAAGTATCATTGGTTTATGAGCATTTACCATGCCTGCATATGATTCTGTAAAGTCTGACTTCATTCTGTCGTATGCCTCTTGGGATAGCTCCCCTTGTACAGAAAAAGCACCAGAAGCATTTGCCCCATTTTTGAAGTACTTACCTCCGTATTGCTCCATAGCTTTTGAAAGAGTCAACGACTCTCTATTGTAAGTAATCGGAGATACACCACTCATCCCATCAAGAGATAATCCACTTACATTTAGCAGATCACTGAATTTCAAAGGTACTTGATTTACTCCTAAGTCGTAAATAAAAATGAGTTCGCCTGTTAACTCAAGTCTCTTTACCGTTATTCGGTCAGTCATTAATCCCCAAATAGCTACTACTCGACCTGCATTATCTTTAATAATTTGAGAGTAATGATTGCCTTTCATGTTTAGAGAAGTTATCATCGTCTCGCGCCACTGCATTGTGGTCGTTTCCTGATTTGGCGAAGAATGAAGCAAGTCGTAAAGAGGATGTTTCTTTGCTCTCTCTCTATTTCCTTTTTCATCTTCTTTGTAAATCACAAGAGGTAATGAAGATATGGATTCAGACAAAACACGATTACATGCAAATACTGCCGTATGCATAAGTGCAGTATTTGGCGATATTTCCACACCACTTGAAGTCTCTGGTACAAAATTTTGAAACCAATTTGATTCTGCCTCTAGTGTGTCTTGAGAAAAAACACCATCAAAAAAGCCCATTACTGAGTCTTTCTTAAGTGATAAACCATTGAAATTATGGCAATGATTGGAAGTAAAAATATAGATAATGCCATATATGTATTTCCTAAATGCTGACTATGTAGCATCACTCCAAATGACGACAATATAAGGCAAATTAAAATAATAGAGTAAAGTGCTAAAATTGCTTTAATGTTTTTATTCATAGTGTTATTATTGCTGAAATCGGAAAATAAGTAAGGGAGTGGTTTTCACTCCCTTTTTGATTTAATGAGGGGTGTTAACAGTGAGATGTAACGAGAATAGAATCAATCTATCCTTTTATTTAAGAGGGGAATTTTCTAAAAGGTCATCTAATCTTTTTTGATAAGTTAGATACATTTGCAACTCGTTTTCTGTACTACTAAGGACTTGGCGTACTCTTTCTCTAGTAACGTTCATCATTCGTCCAATGTCTGAATAAGTATAATCTTCTTTGCCATTTTTAAGCATAAATACAAGGGCTTCTCTAGTGTTTAATCCTAATTGTATACATTTAAGAAATTGCTCCTTTGTTAAATTTGTTCTATTTTCTTTTCCCTCTATAAAATTGTTAAAACATCTTTCTACTTTAAAGCTCATAAGAGCAATATTAAAAAGTTCTGCTTGTTGCGTTTTTTTTATTTCTACTTGCTTTTCTTTTTCTTTTTTTATATCAGCTGTTATAATATTTTTTATTTCCCTTAATTCTTCGGCTACTATTTTATGTTTAGCCTTTGCATTTTTAATAATTTCATCAAGTTCAATTTTTGACTTGTTAAACTCTTCCTGCTTTTTTTGTTTTTCTTTTAATTTGTCTTTCATTTTAAGCTCCTAGTTTGTTTTCATTGGCATAGCGTGGTCTTCAAGCCATTTATCAAGCATTATGCGGTCATATCTTACCATTCTACTACTCAATTTTGAGTATGGTATTCTTCCTGTCATTCTCATTGCTGCTTGTGTTTGTTTAGCTATTGCAAAGCCGCCCTCATTTGTTGGTTTTGCTACGTCATCTGGTGTTAACCATCTACTTAAAACATTCATTTTACTTCCTTTTATAAGTATTTAATTGTGATATTCATCATTATATTATAATTTTATGTTATTTGTCAAGTGTTTGTTACGGTATTCGTTATTTTATGGTATACTTCCATTATGAAAGATACAGAATTAAATCAAATTATAGGTATACCTATTGGAACTATCCAAGAATGGAAAAAATCAGAGAGTTTTCGTAAACTTCTTTATGAGCTGTTATCAACTATGAGTAAAGAAGAGCTACAAAAACGAGTAGAAGCTATTAAGCTATTAAAAGGAATTAGTTAAAAATCTTCACTAAAATTTTCTAGTTTCTTTTGAGCTTCTTTAAAAGTTTCTGACTCTTCTAGTAAATTCTCTATAATTATACCGAGAGGTTTATTCTCTTTTTCGCTGAAAAGTCGCAAGAGCAATTCTGTCTCTATTTTTATACTTGGTCTAATTTGAACGGTTGATTTTTTTTGAATCATAGTATTCTCATTCCCCTTTTTTCATAAACGTTTACCGACTCTGATTTTTTAGATTGCATCTTAATGGCAAGTGCCATTGCCAAAGAGGCTACTCCGTCTATCTTTTCAGCTACTCGTTGCTTATCAATTTTTATTTTGTCATCTGCATTTGTGCGAATAACAACATTATTTAGCATCCAGGTAAGAACCTTATTGTTACCATGATTTAATCTTTTGGCTATTGTTGCTGTTTCTATCTCTTTGAGCCCAGAGTTAAGTCCAAAGCCTTGTGGTATTGGTACCATTTGCGATATTCCACAGTCTTTAAGATTTGTGACAAGCTGAAAAGCACTCCATCTGTCATAGGCTATTTCTTTTACATTAAATTTTTCACAATCTTCTTTAATTTGTTTTTCAATAAAATTAAAATCTATTGCATTGCCTTTTGTTGTCGTAATTAATTTATCTTTTACCCATTGCAAATATGGTACTTTATCTTTTCTTGTCCTCTCTATCATATTTTCGTGGGGAATCCAAAATCTACAAATTACATCATATTCATCATTGTCTTTTGGGAACACCATTACGAATGCAGCAATATCAATATTTGATGCGAGGTCAAGCCCACCGAAACAAGTCTTACCTTTTAATTTCTCTTCATCAATTTCATATTTAAAAGACTTCTTCCATTTCTCTGAACTAATCCAGGTTTTAGCTTTGTCTTGCCAAATATTTAAGTGCTTAATTTTGAAAATTACTAAAGATAATTCGCTGTATTCAGCTTCTAAAATTAGCCCTTCCATGAAAGATTTAGTAGGGCTTATTGGATACGCTGGATTTGCTTCTTTCCAGTACTTCTCTTCTTGCCAAAAATCTGGGTTTTTTTCTTCAATCACTTCTACTTTGTCTATTTCGAAAATTACTGCATAAAATCTTTCATCTTTAATAATTCCTTGCTTTACTTTTTTAGCGTATAAATAAATGTCTGTATAAAAATATGTAGTTTTGCTTTCTCCAGCAGTTGAAATATTTATTTCTAATGGCTCTTCTTGCGAAGCCATACCATTTCTAATAAGTTGGTATAGTTTTTTACTTGTATGAGCATGTCCCTCGTCCGAAGTAAAGAATGTTACTTTTTTACCATCTTGAGAGTCTGAATTACCAATGGGCTTAGACAATGCCATAATCGTTTGTGAGTAGATATTGTTTCGTTTTTTAATTGTAGGAGGTTGTACTTTTATTTTTTCAATCTCGTCCATAAGTTTTAAATCTTCAAAACTAGATTTAAGCATGGTTTCTATTGCACAATGTAATATTAATGCTTGTTTACTATCCTCAGCAACACTAAACTGATTTTTTACTCTCGTTGAATCAATTATAAAAAACATTATTAGATGAAAGACTGCACCAAGTTCTGTTTTTCCATTTTTCTTAGGCATAAAAAATAAGGCTCTCTGATACCTCCTAAAACCTTTATACTCTCCACTTATATACTTAGTTCCGAATATGTCTACAATGGCTTCTATTTGCCATGTTACTAATTGGAAATTGACATTTAATAAAATGCCATCTGTATGTCTTAATAAACTTGTAAACTTAATGCAACTAAGTGCCAAATCTTTATCAATAAAATATTTACCCTCTTTTCTTAATTCGGTATCTTTTTTAATTATATATTTTTTTGCAAGATTCCAATAATATTGAGGAGGATTAAATTTGTGTAAAGTTTTAGCTATGTTCATTTTACCACGTTTCTTTTTTATGAAGTTCATCCATTATAGAAATAGGTGTTTCTTTTTCTTTAATGTCAAATTTTGTTCTACTTAATGGATTTAAACCCAATCTGTCCATGTAGTTAAGCATCATTTTTTGGTGGTCTATCATGATTTTATGAAAAGAGTGAACGCTCACTTTTCCTATGAACATTACTTTTGTTCCGTCTTCTAGTTCAGCTATCTGTCCATCGACATTTACACTATCTATTTTCATGCTTTTAACATAAAAATAGTTGTATGATTGTGCAGACAAAGCATAACAGAGTAAAGTCTCTTTATCGCATTTTTTATATAAGCCTAAGTCGATTAAGCTTTTTGTAGCGGTTGATAGTTTTTCCATACCGACTGCGGTCAGGAGAGAGTCTGCTGACAAATTTTTTAGCTCTCTTTCTACTTCTACAGGAAGTTCTATTTTTTCTTTTGGCTTTATTTCTATACCAACTTTCTTTTTATTGTTTTCTATTTCTAAAACAAGTGCAGCTACCTGGTGTTCATCATAAAATGTTTTACGCCCTTTTTTTTGTCTTTCTAATTTTCCATCTTTTACATATCTCGACAAAGTCATCTTTGAACAATTTAATATTTTTAATGCATTTTCGTGTGTGTGCATTTTGCTGTTACCTTTACTGTTACCTATTAAAACTTTTGAAAATTGAAAGCGAGGAAATCGTGGCCAAGGGGTCGGTCTTAGAATCCCCTCGTACATCAGTTTTTCGACCCACCCCTCCCTCTCTATCTACTCTATCTACCCTCTCTTGCCCTTACTTCTTTTGCCGTTTTTCTACCATGGCAATAGGTACACAGTAGTTGCAAGTTATTATATTCATACTTGCTCCCACCATCTCGTATCTCCTTGATATGGTCTACTGCGTGGTCTTTTGGTTTCACTCCCACAGTGTCACCGCACAATGCACACTTAAACAGAGCATTAATGATTACATTTTTTCTAGCTGTATTCCATCTCTTACTATTGTAGACTTTCTTTTGTGATTGATCTCTAGCGGTGGTATCATAAGTTTTATTGCTGGTTTGTTTACATTTGGGGCAACGATTACTCTCATAAATACCATGCTTGTTACATATTCTTCTACTTATACTTGGCATTGCTTTCCTAATATTATACGTTTTAATGTATAAACTATACCATAATATGTATAAAGAATTGATTTAGCGGGTTGGTTTTATTCTTGTATTCCTATTACTTTTCCATTTTTTGTAATATAGTCTAAAGTCCAACTACCTGTGTGATTCCCTAAGCCTCCAGAGAAGTTGTATTCTTTAAGTCCTAAGAAAAACCTATTTCCAGTTCTTTCAAAAGTACAAACACCTCTGTCTTTTTTTAAGTCCTCTAGCACGTCTCCGCCCTTACCATCTTCCTGCAAACTTGCAAAGATAGGTGTGTCATCGCTATCTTTCGTTAAAGAAAAATGTATGCTCAGTGTTGTAGAATCTATTTCAAATTTTATCATCCACCCGAATTCATCTTCAAATGCGATATAATGTATTTCCCTTTCACTCCAATAAAACCCCTTTACATATTCATCATTATCAATTTTCTTAGCCCTATAAATTGGTATGTTATTTATCATTTTGCACCCTTACCCATTCACAAGCTTTTATGACGGCTTCAAATTCCGTGTCATAAGTTATTGAGTCTATTTCTATCCCTCGAACATGATCGCCATTGGCGATATCATAAAGACTTAGATAATACTCTCCTTTTCCTACTTTGTACTGAATGCAATAAATAGAGATTCCTTTCTTATGAACCCACTCTTTGCACTCATGTGCTAGCTCATAGATGTTGTAGCTATGTGTATTTTTTGTAAGTTCTCCACAAATAAGAAGTAAAAAAGAAAAACTTAATGTGCTTCCTTTTAAACTATGTATTTTTATATTTCTTGCTTTTTGAAGTCCTAACACTTCACTCAATAATTCTTTACTTATTATCATTGTTTTTCCTTGTTTTTTTGTTGCACCACATACTCTTTTGTTTCTTTATTTCCTCTTTTAACTCCTCAACCACAACCACTACCTTATCCTCTCCATACCCACCAAAGCGGTAGTTAATCTCTTGCAAGTGTGTGCAGTCGTCATCTTCTATCATATTCATATCCACCAACGCGTCGCAAAAGAATTTGTCTATAATGCTACAAAAGTTTGATAAGTCTCTTCTTCTTTTCGTCTTGCTAAAAAGAGTGTATGTAATCACAGGAGTATCAAACTTAACGCTTCTAAACGGTCTAAGCTCTAAGCAAACTATCTGAGCATAGTTTCTTTTAGCCTTATTCTTTGCCCAATGATTAAGGTTACGATACACGTTAAGAGATAGTATCTTCCTCTCTATCTTTGGCAATGGTAGTTCTATCTCTATCTTTTTATTCATGATCTCTCCAATTTTTATTAGCTATTTGTAGGTACTTCTTTTGTCCCAAGCCTTTGTTCTTATGAGCTTCTGCGTGGTGGTTTCTGCACAGAGCAATAAGCGTTCTATCGTCTTTAACCGCACCGAAGCACCCAAACTTTGTGTGATGCAAGTCGTCTGCTTGTTGGTGGCAATCTTCGTCTTGACATATTGAAAAGGTATCTGTTAAATACCTTTTGTACTTTGCATATTCTTTTTTACTTAATCTATTTGATTTGATTTTGGGTGTTTTGTAACATTGAGATTGTTTAGTCATTTCATTTTCTTTGGCAATTTTGGGGTATATTTAAGACCCATACTGTGACCTAATCCACAAGACACGTTTATAATTCTTGTTTCATAACTATCTGTTGATTTTGGATCACATAAATCAGCATCTACCAAGTCTGCGTGTAAATCATCTTCTTTTTTGTCTCTACTTTCGCAGGCTCTTGTTAGTGCATCACTTGCCGCTGCTCTTCGCGCACTAGATGTCTCCCAAATGTCCATGTCTCTATATTTGTCGCTTTTTTTAATTACTTCTTTTTTGACTTTTATTAATTCTTTTAAACTTTGTAAGCATTGTTCTAAATTTACTATTTCTTCTTCATCCATCACATCTTCCTTTTTATGAATAAATCAAACTTCTGTTTGATACAGTTTTTACTTGACATATGTTAACTTCTATTAACAATTGCTTTTAACTCTTTTAATATTTTTTGCCTTGACTCCCTTGTTAGAGGGAGCTGTTCTCTTTTATTATAAATAAGATTTTGATTTTCTCCATTTGTATAGTTTGCGTTTTGATTTATGTCTAACCGGAGCATATTTACATGACCGAGATAATTTAAAAAAGCGTCTAATCCTTCTATTTTGTTGATCTTTACCATTTGTGCTAATATTTCTTTCATTTCATTAATCCTAATTTGTTTTCTTATCCAATCACTCATGTCTTTACAATTGCAAAAACCCCTCCAACTTCCATCACTCACGCTATCTCCGAGAATAAGTTAATTACTTTGCTTTTATACAGACTCCTAAGTATGCTTCTGATTGTATTTACCTCTATCCCATTGCCTACAATTTTATAGCTCTGCGTGTCACTATTTACCAATTTTATATCTTTATCTTTTACCCCTTGGAGCCTAAAGCATTCTCTTGGTGTAAGTCTTCTAATTCTAAAGGCTTCACCATTAATGACTATCACAGCTTGATTACACGTAGTATCTATTGTTTGAGCTATACCTTTACCAACTCTTCCCCTCCTGGTTTTGCTGCTTGGAAATGTAAAGTTTATGCTGTCGTTTTTTGTTGCGACTTCATACCCTTTTTTGGTTGCTGATTTTATGAGATATAATCCTGTTTTTGCTCCACCACCTCCACCGTTAGCCTTTAGGGTACAAGCCATAGATGTGTCGTAGACTCTATCACCTTGGCTTTCTCCTATTTTTCCTGTTTGAGTTAGTTGTGGTTCTTTGATGTATGGGTCAGTTATCGCACACTTGTGGTATCTCGCAGTAATGCAACCTATACTTTTACTGTCTTTATCAAGCGGCTTAAACATATCAGAATTAAAACTACCTGTTTTTTTCATAAACCCAACAATTAGCTTGGCACTTAAGTAATACTTCTCATCAACATCGCTATCTAAATAATTTCTCAAGGTTTTAGTTAATTTTATAGCTGGTTCAAAGTAAAATTTTTGATAGTCGTTTTCGTCTAAAAATCCAACTATAAATATTCTCTCTCTATTTTGTGCAGTGCCATGCTCTTTGGCATTTAGAACTTTTGTTGCGATTAAATAGCCCATTTCTCTAAAAGTATGCAACACTTCTCTATAGTCGTTGCCGTTATTACTGGAGAGTAAACCTTTTACATTTTCAAATATAAATACATTTGGTTTCATCTCGCTTAAAACTCTTGCACCCTCTCTAAACAAGCTTGATTTCTCCCCGTCAAACCCTTTTCTGTTTCCTGCTAAAGAAACATCTTGACAAGGTGAACCCCATACAAATAAATCAATTTTTCCTTTATATTTTCTTGCATCAAGATCACTTATATCTTTATAAAAAGTATTTGGAGCATCGTGAAATTTTAAATATTGTTTTCTCGCGTATTTGTCCCATTCGCAAGCGAAAATCATTTCGTGCTTAATGTTTTCATATTTAAGTGCAAATTCACAAGCGGCAAGTCCACCACTAAAGGCTGTTGCTACGTTCATAATAAACTTCTTTTTAGTTTTTCTATTTCTCTTCTTGTGTTATAGTCCTTAAATTTACTAGTACTACCAGGAAGTTGTTTTTGTAACGCTTTTATTTTTTCTTTTATCTTTTTAATGATGTGATCTTCGCATAGTTTTATTTGAGCTTGTGTTTTTTCATTTATGCTATTTAGCTCTCTCATTATCTTTTCCTTTTAGACGTTCGTACAGTCCTACCAGCTCCATTATGTTTGCTCATTCCATAACGTGGTGGCTTATAATTTCCATGTGCCGCGTAACTTATTGGTGCTATGTATATAAATAGCGATAAGAAATACTTCATCTCATCTCCTCATTTTCATCAATCTCTTTGTTGAAATCCTCGGCTAAAGTCTCCAGCAAATCGTTATAAGCTATTTTTAGATTATTAACGCCGTATGTGTCTGTAATTTCTAGGTATTCTTCGTCAGTTAAGCTGTCTAACCAACTTGTGTAATTTTCCGTTCTCATAGTAAAACTCCTTGTACTTTTTCTAGTCTTTTATTTGCTTTCTCCACATGTTCGGCTTCAAGTTCACAACCGCACCAATCTAATCCTAAAGAAATGCAAGCCTCCGCCATAGTTCCACTTCCCATAAATGGGTCGAAAGCCACTATTCCTTTTTTTGCATACAGTTTTAATAAATAAATAATTAGCTCTAATGGTTTTTGAGTGGGGTGAATTATTTTAGTTCTTGTTCCACCAGTGGAAAATTTCAAAATAGATGTAGGAAATCGCTCCGTGCTGTCGTAACCTCCTACATTTTTGAAGTTTCCATAATTTTTATTATTTCTATTATTTCTCGACACAACCTGTTTTCTCTCGTGTCCTTGAGTTTTTTCAGGGTTATAAAAAGGCAGTGATTTATAGAAAATATTTATTTCTTCATGTTTTCTTAAGGGCATGCGATTTGCGTTTAAGAATCCAACCGGTAAAACCTTGTCCCATATCAAGGAATATCTAAAACTCTTAATATTACTTTGGATTAATTCCGTGGTAAATGGCTGCACGGAGAATATTATGATGGCACTGCTATCTTTTGTTATTCTGCTAATTTGCTTCCACCATACTTTTAAATCAATTTTTTTATCCCATTTGTTTCTTGTCAAACCATAAGGTGGGTCCGTCAAAACCAAATCAAAATAATTATCCGGCACTTGCTTCATAAACTCCAAACAATCAACATTGTGTATTTTGTTCATTTCTACCATTCGATTTTCCTATTAAAATATCTTCTAATTACATAACTTCTAATAAGACTAATTAGTGTAAAATATGCACTTATTAATAAATTATCAGCCATTGTTACAGTTATATTTAGTAATGGAAATATTATTAATTGTGAAATAAGTGAAATAAAATAACCAACTACAATATTTGTTATGCTCTCTTTTATGCTTTGTTTTTTTGTTTGCATTTTGCTTCTTTCTGTTTTGTTGATTTAAATACCCTTAAAGGCATTTGTTTTAGTTATTGGTACTTTGGGTTAAGATTTTGTAGTTTTTGTCTTGTAGAGTTTGTATTGAGTGTTAAAGTATGGTTAACTATGCTTTTAATATCTCTAAAATAGATTGTGTTTGAAGTTGTCGTTTATTGTGTCCATGTTAAAACCTCTTCACGTTTAAGCTTAAAGCTTTGTTTGATGCTGATATGCTTTTTACTGCGTAGATTTTCTTTATAAAGCTTTCTCTTAACTTTTCTTCAAGAAAGTTGCTATCAGCAAGTGAGACTACATGCACTAAGTTTCCTAATTGCTCTAATCTTTGCTTGTCTTTAGCAGTAAAATACTCTTTGATGTTGTCATAGTTTGGTTTTTTACCACCATACAATTCGTTTCTTACTGCGACTGATACATTTTTAACTTTTTCATTTAGCCTATAGGCTTCATCTCGTGCTGTTTTCTCGTGTTCTACGTGTAAAGTCTTTTCATATAGCTTTTTGAATTGATTTAGTTTTTGTAATGGGTTTAGATATTGCAAACTCATATGTTTAAAGCTTGATTGTATGAACGCTATAAACTCTTCTTTGTTTTTAATTTCCGCAATGTCTTTAACAATTAGCTTATTGCTGATATCTACACCAATGAAGTTTGCTATGTATTCTATTTGAATCATATTACTTCTCCCTCGATGTAATTGTTTTGCTGATACTCTTTTGCATATCCCTCAATGGCTTCTCTGTTTTTTTGGGCTAGTGTCTTTTTAGGAGTAAAGTCTTTTTTCTTACTCCAAGTTGCTAACGCTGAATACCAGGACTTCATTTTGTTTTTACCAATCATCCACCCTTTGCTTTCATAAAAGTGATAAAATTGTTCAGCATCTATCTGATAATGCTTAGATTCAATTAATTCTTGGATTTCTTTTATGCTAGGTTTTTTGAAAGATTTATGAGATACCCCCGTACTCCCTCGAGGAGGTACGGAACTTCCTTCTATTCTATTCTCTTTCTCTTTCTTATTCTTTTCTCTTTCTAGTTCTCTTTCTAGTTCACCACTGTTTTTACTTAAAACGATTAATTCTTCAATATTGGAACTTTTTGAGCTCTCTTTAATTGTGCATAGCTTGACTCCTATCGCGTTAAACCAAATATCCGTAACATTATCCTCTATTTCAAAGAAAATAGACACAGGGTGCTTAGACGTTCGTTTATAGCCAAAAAAAAGCACTACCTTGGAAGATTTTAATAATCGCTGAACATAACCGCCTGTAAAATCATCAATTGTCTTCTTTTCTTCTAGTGTGTAACTAAGTATTTTGTTGTTTATGATATTTAGCAACTGCTCATCCGTTAAAGTCATTATTTGTTTTCTCATGTTTTGCCTTTTACTTAGTTCGTTTTTAAAAAATCAGTAAGCTCATCTACTTTTTCTCGAAGAGACAAACATTCAAGCTCTCTATTGTCTAACTCTTCTGCAAAATAATAATTTTCTCCAACTGCAATATTGTTTATTTCTTTTTGTATTTCTACCTTTTTTTCTAGTTTTGAAATCTTTTTGTAAAGTGAAAATGACTCTTTTTCTAATTCTTTTGTATATTTTTTATAATCTTTCTTTTTCATGCTTTATCCTTATTATTTATGTCGTTTTATGTAATTTATTTTTAGTTTAATGCTGTGCCAACTGTGCCAAAAGTGTGCCAAATGATATAACCGCATAATTAAAATACGGTTATTAAAAAAGTAAGAGTGTGGGGTAGAGTGCCTTAAATGGGTATTTATGGTTAGATGATTAATCTAATTCTCTAATTTATCCTTAAGTAAATAAGTGACATGATACGTAATTAAAATTAATATTACAAAATAAGGATAAACTGGTGAAATTAATATTTACTTTAGTTCTGTTTCTTACTACAGTCTTAAATGCACATTTTCAAGTAATAAAACCTCAAAATGATGTTGTCACCAACACAAAAACTCAAAAAATTGAGCTATCTTTCATGCATCCGTTTGAACAAACATATATGGAAATGAAAAAACCAAATAGTTTTGGCTACTTTCTTGATGGCAAAAAAGTTGATTTAACAGATAAATTAATTAGTAAAAAAGTAAAAGGTTTTCAAACTTGGAGTTATGAGCAAAAGTTTAAAGAGGTAGGTGATTATCAATTTTTTGTAGATCCTATACCTTACTTTGAACCAAGTGAAGGTAAGTTCATAAGACACTTAACAAAAACCATTATAGATGTTCACAATGCAGGTGAGGGTTGGGATAGTGAAATTGGATTAAAAGCTGAAATCGTACCTCTTACTCGTCCCTATAGTCTGTATGCTGGAAATATTTTTAGTGGAACTGTTCTATACAAAGGTAAACCTGTTCCTTACGCTAAAATTGAGGTTGAATTTTATAACGATACAGGAAAATCAGCACCAACTGATAGCCATATTACACAAGTTATAAAAGCAGACAAAAATGGTATTTTTCACTATGCTATACCTTTTAAAGGCTGGTGGGGATTTGCAGCACTCATTGAAGATGATATAAAAATTAAACATAAAGGCAAAGAGTATCCAGTAGAACTTGGTGCTCTTATTTGGGTTAAAACGTACTAATATGCATATCAGTGAGGGTGTTTTAAGACCAGAAATCTTAATTATTGGAGCAGTTATTACTTTAAGTATAACTGCTTACGCTCTTAAAAAACTCAAAAATGAAGAAATTCCTTTAGTCGCAGTTTTTTCTGCCCTTTTCTTCCTATCTTCTTTTATACACATTCCTGTTGGTCCAGTATCAATTCACCTCATACTAAATGGAATCATAGGAGCTATTCTAGGAGTGAGAGCTTTTATAGCTATACTCATTGCTCTTTTACTTCAAGGTCTGCTTTTTGGTTATGGTGGCATAAGTACACTTGGTATAAACACCCTAAACTTAGCACTTCCCGCACTACTTGGTTGGTCTATTTTTAATCTTCATGTAGACAATATTTTACTAAAAAAAATACAATATTTTTTTATAGGATTCATATCTGTCAGTGTTTCTGCTCTATTTTTATCAACTACGTTAGCACTAAATGGAGAATCATTTATTGATGCTGCTAAAGTAGCTCTTATGGCTCACATACCTATTATGTTTATCGAGGGAGTCATAACTATGTTTGCACTTACTTTCTTAGACAAAGTATATCCTCAAATTTTAAAGAGTATTAAATGAGAATAGTTTTTTTCATCTTTTTATTTACATCTATGGTATTTGGACATAAACTATATATACTAGCAGATGATGATGGGAAGAGTCTACATGTAAAGAGTTATTTTACTAAAAGCTCTGCATGTAAGAGTTGTGAAGTCAAAATATACAAATCTAAAAAGTTACTTGATAGTGGAAAAACAGATGACAATGGTGAAATAACTTTTGATATGAAAACCAAAAATATACAAATAGAAGTTATAGCTTCTATGGGGCATAAAAATAGCATTTTATATAGTAGTGAAAATGAGATACTTACTGAAAATAAAAACATAACAGCAAAAAAAATGTTTATAGCCCTTGGAATAATAGCTCTTATCTTTTTTCTATTAAGAGTCTTTAAAAAATGATTTCAACAGCTATAGCACTCCTTTCAACTACTATTTATAGTTTTGGATTGTCATTTTTTGATACTATTTATATAAGTATGTTTCTACCTTCTTTTCTTTTAATAATTTTGCAAAAAAAAGCAATTTTAGTAACCCTAAAAAAACTGTTATTTCTCAACATTTTTATAGTTATGGTAAGTGCTAGTGCTATTATTAACGAAAATTATGAGTTAGCACTTCTGCTTTTTCTTCGTTCAAATGCACTTCTGATTTTTGTTCTTCTTATATTTTATAACAAAACTCTTTTTGACATTGCATCTGGAATGCAAACGCTAAGAGTTCCTGATAAACTCTCAAGTCTTTTCTTTTTTGTTGCAAAATTTGTTATCATCATAAAAGAAGAATTTACAATTACAAAAAAAGTTTTGAGAGTCAGAAATTTTAAAGCAAAAACTTCTATATTTAGTTACAAAATCTATGCAAATGTTATAGGAATGATTATAGTAAAATGCTTTGATAGAGCTCAAAAACTAAAAAACACAATGATACTAAGAAACTTTCAAGGGAAAATTTACCAAAGTAAATCTGAGAAATTCAAAATTATAGATTATGTTATTCTTTTAACAGTAGTTTTATCCTTGAGCATTCAATTTGGAAAGGTACACTTATGAGTTGTTCTGTAACCCTAAAAAAACTCTCTTATAAAAATGATGGAAATACCCTATGTCATAATATTGATTTAAATATAACACACAAAGAAAAGGTTGCTATCATAGGACCAAATGGTTGTGGAAAAACAACTCTACTTGATATTATTGCTGGACTTAAACAAAAAAGTTCTGGTTCATTAGAGCTTTTTCACAATATTATTGAGAACGAAAATGATTTTAAACCTCTGAGAGATTTGATTGGTTATCTTTTTCAAAACTCAGACAACCAATTCTTGGCTCCTATAGTTTTAGATGATGTGGCTTTTTCTCTTTTAAGTGGTGGCATGAGCCAAAAAGAAGCCCTTCTAAAAACCACTATGATGTTACAAGATTTGGGCATAGAGCATCTTAAAGATAAAGTAGTATATAACCTCTCTGGCGGAGAAAAAAAGCTTGTAGCCCTTGCTGGTGTTTTAGTAACTGAGCCAAAACTAATGCTATTAGATGAACCGACTAATGGACTTGATCACAAAGTACAACTAAAACTAGTAGAAATTCTAAAAAAGATAGACAAAAGCATTATCATAGTTTCCCACCACAGAGAATTTTTAGACTCAATCGTGGATAAAGTCTATGAGATTACATCTGATGGATTAGTTTTGATTGCAAATCACACAACTCACATAAAGCCTCATTCTCATTAGTATTATCAATAATATAGTCAACATTTTGAGGTTTTCTATATACTTTGTCATAATACTCAACAAGTAATATTTCTGCCACTTTTGATAAATCTCTATTTTCATAACTCTTTAATGCTTCTAGTTTTGAGTTTTTTGCTATGTAAGGTGTTATCCTTTGCATTGAAGCAAAAAAATACTCATCATCTATGTTAATATAGTCTTTCAAAATTCGCTCTACTCTTTGCTCTAATGGAGCAGTTATCTCTACTCTAAGACTAGATTGAAGTCTACTATAAAGCAGACTTGGTTGAGTGACTGAGCCTATCTTCTTGCTCTCTCCTTCAACAAATATCCAAGAGTTTTCATCTATGCATTGCAGTTTATATGCAAGTTCGTTTTGAAAAGCTTTTTGAGATGGTTGTTCGCCATTCATCAGTCCAAAAGTAGAACCAAAGTGATTTGCTAAACCCTCTAAATCAAGTGATGGAGAAAGCTTTTGTATAAGTTCACTCTTGCCGCAGCCTGTATTTCCACCAAGAACTACAAAGTTACTGTGTTTGAAATTCTCTATGTAGTTAAGAACATATTGTCTATAGTCTTTATATCCTCTTTCAATCTTATATACTCTATATCCTGTTATGGAAAGTATGGTTGCTAGTGAAGTAGAACGAAGACCTCCTCTAGCACAATAGATTCCTATTTTACTTCCAAGAGAACAGATTTTATTGATTTTTTTAAGATGCTTTGAGACATTTTGACAAATGTAACTAGCACCAAAAACTTTTGCATCTTGTTTTGAGTGTTGCACATACATTTCACCTATCTCGTGGTGCTCTGAATCGCTTAAGGCATAAAGATTCATAGCTGTTGGTAAATGTGACTCTTCAAACTCTTTTGGGCTTCTAGCATCTATGATTAACTCATAGTTATCTATATCTTTATAAAAATTATTTATATTAAGAACCTCAAGCATCTACCCAAACCTTTTTTCTACTAATATTTTTAATTTTTCATATAATTTCTCAAAATCTGTAGAATAAACTCTTGTATTTGCAATGGTTGTAATAAAATTTGTATCCTTTTTCCATCTAGGTACTATATGATAATGAACATGTTCAGCAATCCCAGCTCCACCACACTCACCTAGATTCATGCCTATATTAACGCCATCTACTTTAAAGTCATTTTTTAATAACTTTACAGATTTTTGAACCAATTCACTCATCTCTAACCAAACTTCACTTAATAAAGCCTCTATAGCATCAGCATGCTGATTAGGTATTACCATAAAATGTCCTGGTGTATAGGGATATTTATTCATAA
Source organism: Arcobacter sp. (assembly GCA_029027265.1). GTDB lineage: Bacteria > Campylobacterota > Campylobacteria > Campylobacterales > Sulfurospirillaceae > Sulfurospirillum_A. The sequence continues at coordinate 1,497,309 of CP093061.1, read as the reverse complement.
CTAAAAAACAGTTTTTAGCACGATATAAAACATGTTTTTGCGCATCTAAACTACTGTTGTTTACAATGTTACAAAAAGGACAACCTTCCTCTTTACCATTAATATAATCATCTCTCCAAGGAGCATACATGTAGTCCATAATCTAGAGCCTTATAATCTCTTTTAGAGATTCACTAATATTTTCTTTTCTCATAAAGTGCTCACCTATTAAAAAGGCATCTGCACCAACACTACTTAGGTGTTTTATAGTCTCTTTATCATTTAGCCCACTCTCTGCTACTATAATCTTTCCATTTGGGATGAGAGGCATAAGTTTTTCAGTCAAATTCATATCAATCTCAAAAGTATCAAGATTTCTATGATTAATTCCAATTATATTTGCTCCAGCAAAAATTGCTTTTATTAAATCTTCTTTGTCGTGAATCTCAACTAGAGCTTCCATGCCAAGTCTCCAAGTGTACTCCAAAAGTGATTTTAACTCTTTTTTACTAAGAGCTTTTGCAATAAGTAGTATAAAATCAGCCCCATAAACAACAGCTTCAAGCACCTGATACTCATCAACTATAAAATCTTTTCTAAGAAGTGGAGTAGAAACATATCTTCTTATCCCTGTTAAGTATTCAAGGTTACCTTTAAAATAGTGAGGCTCAGTCAAAACGCTTATAGCACTTGCTCCTCCTTTTTCATACTCTTGAGCTATAAAAAGTGGGTCAAAGTCCTCTCTTATAATTCCCTTGCTTGGACTAGCTTTTTTTACTTCAGCAATTATTCTATATGGATTCTCTTTAGTTGCTGTAAGATATGGTTTTATATCTCTTGGAGCGAATGGATTAAAAGCCAAACTTCTACCCAACCAATCCATAGTGAATTCTTCTTTTCTTTTTGCTAAATCTTCTCTTGTTCTTTCTATTATTTCATCTAATATCATTTACTTTTTTTTCCTTTTACACATCTATTTATTTTTATTGAATGTTTTATTAGCTCTTCTTCTTTACTAACTTTAATTAACTTATCCATAATTACTTTTGCCTCTTTACAACGTCCAAGCTTATAAAACCCCCAAGCTAAAGAGTCAAGATAAAATGGAGAATTTGGCTCTTTTAAAAGTGCTTCTTGTACAAGTCCTATACCTTTTTTTACATCCATATCATGGTCAATTAACAAATATCCATAATAATTATAATATAGAGGGTCATGCATTTTTTTAAGAACTTTTTCAAACTTACTTGATACTGATTTTAAAATTTTATTATCAAGTTTTCCTTTTTTAGATTCATACTCATAGATTGCCATTCTACCAAGGTAATGAATCTTTGAAGTCTTTTTATAAAGTCTCGAAGCAACCGTATATGCACCTTTGTAATCACGTGATGACACATAAATATCAAGTAACATTTCTTGATTGTAACCACTCTCATTAAGAAACTCAATTGCTCCATTTTTATCTTTGATATATATAAGCAGTTCTACTACTTTTTTTGCATACTCTTCATTTTTAAATCTTGAATACAGTTTTTTATATGTTGATATTACACCATTTATATTTTTTTCTTTGCCATATATCTCTATTAATTTAAAACAACTATTTGCCTCACAAGTTTGCATTCTTATATGAGTCTCTAAAAGAGCAATGGCATCATCTTTTTTGTTTAAATAGTTGTACTGAATATCAACTATATGAAGAAGTGAATTTTCATCGCTATCTACTCTATACGCACTCTCAAAATATTTTAGTGCTAACTCATATGATTTAGACTGCAAGTATATGGACCCTGCAATTTTTAAATTTCTAACACTTTTATCATCTTCTAATAATAACAAAGTCTTTTTTTGAGCTTCCAAATTTTTCTTTTGCTTAACTAAAAATCCTATCTCTATACGTCTTAATTCACTATCTTTTGGTGATTGTTCAAGTCCCTCTTGTAGCAGTTGTTCCGTCTGTTTAATATTATTTGATAAAAACGAAATTTTTGTTGCTTCTATTAAATAGTTTAATTTTCCACTTTTTTCATATAAAATTCTATAAGTCTGTATAGCACTTTTATAATTACCACTTTTTTGCTCATCTAAAGCTGCTAGTATCATATAATCTTCTTTTTCAAAAGATTTTTTGCCTACTTGGTTTGTATTTGGTTGACTTAAAGAACATCCAACCAAGAAAAAAACTAAAAAAATGATTACAATTTGTATATACCTGGACACTCTTTTTCTACCTCTCTTATGTTGTTTTTAAAATGATCCCAAAAAGGGAAAGTTCTACATTGCATAGGTCTATTTTCGTAGACGCTACACCTCTTTTTTTCTATATCGAAAAAGACACACCTAAAGCCACCGTTAAAATCTAACTCTTTTAGACTATAACGATACCCAATTTTTGATAAATATTTAGTTATAAATTCATCTATATTTATATTGAGTCCACTACTTAAAGCTTTCATCTCTTTTGGAGTAACCCATATATAACCACTTTCTCCTATACAACAACGCCCTTGACACTCTTCACATGCTTTTGAATCAAAGCCAAAATCAAAACCATTTTCTTTTAGCATAAAATGCTCTGTGTGTTTGTGATTTTATATATATCTTTTATTTCTGTACAATCCATATAAACTGGAGGAAGTATTTTACACAAAGATTTTGAACTTTTTTTAGCGTGTATCAATATAAGTGATGCATCTTTATGCTCTTTTGTATGAACAAACCTCATATGATTCACTTTAAACTTGCTTTTTAGTAGTTCACTCAATAAAATATCTATCTGTTTTGCATCATAACAAAAAACAAATGAACCTCTTGGTTTTATATTGCTTGATACTGCTCTACATAACTCTTCAAAAGGTAAAACATCTGCATACCTACTTATTTTTAAAGCTTCATTTTCACTCTTTTGACTACCTTCATGATAAAAAGGTGGATTAGTAACTATGAAGTCAAACTTCTCCTCAAACTTACACTCTCTTATATCTACATGTAAGATTTCTGAATCCAATTCGTTTTTCTTTGCACTCTTACATGTAAGCTCTACATGTAAAGGCTGAATATCTATTTGTGTTAGAGATATTTTAGTGAAATCCCTTTTCAAAAGAAGTCCAACTATACCACTTCCACTTCCAACATCTAACACCCTTCCTTTAGGATTTAACTTTGATATAAAATCATATAGAACTAAAGAGTCACTGTTGTATTTGTACCCCTCTTCATGCTGAAAAAGGTATAGAGTCTTATCTGTAAGCACGTATCACAAAGCCTCTCTTATTTTTGGATTCAATACTATAAACTGTATAACTTATCTTAACATCATCACCAAACTTATCACGAATTAACCAACCACCCTCTTTTGCTCTATCTCTTCCTAAGCCAATATTTGAAAGCCTTGTGAGTCTTTTTATCTCGCTTTTAGGGATTCCAAGCCTTCCATCACGTTGAACTTTACTTAAGGATGCAAAACCACCAGTTCCTACTATTGATATAACTTCAAAGTAGTTTGTTTCGTCATATTGTGTTAAAAACTTATCAACTTTTGCTTTACATGTAGAGCTTATTTTGATATTTCCACTCCCCATGTCACCACATTCTACTTTTCCAAGTTTTTGTAACTTATTACTTGCTTTTGATACTCTTTTCCCACTCTCTATCTCTTTTAAAGTTTTTTTCAAAGAGGTTATTTCACGAATATATTTTCCTAATTTTTCTTTATCTTTTTCTCTTAGTTGAAGATTCCTGTCTCTTTTAGAAACATATGCCTTTAACTCTTCTCTAGCTTCTTGATACTCTTTTTCTCTCAATGCTATACTTATTTTTAAATCATCAAAAGATTTTCTTATCTTTGTAAGTTTTTCATGTTCACTTAGCTCAAGCTCATCTTTCTTTTTTTCTATATTTTTAATCTCTTTTTTAAGCTCTTTTATCTGTTTATCTTTTTCACTATTGTCTTGCAAAGTATTAATAAGTTCTGTTTTTTCAGCACTCAAACTTAACAATATTTTTGCATTTTCATTTTGTTTGTTTTTTTTTGCCATCTCAATTATTGCTATTTTTTCATTGAGTATCTTATAGTTTTTATTATGTTTTTCTTCATTTATTAAAATTAACTCATCTACTTTATTGTCTAAAACTCTTTCTCCTCGTTCTAATACTTTAATTTTACCTTGAAGTTCAAAAATTTTGTCTTTATCTGATGCCGTTGTAATTTTACTAGAATCTAGTTGTGATTGAACTATTTTTTCACTATTTTTTGAAATAATTATTTGATTATTTAAATCATCTATTTTTTCAGTTAACTCTTCAATTTTAGCTCTATTTTGCTCTGTTATAGTTTTTATTTTACTGTTTGTTGACTTCTCTTTTTCTAAGATAGCCTTTTCATTATTTGTAAGTATTATTATACTGTTTTGTTGTTCATGTACTAATTTTTCAGCTAGCATCTCGATTTCGTTTTTTTGTGATTCAAATATGCCACTCTGTTTCTCTTCTACCCTTTTTATAGTCTTTTTATACTCTTCTTTTATGGCATCTTTTTCAGAATTAGTATTTTTTACTATGTGATTAAACTCTTGAAGTTTTTTACTATTGGCTCTCTCTATTTGTAGAATTGCTTTAGAATTTTTAGTTAAGATACTGTTTTTTTCAATCATCATTTCATTGATTTTTTTTTGTATCATTATTATTTTTTGATCTTTTTTACCTAACTCTATTTGACGTTGCTTAGATAATTTTTTTTCATCTTCTATCTGTTCTTTTACAAGAGCAATTTTATCTTTATTACTATCCTCTTTTTGATTAAGTTTTTGAGAAAGATATATGTTCTCTCTATGCAAATCATTAATTTTTTTTGTAAGTTCACTTATGTTTTTATAATGCTGTTGTTCAGCTTCATTTATCTTTTCAAGGTTATTCGATAAAAGAGTTTGTTTTTCTATACTATTTTTAGATTTTTCATGTTTAACTATCTTTAATAGTTCATTTTTTTCAGTTGAAATTATAATGTTTTCTCTTTCTAAAAAAGAGACCTTATTTTGTAATGACTGCACAATTTCACTAAGCTCTCCCATATCTTCGATTAAAGGATTTCCTTCATCATCAAAAATCCTAGTTATCTCAGTCTCTTTTATTCTAGAATTCGATTTATCTCTATTTATATACTTTTTTTGTAACTCAACTGAAAGGTCTGAAAAACGTAACTCTTTTTTTAGTAGATATCCACTATTTAACTCTTGTAAACTTATGCCACCAAAATTTCCAAAATAGTATGAAAAAGCTATACTTCCAGCAAAAAGAAGCCCTAGCATTATACTCAAAAAAGTGAAAAAAGAGTTATTATTCATTCAGCTACTTTTTACTCAATATATGCGAAATGATATGATGAGCATGATTTAATGCAATAGCAATCGAACCACCACTTTGAACAGCTATATCTCCACCTAAATATAAGCCTTTTGTTTTTGACTCATAATTTTCGTCAAACTCTGGTCTGTTATTTTCATCAAATGTTATGCCACAAAGCTTTAAAAAATCAACAGGTGTAGTTCCACCAATTGCATAAATTACTCTATCGTAGATAGTGTGATAGCCATCATTGAAGTTTACCTTCACCAATCCATTCTCATTTTCTAAAGACTCAACATCCGTTGCCATTCTTAGTCTTAATTTTTCTTCTCCATTATACTCATAAATCATCTTTTCATTTACATCATTGAGTCTATTAAACTTGTCTCTTCTATAATTTAATGTAACTGTGTTTGATTTAGATAACTCTATTGCATACTCAGCAGCCGAGTTTCCTCCACCTACAAGAAGAAGCTTCTCACTACTTGAACACTTGTCAAGGTTAAAATTAACACGCTGGCGAACTGAAGGTGGTATTTTGTAACTTGGTTTATTAGGTTTTCCCATAGTTCCAATTGCTATAATCACATTTTTAGACATATAACCAGCACTTGAAGTGATAATTTGAAAAATATCTCCATCTTTTTTTATTTTTTCAACTTCAGAATTAAATGCAGTATCTATCTCATCGTTATCTAAGAGTTTATCAAAATAATTAAGAGTACTCTCTTTTGTTCCATCTTTAAAGTCCACATTACCAGCTAACTCTGTAACTTGACCTTTATAATCCTTATCTACTCTTTTGTTATCTTTATAAAACTTTCTGATTGTTTGAGAGTGGTTGTCGCCTTTCTCTATCATCAAAATTTTATCTAATCCCAATACTTTAGCTTCAACAGCAGCACCAATTCCTCCAGGACCACCACCAATAATTACCATGTCATATATATGTTGCATTTTTATATCCATTTTTTAAAATTTAATCAATTATTATAGCAAAAAATTGTAAAATAAAATTCATGCACTACATGTAAGGCTAAAAATGGACTCTTTTTTAAAAAATATCAAAAATTCTTCCTACGCTATAGCTTCACTTGAACCAAGTGAAAAAAATAGAATTTTATGCCTCATGGCAAATGCATTACGAGATAATGTAACAAATATTGTTGAAGAGAATAGAAAAGATGTATATGCTGGAAAAAATAGTGGATTAAACTCTGCCCTTCTTGACAGACTATATCTTGATGAGACAAGAGTAGAAGCCATGGCAAAAGCTATTGATGAAATAGCAATGCTAAAAGAACCTGTTGGACGTATACTTGATGGTTGGGTAGTTCCTAGTGGACTTCGTATTGAAAAAGTTTCTGTACCTATTGGAGTTATTGCTATCATATATGAAAGTCGTCCAAATGTTACTAGTGATACAGCAGCTCTATGTTTTAAAAGTGGCAATGTGTGTGTACTAAAAGGTGGGAAAGAAGCTCATAATTCAAACCGCATCATAGCTCAAACTATGCAACGTGTACTTTTAGAAAACAGTCTTCCAAAAGATATTATCTCTTTGATTCCTGATAGCACGAGAGAAGGTGTCGCAAAGCTTATAAAAATGGACAAATATATTGATTTAGTCATCCCCCGAGGAGGAGAAGCTCTTATACGATATATAAGTGAAAATTCAACTATATCAGTTGTCAAACATGACAAAGGTTTATGCCACACTTTCATTGACAAAGATGCGGACATAAATAGTGCAGTTAAAATAGCCATAAATGCCAAGTGCCAGAGAACAGGAGTTTGCAATGCAATGGAAACTCTTCTTGTACATATAGATGTTTCTGATAGAGTTTTAAAGCTTCTAAAAACTGAGTTTGATAAATTTGGTACAGAACTGAGAGGATGCGAACTTACTCTAGACTCTATTGAAGTAAAACTAGCTTCAGAAGAAGACTTTAATACAGAATATTTAGAGAATATTCTCTCTATCAAAATAGTTAATAGTGTAAATGAAGCCATAGAGCACATCAATAAGTTTGGCTCAGGTCATTCAGAAGCTATCATCACCGAAAACTATACAACTGGTGAAAAATTTCTAAATGAGGTAGACTCAGCTTGTGTCTATATCAATGCGAGTACAAGGTTCACCGATGGTGCAGAGTTTGGATTTGGAGCAGAAGTTGGCATAAGCACAAACAAACTTCACGCAAGAGGTCCCATGGGCATAAATGACTTAACAACATACAAATTTAAAATATATGGAAAAGGTAATGTACGAGCATAGAGTTTTACATGTAGACAATATAACATTTGGGTATAAAAATTCACCTACACTATACAAAGATTTATCTTTACATGTAGACGTAGGAGAGGTAGTATCTGTACTTGGTGCTAGTGGCTCAGGCAAAAGTACTCTTTTTGAGCTTATCACCAAAAACTTAACTCCTCTAAAAGGAGATGTTACATGTAAAGATATAGCACAAGTTTTTCAAGACCCATATACCTCTTTTCATCCTACATACAGTATAAAAAATCAAATAGAAGATGTGGCTTCATTAGAAGGTTATGAAAATATTTGTAACTCACTTGAACTTGATATTTTATTATTAAAGCAAAAACCTCATAAGCTCAGTGGTGGTCAACTACAACGCTGCTCAATACTAAGAGCACTTTTAATGAAACCAAAACTCCTTTTAGCAGATGAGCCAACAAGTGCATTAGACAATATCACACAACTAGAAGTTATGAAACTCCTAGTCAAGTTTTTAGATAGAGTAGGCATACTACTTATAACTCACGATGAAAACTTAGCCTCATGGTGTAGCGATAGAGTTATTAAGATTTAATTCTATTTCTAGCTTCTTTTAGTGACTCTGCAATTAAAAATGCAAGCTCTAAAGCTTGACCTGCATTTAGTCTTGGATCACAATGAGTATGGTATCTAGCTTCTAAATCTTTTTCAGTCAACTTTTTATGTCCACCAGTGCACTCAGTAACGTCTTGTCCTGTCATCTCTAAGTGAACACCACCTGGAAAAGTCCCTTCATCTGCATGAACTTTAAAGAATCCCTTTACTTCACGTAAAATCTCTTTGAACTCTCTTGTTTTGTAATTATTTGATGTTTTTATAGTATTACCGTGCATTGGATCAATACTCCAAACTACATTTTTACCATATTTCTTCACAGCTTGAACTAGTTTTGGAAATTCATTCTCTATTTTGTCTGCTCCCATTCTTACAATGATATTTAGTCTTCCCTCTTCATTTTCAGGGTTTACTTTTTCTATAAGTTCTATTAGACCCTCGTGCGTCATAGTTGGACCAGCTTTTATGCCTATTGGATTTTTAACACCTCTTAGAAACTCAACATGAGCATCATTTACGTCTCTTGTTCTATCACCTATCCAAAGCATATGAGCAGAACAATCATACCAATCACCAGTCAGACTATCTTCTCTTGTTAATGCCTCTTCATAGTTCATCAAAAGTGCTTCGTGTGAAGTGTAAAGTGTAGTTTCATTTATACTAGGAGTATTTGCAGAAGTAATTCCACAAGCTTCCATAAACTCTAAAGTCTCTGTAATTTTATTTGCAAGATTTTGGTACTTTTCTCCAAGCTTTCCCTCTTTGACAAAGTCTAAGTTCCACTTTTGAACTTGATGAAGATCAGCCATACCACCACGAGCAAAGGCACGAAGCAAGTTCATAGTTGCACTTGATTGATTATACGCTTTTACCATTCTCTCAGGGTTTGGTATTCTTGAGTCTGATGTAAATTCATTGCCATTAATAATATCACCTCTATAACTTGGTAGACTAACACCATCAATATCTTCCATATCACTTGAACGAGGTTTTGCAAATTGACCAGCAAGACGACCTACTTTTACAACAGGACAGCCACCAGCAAATGTAAGAACAACTGCCATCTGCATCATAACTTTAAACATATTTTTTATATTGTCAGCATTAAACTCACTAAAACTCTCAGCACAGTCACCACCTTGAAGTAAAAATGCTTCTCCACGGCTAACTTTTGCTAAATCATCTTTTAACTGTCTAACTTCACCAGCAAAAACAAGTGGTGGAAAGTTATTTAACTCTTTTTCTACAGATTGTAGTTGATTCATATTTGGATAAGTTGGTTGTTGCTTTATATTGAACTCTCTCCAAGACTCTCTTGACCACTTCATAATGTACCTTTATAATTTAAAAATTTTATGATTATACCAAAAAACAAGATATAATTTATCTTTTTTAAGGATATTTTTTGAACAATGAGAAAAAAGGCACAATTTATGCCATTTTAGCATTTACTTTTTGGGGTTTAGTTCCTATCTATTTTAAACTAGTTAGTCATGTTGATGCTTTTGAAGTTTTAATTCACAGAGTATTATGGTCTGTTGTCTTTTTAACCATACTTTTGTTCATCACTAAATCATTTAACAACTTAGTCATTATTTTACAAAATAGCAAAAAACTAAAAATTCTTTTCATCTCAGCTATTCTTGTTTCCATTAATTGGCTTACATTTATATGGGCTATCTCAAACAATATGATTATGGAAGCAAGTTTGGGTTATTATATAAACCCATTAATCTCCATTATTTTAGGATATATCTTTTTTCATGAGAGAATTACGAAAATTCAGCTACTTGCAATTTGTATAGCTTTTTTTGCAATACTGTATCAAATATACTCACTAGGACGTTTACCTGCTATTTCTCTAATTCTTGCTTTTAGTTTTGCTTTTTATGGCTTAGCAAGAAAAAAAGTTCATGTTGAATCAGTTTCTGGGCTTCTTGTAGAGACTCTTCTTGTCTCTCCTTTTGCTCTTCTTTATCTGTTTTACATAACATCAATAGATAAAAATGCTTTTATTTTACCTATTGATACAACGTCACTATTGTTGATTTTAGCAGGTCTTATAACAATTATTCCTCTTATATGGTTTAATTCAGCGGCAACAAAAATTTCAATGCTAAAACTTGGTTTTTTACAATACATTGGACCAAGTATCTCTTTTTTACTTGCTTTATTTGTATATAATGAACCATTAAATTCAGATAAACTTATAACTTTTATAATGATATGGGTAGCTTTGATTATATTTTCAATAAAAATTAAAAAATAACTACAATGTAACACTGTTACATAATGAAACAATTTTGATTTTTTTCACGATTGTCTATTTTTTATCTACTAATTTAATCCAACTCACTAAAATTTTTAGTACAATTTACCCACTGCATGTTTCTAAAGTTAATTATTTTAATCTTAGAAATATACATAATTTTAAACTTTAAAGGATTCGCATGACTAAATTAGTTAAATTATCATTAGCTGCAATTGCTCTTATAGGTATGAGTGCAACTGCTGGTACGTTAGAAGACACAAAGAAGCAAGGCTTCGTAAAATGTGGTATTGACGGTGGACTACCTGGATTTTCAGAAATTCTGAGTGGTGGTAAGTATGTAGGTATAGATGTTGATGGTTGTCGTGCTGTTGCCGCTGCTGTTTTAGGTGATGCTTCAAAGGTTAAATTTATTCCATTAAATGCAAAAGAGAGATTAGCTGCTCTTCAATCAGGTGAGATTGACGTACTTGTAAGAAATACAACTTGGACTCAAAGTCGTGATACTGCTTTAGGTTTGAACTTTGCTGGAGTAAACTACTATGATGGTCAAGGTTTTATGGTAAGAAAAGACTTAGGTGTTAAAAGTGCATTAGAACTAGATGGTGCTTCTGTTTGTCTTCAAACAGGTACTACCACTGAGTTAAATGTTGCTGATTATTTTAGAGCAAATAAAATGGATTATAAAACTGTTGCATATGATACAAATGATCAAGTTATTGCTAGTTATGAAAATGGGAGATGTGACATACTCACATCAGATGCATCTCAACTTTACGGTCTAAGAACTAAACTTAAAGATAAAGAAAAGCACATAGTTCTTCCTGAAATTATTTCTAAAGAGCCATTGGGACCTGTTGTAAGACAAGGTGATGATGCTTGGTTTAATGTAGTAAAATGGTCATTCAATGCTATGGTTGCAGCTGAAGAAGCTGGAATTACAAGTAAAAATGTTGATAAAATGAAAACATCTACTAATCCTACTGCAAAAAGAATTCTTGGAACAGAAGGAAAAATGGGTGCAAATCTAGGACTAAGTGCAGATTTTGCTTACCAAATTATAAAACAAGTGGGTAACTACGGTGAAGTATTTGAAAGAAATGTTGGTGTAAATACTCCTCTTAATATTGAAAGAGGAATTAACGCACTATGGACAAATGGTGGATTACAGTATTCTCCTCCTTTCAGATAGTCATAAGTTAAAAATAAAAAATAAAAAGGTAAGGTGTCAAAACCTTACCTTTTTTTAATAAAAGGATATGGATGTTAGTACCTTTGAAAGAAGTAATGCCATGATGCGTGCTTTAAGAAATCAAAAGGTTAGAGGAATACTATTTCAGTTATTAACTGTTATAGGTTTAGTTGCTTTTTTGTGGTATATTGGCAGCAATACGATGAACAATATAGAACAAAGAGGCATAAAAACTGGTTTTGAATTTCTGGACAGTACTGCTGGTTTTGGAATTGATGAAACTCCTATTGCATATACAGAAACAGATACTCATGGTAGAGTATTTTGGGTAGGTCTTTCAAACACTCTTATAGTTAGTTTTGTAGGTATAATTTTTGCTACAATTTTAGGATTACTCATAGGAGTCTTACGACTATCAAATAACTGGCTTGTAAGTAAAATGGCCGCAACATACATAGATATATTTAGAAATATACCTATTCTTCTTCAAATACTATTTTGGTATAATGTTGTTCTTAAAATGTTACCTGTACCTAAAAAGAGTTTAGAGTTTGCAGGAGATATATTTCTAAATAATCGAGGTTTCTATTTTCCACAACCAGATTTAAACTCAACAACAATAGCAGTTTTAGTAAGTTTAGGACTAGCCATTGTATCTATTTTCTTTATAAACAGATGGTCTAGCAAAAGACAAGAAGAGACAGGAAAAGATTTTCCTCTATTTTTTGTTAGTGTTGGTTTATTAATTTTGTTTCCAATAGTAGCTTATTTTGTTGGTGGTGCAAACTTTAACTTTGATCTTCCCGCTCTTAAAGGATTTAACTTTAAAGGTGGCAAATCTATTTCTCCAGAATTTTTAGCACTTACATTTGCTCTTGTTATTTATACTGCAACCTTTATTGCAGAAGCTGTAAGAAGTGGTATTGAAGCCGTAAGTAAAGGACAAAAAGAGGCTGCCGCTTCTATTGGTCTAACACAATTTCAAGCATTAAAACTGGTAGTTCTACCTCAAGCAATTAGAATTGCAATCCCTCCTACAATAAATCAGTATTTAAACTTAATTAAAAACTCATCTTTGGCAACAGCTATTGGTTACCCAGAGATTGTTACAGTTTTTTCAGGAACATCACTCAATCAAGTTGGTCAAGCAATAGAAATTATTGCCATGACAATGCTTGTTTATTTAACAATTAGTTTGGTTGTATCAGCAATTCTAAACTGGTTTAATCACAAAATGAAAATCAAGGAAAGATAAAGTGGCTATATTTGAATTAAAAGCTGAAAGAGAAGCTCCTTCTAACACTAAAGGACTTATCCACTGGCTAAAAGACAACCTTTTTTCTACACCTTCTAATGCTGTTATGACGCTGCTTGGTTTTTATATTTTATATATAATAATTCCTCCTTTTATTCAGTGGGCATACACTGATGCTACTTTTGTTGGTGAAACAAAAGCAGACTGCACAGGTGGTGGGGCATGTTGGGTATTTGTCGGAGCTAAGATAGATCTTTTTATGTATGGATTCTATCCTAAAGTAGAACTATGGAGACTTCAATCTGCATTAGGACTATTTGTTGCTCTTATTGTTGCATTTAAGTACTTATTAAATAGTGCGAAGTCAAAGTTTATTGTATTTTCACTGTATTTAATAGTTGCATTTATACTAATCAATGGTGGAATATTTGGACTAGAAAACGTTTCTACAGACAAGTGGGGTGGACTTATGCTTACTATTGTTGTTGCAGTAGTTGGTATTGTTTTCTCTTTTCCAATTGGAATCATTATTGCCTTTGGTAGAGCATCAAATCTACCAATCATAAAAAGTGTATGTATAACTTATGTAGAGTTTATTAGAGGTGTGCCTCTTATTACAATTCTATTTATGTCATCTGTTATCTTACCTCTATTTTTCCCTGAGGGCATAACATTTGATAAACTACTGCGCGCATTGATAGGTATCACTCTATTCCAAGCTGCTTACGTAGCTGAGATTATTAGAGGTGGACTTCAATCAATATCAAGAGGACAGTATGAAGCAGCAGATGCTATAGGACTTTCATACTGGCAAAAAATGCTACTTGTAATCTTACCACAAGCTCTAAAAGTTGCTATACCAAACCTTGTAGGTGCATTTATATCACTTTTTCAAGACACAACTCTTGTTCTTATTATCGGTCTATTTGATCTTCTAGCTATGGTTCGTATCACAGCAGCTGATTCTGCTTGGCTTGGTATGGAGACAGAAGGTTATGTTTTTGTAACTTTTGTGTTCTGGGCATTTTGTTATGGTATGAGTAGATATTCTAATAAATTAGAAAAACAGTTTAATACAGAATTGAAATAGGAAAAAATATGAATGATAATAATGTAATAGAGATAAAAAACTTAAATAAATGGTATGGTGATTTTCACGTTTTAAAAGATATAAATTTTAATGTAAAAAAAGGTGAAATCATAGTTGTATGTGGACCTTCAGGAAGTGGAAAATCTACTCTAATTAGATGTATCAACTATCTTGAACAGTTTCAAGAAGGAACAATTACTGTTGATGGCATAGAAGTTATTGATGATATTAAAAAAATAAAAGCTCTTCGTGAAGATGTAGCTATGGTTTTTCAACACTTTAACCTCTTCCCACACCTTTCAATAGTAGATAACTTAACACTATCTCCAATTTGGGTTAAGAAAAAACCTAAAAAAGAAGCAATAGCAACTGCTATGAAGTTTCTTGAGCGCGTAGGCATTGCTGAACAAGCCGAGAAATATCCAAACCAACTCTCAGGCGGACAACAACAACGTGTTGCTATAGCAAGAAGTCTTTGTAAAAATCCAAGTATCATGTTATTTGATGAACCAACAAGTGCTCTGGATCCTGAAATGGTTTCTGAGGTTCTTGATGTTATGATTGAACTTGCTAAAGAGGGTCGTACAATGATTTGTGTTACTCACGAGATGGGTTTTGCAAAAAAAGTAGCTGATAGAGTTATTTTTATGGATGCTGGACAAATTGTAGAAGAAAACACTCCAGATAAATTCTTCGATAATCCAGAATCAGATAGACTAAAACTATTCCTAGACCAAATTCTTTCTCACTAAAATCTTTACATGTAAAGGGTTATTAATTAGCCCTTTATTTTTTTCAGCTATAATTTCACAAACTTATATAAGGCCTAAGATGGATCAACTATTCCCAGTAATATTTGTCGTAGCTATGATAGCTTTCATACTAATGAAACAGATAAAACACATAACAGGAAACCTTGACATTCAAGGTGACACAAACAGTTTTGATAAATACTCAAAGTTCTCTGTATCAATCCAAAATCACATAAGAGCAATAAAGCTTGATATAGATAGCACAAAAGAGATAGAAAATCCGAGGTATATTTTAAAAGATGAAGAATCGGAAGAGGATCTAATAGAGGATTTATCTGATTTTTTAAGAAAGTTAGTATTTTTTGAAACACTATTAGCAAAAAGTAAAACTTCTTCAGAAATAGAAGGTGAACTTTTTGAAATATTAAGTCAATTAGATACATTTATAAAACAAAACTGTGAAGATGGCGAAGTTTTAGCAGAGGAACTAAGAGATAATTTACTAGCACAATACGAGGGATAAATATGTTTGAAGAACTAAAAGATTTAAAAAAAGATATGGTAAAAACTGAAAAAGATGAACGTGAAAAACAAGAAAAAGAGTTAAAAGCAGATAAAGAAAAAAAGCTAAAAACTGACTTTGAGTCTTTCATGAAACAATCAGGTATAAAAAAAACATAGATGCACCCTAGTAGATTGGTGGAATTTTCAACACTTGAAGCAAAATGTGCATACTTAGATGACAAACGTATGCGTATGGAATACAAGTTTATAGAACAATGTTCTGATATACTTAACCAACAGCTAATTCAAAGAGGTTGGAGACGTTTTGGAGAGTATTACTCTAGACCAAAATGCAACGATTGCCGTGAATGTATGTCTCTTCGTATAGATGCTTCAAACTATCGTTTCTCAAAAAGTGCAAAAAGAACAATACGCAAAAATCAACGTACAAAGTTCGTTGTGCAAAAACCAACTATAACAATACAACATCTAAATTTATATGAAAAATATCATAAACATATGGAAGCTAAAAAAGGCTGGAAGCATTACTCTTTAAGCCCAAATAGTTACCATGAACTATATGCTAGTGGTTCTATGACATTTGGTAAAGAGATTCTATATTTTGTTGATGACAAACTAGTTGGAGTGGATTTAGTAGACTTTTTAGCTGATGGTTTATCATCTATCTACTTTTTTTATGACCCTGATTATGCTCATCTTTCATTAGGAAGATTTTCTATGTATCAGCAGATATATATAGCCCAAACAAACAAACTTCCTTGGGTTTATCTTGGTTATTACGTAGAAAAATGCCCATCACTTAGTTACAAAGCAAATTATGCTCCATATGAAATCTTAAAAGGAGACCCAACTCTCGAAGAGCTTCCAATTTGGCTTACTCAAAATGAGCTATAACCTCTTGTTCATTTAGTACTTTTCCTCTTGCTTTCACTTCGCCATTGATAACAATTGCCGGAGTACTCATAACTCCATAATTCATAACCTCTACTAAATCTTCAACCTTTATAATGCATCCCATAAACCAAACCACTGAAACAAGATTTTTTATTCCAAATGATAGAATAAAAAAGAAAATAATAAAGGGTGTAAAATGAGTACCAAACAAAAAAGATACAGTGCTGACCTCAAAACAAACTGGTTTTAAAAGTTTTTTCAAAGAGAGTCATCACTTTGTGACCGTTTCACTTGACAATAAAATCTGTGTCAATTAAATAAAATGTTGAACACAGAAGGATTTACAAATGAAGATAGAAATAAATATAGCAGATTTTGTAGCACAACTCAAAGCTGGTAAAGGTATTAGTGGTAAAGATGGTGCCTTAACAATTAATCAAACAACTTACAGAGATGGCTTTACAAGCCGAGCTCGAAACTCACTTATCTCAAGACCTTGAGAGAAATCGTAAAAATGGCACAAGTTCTAAAACAATGAAATCAGCTAATGGTACTTTTGAGTTAGATACAACAAGAGACCGTAGCGGTAGCTTTGAACCAGAACTTGTTAAAAAAAATCAAACCCATATGTCAGATGAATTAGAATCAAAAATGCTTTCTTTATTTGCATTAGGCAATAGCTATTCACAAATAGCAGATTACATTGAAGATATGTATGGTGTACACTTCTCTAAACCAGCTATTACAGCCATAACTGACAAACTAATACCACAAAGCTTGAAGAGTGGAAGAAAAGACCTCTAGACTCAATATATCCATTTGTTTATCTTGATGTAATTCACTACAAAGTAAGAGATGAAGGTCAATATGTCTCAAAAGCTTTTTATACAGTTCTTGGAGTAAACCTTGAAGGTAAAAAAGAGATATTAGGACTTTATCTCAATGAGAGTGAAGGAGCTAAGTTTTGGTTACAGGTACTTACTGACTTGCAGAACCGTGGAGTAGAAGATATACTCATAGCATCAGTAGATGGACTTAAAGGCTTTCCTGAAGCTATAAATGCAGTATTCCCAGAGACAGAAGTTCAACTCTGTATAGTTCATCAAATCCGTAATAGCTTAAAATATGTAGGTTCTCAATACCAAAAACAATTTGCTAATGAATTAAAGAAAGTTTATCAAGCTTTTACTAAAGAAGAAGCTGAATTTAAACTCGATAAATTAGAAGAAAAATGGGGTAAAAAATACCCTATTGTGTTTGAGTCTTGGAGAAATAAGTGGGATAATTTATCTAACTATTTTAAGTATGCAGAGCCTATTAGAAGAGTAATTTATACTACTAATATTATAGAGTCAGTGCATCGCCAGTTTAGGACTCTTACTAAAACAAAAGGTGTCTTTCCTAGCGATAATAGTTTACTTAAACTACTTTTTATGGGTATTCAAAATGCCTCAAAAAAATGAACTATGCCAGTAAGAAATTAAAGCTTAACAATCTCTCAACGTGCAATTCACTTTGATGGTAGATTGGATAAAGCTTTAGATTTATGATACAATTCTAGGAATTACCCAATGCTGACATAGATTATTGAACGGGAGTGTAATAAATTCTGTGTCAACACCTAATTTTTCCTAAGATTGTATCATAAATTTAAAGCATCTTTCAACCTATCTTTAAAATGAATATTAAGCTGTGAGATAGTGAGACTCCAATTTCTGATTGGCATAGTCCACTTTCTTTCAGCATTTTGTATCCCAGCGAATAGTAATTTTAGAAAGCTATTATCGTTAGGAAATGCACCTTTTGTTTTAGTCAGCATTCTAAATTGTCTATGAACTGATTCAATGATATTAGTAGTATAAATTACTCTTCTTATATCTTCTGGATATTTAAAATAAACAGATAAATTATCCCACTTATTTCTCCAAGAAGTGAAGACGATAGGATATTTTTTGCCCCATTTTTCTTCTAACTTGTCTAACTCAATTTCAGCTTCTTCTTTTGTGAAAGCTTGATATACTTTTTTAAGTTCTTTGGCAAATTGTTTTTGATAAGCTGAACCTACGTACTTAAGGCTATTACGAATTTGATGTACTATACAAAGTTGGACTTCTGTATCTGGAAATACTGAGTTAATAGCTTAAGGAAAACCTTTAAGACCATCAACAGAGGCTATGAGTATATCTTTCACTCATCTATTTGAAAACCTGTAACCAGAACTTAGCACCTTCACTCTCGTTGAGATACAATCCAAGTATCTCTTTTTTACCATCAATACCAACTCCAAGAACTGTATAAAAAACAACGACCATCTTCTTTTACTTTATAATGGATAGCATCTAAGAATATGATGGGATATACCTCTTCAAGAGGACGAACTCTCCATTCTTGAAGCATAGGTATGATTTTATCTGTTACTGCACTAATAGCACCCTTTGAGAAGCCTACACCGTAAATATCTTCTATTATGAATAACTATTCCCATGTGAGTAAAGAGCTAATATTTTCTCTTCAATCTCTCCTGACATTGTTCTTTGATTTTTCTTGACTATTTCCGGTTCAAATGAACCAGTGCAATCACGAGAAACATTTAACTCAAACTCACCGTGTTCACTTTTCATAGTTTTTGTGACATAACCATTTTTGCGATTTCGATTGAGGTCTTGAGTTAAGTGTGAGTCTATCTCTGCTGCAAGTGCAGCTTCTGTTAGTTGTTTTATTAGAGAGCCTAGTGCTCCATCTTTACCACCGATACTTTTACCAGCTTTTATATCACGAGCAAATTGCTATACATCTATTTTTATATTCATCTGTGTTTCCTTGAGTATTTGTTATTTTACCCAATTGACACAGATTTTTGAACAGTTCCTTTCTTCCTAATCATTTACTTATTTATATTTTTTATTCAGTTTATCAACTGTACCATCTGCTTTAAGAGCATCAAGTGCTTTTTGAAATTTAGCTATTAAGGCATCATCAGTATCTTTATTAAATGCATAAGATAGACTAGACTCATTTAGAACATATACTACCTCATAATCATCTTTTTTAAACCCAATACTAGGTACATCTACAACTAAAGACTTACTGATAGAAAAAATATCAATTTTACCCGCCATTAACTTTTTTAAAGATAGGTCACGAGCATTAAGACCTTTTGTTGATTGAATTTTTTTGATACCAGATGACTTCAGAACAGACTCTCCAACATCTTTAAAAATAGCACCAACTTTGTATTTGTTCAAATCTGTAGCAGAACTAATTTTTATTGATTTACTTTTAGGTGCAATTGCTACTACTTGATTTACATCAATAGGTCCAACCCACTTGAACATCTTTTCTCTCTTTTCTGTTCTTGTAGTTGTAAATACCACTGCATTTTTTTTCTTCTGTGCAATAGAATAAGCCCTTGCCCAACTTGTTAACTTTACATCTGCCACGGTTTGACTTGATTTAACATTTTTTAGCATCTTAGCTAAAATATCAATCGCTATACCTGTTACCTTTCCATCTTTCTTAAAGTTATAAGGTGCCCAATTCTCTGTATACATCTCTATCTTATCTATACCAAATAAGCTTATTGATAAAAACAAAAGACCTACTATTATCTTATTGATTTTCATATTACTTCCTTTTATTGATTTATTTTAGTGCTTAGCACAGCCGCCAGTTTTTTCCTTTTGTTATTTAAATTGTTTATCTGCTATATTGCTCTTGATTTTATCTGATATAGTAGATATTTGAACAACTATGTTTTCTATTTTTTTAGATATATTTACATTTGAGTTACTTTCGCTCTCTATATTTGATATAGTTGTATTTATTTTCTTTATCTCTTCTGTTCTGTGATTGACATTTTCCACCGTTTGCCTAACTGATTGCATCAACACGCTTATAGCTGAATCAATCTCAGAGAGTGATTTTTGTGTATTTTCTGCTAACTGTCTTACTTCATCAGCAACAACAGCGAAACCTCTTCCGTGCTCACCAGCTCTTGCTGCTTCTATAGCTGCATTTAATGCCAATAGATTTGTTTGGTCTGCTATGTCACTTATAACAGAGATTACATTCTTTATATCTTCTGCTTGTTGCTCTACTTGTTTAGATTGTTCATTTGATTCATTTAGTCCTATTATTGCATCTTGAGTAAAAGTTGATGCTTCATCTAATAAATTTGAAATATTTTTAGAGATTATATTTAGCTCTCCTATATCTTTCTTCAATATATGCTCACTCTCAACAAGAACATTGGCATTATTTTCACTCTCTTTTAGCATATCAGTGATTATATCTGCCAGTTGATTTAGACCCATAGCAGTCTCTCCTGTATCGTTCTCTATCCTATGTATAAAATTAAAGTTTTTGAAGTTATCTAAAGCTATTTTTAGTTTGTTAATATCTGTAGATACACCTTTAGATATAACTTTTAACATATCATTGATGAGTATTTTTAACTCTTCGAGTCCATCATTTGAAGTACTACTATCTATAGTCTGCTCTATCTTACCCTCTTTTACAAGATTTACAATATTTTTAACATTTTTTATTAATACGGAATCCTCTTCCATAAGTTTTTTTATTTGAAAGATATTTGTATTAACTATATTGGCTATCTCTTCGAACTCATCTTTTGATTTTATATTTATCTGCGCTACATCACTCTTCTCTTTTTGTAAAAAACTAAAAAAGTTATCTAATCCAAGTTTTAAAGTATTGAGTGGATTAATTACAAATTTGTATGTCAATACAACTATCATCATAACAACAACAAACAAGATTCCAGCAACTGTTACAATCCTAATAGTTTTAGCTGAGTCTTCATGCTCTTTTGCTTTTTTCTTAAACTCTAAAAAACTTTTTTTCATATTGATCTGATTTTGTTTTATCTGATTTATAATATTACTGTTATCATAATATAATTTTATATAACCAAGTTTTTCTCCATTAGAAACCATATCTTTTTGTATAAATTTATAACTTGTATCTTTATTTGCAAGTGTATCACTTTTTACTATTTTTCCATTTTCTCTATGAAGTGCTATGAAGTATTTATTTTCTGCAGAGTCAAATACAGAAACACTCTGTATCTCTTCTATGTCAAAATATTTTTTGAGACTACTTTCAAGTCCATCAACATCAAAATTTAACAGAAAATCACCAGAAAGTATAGCAACAGAGTTAGCTGAAAAATCTAAAAATTTATTTTGAGTCTCAAGTTTGGATTTTTTTTCACTCTCTATCTGTTTAGAAGCTAACACCTCACTACTATTTTGTAAAAAAACAACTATCTTTTCTTGAGATGAAACTGTTATACTTGTAAGGACATAAAACCCCAATATCAATATTAATATTACGGGTAGCATAAATTTATAAACCAACTTTATCATCATATATCCTTCATGTTTTGAGATAAATATAATTAATGATATATCAAAAAAAGTTAAATAGTGCTTAACTTAAATGCCGTTGGTGGCAAAAGTAATTATTAGACCTCTCCTAAAACACTAAACATCAACCCCCTTCAAGAGTACTATTTATAGGCTTTGCATCAAGATTAACTATAGCACAGATAAGATTCATCCTTAAACCGAACATTTTTCGCCTATTTCTATATGGGTATTTAGTGATTTTAAACACTTTAATTTTTGCATTATTTGCTCAACAATAATTCGTGTAGATGATAATTTACGATTCTCTTTTTTATTTTCTTTTGTAAGTGGATTTAGTTTTGTTCTCTTGTTTGGTATGTGAGAGTTTAGACATATTTTATCAATACCCATGTAACCTAAATCAGCAAGAACCTTACTCAATATTATCTTTCTTGTAGCCTTGCTTTGTTTAAAGAGTTTAAAGTCATATATTCTACCTTTATCAACAGTCACTGCAAGTATTTTACCTGTTGATGTTGTAATTATTTGTGTTTTTTGAGTATGCTTCTTCTTTTTACCTGAGTAGTATAGTTTTTGCTTTTTTTTGGTCTTTCACACTGGCTCTCAGTTACATCTACAACGACTACTTCAATCTCATTAGCATCATCTACTGGTATTGAATGTTTTAGAGTTTGTAGATGGAATTGTGGCTCTTTTATTAGGATTTTTTCAATCTTACTAACGATGTAATGAGCTGTAGATTCACTTACTTCATAATCCACACCAAGATGTTTAAATGTTCTATATTCCCTATAGTATTCAAGCATCATTAGTGTCTCATCATTTGCAGATAGAGATTTAGTTGTTCCACCTTTGGTTTTATTTTGGTGATAATGTTTTCTAAGTATTTTTACCATCTCTTTAAAGGTGTCTCTTTTTACGCCTACTACTCTTCTAAAGTCTTCATCTCTTAGTTTATTTACTTTACGATATTTTATTGTTTTTGCCATACATTACTTAAGCAAATTTTAATCCTTATATTATTGGGGGTTTTAGGAGAGGTCTAGTGTAAATAAACTACTATTTTAAATTTTTATCCATTATTTTTCTTAATTCTCTCACTTCTTCTAAAAGAATATCAAGTTTTTTACTGTCTTCATGAATTTCTTCTTTCATCTTCTCATCTTGCATCTTTTGCATCTCACCGATTATAACTGCAACAAAAAGATTAAAAAATACGAAAGCAGCAATAATGATAAAACTTACATAATATATCCAAGACCAAGGATAAACTTCCATGGTCTCATACATTACATCAGTCCAATCTTCAAAAGTAAAGACTCTAAACAATGTCAACATTGCCACTAAAAAGTTATCCCAAAGTCCTGAGGGCATATCAGCAAAAACTACACTTTCTATAATTGCATAAATATAAAAGATGATAAAAAGGAGTATAACAATGTCTATAATAGCAGGAATAGCCTTCATAAGCATATCTATAATAGATTTAAGTTCAGGTCTTGCGGTAAATAGACGAAGTACTCTAAAAATCCTCAGTAATCTTGCAATGGCAGCAAATGAGCTATTTTCAAGAGGAATTAATGTAATAATAACTATAAAAAAATCAAAAAGGTTCCAACCATTTTTAAAAAAGTTTATAAACTTATCTTCAGCAAGTATTTTGATGGTTAATTCTATTACAAAATATACTGTTATAGTATAATCAAGTATATGAAAAAAATCACCAAATGGTTTTGCTACTGAATCTATAGTCTCAAAACCTAAAACAGAAGCGTAAAAGATTATTATTGAAGTAATGAGATTAGAGAACCATCGAGCATCTCTAATCTCTTTTATTTTAAGTATATAAACATTATTATTAAAATTGTTATATATCTTGTTCTACAATTTCTTGAAACTTATTAAAATAACTGTTTTTAAGTGCTTCCAAATCTGCTGAAACATCGTTACATGTAAAGCCTGATTCTTCTACTTGTCCTATTTTAGTTATGCTAATTCCTAGTTGTATTGCCATATTTTCAAATACAACTTCATTTTTAACTTCAACTATAGCACGTGAGAAAGTCTCTGAGAAAATATCTTTTGCATCAGCTAAATCAACGTTACATGTAACACCTTTTGAACTCACTGAACTCATTTTTGCTAGTGCTATTACAATTCCACCTACGTTAACATCTTTTGCAGCGCTTATAACGTCTGCTTTATTTGCCTCAATAATAAGCTCCCAAAGTGCTAACTCTTTGTCATAGTCAATAATAGGAAGTTTTCCCTCAACTTTTCCATAAAGCTCTTTCATATAGAGACTCCCACCAAATTCACTTTTAGTTTCGCCTACAAGATAAAGTGAAGCTCCAACTTTTTGAAATGAGCTTGGAAGAACCTTGTCTGCACTCTTATTCAGTCCAACCATAGCTATCGCAGGAGTTGGATAAATCCCTACTCCGTTAGTTTCATTATAAAGTGATACATTTCCACTTACTACTGGAGTATTTAGCTTCAAACAAGCCTCTTTTATACCATAACACCCTTGTGCAAATTGCCACATAACTTCTGGATTTTCAGGGTTTCCATAGTTTAAACAATCTGTAATTGCTAACGGTCTTGCACCACTCATGGCAACATTACGACCACTCTCAATAACAGCTGCTGCTGCTCCACCTTTTGGGTCTATATAATTATAACGCGGATTACAATCACTACTCATGGCTAGTGCTTTTCCATTCTCTTTTACACGAATTACACTCGCATCAAGACTTCCTGGTGCTTTTATTGTGTTTGTTTGAACCATTGAGTCATACTGCTCAAAAATCCAAGATTTATCTGCTACTTCAACTGAACTAAAAAGTTTTTCAAATGCAGTTTTGTTATCTACTTTTTTAAAACTATCTATACATGTAGAGTTTATTTTATCAAGATAATCAGGTCGTCTAACAGGTCTATCATAAATAGGAGCTTCTTCACCAACAGGAAGAACAGGAATATCCGCTACCCTCTCTCCATGCCAGAAAAGTTCCATATTTCCAGTATTAGTAACTTCACCAATAACCTCTGCATCTAAATCCCATTTTCTAAAAATTTCTAATACTTTGTCCTCATAACCTTTTTTAGCACAAATAAGCATTCTTTCTTGAGATTCGCTCAACATAAACTCAAATGGTTGCATCTCTTTTTCACGAGCAGGAACCTTATCAAGATTCATAATCATACCACTACCACTACGACCAGCCATCTCAAATGAGCTTGAAGTAAGACCAGCAGCACCCATATCTTGAATACCAACTATGTAATCATGTTTAAAAAGCTCCATACAAGCTTCGAGAAGAAGTTTTTCTGCAAAAGGATCACCAACTTGAACTGTTGGACGAAGAGATTTGTTCTCCTCTGTAAAGCTATCACTAGCCATAACAGCTCCACCAAGACCATCACGACCAGTTTTACTACCAACATAAACAACAGGATTACCAATTCCCTCAGCAAGTCCATAAAAAATTTCATCAGTTTTTGCAAGTCCAAGAGTAAAAGCGTTTACTAAAATATTTCCATTATAACTCTCATCAAATGATGTTTCACCACCAATAGTAGGAACACCCATACAGTTACCATAATCACCAATTCCAGCAACTACTCCACGAACTAAATATCTTTGGTGCTTTGAGACATCATCATTATTAGTTATGTTTCCAAAACGAAGTGCATTCATATTTGCTACAGGTCTTGCACCCATGGTAAATACATCTCTTAAAATTCCACCAACACCAGTTGCAGCACCTTGATAAGGCTCTATAAAACTTGGGTGGTTGTGGCTTTCCATCTTAAAAACAGCAGCCATACCATCACCAATGTCAATAACACCAGCATTTTCACCAGGCCCTTGAATAACCCATGGAGCTTCTGTAGGAAAACCGTTTAGGTACTTTTTACTAGATTTATATGAACAATGCTCACTCCACATTGAAGAAAATATACCTATTTCCAACATGTTTGGTTCGCGTCCCATTATCTTTAGTATGTTTGCATACTCATCTTCTGTAATCTTATGTTTTTTTAAAACTTCTGCTAAATTTTCCATGTTATATAACCCTATGAATTAAAATTGACTTATTTTACTAAAAAAGTGCTAAATAAGTATTTAAAGAAGAAAAATTCACGGCTGATTCATTCTAACAAACAACATAATTTTTTGCTATTCCCACCAATGAGACTGTGAAATAACTAAATAACAGTCTCATAAATTATAAAAATAACAACATAAACATCATAACATTAACCATCTTTAAACTCCTAAAACTGTATAATACACTAAGAATAGTTCGTAATATAGGGATTTAAAGAGGTATTTATGAGTGATAAATATAAAGAGGGATTAAACCGTAATCAACAACTACTTTTTCCTCCAAGTCTTGATGAGTATGTAGATGAGAATAACCCAGTAAGAGCAATAGATGATTATGTGTCACTCTTAGATTTAAAAAGATTAGGTTTTAACGATACATCTAACTCTCTATCTGGTCAAAAATCTTATGCACCTGAGTTACTATTAAAAATATATATCTATGGTTATTTCAATAAAATACGAAGTTCTCGTAATCTTGAAAAAGAAAATGCAAGAAACGTAGAATTAATGTGGCTAACATTAGGACTTAAACCAACCTATAAAACAATAGCAGACTTCAGAAAAGATAATCCTAAAGCTCTTAAACAAGTGTTTAAAGAGTTTATACTTTTATGCAAAGGCATAGGACTTATTGGAGGAGAAATAGTAGGACTAGATGGAGCATTTTTAAGAGCTAATGCATCTAAAAATACTCTTATAATGAAAAGAACTGTAGATGAATCTATCAAAAAAGCAGAGTCATCTATACAAGAGTATTTGACTACTTTAGAATATAGTGATGAAGAAACAACTACAAATAAACTTTCTAAAAATCTTCCTCGTAATTTAGAAAAACTCTTAAAAAAAAGCAAAATCTCAATCTGATTTAGCACTTCTTAAAAGTTTCAATAAAACTCAGTACAATCGTACTGACCCAGATGCAAGCATAATGAGTAAACCTGCTCATAATTTAATGGCTTATAATTCACAGATATGCGTAGACGATAAGTATAAGTTTATAGTAGCTACTGATGTTACATCATCAGGCTCAGATAAACAAGAGCTTCATAAGATGGCTTTACAAACTAAAGAAGTTATAGATAATCCAGATCTAATAATAACAGCAGATAAAGGCTATTCTTCAGCAGTTGAGATTACTGGGTGCCCTTGGGGTAAAAAATGTATTGATGATGGTATCAATACAGTAGTACCTCTAGTAAGAATAGGTCAAGAACTAAAAAACAAAGGTAAGTTCACTAAAGATATGTTTATCTACGATAAAAACAAAGATGCTTATGTATGCCCTAACAATAAACTAATATCAAGAACTTCATATTTAAATCAATCATATGCTCGTACTATGTACTTGTATAGAAGTTCTCAAACTGACTGTAATGCCTGCCCAATCAAAGATAAATGTTTAGGTGAAAAGACTAAAACTAAACAGACTCAAAGATGGGAACATCAAGAGCTACTTGACAACTATAATGCCAATATGCAAACTGATAAATCAAAAGCAATAATTAAAAAACGAAGTTCTATAGTTGAACATCCATTTGGAACAATCAAAAGAAGTTTGGGCTGGGATCACTTCTTGGTAAGAAGTAAAAAGAAAGTAGCTGGTGAAAATGCTCTTATCATGTTTACCTATAATTTTAAACGCTTACTTAATCTGATAGGGATAACTCTGTTTAGAAAACTGATGATAGCCATTCAAGATGGAGACCTGAGCAGTATAAGAGAAGAGATAGCTCTTTATATCGCTAGTTTTAGGCTTTATATGGCTAAAATTATTTCAAATATATTTATGGTACAATTTAGGCAAAGTAATTGCCTATAATTGAGTAGGACTTAGAAAATTATGAGTTATGGGGTTTGATTATTTCACAGTCTCAATCATACAAATAGCTTGAGGAAAAGTGATGTAGTTTGTTCTTCTTAATACGTTCATAGCTATGTTTCTAATAATAGAAAAATTAGTTGGAGCGTTACCAGTATGTATTAAAGAGGCATCTTCACCAAAGGTTACATCTTTTATGTAATGCATACTCTCAACACCCCAGTGAGCTCTAATACCATAGTTATACTTTTTTGCTGACATTTTTTTACTTGAAATATAAAAAGATGTTTCTTGAGAAAATTTATCACTATTTTTTCAATAAGTTGAACGAGTTACTTTGACAATTTCTTCTATACCATTAAACTTATTTTTATTAATATTATAAAAATCGTCATAGACTTCTATCTCACGTACTTCGAATCTATTACGATTTACTTTTTGATGCTGTCTTTCTTGCAATAAGTATCTCTTTAGAATCACTGGTAAAAAATGAAACAAGCTGGGCTAATTTCTTATCTTCTTCTTTTTGTTTAGTCCCTTTTATAGCTTTACCATCTATTGCTATCCATTGTGATTTACTTCTCTTCATATAAGACTTCATCCATCTCATAAATATCTTTTCAAACGTCTTATGCTCTATCTCCATTAGAACACGCCTTATTGTTGCGTAAGCAGGTACTTTTTATTTTTCCAGCTCTAGGTATTTAACTATTTGTGTTTTATACCTTTTTGCAAAATCACCTATCGCTCTGTATCCTTGATAGCCACTCATTGTAGCCATTATTGTTATCATTAGCACTGTATCTATCTTGTGCTGTTGTGCCTGTCTTCTTCGTTTATCTTTAATTGTTTGCAGCTCTTGGCGTAGTTTAAATTCTTTCATCCCTTTTTACTAACCATCTTTTGTTCCTTTGTATGAATCAGATGTGGAAAAATTAAATTTAAATAAATTTTATAGTATAATTCTAGCCATAAATGAAGAGGAAGTTTAAATGGAAATTGGAACAGTTAAAAAGATGGAACAAGAAGCTATGAAATCTAGTCTTATTGACTTTAGACGCCTAGGTATTGCTCTTCTTTTTTTGGTAGCAGTATTGATATATAATTACGTAAGCTCTGGAGGTATTCCAAACAATATTTTTTTAGCAATTGCAGCACTTTTTGGTGCATATATGGCTATGAATATTGGTGCAAATGATGTTGCTAATAATGTAGGTCCCGCAGTTGGTTCTAAAGCACTTACTATGAGTGGAGCAATCGCCATTGCTGCTATATTCGAAGCGGCTGGAGCATTGATTGCTGGTGGTGAAGTTGTTAATACAATCAAAAAAGGCATCATCGATATCGATGCTTTTGGTGGAAATACTGACTCTTTTATATGGGCAATGATGGCTGCACTTCTTGCAGCTGCTCTATGGCTCAATTTTGCCACATTGATAAAAGCCCCCGTATCAACAACACACTCTATCGTTGGTGGTGTTATGGGTGCTGGAATTGCAGCAGCTGGCTTTAATATTGTAGCATGGGGAACTATGGCAAAAATTGTTGCTTCATGGATAATTTCACCAGTTCTTGGTGGTATCATAGCTGCAGCATTTCTATTTTCAATTAAAAAAACTATTGTCTATAAAGAGAACAAAATCGAAGCAGCAACAAAATGGGTTCCTATTTTTGTTGCTATTATGTCTTGGGCTTTTGTAACTTACCTAACTCTAAAAGGTCTTAAAAAAGTCTGGCCTAATATTGTAGATATATTTACTTTTTTACCAGATACTAGTAAACCTTCATTTTTAACTGCTTCTCTAATGGGTCTTTGTGTAGCTATATTTGTATATTTTTTCGTGAAAAAAAGAATTCAAAAAAACAAAGAACATATAGAAAATAGTAGAGATGGTGTAAATATCCTTTTCACCGTACCTCTCATCTTTTCAGCAGCACTTCTTAGTTTTGCTCATGGTGCCAACGATGTTGCAAATGCAATAGGGCCACTAGCTGCTATAAATGATGCAGTTATGACAGGTGGCATATCATCAAGTGCTGGTATCCCACTTTGGGTTATGGGTGTTGGTGCTATTGGTATTGCTATTGGTCTTGCTCTATATGGCCCACAACTTATTAAGACTGTAGGTTCTGAAATAACTGAACTAGACCAAATGAGAGCATTTTCTATCGCTATGGCAGCTTCTATTACTGTAATTATTGCTTCTCAATTTGGACTTCCTGTAAGTTCTACGCATATTGCTATTGGTGGTATCTTTGGTGTTGGTTTTTTAAGAGAGTATCTTGATAAAACAAATTTTTTAGATGTTATAGAAGATGATAAAAAAAGGTTAATTGAAAAGAAAAATATCTTAAAAGCACATGCTAGAGAACTGAAAACAATAGAAAAAACGGAAAAGAAAAAGAAAAAAGATTATCAAAGAATAGCAAATTTGTACTTACTTTTAGAAACAGAATCAGCAGCTGTTAAAGAAGCAAAAAGGCAGTTAAAAACTGATAAACAAGTACAATATGTAAAAAGAGATGCCCTAAAAAAAATAGTAGCAACATGGGTCATAACAGTCCCAGCAGCAGCACTCCTCTCAGCAGCAATCTACTTTATGATAAGAGGTATTGTTCTCTAACAAATTTTCTACATGTAACTAATTTTTTATGAGTTACATGTAAAATAATCAGAAGATTTTATAGTTATTATTATAGATTGTGCTATTTAAATAAAACCATAGGAGACCCTATGAATCATAACAACAATAATCAGTTTGTTTATAAAACAGAAATATGTAAAGAACACTATGATTTTCTAGCTTTTTTACGTATAATTTTAATTTGGTTGGGAGCTATCTCTTTAATAATGGCACTGCTTCTCTTTATGGCATACAATTGGAATGAACTTGGAAAATTTTATAAATTTCTAATCGTTGAAGCTGTTATGGAAGTATAATTATACTATACTTATTTTTAGATAAATTCAAAAAATTTCACTTTCACTAGCAAGTATCACTTTAGGAATTCTATTAGCATTAATTGGACAAACTTATCAAACTGGTGCTGATCCATGGCAACTTTTTGCTATTTGGGTATTATTGATGACTCCATAGGCTTTGTTCGCAAATTTTTCAGGATTATGGATGCTCTGAATAATGCTTATTAACCTATCTGTTATACTATATTTTCAAAAATTTAATCTTTCTTTATTCGCTCTTTTTAATATAGATAATAACTCTCTACTAATATTATTTGCTCTTAATAGCCATGCTATGGATTGCATGGAGTTTTCTAGCTAAGATATATCATACTTTCAACAATAAACTAAATATACAATTTCTATCATTTTTTAGCATAATATCTATCACTTTTTTAGTTATATCTAATTTGTATGAAAATAGGTGGCAGTTTTTAATCTTATAATCTTATAATCTTATATGCTACTGTTTTGGGAATAATATACTATATATATAGAGTTAAACAACTCAATATGTACATGATATCACTATATAGTCTATCTATATTTTTATTTGCTTTTAATCTTTTTATAAAAGTTTTTTTTGAAATAATATCGTCAAATCCTAGCTTAATGTTATTTTTTATACTAATCACAATCATAGGATTAACAACTATTACTATTTCTTGGATCAAAAAAGGGACTGTAAAGAATTCTGTGTCAATTAAATAAAATGTTGAACACAGAAGGATTTACAAATGAAGATAGAAATAAATATAGCAGATTTTGCAGCACAACTCAAAGCTGGTAAAGGTATTGGTGGTAAAGATGGTGCCTTAACACCATTAATCAAACAACTTACAGAGATGGCTTTACAAGCCGAGCTCGAAACTCACTTATCTCAAGACCTTGAGAGAAATCGTAAAAATGGCACAAGTTCTAAAACGATGAAATCAGCTAATGGTACTTTTGAGTTAGATACAACAAGAGACCGTAGCGGTAGCTTTGAACCAGAACTTGTTAAAAAAAATCAAACCCATATGTCAGATGAATTAGAATCAAAAATGCTTTCTTTATTTGCATTAGGCAAT
Organism: Arcobacter sp.; assembly: GCA_029027265.1. Lineage (GTDB taxonomy): Bacteria > Campylobacterota > Campylobacteria > Campylobacterales > Sulfurospirillaceae > Sulfurospirillum_A. Next base: position 1,465,792 of record CP093061.1, on the reverse strand, counting down.
AGCTATTCACAAATAGCAGATTACATTGAAGATATGTATTATAATGCCCTAAAAATCAAGACAACTCTTAAACAGATTTAATTTCATCCTCATCTGTTACTTTAACCTACATTTTTCAGATATTCAAGATAAACATTCATAGGTTTTTTATAGTTTATACTTGAATGAAATCTTTTAAAATTGTATTTATGGATGTAGTTTTTTACACCTTCTTTTAACTCCTTTATTGATTGATAATCACTGATATAAATATTGCCATGTTTTAATGTTCTAAAAAATCTTTCAATTACAATATTATCTATACTTCTACCTTTACCATTCATAGATATTTTAATATCATATTTTTTAAGTAACTTAGTATGTTCATAACTAGTGTATTAGCTCCCTTGGTCACTATTAAATATTTTAGGTTTAGGATATTTAGCCAATGCCTCCCCAAGTACATCAGTTGCAAGTGTTGCATCCATAGAGTTAGATATGTTATAGGACAGTATTGCTTTGCTATGCCAGTCTATAACAGCTGTAAAATACATAAAGCTTCCATTAACACGTATATATGTAATATCACCACTCCATACTTCATTTGGTGTGGGTACATATACAGTTTTTCTCTTTCCAAATTTAGTCCAATATTTTTTTAGTAGATACTCATAAATCTTATGCTCTTGGTTTTTGAGACTTGTGAGTCTTTTTTTGGTTAGATATATTGCTTGGATACCAAGTATTCCCATATATTTTAAGACTCTATGTTTTCCAATATAGTAGCCATCTTCTTTTAGTTGTTCATATATAAATCTATAACCATACTCTGAGTTATCAGTAGCTATTTCATCTATCTTGTGCAGTAGTTCAATATTCTCCTGACTCATTGGTGCTGGTTTGTAGTAGTAATGACTTCTACTGATACCAAATATATTACATTGCTCTGATATTGATAAATATTTATGCTTGGACTAGATCATCGCTCTTTTATTACATAAGTCCAAGCTCTTTAGCTTTTTTTCAACAAACTCTACTTTTATTGTAGCTTTACCTAGTGCTTTAGCTAAACCATCATTCTCACTCTTTAACTCTTCTATCTCATCTAGGTAAGTTTTAGTTACTCCTCCTACATCGAATGCAAGTGATGCATTATTTAGAAACTGTTGTTTCCATTTACTTAAAGATTGTGATGTGATTTTATATTTAGATGCTATTTGACTTGTTGTTTGTTCTTCTTTTAGCAGCTCTAAAACTATTCTTGTTTTTTGTTCGGCACTATATATTTGTCCTTTTCTTCTACTCATAATTCACCTCCATTATTTATATCATTTTAACTTATTTGAAAATTAATCTTTCTGAATTATTGTCTTTGATTTTAGGGGCATTATATTATACAAAAAATATGGAAAGGTGAAATAAATCTTAAAAAACTTCAAATAGTAATCTACTGCATAAGAGAAATATGCAAAGTAGATTTTTTAGAAAATATTAATGGAGTTGGTTATCAAATAATGATAGACCATTCCTTATCTTAAAGATACCTCTAGTATCTCTCTTTGTCCTTTTGAATTTTGAGAAGATAGTATTCCCATAAGTTCAAGCTGTTCTACAATTCTAGAAGCTCTGTTGTAGCCTATTTGAAGGCGTCTTTGTATATAGCTAATAGAGCATTTTTTTTCATTTTGTACTATTGCTTTTGCCTCTTCAAAAAGTTCATCAATATCTCCGGCTACCTCTCCATCAGCACTGAGTAAGTTTTCAGAATCACTCTGCTTTAAAAAACTCTCATCATAACTAGCAGGCCTTTGTTTTTTAAGATACTCAACAACTTCTTCAATCTCTTCTTCGCTTGCAAATGGAGCATGAAGTCTTATGAGTCCTGAGCTTCCTGGAGGTGTAAAAAGCATATCACCACGACCTAAAAGTGACTCTGCACCCATAGAATCAAGTATAATTTTACTATCTATTTTTTGTCCAACTTTGTAGCTTATACGTGATGGTAAATTTGCTTTTATAAGTCCTGTTACAACATCAACTGAAGGACGCTGAGTCGCTACTAGAAGGTGTATTCCACTAGCTCTTGCCATCTGAGCAAGACGCGCTATATAAAACTCGACTTCCTTACCACTAGTCATCATCAAATCTGCTAATTCGTCAATAATCACTACTATGTATGGAAATGGGTCAAGTCCTAGTTTCTTTGCTTTTTCATTATAATTTTCTATATTTTTTGTCTTTGATTGGCTCATAATCTGATAACGTCTCTCCATCTCATTCACCATGTTTGAGAGAGCTATGATAGCCTGTTTTGGTTTTGTAATAACTGGAGTTAAAAGATGTGGTATATCATTGTATATTGAAAATTCTAACATCTTTGGGTCAATCATAAGGAGCTTTAGCGTATCTGGAGAATTTCTATACAAAAGTGAAAGTAACATTGAGTTAATACCAACACTTTTTCCACTTCCTGTTGTCCCAGCTATAAGCAAGTGAGGAAGTTTTTTCAAATCAGTTACAAAAGGATTTCCTACTATGTCTTTACCAAGAGCTATAGTTAAAGGTGATGATGCTTTAGTAAATATCTCACTCTCTAAAATCTCTTTCAAATATATAGTATCAATTCTAGCATTAGGAACCTCTATACCAACTACGTCTTTACCAGGTACAGGAGCTTGAATACGAATTGTTTTTGCACGAAGTGCCATCGCTAAGTCATCTTGCAGAGTCAAAATTTTTGAAACTTTTATATGTGGAGCTGGTTTAAATTCAAAAGTTGTTACAACAGGACCAGAATAAGTTCTAACTACATCACCTTCTATCTTAAATCTTTTTAGCTTTTCTAATAAATCAGAGATTTTTTTATCTATTTCATTCTCATTTATATTTTTACTCTTTTTAGGAGGAGTTGTGAGTATACTCAGCGGTGGAAGTTTATAGCCTTTTGGCTTTGAACATTCACCTTTTTCTATCTCATCAAGTAATTTTTTATTTTCTGCTACTTCACTTATGATTTCTACTTTGTGATGCTCTTCCTCTTTAATTTTTAATTTTTCTTTTTTTACTAACTTTACACTATTTATATACTCTTCAGGATGAACATCGTCTTCAACTATGTCTTCTTGAACTATTGTTTTTTCTTCTAACTCTTCTTTACATGTAAACTTTTCTTCAGCTTCAACTATATCTTTTTTTGGTAACTTTTGATTCATAGAAGAGAACATATCATCCGCAGTTGTATTTAAAATAATACTTATAGAGAGGCTTGTAATAGCTACTATAAAAAGCCAAACACCTAAAATACCTATGAATAATTCTAAAATTTCAACTATTGAGTATCCTAAATATCCATTGAGATTTGAACTCACTACAACAGCTTGAAGTATCAAAACTGCAAACATGAAAAGCGTAGCAGATAAAATAATCTCTATTTTTCTTGAATTAATTTCACTATTTCTGTAAAAATACAGAGCAGGTACAATCAACATAAATGGATAAACATAAGATACATAACCAAACCAAACCTGATTCCACATACCCATACTAGCTCCAAAACTACCAACAAACCCAGCCTCAGGCAGAAGTGTAGCTACTCCAAAAAAAAGTAAAAAAGCAACCGAAATTATAAATATAGTCTCTTTTAAAATAATATATCCTTTACATGTAGAGGTGAATTATACCCACCTTTTACATGTAATTCAATAAACTCATAGAATTTATCTTTGCAGCAGTAGAAAGCATTGCTTTATATGAATTAGTTAATTGAGTAAGCTTCAAATACGCTTCAGCAGTATCAACATCTATTACTGAAGAGCGGACTGCTTTAATATTTATAATCAAAAGTTCTGAACGTATATTGGCTTGTTTAAGTGCATTTGAATAGGACCCTATTTTTGTATGCTCTTTTGTAAGATGATCCATAATATGGTCTATTCTACTTAATGAATTTTGCATACCTATTTTTCTTGGGTCATCAGCATTTCCATCCATTCTAAAGCGCCCAGTTCTTACAGAATCTATCATCTCATCTAAGTCTTTAAAAAAGTCCATATTAGGGTCTTCTATTTTTACTGCATCATTTGCCATAAACATTAATGCTGAAGCATTTGATGAATCATCTGCATTTGTATCAAACATGCTAAACTCTATAGGAGATTTCGAATTAAACTTATCATGTATTTCAAGTCTACCTTTATAGTCAAGTCCAACTTCTACTGCTCCTTTTGAAGCGCTAATAGAATTTGTGTAATCAGTAAACGTATTAGTCGTTGCTGGAAGATTTCCAGAAGTAATCATAGAAACTATATCTCCTAGTTGACGATATGTCATATCGTTTGCTGCCGTGGTTCCACCTGTTGCATCAAAAATTGTATAATTAGTTATTCCACCATCAAGCGAAAAAGTACTTGTTGGATTACCAAAATCTATCTGTGCATTGAAACTGTTTCCAGAACTATCAATACCGTTTAATGCAAATTGTTTTGTATTTAAAGCAACTCCTGCCACTTCTGAAAGTTTTGTTTTATTAGTTGCATAATTATTGGTACTTTTTACCATTTGAGATATATTAGAGCTAAGATTATTGCCATCTTTTTTAAACCCACGTCTCTCATAGTTCATACTATCTGGTATAGAAAAAGCTTCTACTGGATTGTTTGCAAAATCTCTTGCTACTAAAGTTGCATTAAAATTTCTAGTTGAATCACCTACTATAATCTGACCATTTTCTATTCTAGCTGAACCTGCACTTAATCCATACTCTGCTTCAATAGCACTCATTAAATCTTGCACTGTTTGACCAGCTATAGCTAATGGTGTTGCTCCTATCAATATATTGTTTACATTTGGTGGCATAAAATCGCTTAATAGTGTTGTTGCATCAACATCACTTCCGTCAGTTTTCTCAAGTGGATAACCTACCCTAAATAAACCTTGATTAAAAATATCTTCTCTTGATCTAACTGTTGTTGAGCTATTGACCGTTTTAAAATTACTTTTGCTAAACTCTATAATACCCACATTTGGTGAAGCCAATAAGTCATCTATATCTGCTTGATTAGCATTTCCCGCTGTTCCAGCAGCCCCATCTCTATCTACAGCACCAAATAGATTCATCTCTAAAAAAACTCTTCCATTTTTTAAATCTTTTATCTCAATCTGTCCATGAGAGTTCATAGTAACATCTACAACACTATTTGTTGAAGTATTGCCATATTCTTGTCCAATCTTTTCTAATAAATCACTAACTTTTGAACTAGAAGATATCTCAAATTTTGATGAAAATGTTGTGCCATCAGATTTTCTACCAGAGAGATAAAACATACTATTAGGATCATTTGAAGCATCACTATCATTATCGCCAACCAAATCTCTAATAGTATTTTTTTCATTCAAATAAATTTCTTTAGATAACTCTCCATTGCCCTTCATAATATCAGGATGAAGTTTTGTTTGATTTAGCATTTTTACATTTGTTGAAAGTACTCTACTATAATCACTATCTCGACCTAAAAAAAGGTCTTTTCCATTTATGTTATAAGGAAGCTTAACACCTGAACCTATAATGGCTTCTATAAAACCACCATTTCCACTATAATTTCCATATGCATCTAATGGTTTAGTTGCGAATGATGTTCCTGCAAAAAGATACTGTCCATTTATAGATGTATTCCCTAAACTAATCATGTGCTCACGCAAAGAAGAGAGTTCAATTGCTAGTGCATTTAAACTTGTTCTAGTGTTACTCGCATTTGATGCTTTAATAAGTTTTGTTTTAAACTTGTCAAGTGCATCTGAAAATTGATTCATTATTTTATCTGTATTGTTCGCAGAAGCTTGTGCTTTTGAAGTACTCTCTTTAACCTGTTGAAGTGTCGCTATTTCATAACTTAACCTCATTGTATCGATATAAATACTACTATTTTCAAAACTATTTTGTATTTTAAGCCCTGACGCTATTTGCACATTTGTTTTATATAGCTCTTGCATAGTACTTTGATAATTATTTATAGTGTTTTTATAAAAAAGTGAATTAGTTACTCTCATGTCTGCCCCTTTTGTTAAAATAAATTACATAAAACTAAATAAGCAAATTTAATTCCATATAAGCAAAAATCGACTTTTTTAACATTTTTTTTAATAAATTAACTAAATTATATAATTTATATGAAAAATTATTGTTTTTTATAAAAAAAAAGTGTACAATGACCGCAACACAATACTTAAAGGATTTCAATATGAAAAAAGCAGACTTCATCCAAGCGGTAGCTGAGAAAGCAGGTCTTTCTAAAAAAGATTCACAGAAGGCCATTGATGCAGCATTAGAGACAATAAATGACGCTCTAGTAGCAGGCAAAAACGTAAGCTTTATAGGTTTTGGTACTTTTTCAACAGCTCCAAGAGCTGCTAGAAAAGCTAGAGTTCCTGGTACAGATAGAATTGTTGACGTTCCTGCAACTACAGCAGTTAAGTTTAAAGTGGGCAAAAAATTAAAAGAAGCTGTAGCTAAATCTTAATTTTCACTAAAATTTAAAGCTTAAAGATGAGGTAACTTGTCTTTAAGCTTTTTTTTTGTACTATTCACTTCCAAAACAAGTGCCCGAGTGGTGAAACTGGTAAACACGTTGGATTCAAAATCCAATGACTTCACAGTCTTGTCGGTTCAAGTCCGACCTCGGGTACCACTTTTTCTTAATATTTTTTATAAAAACCGTGATTTTTCAATAATTTTTCATAAATATCAACATTTATTGCAAAAAACCTTGTGCTTTATCTTTTTTCTAGCTATAATTCTACTGAAAAAATATGATTCGAGCTATATTTTTTAGTCCACTGTGTATTTTAACTTTTTGTTAACAGTACATTGCAACTTAGAAAAAGCTTTATATTTAAATTTTATCACCTTAGAAATTTGGTGTACAACAAGGGATTGCAATGGCAGTAGTAAACGGAACAGTAAAATGGTTCAACAGTGAAAAAGGTTTTGGATTTATCGAGCCTGAAGATGGCGGAAAAGATATATTTGTACATTTTCGTCAAATAAACAGAAATGGTCAAGATCGTGCATCACTAGACGAAGGTCAAAAAGTGACTTTTGAAGTAGGCGAAGGACAAAAAGGTCCTCAAGCAGAAAACGTTACAGGTCTGTAATCTTTTTTTGTTTCCAAGCAACTTTAGAGTTGCTTGGGCACTACTTAACTATTTTTTAACCTCAATCACATTACCATCTACATCAATAATTTCACCGGCAATAATTTTAGCTCTTTTTCTTAACTCAACTTCACCATTTCTTTTAACAAGTCCTTCTTCAATAAGTATTTTGGCATGACCACCACTTTGTGCTAAATCCATAACTTTTATAAGCTTAAATAACTCTATATAATCATCTTTTAATTCAAATTCCATTTTCATTCCTTTAATTAAATGAAATAATAGCAAAACTTACCCAAAATTACATATACTTTTTAGTTTTTTTTGTTGCAATTGCATCATAAGGATTTTCTGGCCAATAATGTTTTTTATATTTACCTCTTAACTCTTTTCTAACCTCATCATATGAGTTTTCCCAAAAACTTTTTATATCATATGTTATTTGTATAGGTCTTTTTGCTGGACTTAATAGATGTAATTGTAGAGAAACCGTACCGTTTAGTATTTTTGGTGTTTGATTCATACCAAATAATTCTTGAATCTTTACATGTAAAGATGGTTTATTTTTGAACGAATAATCTATGGGTATGTTTGAACCACTTGGTACTTTTATGCTTATTGGAGCTAGTTTATCTAACTCTTTTTGTTTGTTCCATGGAATTTTAGCCAAAAGTATACTATACATATCTAAACTTGCTAACTCTTTTACACTATTTATACCTTCCAAATAAGGAGCTAACCAAAAATCTAAAGTTTCCAATAGATTTTCATCACTAAAATCTGTTTTTATATCTACTTTAACAAAATTTACTCTATTTCGTAAACTAATCGCTTTCTTACTCCATGGTAAAAATTTTAGCCCTTCTTCTTTTATAAGATTTAAAAGTAACTCTTTAAAATCTTTTTTATCAATATTGTCACTTGCTTTTGAAAATAATTGTAAATTTAAAAACCAACTCTCTTCTCGTATATTAAATTTTTTATTTTGTTTGTTATAAGTTACAGACTCTTTTATAGTTATTAATGAGCTAAAGTACTCTTTAATACTCTCAATATTTATACTGCATGCTAAATGTATATAAGAGTCAATATTCTTTACATGTAAACTCGGTATAACTAAAAACTCTTCGTTAAACAAACTATCTTCATTATTTAAAATTGCACCTTTCCCATTGCTTAGCTTATACTTAGCACCATCTTCTACTCTTTTCTTTGCCCAATCTATCAGGATATGCCCAAAGTAACATAACAGCTACCATATCAAAGTTAAACATGATTGTACTTTTGGTTATAGTTTTGATTGATTTTAGTTTTTTGAAAAAAAGTTGAGATTGTACATGTACCTCTTTTGCACTATATTGGTTTATGTATGCGTTATCAAAATCTTTTTCATAAAGATGAGTGAATCTTACTTTAATATCACTATCTCTATATGAGCTTTTAAAAATATCTTTATCACTCAAAAGTGCAGCAAGCAATGTTGCTTCATATGCAAATCCAAAATCATCTGCTTTTAGTATCATATATGCATATCGAGGATGAAGTCCTAGTTTCAAAGCATCTTTTCCAAACTCGGTTATTTTATACGAATCATCAATCATATTTAACTCATATAAAACCTCTTTTGTGCTATTAATAACCTTTGTTTCAGGAATGTCTAACCAACTTAACTCATTAAACTCATCAACACCCCACATAGCCAAATCCAACACTAGTGAACTTAAATCACTTCTAAGTATCTCTGGTTTTGTTGTTTTTTGTAAGATTTTGTTTTCATGCCAAAGTCTATAGCACTTTCCATGAGATAATCTTCCAGCTCGCCCTGCTCTTTGTGTAGCTGAATCTGACGAGATAAAATTAAGCTCCAAATGATTCATACCTGTTGCATAGTTATAACGTGAAAGTTTCTCAAAACCACTATCTATGACTACGCTTATCTTCTTTTAGTGCTTTTAAAGTAGTTTTTAAAAGTAAACTATTGATAGTTTTGTAGTTTGGTTGTGACATATTAGTTTCTAGGTAATTATATTCTATATTATATGTTTTACCAAGGGAAGTAACAACAGGTGTATTATCTAAAAGAGTTGTAAGTTCCAAAGAATTTAGAGTCGCAGACATAATCAAAATCCTTAAATCATCTCTTAGTAACTCTTGAGTTTGTAAAGACAGAGCCAAAGATAGGTCTGAATGAATACTTCTTTCATGAAACTCATCAAAAATTATTAAAGCTACATTTTCTAACTCTGGGTTACTTTGAAGTTTACGTACCAATATAGCTTCTGTAACAACTAATACTTTTGTTTGTTTAGAGTATTTAGAATCCATCTTAACTTGATAACCAACTCTTTGTCCAACCTCTTCACCTAAAGACTTAGCCATGCGAGTAGCCACTGTGCGTGCAGCAACTCTTCTTGGTTCTAACATAATGATTATTTTTTCTTTTAACCAAGGCTCATCTAAAAGAGAAATAGGCACTTAGGCACTACAGTACTCTTTCCTGCTCCAGGAGGAGCTTGAAGTATAAGCTTCGTATATTTACATAATTTGGATTTTATATCTTGTATGACTTCATTTATTGGTAGGTTTTTCATGATGCATATTATACTTAATTACACCACGATGCAGTTCAATTTTACCATTTTTTTCTAAATCTTTTAAAATTCTACTAACAACTACTCTTGAAGTTCCTAAGTTCTGTGCTATCTTTTCATGTGTTATCACTATCTTTAAACTTTTTTTAAATTTTAAAAATGATAAAATCCTCTCTTTTAGAGATTTAAACTTTATATCTTCTACAAGTGTTGCGAGTGACGTAAGTTTTAATGCAAAAAGGCTAAACATATACTCCTGATAAACACTAGAGTATTTCATAAGCTCTTTTACACTCTTTACATCTAGCATATAACCTTCTACATCACTAAGAGTGACTGCACTTCCAAGAGCTGGAGTTGATGTGATTGTGCTTGAAGTATTAACTACACACTGCTCACCAACTTCAACATTATATAGAGTTATTTCATCTCCATTTTCATTTTGCAGATAAACTTTGAGTGTTCCTGATTCAATAAAGAGTATACCTCCACACAAATCACCCTGCCAAAAAAGAATCTGTCCTTTTGGAAAACTAACTTTTTTAGCATGGCTGAAAAAAATTTCTTTTTCTTGGGTATTGAAATCCTTAAAAAAACAATATTTATCTTCTATTATTTTTTGTCGCAACTTTTACCTTTACAACATACACTACTAACTCCAAAAATAGAATATAGTAGACAAAAACCTGCTAATCCAGTTACAAGAGGAATAGCTCCTAAATAAGCCCATGGTTGATCACCAAAAAATGCTAAAGCAACTAATGCTAAACCTAATACTATTCTTACACCTCTATCAATCCCACCTACGTTACATTTCATACTAAACTCCTTAATTAATTTTAAAAAGTTTACTCTTTATTAAAAAAATTGTCTGTAACCTATGTTACATTATACTCTTTTTAAAATATGTAAAAATAAACAGAGCCACAATAGTTAACAAAATATATATATTTGAAAACAGTAGTATACATGTAAAAAGAAAAGCTAGAACAAAAGCACTATATCTTAAAAAACTATTTTCAAATAAAATAATAGCTGTTACTAACCCAATGATTGCATTTGCAATAAAAAATCCATCAGCAAAAGCAACTAAATTATCTAATGATAGAAACTCTATATACACAAGATACAAAGTTATTATATATATAAAAGATAGTGCATTCAAAGCTCCTATTGGCGTGCCATTTTTAAAATTTATTGATGTTTTTTTCGTTATAAAATTTGACTTTTTCTCACTCAAAGCAAATATAAGCCTAGCAACTCCTCCAACAAAAAGTATAAGTGTTCCTATGCACAAAATCAAAGATATAAAAGCAAGTATGTCATTAGCATATGAGCCAAAAATAGGTTCTATTAACCAAACTAATTTAAAAGGTTCTATATCTTTTAAAGGAAATTCACCAAAACAGACGGCAAAAGATATTAAGGCATAGATGATAGAAACAGATACCGCAGAAAACCCAACAGCATTTTTTAAAGTTTTACTGTCTTTAACTTCATTTGAATAATTTCCAATAACTTCCCAGCCAACTATAGACCAAAATATAAGCAAAAATGAGTAACCCAATTTTTCGACATCTATTTGAGGTAAAACAAAAGAGAATGTCGGTGTTTGAAATAAAATATATGCACTAGAGATAAGAAATATAATAGCAACAGTAGATGAGACTACAAGCATTACTTTACCTAAAAAATTAATCTTTACTAAAAGTAAAGCATAAGTTATAACATAGATACCAAAAGCTAAAAAAACTAAATCTGTATTTGGAAAGTAATTTTGTATAAAATCACCAGCTATGAGTAAAACTGCAACTGGTCCAAAAAAAACTGCAAGTATGAGATAAAAAGCTGTTAAGTGTTGATACTTCACACCCATTGCTTCTCTTGTAGCAAGTGAAACTCCAGCAACTCTCGGAAACAAAATAGCAAGTTTACCAAATATCAAAGCAAAAGCAAATCCTAAAACTAAAATTGTCAACCATACAAACAAAGAGTAATTACCCACTATGTTGTATATAAGTGGTGGTAAGAGTATAACACCAGAGCCCAAAATAGGTCCTATAATAAGCCCTGAGAGGGTATAAGTATTTAATTTTTTTATATTATTCTTTTCCAAGATTATTAAATATAGCTACAGCAATAATCAGTAACCGTTTTAATTTTTAAATCAAAAGATGAGTTAGCAGGAACATTAAATGTTTCTGGTGTACTTAGAGTTTTCCACTCTTCATTTGGAAGTTTTATATCTAATTCACCACTCATTATTTCCATAATTTCAGCAGCTTCTGTACCAAAAGTATACTTACCAGGAAGCATAATTCCAAGGCTTTGAATACTGCCATTTTCTAAAAAAATACTTCTGCTTGTTACTCTTCCATCATAATATATATTTGCTTCTTTTGTAATCGTTATATTTTTAATTTTGCTCATTTTATTCCTTAATATGTAAAGAATGATTATATCAAAACTATATAAAAACCTTTCTATTTAAAAACAGTGTTGTAAAAACACATAGAAGTAAAACAATAAAGACAGTTATCATATTCTCCCAACCAAATCTACTATATATCATAGAGGGGATAATAGAGCCCAAAGCTCCTCCAATGTAGTAAAAAGTAAGATACATTCCACTTGTAAGACCTTTTTGTGATTCTTTCATTGAGTTTGCCAAGCCTGTTGCTATAGAGTGAACTGTAAACATACCAATACAAAGCAGAAACATCATTGTAAATATAACCGTTAGATTTTTACTAACAAAAAACAGTGTCATTACTGTGTAAAAAGTCCCTCCGATTAGCATAGTTTTTATCTCATTGCCAAAAAACTTAACTATCTTTCGTGAAAATAATGCAACTATTACTCCACTTCCATAACCAAGATAAAGAAGTCCAATAGTAGCTTCAGAAACATCACCAAACAACTCTTTCATCCTAAATGGCATCATATTTAAAAGACCTGCAAAAACAAAAAACACACTAAACATAACAAAATATATAAGAACAAATCTCTTATCTTTTAAAATATTAAGAACATCATGTAAAGTTGCTTTTGTAAGTTTTGCATTTACATCGAGTTTTAGATTTTTTATAAAGAAAAGTGCTACTAAAAGAGCAAAACTCAAAGAGAAGAAAACAACCCTCCAACCAAACTCAGTTGCTATAAACCCAGACATAACTCTTCCTACTAGTCCACCAAATACAGTAGCAGCAACATAAATAGACATATTAAATTGTATATTTTTCTTATCAATATTTGCTAAAATAGTCATGGAAGAAGTTAATATAGCAGGAACAACTAAGCCCTCAATACAACGTGCTAGTAAAAACATTTCAAAAGTAGTGCTAAAACCTAAAATTAAGTTTGTTAAAGACAAAATAACAGAAGCAACTAATAACATTTTTTTAGAACTAACACTCTCAAGTATATAACCATATATGATTGGAGCAATTCCTAGCCAAAACATAATAACTGCTGTAAAAAGTGAAGATTGCACCATAGTGATGTTAAACTCTTCAGCTAAGAGTGGCTGTAAAGGCTGCGTTGCATACATAACAGATAAAACTACAATGATATTATAAATGATGATTAATAGTGCTTTTTTATTCATTTGGTTATTGTATAATAAATTTTATAAATAAAAGATAGGATAAACAAAAATGTTTTTACCAACTACAAGAGCTGAGATGAAAAAGAGAGGTTGGAAAAAACTTGATATTATTCTCATTACAAGTGATGCTTACATTGACTCTCCTTATATGGGAGTAGCTGTTATAGGACGTGTTTTAGAACGTGAGGGGTATCGTGTTGGCATCATAGGACAACCTGATATAAAAAGTGATGTTGATATAAAACGTCTTGGAGAACCTAAACTTTTTTGGGGTGTTAGTGGCGGTAGCGTTGATTCTATGGTTTCAAACTACACTGCAACAAAAAGATTTAGAAGTGACGATGACTATACGCCAGGTGGTAAAAATAATAAACGTCCAGATATGGCAACTTTAAAGTACTGTAACCTCATAAGACAACACTACAAAGATACTGTTCCAATTATGATTGGTGGTATTGAAGCTAGTCTTAGACGTGTAACTCATTATGATTTTTGGTCGAATAAACTTAGAAAATCACTTATTTTTGATGCAAAAGCTGATTACCTCATATATGGCATGGCCGAAAAAAGCATTATTGAATTTGCAACAGCTTTAAAAAACAGTGAAAGTCCTTTACATGTAAGAGGTCTTAGTTATATTTCTAAAGAACTAAAAGAAAATTATATACAACTTCCAAGCCACGATGAATGCCTTAAAGATAAAAATAGATTTATAGACATGTTTGATGACTTTTACCACAATAATGACCCTGTTAGTGCTAAAGGACTTTGTCAAAAAGTGGATTCTAGGTACCTCATACAAAATCCTCCATCTATTAACCTTACTACTGAAGAATTAGATAGCGTAAGCGAATTAGAATACGAGAGAGATTTACACCCATACCATCAACCCGATGGTAAAGTAAAAGCCTTAGAAACCATAAAATTTTCTATTACAACACATCAAGGCTGTTATGGAGAGTGTAATTTTTGTGCTATTGGAGTTCATCAAGGAAGAACCATACGAAGCAGAAGTGAAGAGTCCATATTAAAAGAGGCAAAAAAGTTCACAACATATAAAGACTTTAAAGGTATTATTTCTGATGTTGGTGGACCAACGGCAAACATGTATGGTTTTGAATGTGACAAGAAAATTAAAAAAGGAACTTGTGAGCATAAAGCTTGTATGACTCCAACCATGTGTAAAACAATGAAAACAGACCATTCTGGGCAAATAAAAATGCTGAGAAAAATACGAGCTATAAAAGGCATAAAAAAAGCCTTTATTGCAAGTGGTATTAGATATGACCTTATTAGTGATGATAAGTTAAATGGATATACATATTTAAAAGAGATAGTAAATCACCACATAAGTGGACAGATGAAAGTTGCACCTGAGCATATAGATGATGAAGTTTTAAAGCATATGAGAAAACCAGGAAAACAGTCTTTGGTTGATTTTAAAAGACTTTTTGACAAACTAAATAAAGAATCTGGTAAAAAACAGTTCTTAACATACTACCTCATAGCAGCACACCCAGGGTGTCGTGAACAAAACATGCACAACTTAAAAGATTTTGCAACCAATATTCTAAAAATGAATCCTGAACAAGCACAAGTTTTTACTCCAACACCATCAACATACTCAACTCTAATGTACTATACTGAACTAGACCCAGAAACTCGTAAACCTCTTTTTGTTGAAAAAGACATGCATAAAAAAGAAAAACAAAAAGCAATTGTTATTCAAAAAGGACATAAAATATTTAGAAGTGGGTTAGACTCATAAACTTACCAAGACATAAGAAAGTTCCTTATACAATGGTGGAACTTTTTAAGAAAGGATTATTATGTTAAAACTTATTAGCGCTCTTTTAGTTACGCTATCTTTAACTATAACAAACTTAGTTGCTGTCGACAAACCGTTGGTAGTTGGAATGGAACTTCAATATCCACCATTTGAAATGAGTGATAAACAAGGCAAACCTTCAGGGGTTAGTGTTGATTTAGCTTATGCTCTTGGTAAATATTTGAATCGTGAAGTTGTGATTGAAAATATCGCTTGGGATGGACTCATTCCTTCACTAAAAACAAAAAAAGTAGATTTGATAATCTCATCTATGACCATAACAAAACAACGTGCTAAAACTATAGATTTTTCTGTACCTTATGCACAATCAAACTTAGCCATTTTAACTAACCCATCAAGTGGCGTTAAAAGTATAATGGATTTGAACCAAAAAGGTAAAACAATAGCCGTTAAAAAAGGAACGACCGGTCATATTTATGCTGGTAAATACCTAACTAACGCTGATTTATTGGTTTTCGATAAAGAAAATGCTGCTGTTTTAGAAGTTATTCAGAAAAAAGCAGATGGCTTTTTATATGACCAACTTACTATCTATAAAAACTGGAATAAACACCAAAAGACAACTATTGCACTTCTTAAACCTTTTCAAAACTCACCTGAGTACTGGGGAATGGCAATTAAAAAAGGCAATACTGAACTTAAAACAAAAGTTGATGCTTTTATAGAACAAGCAAAAAGTGATGGAACTTTTGATAAACTATCCAAAAAATACTTAACTGAAGCACGTGCCACTTTTGACAAACTCGGTATACAGTTCTTTTTTTAGGAATAGCTTATTTTAAAAGATTTTTTCATTCAAGAAATTGACCAAAAAGAGGGTGTAAAGACTCGCAAGAGTGTTTACATCTTCAATTTTTTACTGTTATTCTCTATTATGGGCATTTTATTTTATATTATGTTTACAACTATCTCATATGATTTTTATTGGGATAGTATCTATGAATATAGACAAAAGTTTATAGACGGATTTTTAGTTACTATCTATATATCATTTTTTGCTCTTATTCTTAGTCTAATTCTTGGTGTCATATTTGCCTATGGACAAAATTCAAAGTTTATACTGCTTAGGTTTTTTTCACGCTTTTACATTGAAATCATTAGAGGGACTCCACTTTTAGTTCAAATTCTCATATTTTTTTATGTCTTTGCAAACAACCTTGGCTTTGACAATCGATACATTGTAGGAACTGTAATTCTTTCTATGTTTGCAAGTGCATATGTAAGCGAAATCATACGAGCAGGTGTAAAAAGCATAGATAAAGGGCAGTATGAATCTGCAAAATCACTTGGATTTACTCCAACACAGTCTTACATGTACATAATTTTTCCTCAAGCATATAAAAGAATTTTACCACCACTTACTGGACAATTTGCTTCTATAATAAAAGATTCTTCTCTACTTTCTATCATATCTATAAGTGAGTTTACAATGAACGCTCAAGAGGTTAATGCTTATACTTATTCTACACTAGAGAGTTACATCCCTTTGGCCCTTGGTTATCTGGTTCTAACTTACCCTATTTCATTTTATGCTAGTATATTAGAAAAAAACATGAAAGACTAATCCTACATGTAAACAGACTTTTACCGATATTGTTTACATGTAAAGGATTAATTATGTTAAGTATCAATACAAATAACTACAACTATAATGATTTTAATTTTTCTATGCAAACTAGTAGTGGAGACAAAATAGATTTGAAAATGTATGATGAAAAATCTTCAGAAGTTACATTCAAAAAAAATGGAAACACATCAAGTATGATGCTTAGTCTTACTCACTCCTATGGATATAGCTTTCATTATGAAGGTAATGGCATAGATGCACAAGACAAAAAAGAGATAGATGCAGCCATGAGAACTATTAAACCTATGCTTGAGCAATATATGGAAAATGTAAAAGAGAGTGAAGAGAATTTTTCTATGAGTGAAATCACAAATAGAGCCTTTGATATTAACCAATACCTTCCAAAAACAGAAAATTTGAACACAAAAAACTACCTTAGCGATCAAACATTGAAAACTATAGATAAGCTTTTAGAAAAAGCCGAACATCAAAATGAAAAAATGTTAAAACATGCTCAAAAACTGTTTGAATCACTTTTAAAACAGATGGATAGATTTGAGCTTTACATATAATTACATTTTTTGCACTTGCCTTTAAGTATTATATTTTCTATGCTATAACCTTCTAAATTGAATTTTAATGGCTCTTTTACGCATTCTATTTTATCGCACTCAACACATATGAAATGTGGGTGAGGAGAACCTATAACTTCAAAATATCTTTTTTTATCATTTGATTCAAAGCTATTTACTATCATTTTTTCTTCAAATTTAGTTATGTTTCTATAAAAAGTTGCCTTATCCATAGATATGTGATCTTTTAACTCCTCATAACAAAGAGGTTTTTTTGCATGAAGTAACTTTTTTAAAATTTCTACTCTTGCACTAGTAAGTTTTATATTTTTCTCTTTTACTAAATTTTCTATATTCACTATTTCTCCATTTACAAATGCGACTAAGTTGCATTAAAGTTTATATATTATATCATTTCACAAATTATATGCAACTTAGTTGCAAAAAGGACTTTTATGAAAAAAATATTTATGCTTTTGCTATTAGGTTTTAGTACTATAACATATGCTAATATAAATGCTATAGTAAGCATACTTCCTCAAGAAACTTTTTTACAAGCCATTGGTGGCGATAAAGTGAACATAACACTTATGGTAAAACCTGGAAACTCTCCACATACTTATGAGCCTAAACCATCTCAAATGCGAGCAATTTCTACTGCTGATATATATTTTGCTATTGGAGTAGAGTTTGAAAAAGCTTGGTTGGGTAGATTTAAAAATCAAAATAAATCTATGAAGGTAGTTGATATTTCTACTGGAATAGAAAAAATAGATATTCAAGAACATTCTCATGATGAACATAAAAAACATGATGAACATGAAGAAAAAGATCCACATGTTTGGACAAGTCCTAAAAACGTAAAAATAATAGCAAAAAATATGTATAACATACTCATAAAAATAGATAATGAAAACAAAGAGTATTATAAAAAAAACCTAGATATTTTTTTGTTACATGTAGAAGATACACACAATCAAATAAAATCTATAATTAACAATAAAAATTATAAATTCATGGTTTTTCATCCATCATGGGGATATTTTGCAAAAGAGTATAACCTTGTACAAATTCCTATAGAAGTAGAAGGTAAAAGTCCAAAACCAAAAGAGCTTAGATATCTTATTGACGAAGCTAAAGAAGAAAAAGTAAGTGTTATATTTACTTCGCCTGAATTTTCTGACGCAATTGCAAAACAACTTGCAAACGAATTAAAAATAACAGTTACTAAAGTAAGTCCATTGGCAAAAAATTGGAGCTCAAATCTAATAAATTTTGCTAAAAATATAGCAAATAGATAGATAGTTTGAAAAAAATAGTTCTCTTTTTAATCATACCTTTTATTCTTAATGCCTGTGCTCTATGTACTCTTTCTATACCAAAGATAACAGCTAAGGTAAATTTTGACATTAAAAACGAGACAATTTATAATTTACATGTAAAGTGGACTTTTGAAGAAAAGTTCACACTACAAATGCTACCAAGTTATGACATAAATGCAAATGATGAATTAGATAACAATGAAGTTAGAGAAATAAAACAGGTACTTATGTCATATATTATACCTAGAAATTTCTTAGCAGAACTCTCTTTTCACACCCCAACATCTTCACAAAATATTTTATTAAAACCAAAAAACTATAAGCTAATATATAATGACAAAAAACTATATTTTGATTTTGATGTTCCACTCTCTATAGGATTAAAAGATGAGTCAACATTAAAACTTATCTTTGAAGATACAGAAGGTTTTTTTGACTTTAAAATAGCACCTTTTGAACAACAAAAGATAACTGAAAACCTTTTCATAAAACCAAATACAAACTTAAATGTAACATTTTTTGAAATCACAAATAAACCTATAAAAGTTTTAGTTACAAAAAAACTATCTGATATAACACCAAATATGACACAAGAAGAACGAGAGGTTGATAGTTCTTATATAAAACTACTAAAAAGCTCTCTAAAAACATATAGTGATAAGATAAAAACTTTGTTAAAAGATATAAAGAAAGAAAATTCCATTACTAGTATATTGCTTTTAATTTTGTTTTCTTTTTTATATGGTCTTTTCCATGCACTAGGACCTGGACATGGTAAAACCCTAGTTGGAAGTTATTTTGTTATAAATGGAGGAGGATGGCGCAAAGCATTAAATATGTCAATATATATCGGTATTATTCATGTTGCTGGAGCATTTATATTAGTTATAACTAGTATGTTTATTCTTCAAACTTACATTAGCAAAACACTAAGTGATACAGCTGTATATACTAGTTACATATCTGCTGTTATCATCATAATTATTTCTTTAATAATGCTTTATAAAAAAATATTTAACAAAAAACAACATACACATCACTGCTTATGTTATTCATGTAAACCAACTCATAAAAAAGCTTGGTTAGTAGCGTTGGCCGCAGGAATTGTACCTTGCCCTGGAACTGTAGTGATATTTATAATGACTTTTGTTTTAGGTAATTATTTGAGTGGATTTTTAAGTGCCATAGCAATGTCACTTGGCATGAGTAGTGTTATATTTATTAGTTCAATATTTGCACAATATTTGCATTCTAATATATCAAAAAACTTTCATAACACTTTTTTAATTGTAGAGTATATTACAATTATTATTATGCTTTTACTAGGTATTATATTAATCGTTTCTCCCATTACAATTTAATCTATGCTATCTGAAAATCTAAAACATTGGGCTAGGTACACGAGATTTTAAAGGATCTGATTTCCCATTATATTAATGAAAACTAGCGACAAGATTACCAATGAGTAAATTCCAGCCATCTACTAGCACAAAAACGAGCAACTTAAATGGTAAAGAAATCATAACAGGTGGAAGCATCATCATACCCATACTCATGAGGACTGAAGCAACAACCATATCAATTACCAAGAATGGAAGATATAAAAGAAAACCTATCTGAAAAGCAGTTTTTAACTCACTAATTATAAAAGCTGGAAGTGCTACAGTAAGAGGTACATCTTCAATATTTTTTGGATTATCAAGTTTCCTTATTCTAAAAAAAAGTGCTAAATCTTTCTCTCTAGTATTTCTTACCATAAAAGCTTTAAAAGGTTGAACACCTTTTTCAAATGCTTCTTGATAACCAATCTCTTGAGCAAGGTAAGGTTTTACAGATACTTCATAAGCATCTTTTGCTATTGGCTCCATTATAAAAAATGTCAAGATGAGTGCAAGTGAAACCAAAACTTGGTTTGGAGGCATCTGCTGAGTTCCAAGAGCTTGACGTAAAAATGAGAAAACAACAATAAGTCTTAAAAAACTAGTTCCAATAAATACCATAGAAGGAGCAAGTACTAGTATAGTAAGAACAACAAGTAAATTCAAACTAGTTACCAACTGCTCAGGAGAATCAGGAGCACTTAAACTTAGATTTATTGTAGGAATTGCATCAGCTCCAACTAATAAATTGGTACTAAAAAACAGAAGTAGCATAAAAATTTTCTTCAACTACTTCACCTTTAATGAAGTATCTAATATACTCTTTTCAGCTCTTTTTTTTGTGCCACTATCTATTGAGAAAAAATGAAGCTCAACTCTTCTGTTTTTACTTCGTCCTTCTTGGGTTGCATTTGATGCTATAGGATCAAACTCTGCTTTGCCAGAAGCAGATATTTTTCTTGGGTCAATTCTGTTTTTTATAAGTTCTTTTACAACACTCACTGCCCTAGCAGTTGAGAGTTCCCAGTTATCTTTATATGGACTTGAACTATCAGGTGGATTTATATCTGTATGACCTCTAGCTTTTACATGTAGATTCTCTGGTAGTTTTTTTACAATAAGTGCTATACGCTTTAAAAAAAGTATGGCATCTGCATTTTGTATGACCGCAGAACCAGGCTTGAAAAGAAGTCCATCAGGAAGTCTTATAATAAAACCATCTTCTGCCTCTTTTATTTGTATTTCAGGTCCGCCAGATGTTTGGAGCATCTCGTTAATTTCTATTATAGCTTCTCTTAGTTGAGTTGTTACAACTCTGTTTGAAGTCTCTTCACTGCTTTCTATTGGAGTTGCTAGTTGTTGACGTTCACGACTAATTTCTGTTTTTGTTCCACCTTCAAGAACACTTAGAGCACCAGCAAGTGAGCCTATAGCCTCTTGTATCTTTTTTGCATCCATGGTAGACATTGAAAGAAGTAGTACGAAAAAACACAGAAGTAGTGACATCAAGTCACCAAAAGCGGCCAACCATGCAGGCATACATTTTGGACAATCTACCTTTTTTTTTCTAGCCATGATTATTCCTAGTCAAACTGAGAGACTCTCTCTTTAGGAGGTAAGAAAGACAACAATTTACCCTCTAAAGTTCTTGGATTATCTCCAGCTTGAATCGCCATAATACCTTCAAGTATAAGTGTTTTTGCTAAAGTCTCATCAGCATCTCTAATTTCAAGTATATTTGCAACTGGAGCACCAACTATATTTCCTATCATGGCACCGTACATTGTAGTAAGTAACGCAACAGCCATTGCTGGACCAATTGCTGAAGGATCAGCCATATTTAGAAGCATTGCAACAAGACCTATTAGCGTACCAATCATACCCATAGCACCAGAAAAACCACCCATTTGAGCAAATATTTGTGCATTACCTTTATGACGTTCACTTGTTTGATCCATCTCAATTTCAAGTAGGTCTCTTATGGTGTCAGGCTCATTACCATCTACCGCCATTGAGAGCCCTTTTTTTAAAAACTCATTATCTTCACTATTGGCATCTGCTTCAAGTGCTAAAATTCCGTCACGCCTTGCTTTCGTAGAATATTCAACCATTTTTTTAATTAATTCAGGAACATCAACTTGAGGAGGTTTAATTGCTATCATAAAAATCTTAGCAAGACTTTTCATTTGCTCCATTTTAAAACCAACTAAGAGGACTCCTGTTGTACCACCAAAAACAATCAAAATAGATGGTATATCAATATAAGGGCCAATACCAACACCCATAGCCATAGCACCCAAAAGAAGTGCTAACGTAAGTACTAAACCAACGACCGTTCCTAAATCCATGTGCGTCCTTGCCTTTTAAAAACTATAATTTTATATAGTTTAATTGTTTTTATGTTAAAAAATGGTTAAAAGAGCTATTTTATAACGATTAAAACATTATTTAGTTAAAATATCGACTATTTCTATAAACAATTTAGAGGAAAGTTATCAATGCATACATCAATCGCTATCATGGCTGCTGGATTTGGTACAAGAATGAAATCAAAGAAACCAAAAGTTTTACATGAAATTAGTGGATTTCCTATGCTTCATCACATCATAAAAGAAGCTCAACTTATCTCAGATGATATTCACGTTATTCTTCACCATCAAGCAGACTTAATACAAAAAAAGATGAATGTTCATTTTCAAAATATAACTTACGTTTTACAAGACCACAACAACTTTCCAGGGACTGGTGGTGCTATTATGGGTGTAGTTCCAAAGTATGAAAAAGTTTTAGTTCTCAATGGTGATATGCCACTTCTTGAAGCTGTAGATATGAAAGCATTTTTTAAAGAAAATGCAAAAATAGTTATGAGTAGCTTTACATGTAGTGACCCAACTGGTTATGGAAGAGTCATAATGGATGAGACTCATAAAGTTTCAAAAATAGTAGAACATAAAGACGCAAACCAAAATGAATTAAAAATAAAAGATGTAAACGCAGGTGTATATCTGTTTGATACAGAATTTCTAAAACAAAATCTTCCAAAACTTTCAAACAATAATAGCCAAAAAGAGTACTATATAACTGACTTAGTGAGTATGGCAAATGAGCAAAATATTGAAGTGAAAGCTGTGGAAATTAATGAAAATACTTTTATGGGTGTGAATTCAAAATACCACCTAAGCATAGCTGAAGAGATAATGCAAAGAAGAATCAAAAGACGTTTTATGGAAGCAGGAGTTACTATGAGACTTCCTGAGACTATCTACATCGAAAGTGATGTTGTTATAGAAGGAGAGTCTGTACTAGAAAGTGGTGTATCGCTTATAAAAGGTGCCAAAATCATAAATTCAATAGTAAAAACAAACTCTGTAGTAGAAAAAAGTATACTAAAAAATTCTGAAGTTGGACCAATGGCAAGAATAAGACCAGAATCAGTTCTAATTAACTCAAAAATTGGAAACTTCGTAGAAATAAAAAAATCAACTCTTAACGGTGTCAAAGCTGGACACCTAAGCTACCTTGGAGACAGTGAAATAGACACAGGCACAAACATAGGCTGTGGAACTATTACATGTAACTACGATGGAAAAGCAAAGTACAAAACAATTATAGGCAAAAATGTTTTTATAGGAAGTGATTCACAACTTGTTGCTCCTATTACTATTGAAGACAATGTCATCATCGCAAGTGGAACAACTGTTACAAAAAATGTAAAAAAAGGTAGCTTAGCAATAGCAAGAACGAAACTAAAAATAATGGACAATTTTTTCTACAAATTCTTCGGAAAAAATAATGCTTAAAAACAAAAATATTCTCATAGGTGTAACTGGCAGTATAGCCATATACAAAACACTAGAGATTATTCGCCTGTATGTAAAAGCAGGAGCTAGCGTAAGAGTTATCATGAGTGAAGAGGCAAAACGTTTTATCACCCCTCTTACCTTTGAAGCTATTAGCCAACATGAAGTCTTACATGTACAGACTGAAAGCTGGGCAAATGATTTGAACCACATTCATATTGGCAAATGGGCAGATGTTTTTGTTATTGCCCCAATTACGGCAAATAGCATAAATAAACTAGCAAATGGCATTGCAGACAATCTTCTAACCCAAACCATACTAGCTTTTAATAAACAAATCATCATAGCACCTTCAGCAAATACAAATATGATACTAAACCCAATTACAAAACAGAGTCTTAAAAAACTTGAAAGCTTAGGTTTTATAACTTGTGAGCCACAAAATAAGCTATTAGCTTGCTTGGATGAGGGAACAGGAGCACTTGCTGAACCTCAAAAGATATTTGACATAACAGCACGTGAACTTCTCAAAGATAAGTTTTGGAGTGAAAAAAAAGTTATAGTTACTGGTGGTGGAAGCATTGAGAAAATAGATGATGTAAGATGCCTAACAAACTTCTCTAGCGGAAAACAAGCAGATGCTTTGGCATATGCATATTTCCTTGCAGGTGCTGATGTTACTCTTATTAGCTCACAAAAGTCTTTACATGTAGAGACTCTACATGTAGAGAGTTCAAATGAGTTTAAAAAGGCTATAAAGAGTTCTACATGTAAAGGATGTTATCTTGTTATGTGTGCTGCGATAAGCGACTTTATTCCAAAACACGCAAAGAGTGGAAAACTCAAAAAAGATGAACTTGTGAAAAGTTGGTCACTAGAGTTAGTAAAAAATGAAGATATACTTCTAGAACTTGAAAAAAAAGGTATTAAGACAATAGGTTTTAAAGCTGAGATGGATAAAACTACAGCTTTAAACAGTGCAAAAGATATGTTAGAAAAAAAATCACTTGATGCAGTATGTTTAAATATACTTGATACCAAAAATAATTTTGGAAGTTCTGAAAATGAAATTACTTTTATAACAAAACAGGGTGAAATAAAACTAGCTCTCTCGTCTAAAATAGAGATTGCACAAAAAATTGTGGAGTTGTCAAAAAAGTTATGATGAACAATATCTCTAAACTTTCAAAAATTGATGCAAATGTAAATACTAAAAGCTCGATGAGATTTAATGGCTCATTGCCAATTAATATAGAGGTTATAAAAACTCTTAGTATGAATAGATATAAACTTCTTCTAGGCACAAAAGAGTTCACTACAAAATCTCAAAAAAAGTTGGAACGTGGAGCAAAATACTGGGGAAGTTTTGGAGAGGGTAAAGCTGGGATTATAACTATATCTAACCTTTGTAAAAAACCTAATTTTTTACAAAGTGATAGTGGTTTTTTAGATATAGAATTAAGTGAATTTTTAGCTCAAATATCGCTAGTTCAATCACCCTTAAGTACTTTTAAAGAGTGGCTTATAGAAAACCTAGAAAAAGATGATATAAAAAAAGACAAATTTATAATTTTTAGTGATATGCTTCTTGCACTAAAAGAGAATATCATACATCTGCCACTAAAACATAATGGAAAAACAACTCTACTTCAGATAAAACTAAATTCTTCGTATATGGAGTTTTATTGTGCATTTGAAAACTTAGGACCAATGCATAGTTATATTAGTAAAGGTGTTTTTAACTTGGATGTACTATATGAGCAAACATATTACTTTTTGAAAAAATCAAATATAGCAACTAATATAAGTATTTTAAAACCGATAGAACCTTTATATAACTCAGATAAATTAATACTAGATTTGAAAGGTTAAACTTGGTAAATGATTTAAATCACTTAGCAATTATAATGGATGGCAATGGTCGTTGGGCAGAGCGTCAAGGCAAACGTCGCTCAACTGGGCACGAACAAGGTGCTAAAAATGTACGTGTTATTACAGAATATTGTGCTAAAATTGGTGTTAGGTATCTAACGCTATATGCATTTAGTACAGAAAACTGGAAACGACCAAAAACTGAAATAGAATTTTTAATGAAACTTTTAAGTAGATTTTTGAAAAAAGAGTTAAAAACACTGATAGAGAACAATATATGTTTTGATGTTATAGGTGACATAAGTAAGTTTTCAAAATCTTTACAAAAAACAATTTTACATGTAAAGAGTGAAACATCAAATTGTACTGGTATGACTCAAGTATTGGCTATCAACTATGGTTCACGTGATGAGATAGTAAGAGCAGTAAATCAAGCTATCAAAAAAGGTGTAAAAATAGAAGAAAAAGATATAAATAAACTTTTAGATACTTCTAGTTTTCCAGATGTTGATTTGCTTATACGTACAGGCGGGGACCAAAGGCTTTCAAACTTTTTACTTTGGCAAAGTGCTTACGCAGAACTTTTTTTTACAAGTACTTTGTGGCCAGATTTTAGTAGTGGAGAGTTAGAAACCATACTATCAAAATACAGAACAACATCTAGAAGATTTGGAGCATTATGATTACATCTACTTTAGCATTGGTTATTTTCTTTGGTTTTATAGGGCTTGCAGTTGGCTCATTTTTAAATGTAGTCATCATAAGAGTTCCAAAGGGCGAAAGCATTTCTCTACCAGCATCTCATTGCGTTACATGTAAACACCCACTAAAATGGTATCATAACATACCTATTTTTTCATGGGTTTTTCTTGGTGGAAAATGTGCCTTTTGTAAAGAAAAAATTTCAATTCAGTACCCTATTATAGAAGTAATAACCACTTTTATATTTATTTCTACTGCATATCAAAGTGACTCTGTAGTTGAGGCTTTAATACTCTCAACACTTTTTACAATGCTTTTAGCACTTAGCGTTATAGATTTCAAATACAAAGCTGTTCCTGATTGCATAAGCATACCTGCTCTTTTTGTGGCTCTTTTTGTAAATGATTTTCTCATCTCTTTAAATGGTGCTCTACTACTAGCTGGTGGCTTTGCTCTTCTTCGTATTTTTGTCTCTTGGATTATAAAAAAAGAAGCAATGGGAGAAGCAGATATTATCATAGCTGGTATTATAGGAGCTACTGTTGGAGTGGAACTTGGACTTGCTGCTATCTATATTTCAGCGCTAATTGCACTTCCTGTTTTTATGATAGTCAAACAAAAAGGTTACGAATTGCCTTTTATACCATTTTTGGCACTTGGTTTGTACATAACTTGGGTATTTTCACCACAAGTTACAACTGTGCTTAGGATGATTTATGGGTAGAGTTAATCACTATCTGCTAAAACATTTTAGTTCACTATTTGCATCTCTATTTTTTACATTATTTTTTATAACTTCGGTTGTATTTTTTATAAAAATTGCGAGCATCACAGCTGTAATTAAAATCAGTTTTTACGAGTTAGGATTGCTTTATATCTACCTTTTACCAAATATACTCATTTATACCCTACCTATAACTTTCTTTATTGCTCTTAGCATATCTTTATTTAACCTCTCAAAAGAAAACGAAACAATAGTACTTTTTACACTTGGTTATATGCCACAAAAAATAGCAAGACTTTTTATAATAGTCTCTTCAATATTATCACTTTTACTAATAGTCAATATACTTGTACTAATTCCAACAGCAAAACAGTTAAATGCAAACTTTTTGGACTATAAAAGAGCAGAAGCAAAGTTCAACATAAAAGCAACAGAATTTGGACAAAAATTTTCTGATTGGTTAGTTTATATAGACAAAAGTGACAAAAAAGATAGTTATAGTGGTATTGTTATGTACCAAGAAGAGACTGCTAAAAATTCAGAAAAAATCATTACTGCTCAAAGTGCCGACATAAATAATGACAATGGCATATTAAAACTAAAACTAGCCAATGGAAAAGCATTTGAAATCTCATCTGAAAAAATCGAACAAGTCAATTTCAAAGAGATGTATTTAAAAAGTGAACCAAAAGATAGTGTAAGTAGTGTAAAAGACATAATTACCTACTGGAAACTTGCCCTTAAAGATGATAAAAGAGCTTATGATTTATCATTTTTCTTAATTATTGCTCTATTTCCTGTAGCAACAGTTCTGTTTGGTGTTAGTATTGGAATAGTGACTTACAGATACGAAAGAGGTGGTATATATCCTTCAATGGTTGCAGTTATACTTGGATACCTCGTACCAGGAATAATTTTAGTCCAATATGCACATCTTTGGGCAGTTGCATTTGTATTTTTTGCTGCTATCATTGGATCATATGTTTTTTACAGAAAAAAGATACTTTTGAGATATTAATGCGTATAAAAATCACAATAAGCTACGATGGAAGTAAATTTAATGGCTTTCAAATTCAAAATAACGGACAAAAAGTTACTACAGTAGCTGGAGTAATAATAAAAGCACTAAAAAATCTAAACATTAACACAACTCTCATTGGCAGTGGTAGAACAGACACTGGAGTTCATGCAACAGCTCAAGTTCTTCACTGCGAAATTCCAGAGTTTTGGAGTGACTTAGTAAGGCTAAAAGAAGAACTAAATCGTATGATAGCTCCCAATATATATATAAAAAATATAGAGTCTGTCTGTAAAGATTTTCATGCTAGATTTAGTGCAAAAAAACGACTCTATAGATATGCTATTTATGGTGGAGAGTATCAACCTTTTTTATCTGATTATGCTCTACATGTAAAGAGTATAGAGATACCAAAACTTGATAAAGTTCTAAAAAACTTCATAGGAACTCACGACTTTAAAAACTTCAAAAAACAAGGAAGCGATACAAATTCAAATGTCAGAGAGATTTTCAAAGCAGGAGCATACACTCACAATGGCATGACTATTATCTACTTTTTGGGTAACTCTTTTTTAAGAAGTCAAGTAAGAATGATGTGTAATTTTGCTCTTGAAGTTACGAATGAAAAGCTTACATGTAAAGGACTAAAAGAACAATTAAATAATACTAAAAAATATTCAACAGGTGTTATTCCTGCAAATGGACTCTATTTATCGAAAATATATTATTGATTTAAAATATCCAATTTATTATTATAAACAGTACTTTGCATATCAAAAGCACCCATTATAGTATGAAAAATATTTTCATGACCATAGGCACTCTGCTCTTTTACATAAGGTTTATTAAATTCTTTTTTAGCAAGAAAACTCTTTGATTGCCACAGTATAAATGGTATTTCTTTTTGAACATCAGGGGCAATAGAATAAGGTGCACCATGTAGATACAGCCCATACTCTCCTAATGACTCTCCATGGTCTGATGCATAGATCATAAGGGATGGTATCTCTTTTGTTTTTTGAAGTATTTTTATAGTCTTATCTAAAAAATAATCTGTATATACGATAGTATTATCATAAGCATTTATTAATTCTTGGTTAGTACATTGTTTTAAATCAACAGATTTGCATACTGGTTTAAAAATTTCAAACTTTTTTGGGTATTTTTTATAGTAAGTGGGTCCATGACTTCCAGAAGTATGTAATACAATAAAAATTTTACTACTTTTTGAATTTTTAATGAGTTCTGATAAACCTTCCAATAAAACCTCATCATAATTACATTTTTCACCCTTACAATCTATATCACTTCCTTTTTGATATAGCCCAACTTTCAAAGGGGGTGCTCCCCAATTTTTAGCTCTCCATATAACATCTACACCATATCGCTGTAAATAGCTAGGTAATGGCTCATATGAACTTGAAGTTGAAGCATCAAAGGAAAGCATACTACTTATAGAAGCTGTTGTATATGTCGCGGCTGAAGTTGAGTTTTTTAATACAATAACTGGCTGTTTTTCAAGAAGTGGATTTGTCTTATTTTTATAACCATACAGAGAAAAATTCACCTTTCTAGCTGCCTCTCCAATCACAAGTACTACTACAATTTTATCGTCATTTGCCAATTTTGCAGCAGGAAGTAAAATCTGCTTTTTAGATTTTTTTAGAAGTTTTAGCTTATACCTTATAGGATTTATCATATACGACCAAGGCATAGATAAACCACCCATAACTTTTGATCTTTTATCAAGCCATAACCATGTCGTAGAATTTAAATATAGAAAAAATAAACCAACAAAAAGAATTCCAAATGCATAGTACAAAGAGTACAACCTTTTTGAATTTATGATTTTAATTTTTGATATAAAAAATGCAGGAATTATCCCAAAAAATAGGAAATAGACAAATATTTTGGGGTCATAATAGCTCATAGCCTCTCCAATATTTGTGTTAAAAACATTTCCCATCATAGTCCTGTCTAAAATGACGCTATAAGTATTCATAAAATATAGTGCTATAGAATTTCCTAGCACCATAATTAATGTAAAATATTTGACAACTTTAACTGAAACAATAGAAACCAGAAAAAGCACAAAAACCATAACAACAAAAAGTGATATTGTCAAAGAGGCTAAAGTCAAAACACCACTTAGAGAGTAAGCGTCAAAATCTGATACTGCATATGAGTAAAAAGGTATATGATATATCAACATATTAAAAATAGTTACAATAAAAATAAATCTTACTATGCTCATCTCTTTTTTTAAAAAATTCATACTATTGAGTATCCTTTTTATAAATCTCGAAACTTCTGTCCATTGCCACAGTTTTTGAGCCTAACCAAGGAAAATGACCATATAAAAGAGAAAAGGCCTTATCCTCAGCATTCTCATCTTTTTTCACCTCATATAGGTACAACGCAACGGCAAGCCCTGTTCTATCTGCACCAGCTTTACAGTGAATCAAAAGTGGTTTTGGTGCTTCTTTAATAAGCTTTACTATATCTTTCATCTCTTTTAAGGTTCTCACTTCTCTATCACCTATCCCATAGTCATAATGGGATATACCATACTCATCCACTATCTCAAGTTCCTTTTTGTGCCACGGTTTATCTGTATCACCTCTTAGATTTAAAATTGATTTTATATCATATTTTTTTATGTAATAGGGCATATTAACAGATCTCAATTGAGCTGAACGAAATATATCATCATCTACTTTATGAAAATTGGCAAAAATTATAAAATAACCAACCCAAATAAAAGCAATAACAAGTAATGGAGTAAAAACATATTTTAAAAAGTTTTTTATTAATCTATATATCATTTTATTCTCCTACAATAAACCACTAAGTATAAAACCCCAAACAATGACACTCAAACTTATACTTAAAAAAACTATGCTGCTACCAACATCTTTAGCTCGTCCTGCCATATCATGATGTTCAAGCGTTACAAGGTCAACTACTCTTTCTATTGCACTATTGATAGTTTCTGCTATCAAAACCCCCATTATAGTCATAAAAAGTAGAAGTTTTTCTACTAATGTTATCTCTACAAAGAGTATAAAAGGTATCAAAGAGAGGCAAATAACAAGCTCAATTTTAAAAGAGCTTTCATGTTTAACAATATCTTTTAGTCCTTTTATTGCATAGTTAGTATTCTTTATAAAATTATATTGTGGTTGATTTCTCATCTGAAAATATCCTTTTTTTCATCATAAACTTCTGTTTGGACTTCCATAAGCCCTAATATAGAGTGAAACAGATTATCTTGAGAAAAACTATTATCTTTTTTATCTCTTAATTCTTCAAAATCAACTCTTTCTTTTATATCGCCTTCTCCAAACCAAACAAAAGATGCTATATGTTTTTGAGCATCAGGAGCTATAAAATAAGGCATACCATGAAGATATACACCACCCTCCCCTAAAGATTCACCGTGATCACTCATATAAAACATAACAACTTCAAACTCATCTTGATAACTTTTTAATAACTCAATAGTATTACTCAAAAAGAAATCCGTATAGAGGACTGTATTGTCATAAGCATTACTTATCTCTTCTTGGGTGCAGTTTTCTAACTGATTTGTTTTACAAGTCGGCTTAAATTTTTCAAACTTTTTTGGGTAACGTTTATAGTAAGCTGGACCATGATTTCCCATCTGATGAAGAACTATAAATATATCTTTTTCTCTGTTTTTCTCTATGCGATTTGGTATAGTTTTTAACATGCTCATGTCTCTGCACTCACCATCACATTTTTTGCCTTTAAAATCTTCATAATCTACTCTAAGAGCAACTCCCTTAGAGTCAGAATTATTATCTCGCCAAGACACATCTATCTCTCCAGTTTTAGCTAAAATATCCATAACACTCTGTGTTGAAATACCCTTGTTATAACTATATTCATCTCTATCATAAACTGAAAACATACAAGGCACACTATGCGCTGTACTAGTTCCACAGGAGTAAAGATTTGTAAAACTTACAATATCTTCTTTTTCAAGTAGTGGATTAGTCTTCTTTTTATAGCCATTTAGTGACATCCTGTCGCTTCTCACAGCTTCACCAACGACCATAATAATTAGCTTCTTTTTAGAACTTGTAGAGACTACTTTTGCATCATCTCCTATAGTTTTAAATTCCATTCTTCCTGAGTAAGTCTTTGTTATATAGTTTTCAACTGAAGAGATAAAATCAATCGGTACAATATAAAATCTCAATACTCTATTTTCTCTCAAAAATGACGTATAAAATTTGCTTAAAGGAAAAATAAGAGCAATAATAATTATCGATATAATTATTAAAAACTTTAATTTTGAAAACATCTCTCTTTTGAAATTTTTATACTCTACATCTAATTTATATACAACAAAAGATGGTATCAATCCAAAAAATATAAAATACAAAGCCATTTTTGTAGTAAGTAAATCTAATGATTCATTTATATCAGTCTGTAAAGCATTTCTTATCATCTCATGGTCAATCACAAGGTTGTAAGTAACCATAAAATAATTAAGTAAAGAAGAGATTAAGAGAAACAGTATTAAAATAGATTTTAGAGTATATCTTGAATTAATAAGTTTAAAAAATAGAACTATTATAAGTAGTAAAATTATTATCAATGATAATAAAAACAAAATATTTTGACTATTTATTGGATATATTTCCAATACTTTTATATAAAAAGCTTCATTGTCAAAAGCAACTATAAATATCGCTGTTAAAATAATTACTAAAGTTGAAGAGATTGTTTTTTTCATTTTATTCCTATTATAGCACTATAGTAACCAACAACACTATCCATGTCACCAGTTATATCGCCACTTGTTCTATAATCTACACTCTTTGCATGTAGACCCAATTTTTTGTTTACATGTATAAGAGAAATCACCCCTTGCATACCACATGCTTCACCACGTTCTAGTAACTCTACGTCTAAGGTTTCAATACCTTTAATACACTTGTTATCTAACTCATTTGCTTTTTTTTGATTGTAAAAATGACTCAAATCAGTACTTATTAAAAGAAGAGTATCTTCAGCTTTTAACACTTCTTCAATAATTCCCTCTAAATTTGTATTTTGTCCATAAACAAGCTCAAGTAGAGTTGCTTTAGGAAAATAGTGTTTCACAAAAGGAAACTGTACTTCTGTACTATGCTCAACATGATCAAGTGAAACAAATATAAACTTTGATTTTAAATATTTCATATACTCTTTATCTGCTTTTATGTCCCCAAGAGGTGTTTCATAAGAGTCATACTCTCTCATACTAACACCACTAAAAACCACTCTATGACTTGGACCAATAACTACAACTCTTTTAGGAGCATATTGCACATTACGGTAAGCTAGATTTGCACTAAATCCGCTGTAAACATAACCAGCATGTGGAACTATAAGAGCTTTTACATCTTTAATATATAGACTATTTATAAACTGTTTTGAAATAATATCATTAAAATATTTAAATGAAGAAAGTATTTCATCAGATTTATCAGGGTAAAATGCTCCTGCCACGCTCATCTTACGATTCAACTACTGCACCATTTTTAAACACGTATTTCACTTCACCATAAAGAGTATCACCCATATATAAAGATGTCTTATCTTCAATATTTTTAGATACTTTTTCATCAAATATAACCATGTCAGCTTTGTAACCAACTTCTATTTTGCCTATATCAACTTGTTCTATTATAAGTGCTGGGTTTAAAGAACATAACTCTGTCAACCTTTGCATATCTATAATTTCACTCTTAACAAGATGTGTGTAACATAAAGACAGATACTCCTCTATTGAGCCTATTCCAAACTCAGCATCTTCAAAAGCAACGTCTTTATAACTTATGGATTTTGGAGAATGAGCACTTGTAAGCATGTCAACATTTCCTAGTGCTAGTTCACTCATCATTGCCATTCTCTCACTCTCGTCTCTTAAAGGTGGTAAAATTTTAGCGTAAGTATTAAATCCATCACAAGCATCTTCAGTTTTACAAAGGTGATGAATTGAAAGTTCACTAAATATATTTTTATTTCTCTTTTTAATATCTCTTATTATGTTAATAGAACGTTTTGTAGAGAGTGATTGAAATATAATTTTTGTATTGTTTATGAGCGAAAGTTCTGCTATCTTTGCCACTTCAGAGTTTTCTGAAACTTTTGAAATACCAGGAAGACCTAATTTAAAAGAGAGTTCACCCTCATTCATTACTCCATTATCATCTAAGTTTTCATCATAACATCTACAAAAAATTGGAGCCTGTTTCATTCTAGCGTACTGAAAACCACGTTTTAAAATGTTTGCATTACATGATGATGTTGTCCAAATTGCTGTTGCTCCATTGTTTAAAAATGTTGCAATATTATTAAGCCTATCTTCTTCATTTGCTAGTGGAGCTGCTACATGTAGATCACACTCTTCATTTTGTGCTTTTATTTTAAAGTGTTCTAATAAAGTTGAGTTATCTAATCTTGGAGTAAAATCAGGCATAATTAGGCTTGTAGTAACTCCCCCTTTTAGTGCTGTTTTTGTTAGTTTTTTAAGTGAATTTTTGTTTAGCGTAGAGTTTGCCAATCTTACATTCAAATCAACTAGTCCTGGTAGTAAAAAGCTCTCTTTTGCATCTATTATTCTTAAATTTTCACTTATATTTATGCTTGTGCTTATCTCTTCGATTTTACCATTTTTTATCAAAACATCTTTTATCTCTAAACTACTTAATTTTGCGTTTTTAATTAATATCATTTTTTAACCTTATTATCCTTTTATACGAATCCTCAATTTCTTCAATTTTGATTTTTCCATTCTCTACAGCTTCGATTATGATTTTTCTAACCTCTTTAAGCACACTTGATCTTTTTGTAAAATAACTTGAATATACTAGTACATCAACACCCGCATTAATAGCCAAAATCACACTCTGTTTAAAACCATATATGTCACTAATAGCTCTCATCTGCATGTCATCACTAAAAACTACGCCCTCAAATTTTAACTGCTCTCTTAAAAGCCCTTTTATTATGTTTTTTGACAAAGAAGCGGGATATATTTCATCAAATATTTGTAAATTTATATGCCCTACCATAATAGCATCTGCTTTTTCATACTTTATAAAATAATAATAAGGCTTTAACTCTTTATACTGCCATGTTTCACTTACATCTGTTATGCGTTTATGCGAATCAGCTAAAGCACTTCCATGACCAGGAAAATGTTTAAGAACACTTATGATACCAGCATCTTTTTGAGCTTTTAAAAACTCACTACTATAAGCTATAACAATTTCTTCTCCAACTGAATAGCTTCTTTTTTTCTTACCAATTGCAGGTGAATTTGGATTAATATCAAGATCAACTACAGGGGCAAAGTTTATGTTAAAACCATACTCTTTTAACTCATCTGCCATTTTTTTATATATTTCATAACTCTCAATAAGCGTCTTATTTCTAGAGATTTCAAAAGCTGATAGATATGAGTTAAAACCTTTTTTCTCATTAAGTCTTTGAACTGTACCACCCTCTTGGTCAATGGCAATAAAAAGTTGTTGTTTTGTTTTCACAGACGATAGAAAAGTAGTTAGTTTTTTAAGTTTTTTTGGATTTTCTATATTCTTACCAAATAAAATAACACCACCAACTCTACCTTTTTTAATGTCAAAGCCTAACTGCTTTACCCATTTATCATTCGGTTTGCTTCCTCCAACTCCCACCATAATCATCTGCCCTATCATCTCTTCTAAAGATGGTGATTTTGCAAATGAAAAAGTGAATATTAAAGATAAAATCAAAAGTAATTTTATCATGCTAACAAATCTTTAAGACTAGATTTTGGTGATTTTCCTTTTAGCACAAGTGCAACTTGACTAACTATGGGAGTATAAATTTCATGTTTTTTTGAAAGTTCTAAAATAGCATCTGTTGTAAAAACTCCCTCAGCTACTTCACCAAGCTCTAGTAGAATTTCATCCAAACTTTTACCTTTAGCTAAAGCAAATCCAACTCTATAATTACGTGAAAGAACACTTGAGGCTGTTAAAAAGAGGTCTCCTGCTCCACTAAGTCCTAAAAATGTCTCATCCTCAGCTCCAAAAAACTTTCCAAAGCGTCTCATTTCAATTAAGCCACGTGAAATCAAACTCGCTCTTGCATTATTTCCAAGCTCTAAACCATCACAAATACCACTTGCAATCGCTAATACATTTTTATATGCTCCACAAATCTCAGCACCTATAACATCATTAGAAGTATATGTTTTTATAAACTCTGGGAAAAAAGATGCAAATTTGTCTGCAAGATTTTTATTTATTGAGTTGATAACTACACAAGTTGGAAGAGATTTTATAACCTCTGCTGCAAAAGATGGTCCAGAGAGAAAAGATAAATTTTCTTGGGGAATATACTCTTTGTAAATATCATTTAAAAAAGCACCCCTCCCTTTTTCTATCCCTTTGGCTGCAACTAAAACTTTTTGATTTTTATACACAAAATTTTCTTTTAACCAAGCTCTCACTATCTGTACAGGAAGTGCAATAACTAGGTATTCACACTCCAATGCTTTTTCAAGAGAAACAAAATTTTTTATATCTTTTTTTGTTCGTGAAGTTATCTTACATGTAAAGTTTTCTGAGATAGCAAAGTGTATAGCTTGTCCCCATTTTCCCGCACCAATCACTGCAATCATATCTTTTCCTAAATCTCTTTTATTAACTCAATCTCTGTTTTAATAACTCATTTACTTTTACTGGATTTGCAGTGCCTTTGCTAGCTTTCATAGTTTGCCCTACAAAAAAGCCAAGTAGTTTTTCTTTCCCGGCTCTATACTGCTCTACCTTATCACAATTAGCTGCTATAATCACATCTATGATTTCTAAAATAGCTCCATCATCACTCACTTGTTTAAGTCCAAGTTGTTCTATAACTTCATCTACTTCAGTCTCATTGTCCATCATGTAATCAAGAACATCT
This sequence comes from Arcobacter sp., assembly GCA_029027265.1. Lineage (GTDB taxonomy): Bacteria > Campylobacterota > Campylobacteria > Campylobacterales > Sulfurospirillaceae > Sulfurospirillum_A. Next base: position 1,428,691 of record CP093061.1, on the reverse strand, counting down.
TTAGCAGCTTTTCCACTAATAGTTCCATCTTCAATTCGCTTTACTAAAGTTCCAAGTTTAACAGCATTGACCGGTGAAGTTACAACTGTAATACCACCACTCAAACGAGCAAGAAGCTCAACCGTAAGCCAAGTAACACTCTTTTTAACTCCAGCACCCTCTTTTATCATGACTTCATAAAAATGAGCCATCTCAACTTCTGCAGTGATAACAGCCGCATCATACTCTTTAATGCCATACTCTTTTACAAATCTTTTTTTCTTTGCATCTGGAAGTTCTGGTATTTTCTTGTACTTTTCCATCATCTCGTCTGGTATTATTACAGGAAGCAGGTCAGGATCTGGAAAGTATCTGTACTCTGCACTATCTTCTTTTCCCCTCATGCTTCTTGTTTCATCTTTATCTGCATCATAAAGACGAGTCTCTTGAACTACTTCTGTTTCATAAACACCATCTTCCCAAGCTTCTATCTGTCTAGCTACCTCATACTCAATAGCTTTTTGGATGAACTTAAATGAGTTTAAGTTTTTTATCTCTGCTCTAGTATAAAGTTTGTCTTCGCCAAAAGGACGAATAGAGATGTTAACATCACATCTAAAACTTCCTTCTTGCATATTTGCATCACTGATGTCTAAGTATCTTAAAATAGCATGAACTTTTTTGAGGTATCTTATCACTTCATCAGCACTTCTCATATCTGGTTCACTTACTATTTCAAGCAAAGGTGTTCCTGCACGGTTCAAATCAACATGACTTTCAGTTCCATAGTGAGTGTTTTTTCCAGCATCTTCTTCAAGATGAGCACGAGTAACACCAATAGTTTTTTGTGTGCCATCTTCAAAATCTATAACAATTGAACCACCTTCAACAATAGGAATTTCAAACTGGCTTATCTGATAACCTTTTGGAAGATCTGGGTAAAAATAGTTTTTTCTATTAAAAATTGATTTTTTATGTACAGTTGCACCAATAGCTGTTCCAAAAGCTATAGACTTTTTAACAGTCTCAACGTTTAAAACTGGTAAAGCTCCAGGAAGGGCTAAACATACTGGACATACATTTGTGTTTGGAGCATCTCCAAAGCTTGTTGGGCACGAACAAAATATTTTTGTTTTAGTGTTAAGTTGTGTATGTACTTCTAATCCTATGACAACTTCAAATTTCATATTAATTTACCTTATTTTATAAAATGTCGAATAGAGGCAAACCCATAAACACCTGTTTTTTTACAAGCTTGAATTTGGCTCTCATCTACAATTCCGCCAAGAGCGAAACAATCTATATCTATTTTAGCATTTATTTCTTTTAACTTCTCTAAACCCTTGGGAGTTCCCTTATTTGGAGTCTGAAAAATTGGACTAAAAGTAATGAAATCGCTCCCAAGTTTCTCTACATGTAACGCCTCTTCTAAAGTATGAGTTGAGACCACTACATGTAAACCCAAATCTTTTGCTTTTTTTATATCAGAAAAATGTGTTGAAGGAAGGTGAACTCCATAAAAATCTAACTTATGTGCAAGTCTGTAATCAGTATGTAAAAGTATTTTTGGATGATGTATATTTTTTTTAATAATTAATGCTATATCTCTGTAATTATCTGTTTGTTTATCACGGATACAGACAAAATTTGGAGCTTTTGTCTTTATTACATGTAAAAGTTTTTTTGAAAAGTTTTTTGGGTCTGAAGAGTAAAAAAATGGGTCAGTTATTAGATAGCTTTTCATCTATTTTTTCTAAAAGTTTAGTTTGTTTTTTTATCTCTTCAAGTTTTTCACTCTGCTGATGAGCTATTTCAAAAAGAATCACAAAAAATAGTCCACCCAAACTTCCTAAAAAAGCACCAATCAAAGCAGTAAAAAAACCAAAAGGATAAAAAATTGAAAAGGAAACTGTAGCACCTACGACAACAAGGGCCCATGAGGCACCTTGAAGTAAACTTATTAGTCGTTCGTAAATACTACGTTTTTTCAAAACAGAAGCTTAGTGATCGCTTATCTGAACTGCACTTGCCAGATAAACATAAGTAAGAATCATAAAAATAAATGCTTGTAAAAATGCCATAAAAGTTAAAAGTCCAAAAGGTACCATAGGTGCTACCCAAGGAGCAAGCATTAAAATAACCATTAAGAACATATCATCACCTTTTATATTTCCAAAAAGACGAAAAGACAAAGAAACAACTCTTGAAAGATGAGAAACTATTTCAATAGGAAACATCAATGGAGCTAATATTTTCATAGGTCCCATGAAGTGACCAAAGTACTTAATAAAACCATTTACTCGTATGCCTTCATAATTATAGTATATAAAAACTACTAATGCTAAAACTAAAGTCATATTAACGTTACTTGTTGGAGATTCAAATCCTGGAATAATCCCAATAAGATTACCAACTAAAACCAAAAGTCCAATTGTTGCAATTAAAGGTAAATACTTTCTTGCTAACTCAGCACCAATAACATCTTTACCTATAGAGATAACACCCTCTACGTAAGCTTCCATTATATTTTGTACACCACTTGGAACCAACTGCATAGATTTAGTAGCTAACTTTGCAAGAACCAAAACTATAATACCTACCAATACAATATGAGCACCAATTAGGAACTCGTGATTATTATTAATAAGTCCTATAAATGTAAATATATCACCCATTACATTTTTCCTTCACGTTTAAAATTTTTGTGATTATACCCTTCTTGGCATTAATCAAAGGTTAATTGTTACTATGTTTTATAAATTTTTTATATTTTTTGATATAAAAACAATAACTATCTTTTTTATGACTTTTTTTCCTGTCCTATGCGATATAATGCAAAGTCAAACTTAACAGGATCATTAAAATCCAACTCCCTAAAAGACTCTGTTAACTCTAAAACTGCTTTTAAATCATAGCCTTTTCTTTTTATTAAGCCAAATTTTTGACCAACTTTAAATGTATGAGTATCAAGAGGCACTAACAAATCTTTTGTACTAACACTACTCCAAAGTCCCATATCTAAGTTGTCATGCCTTACCATCCACCTTAAATACATATGCCATCTTTTATATGGAGAATTAGTTTTATGCGTAGGAATTTTTCCTAACAAAAATTCATATCCACGTGAACGATAAGGATTAAGGCCATACATGTAGGAAATAATAGAGCTTAATCCATCCATAACACTTCTATTTTTTGTATATCCTTCACAAAATTTCTTTTCTATAGAGGTTGAGCTTTTAAGCAATCTCATAGTCTTAAAAAACTCAATTACATCTTGGTTTGATTGAAATCTATAATAATGTTTCATGAATATATCTTGGTCATTATCTAAAAGTAAAAAATCCAAACTATTTAAAAACTTTACTATCAGTTTTGCATTGCCATATGCAAAAAGAGCACATATAAGAGAAACATATTCATCTTCATACTCTTTTGCAACCATAAGAGGATCTGGTCGCTCTAAACTCAACTCATCAAAACTGTTTCTATGTTTTGCTTCTTTCCTTAATAGCTCAGCTATATCATGTTTCATGTTGTTCTTTTGAATCTGTTTTAGTCTGCAAGTAATCCGAAATATTTATCAAAGAATAAGTCACTATAAAAATCATAAGTCCTGGAAAAAAACTAAGCCACCAAGCTATGTCTATAACCTCTTTTCCTTCACTTAAAATCGTTCCCCAACTTATTTGAGGAGGGTTTATGCCAATACCTAAAAAGCTAAGTCCACTCTCAGCCAATATAGCTCCACTAATACCAAAAGTAAAACTGATAAAAAATATAGGAGCAAGTATGGGAGTAAAATATTTTAGTATAATTTTAAGAGAGTTTACTTTACCAATTTTAAGAATTTTTATATAAGGAGCATTTGAAATTGCAAAACTCTCACTTCTTATCATTCTAGCCATACCCATCCAGCCTGTAATTGAAATAACAACTATAATAACCCAAACAGAAGCATTAACATAACTAATTAGTGCTAAAAGTAAGAAAAATGTTGGAAATGTCAAAAATAGGTCAATTAAAACAATAATTATTTTATCTGTTTTACCTTTAAAAAATCCAGCACTCACACCTATGATAAGTCCAGCTAGACTAGTAATAATTGCACTAATAAAACCTATTGTTAAAGATATCTTGCCACCCTCCATAACTCTTGCTAACAGATCTCTGCCAAGCCTATCTGTTCCTAAAAAATTATCCCATGATGGTGGTAAAAGTATTGCTTCAGGGTTAAGATCATATGCTAATCCTGAGTAGATATTTAGTCCAAAAAAACAAAAGAAAAGTATACTTGTAATAGCAACTGTACTAAAAAAAGGAAATTTCACTATCTCTTCAATCCTAAAAGAGTATCTAACATCTGATCAATGGTAGTTATAACTTTTGCATTTGCCACATAACCAGCTTGGAATCTCATCAAATCAGTTAATTCTTCATCCATATTTACACCACTTATTGATTGAAATTCACCATTAATTGTATTGAAAAGAGCTGTACTTGTTTCATAGTTTCTATTTGCACTCTCACCATCAGTTGAAATTTGTGTCGTAAGAAATCTATAAAATCCTTCTATACTTTCCGTTACAACTGAATTTCCTGTTCTATGAAAATTAAATTTATTATACTGCATTTGTACCATAGCATTTGCAACTTTATTATTTCCTGCTATTGGTGCACTATTAGCGTTCATTTTTGATGGATCCTTTTTATATTTCAAAACAACATCAATCTTTGAAGCATTATCTCCTTGTAAAAAAGGACTCAACCCTATTGCTCCTGCAAAATTAGTGCCATTGTCTTCTATCGCAATAGTATATCCTGATAAACTATCTTTTGAATTAAATGACAACGAACCACGGTTTGTTACATTATCAAAACTATAAACTGCATTAAAATAATCATCAATATCATTTAAGGAGTTGTTATCTCCATTATCATCACTATTTGTATTAAACTGGCTAACAATACTTGGGCTTACTGTGCTATCATTCATAGTTGTAAGAGAATTTATATTTATTGTTTTTCTACCTACTTCTTTACCTTGCTTATCATACATAACTACATCAAAAGTACCCTTAGAGAGAGAGTCTTTATAACTAGTAAGTGAAATATTGTCTTTCAAACCTACATTTGAAAGTGAGCTCATTCTCTCTTGTGCACTTCTTGCATATAAATTATTTGTCTGTTCCACAAAAGTTTTTGCAAAAGCATCTAAATCATCTATGTATCCTTGCAAAACTCCGTCAACAGGGAATCCACTATTGGTAGCTGGGTCTATATTTCTTCCTCTTAAATCAAGCATAGCACCAATTTTTCCACCCATGAGTTTACCAGTTATTTCTACGGTTGAGCCATCTTGTGATTGTGAGTAAATTGAATAATAATTACTTGCATTATCAGTATTATTAATTACAAGTGGATGAAAAGTAAACCCATCTACAAAAGAGTGTCCTGCTATATTCAAATGGTATGCACTTCCTTGATCTGTAAGATTTTGATCAATGTGATTTTCTGTTACCATATCGCCTTTAAAAACAGATACATTCACAAGTGCAGAGAGTGTTAATTCTAAATTATCTCTTTGATCTCTCAAATCATTCGCACGGTTTGCATCTAAAACTTCTACTTTACTTATAGCTTTATTAAGTACTGCTAGTTGTTCACCTATGCGGTTTATCTCATCTACATTTGTTTTTAATTGTTCATTTATAGAGTTTTGAAGAACTCTAACATGAGATCTTGAATCTCTTAAGTTATTCAAAAAAGTAACTGATTTTTGTACTAATGCTATCTTCTGTGCTGCATCATCAGGATTTGAAGCTACATCATTCCAAGAAGCAAAGTATTTTTTCATATCTGAGGCAAGTCCAACACCCTTTAAATCTGGAAAATACTTGGCTATCTCTTCAAGTGATTTTTTATTGAATATATCATAAGATAACGAATTTGCACTATCTTTTAAACGTCTATAGACAAACTCATCATGAATCCTAATTATTGTTTGAACTTTAACACCTGTTCCAACATCTCCTGGAGTTATATGGAAAGGTTTATTTGCATGCATAACCACACGTTGTCTTGTATAGTAATCATTACTTGCATTTGATATATTATGGCTAGTAGTTGCTATTGCAAGCTCATGTGCTTTAAGTCCAGAAACACCAGTATTTAATGTACTAAAAAGACTCATAACTAAGCCCTTATCTTTAAAAGTGACGCCGGTTTATGGTTTAGTTTTTGATAGCCCTCCATATCTCTTGGAAAAACACTATCAAGAAGTGAATTATAAAACTCACTTACAGTTACTACAAATCTAGCATACTCTTTGTTTTTTTGTTTAAGTATAAAAAGTTTATTCTTCATCTCTTCAAGCATATCTTGCTGTGAAGAATTTAGTATCTCTTCAAGAGGTTTGTTATCACTATTTTTTACTAACTTTATTAGCTCATTATCTAACATAGACTTTTTATTTTCAAAAGATTTAACTAAATCATTTTTTATTTTTGTTCTTTTGAAAACATCTTCATGTTTAGCTTCTTTTATATCTGTTATATCTTTATTTGTTAATTCAATTAAATTTTCTATATCTTCTATCGAAGTTTTAAGATAGTGTGATAACATAATTTGTCCCTTATTTAGGACTAAATCAGATCTTTGGCTACCGCCTCTGCAGTTTTCTGTGTGTCTACTTTATAGTCACCATTTTGAATCTGCTCTTTTAAAGATTCGACTTTGTCCATCTCTTTTGCTTCACTAACAGATGTAGGCTCTTTTTTATTTTTAGAGTTTATCTGTTGCAAATAGGCTGCATTTCCAGCCTGCACATTTGAAATCATCTTTAACCTTTCTTGTATAAGTTATACCCTTATATCGGTTAAAAATGAAAAACCTTAACGCCCCTCTTTTAAGAAGTTAAATAACATCTCACTAAAACCAAACTTACCAGTCAAAGAATTACTCATGGCATCGTTATACATTGAGTTATATATCTTATCTCCAGCATCTTTTTCAAAAAGCTTGTTGTCGTTTTTTAGTGAAATGTCCAAAACTTTTTTAATAAAAAAAGCTTCAAACTTATCTGTCTGTTCTTTCAATCGTACATCTGTACTATTTTCTACCTTTATACTTTGTGGACTATATGTAGTATGCATTAGTGCCATTGTATTGTCTATCATTAGATTACATCCAACTTAGCTCTAATTGCACCTGCTCTTTTGATACCTTCAATAATAGAAATTATATCTTTTGGTTTAGCTCCAAGTTTGTGCAATGCTCTTGTTAAGTTTGCCACTGTTATTTTGTCCTCTTCAATATTTAAAAGGTTTTCATTTACACTAATATGAACACCGTTTTTCATATTTATTCCATCTTCAAATTCAGCTTCTATAATCTTTTTTTGAGGAGAAATTTTTATAGTAATATCACCATGAGTTATAATGACTGGATCAACTTTAATATCTATACCAGACACTATAGTACCTGTTCTCTCATCTATAACAATCTTCTGTTCTCTTTGATAACTTACCTCTACTTCTAAGATACTTGCCAAAAACTCTATCATGGAGACACTTGAGGGTTTCATAAGTCTTATGGTCCTTGAATCAATAGCAACTGCAATATCTTCTTGGAAAAAATCATTAAGTCCATTTTGAACTGAAACTGCTGTTTTGAAATTTGAATCTTTCAGACTAAGTCTTGCAAAATTTTGATTATATATATCGTAGACTATCTCTTTTTCAACAATAGCACCATCAAAAACAGTTCCCGCTGTTGTGTGGTTTTTAATTCCGCCACCTTTACCATTTCTTCCGCCAATCGTAACTGAACCTTGTGAAAGTGCATAAATATTTCCATCTACCCCTTTTAAAGCCGTCATTAAAAGAGTACCACCTTCAAGTGATTTTGAATCACCAATAGATGAAATTGTAACATTCAATCTATCACCTTGTCTAGCAAATGCCGGAAGCAAAGTTGTAACAATAACTGCTGCAACATTTTTTGATTTGATATCATCTGGATCTATTTTTACACCAACTGTTTGAAGTAAGTTTGAGATTGAACGTATTGTAAATTCTGAAGAAGATCCATCACCCGTACCATTGAGACCTACAACAAGACCATAACCTATTATTTGGTTTTCTCTAACACCAATTATATTAGCAATTTCACGAACTTTTTCAGCATTTAATGATATTGTTGTTAACAGTAGTAAGAAAAACATACTTACAAATCTCATAATCGTCCTTTGACTTAATTAATAAATCAAAGCAATTTATGTTCCATGTTTACATGTAAAAAGTCTATTATAAAATAATGACTTCAGTAACTTTTAAATTTTCATTTAATTTAACTATTGGTACAAGTTTACCGTCAAGTAAACCACTTGTATATTGTTTAACTTTAACTAAAGGTACAATTAATGAAAAATTTTCACTAAATCTAGGTATTGAAGATGAAAAAACTATGCCACTCATTGTTTTATTAAAAATATTATATGTTATATCTTTAAAATATGGTTTTCCAAGTACAACATTTAATGCTTTTTCAAAAGATTTTTGATAAATACTATCTTCGTAACTTTGATTTGAAAAAAGTTTAAATTTATTTTTATATTCAAGTTGAAATTTATTATTTTCTTTTTTTTCTAAAATTTTTTTAGTCAATAAATTTGCATATGTATAAATTAAGTTTTTATAATTACTACGGGTATCTTTTAAATAGACCGCTTTTTCTGAAGAAGTCACATCTCTTGCTAAAATAAGATTTTCTTTGTTAAAAAAAACTTCTAAATAATTAGAAGAAAAACTATTTTCATGATGCCAATTAATATTTCCCTTATAATTTACATTATATTGTGTAATTTTATCTAAATTTATGTAATTAATATCTTTTTTAAACTTAGTAACATCTATAGTAAATTCTATATTTTTATTAAGATTAATTGTCTCAATATATGTCTCGTATCCTCTCTTCGTGATTTTTATTTTATATTTACCCTGTTTTAAAAGTATTTGTTTTTGAACTTTAAGTTTTTCATCTAAGATTTCTATTTTTACATCTTCAGGAGTATTAATAACTAATTTAAAACTTTTTTTTAATTTTTTACTAATATCACCTTTATCTGTTTTTTTAAATAATTGATTGTATGACTTAGTTGAACAACCAAAAAATAAAAATCCTGTACAAAATAGAGTTATTAAAACATTTAATTTAATTTTCAACTAAACTCTTATAATAAGTAAGTGTGCTCTTTCCAAATTTTTTAGTTTTTTTGATTGTATAGTTACCTATAATATCTGGCATTTTTTGTTTACTCATATGTTCTATTATGATTAAATGCGATAACTCATGAGGTATCATCTCTATAAGTTTTAAAGTGTTTTCATATATATCTTCCATACCTTCACGTATAGAAAAAGGTGGGTCAAAATAGAAAAATGTTTTTTGTTTATATTTTTGTATAAACTTTGGAAACTCTAAAAAACTATCTCCGCTTATACACGTAGTATCATTTTGTGCAATTCTAGTGCAATTTTCTCTCAAAACTACATACGCTTTTTTATCTTTTTCAAAAAAATACGCGTGACTTGCTCCACGGCTCAAAGCTTCAAGCCCCATAGAACCACTTCCACCAAAAACTTCTACAAAGTTTTCATCAACTACATCAAACTGAAGAGTGTCAAATAGAGACTCTTTCATAATTGACTTTGTACTTCTTGTTGTATCTGAAGAAGGTAAATTTATAATTTTATTTTTATATTTTCCAGTTACAATTTTTTTAGTTATCATAATGCTCTTTTATCAAACTTACTAAATCATCTCTGAAGTTATCTGTTAGTTTTGTTATTTTCACTTCTATATCTTTTATATCTACTTTTTTGATACTATCTTTTGTATCTTCTTTAAACAAAGAGTCATAAAAACCCTCTACTTTTATCATTAAAGCACTCTTTGAAAAAGGAATAATTAAATCCGAATTTTCAGTTGCAATATAGAAAAGAGGCTTATCTATTTCTATTTCTCTATCGCTTATAACAAAATTACACTGTTTATAAGGTGTAATATAACTCTTCAGAAATATCTCCAAAGATTTTTCCAATAAAACAGACTGACATGCTAAAGCAATTTTCACAGACTAACTCCAAATAATTTTCCTAATATTATACTAATTCTAATAATAACCATATAAAACTATTAAAAAAAAATATTTCTAGTCGATATAAAGATAGAAATATAGAAACTTATATTGTCAAGGAGGACGAAATGGATATCTTTAGTTCAACGAGTAAACAGGTGGAATCCGCAGTTAGTGCACCAAAAACTCATGCACCAGTACAAACAAGGGAAGTAGAAAATTCTCATCAAATGGCAAAAAGTGAAATAGAAGATATACAAAACAAACAGGATATTAGTGAAAAACTAAATAAAACAGTTAAAAAATTAAATAAACAGATGGGCTCACTAGGAATAAATGTACAATTTGGCTTTAATGATAAAATAAAAGTTATGTTCGTAGATGTTATAGAGAAAAGTACGGGAAAAGCAATCAGAAAAATTCCAACTGAAGAAGCTATGTTGCTCTCTGAAAAGATGCAAGAAATCATTGGAACAATTTTTGATAAAAAAGGATAAAGTATGACTGGTTCACTAAGTAATTTAGGGCTTGGTAGTAATGGCGCTCTAAGCTACGATATTATAGAAAAACTACGTGAAGTAGATAATAGCAATCAAATAAAGCCAATAGACAGAAGGTTAGCTACTACTACTTCAAAACTAACTGATTTATCTATACTTACAACGATGGCCGCATCGTTTAAAAGTGCTGCAAGTACTTTATCAGACGAAATGAGCTATTTAAAAAGGTCTAGCACTGTTAGTGGAGACTCTGTTAGTGTACGTGTTTTAGCAGGAACTCTAATACAAGATTTTTCTGTTGATGTAATAAATTTAGCTCAAAGTGATATTATAGAATCAAAGCCATTTTCTAGTGAAAAAGCAAAATTTGCAACAGGAGCAGAAACTGTTACTATAAACATAGATGGTACTAATTATGATATAGAAATAGATGCAAATACAACCATTACAGAATTTAAAAATAAAATTTTTGATAAAACAGATGGTAAAATAAGTGCTTCAATCTTAAATGTAGGTGGAGATGACCCATATAAATTGATTATAAAATCAACAAATACAGGTAGCAATCAAGAAATAACAATAACCTCAACTGGTGCAGCTACAGATGGCTTAGGTATAACAAATAAACATGCATATACTGCCACTATATCAACAAATACACATGCTGGAATAGATGAAACATTAACATTTAACATAAATGGTGTTGATTACGACATTACTGTTACAAGTGGTGATGGAATCTCTGAAATAAATACCAAAATAGCCAGCTTAGGCTTAGGAAATGAACTAACTTCAAGCATAAAAAATGGTGCATTAGTATTAAGCTCAAATGACAATAGTCTAACAATAACTGGTGCTTCAACTACTACTTTTGGACTAGATTCTCTTACTAAAACAACTAAAACGGATAAACTACAAAATGCAAGTAATGCTTCATTGCTTTATAATGGAGTATCAATATCACGAACATCGAACAGCTTTGATGATTTAATCGTTGGTGTGTCTATAACTCTTAATGAAATAGGCAAAAGTAATGTAGTAGTAAAACAAGATACAAAAGATATCACTAAAAATTTAGAAGCTTTTGTAGCAAAATATAATCAACTTATAAGTAATTTAAATGAATCAACAAAATATGATATTGACTCAAAAGCATCAGGATCATTCCAAGGCGTAAGTGAAATTGTAACTATGAAAGCAAATATAAATAGACAATTATTGTCGGTTGATGAAAATGGTAGAAACTTAGCAGAGTATGGCATAGAATTAAACGATGCAGGAATATTAGAATTTGATAAATCAATCATAAATAGCAAATTAGCAGCAGATCCAAAAGGAGTAGAAAGCTTTTTTAGAGGAATGACAACTGTTGATACAACAATAAAAGTTGGCTCAATAGTCAGTGCTGGTGTTACAGATATAAAAACTGGTGATTTTAACATAAATGGAACTGACATAGTAGTAAATTTAACAGGAACAGCTTCGCAAAATGCAACAGCGCTTCAAAATGCTATCAAGAATGCAAATATCTCAGGTATAGAAGTTACACTCGATAATTCTAATAGTTATATTATACTAAAAAGTAGTAGTGGTGATGATATTAAAATAACCGGTAATAGTGCAAAACTATCTTCTATTGGTTTTACAAAAGGAACTGTAAGAGGAACAAGTGAAACAAGTACAGGTATTTTTTCAACATTTAATAATAATTTAAGAAACTTAATATCAGGTGATAATTCTACACTTAGTCTTTTTGAAAAAAGCTTAGAAACTGAAAAAAGATCTCTTCAAACAGAAAAAGAAAAGACAATAACAAGACTTGATGCAAAATATGACACTATGGTTGCAAGATTTATAGCATACGATGCTATCATAGGTAAATTAAATTCACAATTTAAGTCACTATCAATGATGATTGAAGCATCATATGCGAAAAAATAAAAAGGAAAAACAATGAGATTAAATTTAGCATATTCAGCATATTCTCAAAATAATGTATCTATAGAATCTTCAGAAAAACTAATCAAAATGCTATATGAAGGAATACTAAAATTTGCTTCACAAGCTAAAAAATCAATTGAACTTGAAGATACTGAAAAAAAAGTATATTGGATTAATAGAACTACAGCAATATTTTCAGAACTACTTAACTCTTTAAATTATGATGGTGGAGAAATTGCACACTACCTAAGTGGTCTTTACACTCATCAAATTAGACTTTTATCAGAAGCTAATATAAATGATGATGCTAAAAAGCTAGAAGAAGTTATAAACGTTACAAAAACACTTCTTACAGCATGGAATAAAGAAACTTCTTATGAAATGGCTAAATAGTCTCAAAATCGCTATAATTGAAGAAAATATAAATCAGATAGAAACTCTTGTTAGTAATCTACCTGATTTTGATTCAAAACAGAGAGCTGAAGAAGCCTTAGCTCTCATAAGTGAAGCAATTAATATTGTTTCTGACCATAAATCAAAGACTTTATTAGCTATGAATAAAATCAAACAAACAAAAGCTTTCTTGGCATCTCATTAATACATAAACATTTAAAAAAATGTTTATGTATTAATAGTTTAGATTTACTTGTAAAAAAGATGAAAACTGATAGAAGTAAGATATTGTCAACTCTAATATAAAGGCTATAAGAAATGTTAAATATACTTACTAAATTTATATTTCTATGTGTACTATCATTGAGTTTAAATGCAAACAACCATACAACACTACTTATCCCTCAAAAAAATGCAACTAATGTAAAAAGTGATGTACAAATACAAATAACATTTAATAACCCAATAGTCTCTTCATCTTTAACATCAAATACAGTTCAACTTGGAATTGATAATAAAAACATAGATGGTGCAATTAGTATTAAAGATAAAAACACTTTAGTCTTTATTCCAAATGAGAATTTAAAAACAGGAATATACTCTTTACATGTAAAGAGTTTAAAACTAATAAACCCAAAACCAATCAAACTAAACAATTGGTTTCAAAAATTTATCTTGAAAATATGTCCTTTATTTTATAGTGATAAAAAGAAATGTAAACTATATAATTTCTTCTTTGGAAACAATGACATAATAACAACAAGTATAAACTACTCTTTTAGTGTAAATGATAATATTGTAATCATAAAAACCCTAAGCTTAGAAACAATACAAACAGAGTTAAAAGAAAATACTCAAGCAGCTTTAATTATTCAAGCAGCTTACTCAGACGATACCATAAAATATATAACTAAAAACATACAATGGATTATACAAGATAACTCAATAGTAACTATAAACAATACTACCCTAGAAACTTTAAAAGAAGGAACTACAACAATTCAAGCAAAAATAGATAACACTACCTCAAATAAACTAAGAATAACAGTATATAAAGAGATAAACGGATATAAACTTCCTCCTGAACCAGATGAAACTTTAAACAACTCTACACTGCTTGGAATAGATAGCAATAACAATGGGGTTAGGGATGATGTGGAGAGGTGGATATATGAGACATATAAAGATAAACATCCTATACATATTGATATTGCTATGCAGGCTGGGAGGGCTTATAAGCTAGTGCTTGAGACTCCAGATAGAGCTAAAGAAATATATCTGGAAGTAGATAAAGCTGCATATTGTGAACTATACTATATGTATAATGCAGATGAGTTTAATGAAACACTCTTGGTTACAAAAGAAATTGATGATAGATATTTTAGACATAAAATATATTTTAATACAAAAGATAGAATGGATACTTATTTGCAATATGACCATTTATTAAGTGGTGGTAGCTACACACTTCCAAAAAGTGAAAGGATGAAGGCTATGTGTGACTTTAACACTTCAAAATATAATAAGTAGTTTTACGGAATTTCTAACACTCTCCTCCTTCTACATGTAGGTGACTCTATTTTTTCCTTCATTTTTTGATATATATTGTGCTTTATCTGCTCTTTCAACAAAAGTTTTATAACTATCATCATCATTTAACACAGTTACTCCAACACTACATGGAATACTAATAGCATGTTCAAAAGACATATTTGCTAAAGAAGTTTTTAATCTATTCGCTAACTCAATTGACTCTTTTTTATCTGTGTAAGGTAAAAGCATGACGAATTCTTCTCCTCCCAAATGAATAAATGTATCAACAGCTCTTATTTTGTTTTTAAAAAAATTTGCTACTGATTTTTATACTTCATCACCAACATTGTGTCCATATTTGTCATTAATTTTTTTAAAATCATCTATATCGAAAAAAATTATTGAAGTTGGCTGTAAGTACCTTTTCTTCATGTTAAGTTGTTGTTTAAAAAGTTCTTCAAAAATATATATATTCGTAAGAGGGTCAAAATAAACACTCTTTTCTATCTTTCTCTTTTGTATTTCATAAGCAGTTATATCAACAAACGCAATGTTGTATTCAACATCACCCATATCATTTCTCTCTCTGCTTCCATTTATTAAAAATGCTTTTACATCATAGTCGGGCAAATCCATGATAGTAGCTACATATTTGTTATCTGGATAATTTACAATATCAACAATTATCAAGCGTATCTATTTTAGAAGATCTATATTTTCTTCATATGAAAGCTTCAAGTCTAAGATTATTATATCTGGTTTATAATACTGAAAAGTTTTAAGCCCTCTTCTAAACTCTTGGCCGTGTATGTTTTCTTTACATGTAAAGCTAAAAATAACTGCATAACCTTAGCTTCTTCATTATCGTCACTTACATGTAGAACATTACAAAGTCTAAGTAATTTTATATTTTCTATATTTTTCACTATCAAACCTTTAAATATACTATAATATAAAAAAATTTAAAAAGGCTTTAAAATGGAATATAGATATATAGGTAAAAGTGGGCTAAGAGTTACACCTATTGGCCTTGGAACCATGACTTTTGGTACAAGTGCTGATAAAAAAGAGTCTTTTAAAATCATGGATAAAGCTTATGACATGGGAATAAATTTTTTTGATACGGCTGAGCTTTATCCTGTCCCTCCCTCAAAAGAGTATGCTGGACTAACTGAAAAGATTATAGGAGATTGGTTACAAACTAAACCAAGAGACTCTATCATACTTGCTTCAAAAGTTGCAGGAGCTGCTAATGGCTGGTTTGTTCCTCCTATAAGACATGGTTTAACAGCAGTAGATAGATTTCATATTACTAAAGCTTTGGAAGATAGCCTTAGAAGATTAAAAACTGACTACTTAGACCTTTATCAGGTACATTGGCCAGATATGAGTGTTCCTATTGAAGAGAGTCTATATGTACTTGATGAATTTGTTAAAGCTGGAAAAATAAGATACGTTGGAACTTCTAACGATAGTGCTTATGGTTTAACAAAAGCAAATGAGATATCAAAATTTAAAAACTTAAGTAGATTTCAGTCCATACAAAACAACTTTTCTATGTTAAACAGAAGATTTATGGATGAATTGGCTACAGTTTGTAAAAAAGAAAAAATTTCACTTCTTCCATACTCACCTCTAGCCGGTGGAGTTTTAACAGGAAAATATAACCAAAAAATCTATCCTCCAAATGCAAGATTTACAAAGTACTTAAATAGCCCAAATCCTCGTATGCAAGCTCAAGCACAAAGGTTCCTTAACAAAAAAACACTCTCTTCTGTTGAACAATACATAAAAATAGCAAAAGAGTATGATGTAAACCTAACAACTTTAGCAACAGCTTGGAGTATGCACTTTGATTTCATTGCATCTACTATCATAGGAGCAAGTAACGCAAAACAACTTGATGATACCTTTGCAGCACTTGACTACAAGATAAGTGATGAACTTATGCAAAAACTTGACTCAGTCCATACTAATACACTTTATCCTATGGGATAAATATGGGCATCAACAATCAATATAATGCACCCCATAAACCAAACCACTGAAACAAGATTTTTTATTCCAAATGATAGAATAAAAAAGAAAATAATAAAGGGTGTAAAATGAGTACCAAACAAAAAAGATACAGTGCTGACTTCAAAGCAAACTGGTTTTAAAAGTTTTTTCAAAGAGAGTCATCACTTCGTGACCGTTTCACTTGACAAGAAAAGGTGACAAAACTATAAATGAGATAGCAAGTGAATATGAAACTATTCCTAAAAATCTCATAAACTGGAAATAGCAGTTTTTAGAAAATATGAGTCTAGCATTCGATAAAAGTTCAGTAGAAAAAGAGTACAAAGAAGAAATAGAGGACCTAAATAAAATCAAAGATGAGTTGGCCAAAAAAGTAGGTAATCTAACTATTGAAAAGAATTTTCTTAAGGGAAAGCTCGTAAGCTTGGCATCAGCTAAAGAACGACAAGTTCTCGTTGATTCCAAGCACACTTTATCACTTAACAAACAATGTAGATTGTTACATGTAAATAAATCATCACTCTACTATAAGCCAACTAAACCATTTAACAATAGTAGAGATATAGGTATATATGAGTATCTTCTAAAAGAGTTTAGAAACTATGCAGGACAAATTGTCATTGACAGCATAAATAGGGACTGTAAAGAATTCTGTGTCAATTAGATAAAATGTTGAACACTATAATGCCCCTAAAATCAAAGACAATAATTCAGAAAGATTAATTTTCAAATAAGTTAAAATGATATAAATAATGGAGGTGAATTATGAGTAGAAGAAAAGGACAAATATATAGTGCCGAACAAAAAACAAGAATAGTTTTAGAGCTGCTAAAAGAAGAACAAACAACAAGTCAAATAGCATCTAAATATAAAATCACATCACAATCTTTAAGTAAATGGAAACAACAGTTTCTAAATAATGCATCACTTGCATTCGATGTAGGAGGAGTAACTAAAACTTACCTAGATGAGATAGAAGAGTTAAAGAGTGAGAATGATGGTTTAGCTAAAGCACTAGGTAAAGCTACAATAAAAGTAGAGTTTGTTGAAAAAAAGCTAAAGAGCTTGGACTTATGTAATAAAAGAGCGATGATCGAGTCCAAGCATAAATATTTATCAATATCAGAGCAATGTAATATATTTGGTATCAGTAGAAGTCATTACTACTACAAACCAGCACCAATGAGTCAGGAGAATATTGAACTACTGCACAAGATAGATGAAATAGCTACTGATAACTCAGAGTATGGTTATAGATTTATATATGAACAACTAAAAGAAGATGGCTACTATATTGGAAAACATAGAGTCTTAAAATATATGGGAATACTTGGTATCCAAGCAATATATCTAACCAAAAAAAGACTCACAAGTCTCAAAAACCAAGAGCATAAGATTTATGAGTATCTACTAAAAAAATATTGGACTAAATTTGGAAAGAGAAAAACTGTATATGTACCCACACCAAATGAAGTATGGAGTGGTGATATTACATATATACGTGTTAATGGAAGCTTTATGTATTTTACAGCTGTTATAGACTGGCATAGCAAAGCAATACTGTCCTATAACATATCTAACTCTATGGATGCAACACTTGCAACTGATGTACTTGGGGAGGCATTGGTTAAATATCCTAAACCTAAAATATTTAATAGTGACCAAGGGAGCCAATACACTAGTTATGAACATACTAAGTTACTTAAAAAATATGATATTAAAATATCTATGAATGGTAAAGGTAGAAGTATAGATAATATTGTAATTGAAAGATTTTTTAGAACATTAAAACATGGCAATATTTATATCAGTGATTATCAATCAATAAAGGAGTTAAAAGAAGGTATAAAAAACTACATCCATAAATACAATTTTAAAAAATTTCATTCAAGTATAAACTATAAAAAACCTATGAATGTTTATCTTGAATATCTGAAAAATGTAGGTTAAAGTAACAGATGAGGATGAAATTAAATCTGTTTAAGAGTTGTCTTGATTTTTAGGGGCATTATAGTCTTCAAAATAAAAAATACACAAGAAGAAGTTCTCAATATAAAACAAGAGGACAAATTAAAGGAAGTGTAAGCATAGAAGAGCGTCCTTCTATAGTAAAAACATACTCACGTATTGGAGATGTAGAAATTGATACTGTTATAGGCAAAGGTCCTAAAGGAGCTATTGTTACAATAATTGATAGAAAATCTAAATTCTCTTTGTTTAAAGTAGTAGACAGTAAACAAGCTTTGATAGATTTAATGGCTCCGATAAAAAATAATATCCATACTGTAACATCTGATAATGGTAAAGAATTTAGTTTCCATAAAGATGTTTCAGAGGCATTAGATTGTGGATTTTATTTCTGTCATCCTTATCGTTCTTGTGAGAGAGGTTTAAATGAAAATACTAATGGTTTACTTAGACAGTATTTTTCTAAAGAAACAGATTTTACTACGATAACTGACAAACAAATTGTAGAAGCACAAGAGCGTTTAAATCACCGTCCTAGAAAGGCATTTGGGTATAAAACTCCGTTTGAAGTTTTCTTTGGTACAATTATTGGAAATATGGCATCATGAACGAGATGTTTGTTGCACTTGTAACTTGAATTCAGGTTATTATCAAATTTCAATATCTACAAACATGAAACTCATCTAAAAGATGGTAAACCTGTTTTTTTAAAGATAATACCTATTAATCCTCGTTCTTTAATGCAAGGAGATTATATGGAATTAAACTTTGAAATATCAAGAGCTCTTTTCCAAAGTTTACCAAAAAATAAAACTATACATGATGGTTTAGTTTTGATAAATCTAGATACAAGAAGAGTAGCTTCCTTTGTCTCAATCTATGCAAATCAAAAATTAGAAAAACATCAAATGCTACTACAGTATCGTATACGTGGAGAAAAAGTAAAATTTGTTACAAATCCATTTTTTTTCCAAGAAGGTACTGGAAAACTATACGAAAATGCAAAATTTGGAAAATTTAAAGTCAACGATAAACATGAACTTTTATTAACCTCTTTATACAATAAAAACTTGATAGAGATAAAATAGAGTGCTATTTACCCAAACAAAAACTTCCAAACATTTTATCAAGTATTTCTACCCTGTCAAAGTTTCTTGAGATTGCAGATATGCTCATAATAGCTTCATTAAGATGAAAAGCAAAGAGTTCAAGCTCTCCTTCACTTAGTAAATCTGTACTTGTTTCTATGCTCTCATAGGTAGTTCTTACAGCTTCCATTTGACGTTTTGAACTAAGAAGTATAGCATCATCAAGTGAACTCTTATCAAGTATTTTTTCTATTTCTAAAGCTATGTTATCAGCTTGTTCAAAACAGTTTAATTTTAAAGCATTTACATGCAAAGCACTAGAGTCCAATTTGGAATCTAAATCGCTTTTGTTTATTACATGTAATATATTTTTTTCATCATATTTATTTAACATATCCATTATTTGAGTATCTTCATCATCAAACTCTCTTGAGTTATCAAACATAGCTATAACTATATCTGACTCATCTATAGCCTTTTTAGAACGCTCAATGCCTATTTTTTCTATTACATCATTTGCTTCACGAATTCCTGCAGTGTCTACTATCTTGATAAGATGAGTTCCTATTCGTATCTCTTCTTCGATTGTATCTCTTGTAGTTCCTGCTATATCGCTTATGATGGCTCTATCGTAGTTAAGAAGTGAGTTAAGAAGTGAGCTTTTACCTACATTTGGTTTTCCAATAATAGCAACTTTAAAACCACTTATAAGCCCTTCTCTTCTTTTTGAACTCTCATAAGTTTTTTTAAGCTCAACTCTTAAATCATCTAATTTATTTTTAATTTGATCCATTAAGTCTTGTGGTAAATCTTCTTCTGCATAATCTATATTTACTTCTACAAAAGCTAAAACTTCTACTAAATTTTCACGAACACTTTTAACAAACTCTTTAACTTCACCTTTCATCTGGCGAGTCAAAATTTTTGCAGCATCTATACTTTTTGTCTCAATAAGTTTTGCTATAGCTTCTGCTTCTGTTAAATCTATGCGGCCATTTAAAAATGCACGTTTTGAAAACTCTCCAGGTTCCGCTAATCTTGCTCCTTGTTTTAAAACCTCACCAAGTATCATATCTGCTACGACTAAACCACCATGACACTGAAACTCTATAACATCTTCGGCAGTAAATGAGCGAGGAGCTTGAAAATAAATAACTAATGATTCATCTATCAAATCATTAGAAGTATCAAAAAGTGAAGTTAAAGTTGCATGTCTTGGAATGAAATTATTTTTTTTCGAGAGTTTTTTAGCAATATCAAGAGAAGCTGGACCACTTAAACGTATGACCGCAATTGAACCAACTCCGTGACTTGTTGCAATAGCTGCAATAGTATCCATTATTTCTTTCTATTAAAATCATTAATAACGATAAATCTACCGCCTTCACGACCTGATTTAATACCTACGTATTTATCAGGGAATTCTGCTCTTAGAGCTTCTAATGCTATCTTCACTAAAACACCATCAAGTATTTTAGTTTGTGCACGTCCAGTGTTATTGATGCGTTCTATAACACCAACAAGATATTTGGCTATCATCTCTTCTTGGTTTTTCAAAAATTCTGCTATTTCTAAACGTACATTTAGGTTATACTTTATATTAATCCAGTTATATAGTAAATATGAAAGTGATTTATATCTATAACCCTCTTTTCCTATAAGAAGAGCTGCATCTTCGCCACCAAATTCTACTAAAACAGTATCTTCACTATAAGCTTCTACTTTTATTTCATCAAGCTCAAAGCAACTATGAGTAAAAAGTAAATTTATATCTTTTTTAATCTCAATAATAGCAATGCCAACTTCTACTTTTGGTTTATTATTTTCTCTTCTTGGAGTTGGTTTTGGTGCAGGTTTTTGAGCTGATTTATCTATTGTTTTTAAACTCTCTTTTTTAGCTTCTGGCTTTCTTTGAGGTTTTCTAGGAGCTTCTGACTTCTTTTTAGGCTGAGGTATGCTCTCTTGCGTTTTTTCAACATCTTCACGTTGCTCAAATTTTTTGCTTTTATTTTTTCTGTTTCTATTTTTTCTAGGTCTATCTTCACCCTCTTTAGAAGTTGAAGATATTTCATTTGAACGTCTAGCTTCTATAATAGCACTTTTTTTGAACATTCCCAAAAAACCAGAACTTGGATTTTGGATTACATCAAATGTTATCTGCGTGACAGAACAAGTAAGTTCTGCCGCAGCCTTTGAGTACGCTTCTTCTAAAGTAGTAGCTTCAATGCGTATCATTTTTTAGCCTTCTTTTCAGTTACCACTTCTACTTCCTTATTTTTTGCAAACAGTGAGTTTACATAGTACTGTTGTGCTATTGAAAATAAATTGTTTGTAAACCAATAAAGTGTAAGTCCTGCGGGGAAAGTTACAAAGAAAAATGTAAATATCAGTGGTAAAAATTTCATAATCTTCTCTTGCATAGGGTCTGTAAAGTTTGTTGGTGTAATTCTTTGGTGTAAGAACATTGTAATACCCATAGCAACAGGAAGAATATAATATGGATCCATAATAGCCAAATCTTCAACCCATAAAATCCACGCTGCACCTTTAAGCTCAATTGCATTTTGTAAAACCCTATAGATTGCAAAGAAAACAGGAATTTGAAGAATCATAGGAAGACAACCACCCATTGGGTTTGCTCCATGTTTCTTGTACAATTCCATCATGTGAGTATTTAATTTTTGCTTATCGCCTTTGTACTTTGCTTGAAGCTCTTTTATCTTTGGACTTAAAGCTTTGAGCTTGTTCATAGATACCATACCCTTGTATGTCAAAGGAAATAGCACTAAACGAATAAGTAACGTCATAAGAACAATAGACCAACCCCAGTTGCCTGTCAATGAGTGCAAAAATTGAAGTAAGTTAAAAAGAGGTCTAGAAATAAAAGTAAAAAATCCATACTCTATTACATCAGTAAGCCTAGCATCAATAGAAGTAAGTACTACATGATCTTTTGGTCCAATATAACCACTAAGTTTTAAATCACTTTTACCTCTAACAAAAAGCAGAGGTGACTCTTCGTGAATTGAACTTACAACTACATCTATTCCAGTATTTAGGTTATAAAGCATTGTTGCGTAGTACCTATCTGTTGATGCTGCAAACTGAGCTGCCATTGAACCTTTTTCTCCATCAGCATCACCATCATCTATAACTCTCAATGTCTCATCAGCTTCTTTTATGAGTGAACCATGAAAGGTATAAGCATCAATA
Organism: Arcobacter sp.; assembly: GCA_029027265.1. Lineage (GTDB taxonomy): Bacteria > Campylobacterota > Campylobacteria > Campylobacterales > Sulfurospirillaceae > Sulfurospirillum_A. The sequence continues at coordinate 1,405,919 of CP093061.1, read as the reverse complement.
GCTACATTTGGTCTAAATCCAGGAGTTATAAAATACTCTTTTGGATTATCTAATTTCACATTTAAATCATAATTTCCATTTGGATAAAAAGTAAGTATCTTCTGTAGGTGTAAACCACTCAAAGATTGAGTAAGAGTGATTTTAGTTCCATTTACCCCAACTTTTACGTCACTAGCAGAAGCCGTATAAGAAGTAGCAAAAGCTTGTGCATTTAAAGCTGCATCTGAAAAACGAATTTCTAAAGGAAAAGGTCCAAATTCAGAATCTACTAACTGAATTCTCTCTCCATTTTCATCTGTGTATTTTGCTTCACGAAGAAAAAACTTACTAATTCTACCAAGTCTGTCTATCTTAATCTCATATTTATCAGCAACAATAGTTGCTATAATTTTTTCTGAAGTTTGTACAGTTTGAGTTGGAACTTTTACTGTTGCACTTGGAGAAGAAGAAATAGGAGCAGTTGAAGATACACTCTTTTCTACTTGTGTTGATTGTTCAGGTACAATTTCTTTTTTAGGAATAAAAAAGTGGTCATATGTTGCGAAGAATAAAAATGATAAAACCGTTGCTATAATTATTCTACTCTGATTACTCAGTTTGTCTATCACGGCGTTCCCTTTTGAGAGCTTATTTAAAAGCTTTTATAACATAAAAACTTTTACTGTTTTTTGGTACAAACCAAAATTTAATATCTACAGAATTTGAAGGGTAAGGAGTAACAAGAGAGTTTTGAAAACTTTTAGCTATAACAGGGTAGTCAATTCCACCAGGAAATAACTGGTTACATCTTAAAATTCTCAATAAACTATAAAAACAAGCTTTTATAAAACCGTTATGTAAAATCTGCCATTTGGCATATTCAGAACATGTAGGATAATACCTACAACTTCCATAACTAAACAGTGTAAAAACTTTTTGATACAGTTTAAGAACAAAAAGAGCCAAACGTTTCATGATTTAAGACATTCCAATCTTTTAAGAGACCAATTAAAACCCCTTTTTAACTCATCATAAGACATCTGACTCATTCGATCTTTTGCTACAAATACATAAATACCGTCTATCAAGTTATCTTGATTTTCAAAAAACAATACGCGCATTCTACGTTTCGCTTGTGCTCTTTTGACGGCATTACCAACTTTTTTGCTAGCTGTAAAACCAACCTTCTTTTCTGAACATTTTTTAAAAAAGACAACAACACCATCAGAGTGCCATTTCTTTCCATGTTTATAAACGTTTGAAAACTCGCTATTTAAAGTAAGTTTTCTAAAACAGCTTATAGTCCTAATCTCTTTCTGCCTTTTGCACGACGTGCAGATATAACTTTACGACCATTCTTAGTCTTCATTCTCGTTCTAAATCCGTGAGTACGTTTTCTTGGTGTACTGTGCGGTTGATATGTTCTTTTCACAAAAAATCCTTTGTTAAATTTATTTTTTAGGTATGGATTATACCTTTTATTTACTTAAGATAACTTTTATATACGCCAACTTAACAGCTTTCTCTCAACTACACCAATATACCAATTGATACTAACACCAAAAACTGATAATATGGTAACTCCGGCAAAAAGGCGTTCTAAATCATATAAAGAACCTGCTTCTAAAACATATGCTCCTATGCCATAAGTTGCTCCTAACATTTCAGCAGCAACCAAAAGAATGATAGATATTGCCAAGGCAATTCTTAATCCCGATAAAATTCCAGGAAGTGCTCCTGGTAATACTATTTTTCTTACTATAGATAACCATTTTAGTCCAAAACTTTGCCCCATTCGTATGTAACCACGATCTACATTATCTACAGCGGTATATGTCGCAACGACCATTGGAGCAAAAGACCCAAATGCTATTATTGCATACTTTGAACCTTCATCTATACCAAACCAAATAACAAACAATGGTAAAAGAGCAATTTTGGGAACAGGAAAAAGTGCTGCAACAATAGGCAATAACCCAGCTCGAACTAGACTAAACAATCCAATAAAAAGACCAACTAGAATCCCAGATGTAATTCCCATTAAAGAACCAACAAAAAGTCTTGTTAAAGAAGGCACTAGGTGTTTGTAAAGTAAACCTGAATCATAAAGTTCAACAAATGCTTGAAATACTCCTGAAGGTTTTGGCAACGTCAAATTAGATATAAAACCAGTAGTAGTTCCCCATTCTAATAAAGCAATTATAATAATAAAAAATATGGGTCCCACATAAAAAATTGGTTTATAAGTAAAACCTCCACCTCTAAAAACAACCTCTTTTGAGTTTTTATTATTTGACATTTATGAGTTCCTTATCTGCGATTAAGGCTTCTTCACGCATCAAGTTCCATAGTTTTTTTTGTTTTTTATCTAATTCTTCTACGTAATTTTGTCTCTCACTAAGAGGAATATCAATGTCAATTATTTCTCGTATACAACCTGGGCGACGTGAGAGAACAACTATTTTGTGTCCAAGCCTAACTGCTTCATTTAGATTATGAGTAACATAACAAGCAGTAAATCGTTCCTTTTCCCATAGTGCAATCAAATCATCCATAAGTAATTCACGAGTTTGACTGTCTAAAGCAGATAATGGTTCATCCATCAACATTACTTCAGGTTTAACACTTAGTGCTCTTGCTATTGCAACTCTTTGCTTCATCCCGCCACTTAATTGTTTTGGCAAAGCATTGGCAAATTCACTCAATTGAGTTCTTTTTAAAACATCACTAATAATCTCTTTTATTTCACTTTTTTTTATTTTGTGGTCTTCAAGTACAAGTGCAATATTTTCATATACACTCAACCAAGGTAAGAGTGCAAAGTCTTGAAAAATATAGGTAAGAGGATTTAATGAACTTTTATTTGCTAAACCAATTTGAATCACTTGACCCTGGGAGGGTTTTTCTAAACCACCAATAAATCTAAGCAGTGTTGATTTTCCACACCCAGAAGGGCCAACCAAACATACAATTTGACCCTTTTTTATATCTAAATTTATATTTTTTAGAACTTCAACTTCACCATAACTATGTGAAATATTTTTTAGACTTAAATCCATATAAATTTAGTACGTATCTACATAATTAGAATCTACTAGCATTTCCATTGTAATATTTGGTTTTACAAGTTTTTCTGATTTAAACCAATCTAATTGGTCTTTAATGTTTGTTACATTTAACTTAGCATTCTTGTTTATACGCATAGCTCCATTACGAATTGAAGGTGCTGCTTTTGCATAAGGCTTACTAGCATAAACATATTTGTGAATTAATTTCACCATATCTTCAGATGCTTTATCTCCTGCTGTTTTATCAACTAATGCAGCATTAAAATCATCTGTACCTTTTGAAAAAGCAGCTAAAAAAGATTTGACTAGTTTTGGGTTGTTTTTGGCAGTTGAGGTTGACGTAAAAATTGTTGTAACTTGATAATTTGGAATATAATCAGAAATTCTACCAATAATCTCTATTTTTGGACTTTTTGAAAGACCTTTTGCTATATGAGGAACAATAGACCAAGCATCTATTTGCCCTGATTTTAAAGCTCCTATTATAATTCCAATTTTTTGCAAAGGCTTTAGTTTAATATCAGAACCTAAAAAGCCCTCTTTTTGAGCGATTTTATGTGCCATGTAGTGAAAAGATGAACCTGTTTGAGTTATACCAAAAGTTCTTCCTTTTAAATTAGCAGGTGTTTTAAGTCCAGCATCTATTGCTTTTTTTGAAGCAATTATCATCTGTCCATCTATGCCTTGTTCTTCATGTAAAGCACCACCTATAACTTTTATAGCACCTTTCCCAGCAAGATTAATAAGACCACCAGATACAGCAGTAACACCAAAGTCAACATCACCAGAAGCAATAGCTACAGCCATTGGTTGAGCTGCTTTAAAAAACTTGAATTCTACATTAAGCCCTTGTTCTTTAAAATACCCACGCTCGAATGCAACAAAACTAGGAGCATGAGAAGTAAAACGTAATGCACCAACTCTAATAGTCTCTGTAGCACTAGCCACATCTAAAAACATGGTAAATAGTATAGCTACCAAAACAATAAATTTTCTTTTAAAACCTCTAAACATCTATTCTCCTTAATTAATATAAATTATTCTAGCTTAAACTGCTTCTAAAACCTCTTTTTTAAGCGTTTTTTATCAATTTTTTTATAATTTGTGTTAGTTTGTGGCAATTTTAGTTTGTAAATGATAACTGTAGGTCTCATGTGATTTGGTATTTGTAGAGAATGACTACACATATGTGATATTGATGGCATAATCACAGCAAAACAATCTTTAGAGATATAAATTATGCTAAAGTGATTATATGAAGTGCAAGGGATTGAAATGTTAAAAAAAATATTATTAATAATTATTATTTTGTCAAATCTGCTTCATGCTTATGGACAAATCACGTTAACTCAAAAAGAAAAAATATTCATTCAAAATCATCCAACTATAACTCTAGGCACTGGTGATAGTTGGGCACCTTTCATCATGAAAAATAGTTCTGGTCAAAATATAGGATACGATAACGATATATTGAAAATTATCAATAAAGTTACAGGTGCGAACTTCGTACAAGTTTTAGGTAACTGGTCACAAATACAAAAAAATGCAAAAAAACATAAGATAGATGGTCTCAGTACTTTAGGGGTTTACGAAGAGAGAAAAAAATGGTTTAATTTTTCAAATATATATATAACTTTACCAAAAATGGTTCTGGTTAAACAAAAAAATCAACTTAACATACAATCAAATGTAGATTTAAATGGAAAAACTATCATCATACATAAAGGAAATATGATAGATAAAAAAATAGCAGATAAATTTAAAAATTCTAAAATTATATATGCAGATACTGTAGAAGAGACGTTAAAACAAGTCATATATGGCAAAGCAGATGCAACATTTGGAAACAGTGCTACAACTTATATACTTAGTAAATTAGGACTTCCTTATTTAGATTTTGCATATCAACTTGACGATAAACTTGAACTTGCTTTTGCAGTTAGAAAAGATTGGCCAGAAGCAATAAGCATACTAAATAAAGGATTATCCACTATTTCTGAGTTTAAAAAAACAAAATTGAAACAAGCATGGTTTGGAAGAATAAATAACACATATAATAAAAATATATTTTCAAAAGAAGAGGAAATTTACTTAAAGGGGAAAAAGCAGATTACAATGTGTGTAGATCCTGATTGGATGCCTTATGAAAAACTTGAAGATGGAAAACATATTGGTATGGTAGCGGACTACTTTAACATATTTCAAAAAGAAATTGGGATTCCTATAAAAGTCATAGTGACAAAAACATGGAGTGAGACATTAGCTGTTGCTAAAAATAGAAAGTGTGACATTATTTCGCTTGCAATGAAAACTGAAAAAAGAAAAAAGTATCTTAATTTTACAAAACCATACGTAGAGATGCCTTTTGTTTTAGCAACTAAACCTAATGTAAGTTTTATCAATAACTTGGATAAACTAAAAAAAGAAAAAATAGGCGTCATAAAAGGACATGCTATAAATGAAATCTTACGAAAAAAATACCACAATATAAATATAATTAATGTAAAAAATATTTCTGAAGGACTTCAAAAAGTTGTCAACGGTGAACTATTTGGTTTTATAGACAATATCGCTAGTATAGGATACATGCTTCAATCTAATTTTTTAAATGAACTGAAAATAACTAGTAAGTTCGATGAAAAATGGAAATTAGGAATTGCTATTAGAAGTGATGACTTAATACTTTTAAACATTTTTAACAAAGTTATATCTATCTTGTCTCCACATATAAAACAGGATATTTTAAACAACTACGTAAGTATAAAATATGAACAAGGATTTGACTATTCTCTTTTTTGGAAAATATTTGGTGCTATTTTTATTTTAGCCATTGGATTATTAGTCAGATATATAACCATATCAAAATATAATAAAGAAATAGAAAAATACATAATAATGATAGACAATAATGTTCTTATTTCTTCATCAGACATTAATGGTAAAATCACTCATGTAAGTAAAGCATTATGTAGATTGACAGGTTATACAAAAAATGAATTAATTGGAAAAGGACATAACATATTTAGGCATAAAGATATGCCTGAAAGTGTCTTTGAAAATATGTGGGATACTCTAAAAAGTGGAAAGTTTTGGCAAGGTGAAGTTAAAAATCTAAATAAAGATGGCTCTCACTATTGGGCTAATATCAAAATAAATCTTGACTATAACAAAAATAAAACTCTAAAAGGCTACACAGCAATAAGAAATGATATTACTGATAAAAAGCAGATAGAAAAACTATCTCTTACAGATACTTTAACCCAAATTCCCAACAGAAGATATCTTGATAAAGAATATGAACTAGAATTAAAACGTGCACAAAGATACAATACTATATTTTCTATCATTATTATAGATATTGACTTTTTTAAGCAAGTTAATGATACTTATGGTCATCAAGTTGGCGATGACATCTTGATTCAAGTTGCTCAACTACTCAATCAAAATATTAGAAATACAGATATTTTAGGTCGCTGGGGTGGTGAAGAATTTTTTATAATATCTCCTGAAACTAATATAGAAGAGTCTAAAAATCTAGCATCAAAACTAAAAGATGTAATTGAATATTTTGATTTTCCTGTCGTAAGAAGTATTACATGTAGCTTTGGGTTATCTCAATATAACCAAAAAGATGAAAAAAACGACACTTTTAAACGTGCTGACAAAGCTCTTTATCAAGCCAAAAAAAGTGGTAGAAATAGAGTTATAACTAGTTGAAGTATTTGTATTTTGTATTAATATCTTTTATATTTATTGGATGTACAAAAAGCCCACATAAACCTCTACATGTAAGAAGTTTGGAACAAATTATATTCAATATAAAAACAACTATAAACCAAACTGATGCCAAAATATTATCTAATGAAATGATATACTATTCATCTAAACTAAAAGAGCAATACAAACTGGTAACTCCGCCTCTTTTTCACAATTTTCTAGTCAATATGGGAGTGAAAAAGAGAGGACTCTGTTGGCACTTTGCTTACGATATGTTAGCTTATGCTAAAAAACAAAATCTCACAAGCTTTGACTACTATATAGGTGGTGCAAACATCAATGACTATTGGGAAGAGCACAATAGTTTGATAGTTACATGTAAAGGTTGTAAATTTGAACAAGGTGTAGTCTTAGACCCTTGGAGAAACTCTGGTAATTTATATTATTCTTATGTAAAAGATGATAAAAAGTACATCTGGACTCAAAGAGGAGAATTAAGATGACAGATGAAAAGTTTATACACGATACAAAAACTGTACTAAAGTTTATACAAATATACTGTGAAGATAAACATAAGAATGAACAAAAAAAACAAGAATCACTAAACTTAATATATAGAGAAAAAGAGCTACATGTAAATGCAAACTATAATCTATGTATTACATGTAAAGATACATTTTTACTATCTTATCAAAAACTACAAGAATGCCCTCATGAAGAAAAGCCAAGCTGTAGAAAATGCCCAAAACCTTGCTATGAAAAACCTGACTGGAAAAATGTAGCAAAAATTATGAAGTATAGTGGTATGAAACAAGGGTTAACTAAGTTAAAAAAACTTTTCAAAATTAATATTTAAATAGCATAATGTAAAAAAAATCATATTTTCTTCATATTTTCTTCATATTTTCTTCATATTTTCTTCATATACTTGACTTATGTCATAGTATAACGTAAATAATTAAAGTACTATTTCAATGAAATTTACCTTGAGGAGGATTGTTAGATTTATGTTATTTATTATGAGCTTAAATCCAGCGATACTCATAATCGATTTAAATTTAGAGTTTTTGTGTAAGAACAATAACCAAGCTAAAAGGAGGGAATATGAAAGAAAATAAATTCCTTGTATATAGTGCGCTAGCTGCTTTTGCTATTGCCATTGGTATGTTTGCTTATGTTGTTAACGCATCAAAAGCACTGTCATATCTTTCGAGTGATCCAAAAGCATGTATAAATTGTCATGTTATGAATACTCAGTATGCAACATGGCAACATAGTTCACATGGACAAAGAGCAACTTGTGTTGAGTGTCACTTACCAACTAATGAAGGTATGCTTGCTAAGTATATGGCAAAAGCTAGAGATGGATGGAACCACTCTGTTGCTTTTACGCTAAATACTTATGACAATGCAATAGTTATCAGTGATGATGGGGCAAAACGAGTACAGAACAACTGTATATCATGTCATAAAAGTGTAACATCAACATTGGTATCAAATAGTGATCAATATCACAATTACGAGAATCCAGAAGTTGCTACGGGAAGAAAATGTTGGTCATGCCATAAGGGTGTACCTCATGGAAAAGTTAGAGGTTTATCGACTACACCACATAACTTGGGCATTAAAGAAATTAAATAAAAGGGAGAGAAAGTGAAATTTAAATTATTACTTGTTGGTTCATTGATAGCGATTGGTGCGATGGCACTACTAGCAAGCAGTGTAAATGAAAGAGAAGCAGAACGTATTGCTCTCAATAAAGCTCCTGTTGTTGCAAAGACAGATAGAGCAAAAAATGAAGCATGGAAAAAATATTATCCAAGACAATATAGCTCTTGGTTAAGAACAAAAGAGAGCGGAGATATCTTAGATTTACTAAAAGAGTATCCTCAACTTCCAATCATCTGGGCTGGATATGGATTTGCAAAAGATTACAATGCTCCACGTGGTCACTACTATGCTGTTCAGAGTAATACAAATACTCTAAGAACTGGTGCACCAGTTGACGCTAAAACAGGACCAATGCCAACAGCATGTTGGACTTGTAAATCTCCAGATGTTCCAAGAATGATGGAAGAAGATGGTGAATTAGAATTTTTTACAGGCAAATGGGCAAAATACGGAACTGAAATCAAAAACAGTATTGGGTGTTATAACTGTCACAGTAATGAGACTGGCGAATTAGCTTCAAATGTTAAATACCTAGACAGAGGCCTAGCTGCTGCTGGTATGAAATCATTTGCAGATTCTACTTATCAAGAGAAAAGAAGCCTAGTTTGTGCACAGTGTCACTCAGAGTACTACTTCAAGAAAACACCGTGGACTGATAAAGATGGAAAAGAAAAAGTGGCTAAAGTTGTTACTTTCCCTTGGCAAAATGGCTTAACAGCTGAAGGTGCTGAGAAATACTACAACGAAGTTGGTCATACAGATTTTAAAAACAAAATCTCTAAAACACCAATTTTGAAAACTCAGCATCCTGGATATGAGCTATACTTAACTGGTATTCATGGTAAGAAAGGTGTTTCTTGTGCGGATTGTCACATGCCTTACACTCAAGAAGGAGCTGTAAAGTATAGTGATCACCAATTACAAAGCCCATTAAATACAATGGATAGAAGTTGTATGCCATGTCATAGAGAAAGTGAAACTAAACTCAAAAATATAGTACATGAAAAATATGTGAGAAAAACTACTCTTCATGTTATCACTATGGACAACCTAGCTAAGGCTCATCTTGAGACTGCAAAAGCTATGGAAGTTGGAGCTACTGACGCTGATTTAGAAGCTATTAGAGCTCTTATTAGAAGTGGTCAATGGAGTTGGGATTACGCAGTTGCAAGTCATGGTGCATTTTTCCACGCTCCTGAAGAAGTTCTAAGACTTCTAGCAGTGGCAAATGAAAAAACTATGCAAGCAAGAATTCTACTTGTTGGTGTACTTGCAAGCAAAGGTGTAATGAACTACTCTGCTCCAGATTTTGACGATAAAGCAAAATCTCAGAAGCTAGCTGGATTAGACTTTGAAAAAATGGTTGCTGCTAAAATGAACTTCAAGAAAACTCTTGAAGCTGAATGGAAGAAGCAAGCTAACGACAAAGGTACTTATCAGTCAGAAGTCTATAAAGACGCTGACCAAGAATCTGCTTACTTTAAAAAGTAGACAAAATGATATCTAGGGTAACCACTCCCTAGATATCTCAAAACAGAGTGACTTACGAGCCACTCTGTTTTGAGATTGTGATAAAAAATTAGGTTCATTTCATTGATATATAAAATATTTACTTCATATAAAATTATGTTTATACTACTTAGCATGCTAGCTATTGGTGCAGCGTATGGTACATTTATAGAAAACGACTTTGGAACTGACAAAGCAAGAGAATTAGTTTACGATGCACTATGGTATGAGACTTTACTGGTTCTAAGTTCCATAAATCTTCTATTTGTAATACACAAAACTAAAATGTACAAAGTTAAAACTAGATTTATTTTTCATATAGCACTTGTTGTTATCATCTTTGGTGCAGCCATAACAAGATACTTTGCAATACAAGGAACTATAACAATACAAGAGGGAGAAAAATCAAACACTTTTGTATCTTCCGGTATGGAATTAAAACTACCTTTTTATATGCAACTAAATGACTTTGTACTCGTAAGGTACCCAGGTAGTAGGTCTCCCTCCTCTTTTAGCAGTGAAGTAACTATTATTGACGCACAGGAAAATGTCAAATTTAACCAAACAATTTCGATGAACAACACTCTTACTTACAAAGGCTACAAGTTTTATCAAAACTCATATAGTGGAGATGAAAAAGAAGCTATACTTTCCATAAACAATGACCCAGGAAGTACCATAACTTATGTTGGTTATGCCATGCTGTTTTTTGGGCTTTTGCTAAGTCTATTTGATAAAAAATCAAGGTTTAGTATAATCATAAAAAAAATACGCAAGATGCCAATTGCCTCTTTTATACTACTTTTATGTCTGAGTCAAACGCCCTCTTTTGCAAATAGTGAATATGTTAACTCCTACATAAATGATTATAAACTAAAATCTAAAACAGTAAGTAAAGAATTTGGAAAACTAGTAGTTCAAGCTCGTATGGGTAGAATTAAATCACTTGACACACTCAACAGAGAAATACTAAGAAAACTTTCAAAAAAAGAGTCACTTCATGGCATGAGTGCAAATCAAATCATATTAGGCATGTTTGCTCGCCCTGATATTTGGAAACAAATTAATCTCATACATGTAAAGACTGCAAAATTAAGAGAGATACTAAGAGTTCCACAAGACCAAAAGCTTCTAAAATTTGCTGATTTTTTCTTTCCTAATGGAAATTACAAAATAGCAAAGTTTGTGGAAGAAGCGAACCAAATCGACTCTTCAAAAAGAGGTACTTTTTATAATGATGTCATTAGAGTAGATGAGCGTCTAAATATTTCTTTTGTTGTTTATAATGGAACTATTCTCAAACTATTTCCAATTCCAAATGAACCAAACAATAAATGGGCAAGTTTTAAAACTATGTTCCTGACATTCAAAAACACAGAGCTAACACTTGATATAAACCGCTTTTTAGAAAACTTGTTTAACTGGCAATACGACAAAGCTGAACCTTTCATTCAAACTATTGCAAAGTATCAAAATAGAGTCGGAAAACAGATTATACCAACAAAGCAAAAAAGAGATGCAGAGATACTACTAAACAAAATAAACATTTTCTCAAATCTATCTTTAGCTTATATTATTTTTGGTATGGTACTACTTTTTTATGCTCTAAACTCTATATTTTTTAATCGTCTCATAAACCCTAAAATTAAAAAATCACTCATTGGTGTAGCTGTTGTAATCCTAATAGTTCATACATTTGCAATAGCTCTAAGATGGTACGTAAGTGGATATGCTCCCATAAGCAATACATATGAAACCATGATTTATATAGCCTACTCTTCAACCATAACTGGTGTACTGTTTTTTAGACAATCTTTACTTGCTTTGAGTTGTTCAATTATAGTAGCTGGAGTATTTTTATTTAGTGCACATCTGGGTAATATAGACCCTGAAATCACAAACTTAGTACCAGTTTTAAAATCACTATGGCTTAGCATACATGTGTCTGTCATTGTTGCTAGTTACGGTTTTTTTGGTGTCGCTTCAATGCTAAGTTTTATGGTTCTGGTTATTTATATATTTAGAAGTAAAACTAAAATACACTTAGATACGCACATAAAAAATCTAACACTCATAAATGAAGCAACTCTAATCATAGGCATAACTCTACTTGTCATAGGAAACTTTCTAGGAGGTGTTTGGGCGAATGAATCATGGGGAAGGTACTGGGGCTGGGATCCAAAAGAAACTTGGACATACATCTCTATAATAATCTATGCACTCATACTACACCTAAGACTCCTCAAAAGCCTTTATAGTGAGTATCTATTTAATGTACTCTCTTTATTAGGATTTGGCTCTATTTTGATGACATACTATGGCGTAAACTACTACCTTGCAGGTCTTCACTCCTATGCAACAGGTGATCCAGTTCCGATTCCTTCATGGGTATATATTTTAGTAAGTATAGTTACAGTTTTGATTACGTTATCATATAAAAAAAGAAATTTAAAGGAAAAAAATGAAAAAAACTATTAGTTTAATTGCAGTGTGTTTTTTAACACTATCTTTAAATGCACAAGAAATAAAAAAAGATGAAAATATGCCTAAGGCTCCTTTTCATAATGCTCAAGCTGATAATAACAAATCATATTACTATGGTTCAGTTCAAGAAGTTCAGCATGGTGGTGCCTATACTTACATGAGAATCAAAGAGAATACAAAAAAGACTTTTTGGGTAGTTGTTAACAATTCTGATGTAAAAAAAGGTGATTATGTTAGATTTAAACAGCAATTAGTTGCAAAAAACTTTGAGAGCAAAGAGTTAAACAGGAAATTTGATGAAATCATGTTTGCAGACAACCTAGAATACAAAACAAAACAATAAAAGGATATTAGATGAAATTTAAGTTATTAATTGGCTTTTTAGCATTAATTATTAGTAGCGTATCACTGATGGCAATTGACACTTACAAAATAGAAGATTTGTATGCTAAAAACACTATGCTAGATGGAAAAACAATAATGGTCAAAGGTAAAGTTGTAAAGATATCAAGTGGTATCATGAGTAAAGATTGGGTTCATATTCAAGATGACTCTAAAACACCTAAAAAAAACAAAGTGATTTTTACTGCAAAAATGGGTACAGTAAAAATAAACATAGGCGATACAGTCACTGCTAAAGGAACTCTAAAAGCGAAAGTAGACATAGGTGCTGGCTACTTTTACGACGTTCTTATAGAAAATAGTACTTTCAATAAGTAATCAATAAGGGGATAAAATATTAATTCAAATAAACTCTTACATGTAAAGGAACACATTTGGGAAAACAATACAAAAAACTAACTAATAAAGATATAGATTTCATCAAAAAACAAAAGCTCTTTTATATAGCTAGTTCCTCAGGGAAAGAGGTAAATCTATCTCCAAAAGGTTACGATACTATAAAAGTTCTAAATGATAGCACATTAGTATTTATGTCATATCCAGGAAGTGGCAATAGATCATATACAGATGCAAAAGGAAATGGAGAATTTACACTTGTTTTTAATGCTTTTGAAGGAACTCCTAAAATACTAAGACTTTTCTGTAAAGCTACAATTATGAAAAGAGATAGTAATAAATTTGAAGACTATATAAACCTTTTTGAAGAAGATAAAAACATAATAAGAAACTTCTTTGAATTTCATATATACGCTATTGAATCAAGCTGTGGAACATCTGTACCAATTATGGAGTACAAAAAAGACAGGACTTCTCTTAGGGACTGGGCGGTAAATATGGACAAAAAAAATAAACTTGAAGAGTTCAAACAAAACTATCTCATACCTCCAAATCTAAAAAACATCAAATAAGGGGAATAAATCCCCTTTACATGTAGATTAAATCTTAGATATTGTAATACTGTTTTGTAAAGCATTTACAACCAAATTATCGCCCTCACCTATTTCATCTCTCAAAATCATATCTGCAAGTCTATCTTCAACAAACTCATGAATAGCACGTTTTAGTGGACGTGCTCCATATACTGGGTCAAAACCTGCTTCAGCTATTAGGTCTTTTGCTTCTTTTGAAAGTGTTATAGTCATATCTTTTGCTTCAAGTTTTTCTTGCAACTCTTTAAAAAGTATATCAACTATAGACGTTATCTGCTCTAATCCAAGAGGATTAAAGATAACAATGTCATCAAGGCGATTTAGAAACTCTGGTTTAAAGTTTCTTTTTAGTTCACTCATAACACTCTGCTCACAATTTTCAGGGTCTTCCATAATCTTATCACTTGCTATGTTTGATGTTAGAATTATGATAGTGTTTTTAAAGTCGACTACTACACCTTTGTTATCTGTCAAGCGTCCATCATCAAGAACTTGCAATAGTATATTAAACACATCTGGATGAGCTTTTTCTATTTCATCAAATAAAATTACACTATATGGATTACGACGTACTAACTCTGTAAGCTGTCCACCCTCTTCATAGCCTACGTAACCTGGTGGAGGACCCACTAAACGACTCACCGAGTGCTTTTCCATATACTCACTCATATCAAATCTTAACAATGATTTTTCACTATCAAAAAGAAAGTTTGCCAAAGCTTTTGCACTTTGAGTTTTACCAACTCCGGTTGGTCCTAAAAACATAAAACTTCCTATTGGGCGATTGCTGGAACTCAAACCTGCTTTGTTTCTTTTTATGGCACGACCTATAGCGTGAAGTGCTTTATCTTGACCAACCACTTCGGCTCTTAATCTTTTCTCTATATCGAGTACTTTTTGTTTATCAGTCTGTATCATTTTGTTTACAGGAATTCCTGTCCATTTACTTACTATGGTTGCTATCATATCTTCATCAACAGAGTTTTTTAGTAGAGTTCCCTCTTCTACCATTCGTTCCCATTTTAATTTCAAACTCTCCTCTTCTTTTAAAAGCTCAGGTATTTTTCCGTACTCTATCTCAGCTGCTTTATTAAACTCACTATTTTTCTTTGCCATCTCAGCTTCACGTTTTAAAGCCTCTAAATCAGCTTTACATGTAGAGATTTTTTCAAATACACTCTTCTCATTTTCAAAGCGGGTTGCTAAACCAAGTTGACGCTCTTTTGCATCACTTAACTCTTTCTCAATAACCATTAATCGATCACTATTTTTTTTACTCTTTTCCATCAAAAGAGCTTCTTTTTCAACCATAAGCGTGCTTATCTCACGTTTTACTTTACTCAAATCAGTTGGTTCACTCTCAATTTGCATTTTAAGCTCTGCAGCCGCTTCATCAATGAGGTCTATCGCTTTATCTGGTAAAAATCTATCTGTTATGTACCTATCACTAAGTTTACACGCCGCTACTAATGCACTATCTATAATAGTCACACTATGATGAGTTTCAAGAGGCTCTTTTATTCCTCGTAGTATCTGCAATGCTTCATTTATGCTAGGCTCATCTACTTTAACTGGCTGAAACCTTCTTTGAAGTGCCGTATCTTTCTCAAAGTGTTTTCTATACTCTTTTAAAGTTGTAGCTCCAATTGTATGAAGTTCACCACGTGCAAGTGCTGGTTTTAGTATATTTGCAGCGTCCATGCTACCTTCACTTGCCCCTGCTCCAACTATGGTGTGAATCTCATCTATGAAAAGAATTATGTTACCATCTTTTTTCACTTCATCAATGACCGCTTTTAATCTGTCTTCAAACTCTCCTCTATACTTCGCACCAGCAATCAAAGCTGCCATATCAAGTGCAATCAAACGTTTGTTTTGAAGTGAAATAGGTACATCTTTTGCTGCAATTTTTGATGCTAATCCCTCAGCAATGGCAGTTTTACCAGTTCCAGGTTCACCTATAAGAATTGGATTATTTTTTGTTTTACGAATTAAAATTTGCATCATACGGTGTATCTGCTCATCTCTTCCAATAACGGGGTCAAGCTTACCTTCATTTGCTAGCTTTGTCAGGTCAATTCCGTACTTTCCTAAAGCCTCTAAATTCTCATCACTTGTCTGTTTATCTATGGCTTTTCCGCCCCTAATAGCTTCAAAATTTTTCTTTAAATCTAACAAATCAAAATACTTTGAAAATATCTCTTTTATAGGTTTTGAATCAAGATTTGCTACTAACCAAGTATCAACAGCTAAAAAGCTGTCTCCACTTTGGCTCATTAAACCTTCACCTACATGTAAAGACTCTATCATCTGTTTTGAGATTTTTACACTATCTTTTGTAACATTTGATGATGTTGAAAGCTTTCCAATATAACTTTTTATTTCTAACTCTATTGCAGATTTATCTACATTCATTTTATTAAAAAGTTGATTTAAAATTGAAGCAGAGTTAGTTACTAAAGACCAAACTACATGTAGAGGCACTACTTCACTATTTTTTGAATGAAGTGCCAAACTCACTGCACTCTCAATAGTTTGTGTCATTTGATGTGTTAGTTTATCAAATATATTATTGTTAGTATTCATTTTGTACCCTTTTTATTTTAATTATACAACTTTAGTCTATCTCTGTCAAGTTTCTTAAATTTTTTTATTCATATAGTTCTCTATTTTCTTTACATGTAGAGACTTTATAGCTTTTTTAGTAAAATTTCTATATAATCTACTTTTTATAAATGGAGATTATATGAAACATTTCAAGTTCGCAACGTTTGGCTTTGCCGCAACACTTATTGGTACAACACTTCTACTCTCTTCTGCACTTATGGCAAAAGATAAGGTAACTACCGAAGAGAGTCGCTTATCATCACTTGCTAAATTTACTAAGGTTTTAGGAACTGTTGAAAAATATTATGTAGATGATCTTAAAATTCAAGAGATTGTTAACAAGTCCATTAAAGGACTTTTAGAAAACTTAGATGCTCATTCATCTTTTTTAGATACAAAACACTTTAAAGATTTGAAAATCCAAACAGATGGAGAATTTGGTGGGCTTGGTATTACAATTGGCATAAGAGATGGTGCTCTTACTATCATTGCTCCTATGGAAGGAACTCCTGCTGACAAAGCTGGCGTAAAAGCAAGTGACATAATTTTAAAAATAAACAAGAAATCAACACTCAATATGACTATAGATGAAGCTGTAGGAATCATGAGAGGAAAACCAGGAACTAGCTTAACTCTTACAATTGTAAGAGATGGAGAAAGTAACCCTCTAGTTATTCCTATCACAAGAGATATTATAAAAATAGACTCTGTATATACAAAAACTATAGAAAATGAAAACATACTCTACATAAGAGTTATAAACTTCGATAAAAATGTAGTAAGAAAAACAAAAGAAGCTCTTAGCAAAAACAGAGATGTAAAAGGTATTATTTTAGATTTAAGAAACAACCCTGGAGGTCTTTTAAACCAAGCTGTTGGATTGACCGACTTGTTTGTAGATAACGGTGTTATTGTTTCTCAAAAAGGTCGTAATGAAGATCAAAACAGTGAATATAGTGCAACAAAAGTTGGAACTATCACTGACATACCTGTAGTTGTTTTAGTAAATGGAGGAAGTGCAAGTGCAAGTGAAATTGTAAGTGGTGCCTTGCAAGACCATAAACGTGCTATTGTAGTTGGAGAGAAAACTTTTGGAAAAGGTAGTGTTCAAATAATCTTGCCTATTGACGAAGAAGAAGCTCTTAGACTTACTATTGCAAGATACTATCTTCCAAGTGGAAGGACTATACAAGCTGTTGGTGTAACACCAGATATTTTGGTTTACCCAGGAAAAGTTCCTCATAAGTCTAATGAGTTTATGATAAAAGAAAACGAGCTTAAACAGCATTTAGAAGAAGAGTTAAAAAAAGTAGATGGAAAAAAAGAAGACAAAGAAAAGAAAAAAGAGAAAAAGAAAACTAAAGAAGAGAAGAAAAAAATTATAATTGAAGAAGATATACTCAGAGATTTACAGTTAAAAAGTGGTATTGATATCATCAAAGTATTAAGCATAAAAAAATAACAAGGAGATTAGACGTGGAAAAACAAGGATTACTGTACGAAGGAAAAGCTAAAAGGTTATATAATACTGAAGATACAAATCTTCTTATATCAGAGTTCAAAGATGATTTAACTGCTGGAAACGCAGCAAAAAAAGGTAGCGAAGAGGGGAAAGGTGCACTTAACTGCAAAATAAGCACTCAACTTTTTGCACTACTTGAAAAACATGGTATCAAAACTCACCTAGTAAAAACACTTGATGACAATAATCAGCTTATAAAAAAAGTAGACATTATCATGATTGAAGTCGTTGTAAGAAATATTGCAACTGGTTCACTTACTAAACGCCTAGGAATCAAAGATGGAACTGTATTGTCATTCTCCTTAGTAGAGTTTTATTATAAAGATGATGCACTAAATGACCCTATTTTGAATGATGAACACTGCATAATGATGGATTTGGTTAAAAGCGAATCTGATTTAGAAGAGCTAAAAAGACTTGGCCGTGAAATAAACTCCATACTTAAAAAATTCTTCACTGAGCGTAGACTAAACTTAGTTGATTTTAAAGTAGAGTTTGGGGTAGATAGCGAAGGTAATATCTTACTAGCAGATGAAATCAGTCCTGATAGCTGTCGTTTTTGGGATATGGATACAAATGAAAAACTAGATAAAGATATATTTAGACAAGATCTTGGTAATGTTAAAGTCGCATATCAAGAAGTACTGAACAGAATTTTAAAGTAATAGGACACAAAATGAAAATCATAGTAAATATACAGTTAAAAGAAGGTGTACTTGACCCTCAAGGTAAGGCAGTTCATCATGCACTAAGTGCTCTTAGTTTTAACGAAATTGACGATGTCAGAATCGGAAAACAAATAATTATGCAGGTAAATGAAACTGACAAAGAAAAAGCAGTTGCAAGAGTATCCCAAATGTGTGAAGAATTACTAGCAAATACTGTTATAGAAAACTATGAGATAGAGATAGCGTAATGAAAGTTAGTGTTATTGTCTTTCCAGGGACAAACTGTGAAATGGATACAAAATATGCATTTGAAAAACTAAATGCTGATGTTGAACTAGTTTTTCATAAAAATGATACTCTTCCAACAGATACTGATTTAGTAGTTCTTCCCGGTGGTTTTAGTTATGGTGATTATCTTAGAAGTGCGGCAATAGCTAAGTTTTCTCCGATTATGAAAGATGTTATACGCTTTGCATCTCAGGGTGGAAAAGTTCTTGGTATCTGTAATGGTTTTCAAATGCTTTTAGAAATGGGACTACTTGAGGGTGCTATGAAAAGAAACTCTAATGTACATTTTATATCAAAATATCATCACCTAAGAGTTACTAACAACGAAAACAAGTTTTTACAAAAGCTAAACGTTGGTGATGTTATAAATATACCTATTGCTCATGGAGAAGGAAACTACTTCATAGATGATCAAGGTTTAGAAAAACTTTACACTAACAATCAAGTACTACTAAAATATGCCGATGAGAATGGTATTGACAAAAATCCAAATGGATCAGTTGATTCCATTGCTTGTATTTGTAATGAGAATAGAAATGTATTTGGTCTTATGCCTCATCCTGAACGTGCTATTGAAACACTTCTAGGCTCATCTGATGGTGTAAAAATGCTTGAAGGTATTATGGAAGACTAATGAAAAAACTTCTAGTACTGCTTTTTTGTTTTACTACTATCATATTTGCTCAAAGTGTTTATGATACCAATGAGAGTAATGAAACAAATAGCAGTACTATAAGTACACCAAAAGTACAATCAATATTTCTCTCTTATGAAGAGAAACCTTCAAAGGTATACGTGGGAGAACTATTTCCAATAAAAGTAAAAGCAATAATAGCAAATGATGATTTTGAAGAGATAACAAGTAGTTTTCAAGACTCAGAAAACTTAGAAATAATAAATCCAGATGCTAAATGGCAGTGGTTTAGTGACAACATCTTCTATAATACTTTCTATATGAAAGCAAATGATATTAGTGCTAAACTACCATCTTTACGTCTAAATATATACCAAAACTCTTATAAAATAGATAGCGGCACACTACAAGCAGCAACACCTAGTATTATAAAACTAAATGGAACAAAACAATTTAGTGGAGTCATAGCTAAATCACTAAAGATAAAAAAACATAAAACTACTCAATTTGATGATAAAAGTTTTATAATAGTATTAGAAATAGAAGCCATGGAAGCAAACTTAAAAGATTTTAGTTTAAAGTGGGTAATAAGAGACGGTATTGACTCAAGCAGTAGTAATCTTCCATATTTTAAAATTTATTATTATGCAATAATCCCTGATTTTACAAAAAACTTTATTTTTACTTATTTTAATATAAGTTCAAATAAATTTGAAAAGCTCTCCATACCTATAGTAGTAACTGATGATAAAATAAGCACTCAAGTTGATCTAAATCCTGCTGAGAGTAGCTTACAAATATATAAAGATGGAGCTTATGGTGTTATGGCTTTAATACTTCTCATACTCTTTATACGAAGAAGAAAAATAGCATATATCATATTTTTAATTATTTTAATTGGATTAGTTGCATATGACAAAAATCCACTAAATAGCGTTAAAATTGATAAAGGAAGCAAAATTAAAATTCTTCCTACACAAAAATCTACTATATTCTACACAACAAATAGAACTCTTTACGCTCAAAAACTTGATGAAAAAGATAATTATATAAAGATACTACTTCCAAATGGAAAGATAGGATGGATTGATGATAGCAAAGATTAAAGGAATTTTTATTGTTATAGAATTTGTTATAACAATTTTAATATTGATTATATTTCTTTATACATTTAAAGATAAACGACATAAAATAAGAAAAATTTGGGCAAATATGCAGACTTATATTATGGGGTTTAACATAATAAAAAAAGGTAAACCTGATACTGAAGCAAAACTAATCTTAGTTAACCACCAAAGTGCAGTTGATATAATTGCACTTGAAGCTATTTATCCAAAAGACCAATGTTGGGTAGCAAAAAAAGAGTTACAACAAATTCCACTTTTTGGACATATCATAACGGCACCTGAAATGATAGCAATAGACAGAAAAGACAAACGTTCAATCATAAAAATTATAAAACTTACAAAACAGAGAGTTAGTGAAGGAAGAGTTGTAGCAATGTTTCCTGAAGGAACAAGAGGAGATGGAACATGCCTACTAGAATTTCAAAATGGAGCTAAAATACTTGCCGAAAAATTGAATTTAAAAGTACAACCGGTAGTTATAGTCAATACAAAACATATATTTGATTCAAAAAAATTAACAGCTCATAGTGGAAATATATCTATAATCTACTTAAACTCCATAAATCCTAAAGAAGACGAAAACTGGTTTGAAACAATGAAAAAAAATATGCAAAAAAGGTTAACTGATGAATTGGCAAACTATACTAGCCATAGGTAGTGGCGGTTTCATTGGAGCTGTTGGGCGCGCGTACCTTAATGGTCTTATAAACCGTAATGTTCCTAATGAGTTACCTTTTGGAACACTTGGAGTTAATGTTATAGGTAGTTTGATTCTAGGTGTTTTATTTGCTCTTTTTACTTATACTGAGTTTTTCTCTACTCCTATGAAATCATTTCTTTCCACAGGTATGATGGGTGCTTTAACTACGTACTCAACTTTTGCATTGGAAACTTTTTGGTTATTTAACGGTGGTAGCTTTGTTTTGGGATTAACTAATATAGTTCTAAATGTAATAGCAACAGTTGTAGCAGCGGGAACTGGTTTTAAAACTATTGAATACTTTTTAAAATAATAGATTTCGCTTTAGTTTTTATTCTTTGAACTAAAGCTCTACATGTAGCTTCATCTTCATTGTCTATTACAGGAAATTCCATATGAATTGTAGGTGTAATTTTTGGAAATTTGGGACATTTTTCTTTTGAATGAGAACATATAGTTAAAATTAAATCAAAATCACTATCTTCTACATCTTCTAGTATTTTAGGACTTAATTTACTAATATCAATCCCCTCTTCTATAAGAATTTTCATTGCATTTTCATTGATAATATTGTTATTTTCAAGTCCTGCTCCAACAAAATTTATATCTAAGTTTGCATCAACATATTTTGTTAAAATAGACGCTGCTATGATAGCTCTGCAAGGATTTCCAGCACTTAGTAATAAAACTTTTTTCATAATCAACCCTTATATTAAAACTTGATTTAGTATATATTAATAGACTTAAAACTATTTTAAATTGTATATAATATATCACCTTCGAACTATAAATAAAAGTTATGTTTCTTTATGATACATTTCAAAGTTGATATAGACTCACTAAAGATAACTAATATATAAAATATAACTTTATCATTTTTTTAGCAAACTCTTGATATAATTGCCAAAAACATATAAGGATTTAAACGATGTCAAAACATCAATTTCAAACAGAAGTTACACAACTACTAGATCTTATGATACACTCTTTATACTCAAACAAAGAGATATTTTTAAGAGAATTAATCTCAAACTCATCAGATGCATTAGATAAACTAAACTATCTTACGCTTACTGATGACAATTTTAAAAACTTGCAGTACCAACCACGCATAGATATAGCACTTGATAAAAAAGCAAAAACTATAATACTAAGTGATAGTGGAATCGGTATGAACGAAGAGGACTTAGTAGAAAACCTTGGAACTATAGCAAAAAGTGGTACAAAATCATTTGTTCAAAACTTAAGTGGTGACCAGAAAAAAGACTCAAATATGATAGGTCAATTTGGCGTTGGTTTTTACTCTGCTTTTATGGTTGCAAAAAAAATAGAAGTTACTTCAAAAAAAGCTGGTGAAGATAAAGCATACACATGGGTAAGTGAAGGTACTGGAGAGTATGAAATAGTTGAAACTGCGAAAGAAACTCATGGAACTTCAATAAAACTCTATCTTAAAGATGATGAGAGTGAATTTAGTGAATTCTATACTATTGAAAACATCATAAAAAAATATTCAAACCATATTCCATTTGAAATTTGGATGGATAAAGAAGAGTATATCCCAGCTGTTAAAGACGATGATGGCAAAGAGACTGAGCCTTCAAAAACTGAGACAACAAATACGCAGGTAAATAAAGCTTCAGCTCTATGGAGAATGAACAAAAGTGAAATCAAAAAAAATGAGTATAAAGACTTCTACAAGCAAATTTCACATGATAGCACAGACCCTATCCTCTGGATTCACACAAAAGCAGAAGGAACTATAGAGTACTCTACGCTTTTTTATATCCCGACTACTGCACCAATGGATCTTTTCCGTATGGATTATCAGCCTGGGGTTAAGCTCTATGTAAAAAGAGTATTTATCACTGATGATGAAAAAGAACTTCTTCCTATCTACCTTAGATTTGTTAAGGGTATCATCGATGCGGAAGACTTACCTCTAAATGTTAGTCGTGAACTACTTCAAAAAAATCGTATTATGGACACTATTAAAAAATCTAGTGTTAAAAAAATACTAGGTGAGCTTAAAAAACTTCAAACTAAAAATAGAGAGAAGTACACCGAATTTTATAAAACTTTTGGAAGAGTTCTTAAAGAGGGTCTTTATGGTGACTTCGAAAACAAAAATGAACTTTTAGATTTAGTTATGTTCAAATCAAGTAAACGTGATGGACTAGTAACTCTCAAAGAATATAAAGAAGCTATGCAAGATGATCAAAAGTCAATCTACTACATCACGGGAGAAGAAGCAATACTTCGTAACTCTCCACTAATAGAGCAATTTAAAGCAAAAGATATTGAAGTTCTTCTTCTAAATGAAGATGTAGATAGTATTGTTATGCCTATGATTACAGAATACGATAAAACTCCAATCAAACCAGTAAATAACTCTGATATTGATGAAGAGATAAAAGAAGACAAAAAAGAGACTAAAGAGAATGAAGAAAAGTTTCAATCTATTCTTGAAAAAATGAAAGATATTCTAAAAAATGATGCTAAAAATGTTAAAATCTCAAGCCGTTTGAATGATTCTCCATCAGTTCTTATCTACGATAAAAACGACCCTGATTTTCAGATGCAACAGATGATGAAGCAAATGGGACAAGATAATCTTCCAACTGTAAAACCAATCCTTGAAATCAATCCTAAACATGAAATTTTTGAAAAATTACTAACAAAAAATGATGATGAACTTCTTAATGATGTTTCATTTCTACTAATGGATCAAGCTAGACTTGCAGAAGGAATGAAAATAGAGGACATAAACGGCTTTGCAAAAAGATTAAATAAAATTATTGCTAAAGCATTATAAGAGAGCTTTACATGTAAGAAGAAATTCTTACATGTTCTCCTTAAAAAACTCATAAATATCCACTCTTTAATACACGTCTGATTCATACAAAGGAACAAAAGATGGCTAGTAAAAAGGGATGAAAGAATTTAAACTACGCCAAGAGCTGCAAACAATTAAAGATAAACGAAGAAGACAGGCACAACAGCACAAGATAGATACAAATGATAACAATAATGGCTACAATGAGTGGCTATCAAGGATACAGAGCGATAGGTGATTTTGCAAAAAGGTATAAAACACAAATAGTTAAATACCTAGAGCTGGAAAAACAAAAAGTACCTGCTTACGCAACAATAAGGTGTGTTCTAATGGAGATAGAGCATAAGACGTTTGAAAAGATATTTATGAGATGGATGAAGTCTTATATGAAGAGAAGTAAATCACAATGGATAGCAATAGATGGTAAAGCTATAAAAGGGACTAAACAAAAAGAAGAAGATAAGAAATTAGCCCATCTTGTTTCATTTTTTACCAGTGATTCTAAAGAGATACTTATCGCAAGAAAGACAGCATCAAAAAGTAAATCGTAATAGATTCGAAGTACGTGAGATAGAAGTCTATGACGATTTTTATAATATTAATAAAAATAAGTTTAATGGTATAGAAGAAATTGTCAAAGTAACTCGTTCAACTTATTGAAAAAATAGTGATAAATTTTCTCAAGAAACATCTTTTTATATTTCAAGTAAAAAAATGTCAGCAAAAAAGTATAACTATGGTATTAGAGCTCACTGGGGTGTTGAGAGTATGCATTACATAAAAGATGTAACCTTTGGTGAAGATGCCTCTTTAATACATACTGGTAACGCTCCAACTAATTTTTCTATTATTAGAAACATAGCTATGAACGTATTAAGAAGAACAAACTACATCACTTTTCCTCAAGCTATTCCTATGATTGGTGGGAATAGCAAAAAATTATGTTGTTTGTTAGAATGAATTAGCCGTGTACACTTTGATGGTAGATTGGATAAAGCTTTAGATTTATGATACAATTCTAGGAATTACCCAATGCTGACATAGATTATTGAACACTACCAATACGAATACTATGTTTTTTATTGTTATCACTTATACTTTGCTCCTTTTATTTTGGTAGTTAAGCTTCTACCAATTTCGCAAGAATTTTGTCTTTCTTTTTCAGTGTAGCCAGAATCAGTATTTCTTATACACTATACAATGGCATAGGTAATAACAATAAAACAAATCTCTTTAATAATCAACCCACTAGGATCCCTAAAACCAACAGGACTATTCCCAACATACTATAAAAGTCAAAGTTACCAGAGTTAAATTCTAGTGCTTTCTATGGCATCAGACTAACTAGTAAAATTAAAAATATTGCATTTGTAATTCAGGCTTCATTAAATGGTTTTTCATATCTCTTGCTTCCTCTTCTACAGTATTTGTATAAAGGTAATGATAAATCAACTAGATTTATAAATCTTGTAACTTGAATTCAGGTCATAAATAATTTTTCTAATCTATATCGTGCTTTTTAGGGTAGTCGAAGAAGATTATTTTACCACTATTTTCTTCTATGTTTTTAAAACTTTTTACGTCAAATTCAATGCAAACTATAGAACAGGTCGGTATATTTGTTAAAATTGCACCACTTAGTCGTTCACCTACTTCTGTTAGTGTTGGGTTATGAGCTACTATAAAAATAGTGTTTAGTTTTTCATCGAGAGAATCAAAAAGATATCTATATGTTATGTATGAGCTATCATAAAGAGATTCATCATAAGTAATGTTATCCATACTATAACCTATAGTTTCAGCTATGATTTTTACTGATTTTTGTGCTCTTTTTGCTGGGCTTGAAAGTATCAAGTCTGGTTTTATTCCAAACTTTTTAAGTCTATTCGCCATAAAATGAAGGTCTTTTTTTCCTCTTTTATTTAGAGGTCGTTCATAATCACTCATGCCCTCCTCACTCCAGCTTGATTTGGCATGTCTAATTAGATATATTTTTTTCACTACTAACTTCTCCGCTAAAAAATAAAATTTTCTATCATCCAGTTTCTTGCTAATCGTCTATTTGTTGCAAAAAATGGTAATTCATATTTGAGCATCATTTCTAATTTTTTCACTAAATACTCATCTTGGAGAGCAAGTTTATCACAAACTTCTTTCATCATAACTTGCATTTGTATTTTAGATTCTGTATTAAATGGGAGGTTACCATATTCATCGAAGTACTTATTCACATCTATATTTTTATCTTCACTTTTGTACTCAAACTGTAATATCATATTACTTGTTATTCTTTCTATCAAGTATCTCCTGACCTTTTTTAATTTGAAGTTTATACACAAGCAGTTCTTCTTCTAACTCTGCCCTTTTTTCTTCTTCTAAGTCACTATGTAACTCTTCTTTTATAGTCATTATATTTGAATTTAATTTATTTAATAAATCGATTAATCTTTCTTTTTTGCTAATATCTTCTTCTAATGTTTCGAGCCCTAAAGTTGTTTTAGTATTTTTAAAAAATTCTTTTATTTTCATAATTTCTCCTTATTTACTAGATACTATCTCTGCTACTTCATCATCATCTATTATTAAATTTTCTTCATTTCCACTTTTATTTATAAACATTTCTTCTGCCATAGATATAAGATTTTTAGAAATCTCATAAGCATAAGAGCTATCATTCATAAGTGAAATCGCCATCTGATTTGTTATAAGACCTTTTCTAATCAAATCATCTGCAGTATCATTAGTAATTATATCATATTTTTTCATGTACAATTTACTTTTAGATAGAAGCATTGCAATCTGTTCACTATCTTGAATAATATCTATAGAGTCTATCAATCTCAATAGTTTTACTAAATCTCTTCTTATTATATTATACTGCTCTTTTATGTGTTCATTTCTTGATTTTGTATAAAATTTTATATTTTTTTCTATGTGTTTAGCTGCTTTTATAGCTGAAACTATATATTTGTTGGCTAATTTTAGTCTATAGATTTTTACGTTATCCTCAGAAGACATTGAACTCTGTGCTTTAGTAGCAAAATTTAGAATTTCTCCTGAAATCTCTTTAACCTTAAGCGAATACTCATGTTTTACACTCATATCTTTTAATGTATGTTCATCATTTAGAACATCTACCACTTTCATGCTAGATAAAATATTTTTCTTCTTTAACAAGAGTCCATTAGCTATGATTTTAAAAGCAACTTCATAGAGATGTTTTGTCTCTTTTGTTATGGCTATGATGGCAGTTTCAGGAAGCTCAAGTGTAGAATCATTAAGATATTTGACACCCTCAACTTCTTCATCAAGTTTTGTTGGATATTTTTTAGATTTAAATAAAAATTCAAGTAGTGTAACTAGCTTTCTAACAAAAGGAAGAAACATTACTACTCCCATAACTTTAAATAGTGTATCAAACACAGCTAATTTAAGCGTATAATTATTACTTGCAATTCCTATATAATCACTTATGTCACTTACAACTATCATAATGTCTTGCATAATAAATATTGCAATAAAACCAGTTGTTAAGTTAAATATAAAATGTGCTCCTGCAAGTCGTTTACCATCTATATTTGAGCTTAATGATCCTATAATAGCTGTTATAGTTGTTCCTATATTTGCTCCAATAGTAAGAGCTAAAGAGTTTTCATAAGTAATTTGTCCAACTGAAAGTGCGGCGATGATAAGAACAATAGTTGCATGAGAAGACTGCATAACAATAGTAGCAAGAATTCCAATTCCAATAAAGATAAGAATACCCTTAAGACCAGGAACTGCCAAAGAAGCCAAATCAACACTCTCTTTAAATGTCTCAAAGCCCTCTTTCATGTAATGAATACCTAAAAATAGAAATCCAAGTCCAACTAAAATGTAACCAAAACCTTTAAAAGCTTTAGCTTTTTGAAAAAGTAAAATTACACCAAAAACAAGCATAGGCATTGCATATGCAGAGATTTTGACTTTTAGACCAAAACCAGCCATTAGCCAAGCACCTGTTGTAGTTCCTATGTTTGCTCCTAGAATTATACCAATGCCTTGATAAAGTCCTATTAGACCTGCTCCTAAAAATGATATTGTTAAGACTGAAACAAGTGAACTTGATTGCATAATTGCAGTAGTAACAATACCAAAACTAATGCTTTTGTATAGTTTGTTAGTTGATTTTTCTAAAACTTTTTCTAATATACCACCAGAAAAAGCTTTAAAGCCCTCCTCTAATGCGACCATTCCAAACAAAAATATAGCAACACCCGCAGCAATTGTTTTAAAGTCTGGACTTATCCAAAATCCATATGATAAAACAACAAAAATAATCGGTAGTAACATTTTTCTCAACATATAATTAACCCTTCCTAAATTTATAATTTTTTTAATAGACCAGATTTTTTTAAAGAGAACCAATTTTCTTCTTTTCTAAATCTATTTTCTCCAAATATTTTTTTACCATACTCTGGCAATTCTATTCTTTGTATCCCATTCTTATTTAAAATTAATCTTGCTTTATGATACTGTATTTCTTCTTCAGATTTAAATTCAATAACAATATTTACATGGTAGACTTTATTTCCATATAAACTGTTGTTATTAATCCTATAAAGTGGTACTTTTGGAGAATCCATCTTTTTCAAAAATTTTGTTATATCAAATCTCATTATATTGTGTATTCCATTTACAGTATTGTTATAATAATTTTGTATATTTCTATTATACAGAGTTACATTTTTTTCATATTTGATTATATCTTCACCTAGAAACCACGTTGACAACCTATTAGGTACCCCTTTGATTCTCGTATCTATAATATTTTTTGAGAGACTTTTTTTATCAACAAATCTCATTCTTTCTTTTATAAAAGCAAAAAGTGAACGCTTATCAGCATCAAATATCTTCTCTTTAAAATCATATGTTTTCATCTGTATTTTTTTGTCAAAGTAGTGTCTATATGCCTCTTTAAGTCTATCTTTAAACATATAACTTATAACAACTGCAGCAAAAAAAGAAGTTGTAAAGTTCCCATACTCTTTTTGTGTAGCAAAAACAACAACAGTAGTAAATACCATAGATATTCCAGCAGCAATAGCATAATAAAATTCTTTTAAACCTTTTCCATCTTCTTTTCTATTCTGGAAAAGGTATAAAACACTATAAAAATACTTTTTAAATACAGAGTGTCTAAAAATAACATGTTCATTTTCATACTCATCACCAGATATAATTGGAAAACCATTTTTTTTACAAAATTTAAGTTCTTCGTTTATCAAAGATAAAACAGTGTTAATAAGCTCATTATGTTCATCTTCTAAACTTTTTAAATGTATATTTAACTTAAAAAGATAGTTTTGCGTTGTTAGACTTAGATACTCTGCGGTTGATTCAATTAAATGTTTTAGTTTCACATCATCTTCTTTTACATGTAAAGACAATAACTCTTTTTTAATCTCATCAAACTCTTTAATTCTTTTTAAAAGCACCATTACTCTTTTTGGCTTAACACCTTTTTCTATTAAATCAGCTATAAAACTTCTTAAATACGAGATATAAGAGCAAACAACAAGTTTGATTTCGTGTTTTAAGATACTCTTTTCACTCTCATTATCCATATTTACTTTTAATGCCATAACCAAGCCTTTAAGCTTGTTTTTCAGAACTCCTAGTTCATTTTTTGGAGTTATAAGACGAATATAACTTATATGGTCATTATAAAAATCTTCATTTGAATAAGTTGATTCGTTAATACTGAGATTTGTGGGAAGGAAAAAATAGATATTAATACTATAATCTATCTTTTTCTTCTCAGTTTTTGTTAGATAACCAGCCCTAATCTCAAATTGATTAGGACTTGTTATTTTTATAAATTCTTTTTTATTCATCTCTCATTGCTTTTGCTTTCTCTCTTCTATCTTTATAGTTAGCAAATAATGGTTGTATCAATAATACAATTATAATTACCCAAAGAATTTTAGCTACAGTAGAGGCAAAAAATATAGAACCATCTCCCTGAGATATAGTCAAAGCCTGAGTAAAACCATTTTCTGCTATTGGTCCCAGTATCATACCTAAAATAATAGCACTTAAAGAGAAGTTAAGTTTGTTTAAGAAGTATCCACCAAAAGCAAATATTAACATCAACCAAACATCAAATAGTGAGTTATTCATAGAGTACGACCCTACTATTGCAAAAACACTTATGGCTGCAACAAGTATAGATGTTGGTATTTGTGAAATCTTTGCAAAATATGGTGCAAAAAATAGACCTACAACTAAAAATACTATATTTGCAATAAACAAAGACAGTATAAACCCATAAGTAATAACAGCATGAGTAGTGAAGAGTTCTGGTCCAGGGATAAGCCCTTGAATCATGAGACCACCCATAAGTGCGGCTGATACAGTATTACCAGGAACTCCAAGAGTCAATAGTGGTACTAAAGAACCACCAACACAGGCATTATTTCCAGCTTCTGCTGCTGCAATTCCTTCTGGATTTCCTTTTCCAAATAAATCTTTAAACTTTGACTTTGCTTTTGCCATGTTATAAGACATAAAAGCAGCTATTGTTGCACCTTCTCCTGGAATAATACCAACTATAGTTCCTGTTCCAGTTCCAAGCCCAATAAATGGCCACATACCTTTTGGCATTTTTTCTCTTTTTATGGTAGTGATGTCTATATCACCACTAGTTATACTCTTTTCCCCAGTCAACGCTAACATTTGAGTTATAGAAAACATACCAATGAGTGCTGGCATAAAAGAGACTCCTTCATATAAATCAATAATACCAAAATCATATCTGACCATTCCAGTCATTGGGTCAGTGCCAATAAGAGCTATAATGAGTCCTATTAGTCCTGATATAATGCCACGAGTAAGTCCGCCACTTGCCACCGATATAACGCCTGTAAGTCCCATAATAGCCAATAAAAAGTACTCTGGAGGTCCAAACTTTAAAGCAAAATCAGCGAGAATTGGAGCAATTGCCAAAAGAACAATTACAGAAAATGTACCACCAACAAAACTTGCAATAACTGAAACTTTAAGAGCCATTCCAGCTTTACCTTGTTTAGTAAGAGGATACCCTTCTAATGCAGTTGCCGCGGCGGCTGGAGTACCAGGAGTTGAAAGTAAAATTGCAGGAATTGAGCCACCGTACATTGCTCCAGCATAAACACCCCCCATAATAGCAAGACCAATAAGTGGAGTAAAAGAAAAAGTAATAGGAATAAGAAGAGCAACTGCCATAGTAGCAGTCAAGCCAGGCATTCCTCCTATAATAATTCCTGAAACTGTACCAATAAATATGGCAAGTAATACATCAAAAGCTAAAACAGCTTGTAAGGCCTCTAATAAAATCATTCTTCAACTCCTTCAAACAATGTTTGCTCAGGAAGCAATATCTCAAACCCTACTTGAAATAGTAGATAAACAAATAGTGTAATTCCAACAGAGATAAGGATTGCCTTAACTGTACTTTTATAACCCATAATTTTCATAGTCATAGGTAAAAATATAAGTGTTGAGACAATAAAACCTATATACTCCATAATCCACACATACCCTACTAAGGATATAATGAGCAAAATAAATTTTGTAGGATCTTTTGTAAACTCTATAAAAGAAGGACTTGAGATAACACTCATTGTAAGCTCTATTAAACCAGCAATACCCAAGATAATTGCTAAAGTATTGACATAAGTTGATGTACTATCAGTTGAAGCCTGACTTACGGCTTGATTTACAGTATCAGCACTACCGTAAAGTAGTGCTGCTAATACTATAAAAAATATACTGACAATAATCTCTATATATTTTCTATTTATCATTGCTGATTACCAAGGTGTCTTATCAAACACTTTTTGTGTATCTGCTTGAAGAGCTTTTAAGTAATCTCTATACTCAGCTCCAGGACGAGGATTTAAGAAAATAAAACTTTTTGCTGCTTTTTCTTGGAATTCTGGATCATTTACAACTTTCATATAAAGATCACTAATCTTATCAGCTATCTCTTTTTTAACCTCTTTACGGATAACAATACCTCTAGTTGCTGTCATTAAAACATCATAATTTTGCTCTATTGAAGTTGGGATATCTTTTGCAACGTCAGCTCTTTTACTATCAAGTATAGCAATAATTCTAACTTTACCTGCATTGTGATTTGATAACATTTGTGATAGATTCATAAATGCAACTTCAACGTGATTTCCCAAAATTGCAGTTTTTTGTTCAGTAGAACCTTTTGTTGGTAAAAGATTAAAATGAACACCGGTCTTCTCTTCAAACTGTTTAGCTGCCAAGAAGTCATCACTACCTATGCCATTAACAGCTGCAGTTATTTTTTTTGCTTTCGCTGCTTTTACCAAATCATCAAGAGTTTTGATCAAACTAGCTGAATTAACAACTACAATACCAGGATCTTGAGCTATATTACCTATGATGTTGAATGAATCAAGAGTATATTTAGCTTTTTTTGACACTATATGTGCAACAAATTGAGGTGTAAACATAAGACCTATAGTATAACCATCTGCTTTTTGTCTCTGCTCATATGAAAACCCTATAAGTCCCCCAGCTCCTGGTTTGTTTACAACAATAAAATCAGCATCTTCCCAATACTTCTTAGCTGTATCTATAAACAGTCTTGCTGTTGTATCAGTTGAGCCTCCTGCTTTTGATGGCACAACTAACTTAATAGTTTTACTTGGGTATGCTGCCATACTACTCGTTGCTACTACTGCACATAGCACAATTGTCGAAAGAATTTTTCTCATTTTTTCTCCTTTTGAAATTTGAGTTATAAAACTTTAATAAATAAAAGTCAAGGAAAAGTCAAATTTATATATTTTTGTCATATTAATCATATTTTTATCTACAAAGGTAGAAATATGTTTCATAAAGTTACAAAACTGGCTTTTTTATAAAAATTATAGTTTTTAATTAAGTTTAGATTAATAATTATTCATATAAATTAATAGTAAGTTATATAAAAGGGAAAAATAATAATTAACCCTTATGACCAAGGTCTTGTAGATGGTATTATGAAAGAAGTAAATGAAACTGATAACTATAGTAACCTAGGAGCTAACGTAGTTCTAGGTGTAAGTATGGCTTTAATATCATAAATGGAGGAAGTTACGCTAATAACTCAGTAGACTTCCAAAAATATATGATAATGCCTCTAAACTTCGCTGTTGCCCTAAATTGTGGTGAAATAAAAACAGGAGCAACTGGCAGAGATGAAAGAACTGCAAAGCATAATAGACTTCTTGAAATTAAGAGAGAGCTTAGTACGTCTGAGTTTTTTTTGGAAAAGTGCTTTTTAAATAAAATAGTGTAAAATAAAAAAGGTGGTTTAACTACTTTTTTTATAACTCTCTTATAAAGGTGAGATATGCATAGCAATTTTAAAGATTTTTCCATTCTTTATGTAGAAGACGATGAGGGTATAAGAAGTATTAACTTTAGTATGTTTAAAAGAATTTTTAAAAAAGCATATGAAGCAAGTGATGGTGAGATTGGGTATCAGCTTTACCTAAAATATAAGCCTGACATTATTGTTACTGATATAAAAATGCCTAGAATGGATGGTATAGAGTTAGCTAAAAAAATTCGTAAAAGTGATGAACAAACACGAATAATCATCACAACTGCTTTTAATGATGAAAAATACCTCATTGAAGCTATAGAGCTAAACTTAGAAAGATACCTTGTAAAGCCAATTACTAAAAGAAATCTATTTCCTGCTTTAGAAAAAGCAATCTCTCATATTCAAAAAAGAGTTGTTTTATCAAAAGATTTCTATTTTGATTTAAAAAGCTCACTATTTTACTTTGAAAATAGTATCATAAAAATGACAAAAAAAGAGTTATTATTTTTAGCATTACTAGTAAAATATAGTGATAAAATTATCACATATGAAGAGATTGAAGAAGAAGTTTGGGGACATGAGTACATGAGCATAAAATCACTTCGCACCACTATAGGAATTCTTAGAAAAAAAATACCATTCAATATAATAAGCAATATCTCAAACATGGGTTACAAACTAAAACTTGATTCATGCATACAATAGAACAGACATCAGAAGAAAAAAATACAAAAAGAGTTATACTTTTAGGTTCAACATTTATTGTATTAGTTGTGTCTTTTATAATAGCATATATGTTGATAAGTACAGAAGTTAAAGAGTTTAAAAACCACCTAAAAACTTTTAAAACAACACTACTAAATAGAGAAAAATCTGCAATTAGAGCTGTTGTAGATAATCTTATAAATGATATTTTATATGAAGAGAAATCAAAACTAATTGAGATACAAAAAAAAGTAAAAAACCAGACATTAATAGCGTTTGATTTAATACAAATGATACTTTTACAAAACAGACACCTTAGTAAAGAAGAAGCTATCAAAAAAGTAAAAGAAGCTATCAAAAAGATTTCAAGAAATCAAAATTTAGAATTTTTTATATTTGATAGTAAAGGCACTTTAATATTTCAAAAAAATAGTACATTATTAGAAGGAAAAAATTTTCTTGACTTAAAAGATATTGATGGGAAAAAATTTATTCAACAAATTGTAGATTATGCTAAGTTTGTCAATTATCTTTGGTTTGTACCCAAGAGTAATAAGGTTTCTAAAAAAATAACATACTCAAAAAAGATAAAAAATCTTAATATTATCATAGGTTCAGGTGAGTTTTTGGACACTCAACACTCTTTGAATGAACAAATATTGGACAAAATTAATCAAGAGAAATTTGGGATAAATGACTTTATATTTATATATGAAATAATGAGCCTTAGTAGTTCAAAAAACTATTCAAAACTTATACTAGAAAAAAATATCATTACAGGCGAAGCAGAATTAATAGCAATTGAAAATATTTTAGAAAGTAGTGACTATAAGGGCAATATATTTTATGAATATGATAAAAAACTTACTTACTCAGCATTTTTATTTGATGAAAGAACATTTATTAGTGCTGGTGTTGATTTAAACTCAATAAAAAAAATTATTGAGAGAGAAACAAAAATTTCTCATGCAAATTTAAATAAAAAAATAACCTTTTTAGTACTCAATATATTGGCAATTTCTATTATATTTTTCATATTTTCATATTTTCATATTTAATGGCAAAAAAAATAGAAAAAATGTTTAAAAACTACCGACTCAAAATAGCAAATTCAAAACAACTGTTAATACAAAAGTCTAAAATGGCTTCGATGGGAGAGATGATAGGCAATATTGCACATCAATGGAGACAACCATTGGCTCAACTTTCAGGAATATTTTTAGATATGGAGACTGCTCACAGCCACAAAGAGTTAACTCAAAAGTATTTAGAAAAAAGGACTGATGAAGCCAATGACCTGCTAGAGTATATGTCAAAAACAATAGATGACTTTAAAGAGTTCTACAATCCAAATGTAGAGGAAAAAAATTTTAATTTGAGGCTATCTATATATAACGCTATAAAAATAGTAAGCTCTTCACTGAAATTTTATAATATAAATGTACACGTTAAGGTAAATAAATCTCTACATGTAAAGGGTCAATCGAATGAATTTTCACAAGTTATACTAAATTTAATATCCAATGCAAAAGATATAGCTCTTAAAAGAGAAATTGTTGAGCCAATAATAGAAATTTTAATTAACGAAACAAAAAAGAATATATATCTACATGTAGAAGATAATTGTGGTGGTATAGATGAAAATATATTGGAAAAAATATTTGAACCATACTTCACAACCAAATATAATTACGGTACAGGAATAGGCTTATATATGTGTAAAATTATTGTAGAGAGTAAAATGGGAGGTAAGATTTCTGCAACAAATAGAAACTCAAATGGAGCAATATTTACGATTATTCTACCAAAATCTAAATAAAAGCTACTAAAGGTAACATCTTTTTTTTTAAAACTAATATTTTATTTCAATTACATTTTTTTTACATTTTTTTTAATTATTCTTTTCTTAGATTTAATCTTAAGGAGATAATATGAAAATCAGTAAAGTTTGTAGAAATGTTGCTTTGGCTTCAGTTTTGGTTGCTGGGTTGACAACAAGTTCAGTAGCAAGTAGCGTAGAGTCCATACACTTTTTAATTCCTGGAGGAGCTGGTGGTGGTTGGGATGGAACTGCACGTGGCGTAGGTGAGGCACTCAAAAAATCTGGTTTAGTAAAAAAGACATCATTTGAAAATATGTCAGGTGGTGGTGGTGGAAAAGCTATCGCTTATATTATTGAAACTGCTTCAAAACAAAAAAATACCATTATGGTTAACTCAACACCAATCGTAATTCGTTCACTTCAAGGTGTTTTTCCACAATCGTTTCGTGATTTATCATTAGTTGCTTCTGTAATAGCTGATTATCAAGTATTAGTTGTTCGTCCAGATTCAAAATATAAAAACTGGAATGATGTTTTAAAAGCATTTAAAGCAGACCCAAGAAGTGTAAAAATAGCTGGTGGTAGTAGCCGTGGTAGTATGGATCATCTTGTAGCTGCTCAAATTTTTCAAGCTGCTGGTGGAGATCCAAAGACTGTAAGATATGTTCCTTATGATGCAGGTGGAAAAGCTCTTGCTGGTATATTAACTGGTGAGGTTGATGTTCTTTCAACTGGTTTTGGTGAGGTTTTAGATAAACACAAAAAAGGTCAGGTTCGTATCATAGCTGTTACTTCAAAAGAGTCTATTGATGGAATTCCTTCATTCAAAAGTCTGGGTACTGATGTTTTCTTTGCAAACTGGAGAGGCTTCTTCGGCGCACCAAATCTAAGTCAAGAAAGACTTGATGCACTAAATGTTGTTTTAAAGAAAATGTACGACACCCCTGAATGGGAAGTTGTAAGAGCAAGAAATGGTTGGACTAATCTTTATCAGCCAACTAGTGAGTTTAAAACTTTCTTAGAAGATCAAGAGAAGACTATCGGTGCATTGATGAAAGATTTAGGCTTTTTATAATATTTAACATTATATCAGGAGATGAGAGCAAAGCTCTCATCTCCTTTTTTTAGGAGTGAATTATGACAAAAACTCGTGTTGGGTCACTGTTTTTTTTAGTTTTTTCAGCTACATATTTTTATCAATCTTTTAATATACACTTATTGGCAGGCTCTCACTATGAATCTATGACAGCAAGAACATTTCCTTACTACCTTGGTATATTAGGCATGGTGATTTCTTGTTTAATGTTATTACTTAGTTATATCAAAATTGACATAGAAGACATGTTTGATTGGGAAAAATTAAAAACTTTTGATTTTAAAAAAGGAGCCTACTTTATAGCTGCTATGCTATTTTATGGCTTTACTATTAGAACTTTAGGTTTTATTATTGCAACAATTATATTTTTGATTATGGGATTTAAAATATTAGATGAAAAAAATTGGAAAGTGATTCTTTTTACTTCATTTGGAGTCAGTATAATCTTTTGGTTTTTGTTAACACAAATACTTGGAGTTTATATAGAACAAGGAATGATTTTTGATTACTTATTAGGAGCTCAATCATGATGGAAGGCGTCTATGAAGGTGTAACAACCGCCTTAACCTCATATAATATTATGATGGTTGCAATTGGTTGTTTTGCTGGTACATTTATTGGAATGCTACCTGGGCTTGGACCCATTTCTGCTATTGCTCTTATGATACCTATTACGTATGGTATGGAACCTTCAAGTGGACTAATTTTAATTGCTGGTGTTTATTATGGTGCTATTTTTGGAGGATCCACTTCATCTATACTCATCAACGCCCCAGGAGTTGCAGGAACTGTTGCCACAGCTTTTGATGGTTACCCAATGGCGAAGAAAGGTCACGCAGGTAAAGCTTTGGCAATTGCTGCTTATTCTTCATTTACAGGAGGAACTATTGCAGCCGTATTTTTACTTTTTGCTGCTCCAGCTTTAGCTAAAGTATCACTTAGTTTTCAATCTTCAGATTATTTTGCTTTGATGGTTTTAGGACTTACTGCAGTTGCCGCATTTGCTGGAAAAGGCAAGTTTTTAAAAGCAGCTATTATGACCATATTTGGTTTAATGCTTGCTACTGTTGGAAGCGATGCCGATAGTGGGGTTTCAAGATTTACTTTTGGCAAGCTTGATTTAATTGATGGAATTAGCTTTTTACTCTTAGCAATGGCAGCGTTTGCTCTCTCTGAAGCACTTATGAATGTTATAGAAAACAAAAAAATGAGCAAAGAAGAGAAAGAAGCACTAAACAAAGACATAGGTAATCTAAAAGTTACAAAAGAAGAGTTCAAAGAGATGGCACCAGTTGTAGCCCGTTCATCTGTTCTTGGATTTTTTGTTGGTGTTCTTCCAGGTGCAGGAGCTACTATTGCTTCATTTTTAGCTTATGGTATGGAAAGAAGTATTGCAAGTGCAAAAGACAAATTGATGTTTGGAAAAGGTAGCATTAAGGGCTTGGCAGCTCCTGAAAGTGCAAACAATGCAGCGTGTTCAGGTTCATTTGTTCCTCTTCTTACTTTAGGTATCCCAGGAAGCGGTACTACTGCTGTTATTTTGGGTGCTCTTATTTCTTATGGAATACAACCTGGACCTACTATGTATACAGACCAACCTGCACTATTTTGGTCAGTTATTGTCTCTATGTATATTGGAAATGTAGTGTTATTAGTATTAAATCTACCACTTATTCCTTATATTGCTAAACTTTTGGCAATGCCAAAGCAGATACTAACACCTTTAGTTATATTCTTTTCACTTATTGGTGTTTATTTAGTAACATTTAATACATTTGATATTTATATGATGATTGTTTTTTCTGTTGTTGCAGTTGGATTACGATTGATTGATTATCCTATGGCTCCTATGATACTTGGTTTTATTTTAGGTGGCATGATGGAAAATAATCTTAGACGTGCACTTACAATTAGTGATGGAAGTTTGAATTTTTTATGGGAAAGACCCATTACAGCCACTATTTTAGCTATAACTATTTTGATGCTTATCTCACCATTGATAAGTCATTTCTTTTCAGCTAAAATACAAGAAGAGGATAAATAACTCTATTCTCTAAGGTGTAAAAAATGATACAACAAAGTGAAACACTACAACGTGGATATGAAGAGTTTATCATGAATTTAGATACTCCAAAAGAGGATAGAAATAGAATGAATAAATTTAAAGATTTTACTATACTCTATATCGAAGATGATGATGGAGTTAGAAATGTGAATCTAAGAATTTTAAAAAGAATGTTCAAAGAAACTTATGAAGCTAGCGATGGTGAAGCTGGCTTCAAACTTTATATTGAAAAAAAACCAGATATTATCATAACAGATATAAAAATGCCTCGTATGAACGGTATTGAACTAACCAAAATGATACGTCAAAATGACAATAACACAAAAATAATTATCACAACAGCATTTAGTGACCATGAGTATCTTTTAGATGCAGTGGAGCTTAATATAGAAAGATATATAGTAAAACCTATAACAAAAAGAAACCTTATACCCGCTCTTGAAAAAGCTATCGCTACAATAGTTGTAGAAAAAAAACTATTTTTATCTTCTGATTTCTATTATGATT
Organism: Arcobacter sp.; assembly: GCA_029027265.1. Taxonomy (GTDB): domain Bacteria; phylum Campylobacterota; class Campylobacteria; order Campylobacterales; family Sulfurospirillaceae; genus Sulfurospirillum_A. Next base: position 1,366,216 of record CP093061.1, on the reverse strand, counting down.
ATAGAACTGAGTTATTTTATAGTTCAAATGAAGTTTTAGAAATGACAAAAAAAGAGTTACTGTTTTTGAAGTTATTAGTTGCAAATAAAGACAAAATAGTAACTTATGTTCAGATTGAACGTGAAGTATGGGAAGATGAGCCTATGAGCTTAAACTCACTAAGAACAAATATAGGTTTTTTGAGAAAAAAAATACCTTTTAACGCTATAGGAAATGTATCGAATATGGGTTACAAATTAAAAATTGACAACTTCTAAAAGAACAAATGAAGAGAGAAATATAAAAAGAGTAGTTCTGTTAGGTTCTACTTTCATTGTATTTATAGTCTCTATTGTTATCGCTTACCTTCTTATAAGCTCTGAAATAGAGAGTGTAAATGAGCATATTAAATCTTTTGAGAAGGCACTTATTGAAAGAGAAAAATTCACTATTAAAACTGTCGTTGAAAATTTAGTAAATGATATTATTTATGAAACAAACTCCAATAAAGAAAAAATTAAACATCAAATAAAAAATCAATCAATGATTGCATATAATCTAGCGCTTTCTTTAGCTCTTCAAAATAGAGATAAAGATAGAGAAGATACTATAAAGATTATTAAAGAAATTATAAAAAGTGCAACTGATAAAAACAAAGAAATACACTATTTTATCTTTGATGATAAAGGAACTCTACTTTTAAATACAAAAAATAAAAAAAACCAAGGTAAAAATTTTATTGATGCAAAAGACTTGAATGAAAAAAGTTTTATTCAAGACATTCTTCATTCAAATGGTTTTGTTGAGTATTTTTGGTATATTCCAAATAAAAGTAAAATAGCAAAAAAAATTACTTACTCAAATAGAATATCAATGCTTGAAATAACAATAGGTTCAGGCGCAACTATAGAGTTAAATCATATCTTAAGTAAAAATATAGTCAATAAAATAGAAAAAGAAAATTTTAGTAAAGATGAGTTTATTTATTTATATAATATAACAAGTCTCAACAACATAAAAACTCTTTCTAAACTAGTTTTAGAAAAAAACATTAAAACATCTACTATTGAATTAGATACTATTAATAAAATATTAATAGAAAATGATTATAAAGCCGATGTTTTTTATAGATACGATAGTAAACTAATCTACGCTACTTTTTTGCCAGATAAAAGAACCTTCATAAGTACTGGTGTATACTTAAACTCAATAAACAAGCTTATTGAAGAAAAAACTATACAAGCAAATAAAAAATTAAATAAAAAAATTGTTTCTTTAGTTTTTACTATGTTAGTTATAGCATCAATCTTTTTTATGCTCTCTTATGTAATCTCTAAAAAAATAGAAAGAATGTTCAAAAACTATCGTATAAAAATTGCACGTAATCAACAATTATTAATCCAAAAATCAAAAATGGCTTCTATGGGTGAAATGATAGGAAATATAGCTCATCAATGGAGACAACCACTCTCACAGCTCTCAGGCCTATTTTTTGATATAGAATCAGCTTATGAGTATAAAGAATTAGATAAAAAATATTTAACACAAAGGTCAAATGAAGCAAATGACTTGATTGAATATATGTCAAAAACAATAGATGATTTTAAAGGATTCTATGATCCAAATACAAAAAAAGAGAAATTCAATCTTCTGCAAACTGTTCAATCAGCCTTAAATATTGTTGGCTCTTCACTAAAATTTCACAATATAAGAGTCTCTTTACGTGTAGAGAATTCTTTACATGTAGAAGGGTTTTCCAATGAATTTTCTCAAGTTATTCTAAATATAATTTCAAACTCAAAAGATATCGCCCTTTTTAGAAACATAAAAGAACCAGAAATTAAGATATTTAGTGAGTTAAAAAATGACAAAATATCTTTACATGTAGAGGATAACTGTGGAGGAATTGACACCAAAAATATAGAGAAAATATTTGAGCCATACTTTACTACAAAATATGAATATGGTACAGGAATAGGATTATATATGTGTAAAGTCATTATTGAAAATAAAATGGGTGGAAAAATATTTGCAAAAAATATAAAAAATGGCTCACGATTTACAATAGAAGGACTACATGCCTAATTAAATTCTACTAGAATAACTCTTTTAGCATTTAAATTCATTTTGAGTGTATGCTTTTAAAACTACCAAAAAAAGTGAGCAACAGTTGAAATTAGTAAAATTCCAACTAAATTAAATATAATCTATTCCACCCCAAAAGTCAAGACAATAATCACATCTGATTCATACAAAGGAACAAAAGATGGCTAGTAAAAAGGGATGAAAGAATTTAAACTACGCCAAGAGCTGCAAACAATTAAAGATAAACGAAGAAGACAGGCACAACAGCACAAGATAGATACAGTGCTAATGATAACAATAATGGCTACAATGAGTGGCTATCAAGGATACAGAGCGATAGGTGATTTTGCAAAAAGGTATAAAACACAAATAGTTAAATACCTAGAGCTGGAAAAACAAAAAGTACCTGCTTACGCAACAATAAGGCGTGTTCTAATGGAGATAGAGCATAAGACGTTTGAAAAGATATTTATGAGATGGATGAAGTCTTATATGAAGAGAAGTAAATCACAATGGATAGCAATAGATGGTAAAGCTATAAAAGGGACTAAACAAAAAGAAGAAGATAAGAAATTAGCCCATCTTGTTTCATTTTTTACCAGTGATTCTAAAGAGATACTTATCGCAAGAAAGACAGCATCAAAAAGTAATGAGATTCCATTGGTTCAAGAGATGATGGAAGAATTTCCTCTACAAAATATGATAGTTACATTAGATGCATTACACTGTCAAAGTAAAACATTAAAGGCTATCAAAGATAGTGGTAATGACTATGTAGTACAAGTCAAAGACAACCAAAAAAACTTTTAGAACAGATAATTTTTAACTCAAACATATCAGACTGCATAGATTATGACAAAATGCAAGAAGTAAATCGTAATAGATTCGAAGTACGTGAGATAGAAGTCTATGACGATTTTTATAATATTAATAAAAATAAGTTTAATGGTATAGAAGAAATTGTCAAAGTAACTCGTTCAACTTATTGGAAAAATTATAATGCCCTAAAAATCAAGACAACTCTTAAACAGATTTAATTTCATCCTCATCTGTTACTTTAACCTACATTTTTCAGATATTCAAGATAAACATTCATAGGTTTTTTATAGTTTATACTTGAATGAAATCTTTTAAAATTGTATTTATGGATGTAGTTTTTTACACCTTCTTTTAACTCCTTTATTGATTGATAATCACTGATATAAATATTGCCATGTTTTAATGTTCTAAAAAATCTTTCAATTACAATATTATCTATACTTCTACCTTTACCATTCATAGATATTTTAATATCATATTTTTTAAGTAACTTAGTATGTTCATAACTAGTGTATTGGCTCCCTTGGTCACTATTAAATATTTTAGGTTTAGGATATTTAACCAATGCCTCCCCAAGTACATCAGTTGCAAGTGTTGCATCCATAGAGTTAGATATGTTATAGGACAGTATTGCTTTGCTATGCCAGTCTATAACAGCTGTAAAATACATAAAGCTTCCATTAACACGTATATATGTAATATCACCACTCCATACTTCATTTGGTGTGGGTACATATACAGTTTTTCTCTTTCCAAATTTAGTCCAATATTTTTTTAGTAGATACTCATAAATCTTATGCTCTTGGTTTTTGAGACTTGTGAGTCTTTTTTTGGTTAGATATATTGCTTGGATACCAAGTATTCCCATATATTTTAAGACTCTATGTTTTCCAATATAGTAGCCATCTTCTTTTAGTTGTTCATATATAAATCTATAACCATACTCTGAGTTATCAGTAGCTATTTCATCTATCTTGTGCAGTAGTTCAATATTCTCCTGACTCATTGGTGCTGGTTTGTAGTAGTAATGACTTCTACTGATACCAAATATATTACATTGCTCTGATATTGATAAATATTTATGCTTGGACTCGATCATCGCTCTTTTATTACATAAGTCCAAGCTCTTTAGCTTTTTTTCAACAAACTCTACTTTTATTGTAGCTTTACCTAGTGCTTTAGCTAAACCATCATTCTCACTCTTTAACTCTTCTATCTCATCTAGGTAAGTTTTAGTTACTCCTCCTACATCGAATGCAAGTGATGCATTATTTAGAAACTGTTGTTTCCATTTACTTAAAGATTGTGATATGATTTTATATTTAGATGCTATTTGACTTGTTGTTTGTTCTTCTTTTAGCAGCTCTAAAACTATTCTTGTTTTTTGTTCGGCACTATATATTTGTCCTTTTCTTCTACTCATAATTCACCTCCATTATTTATATCATTTTAACTTATTTGAAAATTAATCTTTCTGAATTATTGTCTTTGATTTTAGGGGCATTATATATTTCTGTATTTTTTACATGTAAAAAGATAGGTAAGTTGGTTCGTAAACTCTTGTAAGCTACTACTAATCTGTAGTAAGTAAAAGTTTCTTTTTGAGTAACTTCATTTATTATTTTTTCGTTTAAAAAGTCTTTATATTTAGCGTACCATTTATCAAGCTTGATAGTAAAAGTTAAGTCAGTAGTTTTTGTTAAAGTAGATACTATTTTCTTTAATTCTTGGCTTACTTCTAGGTTATTAAACTTCTTGCATAACCCCTTGTAGCCTCATAGGATTTAGAAGTAGTGAGATTGTGCAAAATCTTTTTTGAGTAATAGCCATAGCTATTGCGATAAAAAGTTTTGTGCAAGATTGATACTTCTAAGTCCTCCCTATGGGCAACTCATAGATAAGCCTGAGTTTCGTTAGCTTATCTCATCCATAGCTAAGGCTATGCAAGAGATAAACTGCCTCACTAAAATTTATCTATGAGTTGCTGAAATTATAAAGAGTTATGCAAGAAGTCTATTACATTTATATCTTTGAATTTCTCTTCTTATATCTATCTTTTTGGTGTTTCTATTTTTATATTTTGGACAAGTTTTTGTTCTTTTTTATATTCTTCTGTAAATAAACCTTTGTTTACTACCAATATAACATACTTTCAAACACTTTTTACCAACCCATTTTTTGTATTAAGTCAATTTTAATAGATATTAAGAGCATTTGGTGGAATAAAATAAATTTTAAAAATTATTTGACATAGCTCCAACAACTTTTCCTAGTACTGTTATATCTTCCGCATTTACCATTTCATCACTATACGATTCGTTATCCGAAACTAAAGCTACTGTTCCGTTCAGTTTTAATTGTAATCTTTTTACAAAAATTCCTACTGGAGTAGATACTACATAAACACCATTTCTATTTGGGTTTATACTATCTCTATCCATAAAAAGTATATCACCATCATTTAAGGTTGGTTCCATGGAATCTCCTAAAACATTTAATGCATGTATGTTTTTAATAGCCTGTTTTCCTCCAAGATGATTTACTATCTTTTCATCCAAAGTTAGAAACTCGCTTCGTTCATCATAATTTAAAGCTCCGCCACCTGCACTTGCATATATGTCTTTAAAATAATGAATTCTCTCAAATTTTTCACTCTCATTTGCTATGCTTTGTACCATTTGATTAAACATAAGCCAATTAATGGAGATTTTTCTTAATGCACAAAACTCTAATATTTCTTTATATGGTATTTTACTTCTACTCTTCATAGTTGCTAAAGTCACTTGGTTTAAATTAAGTGCTTCAGCTACATCTTTATCAAAAATCTTTCTATCTTTTATCTCATCTGATAAAATATCTTTAATTCTACTTAAAATCTCTCTTAAATCTGGCATTTTTACCCCTTTTATTAAAAAACATTGCAATTTGAAATATAATTGTAGCATAATTATATTTTTTTTGTATACTTTTTAAAATAAACTATAAAAAAGGATTTAAAATGCAACAGATTGAAATATATATTCAGAGATTTGAACAAGTTATGTTAAAAATGAGTAACTTACTCTTCTAATGAACTTTCATCTTGATTTAGATGCTTTTTTTGTATCAGCAGAAAGAATTAACAATCCTAAGCTAAATGGAAAACCTGTAGCTATTGGTGGTAGAAGTGATCCATATATTTTTTCTAAAGAGAGACTAAACAGAGATATAGTTTTTCAAAATAGTGGAGCTTTTGTATCTGCTGTGTTTATAGATAAAAACGAAGCAAACTTACCAGACTACTTTAAAGATGACAACAAAATACGTGGCATAGTTACTACATCTAGTTATGAAGCAAGAAGTTATGGCATAAAAACTGGTATGAGCATAGCCGAAGCAAAAAGAAGATGTAAAGAGCTTATTGTTATAAAACCAAACCACGTTCTGTATCATAACTTGTCGAAGCAACTTAGAGAGTATATGCAAATTCATATACCTTGCATAGAGCAATTCAGTATAGATGAGTTTTTTGGTGATTTAAGTGGTTGGATAAAAGATGATGAAATATACTCTTTTTTAGAAAATCTTAAAAACGACATCTTTAAAAAGTTTAAACTTCCTTGCTCTATTGGTATTGCTAACTCAAAATGGACTTCAAAACTAGCAACAGAATACGCAAAACCATTTGGTGTAAAAAAAATTGATGATGTAGATAAATTTATACAAAATATTCCAATAGAAAAATTTCCTGGGATTGGTAAAGCATTTCAAATAAAACTGCATAAATACAAAAAATTTACACTAGGAGATATAAAAGAGTCTAAAACACTACTTTACTCATGGGGTAATAATGGCAAAAGTATTTATAATAGAGTTTGTGGATGTGATGATGAATCGGTAATGGAAAAAGTGAGTAGAAAATCAGTAGGTATTTCAAGAACTTTTGATGCCATTACAGATAGAAATGAGTTAAAAAGAAGATTTTACATACTAAATCGCCATCTTATCTTTATGGTTTCAAAACTAGAACTAATTCCTACAACTCTTAGTCTTTCAATAAATTATAAGTACAATTCTAAAAGAAAACAGATAACATTTAACAGACTCTTAAACGAACAGTTTCTTATAAAGACTATCATAAATATATTTGAAGAGTTGGATCAACACTCAAATAATGGAGTTATAAGACTCTCTATATCATTAACAAATTTTATAAAAAAAGATAAATTAAACCCCTCTGTATTAGATATACAAAGGGATATAAAACTAAATTTATTAATGAAAAAAAATCAAGAACTCAGAAGTAAATACGGTATTGACATTCTAAGAAGTGCCAAAGAGTTACTTTGATTTTTTAGTTGTCATTACTTTAAAATAGTACCAAATACTACCAAGTAAAGAACCTAGTATGAGTGGTACTATCCAAGGATGCGAGCTTAAATATCCTGATGCATCAGAAAGAGTTTCTCCAGCTGAGTAGCTTGCATAACCCAATATAACTGCCCATAAAAATGCTGATATAATATTTAAAATATTAAATTTTAAAATTGGATATTTTGTCATGCCAATACCTATGGGTATAAGTGTTTTGATTCCATATACAAACTTTTGAAAAAAGATAATCTTATCTCCATGCTTTTTCATAAGGACATGACTTAAAGCTAGTTTTCTCTTATGTTTTTTTACATATGGCATTATTTGAGCTTTATTGTATCTACTTATATAAAAAAGCATTGAATCTCCAAGAGCATTAGCTACAAATGCAACTGCAATTGATGTATGTAAATCCATTTTTCCTGTATATGAAAGGATTCCTGCTGCTATTATTGCCACCATACCACCACCTAGAGAGTATGCAAAGAGTATTATATATCCGTAAGTAGATAGTGAATCTATTATGCTTGCCATTTTATCTCTCCGTTAGAGTATTAAGAGTTTTTAAAAACTCTTGTACACTATAAACATCACTCAAATTTTTAGAAGTTACTATTTTTTTAACATTCATATTATTGCCATACAAAGCTCTATTTTTTTCATCATCATTAGAAATAACTGCTCCATTTAGTAATGCTCCTGCAAAAAGACCACTATTCTGAGAATAAGTAAATATTTCAGCACTCATATTTATTTCAGCACTTTTATCTGCATTTACACTTATGGGACCCGCCGAAGCAGAAGCTTCTACTCCTAATGTAAACTTATCGCTTAGTAGTTCTTCTACACTGTTCTTTGTTCTAAAAACCAATATACTATCAACCACTTCAAACCCAATTTGGAAACCTAAACTTCCACCTCCAAGTTTTATAAAAAAAGGATAACTCCAACTACCATCTTCTTTTTTGATTACAGCAACACCTTCACCATACTTTCCACCCACAAAAAAACCAAATTTTATACTACTAGGCACAACAACTATAGCTTTTGCATCTTTTATAATTGACATTGGTATGCCATTTTGACTTCTAATAAGCTTTTTCATAGTATTGCTTGCTTCTAAAACACTCTCTTCTACTGAATCTGCTAGCATATTGGTCATACCAAATAGCAGCAAAAATATAACTAAAATTTTTTTCACTTTTTTTCCTCTTTCTCTTTTACATAACTATAAAATAACCCTTCTTGTTCCATCAAAACTTCACAACTTCCTTCTTCAACAATCTCCCCATCTTCAAGCACGTAGATAAAATCTGCTTTTCGTATAGTGCTAAGACGATGAGCAATAATGATGGTAGTTTTATCTTTCAAATACTCTTCAAGAGCCTCAAAAAGTCTTGATTCAGTGTGAACATCAAGTGCAGATGTTGATTCATCTAAAACAACAACATTTGGATTTTGTATCACCATTCTAGCAATTGAAAGTCTCTGTCTCTGTCCACCTGAAAGTTTCATACCATCTCTACCAATACGAGTTTTTAATCCATCTTCCAAAGAGTCTATAAACTCTCTTAGTTGTGCTATATCTATAGCAAAATCTAGCTTTTCTTTTTCTACGGAATCACCAAAAGTTAAATTTTTTAAGATTGTATCATTAAATAGTTGAGGATTTTGTAAAACTAAGAAAATATTTTCTCTAACTATATTTAAACCTATCTCATTTATGCTAATACCATCAAATAAAATGTCACCGGTTTGAAGAGGATAAAGTCCAACTAAAAGTTGAGCAAGAGTCGTTTTACCACTACCACTTGCTCCAATAATAGCTATCTTTTTTCCTTTTTCTATCTTCATATTTATTGATTTTAATATCTCTCTATTTTTTTCATAAGAGAATGTTAAATTTTTTAGCTCTATTGCATTTGTATAGTCTGTTTCAAAAGGATTTAAAGCATTTTTATAAATAGGTTCTTTCTCCATTGCAAAAATAGCATTTATTCTTTTAAGTGCACTAAGAGCATTATAATAAGCATACTGCATATTTAAAATTTCTTGTATAGGAGTCATCATAACCCAAAGATAACCAAATATTGCTAACATAAGCCCTATAGTTAAATCAGAATATGCAACCACTAAAATGCTTGCCGCCCTAAAAACTTCAAAACCTGAAAGAAATACTAAAAATGAAAATCTTGTTGCACCATCACTTTTGTAAGCAAATTGAATGGAATTGTCTCTCATAATTTTAGCATTTTTAATGACTAAGCCAAAAAACTGTTTCTCTTTATTAAGAGATTTTATCTGCACAAAAAGCTCTAAAGTTTCACTAAGGCTTTGAGTAAAAATCTCATAAGACTTGTTTTGTTCTTTTTTTAAAACAGAAACTTTTCTAGCTATTTTTGTAGTCACAATAATAACAAAAGGATTTAAAAGAAGTATAAAAAGAGCTAATTGCCAATGTATCACTAGTAAAACAATACCCACACCAATAATAGTCAAAACAGATATAATAAGTCTACTAATAGCACTTCCTATAAAATTATCTATAGTATCAACATCAATAAGTAATTTTGAAGTTATACTACCACTCCCTAAAAATTCAAACTCTTTTAATGAAACTTTTGCAATATGTTTTAATAGGTTTTCTCTTATCTTGTAGGTTATATGTTTTGAAATAATAGTAAAAAGTTTTGTCTGATAAAAATTCAGTATAAAAAATAAAAATCGTAAAACCAATGCGCTTATAAGCATACAAACTACATAAACATATGGTTCATTACCTCTAGCAAACAGAGTATCAATAGTGCTAACAACAATACCTGGTTTTTCTAAGAGAATTTCATCAACTAAAAGTGGCATCAAAAGTGGTACAGGTGTACTAAGAATAACAGCTAATAGAGCTATCAAATGTGCTAGAATCAGCTCTTTTTTATATTTTTTCATATCACTGAAAATATTTTTAAAACTATATTTATCCATCAAGCGAATCAATCATCTCTTTTATATTTACCTGTAACTCAGAATTTGATAGGTTTGTTGCTAAAAGATAATTTATATTTCTCTCTTTTAATTTAACTAAATTGTCTTTTGTAAATGAGTTTGAAATAACACACAAAATAGCATGACTATTTGTTTGTATAAATCTTTTTTTAATCATATCTATAAATTCGTATATAGTTGGATTTTTCATTGAAATATCTGCAAATATAATATCTAATTTGGACAAATCTCGCCTATGGTAACTTGAACGTGGTTTATCAATTACCTCTACGCTATACTCTTTATCAAGACTTTTTATAAGGCGTTTGATATAATCAGATTTTTTAAAATTTTCACTTACTATCAGTATGCGTACTTTAGCTCTATCTTCAAGATACTCTAGAAGTGAGTATAGTCGTTTGTGTTCTTTGCTAAACTTTGTTTCATCAAGTCCTTTTATAAAATACTTTAAAAAAGTTTTACTTGAAAAATTATCATCTATATTTGCTCTTTTAAAAAAAGAGCAAATTGCAGATGATACTTCTGCACTTTCCCACATCTTTTTGTCAAATTCATAAGCATATCCATTGAGTTGCTCTCTTATAAACTGATCATATTTCTTAGCTTCATCTTCATATATTGATACAAATTCATCTATATGTTTTTTTTCAAACCTATTTAATAATTCTTTTAACTTTATATTTTCATCTTTTAAGTTACCTGAACGGTGAATAGCGTCTACATAGTATCTATTGTATTTTTTTAAGTCTATCTCTTTTAAATCTATCTGCTTAGCTATTGTGCAACGATTTATATCTTGTTTTATGTCTTTTATCTGATTTTCTAAAGATTTTACTGTTGATTTGAGAGTATACAATTCAGATATATTGGTATCCATTTTATTTTTATAACTTTGATACGTTAATTGTTGTTCTAAAAAAATAGTTTCATAGGCAATTTCTGGCATATTATTTTTTTTATGAAATTTTCGATACACACTCTCTAAAACTTTTAAATCACCTTTGAGTTCTAAAAGATACTCGTCCATAAAAGTACCGTCTATATCTCTAAGGTTATTATATGCTGTATTTAAAAATCTTTTTATCAATATAAAGTCTAAAGTTTCATCCTCTCCAAATTCTGCTTCATATTCGTAGATGACAGATATTACTTCTTCAAAATAGTTATTTAAACAATCTGAAACATTATGGTCAAGTGGTATGCTTACATGTAACTCATTATTGGATTTTTTTTGAACTGTTGTTATCTCTTTTTCTGCAATTTTATAATCAATTATTTTTTTAGGTTCTGTATTTTTTAGAGCTTTTACAAAAAAAATCTCATCACCATTTAAATCAAATTCAACTTTTTTTCCAACTTCAGGAGAAGTATCAAATCCTATACAATCATCAAAACTAAAGTGATACTGCTTTTTATTCTCATCAACAAGAACAGCACTATTCTCATCAACATTAACTAAAGCAATAATCCCATTCATTTAATATCTCCTTTATACTGAACAAGTCCAATACAAACTTCTCTCACTTGGCGCTTCAGCTCCCTCTGTGAGAAAGCTTTGCTATTAGCGAGAACATATTTATAGTTATCGTGCAAAACCAACTGCACGCATCTCTCTTATAACATGTACTTTAATCTCACCTGGATATTGTACTTTGTCTTCAATTTCTTCTGCTATCTCTTTGGAAAGAAGTACTGCTTCATCATCATTTATAAGTTTTGCATTTGCTATTACTCTTATTTCACGTCCTGCATTTATTGCATATGCTTGCTTTATACCATGTTTAGACTTTGCTATCTCTTCAATATCTGTAACACGTTTTAAGAAGCTCTCAAGAACTTCTCTTCTAGCTCCTGGACGAGCGGCTGAAAGTGTATCTGCTGCACATACTGCTGCTGATTCTACACTTGTAGCCTCTTCATGTCCGTGATGAGCATAAATAGCATTTATAACTACTGGATCTTCGTTATATCTTTTACATAAATCTGCTCCTAAATCAACATGGCTTCCTGCAAAGTCATGAGTCAATGCTTTTCCTATATCATGAAGTATACCAGCTCTTTTAGCAAGAATTTCATCTCCACCACACTCAGCAGCTATAATACCTGCAAGATGAGCAACTTCTAAAGAGTGGCCAAGTGCATTTTGTCCATAACTAGCACGAAATTTCAATCTTCCAATAAGTTTTACTATCTCAGGATGTACTTTTGTAATACCTAAGTCAACAAGAATAGTTTCACCCTCAGTTACAAGGCTTTGGTCAAATTCATCTCTTACTTTTTCGTATATAGCCTCAATACGAGCTGGCTGAATTCTTCCATCTTCTACTAAAAGTTCTATTACCTTAGTGGCAACTGCTCTTCTGTAAAGATTAAAACTACTTAGTATGATTGCATTTGGGGTGTCATCAATGATAATATCAACACCAAGTAACATCTCAAGTGCTTTAATATTTCTTCCCTCTTTACCAATAATACGACCTTTTAGCTCATCATCTTTTATGTTTACAACATTTATAAGTCTCTCAGCTGCAAACTCTCCTGCAAATCTTGAAGTAGCTTGAGCCAATATGTAATTCACTCTTCTTTTTGCATCTTGTTTTGCTTCTTCTTCAGCTTTTCTTACAATATGAGCTATATCTGCTCTTGATTTCTCTTCTACTTTTTTAAGAACTATCTCTTTTGCTTCACGTTCTGTAAGTCCTGCTGAACTCTCTAATAAACGTATAGACTCTTCTACTTTTAACTCGTAATCTTTTTTAAGACTTGTGCCTTCATCATAAAGGTCTTGTGCCTCTTTTTTAAGATTTCCTAAATCACTTTTTTCTTTATTAAGTTTTTTAAAGTCATCTTTAATGTTTTTATCTTTTTTATCTAACTCAGACATCTTATCAGTATGCTCTTTTTTATATGCAAAAGTTTTATCTTCATATCTTCTTTTTGCATTATACTCTGCTTCTTTAACTTTTATTTCTGAATTTTTAAGAACTAACTCTGCTTCATGTTCAATAGCTTTTGCTTTTGCTTTTGCTTGAGCAACGTATACATCGTAGTTTGCTGCATTTAATTTTTTAGACACAAAAAATCCCACTGCCCCACTAACAACAGCTGCTGCTGCTATACTTATTCCTGATATCATTTTTTCCTCTTTTTAATCATAGTTTTGTATGGGGTAATATAAATATTCGCTCGTATATCGTGGTTTTCACATATAAATTCTTTTGTAAAGCACTCTCCAAGTTGTACAAAAACTACTTCAGGAGAAGAATTTAGGGACTCAAAAAATCTATCGTACATCCCTTTTCCAAAACCAATACGTTTATATGCACCATCCACCCCTAGAACTGGTACAATTGCCAAATCTATTTTAGGAACTCTTGCATAAGAGTTTTTAGGTTCTCTTATCTTGAACTTTTTCCTAAAAAGAGGCAATCTAAATTTTACCATCTTAAAACTGACACCTTCCATAAATGGAACAAAAATGTTTACTTTTGATCTAATTCTCTTTATAAGTTGCATAGAATCGACCTCGCTACTAAGAGGGATATAAAGTAATATATTTTTATGTCTACCTTTTTTCACTAGTTTTTCAAGTTTATCTACGACATATTTATCTCTTTTTATTCGCCCTAACTTGCAATATTTTTTCAAATCTTTCTTCGATTTTTCTCTAAATAAATTTTTTTTATTCATCTATTAAGACCTTTTTGGTATAATCATGCCTTTATTGTATAAGGAATCAAATGAAAATTTTATTAACTGCTATTTTAACACTGTTCATTTTTACAGGATGTAGCAAAGAAAACACCAATGAAACAACACAAAATGAATCACCTCAAAAAATCTCAAATGACATCGTACTACAAAATACAAGTGGTCAAAAAATAAAAGTCAAGAGCTTAGAAAATGGTTTTATATTTGAAGGTTATGAAAATAAAATCGTTTTAGTGAACTTTTTTACTACTTGGTGCCCTCCTTGCATTGCAGAAATACCTCACTTAAATAAATTGCAAAAAAAATATAAAAATGACTTAAAAATCATAAGTATACTTCTTGAAGAAAATAAATCAAATGAAGATGTTATAAGCTTTATGAACAACAACGATATAGAGTTTACAATAACGAACTCTAAAGATAACTATAAACTCGCAAAAGCCGTTGGAGGAGTTAAAAGTATACCTCTAATGTTGATTTATGACAGAAATGGAACATACTCTCAGCACTACATAGGTGCTATTCCTGAAGAGATGATAGAAGCAGATATAAAGAAAATTTTATAAATGTTTAGTTTTATAAAAAAAGGACTTTCTAAAACATCTGCGGTTATTAAAGAAATACTCCCAGAAAAAGTTCTTAAAATAGACAAAGAAACTCTCGAAGAGATACTTTTAGAATCTGATGTTCCTTATGAAATAGTTGAAGAGATGATTTACTATTTACCACCGCAAGAAACTGTAAAAAGAGCAGATGTAAAACGTGTTATGAAAGCATACTTTATCTATAAAACTGAAGAAATTACAAAGCAAAAACCTTTTGTTGAATTAGTAATAGGAGTGAATGGTGCAGGAAAAAACAACAACTATAGCAAAGATGGCAAACAACTATAAAAACAATGGTAAAAAAGTTATGCTTGGTGCAAGTGATACTTTTAGAGCAGCTGCAATTGAGCAACTAAGACAGTGGGCAGAAAAGCTCGACGTTTCTATAGTATATACTCAACAAGACCATGACCCTTCAGCTGTTGCATACGATACAATTAGCTCTGCAACTGCCAAAGGTTTTGATAACGTCATCATAGACACAGCTGGTCGTCTACATAACCATACAAACCTATCGAATGAGCTAAAGAAAATAGTCCGTATTTGTGATAAAGCTAAAGAGGGGGCTCCTCATAGAAAAATTTTAGTTTTAGATGGAACACAAGGAAACTCAGCAATAAACCAAGCAAAATCTTTTAATGAAATAGTTGGAATAGACGCTATCATCATTACAAAACTTGATGGCACTGCAAAAGGTGGAGCACTTTTTGGAGTTGCGCGTGAACTTAAACTTCCAATCATCTTTGTTGGTGTTGGAGAGAGTAAAGATGACTTGATTCCATTTAATCCTGATGAGTTTATAGATGTTATATTAGATACTATTTTTGTGAGTGAAAATGGCTAAGAAAAAAACTCTTTTTGAATGCCAAGCTTGTGGTTATCAAAGTGCAAAGTGGCTTGGAAAATGTCCAAGTTGTGGAGTATGGGAAGAATTTCTAGAACTAAATTCGAAACAGATAGAAGTTTTAAAAGAAATAAAAAGCATAACAACTTCACCTGCTTCAAATCAAGTCATTTCTATAACACAAGTCAAACAAGACCAAATAACTCGTTTTAGCTCTGGTGATAGTGAACTAGATTTAGTAATGGGTGGTGGTATTGTAAGTGGTAGTTTAACTCTTATTGGTGGAAGCCCTGGAGTTGGAAAATCGACTCTATTACTAAAAATTGCGGGAAACTTGGCAAAAGACAATAAAAAAGTGCTTTATGTTAGTGGTGAAGAATCAATTGGACAGATAAAACTCCGAAGTGATAGACTTGGAAGCAACTATGAAAACCTTTTTTTAATGAGCGAAATAAGACTAGATGCTGTTTTAGGTGAACTAGCAAAAAACAATTATGATGCCCTTGTAATTGACTCTATTCAAACAATGTATAGTGAAAAACTTACAGCATCACCAGGAAGTGTTTCACAAGTAAGAGAGATTACATTTGAGCTTATGAGGTGGGGTAAAGAAAATCAAATCGCCATTTTTATCATAGGGCATATAACAAAAGAAGGCTCAATAGCAGGACCAAAAGTATTAGAACATATGGTGGATACTGTTTTGTATTTTGAAGGAGACTCTTCACGGGAACTTAGAATTCTAAGAGGTTTTAAAAACCGCTTTGGAAGTACAAGTGAAGTTGGTATTTTTGAGATGACAAATGCAGGACTTATGAGTGCAAAAGATATATCTAAAAAGTTTTTCACTAGAGGAAATGCACAAGCAGGCTCTGCTATAACAGTTATTATGGAAGGAAGTCGACCTATAGTCATAGAAGTACAAGCACTAGTGAGTGATAGTAGTTCTGCAAATCCTAAAAGAAGTTCTACTGGGTATGAGCTAAACCGTTTGACTATGCTACTTGCTCTTTTAGAGAGAAAACTTGACTTGCCATTTAACCAATATGATGTTTTTATAAACATAACTGGTGGAATAAAGATAACTGAGACTTCAGCAGATTTAGCAATCATAGCAGCAATAATAAGTAGCTTTAGAAACAGACCAATTAGCAAAGATACAATTTTTATAGGAGAAGTTAGTTTAATTGGAGATATTAGAGATATCTTTAGTCTAGACCAAAGACTAAAAGAAGCGAAATCTCAACATTTTACAAAAGCAATAGTACCTTCAAAACCGACTGAAAAAGTAAATGGAATCAAATGTTTTGAAATAGATGAAGTTTCAAAACTTATAGAGTGGATGTAATTTATAACACCTTTATTAAACTTTTAATATAATTTAACGATATATAGAAAGATAAATAAAATACCAAAGGAATGGGCATGGCAGAAGAAGTTGAAGAGGAAATTGTAGAAAAGAAATCTGGTGGGAACATGGTACTAATCTTAATTGTAGTACTTTTAGTTGTTCTTTTAGTTGGTGGTGGATTAGCGGCTTTTTTCTTACTAGGAAGTGATGATGAAGCAATTAGATTACAACCACAACAAAGCTCTCAATCTAAACCTTCAAAAAGAAAAGCTAGTAGACGCTCTAGTGACTACCTTACTATTGGTCCTATGTATCCAATGAGCCAATTTGTAGTAAACTTACTTAGTGAAGGTGGTGGAAAGTACCTAAAAGTTGTTCTTGATATAGAACTAGATGAAGAAGATTTAGCTTCTGAAATGGATATGAAAAAATCTCTTATCAGAGATATCATAATACGCTCTTTATCATCAAAAACTTTTGAAGAAGTAAGTACTATGAAAGGTAAAGACCGACTAAAAGATGAGATTGTAAATAATATCAACGATGTCTTAGCAGATGGACAAATAAGCAATATCTTTTTTACGGATTTTGTTGTTCAATAATGATTGGTATTGATACTGTTAAAATAGCAAGAATAGAGAGAATGAAAGAGCGTTTTGGAGACAAAGCGCTCAAAAAATTTTTAAATGAAAATGAGATAAAATTTGCATCTTCATCAACTTCTCATGCAGGCTATTGGGCAGCTAAAGAAGCTATAAGCAAAGCTTTAGGTGTCGGCATAAGTACAAAGTGTGGTTTTTTTGATATAAAACTTCATAAAGATAGTCTAAATGCTCCATATTTTACACTTTCAAAACATATTATTGAAGAGTTTAAAATAACTAATACAGCTCTAAGCATAACTCACGATGGTGAGTATGCAGTTGCAGTTGCAGTAATAGAATCTAATCTAAAAAGAGAAAAACCTCTTTTTCATTAGACTTCTTGCAAAACTCATTTTGAACAAACATTAAAACCACGGTCAAAATTCACTAATCCACATATCAAATTAAAGCGGAGATTGAAGCGCTTTCTACGGTTACGATATTTTTGCGTAAGGATTTGAAAAGTTTTTAATTTAGCATTGACATGCTCAATACAAATACGAGCTGATGCTTCTATTTTATTTTGAGTTTTTTGTGTATTGGTTAATGGATATAACTTTGA
Source organism: Arcobacter sp. (assembly GCA_029027265.1). GTDB lineage: Bacteria > Campylobacterota > Campylobacteria > Campylobacterales > Sulfurospirillaceae > Sulfurospirillum_A. Next base: position 1,348,263 of record CP093061.1, on the reverse strand, counting down.
TGATTTGTATGGTATTTGAATATTGACATGTTGCTTTTTAATTCCAAGGTAACCTAAATCTACATAGATACAAGTCTCAGATTTTACAGAAAGATTACTTTGTTTAAAAAGTTTGAAATCATGTGTAGTACCTTTACAGGTGTGAGCACAAATAATCCTTTCATCTTTATCAATAACTATTTGACCCTTTAATGTGTGGTTTCGTTTTTCCCCTGAATAGTACTCTCTTTGCTTTTTTTTGGTCGCTGTATTGGGGACTCAGTAGCATCAATAACGATAAACTCCAAATCAATATTATCTCCATATAAAGCTCGTTTACTTGGTAGTGAAAATTTACCTGACTTAATTAAAATATCTTCAACTTCTCGTACAACTCTTGAAGCTGTAGATTCACTTACGCTGTAATCAAAGCCTATATGCTCTAAGGTTCTGTACTCTCTATAATAACTTAACATCAAAAGTACTTTATCTTCTGGTGATAAACTTTTTCTTCCTCCAACTCCATGATTTTTAGTTCTCTCTTTTTCATATGCTATGAAAATCGCAATCATCTCATTAAAAGTATTTTCATTTACACCAATAAGTCGTTTAAAATTCTTTCGTGGTTTCTTTTGTAGTTGTTTGTATTTACTCATATAAACTTTTAAGCATTTTTTGTACCTACTTTTGAGTTTCGCAAGAAGTCTATTAAAGTAAAATTCCATTTTTAATAGCTTCTTGCTCTATTGGTCTATTTTTATCTCTATTCAGTACAACATCTATCTTCTGCTCACCTATGATATTCTTCAAGTTCACTAAAAAATCTATTTTTTTACTTGTCAAATTTTCTTTACATGTAGAGACTACATAGAGGTCTATATCACCTCCTTTTTTACTATCATCAACACGACTACCAAAAAGATATATCTCTCCACTTTCAAACACTTCTAGAAATGTATTTTTTATGGCTTGATGCTGTTTGTTAGTCAATCGCATCTAATAACTTTTTAAATATTTTTTTTAGCTTAACATAACCATTAAGTGCTAAATTTATATTTTCAACTCTTTCAATAATATCAAATGGATACTCATGTGATAGAGCATTACGTATCTCTCTTAAACTATCCCAATCACTAGCTACATTTAAGATACTTAGCGTTTCTAACCTATTGAGTATATCAATCATAGGCATTGATACATCATCTATCTCTTTAAGTTCATACAAAACATCTTTAAAAAGTTTTGCTCCTATTTTATCTTGAAGCTTTGAAAAGTTAAACAAAAAACTATTTACTATCCTCGTATTTTGATACTTCTCAAAAAAAGTCTCATCAATATCTTTTGAAATTAAATCTTTATAATCTATGTCACAATTTACAAAGATTTGTTTACAAATTTTTATATTTTCTTTTAGCTTTGTTATCATTATTTTTTCCTCATATACACTTTACATAAAACTTGTTTAAAAGTTCTGTTTTTATCTTTACTAAACCAAGTTACAATATAATCAATATCTACATTTCTCTCAAGAATATATCCTATTTTTTGCTTCTGCATAATTTTGTTACTTAATCTATTAGATTTTTCTATATTTATTTTTGCTAATTTAGAAATTTGTTGAGTCTCTTTTAAAATTATAAAATTATCTTCTTTTTGTATAATCTTTACTTTTTCTCCTGCAATTGGTCTTGTATTTTCTATGCCACTTACACTAATATTATCTGATAATGCAATATCTCCAAGACCCATCAAAAAAACTATCCTATTTGGCTCTTCATCATTTTTATTATATTCAGATACAACACCTATATCTGGTTCTAAAAAATCTAATATACTGTTTTTTGTATGAATTGATAATCTATTTTTTGCTCTTGTAATTGATACATATAACAATCTCTCTTCATAATCATTTATTTTAAACTTTTCATCTATACATACATAAACAGAATCAAACTCTTTTCCTTTTGCCTTATGCATTGTTGATACTATCACATTAGTTTTACTCAATTCAAACTCTTCAAATGTTATCTCTTCCAAATACTCACTAAATTCTAATTCAAAATGTTTTTGACTTTTTTCTATTTCACCTTCATGCTCATTATAAAAATTTTTTATTACACTTATCATTAATCCATAATTTCTAGAAGCTTTATAAACTAATTCTATTTTTGTGTATGCTTCTTCAAAACTACTTTGTTTCCAAAACTCTAAAAATTCTTGTAATTCTACTATATGCCCTAATCTAAAACCATCTTGCTTTGCAATATATTTTGCTTTTATATTGTTTGCAACTAACAAAGAATATATTGTTAAAACTTCATCATTATTTCTTGCAAGTATCGCTATTGTATCTGACTTATCATTTGAAACTTTATTAATAATATTTTGTACATAACTTGAATTTCTATATTTTATAAGTTCTATATAACCATCTTCTTTTGAGTTTGAAAATAGATCTTTACTTTTTAACCTCTTTTTAAATGATTTACTATAATTGTTTGCTAAATTGACAATGTTTTTTTGACTTCTATAATTTATTGCTAACTCATATTTAAAAAAATTTGATACTTCTTTTTCAATTAAACCATCTTTCTTATAATTTACTTCTTCAAAGTCATTTTGAAACTGTTTTATAAAAGCTATATCTGCTTTATCCTTTCCAAAATCATTTATACACTGATCATCATCCCCTACTGCTAGTATTTTTTTATCTTTGGACATTTTTGAATAAATAGCTTTTATAAATCTATATGTATTATATGAAACATCTTGATACTCATCTAAAACCAACATTTGAATATAAGGTAAATTTATAGTACCATTTTCAATCATTCCTGTTGCATTATCAATTACATTATGTAGTAATGATTCTCTGCCATTGATTTTTTCTCCAAGCAACTCTATCGCAAATGAGTGAAAAGTATATATTTTTATGTCATAAATCTGACTTCCAATTAGTTTCTTTAATCTATAACGAAACTCTGCAACAGCAACTCTTGAATGTGCTAACATTAAAAAGTATTCTGGCTTGTTATTTTCTATGGTTATCAAAGATGCTATTTTATGTACTAAAACTTTTGTTTTACCACTTCCTGGTCCTGCTAACACCATAATAGCACTACTTTTTTTATCATCAAAAATTCTTTTTTGCTCATCATTTAAATTTTCTAAAATCTCTTTATATCTCTCCTTAGTAATTGGTAATTGAATTTTTTTATCATCAAAATTATATTTTTTCTTAAAAGCACTATACTCCATACCAAAATAATCTGTTACAAATATTGAGGTTTTATCCCAACCCTCTTTTATAAGTTTCTCTAAAAAAGCAATCTGTATATGAATAGACTCTATCTTTCTTTTATAATATGGTTTTAAACTTTTATTGTAATGCTCTCTTTTTTTATAAGGTGGTTTATTTTCTATATTTTCTTGTTTTTGTATTTTAAAAGCTTGATAGTATATCAATCTACCTCTTCGTAATTCAAAACTATCTTTTATAAGTTCATGAAGATAAACAAATGAGTGATGAAAGCCATCTAATGATAACTCTTGTATCTTGTCATGCTCTTCTTTTAACTTATTTGTTGATAGTTCTATTTCCGCTTCTTTTTCACCATCTAATTCTTTAAGCATACTTTCTATTATGAATTCACATACTTCTTTTCTAATATTCACTAGTTTTACTAATCTATTTTTTGCTATTTCTTCAATCTCAAAATGGCAAATATTTTTATGAAAATACGCATTAAAAATATATGCTCTCAATTTTGACAGATGAGTCCAGCTTTGAATAATTTTTTTTATGGTTTTAATTTGATTCTTATCACTTATCTCTATATTTATATCTCTTAAATCCAAGGTTTTTTCATACTCTGGCAAATCTATTAGTTTTTTTAAAATCAAACTTTCTATCTCAAAATGCTTATTAAAATCATTTTTTACAGACTTCTTTACATGTACACTTATATCATTATTATACTCTAACAAACTCTCCTTTTGAAGTGCATACAAAACTTCAAACATAACACTTTTTTTCACAGCAACAACATCAGCTAAATCATCAACTTCAATAGTATCAACTTTGCTTCTTTGAATGATATTTTGCATAACCATAATCATATATTGATATATATTTTCATACTCACTTTTTTTGCAATCTAATACTTCATGAACATAATCCATACTTCTTTTTTCTTTATCTATAGTTGATGTCGCAAAAATCTTATAACTATTTCTTCCTCTTTTTATTATATTGGCTTGTTCTAGCTCTAAAAGTGCTGTTTTTATCATAGTATCATAATCAATTTTAGAGTCATCAGTGTCTATACCCATCTTTTGAGCTATCTCTTTTGGAGAAAGATATATCTCTTCTCTCTTTATTTTTTGCAACTCTTTTACAACTCTATCAATCTCATGATATTCTAACTTTGCACTATTTAACTTAGAAAAAGTACGATTAAAATCATCTTTAGAATAAAGCACTATACACTCTGCTTCTAACTCTTCTTTTCTTGCACCACGACCTGATTCTTGTAAATATGATTCTAAACTATCAGACTGTTCATAATGAATAACACATTGAATATCAGGTTTATCAATACCCATACCAAAAGCTGTTGTCGCGATGACAATATCTATTTTATTATCTATAAAATCATTTAAAATTTCACCTTTATTTCGTCCTACTCTCTTTTTATTTTCAATCTCATCATCAATTTTTGAATAAAAAGGCTCTATCACCAAATCCAAGTAAGATAATCTTTCATCTACATTTAGTGTTTCACTAAGAATTTTACACTCTCTTGCATTTTGCGGTATATATATGATAGTTGGTTTTTTCCCACTATTCGTCAACACTCTTATCAACTCTTCATACTTATCTTCTTTTGAAGAAACTTCTATAACTCTATATTTTAAATTATATCTTTTACTTGAAGCTATAAATTCACTCAAAGTTATATTCAATTTATCCTTAAAGTAGTTTTTTATATCAGATAGTACTTCGGGTTTTGCAGTAGCTGTGAAACAAGATACTGGAATCTTAGGTTGAAAATCAGATGATTTTTCTAATTCTTTTATAGAGTCTGCTACAAAATAGTAATCATGTCTAAAATCATGCCCCCATGAAGAAAAACAGTGTGCTTCATCTATTACAAATCTCTCAATCACTCTTCTTTGGAGTGCTTTAAATATGCTGTTAGACCTTAGTGCTTCTGGAGCAAGATACAAAATATCAACTACTCCATTTTCAATTTCAGATATAGCATTCATTCTTTCAATTGGACTTAAATATCCACTAATAGCAATAACACTAAAGTTTTGATTATTCTCTTTAAAACTATCTACATGATTTTTCATTAAAGCTTGAAGAGGGGATATAACAACTGTTAACCCTTTATAAATTTTTGCTTTTACAAGAGCAGGAAGTTGAAATGTAAATGTTTTACCACCTCCTGTTGGTAAAATTGCTAAAAGTGATTCATCATTCATTGCACTTTGAATTATATCTTTTTGTGATATTCTTTGATTTTTTTTTGATAATTCATCTTCTGACGCAAATAAATCACTTTTTTCTAAATTACTAGAGTTATCCTCTTTTTCAAAATCTCTAAATGATGGTATATTAAACTCTTGATTTGCAAACTCATCTAAATCTATTGTGCTTTTATCAAATGTTAATTTTTTCAATAATTCTATAATTTTAGGGAATTTTTTTAGCACTACAAAAGATATAGAAGCTTTTTTATCTGAATTTAAAAATGACAAAATAAATGCTAGTTCTAATGAAAAATTTTCTTCTATCTCTTTAAATTCTAACTTTGTACAACGTACACTATTTTTCACAAATTCATATATATCTATTTTCTCATAATTATGGTCTTTATATTGAAAATATCCACTAAAATATCTATTTTTATTTAATAAATTAAAAAATATCTTTTTCTTGATAGTATCTAAATTATCAAATTTTTCATCAAGAAAATAGAATAAAGCTTGTGTCTGCTTGGCATCTCCCAATGGTTGATTTTCTATATTTATTTCTGTTTTATATGGCTTATCAAGTTTATGTGTTTTTTTATTTATAAACAAAAGCATTGATAACAATAATGTATCTATAATAGGTGTTTTTTCTAAAATTGGGTTAAGAACTGTTTTTGACAAAAAAACTTTATCATGGTCAATAAAATTATGCCCACAAATAAAATCTAATTTTTTTTCTTCTAATAAATATTTTATTTCATTGACTGAAGTGGTTGATTTTTTAGTACTTCCAAGTACTAAACCCAGTCTATCAATTTTACCACTATTTACAATTACTTCTATATCTATGTAAGCTATATTTTTCATATATTATTCATGATAAGATAACAAACATTTATTTTTTGCACAACTCCCCTTTAACAATAAAATTATAGCTTATTTTATTTTATTAATTATTAAAAAGAACTCAACCACCACCAACAAACTGCAAAAACTCCACTTTGTCATTTTCTCTCAACTCAAACATAGACCAATTCTCTTTTTTAACTACATTCATATTAACAGCTGCTGCCATGACTTTTTCGTTTATACCTAACTCATCTAGTAAATTTTGTACTGTTTTTGATTGCGTTATTTTCTCTTTACCATTAACTATTAGCTTCATTTTTTTCCTTCCTAAAACATGCCATTTTGAATCTTTCTCCCATAAAAGATGGGTCTATTAAAGTTTTTACTCTGTCTACTTCGGCTTTGTAGTTTTTCTCGTCTGTATTTTTTTGCATCATATCAAGCAGTTCAATCAAACCAAACTCAACTAGAGCTTTCATTTGTGTTTCAAATGAGTGCAAGGTTGCCCCACTCTGTTCAAATGCTCCTATGAGGTGTTCAAAGTTTACATCATAAGTTATGTCGCTATTTGCAAAAAGTTCGTTTAGGGTTACTTTCTCTTTTAACTCTTTATCTTTTATCAAATCAGTCAATGCAAAAAATGGATAGACTTTGTGTTTGTCATATATGCGAAGTGAAAAATCTTCTCTTGCTTTTTTGTCACCATAGTCAAATGTAACAAACTCATACTTCTCTACATGTAAAGCCAAATCCTCTGCAAACTCTTCATAACCAACGGCTACTTCACCTTTAGTTATATTATATTTATCTGCTATACTTTTTACATCTGAATCTAACTCTTTAAACTCTGGTTTGTTGTTGTACATGTAAAGCATTTTATTTTCATAAATTACGTTACATGTAAAGGCATCAAATATCTCATTTGCCACTATAAAAGCCTCTTTACATGTAAGCTCTTTTTGACTCTTTACATGTAAGAGTTTGATAGCATCTCCAAAGCTTTCTTGAAAGTACTTTAGTTGAGCTTTTTGATTCTCTTCAAAAGGTTCAACTATTATGAACTCTAACGTCTTTAAAAGCTCTGGTTTTAGTGTATAGATAAACTGAATAATATCTGCTAAAAGGTAACCTTTATGTGCTCCTATTTCTATTACCGTACAATTTTTTGACAAAAAGCCATCTTCTATTGAGTCCATGAATTTTTTAGCAATACTTCCACCAAAAAACATGCTTGAACTCACAGCGGTGTAAAAATCACCTTCTTTTCCTATTTCTTTATGTGTTGCGTAGTAACCATCTTTTGCATACAACCACGCATGCATATACTCACTAAATTTCACCATGCATCTTTGCATACAATCCTAGCAGTACTTTTTGGGCATCTATCTCATATATTTGTTTATCTAAAATCATAGTTTGCTTTGAGTTTTGAAGATTTTCTACATCATAACTAGTTTTCTCACCTGCTTCAAAAAGCTCTTTTGTTGAAATCAAAAGTGAATCATACAGTTTTGCATCATTTGTTACAATCTTCATTTTTTTATCTAACAACTCAATCTTTTTAACTGAATCTTGATAAATATTTCCCTCTTCTAACTCTTTATCTTGTAATTCTATCTTTGCTTTTAAGTATTCTAACTGTCTAATTTCAATAGTACGCCCTCTATTTACATCAATAAGAGGCATTGACACTTTTAAACCTACTTGGCTATAACTATCATTTAAATATGTATTATCGTTCATATGATAATACCCAGCAAAAAATGAAAAGGTAGGCAAATAATTTGCTATTGTCATCTTTTTTAAATATTCTTGTCTTTGTCCTTCAATATTTTGCTGTTGAAGAATCAACGAATTATTTATGTATTTATCTTTATCTATCATTACAAAAGTTGGAGGAATTATGTCTAAATAATCTGAATCACTCAAAGACTTAAATATCATAAGTTGTGAATAACGTGAAGACTCCATATCTATTAAGTTTTTTTCAAATGCTGTTTTTGTAAGTATGGCTTGGTCTAAAAAACTACTATCTAAAAAGCCACTTTCATACTGCTCTTTTTTTCTTATAATATCTATTTTTGCATTTTTGATTAAATATTTTTGTCTTTGTATCTGTAAGTCATATTTTTTCATACTTAACCATGCAGATATAACGCTTTTTATAAGATTTTGTTCATTAAGTGTTGTGCTCAATCTTAAAAATTCTCTATTGGCTCCTGCATATTGTATAGCGTAGTAAATTCCACCACTTTTGAAAAATGGTTGATCCATTGTTATGGATAAGCTATTAGTTGTATCTAATGCACCTTTTTTACCATAATTGTTTGAAGTAGAATAAACACCCATAATCTGCTTTACCCAATCATACTTTAGGTTATCACTCTCAAGCTCTATCTTTTGCCTATCAATATCAAGCTTCTCTTGTTTTAAAGCGGAAAGAAGAGAACTATTGTCACTAGCACCCAAAACTCCCACTAATAGTGAAAGACTAATTAACTGTTTTATATGCATTTTTTAACCTTTTAAATCCCTCATCTATCTCTGCTTTTGAGATAGTAAGTGGTGGTAAGAAACGTAATGTATTTCTTCCAGATTTTAGAACTAGAACACCCTCTTTAAAAGCAATATCTATAAGTGCTGATAAATTCGTAGAATCAAAACATCTAAGTCCTCGCATGAGACCAAGTCCGACAACTTCGCTAAAAAGTTTTGGAAAATTTGCTCTAAACTCTTTTAACTTTGAATCAAAATAAATAAATGCTTCATCTAACTCTCCACTGTTTTTATAACTCTCTAAAATATCTAAAACTTCAAGACCAGCTCTTGTAGATAAAAAGTTACCACCAAACGTACTTCCATGGTCACCAACTTCAAGTATATCTTTATGAGTTGTAACAACCGCTCCTATGGGAACACCTCCAGCGAGTCCTTTAGCAAGAGTTATGATGTCTGGTTTAATATCATAAAGATTAGTAGCTAAAAACTCGCCACTTCTGTAAACTCCTGTTTGGACTTCATCAACTATTAAAAGTATCTCTTTTTCTTTCAAAAATGAAGCAAGTTTTTGAATATCTTCTTTTGCAAATGGCTCAACCCCACCCTCGCCTTGAACTAGTTCAATCATAACTGCTACTGTTTCATCATCTATGGCTTTATAAACTGCTTGTATATTTGGCTCATATAAAAAGCCATCTGGATACGGTGAAAAATCGGGTTTATGAAAACTATCCTGTCCTGTTGCTTTGAGGGTAGTTATCGTTCTTCCATGAAATGAGTGTTCTAAAGTTATAATTTTATATTTTTTTCCACCAAAATGCTTTTGACCATATTTTCTTGCTAGTTTTATGGCACCTTCATTGGCTTCTGCTCCGCTATTTGCGAAGAATGTGCCTACATTTTGACCATAAAGTTCTGCTATTTTTTTAGCTAATTTTGCTTGTGGTTCTATTAAATACAAATTTGAAGTGTGTATAAGATTGCTTGCTTGATCTGCTATAGCATTTGCGAGTCTTGCATTACCATGACCAACACTAGTAACACCAATGCCTGCCGTAAAGTCTATATAGTCTTTACCCTTATCATCAAACAGTGTTGCATTTTGCCCTTGTTTGAAATTTACATAGTTTCTTTGGTATGTATTTAAAACATATTCACTGTCCATCTCTTTATACATAAATATACCTTGTTTTTATTAGAATTATACCGAATATTTGTTAATCAAGCTTTGGAAGATGCCATTTTTTATAATATGCAAACAAACGAAGTGCCAATCCAATACAAAAGACCGTAATAAGGGATAAGTTGTTAACCATTTCAAGATAATCTAAAACAAAAATGGCTATCCCAATAAGAATTGCAACTGTTCCGTAAAGCTCACTCGTTAACACTACTGGTACACGATTCAACAAAATATCACGCATAATTCCTCCACCAACTGCTGTTGCAAGAGCTAACATAACTACACCAAAAACATTAAAATCTACCATAAGTCCTACTAAAGCTCCCGTGATAGAGAATGAAATTAATCCCACAGAATCACTTATAACAAAAATTTTTGTATTTTCTATCTCGTTTTTTTTGTAAAACTTAAAGAAAATTGCAACACATATGACCAATATAACTAAAATAGTAGGAAGATGATGAGAAAAAGCAAAAGGGACTCTATTGGCTACTGTATCACGCAAAATTCCACCACCAAGTGCAGTTAAAAATGATGCTATAAAAATGCCTAGTAAATCTAGTCTATCTCGAGTAGCTATCATAAAACCACTCAAAGCAAAAGCAATAGTACCGACAATATCTGCTATTTCTAATCCAATCATTTTTCCATTTTACTAAAAAATTATTATAATCTAGCTAAAAGGTTCATATCACAAGAACATAAATAAAGGTACTTCTGAACTTAAAGTAAAAAAATAACTAATTTATCTTTTTTCTGTTATACTGACTTTGTAACAAATCACAAAGGAAAAATATGAAACTTTTTAAGTTTACAGCAGCAGTTTTAACTGCTCTACTTTTAACTACAACTTCGCTTGTAGCTAAATCAGAATTAGTAAGAGGGAATGGTGCTGAACCAGGGACCTTAGACCCAACTCTTGGAAATGGCGTACCAGGCTCAAATATAATGAGAGACCTATACGAGCCTCTTATGACTGAAGATGCTGAAGGAAACGTTATTCTTGGACAAGCTGCGTCATATACATTAAGTGATGATAAACTAACATATACATTCAAAATAAGAAAAGATGCAAAATGGTCAGATGGAAATCCTGTAACTGCTCAAGATTTTGAATATGCCTATAAAAGAGGAGTAAATCCAAAAGTTGCAGCAAAATACTCTTGGTATTATAAAATATTAGGCATAAAAAACACTGCAGAAATACTAAAAGGTAACAAACCAATAGACTCTCTTGGAGTAAAAGCTATTGATGATAAAACTTTAGAGATTACTCTCTCAAAGCCTATCCCTTATTTTATTATAGGACTCGCACATATTGTAATGGCTCCTGTTCCTCAAAAAACAGTAGAAAAATATGGACAAAATTGGACTAAACCAGAGAATATTGTCAATAATGGTGCATACAAACTTAAAGAATGGGTAGTAAATGAAAAAATAGTACTTGTAAAAAATGACCAATACTATGATGCAGATAAAGTAAAAATTGATAAAGTTACATTTTTACCAATTCCTGAAGCATCAACAGAATTAAATAGATATAAAGCTGGTGAAATCGATTTTACGTATGAACTACCAAAAAACCAATACAAAAATTTAATGAAAACTATACCAAATGAAGTAAAAGTTTTAGGACGAGTTGGAATATATTACTACAACCTAAACATGAGAAAAAAACCATTTGATGACATTAGAGTAAGAAAAGCTCTCTCTTATGCAGTAAATAGAGACATTTTAGCAAATAAAATTTTAGGAACTGGAGAAAAACCAGCTTATACTTTTGTACCAGAAATAGTATCAGGATATACTCCAATAATTCCTGATTATCAAAAATTAACTCAAAAACAGAGAAATGCTCAAGCTTTAATAATGCTAAATGATGCTGGTTTTAACAAAGCACATCCACTTAGATTTGAGCTTCTTTACAATACAAGTGAACAACATAAAAGAAATGCACTTGCTATTGCTTCTATGTGGAAAAAAGCTCTTAAAGGTGCAGTTATAGTTACTCTTAAGAACCAAGAGTGGAAAACCTACCTTTCAGATAAAAAAGCTGGTAACTATGAAGTGGCACGATCTGGTTGGATTGGTGATTACAATGAAGCTTCAACCATGTTAGATCTTATGATCATAGGACACTCTGCAAATGACTCTTTTTATGTAAATCCAGAATATGATGCACTTATGAATAGAGCAAGAACAACAACAGATGATAAAGCAAGAAATAAGCTATATGAAAAAGCAGACGCTATGATAGCAAGAGATATGCCTGTTATCCCTTTGTTCCAATATTCACAAGCAAGACTAATTAAACCAAGAGTTGGTGGTTATCCAAAAGTAAATCCTCTTGGTGCTATCTTTACAAAACACCTATATATTAAAAACTAAAACTATAGAGGCTTACATGCTCAACATGTAAGCCTTTTTATGAGGAGAAATTATTGTTAAAGTTTATAATAAAAAGAGTGCTTATAGCAATTCCAACTCTGTTGGTTCTAATTAGTATCTCTTTTATTTTGGTTCACTCAGCTCCAGGTTCACCTTTTACTGACGATCGAGATATTCCACCTGAAATCATGAAAAACATTGAAGCAAAATATCACTTAGATAGACCACTGATAGTTCAATATGGATACTACCTTGTTGACGTTGTCACATGGGATTTTGGACCATCATTTAAGTTTAAAGATTATAGTATTAATGATTTAGTAAATAAGTCATTTCCTGTGTCTATTAAAATAGGTTTTTTAGCCTTTCTTTTTGCCTTTATAGTCGGTGTTGCCTCAGGAGTAATTGCCTCGCTAAATCAAAACTCTAAAATCGACTATGCTGTAATGACTTTTGCTATGGTTGGAGCAGCTATTCCAAACTTTGTTTTAGCACCTGCCTTAGTACTGTTTTTTTCAATATATTTGAAAATATTGCCCGCTGGAGGCTGGAATGGAGGAGAATGGCAGTACCTATTGTTACCTGTTTTTGCTATGAGCTTTAGGTATATTGCTTCAATTGCAAGAATTATGAGAGCTAGTATGATAGAAGTTTTAAACTCAAATTTCATAAGAACTGCAAGAGCAAAAGGCATGGATAACTCCTATATTATAATCCACCATGCATTAAGACCAGCAATACTTCCTGTAGTTTCATATCTTGGACCTGCTTTTGTTGGTATTATAACTGGTTCAGTGGTAATTGAAACTATTTTTGGACTTCCTGGAATTGGTCAGTTATTTGTAAATGGTGCACTTAACCGTGACTATAATATGGTTCTTACTTTGACTATCATAATTGGTGGTCTTATGATTTTATTTAACACAATTGTAGATATACTCTACGCTGTGATTGACCCAAAGATAAAGTATTAATATGATTAGTAATGATAAAACAGAAGTATTAGAAAAATTAGAGTTAGAGAGTAGAAGTCTTTTTCAGGATGCGAAAATAAGATTTTTTAGAAATAAAGCAGCAGTTTTAAGTTTAGTTATTATCTGTATTATTGTGCTTTTTGTTCTATTTGGACAAAACTTATCACAATTTGCTTATGAAGATACAGATTGGGATTTAATGCAAGTAGCCCCTAGTTTCGAAACAGGTCACTACTTTGGAACAGATGATTTAGGACGTGATATATTTGTAAGAACTCTCCAAGGTGGTAAAATTTCACTTATGGTTGGACTTATGGGTGCATTTGTGGCTGTGCTAATAGGCGTACTTTATGGTGCAACTGCTGGATTTATTGGTGGACGACTTGATGGTTTTATGATGAGAATTGTTGACATATTGGCATCTTTTCCTTTTATGTTCTTCATCATTCTTTTAGTTACCTTTTTTGGTCGAAATATAGGCTTTATCTTTGTAGCCATAGGCATGGTCTCGTGGCTTGATGTTGCTAGAATTGTTCGTGGTCAAACCCTAAGCCTTAAAGAAAAAGAGTTTATTGAAGCAGCCATAGTAAGTGGAACTTCAAACTTAAAAATAGTACAAAAACACATTATTCCAAATGTAATTGGCATAGTTATTGTATATGCAACTTTACTGATACCAAATATGATAATTTTTGAATCCTTCCTGAGTTTCTTAGGACTTGGTGTACAAGAACCAGATACCTCATGGGGTGCTTTGGTAAATGAAGGTTCAAAAGTGATGGATATAGCTGTTTGGCAATTAGCATTCCCAGGACTTTTCTTGATAATAACGCTATTTTGTTTTAATTTTATTGGTGATGGATTAAGAGATGCTCTTGATCCAAAAGATAGATAGGAGATGTCATGAGTCTATTAGAAGTAAAAAATTTAAGTGTAGATTTTGACACTCACGATGGAGTTGTTAGAGCAGTTAATGAGCTTAATTTTTCAGTAGATGCTGGTCAAACTTTAGGCATAGTTGGTGAAAGTGGTAGCGGAAAAAGTCAAAGTGTTTTTTCTATAATGGGATTACTTGCAAAAAATGGTCATGCTAAAGGAAGTGTAAAATTTGATAATAATGAAATACTAAATTTACCAGAAAAAAATCTTAATTTAATTAGAGCAAAACAAATTGCAATGATTTTTCAAGATCCAATGACTTCATTAAACCCATACATGAAAGTAAAAAAACAACTTATGGAAGTTTTGATAAAACATAAAGGGAGTAATCAAAAAGAGGCTTATGAAGAGTCATTAAAAATGCTTGACGCAGTTAAAATTCCAGAAGCTAAAAAAAGAATGGAGATGTACCCTCATGAATTTTCTGGAGGAATGAGACAACGTCTTATGATAGCTATGTCACTGTTGTGTAGTCCTAAACTGCTTATTGCAGATGAGCCTACAACTGCACTTGATGTAACAGTTCAAGCTCAAATTCTTACACTTATGCAAGAACTAAAAAGAGATTTCAATACAGCTATTATTCTTATTACTCATGATTTAGGAGTTGTTGCAGGACTTTGCGACAATGTTATGGTGATGTATGCAGGTCAAACTATGGAATATGGAAGCGTAGAAGATATTTTTTATAAGCCTTCTCATCCATATACAATTTCTTTACTAAAATCCATACCAAAACTAACAGAAAATATAAAAATACTTGAAACCATACCAGGAAACCCTCCAAACATACTAAACCTACCAATTGGCTGTCCTTTTGAAGAAAGATGTTATGCAGCAATGCCTGAGTGTAAACTTAGTCGTCCTGATTTAGTCAATTTTTCTGATAACAGACAACGAGCATGTTTTTATGAAAAGGCTAAATATGAGTAAAACTATCTTAAAAGTAGAAAATTTAAAAGTACAATTTAACATAAAATCAAACAAACACTTCTTTGATTTTGGATACGATAAATTAAAAGCAGTAGATGACATAAGTTTTGAAATTAAACAAGGTGAAACTTTAGGCATAGTTGGAGAATCAGGCTGTGGAAAGTCAACTTTAGCACGAGCTATTATTAACCTTGTTCCTACAACTAGTGGAAAAATATTTTTTGAAGGAAAAGATCTTACTAGCATGAATAAAAAAGAGAGGTGGCTTCTTAAAAAAGATATGCAAATGATTTTTCAAGACCCTTTGGCCTCTCTTGACCCTAGAATGAGTGTTGGGAACATAATCGCAGAACCACTTTTGGCTTTTTTCCCAAAAATGAATAAAAAACAAAGAAAAGAAAAAGTCTTAGAAACCATGGCAAAAGTAGGACTTTTACCAAATGTAATCAATAGGTATCCGCATGAGTTTTCTGGTGGGCAATGCCAAAGAATTGGAATTGCAAGAGCGCTTATTACCGAGCCAAAGCTTATAATTTGTGATGAACCTGTAAGTGCATTAGATGTTTCAATACAAGCTCAAGTTACAAATTTACTTATGAAACTTCAAAAAGAGATGAACTTAACACTGATATTTATCTCGCATGACTTATCAGTTGTAAAACATATATCTCACAAAATACTTGTTATCTATCTTGGTAATTTTGTAGAAATGGCAGAAAAACATGAGCTATTTGATAACCCTCTTCACCCATACAACAAAGCTCTTATTTCAGCCGTTCCTGTGGCGGACCCAAAAATAGAAAAAAACAAAAAAATTGATTTCTTAGAGGGGGATTTGCCTTCTCCTATAAACCCACCAAGTGGCTGTGTTTTTAGGACAAGATGCCCTGATGTTATAGACAAATGCTCAAAAAGTAAGCCTGCAATTACTACCATTAATGATAAACACACATTAAGTTGTTTCAACTTTTAATAACTTCTTTACATGTAAGGAAAAATCCTTGCATGTAAAGATTATTAAATCACTCTTATCTGCTTGTTAGCAACTTCTATTATTTTATACTTATAGTTTTTCTATTATTATTTTTGACTTATATCTATTAAGTCTAAATGTGAATAAATCTTTTTTACTATTTTAGGAGAATAAGAGCTTAATGCACAGCCTGGCATAAATGCCATATTTTTAAACTCACCCGTAGTAAATTTTGTTTTTGAGGTAAATAGTTTATAAAAACTATTTTTTTGATGAAAAAGAATAGATTTATAACCAAAACTTTTTAGTACACTATCACTCTTTGTATACTCACTTTTTGCTTTATAAAAATACTTTCACAGTAGTTACAACTTGCACAAGAAAAAGCCATATTTGCTTCACTTCTTGATCCTTTAAGCTCTTTTAAAAGAGATTTTGGTGAACTTGTAAACTAATCTAAAAGAAGACACCCATCCATGCACTTACTACAATCTAAACATTTATCATAATCTAAAAGTAAGTTTTTCATTCTTTTATTAGTACATCACTTATTTCATCTCTTGGCCAACCATATTGCCCATTAATAAGTGTATATAAGTTCTCTTTTTTGATACCATTTTCCAATAAAAAATCATAAGCTCTATCAGCTCCTCCCCCACTTCTTGGACAAATAACAATAACTTTTTGATTTTCTTTTATATGAGGAATTAAAGCAGCTAAATGTGCTCTTTCATCATCTGTTTTAACTGGATATGCATAAGTTTCAATTGCATTTTTGAGATGCTCTTCAGCAAAATCATCTTTTTTTTGGATGTCAATTAAGACTAACTTTGAGCTATCTTCTCTCATCAATTTTGCAGTATCTTCTGCGCTTATGTAGTTATACTGAGCTTTTTGCTCAACCTTACCACAACCAACAAACACTAAACCAATAATAGTTAAAACTAAGAATATTTTTTTCACACACTTTCCTTTATAACTACATGTATATAAGAAAATTTTGAAAGAATCAAAGGAGTACTCAATGCTCGTTTGATGTATGCTTAAACCTTAAGCCAATACATGAGTTTGTGACATTTTACATAGTTTATACTTAAATTTTAGTAATACCAATCTAATCTACATTAAAATATAACGCTTCACTATGGTGCATAACTATTGCCGTTGTGCTTTGTTCTGGATGTATTTGAAAAGTCTCACTAAGTTCTATTCCAAACTCTTCAGGTTTTAGCAAATCAAAAATAACTTTTGTATCAGCTAATTCAGGGCAACTTGCATATCCAAAAGAGTATCTGCACCCTGTATATGCTCTCATCTGTACATCTTTAAGTGCATGTTTTTCTTTTTGAGCAATGCCAAGGTCAAGTCTTATTTGCTTATGAGCCACTTCTGCTAATGCTTCTGCAATCTCTATGCTAATACCATGAATCAAATGATACTCTTGAAAATTGCCCTCAGCATAAAGCTTTTTTTCATACTCGCTAAACTTTGACCCAGCACTCACACAAGTAAATGCTACGACATCATCTCTATCATTTTTAATATAATCACTTAAACAACGATACGGTTTTCTACCCTGTCTTGGAAAGTCTAAAGTGTGAATAATGTCGTCTACATGTAAAGGTTCACGGTTAACTTCACTTTCACTAAAGTAGCCTCTTTTTTCATCAAGGATATGAAGTCTATTTTGCTCACTTCTACAAGGATAATAACCATAGATTATGGTAGGGTCAAACAAATCCATTTTCTCAATGTCACGTTTTAGTTTTTCATAAAGTGGCCAAAGAACATCATCTCTTTGCTTTTGTTTTTCCTCTTTACTCATACCTTTCCCACTGTAACCCCAAGCGCGAGAAAACATTATTTTATGGTTTATCCACTCATAAGCTATGCTTTTGACATTAGCTTCAAGCTTTTTTCTTCCCCAAAATGGAGGTGTCGGAACTTTAAGTTCACGACTTGGCATTTTAATTTCTTCATATGGAGGTATGTTTCTTTTTTTCTTTTTAATCTGTACTATTTCTTCATCTAAAATTGGTCGTCCAAAATCTGTATCAAAGTTACCAGCTTCAATGCGGCTCATAGCTGTTATGCCTTCAAAAGCATCTTTACAATAAAATATAGGTCCATCATAATTTACTCTACAAAACTCTTCTACGAACTTATCGTTAAGTGCTGCTCCACCTAAAAGAATAGGAGTGTCAATTCCCATTGACCTCATCATTTCTAAGTTCTCTTTCATAACTGCTGTTGATTTAACCAAAAGTCCACTCATGCCAATTGCATCTGCTTTATACTCTTTCATAGCTGCTAAAAAATCTTGTAAATCTGCTTTTATGCCTATGTTTATAACTTTAAAACCATTATTTGAAAGTATTATATCAACAAGATTTTTACCAACATCATGTACATCACCTTTTACAGTTCCTATTATGAGTGTTGTTTGTGTCGCTTTGCTTTTTTTTGGTAAAAATGGATTTAAGTAATCAACACTAGCTTTCATTACCTCTGCACTTTGAAGAACAAAAGGAAGTTGCATCTTTCCACTTCCAAAAAGCTCGCCTACTTCTTTCATAGCATTTATTAAAATCACATTTACAATTTTTTCAGGTGCTATCTCGTCTTTTGCTATGACTAAAAGAGGCATAATTCTCTCTTTATCTCCATCTATGAGAAGATGTGCTAGTTTTTCTTCCGTACTCAAAGCATTGTAAGCTTCATCATCTTCCTCTTTTTGCTCACTTACATCTGAAAAATAATCTATAAACTTAAAGAGCGGGTCACCATCTTCTCTACGGTTTAAAAGTAAGTCATCACAAACTTTCATCTGCTCTTCGCTTATTTTGTGCATTGGCAATGTATTTTTAACATTAACTATTGCCATGCTTAAACCTGCTTCAACACAATGATTTAAAAATACTGAGTTTAAGTATTCACGAGCATTTTTACCCAATCCAAAAGAAATATTTGAAACTCCAAGAATAAAACCAACTTCAGGGTGCATCTTACTAAACTCTGAAATAGCTTCTATAACTTCAATGGCCGCAGTATGATACTCTGCGTCACCACTTCCCACTGTAAAAGTAAGCAAATCAAAAACCAAATCTTCAGGGTTAATTCCATGACGTTTAGTAGCAAGGTCATAAATCCTCTGTGCAATTTTTACTTTTTCATCTTTAGTCTTCGCCATACCTACTTCATCTATAGTCAAACAAACTAAAGAACAACCAAATCTTTTTGCAAGCTGACACACTTTATCAAACTTTTCTTCACCATCTTCAAGGTTAACAGAGTTTATAATGGGCTTTCCACCTATGAGTTTTAGAGCAGTCTCTAATGCGTCAATTTGTGTGGTATCAGGCATAAGAGGGAGAAGTATTTTTTGTACATATCGTCCAAAAACTTCTATAGTATCTTTGTTTTCATCACGACCTGCGAAACCAACACTTACATCAATACCATGAGCACCACTTCTCACTTGTTGTTGTGCAACTGATAAAGATGTATCATAATCTTCTGCTAGTATCAACTCACGAAAAGCTTTTGAGCCAGTTGCATTTGAGCGTTCACCAATCAAAAATGGTGCTGGTTCTTGTTTTAAAGCTCTTGTTTCAAACAAAGATGCAATAGCCATAGAAGACTGTCCTATTGGAGGTTTTGGAGTTATGTTAGCCACTCTACATGTAAGCATCTCTATATGCTCAGGGGTAGTTCCACAACAACCACCTAATATGCAAACTCCATCGTACTGCAAAAAGCTCTCTTGTAAGTCTGTAAACTCTTTAGGTTGCATTGGGTAAAACGTAACCCCTCCTCTGTTTTGAGGAAGTCCAGCATTTGCATGTACGCTAAGTGGAAACTTACAAACCTCACTTAGAGTCTTTACATGCTTTTTAACTTGCTCTGGACCAGTTCCACAGTTAAACCCAAGACTAAGAATATCAAATGGCTCCATAATAGTTGAAATAGTAATTGCATCAGTCCCTATAAGCATTGTTCCACTAAGCTCAATTGTAACAGAAACCATAATAGGAATATTTACATTTTTTTCTTTACAAGTGTCAGTCATTGCATGAAGTGCTGATTTGATTTGAAGTGGGTCTTGAGCAGTCTCTATTAAAAAAACATCTACTCCGCCATCAATAAGACCACGAACAGCTTCACAATACCCCTCATACATTTCATCATAAGTAATATGTCCTAAAGATGGCAACTTAGTTCCCGGTCCCATTGCCCCTGCCACAAAACGAGGTTTTTCAAGTGTACTAAACTCATCACAAGCTTCTTTGACAATTTTAGTTCCAGCCAAAGCAAGTTCATAAGTTCTACTTCCAATCTCATAATCATCTAAAACCCAAGGAAGAGCTCCAAAAGTATTGGTTTTAATAATGTCAGCCCCAGCTTCAAGATAACTTTTGTGTATGTTAGAGATAACTTCTTTACATGTAACGTTTAAAAGCTCATTACAACCTTCAAGTCCAACCCAAGCACTCTCAGGTATATCTGCATTTTGTATCTGTGTGCCAGTAGCACCATCTATAATCATAATTTTTTGTTTTATTAGTTCTTTTAAAGTGTTCAAAATATATCCTAGATTTATAATTGATTTATACTATCAAAATTGTCTTGAAAAGATTATAAACATTACAGAGACAATGTAGAATTAAATTAAATTAAATTAAAAAAATGATACAATATTCAATAAAATTAAAAGGTGCCAAAATTGGAAAAAAAATGAACAATATATTTATTCTATTATCACTACTAACAACAATTTCATTTGCAAATTATGAATACTATTCTGCATCTATTGATATTTATGATAGTAATACTGGACTTTATTATAAATCAATATCTAAAAAAATAAAAAAATCAGGCTTTATTATCTCAAAAGTATCTGATTATCAAATATCTAATATAAATATTTACAACCCTAAAACTAATAAATCAAAAATGATTTTTAAAACACATAATCAAAATATCACAGGCATTTTATTTGAAATGAAATATTTCAAAAATAGTATCTCTTTTAATCGAGCATATGAATATATTAAAAACAATGATAATATCAATAAAAGAGAACCAAAAAATAAACTATTAGTCATAACATATAATGAAGACAAAAAAGAAACAACTTTATGGAGTTGTAAAAAAAATGGTGAAAATTTAAAAAAAATAACAGTTGTTAAAAACAGATACAATTGGCACATAGATGTAAAGAATTCTAAAATAATGGTAATAAATTCAAATAATGAACAATTTCATGTAAATATATTTGACTGGTGAATATGGTCAAATATATGAAATGGTTATCCAACAATGAACTAAAAGAAAAATTTGTTACATTAAATTAGGTCCACATCATATAAATCGATTAAAAGAAGCTGTTTTAGATGGTCAATCTTGGAAATTATGGTTTGCAAATGTTCCTGCACCTGAAAATATGGATTTTTATGTAAAAAGTGCCCTCGAAGATATAAAAAAGGTGACATAGCCTTTGCAGTAAAATGTAATACTACAAAGAAAATTGTTGGAACAACTAGATTCTATAATGTTGACTCTAAAAATAAACGCGCAATGCTTGGTTTTACTTGGTATGGCAAATCTGCTAGGAAAACTCCCATAAACACTGAATGTAAATTCCTGTTACTAAGTTATATATTTGAAAAACATTCAGCAATAGCAGTTAAATTTAGAACTCATTTTTTTAATCAAGATTCAAGAAAAGCAATTGAGCGTTTAGGTGCTAAACAAGATGGAATATTAAGAAGCCATCAGGTTATGAAAGATGGCTCGATAAGAGATACTGTTGTATATTCTATAATATCTTCTGAATGGCTAGCAGTAAAAAATAACTTATTGAGTAAACTTAAACGAAACTAATATAGAATTAACCATAAATCACTATTGCCTATTTTTTAATCATTAAATAGTCTATTTTATACTCTCATTAGTGCTACAATTTGAGTAATTAAACTAAAAAGGATGGAAAATGAAAAATTGGTTATGGTTAACTCTTTTACCTTCTTTAGCTCTTGCTGAAAATAAACTAGATACTGGTGATACAGCGTGGATGATGGTTTCAGCTGCACTTGTTTTACTTATGACTCCTGCTGGTCTTGCACTATTTTATGGTGGTATGACGAGAAGCAAGAACCTACTCAATACTTATATGATGGTATTTTCAGCATTCCTAGTTGGTATGGTTGTTTGGGTAGCATTTGGTTACTCTATAGCGTTTGGTACGGCTGATGGCTCTTTAAACAAAGTTATCGGTGGTTTTTCTAATATATTTTTAAGTGGAATCAGCTGGAATGATTTAAGTGGAACTTATCCTACTTATGTATTTATAGCTTTTCAAGGTACATTTGCTGCTATTACCCTTGCAATTGCAAGTGGTTCTGTGATTGAGAGAATGAAATTTTCAACATGGTTAGTATTTGGTGCTATTTGGATAGTTGTTGTTTATGCCCCTATTACTCATATGGTATGGGGTGGAGGATTTTTGTTTGATGCTGGAGCACTTGATTTTGCTGGTGGTACTGTAATTCATATGAACGGTGGACTCGCTGGCCTTGTTCTTGCTTACCTTGTTGGTAAAAGAAAAGGTTACCCAAAAATTGCAATGAAACCTATGAGCGTTATGTTAACTGCTCTTGGTGCTGCTCTTTTATGGTTTGGTTGGTTTGGATTCAACGGAGGAAGTGCATTTGGTGCAAATGCAATTGCTGGTTTAGCGTTCTTCACGACTGCTTTAGCTCCCGCGGTTGCTGGACTAACTTGGGTAATTATAGAACAAATAGTTTACAAAAAAACCACTTTACTTGGTGCTGCTTCTGGTGTAGTTTCTGGACTAGTAGCAATCACTCCAGCTGCTGGATTTGTAGATGTTAGTGGAGCTATTATCTTAGGTTCAGTTGGTTCAGTCATAGGTTTCTTTGGTGTAACAGCACTAAAGAAAAAACTAGGTTATGATGACAGTTTAGATGCATTTGGAATTCACTTTTTAGTTGGATTATGGGGTGCTCTTGCAACTGGTTTCTTAGCACTAGATGACAAAGACCTTCTCTGGGATGGACCACTTAAAGAATCTGGCGATAGACTAGGACAATTTATGGTTCAAGTAGAATCAGTTGTGGTAGTTGGTCTGTTTACACTTGTTGGAACTGTAGTTGTTTACTATGTAGCTTCAGCCTTAACAGGTGGTGGTAGAGTTGATGAAGAGACAGAGAATGTAGGACTAGATGAAGCAACACATGGCGAAAAAGCCTTTAACTTATAAGGAAAAATAGATGAAAAAAATTGAAGCAATAATAAAACCATTTAAACTAGACGATGTAAAAGATGCATTAGCAACTTTGGAACTCACAGGGATGACAGTAAGTGAAGTAAGAGGTTACGGAAGACAACATGGTCATTCTGAACTTTACCGTGGAGCAGAATATGTGGTTGATTTTTTACCAAAAATAAAAATTGAATTAGTTGTAAAAGATGATATAGTTGACGAAGTTGTCACGGTTATCGTAGAAAATGCGAAAACTGGCAAAATAGGTGATGGTAAAATATTCGTAAGCAACATAACAACATCAGTTCGTATTAGAACTGGTGAAACTGACGACGATGCTTTATAAAAATATTTACAGGTAGGGGTTAATTCGGGACTGTAAAGAATTCTGTGTCAATTAGATAAAATGTTGAACACAGAAGGATTTACAAATGAAGATAGAAATAAATATAGCAGATTTTGCAGCACAACTCAAAGCTGGTAAAGGTATTGGTGGTAAAGATGGTGCCTTAACACCATTAATCAAACAACTTACAGAGATGGCTTTACAAGCCGAGCTCGAAACTCACTTATCTCAAGACCTTGAGAGAAATCGTAAAAATGGCACAAGTTCTAAAACGATGAAATCAGCTAATGGTACTTTTGAGTTAGATACAACAAGAGACCGTAGCGGTAGCTTTGAACCAGAACTTGTTAAAAAAAATCAAACCCATATGTCAGATGAATTAGAATCAAAAATGCTTTCTTTATTTGCATTAGGCAATAGCTATTCACAAATAGCAGATTACATTGAAGATATGTATTATAATGCCCCTAAAATCAAAGACAATAATTCAGAAAGATTAATTTTCAAATAAGTTAAAATGATATAAATAATGGAGGTGAATTATGAGTAGAAGAAAAGGACAAATATATAGTGCCGAACAAAAAACAAGAATAGTTTTAGAGCTGCTAAA
Source organism: Arcobacter sp. (assembly GCA_029027265.1). GTDB lineage: Bacteria > Campylobacterota > Campylobacteria > Campylobacterales > Sulfurospirillaceae > Sulfurospirillum_A. Next base: position 1,323,824 of record CP093061.1, on the reverse strand, counting down.
AGAAGAACAAACAACAAGTCAAATAGCATCTAAATATAAAATCACATCACAATCTTTAAGTTAATGGAAACAACAGTTTCTAAATAATGCAACACTTGCAACTGATGTACTTGGGGAGGCATTGGCTAAATATCCTAAACCTAAAATATTTAATAGTGACCAAGGAGACTGTGAAATAATCAAACCCCATAACTCATAATTTTCTAAGTCCTACTCAATTATAGGCAATTACTTTGCCTAAATTGTACCATAAATATATTTGAAATAATTTTAGCCATATAAAGCCTAAAACTAGCGATATAAAGAGCTATCTCTTCTCTTATACTGCTCAGGTCTCCATCTTGAATGGCTATCATCAGTTTTCTAAACAGAGTTATCCCTATCAGATTAAGTAAGCGTTTAAAATTATAGGTAAACATGATAAGAGCATTTTCACCAGCTACTTTCTTTTTACTTCTTACCAAGAAGTGATCCCAGCCCAAACTTCTTTTGATTGTTCCAAATGGATGTTCAACTATAGAACTTCGTTTTTTAATTATTGCTTTTGATTTATCAGTTTGCATATTGGCATTATAGTTGTCAAGTAGCTCTTGATGTTCCCATCTTTGAGTCTGTTTAGTTTTAGTCTTTTCACCTAAACATTTATCTTTGATTGGGCAGGCATTACAGTCAGTTTGAGAACTTCTATACAAGTACATAGTACGAGCATATGATTGATTTAAATATGAAGTTCTTGATATTAGTTTATTGTTAGGGCATACATAAGCATCTTTGTTTTTATCGTAGATAAACATATCTTTAGTGAACTTACCTTTGTTTTTTAGTTCTTGACCTATTCTTACTAGAGGTACTACTGTATTGATACCATCATCAATACATTTTTTACCCCAAGGGCACCCAGTAATCTCAACTGCTGAAGAATAGCCTTTATCTGCTGTTATTATTAGATCTGGATTATCTATAACTTCTTTAGTTTGTAAAGCCATCTTATGAAGCTCTTGTTTATCTGAGCCTGATGATGTAACATCAGTAGCTACTATAAACTTATACTTATCGTCTACGCATATCTGTGAATTATAAGCCATTAAATTATGAGCAGGTTTACTCATTATGCTTGCATCTGGGTCAGTACGATTGTACTGAGTTTTATTGAAACTTTTAAGAAGTGCTAAATCAGATTGAGATTTTGCTTTTTTTTAAGAGTTTTTCTAAATTACGAGGAAGATTTTTAGAAAGTTTATTTGTAGTTGTTTCTTCATCACTATATTCTAAAGTAGTCAAATACTCTTGTATAGATGACTCTGCTTTTTTGATAGATTCATCTACAGTTCTTTTCATTATAAGAGTATTTTTAGATGCATTAGCTCTTAAAAATGCTCCATCTAGTCCTACTATTTCTCCTCCAATAAGTCCTATGCCTTTGCATAAAAGTATAAACTCTTTAAACACTTGTTTAAGAGCTTTAGGATTATCTTTTCTGAAGTCTGCTATTGTTTTATAGGTTGGTTTAAGTCCTAATGTTAGCCACATTAATTCTACGTTTCTTGCATTTTCTTTTTCAAGATTACGAGAACTTCGTATTTTATTGAAATAACCATAGATATATATTTTTAATAGTAACTCAGGTGCATAAGATTTTTGACCAGATAGAGAGTTAGATGTATCGTTAAAACCTAATCTTTTTAAATCTAAGAGTGACACATAATCATCTATTGCTCTTACTGGGTTATTCTCATCTACATACTCATCAAGACTTGGAGGAAAAAGTAGTTGTTGATTACGGTTTAATCCCTCTTTATATTTATCACTCATAAATACCTCTTTAAATCCCTATATTACGAACTATTCTTAGTGTATTATACAGTTTTAGGAGTTTAAAGATGGTTAATGTTATGATGTTTATGTTGTTATTTTTATAATTTATGAGACTGTTATTTAGTTATTTCACAGTCTCAAGGGAGCCAATACACTAGTTATGAACATACTAAGTTACTTAAAAAATATAATATTAAAATATCTATGAATGGTAAAGGTAGAAGTATAGATAATATTGTAATTGAAAGATTTTTTAGAACATTAAAACATGGCAATATTTATATCAGTGATTATCAATCAATAAAGGAGTTAAAAGAAGGTGTAAAAAACTACATCCATAAATACAATTTTAAAAGATTTCATTCAAGTATAAACTATCAAAAACCTATGAATGTTTATCTTGAATATCTGAAAAATGTAGGTTAAAGTAACAGATGAGGATGAAATTAAATCTTTTTAAGAGTTGTCTTGATTTTTAGGGCATTATAGTCTTCATCTCTTAGTTTATTTACTTTACGATATTTTATTGTTTTTGCCATACATTACTTAAGCAAATTTTAATCTTTTCCCAATTCTAAAAATAAGTGCAATTTTTTTGAAGTAAGTTGAAAGATAGGATTAACCGGTAATCTGCTAATCTATTTTGACCAAAAAATAAAGAAGTAGCATGAAATATAAGCAGTTAACCCTAGAGAGAAGATACCATATCTCAGCTTTAATTAAAGTAGATTTGAATCAAAAAGAGATAACAATAGAAATTGGAGTACATCCATCCACAATTAGTAGAGAGTTAAGAAGAAACAGTGATAAAGTTAGAGGATATAGTGCTGAAACAGCACATGTAATTTATAGCAAAAAACATAAAGAAAAGTCTAAGAGATTTTCCCTCACAAAACCTATAGAAAAATATATTAGAGCCAAGCTAAAGCAAGACTGGTCACCAGAACAGATAGCTGGTAGAATGAAACTTGATACTGGTATGTCAGTTGTACATGAAACAATCTACAGATACATATATACGAACAAAAAGAATGGTGGTAAACTCTATACATACCTCCGACATAAAAATAAGAAATATCATCATAGAAGTAATGAGTATCGTTCAAGAGGTACTATCATAGACCGTGTAATGATAGGTAAAAGACCAAAGATAGTTGAGCAAAAAAATAGAATTGGTAATCTTGAAATTGATACTGTAATTGGTAAAGACCATAAAGGTGCATTAGTAACTGTTGTTGATAGAAAGTCCAAGTTTGTCCTGATAAAAAATGTACCTTCTAAAGAAGCAAGTGTAGTTACCCAAGCTCTCATAGAGATAATCTATCCAATTAAAGATATTACACATACAATCAGACTTAATAGTAAATATGGGTGCTTACTTTTATACTGTTTCTTATAATTCACTAAATAATAATCGACTAAATTCAACTTCATACTTTTACTAAGTCCACGATGCAAACTAATCATATTTTTCATATGAGAGAATACACCACCCTCGAGTGTATTAGTTGTATTTTGTATGTTTAGTTTTTTATGATTTTTGTATGTAAATATATAAGGTAAATTAGTTCGTAGACTTCTATATGCAACTCTTATTCTTGGATGAGTATAGTGGAGTTCTCCAGTAATAGACGAAACACTTTTTTACCCTCAAGGGGCACCTAGTTCTCTAAAAAACCTTTATAATTTTCGTACCAATCATCAAGCTTTTGAGTAAAGTTTTTCTCTGTAGTTTGAGTTAGTCTTGAAACAATTTTCTTCAGTTCATTAGAAGCTTCCAATTCACTTTCAATATGCTTCCAGATAAGTATCTCTTTTGATTCAATATCTTTGAACACCAAAGTTCCAAGATTGTACCCCAAGGGCAGGCTTCACGCTCTTTCCTCTTCCCATAAAAAGTAGCATCGCATACCAAGTTTACTGTCCTTGGATTATGTGCTTTTATATCAACAATATATTCATCTCTTTGCTTCACTATCCAGCTTATTGATCTGGAATATTTTACTGAAAGTTGCATGAGTGTTTGTCGTTGTAAAAAATATTCTTCAAAGATAACTTTTTCTAGTTGTTTTGGTCTTCTTTTTGAGCTGAAAGAAGTTTTATAGTCTTTACAAAAATATCTTTTTATCCCTTTTCTTGAACCTTTGGAAATAATATTTTTAGACTTGCAATTTATACATATTTTAGAGCTTTTTTACAATCATTTGTAAATAAACCTTTGTTTACTCATAGTTTGAAAGGTATTTTGAGCACCCGTTTTTACTATTAAGTCTACAATCACAAGTGATAATGGTAAAGTGTTTGCATATCACAAACAGGTATCGGCTGCACTAGATATAGATTTTTACTTTGCAAATCCATATCAATCTTGGGAAAAAGGATTAAATGAACACAATAATGGTTTAATCAAATAATATTTACCAAAGAAAAGTATGTTTATAGGTGTATCTAAAGAAGAGATTATTATGATTCAGAACAAACTAAACCATAGACCTAGAAAAGTACTCAACTATAAAACTCCATATGAAGTATTTTTTAATGAAATGAGCAGAAAGTTAGCTAGTTAAATTAGGTGGAAATTGCACTTATTTTTAGAATTGGGGTTCTTATAATAATTTTTTCTTTACAATTTCATAAGCTTCATTTATCTCTTGAAGTTTCTCTGTTGCATGGTCTATAATAGACTGTTCTTTGCCCTGTCCCATTAAAATATCGGGATGATATTGCCTAACAAGTTTTCTGTATTCTTTTTTTACTATAGAAAATTCTACACCCTCTTCTAAGCCTAAAACTTCATAAGCTTTTTTAAGATTCATGCCCGTTTGTTGCTGTTTGCGTGCATAAAACTGTTCAAACCTAGCTATCATTCCTTCAAAATCTGCTCTTTTTATCTCTAAAGCATTTGCAATATCTTCGCATATCATAAACTCTGCTTTTGAAAAATCACTATCAATAAAAGCTAGATTTAGTAGATATTCCATAACTCCTAAACGTTTACGATAGTCTCTACTCGTAAGTCTTAGATACTTTTGCGAAACAACTATAGTGTTATCAAAACTCTGCATCTCTTTTTTATATATTTCTTTTAGCTCTTCTCTTATAGTTTCACTATCTTCAAAAACTTTTGATATATCTGTAAAAGTAAGACTAAGAAGTTGGGCTTCTAGTTCACAAACTTTACCATCAGCTTTTGCAACTTTTGCCATGAGTGTCACTAAAAGTCCAGCTTCATGTTCTGCTAAATCACTTCTTAACTTCTGTTTTTTATTTACATGTATGTGTTGGTAATCTGCTGTTTTATAACCTCTAGTAAGCATATAAAACAAAAATCCAACTATTAAAAATACCATCCAATTCAATTTAAAATCCTTTTTTTATAGATATTAATTTTATTTTACTATAATATCTTAAATATCTTATAAAAGGTCATCATTTGCTTAGTATCATAGTTTTTACACTGCTTATATCTTTAGTGTGTAACATTATTTTAAAAAAATTCGGTCTTCCTACTATCATAGGGTACATTGCTACAGGAACTATTATTGCCTATGGATTTGGTCTTCATGATGCTGTGCATAATCATGAGTTAAAAGAGATAGCAGAGTTTGGTGTTGTATTTTTAATGTTTACTATTGGTCTTGAATTCTCTATTTCACATCTTAAAAAAATGAGATATGAAGTATTTGTAGCTGGTTCATTACAAATAATAATAACTGCTACTATTGTTTATCTATTAAGTTTTTTTATTATGGGAATAGAGCAAACAATGTCAATTGTAATTGCATTGGCAATTGCTCTGTCATCAACTGCAATAGTTCTAAAAATATTTAATGAAAATGGTGAAATCAATAAAAGACATGGTCAAAGAGCTTTGGGTATACTTATTATGCAAAATATTGCTGTTATCCCTATTTTGCTTCTTTTAGGCTTTTTAGCAAGTGACAGTGGCAATGTTTATGAGATAGTAATTAATACTTTTATAAATGCGGTTATTCTTTTAGCAATTCTCTATGTATTAGGAAAGTTTTTCTTAGAAAAATTCTTTATTCTTATTACAAAAACAAACTCTGATGAACTATTTGTTGGTACAATTTTATTTTTAGCTATTGGATCATCTTATTTAGCACATGAGTTAGGTTTTTCTTACTCATTAGGAGCTTTTATAGCTGGTATGCTTATATCTGAAACTAAGTTCAAACACCAAGCTGAAGCTGATTTGATTCCGTTTAGAGATATTCTTTTAGGTGTCTTTTTCATAACAGTTGGTATGCAAATAGACTTTGCTATCATCTCAGAGTATCTACATATAATACTTATACTGTTAGTAGCTATATTTATACTAAAGTTTATTATTATATTTGCTATCGTCAGACTACGAGAAAATAGTAAAACAAGCTTTAAAACTGCTCTTTCTGTCATACAAGTAGGAGAGTTTTCACTCGCAGTACTAGAACTTGCAAGAACCAATGAACTCATAATTGCTCCGCATTCTCAAATTATGATAGTAACTATAGTTATTTCTATGATTTTAACTCCTGTTATACTAAAAAACCTTACTCAAATAACAGATAAATTTATAAAAAAAGATGATGAACAGCACATCATACCAGAGTATTTATCTACAGATATATCAAACCATGTAGTAATCCTAGGTTATGGTGAGTTTGGGCAGAGTGTTGCTAGAGCATTTAAAGAAAAAGGTGAGCTTTATATTGTAGTTGAGAACGATATACACTCTTATCATAAAGGTTTGAATAAAGATGAACCAATTATATTTGGCAATGCTCTTAAAAAAAATATTCTTAAAAATACTTATCTTAAAACTGCAAAAAAAATAATTGTTGCTATTGATAACCCTAAAAAATTATATCAAATTTGTGAAATTCTACAAACATTTGTTTCTAATGATAAAATCTTAGTAAAAGTACATAGTAATAGAGAAAAAGAGAGTATCAAAGAGCTAAATATAAACAATATTATTGTTGAAAATGTTGAAGTAAGTAGAGCAGTCATAAATAGCTGCTAATTTTTGATATAGAACTCAATCTTTCACTTTTTACTAAGACTTTAAAAAACCATATAAAAAATATGTCCCAAATTAGAAGGGTTATGAACTCAGTGTAATAAATGGTGAAAAATATATTTTATATAAAAAGGAAAACACGCACACTCCTAAAAAAGAACTATATCTTAATATATTAGACCTCTCCTAAAACCCCCAATAATATAGGGATTAAAATTTGCTTAAGTAATGTATGGCAAAAACAATAAAATATCGTAAAGTAAATAAACTCAGAGATGAAGACTTTAGAAAAGTAGTAGGCGTAAAAAGAGACACCTTTAAAGAGATGGTAAAAATACTTAGAAGACATTATCGCCAAAATAAAACCAAAAGTGGAACAACTAAATCTCTATTTGCAAATGATGAGACACTAATGATGCTTGAATACTATAGAGAATATAGAACATTTAAACATCTGGTGTGAATGGTACTAACTTAAGCAAATTATTTCATTTTTTTATAATGACCATTTTTAACCACTTCAGCCCTTGCAATGTTTCTAGGTACTGTCAATAATTTGTAAGCATTACCTCGTTTTTTCAGAAATCTAGGCTCTATTCTACCCGCTCTATTACCAATAACTTTTTCAGCTATTAGTTTAAGAAGTGTTTGTAAATTGTGTTTACTATATATCTTCATGTCAAGATAATGTAGATAGAGTTGTAGAGTAGATTTAAAACTAATTGTTCTTGGTGTCACATTAGCATAAAGAGCAGAAGACAACATTAGAGAGCGAATAATATTATATGCTAAAAAAGATACCCACATCCCTTTGATAATCATTTTTGGAGTTTTACATTTGAACTCTTTTAAGTCTAGTGTTATTTTGATATTTCTAAAATCAACTTCTATATTCCATCTTTGTTTATAAAGATTTTTGATAAGTTTAGCTGGGGTTTTCTTTACACATAGCATCGTAATTATAAGTACCTTGTCTTTTGTTTTAATCTCACAAATCCTTATCTCCTCTGGTATCTCTTTAATCTCATTTTCACTCATCCATTGTGGATTTTCTTTTGGTTTTTTAATTGTAATAATATGGTCATTATCTCCAATAATTTTACTTTGTGTAAAATCAGTTTTTTTAGCTCTTGCACCGTTTTGGACAAAGACTATATCAATCTTATATTTTAGAACATAAGACAATAAAGAATATGTGCTATACATCGCATCTGCAAGGATTAAATCACCCTTTTAAAAGTTATGTAACATATCATGAAGTAGTGTTTGTTCTCCTGTTCCTTTACCGCTATATGTTCCAATATTTGCATCAATAATTGAACCAGTCACTAAACATATAATAGCTATTATTCTACATATAGGAAAACCCAATCCATCTTTTTGAGATTTACTATGAGGATACTCTTCTTTGTTCTCTTTTGTATCTGGCATTGTTATAGTTGTATCATCAATAAGATAAATATTTTTCCCTCTAAACTTTAAATTTTTAGATAATTTATTTTCATTTTTTAAAGCTATGTTTTTAGTAAGTGTTGAGATTGCAAAAGTAGATAATCTTTTTCTTGCTTTACAATACCCACTGGTACTTATTGAAATTTTATCATCTTGGAGCAGTGCTAGTTTATTGACTCTATTTTGGCAAGAACCATCTTGATTTAATGACTGTGATACAAACATACAAAGTGTTCTTTGTGGAGTATAAATACGATTTCTGTTATTTGAAACATTTGAAAGTTTATTGTCTTCTATAAAGTTTTGTATAAAATCTAAATTACTGTTTTTTAGTTTTTTGAGGCTAATTTCTTGCTGTGTTTTTATGATTTTTTTGTTATGATTCATTGCAACTATTTTTAATTATAGAATTTAATTTGTTGATGATTTCTTTATTAAAGCTAGTTGTGTTCCAATTCTGTTAATTATCTGTTTTTTTTAGAATTATTGTTTAAGTTAGTGCCATTCACACCAGATGTTTAAATGTTCTATATTCTCTATAGTATTCAAGCATCATTAGTGTCTCATCATTTGCAGATAAAGATTTAGTTGTTCCACTTTTGGCTTTATTTTGGCGATAATGTCTTCTAAGTATTTTTACCATCTCTTTAAAGGTGTCTCTTTTTACGCCTACTACTCTTCTAAAGTCTTCATCTCTTAGTTTATTTACTTTACGATATTTTATTGTTTTTGCCATACATTACTTAAGCAAATTTTAATCCCTATATTATTGGGGGTTTTAGGAGAGGTCTAATGAGATAGCAAGTGAATATGAAACTATTCCTAAAAATCTCATAAACTGGAAATAGCAGTTTTTAGAAAATATGAGTCTAGCATTCGATAAAAGTTCAGTAGAAAAAGAGTACAAAGAAGAAATAGAGGACCTAAATAAAATCAAAGATGAGTTGGCCAAAAAAGTAGGTAATCTAACTATTAGACATCTTTCAAAAGTAAGAATGAAAATTGCTTAGTAAAGAATATTAGACTTCTTGCGAAACTCAAAAGTAGGTACAAAAAATGCTTAAAAGTTTATATGAGTAAATACAAACAACTACAAAAGAAACCACGAAAGAATTTTAAACGACTTATTGGTGTAAATGAAAATACTTTTAATGAGATGATTGCGATTTTCATAGCATATGAAAAAGAGAGAACTAAAAATCATGGAGTTGGAGGAAGAAAAAGTTTATCACCAGAAGATAAAGTACTTTTGATGTTAAGTTATTATAGAGAGTACAGAACCTTAGAGCATATAGGCTTTGATTACAGCGTAAGTGAATCTACAGCTTCAAGAGTTGTACGAGAAGTTGAAGATATTTTAATTAAGTCAGGTAAATTTTCACTACCAAGTAAACGAGCTTTATATGGAGATAATATTGATTTGGAGTTTATCGTTATTGATGCTACTGAGTCCCCAATACAGCGACCAAAAAAAAGCAAAGAGAGTACTATTCAGGGGAAAAACGAAACCACACATTAAAGGGTCAAATAGTTATTGATAAAGATGAAAGGATTATTTGTGCTCACACCTGTAAAGGTACTACACATGATTTCAAACTTTTTAAACAAAGTAATCTTTCTGTAAAATCTGAGACTTGTATCTATGTAGATTTAGGTTACCTTGGAATTAAAAAGCAACATGTCAATATTTAAATACCATACAAATCATCAAAGTTATATCCATTAACCAATACACAAAAAACTCAAAATAAAATAGAAGCATCAGCTCGTATTTGTATTGAGCATGTCAATGCTAAATTAAAAACTTTTCAAATCCTTACGCAAAAATATCGTAACCGTAGAAAGCGCTTCAATCTCCGCTTTAATTTGATATGTGGATTAGTGAATTTTGACCGTGGTTTTAATGTTTGTTCAAAATGAGTTTTGCAAGAAGTCTATTAGTAAATATAAAAAAATAGAGAATAAGAAACCAGAGCAATTTAAACGATTGACAGGTGTAAAAAAAGAGACCTTTGAATTGATGGTTAAACTTTTAAAAGATTTCGAAGAGAAAAGAAAGAAGATATCAGGTCGTCCCCTAAAATTAATCTATGCAGATCAGATTTTAATGATGCTTGAATATTTAAGAGAATATCGTACATATTATCATATAAGTGTAGATTACAGTATCAGTGAATCAAGCTGTTATAAAATGATAAAAAGAGCAGAAGATATATTGATAAACTCAAAAGTTTTTTCACTTCCAACAAAGAATAGATTGATGAATGATATGGAGATTGAAGTTATCTTGGTTGATGCAACTGAATCACCTATTCAACGTCCAAAAAAAAGCAACAGAGATACTATTCAGGGAAAAAGAAACGACATACACTAAAAACACAACTAGTTGTTGATGCAAAAGAGTTAACCATTTTAGCAACTACGTGTTCAGAAGGGAAACTACATGATTTTAAGTTGTATAAAAAAAGTAAATTACCACTAAATCCAAATATACAAGTTAATGTTGATACCGGATATTTGGGAATAAAAAAGATACACAATAATACCCTTATTCCAAAGAAAAAAAGTAAGTTAAAACCATTAAGTCATGAAGATAAAAAAGATAATAAAATATTTGCATCAAAACGTATATTTGTAGAACATGTTATAGGTGTACTAAAACGATTTCGTATCATCTCAGAAACCTATCGTAATAGAAGAAAAAGATTTGGCTTACGGTTTAACTTAATTGCTGGTATTTATAATTTTGAGTTGAAATTGAAAGATATTAAGTGACTTTTGAAAGAAGTCTATTGAAAAGAATTTTCTTAAGGGAAAGCTCGTAAGCTTGGCATCAGCTAAAGAACGACAAGTTCTCGTTGATTCCAAGCACACTTTATCACTTAACAAACAATGTAGATTGTTACATGTAAATAAATCATCACTCTACTATAAGCCAACTAAACCATTTAACAATAGTAGAGATATAGGTATATATGAGTATCTTCTAAAAGAGTTTAGAAACTATGCAGGACAAATTGTCATTGACAGCATAAACAAAGTATGGAGTACAGATATCACCTATATAAAGCTCGAAAAAGGATTTGTATATTTAGCCGCCGTCATTGACTGGTATTCAAAAAAAATACTCTCTTGGCAACTCTCTAACACTATGGATATTTCTTTAGTCACAGATGTTTTAAAAGATGCACTAGCACTCTATCCTAAGCCAGAGATATTCAATACTGATCAAGGAAGTCAATAAACCTCAAAAGCTCATACTGATATCCTAAAAAAACATAATATAAAAATCTCTATGGATGGTAAAGGAAGAGCAACTGATAATATCTGCATTGAAAGATTTTGGAGAACTATAAAATATGAAGAGATTTATTTGAATGAGTATAAAAATATCAAAAAACTAAAAAAAGCAATCGTAAGATATATGAATAGCTATAACTCAAAAAGATTACATTCGGCTATTGGATACCAAACTCCTAATGAAGTTTATTATCAAACTCTTAATAATTTAGTCTCTAAGGGAGTTAAAAAGTTACAAGTGGTGTAATTTTTTGGTGCAATTAAAATATTTGATTTAGTGATCTTGACAAAGGGGTGCATTATAAAATACTAAACATAAAACATAAAAACATTGCCCTAAGGGACAAAAACCTTGTAATACTTCTCTTTTTACCCATAATTATTTACTCCACATTAAGTGTCTTATAATATAATAAATTTCATTAAAGAACAATATACAAAAAGGTACATCATAAAAACTCCACTTTTACTCACTCTATGCGTACTGTTTTGGTCTGCAAACTTTATCATTGGACGATATATACATGAAGATGTAGAACCAGTACAACTAGCACTTTTTCGTTGGAGTGGTGTTGCCATACTAGTTTTACCCATTTTCATAGGTAGTTTTTCAAAAATTATAAAAACTATAAAAAGCGATTTTTGGATACTAAATCTATTGGCTCTATTAGGAATTAGCATTTTTAATACGGTACTATATGTAGGTTTAAACTACACAAAAGCAACAAATGCTCTACTTATAAACTCTTTTGTTCCTATTATGATTTTGGTATTGTCCTTTTTTATACTTAAAATACAAATAAAAAAAGTTCAGCTTATTGGTATCTTACTCTCAACGTTTGGAGTGATTTTTCTTATACTAAGAGGTGAACTCTCTACAATTGCAACATTAGAGCTCAATCAAGGTGACATATGGGTATTAAGTGCCTCATTTACATGGGCACTCTACTCTGTTCTTGTTAAGTTCAAGCCAAAACAGTTAAATGATTTTGAATTTTTTACAGCATCTGTATATATTGGGCTTTTTTGGTTAAGCCTTGTATATGTTTTTATGGGATACTCTATTATAGAAGATATTTATCTAGCTAAAAAACACTATGGTGCCTTTATTTATATTTCTATGTTTCCATCTGTTATATCATACTACTTATGGCATAAAGGAATTAAAGAATTAGGTGCTAATAAAACAGGTCAATTTACTCACTTAATGCCTCTTTTTGGCTCTATATTGGCTTACATGTTTTTAGATGAACAGCTAAGTGTTTATCATATAATAGGTGCTATTTTTATTGGTTTTGGTATATACCTATCACTTTTTATAAAAAAAGACACCAAATGAACTCAAATTATAGTGGTTTTATATTTGTAATAATATCAAGCATTAGTTTTGGTCTTATGCCAATCTTTGCCACACTTGCATATAAAAGTTCTTTAAGTATTGAAGTTATACTTCTCTTTCGATTTTTAATAGCAGCAGTTTTAATGAACATATATGTTTTACTAAAAAAATACTCTTATCCGTATGGAAAAACTTTAGTATTACTTATAGCAATGGGCTCTATTGGTTATGCAATCCAATCGTTTTCTTACTTTACAGCATTAAGTCTTATTGGGTCATCTTTAACATCGATTTTACTTTATCTTTACCCTGGTATTGTTCTATTATTATCTATTTTTTTACTAAAATTACAAATTATAAAATCAGAATTTTTTGCACTCCTTTTAGCTTCATTTGGTGCTATTTTGGTCATAGGTTTTGACATAAAAAATATAAATTTTGTAGGTATCATGTTTGGTATAACTGCAGCCATAGTATATGCAATCTACATCCTAGTAGGGAGTAAGGCAACCAAAGGAATTAACTCTTTTGTCGCTTCAACTGTTATAATCAGTGCATCTGCACTAGTATATTTAGTAAATGGTATTGCAAATAAAGTAGAGATTCCTTCATCTTTAGAACAATGGCAATGGATAGTTGCCATAGCAATAATCTCAACCATAATAGCAATAGTAACTTTTTTTGCAGGAATGAAAATAATAGGTCCAGTTAAAGCCTCTATGATTTCTACTTTTGAGCCTGTTGTTACTATAGTCTTTTCATTTTGGGTACTCAATGAATCTATGGATATATATCAAATATTTGGAGCAGTTTTAATCATAATGGCAGCTCTACTCCTAGCCAAATAAAAGGAAAAATATGAACAAATGGGATAAAAAAGCAAAAAACTATTCAAGATACAGTGAAGACAAAAGTCGATTTGAAAACAGAATATTTGATGCTCTAGCTTCTTTACATGTAGAGTTTAAAAATAAAACTCTACTTGACATAGGATGTGGTACAGGAGTGTACACTCTTCATTTGGCAAAAAAGTGTTTACATGTAGACGGCATAGATTCATCAAAAGAGATGTTAGAAATACTAAAACAAGACGCCAAAAAATTAAACCTAAACAATATAAATACTCTACATGTAAACTGGAACAGCTTTACATGTAAAGAAAAATACGATTATGCCTTTTGTACTATGTCCCCTGCAATTCGTTATGATGAAGACTTAGAAAAAATGAGCAATTGTGCTAAAACCAAAATCTACCTTGGCTGGGCTGGAAAAAGAGAAACTCACATAATGAAGGAACTTTTTAAAGCACATGGTTCTTTGTATACCTCGCCAAATGGTGCAAAAAAAGTAAAAAATTGGTTAAGTAAGCAAAAGAAGTTTTTTCAGGTACTCCCATTTGAAGAAGAAAAAGTAAGAAAAAGGAAATTTGATGAAGCAGTAGAAAACTTTGAATGGCACTTAGAAGTAAGAGGTTTAAAACCAGATAAAAAGAAAATACAAACCGTACTAGAAAAGTTCCGTGACAAAGAAAACTTCGTCACAGAAACAACTATAAATCATTTTAATCTAATAATTTGGTAGTTTATAACTCTTTTGTTACGTTATAAAACTCAGCACTCTCTAACCATGCATCAGGACCAGCAACAAAATCTGCCAGATTTTGCATAATCACTTGATGCTTTCTTTCTTCTCTTGCTATCACTAAAAAGCCTCTTTTTGAGCTAAGTTAGTCATTTCATTTGCTTTTTCTTCATAAAATGTAGCAGCATCATCTTCTATCTTCGCAGCTTTTTCATAGTATGCAACTTGATCATCTGTAAAAGTATACTTTCTATTACAGCCTTTAATATCTGTAAATATCTCTCTAATTTTAGCAGACATATCTATGTTACTAATACTAGTTAACTCTTTGTTTTTTGACATTTTTTCAAAAATTTTAAAGTGTTTAACCTCTTCATCTGCTAACATAGTGAAAACATTTTTGATTGTAGTATCTGAAATACCATTAGCTAAATCCCTATAAAACCTCTCTGCCTCATTTTCCATACGCATTGCATGCTGATAAGCATTCATAATTATCCTTCACAAATATTTTTTATTGAGATAATTTTAGCATTAAATTATGAGAAAAAGATGATTTAAATAATCAAGTTAAAACTTAAAGTACTTAATAATTACATGTTAAGAAAAAATTAATAATATCATATTGGACTTAATACAAAAAAGTCAACATTCTAATATAACTTTCAAGAGGCTTATGCTCTAAATAGGCTATTTGAAGTATAAAGGATCAATTAGCTGGGTTAGGCTCATTCCTAAACAAAGGCTTTCAATGGCTTTTTGTGACTGTTTTACTATGTATATGTGTGTTTTCTGTCACGTTACGGTCACAATTTTTGACACAAAAACGTTTTTATAATCTTATTTAATTTATCTTTTTACTGTATACTTCTATTAAGAATAAACATAAGTAACCTCTTTATTTAGAATTGATTACCTAAATGATTGGCACAAAGGACTAGGGTTGATTACCTTAGTCCTTTTTTTTTGCTTAGTCAAAAGGTGTGATAGTGTCAATAAAAGGAGACTGTCTTTGTTTGTATTGTATAAGTTCAGAAACATATGACACTTTTTAGAGGAGAACTAAAGAGTGAGAAATGCAAACAGATTACTTATTTAATGGAATAAGAGGATATGCAAGATTTAAAAGATTTAGCTATATTCTAGAGATGGAAAATACTGAAGCTAAAAAACGATTAAAAATTATAAAGTTTTTTGATAAGTATGGATTGGATGCTACTATTGAAGCATTTTGTGTAAGTAGACGAACAATCTACAGATACAAAGCAACTTTTAAAAAAAGTAAAGAAGATATATCATCTCTTACTCCAAAGTCAAGTGTACCAAAACAAATAAGAAAACCAACTACTACAAAAGAATAGTCTTACTCTTCCCTCAGAATCAACTATAGGAAGAACTATCGCAAGAGATAAAAATAAAATGAGATTATTTCCTCAACGTATAGATTTTAAAGGTAGAGTAAACCTAAAGAAAAAAAAGATTAAAAATCGTAAACCTAAAGGTCTTAAAGCAGAACCTATGCACCTGTGAGCAGTTGACACAATTCAAAGCGTAACAGCTGGTATGAGAAGATATATTATGACTATGATTGACTCTAATAGCCGTATCGCATTTGCTGTTACAATTCCAACTAAACATACAACTCATACTGCCAGAGTACTTGCATCTCTTATTGATGGCGTAACTAATGATACCAATGATAATAAATTCTCAATACTCTCAGATAATGGTTCAGAGTTTATGAAAGACTTTGATAAGCTTCTTCAGAATAGAAACTTAACTCACTACTGGACATATCCCAGATCTCCTAAAATGAATGCTCATAACGAAAGATTTAATAGAACAATACAAGAACAGTTTGTTGATTACAATGATGATTTACTCTTTAGCGATATAGACTTATTTAACCAAAAAATGGCAGATTGGCTTATTGGATATAACACTGAAATACCTCACCATAGTTTAAAAATGAAAACTCCTGTACAATATCTAATTGAAACTAATCCTCAGTGCCATATGTTATGGACTAATACATGTATTTGAATTATTCATCTTTTTATTGTATACTTTCATCATTAATGACATAAGCACTTTTTCGGATTAACTACCCGAATGTGGTATAGGACTAAGGCTTAACAGCTTTAGTCCTTTTTTTTTCTTTATTCAAAATAGGTGTGGAGTGGGTGGGAGTGCCACTTTAAAGGTGCTTTTATGTCATTAAAAGCAGTGATACTCATTCTTTTAATTATTTCTTTTTGCTTTGCAATTAGATTGTATTAGGAGTAAGTAGAGGGGAGTAGTTACCCCTCTATGAGTATTACTGTGTTATTTCTTTAATTGTTGAAAAACGTTATTTTCGCTCAGTAGCTTTTAAAAGTTCATAATCAGAGTCTGGCACCTTTTTAAAGAGTTTATGCTCCCAATAGACTATTTAAAGTATAAAGTCACATCAATAAGCTAGGTAGGATCATTCCTAAACAAAGGCTTTCAAGAGCTTTTTATGACTATTTTACTATGTATATGTGTATTCTATGTCACGTTATGGCCACAATTATTAATATTAAAACCAATTATAAAAATTAACTATCACATTTTTAATTATATTAAAGGAACACGGTATATATATCAAACAAAAAGCATAAATTGCACCTATTGTTAACAACCAATTTAAGATTATTGTAAACCATATTCTAAAAGTTATTTTTTAGATAAGATTTCAAGCATTATTATTTTAGATTTAAATTTATTATATAATGCTGGATTTTCTTGTTCATAAAATTTCTTTTTTTCTGCTAAAGTTTCTTTTAATATTTTCAAAACTGAGTTATGTGTACTTAAAAACATTGTTACTAATAAACTAAATACAAACATTCCAATTATAATCATTAGCCCTTTACCGAATGTGCCTGTTGTTAATTGACTTGCACCAAATATAAATGCTATTGGTATAAATATAATTTTGTTATGTACATCAGCTAGTATTGAATTAAATTCTTTTAGGTAGTTATTATGTTCTTCATCGAATTTATATTTAATTTTTTCAGGTTCAAGTGTATTTATGTATGCTCTATAATGTGCTTCATATTCTTCAAATAAAGTTTGAATTTGTTTTATTAAACTAGATATTGAAAGGTCTTTATCTTTAAAAGTAATTTCTATTGCTTTTTTAAAAAAATAGTTCTTATTTGTTTTCATGTTTAAGTTCAAGGTCATCAAAAAGTTTACATATAGTATGCCCAAAGTTATTATTTTCTGATATGATAAACTCTATATCATCTTCACTAAATGTACTTATTATATTAATTTTTTTTGTGTCAAAAAAAGTATATTCGTAAGGTATTGTTATAGCATTAAAATTATCTGCTATATCTTCTAAAATTTTTTGTAATTTTAAAATATGTTCATATATTTCAAAATGTTTGTTATTATTTTTCTTAAAAGAAGAAATTTCTTTATCAATAATATAATATTCTTTTGTTTCAATTTTTGTGTTATTTTTTTCAATAAAATCTGAAAAAGTTAAATATAAAGCAAAATTAAATTTTGTTTTCATTAATAGACTTCTTTCAAAAGTCACTTAATATCTTTCAATTTCAACTCAAAATTATAAATACCAGCAATTAAGTTAAACCGTAAGCCAAATTTTTTTCTTCTATTACGATAGGTTTCTGAGATGATACGAAATCGTTTTAGTACACCTATAACATGTTCTACAAATATACGTTTTGATGCAAATATTTTATTATCTTTTTTATCTTCATGACTTAATGGTTTTAACTTACTTTTTTTCTTTGGAATAAGGGTATTATTGTGTATCTTTTTTATTCCCAAATATCCGGTATCAACATTAACTTGTATATTTGGATTTAGTGGTAATTTACTTTTTTTATACAACTTAAAATCATGTAGTTTCCCTTCTGAACACGTAGTTGCTAAAATGGTTAACTCTTTTGCATCAACAACTAGTTGTGTTTTTAGTGTATGTCGTTTCTTTTTCCCTGAATAGTATCTCTGTTGCTTTTTTTTGGACGTTGAATAGGTGATTCAGTTGCATCAACCAAGATAACTTCAATCTCCATATCATTCATCAATCTATTCTTTGTTGGAAGTGAAAAAACTTTTGAGTTTATCAATATATCTTCTGCTCTTTTTATCATTTTATAACAGCTTGATTCACTGATACTGTAATCTACACTTATATGATAATATGTACGATATTCTCTTAAATATTCAAGCATCATTAAAATCTGATCTGCATAGATTAATTTTAGGGACGACCTGATATCTTCTTTCTTTTCTCTTCGAAATCTTTTAAAAGTTTAACCATCAATTCAAAGGTCTCTTTTTTTACACCTGTCAATCGTTTAAATTGCTCTGGTTTCTTATTCTCTATTTTTTTATATTTACTCATATTCTTTACTAAGCAATTTTCATTCTTACTTTTGAAAGATGTCTAATGAAGGAGATAAAGTCAATATGACTTTATCCTTATCATTTAAATCTTTTAAATCTACATTAGTTTTATTTTCATATGCATAATCTGTAAAAATAATTTTATTGTTTGATTCTAATTCTTTTAGAAAATCAATGTCTTCGTTAGATATTTTTTTGTATATTAATATACCTCTTGTTTCTAAACTATTTAAGATTTTTGTTGTGTTCTTAAAAAATAAATACAATTTTAATGTATATTCTCTATTAGTCATTATTTTCAAATTCCTGTTTTAATCTAGCTATAAATTCAGGTTGTAAATCTTTCATTATAAGATTGTTATTTCCATCTAACACTATTTTTCTTTCATTATACAATTCTTTATCAAAGGATATTTTAAATCCATCTCCTTTATAGCTAAAAGATGTCAATTTATCAAGTTGTCTTTTATCTATTAATTCTATAATTGTATTTAAATTATAATTTTTATTTGGATTTTGTGTAAATTCAAAAAATTCATCAGTGTTATCAGGGTTTAGTATGCTAGAAATTGCAGCAATATTAACAGGTTCTTTATTTTTCCTTTTTTCTTCACAAAACGAAAATACTGCCTGATTTAATTGTTCTTTTGTATTTAAATTATATTCTTTTTCAATAAAATACTCTTTCAATGCTTTTATAAATATCCCTGTCATGTGACTAGATGATTCAACATTAGTTTCAGCCCCTAGAAAAGAAGCAAAGTATCCTGCTACATCTTTGTTTCCACGCATAAAAGACAAAGGTCTATAAGCAGTATCTTCATTTTGATAATTATTTATGTTAACAAAACCAGCCATTCCTAATTGTTCAATATTTAATTGGGAAATTTTAATAATATCTAATTCACTTTCTGTATATCCCTCTTTACTATTAACTAATGCAACTAAAATAAATCTATGTGAAGTAGTGTAGTCTGCAATTACTATAAAACCACCAGTAGAAGCAGGTTTATCATTCATCTTTTCAGACAATAGCGCAGTTGCTTGTCTACTAAATGTATTAAATGTGGCAATATTGGGATTTTCTAAATAGCTATCTAAAATAGTTTTAAAAACTGGACTATTTTCACCTGCTGAAAAATTTGCATATTCTTTGGACGTTTTTTTGTTATATGTTGCAGATAATGATTCTGTAAACTCATTAGACTTCTTGCATAACCCCTTGCAGTCTCAGCAACTCATAGATATGTTTGAGTGAGGCAGTTTATCTCTTGCGTAGCCGTAGCTACGGATGAGATGAACTAACGAAGCTCAGGCTTATCTATGAGTTGCCCGCAGGGAGGACTTAGAAGTAGCAATCTTGCACAAAACTTTTTATCGCAATAGCTATGGCTATTACTCAAAAAAGGTTTTGCACAATCTCACTACTTCTAAATTCTCTGAGGCTACAAGGGGTTATGCAAGAAGTCTATTTAAAGTTACACTTGCATTAAAAGGACTTTCTCTAAAAACTGTACTGGCATTTGCTATGTGTTGTGTTTTGTTTATTCTGTGCATAATAATTCTGTGTAACGTTAGTGGCATTATTTTCCTTTTATTTTAAATCTTATTATCTACTTTCATGTGTATCATTTTATTTTTAATTTTACTTTATATTTTAGTATCTTCATTCCATGCAAAATAATCTTTGCCCTTAAATCTTTTCATTTCTCCGCCTACTTCTTTTCCTTTTGCTGTTAACTGCTCTTTAGAACCTTTCTCTTCTAAGTATCCTAATTTTATAAATTTTTTGTGGAGTTCATCAGTTTTCATTTTTAATTTTACTGCTAGTTTTGAGGTGGATAATTTTTTAGATTGATTGTTTTCAGGTTTCTTAACGACTTTTTTAACTGACATTCTAACTTCATCGCTGATTCTAATAATTCTTTCTACTTCTTCTTTATTTTCTTTGTAAAGTTCTAAATCATCTTCTTTACTTATTAATATTCCCATTTCATTGTTATTTATTTGGCTAAAATCATATAAGTTCATGCTTGTAACTATTGCCATATTTTCATTCATGTAGCATTTGGCATGTAGGTTTTCACAAAAACTAGTTCTAATGTAATCTAAATCTTTTAACCAGTTTACCTCTTCATTTTTTAATTCGCTTTTTCCATAAATAATTCTAATATCAATTTTTAGTCTATTTTTGTCTTCTAGTAATTCTTTGATTCTATTGTTGAGTTTTAAAAAAGGGCTAATCAATATCAACTTGTCGTTAGTTGATTTTATTAGTTTTTCTAAGAAATAGTTTATTGCACTTGTATTTAAAAATTTTGCCATTAGTAGCACCTTTTAAAAATCCATATAATTACACTTGTGACATTATATCACTAAATGATATTAATATACTTAAAAGTAAATTTTATTTAACTAATATATAAATTATTTTGAATTATTTATGATACTTATTATCGTAGATTTAATTCCTGAATTCAGGGTTAAATGGCTATTTGAGATATAAAGGCACATCGATAAGCTGGGTCATGTCGTTGGGTGACAATTTATCTACTTGTTATCTTACGATAACACTCTAGCGAATGGTAACATTATGAGGCTGACCAATCCATTCTTGCTGCAGGTTGGGTTTACAAAGCAGTTATGATTACTCAAAACTCTGGTGGGCTCTTACCCCGCCGTTTCACCTTTTCCCTTTACATGTAAAGGGTAGTTTATTCTCTGTTGCACTGTCCCTTGGGTTACCCCAGCCGTCCGTTAGACGGAACCACGCCTCATTGCAGCCCAGACTTTCCTCTTAAGACAAAGCTCAAGCAGTCACCTGACGTACCTTTAAGGGCGTGATTATAGCATATTATTTTAGTTTATGTGTAAGCTCTTCCAAGATTACTGTTGCGTAAGAACCTTTTGGTAAAGAAAAGTGCATTTCAAACCAGTTTTCCTCATCAATGTACTTATATTCAACATCTTTTAAAAATGCCCAAGCAAATCTACGAGTACCGTCCATTTGCTTTAAAAATTCTTCACTTTCAGCGTATATTTTTTCATCTAACTCTTTAACAAAACCTTCGCTTTGCATACTTCTATGTCCTGGAAGCCAACCTGTAATGGTTGTGTCTTCTTCTTCAAATCTTGCTATTTCAGTTTCCAAATCTTCAACAATAAAAGGTTTTCCATTAGGATAATGATGAACAACATCACCTTCAAAAACTTTAAAGAATTTTTTCTGTTTTCTTATGCTTTTTACCAAATCTTTTGAAAAACCAAGAGCCGTTGCAGCTTGTGCATCATCAAAACCATCTAGTATGTGACCGATTTCAAGACGAGAAGAGAGCCAATTGTTAAAAAGATAACTCTGATAAGAACTTATGAAAAACATTTTCATTTTTCTTTTGCGTTCTTTTCTTTTTCCTTCTAGTATTTCACGACCTAATATGTAGTTATCTCCCTCACGTCCAAATCTTTGATAACCAAAATAGTTAGGGAAACCATCTTTTTTTAGAGTTTTAAGTGCATTGCCAAGTTTTTGACCATTTACTTTGTTGACACGTTTGAGTCTTATAAAAAATCTGTTACCTTTTAGGTGCCCTACTCTGATTTTATTATTGTGATATATTTTAGAGAGTATCTTTATTTTATCGTCTTTGAAATTTTCTAGTTTTGCTTCATAGCTTTTATGAACCGATACATACTGCGTAGTCATGCCGTCTTTGTCTTTTAGACCTGCATACCCAAAATCACGTGTTTTAGCCCCACAAGCTTCGCTAAGACGTTGAACCATCTGCCAAGTTGTAAGATCTTTTTTCCTTACATGTAATATAAGGTGTTCACCTTCTCCGCTAAATTCATATAGAGGAATCTCGTTGACAACAAAGTCAGTTGTGTTTTTTGTAAATAGTACATCAATAGGGGAGTGATTTAGATAAAATAGTCTTTTCATAATAATATTTCTTTATAAGGAAGGTATGGATGGGGATATAGGATTCGAACCTATGATACTGGCACCAAAAGCCAGGGCCTTACCACTTGGCGAATCCCCAATTTATGTTATAATTAAGAATTGGTTGCGGGAGACGGATTTGAACCATCGACCTTCGGGTTATGAGCCCGACGAGCTACCAAACTGCTCTATCCCGCGACATTAAAGACACTCGCTCATATGCAAGTGAGGTGAAATTATAGTCGATTTTTATTTGTTTGTCAAGGGCTTTTCAGTACAATATGTAAAATTTAATAAATTTAGGAAAATTATGTCAGCAATTAGTAGAGTAAAACAAGCAATAGAAGATATGAAACAAGGTAAAATGATAGTTATGTGCGATGATGAAGATCGTGAAAATGAGGGTGATTTAGTATACCCTGCTACATTTTCAACGCCAGAAAAAGTAAACTTCATGGCAAGTGAAGCTAAAGGTCTTATATGTGTTTCAGTATCAAGAGATATTGCAGATAGACTAAAACTAGCTCCAATGGTCACAGACAATGACTCTCAACACGAAACAGCATTTACAGTTTCTGTTGATGCTAGACTTTGTACCACTGGTATTTCAGCAGCTGAAAGAGATATGACAATAAAAATACTAGCTGATTATGCAAGTAGTGCCAATGAGCTTGTTCGTCCTGGTCATATATTTCCTTTAATAGCAAAAAAAGGTGGCTCATTAGTTCGTACTGGTCATACAGAAGGTTCTATAGACATATGTCGTCTTGCTGGTCTTGCAGAGTCTGCTGTTATATGTGAAGTTATGAAAGCAGATGGTTCAATGGCTAGACGTGACGATTTAGATATATTTTGTGAAAAACATGACTTGAACATAGTATATATCTCTGACATAGTAGAGTACAGAATGCAACATGAGTCATTAGTACGTGAAATTACAGAGTCAACTACAAAGTTTTTAGGAATTGATGCAAGACGCATTGACATGGTAGACCATGAAGATAACCACCACATAGTATATACTTTTGGTAAGATTCAAAAAAAATCAGCAGTAAAGTTTCACAACATCATGCCAGATATTGAGCTTTTTACAAATACTGAGAAATTCAATGGCATGGTTAGTGCGGTAGAGTATTTAAAAACAAATGGTGGTGTTTTAATATTTTTAGATGATGAAAATTCACCTAAAAAAGAGGTAAAAGAGTACGGCATAGGTGCTCAAATACTTAAAAAATTAGGTATTGAAGAAATTCACTTACTTACTGCTTCAAAAGGTAAAGAGTTCATAGGACTTAGTGGTTTTGGGCTAGATATAGCTGAAGAGCTATAACATAATAGCCAAAAGAGTTTAAAACTCTTTTGGTACTGTACAGTCCAAATCTTGGGTTTGGGCTGCTATAGTTATAATGTCTTTTTGAGAAAGTTCACCTAAAAGGGCAATCGAACCAAGTCTCATGCACCAAATTCTAAGACTTTCTAACTCTTTTTCTTCTTTTTTAAGCTGTGATGATACATTCCAAGAACAAATTCCTTTTATTTCTTTATATTCTAATAAATTGACCATCTCTCTATCTGTTACTTTTTTCTTTACATGTAAACGAATTTGCTCTTCGTTCAAACCTGATTTATGTACTCTATACCCTAAAATAAGTGCTTTAGCACGTTCTGGATACTTTGTTTTTATTTTATCAAAACTATTTCCATAGTATTTTAACGCTGGTATGATATCTTTTGTTCTATATATCTTCTCTTTTTCCATATGATTTGGTTTTATCATTTTTTCTCCTCTAATTTTAACAACATCTTTTTTTTATCTAATCCACCTGCATAACCTACAAGTTTTCCACTACTACCTATGACTCTATGACAAGGAACTACTATGCCTATAGGATTTTTATTGTTAGCTCCACCAACCGCTCTGACAGCTTTTGGATTACCAATTTGTATTGCAATGTCTTTATAGCTTCTAGTCTCTCCATAAGGTATACTCTGTAAAGCTTTCCAAACACTTCTTTGAAAAATTGTGCCATTTACAAAATCCAAAGGCATTGTAAACTCCGTTAATTTTCCAACAAAATACTCATCTAATTGCTCTTTACATGTAGAGACAATTTTAGACTCTTTTTGTGAGTTTACACCAGTTTCATCTGCAAACTGCATCTCTTGTAAAGAGTTTTCACTACAAACAAACTTTATAGTTCCAATAGGTGAATTATAGTAATATGTTGTTTTCATCTAACATTATATCATATAAGGATTTCAATGAAGATAAGAGTATATTATGACGATACAGATGCAGGTGGCATAGTTTATCATGCCAACTATCTAAAGTTTTGTGAACGCTCTCGTAGTGAGCTTTTTTCCAAAGAGGTAAATCTCCTGCAATAAATGGCGGGCACTTTGTCGTAAAACGTCTTGAAGCAAATTATATAAAACCTGCAAAACTAGGTGATATGCTTGAAGTAAAACATGAAATTATTAGTTTGAAATATACATCTTTAACACTCAAACAAAATATTTGGCTAGAAGATGTTAAAATCTTTGAAATGATATCTGTTTTAGTTTTTGTAGTAGATGGAAAACCTACAAAAGTGAATGAAGAGACAAAAGAGTTTTTTAAAAGTATTTTCTAAAAAAGCTCTTTTTCAAATTTATACCGTTTTGGTCTAACTATAGACACCTCATACTCAACTTGATTTTCGACTATATTTTCATTAAAGTTTCTACTTGCTGTAGGCACAAAATAGTGAGTATAAAAGTAGTCAATTCCAACAGAAGTAGAGTAGTTTACCCAATCGTAAACAATATCATGTCCAAAAAGTGAGTTTAACTCTTCCATTTCTACAGTACTTTTTCCAATAGAATTTGCTATATAAAACTCTTTTCTATCTTCATATTGAGTTAGTGTTAAGAGCATTGGATTATAGTTTATTTGAGTAGATAACAATGCATATGTTTCTATATCATAAACTCTAAGCTGAGAAGCAATAAGACTGGTTTTTACTAATGGAGTATTCATAAATATTGAACTTTCAATTAGTTTTTCATTGTTTTTAAAAATAAGTTTAAAACTTATGCGTGAGCTATTTATGCTTTTAGAATAGACAATTTTTGGATTCTTTTCTATGAGCGATTTATTTAGAGATTTACTCAGACTACTACCATCTGAAAAATAAGCAATTTTACCATTTGTATGTTTTAAAAGCTCATCTATCTGTTTATCGTAGTCAATTCCACCAAATGTAATATTTGAAGAACTGCTTTTCAATGTGTTTTTATGAACTGTTGGTATGTATATAACTAAGTCATCTTCATTATCTATTATGATTTGAGCACCACTATTGGTAACTGGAGCTATTACATATCTGAAATTCTCTTTTTTAATCTTAGCTAATTCTCTTAAAATTGACTCTTCTTTTTCATCGTTTGAATTAAATACTTTTACTTCAAAACTATTTTGTTTTGAAACTAAATATGCTAAAACTGAGTTTACTGTTGTTGATGCATATCTTCTTATACTTTTTTGAGGAACAAGCATGGCTATTCTTATAGAAAACTCTTCATCTTCGAAAATTCTAAAAATCCTCTGATAATAATCAAATTCACTTCTCATAGAGTGAAGTTCTTCCATAGAACTGTTGTAGTAGCTTATAAAAGAAAATATTTGCCCGTCATTTAAAAGCTGTTCCATACATTCTACGTTACATGTATTGGCATCTATGTTTAAAAAAACACTCTTTGTTGGTGGTATATGTGAAAGTTTATCACTCTTTGCAAACATAAATGAAACGATTATAAAAAAACTCAAAATAATTTTCATAGTAAACTTTTAACCTTTAACATATCTTGTAAAACCTCTTTTTTTGCGGAGGGATTTCTTAGTAAAAAATAGGGACAAAAAGTAGGAATCAACTTTGCATCTCCAAGAGTTAACACTTCTCCTCTAACTTTTGAAATAGGAGTCTCATACTCTCCTGTTAAGTGATGGAAACTAGTTGAGCCTAGTGCAACTATGATTTGAGGTTTTATCATCTCAATTTGTTGCATAAGATAGGGTTTACAAGCACTTGCTTCTTCCATTGCAGGAACTCTATTTTCAGGAGTTCTACACTTAATGATATTTGCTATATAAATCTCTTCTCTTTTTAGTCCTAGTACTTTTTCAATAATATTTGTCACAATATCACCAGCACGTCCTACAAAAACTCTTCCACTCTCATCTTCACCAGCACGAGGACCCTCACCAATAAACATAAGCTTGGCATTTCTATTACCTTCACCAAAAACTACATTATTTCTTGTTTTACTTAAATTGCACAAGTGGCAACTACTGACAGAACTTTCTAAAGAGTCAAAGTCATTAGGCAATAAGCTGTTATTAGTATCTACTGGCTTGTACTCTTTAAAGTACTCAAAACCCATAGCTCTATACTGGTACAATAGTTTTAATAATCTTGCTTTTTCTACTTGTGTCATAAAGGGAATAATACCTAAATAGGTGTTAAAAAGAGATAAATTCAGAAAGAAAAGCCCCAATTGTGAGGCTTTATATGTAAAAGGTATTAGTTAACTTCTACTTTCACAGGAGTTGATTCCCAAATCCCGTGCTTTGTACAGTAACCGTGAGCAACTAGGTTTAGTTTGTTGCCAGTTGGACGTATGTTAAATGTAACTTCCGCGTGCGACTTCTCGTTACCAAGAGTTCCAGGAACAAAAGTAGTCATTGCTAATTTAGTTTCACCATTAAAAAGTGTTATACTCTCAATGTAATGATCAAAATCATCTGGATGAGTATATTCATTACCCATTTTAACTATTACTGCAAGCATTTCACTTTTTTTGCTTCACCAACCACTGTAATAAATGGTGAGTGACGATCTATTAAATCTTTTTTAGCTTCACGCTCTACTGTGTCTATATCTACGTACTTATTAATCTTTGGCATAATTGCTCCTTAAAATGTTATATAAACATTATATTCCAAATAAGATTAAAATTGTCTTATTTGGAATATTTAAATCAAAGTTGTTGCTACTTTATGAGAATCTAAACCTAATTTGGCCATGTCTTCACAGCCTAAAGCCATAAGAACAACCTGTGCAGTTGAAAACACACTAAGTTCAATATCTCGTCCAACACAACACTCCAAACTCTTTTGACGTGGTTCAAACATTACAAAACTTCTAGCATCATTAGTCACAACAAAATCAGCGGCATTATCGAAAGCATCTAACATGATTTTTCCTGCTAGCTTCTCAGCATATTCTTTTGAAACTTGTAGTATTTCATAGCCATCGCTATCATTTTGAGTCTCAAATGAAACTAATTTTGCTCCCAATAGAGTTAATATAGTGTCATTAGTCTCTAAATTTTGAGTTTTATTTCCATTGAAAATAGCTATATTAAAATTATTAAATGGTTTTTTTATCATCTTTTGAAGTTTATCAAAGCCTACTACATCTCTTAAAATTTCATTTACATGTAAAACTTTTGTATCTAAGCACAACTCTAAATTATCTTTTTTTAATCGAGTAATTACAGCATCTTTTAAATTACAATTTTCTAAAAGCATAATTTTTGCAACATTTAATGAAGTGTATGAGCTATCTTCAACACAAATAATATCAGCACCTTCACCTTTTGCAAGTGCTAAGTTATATGCACAGTTATATAAAAAAGCCTCTTCGTTAAGCGCTTTTCCTTCTGTTGCAATATCTGGTTTTGAATTTTGTAAAACAGGTGCTTCAATATCTAATTTACTAAGTAGTTCTTTTGCAGCGACAACAAAAGAATTTGCTCCATCTTTTTCTATGATTTTATCAAATAATCTATACATTGTTACATTCCCCTACTTATATTTCTCTGTGCATTTACAAAAGAGTTTCTAATACTTTCATCATTTAAAATTGCATTTTTAAGGTAAACTACTTTTGCTTCTAATGCAGTATCTTGTGGATAAAGTCTATTTGAAACATTTACATGTAACCAAATTCCACCATCTTCTTTTGCTATTGATTCTAGTATTTTTGTTGCTCTTTCTGGGTATTTTTGCACCATATCATAGGCAAAAGCAAAAAGTCCATCTCCTAGAAAATTAGCTTCCATATTAACTATGGGTGATGCGTAGTGTTCTCTTACATAAGATTTAAAAACTTTTCTATCGCTTGCATCTACAAAAGCATCAAGTATGTCAAATCTAGCTTCAAAGTCATCAAGATTTATACGCAAATCTTTTTCTGCCCTTTTTGAGTTAAGAGAATCAAGCTGTAATTCTTTTCCAAAAACTCTTTAATCTCCCCTATCTTAATACTTGTAAAAAGTGATTTACCATTTATTTTGATAGCTGCATTTACTCCCGTTGGATACTCAAATACTTTTTCATCATCTTTGATAACAGCCAATAAATCAGCAACGGTCTTCTCTTCATCTATCTTTATCACTACTTTTTTGTAGTATGGAAGATAGTCTGTTTTACAATCAAATCGAAACACTTCAAGAACGAGTTTGCACTCCATGATAAATTCTCCTCAAAATTAATAGGTTAAATTCTACTCTTTATTTACTTAAGATATAATACAAAAAACAAATAACATAAAGATGATAGAATGAATAAAGAAGAATACTTAATTTCAAATTTCAAAAGCAATAAAATAGGTGACGATGGTGCTGTCATAGGTGATTTAGTATATTCTAAAGACCTATTTTGTGAAGATATACACTTTAAGCTTTCATGGATGAGTCTAAAACAGATAGCAATAAAAAGCATGTTAATTAACATTTCTGATGCAATTGCAATGAATGCAAAACCTAAACAAGCTCTTATTGGACTCGTTATTCCTGCTAGCTTCTCTTTATCTCAATTACAAGAGTTATCTTCAGGTTTTAAAGAAATAGCTAGTAAATACAGTACAGAAATCATAGGTGGTGATACAACATCTGGTCAAAAACTCATGATATCAATCACAATCATCTCTCACACAAAAAACCCAATATATAGAAACACAATGAAAAAAGGTGATTTTATAGCATACACAGGTTCATTAGGAGAATCAAAAAAAGGTCTAACAAGGCTTCTTAGATGTGGTCAACTAAGTTCAAAAAGTAGATTTATAACTCCTTTATTAAAAGCAGATTTTTTTTATGAAGCTTCAAAATATGTAACTGCGGGATTAGATGTATCTGATGGGTTATCAAAGGATCTGTCAAGACTTTGTAAAAGTAGTGGCAATTTGGGTGTTAAATTTCTAATAAACTTTTCAAAATGTGAACTTTGCAGTGGAGAGGAGTATGAAATGCTTTTTTCATTCCATCCAAAAAACTTAGCCAAAATAAAATCATTGGCAAAAAAACATAGAATTAATATAACAATATTTGCTAAAGCAAAACAGGGACGATATTTATCTACATGTAAAGAAAATCACTTCAACTGACACTGATTGGTTTCATTTATGGTACCAAATTCTTCAACATAATCTATTCCCCACTTATACATTTCTTGTAAAACAGGTTTTAATTTTTCTCCAATAGAAGTGAGCGAGTAAACTACTTTTGGAGGAACTTGTGCAAATACCTCTCTGTGTATGATATTTTTCTTTTCTAACTCTTTTAATTTGACTGTTAATGTTTTTTGAGTTATTTCATTTGTGTCTTCATGGAGTTCTTTAAATCTCTTCTCGCTATCAAGCAAATGCCAAATAATAGCCATTTCCCATCTATCGTTAAATATATACAGAGTTACTGAGACTGAACATTCCTAAAGTATTGTAAGAGAATATTTAAGTTTATTAGTATATGATTTCTTTACAAAATCAACTTTAAAGGATAATAATATGGAAAAAACATTTATGGAAGCAATGGATTTTAGACATGCGTGTAAAATATTTAACAACACTAAAAAAATTTCAAAAAAGGATTTACTTTTTATTTTAGAAACTGGAAGAAAATCTCCATCATCATTTGGAATGGAACCATGGAAGTTTATAGTTGTTCAAGACCAAAAATTAAAAGAAAAACTAAAACCATTTTGTTGGGATCAACCACAAATTACTACATGTAGTGACTTAGTTATAGTATTGGCAAAAATTGAAGATGTAAAATCAAGTTCAGGAGTACCTGCAAAAAGATTTGCGCGAAGAAATATGCCTCAAGAAAAACTTGATTTTTATCTCAATGTATATAGCGAGCATCTTAGTGACACTATGAGCAGCGATGAAAAGGTACTAGCTTGGACAGCAAAACAGTGCTATATTGCTCTGGGTAACATGATGACAGCAGCTGCTATTAAAGGTATAGATTCTTGTCCTATAGAGGGTTTTCAGAAAGAAAAAATTGAAGAAGTTCTTGAACTTGATACTTCAAAATATCAACTCTCCGTCATAGTCCCTTTTGGATACAGAGTAAATGAACAATCAACGCAACTAAGATTGGATTTTAACGAAGTAGTAGAGTTTAGATAATCATAAAAAGGGGGTTTACATGTAAACCCCTTTTTATATTTTAAAGTTCTGAGTAAATCAGCTCTTTTAACTGCTCGTACCCAAACTGTTGAAGTGGTTTTCCATTTACAAAATATGATGGTGTTTTAGTAGCTCCTAAAACTTTTGCATCTGCTAAATCTTGTGCCACAAGTTTGTCCATAGCTGGGTCTTTCATATCTTTAATTAATTTATCTATATCAAGCCCTAATTTTGGTAAAAATTGCCAAAGTATTTGCGGGTTTGGCTTATGGTGACTTGCCCAATACTTCTGAGTTGCAAACATCATTTCCAATGTTTCAGTAAACTTACCTTGTTTTCTTGCAGCTTCAAGCATCTTTACAACTTGAGCTGAACCTTGATGATAGGGAGCATATCTAAGAGTAAGTCTTATTTTACCCTCATTTTTTTTCATAATATCCTTTACTAAAGGATGAAACTGTGCGCAAGTTTCACAAGCTGGGTCAAAAAACTCAACTAAATGTACTTTTGCATCTTTGTTTCCTATACTCCAAGAGTAAGGTCTCTCAAAAAGCTCAGCTCTCTCTTTTGACATTGCTGAAAATTCTTCCATCTGATAGTTTTTATAAAGCATACCAGCTATCATAAAAAATGCTATCAATCCAATTGCTGTAAAAATAACTAACTTCTGTTTAGACATTGTTTTCTCTCCTTTTAATCATATAAAGTAAAACTGCTATCATTGAAAATGCTATAAATGAAAGCATTGGAATAGTGATAAAACCAAACATTTCAATATACTTAGCCGAACAAGGAACTCCTTGTGAACAAGGGCTTGCACTCTCTGGAATTACACCATAGTGCAGTAAATTGTGATAGAGTCCAAATAACCAACCAATCCCAACAAATGGAACTGCATACCTAAAAACACTATTATCAAATGGAATCATACCTGCTAAAAGTATAATAACTAAAGGATACATCGCTATTCTTTGATACCAACATAAAGTACATGGTGGAAATGCCATTACTTCACTAAAAAAGAGACTCCCTAACATTGCTACAGTTGCTATTATCCAAGCAAAAAACAGAAGTGTCCAACTAAGGTTTGGTTCATTTTTTTTCGTCATCTAACCGCCTTTTTGTTTTTAGAATTATATAAATATTTCTTAAACAAATTATTAACAATCTCTTTCTAAAGAAAACCCTGCCCATGTTTGAGCTGTAGGCATTACTTCTAGAGTATTTACGTTTACATGTAGAGGTAGTTTTGAAAGAGTAAATATAAGATTTGCTATGTCTTCTCCAGTTAAAGGTTGAAGTCCATCATAGATAGCATTTGCCTTTTTATCGTCACCTTTAAATCTTACGTTAGAGAACTCAGTTTTAGAAAAACCTGGTTCAATGTTGCTAACACGGATATTTGTACCTTTTAAGTCATTTCGTAAATTCAGTGAAAACTGTTGAACAAATGCTTTTGTGCTGCCATAGACATTTGCCCCTTCATATGGCCAGCTTCCTGCGATTGAACCTAAGTTAAATATGTATCCACTTTTTCTTTTTACCATGATTGGCATTACTGCTTTTGTAATATATAAAAGTCCTTTTATATTGGTGTCTATCATAACTTCCCAATCTTCTAAAAGAGCATCTGGCGATTTTCCTAATCCTAATGCAAGACCAGCACTATTTATTAAAATATCTATATTTTTATATTCTTCTGGAAGATTTTGAATTACAGAAAAAACCTCTTTTTTATCTCTAATATCAAGTGATACAGTGTAAACATCACACTCACTTAACTCGTCTTTTAACTCTTTTAGTCTCTCTTCACGTCTTCCTATAGCTATAACTTTACAGCCATCTTTTGCAAATATTTTTACAGTTTCTCTACCAAAACCTGATGTTGCCCCTGTTACTAAAACTGTCTTTGACATATTATCTCCCATATTATTATATTAATTTTTAAGATTTTACTTAAATTTCATATAAATTATGCTAAAATTAATATAAATTGACTTTTAACAAGGAGCCTATTATCATTGATTTAGCTTGGAATGACGCATACGGTCTAGGAAACAATAAAATAGATAATGAACATAAAAACCTTTTTAAGATAGCAAGTAAAGCATTTGGGGTAGTAAATCCCAATCAAAAACTAGAAAAAATAAGAAGTATCTTAAAAGAGCTCATTCTATACACACAAGTACACTTTGAAGATGAAGAAAGTTTCATGAAATCAATTGGATATCCAGAACTAGATACTCATCATCAATTGCATCAAAAAATCATAATCTCAATGAAAGATTTTACAAATAAACTGTCTGCTATGAATATAAATGAAATAGAAAAAGAGCTGGCTCGTCTTATTGAAATGTGGTTTATACATCATATAATCTATGTTGATAAAAAAATATTTCAATGGAAACTAATGAATGATATACCTGATTCTACATTTTTTTGGCAAGACTCATACAAAATAGAAAACTCACTCATAGATGCTCAACACCAAGAACTTTTCAACATTGCAAGTGAAGCCTTTAAAAGAGTACCTAGCAAAGATAGAATGCAAAAAATCAAAGATACTCTCAATAAACTATTTGAATATTTTAAAAAACATTTTCATGATGAAGAAGAATACATGGAAAAAATAAAATATGACAAACTTCATGAGCAAATAAAAATGCACCAAGATATTATCGATGACTTAAATAACTTTATAACAAAAGTTTCTAAAATGACAATAAAAGATATAGAAAATGAATTAAAAGAGTTTATCGAATCAGCTTTGGTATTACATATATTAAATGAAGACAAACAAATATCTGATTGGGTAAAATTAAAAGAGATAAAAGAGATAAAAGAGTTAAAAGAGGTCTGATATGCTATAATCTCACTCAAATTAATATATAGGATATAAAATGAGTGAATTAAAAGTATATGACTACTCAAAAGAAGAATTATCAAAATTCCAATACGCTGTTATAACTACTGAACACGGTACTATGAATGTAAAATTATATGTAGAAGAAACTCCAAATACAGTTGCAAACTTTGCACATCTTTCAAATGAAGGATTTTACAATGGACTTAATTTCCACCGTGTAATCCCTGGTTTTGTTGCACAAGGTGGTTGCCCAGAAGGAACGGGAACAGGCGGTCCTGGTTGGGCTATTGAGTGTGAAGCAGACCAAACAAGCAAACATGCAAAAGGTGCACTTTCAATGGCTCATGCTGGTCCAAACACTGGTGGTAGTCAATTTTTCGTATGCTATGATGCACTTGCTCACCTAGATGGACTTCACACTGTATTTGGTGCTATTGAGCCAAGCGATGAAGATAGTATGAAAGTATTAGACTCAATTGACCAAAACGACACTATAGTAAGTATCGAAATCAAAGAAGCTTTATAAGTCTACATGTCAACAAACCCTCGACATAAAGAGGGTTTGTTACAAAAATGGGGAACAAGAAGAGAAAACAACTCCAATAAATCATCTTCAAAGAGTATGTTAATAGAAAACAAGCACTACAAGATTTATTAGCTTTACATGTAAAAAGTACAAATATATCAATATTCCTAACACTACAAATTCTTTAAACGATGGAGTCTTTTCTCCTATGAAAATATTGATAAAAATTCATCGTGGTTTGAGCAAAAGTTTAAAGTTAAAAATGAGGAATGATTACCTTATTAGTTACAAGAAAAAAGAATAATTTATAAATTCTTATGGACTCTCAATCTGCTATAGTTAACATTTCACATCCATAATTTAATGCATCATTTAACTCTTCTGATATTCCTTGATTATTTGCCATTATTTTTCCTTTTATTTGTATTAGTTTTGGTCGTCCATGATATTGAGGTATTTTTTTGGAGTGTAATAAATTCTGTGTCAACACCTAATTTTTCCTAAGATTGTATCATAAATTTAAAGCATCTTTCAACCTATCTTTAAAATGAATATTAAGCTGTGAGATAGTGAGACTCCAATTTCTGATTGGCATAGTCCACTTTCTTTCAGCATTTTGTATCCCAGCGAATAGTAATTTTAGAAAGCTATTATCGTTAGGAAATGCACCTTTTGTTTTAGTCAGCATTCTAAATTGTCTATGAACTGATTCAATGATATTAGTAGTATAAATTACTCTTCTAATAGGCTCTGCATACTTAAAATAGTTAGATAAATTATCCCACTTATTTCTCCAAGACTCAAACACAATAGGGTATTTTTTACCCCATTTTTCTTCTAATTTATCGAGTTTAAATTCAGCTTCTTCTTTAGTAAAAGCTTGATAAACTTTCTTTAATTCATTAGCAAATTGTTTTTGGTATTGAGAACCTACATATTTTAAGCTATTACGGATTTGATGAACTATACAGAGTTGAACTTCTGTCTCTGGGAATACTGCATTTATAGCTTCAGGAAAGCCTTTAAGTCCATCTACTGATGCTATGAGTATATCTTCTACTCCACGGTTCTGCAAGTCAGTAAGTACCTGTAACCAAAACTTAGCTCCTTCACTCTCATTGAGATAAAGTCCTAATATCTCTTTTTTACCTTCAAGGTTTACTCCAAGAACTGTATAAAAAGCTTTTGAGACATATTGACCTTCATCTCTTACTTTGTAGTGAATTACATCAAGATAAACAAATGGATATATTGAGTCTAGAGGTCTTTTCTTCCACTCTTCAAGCTTTGTGGTATTAGTTTGTCAGTTATGGCTGTAATAGCTGGTTTAGAGAAGTGTACACCATACATATCTTCAATGTAATCTGCTATTTGTGAATAGCTATTGCCTAATGCAAATAAAGAAAGCATTTTTGATTCTAATTCATCTGACATATGGGTTTGATTTTTTTTAACAAGTTCTGGTTCAAAGCTACCGCTACGGTCTCTTGTTGTATCTAACTCAAAAGTACCATTAGCTGATTTCATTGTTTTAGAACTTGTGCCATTTTTACGATTTCTCTCAAGTATAATGCCCCTAAAATCAAAGACAATAATTCAGAAAGATTAATTTTCAAATAAGTTAAAATGATATAAATAATGGAGGTGAATTATGAGTAGAAGAAAAGGACAAATATATAGTGCCGAACAAAAAACAAGAATAGTTTTAGAGCTGCTAAAAGAAGAACAAACAACAAGTCAAATAGCATCTAAATATAAAATCACATCACAATCTTTAAGTAAATGGAAACAACAGTTTCTAAATAATGCATCACTTGCATTCGATGTAGGAGGAGTAACTAAAACTTACCTAGATGAGATAGAAGAGTTAAAGAGTGAGAATGATGGTTTAGCTAAAGCACTAGGTAAAGCTACAATAAAAGTAGAGTTTGTTGAAAAAAAGCTAAAGAGCTTGGACTTATGTAATAAAAGAGCGATGATCTAGTCCAAGCATAAATATTTATCAATATCAGAGCAATGTAATATATTTGGTATCAGTAGAAGTCATTACTACTACAAACCAGCACCAATGAGTCAGGAGAATATTGAACTACTGCACAAGATAGATGAAATAGCTACTGATAACTCAGAGTATGGTTATAGATTTATATATGAACAACTAAAAGAAGATGGCTACTATATTGGAAAACATAGAGTCTTAAAATATATGGGAATACTTGGTATCCAAGCAATATATCTAACCAAAAAAAGACTCACAAGTCTCAAAAACCAAGAGCATAAGATTTATGAGTATCTACTAAAAAAATATTGGACTAAATTTGGAAAGAGAAAAACTGTATATGTACCCACACCAAATGAAGTATGGAGTGGTGATATTACATATATACGTGTTAATGGAAGCTTTATGTATTTTACAGCTGTTATAGACTGGCATAGCAAAGCAATACTGTCCTATAACATATCTAACTCTATGGATGCAACACTTGCAACTGATGTACTTGGGGAGGCATTGGTTAAATATCCTAAACCTAAAATATTTAATAGTGACCAAGGGAGCCAATACACTAGTTATGAACATACTAAGTTACTTAAAAAATATGATATTAAAATATCTATGAATGGTAAAGGTAGAAGTATAGATAATATTGTAATTGAAAGATTTTTTAGAACATTAAAACATGGCAATATTTATATCAGTGATTATCAATCAATAAAGGAGTTAAAAGAAGGTGTAAAAAACTACATCCATAAATACAATTTTAAAAGATTTCATTCAAGTATAAACTATAAAAAACCTATGAATGTTTATCTTGAATATCTGAAAAATGTAGGTTA
Organism: Arcobacter sp.; assembly: GCA_029027265.1. Lineage (GTDB taxonomy): Bacteria > Campylobacterota > Campylobacteria > Campylobacterales > Sulfurospirillaceae > Sulfurospirillum_A. Next base: position 1,286,278 of record CP093061.1, on the reverse strand, counting down.
AAGTAACAGATGAGGATGAAATTAAATCTGTTTAAGAGTTGTCTTGATTTTTAGGGCATTATAGATAAGAAATTAGCCCATCTTGTTTCATTTTTTACCAGTGATTCTAAAGAGATACTTATCGCAAGAAAGACAGCATCAAAAAGTAATGAGATTCCATTGGTTCAAGAGATGATGGAAGAATTTCCTCTACAAAATATGATAGTTACATTAGATGCATTACACTGTCAAAGTAAAACATTAAAGGCTATCAAAGATAGTGGTAATGACTATGTAGTACAAGTCAAAGACAACCAAAAAAACTTTTAGAACAGATAATTTTTAACTCAAACATATCAGACTGCATAGATTATGACAAAATGCAAGAAGTAAATCGTAATAGATTCGAAGTACGTGAGATAGAAGTCTATGACGATTTTTATAATATTAATAAAAATAAGTTTAATGGTATAGAAGAAATTGTCAAAGTAACTCGTTCAACTTATTGAAAAAATAGTGATAAATTTTCTCAAGAAACATCTTTTTATATTTCAAGTAAAAAAATGTCAGCAAAAAAGTATAACTATGGTATTAGAGCTCACTGGGGTGTTGAGAGTATGCATTACATAAAAGATGTAACCTTTGGTGAAGATGCCTCTTTAATACGTACTGGTAACGCTCCAACTAATTTTTCTATTATTAGAAACATAGCTATGAACGTATTAAGAAGAACAAACTACATCACTTTTCCTCAAGCTATTCCTATGATTGGTGGGAATAGCAAAAAATTATGTTGTTTGTTAGAATGAATTAGCCGTGATAGACTAATACACTTAGTATATTTTTCAGTGAAATTCTGTTAAAATATACTAAATGATTTAGGAATACTAGGTGGGTTTACACAGTTTATTTTACAGTCTTGATTTCTGGTATTTGAGATATAAATTTTAAAAATATTTTATCATTAACCCCATATCACCTAAATATTATTTTCACAATTTTTTTATTTTATTTAAGTTTTTATATAGATATTTCATAGACTCATTTGTCGCAAGTTTTGCATTAACTATTGTTACTTTTATATCATATATATTTAAGATTTTCTTATATAAGTTATTTAATTCTGATGTACCAACTATTACTACACTCTTAAAAGAAGAAAAAAGAGAATTCATTTGTTTTATTTCATTTCCAATTATAATAGCCGATAAAAAAGAGTATACACCATTTTCTCCAATATTAAATGCTTGAGTTCGTGCTTGAAACATATGATTGAGTAAACCACCTTCAAATAATGAAAGCTTCATTCCTTTTTCAAAAGCTTCTTCATCTAGTTCTTTAAATTTTATTGATTTTGCTAAAATTGTATTTGAACTCATAACACTAAAAACTTCACCTGTCATATTTGTTATAAAATCAACTATTTTATTATTTTTGACTTTTACCCACTTTGAGTGTGTCCCTGGTAAAATAAGAATTGCATCTTTTATATCTAAGTATTTTAATGCTCCAAATACTTGTACCTCTTCACCTCTCATTAAGTCAATCATACCATTTTTTTCTATTTTTATCCCTGGTACTATGTAGATTTTTTCATCTATATTTGGTATTTGAACCAAATTTTGTACTAAATCATCTAAGTGCACTTCACATAAAAGGTATTTTGTCTCTAGCCATCCATTTATACTTCCAACCATACCTGACATAAAAATTTTGATATTTTTATCTTTACTTAACCATTTGTGTAATTTTCTTAATAAAAAAGGATGAAATTCATTTTGTTTTAAAGTTAACATTCCATCATTGGTTGAAATTGAATCAATTTCTTTAAAGTATTTATCAATTAAAACTGCTCTAAAATTACTTGTTCCCCAATCAATAACAATAAAACTAGACATTGTATTCATTTATAGTTTTTACAAAAAAATCAACTTTTGTTTTTAATAATTTCAAATCCATATTTGGCGTATACAAAGAACTTCCTAATCCAAAATACTTAATTCCATTTTGAAGATATTCACTTATATTTGATTCATCAATTCCACCAACTGCAATAATAGGAATATTTTGTGGTAGAATAACTTTTATGTCATTATAATATTCAATTCCAAATTTTTTAAATGGAAATAGCTTTAAACTATCTGCACCAGCATTGATAGCGGTATATGCTTCACTTGGTGTTAAAAAACCAGGTATGCTAACAAGACCTAACTTTTTTGTCTTTTTAATTATATTTACATCACTATTTGGCGAAATAATTAAAGTAGCATTTACTTTGTATAATTTTTCGACATCTTCTTGAGAGCATACAGTTCCAGCGCCTATAAGTATTTCATATGAATCCTTATAGGCTGTAGTTAACATCTCTATACTTTTATATACATCTGGTGAATTCAAAGGTATCTCTATTATTTTTATGCCACTTTTTACCAAAATATTGGCTACTTCTAAGACTTCATTTGGATTAATTCCTCGTAATATTGCAATCAACCTACTGTGCTTTAAAATTTCTAAATAATCCATTTATTTTCCTTTATATTGTGTTAATAACTTATTTTATAATCCACTATTTCTCTTATTAAACCTTTTGTTCCTACAAGCTTGTTATTCAAAATTGTAACGCTTTTTTCACCCATGAGTGTAACAGGATGTTCTATATATGAAATGTTAAAATTATTTATATGAGAAGCCGCTAATTTATTAAAAGAAAATAATTTTATATCTTTTCCAACTATCATATCTTTTTGAGTAATAGCTTTTAAGCACCCAACTGTTATCTGGTTTGCACAAGAGAAAATAGCATCAGGCATTTTGTCTTGACTTAAAATTTTAGTTGTTATCTCTAAACCACTTTCAATAGAGAAATCACCTCTATACACCATGTTTTCATTAAATTCCAATTTATTTTTATATAATGCTTCTTTAAAACCATCAACTCTTTGTCTTGAATTTAAACTATTAGATGGTCCTGTTATAATTACAATATTTTTATACTTATCATTTATAAGTAAATTCATAGCATCATATACAGCATTTGTATTTGATAAAAATACACCTGAATTGTCACTTGAAGATATATCTCTATCAACTAAAACAAAAGGTATGTTATACCTATTTAAATTTTTAATTGTTTTTCTTGACTTTTCTTCTTGGTTTCTAGCTCTTATTAAAATAATACCTTTTATCTGTTTTTCAAAAAGTTTATCTACAGCATCTAATTCACTTTCATTATTGTCATGAGTTAAATATAATGTTATAGGTAAATCTAATAACTTTGCTTGTTTTAAAATACCTTCAAGAACTCTTGCAAAAAATGAGTTAACAACATCTGGAATAATCACACCAATTTCATCTTTTTTATTTATTGAATTAAAACTAGAATTATATTTTTTATATTCAAACTCTTGTGCAATTTTTAGAACTTTCTCTCTTGTATCTTTTTTAACTAATTTAGAAGTATTTAAAACCCTTGAAACAGTAGCAATCGAAACATTTGCTTTTTTTGCAATTTCTCTAATTCCCATTAATACCCTTTAAAATATATAAAATGTAACAGTTTACATAAAGTTTATTTTAACAGTATTTACTTATATGAAGATTAAATGCTCTATAAAGGTCTATTATAAATATGATTAAGCTTTAATTAAGTAAATAAATGTAAAAATTATTTATATTTAATATAGGTTTTTGTAACATTTTTACATTTTACTTGTAAGATATGTTATGGATATAAATTTTATATTGTTTTGTAACTCAATATAAAAAAAGGAGAAAATTTATGATTAGTTTAAAAAAAGCAGCAGTTGCTTTATCATTATTAAGTGCACTATCTTTAGGTGCAGCAGAATTAGAAGTACTCCACTGGTGGTCAAGTGGATCAGAAGCGGAAGCAATAGGTGAATTAAAAAAACTATTGGAAAAAGAGGGTCATACATGGAAAGATTTCTCAGTTGCTGGAGGTAGTGGCTCAAATGCTATGACTGTTCTTAAAAGTAGAATTATCTCAGGTAACCCACCAAGTGCAGCACAGATTAAAGGTCCAGGTATACAAGAGTGGGCCGCATTAGGTTCTGCATTAAATTTAAATTCTGTTGCAAAAGCAAATAACTGGGACAATATCTTACCTAAAAGATTTGCAGATCATATGAAGTACAATGGTAAATACGTAGCTGCTCCAGTTAATGTTCATAAGATTAACTGGATGTGGGTTAACCCAAAAATATTTGCAAAAGCTGGTGCAACTATCCCAACAACTTGGGCTCAGTTTAAAGTAGCTGCTAAAAAAATTAAAGCAGCTGGGTTCATTCCTGTTGCATCTGGTGGTCAACCTTGGCAAGAAGCTACAATGTTTGAAACAATTGTATTAGGCATAGGTGGAGCAGATTTTTACAATAAAGTTTTTGTTGATTTAGATCTAAAAGCTCTAGGTTCTGATACTATCAAAAAATCTTTTGATACATTAAGAATGGTTAAATCATTTACTGATAAAAATGCTCCTGGTCGTGATTGGAATCTAGCAACTTCTATGGTATATAAAAATGAAGCGGCTATGTTATTTATGGGTGACTGGGCAAAAGGTGAATTTGCAGTATCTGGAAATAAAATAGGTATTGACTATGTTGCTTTAGATACTCCTCAAACAAGTGGTTCTTATATATATAATATTGATAGCTTTTTAATGTTTAATCAAAAAGATGAGGAAAAATCAATTGCTCAGAGAAAATTAGCTCAACTCATAATGGATGATAAATTTCAAGTTATTTTCAATACAAAAAAGGGATCAATTCCAATTAATCTATCTGTAAAAAGAACTGCTTTTGATGATATTGCTTTAAGATCTTGGGATGAGTTAAATGCGGCTGCGTACACGAAAACTTTAGTACCAAGCATGGCACACCAAATGGCTGTACCTGATGCTGTGAAAGGTGCATTTTTTGATGTTATTACAAACTTTTATAATTCAAAGATGAGTGCAGAAGAAGCTACAAAAGCTCTTGTTAATGCTATAAAAGAAGAGAAGTAAGAAAAGATAATTATGAAAAGTAAGTTGAAATATTTTGAGAATCAGATTCCTAAATTTATACTAGCTCCTACTTTTCTAATAATGGTCATATTTATATATGGGTTTATTTTTTGGAATTTGATTTTATCTATGACAAATTCCAAACTATTACCCGTATATAGTTTTGCAGGATTTAAACAATATATATCTTTATTTAATAATACAAAATGGTGGATAGCAATGGAGAATTTATTAATATTCTCTTCCTTATTCATAGGATTATGTCTATTAATTGGACTATTGCTAGCTATTTTTATTGACCAAAAAATTAGATTAGAAGGAATATTTAGAACTATATACCTATACCCTATGGCACTATCTTTTATTGCCACTGGTACAGTTTGGCAATGGATGTTAAACCCTGGACTTGGATTAGAAAAATTTGTTATAAATATGGGGTTTGAGAATTTTACATTTGATTGGATTGTAGATTCTCAAATGGCAATATATACTATTATTATTGCTGCTGTTTGGCAATCTACTGGTTTTGTAATGGTTCTTTTCCTCGCAGGTTTACGAGGAATAAACTATGAAGTTGTCAATGCAGCAAAAATAGATGGGGCATCAATGCCTAGAATATACTGGAAAATAATCATTCCTCAGTTAGGACCTGTATTTTTTTCTGCAATTATTATTTTGCTGCACCTAGCAATAAAAACTTTTGATTTAGTTATTGTTATGACAAAAGGTGGCCCAGGTTATTCTACTATTTTACCATCAATATTTATGTACGATTACTCTTTTTCAAGAAACAAACTAGCTTTTGGAGCTTCAAGTGCAATAATAATGTTATTTTTTGTAATGATTTTTGTTGTTCCCTACCTCTATAGAGAATTAAAGGCAAGAAAATGAGTACACTAAGAGATAAATTATCAAGAATACTAATATACTCAATACTAATAATTAGTGCTGTATACTTTTTATTACCAATATTTGTAATGGTTATTACATCACTCAAAGATCTTAATGAAATTAAAAATGGAAACATACTTTCTCTTCCTGAAAATATTACATTTCAACCTTGGGTAGATGCTTGGAGCAACGCAAGAATAGGTACAGATTCAAATGGAATTAAACCATATTTTTTGAATTCAGTTATGTTTACTATACCTTCGGTTTTAATCTCTTCAATTATTGGAGCTTTTAATGGTTATGTTTTTTCAAAATGGAGATTTAAAGGAAGTGAAGTTTTCTTTTCACTTTTACTGTTTGGTTGTTTTATACCATTCCAAGTTATCTTATTACCTATGTCCCAAACACTTGGTTTTATAGGTTTATCAGGAAGTTTATGGGCTTTAATTTTTGTTCATATTGTATATGGAATATCATTTACAACTCTATTTTTTAGAAACTTTTATGTTTCAATACCAACTGAATTAATAAATGCTGCAAAGATTGATGGAGCTGGTTTTTTTAGAATTTTCTTTAAAATATTGCTTCCTGTAAGTCTTCCCATTTTTATGGTTTGCTTTATTTGGCAAATGACCAATGCTTGGAATGATTTTTTGTTTGGAGTTACATTTACAGATGCTGGCACTCAACCTATAACAGTTGCTTTAAATAATTTAGTTAATTCAACGTCTGCTGTAAAAAGATACAATGTAGATATGGCAGCAGCTCTTATAGCTGTTGCTCCAACACTTGTAGCATACATTGTGTCTGGAAAATATTTTGTAAAAGGATTGATGGCTGGTGCCGTCAAATAAAAGAGGATAAATGAAATCACTAACAATTAAAAACTTATATAAAAGTTATGATAAAACAGAAGTTTTAAAAGGTATAAATATATCTTTAGAAAATGGAGAATTTTTAGTTCTTGTTGGACCTAGTGGCTGTGGTAAATCTACACTATTAAGCTCGATTGCTGGTTTAGAAAACATCGATCAAGGAAATATCATTTTAGGTGACACAGATATAACAAATACTGCCCCAAAAGATAGAGGTTTAGCCATGGTTTTCCAAACTTATGCTTTGTATCCAAATATGACTGTAAAACAAAATATTGAATTTGGTTTACGCATAAGCAAGTATTCGACAAAAGAGATAGAAGATAGAATTCAAAATGCTGCTGAAATACTACACATAGAAGATTTATTAGATAGAAAACCATCTCAACTCTCAGGTGGACAGAGACAAAGAGTTGCCATTGCAAGATCAATTTCGAGAGAGCCTGATATGTATCTTTTTGATGAGCCTTTATCTAATCTTGATGCTGAACTTAGAGTGAAGATGAGAGCTGAGATTAAAAAGCTTCATAAAAGAGTTAAAAAAACAATTGTTTATGTAACTCATGATCAAATTGAAGCGATGACTTTAGCAGATAAGATTGCAATCATGGATAAAGGAATTATTCAACAGTTTGACACTCCATCAAATGTATATGAAAACCCTTGTAATCTATTTACTGCTGGGTTTATAGGTTCTCCATCTATGAATTTTATAGATGTAACAATCAATAAAGAAGATGAAAAGCTTTTTATTGTATTAAAAAATAAAGATGGTAAAAACAACCGTATCTATCTTCATAGTGGTTATGAAAATTTAGATAAATATATAGGTAAAACAATAATCGCTGGATTAAGACCTGAACATATACAAAATGGTTTTAGAGATGCTGAAATTTATGACGAGCTTCAAGACCTAAGCGCTGTTGTTGATTTTTCAGAGTTAACAGGTTCAGATATATTTGTTCATATTACACTCAATGACACTGAAGTTGTCACAAGAATCTCTCCAACTGGTTCAAAAAATGATGATGAAATTATTGACTTAAAAGTTTGGGCAAGACATATGGTCTTTTTTGATAAAAAGACAGAAAATAGAATTAAATAATTGGAGTTTATAAATGACATTAAAAAATAAAGTTGTAATTGTAACAGGAGCTACATCTGGAATTGGGCTTGAGATAGTTAAAGAGTGTTTAAATTTAGGAGCTTGTGTTATGATACATTGTTCTCCAAATTCTATTAAAAAAGCAGAACAATTAGTTGCACAATTTGGTGAAAAAACAGCTTATGTATGTGCAGATTTATCAAAATTTGAAGAACTTAAAAACATAATAACACAAACTGTTAAAAAATTTGGAAGAGTTGATTCTCTTGTTAACAACGCAGGTGTCTTTCCAAGAAATAATATACGTGATATCACTGAAGAAAAGTATGATTATATTATGAATGTAAATTATAAAGCTCCACTATTCTTATGTAAAGCAGTTGTTGAGGTATTTTTAGAAAAAAATATAAAAGGTTCAATAGTTAATATAGGCTCTATTAACTCATATTGTGGACAAGATAATTTATTGATTTACTCTTCTTCAAAAGGAGCATTAATGACTATGACTAGAAATATTGCAGACTATTTAGCTCAATATTCAATAAGAATAAATCAGCTCAATGTAGGTTGGACTCATACCGATAAAGAGCATGAAACTCAATTAAAAGAAGGCAATGGTGATGATTGGTACAACAACATAGATAAAGCTTTCGCGCCAAGAGGAACGATATTAGCTCCTAAAGAGATAGCTAAACATGTGGTATTTTGGGTTAGTGATTACTCTATACCAGTTTCTGGTTCCATTTATGAAGTAGAACAATATCCTATCATAGGACGAAATAAAATAAATGCTTAAACATATAGAAAACTCTAAATCACTACTAGGAGAAGGTCCTCTATATAATCAAAAGCAGAATGCTCTTTACTGGACCGACATTAAAGGCATGAAGCTTTTTAAATACAATTTAGAGACAAAAGTAGTAAAAAGTTATCACTTTACCAGACCTATAGGTTCTTTTGCCTTTACATGTAATGACGAAATTATAACTACAACAACTTGTGGGTTTGAATATGCTAATTTAGATACAAATAGACTAACTCCTATAGTAAACCCAGAAGTTGACCTACCAAACAATCGTTTTAACGATGGAAAATGTGATGCAGAAGGAAGATACTTTGCAGGGACTATGGATAATAATGAAAAAGAGATAAAAGGTTCACTCTATAGTTTTGATGGAAATACTGTTAAAAAGCTTGAAAAAAATCTTTTTATATCAAATGGTCTTGGATGGAGTCCAGATTCTAAAAAGTTTTACCTGACCGATAGTCCTAAAAGAGTTATATATGTTTATGATTATGATTTAAAATCAGGAGAAATTTCAAATAAGCAGGTTTTTTACAATATAGATAAAAAAGATGGTTATCCTGATGGACTTTGTATCGATAGCGAAGGTTATGTTTGGTCAGCTCACTGGTATGGTTGGAAGATAACAAGGTATGCACCAAATGGCTCAATTGATAGTATATACGATATGCCTGTACCAAAAGTAACTTCATGCAACTTTGGTGGAAAAGATTTTAATACGCTTTTTATAACAACTGCTGCATTTGAGCTAAACCAAGAAGAACTAAAAAAAGCACCCCTAAGTGGTTACACTTTTACTTTAAAAACTAAAGTAAAAGGTCAAAAACCAAATATTTTTATGGAAAAATAGGAAAAGTAATGGACATTAATAGAAAAAAATTTAAATATAGAAGTCAAGCTTGGTTCGATAACAAAGAAGACCCAGGTATGACCGCTTTGTACTTAGAGCGATACCTAAACTATGGGATAACAAGAAAAGAGCTTCAATCAAGTAGACCTATCATAGGCATAGCTCAAACAGGAAATGATATATCACCTTGTAATCATCATCATATAGCTTTATCAACTAGATTAAAAGATGGTATTAGAGATGCTGGTGGAATTCCTATGGAATTTCCAACCCATCCAATTCAAGAGACAGGAAAACGTCCTACTGCAGCACTCGATAGAAACTTATCTTATCTTTCTATGGTTGAAACAATTTACGGCTATCCAATAGATGGTGTAGTTTTCACCATAGGATGTGATAAAACAACTCCTGCAGCACTTATGGTAGCAGGAACGCTAAACATACCTTCTATTACATTTCAGTTGGACCTATGCTTAATGGCTACTACAAAGGAAAACTATGTGGTTCAGGAACTGCTATTTGGGAAGCAAGAAAACTTTTGGCTAAAGGCAGTATCGATTATGAAGAGTTTATGGATATAGCAGCCTCTTCCGCCCCAAGTGCTGGCTACTGCAATACTATGGGAACGGCTTCTAGCATGAACTGTTTAAGTGAAGTCTTAGGCATGAGTTTACCTCATAGTGGAACAATCCCTGCACCTTACCGTGAAAGGGGACAAAGTGCTTATGAGACTGGAATAACTATAGTAGACTTAGTAAATAATGACGTAAAACCATCTGACATTATGACAAAAGAAGCCTTTTTAAATGCTATTGTAGCCTCTTCTGCTCTTGGAGCATCTACTAACGTACCAATTCACATAAATGCTATAGCAAAAAATATAGGAATCGATATTAACAATAATCATTGGCAAGAACATGGTTATGAAATTCCACTACTTTTAAACTGCCAACCTGCAGGAGAGTATTTGGGTGAAGATTTCCATAGAGCTGGTGGAGTTGGAGCTATTATGAGTGAACTTATAGCTAAAGATAAAATTTATACAAATACTCTAACAGTAAGTCAAAAAACAACTGCTGAAAACTATAAGAATTCCAAAATACTAAATGAAAAAGTCATAAAAACTTACGATAACCCACTTCTATCAAAAGGTGGTTTTTTAGTTATGGGTGGAAATATCTTTGATAGTGCTATTATGAAAACTTCTGTTATAGACGAAGAGTTTTTAAGAAGATATATTAAAGACGGAATCATCAAAGGTAAAGCTGTTGTATTTGAAGGTCCTGAGGACTATCACAAACGCATTAATGATGAGAGTTTACATGTAGATGAAAACAGTATCTTGTTTATGCGAAATTGTGGACCAAAAGGTTTTCCAGGTTCTGGAGAAGTAGTTAATATGCTTCCACCAGATAGGCTTGTAAAACGAGGCATAACTTCACTTCCAACTATAGGTGATGGCAGACAAAGTGGAACTAGTGCAAGTGCTTCCATACTTAATGCAACTCCTGAAAGCTATGAAGGTGGTGGTATGGCTATAATTCAAACTGGAGATGATATTCTAATAGACATGAAAGATAGAGAAGTTCAACTCAAAATTTCAGATGAAGAGATACTAAAAAGAAAAGAAAATCTAGTTCTTCCAGAATTAGAAAATGATACTCCTTGGCAAGAAATATACAGAAAATTTGTAGAAGGTTTAGCTGATGGAGCTTGTTTGAAATTAGAACAACCTTATCAAAAAATACTAGATAAAAAGTGGTTTGCAAGAGATTCACACTAGTAATAAACTAAAAAATGCTCACTTACATGTAAAGATAAATCTGCTTAGAGTAGAACTAACCCTTTACATGTAAAGGCTAGAATACCTACTTAAAAAATTATTTAAAATCTCAGAAACTTAATTATTATAACATTATAATGTATAAGTTACTTCTAAGTATATAAACATTATAATGTTATAATATACAAAAAGGAACGACAATGAAAAGTATTAATCAACATGAGTTATTAAATTTAAACTACAGGAAACTATTTGCTACTGAACCTACAAAAAACTATATAGATGGTACCTGGGTATCTTCAAGTGTTGTAAATAAAAATATCAACCCTTCTGATACATCAGATATAGTAGCCTCTTTTTATGAAGCAACAAAAGAAGACGTTAATAGTGCTATAGAAGCCGCAGTAAATATACAAGATGAATGGTCTAAATCATCTATAGCATTAAGAGAAAAAATACTCAATGAAATTGGAGACAAACTTCTAGCTAATAAAGATTACTATGGTGAGATTATATCAAGAGAAGCAGGAAAACCACTCAAAGAAGCAATAGATGAAGTAGTGAAATCTGCTGATTTCTTTTTCTACTTTGCTGCAGAAGCTATAAGATCACGTGGTACATACATGGACTCACCAAGACAAAACGTAGACATAGAAGTTATAAAAGAGCCTATTGGTGTTGTTGCACTTATTACACCATGGAATTATCCACTAGCAATTCCTGCTTGGAAGATAGCTCCTGCTCTTGCTTTTGGAAATAGTATAGTTTTCAAACCATCAAATACAACACCAACCATTGCTTACATATTGGCAAAAATTATAGATAGTACAAAACTTCCAAAAGGTGTTTTTAATCTAGTAATAGGACAAGGTAGAGTAATTGGTGAAACGATTACATCTTCAAAACATATAGATGCTTTAAGTTTTACAGGTTCAGTTGGTGTGGGAAAAAGTATAGCAAGAGACTCAATAAAAAACATGATAAAACTTCAACTAGAAATGGGAAGTAAAAATTCACTTATAGTCCTAGATGATGCTAACGTAGATGAAGCTGTAAGTGCTGCTATAAAGGGATCATATAATGCTACTGGTCAAAAATGCACGTCATCTTCAAAACTTATAGTAACACAAGGTATTTATGAAGAGTTTTTAGCAAAAATGAAAAAAGAGATGAAAAAACTTGTCATAGGAAATAGTTTAGATAAAGATACACAAATTGGTCCAGTTATATCAAAAAAACAACTAAAACAAAATATTTCTTATATAGAATTAGGTAAAAAAGAGGGAGCAACACTGGTATGTGGTGGTGAAGTTCTCAAAAGAGATACCGATGGTTATTTCTTCTCCCCTGCTCTGTTTACAAATGGTAACTCTAAGATGAGATTAAACCAAGAGGAAATTTTTGGTCCTATAGCTTGCATCATTAAAGTAAAAGACTATAAAGAGGCTCTTGAAGTTCTAAATGATACCGATTTTGGACTTAGTGGTGGTATTATGACAAAAGATTTAACAAAAGCTATGGACTTTAAACACAATGCAAAAGTAGGAAACATCATGATAAATCTACCTACAGCAGGAATGGATAACCATGTACCTTTTGGTGGAAGCAAAAGTTCTTCTTTTGGTTCAAGGGAAAAATCATACACTGCAAGTGATTTTTACACTACAACTAAAACTGTATATATCAAATACTAAAAGAAGTCACAATGAAAAAAAAATTGAAAGTTTTTACAATAGATACAAAAACTTCACTAAACTACATAAAGAGCTATAAAATAGGAGATTTTTTTGGTCCTGTTGATTTAGGATTTTACTTAAGTAAGAAAAATAACAGTTTAAATATAGGTACAGGGCTTTTTGCTGACTCAACACTTTCAGGATCTAATAGACTTATGTTTACTGGACAATCTCCTTGCTGGGATGGTTTTTATGTATCTGCAATGGGTGGAGCTGGATTGATTTTTGAGAGCTTAGATATAAGCATGCTTTCTATCATAGGTAAGGCAAAAAATCCATCAATTTTATATCTCAATCATAGAGGCGATGGAAAAATAGAATCTAAAATAGACGAAATCAATATAGATGAAATTTGGCAAGATAAAAAACTAAATGAAGATGGTGGAGTTTACTCTCTTATGGATTATGTGCTTGATAAATATGCAAACCAATATGAAAAAGAACCTCGTATTTTAGCGGTAGGAATCTCTGCTAAATCTACTGATTTTGGAGCAATATGTTCAGCACCTATAAAAAAAGGAAAAGTTACGGCTGTTGATACTTGGGCTGGTAGAGGGGGTTTTGGTAGTAAACTTTTTCAAGAGCATGGAATAGCTGCCATTATTTATGGGGGAATACCACAAACAAGAGGTTTTAGAGACCGTAAAGTTATAGATAAATGGTTTGTTGATAAATATAATATGAATTTTAATCAAAAAGATAAAAAAGTTACAGCAAAATATAGTTTTGTAGATATACTTAAATCTGGAGGAACTCTTGGAGTTAACTATTCAACCTTAGGTAGTGACTTACTCTCTTTTAATTATGAAAGTATTTATAAAACGAAAGAACAAAGACTTGATTTAAACGAAAAATTTATCACAAATCACTATCTTAAACAGTTCAATGAAGAGACAATTGTAACAAAAAGTCAAAAAACATGTGGTGAACCCTGCGTAGCTATGTGCAAAAAAATGAATGGAAAATTCAAAAAAGATTATGAACCTTATCAAGCTATGGGACCACTTAGCGGTATATTTGATCAACGTGCAGCAGAAAAAATTAATCGATATTCAGATGCTTATGGTTTTGATGCTATATCTATTGGTGGAGTTATATCTTGGCTTATGGAGTGTTTATCAAATGGTTATTTAACACCAGAAGAAATTGGTATAAAAGGAATACCTCAATTTAATGAGGATAATTTTGATGTTGTTAAAATCTCAATGACAAATGCCAATATTGGTATAGAAATACTCGATGCTATTGTAGAAAAAAAAGGACTTTTAGACTTTAGTAATGGTGCTAGAATATTAGCACACAAACTTTCAAAATCTAAAAATAAAAAGATATTAGATTCATTTTCATACAATGCAAATGGCAAAAAAGGTTGGATGGTTCCAAATCAATACTGGACTCCAGGAGTACTCTCTCCTATGGCTCTTATGGGTAAATATTATATGTATTATGGAAACGACTTTGTCCCACCAAAAGAGTTAGGACATAAAAATGCCCAAAGATTTATAGCTGAACTTATGATAGACAACATTGGAGTATGCCGATTCCATCGTGGATGGGCTGAAGAGATGGCTCCTAAAATTATAGGACATCTATATGGTCTGGAAAAAGAGTTTATAGCTAGCATTAACACTTTTGCTTTAGACGTAAACAATCAAGGAGACCCAGTTTTTTGGGAATCACAAAGAAATATAGATATTATTCATACATTTTTAAAAAATAAGAAGAGTATTAAATATTTTGAAGAATTAAAATATTGGGTAAAACTATTTGATAAAGACAGTCAAAAAGCGGCTAAAAAGTTTTGGAATGAAATTTATAAAGGGGTTCAAGAATCTTTTGACAAACTAAGAGATACTTCTAACACCACTAGCAAATCAGTTTAACATAACTACAAGAGGCTTAGGTAATACTCAACAAGTAGTTGTTAAGCTCTCTCATGCCTTTAAAAGATTTGGTATTGTTATCACTCTTTCCATAGCCCCATGAAGCAAAAAGAAAATCTATATTAGCACTTTTTGCTGCTCCTTCGTCTTTTATACTATCTCCAACTAAAATAGAATTTGTTAAAGGAATTTGACTTAGTTCACTTATGTGGTGAAGCATATCTGGGTTTGGTTTATTTTTTTCTACATTATTTGCACCAATTATAAAAGAGAAAAAATCTAACATGCCCTGTCCTTGCAACATATTGCGTGCAAAAAAGTCAGAGGCATTAGTCGCAATACTCAAAGTGATACCCTTTACATGTAGAGACTTTAGAAGCTCATATGCACCATCATAAGGCTTTACATGTAGATTAGCATTGGCTAGGTAATGCTTTGCAAATTTATCTCTATGTTCTTGGCTATACTCTTGTACATCATAAAGTTTCATGGGTAAATCTACACAAGGCTCGTTTATTATAAATTCCAAATACTCTTTTTCTATAGGAGCTAAACCATAACTTTTTCTAACATGATTTACACTCAAAGTCATAGCTAAACTGCTATCTAGTAGAGTTCCATCCATGTCGAAAATAATTGATTTTATCATATTACATTTAATCCCAATACCAGCAAATCTTTACGGGTATCTTCTATTTTTGCTACATTTGGAAAGTGTCCCCACTCTTTGAATCCTAGTTTTTTAAAAAGTTTTAAACTTGTAATATTATCAGCAAAGATAAGAGCTAAAAAGTTTTCAATGTTATATTCATTAGCCATTTCTAAAACTTCTTTTAAAAACATTTGCCCTAGTTTTTTACCTCTAAAATTGCTATCTATATAGATATTAATTCTAGCACTTTTTTCATAAGCAAGATGGGGATAAAAAGGCTGAAGTGACACCCAAGCAATAACCTTGCCATGGTACTCTTTTACTAAAATAGGACGTTTTTCTTTATCATGAGCTCTAAACCAATCTATTTTCTCATCGGCTGTTACTTTAACACTATCTGCTGTTGAAATACCATCTTCTATCGCTCTATTATATATTTTTACAATCTGTGGTAAATCTTCTATCATTGCATTTCTAAAAGTTTTTATCATTTTATTAAATCCTATCTTTTTTCTATGTATTTTACTATATTTTTGAACTCTTTGTCTATCGCAAAACAAGTTTTTTCGTCACAAGCTAAATATTTATCTGTATTTTGTGTAGTTTGAAGCACAAAAGGATATTTTACATGTAGTATATCTTTTTTATTACTAAATAGATTCTTTTTATTTGCTTTTATTATGACATCTCCACTATTTGAGCGTAAAAGTGCTCGTACTGCTTCTGATGCATTATCAGGAGAATTAAGTATTTTATCTCTTTCATCAGCTAGAAAATTTTTTGTACGAGCTAATAGCTTTAAATCATAAGTTAAATTAGCTTGAGTAAAAAGTGTGTGATATAGTCTTGAGAGTGGTGAAACATAGTATTTATCACCATAAAGTGCTTCCGCTCTAAACTTTGTGTCATCTAAATAAAACTTTTTGTTCTCATAAAACTTAGTTAAAGTCTCTTCTTGTAAGTATCCAGCTAGTGTAAGGTAAGCTCCATTTTGTGTGTACATGTAAGCAGTTTGTAATAAGTCTATTAAAAATACATAATCCTCTAAAACAACTCTATCAATAGGCTTTGTATCAAAGTAAAAACCATGATACAAAATACCTTTAACATAAACTCGTTCAAGTAGCTTTCGCATAGATTTTTCAGCTTCTTTCAAAAGTTTTTCATCAAAATAAGATGCTTCAAAAAGAGACTTTATCATCAAAGCATTCCAGCCTGTAAGTATCTTTTTATCTACAAAAGGAAACTCTCTATTCACTCTTAATTCTTTTAGTACATGTAGAGCTTTTTGAATATTTTTTGGCGCTTCATCGAAACCAGTATTAAGATGAACATTACTAAGTTCTTCTTCAAAATTACCTATTTGGGTTATGTCAAAATAATCCATTAACTCTTCATAATTCTTTATTTTTGCTTTAACAAATGCCTCTTTTACCTCTTCATAAGAGTATACAAAGTAACGCCCTTCTCCACTTTTACTATCTGCATCAGTAGCACTAAAGTAAAGTCCTTCATAGCCAAGTCGTTTTTTTGTCTCTTTAATGGTGTCTAAAACTATCCTTTTGTATCTAGGTTTTGGAAAAAGTATGTAAAATTTTACATACAGTGAAATTAGCTCTGCTTGAGTGTAAAGCATCTTTTCAAAATGTGGTGTAATCCAATCTGAATATGTACTATACCTATAAAAACCACCATCAACTTGGTCGTACATTCCTCCACGACTCATGGACTCTAAAGTAGATTTTACCATACTGAGTGCTTCTTGATTATCTTCTAAAATATAAATATCTAAAAGAGTTTGCATATGAGTAGCAAGTGGAAACTTTGGATTTCTATCAAAGCCACCGTATATTTTATCGTAACGTTTTTTCATCAAAGAGACATATTTTTTAGCAATCTCACTCTGCTTAATAGTGCTTTTTTCTACTATGCTTTTTTGTATAATTATCTTTTTATTTGTTTTAATTATTTTTGCTACTCTTTTTTTATCATCACTATATAGTTTGGCCATCTTTGGAAGCAAAGTTTTCATTCCATCAACACCGTAATTATCAGTGGGAGGAATGTAAGTTGTAATGTAAAGTATTTCT
Organism: Arcobacter sp.; assembly: GCA_029027265.1. Lineage (GTDB taxonomy): Bacteria > Campylobacterota > Campylobacteria > Campylobacterales > Sulfurospirillaceae > Sulfurospirillum_A. Next base: position 1,268,606 of record CP093061.1, on the reverse strand, counting down.
TGATTTGGAGTGAGTATGGCACTAAGTGGCCACCCTTTTCTCTGTTTTTTTAGAAGTGACAAAGTATGTTGAAAATGAGTATCTATGTGAGGCATTTGCTCTTTATCTACTTTTATACTTATGAAGTCTTTATTTAAAAGCTCTGCTATCTCTTTATTTTCAAAACTTTTTTCTTCCATGACATGGCACCAATGACAAGTACTGTAACCAATAGACAAAAAGATAAGCTTATCTTCATCTTTTGCCTTTTGTAGAGCTTCATCGCTCCAAGGATACCAATCAACAGGGTTATGTGCATGTTGTAAAAGATACGGAGATTGTGAGTTAATAAGAGCATTGTTTGAAGAGCCAAATAACAATGTACATGTAAGAAAAAAATATATTAGTTTCATTGTTAAGCCTTTGAATTGTATAATAGCAGATAATTATAAACAAGGTATCCAATGTCATTTGATAAATTCAATTTTTTAGCTCAAATTAATACAGTTTTACAAAAAAATAACTTCACTCAACCAACGCCAATACAATCAAAAGTAATTCCACTAGTCTTAGAAAAAAAAGACATTATGGCAAGAGCTCAAACTGGCAGTGGAAAAACAGCAAGTTTTGTTCTTCCAATCGTAGATATGCTTTTAAAAGATGAGAGAAAAGGAAAAGCTAAAATAAGAGTTTTAGTAGTAACTCCCACAAGAGAGTTAACTCTTCAAGTTGCTGATACTTTTAAGGATTTTAGTTCAAAGTTAAAAGTTGTAAGCATTATAGGTGGAGAGAGTATAGGTGACCAACTCTACAAGATCCAACAAGGGTGCGATATAGTTGTAGCTACTTCTGGTAGACTTCTTGACGTTATTAGCAAAAAACAGATGAATCTTTCAAAGTTAGAGTTTTTTGTACTTGATGAAGCCGATAAAATGCTTGATCTTGGTTTTTCTGAAGAACTTGATACTCTACTAAAAGAATTACCTTCACAGCGTCAAAACTTACTTTTTTCAGCTACATACCCTGAAAAAATGCTCAAAATTGCTTCTAAAATTACAAAAAATCCTATTGAAGTTACGATTGAAGAGGAAAAACAAACTGTAGAAAACATAAATCAACGAGCCATAAACGTAAATCAAGAAAATAGGAGAATCCTTCTAAAAGAGCTTTTAAAAACTAACAAATGGAAGTTAGTCCTAGTCTTTATGGCAACAAAAAGAGCAGCCGACAATATTGCACAAAAGTTTAGAAAGTATGGGTACGAAGCAGAATCATTTCACGGAAATCTAGAACAAGAAGAGAGAAAATACACACTTGAAGACTTCAAAAATAGAAAAATAAATATATTATTTGCTACAGACATAGCATCTCGTGGACTCGATATTGATGATATTGATTGTGTTGTAAATTATGACCTACCACGCTCACCAGCTGACTATATTCACCGTATAGGAAGAACTGCTCGTGCAGGTAAATCTGGAGATGCTATAAGCTTTGTAACTCATGAAAATGCTGAACACTTTAAACTTATAGAAAAACGCTCAGAAATCAAAATTGAGCTTGAGCAGATAAAAGGTTTTGAATTAACCGGTAATACTCCTAAAAAAGAGCGTGGTAATGCTCCCGTAAAGGGTAAAAGAAAGAGTAAAAAAGACAAATTAAGAGAAAAGTAAATGTTGTTTTATTAGTGGAGCCAACAAGCCATCTTTGCTTGTTAACTTTTTACCACTATTTACTTATATTGCCAATCCTTCTTACTATACCTTATACTTGTTTAGTAAATTTGAAAGCTTAGAACTCATATTCATCATGTGTTTAGCTGCACTTGAGATTTCTTCTACACTTTTGGCATTATCACTTGAGAGTTCATGCACTGCTCCTATCTCAGTAATAATACCATTTGTTGTTTCGGTATTTTCAACATAACCATTTATGATATTTTCTATATCAGCTACAGCATTTTGAACATCTTCTACACTTTTACCTATATTTTCTTCAACACTAGTAGAATTTTTTGCTAATTCTTCTGCCTTTAGCGCATTTGTAGTAATTTGTTCTGTTGTATCACTTATAGCTTGAACTATTACATTGATGGTTGCATTTATTTCTGCTAAAGACTTTTGAGTTCTCTCAGCTAGCTGTCTTACTTCATCAGCAACAACAGCAAATCCTTTTCCTTGCTCACCAGCTCTTGCTGCTTCTATAGCTGCATTTAATGCTAAAAGATTTGTTTGATCTGCAATATCTGCAATAACAGTTAGTACCTCTTTTACCTGCCCAGCATCTTCACTTAATTGTTGAAGTTTTGTTGCCATCTCATTTTCTGCTATAGAATTATTATACACACCAGTAGATAGTTCAGATAATTTCAACTTCGCACTTTCTAGGTTTTTTGCAGTTTTTACAACTTCATCTTTTGTCTCTTTAGCCTCTTTAGTGGAAATATTTAATGTATCTTGTAAATTTTTCCCTTTTTGAGTTATAGCTAGAATTAAATTTGATTCTTTTTCTGCTTTTTTCCCTATTTCATGAGAAGTTTGGGATAATTCTTCTGCCATAGAGCTATTTTCTAGACTACTTTGTTTTGCTTCTGAAATTGTTGATTTTAAAAATTGTATCATTTTAGCAAAACTTTCAGAGAGTATGCCCATTTCATCTTTGCTTTCAATAATAATGTTTTTAGAAAAATCACCATTACTTACTCGCGATGTCTCTTCCAATAACCTATTTAAGGGAGACAAAAATCTTTTTTCCACAAGATAAAAATATGCAAAAATAAATAATATAATTGATATTATAACTTGAAGAAAAATAAGTTTAAACATGAACCCATTTTTATCCTTATATTTCTTAATATTAGATAGAGTTCTATCATCAAGCATTTTAAAAAATTCTACTATTGGTTTCATTATTTTTGCTTTTTCTATATGATAATTTTTGTCATGCATTAATCTTATTGCTAATTTTAAATCAGGATTCCTTTTTTTAACATAGTTTCCACTACCATCATCAAACTTACCAACTACTGCATTCATAGAAATTGTTTCTGTTTCAATAAGCTTATTTGAATTATTCTGAGCCTCTTTTAGTTTTGCAAACTCTTCTTCAGTAAATCCCAGTTCTTTCATCATGTCATTTAAAGATTTTTTAAATGTATCAGGACGTGGTTTTACGCCTGGGTTTGCTGCAACAAAATCCCAATACACTCTTTCATAATGTTCTGGTCTTGCTTTCTCACCATTACGAATAGCTATTACATCCCAGTATTCTTTTTCATACTCAACATTTCCACCAGTTACCACAAATGTTCTTGCTAATCTTGTTAAGTCATCAGAACTTTGTCTTAATTCATCTGCCAATAAATATGACTTGTATCTAATATTGTAAGCTTCAGTAAGTTTACTTTGAACTTGGGATTTAATATATAAGGTTAAAAGAATACTTGCAACCAATCCTCCTACCACTAAAAAAAATAATTTAAAATACAATTTTAAACTCATTTTTACCCCTTTATATTTATTTATTACATTGTACTACATTATATCTATTGTTTTATTAAAAATTAAATTTATGTATTAGTCCATCACATCTGATTCATACAAAGGAACAAAAGATGGCTAGTAAAAAGGGATGAAAGAATTTAAACTACGCCAAGAGCTGCAAACAATTAAAGATAAACGAAGAAGACAGGCACAACAGCACAAGATAGATACAGTGCTAATGATAACAATAATGGCTACAATGAGTGGCTATCAAGGATACAGAGCGATAGGTGATTTTGCAAAAAGGTATAAAACACAAATAGTTAAATACCTAGAGCTGGAAAAATAAAAAGTACCTGCTTACGCAACAATAAGGCGTGTTCTAATGGAGATAGAGCATAAGACGTTTGAAAAGATATTTATGAGATGGATGAAGTCTTATATGAAGAGAAGTAAATCACAATGGATAGCAATAGATGGTAAAGCTATAAAAGGGACTAAACAAAAAGAAGAAGATAAGAAATTAGCCCAGCTTGTTTCATTTTTTACCAGTGATTCTAAAGAGATACTTATTGCAAGAAAGACAGCATCAAAAAGTAAATCGTAATAGATTCGAAGTACGTGAGATAGAAGTCTATGACGATTTTTATAATATTAATAAAAATAAGTTTAATGGTATAGAAGAAATTGTCAAAGTAACTCGTTCAACTTATTGAAAAAATAGTGATAAATTTTCTCAAGAAACATCTTTTTATATTTCAAGTAAAAAAATGTCAGCAAAAAAGTATAACTATGGTATTAGAGCTCACTGGGGTGTTGAGAGTATGCATTACATAAAAGATGTAACCTTTGGTGAAGATGCCTCTTTAATACATACTGGTAACGCTCCAACTAATTTTTCTATTATTAGAAACATAGCTATGAACGTATTAAGAAGAACAAACTACATCACTTTTCCTCAAGCTATTCCTATGATTGGTGGGAATAGCAAAAAATTATGTTGTTTGTTAGAATGAATTAGCCGTGCTCTTTAATAACTTCATTATGATTTTTTTATAATAATGTGACTTTGAGCTAAATCTTCTTTATAGCTAATGCCAATAAAACCCAAGCAACAATAAAAGCCACTCCACCTATGGGTGTAATTGCTCCGAATATTTTCATACTTGTAAATGCAATAGTATATAAACTACCACAAAAGATAAATATACCTAAAATCATGCTGTAACCAGCTATTTTTACTCTTTTTGTATCATTGAAACTGCCCACAAAGGAAACACAAAAAAGACCTAGTGCATGATAAAACTGATACTCAACTCCCGTGTGAAAAATTACCAACATATCTTTAGTAACTATATTTTTCAAACCATGTGCACCAAATGCCCCAAGTGCTACTGCTAATGCCATAAATATGACTCCATAAAATGCAAACTTTTTTGTTAGTTCGTTCATTAATTTGTCCTTTGTCCATCTCTTGGAGATGAAAGTTTATTTTGAACAGAAATACTAATATTGCTTTTAAACAATCCCCCATAAAAAGTTTTTTTATTTATCTCTTCATATGCTACACACAAGCCCAACTCTAACTTTAGCGTATTTTTTAAAATTTTGAGTATCAACGTTGCATCATTTGGATTAACATGAGTTGGAGCTTCACTTTCAAAAGTGAAGTGTCTATGAATTCTCTCTATTAATCTTTTATTTCTTACTTCTATAAAAACTGATTCTAATGGGGCTTTAAAAAACATCACTCCATTTTTAATATTTATTGAAGTATACGCAGTATCTAGCCCATAAATTTTTCTTGAATATGAATCAAAAAGGTACATACGTTTATTGTAATTTTCATGAAAATTTTCAATCATCAAATCCAATATTTGTATTTTTTGCTCTTGTGTATAAAAGTTGCCTATCTGTGAAAAACAAAAACTTAAAAGTGACTTTATACTATACCACTCTGTTGTCTCAAACGAATATGAAAGCATTTTGGAAGTTCGCTCTTTTTTAAATTTTTCTATTTCTAAACTACTCTTTGTTCTATATACTCTTGGTACGGTTGTGTCTCTGTACATGGGTCCAGGAAATTGTGGATGTATAACAAAACGCTCTTTATCTTCAAGCTCAAGTATGTACTTCAAACCTCCAAGATAACCCTCATCTATAATCTTTATTTCCTCTTTAGGAACTTGGGAAAGAAGTTCAAAAAAATCATCATTTTTACACTCTTTATCCCAAATATTTTCAGGATACCTAAAAAAAGATGAAATTTTTTCCAATACCTCACTATTTGGTTCTTTATCTACAATCTTATCTATCCAAGAGGTGACTGTTCTTCTGTCTTTTCCAATAATAGTTGCAAATTTTGATATGCTTAATTCTGAGCGTTTATATATTTCTACTATTTTATCTAATGTCTTCATAGACTAATTGTACAGTTTTTGTACAAAAAAAACAAATTGTACAAAAATTGTAACTTTCTTATAACTTTTGTACCATCAACTTTTTTATCTATGCAGTATAATATATATAATTATATGAAGGAGATTTATATGAACAAAATATACGATAAAGTTTACGCAGAATCTATCAAAGACCCTGAAAAGTTTTGGGCAGAAGCTGCTACTAAAGTTCACTGGTATCATCAGTGGGATAAAGTTTTAGATGTTGTTGATGGACACTATCGATGGTTTGTTGGTGGATGTATGAACACTTGCTACAATGCTTTAGATCTACATGTAGACCATGGACGAGGTGAGCAAGCTGCTCTTATTTACGACTCTCCTGTAACTGATACAAAAAAAACTTATACATATAGAGAACTTCGTGATCGTGTAGCAAAAACTGCTGGCATGCTTGTAAATAAAGGTGTAAATAAAGGTGATAGAGTAGTTATATATATGCCTATGATTCCTGAAGCCGTTATAGCTATGCTTGCTTGTGCAAGAATTGGAGCAATTCATTCTGTTGTTTTTGGTGGATTTGCAGCACATGAACTTGCAACTCGAATTGAAGATGCAAAACCAAGAGTTATTATGACTGCAAGTTGTGGTATAGAAGTTAATCGTGTAATTCACTATAAACCATTACTTGATGAAGCTATAAAAAAATCAAGTCATAAACCTACAACATGTTTTGTTTACCAAAGACCACAAGAAAGAGCAAATATGCTTCCTTGGAGAGATATTGATTGGGCAGAGGAAGAAGAAAAAACAAATGGAGTTGATTGTGTTCCTGTAGATGCAATTGACCCTCTTTATATACTCTATACATCAGGAACAACTGGAAAACCAAAAGGTGTTATCAGAAGTAATGGTGGACACTCTGTAGCTATGAAATGGTCTATGGACAATATATATAATGCAAAACCAGGTGATGTTTTTTGGGCTGCAAGTGATGTTGGTTGGGTTGTTGGACACTCTTATATAGTCTATGCTCCACTAATGAATGGTTGTACTACACTTGTTTATGAAGGCAAGCCAGTTCGTACTCCAAATCCTGGAGCTTTTTGGAGAGTTTGTGAAGAGTACAAAGTCAATGTACTTTTTTCAGCACCAACAGCCTTTAGAGCTATTAGAAAAGAAGACCCTGAAGGAAAATGGGCTAAAAAATACGATTTGAGTAGTCTTAAAAATATATTTATGGCTGGAGAGAGATGTGATTCACCTACTTTAAAATGGACTGAGAAAGTAACAAGTAAAGAAGTTATAGACCACTGGTGGCAAACAGAAACTGGCTGGGCAATTGCAGCCAATCCTGTAGGACTAGACCCCATGAAAGTAAAAGCGGGAAGTCCAACTAAACCAATGCCTGGATTTAACTTACAAGTTCTTGATGAAGATGGGAAAGAGTGTAAAGCTGGGAAACTGGGGAACCTTGTTATTAAACTCCCTCTTCCACCAAGCTGTTTGATGGGAATTTGGGAAGATGATGCAAGATACAAACGTTCATACTTAAGCTTTTATGATGGGTACTATCTTACTGGAGATTCGGGCTATATAGATAAAGATGGATATGTTTGGGTTATGGGACGTATGGATGGTGTTATTAATGTTGCAGGTCATCGTCTTTCAACTGGAGAGATGGAAGAAGTAGTTGCAAAACATCCAGATGTTGCAGAATGTGCTGTTATAGGTGTCGATGATGAACTTAAAGGTGAAGTCCCTATGGGATTTGTAGTACTTAAAGAAGGCATTGAAAGAGACCCACAATCACTAGCAGAGGGCATAGTACAACTAGTTCGTGATGAAATAGGAGCAGTTGCAAGTTTTAGGATTGCTACAGTAGTAGATAGACTCCCAAAAACGAGAAGTGGAAAAATACTAAGAGGAACTATGCGTTCTATGGCAGATGGGAAAAAGTGGAATATGCCTTCAACTATAGAAGATGAAACAGTATTACCAGAGATACAAGAAGCTATAAAAATTCTTGGATACCCAAAAAAGAAGGAATTAGTATGAGTGCAGGTAAAAAATTTAGAAAAGCGTTAAAAAAACAGAATCCATTACAGATACTTGGTGTCATAAATGCATATAGTGCAATTCAAGCTGAACGTGCGGGAGCAAAAGCACTCTACCTCTCTGGTGCAGGAGTTGCAAATGCAAGTTATGGTTTACCTGATCTTGGAATGACTATGCTTGAAGATGTTTGTATAGATATAAGACGTATCACAGGACGTTGTGATCTTCCGCTATTAGTTGACGCTGACACTGGTTGGGGTGGAGCTTTTAATATTGCTCGTACTATTAGAGAAATGACAAAAGCAGGAGCTGCAGGATGTCATATAGAAGACCAAGTAGCACAAAAAAGATGTGGTCATAGACCAAATAAAGAGTTAGTTAGTATTGAGGAAATGAGTGATAGAATCCGAGCAGCGGTTGATGCAAAAACTGATCCTGATTTCGTAATCATGGCTAGAACAGATGCACATGCAAGTGAAGGGCAAGCTGCTGCTCTTAAACGTGCTCATGCTTATGTAGAAGCTGGGGCTGACATGATTTTTGCTGAGGCTATTCATACACTAAAAGAGTATGAAGATTTTACAAGTGAAATTAAAGTACCAGTTTTAGCAAACATTACTGAGTTTGGTGCTACTCCTATGTTTACCGTTGATGAGCTTGCAAGTGTTGGAATAAACATGGTTCTTTATCCACTTTCAGGTTTTCGAGCTATGAACAAAGCTGCTCTTAGTGTTTTTAAATCTATTTTAAACGAAGGTACACAAAGTAGCACATTAGACATTATGCAAACTAGGATGGAACTTTATGATATGTTAGATTATCATTCATACGAAGACAAACTAGATGCACTTTTTTCAAAGGATAAATAATGAGCACACAAAATAAATCAGGATTTAAACCCAAAAAATCTGTAGCACTTTCAGGCACAACAGCAGGTAATACTGCTATTTGTACAGTAGGACTCACAGGAAATGATTTACACTATCGTGGTTATGATATTTTAGAGTTTGCTACTAAGGCTGAGTTTGAAGAGATTGCCTACTTGATAGTACATGAAAAATTGCCAAACAAAGCTGAATTAGTTGCATATAAAACAAAATTAAAAGCATATAGAGATATACCAAATGCTGTAAAAATAGTGTTAGAACAACTTCCTAAATCAACCCATCCAATGGATGTAATGAGAACAGGATGTTCAGCTTTAGGGTGTATTGAACCTGAAAATGAAGCTCATCCAAAAGATAAAGCACAAGATATTGTTGATAGACTTATAGCATCATTTGGTTCAATATTATTGTATTGGTACCATTATACTCATAACAATAAAAAAATAGAACTTCAAACAGATGACGATACTATAGCAGAACACTTTTTGCATCTACTTCATGGTGAAAAGCCAAAAAAATCATGGGTAAAAGCTATGCATATATCTTTAATTCTTTATGCTGAACATGAATTTAACGCTTCAACTTTTGCTGCTCGTGTAATTGCTGGAACATCTTCGGATATGCACTCTGCTATCACTGGAGCAATTGGAGCCTTAAGAGGACCTAAACATGGTGGGGCTAATGAAGCAGCTTTTAGGATTCAAGAGCGTTACAGTTCTCCTGATGAAGCTGAAAAAAACATAAAAGAAAGAATGGCAAAAAAAGAGATTATCATAGGTTTTGGACATCCTGTATATACTTCGAGTGATCCAAGAAATATTGTTATCAAAAAAGTTGCAAAAGAGCTTTGTGAAGAGAATAACGACACTCTTATGTATGATGTTGCTCAGCGTATAGAATCTGTAATGTGGGACGCTAAAAAAATGTTTCCTAATCTAGATTGGTTTTCAGCTGCCTCATACAACCAAATGGGAGTTCCAACTGATATGTTTACACCTTTATTTGTCATCGCTCGTACAACGGGATGGGGTGCTCATGTAATTGAGCAACGTGAAGATGGAAAGATTATTCGTCCTTCTGCTCAGTATGTTGGTCCTCATGATTTAAAATTTACACTACTAGACGAAAGAGACTAATCATGGACAAACAAAAGTATCTTAAAAAGTTAGAAGGTTTTGATACAAGCTTTTATGATGTAAAAGCAGCTGTTGAAGAAATTCAAGTGGGTTCGTTTGATAAGATGAACTATACTTCAAGAGTATTATCAGAGAATCTAATTAGAAAATGTCCTAGTGAGAATTTGAAAGATTCACTTATACAACTTATTGAGATAAGAGATGATAAGGATTTCCCTTGGTATCCTAGTCGTGTTGTAACACATGATATTCTTGGGCTAACTGCTTTAGTTGATTTGGCTGGACTAAGAGAAGCTATAGCAAAAGAAGGAGGAGACCCTGAAAAAGTTAATCCTGTTGTTCCAACTCAACTCATAGTTGACCACTCTTTAGCAGTAGAGTGTGGTGGATTTGACCCAGAAGCATTTAATAAAAATAGAGTCATAGAAGATAGAAGAAATGCCGATAGATTTCACTTTATTAACTGGACAAAAGAGGCATTTGATAATGTAGATGTTATTCCTCCAGGAAATGGAATTATGCATCAAATAAACCTAGAAAAAATGTCTCCTGTAATTCATAATATTGATAGTATTGCTTACCCTGATACACTTGTAGGAACTGATTCTCATACTCCTCACGTTGATGCACTTGGTGTACTTGCTATTGGTGTTGGTGGATTAGAAGCTGAAAATGTAATGCTTGGTAACCCTTCATTTATGAGAGTGCCTGAGGTTGTTGGGGTAAATATAGTGGGAGTAAGAAAAGAAGGAATAACTGCTACTGATATTGCTTTGGCAATGACTTGTTTTTTAAGAGAACAAAAAGTTATCTCTTCTTACTTAGAATTCTATGGTAAAGGTTTAACGTACCTAACCTTAGGTGATAGAGCTACAATTTCTAATATGACTCCTGAGTATGGAGCAAGTGCAGCTATGTTTGGTATAGATAATCAAACATTAGAGTACCTAACATTAACTGGACGTGAAGCAAAACAAGTGAAACTTGTTGAAGCCTATGCTAAAGCAAATGGCTTATGGGCAGATTCATTGGCTAATGCCACTTATGCAAGAGAATTGACATTTGATTTATCAAGCGTTACAAGAAGTCTTGCAGGTCCTTCAAAACCGCATAAGCTAGTTCCTACAAACAAACTTAAAGAAGAAGGAATCATCAAAGACTTTGTTAGCAAGAGTGATAAAATACCCGATGGTGCTGTTTTAATAGCTGCAATCACAAGTTGTACAAACACTTCAAATCCAAGAAATGTAATTGCCGCTGCTTTACTAGCACGTAACGCAAATAAATTAGGACTAAAGCGGAAATCATGGGTTAAATCATCTTTAGCACCTGGTTCTAAAGTTGTTGAAGAGTACTTAAAAGATGCTAATCTTCTAGGTGAACTTGAAAACTTAGGCTTTGGAATTGTAGGATTTGCATGTACTACATGTAACGGTATGAGTGGGGCATTAGATTCAAAAATTCAAGATGAGATAGTTAAGAATGACATATATACAACTGCTGTACTTTCAGGAAATAGAAACTTTGATGGTAGAATTCACCCTTATGTAAAAGAAGCATTTTTGGCTTCGCCACCATTGGTTATTGCCTATGCCCTTGCTGGAACAATTCGCTTTGATATTGAAAAAGACTCTTTAGGAACTGATGCAAATGGTAATACAATAACTTTAAAAGACATTTGGCCAAGCGATTCAGAGATTGATGAAGTTGTAAAGGCTTCAGTAAAACCAGAAATGTTTAGTAAAATTTATGACCCTATGTTTGCTAAAAATGCACTAAGTGGCATCAAAATATCTCCATTTTATAACTGGAATAAAAAAAGCACCTACATAAATAAACCACCTTATTGGGAAGATGAATTTATGGGTAAACCAAATCTAAAAAACATGCGTCCTCTAGGTGTGTTTGGTGACAATATTACTACTGATCACTTATCACCTTCAAATGCTATATTACTAAATAGTGCTGCAGGTGAGTACTGTGCCAAAATGGGACTGCCTGAAGTTGACTTTAACTCTTATGCAACTCATAGAGGTGACCATAATACGGCTCAACGTGCAACATTAGCCAATCCTAAGCTATTTAATGAAATGGTTAAAGATGAGAATGGTAAAGTTATTCAAGGCTCACTTACTAGAATTGAACCAGAGGGTACAGTAAGTAGAATGTGGGAAGCTATTGAGACTTATATGAGTAGAAAACAACCTCTTATCATCATTGCAGGTATTAACTACGGACAAGGAAGCTCACGTGACTGGGCAGCTAAAGGAGTAAGACTTGCTGGAGTTGAAGTGCTTATTGCTGAAAGTATAGAAAGAATTCATAGAACTAACTTAGTAGGTATGGGTGTTTTACCATTACAGTTTAAAGATGGCGATACTAGAGCTACTTATAACATTGATGGAAGTGAGACTTATGAAGTTATTGGTAATATTGAGCCAAGAACTACTCTTACAGTTATCATGACAAGAGCCAATGATGAGGTAGTAAAAATTCCAGTTACATGTAGACTTGACACTAGTGCAGAAGTAGAAGTATACAATGCTGGTGGAATCTTACAAAAATTTGCTAAAGATTTTGTAAAAGGAGATTAAATGAGTGATAAACCTCAAATAACAGTACCTGCCACGTATATGCGTGGAGGGACAAGTAAGGGAACTTTTTTTCGTATAGAAGATTTGCCAAAAGAGGCTCAAGTTGCTGGAGCATCAAGAGATAAACTACTTTTAAGAGTTGTTGGTAGTCCTGATCCTTATTCAAAACAGATAGATGGTATGGGTGGAGCAACTTCAAGTACTAGCAAAACAGTTCTTATTTGTAAAAGTTCACAAGAAAATCATGATATAGACTACTACTTTGGACAAGTCTCAATCAATAAGCCTTTTATGGATTGGAGTGGGAACTGTGGTAATCTATCCTCTGCTGTTGGACCATTTGCAATCAATTGTGGTTATGTTAAAAATCTAGTTCAAAACGGTATCCAAACCGTTAGAGTTTGGCAAGCAAACATTAAAAAAACTATTCTTTGTCATGTACCTATGCAAAATGGTGTAGTTCAAGAAATTGGTAATTATGAAATTGATGGGGTTGCATTTCCAGCTGCTGAAATTGGGCTGGAATTCGTTGCTCCTGTTGACCCAAGTGAAGCACTATTTCCAACAGGTAACTTAGTCGATAATCTTGAAGTTCCAGGAGTTGGAACATTTAAAGCGACTATGATTATGGCTGGAATTCCTACTATATTTTTAAATGCTGAAGATTTAGGCTACACTGGATGTGAACTTCAAAGTGATATAAACTCAGATGAAAAAGCTCTTAAAAAATTTGAACTTATCAGGGCTTATGGTGCTATAAAGATGGGTCTTATAAAAGAGATAAAAGAAGCACAAATGAGAGCTCATACACCAAAAGTTGCTTTTGTTTCTAAAGCTAAAAACTATACTGCTTCAAGTGGCAAAAAAATAACTACTGCTAATATTGATTTAAATGTTAGAGCTTTATCTATGGGGCAACTTCATCATGCCATGATGGGAACTGCTTCAGTTGCTATTGGTTGTGCGGCTTGTATTGAAGGTACTTTGGTAAATTTTGCAAGTGGTGGTGGAGAAAAAAACAGTGTGACTTTTGGACACCCTTCTGGTACTTTGAAAGTTGGCGCTATGATAAATAAGACAAATAATAAAATCACAATAGAAAAAGCAAGCATGAGTAGAAGTGCGAGAATCATTATGAAAGGTTGCGTTCACGTTCCTGCTGATACTATGAAATAATGTACTCTCTACATGGGGACTGTAAAGAATTCTGTGTCAATTAGATAAAATGTTGAACACAGAAGGATTTACAAATGAAGATAGAAATAAATATAGCAGATTTTGCAGCACAACTCAAAGCTGGTAAAGGTATTGGTGGTAAAGATGGTGCCTTAACAATTAATCAAACAACTTACAGAGATGGCTTTACAAGCCGAGCTCGAAACTCACTTATCTCAAGACCTTGAGAGAAATCGTAAAAATGGCACAAGTTCTAAAACAATGAAATCAGCTAATGGTACTTTTGAGTTAGATACAACAAGAGACCGTAGCGGTAGCTTTGAACCAGAACTTGTTAAAAAAAATCAAACCCATATGTCAGATGAATTAGAATCAAAAATGCTTTCTTTATTTGCATTAGGCAATAGCTATTCACAAATAGCAGATTACATTGAAGATATGTATGGTGTACACTTCTCTAAACCAGCTATTACAGCCATAACTGACAAACTAATACCACAAAGCTTGAAGAGTGGAAGAAAAGACCTCTAGACTCAATATATCCATTTGTTTATCTTGATGTAATTCACTACAAAGTAAGAGATGAAGGTCAATATTTACCATCTTCACTAATTACTGATTGAATATATGTTGTATTAAAATCTAACTTTTCAAAAAATTTATTTTTTATTTCTCCATTTATCTTTTTATTAGACATCTTTCAAAAGTAAGAATGAAAATTGCTTAGTAAAGAATATGAGTAAATATAAAAAAATAGAGAATAAGAAACCAGAGCAATTTAAACGATTGACAGGTGTAAAAAAAGAGACCTTTGAATTGATGGTTAAACTTTTAAAAGATTTCGAAGAGAAAAGAAAGAAGATATCAGGTCGTCCCCTAAAATTAATCTATGCAGATCAGATTTTAATGATGCTTGAATATTTAAGAGAATATCGTACATATTATCATATAAGTGTAGATTACAGTATCAGTGAATCAAGCTGTTATAAAATGATAAAAAGAGCAGAAGATATATTGATAAACTCAAAAGTTTTTTCACTTCCAACAAAGAATAGATTGATGAATGATATGGAGATTGAAGTTATCTTGGTTGATGCAACTGAATCACCTATTCAACGTCCAAAAAAAAGCAACAGAGATACTATTCAGGGAAAAAGAAACGACATACACTAAAAACACAACTAGTTGTTGATGCAAAAGAGTTAACCATTTTAGCAACTACGTGTTCAGAAGGGAAACTACATGATTTTAAGTTGTATAAAAAAAGTAAATTACCACTAAATCCAAATATACAAGTTAATGTTGATACCGGATATTTGGGAATAAAAAAGATACACAATAATACCCTTATTCCAAAGAAAAAAAGTAAGTTAAAACCATTAAGTCATGAAGATAAAAAAGATAATAAAATATTTGCATCAAAACGTATATTTGTAGAACATGTTATAGGTGTACTAAAACGATTTCGTATCATCTCAGAAACCTATCGTAATAGAAGAAAAAGATTTGGCTTAGGTTTAACTTAATTGCTGGTATTTATAATTTTGAGTTGAAATTGAAAGATATTAAGTGACTTTTGAAAGAAGTCTATTATATGACTCTTCTGTTTTATCATCTATATCATCTGCTTTAAGAAATATTTTAAAATTATCACTTTCAACTTGACTTTTATTAATTAACTTTTCTAGTGTAGATTTTAAAGAGACTATTTTTTGAAAATTTAAAACATCATTAAAAAGATTATCTTCATTGAGTTTTATCCATTTTGTTCTCAAGTAAGATATTTTTACAATTGTCCCATTTTTATTTATTTTATAAGATGTATCTTTTTTTATCTCTCTATCAAAAACTTCTCTTAGTTGCATAGGAATCTCATTGATTTGCACACTATAATCTTCTATATTTTCAAAATCTTCCCAATTTATCTTTAGATGATATGCTTTAGAGTTTTGTTTTGTGTAAATATCCAATTGTTTACCCAGTCTATCACAAGAAAATCTACCTATTCCCTTATTACTAGCTTGAAGTCTATTATTTTGTGCATTTTGTACCCTTTTAATAGAATACGCTAAATTTAACCACTTATGTAATATATCCTCTTTTGACATCCCCATACCATCATCTGCTATAATAATTTGATGATCTTTTTTATCTTTACTTTTTAAATTTTTAAACTCAACTGTAACTTTTTTAGCACCTGCATCATAAGAATTTTTAACAAGTTCCATAACAGCTACATTATCATCGTTTATCAGCTCTTTTCCAATAATATTTTTAATATTTACATGTGATAAAAAATATACACCTTCACAATCAGAAGTTTTCATTAAATCATCCCCTTTAAAACAATTCCCCACTTGCTCAGCAAAAAGTGGAGGTATTGCATTTCCAATTTTAGTATACCTTGGAACATCAATTTTTCTTCTTTCTCCTCCTGTAGTATAACCAACTTTAAACTCATAACTATCTGGGAACGACTGTATTCTTGCATACTCTCTTACTGTTAAAATCCTGGGTTCACAATAATGAATATAATCATCAGGTAAGGTTGTGAGCGTTGGAGTTGGTGAGCTTTTACAAAGTAGAACAACTGTTCTTTTTTTTATATTAAATTTTTCCTTTATTTTATTAGATATATTTTTATTTGCTATACCATTATCTAAAATATATTGGAATTTTTCTATAGTTTCTATTCTATGTTTTGCAAATCTATGGCTATCAGCAATTTTATTTGTTAAAGGTTTACTCTGTCTCATTAGTTTTTGATAAGAACTTGTTGCTTCCGTATAAATTCCTGCTTGAAAGCTTTTAGTATCGGGTGATTCTTTTGTACCATTTGATTTTAAAAGATCAGAAATAGCATCATTTAAAAATATTGTATCTTTTAAATTTTTTGATTTAAAAAAATTTGCTCTATTTTGTATAATGGTTTCAACAAAAATTCTTAGATTTTCCTTTTTTGGTACCAACTAAAATATATCTTTTTCTTTTTTGAGGTATACCATATTTAGAAAAATCTACTATCTCACCATGTACATCATAACCTAATTTTTTCAGTCTATTTAAAACATAAATGGAATATGCTTGTCCTCTTTTGTTGCCTTGTTTAAAACCTATTGTAAAACCTGTTACATTTTCAAAAAATAGAATTTTTGGTTGAACTAACTCAATAAAATTTATATATGAATCTATAAGTTTATTTCTATCATCTTTTTCTCTTCTTCCTGCCATTGAAAAACCCTGACATGGTGGTCCACCAGCAACAAGTGATATTTTACCTCTTAATGATTTCAAATTTACTTCGTATTTTTCAATAATACTATTTATATCATGATTTTTTTGCCAACCAATTTGGCCAAATAAAATTTGAATTTTTTTCTATAAGATTATGTTTTAAAGTAGAAAAAGCATCTTTACTTTTTTCAACAGCAAATAATCCTTTCCAACCAGCATTATGTAGCCCCAGTGCTAACCCACCACAACCTGAAAATAAATCTATATAAGTTAAATCACGTATTTTTTCCCATCATTGATTAGATAATTAATATAATATTTTTTTTATTATATCTGTTTTTCTTTAATTGACAAAATTACAAATTTTTATATGGAATATCAGGTAATATAGGTATATTTCTATTATTTATCTCTTTCATAAGTATCATTTTATTACCTTCAGCTTGGGTATCGAAATAACTCTTTTGAGATAAAAAATCCATTGTATTAATTCCACTAAGATTTAAATTTTTTAAAACTTCTGGTGATGTTATTTTACTTAAATTTTCTTTATTTACGAGTTTGTCTAACCAAGAGTTATCACTCTCATTTGCGGCTTTTGAATCGTAACTAAGAAGAAAATCTACAAAACTACCCTTATTACCCTTTATAGAGTTATAAAGTCCATAACTACTTGCTGCCATTGGGTCTATTATAAAAAGATTTGTTTGCATTTTAAAGTCCTTTTAAAAGTAAAGCAAGTTTTATGCCTTGTTTGATTAAAATGATGAAAAAATTAGGAAAACAATGAAAGAACTTTTTGAAAACTATGCAAGTATAATTATATTTTTACATATACTGTCTGCTGTAATTTGGGTTGGAGGCATGATTGCTATCAGATTTGCTGTTCATCCAAGTCTGCAAAGCATAAATGACCCTCAAATCAAACTTGGTAAAACTTTACAAATAGTAGGTAAACTTTTTCATATAGTATTGCCTTTTATATTTGTAAGCCTTACTACTGCACTTGTTATGCTTATTGGTGCTGGTTTTAGTGGTACGGTTGTGCATCTTAAAGAGGCTATTTGGACTCTTATGACACTGAATTTCATATACATGTACATGAAAAGATATAAAGCTGTAAAACTATTTAATGACGGTGATTTAGAATCTGCTAAAAAAGCAGTTTCAATTTTACCTACAGTTTTATTGCCTCTAAATATAGTTTTAGGTTTAATAGCAATATTTTCAGGAGTAGTTCTTAGAGGTTTTTAGATTCAAACATCCTATATGCCATGACTAGATTAAAACATAGTTCACTTAACATCATAAGCTCCCAATGAGAGATGATATCTAGAAATGGCATACCCTCTTTTAAGCTTTCAAAATCTACGTTACATGTAAAGCCATAGTTCATATCTGGTGAACCTATTTCAGGTAAGTCTCTTGCATATATGAGTGTGAAAAAAATATTTGTGTCTCTTTTGTGACGGCGAATTCTTTTTAGAGTTCCTGCATAATCTTTTTCACTTAACATGATTTGTGCATGAATATTATGAGATAAGACATTTCTAACAAAAGAAACTAAATCAAAAAAATCTTCGAACTGTTCACCTAGACGTATTTGCATAAACTCTCTAAAAGAACTCTCCAGTCTCAAAGCTTCTACAGTCGCCATACAAATGCCTCTAAAAGCATTAAACTCTACGAAGTATTCAAAAAGTGTTATATCTTCTGTTTTATTTGTTTTTGCATCGTTTAGTAACTCTTTTATAATAGCTGGATTAAAACTATAATTTTGACCTTCACTAAAACATCTTTTTACATTTAAATTTCTATTTGTCAACTTCTCTTCTTTAGACAAGTTACCAAAAAATTCTCCTACATGTAAGAAGTAAAAATTCTGCTCAACTAAAAGTAGTGCATCATCTAAGAGGACACTATTTGACATTTTAACTCCTGATGAATAGCACATTTTCCCTCTTCACTCATAGCATGAGGTGTTAGCATATTTGAGTTTTTATGACCTGAGTACAAAAGCATACAATCGTCTCTTAGGTTTTCGTCATTTTTAACTACATACTCACATTCATAAGTTCCATTTGTTAGTGTTAAACTCTGCTCATCTTTTAAACCTAGGCAAATTGGAACATGCAAATACTGTTCTGTTTGGAACTGAGAGTTTAAAGATTTATTGTACTTTGCACTTAAAAGATAGAAACCAACTTCCAAATCTTCTTCTGTATAATCGTCATAAAAATCATCAAAAAATTCAAATTTACCGCTGTTGGTATAAAACTCTTTTTCATATGGTATATTTTCATAAGTTTTTGAGATTAGTCGTCCATCTCTGGAGGCTGTATTTGAATCTCGTATCTCTTTTATGTACTCATGTTCACTTTTAAGTTCTACTCCAAGCTTTTGGCAAAGTTCATACTCACTAATACCTATGTTAGTGTCACTTATCTTTGGCATCTCTCCAACATACTCATGTCCATAAGAGAGCTTCAAATCATCTTTTTCCAAAAAAGTTTTAGCGGGAATTATAAGATCAGCCATTTTAGAAGTTTCGTTTACATGTAGACCAAAATAGACCACAAATTTTGCTTTTTTTAATCCATCTTTTACTTTTGGAGTACATGGCATTTGATTAACTGGATTTCCACCTTGAATAAAAACAAAATCATAATTACCAAAGTCTACTACTGGCATATCAACTGTACGTGTTTTAATCTTAAAAGGTGAAGCAAATCCAAAAGTACTATTACTTAAATAACCAACGCCACACCCCTCTTTCCCGAACATACCAAGCATTGCCACAAAAGAGTCAATTGCACGTAAAACACTATGCCCAAAACTATACTTTTGAACTCCAAGCCCTACTAAAAATGAGACTTTTTTACCTTTAATCATAGAAAGCATTTTGTCTACTTCAAGCATACATACGCCACTTCTATTCTCTAACATCACAACAGGTCTTGAGTTGACAAAGTCTATAAAACAGTCAAAGTTTTCACCTCGTTTTTCTACAAACTCTTCATCTTCCATCTCATTCATATAAGCCATGCGAGAAAGAAGCATTGCTAAGTAAATATCTCCACGTGGTTTTATGTTTACATGTAAGTCTGCTTTTTTTGCAAAGTCTGTTTTATATGGGTCTATGACTATGATAGTCTTGCCCTTTAAAGCTGGAAGCATATGAGAGTTTGTAACACTTGGATTTCTTCCCCAAATAACAACTACTTCACTTTGTGCAACGTGAACAGGTCCCCAAGTAAGATTTGCACCTCTTCCCTCTTCTATGCCAAATGCTCCTGCATCTTCGCACAAAGAGCCTTGTGCAATATCTGCATCTTTAAAAGCTAATTTTGTGATACCTTGCATAACTCCTAAGTTTCCACTGCCTTTAAAATAAAGAGTCTTTTCTTGCTTCTTTGTCTTTACAATATTAACAGCTTCATCCATGCTTATCTCTTTACCATGAAGTGTAGGTTTTTCTATGCGAGCAAACTTGTGAAAGTTGTTCATATGATGACAGAGGTACCCTTGAGTAATAGGATGAGATTTTTCACCTTTTAAGTTTAAGTTTTCATCAACTTCTATACTACAGCCATCAAAACAATCAAGCGGGCAAGTTGTTATCATATGCTTATTTAAACTCTATTTTTAATAATTCTGAAAAACGCTTAGGTGCTGGTATGATTATCTCTGTTTTGTATGATGAAATATTTTGAGTATCAACTACACTCCAAATTTTGTCTATTTTATAACTACTTTTTTTATCGTTAATATATATAACACTATTTTTTGCCTGATCTACATCCTCTTTTGAAAGATAAATAGTAAGTTTTCCTTTAGATATATCATAAGCATCTACTAAAGGTGTTCCTACGTTCACAAAATCACCTTCATTTACATAAGTTTTGTAAATTAAAAAACCTTTTTTAATATTTACACTCTTTTTTTCTATGGTATCTTTAAGTGAAGCTATCTTAAACTCTAAATCACTTATGGAAACTTTTAGGTTTTCTAGTGAATTCTCCAGACTTAAAACTTGGTTACTTGCGTTTATGAGGTTTATGAGTTCTGCATCTTTACTTGTTCTTGATTTAGTTTTTAAATCTTTTATTTTTTTATAATTCTCTTTTCTAATACGCTCTACTTCTTTTGAGTTTCGTACATTTTTACTTGTTAATTCCATAGTTCTAGTTAAACTTTCAAGTTTAATTTTTGAACTTTTTAACTCTTTTTTGTTTAAAAAATCATCTATTTGAAGTAAAATTCCTCCATTTGAGATTTTTCCCTCTGCCTCATTAAAAGCAGATATTACTTCACCACTTGCTGTTGCTTTTATGGAGTACGCTTCGTAAGGTTCAACTTTGGCATAATAAATGCTTGCATTTAAGTTAAGGGCCAAAACAAATAGGCTTAACAGATATTTCATATAGGGATCCTCTTAATTAATTATTTATCTGTTATTATACAAAAGTTTATGTAAATGAGGGTTAATCAAATGAAAATACTTATTATTGGAGCTGGTGGAGTTGGTGGATATATAGGAGCTAAACTTATTAAAAGTGGCTACCTTGATGTGACAATTATAGCTAGAGGAAAACACCTTAAAGCAATAAAACAAGACGGGCTTACAATAGAAGATGAAGATGAAAAATTTAATATACATACCTATCATATAACAGATGATATAACACAAAACGAGCCTTACGATTTTGTGATAGTTACAACAAAAGCATATGATATTATAGAAGCACTAGAGAGTGCAAAAAGCTCAATTACAGATAATACTATCCTTATGACAACAGCAAATGGGGTTGGCTATAAAAAGAAAATAAAAAAACACTTTCCTAAAAATCACGTTTGTGAAGCTTGTATCTATATACTTTCAAACATAACAAAACCAGGAACTATAAAAAAATACGGCGGAGTTTTTAAACTTTTCATAGGCTCAGATGAAATAGCTCCAAAAAAACTTGAAGAGATTTTTCATATCTTTAATAATGCAGATTTAAAAACTAAAATTGCACAAGATATAAAACTTCAATGTTGGAGAAAATACCTTTTCATAAGTGCTTTTGCCACTATGACTAGTTTTTACAATGCAAGTATGGGAGAAATAGTAAAAAAGCATGAGAGTGAATTAAGAGATGTTTTAAGTGAAATTATTGCACTTGCAAATAAAAAGGGCATTAATTTAACTACGAAAAACTTAGAAGATTCAATAAGCCAAGCAAAAAGCAAGATTCCTTACAATGCAACAACTTCTATGTTATTGGATTTTAGAAACAAACATAGAAGCGAAATTGATGCTCTTACTGGTTATGTTTGTATGGAAGGTGATAGACTTGAAGTAAAAGTAGAAACTATAAAATCTCTTTATAAATGGCTTTTAATCAAAGATATTGAAAACACTTAACCTTGTAGAATTATATCTTTAAGTCTATATGTTAAAGTCAATCTTAATATTATCAGGCTCTATCCAAATTTTCTTAGATAGGAAGTAAAATTTTATTTCCTACCTAAAATATCTTAAAGCGTAATCTCTTTTATATCTGAATCAAAATTCACATAATGTCTTGATATAGGTACTTATAGGGATTTATTTTAAATAATATAGCTATTCATAACTCTTTTAATACAATCAGATAATCTTTTATACTGTTAATTAAGTCCTAAATGAAGATGTTATATCGTATTTATGCAAAGATAAACAAACTAGAGCTTTTACTCGTGGTACGATTCCTGAGAGTAAAGGAAATGTTGGTAGACCTAGAATATTAAACTGATATTAACTTGTCACAATAGATAGGCAATACAAGCTATATAAGTCACTATATTCGTCCATTAAGTAAAATATTGATATGATTACTCAAAATATGATATAGGCTTATATAGGGCTTTAAAGGATACCCATTGACAAAACAACACGATACGATTGCCATAAGACTAACAGTTATCATAAACAAATTGAACTCTGGAGTGCGGTTTTGTATAAATGATTTGGTAGAAGAGTTTAATGTTTCAAAAAGAACTGTTCAGCGAGATATGAATCAGCGACTTAGCTATCTACCATTAAAAAAAGAAAATGGATATTATTTTTTAGAAGAGTACTGTTTGGGCAAGCTAAACTTTAATGACATTAAGAATTTTGCTACACTCAGTGGCATAAGAGACCTCTACCCTTCTTTAAATGACGAATTTATAGTAGATTTACTTAACAGTAAGCTAGACCAAAACTATATTATAAAGGGCTATGACTACGAAGACTTAAAAAGTAAGTCAAAAGAGTTTCATCTGATAAGCTCCGCAATAGCAACAAGTCACAATATAAAGTTTAGATACAAAAATAAAGCAAGAACTGTAGCCCCATATAAATTAGTCAATACTGACGGTATTTGGTACTTAGAGACTGTGAAATAACTAAATAACAGTCTCATAAATTATAAAAATAACAACATAAACATCATAACATTAACCATCTTTAAACTCCTAAAACTGTATAATACACTAAGAATAGTTCGTAATATAGGGATTTAAAGAGGTATTTATGAGTGATAAATATAAAGAGGGATTAAACCGTAATCAACAACTACTTTTTCCTCCAAGTCTTGATGAGTATGTAGATGAGAATAACCCAGTAAGAGCAATAGATGATTATGTGTCACTCTTAGATTTAAAAAGATTAGGTTTTAACGATACATCTAACTCTCTATCTGGTCAAAAATCTTATGCACCTGAGTTACTATTAAAAATATATATCTATGGTTATTTCAATAAAATACGAAGTTCTCGTAATCTTGAAAAAGAAAATGCAAGAAACGTAGAATTAATGTGGCTAACATTAGGACTTAAACCAACCTATAAAACAATAGCAGACTTCAGAAAAGATAATCCTAAAGCTCTTAAACAAGTGTTTAAAGAGTTTATACTTTTATGCAAAGGCATAGGACTTATTGGAGGAGAAATAGTAGGACTAGATGGAGCATTTTTAAGAGCTAATGCATCTAAAAATACTCTTATAATGAAAAGAACTGTAGATGAATCTATCAAAAAAGCAGAGTCATCTATACAAGAGTATTTGACTACTTTAGAATATAGTGATGAAGAAACAACTACAAATAAACTTTCTAAAAATCTTCCTCGTAATTTAGAAAAACTCTTAAAAAAAAGCAAAATCTCAATCTGATTTAGCACTTCTTAAAAGTTTCAATAAAACTCAGTACAATCGTACTGACCCAGATGCAAGCATAATGAGTAAACCTGCTCATAATTTAATGGCTTATAATTCACAGATATGCGTAGACGATAAGTATAAGTTTATAGTAGCTACTGATGTTACATCATCAGGCTCAGATAAACAAGAGCTTCATAAGATGGCTTTACAAACTAAAGAAGTTATAGATAATCCAGATCTAATAATAACAGCAGATAAAGGCTATTCTTCAGCAGTTGAGATTACTGGGTGCCCTTGGGGTAAAAAATGTATTGATGATGGTATCAATACAGTAGTACCTCTAGTAAGAATAGGTCAAGAACTAAAAAACAAAGGTAAGTTCACTAAAGATATGTTTATCTACGATAAAAACAAAGATGCTTATGTATGCCCTAACAATAAACTAATATCAAGAACTTCATATTTAAATCAATCATATGCTCGTACTATGTACTTGTATAGAAGTTCTCAAACTGACTGTAATGCCTGCCCAATCAAAGATAAATGTTTAGGTGAAAAGACTAAAACTAAACAGACTCAAAGATGGGAACATCAAGAGCTACTTGACAACTATAATGCCAATATGCAAACTGATAAATCAAAAGCAATAATTAAAAAACGAAGTTCTATAGTTGAACATCCATTTGGAACAATCAAAAGAAGTTTGGGCTGGGATCACTTCTTGGTAAGAAGTAAAAAGAAAGTAGCTGGTGAAAATGCTCTTATCATGTTTACCTATAATTTTAAACGCTTACTTAATCTGATAGGGATAACTCTGTTTAGAAAACTGATGATAGCCATTCAAGATGGAGACCTGAGCAGTATAAGAGAAGAGATAGCTCTTTATATCGCTAGTTTTAGGCTTTATATGGCTAAAATTATTTCAAATATATTTATGGTACAATTTAGGCAAAGTAATTGCCTATAATTGAGTAGGACTTAGAAAATTATGAGTTATGGGGTTTGATTATTTCACAGTCTCTTAGTAGCAGATGAGCAAGGCACTCTGAAAACATACAGTTTTAATAAAATCTTAAACCCAATAGAAGCAAATAATACATTTGAACAAAATAAAGAGTTTAAAGAAACCATATCTAAAAATGAAGCAACTTGGTTTTCTCAAACAGTTATAAAGGTAACGCTACATGTAGATGCAAGCATAGCAGAGTATTTTTTAAGAAGAAAACTACTACCTAGTCAAGTTATTTTAGAAAAAAATGCACAGTACCTAACAGTATCGGCAAAAGTATCTTATGAAGAGGAGATTTTAAGAATTGTAAGGTACTGGATACCACATATAAAAATCATAGAGCCTGCTTGTTTACAAAAGAAGTTAGAAGAGCAGTTAAAAAGATTTATATAAATATTTGACAAAGTATATGTTTTTACATATAATAAAACATATATTTAAATATGGAGAAAACTATGGTAACTTATGCAAAAGAAGAAATGATAGGTATAACAGAATTTGGAAAATCGCTAGGTAAGTGTATTGATAAGGTAACTTCAAATACCATTGCTAAATTAGCAATCATTAGAAGAAATAAGCCTGAGGCTGTAATAATACCAATTCAAGAGTATGAAAATCTTAAAAAAGCTTATGACATGTTAGAACAAAAAGATATTGAGCAAATACTAGGGAATAGAACTGATGAAGAAAAAGAGGTAGCCTATACAAAAACAATTTCTATAGAAATATGATATGAAAAAAGATATAAAACTTACTTATCTAAAAAAAGCTATAAAGTTTTTAAGTAAAAACAAAACTAAATTAACAGAAGTGCAAGTAGATGAGCTGATTATAATGCACTCCAAAGTCAAGACCACTAAATCAAATAATTTAATTCCACCAACTTACGACACCACTTGTAACTTTTTTACTCCTTTAGAGACTAAATTATTAACTGCTTGATAATAAACTTCATTAGGAGTTTTATAGTCAATAGCTGAATGCAATCTTTTTGAGTTATAGCTATGCATATATCTCTCAATTGCTTTTTTTAACTTTTTGATATTTTTATACTCATTCAAATAAATTTCTTCATATTTTATAGTTCTCCAGAATCTTTCAATACAAATATTATCAGTTGCTCTACCTTTACCGTCCATAGAAATTTTAATATTATTCTTTTTTAGGATGTCAGTATGTGCTTTTGACGTATATTGACTCCCTTGATCGGTATTAAATATCTCAGGTTTAGGATAAAGGGCTAATGCGTCTTTTAAAACACCTGTAACCAAAGATATATCCATAGTGTTAGATAATTGCCAAGATAGTATTTTCTTTGAATGCCAATCAATTACGGCTGCTAAATATACAAATCCTTTTTCAAGTTTTATATATGTTATATCTGTACTCCATACTTTATTTATGCTATCAATGACAATTTGTCCTGCATAGTTTCTAAACTCTTTTAATAGATACTCATATTTATAGTGTGCTTTGTTGGGTATGGTTGTGTTAGGCTTGGGATATAGAGCCTTTATACCCATATGCTTCATTGCTTTTTTGACAAACTTTTTGCCTACATTGTAACCATCTCTTTGGAGTTGTTTGTATATTCTTCTATATCCATATGATGGGAAATCAGAATATATATTATTGATGGCATCAAGTATGCCTATATCCCTACTGCTGCTAAATGGCTTGGTTGGTTTATAGTAGAGTGATGATTTATTTACATGTAACAATCTACATTGTTTGTTAAGTGATAAGGTGTGCTTGGAATCAACTAAAACTTGTCGCTCTTTAGATGATGCCAAGCTTATGAGCTTTCCCTCAAGAAAGTCCTTTTCGATAGTTAGATTTCCTACTTTTTTGGCTAACTCATCTTTAGATTTCTGTAGAGTTTTTATCTCTTCTTTATACTCTTTTACTACTGAACTTTTATCGAATGCCAGACTCATATTATCTAAAAATTGTTGCTTCCAGTTTATCAGGTTCTTTGGAATAATCTCATATTCACTTGCTATCTCATTTATTGTTTTATCACCTTCTCTTGTCAAGTGAAACGCTCACGAAGTGATGACTCTCTTTGAGAAAACTTTCAAAACCAGTTTGGCTTTAAAATCGGCACTATACCTTTTTCGTTTGGTACTCATATTACACCCTTCTTTTTTTTCTTTTTTATTCTATCATTTGGAATAAGAAAACTTGTTTAAGTGGTTTGGTTTATGGGGTGCATTATACATTTATGTGACACGGAATTTTAAACGCTCCCTTAGCAGGAGCATATTTTAAAAGTTGGGCAAGTTTATCAAATTGTTCATTTGTGGTTTTAGATATTTTAATTTTTATTAGTATCGTTTTGTATAAAGTATTGAAGCATTTGATAATGAATCAAAAAAATTGTGCAATTTTATAATTGCATTTATGTTTTTAAATACTTATACTATAAAATCTTTCTATTTTATGCTAATGATAATAAAAAATATTTACTTATTAAGAATGTTTTCATTTACTTAATTGTAAAATTATTTAACAAAAGTCTTAAAAATAGGCTAACACAAAAAAGGTATTTTTATGAGTGAAAAAATAGAAAAAAAATTTGAAAAAGCATTTTCTCAATTAGGAGAAACAAATCCTATTTTTACAATGCAGGCGAAACAACAAATATTTGATATGGTTGAAGAAATTGCAAAAGCCAATAATGCTTTTACTGATATTTCAAATACAAACCAATCAACTGCTGTTAAAGCTGGTTTTTCGGCAGAAACCTCACATGCTGAAAGTCATAATTTAGATGCAATATTAAATGAAGATAAGACAAGAGTTTATACTGATAATGATACAGAATGGTATGATAATAGTTTTAAGAAAAATGATACTCCTGATTTGATTGCAGTAAAAGATGGAAAAGTTACTCATCAATCACAATCAAAATACTAGACATCTTTCAAAAGTAAGAATGAAAATTGCTTAGTAAAGAATATGAGTAAATATAAAAAAATAGAGAATAAGAAACCAGAGCAATTTAAACGATTGACAGGTGTAAAAAAAGAGACCTTTGAATTGATGGTTAAACTTTTAAAAGATTTCGAAGAGAAAAGAAAGAAGATATCAGGTCGTCCCCTAAAATTAATCTATGCAGATCAGATTTTAATGATGCTTGAATATTTAAGAGAATATCGTACATATTATCATATAAGTGTAGATTACAGTATCAGTGAATCAAGCTGTTATAAAATGATAAAAAGAGCAGAAGATATATTGATAAACTCAAAAGTTTTTTCACTTCCAACAAAGAATAGATTGATGAATGATATGGAGATTGAAGTTATCTTGGTTGATGCAACTGAATCACCTATTCAACGTCCAAAAAAAAGCAACAGAGATACTATTCAGGGAAAAAGAAACGACATACACTAAAAACACAACTAGTTGTTGATGCAAAAGAGTTAACCATTTTAGCAACTACGTGTTCAGAAGGGAAACTACATGATTTTAAGTTGTATAAAAAAAGTAAATTACCACTAAATCCAAATATACAAGTTAATGTTGATACCGGATATTTGGGAATAAAAAAGATACACAATAATACCCTTATTCCAAAGAAAAAAAGTAAGTTAAAACCATTAAGTCATGAAGATAAAAAAGATAATAAAATATTTGCATCAAAACGTATATTTGTAGAACATGTTATAGGTGTACTAAAACGATTTCGTATCATCTCAGAAACCTATCGTAATAGAAGAAAAAGATTTGGCTTACGGTTTAACTTAATTGCTGGTATTTATAATTTTGAGTTGAAATTGAAAGATATTAAGTGACTTTTGAAAGAAGTCTACTATAAAAATTTAGATTGTACAGCAAAAGCTATGCGAGAAACAAAAAATGGAAAAGCAAAATATGAGGATATGGATTCTCTGTTAGGACCATCAGATCAAGTTAATTCAAATGGTAATGAACCCAGTATAAAAGACCAAGCTCGTAAAACAAAATTAAAAGAGAGTGGTCCAAATGGAAGAAGTGAAGTTAAAAAAGCTGCTACTCAAGTTGAAGAAAAAGCAACAGATAGAATCAATACAGGAGAAAGTGAATCAACTCCATTATCAAAAAAAGAGGCTGAAGAATTCGCTAAAAATCATAAGACATCAGACCATAAAAATGATTTGGAAAATAAATATCAAACAAAATCAACTATGCAACAAATGAAAAAAGCAGCTAAAGGAGCAGCAACTATTTCTGCAATAATGTCAGGTACTTACAATACTGTTTTATATTGTAAAATGGTTAAAGATGGAAAAATGACAGAAGAAGAGGCTGTATATAAAATTATTTCTGAGACAGCTTCTTCTGCGGCTGATAGTGCTGTTAAAGCTAGTGCTGTTACTGGATCACAAAGTTTAATAGTAAGATATGGCACAAAAAAATTAGTAAAAAAGCTTACAGAGCAAAGTTTAAAGGGGATGATGAAATCTAATGTTGTAACGATAGGAGTTATTTGTGCTGTTGATGCAGTTAAAGATTTAGTGAAATTAGGTTCAGGAAAAATTACTAAAGCTGAATTTTATGAAAGACAAGGTAAGAATATGCTCAATACTGCCACTGGAGCAACAGGTGGTGCAGTTGGTTTTTCAGTAGGTGCGGCGACTGCAATATCACTTGGTTATACTGCTGGCTCTACTGGGCTTATGTTATTTGGTGCAGTTGGTGGTGTATCTGGAGGTCTTATAGCAGGTTTAGCTATGCAGATAGCAATAGAAAATCACATTGAACAAGCATACTCAGATATGCTAAGAAATACAACTAACTTAAATCAATCACTCTCTATACTACAAAATGTATCAACCAATATATTTCAAGGGCAAGTTTTATTTACTGAATTTTTAAAAGAAGAAAAAAAACTTGATAATTTATTTGCTGAAAAAATTAAAAGATTAGAATTATCAGGTTCTAAAATGTCTACAGCAATTGATGAAATATGATAATAATTAAGGAGAAGTAATATATGTTAGCAATGAATAAAAATGAAGTTGTTGAAATAGATAAACAGTTAAATAGCAAACTTCAATGGGCTGAGAATAATAAAGAATTAGCTGAACAGTTAGCTATGGATGCAACAAGATTGATGTATTGCACAAATGAGAGATTAGAAGAGTATAAAGATAAAGGTTTTTTCAAAAGGTGTATGTCTTCATTTTCTGGTAAAACTGCCAAGATGCAAAGAGACAATCAAAATGATTTAACAGAAATGCAAAAGGTAGGATGGCGTTATCTTCAAATGCTAAATGAGCGAGATATTCTAATGGCTCACTCCCTAATAACTATAAAAAACAACCTTGAAACATTAGCAATTAAAGAAGATGAAACGAGAGAGGAAATAGCTAGATTTGCTACAAAAGTTAAAAACAGGTTTAACTCTCATACAAAAAGGCTTGATGAACTTGAAGTAGCAGTTGATATACAACAGTGGCTTACTACAATTGAAGTACAAGATTATGATGAACGATATCCAAAACATATGCGACTTTTATGTTTAGTTCGTGATTTTAGGTCAAAAAAAGCAGAAGATTGGAATATGAAAAATATTCAATGCCTACAACAAGCTATTCATAATGCTAAAATTGATAGAAAAGAAAAGATAACTTTAGAAGAATTTGTGAACAATTTAATAGATGAAATTAAGGAAACTTCATTTGAAACATTTAGTGAAATAACTACTTTAAATAACTATAATATTGAGAAAATAGATACCTCTTTTTTAGTTGAAGAAATAGCTTCACCAACTTTTAATAGTCTATATCAGATTTCTGATAATTATAGCAAAAGTAATATTGCCGTTAATGCATTAATTAAGCATTTAAATATAGAAAAAAAAGAAGCCATAAAAAAAATTATATTAGGGCATATTCAAAGTGCAGGTGTAAACACAGAGAAAAAGATACAATTTCAAGATATAGCTTTAGAAATTTTAAGTTGTAGTAGCTCAAGAGTTATTTGCTAAAAATCATCCAAACTTAAACAGTAAAGCTCAAAATAAAATAGAACAAGATAGCTCAAAGCAAAAAGATATAAATAAGTTAGTAGAAAATATAGAACCTTTAGTTGTTTTAGTAGATTTAGAATTATCACTTATGCAAAAAAAATTCTCTATTGGAGATAATTTTGGCATGATTATTGATAATAATGGATTTATAAAATCATTTGGACGAAATTCATATGGATGTTTAGGTATAGGAAGTGATAATAATTATTACGATAAACCTGTAGATGTAATTGATTTACCAAAAGATATAAAATGTGTATCAATAAATGCTGGAAAAAATCATTCATTGGCTTTATTTGAAAATGGTGATGTATATGGATGGGGATATTCTTATTATGGACAATTGGGGGATGATACAAGAGATGATAGACTGTCACCGTTTAAGGTTATTGGCTTACCTAAAGATATAAAACCTGTAAAAGTTATTGCTGCTGCTGATTCTTCTATAGTGCTATTAGAAAATGGAGATTTATATGCAACAGGCAAAATTGTAGATTCTTTGGTTTTTGTTCCTTATAAATTAAGTTTTAAAGTAAAAGATGTTGAATTTCTTTATGGTAACTCAGATAATGGATTAGTTTTACTAGATAAAGACAATAAAATTTTTATAAGTAATCTAGGTCAATCTCATTTAGATTGGTGTGAACATGATAAAGATGCTTTTTTTCAACCTAAAGGACTACATGAAAATTCAATAGTTAAAAAAATTATTACTGGAAGTAATTATCTTTTTATATTAACAAAAAACAATACTTTGTACTCTATAGGATCAAATAAAGATGGACAGTTAGGGCTTGATAGTGACTCAGATAAAGAATCTTTTTCAAAAGTATATGGATTAAAAGGAAATATTAAACAAGTTAGAACAACACATGATTATAGTAGTAGTTTTGTGACTGCTTTAACTGATGATTCGCTGTATGGATGGGGTGAAAATGATAGATGTCAACTAGGTGAACAAAAAGATCATTATACAACCTATTTTGAAACAGGTATTATATTTAAAGACAGACATCATACAAATCATTATGTAGAAAGAAAGCCAAAAGTACTTGAAGAATTTTCAGATTTAATTGATATTACACACGATATTGAAATAGCTTGTGGAAATGGTACAAGTTATATATATGATTTTACCATTTCTAAACTTTATAAATTTAGCAGTCCTTTTAGTGATACAATAGGTCTTTGTATAAAAGAAAAATGGAACTTGTTTACCTAATTGATTGAAAATTATAAAAAAATAAAAAATGAGGACTTTAATTTTAGCCCTCGTTTTACATGTAGCTATGATAATAAAAATTTAACTATAGATGAAAATACTGATTATAAATCTATTTTTCCTAAAAACATAAATATAACTGCTATTGTTGGTGAAAATGGGAAGAGTAGTGTTATTCCAGGGACTGTAAAGAATTCTGTGTCAATTAGATAATATGTTGAACACAGAAGGATTTACAAATGAAGATAGAAATAGATGTAGCAGATTTTGCAGCACAACTCAATATAAAGCCCTATATATTAGACTCTATAGCTACTTGTAGTTATTTATAATTTCATTAAAGCGTAATCTCTTTTATATCTGCTATTGACTTAAACTCTTTATAGATTGTTGCAATTAAGTTTTGTCTGTTCGTTTTTACATCAATATTTTCAGCATTTACCATAACGTTATCAAAAAAGTTATCTATTTGAGGTTTTAATCCAAATAGTGCATCTAATTTCTCTTCGTATGTTTTATAATCTTTTGAAGCTCTCTTTACGAATTCTACATGTAAAGCTTTCTCTTCATCGGTTTCAAAAAGTTTTTCATCTACATGTAATTCTTTTTCTATATTAACATCTTTAATAATATTGGCAACTCTTTTAAATGTAGAAAAAACCTCTTTAGATCCACTACCATTTGCTATTGCTTTTAGTGCTTCTATTTTTTTCGAGAGTTTTACTATGTCTCTCTCACCACTACTTACAACTGCTTTTATGACAGAAGGATTTGCATCAAAAAACTGATTGATTCTCTCTAAGAAAAATAGTTCAAGTTTTTCTATTTCAAAGTTTGCATAGTTACTACTTAGACTTTTCAAATCTTCTTTTATGTCAAATGATAAATTCTGATCCAAGACTATTTTAATAATACCGTTTACTGCTCTACGAAGTGCAAACGGGTCTTTTGTACCTGTTGGAACTTTACCTATGCTAAACAAGGCAATCAAAGAGTCAATTTTGTTTGACATTGCTACTAAAGAACTACACAAGTTACTTGGAAGTTCCCCTTCAAAACTTTTCGGTAAATACTGCTCTTTTAGTGCTAAACATACAAGCTCATCTTCCCCAGCTGCTTTTGCATAGTAGTATCCCATAAGACCTTGAAGCTCAGTAAACTCATATACCATCTCACTAAGAAGGTCTGCTTTACTTAGCATAATAGCACGGTTAAGAGTATCTTGTATCTCTTTTTTGTTCTTATAATCAATTTCAATGCTTAGATTTTTCTCATACTTGTTTTCAAGGTACTCAATCACAGCTTTTTCTCTTATTACTTTGTCAAAAACTGAACCAAGACCATCTAAGAAAACTACATTTTTTAGTCCTGAGAAACTAAGCCCATTTCTAAGGTCATTGTCATAAAAAAAGAGTCCATCGGACAACCTAGCACGAAGTACTTTTTCATTTCCTTTTACAATTAAATCATAATCTTTACTAATAGCATTTGAAACTACAATGAATTTGTTTGTTACTTCACCATTCTCAAAAACTGGAAAATACCGTTGATGTTCTTTCATAGAAGTAATAATAACCTCAGGAGGAAGTCTCAAAAACTCTTTATCAAAAGTTCCTATCAAAGCCCTAGGTTGCTCTGTAATAGCAACTATTTCAGCCAATAACTCTTCATCAATTTCAATTTCAATACCATTGTCTTTTTCTATTGTTTTAAATTGCTCTAGTACCATCTCTTTACGCTTGTTTTGGTAAAGTACAACGCCACCTTTCTCAAGTTTTTTAAAATAATCCCCTGCAAAATCATAGGCAAAAGGCTCATATGAAATAGTTCTATGAGGGTATGAAAAATACTTTGATTCTACGTTATAAACTTTAAAAGGTACGTGCTCATCACCAAGCATAGCTCCAATCCACCGAATAGGACGGATAAAACTCTTCTCGTAACTTCCCCATCTCATAGACTTTCCAAAGTTTAGTTTTGAGAGAAACTCTTCAACCATACTGCCTATAAGAGTTTTTGAATCTTGCCCTTGTACCTCTTTTTTGAAATAAAGAACTTCTTTGCCATTTTTAGTTGCACGTCCTATCTCTTCAAGCTCTACTCCACATTTCTTAGCAAAACCATTTGCAGCAGGAGTTGGCTCACCATCTTTGTATGCTACTGCTACAGGTGCTCCAAAAAATTCTACATCTGCATTTTCCTGAGAAGTAGGAAATTCACTATGCCACAGAACCAATCTTCTAGGAGTATAGTAAAACTTAAATTCACAACCAAGTCCATTGGTTTCAAGAATATCAAGCCATTTTTTTTCTATATTTGGTAACTCTTTCAAAAATGGAACTGCTGGAAGTTCCTCAACACCTATCTCTATTAAAAGTGGTTTTATCATAAATATATCCTAATTATCTAATTGTTTCTTCAATTTGAACAAGTCCAAATTAAATTCATTGCACTAAAGCTTTGCCTTTGGCAAAATCTTTTATGTTAATTTTATCTAAACAGGAGTTAAAATCCAATAAATTATCTACTTTTACTCATCATCAATACTAACAATTAATTTATGAGTTCCAAACATTATCTCAATTTCTTCAAAATTCTCTTCATAAGTCGAAAGCATAATAGTATTGGCATCTATTATTTCTAAATATATTGAACTTGGGTACTCAATAGTATAAGAAACATCAGTTTTAGTAGTTGGTTCAAAATAAAAAATAGTAGAACTATTTTTTTTAACATTAAATTGATAATTTTCCAAACTCACATTAAAAAAATCTTCTTTAAAAGCTCTTGTAAAAAAACTCCAATTTTTTTGATGACTAATACCATCTAAGGCATAAACAACTTCAACACTATACTGTTCATCCCATTTTAAACGCTCCAAAGGGAATAGAGCAAAATCAAATTTTCTAAACTTATTATTTGGGTCTGTATCATAATCATAAATTATAGTCTTGTCTATTAAATTATATTTACTGTCAAAAAGTTTAAAACTTATTATATCTATTGTTCTCGCATAGTCCTCATCAAAACTTATGCTAATTGGAAAACCACTAACATCATAACTGGGTAAAGGGTCAGGAATTTCTGTAAAAAAAGCAGGAGGAATATCTTTTTGACCATCAAAAGGATATATAATTACTTTTTTATTTAAATACTTAGTTGAAGATAAAACTTCTTTAAAATCATTTTCTTTAATTTTGAAATCTTTATCCATACAAACACCATATATATAATTTCCAGAACTATTAAAACTTTTTTGGCTACATAAATAATTCATTCGACTACTACCCATATTGTAAACAAATGATGTTTTTAATCTATTTTTACTATTTTGTTCTATTCCAATTCCAACACTGTTTATTTTGAAATCTAAAAAACCAAAACGATGATATATTGCTGAGAATAGATTATCAATAGATTCTTTTGCATTTTTACTTCCATTTGATATATTTTCAACCACAAATAGCGACTTATAACCAACTTTTTCAGCCCTATCTTTTGGATTAACTCCTGTAAAAGTCAAATTTGAAGGTAATTCTTTATGTGACATCATGTCATTTTTTATAAGATAAACTGCATGATTCTTTGCTGAAGAGGTTAAAATAGGATCCTCACTAAGATATATTAAACCAGCCCCTGTTCTAAGCTTATTTAAATAATTCAAGCTTTCATAGCTAGAAAATTCTTTATCAATAATATCAATTTCATTATGTACAATTTTAATTGACTCAAAACTACTTTCCTGAATACTTTGATATACAATAAAACAAATCACTAGAAGCAATCCCCAAACCACTGTTCTTATAAAACTCAATATTTACCTTTCATTATAATAAATCTAACAATACAATCTCTTTTTTGCCTTTATAAGTTGCTAACTTCTTTACATGTAAAGAATAAATTTCTCCAACTTCTAAATTGTAATCCGGTCTGAATATGTAAATTGTATCTCTATTTTTATCTTCAATAATAATACCATATTTATTTTTATTTATTACCATAACATTTTTGAGAAAATAGTTAACTCTTCCTTTAAGTTTTAATAACTCTTGTATATTTATCTGCTTTGGTGCCTCTGTTATTTGTTCAGTAGTAATAAACTTTGCCGAAACAGCAAAGTGGTCACTATATCCTATGCCCAAGTGTTTTCCTCTACCTTTGTTTGAAATTTTCCATCTTTTGGCATTACCATATTTATCTACAAGATAGTCAAGTTTATAAGACTTAAATGAACCTACAATGTATTTTTTATACAGTGATTTTGATACTATCATATGGTCAATTGCATTTTTTATCTTATAAAATTTATAAGAGTATCTATCGTTCAATGGTATGTCTAACCAAAGATTATAATTATTTTTTGAAACTAATTCTATCTCAATACCCCAGTCTTTTTCATTTTTATTTAGTGGAGAGTTAAAATCTCCTAGAAGTATATAGTTTTTCTCTTTTTCATAAAGTGATTTCAATTTTTTTGCAAATTTCATACGAGTTTTTGTAGAATGTCTATATGAAGGCCAATGATTCATAAATATGCTTACATTTAAACCTTCAATTTCTACAACAACTCTATGAATTGGTCTAAATCTTTTTAGTATAATATAAGAGTTATGCTTTTTTATTGGATATCGAGAAAGCATAACTATATCAAGCCCTTTTGTCTTAAATGAGCTGTACATGTAAGGGTATTTTTGTTTTCCAAGAGCTAAATTAAGTCTTTTTAAAACTTCTTTGTTCTCTACTTCTTGAAGAGAGATTATATCGGCATTTATATCTTTTATAACTTGTGCTAAATTTTTTATTTTAATTGAAAGCATTTTTTCATTCCAACCACTTTTAGTATTTGGAATATATTCTTCATATTCAAAACCACTTTTTTTTGTATCAAAAAGGTTTTCTACATTATATGTCGCTACACTAAACTGCTTCGCATAAAGAAGTATTGGGATAAAAAATAGTGCTAAAAATCTCATCATGCCATTGGTAAGAATTCTCTTTCTTTATCACAAAAGTACTCTAACTCTCCAGTCTCTAGCTTGTAATACCAACCACGAATTGATAACTTTCCAGAATCTACTCTGTACTTTACTTCAGGATATGAAAGTATATTTTTCATCTGAAAAACTATGGAAACTTTCTCAGTAAGTTCTAATTTTTCATCTTGCGAAGCTTCACTACTTATGCTATTTTCTACATGCTTTTTTGCCTCTACTCCCAAATCTAACCATCTTTTTACATGTAGAAGATTTATACTATCTATGTCTTGATAAAGACTGTTAATAGCTCCACAATGAGAGTGTCCACAGATGATTATATCTGTAACCTTTAAAATATGCGTTGCATACTCAATGCCAGCCGCAGTTGCATGGTAGTCATTGTCTGGAGAGAAAGGAGGAACAAAGTTACCTATGTTTCTAAGAACAAAAAGATCGCCGGGGTCAGAGTTTGTAATAAGTACGGGATCAACTCTTGAGTCACTACAAGCAATAAAAAGTACTTTTGCTTTTTGTCCATTTTTAACTAAATCTAAAAACTTATCTTCATACTTTTTAAACTTTCTTCCTCTAAAGTTTTCATGTCCGTCTATTAAATCTTGTACTTTTGCCATTACTTTATTCCTTTCGTTAATGCTATTGCTGAGGCAAATGCCCACTGAAAATTGTAACCACCAAGCTCACCTGTTACATCTAAAACTTCACCAATAAAATATAGGTTTTTTTGAAGTTTTGATTCAAATGTTGAACTATCAATTTCATCGGTACAAACTCCACCTTTAGTTACTTCTGCTTTTGAAAAGCCAAAGTTACCAGCTGGTGCAAACTCATAGTTTTTTATAACTTGTAATTTTTCTAACTCATCTTGTTTTAGTCTATTTATCGGTTTATCTTCGACTTGTATAGATTTTAGAAACTCTAAAACAAACCTTTTTGGCAGAGGGAAACCAGAACTTATCTGCTTTTTTGATTTTTTATCTAAAAGTTTTTTTAAACTACTATTTGGTAAAAAGTCCAGTGCCATTTTACCTTTTTTCCAGTAGAGTGAACCACTCAAAATTACTGGTCCACTAATGCCCTTATGTGTAAAAAGCAAATCACTCTCTAAAATTTTATTTTCTACACTTAATTTAGCATTAAAAGAAATACCACTAAGCTCTTTCATCCAAAACTGCTCTTTTTGAACCGTGAGACCTACAAGAGCAGGAGCAGGAGTGACAATACTATGCCCAAAAGATTTTGCTATCTCATAGCCTATAGGACTTGCTCCAAGAGGAGTGTAACTTATGCCACCACTTGCTACAATTAATTTTTTAGCTTCTATTATTCTGTTTTTAGTTTTGATTATAAAGTGATCTTTAAACTCAACTTGATGAACTTTAGAGCTCATAAAAAAATGACAATGTTTAGTAAGTTTTTCAAATATGATTACAACATCTTTAGCAGATTTTTTACAAAAGTACTGACCATACTTTCTTTCTTCGAGTTCTAACTTAAACTTGTCTAAAAATTCTAAAAGCTCATTTGAAGTAAAACAATCTAATGTTTTTTGTATGAAGTTTTTATCTCCAAGGTAGTTCTCAGTAGTTACTTTTTTGTTTGTAACATTACACTTGCCTCCACCACTTGCAAGAATTTTCAAACCAATTTTAGAGTTTGAATCTATGATAGCTATGTTTTTCTTTGGTAAAAACGAAGCTGACATAAGACCACTCGCTCCTCCTCCAATAATAGCTATGTCGTATATCATGTAAACTCTGAATAATTTTGACGAATAGCATCATAAAGAACGATGCCAACGGATACCGCTAGGTTTAAGCTTCTTCCATTTTTACCCATAGGAATCGTAATAGCATTTTCCCATTTGATTTTCATAAGTTCCATTGGAAGTCCTGTTGATTCTCCACCAAAAAAAATAAAATCACCCTTTTTAAACTCAGCCTCAAAATAAGCTTTATTACTCTTAGTTGTAGCAAAATAAAAACTATCTTTTTTGTCGCCATGGGCTGCTAAAAAGTCATCTAAACTTTCCCAAACTGTCACATCAAGTAAATTCCAATAATCTAAACCTGCTCTTTTAACATTTTTATCATTAATTTCAAAACAAGTTGGTTTCACAATATGAAGTTTGCTATCACAATTTACACATAAACGTCCTATGCTTCCAGTATTTTGTGGGATTTGTGGGTGAACAAGTACTATGTTGAACATTAGAAAATCACCGACTTATTGGCTGAAACAAAAACTCTATCTTCAAGAACTAAATCAAGAGCATTTGAAAGAACAACTTTTTCTACATTTCGTCCTGCTTTTTGCATGTCTTTCCACGAAAATTCATGAGTGACATTAATAACATCTTGAGCAATGATTGGTCCTTCATCAAGGTCATTTGTCACAAAATGTGCAGTAGCTCCTATGGTTTTAACACCCCTTTCAAAGGCTTGTTTATAGGGATTTGCTCCTACAAAAGCAGGTAAAAAAGAGTGATGAATATTGACTATTTTACAATCAAAATACTTTACAAAATCACTTGAAAGTATTCTCATGTATTTAGCTAAAACTATATAGTCAAATTCATAATTTTTTAAAACTTTTAGTATTTTTTTCTCGTGTTCAAGTCTATTTAATCCTTCATGACAAACATGATGATAAGGTATTTCAAACTTACTCACAAGCTCATTTAAATAGTCATAGTTTGACACTACTGCTACTACTTCTGCATTTAGGTCATTGCTATACTCTTTTAGAAGCAAATCACCCAAACAATGAGACTCTTTAGTAGCCATAATAATTATTTTTTTTCTTATTTTTTTAATTAACTTTATGTTCGCATCTTTTGGCATAAACTCTTTTAATTTTGCTACTAAGTTACCATTTTCAATATTGCCACTAACAATCGCACGAAAGAAAAATTTACTATTTTTACTATCTACAAACTCATCATTTTTTACAATATTTAAGTTACTTTTGTACAAAACATCAGAAATTTTGTATATCAATCCCTTTGCATCTTCACAATCTATTTTCAATATATAATTATTCATCAATTTTTTCCATTACCCTTCTTCTGTGCTCTATTTTTATATTTTCTTTTACAAAACCATCTTCAATAACTTGGGCTATGGTAACACCACTTATAAAAACTTCATCCCAAATATTAAGCTTTATGGCTCTTTGTTTTATATCATCTTTATAATTTCCTAACCACTCTTTTATGGGTAAATCTATTGCTATTGTTATCAAATCTTTGTCACTTAAGTCATTACATGTAAAGTTCTTGTTTTTATATGCTCTAAGATAGTGATTTGGTGCTTCAAGTTTTTTTGCCCACTCGTAAGGATTGTGTCCACTCATATTAGCTACTATATATATAAAATAATATGCTCTTAAATCTTTTTCAAAAGTGGCTTCTTTTAATTCTGTTATTATATTGACTATATTATTCGCTTCTAACTTACATGTAAAGAGTTTTTCAAACACTCCAAGTCTGTACATGTAAACAAACCCAATATCTAAATGTTTTGCATTAAAAAGCTTTTCAAACTCCCATAAAATCCTAGGTTTAGTTAAATCACTTAAATCAATATTTTTCATAATATTAAAGGTGTTTTCTTCTATTTTAAAACCAAATCTAGCACTAAATTGAATGGCTCTTAAAACTCTTAAACTATCTTCTTTAAAACTTTTCTCATCTATTAGAGAAATCTGCTTTTTCTCTATGCTTTTTTGTCCATTCCAAAAGTCTAAAAGCTCTCCTGTAAAAATGTTAATCATCATAGCATTCATACTAAAATCACGTCTTTTTGAAGCTACTTTTTCATCATCTGTTACTTTTACTTCAAAAGCTTTATGCCCTACTCCCACTTTTTTCTCAACTCTTGGAAGTGCTAGGTCTATGTCATTTAATTTATATACAAAAAAACTTTTTCCTACTCCTAAAGCTCCACTTTTTTGCATAAGTTCATCAAACGCATTTGGGGTTATGTCATAAACTTCTATATCTAAATCTTTGATTTTGTTATTTAAAAGTAGGTCACGAACACAACCTCCAACAAGGTATGCTCGCTTTGTGTATGGTTTTAATAAATTTACAATTTTCTGTATTTCAAGTTGTAAATCAGTTGGAAATTTATCTGTTATCAAGTTTTTCTAAACGCTCATCTAAAACAGCCAATGAGTACTCTAAAAAGTTCAAAGTTAAATCAACTTTTGCTTCAATACTCTTGTTATTTGGTGATTGAAAACCTTCAAAAAGAACAAGTATCCGTTCTCTCATACTCTCACAGAAGTGTCTTTCATCATCTAAAGTTTTTTCTTCTTCAAAAACTTCTTCTGTTATTTCTATCTCTTTTGGTTCTTCAATTTGCTGTTTTACTTCAACATCATCTTGTGCATTTTCAAGCTCTGCTAATGTTGAGAGTACCATATCTTTTAACTCCATTTAATCAACCACCTTTCAAATTCTAAAAACTCTACTTCACTGTCCATATTTACAAAAAACTTTTTCATATCTTCGTCTACATGTAAATACTTCTTGCGAATGCCCGAGAGTCTTTTTATTGCTATTTTTGCATCTTTATTGTTTGAATCTTTTTTTAATAATTCTTTGTATATTTCCAAAGCTTCACTTTTGAGTCCTTGTAGCTCATAAATAGAAGCTAGTGTTAATGTCTTCATTTAACTTTCTCCTTTTTACTGAGCAAAGCCCAGCAAAAATTCATATCACTCAAGCACGAAGTGAACTTCTGTATTCTCATATCTTCGCTACATAGTCCGCAATAATTGAGCCTATTTCACTCGTAGAACAAACTTCTTTTGCTCCATAATCGGCTAAATCTTTTGTTCTATAT
The DNA here is from genome assembly GCA_029027265.1 of Arcobacter sp. Taxonomy (GTDB): domain Bacteria; phylum Campylobacterota; class Campylobacteria; order Campylobacterales; family Sulfurospirillaceae; genus Sulfurospirillum_A. Next base: position 1,226,399 of record CP093061.1, on the reverse strand, counting down.
CCATCTTTTAGTACTAATGCAACTGCTTTTTCTATCCTTAAGGCAGCACTCTCTTCGCCAAAAGCAAAACGTAACATCATAGCGGCACTCATAATTGTTGCAATTGGATTTGATATGCCTTGTCCAGCAATATCGGGAGCTGAACCATGAATTGGTTCAAAAAGTCCAACTTTTCCACCAACAGAAGCAGATGGTAAAAGACCAATTGAACCACTTATCATACTTGCTTCGTCACTTAAAATATCTCCAAAAATATTACCCGTAAGCATAACATCAAATTGTCTTGGATTACGCACTAATTGCATTGCTGCGTTATCGACATACATGTGAGACAAAGTTACTTCAGGATAATCCTTTGCCACCTCTTCAACAGTTTCACGCCAAAGCTGACTTACTTCAAGAACATTGGCTTTGTCAATTGAACATACTTTCTTACGTCTTTTCATAGCACTGTCAAATGCTACTATTGCAATTCTTTTTATTTCTTCTTTTGTATAAACCATAGTATTAAAAGCTTTTGTTTCAGTTTTTTCACGAGGCTCACCAAAATAGATTCCACCTGTAAGTTCACGTACTACAAAAAGATCAACTCCTTTTAAAACTTCTGGCTTGATTGTACTAGCATCAACTAACTCATCAAAAACACTTGTTGGTCTTAGGTTTGCATAAACACCAAGTTCACTTCTAAGCTTTAAAAGTCCACTCTCAGGACGAAGATGACGCTCTAAGTTATCCCATTTTTCACCACCAATAGCACCAAAAAGTATGGCATCGCTTTTTTTACATCCCACAACTGTCTCATCAGGAAGTGGGTTACCTGTAACGTCATAGGCATTACCACCCATAAGATACTCATCATAGTTTAGTTCAATATCTTCTTTTGAACAAACTGCATCTAAAACTTTTATAGCTTCATCTATTATTTCAGGTCCAATTCCATCACCTTTAATTATTGCAACATTATATCTTTTCATTTAATTTCTCCTTGAACTTGAGCAAAAGCCCAAGTTAAATTCCTCTCACTGAAGCTTTCGCCTGCGAAGAGTATTTTAATTTAATTTTTTCGCATAATTCATAAGACCACCACAATTAACAAGCTCTTGCATAAAAGGCGGAATTGGTGCAAACTTGTAAGTTTTGCCACTATGTTTACTCTTAATAGTTCCATTGTCTAAATCAACTGTTAAAATATCGCCCTCTTTTAGCTCACTACTCTCTTCTAACTCTAAAATAGTAAGTCCCATATTAAAAGCATTTCTATAGAAAATTCTTGCAAAGCTTTTTGCTACAATAGCACTTACTCCTGCTGCTTTTAGAGCTATTGGAGCATGTTCACGCGACGAACCACAACCAAAGTTTTCACCAGCAACAATGATATCACCTTTTTTTACTTTGTCTTTAAACGTAGGATCAACATCTTCCATAACATGTGTTGCTAGTTCATCAGGGTCTGAAGTTGTTAGATAACGCGCTGCGATTATAAGGTCTGTATCTATATTGTCACCAAATGTCCAAACTTTTCCATCTATTGTATTCATAAAAGTCCTTGAGAATTTTCTTATTATTAGTAGCTATTTTACCTAAAAAGGTGTATGAAAAAGATTAAATAGACAAAAACTAGAAGATTTTAGTTTTTATTCATGTGGAAACTGATTTACCAAGTTCCTTCTCTATGGACTCAATTTTTGTAGTAAGTCTATTTGTCTTGCCTTTTCTTATGTCGAACTTCAAAGAGCTATAAACTCTATCACAATCACTAACTTGTTCATATGCTAGTTCAATTATATTTAACGCTTCTCTCATGGTTTTGGTCTCAACAACTGTTCCCATAGGAGTCAATTTATACGCTACACCACTTTTGTCTATGGCATCTATTATTTTAGCAACTTGTTTCGAAACAGATGAGCCTTCACGACAGTTGTCGCTCGTAGGAAACATACTAAACTCTAGTAAAACACTCATTTAAAACCTTTTCGTATAACTATGACAATATGGAGTTTTACCAGTTTTTTGATAATAGTACTGATGATAATCCTCAGCCATATAAAATTCCTGCTTTTCCAAGATTTTTGTTGCTACATGTAGACCTTTTTTTTCTAACTCTTTTATTAAACTTTCTACCATTTCTTTCTCTTCATCATTACAAACAAAAACTGCTGAAAGGTACTGGCTACCTATGTCGGGTCCTTGCCCATTTGTTTGAGTTGGGTCGTGTATTTCAAAAAATAGTTTTGTTAAGTTTTCATAGCTAATTACATCTGGATTATAACTCACCTCTACAACTTCCAAATGACCCGTATCTTTATAACAAATATCTTGATAAGTAGGGTTTAGAGTATGCCCACCCATAAAACCTGAGAGTGCATCTAAAACACCATTTTCTTTGTTAAAGTAGTACTCAACTCCCCAGAAACAACCACCGGCGAAGTATGCTTTTTTAGTTTCCATATTGTTACTTACATATGCATTGAGCAGTTAGTTTTGCTTTAAATAGTCTATCTTTTTGACCTAGCTCATCTATCTCTATTAGTTTACATTTTGAAAAAGATTTAAGACCATTTAGTCCCTCTATCCAGTTTTTTCCTTTAATATAAAAGGCATTATCAACGCCTAGTTCTGAAGGTTTGGTATTGTTATAACTAAACTCTTTTTTAATTATAATTTTGTTATTAACAGCAAATAATAGCGTTGATGAAAGTAATAATATAAATAAAAAAAACTTCATATCTTTCCTTTAAATTAGTAATTTTATAGTTGAGAGAAAATTATCTCCACCTTTATTAATTATTAGACTTCTTTCAAAAGTCACTTAATATCTTTCAATTTCAACTCAAAATTATAAATACCAGCAATTAAGTTAAACCGTAAGCCAAATTTTTTTCTTCTATTACGATAGGTTTCTGAGATGATACGAAATCGTTTTAGTACACCTATAACATGTTCTACAAATATACGTTTTGATGCAAATATTTTATTATCTTTTTTATCTTCATGACTTAATGGTTTTAACTTACTTTTTTTCTTTGGAATAAGGGTATTATTGTGTATCTTTTTTATTCCCAAATATCCGGTATCAACATTAACTTGTATATTTGGATTTAGTGGTAATTTACTTTTTTTATACAACTTAAAATCATGTAGTTTCCCTTCTGAACACGTAGTTGCTAAAATGGTTAACTCTTTTGCATCAACAACTAGTTGTGTTTTTAGTGTATGTCGTTTCTTTTTCCCTGAATAGTATCTCTGTTGCTTTTTTTTGGACGTTGAATAGGTGATTCAGTTGCATCAACCAAGATAACTTCAATCTCCATATCATTCATCAATCTATTCTTTGTTGGAAGTGAAAAAACTTTTGAGTTTATCAATATATCTTCTGCTCTTTTTATCATTTTATAACAGCTTGATTCACTGATACTGTAATCTACACTTATATGATAATATGTACGATATTCTCTTAAATATTCAAGCATCATTAAAATCTGATCTGCATAGATTAATTTTAGGGGACGACCTGATATCTTCTTTCTTTTCTCTTCGAAATCTTTTAAAAGTTTAACCATCAATTCAAAGGTCTCTTTTTTTACACCTGTCAATCGTTTAAATTGCTCTGGTTTCTTATTCTCTATTTTTTTATATTTACTCATATTCTTTACTAAGCAATTTTCATTCTTACTTTTGAAAGATGTCTATTTTAGCATACTTTACATGTAAGGATTATTTTTTGTTGTAACTATTTATAAATATCTTCTCTACTATCAACTTTTAGTAGTTGTATTTACTTTTAAAATCATCGTTTTCCAATAGACTTCTTGCAGAACTCTTTACCTTAAGTTCCTTAAAAGTAAATTTTTTATATACTTTTTCTTTATGAACATAAGCTCATTTATTAACGAAATTAAATTACATAAATTATTAAAAAATGGCACGATAAAAATAAAAAAATACCAATCTTAAACATTTTGAAGGTGAATTACTTGTTCTTAATTACATAAGGGCGTCTGTAGTACAAGCAGAAAAAATTGTTTCAAGTACAGATATTGAAAAAATATTGGGAAATAAATTATGAAAAATATATATAAATATAAAGAAATATTAACTTTTTGCTTGATGTCCGCAATATCTTTTGTTTTGATGGATGAAGCTGTAAAAACTATATCACCTATTACTTCTACATTTATAACATATACAATAACAGCTATGGTCTTTATATCTATTAATGTAAAGAAGATTAAACTCATCATCTCAAAAAGCATAAATCATTTATATTTAATCTTTCAATTGAATATAACAACACTGGTTAATACCTTAGCTGCATTTGTCGTAATGTTATATATATCTCCATTAATTTACGCAATTATTTTCTTTGGAACAATTCCATTTTTTACTGATATAGTCAAAAAAAATAATATCAATTTTAAAAATAATGGAATTTTATTTATTGCCTCAATATTATTATCTTTTTATATCTCCAATGCACAGCTTCTAGAAGCTTGTATTGGTATACTATTGACTTTGATTTCAAGTTATTTTGCCTCAATATATTTATGTAAATCAGAAATTCTACATCAAAAAACAGGATTTACTAGTTCAGAGTTATTGTCTATTAGGTTCTTTGTTGTGATCATTCTTTGTGGATTATATGCTGTTATTTATGATGCTGTCTTTTTGATTGAAAATAACGAGTTTGCTCTACTTTCTATTATAGCGTTGACTTCTAGCATCATCCCATTATTTCTTCTTCAAAGAGCAATTAAAAATCTAGGAGCAGAGACAACTTCATTGTTTTTGCCTCTAATCCCTATTTTTTCCGTGCTAATACTAATCTTTTTTGACACTTCTGCATTTACGGCTTTTGAATTTTTACTTATTGTATTGTTTGCAATATTATTTTTCTTCATTGGAAAATTAAAAATAAAAGTTAACAAGAAAAAACAATAATGCCCCTAAAATCTAAGACAATAATTCAGTAAGATTTATTTTCAAATAGACTATGCCTTTTTTACGATAAAATATACAAATATAAGACTACCTATTGAAAAAGAAAAAATTGAAATATACAAAACTAATGTCTGTATATTTATGATATTCGAATAAACTGCTATTAATAATCCTGAAATTGGCTGAGATATATTATTGAATAATACAATGAATCCTGTTGTTTTTCCAAAGTCTTTTATTGGTATTATTTTAGCCCTAGAAGTTCTATTAAATATATTAAACATTTTGTCAAATCCTACAATTAAAATATAACCAATGATATAAATTATATAATCACTTGATATACCAACTAAAATACCACCTACCCCTATAAAAAAAAAGCTTAATGCTCCCATAATAATTAATGGAAAAGAGTACCTAGCAATAGTCAATAGCACAATAATAGTTGTTGCAATACCTAAAATTTGAAGTGTAGCATATGAGTTTTGAGATTCTTCTAGTATTCCAATATATATTGGAGCAGAAGAAGCTAATATAGTTCCTAAGATAAGATTTATTAGAAATGATAATATAATTAAGGGAATTAATTTTGGTAGCTTTAGGATATTAGAAAATGCAATTTTAATATCATTAATTATTTTGAAAGAATTCCCATTTTTAATAGGAAAAGTAAAGTTAAATTTTGACCACCATAATCTTAAACTTAAATCTGAAAATAAGAAGAAAAAAGCAGTTATCAACACGATTATTTCCCAATCTATATAATTTAATAGTAGCGCAGCTAAAAATGGAGCTAGAACCATCCCTGATTGATCAGACAATTGAGTAAATGAAAGTACTTTTTCTAAATTATAGTCTTTAAAAACTTGAGGAATCATTACCTCTCTTGCTATTTCACCTTGTGTCGATAATATCCCAACAACAGCTGAAATTAATATTAACCAATTTACACTTTCTAAGAAATAATTTGCTATTAATCCTAATAAAACAACAATGAATCTAATAAACTGACTATTATTTAATAATTTGTAAGGAGATAAGTAATCACATATTATTCCTGCTATTGGAAAATACATAAACCTTGGCAAAGTTTCAAAGAAAAATGCTAATCCAGATAAACCTACGCTACCTGTTATTTTAAAAACCATTAATGGGACTAAAAATAATAGAATGTGATCCCCTAATCTAGAGAGGAATAAAGATATAAGAAATGATTTATTTTTGTTAACTAAGATATTATTTCCTTAATAAGAAGATGGAGTTTTTTAATTTAAATTATGTACCTCGGTGCCATTTAATGGGGAGTGGGTTAAATATGCTAACAAGCACAAAATTATTATTCCTTTTAGTTAGCATTCTATGACTAGTTCCCGTCCCACCCAATTAATGCAATTTTCAGTTTCTTAAATTTGTATTAAATTACGAATTATTATATATTCTCATATTAGTATTGGTTATAAATATTTTTCTAAGACAATAATACTTAAATTTACTTTAATAAAAATTAAAAATAATTAATGTATTAGAAAATCTGATTCCTCATTTATTGTATCAAGAAAATAAATCTACTTGAATTATTGTCTTAAATACTCAGGCATTATACATGTACTGGTCATAACCTCGCTTCACGACTACTCTATTACTAACGACATTTCTGTTACAAAATAGACTCTATGCTAAAAATATCTACTATTCAAACTGTTATAATTACAAAGGTTATTATCATAAATATCAATAAAAAGTCTCAATCTCTCAACCTAATTTCCCGCATTTAAACCTTTTTATAAACTACATAGTAAGCTCAAAATAGACTTAATATTAAATTGATATTTAAACATTTATTTCTTACATATAGCTATTTTAAGTTAAAAGTAAATACACGACCCTATAAATAGTTAATTCCGTCCCCGCTATTTTAATCAATCCACTCATATTCATCTCCTTTTAATACTTTATTCTTAATTAATATTTCTTTTAATTTCTTAACATTTTCTATGCCTAGTGGCAAAATATATACTTTTGTTAAAAATGAAATAAAATTATTTCTACTTGTTTTAAAATCAATTATCCCACCTATTGATAAATTTGTCTTGCTTACAACTAATTCATCTAGGGAAATACATATTTTAGTGTTAATATGCCATTCTTTTATAAGATTATCTGAATTAATTTTTAGCCTTTTAAATAATAATATATCAATAAAACTATAAATTGCATATATAATAACTATTGAGCCTATTATTCCTAAGAAGAAAACTCCCTTTCCCATAAGAAACATAATTATTCCTAGATAAAGCATAATCAACCTAAAAAATAAAGATAATGTTTTACCAATAATTGAATATTCCAAAACAACTACTTCTTTATTAATATCCTTTTTTACATCTCTTTCAACTTTTGCCATTTGTAAACACCTTTACATGTAGAGAAACCTAATAGTTATATATATATTAAATATAACATAATATCAAAATTATTATTAATCATAATTTTGATATTTCAATTTGAAATACTTCTTTTATCCACTTTTATTTAGGTCATTATAAAGATTATTTTATTAGTACAAATACACTGACTCAAATCGAGCTAATCTAGCACTATTTTTATCGAATATTTCTAGGTATTCACCTTTTAATTCGTACCTGTACATATTTTTTAATGCTTTTATAAACTCTACTTCTGCACTTCCTTTACAAAACATTTTTGTCATCATCATGCCTTTGTCTGAAAATGAGATTTTATTTCCATTAAGGTTATATGTTCCGCCCATGCCGTTACAGCCTGAATTTCCTTTGATTTTACCTTGGTTTAAAATCATGTAAGCTTCTCTTGCAAATGCTTTGGTGTTAGGTAGTGGTTTGTCACTGAGTACTGTTAGTTTCCAGTATGTGTTTTCTAGACTTGCTTTTGAGTTTTGGTTTTGACATACCTCTTTTGGAATGATGTTTATGAACTTTTTTACTATCAAAGTGGGAACGTCTGTTTTTCCATCCATGCCGTCTCTTAAAACTATTTCTCCTTCTAATTTAACTTTAACATACTCTCCAGCTTCTTTTCTTGTGTTTAAATAAGCTCTTTCAAGTGATATATGGTCTTTTTCAAAAGCAACTGAAAACTTTTTTCCAGTTGCACACTCTTTAAACACAGCAGCATCTGCCATATAACTATACATACCACTTTTAAAATCTTTTTTTGTTACTTCTGGTGTTGCACATCCGAAAAATATAAATTCTATAAATAATGTTATAAGAATCAAATGCTTTTTCATTTTGTCTCTTTGATAAACCCTAGACTAAGTGAGTTTACACAGTGTCTTGTATTTTTCTGTGTAAAACCTTCACCTTTAAAAACATGTCCTAGATGACCACCACAAGCTTTACATGTAATCTCAACTCGCATACCATCTGCATCACGAGTATGTTCTACTGCTCCGCTTATCTCGTCATCAAAACTTGGCCATCCACAGCCTGAACTAAACTTACTTTTTGAGTTATATAGTGGAGTATTACAACGCTTACATGTAAAAACTCCATCTTCACCAAAATCATTATATTTACCACTATAAGGTGCTTCTGTTCCTTTGTTCTCTATAACTCTAGTCTCTTCTTTAGTTAAATTATTTAAGACCATTGATAAATCTTTTTAATAACGAGTCACTACACTTTCTATAGTTTATATGCCCATCACGTCTAAAATACGCAGTTAATTGCGACTTAGTTATCTCTAAACCATCATTTTTAAATATGGCTACAATGTCTTCATCTTTTAAATCTAAAGCAATTTTTAGCTTTTTCAAAATTATATTATTTGAAAAATATATCTTCTGTTTTTTAACTTTTTTATCACTTGGTCCTCTTTTATATATAATAAAACCATTTAAAAATAACTCAAAGCCCTTACTGTCCAAAAGTATAAACTTCTCATCACTTGGCTCTCTTAATATGTCATCTACATCATCTTGAGTTATCTTTTTATCTACTAATTTATACGATTTTAGTATATCAACTTTATCTAATTTAAGTGCACTCATTATAGTACTGAGTTTATAATTATTTGTCATCTTTATTTCCTATTTTTATTGTTTTTAAATCTTTAACGTCGGAAGTTATCCACTCTTCTTCGCCGAACTCTTTGTCAACTATGTCTTTTATATCTTTTTTCATGTACTTACCTTTTGCAGTAACTGCTACGTCACCATTTGGTAAAATAAGTTCTCCACTTCCTTCGTAAAGCCTTCCCTTGTCATTTGTAACTCTTGCTACTACTTTTAACTCTTGGTTTAAAGGAACTGGTTTTTTATATTTCAAACTAAGCTCAACAGTAACACCAAAGCTTTCACTTCCATATTTTACCATTAAAGCTCGCCCAATAGTCTCATCCAAAATAGTTGCACTAATACCACCATGCAGTATGTTTGGGTAACTTTGCAATTTATCATTTGGTGTAAAAACTGCTATTATTTCTTCGCTACTTGTCTCGTAAAATTTTGTTTTAAGACCTAAATTATTGTTTATGCCACATACAAAACAGTTTTTTGAAATTTTCTGTCTATTTACTATATCAAATTTCACTTTTTGCCTTTTTTCTTTGTATTGTATCTATTTTTTGCTTATTTGGCTTCAAATTTTGCTAAAGTTTTTCCATGCTCATCTGCTAATTTTAACACATTCCCATAAATATGCCACTTTTTAGTTTTGCTTATAGCTCTATAAAACTCTGCTTCAGTATCCATACCGTACATACAAGCTTTTTTTGTTGATGCTAATGGTCCTATTTTTATGTTTTGTCCTTCTTTACTAAATGAACCAAACATAGAATTGCACCCTCCAAAACCCTTTACACTCTTTTCATCTTTTTCAAAAAAAATGTATGGTTCTTTCATGTTTTTGTGAACTGTTATGTTCTTTTCCTCTAAGCTTACGAGTTTCCAAGATGTATTAATTAATACTCTTTTTACTACTAATTCATATTTATCTCTTATATCGGTAAAAGGATTTAAAACCGTATCTGAACGATATATATATTTGCCATCAACTGTTATGCTAGCCCATAAATTATAAACTTTTTTCATATCTATACTATTGTAATCATATTTTATTGTAAAACTATATGGAGGTGCATTTTTCACCATTAAACTGCTTTTAACTAAAACTTTTGATTTGACATCTTGTTTAGATATATTTTCTAAAATCATAGTTACTTTTGCATTTGGTGGTAACATCATTCTATCAAGATAAATTACATCTACATGTAACTCCTCTTCCAGTACAACTGGAGGGTTAGAAGAAGCACACCCTTGAAATACTAAAACTCCAAATAGTGTAATTAATGAAATGGTTATAGTTTTATAAAAAATTTTCATATCAATCCTTTAATATGAAAATTATACTCCCAAATCTTCAACCGTTGGTAAACATTTTTTGAATCAAGAACATGTAAACAATAGTAGCTACAAATATGCTCAAAAGTGCATTTTTATACCTTACATGTAAAGACCCTGCAATTGCTACACCAACCATTTCAGCTATGCCGTAAGGATAAACTCCCCAAGGTACATCTTTAAGTGCATAAAACACAAGTATTACCATAATCATAACAGGCATATTCCACTCAATGTACTTTATGGTTGCAGATGGCTCTTTTTTTCTAAAAAATATAAATGGAATTATTCTTGTTATGTAAGTCAAAATAGAAGCTATAACAATTCCAGAAATTAGGTAATTACTATCCATCTTCTAACGCCTTTTTAAAAAGTATTAGTACAACAGCTGCCATACTTAAAGAGAGAATAAGCATTTTGTCACTTGGAAATACCAGCATTCCTGCAAAACCAATAACAATAGAGATTAAAAATGGTTTATGTTGTCTGCTTTTGTTATATAAATCAATAGACAATACTACAAACAGAGCAGTTAAAGAGAACTCAATTCCTCTGTAATCAAATGGAACTATGTTACCCAAAACAGCACCTATGACACTTCCCATTATCCAATAACTCTGATTAAGGGCTGTAATTATGAGGTATACTCTTTCTCTCTCCTCTTCTTTGACTTCATTTGTCTTTAAAAGTGCAAAAGTTTCATCGGTAAGTCCAAATATAATATAGTGTTTTTTCCAACTAAAGTTTTTTAGAGCACTTAGCATTGATAGACCATAAAAAGTATGTCTTAGGTTCAAAAGGAAAGTAGCAACTCCTATTTCAAGTATAGTTGCTTGTGAAGCAAATAAACCCAGAAGCAAAAACTGCCCAGCACCTGCAAAAATAAAAAGTGACATAAAAAAAGCATAGTACCAAGGTATAAGAAGTTTTGAAAGTAAAAGACCAAATGCCATTCCCAATGGTAAATAACCCATTAAGACTGGTATGGTCATCCTAAAAATAGAAAAAAAACTCACTGTTTTAGGTATTTGTTAACATAATTTTTTCGATTATCTGCTTTTTCTACTGTTTTTTCAATAGGTTTATTTGTTGGTTTAACATCTTCAAAATATATTAAATCTATAGCAAATATAATCATAATAATTACAAATATAGGAACTAATATAAGCATATTATTTCCTATCGCTTAAGTTGATTTACTGTTTGGAGCATTTCATCACTTGTTACAATAGCTTTTGAGTTTGCTTCATAAGCACGTTGACCTGTAATAAGATCTGTCATCTCTTCAACAAGTTGAACGTTACTCATTTCAACAAATTGTTGTCTTGTTTGACCCATTCCCTCAAGTCCTGGAGTTCCTGTAATAACGTCACCTGAAGCAGATGTATTTAAAAAGTTATTATCTCCTAAAGAGTGAAGACCTGCAGGATTGATAAAATTGGCAAGTTCAATCTGACCAATCTCCGTCATCTCAGTTTGACCTGCTTGAAGTACCGATATAGTTCCATCTGTTCCAATTGAAATATGCGTAGCATCTTCAGGAACTGTCACTTCTGGAAGCATTCTATAACCATCTGAGTTTACTATACTTCCTTCACTATCTAGTTTAAATGAACCATTTCTTGTATAAGCTGTTGTTCCATTAGGAAGTTGAATTTGAAAAAAACCTTTTCCTGTTATTGCCATATCAAGGTCATTTCCTGTCTTTTTAAAGTTACCTTGAGTAAACTGTTTTGCTATCGCCGTTGGACGAGCACCAAGACCTACTTCAATTCCTGTTGGAGATACTGTTGTAGAACTTGTTGAAGTTCCTGCATACTCCATAGTTTGGTACATTAAATCAGCAAATTCTGCACGTTGTTTTTTATAACCAATAGTATTTACGTTTGCAATGTTGTTTGAAGTTACATCTATTTGTGTTTGTTGTGCAATCATGCCTGTTGCAGCTGTATAAAGTGAACGTATCATTTTTATGTCTCCTTTAACTTGAGCAAAGCCCAAGTAAAATTCCTTTCACTTGTGAAGAAATCTTTCATTTTAATTTTTAAGCTCTTGTTTGTGCTAATTTATTTATTGCGTCATTGTTGAGGTCATTCATGTGCGAAGTCATCACTTTTTGATACATCTCAACCATTCTGTGAGCTTCAATCAGCGCTACCATCTCTCTTACTGGATTTACGTTACTGGTTTCTAAAAAACCTTGTGCAATAACATCTGAATTTTTTAAATCTTTAAAATCTTTTATGTCATTAAATTTATAAAGGTTTGTTCCCTCTTTTGTAAGTGACTTTATATCATCACTTTGAGCAATAAAAAGTCTACCCAAAGGAATCTCACCCTCTTCAAATCCTTCTTGGAGATTTACAGAGTATATATTACCTGCTTTATCTACAGTAAAAGTGCTATTTGGTTCCACTTTTATGTACTGTCCATTTTGAAAAAAAGTTGAAGAAAGTACGGCATAACCCTGTTTTGTTGTAAGTATTCCATCGTTATTTATAACAAATGAACCATTTTGAGTCAATCTAATGCCATCAGGAGTATCTACCATGAAAAATACATCTGCACGTTTGAGTGCAAAATCAAGTGGATTTCCAGTAGATTTAAGTCCACCTTGTTTGAACTCTACATATTGTTCACTTATTTGTGGAACTCTATCAATGGAAGCATTAAGAAACTTTGCAGCCTCTTTTGTGTGATTCTTTATAGGCATCTCTTCTTGAGTCTCTTGAAAAATTCTCTTAAAATCACCTATAACAACATCATCACGTTTAAATGCATTTGTATTAACATTGGCTAAGTTATTTGTTATAACATCAAGTCTATTAAACTGAGTTACCATAGCTCCGGTAGTAGTGTAAAATCCATTCTGCATCAATTTTCCTTTATTGTCTTCTTAAAACAAAGCAACTAGTGTTCCATCTAATTTTATCAGATGTAAATTAGAGCAATTAATGTTAATTTTTTATTTTTTTAAAAAAGTTATAAATAAATCTTTTTTATATGGTAGAATGTATAAAAAAATTAGGAAATAAAAAATATGTACAAATATTATTTTTATACACTCATCATCTTATTGTCTTTGTCAACAACTACCATTGAGGCAAAAAATATTCCTATATTTGCTGGAAAAAATGCACCTTTTAATTTTATGCATAAAGGTTCTCCTTCTGGCATTACTGTAAAAATATTGGAAGATATATTTAAAAAGGAAGATTTTCATTTTGATGCAAAAGAGATTGAACTTAATAGTTGGAGCTCAGTATTTAGCCAAGCCATAGTCACTCCAAATTCTTTACTCATCACAGCATCTAGGATACCAGAAAGAGAAGAATTATTCCAATGGATAGGACCTATTGCTAATGTAAGACTTGTCATTGTCGCAAAAAAAGATACAATTTCAATTAAAAATTTAGATGATATCAAAAAATTTGATTTTGCTAGCAGTAAAAATACTTCAGCTGAAAGAGCTTTTATTAAACTAGGAGGGGACTTGTCTAATGTTAGCAGACTTTCTACACCAAAACAAGGTTACAGAATGCTTGAATATGGTAGAATTGATGCCCTTATATGCACTGATCTTCCATTCGTTTATGATTTAGTTAAACAAGGAAAAAATGTCAACGATTATGAAATCGTATATATTCTAAAAAAAACCGATTACTATATAGCAGCACATAAGAGTATGCCAAAGATCATAATAAAAACATTACAAAATGGACTGGAACAATTAAAAGAAAAAAAAGAAAATAATCCTTCACCATATGATCTCATATTTGCAAAGTATTTTAAAGGTGCTATATTATCAGTTAAAAATTACAAATAATTTGCCTAATACAAAAAAATTAACTTAATTGTATTTTAAACTTATTTCAGTATAATACATACCTTTTTCACACACAGATTTAGGAGCAATATTTATGTCAACAAAAGAGCTTTATACAAACTTAGAAGAGCTATTTAAAGAAAATGAAAAAGGTAATGTAACTTACGAAAAAGTTATGTCACTCTTTATAAAACAACCAACAGCATCAAATGTCAAAAAAATGACAACACTGATAAAAAAATACAAAATCACGCTTATCACTTCAGCTGAACTAGCAAAACTAAGAAACTTAGAAGAAGCATTAAAAAGAGCTGAAGAAGCAAAAAAGCTACAAGAAGAAGCACTAGACAAAGAGTTTGACTTAGCAGGTGATAAAGAACTTTTAGAGTGGTCTAGAAGTGATAGTCCTGTTAGAATGTACCTAAGAGAAATGGGTCTTATCTCACTTTTAACAAAAGAAGAAGAGATAGAAATTAGCAAAAAAATAGAATTTGGTGAAGATATTATCATCGATGCATTTTGTTCTGTTCCATACCTCATAGATTTTATTATTGACTACAAGGAAGCACTCATAAATAGAGAGCGTCGCGTAAAAGAGCTATTTAGAAACTTTGAAGATGATGAAGAAGGTTCAGACGATAGTGAAGATGGTGAAAAAAGCGAAAAGAAAGCTACCAAAAAAGACAATAAAAGAACCGAGAAAGTATTAACCAGCTTTAAGGCACTAGAAAAAGCAAAAAAAGATTGGCTTAAAACTATTGCTAAAGTTCCAGAGGACATGGAAGATGAAGAGGCAAAAGCAATATATGATATAACTGTTGCTTTTAAGAAAAAAATACTAAAAGAGATGCTTCTTGAATTAGGTCCTACAAGTAAACTTATTAATGAACTTGTAAGATCTATGGAAACTTCACTAAAAAGTGATGATGAGTTTGATAAAGAACTGAAAAGATTAGAGTATAGATTACCTCTTTTTAACGATACTCTAAAGAAAAATCACGATAAACTTTTAGAAAAAATTATAGATTTAAATAAAGATGAGATTACAGGTTTAGTTCCTGAAGCAACTATGGTTTCTACTTATGTAGAGATAAAAAAGCTTTTTCAAACAAAAGAGGCTAGTAAAGAGAGTTTTAATCTAGACCCTGAAGTACTTAAAGAGATTGTAGAGCAAATTAAACGTGGTAAGAAAATTGCAGATGAGTCAAAAACTCGTATGGCAAAATCAAACCTACGCTTAGTTGTTTCTATTGCTAAACGTTATACAAACAGAGGTTTGCCTTTCCTTGACCTTATCCAAGAGGGAAACATAGGTCTTATGAAAGCCGTAGATAAGTTTGAGTATAAAAAAGGCTATAAGTTTTCTACTTATGCTACGTGGTGGATTCGTCAAGCCATTAGTCGTGCTATTGCAGACCAAGCAAGAACTATCCGTATACCAATACACATGATAGAGACAATAAACAGAATCAATAAAATAATCCGTAAACACCTTCAAGAAGAGGGAAAAGAACCAGATATTGATACAATTGCAGAAGAAGTTGGACTAAGTGTTGATAAAGTTAAAAACGTTATAAAAATTACAAAAGAACCAATTTCTCTTGAAGCTCCTATTGGAAATGAAGATGATGGCAAGTTTGGTGACTTTGTAGAAGATAAAAACTCTATATCTCCTATGGACTTCATGCTTAAAAATGATCTTAAAGATCAGATAGACGATGTACTTGACCAACTAAATGACAGAGAAAAAGCAGTTATTAGAATGAGATTTGGACTTATGTTTGATGAGAGTGACAGAACTCTTGAAGAGATAGGAAAAGAACTCAACGTAACAAGAGAAAGAGTACGTCAAATAGAAAGCTCAGCTATCAAAAAACTTAAGCACCCAAAAGTTGGACGTAAACTAAAGAACTACATAGAAAGTTAAATAAAATTCTATGCGAAGCATTAGCTTTCTCAAAGAGAGTGATTGTTGCACAACCGTTTCATTTCACAAAAGTGAGAGGAATTTTTGCTGGACTTTGTTCAGGAAAAAGGAGACATGAAAATGAATTTTAACGAAGCATGGATAGAGCATGATTATAATCCTTTTATCATTTTTGGTGAAGATGGAAGGGTAAAATCACTTAATCAAGAGGCTCAATACCTCTTAGGTGAAGCTCAAAACAGAGATATTTTTGAACTAACTGGGGCATATGCTAGCCACTCATATGGATTTAAAACAACTGTTCTAGATTTAACTTTTGGTTCATACAAATTTTATGCTATTACAGTTGGTTATATTGATGAAGAAAAGATAGGTATAAAACTATACAAAACTGCTGCAAAAAAATTTATAAACATAGAAGAAAATGGAGAGAGTGTAAATATATACGCTCTATTAGACTTATGCATAAGTGCGTCAAGCACAAGATGTAAGGCAGAATTTATAAAAGAGTTTGATCTAACTTTTCCAGATATTAAACTGCAAATACATAACTTTACAAAATTACTAGATAAAATCTATCAATCTCACACATTAGCTACTTTAATAAAAACAAAACTGTCCCTACTTACAGGTGAACATATAAAACAAAATGATAAAAAATACCCTATTTTTTCTATACATGTAACAACTGATTATAGAGATGGTAGCTATGAAAAAGATATTGAACTTATAGCGTTAAAGAGCAATACCATAGTAAGATTTCATGAAAACTCTACTACTATTAGCTCTGCTATGGTCACTTTCTAAGAAAAAGACCTAATACTAGACTTGAAATTGGAACAGCTCCTACCCCTACTAAAAAAGGTATTGCAGAAAACAACTCATTTCTAATAAGAAAAAGCATAGCTACACAAAGAAAAGCATAGGCAATGAGCCTAAAAGGGTTAAATACCCCTCTTCCACTCTTAAAAAGATTTGAAAAAGTCTGTTTTATGCCAACACCCCTCTTTCTCTCCTGCTTATATAGCTTCACAAACTCCTCTTTACTTAACTCTTTGGCTTCCATATTTTCATCTTCTCTAAAAAGACCAAATTTATCATCAATTTTATCTAACTCATCAACCTCATCAGGAATCTCACCATTTTCAATACTTCTATCTATCATACCTTTGTACGATAAAAAAGAGGCAAATATGATAATCATAGAGCAAATAAAAGCAACTTGTGTATTTATAAGCCACTCTCCTCCCATGAACAAAGAGAGCAAGATTAAAAATATACTTGCTCCAAGATAGACAAATGAAATTTTACTCGTCATCATCATCCTGATTTTCATACTTTTTATAACGAACATCATCTTTAAACTCAGCATATGACTCTACCTGTTTTTTGTAAGCTTTATAAACATTCATAATAGCTCCTCCAACTCCCCAAGTAACACCCATCCAAAGCAACCAATCATAACCAAAAGAGCTTTTCATAAGCATACCTGCACCAACTCCAAGAAGAATTGCTACAACTATAGAAATTCCTAAAGAGAGTCCATCAGCACCCTCAACTAACTTGGCATATTTTGGTTTCTCTTCTGTACTCATTTAATTTCTCCTTTTTCCTGAACACGTTCAGAAAAAATTCCTTTCACTAAAGCTTTTGCTTTGCAAAGAATTTTCATTTAATCTCTTTCATAACTTTTTGTGCAGCTTTTATACAACCTTCTATCATTTCATCTGTTATAGCAGTACAGATAAATCCTGTCTCATACTGACTACAAGCGAAATAAAATCCTTCGTTTAACATACCTTGATGAAACTTAGCAAAAGTATCTGCATCACTTTTGAGTGCATCATCAAAATTCTTGACTTCCTTTTCATTAAAAAAGAAACCAAACATACTTCCTCTTACATCTATTTGTAATGCAATTCCATTCTCTTTTGCTGCACTTTTAAAACCCTCTACTAGTTTTTTAGCTTTTGCTTCAAAACCAACGTATAAATCTTTTTCTTTAAGTATTTTTTCAAGTGAAGCCATACCTGCATGCATTGCTACAGGGTTTCCACTAAGAGTTCCCGCTTGATAAACTGGTCCATCAGGACTAAGTTTATTCATAATATCAAGCTTTCCACCAAACGCTCCAACAGGCATACCACCACCTATGACCTTACCAAAAGTCACCATATCAGGAACTACCGAGGTAATGCCCTGAGCACCTTTTAGTGAAGCTCTGAAACCACTCATAACCTCATCAAATATCAACAGAGTTCCATTCTCATCACAAATAACGCGTAACTCTTGTAAAAACTTCTCATCAGCTGGAACAAAGCCCATGTTACCAGCTATTGGCTCAAGAATAATACAAGCTATATCACTAGAATTTTCAAAACATTTCTTAACACTATCAATGTCATTGTACTTTGCTAAAAGAGTGTGTTTTGTCAAATCTGCTGGAACACCTGGACTTGAAGGAGTTCCAAAAGTCACAGCACCACTTCCAGCTTGAACTAAAAGAGAATCACTATGTCCATGATAGTTACCCTCAAATTTTAAAATATCATCACGTCCTGTGTATCCACGAGCAAGTCTTATTGCACTCATTACAGCTTCTGTTCCACTACTTACAAATCTAATTTTATCAATGCTTTCAAACATGTCACAAATTTTACAAGCAAGTTTTGTTTCAACCTCAGTTGGTGCTCCAAAACTTAAACCTTTAGTAACTGCGTCCATAACAGCAATCTCTATTGTTTTATCACAATGACCAAAAATAAGCGGTCCCCAACTCTGAACAAAATCTACATAACGATTGCCATCAATATCAACCAAATATGCACCCTCACCATGGTCAATAAAAATTGGAGTTCCTCCAACACTTTTAAATGCTCTTACAGGAGAATCAACTCCACCAGGAATAACGCTTTGCGCTTTCTCGAATGCTGCTTTACTGTTACATGTAGTCATCTGTTTACCTCACTTGTTACGTAAAAATAGAGTGCTTCTATTTCGCTGTTTGTTAAAAAATACTTGGGCATTACTGAATTTGTATCTTGTAATGCTTTAAAAAACTTATCTTTAGAGAGTTCATTTATAGCTGGTGCTATTAACTCTTTTTGTTTTCCTTGATGTTTATATTTTGCTATTATTGAACCTTCGCCTTTAGCACCATGACAATAGATACAACCAATTCCTCTAGGGTTTGAGTAAAGCATTTTTGCATACTCCATTTTAGTTATAAAATCTTCAGCTTTTAAAGATAAAAGTGTTATCAAAATACAAATAAAAATCTTCATTCATCCTCACTTTAGTCGAAAAAAGATATAATAGCTAAAATTACATTTAAGGACACTAAAATATGACAATTTTAGATGGGAAAGCACTATCAAATAAAGTAAAAGAAGAGATTAAAAATGAGACTAATGAGTTAAAAAAAGATGGAATTATTCCCGGTCTTGCAGTTGTTCTAGTGGGTAGTGACCCTGCTAGTCAAACTTACGTTGCATCAAAAGAAAAATCTTGTATCGCAGCTGGTATATTTTCTGAAAAAATCACTATGAATGAAGATGCCACTGAAGAAAGACTACTTGATAGAATCGCTAAACTAAATGCAGACGATAGCATTCATGGCATATTAGTTCAGCTACCACTTCCAAAGCATATTAATACTGCAAAAATACTTGAAGCAATTGATCCTAACAAAGATGTTGATGGTTTTCATATCTCTAACGTAGGACAGCTCGTTACTGGTGAACCTACTTTAGTTCCTTGTACTCCACTTGGTGTAATGAGAATTTTAAAAGAGTATGGCATCAACCCAATGGGCATGAACGCTTGTGTTGTTGGTGTTAGCAACATTGTTGGAAAACCTATGACGAACCTACTAATAAATGCAAGAGCAACCGTTACAGTATGTCACTCTAAAACTAAAGATTTAAAAGCTCACACAAGTAGAGCTGACCTTTTAATTGTAGGTGTTGGAATTCCTCATATGATTAAACCAGACATGGTAAAAGAAGGTGCAGTTGTTATTGATATTGGTATCAATAGAATGACATGGGGCAAATACGAAGGCAAACTTGTAGGTGATATATATTTTGAAACAGTCGCAGACAAATGTAGCTTCATTACACCAGTTCCCGGTGGCGTTGGTCCAATGACAATTGCCATGTTACTTAAAAACACTCTTACAGCTGCAAAAATGAGTGTCAATAAATGAAAAATTTTTTAAATAAGCTATTAACTTGGTCAAATTCATGGACAGGTACTATTGTTATCGTCCTTTTAGTTATATTTTTTGTTGCACAAGCTTTTGTAATTCCTAGTGGAAGTATGAAAAAAACACTTCTTATTGGTGATCATCTTTTTGTAAAAAAGTTTAGTTATGGAACTCCTACTCCTCATCTTCCTTGGTTTGAAATTCAAGTATTACCAGATTTTTTTGGAAATGGACACCTTATTGAAGGAGATAAACCAGAGCGTGGAGATATAGTAGTTTTTAGGTACCCAAAACAACATAAAGTTCACTATGTAAAAAGAATGGTTGCTGTTGGTGGAGATGAAATACTTTTTCAAGACAAACATCTTTATATTAGTTTTCACGAGGGTGAAAAGTGGATGAAAAATAACTACCCACAAAACAAGCTACATGTAATAGCAGGAAAAACGTGGGTACTTAACCCTTATAAAGAAAAATTTCCAGGAATTCAGTATGATGAAGATGAAAATCTTTTTACTCAAATGAAAAGTTATCTTTCAGCAAATGATTTCGCTATGCAACCTGTTGTTATAGATGAACTTCCAAGAAATTTCAACTCTGTGTATAATGCTTTTTATAAAAAAATTCCAGAAGGTGAATTTTATATGATGGGTGACAACCGTGACCACTCAAATGATAGTAGGTTTTGGGGAAGTGTTCCATACAGCCTTATAGTTGGTAAGCCTTGGTTTATCTACTTTAGTTGGGATGATGATTACAAAATAAGATGGAATAGAATCGGACGTTTTATAGATACAATTGAACACGATAAAGAGTTTTTAGATGGAAAATAATGAAATAGTAAAAATTGCAGCTACTGTTTTAGCTTTAGCAGTAGCTATCATTGGGCATGAAATCATGCATGGTTATATGGCGTATAGATATGGTGACAATACAGCAAAAGATGCTGGAAGACTTAGTATAAATCCTCTTGTTCATATTGACCTTATGGGCACAATAATTGTTCCTGCGGTTCTATTTTTTACTGGTGCTCCATTTTTATTTGGTTGGGCTAAACCAGTGCCAATATACATAAGAGAAGTTATAAGAAATGCAGGGTATAAAGGTGCTATAAATGTTTCTTTAGCAGGAATATATTACAACTTTGGACTTGCAATAGTTGCTTCTATAATACTTAGGTATGTAGATTTTAATTCAATTGATTCAATGTTTGAGTATTTCATAATCTTATTTGTATTTCAATCACTTGTATATAATGTAGTTTTAGGCTTCTTTAATCTTATGCCAATCCCACCACTAGATGGTTCACATGCCTTTTCTTACTTTGCAGCATGGAACAGATGGGATAAAATTGTAAAATTTTATAGCTCTATAGAGAGATACGGTATGGTCATATTAATTCTTATCATAGCAACACCAGCTTCGCAATACTTTTTTGCACCAATTAGATATATCATAAATGTGCTTAAATAAGAAAAATTATGAGAATAGTTTTATTAATTTTAATCTTGCTGTTCTCATCATCTACATATGCCATAAGCCTTGAAGATGGTCTTAGAATAAGGCTTAACTACTCTATTAAAAACAATATAAACAGTACCCCACATGAAACAACTATAGATTTTTTTGAAATATACCTTGACACTCTTAAATATAAAGAATTATTAGAATTAAGTACATTAAAATCACAAAAAAATAGCAAAAATTTAACACAAGCAAAAATACAAGCAAAAATAAATTCTAATAAAAACAGTGCTTTAGAAAAAATAAATAAAATATATTTTCTCGGTAATAACCGTAAAATACTAGATAAAATCAACTACTCACAAGCAAAAAGTAGATTAGAAAATGTTCTACATGTAAAAATAAATGATGTCAAACTTCCTCTAATTCCTAAAACTCCCCGAAACTTAGAAAAAGCCTTACAATTAGCACTAAAATCAAGAGGATTAGATCAGCAAAAAGATAAGAACAGTCTATTGGAAGAAAAATAAATTCTACTATTGAAAAAGTTACACAGAAATGGAAAAAATTTAATCAGGCACAAAAAAAGTATATTAAAACAAAAACAGACAAAAGAGAGATGATAAAAAACAACTACGAATACAGAGTTGCTACATATGAACTCCTAGCAACAAACTATGTTTTTATAGATGAAATTTTATCAAAAAATAGTTCCTTTATAAATAAGAGTTTTTTTATAGATGAAAAAAATGACAATATTATGAAATTGTATTTTAAAGAAAAAATCAAAAAACAGCCTATCAAAAAAAGTAGAAAAACTATATTTACTTCTAAAATAAAAACGACTAAAAGTAAAAAAGAGACTATTTTCTGTTTCAAAGTAAACACAGATATACTCAACGTGAGAAAAGAACACTCAGAGAAAAGTAAAATAATACACCGCTACAATAAAGGTGACATAATCTGTGCTTCAACACAATCATTTAGCTGGATAAAAACCGAACATGGTTGGTGTTCTAAAGACTACCTTGTAAGAGTTAAACCCAGAATTCAATAACACTACAAATAATAAAAACTAATTAATATTTGTAAAATTATTTCTTAAATATTATTAGAGATAATTTTTTACCAAAAACATTAACTACCAATCCTAACATAATAAAAATACAAGCTAATACTTTTAAAGAACCTATCTCTTCATTAAATATTAAGAAAGAACCTAACAATCCAAAAATAGGAACAAGCAAAGCCAATGGGGCAACACTAGAAACAGGATATTTCCTCAATAATGAATTCCATACCCAATATCCAATTAATGTAGTAGGATAAACTTGAAATAAAATTGAAAAAATAGCCATGTAATCTAAGTGTTTAAAAAAATTTACATAAACTATTGAACCTTGAGTTAAATATGCTAAAATAAATAAGGGAATAGGAGAAAACAGACTTGACCATATAATAAATGAAAACATCTCTTTTACTCCTGATTTTTTCACTAAAATATTAGCAACACTCAAAGATATAGATCCAATAAGAACTAAAATAACACCAACAATAGTAACACTTCCATCAGTTACACTGATAATTAATGCTAACCCAAACAATGCAAATATAAACCCAATTTTTTTAAACTTATCTAGCTTTTCATTTAAAATTATTGCTCCTAAAATTATTGTAAAAAATACGCTACTTTGTAGTATTAAAGAAGCCACTCCAGCTGAAATACCAAAGTATATACCTAATGTAACCATTCCCCATAATCCAACACCAAAAATTAATCCATAACTAACAATATAAGACATTTTTATATCAGGTTTTTTAATAAAAAAAACTAAAGGTAAGGCACATAACATAAACCTAAACCCAGTAAGCATAAAAGGGTTTAATGAAAGTAACCCTAATTTAATAACTGAAAAATTAACAACCCATATAAAAGTAATTAATACTCCTATTAAAAAATCTTTAAAACTCATTTATTCTCCTATGTCATAAATATAAAATAATAATACAGTAAATTAAAATTTTAAAACAGATTCAATTTTTAGTTTAATAAGCATATCAGATTATATTTTATATAATAGACTTCTTGCATAACCCAAAAAGGATTAAGAATTGCTTTACATAAATTATGAAGAATTATGAAAAACTACAACAACTAAAACCAGAACTATTTAAAAGATTAACAGGGGTAAAACTTGCTACTTTCGAAGCTATGCTTCAAGAGTGTGAACTTTATCATGAGAAGAAAAAATCTAAAGGTGGAAAACCAAATAAATTAAGTGTTTCCACACAAATTTTATTAATGCTTGAATATTACAGAGAGTATCGTTCAATGTCACATATGGCATTTGATTATGAGGTGAGTGAATCAACAGTTTCAAGAACTATTAAAGAAATAGAGAGTGTTTTACTTCAATCAGGTAAATTTTCATTGCCAAGTAAAAAAGCTTTGTATGAAGATTGTGGTATTGAACTAGAGTACATTCTAATTGATGCTACTGAATGTCCAATAGAGCGTCCCAAAAAAAGCAAAGGAAGTGCTATAGTGGGAAGAAAAAACAACATACTGTAAAAGGTCAAGTAGTACTAGATTCCAATCTAAGAATTATTTGTACAGCAGTTGCTATGACTAATACTCATGATTTTAAATTGTTCAAACAATCAAGATTACCAATCAAAAAAGAGACTATTGTATGTGTAGATACAGGATATTTAGGATTAGCAAATATTCATAAAAATATAGAGATGCCAAAGAAAAAAACCAAGCTTACTTCTCTTACAAAAAAAGATAAACTAGAAAATAAAAATAAGTCATCAAGACGTATTTCTGTTGAACATATAAATGCTAAGATTAAAGTTTTTAAAATTGTTGCTACAAAATATAGAAATAGACGAAAAAGATTTGCCTTAAGATTTAATCTTATATGTGCTTTAATCAACTTTGATAGAGGATTCGCTGTTTTATGATGGGTTATGCAAGAAGTCTATTGATTTAAAACTATTTACAGTGTCTGCATTATTGGATTACAGCCCATTTAATAATGGTTTTATTACGACCGCTGGTCTAATGTATAATAGAAATAAATTAGACTATGTAGGAAAAGCAACAAATGGAACTTATAATATAAATGGAGAAGTATTCAATGCTATTGATGTTGGTTCGCTTAATGGGAAAATTGATTTCAATACAATTGCTCCATATTTAGGTGTTGATATAATTCAGCTACAAAATCATCGTCAGCAGGATGGCATTTTTTAACAGAAGTGGGAGTTTTGTATCAAGGAAGCCCAAAAACCTCGTTAAATGCTAATTGTGGAAGTGGCTTAAGTAATGCAGAGTGTATTCTATTGAAAACCTCTATTATTGAAGAAGAAAAAGCATTAAATGATGAAGTTGGTAGTTATGAGTGGTATCCTGTTCTCTCTGTTGGTATAGTCTATAAGTTTTAATTTATAATGAGTTGAAATCCTAATCATTTTAGCGTTTAGGATTTCACATAAAAGTAAGAGAAAAAATAGATGCAAATAACACTAAATGATTTAATGCTATTTGGTAATTTACTAGAGTGAGGAAAGTTATAATAAAGTATTAGATTACTCTTTAAGTTCTCTTTCAAAACAAATGCCAAAAGTAGTTGAGTTGATTGACAATTCGCTATTAAGTAGTGTAGGCAAAAAAAATATAAAGAAACTTACATTAATAGAAATAGACTTCTTGCATAACCCCTTGTAGCCTCAGAGAATTTAGAAGTAGTGAGATTGTGCAAAACCTTTTTTGAGTAATAGCCATAGCTATTGCGATAAAAAGTTTTGTGCAAGATTACTACTTCTAAGTCCTCCCTGCGGGCAACTCATAGATAAGCCTGAGCTTCGTTAGTTCATCTCATCCGTAGCTACGGCTACGCAAGAGATAAACTGCCTCACTCAAACATATCTATGAGTTGCTGAGACTGCAAGGGGTTATGCAAGAAGTCTAATATAAATCTGAAGTGTTAGCTTTGAAACATCTATCCCAATAAAATTATACATGTAGTCCTCCTGATAGGAGAATTCTTTGATTAGAGTTTTTTACTCTTTGAGCTGCTACACATTACTTCTTCTCTTAAATTCAGCCTAGTAAAAACCGGCTTAGTTGCCACTCAAGTTTTAGGTGTAGCTATCAAACTGTGTCACAATCTTACTCAATTTGAATAGATTCAGAATTTTAGTCGATATGCTACTTGAATTCTCTTTTTTTCTACATTGATATTATAAGAGAATTTGTTACAGTCCCCTTTTTAAGAGTTGTCTTGATTTTTAGGGGCATTATATATATCTTTCTTTTTTATACTTTTATTTAGCTTAGATTTATTTAATTTCTAAGTATGAATTATTGTAGCCATATCAGTTTGAGTTGAGGTTTTATAACCATATAAATTATCAAGGTGTAGTTGTACATCTCTTACATTCATTCCTTTGATAGAATAAAATCTTCACTACTATTTAAAAATACTTCTCTCTTTTTGACTAATTGTGGTTCAAAACTAGCAAATACGGTTTTTACAAAGTAAAAAAGTTTCTCTAAAAGCTAAAGCCTCTATCTTTAGGGACAGAGACATAGAATTGATCATACTTTGATTTTATTGTAACCATCACAATAATTAAGACTACCATATTCTTTATGTTTATAATAGCCTAGATGTTAACTTAGTTCTTCTTATGACGCAGTTTGCATAACTTCTTTGAGTATATTTGTAAACTCATGTAAATATATTTTTTGAGGTTTACGCAGTTGTTTTACACTCTCAGAAATTATTACCTCACACTCATTCCCTCATCCATATACTTAATAAGAGGATAAATAAAGAATTCAATAATTCTTCTTTTTCCTACTTTTATCTCTGCAGTTACACTCATTCCCGGTTCTATTTGTTTGTCTTCACCTTCTACTTTTAGTGTTGTTTTCGTAGGAGTAATTTTTATCTCATAGACTGGTCCTAATTTTTCATCATCTATAGCATCATGTCCTATTGTTTTTACTATTCCTTCAAGTGAGCCATACTTTTGAAAACTAAATGTATCAATTTTTATGGCACTAACCATTCCCTCTTTTATAAATCCTATATCTTTATTTAATACAGTTGCTTTTATAATCAAAGGTGCATTTGCTGGTATGATTGAAATTAGCTTTTCAGCTGGAGTTACAACTCCTCCTTCAGTGTTAACAAGCAGTTTACCAACATAACCATCAAGTGGTGCTCTGATTTGTTGTTTTTGGTTTTGAAAAGCAATAGCAGTTATTTGAGACTCTAGGGCTCTTGCTTCTTTTTGTTTTTGCACTAACTCTTTAAACCACTCTGAGAACATTTGGTCTTTATATACTTTTACCTCTTGTTCTACTTCAAGCATATGTTTTTTAGACTCTATTTTTTTATGTTGGCTCATTACTAGTTGTTCTGTTAAGTTATTGATACTTTTTTGAACTTCTTCATAATCGTTACGAGCTATAATATCTAGCACTTGTTTCATTCTCTCTAATCTAGCTTTATCATTATCTAGTAATCCCTGTATTCTAACTACATCAGAAGCAGCACTATCATTCTGTGCCTCAGCTTGTTCTTTTCTCATATTAAACTTTATGAGGTTTTGCCAAAGAGTATTTTTTTGATGAATGTATAAATTATGTTGTTCTAAGTACACTAGTTTATCCATATTTTTTGTCTGTTTAAAATCTTTGTCTTCTACTAAAGCTTTTAATCGTTTGATTTCTGTATCTATAACACTCAAATCTTTATTTTTTGATTCTAGGCTTGTTTCAGTTACACTTGAGTCTATTTGCATAAGAATTTGACCTTTATGTACTCTATCACCCTCTTTTACAAATATTTTTCTTATAACTCCTGTCTCTATTGGCTGAAGTATTTTTATCTCTCCACTTGGAATAATCTTTCCTCTTGCACTTACTACTACATCTATTTTTGCTATAAACAGCCATAAAGAACCAAATGTGATGATACCTAGAATTATCCAAAGGATACTACGTCCTAAAGGGTTAAGTGGTCTATCTTCTATCTCTACTAAGAGTGGTTGAAACTCGTGATGATCCTTATCTTCTCTTTTTTTAAACATTATCTCTCCTGCTGGGTTGTTAAAAAGTAATAATAACCCTGTTTAGCCATCAATTCATCATGGCTCCCTGTTTCAACTATCTCACCTTTATCCATAACTACAATCTCATCACAATCTTTAACAGTACTAAGACGATGCGCTACTATGAACATAGTACGTCCTGATCTAATACTTTTTAGGTTATCTTGGATTATTTTTTCTGATTCATAATCAAGAGCACTTGTTGCTTCATCAAATATTAATATTTTAGGATTACTAAGAAGGGCTCTTGCTATTGCGATTCTTTGTTTTTGACCACCTGAAAGAGATGAGCCACGTTCCCCTACCAAAGTATCATAACCCTCTGGGAATTCACTAATAAACTCATGAGCTCCTGCCATTTTTGCTGTGTTTATAATACGTTCCATAGAAGCTCCTGGCATGGTGTAGGCAATGTTGCTTTTTATAGTTCCACTAAAGAGATAATTCTCTTGAAGAACTACTCCAATGTTATGTCTTAGCCAAGCTGGATTCATATGTCTTACATCTACACCATCTATAAAAATAGCTCCTTCATTTGGAAGGTACAGACGTTGTATAAGTTTAGTTAGTGTACTTTTTCCACTACCACTTCGCCCTACTAACCCTATGCTCTTCCCTGGGCTTACATGTAAAGAGAGTTGCTTTAATACTTGTGTACCATCAGGAGAGTAACGAAATGAGATTTTATCGAATTTTACTGAACCTTCAAGATGAGGCAGTGTTATTGCTTTATCGTTTGTCTGTTCAGTTGGAGTATTTAGAATATCTCCTAATCTATCTACTGAAAGTAAAGCTTGTTGAAACTCATTCCAAAGACCAACTAGTCGCATAATTGGAGCTGAAAATTGTCCTGCAAACATTTGAAAGGCTATGAGTTGACCCACACTAAGCTTGCCCTCTATTACTAGCCCCACTCCAATATAGAGAATACTTAAAGTCATGAGTTTTTGTAAAGCCCCACTGATACCTGAAAGTATATTTGAAAGATTTGTTAGTTTGAATCCTGCGTTTACATACTTACCCAAGTAATCTTCCCAACTCTTTTGCATACTGGCTTCAATAGCTAAAGATTTTACAGTTTGCATGCCTGTAACTGATTCTACTAAATATGAGTTTGATTGAGCTCCCATCTGAAACTTCTCTTCAAGTCTTGCTCTTAGTTGAGGAGTAATAAAGAAATAAAGCATTGCAATTACAAATACAAATCCCAGTGCAGTAAGAGCCAACTTTACACTATACATCATCATCATAATTACAAACACACCACTAAAAAGAATATCCAAAATAAGAGTTACAGATTTGTTGGCAATAAACTCTCTAATTTGGTCTAACTCTCTTACTCTTGCTATGATATTTCCCACTTTTCTTTTTTCAAAGTAGACTAGAGGTAGAGATATAAGATGTTTAAAGAGTTTAGCACCAAGTTTTGCATCTATTTTGGTAGTAGTATGTGCAAATATGTAATTACGTACAAGATTAAGTAACAGCTCAAACACTATTACTCCACCAAATGCAACTGCTATTACATTAAGAGTGCTAATACTATGATGGACTAGTACTTTATCAAGTATAACTTGGGTAAATAGAGGCGTTACTAAACCAAAAAGTTGAATCACAAACGAAGCTACTAGTATCTCTCCTACTATTCTTTTGTAGTGCATAAGCTGATTAAAAAACCACATAAAACCAAATTTTATCTCGTCTGTTAACATTCTGTGTTTTAGTATGATGAGTCTGTCTTTCATAGTTTCACTGTACTGCGTAAAACTCATAGTATATGGCTCTTTTTTACCTTCACTAAAGACGAGCATTTGCTCTTTTTCAGTATCTATTTTCAATACTACTACATATGTGCCCTCTTTTGATTGGGCTATACAAGGAAGTGGGTATGAAGCTATTTGGGTTGGGGTTAGTGACTTGAGTTTTGCTCTGAAGCTCTGCTCTTTTGCAATACGAGTGAGTTGCTCTATGCTTGGTTCTCTTTCATCTAAAGCATAATTTTTTGCAATAGCATTTGAATCTATATGTATTTTATTAAGTTGTCCTACAACTTCTAATGCCACTAATGCACTACGCATTCATTTTCCTTTTGAGATATGATTATCTTTTTCATTTTGGTTGTTTCTAGCATCTCTTTTGCTTCGTCTGTTTTAAGGAGGTTTTGATAAAAAGTAATTTGACTTTTTATCTCACCTAATTTGTCTAATTCTCCGTTAATATGAAGTTTACTACTCATGGAAAGAAGATTATTTGAAACGTCTGAGCCCTCTTTTGAGAAGAAAAGTCTATCTTCTCTTGTTTTTATTAGAGTATTTAAAAGATTTCTTTCTTTTTCATACTCACGTTTTGAGTCTTTTAAAGCTAGCTTTGCACTTTGAAGTTCAAGCAGTCTGATTTTTATATTTGCTTCTCTTTTAAACCCATCAAAGAGGTTCCATGAAAGTGACAACCCTACTCTATATCCATTTTTTCTTACAGCATCAAAGGCATTAGAAAACTCCTCTTTATCTGAACCATATAAATCATATTTGCCGTATAAGGAGAAAGTAGGATAGTAAGTCCTTTGTTCTGCTTCAAGTTGGGCTGACTTTTGAGCTATTTGGGATTGTAGTTTTTTTGCTTTAGTGCTTTGTTCAAACTCTGGTATGAATACATAAGAGTCTTCTACATGTAAAGGTATTAGTTGATGATGATTCTCTATTTTTACTCCACTAAGGTAATAAAGATGTGCTAAGGCATTATTCTTCTCTTCTTTTGTTTGAGCAGCGTCAGATACAAGATCGGCTATTTGAAGAGCGTAAAAAGATACATCTGTCTGTTTTAAAGAACCATACTTGTAAAGACGTTTTGCATTTACGTATAACTCTTCGTAAGATTTTCTTATTAGCTTATAGTAGTTTAGTTTTATATTAGCAATTCTTGCTCTTTGAAATGACTCTAAAAGCTCTATTAGAATCTGTTCACTTATTATGCACTCATTGGCTTGTGAGCTGTCAATCTCTTTTTGTGCAGCTCTCACATGTAGAGATGTTGCGCCAAATCTATATAAGTCATAATTTATACCTAAAACAGTAGATGCTTGGTATTGAGAAATTTGAGTTAAACTGCTAGCTCCTACACTTGAGGGAGTAAAACTCTTATTAAACTTGAGTGAGTATTCAGTTGATGCTCCAAGGCTTAAAGTTGGGTAGTATTGTGACTCGGCAATCTCTAGCTTTACTTTTGAGAGATTTGTGTTTATTCGTTGTTGTTCTATTTTTGGAGATGTTAAATCTACAATCTTAGCTAACTCATTGAAACTTATCTCTTGTGAAAAAGTTGCACTCACTAAGAGTGCAACTAATATAATGACTTTTTTTATCATTTATGCGCTTTGCCAACCAGAAGTTACTATTTGCATTAGAGCTTCGTTGTTTCTTATGTTATCTTGGGAGCTTATATCTATGCCTTTGTCAGTTGCGTAAGCACTCATCTCTTGGATAATTCTATCTATGTCAGTTGATTGTAAAAAATTACCGTTGTTTAGTTCTATTTTTTCTATTTTTTTATTATTGTCTGTTTGATTTTTAATAGTTACAGAGTCGATGTTAGAATATTTTATATTTAAGTTTCCATTATTGTCTTGGGTAAAGCTTATGTCTTCTTTCTTTATTCCCTTATCGAATCTTACAGTATCATCTCCTGCATCTTTATAATAGCTATCCTCATAATAACTATCCTCTATGATATCGTTTCCATCTCCCTTACTAAAAAAATACATATCATTGCCCTGACTTCCTTTTAGTATGTCATTTCCTTTTTTACCTACCAATAAATCATCTTTTTTTGTTCCTATTAAAGTATTTGAACCATCTGTTCCATCTTTTCTTCTTAAATGTGCGGGGATTGCCAATTGTGGTTCATCTTCTTCTTGAGGATTGTTTAAGTTACCATTTTGATTGTCTGTATTGTATTGTATACTTGGATATGGTTTGTTAAACTGTTGATAAATTGACTCGGCTGTGATATTGTATCCATTTTTTAAGGTAAAGTTTTCTATTATGAAATTTTGATCACTAAAAAAGTTTTTAATTTCCAATACATCTTCATTGGCATCATTTATAGGATTTAAGCTTATAAAGAAATCATTACCATTTGACATATAATAAACACGACTACCACTCATGTTGATTTTTACTTTATCTATTCCACCCGTATCTCTTATATTTACTTTTCCTCCTTCATAGATAAAGATATTATCTTCATTTCCTCCTTCTAAAGAAGTGTTGATTGGCTGGTTATTATTTGTGTCATCGACTGTATCGCTTACTAGGCTATTTATAGTGCTTGTATTTAGAGCGTATCCTCCATGAGGCTGAATGAAGTCTATTGCATATTCTCCACCTAAGAAGTGATTTTTTATTTTTACTCCTGTTTTAGGGTCATTATCTACTAAAATAATTAAGTCATTATTGTCTTTTTTAAAGCTTAATCTATCTTTACTTATATCTCTAAAAAATAATATATCATTTCCATCTCCACTATTATCTATTGTGTCAAAGCCATCACCATATTTATAGATATACTTGTCATCTCCGCTTCCGCCTATTAGCGTATCATTTCCATCTTCACCATTTAGTGTGTCATTTCCATTTCCGCCTTTTAAAGTGTCATTTCCTGTATTGCTTTGGCTTCCGTTTCCACCACTTAAATAATCATTTCCATTTCCACCTTCCAAGGTGTCATCACCGCTAAAGCCAAATAAATTATCGTCTCCGTCTAATCCTTTTATTAAGTCATTTTCAGTAGTTCCTCGAAGTTGTGAATCATTATTGTTTGTGCCTTTTATTACACTTTGGAACTCTCCATTTGTCTCATTGGCCTTTACTATGTTATTTATATTACTAGTTGTTAGAGCATAAGCTCCTTGAGGTTGTACTAGATCTATTGCATATTCTCCACCTAAGAAGTGATTTTTTATTTTTACTCCTGTTTTAGGGTCATTATCTACTAAAATAATTAAGTCATTATTGTCTTTTTTAAAGCTTAATCTATCTTTACTTATATCTCTAAAAAATAATATATCATTTCCATCTCCACTATTATCTATTGTGTCAAAGCCATCACCATATTTATAGATATACTTGTCATCTCCGCTTCCGCCTATTAGCGTATCATTTCCATCTTCACCATTTAGTGTGTCATTTCCATTTCCGCCTTTTAAAGTGTCATTTCCTGTATTGCTTTCTATGCCATTACCACCACTTAGGTAGTCATCTCCATCACCACCATAGATAGTATCATCTCCATTAAATCCAAACAACTTGTCATTTCCGCCTAATCCTTTTATAATGTCATGATTATCTTGATATCCCATAAGTTCATCATTATTGTCTGTTCCTAGATATACTGCATTATTCTCTATGAAAGTTGTGTCATAGATAGTACCATCACTAAATTGGATTTGATTTACTTTAAAGTAGATATTTGGCAAGAAGAAATAATTTTTAACAGTTATTTTATCATTAGAAGTTTTATTTTCTATGACTAAGTCATTATTTATTCTAAATAGTTCTATATCTTCTTTATTTACGCTCTCATCAAATTTTATAATATCAAATGAATCTTTATGCACTATATTTGGACTTGAGACCTCTCTTTCATAAATAGTATCTTCTCCATCACCTTTACTAAATTCATATATTTCATTATAGGCTGAACCATAAAAAACATCATTGCCCTTGCCACCATTAAGAGTATTTGTTTGCGAGTCACTTTGTGTTCTTGAATCATATGAATCTTTAATAGAGGTTTTTAATATGTCATCTCCATCTTCTCCTATTAAAGTTCCACTGCCTATTATGGTATCATTTCCATTCCCACCATTTAGTATATCTGCTTGACTATTTTGTGTATCAAGTTTACCTTTTATGATATCGTCTCCATCATTTCCGTAAATTATATTTTTACCTTCATAGTCTTCTATTGTGTCACTACCTTCATTTCCATAAATGGTGTCATTGCCTTGACTACCTAATATAATATCATTTCCTAACCCACCTGTAATAGTGTCATCTCCATCATTTCCACTTAAGATATCGTTGCCTTTACCGCCACTTATAATATCATTTCCACTATTGCCTTGTATAACATCATTTCCATCATTTCCACTTAAGATATCATCACTTACATTACCATAAACAACATCATCTCCTGCTCCTGCATTTATAGTGCTTCCTTTTTCATAAGCACTTAAGATATCATCATTATTAGTTGGCAATAGTACTAGAGCTTTTAAATCTTCTATATTTAGTTTAGTATTATCATCAAACTCTACAGAGTCTATTTTATATTCATCATTTACTTTTCCTCCACTAAAGAAGTTTTTAATAGTAAGAATATTATTGCCAACTTTTGTGGAAATTATTAAGTCATTTGTTGTTTGATTATTGTGAGTACTTCTTCTGTAGTTTAAGTCATTTTTAGTAATGCCATCTATAAATCTTATAGTATCTATTCTATTCTCAGAAACATCATAATTATTTATAGTATCATTTCCGAAATCTTGTCCAAAGATATAAGTATCACTTCCTTCTCCTGCGTTTAGGGTATCATTTCCTTTTCCGCCTGTTAAGGTGTCATTACCATTATTACCTTGCAATGTATCATCTCCATCATTTCCACTTAAAGTATCGTTTCCTGCTCCTCCATAAAGAGTATCGTTGCCTAGTCCACCTTTTATGGTATCATTTCCACTATTACCTTGTATAACATCATTTCCATCATTTCCACTTAAGATATCATCACTTACATTACCATAAACAACATCATCTCCTGCTCCTGCATTTATAGTGCTTCCTTTTTCATAAGCACTTAAGATATCATCATTATTAGTTGGCAATAGTACTAGAGCTTTTAAATCTTCTATATTTAGTTTAGTATTATCATCAAACTCTACAGAGTCTATTTTATATTCATCATTTACTTTTCCTCCACTAAAGAAGTTTTTAATAGTAAGAATATTATTGCCAACTTTTGTGGAAATTATTAAGTCATTTGTTGTTTGATTATTGTGAGTACTTCTTCTGTAGTTTAAGTCATTTTTAGTAATGCCATCTATAAATCTTATAGTATCTATTCTATTCTCAGAAACATCATAATTATTTATAGTATCATTTCCGAAATCTTGTCCAAAGATATAAGTATCACTTCCTTCTCCTGCGTTTAGGGTATCATTTCCTTTTCCGCCTGTTAAGGTGTCATTACCATTATTACCTTGCAATGTATCATCTCCATCATTTCCACTTAAAGTATCGTTTCCTGCTCCTCCATAAAGAGTATCGTTGCCTAGTCCACCTTTTATGGTATCATTTCCACTATTGCCTTGTATAACATCATTTCCATCATTTCCACTTAAGATATCATCACTTACATTACCATAAACAACATCATCTCCTGCTCCTGCATTTATAGTGCTTCCTTTTTCATAAGCACTTAAGATATCATCATTATTAGTTGGCAATAGTACTAGAGCTTTTAAATCTTCTATATTTAGTTTAGTATTATCATCAAACTCTACAGAGTCTATTTTATATTCATCATTTACTTTTCCTCCACTAAAGAAGTTTTTAATAGTAAGAATATTATTGCCAACTTTTGTGGAAATTATTAAGTCATTTGTTGTTTGATTATTGTGAGTACTTCTTCTGTAGTTTAAGTCATTTTTAGTAATGCCATCTATAAATCTTATAGTATCTATTCTATTCTCAGAAACATCATAATTATTTATAGTATCATTTCCGAAATCTTGTCCAAAGATATAAGTATCACTTCCTTCTCCTGCGTTTAGGGTATCATTTCCTTTTCCGCCTGTTAAGGTGTCATTACCATTATTACCTTGCAATGTATCATCTCCATCATTTCCACTTAAAGTATCGTTTCCTGCTCCTCCATAAAGAGTATCGTTGCCTAGTCCACCTTTTATGGTATCATTTCCACTATTACCTTGTATAACATCATTTCCATCATTTCCACTTAAGATATCATCACTTACATTACCATAAACAACATCATCTCCTGCTCCTGCATTTATAGTGCTTCCTTTTTCATAAGCACTTAAGATATCATCATTATTAGTTGGCAATAGTACTAGAGCTTTTAAATCTTCTATATTTAGTTTAGTATTATCATCAAACTCTACAGAGTCTATTTTATATTCATCATTTACTTTTCCTCCACTAAAGAAGTTTTTAATAGTAAGAATATTATTGCCAACTTTTGTGGAAATTATTAAGTCATTTGTTGTTTGATTATTGTGAGTACTTCTTCTGTAGTTTAAGTCATTTTTAGTAATGCCATCTATAAATCTTATAGTATCTATTCTATTCTCAGAAACATCATAATTATTTATAGTATCATTTCCGAAATCTTGTCCAAAGATATAAGTATCACTTCCTTCTCCTGCGTTTAGGGTATCATTTCCTTTTCCGCCTGTTAAGGTGTCATTGCCATTATATGAATTAATAACATCATTGCCATCTTTTGCATTTATCGTATCATCTAGTATTGTGCCTTGTATAGTGTCATCATTATCAGTTGATATATCCGTAAAAATATTTGTTACTATATCTGCATAACTTAATATACTTCCATCGCTAAATTTTAACTCATTTATGGCTTTAAAATTGTTTGAGAAAAAATCTTTAACTGTAAGGCTATCTTCTGTGTCTTTGATAGATAGCACTAAATCATTATTTGTTTGAGAATAGATAATATCTTCTTTACTTATTCCTTCTTTAAATTGTATGGTGTCATTGCCTGAATCTATTTGTATTGTATTTGACCAATTGTTTGGTTTATGTGTGGTTTTATTTATTATAGTGTCTTGTCCATCTCCTTTGCCGAAGATGTAAGTATCATTTCCTTCGTTTCCATAAAGAGTATCGTTACCTTCATTTCCACTTAAAGTATCGTTTCCTGCTCCTCCATAAAGAGTATCGTTGCCTAGTCCACCTTTTATGGTATCATTTCCACTATTACCTTGTATAACATCATTTCCATCATTTCCACTTAAGATATCATCACTTACATTACCATAAACAACATCATCTCCTGCTCCTGCATTTATAGTGCTTCCTTTTTCATAAGCACTTAAGATATCATCATTATTAGTTGGCAATAGTACTAGAGCTTTTAAATCTTCTATATTTAGTTTAGTATTATCATCAAACTCTACAGAGTCTATTTTATATTCATCATTTACTTTTCCTCCACTAAAGAAGTTTTTAATAGTAAGAATATTATTGCCAACTTTTGTGGAAATTATTAAGTCATTTGTTGTTTGATTATTGTGAGTACTTCTTCTGTAGTTTAAGTCATTTTTAGTAATGCCATCTATAAATCTTATAGTATCTATTCTATTCTCAGAAACATCATAATTATTTATAGTATCATTTCCGAAATCTTGTCCAAAGATATAAGTATCACTTCCTTCTCCTGCGTTTAGGGTATCATTTCCTTTTCCGCCTGTTAAGGTGTCATTGCCATTATATGAATTAATAACATCATTGCCATCTTTTGCATTTATCGTATCATCTAGTATTGTGCCTTGTATAGTGTCATCATTATCAGTTGATATATCCGTAAAAATATTTGTTACTATATCTGCATAACTTAATATACTTCCATCGCTAAATTTTAACTCATTTATGGCTTTAAAATTGTTTGAGAAAAAATCTTTAACTGTAAGGCTATCTTCTGTGTCTTTGATAGATAGCACTAAATCATTATTTGTTTGAGAATAGATAATATCTTCTTTACTTATTCCTTCTTTAAATTGTATGGTGTCATTGCCTGAATCTATTTGTATTGTATTTGACCAATTGTTTGGTTTATGTGTGGTTTTATTTATTATAGTGTCTTGTCCATCTCCTTTGCCGAAGATGTAAGTATCATTTCCTTCGTTTCCATAAAGAGTATCGTTACCTTCATTTCCACTTAAAGTATCGTTTCCTGCTCCTCCATAAAGAGTATCGTTGCCTAGTCCACCTTTTATGGTATCATTTCCACTATTACCTTGTATAACATCATTTCCATCATTTCCACTTAAGATATCATCACTTACATTACCATAAACAACATCATCTCCTGCTCCTGCATTTATAGTGCTTCCTTTTTCATAAGCACTTAAGATATCATCATTATTAGTTGGCAATAGTACTAGAGCTTTTAAATCTTCTATATTTAGTTTAGTATTATCATCAAACTCTACAGAGTCTATTTTATATTCATCATTTACTTTTCCTCCACTAAAGAAGTTTTTAATAGTAAGAATATTATTGCCAACTTTTGTGGAAATTATTAAGTCATTTGTTGTTTGATTATTGTGAGTACTTCTTCTGTAGTTTAAGTCATTTTTAGTAATGCCATCTATAAATCTTATAGTATCTATTCTATTCTCAGAAACATCATAATTATTTATAGTATCATTTCCGAAATCTTGTCCAAAGATATAAGTATCACTTCCTTCTCCTGCGTTTAGGGTATCATTTCCTTTTCCGCCTGTTAAGGTGTCATTGCCATTATATGAATTAATAACATCATTGCCATCTTTTGCATTTATCGTATCATCTAGTATTGTGCCTTGTATAGTGTCATCATTATCAGTTGATATATCCGTAAAAGTATTTGTTACTATATCTGTATAATTTACTATACTTCCATCGCTAAATTTTAACTCATTTATGGCTTTAAAATTATTTGAGAAAAAATCTTTAACTGTAAGGCTATCTTCTGTGTCTTTGATAGATAGCACTAAATCATTATTTGTTTGAGAATAGATAATATCTTCTTTACTTATTCCTTCTTTAAATTGTATGGTGTCATTGCCTGAATCTATTTGTATTGTATTTGACCAATTGTTTGGTTTATGTGTGGTTTTATTTATTATAGTGTCTTGTCCATCTCCTTTGCCGAAGATGTAAGTATCATTTCCTTCGTTTCCATAAAGAGTATCGTTACCTTCATTTCCACTTAAAGTATCGTTTCCTGCTCCTCCATAAAGAGTATCGTTACCTATTCCGCCTTTTATGGTATCATTTCCACCACCACCATTAATATTATCATTTCCTGCTCCACCATCTATAAAATCATCATAATCATATGTAGAAATAATGTCATTTCCACCAAGTGCATTAATAGTATTTGAAGTATAATCTAGTCCATTAAAAATATCATCTTCCTGGGTTGCTAAAACAGATATTATATTATTGATAGATAAAATACTCCCATCAGAAAACTCTAATGTCTCTATAGAATTTTCTTGATTATAAATACCTTTAATAGTTACGGATATATTTTCAATATTTTTATATTTTATAACTATATCCTTACTTCCTTGCACCCATTCAAATTTTAAATCATCTTTTAAAATGTCTCTTGAAAAAACTATTTTATCAACTCCACCTTTGTCATAAACACTAACGCTTTGACTAAAATCTATTGTATAAACACTATCAAGCTTAGTATCTTCAAACCCTTCTAAATCATATAAAGATAAAAATTCATTGGCACTATAGATATTATCTCCTACAATAAAACCATCCAATCTTGATCCATATTTCCAATTAGTAAATGTTATTTTATGACTAAGTTCATCTAAGTTTTTATCGTCCTCTTTAAGAGCTATAATGATTTCATTTCTATCTTCGCTAATACTAACTATGATATCATCCTTAGATATTCCATCTGCAAATTTTAGAGTATGTATCGCGATTTCTATGGTATCATATGTTTTAATTTCGGTAAAATTTGAAAAAATAAATGTTCCATTATTGCCCATATAATTTGTAATATAACTTATTATCTCATCATAATCTATAGTCTTATCCTTAAAAAATATATGTTCTATTTTTCCATTTCCAAAGAAATTTTCTATTTTTATACTTCCGTTATAATCTCCTTGCTTTTTTCTATCTTTTATCTTTATAAATAAATTTGTATTTAATTTAAAAACATCTATTTCATCACTATTGATATCTTTTAGCTTTAATACATCTTGCATACCACTACCAAAGCTTCCATAATCTTTTATGGTATCATGTCCATCTCCATAGCTATAAACATAAGTGCCATTTCTACTACTTCCAATTAAAGTATCATCTCCCTTACCTCCAATTAAGACATCATGCCCATAAGAACCTGTCCCATTACTAGTAGTGGCTATTAAAGTATCGTTTCCTTCTTCTCCATGCAATTCATCATTTCCAGCACCACCTACTACAGTATCATCTCCTTTGCCCCCATAAATTAAATCATCACCACTAGTTCCATTAATAATATTATTATTATCATCTCCAAAGATTTTTGTGACGTGTATATTGCTAACAGAAGCTATATTTGTATTTGTATACTTTGCATTTACATTTCCATTATCATCTACTTCTAGTAAAACACCATTATTTTGAAGAATATTTTTAATACCACTATCTAGTGCTACCAAGGAATCAAACTCTTTTAAAACATCTAATCCTCTATTGTAAGTCATTATAGATAGAAGTTGAGCTATTTCATTGTTTGAGGTATTGGTACTTAAATATTGATTTATTTTATCAAAAGTTAATTTAGTACTTGCAAATTCATTATTTATGATAATATCACTTCCATATAGTTTTTGAGCTAAAAGATTAAAAGCAGCCCTATAAACAAGTGTATCTAAGGATTTGTTTATTTGATTTGACATCTCTATACCTATAACATCTCTTGTTTTTTCTCCATCAACTATCATATAAAACTCTTTACCATCAAAGTTTTCAAGCATTTTTACATCTTTTTCATAAGCATATATTTTATATCTACCAACTACAGAGGGGTTACCATAGTGATGGTTTAAAATATTTTGTACTCCTCTTGTTTTAGAAGAGTCAATGTTATCAACTTTACTCCATGCATAAAGAATCTCTTTAGTTTTTTCTATGAGTTCAGATATGGAGTCTATCTTACTCTCTTTAAAATCTGTTATCAAGTTTCTTAGTTTTTCATTTTCTTGCATAGAGTCTTGTAGGTTTTTTATAAGTCCACTTCCTTGTAGATTTATATCTGTAAAGTCAAGACTTTCATTATCATAAGCAGTATCTGCCAAATCAACTTTAAAC
Source organism: Arcobacter sp. (assembly GCA_029027265.1). GTDB lineage: Bacteria > Campylobacterota > Campylobacteria > Campylobacterales > Sulfurospirillaceae > Sulfurospirillum_A. The sequence goes on along the minus strand of CP093061.1, from coordinate 1,185,398 downwards.
CATACATCATCTATCTTCTTTTCTGTTCCATCTTGTGTAAAAGTTGATGTATGTGTGATTAGGTTATTTGTCTCTTTATCTTTTAAATCTATTTTATTAGCATCTAGTTTTATACTTGTTATATTCTCTTCACTAAGAGTACTTAACTCACCTTCTTCACTTATACCATTAGAGTTTTTATCTTTCCATATTAAGAGTTCATTATAAATTGCATCATTTTCATCTAGAATATTGTCATTATTTGTATCGTATTGTTTTAAAGCTTCAAATCCATCACTGGCAAAGGTATTATCTTTTAGTAAAGTATGATTTCCAAACAATTCACCTCCATTATCTATAACTCCATTAGCATTTTTATCTAAGGCTAAAAATCCATCTCCTTTTTCAAGCCAAGCTGTTTTTTCTTTAAACGTATTATTATCTAAGTCAAAATATGAGTCTGAGTTAAAAAATGATGTTGATGTTTTATCATTATTGTTTAAATCTAAAACTAGAGGGGAGTTAAAGTTTTCTTTGTTTGTATTACCATCTGTTGGAAGATTACCTTTTGGAGGAAAGTTGTCTTCATCATCGTCTATTATAGTACCATTAGCTCCACTATCATCTATTTTAACACTCAATCCTTCTGAAGTTTTAAAAACAACTGCATCTATTTTTATATTTTCTTTTGGTTCTTCTATTTTATCATCATGCCACTTATATGTATAAATTTTTTCTTGATCTCCTTGCTTAAATTCTACGATTTCTTGATTTATGAGTACTTGTATATTTTCATCACCAACTAATTCCCTATCAAGTATTATTTTAAATTCCATACTCTCAACAGCTTCTAAGACTTCATTATCAATAGGTACTATGCTTACCTCTATTGGTGCTTCTTCTAGTTTTATACCTAGGCTTTTTTCATCTTCATCATAGTTTTTTATTGTTATACTCTCACCATTTAGTTCTACCTCTAGAGTATCATGAATGGTATCTAAGGTATAGATTTCTCCATAGTCACCTTGGTATTTATTTCTTTTTCCTGCTATGAGTTTTCCTCCTAGTAACCACTTTCCATCTAGGTATACTTTTCCGTTATGGTCAAGGTCTATGATGGTATCTCCATCTGCTGAGATGTAGGTGTCGTAGCCTTTGCCGCCATAAAGATCATCTTTTCCTTCTCCGCCTTCAAGAGTGTCATCTCCACTTGCTCCAAAGAGTGTATCATTTCCTTTTCCACCATCGAGGTAGTTAATAGTTCCATCATCTATATTTGAGCCATCATCTGTGTCTATGTTTTGGTTTTTCTTTCCTGCGTATAGAGTATCATCGTCATCTCCTCCATGAAGAATATCACTTCCTGCTCCTCCTTCTATGGTATCATCATCATCTCCTCCATAAACAGTATCATTTCCACCATATGCTTTTATGGTATCTTCATTGTTTCCAAAAGTATCTTTATTGTTTCCTTTATTCTCTTTTTCATCTCCATATATAGTGTCATCCCCTTCTCCACCATAAAGTTTATCCTCTCCTTTTCCACCAACTAACGTATTTGAATCTTTTTCGCTATGATTTGTTGATTCCTGAGCGTAAATGGTATCATCGTCATCTCCTCCATAAAGGGTGTCACTTCCGGTACCACCTTCTATGGTATCATTATCATCTCCTCCATAAACAGTATCATTTCCACCATATGTTTTTATGGTATCTCTATTGTCATTGAAAGAACTTCCATTACCTTGATTTAGTTCAATATCTCCATATACAACATCAGCCCCGTTAGAACCCTCAACCTTATCAGCTCCTAATCCAGCTACTATCTTACCACCACTTGTATCTTCATGGCTTTTTTCTGTATAAGCGTGAATAGTATCGTTTCCATTGTAAGTGTAAATAGTATCAACACCATCTAAACCTTCTACATAATCTATATGGTCTGAACCATGCAAGGTATTATTAACATTTGAACTACCAATGATAGAGCCAAATAAGTGAGATGGTCTGTTAATTATTAGTTTACTGCTATTACTTCCAAACTGAACGTATCTTGAGTGATAGTTTCCATTTTTAGCAACTTTAGTTAAATCATTATCTTTAAATATAGTTTTATTAGTATTCGCTTTTGTTGTTAACTCTTTTAAAAATGCAACTCTATAATCTATATATATCTCTGAATAGTCATTTACATTTGCATACTCATTTGTACTATCACTTTTAAACACATATCCTTTTAGTGTTGCAAGGGCTACTTTTGCATTATCATCACCAGATTTAAAATCAGCCTCTAATTTATTTATTTCTTTGCCATTGTTTGCGTAGTAGTTGGCTGTTATTTGTTTTGGTTTTTCATAACTTGTAAGTTCTATAAATGGTTTATTTGAACTTTTAAATCTTTTTAAAAACTCTATTAAGTGCTCTTCGTTATTTGTTGGGAAGGTGTAAATGTTTTCAATCCCATTATCGTCCTTTTTATAATAAATAATATTTCCACCACTATCACCTTTTGCTTTTATTATAACTCTATTTAGTTTTTTTATACTCTCTTTTATGCCATTATCAGAATCCCAATAATCTGCCAATGCTGTTTTAACACTGGCATCTACTATAAACTTTTTTTCTAAAACTTTACCCTTACCTTTATTTTCTGTAAAATCTATGGTTACTAAAGAAGAACCAAAGATTGTATCAAATATTTTTGCACCTATATTTTTTACTGTGGAACCAACAATAATAGCAGTAATAGGGCTAGCAGGACTGGAGGCTAGTCCTGCTGCTATGCCTAATCCATTTGTAATTGATAGTTTTAAAAAATGTTTTAAAAAATTTGCATCTACTTTAGGGTGCAGACCTTCGGTTGCTCCACTTATATCTCTCATATCTTTATCAAGTGAAACTGCAAGAGTTCCCATATCTATAACAATAGTCATACCACCACTTAATATCTTAAATACATTTAAATATTTCAGTTTCAGACCTTTAGAATTTGCTTTTAACACTTTCTCTACAACACTATCTATCATACTATTTGCTAATGACTCTATTCCATATGGAGTTGCTTCTCCATTGCTTGTTAAACCAAAGAAGTTTGTAATAGCTGTTTTTAGTTTACCTGCAACCTCTTTTTTATCTGCCAATTGTTCGTTAGTTAATTCTGCCATCTTTAATCCTTTTTATTATTTGTGTTGTTTGAATTACTGTTTATATAAAAAACTTTATCTTTATTATCTCTACCGCTGCTATCTGTACTTGTCTTAAAAATATATATTGCCATAAGTCTCTCCCATTCATTTGCCCAAGAAAAATATGTTTCTGGAGTGAATACTCCATCTTTATTGGAGCAGTGTTTTGTATAACTATTTAATTTATCTATGCTGTTTTCAGTGACTAAATGTTTGTATTCAGGTCTTTCTTTTCTAAATTTTATTTTGTTTTTTTGTTTTTTATAATCCCAATGACATTGTTTGTATGCTTTTTTTAGGTGTTCTTTACTTGGTTTGCCTACGTATTTTAGGCATAGTTTAAGCATTGGTTTGTAAATTGGTTTACGTACTATAGAAGTAGCGTATATAGTAAATAACTCATTGTTAGTATTAAAATGTCCTAATCCAGGAAGTCCTATTTTACTGTACATACTTTTTGGTTTATATCCACTTTCTAAGACAAATTTTGTCATTTCTACTAAATTACGATTTACTATATAACTAAACAAGTCCAATGCACCTTTTGATTTTGGTAATGCTGTTGGATCTATTTTCTTTATATTACATTCATAATTTATTTTAGTATTATTATTTTCATCTATCTCTAAAGATTCTATGCTTGTATAAAAACAACCATCTAAATAAGCTTTAACAAATTTAACATCTTCAAACCTAGCACCATTTTCTATGAGTTGCTTTACTGTTTTTATAGAGTTATTTGATATAGCGTATGATAAAGGTGAGATTTTATATCTATCTGTTGTATTAAAATCTGCATTTAGTTTTAGTAACTCTTTTGTGGTGTTGGTGTCATTATAAAAAGTACTATACATCAAAGGAGTTCTTTTTGATAACATTCTTACATCTACACTTAGATTATTGTCTTTTAAAAAACTTACTACTTTGTTTGTATCTCTGTTTTCTAAGGCAACTCTTAGAGGTATAAGGGTTACATTTTTCTCTTCATCTTTTGCTATATCTGAGTATCTCATACCAAAGTCATTTATCTCTTCTTGCGTTACATACTGAGAGAGTCCTTTTACATGAGAGACATTTGTATCCATATTTACTTTATAATTATTTTGTGTTTCATTAAAACCACCAAGAATTGTATTATAAAAAAAATATGCCCCAACCAATAAACTTATTAAAAAAAAGTTTTTCATTCTTTGCCTTTTTGTTTTTTTCTTTACATGTAAAGGTTCTTACAAGCCCTTACATGTGAGAAATTTTAAAACTATAATTCTAGCATATATTTTAATCAATTCTGTGCCATTTTTAGCATAAATTGATTAATAATGGTATATTTAGTATTTAACGTTATTTGAAGGTTGCACTCACTAAGAGTGCAACTAATATAATTACTTTTGTATTATTTATGCGCTTTGCCAGCCAGAAGTTACTATTTGCATTAGAGCTTCATTGTTTCTTATGTTATCTTGTGAGCTCATGTCTATGCCTTTGTCAGTTGCGTAAGCACTCATCTCTTGGATAATATTTTCTATATTATCACTAGTTATAAAACTACCATCACTAAGTTCAAATTTCTCTATTGCTTGTTTGTCATTTGATTGTCCGTGGATTTTAATTGTATCTCCATCTCCGTACTTGATTAAGAGGTTACCGTCGTTCATTATGAAACTAATATCTTCTTTTTGTACATCTACACCAAATTTTAGAGTATCATCTCCTCCTTCAGCAAAACTAAACGACCAAAAATTAAATTCCATATCATTTATGTTATCATGACCATCTCCACTATTTACATAATAAGTATCATCACCAGTTCCTCCTTGAAGCCAATCAGATCCTATGCCTCCACTTAGAGTATCATTACCTTCATTTCCATATAGTTCATCATTTCCACTTCCTCCAATAAGTTGGTCATTACCTTCTCCTCCAAAGAGTCTATCCCAATTAGTACCTCCAAATAGTCTATCATCTCCTTTTTGACCATAGAGGCTATCATAACCATCTCCTCCAAACAAGGTATCTTTACCATCTCCCCCGTAAAGGTTGTCATTTATACTATAACCAAACAAGATATCATCTCCAGTTGAGCCTACTAGTTTGTTTCTAGAGTTTGTTCCGATTAACAAAGTATCTTCACCCTCATTTGCTCGTGCTTCTTTTCTCCAATTCCACCAACTTCCACTAGCCTCTTTTATAACTTCTTTATTAATATTTATTTCACCCCAAGATGTGTTTAGGGTTGTTAGGTTTTGTTCTGGTGTGGTGAAGTAATCACTTAGGGTAATAGTCCCTTGATCTTTTACTTTTATGAGTAGGTCATCATTACTTTTAGAGAAAGATAGGGAGTCCATATTTGTATTTCCTAGTTCTAGGGTATTTCCTATATTTTGTTCATTTATAGTTAAATCTCCTCCTTCGTATATTAGACCTTTTGAAGTGAAGTTATACTCTTTAGTTATACTTCCTCCATTACCATCGTTTACACTTAGAACTACATGGTCATCTCCTACATATCCGAACTCACTCTCATAACTCCAATTTCCATTTTCATCAATACTAAGAGTTCCATGTATTGGGTTAGTTGCTATAGTATATTTTAGGGTATCTCCATCTATATCTGTAGCTTCTAGTGAACCTGTAACTATTCTTGTATTTTTAAGTATATGGGATTCATCACTTGAGTCTGTTAACTCAGGTGCATCATTAACTGGTGTAATGGTTAAGTCTAAGGTTACTGTTGTGCTTAGTCCGTATTCATTTGTTACTTTAACTCTTACTTCATCACTTCCGTTATAGTTTTCATTTGGAGTGTAAGAGTAAGAACCATCAGTATTAAGATTGAAGTTTCCGTTATCTGTATTTTCAACTATCTCATATATTAGTGTTCCACCTACTGGGTTATTTACTTGAAGAGTATCTGTAATATTTGTATCTTCATTTAGTGTACTTGTAACATTATCTAGAGTTGGTGCTGTTACTTTCATATCAAAGTTTAGGGTTTGATTTACGACTCCTCCGTTTCCATCGCTTATTTGTACTATTGCAGAATCAACTCCAATAAATGTTCCAGTTGCTTTGTAACTCCATGAGCCATTTGCATTAAGAGTTAGGGTTCCGTTTGTTGGTTTTGTTTTTAGGGTGTAGCTTAGGGTGTCTGCGTCTACATCACTTGCATCTATTTGTCCATCTGTGGTTCTTACATCTTGAAGTGTTAGGTTTACTGTATCTTGGGTAAGTTCTGGTAAATCATTAACTGCTTCTATATCGAAAGTCAGTTTGCTTGTAGTACTTAAGCCGTATTCATTTGTTACTTTAATAGTTACTTCATCTTCCCCATTATAGTTCTCTAATGGATTATAGTTATATGAGCCATCAGTGTTTAGAGTAAATGCTCCATTTGAAGTAGTAGTGATTACTTCATAAGTTAGTGTTCCACCTATTGGATTTATAACATTAAATACTCCATTTGAAGTGTTATCTTCTAGTATAGTATTTATTCCATCTGCTAGTGTTGGTGCTGTGACTTTGTTATCAAAGTTTAGTGTTTGAGTAACAGTACCACCGTTTCCATCAGCAACTGTTATTATTGCTAAATCTGTTCCTATATATGTACCAGCTACTTCATATGTCCATTTTCCATTTTCATTTATTGAAACTGTTCCGTGTTCTGATTGTGTTGAAACTGTATAACTTAAAGTATCTCCATCTATATCAGTTGAATCTAATTGTCCATCTGTGCTTCTTATATCTTGAAGTGTTAGGTTTATTGTATCTTCACTAACTTCAGGTGCATCATTAACTGGTGTAATGGTTAAGTCTAAGGTTACTGTTGTGCTTAGTCCGTATTCATTTGTTACTTTAACTCTTACTTCATCACTTCCGTTATAGTTTTCATTTGGAGTGTAAGAGTAAGAACCATCAGTATTAAGATTGAAGTTTCCGTTATCTGTATTTTCAACTATCTCATATATTAGTGTTCCACCTACTGGGTTATTTACTTGAAGAGTATCTGTAATATTTGTATCTTCATTTAGTGTACTTGTAACATTATCTAGAGTTGGTGCTGTTACTTTCATATCAAAGTTTAGGGTTTGATTTACGACTCCTCCGTTTCCATCGCTTATTTGTACTATTGCAGAATCAACTCCAATAAATGTTCCAGTTGCTTTGTAACTCCATGAGCCATTTGCATTAAGAGTTAGGGTTCCGTTTGTTGGTTTTGTTTTTAGGGTGTAGTTTAGGGTGTCTCCATCTGGGTCTGTTACTTTAAAACTTTGTGTTAGAGTTCTTAAGTCTTGCATTTCTATGTTTTCAATATCAGAAACTAGGATAGGTGCTTGGTTTAGTAAGCCTTCTACACTATAAGTTGAGCCATCATCGAAGAGTACTTTTTCTATCTCAAATCCTGTTTGAGCGTAGTTTTTTATGGTGATTGTGTCACTTAACTCTTCGAAGCTTTTTCCTTTTTCTTTAAGAGCAAATATAATGTCGTCACCAACTATCTTAGCTAAGATATCTTGACGAACTATGTTTGCACCAAACATAATAGTGTCAGAACCAGAGCTATCTAAGATACTGTCTTTTCCGTCACCTCTTCCAAAGATGTAGTAGTCATCTCCACTTCCTCCTTCAAGGATATCAACTCCCTTTCCTCCTTCAAGAGTATCATCATCACTTCCACCTATTAGTTTATCATCTCCCTCTTGTCCATGAAGATAATCATCTCCATCATTTCCTTCTATAAGCTCATTTCCACTTGATCCAAACAGAACATCATTGTATCTTCCACCTATAAGAGTATCTCCATCATTTAGAACTCTTGCAGTTAATTCACCGTTTTGTTTTACAACAACAAGTTTATTGTAAATATCTTCAGCGTTTAAAGTAGTTCCATCTGCAAAAATAAACTCTTCAATCTTACCTTTACCATCAAACCAGTTTTTTATTAAAATTTGATTGTCAAGATCTTTTAGTGCTGTATCATCATCACTGTTTTCTCTTATACCTATAAGTAGTCCATTAGTTTTCATATCCCATTTAACTAGTACTTGATTTACGCTTATGCCATTTCCAAATTTAAGAGTATCAGTACCAAGTCCTGAGAGGTCATTATCATCTATGATATCTTTTCCGCCACCGAGTTTTACTATGTAAGTATCGTTTCCTTCACCACCACTAAAACTCTCATTTGCTTCAGTGCTTATATAGGTTTCATTGTTTGTTATAGTATCTGTTGCATCTGTTTTAAACCAGACATCTCTTACTATGCCAGTGCCATCTTTAGATGTAAAGTTAGTTTGATTTGTGATGATATTACCAGCTTCTGTAATCTGTTTAAAACTACTACCATCTTCACGGTAAAGATAGATTGCTGTTATGGAGCTAAGTTGTAGTGATGTTAATTCACCACTTTGTGTTATACCATCGCTATTGACATCTTTCCAAAGTTTTAGGCTTGAGAATGCACTATCTTTAGAGTCTATTATGTTATCACCATTTGTATCGTACTGAGCAAGTGCAGCGTAACCATCTGGTGCAGTTGAGCCATTGGAGAGTTTAGTGAAGTTACCAAATAGTTCTGAGCCGTTGTTGATTTTGCCATCACCATTTAAGTCCATTGCTAAAAGTGCATCTCCACTCTCAGTCCAAGCAGTCTTTTCTTTTACACCATCGCCATCGTAGTCAAAGTATACATTACTATTTTCTAGTGCTATAGAAGTTATGTTGTTTGAGTTAGTATCTAAAACTATAGGTGGGGTGTATTCTCCTCCAACATCTCCTGAATCTCTCCAAACATTTTTTTATGATTTCCATCATTTGAGCGTTTGCACGAATATCTTCAGTGGAGTTAATAGTAATGCTGTTTTCAGAAGCGTATAGGCTTAGGTCTTCTTTTAGTTTTTCTAAATCTATATTTGTAACGTATTGACCGTTTGATAGTTCTATTTTTTCTATTGCGTTGTTTAAGTTTGTTTGGGAGTTTATGGTTACTATGTCTCCGTTTCCTGTGTCTACTTTTAGGTTAGCTCCATCCATCCAGAGGACTATATCATCAGCCGTAATTCCTTCACCAAGTTTTAGAGTGTCATTACCTGCGTTGTAATAACCAGCACTGTTATACCTTCTATCATTATCATAGATATTATCTTGTCCATCTCCTCGGTTAAAGATGTAAGTATCATCTCCTGCCCCACCTCGAAGTGTATCATTTCCTGTTCCACCTTCTAGTACGTCTGCATAAGCTGTATCTTGATAATATCCATCATCATCTGCAATAAGTGTATCATCTCCGGCTCCACCTTTAAGAATATCTGCTCCTGCATTTCCGTAGATAGTATCATTACCGGCTCCGCCTTCTACTGTGTCATTTCCAGCATTACCACTTAAAATATCATCTTGTTCTTGTCCATATATAGTATCATTACCACCATTACCATTGACAATATCTTTTCCATCTTTTGCATAAATAGTATCATCAAACTCTGTTCCATTAATGGTATCTGCTTCATCTATTCCAGTAATACTCATAATATCTGAAACATTAAGAATAGTTCCATCACTAAACTCTATATTCTCAATTCTATTATTTACATTTAACCAATTAGTTATAGTAACCTTATCTGCTAAATCTGCAAATGCTACTCCATCTTCTTTTAGTGCTACTATTAGATTATTTCCATCTTGCGTTATTAATAAATCATCTTGAGTAATCCCCTCACCAAACTTTAGTGTGTCATTTCCTGCGTTGTAATAACCAGCACTGTTATACCTTCTATCATTATCATAGATATTATCTTGTCCATCTCCTCGGTTAAAGATGTAAGTATCATCTCCTGCCCCACCTCGAAGTGTATCATTTCCTGTTCCACCTTCTAGTACGTCTGCATAAGCTGTATCTTGATATGATCCATCATCATCTGCAATAAGTGTATCATCTCCGGCTCCACCTTTAAGAATATCTGCTCCTGAATTTCCGTAGATAGTATCATTACCGGCTCCGCCTTCTACTGTGTCATTTCCAGCATTACCACTTAAAATATCATCTTGTTCTTGTCCATATATAGTATCATTACCACCATTACCATTGACAATATCTTTTCCATCTTTTGCATAAATAGTATCATCAAACTCTGTTCCATTAATGGTATCTGCTTCATCTATTCCAGTAATACTCATAATATCTGAAACATTAAGAATAGTTCCATCACTAAACTCTATATTCTCAATTCTATTATTTACATTTAACCAATTAGTTATAGTAACCTTATCTGCTAAATCTGCAAATGCTACTCCATCTTCTTTTAGTGCTACTATTAGATTATTTCCATCTTGCGTTATTAATAAATCATCTTGAGTAATCCCCTCACCAAACTTTAGTGTGTCATTTCCTGCGTTGTAATAACCAGCACTGTTATACCTTCTATCATTATCATAGATATTATCTTGTCCATCTCCTCGGTTAAAGATGTAAGTATCATCTCCTGCCCCACCTCGAAGTGTATCATTTCCTGTTCCACCTTCTAGTACGTCTGCATAAGCTGTATCTTGATATGATCCATCATCATCTGCAATAAGTGTATCATCTCCGGCTCCACCTTTAAGAATATCTGCTCCTGAATTTCCGTAGATAGTATCATTACCTGCCTCTCCTAAAAGAATATCGTTTCCTGCGTTTCCTGATATGATGTCGTTACCGCCTCCTGCATTTATAGTGTCATTTCCATTTCCTATGCTTATAGTCTCATTCTCATCTGTTCCTATATGACTTACTATATCACTTGTATTCCATTTACTTCCATCACTAAACTCTATATTCTCAATTCTATTATTTACATTTAACCAATTAGTTATAGTAACCTTATCTGCTAAATCTGCAAATGCTACTCCATCTTCTTTTAGTGCTACTATTAGATTATTTCCATCTTGCGTTATTAATAAATCATCTTGAGTAATCCCCTCACCAAACTTTAGTGTGTCATTTCCTGCGTTGTAATAACCAGCACTGTTATACCTTCTATCATTATCATAGATATTATCTTGTCCATCTCCTCGGTTAAAGATGTAAGTATCATCTCCTGCCCCACCTCGAAGTGTATCATTTCCTGTTCCACCTTCTAGTACGTCTGCATAAGCTGTATCTTGATAATATCCATCATCATCTGCAATAAGTGTATCATCTCCGGCTCCACCTTTAAGAATATCTGCTCCTGAATTTCCGTAGATAGTATCATTACCGGCTCCGCCTTCTACTGTGTCATTTCCAGCATTACCACTTAAAATATCATCTTGTTCTTGTCCATATATAGTATCATTACCACCATTACCATTGACAATATCTTTTCCATCTTTTGCATAAATAGTATCATCAAACTCTGTTCCATTAATGGTATCTGCTTCATCTATTCCAGTAATACTCATAATATCTGAAACATTAAGAATAGTTCCATCACTAAACTCTATATTCTCAATTCTATTATTTACATTTAACCAATTAGTTATAGTAACCTTATCTGCTAAATCTGCAAATGCTACTCCATCTTCTTTTAGTGCTACTATTAGATTATTTCCATCTTGCGTTATTAATAAATCATCTTGAGTAATCCCCTCACCAAACTTTAGTGTGTCATTTCCTGCGTTGTAATAACCAGCACTGTTATACCTTCTATCATTATCATAGATATTATCTTGTCCATCTCCTCGGTTAAAGATGTAAGTATCATCTCCTGCCCCACCTCGAAGTGTATCATTTCCTGTTCCACCTTCTAGTACGTCTGCATAAGCTGTATCTTGATATGATCCATCATCATCTGCAATAAGTGTATCATCTCCGGCTCCACCTTTAAGAATATCTGCTCCTGAATTTCCGTAGATAGTATCATTACCTGCCTCTCCTAAAAGAATATCGTTTCCTGCGTTTCCTGATATGATGTCGTTACCGCCTCCTGCATTTATAGTGTCATTTCCATTTCCTATGCTTATAGTCTCATTCTCATCTGTTCCTATATGACTTACTATATCACTTGTATTCCATTTACTTCCATCACTAAACTCTATATTCTCAATTCTATTATTTACATTTAACCAATTAGTTATAGTAACCTTATCTGCTAAATCTGCAAATGCTACTCCATCTTCTTTTAGTGCTACTATTAGATTATTTCCATCTTGCGTTATTAATAAATCATCTTGAGTAATCCCCTCACCAAACTTTAGTGTGTCATTTCCTGCGTTGTAATAACCAGCACTGTTATACCTTCTATCATTATCATAGATATTATCTTGTCCATCTCCTCGGTTAAAGATGTAAGTATCATCTCCTGCCCCACCTCGAAGTGTATCATTTCCTGTTCCACCTTCTAGTACGTCTGCATAAGCTGTATCTTGATAATATCCATCATCATCTGCAATAAGTGTATCATCTCCGGCTCCACTTTTAAGAATATCTGCTCCTGCATTTCCGTAGATAGTATCATTACCGGCTCCGCCTTCTACTGTGTCATTTCCAGATCCCATATTTATAGTGTCATCATCATCACCATATATAAAATATTTACTCGTAATCCAGTTATCATCAAATGTTGTTATTTCAAAATTTTCATCTTTTGTAATGTTTAGAATTTCACCATCACTAAAAATTATTTTTTCTATGCCTCTATAATTATTTTTCCAATCTTTAATTACTACATAGTCCTTTAATTCTTCGTAAGTACTTTGATCATTGTTAATTTTTAAAATTAAGTCATTATTATGTGTACCAAATATCACATCATCTCTATTTATGCCACCACTTAACCGTAAAGTATCATTTCCAGCTTGAACTTCTATATTATTTTGAAAATAATTATCATCTATAATAACAGTGAAATCACCTTTATTATATACATATGTATCATCTCCAGAACCTCCTCTCATCGTAGCACCTAGTTTGCTATATATTACTCCTGGTAGACTTTCTTTTACAAATAATCCGGCAATGTCACCTTTTGTCCAAGTACTATCATCACTAAATTGAAAAATTTCTATATTATTTTGAGTTGTAAACCAATTTGTAATAGTTATTTTATCAGTAAGTTCATTAAATGTTTTTCCAGATTCTGAAATAGCCACTATTAGGTTAAGTCCATTTCTTTGTACAGACAAATCATCCTTAGTTATTCCATCTCCAAACCTGAGTGCATCACTTCCCCCCATGTCTGTGATAGTGTCTTTGCCATCACCTTTGTTAAACACATAGGTATCATTACCAAGTCCACCATAGAGTGAGTCATTTCCTGTTCCTCCACTTAGAGTGTCTTCTCCTGTTCCTCCACTGAGTATATCGTTGCCTTCATCTCCACTTAGAGTATCATCTCCTCCTCCTGCGTTTATGACATCATCACCTTCACCACCTACAATGCTATCTACTCCACTTCCTGAGTTTACAGTGTCATTTCCGCTTCCTGCGTTGATGGTATCGTTTCCACTTCCAGTTATAATAGTATCGTCTCCTCCAAGTCCGTCTATAGTAGTGTCTTCATTACCAAATGCAAGATAATCATCATTTTGGGTTCCCTTTTGAAGGTCATCTAAAGAGAGAGCTGAGCCGTCACTTAGTTCTAGTTTTTCTATTTTTCCACTTGTGAGGTAGTTTTTAATTGTGATTTTATCGCTTAGAGCGTTAAATGCTACTCCATCTTCTTTTATAGCTATGATTAAGTCATTACCTCTTGCTTGGGCTATTAGGTTCTCTTTTACTATTCCTTCAGCAAATATTATGCGATCAGTTCCACTCTCATCATTTATTGTATCGCTTCCATCACCTTTAGCGTACATGTAAACATCGTGTCCTGCTCCACCATAGAGCATATCTGTTCCAGTTCCACCTTTTAGTGTGTCATCTCCACTACTTGCATATATAGTATCATCACCACTTCCACCTTCAACTGTATCATCACCACTTCCACTGTAAACAATATCGTCTCCTTCACCACCAGTAACAATGTCATTTCCAGCTTTAGTATTTATAGTATCATTTCCACTTCCACCGTCTACTGTGTCATTTCCGTTTCCAGTGGTTACTCTGTCATTTCCTCCAAGAGCATTTACAATATTGTCATTGTCATCATATACTAAAGTATCGTGTCCTTCAGTTCCTTCTTGAAGCTCATCTAAAGAGACTGTAGTTCCATCATTTAGTTTTAGTGTTTCTATGCGGTTGTTGTTATTAAAATAGTTTTTTATTGTTATCTTATCTTCTAGGTTTTTAAACTCTATACCTTCTACAAACAAACCTATAACTAAATCATCTCCTTGGACTCTTATGAGAAGGTCATCTTTTGAGATGTTTTCTCCAAAGATTAAAGTATCAGTTCCTGCGTTACCTTGTGCATAGTTATCATATATAGTATCAATTCCACTTCCTCTTTTAAACTTGTATGTATCGTTTCCAAGTCCACCTTCAAGAGTATCGTTTCCTGTGCCTCCTTCAAGGCTATCGTTTCCACTTCCACCGTAGAGTTTATCGTGTCCGCTTCCGCCTTTTAATACATCGTTTCCGCTTCCTGCTTCAAGTCTGTCATTATCAGCTCCACCAGAAAGTGTGTCATCTCCTGCTCCTGAGCTTATATGGTCGTTTCCACTTCCTCCTGTGATATTATCAGCTCCATTACCACTAATTACTCTATCATTTCCTGCTAGTGCATCTACATTTACAGGAGTATCAGAATATATAAGCTGGTCATCTCCCTCAGTTGCACTTAGGAGTTCATTTAAATTTATATTTTGTCCATCTGAGAGTTTTATGTTTTCAATACGAGAGTTAGAATCGAGATAGTTTTTTAGGGTTATTTTGTCGGTTAATTCACTATATGCTACTCCATCAACTTTTAGGGCTATTATGATGTCATTTCCGCTTACTCTTACTATTAAATCCGTAGCTACTATGCCAACTCCTAGTTCAAGAGTATCGTTTCCTGCGTTTTTGGTTAACTGTCCACCATAACCATAACGGTATGAGTCATCTACTATGTCTTGTCCATCTCCGCGGTTAAAGACATAGGTATCATTTCCTAGTCCTCCTTGAAGTAGGTCATTTCCTGTTCCGCCTTCAAGTCTATCGTTTCCACTTCCTGCATTTAGAGTGTCATCTCCTTCGTTTCCACTAAGAGTATCGTTTCCTGCTCCTGCGTTAATAGTGTCATTACCAGTACCTCCGACTATAACATCTGCTCCACTTCCTGATACTATGGTGTCGTTTCCACTTCCACCATCTATGGTATTGTTTCCATTGCCTGCATTGATGTTATCGTTTCCATCTCCTGCAGTTATATTGTCATTACCATTTTTTGAGATGATGACATCATCACCAGTTCCTGCATTTATGGTATTGTTTCCATTTCCTGTTTTTATTGTATCGTTGCCCGCGGCTGTGTTTATGGTATTGTTTCCATTTCCAGTTAGAACAGTATCATCTCCTCCAAGAGAGTTTACATGTACAGAGTTATTACCATAAGTTAGGTAGTCATCTCCTTCGGTTACAGGTTGTAGTTCATCTAAAGATAGTAGTGAGCCATCACTTAGTTTTATGTTTTCTATTTTACCGCTTGTAAGGTAGTTTTTTATTGTGATTGTATCGTTTAGAGAGTTGAAGTCTATACCCTCTTCTTTTATGGCTATAATTAAGTCAGAGCCTTGGGCTTTTGCGATCAAGTTTTCTTTTGTGATACCAGCGGCAAAGCTTAGAGTATCGTTTCCACTTGTATCACTTATGGTGTCAGCTCCATCTCCTTTAGCGTATAAGTACGTATCGTTTCCTGTGCCACCTTTTAGAGTGTCGTTTCCTGTGCCTCCTTCAAGGGTATCATCTCCACTACCTGCGTTTAGGGTGTCGTCTCCTGCTTCGCCTTTTAGAGTATCGTTTCCACTTCCACTCTCAATAATGTCGTTACCATCTCCTGCGTTTATGGTGTCATCTCCACCGAAAGAGCGAACTATGTCATTGCCACCTAAAGAGTTTATGGTGTTGTTTTCATCGTTTAGTTCTATGATGTCGTTTTCTTGTGTGACGAACATAGAAATGATAGAGTTATTTTCTAAGTTTATCTCATCACCATTTTTAAAAACAATAGTCTCTATACGATTATCTTTTTTTATAAAATCAATTATTGTTATCTTATCATCACTATTATTGATACTTATTACTAGGTTTGTTCCTACTGTGCTAAAAGTTACATCATCTTTAGAAATACTCTCACCAAAGCTTATCTTGTCAATTCCATTTGTATCATAAATAGTATCACTGCCATCTCCTTTTTTAAATACGTATGTATCATTTGAGTTTAGTGTGATTATTTTGTCATCGCCTTTTTTTGAGATGATGGTTGAGTTAGAGTTATTACTTGTTATATTAATAGTATTGTTATTATCATTTGCTAATACTGTTATATCTTTATTTGCATTTATATTTTTACTTTCAAAAAGATATATCTCTGTATTACTTTGTGAATCAAATATATTTGTTATTGTCTCTTTTAAATCTGCATCTTCTATTGCACTTATGATGTCCTCATCTTGGAAATGTAAAAATACTCCTTGTAAGTTATTTAAGGTTTTTCCTAGGTATATTTTATAATCTAAACCTGTATTACTATCATTCATATAGTCTATTATGCTACTTTTAAATAGTACTTCATCTAGTATCTCAAACTCATCTTTATCCGCGCTATAAGAGATACCTTGAACTTTGTCTTTATATATTGACTGGAGTGAGAACATACCCTCATATTTACTTATGAGTTCATTGTATTTGTTATCTATATAACTTTGGTTACTATAGTTTGTATTGTGATATCCCCCATTTGTATTTTCTTTTAGGTGTGCTACTGTTCTCCATGAATTTACAAGGTTTCCACTAAACTGTTCTAGAACCCATATCTTTATAGCTGTAACATCTAAAAATCCTGGAGTAAATTGTTCTTTACTAATGCCTCTACCTTCTGCCATAGTATAAAAACCAGCCCAAGTCGCTACAAAGTCATCAAAGTGGTTAGCTATAAGGTTTATATCCCCGGAATACTCTTTTGCCATGTTTTTCATTGCTTCATTGGTATTGTATGTATAAAAACTATTTGCTATCTTGCCGTACCCTCTAAGGCTTGGTAAAACTAAAGAGCTAGGGTCTAAATCATAAGGTTTATTTTGATGGTTTATAGATACTTTAGGTTGATATTTTAACTCCAAATCAACAATAAGTTCTTTGTTTCCTTGGCTATCTGTATATTTTGAGGCATCTGTAAGTATGGCTCCATCTATCTCTATACTAGTTCCTATACTATTCAAGCTTATGGATTCTACTCCTGCATCTTTTAAAGAAATCAATTCACCATCGTCTACTTTTCCATTCTGGTCATAGTCATGCCAGAGTTGCAGTCTATTATAGAGTACATCACGTCTGTCTATCTTGTTATCATAGTTACTATCTGCAATTTCTCTTAGTTCATCAAATCCACTTTTTGAGGCATTTCCAAATACTTCATTTATATCTGCTATCTTTCCATCTTCATTTTTATCATATACTAAAAAAGCATCTTCACTTTTTACCCAGCTTGTTCTCTCTTTTACTCCATCTCCTGTTAAATCAAAGTAGGTTTCACTCTCTTCTAGTCCTACTGTAGATATCTTTCCATCTTTATTCATATCAAGTACAAGTGGGTCTGCCATTTTTGGTTTAAATGGATTGTACTCTGGTTCATGTTTTGGTGGATCATCTGGCTTTTTATCATCATCAACAATAGTAACTTTAGAATTATTTCCTATCTTTATTGTTGGATGACCTGGATTTGTAGCATAGATATTTACATTAAACTTTTTATCTTCTTCTTCTGTTTTATTACCAGTCCAATATACTTTTATGCTTCCACTTGTTTCTCCTGCTTTAATAAGAATTGAACCTATCACTGTTTCAAGTGTAACATCTTCATTTACTGCATGAGAAAGTGTTGCTTTTATGGTTCCACTTTGGTTTTGGCTATCTCCTTCTATGAAGGTAGCATCATATAAGTCTGCTACTATATCTCCATCGTCATCATCATCAATTATAGTTCCTACTCCTGCATTTTTAAAAGAAATAGTTTTATTCCCACTATACTTATAAGATGTAGGGGCTAGGTTAAATGTCTCGTTCTCTTCTTTTGTATCATCATCTGTTATATTTACTGCAAAGCTCTTAGTTGTCTCTCCTGCTCCAAATGTTACAGTTCCACTCTTGCTTTCATAATCTTGACCACCCACTGCACTAAGTCCATATGTAGAAAGGTCTATGCTTAGAGTTTCTCCAGCACTTAATGCTTTTGAAAGGCTTATAGTAAAAGTAGCACTTCCTCCATTTTCATTTACGGTGGCATCTGATACTGTTATTTCTATAGAGCCATCATCATCCAATATAGTTCCTACTCCTGCATTTTCAAATGTAAGAGATTTCAGGTCTGAGCTTGTTCCTTCAGGTGGGGTTGGGTATGAGTAACCTGTAGGAGCTAGGTTAAATGTTTCAGTGTCTTCTGCTTCTTCATCTTGGTTTACATGTACATTTACAGTGGTTGAAGTTGTTCCTGCTTTTATGGTTACTTGTGTTGTTACTCCTTCATAGTCACTTCCTTGTGTTGCTGTTCCTGAAATGCTCATAACATTTATAACCAAGTCTTGAAGTAGTACTGCGTTTGAGCGAACTACGAAGGTCATTGTTTGTTCATCTTCATATATACTTGCATCATCTATAGTAATAATTATATCTTTTAAATCATCACTATCATCATCTTGTATTGTTCCAACTCCGACATTAGTAAATGTTACTTTTGCTAAGTCATCTCCATTATATTTTATACTTAGTGGGTATTGGTCTGTATCTAAAGAAGAGTCTGGAAGAGCTACAATATTAAATGTTTCATCTTCTTCTATTATCTCATCATCTACAATAGGTATATCTATATATCCTACTGTTTGTCCTGCTT
The DNA here is from genome assembly GCA_029027265.1 of Arcobacter sp. GTDB lineage: Bacteria > Campylobacterota > Campylobacteria > Campylobacterales > Sulfurospirillaceae > Sulfurospirillum_A. Next base: position 1,166,257 of record CP093061.1, on the reverse strand, counting down.
TTATGGTTACTTGACCTAAGGGTTTATCCTTTTCTCCAAAGCCTTTATAGTCTTCACTCTCAGTAGCACTTCCTTGTATGCTCATCATTGCAAATGTTATATCTTTATCTAGTATATGGTTTATTGAGACTGCTACTCTCATCATGCCTACATCTTCATAAACTGTGCTATTACCTACAGTTACTTCTATCTCTTTTCCTAGAGATATTCCTAGGCTCTGTTTTTCTTCATCATAGTTTTTTATTGTTATACTCTCACCATTTAGTTCTACCTCTAGAGTATCATGAATGGTATCTAAGGTATAGATTTCTCCATAGTCACCTTGGTATTTATTTCTTTTTCCTGCTATGAGTTTTCCTCCTAGTAACCACTTTCCATCTAGGTATACTTTTCCGTTATGGTCAAGGTCTATGATGGTATCTCCATCTGCTGAGATGTAGGTGTCGTGACCTTTGCCGCCATAAAGATCATCTTTTCCTTCTCCGCCTTCAAGAGTGTCATCTCCACTTGCTCCAAAGAGTGTATCATCTCCTTTTCCACCATCGAGGTAGTTAATAGTTCCATCATCTATATTTGAGCCATCATCTGTGTCTATGTTTTGGTTTTTCTTTCCTGCGTATAGAGTATCATCGTCATCTCCTCCATGAAGAATATCACTTCCTGCTCCTCCTTCTATGGTATCATCATCATCTCCTCCATAAACAGTATCATTTCCACCATATGCTTTTATGGTATCTTCATTGTTTCCAAAAGTATCTTTATTGTTTCCTTTATTCTCTTTTTCATCTCCATATATAGTGTCATCCCCTTCTCCACCATAAAGTTTATCCTCTCCTTTTCCACCAACTAACGTATTTGAATCTTTTTCGCTATGATTTGTTGATTCCTGAGCGTAAATGGTATCATCGTCATCTCCTCCATAAAGGGTGTCACTTCCGGTACCACCTTCTATGGTATCATTATCATCTCCTCCATAAACAGTATCATTTCCACCATATGTTTTTATGGTATCTCTATTGTCATTGAAAGAACTTCCATTACCTTGATTTAGTTCAATATCTCCATATACAACATCAGCCCCGTTAGAACCCTCAACCTTATCAGCTCCTAATCCAGCTACTATCTTACCACCACTTGTATCTTCATGGCTTTTTTCTGTATAAGCGTGAATAGTATCGTTTCCATTGTAAGTGTAAATAGTATCAACACCATCTAAACCTTCTACATAATCTATATGGTCTGAACCATGCAAGGTATTATTAACATTTGAACTACCAATGATAGAGCCAAATAAGTGAGATGGTCTGTTAATTATTAGTTTACTGCTATTACTTCCAAACTGAACGTATCTTGAGTGATAGTTTCCATTTTTAGCAACTTTAGTTAAATCATTATCTTTAAATATAGTTTTATTAGTATTCGCTTTTGTTGTTAACTCTTTTAAAAATGCAACTCTATAATCTATATATATCTCTGAATAGTCATTTACATTTGCATACTCATTTGTACTATCACTTTTAAACACATATCCTTTTAGTGTTGCAAGGGCTACTTTTGCATTATCATCACCAGATTTAAAATCAGCCTCTAATTTATTTATTTCTTTGCCATTGTTTGCGTAGTAGTTGGCTGTTATTTGTTTTGGTTTTTCATAACTTGTAAGTTCTATAAATGGTTTATTTGAACTTTTAAATCTTTTTAAAAACTCTATTAAGTGCTCTTCGTTATTTGTTGGGAAGGTGTAAATGTTTTCAATCCCATTATCGTCCTTTTTATAATAAATAATATTTCCACCACTATCACCTTTTGCTTTTATTATAACTCTATTTAGTTTTTTTATACTCTCTTTTATGCCATTATCAGAATCCCAATAATCTGCCAATGCTGTTTTAACACTGGCATCTACTATAAACTTTTTTTCTAAAACTTTACCCTTACCTTTATTTTCTGTAAAATCTATGGTTACTAAAGAAGAACCAAAGATTGTATCAAATATTTTTGCACCTATATTTTTTACTGTGGAACCAACAATAATAGCAGTAATAGGGCTAGCAGGACTGGAGGCTAGTCCTGCTGCTATGCCTAATCCATTTGTAATTGATAGTTTTAAAAAATGTTTTAAAAAATTTGCATCTACTTTAGGGTGCAGACCTTCGGTTGCTCCACTTATATCTCTCATATCTTTATCAAGTGAAACTGCAAGAGTTCCCATATCTATAACAATAGTCATACCACCACTTAATATCTTAAATACATTTAAATATTTCAGTTTCAGACCTTTAGAATTTGCTTTTAACACTTTCTCTACAACACTATCTATCATACTATTTGCTAATGACTCTATTCCATATGGAGTTGCTTCTCCATTGCTTGTTAAACCAAAGAAGTTTGTAATAGCTGTTTTTAGTTTACCTGCAACCTCTTTTTTATCTGCCAATTGTTCGTTAGTTAATTCTGCCATCTTTAATCCTTTTTATTATTTGTGTTGTTTGAATTACTGTTTATATAAAAAACTTTATCTTTATTATCTCTACCGCTGCTATCTGTACTTGTCTTAAAAATATATATTGCCATAAGTCTCTCCCATTCATTTGCCCAAGAAAAATATGTTTCTGGAGTGAATACTCCATCTTTATTGGAGCAGTGTTTTGTATAACTATTTAAACTATCAATATTTGACAAATAATTATAAAAAGCTTTTTCCTTTGAAGATCTTTTGTAATCTTCATAATCCCAATGACATTGTTTATATGCTTTTTTTAGGTGTTCTTTACTTGGTTTGCCTACGTATTTTAGGCATAGTTTAAGCATTGGTTTGTAGTTTGGTTTTAATATTATATAAGCAAATGGGGAAGTCTCTTTTGAAGTCTCTTTATATAATCCAGGAAGTCCTATTTTACTGTACGTACTCTTTTTTGGTTTATATCCACTCTCTAAGACTATCTTTGCCATTTCTACAAGATTGCGTGATACAATATACTTAAATAAATCCATTCCATCTTTTGAACCTTCATTTATATCTCCAAATTGATGTTCAAAATTTATCTTTGTTATATTGTTTTCATCTATCTCTAAAGATTTTATTATTCCATAAGAGCTAGTACTTAAATACCCTTGCACAAACTCAATATCTTCAAACCTAGCACCATTTGCTATGAGTTGTTTTACTGTTTTTATAGAGTTATTTGATATAGCGTATGATAAAGGTGAGATTTTATATCTATCTGTTGTATTAAAATCTGCATTTAGTTTTAGTAACTCTTTTGTGGTGTTGGTGTCATTATAAAAAGTACTATACATCAAAGGAGTTCTTTTTGATAACATTCTTACATCTACACTTAGATTATTGTCTTTTAAAAAACTTACTACTTTGTTTGTATCTCTGTTTTCTAAGGCAACTCTTAGAGGTATAAGGGTTACATTTTTCTCTTCATCTTTTGCTATATCTGAGTATCTCATACCAAAGTCATTTATCTCTTCTTGCGTTACATACTGAGAGAGTCCTTTTACATGAGAGACATTTGTATCCATATTTACTTTATAATTATTTTGTGTTTCATTAAAACCACCAAGAATTGTATTATAAAAAAAATATGCCCCAACCAATAAACTTATTAAAAAAAAGTTTTTCATTCTTTGCCTTTTTGTTTTTTTCTTTACATGTAAAGGTTCTTACAAGCCCTTACATGTGAGAAATTTTAAAACTATAATTCTAGCATATATTTTAATCAATTCTGTGCCATTTTTAGCATAAATTGATTAATAATGGTATATTTAGTATTTAACGTTATTTGAAGGTTGCACTCACTAAGAGTGCAACTAATATAATTACTTTTGTATTATTTATGCGCTTTGCCAGCCAGAAGTTACTATTTGCATTAGAGCTTCATTGTTTCTTATGTTATCTTGTGAGCTCATGTCTATGCCTTTGTCAGTTGCGTAAGCACTCATCTCTTGGATAATATTTTCTATATTATCACTAGTTATAAAACTACCATCACTAAGTTCAAATTTCTCTATTGCTTGTTTGTCATTTGATTGTCCGTGGATTTTAATTGTATCTCCATCTCCGTACTTGATTAAGAGGTTACCGTCGTTCATTATGAAACTAATATCTTCTTTTTGTACATCTACACCAAATTTTAGAGTATCATCTCCTCCTTCAGCAAAACTAAACGACCAAAAATTAAATTCCATATCATTTATGTTATCATGACCATCTCCACTATTTACATAATAAGTATCATCACCAGTTCCTCCTTGAAGCCAATCAGATCCTATGCCTCCACTTAGAGTATCATTACCTTCATTTCCATATAGTTCATCATTTCCACTTCCTCCAATAAGTTGGTCATTACCTTCTCCTCCAAAGAGTCTATCCCAATTAGTACCTCCAAATAGTCTATCATCTCCTTTTTGACCATAGAGGCTATCATAACCATCTCCTCCAAACAAGGTATCTTTACCATCTCCCCCGTAAAGGTTGTCATTTATACTATAACCAAACAAGATATCATCTCCAGTTGAGCCTACTAGTTTGTTTCTAGAGTTTGTTCCGATTAACAAAGTATCTTCACCCTCATTTGCTCGTGCTTCTTTTCTCCAATTCCACCAACTTCCACTAGCCTCTTTTATAACTTCTTTATTAATATTTATTTCACCCCAAGATGTGTTTAGGGTTGTTAGGTTTTGTTCTGGTGTGGTGAAGTAATCACTTAGGGTAATAGTCCCTTGATCTTTTACTTTTATGAGTAGGTCATCATTACTTTTAGAGAAAGATAGGGAGTCCATATTTGTATTTCCTAGTTCTAGGGTATTTCCTATATTTTGTTCATTTATAGTTAAATCTCCTCCTTCGTATATTAGACCTTTTGAAGTGAAGTTATACTCTTTAGTTATACTTCCTCCATTACCATCGTTTACACTTAGAACTACATGGTCATCTCCTACATATCCGAACTCACTCTCATAACTCCAATTTCCATTTTCATCAATACTAAGAGTTCCATGTATTGGGTTAGTTGCTATAGTATATTTTAGGGTATCTCCATCTATATCTGTAGCTTCTAGTGAACCTGTAACTATTCTTGTATTTTTAAGTATATGGGATTCATCACTTGAGTCTGTTAACTCAGGTGCATCATTAACTGGTGTAATGGTTAAGTCTAAGGTTACTGTTGTGCTTAGTCCGTATTCATTTGTTACTTTAACTCTTACTTCATCACTTCCGTTATAGTTTTCATTTGGAGTGTAAGAGTAAGAACCATCAGTATTAAGATTGAAGTTTCCGTTATCTGTATTTTCAACTATCTCATATATTAGTGTTCCACCTACTGGGTTATTTACTTGAAGAGTATCTGTAATATTTGTATCTTCATTTAGTAGACTTCTTTCAAAAGTCACTTAATATCTTTCAATTTCAACTCAAAATTATAAATACCAGCAATTAAGTTAAACCGTAAGCCAAATCTTTTTCTTCTATTACGATAGGTTTCTGAGATGATACGAAATCGTTTTAGTACACCTATAACATGTTCTACAAATATACGTTTTGATGCAAATATTTTATTATCTTTTTTATCTTCATGACTTAATGGTTTTAACTTACTTTTTTTCTTTGGAATAAGGGTATTATTGTGTATCTTTTTTATTCCCAAATATCCGGTATCAACATTAACTTGTATATTTGGATTTAGTGGTAATTTACTTTTTTTATACAACTTAAAATCATGTAGTTTCCCTTCTGAACACGTAGTTGCTAAAATGGTTAACTCTTTTGCATCAACAACTAGTTGTGTTTTTAGTGTATGTCGTTTCTTTTTCCCTGAATAGTATCTCTGTTGCTTTTTTTTGGACGTTGAATAGGTGATTCAGTTGCATCAACCAAGATAACTTCAATCTCCATATCATTCATCAATCTATTCTTTGTTGGAAGTGAAAAAACTTTTGAGTTTATCAATATATCTTTTGCTCTTTTTATCATTTTATAACAGCTTGATTCACTGATACTGTAATCTACACTTATATGATAATATGTACGATATTCTCTTAAATATTCAAGCATCATTAAAATCTGATCTGCATAGATTAATTTTAGGGGACGACCTGATATCTTCTTTCTTTTCTCTTCGAAATCTTTTAAAAGTTTAACCATCAATTCAAAGGTCTCTTTTTTTACACCTGTCAATCGTTTAAATTGCTCTGGTTTCTTATTCTCTATTTTTTTATATTTACTAATATTCTTTACTAAGCAATTTTCATTCTTACTTTTGAAAGATGTCTAGTGTACTTGTAACATTATCTAGAGTTGGTGCTGTTACTTTCATATCAAAGTTTAGGGTTTGATTTACGACTCCTCCGTTTCCATCGCTTATTTGTACTATTGCAGAATCAACTCCAATAAATGTTCCAGTTGCTTTGTAACTCCATGAGCCATTTGCATTAAGAGTTAGGGTTCCGTTTGTTGGTTTTGTTTTTAGGGTGTAGCTTAGGGTGTCACCATCTGGGTCTGTTACTTTGAAACTTTGTGTTAGAGTTCTTAAGTCTTGCATTTCTATGTTTAACTCTGAATTTTCTAGGATTGGGACTTGATTAAAAAGTTCCTGTATTGTTAATATAGAACCATCATAAAACTCTAAAGATTCAATGCCAAATCCTGGTTGATTCCAGTTTTCAATAGTAATAGTATCTGAAAGTTCAGATAGAGTTTTATCCCCATCTTTAATACCAAGTACAAGATTATTTCCTATAACTTCTATTATTAGTGTACCTTTACTAATTCCTTCTCCAAATGAGATAGTATCTTTCCCTAGGAAGTCATTAAGTAAATCTTTACCATCTCCTTTGTTATAGATATACAGATCATTTCCAGAACCACCATTTAAAGTATCATCTCCTACTCCACCATTTAGGGTATCATCTCCCGAGCCTCCTTCAAGCAAGTCATCTCCGGCTAACCCTTTAAGATAATCATTTCCATCTAATCCTCGTAAAGTTTCTTCTCCATTTGAACCATATAAAAGATCATTAAAAGTACCACCTTTAATTACGCCATTATTTTCTAGAACTCTAGCAGTCAAAGAACGTTCTTCTTTAGTATTAAGTAAAATATTATATAGGCTCTCTTTAGTTAAAGATTTACCATTTGCAAATTCAAAGCTTTCTATAGAACCACTTTGTTCAAACCAGTTCTTTATACGTATTTGATTAGTAACTTCAGTGATTGAACTAGAGTCATAAATACTCTCTTTAATACCTATAATTAAATCTCCAGAAGCTTTATCCCATTTCACTAATAGCTGTTCAGGAACAATACCATCTGCAAATAAAACCTTGTCGTTGCCATTTCCATTGTCGTCTATTGTTATTTTACCAGTACCTAAATTAAAAAGGTAAGTATCATCACCATCTTTACCAGAGAGAGTCTCTCCATAGTATTTTTTATCTAAAGTATCGTTATTGGTAATGGTATCAGTTGCATCGTATTTAAACCCAACATCACGAATAATACCATTTCCATCTGTGCTTTCGTAATTAGTTTCATTTAAAATTACATTACCATTTTCTCTTCTTTGTTTGAATGTGATTCCATTTTTTCCATCAAGGTATATAGCAGTGACTTGACTTAACTGAATATTTACAAGTTCACCCTCTTCACTTTTACCATTTTGGTTTTTATCAAACCATAATGAAAGATTACCAAATGCTTCATCTCTTTTATCTATAATTCCATCACCATTTGTATCGTATTGGGCAAGGGCTGCATAACCATTTTTAGCAAGAGAGCCATCTTTAAGTTTTGTGTATTCTCCAAAGATTTCACTACCATCACTTATTTTTCCATCATGATTTAAATCTGCTACTAGTTGAGCATCACCTACATCAGTCCAGGCTGTTTTTTCTTTTATGCCATCTCCGTTATAATCAAAATATGTAGGTGAATCTACTAATGATGTTGATGTTATGCCATCCCCATCAATGTCTAAAACTAAAGGTGAATAATATGATCCAATATTAAAGGTTAATGTATGCTTTAAAACACCTCCTCTTCCATCTGAAATAACAATATTAGCTTCTACTGTACCATCAAACTCTCTTTTTGGTTCATATGTCCAATGACCGCTTTCATTAATAATAAATGTTCCCTTAGTCACAGTTGCACTATATGAAAGTTTATCGCCATTAGGGTCTTGAATATAATCTAATTTTCCATTAACAACGTCGTAGGACGTAAACCAATGACTTGTTAAAGGATAAGATTTATTTCCCATTTTATTTCCATTAGCATCATATTGTTGTGAATATACTCCAGAACCTGAACCATCTTGCCAATTAGAAATCCAGGTAATTACGTATCCACCATCATTTAATGCTGTAATTTGTGGGTTCTTTTGTTTGCCTGTTGTATAAGTATTAACTTGTTGTTCAACTCCTACTTTTTCACCTGAACTATCATATTGTTGTAAATATACTCCATTATCTGAACCATCTTGTCCAATAGAATCCCAGGTAATTACATATCCACCATCATTTAATGCTGTAATTTGTTGGCCCCTTTGGTCGCTTACTGTATAAGTATTAACTTGTTGTTCAACTCCTACTTTTTCACCTGAACTATCATATTGTTGTAAATATAGTCCATAACTTGAACCATCTTGTCCAGAAGAAATCCAGGTAATTACATATCCACCATCATTTAATGCTGTAATTTGTGGGTTGGATTGTGAGTTTTCTGTATAAGTATTAACTTGTTGCTCAACTCCTACTTTTTCACCTGATCTATCATATTGTTGTAAATATACTCTAGAATTTGAACCATCTTGTCTAAAAGATTCCCAGGTAATTACATATCCTCCATCATTTAATGCTGTAATTTGTTGGCCGGAAGATGAGTCTTTGAAGTATCCTTCATAAGTACCAACTTGTTGTTCAACTCCTACTTTTTCACCTGAACTATCATATTGTTGTAAATATACTCCATTATCTGAACCATCTTGTCCAATAGAATCCCAGGTAATTACATATCCACCATTATTTAATGCTGTAATTTGTTGGGTGTATTGTGCTCTTTGTGTATAAGTATTAACTTGTTGCTCAACTCCTACTTTTTGACCTGAACTATCATATTGTTGTAAATATACTCCAGAACCTGAACCATCTTGTCCATTAGACTCCCAGGTAATTACATATCCACCATTATTTAATGCTGTAATTTTTTGGTATTCTTGGTGGTGTTCTATATAAGTATTAACTTGTTGTTCAACTCCTACTTTTTCACCTGAACTATCATATTGTTGTAAATATACTCCAGAACCTGAACCATCTTGTCCAGCAGATTCCCAGGTAATTACATATCCTCCATCATTTAATGCTGTAATTTGTTGGGCGTATTGTGAGTGGTGTGTATAAGTATTAACTTGTTGCTCTCTTACTTGGGGAACTACTTCTGGAGCTTTATTTAAATCAATTTTATTTTCAACATCATCACTATTTAAAACTGTTCCATCTGTGAAAGTTAATTCTTCTAATTTATAATTTCCTTCTAAGAACCAATTTTCTACTTTTATAGTGTTGTTTTCATCTATTACAATAATTAGATTATTTTCTCTACGAGTAAATGTTATCTTATTAACATCTATATCATTACCAAAGACAAGCTTATCTATTTCGTTTTCTTTTACAGAATAATCACTAATTGTATCATGTCCATCACCTAGGTTAAAAATGTAAGTATCATTTCCTTCTCCACCTTCAAGGCGATCGTCATCTAAGCCACCAATTAAGGTATCATCTCCACCATTACCAGTAATCGTATCATTTCCTTGATACCCATAAATAGCTTTTTCACTATTATTTGTACCAACCATAACATTGTCATTTTCATCACCATGGTAAGTAACTCTATTTTCAACATCATCACTATTTAAAACTGTTCCATCTGTGAAAGTTAATTCTTCTAATTTATAATTTCCTTCTAAGAACCAATTTTCTACTTTTATAGTGTTGTTTTCATCTATTATAATAATTAAATCATTTTCTTTACGAGTAAATGTTATCTTATTAACATCTATATCATTACCAAAGACAAGCTTATCTATTTCATTTTCTTTTACAGAATAATCACTAATTGTGTCATGTCCATCACCTAGGTTAAAAATGTAAGTATCATTTCCTTCTCCACCTTCTAATCTATCGTCATCTAAGCCACCAATTAAGGTATCATCTCCTACATTACCAATTAAAGTATCGTTACCTGCTCCTCCCTCTAAATGATCATTTCCTGTATTTCCATCAACATAATCATCTCCACCTTGAGCAATAATAATATCATCACCAGCTAAAGCATCAACTATATCATCACTATTTCCATAAACTAATTTATCATTTTTTGAAGTTGGTCCTGCATTTAAATATTTAACAAGATTAATTTGTGTACCATCACTAAGCACTAGATTTTCTACTCTATTATTAGTTTTAAACCAATCTTTTATAGTAATTGTGTCACTATATTCATCAAAGGTTTTTCCATCTTCATGTATTGCTATAGTGATGTCATCATTTTCATCATATTTAGTTATATATAATTCACTCTCTTTGATGCCTTCACCCAACTTAAGAGTATCATTACCTGCATTATAGTAACTATAATCATCTCCTTTTCTTCCATAATCATAGATAGTATCTCTGCCGTCTCCACGATTAAAGACATAGGTATCATCCCCTAAGTGACCTTTAAGTGTATCGTCTCCTTTTTTTCCTTCAAGTGTATCTGCATTGTTGTAGCCTTGAATTGTTTCACTCTCGTCTGAGCCTATATGAGCTATGATATCACTCATGCTCCAAGTCGAACCATCAGAAAAACTAAAAACTTCTACTGCAAAATAAGCTCTACTATAATCTCTTGAATTTTCATCATCGTACATTGACCATTTTTTTAGGGTAATTTTATCACTTAATTCTGCAAAAGTTTTTCCATCTTCTTTTAGACCTACAATAAGCTCATCACCATCTTGAACAATAATCAAATCATCTGCACTAATGCCATCTTTAAATTTTAACTTATCTTCACCAGTTCTTCCCCAATCGCTAAAATTATCTTCAATTTTCAAATTTAATTTTATCATTGCCTCCATTATCTATTATCGTATCTAACCCATCTCCTCGACTAAAGGTATATATATCATCTCCTGTAGTAATTTTTGGAGCTTCTAGTTCTGTTCCATCATTTAAAACAAAATTTTCAATACTATTATCTGTATTGAAATACTCTTTTATAGTTATATTACCACTATTTGCTATATGAACTATCAAATCATTACCACTTATTTGATACGATATATCTTCTTTTGTAATACCCTCACCAAATTTAAGAGTATCGTTTCCAGCGTCAATCTGTGCTGTAGAGCTTTGTTTAAACATAGATACCAATTGGTTTGCACCACGATACAATCCATTTATTCCACCCAATCCACCTGTATTAAGAACTTCCGGTCTATTATCATCTATAATTACATCGTTGCCATCTCCACGGTTATATATATATGTATCATTTCCACTACCACCTACTAATAAATCGTCAGAGCTTCCTCCTGTAAGAGTATCATCTCCTGCTCCCGTATATATATCATCAGCTCCACTACCTCCATGAACATTATCATTCCCGCTACCAGTATGCACAAAGTCTATCCCTGCTAGTGCTTGTAGAGAGATATCTGTTGTTTCATTTCTTAAATCAATAGTATCACGACCATCTGTTCCTTTTCTTGGAGTTGAAACTTCAAGTTTAGCACCGTCAAAAAACAAGATTTGCTCTATACTATTATCTAAATTTAAATAATCTTTTATTGTTACGACATCACTCAATTCCTCAAAAGATTTATCTCCATCTTTTATGCCTATGAGTAAATCAGAACCAAAGTATTTAATCATTAAATCTTCTTTAGTTATTCCCTCACCAAATCTTAAAGTATCATCTCCTGCATCTCTGCTTCGACTATTATTAAATCCAAAGCCATCATTATCGTATATGGTATCTTTTCCATCTCCAAGGTTAAAAATGTAAGTATCATCTCCTGCTCCACCTTCAAGAGTATCATCTCCTGCTCCACCTTTTAGAGTATCATCTCCTGCTTGAGTTCTAATGGTGTCATTCCCACTCCCTCCACTGATGGTATCATTACCACTTCCTGTGGTTAAATCATCATCACCAGCCAACAAGTCAACACTATTGTTTTCATTACCGTATATCAAGGTGTCATTATCTTCAGTTGGTTGGTTTAAAAGTTTATCTATACTTACTGAAATGAATCCAGCAAGATATATAGACTCTATAGCATTATTGCTATTTTTATAGTTTTTTATAGTTATCACATCACTCAACTGCTCAAAAGTTTTTCCATCTTCTTTTAAAGCTATTAGTAAATCACTACCTACAAACTTTGCTTGAAGATCATCAATGCTTATTCCCTCTTTAAATTGCAAAGTATCATGTCCTGCTATATCATAAATGATATCTTTCCCATCTCCTTTTGCATAATAATATCTATCATTTCCAATACCACCTTCAAGTCTATCATCTCCTTTGCCACCTGTGAGTTTATCATTACCACCCATGGCTTTTATAACATCATTACCATCTTTGGTATCTAAGATATCATTACCTGAACTAAGCTGTATTATTTCAGCTCTATTGGTTGCTTCAAATTGGTCAAATACATCTTGAAACTTCAAGGTTGAGCCATCACCAAACTCTATAACTTCTACTCTATTAGCTGATTTCATCCAATCTACTATGGTTACTTTATCACTCAGCTCTTCAAATGGTTTATCTCCGTCTTTTAAAGCTATGATTAAATCATTATTTCTATTTAATTTTATTATTACATCATCTCTATTTATTCCTGTTTCAAACAGAAGCTTATCTACTCCACCACTGTCACTTATAGCATCACTTCCATCTCCTCTTCTAAAGTAAAACTCATTATTTTTATTTCCAGCTATAACTTTATCATCTCCTTTACCCATCATCACAATTGTCTCTTTATCTGCTGTTATTATTTCATCTTCATCACTACCTATAAAAAGACCTTTATTAAGTGTTGTTTGTGTTTGAAATATAGTGGCATCGTTACCTAGGTAAATATATCTAATCATCTCTTTTTCTATATTGTTATTTATGCTTGCTATGATTGTATCTATATCAAATCCTAAGCTATTGTGTTGCATATGCATAACTTTTGCAAGGTAGAGTTTTTCTTGTATTGTTTTATCACTATTAAAATAATCTGTTACTTGAGTATGTAGAGTTGTTTGATTATCTACTACAATCTTATCGTTTTCATAATGAATGCTAGTTATATCATCTTTAAAAACAGATTGAAAAGCAAAAGCACTCTCTAGGTTATCTTTTAGAGAGTTATATTTTATACTTGTACTGTTATCTGTACTAACAGATTTTGTGGTGATTGTTTGGTTATTTAAGTTTGTATTGTAGTAGTTCTCTATTTTGCTTGTTTGAACATCTACTGCTTCAAATCTCTCTAATATCCAAGTCTGTTTATCAGCTTCACTCATTTCAAAGTTTTCTACACTATATTTTTGGCGAAGTTTATTTACATAAGCGGTATAACCTGAGTATTGTTCTATGAAAGAGTCAAACTGTGTTGCTACTCTAGTCATATTTGTACTCATCTCTTTTGCTACTGCTTTAAACTCTGGGTCTATGTTGTATCTTATAAAAGCATCATAAACTAAACCACTTCCTTTTAGGGTAGGTAACTCTCTTGTACTTTCATCAATTGTAAAATCAGGAATATCTGCTATATCTACTTTAGTATCTTTTACATCAGTTGCTAGTTGTACATCTGCTACTAGTTCTTTATTCCCTTTACTATCTGTGTATTTACTTGCTTCGGTTAATAAGTTACCGTTTATTTCTATATTAGTTTCTACTATATTTAAATCAATTGATTTTATATCTGCTTGGCTTAGAGTTCTTAATTCTCCTTTTTGGACTTTAGCATCTCCATTTAAATCATTCCAGACTTGAAGTTGGTTATAGAGTTCATCTTTTCTATCTATTTTATTATCATGGTTAGAATCAATGAGTTCTTTTAGTTCTTCAAATCCACTTTTATTTAGATTTCCAAATACTTCATCAATACCATCTATTTGTCCATTTTCATTTTTATCATATACTAGTAATCCATCTTCTGGTTTTATTCAACCTACTCTCTCTTTTAGTCCATCTCCTGTTATATCGAAGTAAGTATTTGAGTTTTCTAATGAAGTAGTTGATATAAAGCCATCTTTATTGGTATCTAGGACTAGTGGGTCATATCTATTATCATCGTCATCATCATAGACAGTAGCTTTACCACTATTTTTTACTGTTACTTTTACATCTTGAGATTCACCTTTATACTCTACAACTGTTGGAGTTAGGGTTGCTGTGTGGTCTATGCTTCCTTCGTCCACTGTATCACCTTTCCAAGTGTGGGTAAAAGTTTTACTTGATTCTCCTGAGCTAAAGGTATATGTTCCCTTTTTTGTATTTGAAACAGCTACTTTTAAACTCTCTCCATCTTCTAGTGCTCTTGAAAGTGTTAGGGTAAAACTCATGCTTTGTGTTCCACTGTTTCCTTCATTGGCACTATTGGACTCTGTGATACTTATTTCTATATCATCGTTCTTTACTAACTCAATGCCTAGTTGTTTATTTTTCCACTCTTTTATGGTTATACTTTTCCCATCTTTAGCAGTTATTATTAAATTACCATTTAATTCTTTGTATGTGAAATCTTTATCTTTATCTTCATAAAGGTTTGTTTTTTTGTTTAGTTTTTTTCTTCCTGTTAAATCAACTCCATTGAATTGTATTTTTCCTTTGCCGTCACTATCGTGGATGGTATCGTCTTTTCCTGTGATATAGGTGTCGAAGCCTTTGCCTCCATCAAGATAATCAGGTGCATCACCTACTGCTGGACCTGCCATACCTCCTATAAGAGTATCATCACCCTCTCCACCGTAAAGAACATCACTTCCTGCACCTCCGATTAGTGTGTCTTTACCTTTTTCTCCGAAGATTAGGTCGTTTTTATTGGTGCCTTGGAGGTTTGTGTCGTTGATTATTGCTTTAGCTTTTCCTGAATTATATTCATCATTGACACTATTAATTCCTACAATCACTTCACCGTCTATAGCAACTCCTTCTCCAAAATTATCAATAAGATAGTTTTTTGCTTTTTCTATTTTGTAACCTATTTTATTTGTTCCATTATAGGCTGATGATTCTCCCTCTTCTTCTGCAATCTTTGCTTGATGAATCCTTGCCATTCTTATGATATCTTTAGAATTTTTTTCACTAGGTGTTGTATCATACAAGTTAAAAATATTTGATTCTTTTACTACTCTTGTATAATTTCCACTGTGCTCATCAGCATTTGAAGCATATCTTATTTGAAACCATGCTTCTGCACGATTTCCATCTTTTATTGCAGCTATTAAACTAGGTGCTCCTGCTGTTCCTAATCTATAGAGTTGAGACATAACAGCTGCTCTTTCTTTAGACTCTGGCAAAATAAATTTAGATACAGCTTTCTCTTCTTCATTGTCTAATCTATATGACAATAAATTTTCAGCTTTTGCTTCTGTTTTTAGAGTTATTAAAGCATTAATTGAATCTACCAAAGCTTCATGATCAACACCAACCTTATATTCTCTTTTTGTTGTTGTTTTACCCTTTACTGTTTTTGTGACTATAAGTGTCTTTTTTTGTATAAGCTTATATACTTCAATTAATGCTGCATCTACAGTTTTGGTAGTGTCCCCATCTTTTCTAACTACAAATTTCTTTACTAGACATCTTTCAAAAGTAAGAATGAAAATTGCTTAGTAAAGAATATGAGTAAATATAAAAAAATAGAGAATAAGAAACCAGAGCAATTTAAACGATTGACAGGTGTAAAAAAAGAGACCTTTGAATTGATGGTTAAACTTTTAAAAGATTTCGAAGAGAAAAGAAAGAAGATATCAGGTCGTCCCCTAAAATTAATCTATGCAGATCAGATTTTAATGATGCTTGAATATTTAAGAGAATATCGTACATATTATCATATAAGTGTAGATTACAGTATCAGTGAATCAAGCTGTTATAAAATGATAAAAAGAGCAGAAGATATATTGATAAACTCAAAAGTTTTTTCACTTCCAACAAAGAATAGATTGATGAATGATATGGAGATTGAAGTTATCTTGGTTGATGCAACTGAATCACCTATTCAACGTCCAAAAAAAAGCAACAGAGATACTATTCAGGGAAAAAGAAACGACATACACTAAAAACACAACTAGTTGTTGATGCAAAAGAGTTAACCATTTTAGCAACTACGTGTTCAGAAGGGAAACTACATGATTTTAAGTTGTATAAAAAAAGTAAATTACCACTAAATCCAAATATACAAGTTAATGTTGATACCGGATATTTGGGAATAAAAAAGATACACAATAATACCCTTATTCCAAAGAAAAAAAGTAAGTTAAAACCATTAAGTCATGAAGATAAAAAAGATAATAAAATATTTGCATCAAAACGTATATTTGTAGAACATGTTATAGGTGTACTAAAACGATTTCGTATCATCTCAGAAACCTATCGTAATAGAAGAAAAAGATTTGGCTTACGGTTTAACTTAATTGCTGGTATTTATAATTTTGAGTTGAAATTGAAAGATATTAAGTGACTTTTGAAAGAAGTCTATTAAATGTACTATATCTTAAATAATTATATTTTTAGACTTAATAGTAAAAACGGGTGCTCAAAATACCTTTCAAACTATGGCATAGTGGGAGTAAACAAAGGTTTATTTACAAATGATTGTAAAAAAGCTCTAAAATATGTATAAATTGCAAGTCTAAAAATATTATTTCCAAAGATTCAAGAAAAGGGATAAAAAGATATTTTTGTAAAGACTATAAAACTTCTTTCAGCTCAAAAAGAAGACCAAAACAACTAGAAAAAGTTATCTTTGAAGAATATTTTTTACAACGACAAACACTCATGCAACTTTCAGTAAAATATTCCAGATCAATAAGCTGGATAGTGAAGCAAAGAGATGAATATATTGTTGATATAAAAGCACATAATCCAAGGACAGTAAACTTGGTATGCGATGCTACTTTTTATGGGAAGAGGAAAGAGCGTGAAGCCTGCCCTTGGGGTACAATCTTGGAACTTTGGTGTTCAAAGATATTGAATCAAAAGAGATACTTATCTGGAAGCATATTGAAAGTGAATTGGAAGCTTCTAATGAACTGAAGAAAATTGTTTCAAGACTAACTCAAACTACAGAGAAAAACTTTACTCAAAAGCTTGATGATTGGTACGAAAATTATAAAGGTTTTTTAGAGAACTAGGTGCCCCTTGAGGGTAAAAAAGTGTTTCGTCTATTACTGGAGAACTCCACTATACTCATCCAAGAATAAGAGTTGCATATAGAAGTCTACGAACTAATTTACCTTATTTATTTATATACAAAAATCATAAAAAACTAAACATACAAAATACAACTAATGCACTCGAAGGTGGTATATTCTCTCATATGAAAAATATGATTAGTTTACATCGTGGACTTAGCAAAAGTATGAAGTTAAATTTAGTCGATTATTATTTAGTGAATTATAAAAAAATGTAGAAAAGTAAGCACCCATATTTACTATTAAGTCATATATGGCAATACTTTAAATCAAATGATTATTGCAGATTTTATAAAAAATGGTAGATTTGATTTTCATCTTCGTAATTATAGAAATAGAATTTATGAAAGATATCAAAACACATTACAATTGATTGGTAAATATTTTCCAAAAAACATAAGGGTAACTCAACCAAAAGGAAGTACTGCCTTATGGATTGAGTTAAACTCTAGTATTGATGCTACAAAACTATCAATGTCCTTATTAAAAAAAAATATAAGCCTATTACCTGGAAATGCTTTTAGCACAACCAATTATTTTAACAATTTTATACGTATAAATTTTTCTAGCCCTTACAGTAAAGAACTCGAATATAAACTTGCTTATATTGGAAAAATCTTAAAGCAATTAAATCAGAACTTTAAGATTTCTACATGTAAAGAGTAAAACTGTATCACTTTTTAGTGCTTTTAATTCGCTCGAAAAACCATTTTTTGCAAATAAGACATAGATATCTGGTTTTATTTGAGCTTGAACTGCTAACTCATTCAGTTTTGAAAGTTCACTTTTTTTAAGCTTTTTATCTGTGTATTTACATAGTCCTACTATTTTTTTACCAGATTTTGTTTTAGCTACAAGGTCTATTTCTCTATCATCATCCCAGTATCTACCGATATTGTATATTTTATCTTCAGTGAACGTTTTTTTAATAAATTCATGTGAGAGTTGCTCAAACACAAGATTTGTAAACTCTGCTTTTCTATTGTCATATATATCAAAAAACTCTTTGTACTCTTTATCTCTAATACTTTTAAATATTGGAGAAATAAAAGCAAACCAAAAACGTAAAAAAGGAGTGTTAAAAAGAATCTTATCTGATACATAGACATCTTCACTACATCTCTCTAACTTAATAAAACCCTTATCACGAAGCTCTTCAACTAAATCCATACCGTCGTCAAAAGAAAAACTTGCTCTTTTAAAGCTTGAATTAGTTCTTCTGTCACCTAAAGCACTAGCACTTAAAAGTCTATGGTACTTTTCATCACCATTAGTCAGTTGTGCTACATCATTTCTAAGAAATTTATACTCTTTTAGGATATGCTTTTGCATAAGTTTATCAAGTGATTCATCCATATTGAGAGTAACATCAAGTCCACCAAAGATAGCAAAATACTCAACTGCTATCTCCATATTTTTTGGGTTATTTTTTTTTACAAAAAAAGCTAAATTGTTCTTGTAAAGTTTCTTTATTTTGTACATTCATATTTTATTATATCATATATAAAGAAGCTTATGATATAATCGCAACACTACATGTAAGGAAAAAAATGAAATTTTTTATTGCAACAGACCACGCTGGTGTGGCAATCAAACCTAATATCATAGAAATGATAGAAAAACGAGGCCACAAAATTATTGACTTAGGCCCTAAGGATACAAGTAGAGTTGACTACCCTGATTATGCACATAAGCTATGTTTAGAAGTTTTATCAAATGACAATACTCATGGTATACTTATTTGTGGCTCTGGCATTGGTATGAGTCTGGCAGCAAACAAGCATGAAGGAATTCGTGCCGCACTTTGTCATGATGCTTACACAGCAACTATGGCAAGAGCTCATAACGATGCAAACGTTCTTTGTTTTGGAGAACGCATAGTTGGGTTAGGCGTTGCTGAGTCTATCATAGATGCTTGGTGCGATGGAAGTTTTGAAGGCGGTAGACATGCAAAACGCGTTAAAAAGATAGAGATTTAATCATGTTAATAGAGTGGATTGTAACAACATCATTAGCTTCACTTTGTGTCTATTTGACTATTATGGTTTTTTACTTTAAAACTCTTCTAAAAAAAGAAAAACTTGGTAGTGTTATTGTTAAAAATACTCTAGGTGATGCAGAAGTTGTCATAAGAAAATATCAAATTCAACTTCAACGCTCATTGGGAAATATTGACATACTAAGTGACGAACTTACAAAAGTCAAAAATGATCTCAAAT
This sequence comes from Arcobacter sp., assembly GCA_029027265.1. Lineage (GTDB taxonomy): Bacteria > Campylobacterota > Campylobacteria > Campylobacterales > Sulfurospirillaceae > Sulfurospirillum_A. Next base: position 1,146,566 of record CP093061.1, on the reverse strand, counting down.
CACTAAGAACAAGAAACTCTCAATACCGTATGGAGAGTGACAAACTAAGACAACAGATAAAAGAGCTACAAGGGAAGATAGAGGCACTTCTATAATGGGAGTCGAAGTCATATCTTATGGAACATTTGCTCTATTTTTAACACTTTTTTTATACTTAAAATACAAATTATTTAAATAGGACATTAACAAATGAAAAAATTGAATCAGAGTGATAAAGAGTATCTACTCGACTCGATAAGAGATATAAAAGATTTTCCAAAACCAGGAATAGTTTTTAAAGACATAACAACACTTTTATCAAATGCAAAAGCATATAACTTTCTCATGGATCACTTAGCAGACAGATACAGAAACGAAGATATAGATTTTATAGCTGGTATTGAAGCTCGTGGTTTTATTTTTGGAGCGGCACTTGCTGCAAAAATAGGAAACTCTTTTGTGCCTATTAGAAAACCTGGAAAACTTCCATACACTACTATTAGCGAAAAGTACTCATTAGAGTATGGCGTAGATGAAATAGAAATTCATCTAGATGCTTTTAAATGTAACAAAGAAAACCCAAAAGTGCTACTTATAGATGACTTGATAGCAACTGGTGGAACTGCAACTGCTGCGGTGAGTCTAATAAACAAATCAGATGCACAGTGCGTGGAAGCTTGTTTTTTACTAAATTTAACTTTCCTTCAAGGTGATAAAGAAATTAAAAAAACAACTAGTGTATATTCTGTTTTGGAGGTTGACTAATGTATATTCCAAAAGCCTCAAAATTTGACCCAGATAGCAATGGCCATTTTGGCATATTTGGGGGACGTTACGTTCCTGAAACATTGATGCCAGTTTTATTAGAACTTGATGATTACTACAAAAAACTACGCTTTGATAAAGAGTTTTGGAGCGAAGTTGACAATTATCTTAAAGATTATGTTGGTCGACCCTCTTCTTTGTACTATGCAAAAAATATTTCTGAAGAGTTAGGTGCGAAAATCTACTTCAAAAGAGAAGATTTAAACCACACTGGAGCACACAAAATAAACAACACTATTGTTCAAGGTCTCATTGCTAAAAAAATGGGCAAAAAAAGAGTCATTGCAGAGACTGGAGCTGGACAACATGGAGTAGCTACTGCAACAGTTGCTGCTCTTCTTGGTCTTGAATGTGAAGTATTTATGGGCGAAAAAGATGTACAAAGACAAGAGCTTAACGTATTTCGCATGAAACTTCTTGGAGCAAAAGTTCATAGTGTAAAAAGTGGTAGTAGAACTCTGAAAGATGCTATGAACGAAGCTATACGATACTGGGTAACAAATGCAAGAGATACATTTTATATAATTGGCACTGTTGCTGGTCCTCACCCCTATCCTATGATGGTTCGTGATTTTCAAGCAATAATCGGATATGAAGCAAAAGCTCAGATTTTAGCAAAAGAGAATAGACTTCCAGACTATGTCATAGCATGTATTGGTGGAGGGAGTAATGCCATTGGTACATTTAGCCACTTTTTAGAAGATGATGGTGTAACGTGCATTGGTATTGAAGCAGGTGGACTTGGAGTTGAAACTGACAAACACGGTGCTAGTTTAGAAAAGGGTAGCCCAGGTGTTCTTCACGGTCAAATGAGTTACCTTCTTCAAGATGATGACGGGCAGATACTAGAAGCTCACTCTATTAGTGCTGGTTTGGATTACCCAGGAATTGGACCTGAGCACGCATACTTAAAGGAATTAGGAGTTGCAAAGTATGAAAACATAACAGATCAAGAAGCATTAGATGCCTTTGTTTGGTTGAGTCAAGCAGAGGGTCTTATACCAGCATTTGAAAGTTCTCATGCAGTTGCATACCTTAAAAAAATGCCAAAAAGTAAGTTAAAAAACTCACTTATCATAGTCAATCTTTCTGGCCGAGGAGACAAAGATATGATGCAAGCAAAAGAGTTATTAAATTTTGATAATAAGGAATAAAATGAAAATTGATGTAATAAATAAAAAAATAAACGAAGTAGAAGCTGACATAAAAATTGTATTTGTAGTAAACAAGGATTGTGACCACAAAAGTGTAGAAGACAAAGAGACTTTAGAGTTTTTAGGATTCAAAGCCCAAAGTGAAGAAATATGTTTTTTAAACGAGAAAAAAGTTGTTTATGTTGGTGTAGACTCACTTGACGCAGAAGAGCTTAGACTAGCATCTGCAGCAGCTATAAACACTATAAAAAGTACAAATGCAAAAACTGTTAAAGTAGGAACTTACTCTAATGATTGCCCTGGAGTAAATATTAAAGCAATGAGTGAAGCTTTTATACTTGGTAGTTACAGCTTTGAAGAGTACAAAACAAAAAAGAATCCACTAAAAATTGAAACTATTACTATATGTTTAGATGACTATAGTAGACCTAATGTTTCAATGTCAACTGCTCAAAAAGCAGTGAAAATTGGAACTATCATAGCAAACTCAACAAACTATGCAAAAAATTTGGTAAATACTATCCCTTATGATATGACATCTGTAAAACTTGCAGAAGTAGCACAAGAATTAGACCAAATTGAGAACGTTACATGTAAAGTATATGATGAGAAATTTTTAGAAGAGCAAGGTATGGGTGCATTTTTGGCAGTCAATAGAGCTAGCCATATTCCTCCTCGTCTTATTCATGTTATCTACAAGCCTAAAAATGCAAAAGAAAAATTTGTATATGTAGGAAAAGGTTTGACTTATGACAGTGGTGGACTTAGCCTAAAACCAGCAAGCTCTATGGTAAGTATGAAGTCAGACATGGGTGGAGGAGCAGCAGTTTTGGGCATTGTTAAAGCAGCAGCACAAATTGGTCTTCCTTATGAAGTTCACGCTATAATTGGGGCAACTGAGAATTCAATAGGACCTGAAGCTTACAAGCCAGATGATGTTTTAGTAGCTAAAAATGGAAAAACTATAGAAATAGGAAACACGGATGCAGAGGGACGTTTAGTTCTTGCTGATTGTCTATGTTATGCTTGTGAGCAAAAGCCTGATTACTTAATAGATATGGCTACTTTAACTGGTGCTTGTGTTGTTGCTCTTGGTGAGTATACGACTGCGGTTATGGGACATTCAAGTAAAATGAAGCATTCTTTAATGAAATCAGCAATTGGAAGTGGAGAGCTTACAGGAACTCTACCTTTTAACAGATACTTAAAAAAGCAACTTAAAAGCCCTATTGCAGACCTAAGCAACATTGGTAAAAATCGTTTGGGTGGAGCAATTACCGCTGGAATGTTTTTAGATAATTTTGTAGCAGATGAGTACAAAGACAAGTGGTTACACCTTGACATTGCTGGACCAGCATTTGTTGATAGTGCTTGGGGTTATAACCAATGTGGAGCAAGCGGAGCAGGAATCAGAATGAACCTCTACTGGATGATAGATAAAAGTAAAGAAGAGGAAGCCTAATGGGTTTAGGCGTAGGTATAGTAGGACTTCCTAACATAGGAAAATCAACAACATTTAACGCTTTAACAAAAGCACAAAATGCAGAAAGTGCAAACTACCCATTTTGTACGATAGAGCCAAATAAAGCAGTAGTTCCAGTTCCTGATGATAGACTTTCCGAGTTAGCAAAAATAGTAAATCCTGAGCGTATTCAGTACTCTACAGTAGATTTTGTTGATATTGCTGGACTTGTAAAAGGTGCTTCAACTGGTGAAGGTCTTGGAAACCAATTTCTTTCAAATATACGTGAAGTTGAAGTTATTTTGCATATGATTAGATGTTTTGAAGATGACAACATTACTCATGTTGAAGGAGATATTAACCCTCTTAGAGATATTGAAATTATTGAGAGTGAACTTATTTTTGCGGACATTCAACAACTTGATAAAAAAGTCGATAAGCTTTTTCGTACATCAAAAGCAGACAAAAGTGTTCGTGCAGCTCACAAATTTTCGTTAGAATTAAAAGCTCATCTTGATGATATAAAACCAGTTAGTACATTTGCAAAAAAAGATGACCCAATGTTTGAAGAATTGGACAAAGAACTTCGTTTTTTATCTAACAAACAAATTATTTACGGTGCAAATGTTGATGAAGACTCTCTTTTAGAAGATAACGAATTTGTAACAAAAGTAAGAGCTCGTGCTAAAGAAGTAGGAGCAGAAGTTATAGTACTTTGTGCAAAAATAGAGGAAGAACTTTGTGGACTTGAAGAGGAAGAAGCAAATGAATTTTTAGCAGACCTTGGCATTGAAGAATCTGGACTTAACAAAATCATTCATACTGCATTTAATAAATTAAATCTCATTAGTTACTTTACCGCGGGAGTTATGGAAGTAAGAGCATGGACTATCCATAAAGGTTGGAAAGCTCCAAAATCTGCTTCGGTAATTCATAATGACTTTGAAAAAGGCTTCATTCGTGCAGAAGTAATTGCTTATGATGACTTCATTGCTTGTTCTGGTGAAAATGGTGCTAAAGATGCAGGTAAAATGAGATTAGAAGGAAAGGATTACGTCGTCAATGATGGTGATGTAATGCACTTTAGATTTAACGTTTAAAAAAGGAAAATTGTGAAAAGTATGAGTATAAAAAGTCAGGTATATATTTTATTGGCAATCTCTGTGTTTGCTTTTATGACCATGAACCTATATATAAGTTCACTCGTGAGTTCTAGTCAAAAAGAGATTTCAGTAATTAGTGTTTTGGGCAAACAAAGAATGCTAAGTCAAAAAATATCAAAAGAGGTTCTAGCTTGGTATAAATTTAAAACTCCAAAATCACTTGAAGTTCTAAAAGAATCTGCATCTGCTTTTAACAAAATTATTCAAGATCAACAAGATGGGAAAATATCTTTAGGTAAAGAGATTATAAACCTTAAAATGGATAATGATTTTAAAATTAAAACTAAAGAAATATATACAACTTGGGTTCCTTTTTATGAAAGAATTAAAAAAGTCATAAATAAAACAGAAAAAAATGATATAAGTAAATCTGATCTACAAAAAAACTTACAAATTTTAAAACTAAGTAATGATGCAGTTAAAATATATACTCAACATTCAGAAAAGATAATGAGCAAAATAAATATTTTATCGTATCTAAACATTCTTCTAAATATCATTGTAATGTCTAGTATAATATACGCTTTTAAAACTCTTATATTAGCAAGATTAGAAAATATAGAAAGATTTGCAAAAAAAGTAGCCGAAACTCAAGATTATACTCAAACTCTACCGATAAAAAAACATGATGAAATAGGTAAAATTCTCATGCAAATTAACAACTTTATCTCAAAAACTAGAGAATTGGTACAAAGTGCAAAAGCCACTTCTGTTGAGAATACTACTATCGCTAATCAACTCTCATCAACATCTATAGAAGTTGGTAAATCTGCTGAAAAATCTATGGGAATAGTAGAACAAACTACACAAAAAGCTAATCAAACTAAAAATGAAATGCTTGAATCAATAACAGAAGTTGAAAAGAATAAAGATGAAATAATAGAAGCAACTAAAAGTCTTGACCAGTCTAAAAAAGAAATTATTGAAGAAAATGCTAGAGAAGAGATAGAGCTGGCTGAAAAAATCAAAGACTTAAGCACAACTGCAACTGATGTACAAAATGTCCTTAGTATCATAGGAGACATTGCAGATCAAACTAATCTTCTTGCACTAAATGCTGCTATTGAGGCTGCTCGTGCTGGTGAACATGGTCGTGGATTTGCTGTTGTTGCTGATGAAGTAAGAAACTTAGCTGAGAGAACTCAAAAATCTCTAGGAGAAATTAGTGCTACTATAAATATCATTGTCCAATCTATAAATGATGCAAGTGCACAAAAAAATCAAAAAATTTCAAAGATGGCACAAACTACACAAGAGAGAATAAATGTTATTTCAAATACAATGCACAATGCCTCTAATATAAATTCAAAAAGTGTACAAGACTATATAAAAATGGGTGAAGAGTTAAGCACTATCATAAAAATGATTGAAGAAATAAATATCATCTCAGTTCAAAACTCAACAAATGTAAATGAAATCACAGGGGCAGCGACGCATCTAACAAGCATGACAAAAGAGTTGAATAACAAATTAAATCAATTTAAGACAAATTAATTGTTCAAAAATTCAGATTTAACCAAAGGAAGCATAAAAAACCATCTAAGGAGTATCGCAATACCATCAAGTATAGGGTACTTCTTTCATACTATGTTTAATGTAACTGATACTTTTTTTGCTGGTGAAATATCAACTCAAGCTTTAGCTTCTCTATCACTTACTTTTTCTATATTTTTCATCATAGTTGCAGTTGCTGGAGGTATGAGCCAAGGTGTTACTGCACTTATAGGAAATTCTATAGGAGAGAAGAAAACAGATGACGCAAAACAGATAATTCTTCATGTTCTCTTTTTTGCAATATTTATTGCTATTATTATCACAACTATAGGATATCTTAGTGCACCATTTTTGATGGGAATTTTAGGAGCAGAGGGTGAGTACCTTAAAGAAGCACTTTCATACATAAACATTGTTCTTTTTGGAGCTATATTTTATGTAGGTGTATTTTTTACCAATGCAATGCTAACCTCTTTAGGAAATACAAGAGCCTTTAGAAATTTTTTAGTTATTGGCTTTTTTCTAAATATAATTCTTGATTTTTGGTTTATAAAAGGTGGTTTTGGAATAGAACCTATGGGAGTTCGTGGTATAGCTTATGCAACTATTATTATAGAATTTTTAGGTTTTATATATCTTTTTGCTGTTCTTAAAAAAACTTATCTGCTTCAAAATCTTCCTACATTTAAATTTGATATACAAATAGTTTTTTCATTTTTTAAACAAGGAACTCCTCCTACAATCAACATGTTACTTATGGCTCTTGGTATGTTTATTATCACCTACTATATATCTGGCTTTGGGCAACATGTTGTGGCTGCTTATGGCATTGCCATTAGAATTGAACAGATATTTTTACTTCCTATTATTGGTATCAATGTTGCTGTTTTAGCTATAGTATCTCAAAACAATGGTGCTGGATTGTATGAAAGAGTCAAAGAGAGTGTTGTTTATGCTCAAAAAGTTGGCTTTATTTTATGGATAATTGGTATGTTTTCACTTTTTACTTTTGGAGAGTTTTTGATGAGAGTTTTTACAAATGATGCCTTAGTAGTCGAAGCTGGCTTAAGCTATCTTTATGCAGCTGCTACTTCACTTTATGCCTATGTATTGGTTTTTATAAATATCTCGTTCCTTCAAGGCATAAAAAAACCGGCACTTTTAGTCTTTCTAAGTCTTTTTAGGCAACTTCTAGTACCAGTTGTTGTGTTTAGTCTATTTACTTACTATAAACTACCCCTTGAATTTTATTGGTGGGGGCTTGTTACTTTTATCTGGTTATCAGCTCTGTTTATAGTATGGTATGCAAAACGTAAATTTAGTGAAATTCTCTAAGCATATACGTCAGAAATTTTCATTCTGTTTTGCATATCATTAAAAATCTGGACATTTATTTGATAGTTTGAAGTTATTTTTAACAATAATTAAATGTAATCTGCTATAATTAATATTGATTATCATTTATTAAAGGGGTATTTTGGAGTTTATTTCAACATTTTTAGGTAACTTTTGGCACTTTTCTAGTCTAATCTCATTTTATATTATATTTGGACTTCTGGTTGCGGGTATCATAAAACAACTCATACCAGATAGCTATATACAAAAACATATAGGAAAAAACTCTATAAGTTCAGTTTTAAAAGCAGCACTTCTTGGAGTCCCTCTTCCTCTTTGTTCTTGTAGTGTTATTCCTTTTGCAACATCTCTTAAAAACAGTGGTGCTAGTAAAAGTGCCTTGCAAACTTTTCTTATAGCTACTCCTATCACTGGTGTGGATTCTATTAGTGCCACTTATGGAGCATTTGGCTGGTTTTTTACTCTTTATCGTGTTATTACTTCTGTTTTTATTTCCATTTTAGCTGGGTTTTTATCTATGATTTTTATAAAAGAAGAGCCGAAAAAAGTATCGATATGGAGTCTCCAGAAGCCAGTTAATAAAAAGAATTTTATATCTTTACATGTACAGAATAAATCACCATTTATAAACCGTGTTTTTGATTATGCTTTTAACCAACTTTTTTCAGGTATTGCAAAATCACTTCTTATTGGTATACTTTTAGGTTCAATTCTTAGCACACTTATACCTACTGATATGACTTCCTTCTTATCAGATAATTTACTCTTAAGCTACATCTTTGTACTGCTTATAGCAATGCCTCTTTACGTCTGTGCTATCACTTCCATTCCTATTGGGATTACACTTATACTCACTGGTTTTTCTCCAGGAGCTGCCTTTGTATTTCTTACAGCAGGTCCGGCAACAAATCTTGTAACTATCTCTGTGGTAAAAAAAATACTTGGTACAAAGTCTACTATCATATATCTTAGCTCTGTTATAATTGGGACTACGTTTTTTGCATATATTATGGATACTACATTTTTAAGGTTTTTAGGAAGTATTCAAGAGAGTGTACATGTAGATGAAAATGCTAATTTACTTGAGGCTGTTTCGGCTATAGTTATGTTTTTTTTATTTTATAAGTATTTACTACCTAAGAAGAAACCAAGCAGCTGTTGCGCTTAAAATAACTCTTCTGGTTTTCCAAAAGCATACCCTTGAGAGTAGTCTATTCCCATCTCTTTAACTATATTATAAACTTCTTCATTTTCTACAAACTCTGCAACAGTTTTTATTTTCTGTTTCTTTGCAAAAAGTACTATGGTTTCTACTATATTTTTACTTAACTCGTTATCCTTTATGTTTTTTATCAAACTTCCATCTATTTTTACAAAATCTGGTTCATACTGAAGGAGCCTAGCAAAATTAGAATAACCGGTTCCAAAATCATCAATTGCAATTTTTACACCATAAAGTTTTACTTTTTTTATAAAGCTTATAATAGTATCAAAGTTTTTAATATCTTCACTCTCTAATATCTCAAAAATAATTCTATGAGCATCTTGTTTAAAATCTTCAAGTAATAAAAAAACTTTATTTTGAACATCTTTTGATTCTATATCTAGTACAGATAAATTGATAGAAATTTCTTTATCTGTCTCTTTTAAAACTTTAAAAGAGTTATCCAATACTATCTTCGTTACTTGGCTATAATACCTACCTTTTTTTGCAACATCAATAAATTCGTCAGGAGATACAACTCGTCCAAATTCATTAATCAATCGAACTAAAGATTCATATTTATTTACTTACTTTTTTTGTACTATTATCAATGATTGGTTGAAAATAAGAAATAACTTTTTTATCATCAATAGCAATTTTTAGAGTATGCAGTGTCTCTATATTTTTAAGAGCAGTAGTATATTCTATACAAGAAAGTCCATCAGCATATACTATACATTTTTTAGTTTCTATAGCTTTTTCTATCCCAATTTTGGCATCTTCATATATCTGAATAACTCCATATGTATAACTACAAATAGCCGATATATCGTACTCTATATTGCTAAGTTTTACCATATAATCTTTAACATTTTGTAAAAATATTTTCAAAATTTCTTTTAACTCTTCTTTTGAATTGCTACATTCTCGTCTACTCTTTGCTAACGCAAATAGACCATTTTCTAAATAATATATTTTTGTAAAATTATAGTTACTTGGTAAAAGATATAAAATTGCATTTCCAAACACCTTTTCTATCTCTGTTACTGTATTTTTATCATAAAATTTTTCCAATACTGAATAATCTTCAATCTGAATCATTATTAAAATATTTAACTTATTAGTCTCAAGATAGTCAAAAAGTTGCTTCTTGTCACTCATTATTTCCGTTATATCATGGCGAAAAGAGATATATTCAAGTATATTGTTGTTTTCATCTAAAATGGGACTAACAATAGTACTAACATAATATGCATCACCATTTTTTGCTAAATTTTTAATAATCCCTTGCCAAGTTTCTTTTTTATCTTTTCCCACATATTTTTAAAAGTAAGTTTTGGTACTTCTGGATGTCTTACTAGGTTATGATTTTTACCTATTAATTCGGCTCTACTATATCCTGATATATTACAAAAATTATCATTTACATGAGTAATAATACCTGCTAAATCAGTTTTTGAGATAATGGCACCTTTGTCTGTTATATCCATGTATTGATTTAGCATTATAGAGCTTTTTATACTTTCTTTTGTAAGTCTTTTATTTTTTTGCTCCATTTTGTAAATTGTTATTACATATGTTACAACAATTAAAATTTCAAAATAACCTAAATAGGTATTTTCAACAAGTATAAGAGCAATAATTGTTGGTATAGTAATCGTTAAAATAAATAAATAAGAAGCAATATGCACTGTACCCAAAGTTACTATAGAACCCGAAGTAAGAGCAAACATAATAGTAAGTAGAAAGTATACATGAACATCTGATAGTTGAAAGATTGAGGCAAAGAATATAATTCCCCATAAAAGACCACTTATTGCTACTATAAATATATAATATTTAAAATATTTTTTTATTTTTTCTTTATTATTTTTTATAAGATATTTAGAAAAAATATTACCTACAAAAAGACGGAAGATAGCAATAATAATATGAAGTAGCAACCAATAAAATAAATAACTATTGTTTAACTTATCGTACAAAACAATAAAAACACCTACTGGTGCTAACATGTTTACAGTTACAATACTTATAATCAAAGAACCAACAAGTCCTTTCATTTGTTCATAAGAATAATTTAAACTACAGAGTTCTTTAAACATTATGGGTTTCCTAATTTTTATCTGCCACTTTTTCAGTAAATCTGATCAGCTTGTCTTTTTTACATGAAAGCTTAACCATATCTTTTTCAAAAAACATAACAATAGTTGAACCCATCTCAAAACGTCCTAGTTCATCACCTTTTTTAAGTAATAAATCATGGTACATGTAAAACTGTTCTATACCTAACTTTGCATTGGTTTGAATATTGTGATCAAATATAAACTGCATTTTTCCAACATTTAGAGCTCCTACAAAAACCATATAAAAAAGTTTTTCATCTTTTGTATAACATTCTAAAATAACTCTTTCATTCTCTACAAAAAGTTCAGGAATTTTTCTGAGCCAAGCAAAGTTAACAGGGTAAAGTTTTCCAGGAATATGAACTGCTTTTTTTATTCTCATGTCGAAAGGAACATGATAACGATGATAATCTTTTGGAGACAGATAAAAATTCAAATACTTTCCATCTACAAGCCTATCTTTCTCTTTTTTAAGAATATAATCTCCTAAAAGATTTCTAACACTATATGAATGTCCTTTTATTTGTAAGGCTTTTTGTTCTGTTATATCACCAGCTTCGCTTATAAACGCATCACAAGGTGATATAAACTCGTCTTCATTTGAGCTATACTCTCTAGGAGTTTTTAATCCCCTTGTAAATAATTCATTTAAACTTTTATACTTATCATAAGTATAAAATTCACTCATATCTAACTTCATCAAACAAACATAAGTCTTGTTAATAATGTTTTGTAAAAATGGTGTAAACTTTTTTGATGCAAACTTCCCAAACTGACGCGAGGCACAGCTACTCTTAAAATTATTCATTAAACTCTTTCAATTATGATATAATCTTATATACTATCTAAAAGGAACTTTATATTGACTTTTGCAGATTTAATAGACAATAAAAATATGATAAAAAACCTAAATAATTTGGGCTACAAAACTCCAACACCTATACAAGAAAAAACCTTACCATTAATTTTAAGAAAACAAGATGTTTTAGCAAAAGCAAAAACAGGCAGTGGAAAAACGGCTGCTTTTGGTTTGCCACTCATTCTCGAACTTGATATCAAAAAAAGGTACGAAACAAGTGCTATAGTCTTAGCACCTACAAGAGAATTAGCTGACCAAGTAGCAAAAGAACTTCGTAGACTAGCAGCCTCTGTTGAGAACACAAAAATCTTAACCCTTTGTGGAGGAACTCCCATGAAAGGACAGATACACTCTATGAGGCATGGTGTTCACGTAGTTGTTGGAACTCCTGGACGTATTTTAGCACTTTTAGAGAAAGAGTCACTTAATCTAGATTTAATTAAAACATTGGTTTTAGATGAAGCAGATAGAATGCTAGATATGGGATTTTTTGAAGATATTGAGAAAATTATAAACTTTACTCCTAAAAAAAGACAAACTCTTCTTTTCTCAGCAACTTTTGATAAAAATATATTAGAACTTAGTAAATCCATACAAAATGACAGAATAGAAGTTGAAATTGAAGCAGAAAAATCAAGTATAAAAGAGCGATTTTTTAAGTTCTCAGATGAAGGAGTTGAGAAGGTAATTCAACACTTTAAACCTGAAACATGTATTATATTTTGTAACACAAAGATAAAGTGTAAAGAGATTGAAGAGAAACTACAACACAAAAATTACGATGCACTCAGTATTCATAGCGATTTAGAACAGATTGATAGAGATGAGACTCTTTTAGAGTTTACTCACAAAAGTTGTACATTTCTTATTGCCACTGACGTTGCAGCACGTGGACTTGACATTCCTAGTGTTGATTTGGTTATAAACTATGATATGCCAAAAGGTAAAGAAATTTACACGCACAGAATTGGACGAACAGGACGTATGGATAAAGAAGGATTAGCTATCTCATTTGTAAGAGGTTACGAAGAGTATCTTGATGTTGAACTTGAAGATATAAACTCTTTACATGTAGACTCTCAGCGTTCATACAAAGCAAAAATGACAACACTTTGCTTTGATGGTGGAAAACGTGACAAAATAAGAGCTGGAGATATACTAGGGGCTTTAACAAAAGAGCTTGGATTAGATGGTAAAGAGATAGGAAAAATCACAATAAACAGAAAAGATTCTTATGTTTCAATAAGAAATGAATTTGCACAAGAGACATTTGAAAAACTTAAAAAATCGAAAATCAAAGGAAAGGTATTAAGAGTATGGATGCTTTCATAAAAAAAATACTGTTTACATGTACAGCAGTTATTTTATCACTTACAACACTAAATGCTTTAGAGTTAGAAAACAGTTATAAAAACCTAATTCTAAATGGTCAAGGAACTAGAGATAAGTTTTTTTAGATTTATATGTTGGAGGTCTATATCTTAAAGAAAAAAATTCAAACTTCCAAAATATAATAGACTCAAATGAAAAGATGAACATAAGACTTCACATAGTATCTTCTCTTATAACTAGCAAAAAAATGGAAAACGGAACAAGAGAGGGTTTTACAAAATCAACCAATGGCAATACTGAACAAATAAAAGAAAAAATAGAGACTTTTTTAGCAGTTTTCCTTGAAGAAATAAAAAAGAATGATATATATGATTTTCTATATATTCCATCAACTGGTCTACAAATCTACAAAAACAATGAACTTAAAGAGACAATAACAGGTTTAGAGTTTAAAAAAGCACTTTATGGAATTTGGATTGGTAAAAATCCTGCTCAAAATAGTCTAAAAGAAGATATGTTAGGAGAATAAATGAATTCTACAAAACGTGTCTAGAGTAGTAAATCTGAAAGAACATGATTTAAAATCTTCTCTTGCGATATCTTTTCTTCGGTTGAAAGTTTTTTGAGTTTTTCATAGTTTTCTATAGATATATTGGTAACTACCCTACAACTACCCTCTTCACTCTTTCGTAATGCATCATAGTTGTCTTGAAATTCAACCTTTTTACCTTCATCAACTGGTGCTCTAAGGGATTTAAATTCAACTAATTTATTGTCTTTGTAAACACCAGAAACTTCTGCATATACCCAATAATAAGCACCATCTTTTCTAAGATTCTTGACATATCCTCGCCAAATAGCTCCTGATTTTATAACTTTCCATAACTCTTTGAAAATAGAATGTGGCATATCTGGATGCCTTACTATAGAGTGTGGTTTTCCAATCAACTCTTGGGGAGTATATCCTGATATTTCTGCAAACACATCATTAGCATAAGTTATATAACCATTCAAGTCTGTTCTTGAAACAATCAACTCATCTTTTGGAACAGCAGTTTCTACAAAATATTGATAAGAACTTATCATTATATCTCCCTATAATTTTTTCTTCAAATCACCATTGTAAGTTATATCTTCTGCTCTAATTGCATCATTTTTAAGAACATCAGGAACAATATCACTTTTGCCAAGAGCTTCTCTTTCACGATCAAGTTCATCTTCGCTATAAGCCATCATCATCTCTGCTGATATAATATGTTTCATGGCTTCTATCTTTCTTACATTTGCCATCTCTTGCTCAATTCCTTCACCCTCAACTGTTACTATTATCTTTCCAATAGAAGCATCATGAAAGTGATAATCACAAAAATCACACTCTTTAAACTCTTCAACTAATCCATCAATATACTCATTTCTAGCTTGAACCACTATACTTGAAACATTCATATTAATGTCCCCTTTTTACGGAAGTAATTCCGCAAAAATTCCTCGCGACTAAAGCACGAAGTTTAACTTCTATAATTTTCATTTTATTATCCCTTTAATTTAATTTCCACATCATTATAAACTTGTCATCACTTCCACTTACCAGTGTGTTTTCATCTATGAACACTATGCTATTGAGTGTACTTTTTTGACCTTTCAAAGTATGCACTTGTTTATCTGAAAAAATGTCAAAAATAACTATATCGTTATCTTCTGTAAATGCAAATGCAGCCATTTTTGCACTAGGACTTAATGCCCCAGCATAAATGAGAAAATTACCATCAAATCTACTATAAGACTCTGTATCTAAATCATACACAATACCACGCCTATCTTGTCCAGCAGCTAAAACTTTACCATTTTTAATATCAACTTTATAGACATTATCAACATTGCCACCTTTTAGAATTTTAATTATTTTTCCATTTTCTATATTTAGTACTGTTATCTCACCGGATTCTGAACTACCTACTAACATACTTTTATCTAAACTTAACATAAAATCTGAAAAATGAGAATAGCTTACATGCAAACGATAAAGTATCTTTTTTTCTTTAATATCAAAAAGTATATATTCATTACTTAACAGTGCTATCATGATACGATTTTCGTCTACAAATTTGGCTTTTGATATAAATAGTTTCTCTTTTTCACTAATCAACTTGGTTTTTTTACCATTCTTTATAACAAACAGTTCGCGTAATCCACTTACACCTTGAACAACTGCTAAATATCTTTTAGAAAATTTCAAATAATCAGTAGAAAAAACTTTAGGGTATATATCATCTCCCATGAAATCTTTTATCATAGGGAATTTTTCAATCATAAGTTGTTTTTTAGAAGCCATATTGTAGGACTCTATAGTTCCCATGTCAGTACTAACTGTGAGCATGTCATCTGATATAACTATATCAATAACATTTCCACTAGCTTCTATAAAATCATATGGTCTAATAGTAGTATTAGCCTGAACACTGACAATCAAAAGAAAAATCGAAATTAACCACTTCATCACTTCTCCTTGGGTACTTCATACTTTACGGCATAAGGTGGACATACACCATAACAAAATCCACACCCTGTACATTTATCCATATCTATAGTAGGTCTAAAGACTCCAAAGAAGTTTATAGCTCCTTCATCACATCCATCTCTACAGCTACTACACATAACACTATCCCAAGCTAAACAGCTATTTATATCTATGCTAAATTTTGATTTTATCCAATGCTCTTGGTTTAAAACCAACACTTTACTAGGGCATACCTTTACGCATTCTTCACAAAAAGTACATCCACTCTTCTCAAAACTCAAAAATGGTATTTTATCAACATCAAGCTTTATTATATCTTCTTCACAAGCAGTAACACAAGGTTTCTCTTCACACTCTAAACAAAGCTGAAAAAGAGACTCGTCCTCGTTATAAGGTGGTCTTACATGTAAAGGTTTATCATCTTTAGCTTTTCTAAAACGAGAAGCAAGGGAAGCAAATGCTTCCCTTCTGCTTACGTCAGCCATTCCTACTGAACACCTTCATTTAGGTTATCAAGTAAATTTGATTGTTTCATT
This sequence comes from Arcobacter sp., assembly GCA_029027265.1. Lineage (GTDB taxonomy): Bacteria > Campylobacterota > Campylobacteria > Campylobacterales > Sulfurospirillaceae > Sulfurospirillum_A. The sequence continues at coordinate 1,130,561 of CP093061.1, read as the reverse complement.
CCATTTTCAGTTCTGAACTCTGGTTGGAATGTATTTTCTACCAAAGGCTCATTATCTGATTGAGGAGCATGACACTGTGTGCAGCTGTATCTAGCATATGATACAGTTGCAAGTGCAGTTTCACTTCTCATGTCAAACAAATGTGACTTTGGAACTGATGTTGCATTCACCGAAGCTGCAACCATCGGATCATGACAACCTAAACATGAGTTGTAATTCATGGTTATCGGTAGCATACCTTCAACATCATGAGATATCATAGGTGGTGCATTTTCAAACGCACGCTCATATACTTTTGACTCACCCGCAGCAACAGTACTATACGAAGTTTTATCTCCTGTAGTAGTGTTTTCTGTATAAAGGTCAGTTTTTCTAAGCCCCAACGACTCTTCACTAACACTGCTGCTCATAGCACACCCAGTTGCTATAAGAGCTGTTAATGTCGCAGCAGCTATAAGTGTCTTTTTACTAAACATCATATGTCTCCTATCCGTTTTTATTGATATAATTTCTAATACCAAATGACAGAGCATCATCGTCACAGACTTCGATACATCTACCACAATTGGTACATTCTCCCGAACTTACATCTCCACTCTCTTTTCCAATAAGAGAGAGAATCTGTCTCTCAGGACATACATCTTTGCACTTCATACAAAGAGTACAGTTTGGTTGGTTATGTTTTACTCTTATGATGCTCAATTTTGAAGCAACTGAATAAAAACCACCTAGTGGACATATATGCCCACACCAACCATTCTTAACCGCAAATAGGTCAAACAAGAAGATTGACAATACTGCTGCACCTCCCATGCCCATACCAAATACTATACCACGATGTAGCATAGAAATTGGCGATACAATTTCAAAAGCAGCAACACTTGTAAAGGCTGATAAAATTAGTGAAAGTACTATAACTTTATACCTAACACCACGTCCTAACCAAACCTTTTTCTCCGTCTTATCAAGAAGAAGAACTCTTCTCAACCAATTTGCCAAATCGGTTATCATGTTTATCGGACAAATCCAAGAACAAAATGAGCGTCCACCAATACTGGCATAAAATATCAATATTATCAAAGCACCTATCAAAACATCTGCTCCAAGAATTGCCCCTGCTGCAAACATTTGCATTACTGCAAATGGATCAGAAAGAGGAATAATCCCAAAAAGCAAAGACGAACTCAAAGTTCCTGTAAGAACTTTAAACCCATATGCATTAGCACTAAAATAAAGAACCAAAATACCAATCTGGCTAACTCTCCGTAACATCAAAAAACGATATTTTTTTAAAAAATTAGTCATCAAACAATACCTCGTTAGAGTTTAAGTAATCTTGCGGAGCAAGTTCACTTCTTTTTGTTTGAGTCGTAACGTCTGTTGAAATATTTTCTAGACGTTTCTCATCTTTTGGATCCCAGCCTTTTATATAATACCCACCAACTTTGCCTTGGGCAATTTGGGTAGGAAGTACAAAAATAGCTGCTTTTTCTGTTACACAAGCACGCTCACATAAACCACATCCCGTACAGGCTTCACTTATTACTTTAGGTAGTAACAGTGCATGTTTTCCTGTTCTATCATTTCTCTTATATTCAAGAACGATAGCCTCATCCATCAAAGGACAAGCTCTATGACAAGCATCACACTGAATTCCCCAATAAGCAATACAAGACTCTTCGTCAACGACTGCAAGTCCCATTCTAGACTTATTTATATCTAAAACTTTTTCACCTTCAACAACACTAGATACACTTTCCACATCTAAAGCACCTGTTGGACAAACAGGTACACAAGGAATATCTGTACACATGTAACATGGTACATCTCTTGGTATGAAATACGGAGTACCCATAGGTTTATTGTCTCCTGGTTTTGCCATGAGTAAAGTGTCAAACGGGCATGCTTCAGCACACTGTCCACACTTAATACACATACGCAAAAAATCGGTTTCAGGTTTTGCACCAGGAGGACGCAAAATCAGCGGTGCTGACTTTGCTTCCTCTATATAACCAGTCCAAACCATTCCACCTAATGCCGACAAACCAACACTTTGTGCCATTACAGAAAGAAATCTTCTTCTTTTAGTAATGACCGGTTTTTTTGAATCAAGATTGCTCAAAACAATCCTTTTCCTCTACTACGCTTTGTAAAGCTTAACAGCACACTTCTTGTAGTCAGTCTGTTTTGACATCGGACAAGTAGCATCTAGACAAACTTTGTTTATAAAGACTTTTTCATCAAACCAAGGAACAAAAATAAGCCCTTTTGGAACTCTGTTTCTTCCTCTAGTCTCAACTCTAGCTCTTACCTTACCACGACGTGATTCAACCCAAATAAGTTCACCTTGTTTGAATCCTTTAGTCTTAGCATCACCTGGATTAATATAACATAAAGCTTCAGGAACTGCACGATACAGCTCAGGTACTCTCATAGTCATAGTTCCACTATGCCAATGCTCAAGAACACGTCCTGTACACATCCAAGTGTCATATTTTGAATCCGGCATCTCTGGAGGATCCATATATGGTCTAGCAAAAATTTTAGCTTTGTTTTTCAAACTCTTCTTGGTTTTATCAGTAATCCCCATCAAGTCACCTTGAGAAAGAGCTTTTGCAAGTGGTCCGTAGAACGCAAAGTCACCAGTATTGGCTTTTCTTGCATATGGATCGTACTTAGAGTTAAATCTCCATTGAGTCTCTTTTCCATCTACAACTGGCCACTTCAACCCTCTTACTCTATGGTAAGTGTCAAAATCTGCCAAGTCATGAGCATGACCACGACCAAAGTCTGCATACTCTTCAAAAAGATACTTATGAATATGGAAACCATAACCTTTCCACTCTTTACCGTCAGATCCAATTACGCCACGGCTATCGCCATTACTTTCAGTATCATCATAACCAACATTGATTGGGTCGTTCATATCTTTTGGATAAGATTTAGCTCTTTTATTTGCAAAAAGAATCTCGAACATAGTAGTATCTTCGTTATATCCCATCGCTTTTGCTTTACCTATTACATCTGGAAGCTTTTTGTTACCACGAAGTGGTTGCTCTCCCCAAACATCTTTAACAGTAAATCTTTTTGAAAGCTCAATCCATTGCCATGTATCACTCATAGAGTCACCTACTGGAAGAACTTGTTGTCTCCAGTGTTGTGTACGACGCTCGGCATTACCATAAGCTCCCCACTTCTCATATATCATAGCCGATGGAAGAATAAGGTCAGCTACTTTTGCGCTTATTCCAGGATAACCATCACTACAAACAATGAAGTTATCCATTGTTCTAGCTGCTTTTATCCAGTGATTTGCACTTGCTGTATCCTGATATGGATTACATACATTTACCCATGCAAATTTAATAACACCATCTTCGATGTCTCTGTGAATTTTCATAATATGTTGATTTCCAACTGGGTTTAGAGTTCCAGCAGGAACTTTCCAGCTTGTCTCAACAATGGTTCTATGTTTTTTACTTTTCACCATCATGTCAGCAGGTAATCTGTGACAGAATGTTCCAACTTCACGAGCAGTTCCACAAGCACTTGGTTGTCCTGTAAGACTAAAAGCACCATCTCCTGGCTTAGCTTGTTTTCCTAATAAAAAGTGAACATTATATGCTAAAGTATTTACCCAAGTACCACGTGTATGTTGATTCATACCCATAGTCCAGAAAGATACTACTTTTCTACCTTTTTCAACGTATAATTTAGCTAAGTATTGTAGCTTCTTCTTGAAACTATCAATTGACTCATCAGGATCACCCTTAGAAATTTTTGCTACGTAATCTAGTGTATAAGGAGCTAAGAATTTTTTATACTCTTCAAAAGAGATTTCCCAGTGTTTAAGACCAGCTGGCTTATGAACCATCTTGTCTCCTGCTTTGTAACCATAAGGCTCAAGAGCAGGTCCTTCTTTTTCAGAAACAATAGTTACCATCTCTTTATTTATGATTTCCATCTCTGCTGCACTATATTTACCAGCACTACCATCTGGATTAACTGGAGTTATTGATTTCTCACCAGCTCTTCTCATTCCATAACCCATATTTACTGGGCTTGCTGCAAAAACAATATGCTTTTTAACAAAATCCCAATCAATTGACTCTGGATAATTATAAACAATCTCTCTAGCAACATAGTTCCAAAGAGCTAAATCGGTATTTGGTGAGAAGATTATCTCTACATCAGATAAATCTGATCCTCTATGTCTATAAGTAGAGATATTTACTACTTTGACCTTATCTGGGTTTGATAGTTTTCTATCTGTTACACGTGACCAAAGAATTGGATGCATCTCAGCCATATTTGCGCCCCATGTTATAACTGTATCTGTTAATTCGATATCATCATAACAACCACTTGGCTCATCAATACCGAATGTTTGGTAAAAACCAACAACAGCACTTGCCATACAGTGACGAGCATTTGGATCGATTGCGTTTGAACGGAATCCACCCTTCATCATTTTTTGTGCTGCGTACCCTTCCATGACAGTATACTGTCCTGAAGCAAATACACCAACACCTTCTGGTCCACTAGCCTTAAGTGCTTTTTTGATATTGACTTCCATCTCATCAAAAGCTCTTTTCCAACTAACTGGTTGAAACTTACCGTTTTTATCAAACTTACCATCTTTTCCTATACGAAGAAGTGGTTGCTTTAAACGATCTGCACCATACATAATTTTAGCATTAAAGTATCCCTTGATACAATTAAGCCCACGATTGACCGGAGCTGCCGGATCACCTTTTACTGCGACAATTTTTCCGCCTTTAGTTGCAAGCATGATACCACAACCGGTACCACAAAAACGACAAGCGGCCTTGTCCCATCTCCATCCTGACTCAGCTTGAGCTGCTGCTGCCTTAGCTTCTTGTGGTACTGCTATTCCCACTGCTGCTGCTGCACTTGCTGCTGCTGTTGTCTTAAGAAAGTCTCTTCTTGAAAGCGACATATAGATACCTCCTGATTTGGGTTACAGGATGATTATAGCTATAGAGGTAGTTACATAGCAATGACTTATGTCAAAAAATAGTTTTTTTGTAGAATTAATCTAATTTTTGTGAATTTTCTACCATAGTATTCAGATTTGATTTAAGTTTCTCTAACATTTTTCTTACATGTATAAGATTTTCTGCAGACTCTATTGCTATATCTTCTGTAGCATTCACTTTTTTATCAAAATTAGCTTTTTCTTTCTTATCTATCTTTAAATCTTGTAATGCCTCTTCCACATTATCAGCTAAATGCTGAAGTTCATGAACTGCTGACTCTGCTTGTTTAATTGCATCTTCTGAGTGGCTCATAGCTATATTTACTTTTTTAACAAAATTAGAAAGATAATTAGATGCTTCAATCAACTCATCTTCGCTCTCTTCATCGACTCTTATATGTCTATGATTAAGGCTGTTTATATCATCACTTTCTAATGCTTTTGTTCTATTTACAAAATCATTAATATGATTTACTATCTCACGAGAAAGTATATATGAAAACAAAATTATAATCAACGCAACTATAAGTGAAATATATTGAAACTTTATAAACATACTATTTTTCTCTTCACTGTACTCTGTATACAACCAAACTGCTGCATCCATAGTATTTAAAAGTTTAATATTTTTTTCATATATGTATGAAATTGAATCATTTATGTTGTTTTCTACTTTTAAGATACCCAATACATATTTTTCATGTGCTTTCCAATACTTATAAGTCTTTTTTACAAGTGTGTAAACTTCTGGCAAGGATTGTACTTCTTTATCATTCATAAACCTATTAATGGTTTCATTGTATTGATTTTTTGCTTTTACAAATTGTAAGTAGTCTTCTTCATTATCTGTTCTTAAATACCTCTCAACAAAAAGTCCCATTCTTTGTGAAAGCATTCTTTGTCTTCCTGAAAGGTCAATAAACTCTCTACTCATGCTACTTTTGACCATGATTTTTACAATTCTGTCTGATTCATTTAAAAGTGATGTTGTTCTTCCTGTTAATGTTTCTAAATCATTTTTTATAAAAGCTACTTCTTTTTTTATTTTTAACACCTCATCTTTAAATGGAATCCAAAGTGAGTTTACCTCTTCTAATTTAATTTTTATTTTTGTATTTTGAGGAAGATAAATACCTTTTACAGAGTTACCTTGCATAAGGTCATGAAGATTATTATCAAACAGATCAACAGCACTATTAAGCTCTCTAAAATCAGTGCTTTGTTTATATTTTATATGAAATATCTCTTTACTCATTTTTTGAGTAAGCATTCTTTGTTTACCAGCTATGTTTATAATGAGTGAATCTTTTTTACTTCTCTCATTCATAACAACTGTAAGTGTTATTACACATACTATTATAAAAGATAGTGTACTTCCCGCAAAGTGTAGTTTTTTATTTATGCCTCTTGGTTTTAACATAATCTGTATCCTCTATTCATAAATCTCTCTTAACTCATCAAGATTTAGTATCTTTACACAATTTTTTTCTATCTCAATGATTCCATTTCTTGTTAGCTTTTTTAAAATTCTTGAAAGTGTTTCTGGTTGTATATGCAACATATACGCTATTTCATGTTTTTTCAATGCATTAAAATTTCTTAAATCATTGACCAACGTATGAGCTACTTTTGCAGTTCCATCAAACACAACATCTCGGCTAATAATGCATTGCAGTTGTTGAATCATTTTAAATGACTCTTTTAGTACTATTTTCATAAAATCTTGATTTGTCTGCATTAACTCTCTAAACTTTATGTTATTAAAAATCAAAACTTTACTATCTTCTAAAAATTCTGCATTTGCATAACAACTCATTACATGCTCTTCACAAAACTTTGAAATATCAAAGATTATAGAGTTCGAAATTATTTTATATAGAAAAATTTCATTATCAAATCTATCTACTTTATAAAATTTTATAGCACCTTCAACAAGATAAAAAATCTCATTCTGGCTATCTTTCTCATAAAAAAGTACATCTGAATATACATGTTTTTTTATTGTTGCTATTTGTGATAACTGCTCTAATATATCATCATCTAAACAGTTAAAAAAAGGTATATCTTTAAGAAAGTTTACATCTATCAAATAATCATCCTATATTTAAGTTTGACTATTTTACCCTAAGGTCTGTAAAATATCCATAAAAAATTTGTTTTATTTTCATTTTTTATCTGAATATTGATAATAGATTGAGGATAAATACTATGATTTAAAAGATAATCATTCAGTGCTTTTTCCATATGATCAGCTCTATTGGGAACTTCTAAAAAACCAATTCGTACAGAATCAGTATTACTGACATAAGGTTTAAATGTATTGTTTGTGGATACGGTATCATACTCTTTTACCATACCTTGACCAAACATATTTGAGAAAGATGAACCACTTTCTGCATTTAATATTTCATTGAAAAATGGATGAACAAATTCTAACATATCTCCTTTTTCATTTAAAACATAAAAGTTTTTCGCACCATAATCATCTTCTGTTATAACACCATCACCATCGCCTATATCATTTGGAATTTTACTAATATCTTCGTAAACTATAGTTTGAGATATGATTTGTGATAAAAATTTACCATCTTTGCTGTCACTTTTTATTTTTAGTGTTTGCAAATCAATGGCAAACACTAAAGACAGGCATAGAAAAAATAGTGAAAAAAATTTCACTATTTATCTGCCATTTTATTTTGCATATTTTCTATGAGTTTATTTGAAGAGTATATCAAATAAGCAGTTGCGTCAGTATATACAAGTTCTTTATTTGTCATCTCTTTTGAACAACTAAGTTTTATTGTTGCATAAGGCTCATATTTTGCAACTACTGGTTCTGCTTTTAAAGTTTCTACTAGGGTTGTGCTTTTATCTACTTTTTTGATTTTTGATTTAAAAACTTTCATCTCATCTTCAGAAATTTGTTTTCCATTCTTATCATAACTCCAATAAACTAATTTATCATGAGCTAAAGCAGTTGGCTCACCAAAATTTAGCATAGCACCGCCAAATAAACCTTTAGCCTCTTTATTATCTATATCCTCATAACTCTTATACATAACGAGCACTCTATCATCACTCTTACTAGCAATCACAAATAACCCTTTATCACTAAATTTATAAGTACCTTCAACGGCTTTTTTTATAGCATTCTTTTTTGCAATTTTAAGCTGCTCAGCTGTTAGTTTTTTCCCTAATATATAACCATCTGTTCCTATTTTCAAAGAAGCAACTTTATCTGATATACTATCAGCACTTGCAAATCCAAAGGTGAAAAACAATGACAATATAGTCAAAATCTTTATTGTTAATTTCATATTAATCCTTATTTTATAGTTTTTTATTTACATGTAAAGATGTAAATAAAAAATCATAAAAACCCCAAGAGAGAGTTTCTCTCTTGGGATTATAAACAATAACTTACTATTGCTTATATCTAGATTTATTCTCCGCGTTTAACTCTTTAAAGAAATCAGCGTTATTAGGGTTTCCGCCCGTTTTTGTCCAAATATGCTCAGGTTTAGAAAGCAAATCGGAAATGATTTTCTTATATTTAGCACCTTTTCCAGCTTTATCAGCCATCTTTTGTACTAATGGTAAAAATTTAGCATAGAAGTGACGAGATACTTCATACATACCATGCCAGTGAGTATAATCAGGACCCATCATAGCAGCACCATGTCTAGCTCTTCTACCTTCGTGATGCCAGATTTCAAACCAGATATATCCCATGTCTCCTTGTTGGAAACCAGATTTAATCCAGATTTTATCTTTCTTCATCTCTTTAACAATCTTCAATCCTGGTCTAATAAACTTATCATTATAAGTATATACTAGGCTATCATATTGCTTGTAAAAGTTAATAGTTTGAGAAGTTGAGTGACAAGATACACAAACACCTTGCATAGCAGCACGTCTTTCTTTCCAATCAATTACTTTAACAACTTTTTTCTTTTTCATAGATTTAACAAGTTTATCGCCAACTCTATTATAAGCTTTATAAGTTGTCATATCTCCAACTCTAGGTGGTTTTTCACCTGAAACATCATAAACTGTACCATCTTCAAAAATAACACGGTTTAGTTTAACTGATAGTGGAGCTCTTAGATTCCAAGAGATTCTATCACTAACATTGTGAGTTCCTTTTACAATACCACCAGATGAAGTCTTGTAAGCACCCATGTGGCAAGTTGAACATGTTGGAGCTGCAAAATAATCTTTACCAAGAGTCCATTTACCTTTTTTATAAATGTTCATACCACCCTTAACAGCACCTTTTGGTGATGCATAATAAGCGATACCGTGTTTAGACTCTTCATAAATCTCTTTTTGAGGATGATCAGGTCCAAGATGACATTTACCACAGTTTTCAGGTTGACGAGCTCTACTTGAACTAAAATCATGCTTTGAGTGACAAGCGTTACAAGAACCTTTTGAACCATCTGGATTAATTCTTCCTATTCCAGAGTTTGGCCATGTCATATACGTAGTCATAGGAGCGCCAGCTTCATTGTAAATCATCTTTCCTTTTTTATCTTTTTGGAAAGCAACAACTGAGCCGTGGCACTGCCAACAGCCATTAACAGCATCAGCTTTTGTATCAGGGAATGATGCAATAACTTCTGCAAGTAAGTTATCTAAAGATGCCATAATCTGACCAGCAGTTGCGTGGTGAGAGTTTGTCATTTCTTTAACTTCATTTTCATGACAGAATTTACAGTCATTTGGAGTCATAATCGTCTTAATGAACGCGCCCTCGTGTTCATAACCTGTAGGATCTTTCTTGTCTGCCGCGTGACAAGTATAACATCCAACCTTTGAATCTGCGTGAACAGAATGATCCCACTGATCAACCAATGATCTGTTCTCTTTAAGGTGACAAGTCACACATTTATCATTACGATCAATGTTTGTCTCGTTTCTCACCTTTGAAGATGCTTTAGTAGTAGCTATTGCACTACTAGCCAACCCTATTGCTAACAATGTAGCAATAACAAGTTTACCTAACCTCATGTAGATCTCCTTTTTGTATTTTCCGACCAACCAACCACTGAACCAAACTCGTTTTATTTATGAGCTAACTCTTTATCGCAATCACTTTCCCATAATGGGAATACCTTACTTAATAACCAAAGTGTTACTATAGGAGCAACAAGCATAATAATGGTTACTAAAATTCCTTCTTTTTCAAAAAATTGCGGATGATAAACGGCAAAACCTCTTTCACTTTTTGCCATTATCTGTCCACCTATTACAACATTCCATCTCATAAATAGTACTTGTGCTAAAAGCATAAAAGATACTATTGGACCTACTATTAACAATATATTTCTACTTACTTTTGCTAAAGATAGCCACATTAAAATCAAAAATGGAATAATTGAAAGAAATTTAACTTGCATAGTCCAAAATGACCAATTAAGTGGTCCATTTAATGCAGCTGCAACATGATGCCAACCCTCAGTTCCTCCATAAGCATGAACTGAAAGCTCAATCATTTCAAACAAAAAGTCAAAGATAAAAAATGCCCACAACAGCTGAATCATTACTTTTATAGTTTCAGTTTTAATCTCACTAATTTTACCTGTAATCTTTTTTATAACAATATAAAAAAGAATCATCCCAGCTATTCCAGATACAGAAGCTGATAATAAAAATATGATTGGCATAAGTGGAGTAAACCACCACTCAACACTTTTTACAGCTCCAAAAATAAATCCAACATATCCATGAAGTGCACACGCTAGTGGTATACCAATAGCTGCCATAACAAATGCTACTTTACTATCTCTTTTTCTACCTGACATACTTTCGTCATTTGTACCAAGTGTTAACGCACTATATATTACTTTTTTTATACCTGTTGCAGTTTTCTTTAAAAGTGTCAATTGATATCTATAGATAACTAAAATCTCAAATATAAGAAGTATAGAGTATGCCATATAGATATATCCAAATCCACTCATCATAGATGGTCCAACAAAGTTTGGAGTAAAAAGCATATTTAAAGCTCTCTCAGGATGCCCAAGATGATTTATAAGTGGAGCGGTAACAAACAATAACCAAGATAATGCAAATATAAGAGCAAACTTAGCAACTGGCATAAGTGCTTTTATATGAAAAACATGCGCCAAGGCTGAAACTATAAACGCACCAGCAACAACACCCGTAATATACGGATATATAACAATCATCAAAGTCCAATGAGCATGTATATCATTTGGAAAAACGTAGTTTAAAATGTCCATTATATTACCTCCTCATGAGCACCGATATAAAATAGTGCTGGCTCATTTCCTAAACTCTTTTTAAGTACTTTTAAAACTGTTTTTGAATTGTAAATCTTAGCTACTTCACTCTGTGGGTCATTTAAATCACCAAATTTTCTAGCCCCTGTTGGACAAGCATTAACACATGCTGGAAGTTTGCCTTTAGTAACACGGTGATAACACCAAGTACATTTATCTGCTGTTTTTGTATCTTCATTTATGAAACGTACTCCATAAGGACAGGCTTGAATACAGTATCCACAAGCGACACAATGCTCACTATCAACTAAAACAAAACCATCTGGAGTTGTAAAAGTTGCAGCAACAGGACAGACTTGTACACAACTTGGCTCTTCACACATATTGCAAAGTTTTGGAACAAAAAAAGCATCTTTTATATCTTCTTTTATATCAGTCCTTGCTTTTGAGTAACCTGCTTCTCCACCATCTGGCGAATCTACATAGACTGTATTGTATATATCAATCACATACCTCTCGACCCAAGTTCTGTACTGACTATCTGGTACATTGTTCTCTTTTCTATCAGCAACACAACAACTACCACAACCAATACAACCTGTTACATCAACCATAAAAGCATAGTTTTTTGTTTTATTTTTTGGATCAATTAAACTTACTAGCTTATTTTTATCTCCAGCAACCTCAGCAAATAACTTAGAACTCATAGGTATCATAAGCATTAATGAACCTGCAATTGAGCCTTTTATTACTTTTTCAATAAAGCCTCTTCTATCATTATTTATAAAATTTTGATCTATTTTCATTTTGAGAGCTCCTCTTTCAGTGTTCTAAGTTTATGCATCTTTTTGATAATATTCATATTTTCTAAAGGATCATGCACTGTATGACACTGGTCACAAGTATGAGTTAGTTTAACATCTAGTTCTTCTAAATGCTCTATATGCTCTATCATAGGAAACTTTTCTGGTCGACCTATTACTTTTTTATGACAGGTTAAACAAAGATTTATCTGTTTATCGCCTTTCTTAACAGGCATATCAGCTATCTTTTTTCCACCTTTTACATGAGCTGTTACAGGTCCATGACAAATCTCACAAGAGAGTCTTTTATGAGTTCCTGCAAACTTTAAGGCATAAATCTCTTCATGACAGTTTTGACAAGATATATTTGTTCCATAAACAAGATCTCTTGAAGCTTCCTGTGCTATGTAATCCCCACGATAATAACCATACTCACCCCAAGATTCTGGAATCATTATGGCTCTACCAATTAAAACTAGTGCTATGATGCCCAAAAACACTAGAACTAGACGCAAATAAAACATTTGAACTCCTAATTGTAAAACTTATTTCGTCAATTCTACAATTAAAAATTATTATTAACATTGACTTAAGTCAAATAGTTAATATTTAATTAACAATAATAATTTAAGATATTTTAATTTCCACGACCTAAAAGCTCTGAAGCATCCATAACAACCATAAAAGCATGAGGATCATTTTCTTTTATAATTTCACGAAGAGTTCTAAGCTTACTTAACTCTACAATTATAAAAATTATATTTTTTTGCTGGTCTACATGTAGACCTGTTCCTTTAATTATTGACCCACTATCTCCAAGAGTTTCTATAATTTTTTTGCTAAGTAATTCTGGTTTATTGGAAACAAGATGTACTACTTTTTTTGTTGGGCTTCCACTAAGAAAAACATCAATACAACGTGAAGTAACATAAATGCTCAATATGCTCCAAAGGGCTTTATCAATATCACCAAAAACATAAATAGAGCTAACTATAATAAAAAAATCAACAAAAAGTATAACTTGTCCAGGTTTTATTTCTGAGTTTGCACAGACAATTTTAGCGATGATGGTTGAGCCTCCAGCACTGGCATTACCCTGCAAAATCAACCCCACACCAAGACCAATCATAGCTCCACCAAATAATGCAGCTAAAAGTATATTTTCTGTTATACCTTCTACATGTAAGACTTCTAAAAACAAATCAATAAATATAGACATCAAAACAATAGCTACTATTGTCCTTATAGCAAACATTTTACCCAAATACTTTATACCCACAATAAGAAGAGGTATATTAATAGCTATAACCATAGAACCAATAGTAAAACCACTCAAGTGATGAAGCAAAAGAGCCATACCTGGAGTTCCACCTGTTGTAAAGTTATTTGATACGAAAAAAAGAACCACCCCTAAAGAGATAAGTGCCGTTCCAACTGTTATGTATATATAATTTTTGATTTCTGATTGCATTTGTTTCCTTTACATGTAAATAAATTTGTGAGTCTACATGTAAGAAATTAGAACTGTGCGAAAGCATTATCCTGTGAATTTATCCTATGATGTTTTAACCAATTAGTTCGCATACATCTCTACTAATTCATCTAAATTTAAAACTTCAAAATCTTCATCTACCCTTATGAGACCTCGTTTTTTGAACTTTGTAAGAGTTCGAGAAAGAGTTTCTGGTGTTAGATTTAGAAGTGATGCTACTTTTGTGTTTTTTAAACTCCTAAAAAATTCTCCATTTTCTACTAAAAACTTTGCTATTTTTCCTTCTGAAGTTAAAACTATTTCATTTGTTACTACTTCACTCATAATCTTAAGTTTTCCTGCAAGTGATTTTATAATTTTAAAAGAAAGTTCTGGATTTTTAAAGAAACCCTCTTCTAGTTTTTTATAATCAATCCTAAGAACTTCACCTCTACATGTAAACTCTGCTGTTGCAGGATAAGGTATGTTTTCAAAGTTTGCTAGCTCTGCTATGAGGCTAATTGGCAAAAACTGATGTAAAAATATTTGGTTACCTTTATGGTTAGTTTTGTAAAGTCTTACCACACCATCAAGTAGTACATGTAAATGCTTTGGCTCTTCACCCTCAAAAAAAAGTATCTCTTTTGAGTTGTACTTTTTTATAGTTGATATAGCTTTTAGTTTTTTTAGACCATCTTCACATAAATGTGAAAAAAATGGTATTTCTTTAATTCTATTCATAATGTAATATTACCATCATTTACCAAAAAAAATTATAATCCAAAATCATATAATGGAATTGCTAAAAATAGCATTTATGCTTGGTGCTTATTAAATAAGGACCAAGTGTGTTATAATGTTCGCTAAATAAACAGTTAGACACCATTCCAGCACGTTATTATTTTAAACTAAAATACTTTTTATTTGAAGGATATTTATCATGTCACGAATTGTTTCTCCACCAATTTCAGAGTTTGGAAACTTAAGGCAAAAACTAGAACCAGGTGAATTGCAGGTATTTAACTTATTTAATTCGCTTCTTCCTATTGATTGGGAAATCTATATTCAGCCACATTTAAATGGGCTACGCCCAGACTTTGTTTTACTTCATCCAAGAGTAGGCATTGCAGTTTTTGAAATAAAGGACTGGAGACTAAATAAAATGACCTATACAGTTGAAGCGAGGGATGGAAGACCTCCCATACTATTAGCTACAAAAGATGGCATACAGTTCTCAATACAAAAAAACAATCCAATAGAAAAAATATATATATATAAAAGAACTTCATGAACTGTATTGTCCTAGGCTAGAACAAAAAGCTGGATTTGCTGTAATAACAGCAGGAATAATATTCCCTTATGCTAAAGAAAATGAACTTAAGCAGTTATTTGAAAAAAGTCTTTCTTATAGAAAAATGGATATTTATCCTGAATACTATCCATTAACTGGGATAGAATCATTAGAAGCGAATAATTTAAATAGCATCTTTCCTGCTACTAAAAGACAATATTCAAAATATATGAATGAAACATTAGCAAATGATTTACGAAGTTGGCTAGTTGAACCAAACTTTTCTTCTTCACAACGAGAACCGATTACACTAGATACTGAACAACAAACTTATGTTAGGTCAAGAACAAAATCTGGTTACCGTAGAATAAATGGAGCTGCAGGTTCAGGAAAATCACTTGTGTTAGCGGCTAGAGCCGCTGAACTTTTAGGACAAGGTAAACAAGTACTTGTTGTTACATTTAATATAACTTTATTGCATTATTTAATGGATATAGCTGTTCGTTGGCCTCAGTCTTCTGGCAAGACTAGAAAAGATATCACTTGGTTAAATTTTCATTCTTGGTGTAAAAGAGTTTGCCAAGAAAATGATAATATTGAAGAATATGATAATTTAGATTGGTCAAATAGCTTAGGTAAAGTCTTAAGTTTTACATTACCTGACTTAGTTTCCTTAATACTTCAAAACAGTGAATGCATCACACAAAAGTATGATGCTGTATTGGTAGATGAAGGACAAGACTTTTTACCAAACTGGTGGAATTGTTTAAGGCAAGTGTGTAAAGAAGATGGTGAAATGCTGTTAGTTGCAGATGCCACACAAGATATATATGATACTGCACAATCTTGGACTGATGAAGCAATGTCAGGAGCTGGATTTTCTGGTCCTTGGGCAGAGTTGAAGATTAGTCACAGGTTACCTCCTTGCTTATTAACGCATTTAAGTAAGTTTGCAGATAATTTTCTTCCTAAAGGAAAAATTGATTTGCCTATATCTGCTCAAGTTGAGCTAGACTTATACCCTTGTACCTTAAAATGGGTGCAAACTAATATAAATGATTCTACTACTGTAATAACAAGTGAACTTTTAGCACTAGCAAGTAATCCAAAAGCTATAATTGCTATTCCAGATATTACTTTTTTATGTGATAGCACAAAGAAAGGCTTAGAAGTTATTACTAAGCTTGGATTAAAAGGTATTAAAACTGTACATACTTATGACACTAATCTTCAAGAATCTCGTAGAAAAAAGATGGGATTTTATATGGGAGATGCTCGTATTAAAGCTACAACATTACATAGTTTTAAAGGATGGGAGTCAAAAACAATAGTCATTTATATTGGCAATGCTGTTGATAAAAAGTCACTCTCATTAATATATGCAGGTTTAACTAGATTAAAAAAAGATTCCAAAGGTAGCTATTTAACAGTTGTATCATGTGCAGATGAACTAGCTGAATACGGAAAAAGTTGGTAACTAAATAGTCAAAAAAGGCTAGTGTTTAATTTACAAGCATCTAACAAATACGAGGAGACTAATAATTTACCCTATCGGTAAATTATCGCTCACGAAAGTCCTTATCTCTCATCTATAGAGACTTGACTAATCGTACGACATTAGGTACCATAGTAAAAAGGATTAATTATGACAAAAGTAATGACAGTAAGTCAGGCTAGAACAAATATTTATAAAATAATGGATGAAACAGCACAAACACATCAACCTATTATGATTACTGGAAAAAGAAACAATGTTGTAATGCTTTGTGAAGAAGATTGGAATGCAATTGAAGAGACCTTATTTTTAAACTCTATTCCAGGGATGGCAACTTCTATAAAAGAGGCTATGGATGCTCCTAATAGTGAATTTAGTGAAAATATTGAATGGTAACTTACAAAGTCACTTATTCCAAACAAGCTTTAAAAGATGCTAAAAAACTTTCATCTGCTTCTTTAGATAAAAAAGCAAAAGAGTTAATTGAACTTATTAAAAATAATCCATTTCAAAAACCACCTCCATATGAAAAACTAGTTGGAAACTTAACTGGTTCTTTCTCACGTAGAATAAATATTAAACATCGAATAGTTTATGAAGTTATTGAAAATGAGAAACTTGTTAAAATATCAAGAATGTGGACTCATTACGGAGAATAAGATAACAACTACGATTAACACAATAATTTGCCCTAACGGGAAAATTATCGCTCACAAAAAACGTTACCATTCAAAATAATATTAAAATTAATCTAAAAGTTTTCAGTAAGCTATTATATAACTTATATTATAATCTATAAGAAATAAAATATTAGGATTAAAAATGATTGAATATGGCATTACAGCATTACAAACTCAACCATCATTATTTAAACAAATGACAATATCTAAAATAGTAGATAAGAGAAAGCATATAGATATTGGATATTTTATATCTTCAAAATATGAAGACATTATTTCTGAGGTAATACAAAAAATAGAACATCAAGAAAAAATAACAAAACTTAAAAACTTAAAACAATATCAAGATTTAGAATTTCTAGAAATTGGAGTTGATGATGGACTTAAATAGATGTGACATAGTTGGCATAAATCTAAATCCTAAAAAAGGTGATGAAGTAGGAAAAATAAGACCTTGTATTGTCATTTCAAATGATGATGAAAATCAAATCTTAGATACTGTTATTGTAATACCATTATCTACTCAACTAATTGATGATATGTTACCTTATAGATTAAGATTATCAAAAAGAGGCAAATTGGAAAAAGATTCGGACATACTTATAAACCATATAAGAACTATATCTAAAAAAAGAGTAACTTCAAAAATAGCTAAAATTACAGATGATGAATATAAATTAATTATTAAAAATCTTTGTGAAAATTTTTAATTTGAGTTTTAAATTCAAGTTACAAGTGTTATAGTGTTCGTTGACAAAAGGAATA
The DNA here is from genome assembly GCA_029027265.1 of Arcobacter sp. Lineage (GTDB taxonomy): Bacteria > Campylobacterota > Campylobacteria > Campylobacterales > Sulfurospirillaceae > Sulfurospirillum_A. The sequence continues at coordinate 1,112,809 of CP093061.1, read as the reverse complement.
AAATGAATAAAAAACCAACATCACTTGCATTGAATATTATTGTACTTCAATTTATAACTTGGATAAATATTATAATATTTGTTGTCTTATTTGGATATTTTATTTATGGACTTACAATAGAACCTGAACTTGCGATGATGTCTATGTTGTTGAGTTGAAAACTTCTTGGTGCTTTTGGGGGATTGTTTTTAGCAATATTATTACATTTTACTTCAAAAGGCTTATTGACGCAAAAAAAATGGGCAAGGATTACAACAATAATTTTAGGAGTTTTAATGCTTTTTGGATTTCCTATTGGAACAATGGTTGGAATTTTATTAATTTATGGAACAACAAAAGGTTGGCCTGAAGAATTCTCTAAAAAAACTAACAAAAACGGAAAAACCACCGTTTGAATTGCAAGTAAAAGATAAACCATTTATTAACCTAAAAAAAGATATAATGCAAAAAAATCAGGATAATAGAATTGAATAAAAGCAAAGATTTTTTACGTACGATTGTTAGCGAAGACTTAAAGTCTGGCAAATATAAAGAGATTATCACACGATTTCCTCCAGAGCCTAATGGCTTTCCACACATTGGACACGCTAAGTCTATCTGTATAAACTTTGGAATTGCACGTGACTATAATGGACACTGCAACCTAAGAATGGATGATACCAATCCGACTAAAGAAGACACTAAATATGTTGAGGCTCTTCAAGATGCTGTAGAGTGGCTTGGATTTGACAAGGGTGAGAATACATACTTTACATCTGATTATTTCCCTCGCATATACGATTATGCAATTGAACTTATAAAAATGGGTAATGCATACGTTGATAGCTTAACAGAAGAAGAAATTCGTGAGTACCGTGGAGGCGTTAAAGAAATAGGAAAACGTAGCAAATATGCCGAACGTTCTGTTGAAGAAAATTTAGACCTTTTTGAGAGAATGAAAAATGGTGAGTTTAAAGATGGTAAACACGTTCTTAGAGCTAAGATTGATATGAGTGCAGCTAATATGAAAATGCGAGATCCTCTTTTATATAGAATCAGACATGCTCATCATTTTAGGACAGGAAATGATTGGTCTGTTTACCCAATGTATGACTTTGCACATTGCTTGTCTGACTATATTGAAGGAGTTTCTCACTCCATATGTACGCTAGAGTTTGAAAACAACCGTGCTATCTACGACTGGGTACTTGATTCCCTTGAGCTTAAGCTACCTCGCCCTTACCAACATGAGTTTGCACGTCTAGGCATTAACTACACTGTTATGAGTAAAAGAAAGCTTTTAGAATTGGTTAAAGCAGGGCTTGTTAACGGTTGGGATGATCCTCGTCTGCCTACTATTGCTGCGTACAAAAGAAGAGGATATACACCAGAATCTATTTTGAATTTCTGTGACCAAATAGGCATAGCAAAAGCAAACTCAATGGTTGATGTTTCGCAGCTAGAATTTTGTATTAGAGATGATTTAAATAAAAAAGTGCCTCGTGTTATGTGTGTGCTTGACCCACTAAAAGTAACAATAGAAAACTATGATGGTTATGAAGAAATTGATGCTTCATACTACCCGCATGATGTACCTAAAGAGGGTTCAAGAAAACTACCTTTTTCTTCAGAGATTTATATTGAGCGTAATGACTTTATGGAAAATCCTCCAAAGGGCTACTTTCGTCTTACACCTGAACAACCGGTACGCCTTAAGCACGGCTTTATCATTACATGTAAAGAAGTAGTTAAAGACGCTAATGGCAATATAATAGAACTAAAAGTAGAGTATCATCCTGAATCTAAAAGTGGTTCAGACAGTAGCGGTATCAAGGTCAAAAGTGCTATTCAATGGGTGAGTGTAGAACACGCTAAAACAGCAGAAGTAAGACTCTATGACAAACTATTTACTTGTGAAGCTCCTGAGGGAGTTGAAGATATAAACCCAAATTCTTTAAAAGTTATTAAAAATGCTTTTGTTGAGCCAGCTATAATTACCAAAAGACCTGACGAGAGATTCCAATTTGAAAGACAAGGATATTTTTATGCTGACCCTATTGACTACACAGATGAAAACCCTGTATTTAACAAAATTGTTGGGCTAAAAGACTCTTGGGCTAAAAAGAAAAAATCTACTAAACCTCAAACAAAAAAAGTACAAGTTGAGGGTGAAATAGCTCCCATGAATGAAATCGAGCAAACACTTTTTAACAAGTACACTAAAGAGCTTAATCTAAATAATGAAATATCTAATATTTTAGCTAAAGATGAACAACTTTCACATTTTTATAAAGAAACTCTGTCTGTGCTAAATAGTCCAATAAGTATAGCTAATATTGTGGCTAATGATGTAGCTAGGGAGTTAAAAGATTCAGCTAATTTAAAATTCAGTGCAAAACAGATAGCTGAGCTTGTTAAAATGGTTGATGATAGTACAATTTCAAATAAAATTTCTAAGCAAGTATTTGAAGAAATGGTAAAATCTGGTGAAAATCCGACACAAATAGTTGAATCTAATGGACTTGTGCAAATAAGTGATCCTTCAAAACTAAAGCCTATTATTGATGAAATAATTGCAAAAAATCCAGATAATGTTGCTAAGTTTAAAGCAGGTAACACTAAACTTCTAGGTTTCTTTGTCGGACAAGTTCTAAAAACAACAGGTGGCAAAGCAAACCCAAAAGTTGTGAATGAGCTTGTGGCTAAGAGGTTAAAAGTTTAAATTATCTCTTAATCTTATATGAAATCTATATGGTGTTGTGTTTGGTTGAATTACAGTAAAAAGTGGTATAACTATTACCGTATCTAGTATTTCAGTTTCAAGTGGTTTGCTTATCATTCTCTTTGGTTGTCAAGACACCTAAAAAAACTTTAGATAAAAGTTTATATGGTAAAAAAATTTGCACTAGTTAATTGAAGTTAGACAAAAAGTATGCAAGCAGAAAAGTTAGATCCAACGCCTCAACCAGCATTTGTAGATGATTTTGGATTTAATATGAATTTTTAGAAATTCCCTTAAGAAACATTATGTTCTTTTAATACGATATTTAACAAATAACAATACAAAGTGTTCTGTTATTTGCTATTTTAGTAGTTAAAAGGATACTGTTTTTTTAAGAAAACTTATTAAAATCAATAACTATTTTTACTAAAGCCCTTCTTTTAAGCTTTTTAAGCCATATATAAGTGACATTTATTATGTGAGCTAATTGTTAAAAATAGAGGTGTTTGTGCTATGATGTTCGTTGAATAAATAGTTGCACGTTCCCGCTTTGCGGAAACGTGCAACGGCGAAGCTGAGCTCTAAACGAGCCACCAACCATTTGTCGTATTCCGCTTCGCTACATACAACAAATGGCAGGAGTCTCACATCAAGGTCTATCTCAGAAAATCGCAAGCGAATTTTCCGACATACACATTAATGAAGCTCAGCTTCGCCGTTATCATTATAAATAAATGGAGAATTTAATAAATGTCAAATAATGAGAATAGAGAAATTCTAAATGCAACTTGTATAAAATTAATAGGTGCAGCTATTGTTGGGACAATTACTGTGTCAGCATCAATAAAAGAACTTTTTAATATTGATTTAGTTAGTGAAAATACTTATATTACAAAAGTTAAATTACAAAATAAGTATATACCAAAAAAAGAATTAACAGAAATAAAAAATAAATATGATTTTCTAAAGTCATCAGTATCTAGTTCCAAAAGTATAGAGAATATTGTACTAGAAGATTATATTAAAAAAACTGATATTAGTAATAATTATATTCTAAAATCAGAATATAATAAGCTAAAAAATAAATATTTAGAACTAACAAGTATCAAAACACCAATAACAATAAAACTTGGAAATGAAGATTTTTGGTATGATGAAAAATTAAAATTGAGAATTGAATCAAAAGGATTTTATCAAATTGGAAAAAAATATATTACCTTTGATATTACTTTACCTAATGAGGAAACATATAAAAGTTTTGAAATCAGTGAATCTAATTATAATTCATTTTCTAAAAGGTTTTACTATAAAAACCAACCATACAAGCTGACTATAAAACAAGCATTCCCATTAATTTTCGAAATTAATAATGCATAATTTTAAACGTTATCATACATAAGGATTTTATTTGGAAAATATAAATTTTGCTTTAAATATATTACTTCTAATATCAATTGGATTAATAGGATTGTTATGGAAAAAAACACTTTCTAAATACCTCTCCGAAAAAGGCAAAAACCTTGCTACAAAAGAAGATATAGGTGAAATAACGGATAAAGTTGAAGAAGTAAAATCCAATTACTTAATTGAACTAGAAAAAATTAAAATGGACTTATCATTTTTATCAAAAAAACATACAATATTATTTGATGAAAAAATTATTGTATTTAAAAAGTTACAAAAAAGATTGGTTGACTTTAAGAAATATTGTACTGCAATGATTGGTGAGGTTGGAGAAGTTAGTGAGTTTCACCCTAACCTACTAGTTTTATCTGAAGATATTGATAAAGCCGCTTTGCAACATATAACGGCTCTATATGAAATTAGACAAGAAGACTTTATTTTTTTATCTGAAAAATCAAAGGAGCTACTTTCCTCTCTATTAAATAACTTATCTATGATGCCAAGCATGGAGATACACCTTTCAACTGGTGATGATGACCCAGAAATGCAAAAAAACTTCACTGAAGTATATGAAAATGCGATTGAAAAAATAGATGAATGTTTAGTTGGTTTATTTAATGAGCTTGAATTTTCAAGCCAAAATGATAACAAAACTTTGGAAAGAAATATTTGACCCTGCGGTTCAAATATTTCTCAAATCAAACGTTATACTAACATAAAGGAACTGAGATGGCAGAAATAAAAAATGAAACACCAAAAAATATAGAAGAACTTAAAAAACAAGCAAATAATAAACTAAGCTATAAAGAAAGAAAAATAGCTGTTGAAGAATTAGGAAAATATAAGTGCCAACAAAGCAAAGATATACTTTGGAGGAGAATGATGAGTGACAAGATACATTCTGTTCAATATGCAGCATTTTTAAGACTTCAAGCTTTTGGAGAAAAAGTGAAATTACCAAAAGGTAAAAAAGGTCATCCGATTAAGGATATAAATAAAAAATTATGTCAAATAAAAAAATTAATTGGTGAAGATTCTAGCATTGATTTATTTAAGAATAAATTCTTGGAATTATATCCAGAAGCTTATGATGTTTATTCATATCATAAGAGAAATAAGCTTGACAAATGGATAGAAAATGCAATATCAAATTGCCCAAAAAAAGTATAACAAATACGAGGAGACCAATAATTTACCCTAGCGGGAAAATTATCGCTCACGACAACCGTTAGCAATTACAGGAGTAAGGTATATGAACTTAATAAAAATATTTTTTCAAAAGTTTGGAAGTGGTTTATTCATTGGTATTGTGGCTGGAGTAACAGCAGGAATTGTTTTTGCTGTCATTTCAATGCAAATGACTTCATCATTATGGAATGATGCAGAAACATTGGAACAACTTTCTATTACGCAAGACCGTGAAGTAAAGAGTAATGGTACAACAGCCATTCTGGGCAATATTAAAAATAACTCAAAATATACCATAAGAATGGTCAACTTAAAAGTTGACCTCTATGATGAAAATGGAACCTTTGTTGAACAATGCAGTGAATACGTATCTGACTTGCATAGTGGCAAACAAACAAATTTTAAAGTCAGATGCAAAAGCTGTGATAAAAATAAGACAGTCGAGCATACATCATACAAAATCTATGCTGCAGAATTTTAAGATGCTAACAAAACAGAGTAGCCAATAAATTACCTAGCGGCAATTTATTGGCTATCTTCAACCGTTGCACGTTCCCGCTTTGCGTAAACGTGCAACGGCGAAGCTGAGCTCTATAATAAAAAGGATTAAAATGAAAAAAACAATAAGTATTACTATAATAATATTAATTTCAATATTATTAAATGGATGTATTGGTATGGGGTTAACACAACTAGACGTGAATAAACCTTTGGATCAAAGAAAAGGTATTATCGTAGGGCAAATTTCAGAAAAATTTATTACTAGACCACATGATTTATGGATAGCTATTAAATCCACATCAAAAGAAAATAAAACAAATTTAATCTTAAAAACAATAGGATTTCCTGATGAAAATGAAAACAGAAACATTTTAAGTAATAGGTTTATATATGAATTACCAGAAGGCGAATACACTATTCACCGATGGCTATATGCACATTATAAAGGAATAAGTATTCTACAAGAAAAACCAATAACATTTAATGTGAAAGCAAATGAAATATCATATATTGGTAATTTTCAAGGTATCTCATTAACAATGTGTTTGTCTAATTATGACAACTATAAAACAGAAGTTATAAAGTTAAAAGAAAAGTATCCTATATTAAAAGATAGACAAATTGTAAATAAAGCAAATCTTTTAAATTTTAAAGGTTAGGAACATGAAGATTCAATTGATTTAACAGGAAATGGAAAGTGTAAATAGTAAGATAACAAAACACCGAAAGAGAACAAGTGACCAGGGCATTTTTTATCACTTATTAACTAAAATGCTATAGTAACAAAAAAAAATCTGCTAACAGATTGAAGTCACTTGTCCATTGCTTCGGTCGTTGTACGGTTTGTGAGCAAAATTATTTAATGCGTATATCATTAGGTCATACTGAAAAACAAGCTCATATAGTTGAATGCAATAGTTGTAAAAGTAGTATGCATATAGAATTACTACTAAATAATCCGCCATCTTATGAAATTAATTATCTTAAAAATTGTCAAGAAGTTGATTTTGAGGATGAAGGCTTATTTTCAAATAATGAAAATTATATAACAAAAAATTTACATCCAGAATTACTAATTCCTAAAGAGTTTAGTGAAAGTAATTTTTATAATGCAAATGTATTCGAAGGTGCAAAACTTGCAGAAGAAAGAATGGAAAGTGTAGGTTCATTGTCTAATCAAAATATGAAAATGACATTTGAATATACAAGTAATTTAAAAATTATCGAAAAAAATTGGAATGTACTAAAAGTAGCTTGGAAAATGAAAAACAATAAGCAATTAAATAAAATCATTATTAAGCATTTGAAAAAATATAAAAGTGTAACTGAATCTGAAAATTCTGACTTTAAAAGTATTCTTTTTGATTTCAATAATACAATATTGTTTCCAGATTTTATAAATTATACTCCAGAGTTTTCAAAATTTTTACGAGATTCTTTTGATAAATCAGAATCAAAAAATAAAGAATATTTAGAATGTATAAAGTATTATAAATTAAATTTACTTGATGAAAATATGAAAAAATTCTATGATATTTATTATGAATTTTTTGAATTATACAACGATTTTAAATCATTACTAATGTATGTGGTAACATCACAAGATATAAATTACGGAAGTATTGTATCTTCAGAAAATTTTGAAAAAACAAAGATGTTTTATGGAAAACTATTTGAAGCTTATACTTCAAATGTAAGTTTCATAACAATGTTGCATAATGTATATAAAGGTAGAAAGTTTGATAAGTTAGAAAATATAGATTTTCAAAAGTATTTATCAACTGATAAAGCAAAAAGAACTATTAATTTTAAAAATACTGAAGAATTTCTATTCTTTGACGAGTTTATTGATAGTAAATTAAGAAATGCATCACATCATGGTAATATTGAACTTGAAGATGGAATTGTGATATATAAATCAGGAAAACCATTAAAAGAATACACGATGACATATACAAAATACCTTGAAATGTGTATACAACTTTTTATAAGATTTATTATATTACACCAGCTACAAATATTAAAATATCGTAGTTATCTAAAATATAATCGTTAAATAGAGACTTTGAAAGTTCTACTACTAACAAAACAGAGTAGCCAATAAATTACCTAGCGGAAATTTATTGGCTATCTTCAGTCGTTATGTCAAAGAGGATTAAAATGGATTTAACAACATTTCTAATATCAAATTTTAAAAAAAAACATTTTATCTTGCTATTGAAAATGAAATGCTTCATTTAAAATATATTAGACTTCTTTCAAAAGTCACTTAATATCTTTCAATTTCAACTCAAAATTATAAATACCAGCAATTAAGTTAAACCGTAAGCCAAATCTTTTTCTTCTATTACGATAGGTTTCTGAGATGATACGAAATCGTTTTAGTACACCTATAACATGTTCTACAAATATACGTTTTGATGCAAATATTTTATTATCTTTTTTATCTTCATGACTTAATGGTTTTAACTTACTTTTTTTCTTTGGAATAAGGGTATTATTGTGTATCTTTTTTATTCCCAAATATCCGGTATCAACATTAACTTGTATATTTGGATTTAGTGGTAATTTACTTTTTTTATACAACTTAAAATCATGTAGTTTCCCTTCTGAACACGTAGTTGCTAAAATGGTTAACTCTTTTGCATCAACAACTAGTTGTGTTTTTAGTGTATGTCGTTTCTTTTTCCCTGAATAGTATCTCTGTTGCTTTTTTTTGGACGTTGAATAGGTGATTCAGTTGCATCAACCAAGATAACTTCAATCTCCATATCATTCATCAATCTATTCTTTGTTGGAAGTGAAAAAACTTTTGAGTTTATCAATATATCTTCTGCTCTTTTTATCATTTTATAACAGCTTGATTCACTGATACTGTAATCTACACTTATATGATAATATGTACGATATTCTCTTAAATATTCAAGCATCATTAAAATCTGATCTGCATAGATTAATTTTAGGGGACGACCTGATATCTTCTTTCTTTTCTCTTCGAAATCTTTTAAAAGTTTAACCATCAATTCAAAGGTCTCTTTTTTTACACCTGTCAATCGTTTAAATTGCTCTGGTTTCTTATTCTCTATTTTTTTATATTTACTAATATTCTTTACTAAGCAATTTTCATTCTTACTTTTGAAAAATGTCTATTGAAAAAAGTACATCAATTTCTATTTCTTCAAAAATAGTAATTAAAAATAATTTTGTTGTAGCTATTGGAGAAGATGTTCAGCAATATCAAGATTATGAAATTTTAAATCCATTTAAAACAAATGAAATTATTTTTGATAATATTAATTATGCACGAACAATGATATTATATTTAATTCAGAAAATAATGTCTCATAGGAAATTTGGATTTTTAGGATTTCACCTGATATTTTATATTGACAAAAAATCTAAAAAAGCAATAAAAGAAAGTGAAATATTTTTATTACAAGAATTAGCAAAACAAGTTGGTGCAATAAAGTTTGCAATTACTCAAGATAGATTATTAACTGATGAAGAAATTTTACAGTTGAAACTGACTATAATTAAAACATAACAAGGGATAGTATTTTGAAATGGTCTAAACTAAAACAAATGATTGAAGAAAGTTTTTCTGATTCTATTCGGAAAAGAGTACAAGTTCATTTAACTTCTTATAGAGGTATAGATGGAAATTCTCGTAGTTGGATAGTAATTGATGGAGAAGAAAAAATCAGTTTAGATAATTTTACTTCCATAATAAAGAATGGTGCATATTTTAATGAGCTTACACCTATTAAAGACTGTTTAACTCATAGTGAAATAAAAAAAAATAAAAGATCTGAAAATAAGCTTTATGAAAAAGGAGAATTTAGTAGCTTTGATTTTACATTTATGGCAAAACAATATTTACAAAAATCAGCACATGATTCTATTAAATCAAATCATCCTATTTTGAGAACACTTGGTGTTCTTAATAAAAAAATTGGAAAAGCTAAGGTAAAAGAACTTCAGTATGATGAAAATCCAATAGTAGCATATTTTGCTAAATTTCGATATGAAGCTGAAACTGGTAAAACATCTAACAAAAACGAGGAGACCAATAATTTATCCTAGCGGAAAAACTATTGCTCACGACTACCGTTGCACGTTCCCGCTTTGCGGAAACGTGCAACGGCGAAGGAAGCTTATGCTACATAGATTTATATTATTATTGTTGATTTCAAGCTATATATTTGCAAGTGATGAACAAATAATTCTTAGCTCTGCTCCTGATGGAATAAAATTCCTTGCCGTAAACCTGAAAGAACATAAAGACGTCAAAGAATACAACGGACATCATGGACTAAAGGAATATTGCTATTCAAAAAATGGCAGGTTTATTACATACAGTTACAACCTGCTTGGAGAAGGATATCTTCTATCAAATGTAAATGAAGAAAATCGCACTTGCATTAAGACTAATAAAGTAATTGCAAAAAATGCAATTGGTATGAGTTTAAATATGGATAAAAACAAAATAGAAGAATTACTGGATATTAAAATAAAAAACAATCCGCAAGATGTTATTTGGCAGTCAAAAAAAGAGATAAATGGTCTTCCATTTGATGTACAGACATATGCTACCTTCAAGTTTACAAATGATAAATTAGTATATCTATCAGTCTTTACTACAGAAACATATTAAACGTATAACAAATGGCAGGAGTCTAACATAGGAAAAGGAGTTACAAATGCACCAAGTACAACTGGTAATCCATATGGTGGAGAAAGAGGTAATAACCCTTCTAAATAATTTATATTAAATTATAAAAAACTTATAGATACTTAGAAAAATAAGTAAATGTAGTTTAAACAAAGAATATACATCATTTTGATAAAATGATGTATATTTTAAATATTGGAGTTCATAATGACAGCACCACAACAAGCAAAAAAAATTATTGATTCATTACCAGAAGATACATCTTATGATGAAATATTAAAAGAGTTAGCTTTTGATAGAATGATTCAAAGAGGTTTAAAAGATTCAATAGAAAATAAAACTATATCAAATCAAGAGATGAAAAATAGAATTAAACAATGGTAAATATCAACTGGACAGATGAAGCAAACTTTTGGCTTAAAGATATACATGACTATATAGCTTTAGATAAAAAAACTATTGCTAAAAAAGTCGTAACGGAGATATATCAAAAAGTTCAAATACTTCAATCATTTCCAAGAATTGGTTATCCATATGATAATAATGAGCATGAAGAAATAAGAATACTACTTTATGGTCATTATAGAATTGCATATTTAATTAAAGATGAAAATACAATAGATATATTAGGTGTATTTCACGGAGCTTTAGATATAGAAAGATACTTATAAGTAGCCATGGATATAACAAATACTCGGAGTGGAATAAGATACCTAAGCGATTTTTTAAGTAATTTTAGCTTACAAATTTAATTAAAGTTAAAAGTAAGATTAAACTTTTATGTAGGGTATCATGTCCATCAAGACTGCCGTTATATTAAAATAAACATATAGGAGATATTTTATGGAATTTGAAATTTTACCATATTTAAATACGATAATAACAGTTAGTATTATTGCCATTTTTATGGCAATTAGCCCTGGAGCAGATTTTGCCATGGTCATAAGAAATAGTGTATTTTACAGTAGAGAAAAAGGAATATATTCAGCATTTGGTATTGCATTAGCTATTTGGGTTCATGTATCATATTCAATTGCAGGATTAGCAATTATAATATCACAATCAATTATACTTTTTTCAATTATTAAATATCTCGGTGCTGGATATTTAATATATATAGGGTGGAAAACATTTACCTCTACATCTAAAGAAAATCAACAAACTATAAATAGTGATAAAATTATCTCAAATTTTATAGCATTTAAGATAGGATTTATTACCAATGTCCTAAATCCAAAAACAACAATATTTTTTTTAAGTATATTTACACAGGTTATAAATACAGAAACGCCACTTTATATACAAATAATTTATGGAGTAATTATATCGCTTGCACATTTAATATGGTTTGTTATAGTCTCAATATTATTAACACAGCCAATTATACTTCAAAAATTTAACGATTATAAAAAACCCATTGAAAAAGTAATTGGAAGTATGCTAATGGGATTTGGATTAAAAGTAGCTATTTCTAGTAACGAATAATATAACAATTACTAGGAGAGAAACAAGCTAAAACTACAATTTTTTAAGCTTTTATCGTGTCAAGTTAGACATCTTTAAGACCGAATAAATCTTGCATAATATCGCTTGTTCCTCAAGACTGCCGTTGCACGTTCCAACTTTGCGCGTCCGTTTGGTTAATTGGAGGAACATTATACAGTATGAAGAAAAAAGACTAAAACTATTTTAATACTAATTTGTATTCATTGATAAACTTATGATAAAATACACTTATACATCACTACATAAAGGAGTATTTATGCATAGATTAAATTTAACAATAGATGAAACACTATATGAACAAGTTAGAGCAGTAAGTTTTATAGAAAAAAAATCAATTTCACAAATGATTAGAGAAAGTCTTAGTCAATATATTGCAAAGAATTCAAAAACTAAACAACAAGCTGATTTAATATTAGAAGCAAATGATGAAAAAGAAATTTTATCAATATTGGCAAATGAAAAATTTACTTCAAACAATGATTTTAAAAGTAAATTTAACTTATGAAAATATCATATTCTAAAACTTTTGAAAAGAAGTTTTCCAAATATGATAGAAAACTTCAAGAAAAAATTTTAATGCTATTCAAAACTTACCAAATTGTGACGTTCAAAGATTAACAGGTAATGACATACCTCCAATTTATAGAATTAGAATATAGAATACTTTTTCTATGAATGAAGAAAAAATACAAATATTAAAAGTTGATAGTAGAGGCGATATTTACAAGTAATGCTGCAACTTAAGTAAAATAGCCTCTACATGTAAAGCCACATTTTAAAACATTCCCTCGCTCACACTCTCCACAATGGGAATGCATACAGTAGACTTCTTGCGAAACTCAAAAGTAGGTACAAAAAATGCTTAAAAGTTTATATGAGTAAATACAAACAACTACAAAAGAAACCACGAAAGAATTTTAAACGACTTATTGGTGTAAATGAAAATACTTTTAATGAGATGATTGCGATTTTCATAGCATATGAAAAAGAGAGAACTAAAAATCATGGAGTTGGAGGAAGAAAAAGTTTATCACCAGAAGATAAAGTACTTTTGATGTTAAGTTATTATAGAGAGTACAGAACCTTAGAGCATATAGGCTTTGATTACAGCGTAAGTGAATCTACAGCTTCAAGAGTTGTACGAGAAGTTGAAGATATTTTAATTAAGTCAGGTAAATTTTCACTACCAAGTAAACGAGCTTTATATGGAGATAATATTGATTTGGAGTTTATCGTTATTGATGCTACTGAGTCCCCAATACAGCGACCAAAAAAAAGCAAAGAGAGTACTATTCAGGGGAAAAACGAAACCACACATTAAAGGGTCAAATAGTTATTGATAAAGATGAAAGGATTATTTGTGCTCACACCTGTAAAGGTACTACACATGATTTCAAACTTTTTAAACAAAGTAATCTTTCTGTAAAATCTGAGACTTGTATCTATGTAGATTTAGGTTACCTTGGAATTAAAAAGCAACATGTCAATATTCAAATACCATACAAATCATCAAAGTTATATCCATTAACCAATACACAAAAAACTCAAAATAAAATAGAAGCATCAGCTTTTATTTGTATTGAGCATGTCAATGCTAAATTAAAAACTTTTCAAATCCTTACGCAAAAATATCGTAACCGTAGAAAGCGCTTCAATCTCCGCTTTAATTTGATATGTGCATTAGTGAATTTTGACCGTGGTTTTAATGTTTGTTCAAAATGAGTTTTGCAAGAAGTCTAGTTAATAAACAACACAAAACAATTTTAATCAAAAGTGCTAACAGGTGTTTTTACTAGGTAAAACAGCCAGTCCTGCAGTTGGTTGGTTGATATTACATAAAGACAATTTTGAAGAATAGTTTTGAAATGATTGAAGAAGTAATTAAAATATTTCACATTACCATTTTTTAACAAACTACTTGGTATAATCCACAAAAAGACTTAGGATTTTAATGTATAGATTTGCACCCTCTCCTACACAAGACATGGACATAAACAGCCTCAGAATTGCCCTTTTTAACTTCATTTGTGCCAAACAATCAGGCGATATGTTCATAGTGCGTATTGAAGATACAAATAAAGAAAAAAATATAGAAGGTAAAGACCAAGAGATACTTGATTTATTAGCTATCTTTGGTATCACTTATGATAGTCTTTACTACCAAAGTGAAAACTTCAAATACCACTTGCAGTTTGCTTCATCTTTAATGGACAAGAAAAAAGCATTTGCTTGTTTTTGTACCGAAGATGAGCTTGAAGCAAATAGCTATAGTGGTAAGTGTTTACATGTAAGTGATGATGAGTTACTAAATAACAATCTTCCTTTTACAATTAGGATTAAAAAACCTGAAGGTAAAGTTACTTTTAAAGACACCATTAAAGGCAACATGAGCTTTACAAAAGATGAGGTAGATAGTTTTGTAATTATGAAACAGGATAAATACCCAACGTACAACTTTGCTTGTGCAACTGATGATATGATTCAAGGGATTAAGTATATTATCCGAGAGGAAGACCACATTTCAAACACTCCAAAACAAGAGTATATAAGAAAATCGCTTGGTTATAAAGATGAAATAAAATACACTCATTTACCCATCATCTCAAATACAATTAGCGTTAAGTTGCTACTTGACCAAGGATACATGCCTGAGTCAATAATAAACTATCTTATACTACTTGGTACTAAAACACCAGCCCAAATATTTTCTATGGCAGAAGCCTTGAGTTGGTTTGAGCTTAAAAACATATCTAAAGACCCAGTAAAATTTGACATAGATAAACTTTCTTTTATTAACCGTGAACAGATAAAACTAATAGAAGATGTTGAACTTTCAAAACGCATTGGTTACTCTTGTGCTGCTATTGGGAAACTAGCAAAACTATATACCCAAGAGGTAAATACAACTGCAGATATAAAAGCAAAAATAGATACTATATTTGCTCCAAAAAGTTCAGATGAGTATAAAGAGGAACTTGCTAAACTAAAGGCTATTGTAAAAGATGCTCCATACTTTGAAAAGTTTAGTGAGTTTAAAAAGCACCTTGAACAAAAAAGTGATCTTAAAGGTAAAAACTTTTCAAATACTTTGAGAGTTTTATTAACAGGAGAGCAGAGTGGTCCAAACTTAGAAGAAGTTTACCCACTAATCAAAAATTATCTACAGGAGACAACAAAATAATGGTTTTATCAACTTTAATCGAAGCAATAGCACAAATACTACACATGGTTTTAAACATATATATCTGGGTTGTAATCATCTCAGCTCTAATCACTTGGGTAAAACCTGATCCATATAACCCTATAGTTCAGATACTTAGACGTCTTACAGAGCCTGTTTATGAAACTATGAGACGCTACTTTCCAACTATGATTAGTGGAATTGATTTGGCTCCAATCATACTGATAATAAGTCTTCAATTTATAGACCTTTTTGCTGTTAAACTGCTTTTTAGTTTAGCAAATGGGCTTTAATACCTTAGGCAGAGTTCTACTACTTTGCCTTCTTCTTTCACTAACTCTTTTTGCTCAAGTTCCAAAAGATATCTCTTTTTTTGACGATAAACCACGAGGGTTATCAAAAGATTTTTATATTTATAGGTACTTGAAAAAACCAACTACAACTTCAAAAGAGGCTTGGAAACTACTTGAACAGACAAGCCGAATGAGTATGAAACTTTTTCATGTCTTTGCAAACAGACTTGATGACCCTGGCATAAAAAAAGTTTCACAATGCCTAAAAATGAATTTAAATACTCTTTTAAAAAGTGATGATGAGTGTTTAGCTATAAAATTTTCTCTATATGATGCAACCAAACTAGATAAAGAAGAGTTAAAAAAAGTAGAAAAAAGACTCGCTCAATATGAAATCTCAAAATCTTTACATGTAATATACTCTGATAACCCATTTGAGAGCATGATTAGGGGAGATGAGAAACTATTTTTTAGTGTTTTTAACAATGTTGGTAGCAAATATAGAAAAGAGTTTTTAGACCATGAAATAAGTAAAGATAAAATAAAAGAGTTAGAAAAAAGTTTGAAAATAAATAGTACAATTAAGTATGTAATCACAGGAAGAAAGCTAAAAAAATTTAACAAATCACTTATCTATGTTGATATATTTGCTAAAACTCTTTCACATGAAAGCCTATTTTTCTTAGGACTAAATGCCCTTCAACTTCGTTACAGCAAACTTGCTATTGCATTTTTTGATGAAGCATATAAAAAAGCTTACTATCGCATGGATAAAGACAAAGTTCTATTTTGGCAATTTTTAGTTACTAAAGACAACAAATATAAAAATGCTATTAAAGAGAGTTTTGATATGAATATATATACTCTACTCTCAGGTATCAAAAATAATAGAATTATTATACCAAAAGCATGGGAACAACACCCAACTTACAACGAAAAAGACCCTTTTGGATGGACAAAACTTTTAAACCAATCTAGCGGTAAATCTCCAAAAGAACTTGAAAATATAGCCCAAACATATCTATATGGAAGCACACTACCTCACTACTCCTACCTTATGGAAAAAGCAAGCGGATATAAAGACCACTACTTTCCTATTCCTTATACTCAGTATTTAAAAAATAGTGAAAAACAGCGTATTGCCCTCATAATGGCAATAGCTCGTCAAGAGAGTCGTTTAATCCCTTCAGCACTTTCTCACTCATATGCACTTGGGATGATGCAATTTATGCCCTTTTTAGCTCGTGCAATAGCTAAAGAACAAAAAATAAAAAACTTTGATTTAGATGACATGTTTGACCCAAAAACTGCTCTAAAGTTTGCTAATATTCACCTTGATTGGTTAGAGCATTCTCTATACAACCCTCTTTTCATTGCTTATGCATATAACGGTGGAATTGGTTTTACAAAAAAACTTCTTCAGTCTGGTACTTTTCAAAAAGGTGCTTATGAGCCATTTTTGAGTATGGAGTTAGTTCACTATGATGAGAGCCGAAAATATGGTAAAAAAGTTTTAGCAAACTATGTTACATATATGCAAATTTTAGGGCAACCTGTCTCAATATATGAGCTTTTAAAAGTTTTAACAGAACCTTCAAAAACTGATAAATTTAGAAATTAATCATTAGTTTGAGTTGTTAAAAACCTATACTAATGCCCAGAGGTAAGTTACCTTAGCTATCATGAAAGCTTAATTTTACAGAACCTATATCTTCTGAAGAAATTTCTATAGTAACACCATTCTTAGTAAAATCTTTTGGTGCTTCAACTAAAATATATATACTCCAAGGATTTTTAAAAGAGATAATATCAAGAATTGGGTCATCACTTTTCAAAAGCGCAATACTACTCTGTTCAATTCCATTTACTTTTACAGTAGATATAAAAAAATCTTTTTTCTTATCCTCAGTGGGAATATAAATCCCTAGCAAAAATATTTCTGTCTCTTCATCTAATTGAATTTTATTTTGTTCAATCTGATTAATATGAGTGACTGTTAAATATGCTTTAACACTATCTATTTTTTTTATTATTACTTTTTGAGTTGCAGTCAAAGCTTGTTCGTGTAGTAAATCTGTTGGTTTTGCATAGTCATTTATTTTTTGTGAACACCCAATAAATAAAAAAGAGATTATTAATATAGATAAAATTTTAAATTTCATTATTTTCCTTTTAGAAAAGAATTTTATCATAAATTTCTAAATTTTCAATTATATCTATGATATAACCCCTTATAGCCTCATCAAAAATCAAGCACTATTTTGATATAATCGCAAATATTTTACATGTAAGGCAGATTATGAACTCTTTAGCCATCGCTTTTAGTGGTCCATCAGGAAGTGGAAAAACAACACTTATTGTTAAGGTTGCAAATGCGTTGAAAGACAAATACTCTTTGGCTATAGTCAAACACGACCCTAGTGATAAAGCGGTTTTTGATAAAGAGGGAAAAGATAGTTGGAAGTTTGCACAGACTGGGGCAGAAGTAGTTGTGACAAGCCCAACAAGAACAACACTTCTTTCTCAACGTGAAAAAAGCATAGATAATATCATAAAGATGATAGGAGATTTTGACATACTTTTAGTAGAAGGACTCAAAACCCTGCCACTTCCAAGGCTCTCTGTTTTTAGAAACAAGCTTGAAGAAGACTATTTTCCAATGTCAAATGCTTTAGCAATTGATGATAGCATCAATCTTAATGATTATGAAATACCAGAACACTTAGAAATTTTAGATTTAAACAATACAGATTCCATAGTAGAATGGATTCTGAAAAATGCAAAGAAAGTGAGATAATATGACTGAGATATTTGAAGCAATAAAGCGTGCTGCTATAGAAATCAATGAAGCAATTATGTATGACGATACTGGTTATTCTGAAGAGCATAATGCAACAGGTGATGCACAACTAAAACTTGATATAAAAAGTGATATTTTTATAGAAAACGAGTTTAAAAAAGTAACTTCAATAAAAGAAATTGTTAGTGAGGAAAAAGAGCATAAAACTTCAATTCATGCAGAAGGAAAATATCTTGTTGGGTATGACCCACTTGATGGATCAAGTCTTTTAGATGTTAACCAAAGTGTTGGTTCTATATTTGGTATTTATGAAAATGACTATAGCGGTAAAAACTTAATTGCTAGTGCATACGTCGTATATGGTCCTAGGGTTGAACTTGTAATTGCTACTGATAAAGTAAGAATGTATAGACTAAACAGAAAAAATGAATTTTACTTTTATAAAGAAATAAAGCTAAACCAAAAAGGTAAACTAAATGCTACTGGTTCAACTCAAATGTGTTGGTCAGCTAAGCATAAAAAGATGATTGATGATATTTTTCAAGATGGCTATCGTCTAAGATATTCTGGTGGTATGGTTCTTGACTTACACCATATACTTTTAAAAGGTGGTGGATTATTTTCATACCCAAGTACTAGTGACCTTCCAAAAGGAAAACTAAGACTTATATTTGAAGTACTACCATATGCATTTATATTTGAAAAAGCTGGTGGTCAAGCAATAGATGGTAAAAAAAGACTATTAGATGTAAACCCTGCTCATCCACATGATACATCTCCATGTTTTTTTGGATCAAATGATGAAATAAAAAGAGTTTTAAAAACTTATGCATAAAACCAACGACGAGTATCAACTCGCCCTTGATGGTAAAAAAAATACTCTGAAACAGTGTCAAAAAGATAGAAATATAGACTCTTGTATGAAATGTGAAAAGATTTTTGAGTGCGAGATAAGAAAAGATTATGTAAAATCAGTTTACGAGAGCATGTCTCATGGTGAAACTGGTGGATTTGAATTTTAAGGATAAACAATGAAAAACAACCCGGCTTATGTAACAACACCAATATATTATGTTAATGATGTTCCTCACATTGGACACGCATATACAACTATCATAGCTGATACAATGGCAAGACACTACCGCCTTAAAGGTCGTGAAACTTTTTTCTTAACTGGGACTGATGAGCATGGACAAAAAATAGAAGAAGCAGCAAAGAGTAGAGGTCGTGAACCTCAAGAGTATGCAGATGAAATAAGTGGAAAATTTAAAGCTCTTTGGGATGAGTTTGACATAAGCTACGACAAGTTTATCCGTACTACTGATGCTGACCATAAAAAAGGCGTTCAAAAAGCTTTTAAAGCTATGTTTGATAAAGGTGATATTTACAAGGGTGAGTATGAGGGTTACTACTGTGTTAGTTGTGAGACATTTTTCACAGAGACTCAACTTATGGATGGTGAAGGTTGTCCTGATTGTGGCAAACCAACTAAACTTGTTAAAGAAGATAGTTATTTCTTTAAGCTCTCAGAGTATCAAGAAAAACTACTAAAATGGTATAGTGATGATGAGCAGTGTGTTCTTCCAAAAGGAAAGAAAAATGAAGTAATAAGTTTTGTAAAACAAGGACTCCGTGACCTCTCTATAACTCGCACTAGTTTTGATTGGGGTGTCAAACTTCCTGAAGAGATGAATGACCCTAAACACGTAATGTATGTTTGGCTTGACGCACTTCTAAACTATATAACAGCTCTTGGATATGGAACAGATGAAAAAAATATGAACTTTTGGCCTGCAACTATGCACTTAGTAGGAAAAGATATACTTCGTTTTCACGCTATATACTGGCCAGCATTTTTGATGAGCCTTGGTCTTCCTCTTCCAACCCATATTGCGGCTCACGGTTGGTGGACTAGAAATGGCGAAAAAATGAGTAAATCAAAAGGAAATGTTGTTAACCCTAAAGAGATTGCTGATGCTTATGGACTTGAAAACTTTAGATACTTTTTACTTCGTGAAGTTCCTTTTGGTCAAGATGGTGACTTTAGCCAAAAAGCTCTTATTGACCGTATTAACTCTGACCTTGGAAACGAATTTGGAAATCTTCTAAACCGCATCATTGGAATGAGCGGAAAGTATAGTGAAGGCAATGTAACATCTAAAGATGTCAAAGCTTTACATGTAAAGGAATTGGACGAAGTAGAAGCTCTCTTAGAAAATATAGAAGATAGACTCAATATGCTTCAAACAAACCGTTATCTTGAAGACTTATGGAAAGTTCTTACCATAGCAAATGGGGCAATTACAGCACATGAACCTTGGGCAAAAATGAAAAATGGTGATAAAGATGGTGCTTTAGCAGTAGTTGGGCTTGTAGCAAACATACTTGCTCGTGTAACAGTTTTAGTAAGCCCAGTTATGCCAAAGACAGCAACAAAAATAGCATCTGCTCTTGGATTTGAAGTAAATACTGAGAGTTACACAAAACTAATACAAAACAAAGAGTTGTTAAATGATTTTGTTATAGAGAAAATTCCACCACTTTTTCCAAGAATTGAAGAAGAGGTACTAGAAACTCCAGAACCTGCTCCTAAACCTGAAAAGAAAAAAGAAAAAAAAGTAGAATCAATCATAACAATAGACCAGTTTTTTGAAACATCTTTGAAGATTGGAACTATATTGGAAGCTGAGGAAATACCTAAAAGTGATAGACTACTAAAGCTAACTGTTGACTTAGGTGAAGAGAAAACTAGACAAGTTATTGCTGGAATTAAAGAGTACTATGCACCTGCAGATTTAATAAATACTCAAATATGCATAGTTGCAAACTTGAAACCTGCAAAAATAATGGGAATGCTTAGTGAAGGTATGCTGCTAGCTGCTAAAGATAAAGATGGACTATCATTAATGAGACCAGAAGCTCCTAAAAAAAGCGGGACACCTGTTGGCTAAAATAAACTCTATTGTAAGAATAAGTGGTGGAATTTTACTAAATACACCATCAGTTGACTCTATAGAAGATATTAAAATCTCCTCAAAAAATATAAAAAGAGGAGATCTTTTCATAGACATAAATTGTTCAAATGAAGAGATTGAAGAAGCTGTGCAAAATGGGGCATACTGTATACTAACAGCACTAATACCAAAAATAAGTGATGAAGAAATAGCCTGGATTAGTGTTAAAGATTTAGAGAAAAGCTTAATAAAACTTGCTCGTTTTTATGCTGTTGAAAAAAAATTTAGATTTATTCCTCTTTTAGATATTCAATATGCTCTTGCAAAATCTCTACATGTAGAAGAGAAGGCAAAACTTCTGTCAAATTCTACCTCTATTGCTTTAATGCAAATACTAAAAAGTGAAAAAGAGACTCTATTTTTTGTAGTAAAAAACTCATTTATTCAAAATGTTGACCCTACAATCAAAGAAGTAAAATTTAAAATTGAACCTGACAAATTATTTGAAAATGGTCTATTTTATAGCGCTTTTATTTATAAAGAAAGGTTTGTAAAGGAAATTCGATTATCATCATTTTTTATTCCATACTTATGCTCTTTAATGAAGTATCTTGATGAGTTAAAAATAAACTACAAAATTGATAACTTTAATAATTTTGAGCATTTTTACCCTCAATTTGTAACTTCACAATTACAAATGAGTGATTTTGGCACAACAAGAAGAGTGATTATCTTTGAGAGTGATTTTGAACTTTACAAAGAGGAATTAGAGTATCTTTACAAAAAAATCGATAAAAAGCTAATAGTTAAAGATATAAGTGAGCTTAAAACAAAAGATTTTAGATACGCTCTGATTCACGGTAAAAAAGAGGATTGCGAAGAGCTACTTTCTGAAAAAAAAACAGTACAAATGGGACTTTTTTAATGATATCATTGGACAATCGAACAAATGTTGATATTGATATTGAAATGCTAGAAAACATATCAAAAACAGATAAAGAGATAGAGTTAGTCATTGTTGATAATAAAACTATGCATGAAATTAACTTAGAACAAAGAGGTGTAGATAAAAGTACTGATGTTCTTAGTTTTCCACTAGAAGATTTTCCTCATTTTCCACTTGGTTCTATAGTCATCAATAGTGATTTAGCTACAATAATATCTAAAGAGCTAGAGCATAGTTTAAAAAATGAAATAACTCTAATGTTTATTCATGGTCTCTTACATGTAAAGGGCTTTGACCACGAGTGTGACAATGGGGAAATGAGAGAAGAGGAAGAGAGACTCATAAATGAGTTTAATCTACCAAAAAGTTTAATTATAAGAAACGAGGTTAATTAATATGGAATATGGAATATTTTTAGTATCTATGGGCGCACTTATATATGGTGCAAACTATATTATAGTTGAGTCTGAGAGAATTGCCCTTCACTTTAACATATCATCATTTGTAATTGGAGCAACTCTTATAGCCGTTGGAACTAGTCTACCTGAAATGGCAGCTAGTATTGCAGCTAGTAGTGCTGGTAAATCAGATATGGCAGTTGCCAATGTACTTGGTAGTGTAACGTTTAATATATCTTTAGTTTTAGGTGTCATCTTCCTTTTTGCAAAAGATTTGAAACCAAAACGTGACCTTTTTCAAAACGATAGCGCTTGGAGTTTCTTTCCACTAATGGTTTTTATTATCATGGCATATGATGGAACTATAGGTATGTTTGAAGGTTTTATGTTTCTACTTCTTATGGTTGGTTATCTTCTGTTTTTAAGTAAAGATGCAAAAGCTATTGAGGGTGAAGTAGATACTGAACTAATAAAAGAGAAATTTGCTTGGGGAAAAACTCTTGTATTCCTTTTTATAGGTTTTGCACTTGTTATAATTGGTGCAAACTATACAATAGAGAGTGCGTCCGCAATAGCTAGGAATTTAGGTGTTACTGAATGGGTTATCTCTTTAATACTAATTGCATTTGGCACAAGTCTTCCTGAACTTGTTGTAAGCATTGCAGCAGCTAGAAAAGGTAATGCTGACATGATAATAGGAAATATCATTGGAAGTAACGTTGCAAACTTTACTATAGTCTTAGGAAGTGCTGCAATAGTAAACCCTCTAACTATAGACTTTTCAAAATATGGTTATGACATTTTATGTGCAGGAACTGCATCTTTTATGTTAGTCTTTATAACAGCAAACAAACTATACAACAAATCAGCAGGAATAGGACTTTTAGTTATTATTGCATTAATGCTTCATAACTCTTTAAAGGTCTTCTTTTAATTTCTCACAAGATTTGAACAAGTCCAAATCTTGTTCAGTCACTCAAGCTACGCCTTTGGCGAGAAATACTTTACTATTTTTTTATATACCCCATCTCCAAAAGTTTATCATAAATCTTGGAGATAACTTTTCCTGCTGCTGATCCTCCGTGTCCACCATGTTCAACCAGAACCGTCACAACATACTGAGGGTTTTTATATGGCCCATACGTAGTAAACCAAGCATGTGAACGATGAAAATACTCTAGCTCACTCTCTTTCATACGTTTCTTTTCACTCTGAGGAATACCTACAACTTGAGCAGTTCCTGTTTTTCCAGCAATATCAACTTTAGACTTTATATACCAACGTCCTGTTCCTCTTGGATGAGATATAACTTCTCTCATAGCTTTTCTTATAAGAGGAAGATTTTTTTTCTGCGTAAATGTTAAAACATCTTTATTCCCATAATCAACCTCTAAACCACCAACACTTTGTATAAAATGTGGTGTAATACTTGAACCTGTTGCTAAAAGTGCAGTGTATCTTGCTACTTGCAAAGGTGTAGTTAAAAAGTAACCTTGACCAATCGAAGTAATCAAAGTTTCACCTTGATACCAAGGTTTTTGATACTTCTGCATTTTCCAAGATCTTCCAGGAACTGAACCAACAAATTCAAAAGGTAAATCTACACCAGTTTTTGTTGCAAACCCAAGATTTCTTAAAACAGGTGCTATTTTGTCAATGCCAACTTTTAAACTTCCTTTATAAAAATAGTCATCGCAACTCTCCCTGATAGCTTTTTTAAGGCTTGTTTTCCCATGCCCTTTCTCTTTCCAACATCTAAAATTTCTTCCACCTAACTCCATTGAACCACTGCAATAAAAATTAGTATGAGGTGTAATAAGTCCCGTTTCTAAAAAAGAGAGTGCTACACCCATTTTTACAACAGAACCTGGAGGATAAAGTCCATTTATGAGCTTATTTGTAAAAGGATGATTAAAATCACTTGCTAACTCTTTCCACTCTTTATGACTAATACCACTAACAAATTGATTTAAATTATACTCAGGAAAACTTCCAGCTGCCAATATTTTGCCATTTTTTGCATTCATAACTATAACAGCACCACTCTTTTTACCAAATATTTTTGCTACATATTGTTGTAATTCCAAATCCAAACTAAGTTTTATATCACTACTTACAGGAAGTTTTTTATCAATTTCTTCTAATTCTTCATTAAAAGCTGTTACTTTTGTCCTTTTAAGACCTTTTTGCCCCTCTAAAACAGAATTATAGTACTTTTCAATACCAGTTCTTCCTATAAACCCTGTAAGTTTTGCAACTTGGTTTTCTTGTTCATCTTTTAGATTTGCTTTTGCAACATAACCAATAACATGCGAAGCTAGCTCTTTATATGGATAGTAACGTTTTGAAGCAATATTTATCTTCAAATTATCTCTTAATGAAAGTTTTGAAAACTTAGCAATGACATCATCATGTGATATAAAATCAACAACTTTTACAAAATCATGTGAGTATGGCGAGTCACGTTTTATATACATCTTTTTTAGTTTTTTAAACTCTAAACCTTCAATGTTTTTTACTAAAAAATTAATCTCTTTCTCTAAAATTTCTCTTTTTCTTGAACTACTAAGTTGTGGTTTTATTCCTATACTGAATCCTAATCTATTTACAGAGAGTGGTTTTCCATTTATATCTAAAATAGAACCACGAAAAGGAGCAAGGTCTTCTACTTTTATGGCATTTTGTTTTGCTATCTCATCATAGTATGTATTAGATTTTATACTTATATAGTATATTCTTACTAGCAAAACTAACCAAAATGCAGTGAAACCAAAGAGTAATAGTTTTATTCTCATACTTTTCCTTTAAGAAGCATTACTGCCAATACAATATCTAAGGCAATATAATAAAAATACCCTTGTGAAAAAGATGGCATATCTTGATTTAAAATATATGCTATAAAAGAGTTCAATAAAGAGTGCCCCAAATATGCAGCTACAACATAAATTGCTATTATACAGTTACTACATGAAAAAAAGTTTCTAATTTTTTCTACAAAAAGATAATAAAAAATTAAAAAAGAGAGCAGTGAAGAAAAGAGATAAAAACCTTTATCTAAATCATATATAGTAAGATATGCAAAACTAAGATAAATATAGAGCTTACTCTTCTCATTTTCAAAGTTTATTACAATGAACGCAAAAAATACTCCTACAAAAAGTGGTAAATAAGTATAAAGTGAACTCATAATTTGGTAAACTACCAAACTTAAGCAAATGAGAGTAAATCTCAAATAATTTTGATCAGTGCTACTTCGTCGCATACTGGAAAGTGCTTACATTTAATGCAATCAGCCCAAATTTTGTGAGCTGGTAATGATTCTTTTGGAATCTCTTTAAAGCCAATTGACTCAAAAAAACTTTGTTCGTAAGTAAGAGTGAAAAAAATTTTAACATTTAAACTTTTCCCTTCTTCTAGCATAGTCTTTACCATGCCTTTTCCTATCCCTTCTCCTCGACATTTTTCAGATACTATAAGGCTTCTTAATTCTCCCAAATCATAAGCATGAAAGTGTAAAGCTCCGAATCCTACTATAGTATCATCCTTTTTTGCTATGACATATGAGCGTATATTGGTTGCCATTTCATCTGAACTTCTAAAAAGAATAGTACCTTTTTTTACTTCTTCTACAACTAATTCTTGCATCTCTTTTATATCGCAAAGTCGTGCTTTAGCATAATCAATCAAGATTTATCTCTCCAAATAAAGCATCGAATATTAAATCAATCGCTTTTTGTATACCTTTACCTTTTGAGCTAGATACTGTAAGACAGTTTGGATATATTTTTTTCAAAGCACTTACATCTTTTTGTTTAAGTTTATCTGCTTTAGTAAATATAACCACTATTTTTTGATTTTCTCTACATATTTCATGCAGATAAGCAGATACTTCTTTATCAATTTCAAGTTCAGGATGACGAGAATCTACAAGGTGAACAAAAAGTTTTATTGACTCTCTTTCTTTAATAAATTTAGTCAAAGTTTTTTGCCACTCGTGCTTCATTGATTTTGAAACTCTAGCATAACCAAAACCTGGAAGATCAACTAGCCTTGCACTATAATTTTCATCATCTTTTTTAAATACAATATCAAAAAAGTTTATAAGTCTTGTCTTCCCTGGAGTTGATGAACTTTTTGCTAAGCCTTTTCTTTTTGTTAGTGCATTGATGATAGAGCTTTTACCAACATTACTACGCCCAATAAAGGCTACTTCACTGCTGTCTTCATCTAATACTTGATCCATTTTTTCGGCTGATTTAATAAAATTAGCTTCTTTTATAATAATCATTTTTTCTTCTTCTCTTCTACTTTAAATATAAATTTAACAGGTTTTTTACCATCACTCTGCACTTCATAACGGCCTGTTGTTTGATTTATAAAAATCTTATCTCCATAAACTTTTTTATTTGTTACTTTTTCATGTAAAAATGCGTCTTTTATAAGTGTATATTGATTTTTAATTGGGTCATATATCATAGTTTGTGCTTTTCCAAAATAGACCTTGTCTTTCATTATCATGTCTATTGTGGCATCACCAGTTGCAGTATATTTAAGGGGTTGTCTTTGTTTATCGAAGGTTATAACTACTTTTTTTGCTACAAGCTTGTCTTTGCCTTTAGTAACTACAACGTTACCTGAAAATTCTGTTATTTGCTTTACTTCATCGGCATAAAACTTGTCTGCTACTACTTCTACAACCTCAGCACTCAAAAAACTCACTAAACTTAATACTACTAATAATAATTTCACTTCTTTTCTTCCTCTATAACCGATTTAATATTATCTGCATATATCTTACCTTCAATGGTCTTATATATCATTGAAGTCCCATATGTAATACTTCTATTATCTTCCAATGTAAAGTCGACATCAGTTTTAAACACTCTTATTTTTAAATTATAATCTGCTTTTTTAGATTTAAACTTAACACTATTACTATTTTGATAACGTACATTACCGGAGAGTTTTAAATCATTTTTTATCAATACGCCACTGTTTGCTTTTAAATTTTCTAAAAACGTATCTTTTGATTTTTTTTGTTGCATCAATATTATAAAACTCATCATGATTTACAAACCTTAAAACTTTTGAAGCTCTTACTATATGAGAAATTCCGTCTTCAGTAATGGAGTAATTTACCATATTTATCATCTCTATATTGGGACTATTTTTGCTATTTTTACTCTTCACCACATCGTAAGGTTTTTGGTATAATAAAAACACCATAATTGCAACAAAAGCAAATAGAAAATAGTATAAAAATTTTACTGCCAAAGCTTTAAAAACTCCTTTTCAAGTCCCTCTTTTTCAATTATCATATCAATCATTTCTCGTACAGCACCTCTACCGCCTTTGGTTTTTAATACAGTTTTTACACTCTTTTGTATCAAATTTACACCATCATTTGGCGTAAATGACCATCCAACACTTTGAAGCATACCAAAATCATTAAGGTCGTCACCAATAGCAGCAACATTTTCCCAACTAAGATTTTCCTCTTTTAAAATCTCTTCCAAAAGTGTTTTTTTTATCTTTTATTCCTTGATGAAGATGAGTAATACCCAGTTCACAAGCACGTCTTTCAACTACCTTAGAGTTTCTGCCTGTAATAATAGCGCTTTTAAGTCCTAGTCTACTCCAAGAGGCAATAGCTAAACCATCTTTTACGTTAAATGCTTTATATTCATCTTTATTACTTCCATAAATTATACTACCATCAGTCAAACAGCCATCTACATCAAACACTAAAAGTTTTATCATAAAATTCCCTTTGTACTTGGAATTCCTACTCTCTCATTTTTGGTAATTGAGCGACGCAATGCCACGGCAAATGATTTAAAAACTGCTTCAAGTATATGATGCTTATTTTTTCCACGTTTACACTCTACATGTAAAGTAAGCCCTGCACTACTCACTACTGCTCTAAAAAATTCTTCGGAGAGTTCAACGTCGAACTCTCCAACTTTGCCACTTAAATTTACATCATAAACTAAGTAAGCACGGTTACTCAAGTCCAAACAACTCTCAACTGCTGCTTCATCCATAACAACAACTGCATTAGAATACCTCTCTACATTTTCTATAGGAAAAATTGCATCTTTCAAAGCTTGTCCTATTACTATACCAACATCTTCTACACTATGGTGAAAATCTATATGAGTATCGCCTTTACATGTAACGTTTAAATCAACTAAAGAGTGCTTCGAAAAAGCTTCTAACATGTGATCAAAGAAACCAATTCCAGTTGATATATTTGATACTCCTGTACCATATAAATTCAATTCAACAACTATGTCAGTCTCTTTTGTTTTTCTACTTATCTTTATCATGCTTTACTCTCTTACTATAAATGAGCCACTAAACCCATCACTTGATTTATAATCTCTCGCTTCAGATTCACTTTTAAAACCTGTTAAATATACTCTATAAAGTCTACTTCCATCTTTTTGTCCAGCAACTACTTTTGAGCTATATCTTCCCTCTACTTGTCTATATTTCTTAGCATATCTATATGCTCCAT
Source organism: Arcobacter sp. (assembly GCA_029027265.1). GTDB lineage: Bacteria > Campylobacterota > Campylobacteria > Campylobacterales > Sulfurospirillaceae > Sulfurospirillum_A. Next base: position 1,083,745 of record CP093061.1, on the reverse strand, counting down.
CTTTATTTCTAAATGCACCAATTTGAACTGCATAGTTACCTAAAAAAACACTTTGCGTACTTCCTGCACTACTTCCAACAACTCCGTTAAAACCTATTACTTCAATACGAACGGGAGCTACACCTTTTTTTACCATGTCTATTCTATGTGCTGCTTGATTTGAAAGGTCTATAATTCTTGATTTTACAAAAGGTCCTCTGTCATTTACTCTTACAACAATTTTAATACCGTTTTCAAGATTTGTTACTCTTAACATAGTATTCATAGGCAACGTTTTATGAGCTGCTGTCATAGCGTGCATGTTGTAGTATTCACCATTAGAAGTCAGTTTATTATGAAAGTTAGGTCCATACCAACTTGCAATTCCACTAAAAGAATCATTTATGGTCACTTTTGTTGGATAATATTTTTTTCCTAGTACAGTATAAGGCCGCATTGTAGCTCTATGCATGTTTTTAGAGTTTTTAATCTTTCCTATTGCTTTATGGCTACTACTGCTTCCAGCACCACTATAAACATACTGACGACTTGAACAACCACTAAAAACTAAAAGTGCAATTATAAATATAAGACTTCTAATATACATACGGAATAACAATCCTCTCGCCTACCATAATGGTAGAACTTTTTTTGTTATTTACTCTCATAATAGTGTTTATAGTGACATTAAATTTTCTTGATATTTTTCCTATGGTATCACCTGTTCTTATTGTGTAGTTTCTTGTTTTTGGTTTTAGCACAGGGATAACAAGTTTTTTATTAATTCTAAGAGTATTTGATTTTAATCCATTGAAATCTTTAATTACTTTATATGAAACACCATATCTTTTTCCTATGGAATAAAGTGAATCACCTCTTTTAATTTTATGAACATAAAAACGTCCATTATCTTTTTTAGGGTTAAAGTTTTGTGCAAAAGCTGTCTGTTTTCCATAAGGTATATAAAGATGATAAGTATTTTTTTTAGGAGGAACAAAACCATATTTTAAGTGAGGATTATAAGATTTTATTTCCTTATATGACATACCAACGCTATCTGCAATGTTACTTAGCGTAGTACCGCCCTTAACCTCTACTTTTGCAAATGTGTGTGTTGAGCCTCTATTCATTAAGTATCCGGCATCGTGTCCGACTATAAAATCTGTACTATTTGAAAGGTGTTCCATCATCATAATTTTTCGAATGTAGATTCTACTCTCTCTTGGAATATATTTTTTATGACTATTGAGTAAAACTGCCAAATCATCAGTACCAGCTCTTTTTATTGCTCTACTAACTCTTCCCTCACCGCAGTTATATGCAATAGCAGCAAGATACCACTTACCAAATCTTTTATGAAGATACTTTAGATACTTTATAGCTGCCTCAGTTGATTTAATTGGATCTCTTCTCTCATCTACATATAAATTTATCTCTAAGCCAAATTTTCTACCGGTGTAAGGCATAAACTGCCAAATTCCAGCTGCTCTTGCACTTGAATAAGCTCTTGGAATAAAGTTTGATTCTGCCATAGCAAGATATAAAAAGGCATCTGGAATTTGGGCCTCTTTTAACATACTTCTTAAAACTGGTATAAATCTATTACCATTTTCTAATACTCTTAAAAAGTGTTTTGTTCTGTATCTGTCTGTATCTTCTTTCATTGTTATAAAAAGAAGGTCCGTCATGAAAGTTGGGTCAATATCAAGGCTTTTTAAAACCTTTGCTTGTTCGCGGTAGTTTGTTTCTGTACTTAAAAATGCATTTGCACTTTGTATTAACAGCACAGCCAAAATCAAAAATCTAATTAACATCTAACTCCCTTAAGCATTATAATTACTCATAAAACAATAATAATACCCAATTTTCACTTTGCGAATGCTTTAAAGAGCCTTTTTGCGTTATTTGTAGTTAATTCTTCTATCTCTTTTACTTCATATTGCAGTAAGTTAGCAATTTTTTCTACAACATGTTTTGTATATGCTGGCTCATTTCTTTTACCTCTGTAAGGATGTGGTGTAAGATATGGGGCATCTGTTTCAGCTACTAATTTATCAAGTGGAATTTTAGGAAGTACTTCTACTAAATTTTTAGCATTTTTAAATGTTAAAACACCACCAATTCCAAAATAAAAACCATCATCCGCTAAAGACAGAAGATGCTCACTAGCATTATAACAGTGTAAAACTCCTCCTACTTCTTTTGCACTATTTTCTAATAAAACTCTTTTACTATCATCATTTGCATCTCGGATATGTACAATGAGTGGTTTTTTTACACTTTTTGCCAACTCAATATGGGCTTTAAAAACCTCTTGCTGTGCTAATTTTTCTGCTTTTTTCTCATTTTCATCATCAGGAAGTCTATAGTAATCCAAACCACATTCTCCAACAGCTATGCACTTTTCATCTTTTAAGAACTCTCTTAATATTTTTTCATCATACTGCTCATGATGATAAGGATGAACTCCTGCTGCAAAGTATATATTTTCATTATTATGTGCTATTTCACGTGCTTTTTCTAAGTCGTCTATATCTGCTCCAGGAATTAAAACTCCCTCAACTCCATTTGCTTTAGCGTTTGCTAAAACCTTATCTAAATCTTCATTATATCTCTCATCATCAAGATGAGCATGTGTGTCTATTATCAATTTTTTTCCTAATCTTCTGCTAATTCTACTCTATTTCGTCCACTATTCTTTGCATTATATAGAGCCATATCTGCTTGATTTAACATCTCTTCTACACCTTCGTCACAACTAAATGTAATACCAGTAGAAACTGTGTATTTTACTTTATTATTACGAATACTAATTATATTTTTTGCTATTTTTAATCGTAGGCGTACAAATATTTCAACTGCCCTACTTTTATTAACATTTTTGAGGAGAACACAAAACTCTTCCCCTCCAAATCTAGCAACTTCATCAGAACCCTTAATACTCTCCGTAATAAGCCTAACTAACTCTTTAATGGCAACATCACCTACATCGTGACCGTAAGTATCATTAATGATTTTAAACTCATCTATGTCTATCATTGCTACTGCAAACTCTTCTCCATTGTTTTTACACTCTTCCATGTATTGGTTTAGCTCTCTAAAAAAACTTTTTCTGTTTCTTGCACCTGTTAAAAAGTCTATATTTGCCATGTCGCTTATGGTTGCAATATACTCCAAAGATTCAATAGCATTATTAACTCTACAAACTAACTCTTCTTTAGTAAAAGGTTTATTTATAAAATCATTTGCTCCTATTTTTAAAAACTTTGAAGATATCATCTCATCACTATTTGCAGTAATTCCAATAATACTCATCTGCATTTTTGAATACTCTTCACGAAGTGTTTTAGTTAGCTCAAAACCATCAATTACAGGCATATTATAATCAGTCAAAACCAATTTTATATCAGGATTATCTTTTATATAAACAAGAGCTTCTTCTCCATGTGCCGCACTTAAAACTTTATACATTTGAAGCTTTAGCATCTTTTTTATCTCACCTCTCATTACAATGGAGTCATCAACAATCATAACTTTGTAGTCTCTGTTTTTTGAAAGTCTTTCTATGAGTTGAAAAATATAATTTATGTCGTCCATATTGCCTTTATATACATAATCAATAACATCTTTTTTGAGTATTTCATCTCTTGTTTGTTTATCAACATTTGCTGTTAAAACAATTGAAGGTATTTTTTTTGTAATCATATAATCAACTACTTCGCCATTTGGTGCATCTGGAAGGTTTAAATCCAAAAGAGCTATAAAATAACTATTTTTTCCCAATAAAATTTCTGCCTCTTTTAAAGAGTGTGCAACATCTACTTCAAAATCTATATTTTGCGATATTTTTTTGGCAATAAGTTTTGACAACGCCTTATTATCTTCTACAATTAATATTTTTTCCATGGTTACCTTTCTATGGGGAAAGTTATATAAAATGTAACACCATTTGCTTCAGTGTTTTTACAACTAATAGTCCCACTTAGATCATCAACTACAATCTTTTGAATTATATTCAGACCAAGCCCACTACCACCTTTTGATTTTTTTATTGTATAAAAAGGCTTAAATATTTTAGGTAAATTTTCTTTATATATACCTTTACCATTGTCACTATACTCTATATGTAAAGAAGAATTTTCAACTTTTACTGTTATTTTGACTTTACCTTTTTTGCTATCTTCAAAACCATGTATCATAGAGTTCATTATTAAATTGGTTATTATTTGTGATATTGCCCCAGGGTTGCTATTAATGACTATCAGCCTATCACAATCTACAATAAAATCTATATCCATTCTTTTTGTTTTATTTCTCAAGCTTAAAAGTGTCTCATCTATATACTCTCTTAGGTTAAACTTTCTCATCTGATTACTTGTTTGATCTACTGCTACAGTTTTGAAGCTTCTTATGATATCTGCTGCACGTTTTAAATTTATGGTAATAGTATCTGCTAATTCATTTGAAGTAGTTATGAAATCTTCAAATTCTTCTTTGCTTAGATTATCACTATCATAAAGTTTTTTTAGATTTTTACTTATATTAGAAAAATGAGTAATTCCTGTTAAGCTTAAGCTTACAGAAGTATTAATCTCATGAGAAACACCAGCAACCAACTCTCCAAGAGCAGCCATCTTTTCATTTTCCATCATCATTGTTTGAGTATTTTGTAGTTTTTTACTTGTTTTGTTTAATTCTTTTGTTCTTTTTTGAACTTTATCTTCTAAGTTTTGATTTAAATCTTTAATTTTACTCACTAACTCGTTTGTATGTACAGCCAATATCTCAAACTCTAAAAACTCCATCTTTTTTACATCTAAAGTAATATTCTCTTCTGCTGCTTTTGCAAAAAAGTTTTTAAATTTATAGAAACTTTTATCTATATCTTTTCTAAATTTTTTAGCTACAAAAAAGACATACAGTCCCATAAATAGAAAAACAAGAATTAAAAAAGAAGTTATATATATAAGTTCTCTATTTAATCTAGTCTCTTTTTCTAATAGAATTTTACTAATTGATTCTTTGTAAACTCCACTCCCAATCACCCATTGCCATTCATTTATGGATTTAACAAAAGCTATTTTTAAAGCAGGTTTCCCTGTTTTTGGTCTAAAATGTGCTATATACTCCACATATCCTCCATCTATATTTTCTTTGGCTACTTTTGTAAGCTCTTTAACAAAATATACTCCATTTTCATCTTTTAAATTATTTACATTTTTCTTTACAACTTTTTTATCTACATGTAAAAGATTTGTACCTTCATAGTTATGAATAAAAATGTAACCATCTTTTCCAAATTTAATATTTCCAATTATTTTTAATAAATCTTCTTTAAGAACATTTTCTATATCTTCAGCATAATCTCCACCACCAATGTACCAATCATATGGTTCAAAATACATTATATAAGCAATTTTTTTAGATACCTTGCCATTGAAATCTCCAGACTTTACCCAATTATACTCTACAAAACCTTCATCTTTTTTTGAAAGAAGATTTAATATTTTATTATGAACTTCTTTTACACCTTTTAGCTTTAGGCTTACGTTATTTTTTTTCTCTACACTTTTCATCTTTCCATGCATTACAAAAACACCTTGCATATCTGATATAAAGTAATATCCTCTTCCATTTAAAAATTTTATCTTTCTTAAAGCATTTGTAATTACATCTTTAAGTTCTTCTTCTGTCATGCTATTTTTGTATTTTTCATAATGATTTTATATAAAAACATAAGCTTGAGTTACGCTCTCTTTGATATTGTTTTTAACACTTATATACCTAAGTTTTTTTATGGTATTTATATAACTTACAGCTACATCCACATGATCTTTTATAATTCTTTTTTGTTCATTCAGATAATTTAGTTTAAACTCTTCTATATCATTTTGTGTGTCCATTTTTAAATTATATAACCATCCAAAACCAACAATTATAAGCAGTGGAAATATAATAAAAAGTATTTTTGAAAATATTTTCTTCGTTATAGACTGTTTCAAAATTAATCTCCTAATACAGAAATTATATCACATTTAAAAGTTTTTGGGCAAACAGAGTTGCTTCACTACTTACATCTTCTCCACTTACCATACGAGCAAGTTCAACTATACGTTGTTCTTCGTTTAATAACTCTATTTTACTGCCATTTGCGTCTTTTGTAACCAAGTAATGAGAGTCTGCTTGTGAAGACAGTTGTGGTTGATGAGAAATTGCAAATATTTGATATTTTTTAGAGAGTATTTTTAGCACTTTTGCTACACTCATAGACTCTTTTCCACTCAAATTTGCATCTATTTCATCGAGAATAAGAATACCACCAACATCTAAAAGATACTCACTAGTAGTTGCTATAAAAGCTAAACGAAGTCTGTTATATTCTCCTGAACTTATCTTTTTTATATTGACTCGACCTAGCTCTACATGTAAAGAGTCAAAGCCTTTTTCATAGAGTTCTATTTCACTCATAACTATGTTTACTTGTGGCATATAAAGCATTTTTAAATAACCATCTATTTTTTGGTTAAGAGCTTTTAGTGACTCTACTCTTCTTTGTGAAAGCAGTTGTGATTTTAATTTTAAAACATCAAGTTTTTCTTTACATGTAGAGACAAGTTTTGCCTTTTCAAAACTAATATTTTCATACTCTTCTAACTCTTTTTTCTTTTTATCACGGTACTCTAAAATCTCTTCAATAGAACCATATCTACTTTTTAAAGTTGATATCTTTTCAATTCTTTCTAAAAGAGCTTCTACGTCTTGTTCTTCAAGAGTGTTTAGTCTATCTCTCTCATCTTCAATAATGGCTCTTAGCTCATTCATAGACTCATCAAAAAAACTACTATCTTTCTCAATCAAGTTTAGAAACTCATTGACATTACTCTCAAAATCAAAAAGAGTATTTGCCTTTTCTAAACTCTCTTGTATTTTCTCTTTTTTTGAAAGCGAGCGTTTAAAACGCATAAGCTCTTTATCTTCACCTATTTTAGGACAGACATCATCTATTTTTGTTATTTCAAACGAAGCAAACTCTTTAAGCTCTTCTATTTTTCTCTCTTTTTCTTCTATTTTTTCAAGTCTGCTTTTTAATTTTTTGTACTCTAAAAACAGCCGAGTAAACTCTTCAACTTGCTTTACATGTAAAGGCTCTTTTATCAAAGCATCTAAAAGCGTTATAAGCCTTTCATTTTCAAACTCTTCGCTATCTCTTACAGCCAAAGAGTTTAAAAAACTATTTGAAATCTCGGACATACTTTTTTTAGAAACACTCTGCGTGTTTATAAAGTATCTTGTTGATTTCTCTTTTGTATATTTGAAAATATTTATTTCGTCACTATTTAAACCAAACTTTTCTAAGTCTATTTTGTCAGTAATTACTGCTTCAACGCTACTTGCATTTGCCTCACTTTGCCCAAACAAAGAGAGTATTGCTTGCATAAAAACAGATTTTCCAGCTCCACTTGGTCCAGTAAAAGCTATTAGCCCTTTACTAAAACTAACATCTACCTCTTTAAATGAGAGCTGATTTTTAACACGTAAACGCTCTATCATTTGAGTCCCCAGTGTAATTTAGCTTTTAAAACTTTAAAATAATTTCTATCTTCTCTATGAATAAGTTTTGCTCCATTATTGGCTATTTTAATACTCACATATTCAAAATCACCCATATTGTAAGTGTCTTGTCCATCTACAATAATAACCGCATCACTATCTCCACTTTTAAATTCAACTTCAAAATTAACAGGTAAAACAAGAGGACGTTGAGTCAAAGAGTGAGGACAAACAGGGGTAAGAATAAGTGCTTTGGTAAGAGGATAAACAACAGGACCTCCAGCAGCAACATTATACGCGGTAGAACCTGTTGGAGTTGAAACTATCAAACCATCTCCATAATAGGAGTTTACAAGTTCACCATCAATATAAGCTTCTATAGTCGCCATACCAGAAAGTTTTGGGCGCGAAAAAACTATGTCATTGAAAGCTACTATTTTTTGTGCTTTACCCTTTACATGTAAAGAGATTTCAAGCATCATTCTTGTGTCTATTCTGTACTCTTCATTAAAGATTTTATCTATAAAATTTTCTATTTCTGAAAATTTAATATCAGTCAAAAACCCAAGATTTCCTGCATAAACACCTAAAATTGGTTTTTCATACACAAAACTTTTTCTACAAAGTGAAATAAGAGTACCATCTCCGCCTAAAGCAATAAGAAAATCACTTCGTTGACACATTATTTCAAAGCTAACACTCTCACAACCAAGCAGTTTTGCACTTTTTGATTCTACTATAAGTTCTACATCATATTTCAAAAGAACATTTTTAATCTTCTTATAATGATCTACTAACTCTGTGTCATTTGGCTTAACTACTAGACCAACACATTTTATCTGTTTTAGTTTTTCATTTGTATCTGTTATTTTCATACAATGATTCTACTATGAATTTGATTAAGTAAGCATTATATTAAGTTTTATAAATTATAAATTTCGATGACAGTAAAATTGTGTTTACTAAAAACATTTCAATTTGAAATTAAATATCCTATCAGCCGAATTTATAGAAAAGAAGCTCGAACTAGCTTTTAATAAAAATCTCTTCCTTTCTATAGTTTTAATGTTTTTTTCTTGTTCTTTCAGTAAGTTGTTGTATCCTTAATTGATCTAGTTTATTTTTAAAACTCAAATAATCTATAGTTAATTCTTTGTATTTCTTTCTCATTTTTAATGTTATCTTTTTTAAGGCTTTTGACTGATCTTCAGTATGTGAAAGTTTGTTGTTTTTTATGAATAATGTAACTATATTTGCTAATGGTAAGGATATATTTGGAGGCATAGACTCAGAGACTTCTAAAAATTTATCTAAAAAGGCATTAGTATAATCTTTTCCCATTAAAATTGAATTTTCTAACATATATAGTGTTGCAAAATAAAAAAGATTAGGCTTTTCGCTTATTTTTTCATTAAAAGATTCATCAATAATTTTTTTTATTTCTTCTGATAAAAATTTGCTAGAATAAGATTCATCCATGCAATGCAACATTTGAATATCACCTAATATTTTAGGCATAGAAATACCTATTTCTTCTTCCGCAAATTTTGACATCTCTTGTCTCATTTCTAATATATTAGCTATACTCTTTTCTATTGCATATTTTTTATCACTAGAGTCACTTAACCAAGCAAATTGTAACAACTTACCTATCATAAATTGCCCCATGTATTTTAAAAGATCACTGTGTTCTTCTGGAGTACAGTCTAGAATTTTATTAATCTCATTTTTATTTATTCTTGTTTTCTGCCCAAAATAAAAATATGTAACATCTTCCCAAAGCGAAGTATGATATAAGGCATAAATATTTTTAAATTCATCTGTCTCGTATAAATCTGTTTGTCTATTTTTAAAATAACTTGCAATAAAATAGTCTAAAAATGATTTATGTAAAAATTCAACATTATTTTCTCCAATTTTAATTAATGAAGTCCTCTCAATATCACTTAAAAATAATTCTTTTTCACTAATCATTGGAAAATTATCAATATACTCATCAATAAACTTATTAAATACATTTCTTTTTATTAATGAAATATTATTTTTATAGAATAAAGTATATGCCATCTCTTCAAAAAAAGTCATTTTTATTCTTGGTTCAAATAAAACGCTTATTTGTTCTCCTTCACTATATTGGCTCAATGCAATTTCTATATATCTTTTGTAAAGTTCACTTATTGAGGCAGGTACTTCATGTTGACTTTCTGCAATTTCTATCAATAAAGAAAGTGACAAGGGGTATAATGGAATTTGGTGTTTAAGTTGCTCCAAGCCTTTTATTAATGCACCTATTAATGTTTGATTGTGGTGCAGTATTTTTTTAATATAGTGTATTGCTTGAGACGTTTCAAATGGCAAAAGTTCATAACTCTCATACTTTTGTAGTTTCTTTTTAACTTCAGCACTTTTACGACTTGTAATAACGAGGCTAATATTTTTTTCTAATACAAAGTTTTCTGATTCTACTATTATTTTATCTTTGGTTTCATTATTTACTTCATCCATACCATCTATTATTAAAAGGCTAGGAGTTAGGTTCATTGTGCTTTCTCTGTAATAATTATCAATAACATTTATTAAGGATTTACAATTATTTAGCTTGCTTGCTTTTATAACTATAGGAGATTTAATATTATCTAATTCATCTTTTTTAGAAACGTTAACAAGATGAATCGTCTCTTCAATAATATGCATTGTTAGTTTTAATACAAAAACAGTTTTGCCGGAACCAGCTTCACCTTCAATAAGCATTTTATGTGGTCTAGATAAAAGCTTTTTTGCTATTGACTGTATTGTTTCTTTTTCACCAAAAATATTATCACCAATTGTTTTACCAATTTTTTTTGCATCATTATTTTTTGATATAGCTAAAAGTTCATTTTTTGATTTATTAAACATTCTTAGATTTGGTTCAATAAAAGAAGTTTTTAAAAATTTATTTTTTGTTAATAATTTACATTCAAGCTCTTCAAATTTATAGTGAAGTGCCTCCAAAGAAGAAGCACCTAAAAATATATTTGGATAATATTTAGTGAAAAATTCAAGTAGCTTTTCTATATCAAAATATTTTATTTTACCACTATGGTGTCTAAGAGTAGCATTTAAATTATCCTCCGCTTTATTTGATATTTCTCCGAATATACAAACAAATACTCTATCTGTATGAAGAGGTTGTAATTGGTCTTGAACGGCTTTTGGGACTTCGAAGCATTGGTTAATTTGAGTAGTTATTTCAAAAAGAACTTTTTCTGATGCAGAACCAGAAATCTTATCCATTTTCACCACTACGGCAATATTTTCAATTCCGGTAGGGTCTTTTAACGATATAATTAAATCCCTGCCCATTTCATTTGCACCATGAGTTATATAAATCGAAGCATCTTTAGGGTACATTTTTTCGAATAAAATTTTCAATTCTTTATGCATATCTAATTCTTTAAAGTCTTTAAGAATCGTTTTTTTTTGAGACTCACTTAGTATAATATTTTTATTCATGCTTGCCCTTATTATATGGTATTGATAGAGAAATATTATATAATATTTTTACTAAGGATTTTATAACATTGGAGAACAATTTAAAGAAGTATCCTTTTCTTGCTAGCACATGTTAATTTTCATCCACGTTCACTATTTTAATTATTAACACTATACCTTCTGTTTACGAAGTTCCTTCAGAAAACTTACCACTTTGGATACTTACCAATACATTGTTCTTTTTTTATTGTAGCTAGTTTATCGTTTTTAATTATACGAAGATATTTAATTAACCATTAACTAGCCAAATAAAGAGGAATGACTCCCTGTCTCAACCAATGCAAGTTCCATTATCTCATCTTTTATTCTATAGATTAAAAGCAAATCAGGTTTTATATGGCACTCTCTACAGCCTTTAAAATTACTTGAAAGTAAATGGTCTTTATATTTTGCTTCCAAAATTTGTCCATTGGCTAACTTTTCTATAACGACCAATATAGCATTTTGATTTTTAGAAGTAAGCTTTTTAAAAGCTTTTTTAAAAGATGTAGTCCTAAATACCGAGTATTTCAAGACATAAGGTCTTTTTTAAGATCTTGCATTGAAGAAAATGTTTTACCCTCTCTTTTTTCAAGCTCCTTAAGTGCTTTTTCCATTCGTTTAGTGGGAACTTTTAACTCAAAAGGAATAGAATGTGTCATGGCTACTTGCTTACAAAATATATTAATGCCTTCACTAAGACTCATCCCATACTGCTTAAGCACTTCCGATGCAATTAACTTTGCATCTTGGTCGATACGAACACTTGTACTAGTTCTCATCATAATTTCCTTTTTGTGCTATTGTACCACAAAAGTAGTACAAATAGAAAAAATTCTGCTAGGAATTCTCTATTCAAAATTTAATTAAGTAGGGTTTATACAAAATTTAGGTATACTAATACCCTTATAAAAAACAGAGGAAAACTATCTTGAGAACTCATTATTGTACAGATTTAAACATAGAAAATATTGGTGAAAAAGTAGAGCTTTGTGGTTGGAGTAACAATGACAGAGACCATGGTGGAATTATATTTATAGACCTTCGTGACAGAAGCGGATTAATTCAACTTGTATGTGACCCAGCGGACAGTAAACAAGCGCACGTTACAGCAAATGGTGTTAGAGATGAGTTTGTTTTAAGAGCAATAGGAACAGTAAGAGCTAGAGGTGAAGGACTTGAAAATCCTAAATTAAAAACTGGAAAGATTGAAATTGTTGTTGACGAACTCATAGTTGAAAACGCTAGTGAGCCAGTTCCATTTGTAATTGGTGATAACAAAGTTGGAGAAGACGTAAGACTAAAATATAGATTTTTAGACCTTAGAAATCCAAAAGCTTATGAGACATTTAAACTAAGAAGTAAAGCAACAATAGCCGCAAGAAACCTACTTGATGCTCAAGGATTTTTAGAAGTTGAAACTCCAATTTTAACAAAATCTACTCCTGAGGGAGCAAGAGACTATCTTGTGCCAAGCCGTGTTCACAACGGAGAGTTTTTTGCTCTTCCACAATCACCACAACTTTTTAAACAACTTCTTATGTGTTCTGGATTTGATAGATACTTTCAGATTGCAAAGTGTTTTAGAGATGAAGACCTTAGAGCCGACCGTCAACCTGAGTTCACTCAAATAGACATAGAGATGAGTTTTTGTGACCAAGAACAAATCATGAAAGTAACTGAAGATTTACTTACTGATATTTTCAAAGCAGCTGGTCATGATGTGCAGACTCCTTTTAATAGAATTAAATATAAAGATGCTATGGAAAAATATGGTTCAGACAAACCTGATTTAAGATATGATTTAAGTATGGTTGATGTAATTGATGTTTTTGCAAACTGTGAAAATGAAATTTTTTCTAACATTGCTAAAGATAAAAAGAAAAACAGAATTAAAGCTCTTAAAGTTCCAAATGGTGACAACATTTTTTCAAAACGTCAAATGAAAGGTTTTGAAGAGTATGTAAGAAAGTTTGGAGCAAGTGGACTTGGATACTTCCAAATGAAAGAAGATGGACTTAAAGGTCCTCTTACAAAGTTTTTTAGTGAAGCAGATTTAGAAGAAATTATCAAAGTAAGTGATCTTAAAGTTGGTGATGCTATTTTCTTTGGTGCTGGTGAGAAAAACTTAGTACTTGATTACATGGGAAGATTTAGAATCTATTTGGCAGAGCTTATGGACATTATTCCTGCAGGTGTTTTTGAGTTTGTATGGGTTGTTGATTTTAATATGTTTGAAATCGTAGATGGCAGAGTTAAAGCTCTTCATCATCCTTTTACTCAACCAAAAGATATAAACGCTCCTATTGATGAAATGGAGAGTATTGCTTACGACATTGTTCTAAATGGAACTGAGCTTGGTGGTGGTAGTATGAGAATCCACAAACAAGACATGCAAAAGAAAGTATTTGAACTACTTGGAATTAGTGAAGAAGAAGCAAATGAAAAGTTTGAATTTCTACTGGATGCTCTAAAATTTGGTGCACCTCCTCATGGTGGACTGGCTATGGGACTTGACCGTCTTATCATGTTATTGACTGGTTCAGAGTCTATTCGTGATGTTATAGCTTTTCCAAAAACACAAAAAGCTCAATGTCTTCTAACTAAAGCTCCTAGCAGTGTAGATAATGACCAACTTAAAGATTTAGGAATTAGACTTAGAGAAAAGCCGAAAGTATTATGAAAAATCTGTTTCTTATCATAGGTGCACCTGGAAGTGGAAAAACCACTGATGCCCAGATAATCGCAGAAGAAAATGAAAATATAGCTCACTATTCAACTGGTGAGTTACTTCGTGCTGAAGTGAAAAGTGGAAGTGAACTTGGTAAGGTTATAGGCAAGCGCATGAATGCGGGTGAACTTGTTCCTGTTGAAGTTGCACTTGACACCATTGTCAAAGCAATTAATAGGTCTACATGTAACGCTATACTCATAGATGGTTATCCAAGAAGTTTTGAACAAATGATGAGTCTTAATGCTGTTTTAAAAAACGAAAAAAATATAACTCTAAAATCTGTTATTGAGGTGGTAGTTAATGAAGAAACTGCTTTAAATCGTGTTCTTGGACGTAATCGTGGAGATGATGACAGTAAAGAAATATTCAAAAACCGTATGGAAGTTTACACTACTCCCTTAAAAGAAATACAAGAATTTTATGACTCTAAAAATGTACTTTATAAAATAAGTGGTGAAAAAGATATAAAATCTGTAGTAAAAGAGATGTCCGAGTTTATCAATAAAATAATTTAAACAGTAAACTTCTTTCAATCTCAACTCAAAATTATAAATGTATGGGGTAAAAAATATCCTAATATCACTATATCTTGGACTAATCACTGGCGGAAGTCTATTAAGTAATTTAGGAATACGAGGTTCATTCTTCATGATTTTGTATAAATGCAATAAATAACAAATATAAATAAGCACTAACCATTATAATTATTGCTGTAGTTCTTACGAATCCAGATATTAACCAATCATACTCCAAAACACCCAATTGAGAGAATATATACCGAAAATCATGTATTGTACCTCCTTTAGGAAAAGGTGGATAAAGATTGGGAGTATGTGAATTTAACATATACCCAGCGACATACACTAAGTTTTGAGCAAGCCATATAAAGCCTAAACCAGTAAGTATTTGGTTTTTTCTTTTGTAATTATAAAAAATAAAAATTATCGGTAGTGCTAACTGAAATAAAATTCCACTTAAAACAGTAATAAATTGAGAGCATGGTAACATATCACAAATTCCATGACCAGCTTCATGAATTAAAGTATTAGCATAAGAAAACAAATTATGAAACATATGCATAATACCATCATAATTGAAATGTATTGCTTTATTATGAACAGTTTTTACATAATCTTCATTATATTTACTCAACCAGACAATATAGGGAAAAAGAAGTATTAATCCTAGGCGAATGCCAATATCATTTAAATTAATTCTATCTTTTTTACTTTTTCTTTCATTTAGAACTTTCAATAAATCTTCATCACTAATTTTTTTATATTTTCTCCTCTTTTGCAAACAAAACTCCTTTCTAAAGTAGATTATAACATTTTTGTAATTATTTAAATACTTTAGAGAGCTTCATGTTTTACTCGTTTTTATTTACTCAACTTTTTCACATAAATTTCAATAAATATACAGACTCAAGTTGAGCATTAAAGCCCAAAAAATAGCCACTTTAAAGTATGATCTTGTTATCACAACTCAATTAATAAAAGTTACTCATCAATACCCAATTGTTGTATTGTTTAATACAGTACTTTTATTTCATGATATTTTAATCTTTAATATATTAGAATATTATACATTACATAAATTTGGTAAGATTGAAAAAGGTTATTATGAAAATAGTTCATTTTTCAGATACTCATTTAGGGTACAACGACCTCGATATATTAAATGAGAAAAACATAAACCAAAGAGAAGCAGATTTTTATGATGCTTTTACTCAAGTTGTCCAGCAAATACAAAAAATTACACCTGACTACATAATTCACACAGGTGACTTGTTTCACCGTTCAAGCCCAAGCAATAGAGCTATTACCTTTGCCTTAGAACAGTTTAAAATATTAAACGCTTTAAAAATACCTATTGTCATGATTGCAGGAAATCACTCTACCCCAAGAACCAATTTAAGTAGTCCCATTTTAAAAATATTTGATAGTTTTGAGAATGTACATGTAGCTTACAATCAAGAGTACAAAAGCATGGAGTTTAAAGATGTAGTCTTTCACACCCTCCCCCACATGAACGATGACACAAAAGCACTTTCTCAAATAGAACTATGTGAAAAAAACATAAATGAGAACAAAAAAAACATTATGATGCTGCACTGTTCAGTTGGTGCGTGTACCTTATGGCAGAATTTGGTGAGTGGGTTTACCCAAGCGACAAAGAATACATTTTTGAAAACATGGATTATGTTGCACTTGGGCATTGGCATGGGTTTGGCAAGGTAGGTAAACACGAAAACGTCTACTATGCAGGCTCAACCGAACGCACCAGTCTAAACGACAAACGAAACTCAAAAGGTTTTATAGTTTTAGATTTGGATGAATCTCTCAATGTAAACTACCATGAAATAAACATACGTCCTATTCGGACTTTTGAGATAGACTGCGAAGAGTTTGAGAGTTCTGTAGAGTCTTTACATGTAGAAGATATAAAAGATGCCCTTGTAGAAGTAAAACTAAAAAACTTATCTGCATTAATGTCCATGGACATACAAACAAATGACATCAAAAACTTGTTTAAAAAAGCCTTATATGTAAGCATAAAAAGAGAGTTCAAAAGCACAGATGAAAATGCTCAATTAGGCGACATTGAAGCCCTCTCTCTTGAAGAGTATTTTTTAGAACACATCAAAGAAGAGACAAAACCAGAAGAGTACAAAAGACTAAAAAATAAAATCCAAGAACTGTTTGCAACCTATGAGGAGAGTAACGATGATACTAACTAACCTCAGACTTGAAAACTTCAAAAAGTACCGCTCATATGAAATAGAGTTTGGTGAAGGGCTTATAGGTATTATTGGTAAAAACGGAAGTGGAAAGTCTACTTTATTTGAAGCCATACTTTTTGCACTTTATGGTGAAGCCAAAAAAAGAGGTAACAAAGACATACTAAGAAATGCAGATGCCTCAACTAAAGAAGCTGTTGTAGTTGAACTGCAATTTGATTACGAAGATAAACAGTACAAAATAGTGCGAGAGTTTCGTGGCAAAGCCATGAGTGCAAATGCAAAGTTGTACAAAAATGGTGAACTTACAACCTCAGGAGCAAAAGAAGTCACTAACGCCATTGTAAGTCTTACTAAAATGAGTAAAGATGCTTTTATGCACACCCTCTTCGCCTCTCAAAAAGAACTTACAAGCCTAAGTACTCTTAAAAATGAAGACAGAAAAAAGATGATAAGAAAACTTCTTGGTTTAGAAAAAATTGACTTTGTTGAAAAAGAGTTAATCGAAAGAAGCCGAGAACTTAAACGTGCCATAAATGCCTTTGCAGAAGTACTTTTAAGTGAAGAAGATGTAAAAACAAAACTAACACTAATAAAAGAGTCAAAAACACAAAAACAAACGCAAGAAAAAGAAGTTGCACAAAAAACAGTTGAATTAAAAAACCTAAAAACAAAAGAGCTTGAAGTAAAAACAGAGCTTCAAGTTTTTACAAAAACAAAAGAGAAAAAACAAAAACTACTCTCAAACATAGAGTTAGTAAGAAACTCCATACTAAGCCAAAGTAAGAACCAAGACAAACTCACAAAAGAGCTTGGAGTTTTGGAAACAAGAGCCAAAGAACTTAAAGACTTAGATGGTGTTAAAAAAGAGTATGAAGCTTTACATGTAAGCCTAAAAGAACAAGAAAATCTTAAAAATATAACAATAAAAAAAGAGGGTTTAGAAAAAGAACAAACTGCTCTGAGAACCCAATACACAAAAGCAAAAGCAGACATAAAAAATACTTGAAGATGAAAGCAAAGACTACGAAAAACTGCAAAAGCTTAACCAAGAAAACGAGGCTTTACATGTAGAGCTTAAAAGCAAACTAAAAAAAGAACAAGAAGAGCAAAAACAACTACAATCTGAACTTTTTGCAGAACAGCGAATAGTCTCTGATACCAAAGCCAAAATAAGCAAAATTCAAAGCCTTGGGCGTGAGTCAAACTGTCCTACATGTACACGAGCATTACTTGAAGAGTATGACAATGTTTTAGACTCACTAAACCAAATACTCCAAAACACTCAAAGCCAAAAAATAGACAAGTTAAAAGAAAAACTAGAAACCTTAGAAAAACTAGTTTTAAACCTTGAAAAACAAAAAACAGAAGTAGAAAAAGCCTTACATGTAAACAGCTCAAAACTTAGCGTTATTTTAAGTAAACAAAAAGACTTAGAAAAAGCAAAAGAGCATTTTTCAAAGGTAAGTGAACAAGGGAAACTAAACAAACAAGAGCTAGAAAAACTCTCAATCTACTCTTACGAAGAAGCTTTACATGTAAAGATACAAAAAAGCTTTAATGCCCTAAAAATAAAATACGAATTAGTTTTAAGCCTTGAAGTACAACTAAAAAGAGAACAAGGCGTAAAAGACGAGTTAGCCCTTACACGCACAACCATTGAAGCTTTACATGTAGAGGTTAAAAACAAAGAGAGTGAACTAGAAAAAACCCTTTACAATGAACCAAAACATAAGACAAAACAGACACTTTACGATGACATTCAAAAGCAAAAAGAGAAACAATACGAAGACATAAATACTCTTGAAAAGACAATAGCTAGGTGTAAGGGTGAGATAAAGACTTTAAATTACTCGCTTGAAAGCAACCAAAAACAACTCAAAAAAGTACAAACAAAAAAAGACAATCTAAAAGACTACGAAAAAATCAAACAAAGCCTAAGCGATTTTAAAACCCGCCTTAACGCCAAGGTAGCCCCACGCATTTCAGCCATTGCCTCACAAATGTTTGCAAGTATAACCAAGGGCAAATACCAACACATAGAAGTAAACAACGACTTTGACTTTTTCATCTACGACTAGGGAAAAAAATACCCCATAGAACGCTATTCAGGTGGAGAAATCGACCTAGCAAACCTAGTCTTACGCATAGCCATATCAAAAACCCTAACAGAATTAAACGGAGCAAGTAGCATAGGTTTCCTAGCCTTTGACGAAGTATTTGGAAGCCAAGACGAAGGCAGAAGAATGGAAATTCTTGAAACCTTTCATACCATAAAAGAACAATACCGCCAGATATTTCTTATTAGTCATGAGATGGATATTAAGGAAATGTTTGAGAGGGTTGTTGAGTTGTAAATAAATTTAAGGAAAAATAATGCAAATAGAAAAGTATATATATAATCTCAACAAATGGGGTATTAATGGGGAAAAACAACTAACAAAAAAATTCGAAGATGATTTACCAAGTGGACTAAAACTTAAAATAACTAATCCTAAAGGAATAATTATATGGGAAGAGACAATCAATCAAGTATACATGAAAAAAAAGATTTTGAAATAATCAAGCGACAATACAAAAATATTGTTGACATACTTACTTATGATGATTTAATTTTAAGAATTGAAAGGTTGATAGAAAAATTTGTTTGTAAAGAACAATGATTATTTAGTTACGAGATAAAAATAATTAAAGAAAGGCATTACATGGGATTAGAAGAGGCATATAGCATAGAGATAAATGAAATAATTGATGCAGAGAGAGCTTATGATTTATATTGGAGTGGTAAGTTATCAAATAAACAATCTTTCCAATGTCCAGATGAAAAGTGTAAAGCTGATGTGACTTGTGCATGTATGGATATTGCAGAACAAAGTTTAAAACAAGTTCCACATTTTAGAATCGTAGGTGAACACAATATTGAATGTAAACTATTTGAAGATGAGAATGAAATTGAAATTAATGTTGAAAGTGGACATAACTCTATAGGACATAATAGAATAAAAAGTAAAGAAGAAAAATTTCATTTTTCAAGACCAAACTACGAAAATGACAATGAAGGAAATAATGGACAAATAATAAACAGAACTTCTCCAAAAAAAGGTACAAAAACAACGGGCTATAACAAAGGAGAAAACATTAAACGTTTTTATTCTTTGAGACCTATAATTATAAATTGGCTGAATTGTAGAAAAAATGGAGAATTAGACTCAAGGAAAATAAATTTTGAAAGACTTATTTCATATAAGGATTTATTTAAAGGAGTATTTCATCAAAAAATAGTCTTTTTGCAAAAAGAAAATTTTATTTATTGGGGAAAAGCTTTTATTGATCCTTTGAAAGACAATAAGGGATATAAAATAAATTTTTCAGAATACCTAGAATCTGAAGGAGAAAAAAAACGACCTTCTTTTTTTATCTCTAATCAAATGATTCAAAAATATGAAATTAAAAATTTATTAATTAAAAGACTTGAAAAAATTGCAAATTCAGATAAAAATATTTGCATGGTTTTTATTTATTCAAAACCTATCTTAAATAAAAAATACATAAATTTCAATATTGATAACTTAGATTTATTAGAAATAAGATATTTAGATTTTCTTAAAGAAATTATAAACAATGATACTAATTAAAAAGGAAAAATTATGTTAGGAAATAAAATTGCATAGAGAAACTTTAGAACAAATAATTGATTTTGAAAATATAAATACATATCCAAAACTACCGTGTCCGTACTGCAATCAAAATTCTTTATATATAGATGAGAATAGTATAAATTACAGAATAGATGAATATAATGACGTAACAAAAATAATAAAAAAAGAGAGAAAAGAAAACTTTGAATTGGTTGGAGATATATATAAAGAAAATAATTTTTTTGGTGTATTCGCAGGATTAGCTATAGGTACTTTAACAATTATGGAAAAAGCTGCAAAATTCATTTCATTTTTTACTTGTAAAAATTGTAATAAACAAGTTTCTGCAACAGGAACAATGAAATTAAATAGAGAGGAAGATATAAATTCTGCAAGTATAAAAGTAGAATATTTTAGTCCACCAATCCCCTTGTTTAATTTATCCAGTAATATACCAGAGGATATTAGAGAAGAACTTATTCAATCATTTAATCATTTTCATTCTGACATATCATCCTCAGGTTCAAAATTACGTAGAGCTGTTGAAAAGATGTGTGCTAACTTAGGATTTAAAGAAAAAATATAAATGCATCTATTTGTTCTATGGAAAAAGTATTCCCAAGTGAGGGTAAACTGTTACATTCTATAAGGCTATTTGGTAATGAAGCTACTCATTCAGATAATTTTGATGAGGAAGATTTACTTGATGCCTTTGAAGTTATAAATTTCGTATTTAATTTGTATAATCGATTAGTACAAAAAAAAATTGTTAAAGAGAAAAGCTTTAAAATTAAAACAAAAGTTTCTTCCAAAAAAAATCTTTTCCTATTAAGAATAAGATTAACGGTGACAGGCTACTTTAATTTATAAAATCACAAATCAACTGCGGGACAGGCTGTTTTACGTAGTAAAAATGCCTATTTTATCTGTCCCCTTTTATATTTATACTATAATTCTATTTTAGTTAAACCTATCTTTAAATGAACATTTAGCACAAAGTTCCTCTACGGCTTTGTGATTTTTAAACCCTTCTACTATATCCGTTGCTCTTTTTGAGTTTAAAATCTCTTTAATACTGCTTACATGTAAGCTTCCCAAGTTGATGATTCCATCTCCATCGAGGCAACAAGGCACTACTCTGCCATTCGCTAGTATTGCTATCTGGGAGCTTAGTCCATGACAAAAGCCGTGAGAGTTGTGAGTATTTTTGAGCGAGGGCCACTCAAAATAGCTATCGAAATGTACAAGTATTTTTTTTTGCCAATCTTATAGATTTTGGAGGATTTGTTAGTATGTCTTGTGGAAAAACTACTTTAAAATAATCTGATAGTTTTTTAAATATTTTTTTGATTGTATGCATTCTCAGTACCATTTTCATCCAAATTCCAAAGTCTGAGGTTTATAAATACGTCATCATCAACTCTTTTTTCACATAGCTTAAAAATACCGTCCATATATGTTTCAAATGAGATTTTCATAGAATTTTTATTGAAACTGTTGAGTGAAACATTTATCTGTTTTAGACTTTGATGAAATATGTTTTGATGATTATTTAGGTATTTGCCACTTGTTGTTATCATAACCTCAAAACCGTGCTTAAACGCTATGTCTAAATACTCTTTTATGTTTCCAAGAACTAGTGGGTCGCCCATTACATGTAAAGCTATTTTTTTGGTATATGGCACTAGTTGAAGTAGTATTTGTTCAAAAAAATCTAACTTCATAGTTGCCGTATCATTTGTTTTTGGAGGGCAAAAACTACACTCTAATCCACATATGTTGGTAATCTCTATATAGACTATATGGTATTTCATTACGAATTAATCCCTTTACGCACTTCAGCTAATAATGTTTGTCTTTTCATATAAATATCCTCTAGTTTAGCGTATTTAAAACATAACTTTAGAACATGCCATATATTATAAAGAGTTCCGGCGACAGTTTACCTAATTATAATTTGGTTTAAAGAGGCTACTTTAATTTATAAAACCACAAACCAACTGCGGGACTGGCTGTTTTACGGGTAAAAATGCCTGTCACCACTTTGCCAACCAAATAGAATTTGTAGCTAATTTTGGGTTTATAGATTTCTTATTTAAAACAATTTTACTAAGAAAAACTTTGGCTAACTCTCCATGGGTACAAGCATTTTTTTTGCTTTGAAAAAACAGCATGTCCCGCAGATTTATATAAATCCCTATATTTAAGGCTTTAAATAACAAAAAGATAGTTTTAAAGTGATAATATATCAATTAAAGTTAATTACACTTAATTTACATATATACTTGTTATGATAACTTTTTAAATAGAAGGAAAAAAATGTTTGGAATAGAATTTTTTGTTGCACTTTTTGTTTCAGCGGTTATTGTTTATTTTATTAGAAAAAAGTTAGAAAAAAATAAAAAAATAGAAGAAGCACCATTAAGACAAAAAGACATAAAAAGAAATATGAAAAGAGAACGAAAAAAACAACAAAATAAAAACTTTGGCTAACTTTCCATGGGTACAAGCATTTTTTTTGCTTTGCAAAAAACAGCATGTCCCTCAGATTTATTGGTTAAAGTGGCAAGCTAATTTCTTTACATGTAAGCATTTTAAACAGCTGACATTTTTCAAAAATATTTGATAAAATTCTCAAAATTTGGCGACTCATATCATACAACATAAAAATTTAGCTAAAATGAAATCAATAGAAGGATAAATATGACAAAATTAAAAATACACAAAAACTTATCATTAAAAAATGCAATAAATTTTTGTAATAGTTTATGGAAACTTAAAAATGATGAGAATTATAAATTTAATTTCGCAAATCTAAAATTGATTGAGCCATTTACAATACCAAGTAGTTTATTAAAAAATAGTAATAGTATATTTTATTTATATTAATTAAGATATAACTTAACTTTCGCACCTAAAACCAAGTAAATTTGAGTAGTGCTTCGTAGTACAGTGATTATAGTAGTAAAATCCTTATTGTTCTTTACAATATCATCAATCTGTGCTATTTTGTCCATAATTTTAATAAATGCTTGCATTGCGATAGAGAGTGTATGAAGTTCACACTCTAAATCTTTAAACAATCCACCAATAGTTTTTGGTTCATTACTCATTCTATTGATATAACTGACAATATTATATGCGAAGAATGAAAGAGTGATTCTTGCAATAAGGGCTTCATAAATTCTATTCTCTTCTTTGCCAAATCCAAAGTGTTCTCTTAGTTCTTTATAACCCTGTTCTATATCCCATCGGCGTTTATATATTTCAATAATCTCTTCATCACTAATCTCTGTATCAGTAGAGGCAATAGGGATTAATTTCTCTTTAGTTTTTATAAATACTATTTTGATTCTACCGGCATTTTTATGCTCAACTATAACAGAGAAATATTTGAACTTAATTTTTTTACCATAAGTGCTAGCCTTCTCTTTTTTAAGATTTTTAAACTTCTCATAAATAGCATTAAGTGTTTTTTCCTTGGAGGTAAAATTCCATATCTTGTTATTGTTTGCAATACGAGAGATGATTTTAAGTCCTAAATTATTCATTTTCTTGATAAATATTGGTTTAGAATACCAACTATCTACAAGAAGATAATCTGCATATACACCACTCTTCAAAGCTCTTGTAACCATGTCTATAGCTATTTTAGATTTCCCATCCATAATCTCTAATCTTCTTTTGTATGCTGTTGTTCTTACATTTACCTCTTGAGTAAACTCTTCAAATTTTACTCGTGCATAATTCCCCATAGATATTGCAAAGTCCAACATGAAGTTTGAATATCCGTCACTGTAATTAAGCGATACTACATTTATGCCTCTAATGTTTCTCTTCTCTTTATTGCTCCAAAGAGCATCACGACTTCCTTCAACATACTTTCCAGTTTTCCCTTCTACTGTATCATCAATAATGAGTACTTTAACAGATGAAGAATCCTGAACTTTATGAAGCAGTTTTAAAATCTTAAGGTTTGTTAGTGAGAGTAGTTTTCTCCAATTGTAGCTACTCTTTTGCAGGAGTCTGTAGTAAGTATCTTTTTTTAGACTATCATTGCTTTGATTCATGAATGTAGAGATTTTTTTATTCATAACTAGCATATACACAAAGTGTAATACTACAAGGTATGGATTTGCACCTTTTCTCTTTTTTACAAAGTTAGCGTTTTTTAAAATGCTTTTGATATTAAGTAGTTGCATCGTTTGAAAGATTGGATTTTTTAAGGTTGTATTGATTGCAGAGATTATTTGTTCTTGAAGTTGCATTGATTTTCTTTTTACAAATTATATCTAAAAGTACCTATTACAGGGCTTTAACTGAAATTTTAAATTTGTCAATATTGATGAGTTCTTCTTCTGTTTTTTCCATAACTAGGTGTTTTATATGGTGTGTTGGTCTCAGATTAGGTGCGAAAGTTCAGGATATAAGTAATAAAATTATAAAATATTTTTATTATAAAATTATTAATGGAGTATAAATGCATAAAAATAATCCTTATGAAGAAGAACTTCAAAACGAAATACTTAACAAAATTAAGAAAAAAAGAGAAAGTATTCCACCACTATATAAACGTATAGATTATATTTGGTGTTTAACATTTTTGTTAGGTATGCTTGCATTATCATTATTGTTATGGATAATTATGCCAGTTCATTTAGATTATGATCATTATTTTAGACAAATTACTTGTTTATTTAATCTAAGACCTTTATACGAATATTTACCATTCTTTGGAGTTTTTATTTTTTTTATAATGTTATTTAATAAAAAAAGATTAAACTGGCTTTTAATTTTTTCTTTGTTTTGTATTTTATTCCCATATTATAGTCCAATGTTGAAATATATAAATAAAAATTATAATACAAATATAGCTGAAAAGCTACAAGATGATAGAACACCTTTACTGATAGCTATTAAATATAACCATATTAAAAAAGTAGAGATATTATTGGCAAACAATGCAAATCCAAATGAAAAATTCGGATTTGCATCAACGGTCATTTTTATTGCAATTTTAAATGAAAATTTTGAAATTACAAAACTTTTGTTAGAGCATGGAGCTAAATCAAATAGTTTTAATTACATATACGGGACACCGCTTCATGTAGCTGTTAGAAAAAAGAATTATAAAATAACAGAATTATTACTTAAATATAATGCATCTCCAAATATACAAACAAAGTTCAATAAAATAAGAATGGCATTCACAAGTTTTAGAGACTTTGGAAAAAACTCCTCTTCATATTGCCGTAATAAACAACGATTATAATATAATCAATCTTCTTCTTGCCAATAATGCTAACATCAACATTAAAGATAATAATGACAAACGTGCATTTGAATATACTAAAAACAAAGATATTATTAAATTAAAAGAAAAGTATAAACAAGATTTTGTAAAAAGTAAAAAGGTTAACAATTGATAAAAAAAATTATTTTACTATTATGTATATTGTTTATTTCAATACAAGCGGAAGTTCTAAAAAGTACTATAAAACAGGTGAACTAAAGATGTCTACACCTTATGTAAATGGTGTTAAAGATGGAATTTTAAACACATATTATAAATCAGGAAATATCAGATATGAAGTTCTTTTTAAAAATGGTTTTCCTATAGGCTCTTCAAAATATTTTTATGAAACCGGTGAAGTAAAAATAGAATCATTTTATAATAATTTGGGAAAACTAGAAGGATTTCCACAAAATATTATAAAAATGGAAAGATAAAAGAAAAAAAAAATTTATAAAAATGGGCAAAAAGAAGGAAAACAACTTGCATATCACCCCAATGGAAAAGTATCTGAAAAAGTTTTATATGTAAATAATAAAAAAGCAGGATTTCATAAATATTATAAAAATAATGGAACTCTTAATCTAGAAGTACCTTATAATAAAGGTAAGCAAGAAGGTACAGAAAGACAATATTATAAATCCGGTAAATTACGTATCGAAAAGTCAATACATAAAGATAAACTGACAAGCTTTAGTAAAGCCTATCACCCCAATGGGCAACTTTATATAAAACGTTTTTATATCAATGGAGTAAGAGAAGGAATTCATGAAAAATATGACCAACAAGGCAGATTGATTTATAATATTTACTACGAGAAAGGAGAAAGAAAAGCAATCAAACGTTATTATCCAACAGGGGAATTATATGAGTTCACTCAATTTTTTTGATAATGAAAAAAAGAGTATCTTCAAGCGTTATTACATAACTGGAGAACTAGAGACCAAAGTTCCTCAAAAAAATGGTCAAATGCATGGCACTGGATATAAAATACTTTTAAAAGTGGTAAACTTTTACTAAAAATTACTTATGTAGATGGACTCAAACATGGTCTTAAAAGAGAGTATTATGAGTCTGGTAAACTATATCAAGAAACATTATATTATCTTGGTATCAAAGCTTATGAAAAATACTACTATACCTCAGGAAAACTACAATTTGAACAGCCTTATAAATATGAAATTTATAGTGAAGTTAAAGAAGGAGATACTCTAGTTCAAATAGATTATCAAAAAAAGGAAAACATGGGCTACGAAAAGAATACTATGAATCAGGTATATTAAAAGCTACATTAACATACAATGAAGGAAAACGAGATGGTCAAACAACTCGATACTATTCCACTGGTAAAATTAAGTTCATAACCCAACATGTCAATAAAAAAAAGCATGGAACGGAAAAGGCATATTATGAATCTGGACATATTAAATCAAAAACTGATTATCAAGATGGTGAACTAAATGGACAATTTCGTGCTTATTATACTACAAGTGAATTAAAATCTGAAATTTCTTATATAAATGGACGAAAAGAAGGTCTAGAAAAACATTATTATCTTTCTCAAAAAATAAAATCTATAGTAATGAATTATCCAGATCATAAAGACGTTCTTGAAAAGCATTACTATCCAAATGGGCAGCTAAAAACTTATGTTTTTTATACTGAAGGTAAAAAAGATGGTATAGAACAAAGTTTTAATGAAGAAGGAACTATGATAGCAGAAAGGTATTATGCTAAAGACAAAAAAGATGGTGTTGAACGCATATTTAATCAAAAAGACAATTTAATGTCTGAAATATATTATAAAGATGGAGTAAAGGAAAGATGATGAAATATATATTAGTTTTATTAGTTGGTTTTTCAAGTTCTATGTTAGCTGCAAATTATATCAGGAATATCACTTTAGAGCCAATGCTTTGTGTAGAAGTATATAGCTCTGTTTATGAAAAAAAAGAAATAAACAACAAAATACAAAACGTCCAAGTAAAAAATTACGAAAAGATTATCTCAACAATTAATCCTAACCAGACTATTGATAAAAAAAGAGAAGGCACAATCAGTTGCTACAATGAATTGGAAAAAATAATTCTTTTTAAAAATGAAAGAATCGAAAAAACTAATAAAAGCACTTTGAAAAGTCATAGGGTAAAACATGAGCGATTTGACCTGACCAAATATGAGAATAAAAGTATGGATTTATAAGTAAGAATTTTGGTATTGCTCAAAAATGTGCCTCTTATAATGGTGGCAAGTATTGTAATTACTCTTTTGGATTAGATATTATTCTTGATAAAAATGATCGTGTTTCTACAATTATTCTTTATGAAAATACACTAAACAACAATAAGCTTCTTTTTAAACCAGAATCTATTTTAAATCTATATGCCAATAGTATGCCTTTAGGCTTATGGGTTAAAAAAAGCTATAAAAAACTATTTTCTAAAAAACCAACACTTCATACAAAAAATATAATAATGTGGGAAAATCCATCAAAATATATAAAAAGGGTTATTATGACACCTAAAAATGGCTATTATAAATTTAGTCACAAAATTAAAAATGGAAGCAACTTATTTAGAAATGGTAGAAAAATCAGTGAAGAAGCTAATGATTATGTTGGAGCTATTGAGATTCAATATAGATAGTTCTTATTTATTATTTTGATTAACACAAAGGAATAAAGATAAAATTCTTTATGGAAATGTTTAATAAGGCTGTAGAAGTTTAAAAATTAAATATATATCTTTACATGTAAAAAGGAATTCTATTTTGAAAGAAAAAAATGAGTGACCAAAAGCTTTTTAAAATGCTTCAAGACCGAAAAAATGCAAAAGCTAAAAGTAGACTTAGTGACCTTGCTATTCGTGTAGGGTTATTACTGCTTTTGCCTTATGTTATGTGGTTGAGTCAGTATAACGATGCTTATGTCAAAACAATCCATAACAAGCAAATACATTTTAACTTCGATAGCATTATGCTCTCATTTCATGATCTGTTTTCTAATGCTAATATGATAGTTCATGAAGCTGGTCATGGCATTTGTTATATTTTGCATTGTCCTCAGTTTTTTTCTACTTTAAATGGTACTCTTTTTCAGTTGGCTTTACCGTTGATTTTTATTTTTTTACTACTACAAAAGAGAGAACAAAATACTTACTGGATTAGGTGTTATATGGTTTGCTCAAAACTTAGTGTATGTTGCTTGGTATATGTCACATTCGCAGACACCAAATCTTTATCCATCTTTTTTAGGAGGAAATGGAATACATGACTTTTGGTATATCTTTTCTCAACTGGGCATTTTGCAGTACGATTGGTTAGTATCTGGATTTGTAAGAGCTATTGCGGTAGTTTTACTCTTTGGGGCTTATTTTTATTTGCTATTTATAGCGTTCATTCAAAATCCTACAAAATCCTACAAAACCTTATAAAAATGGTGATGAAAATATTTCAATATAAAAAATAGCATAGGTAGATATTTTTTATTTTGAAAAAAAGAGTGTTTAAATAATTTTATATATTTATGTTTAAATAATTTTATATATTTATGTTAAAATAACTGCATATTATAAGAAAGGCTTGTATCAAATGAATAAATCAAATATACTGGATGTGCTAAAGAGTAAAAAAACTGCATACCATTTAAAAAACTTTATATTATTTGGTTCGGTTGCCAATGAAACAAATACTAAAGATAGTGATATAGATATTGCTTATATAGAATATGATAAATCAAGATTAAATTTTGATAGTTATTTAAAACTTGAAAATGAACTTGAAAATATTTTTAAGACTAAAATTGATCTAATAAATTTTAAAAAATTTAACCCTCTTGTTAAACTTCACTCTCAAAAGAGTTTATATATGTTTGATAGTAAAAATATATTATATGTATTAACTATGCTTGAAGCAATTGAAAAAATTTTTATATATTCATCTGATTTTGAAGATGAAGAAAAGTTCTATTTTTCCAACAAACAATTAAATTTTAATGCAACAGTCAATTTACTAATAGTGATAGGGGAAGAAAATAAAAAGATTGATAATAATTTGAAAATATCAAATAAAATCAATTGGAAAAACATATCTGCAATGAGAGATAAAATTTCACATAATTATAGAGGAATAGATGAATCAATGGTATGGGAAATTATAAAAGATTATCTTCCTGTATTAAAAGAGTTATTAATAGAAATGCTACCAAAAATAGAAAATAGTGAAGTTTATATAAACGAAGCATTGAAAACTCAATATTATGAAGAATTGTATTATTTGAAATAGATATACTGCTAAAAAATCAAAATCTTAAATCAAAAATTTAATTAAACTCAAATTGACAAAATGAATTTATTTGAATATAATTATATATAAAAATATTCAAAAGGAGTGCTCATGAAAACAGTTACAATGAGAGTGGACGATTCTATTTACAATATGATAAAACTTGCAGCAGATGGACAAAAAAGAAATCTTTCCAATTTCATAGAATTTGCAACAATACAATACTTAACTTCATCACAGTTTGTAGAAAAAGATGAAATGACTGAAATTTTAAAAGATAAAGAGCTTGTTGAAAATCTAATGAATGGATTAGAAGATTTCAAAAAAGGCAACTATACAATTGTCTAAATATCAAATTGCCGAAACTAAAACTTTTGAGAAAATTAAAAAAAAGATAGATAAAAAGCTATATTATAAAATTGAAAATTTTGTTTATCCTCAACTTAGAGAAAATCCATTTTATGGTTCTAACATAAAAAAACTAAAAGACAATTTAGAGGGTTATTATAGGTATAGGATTGGAGACTATAGGCTTTTTTATCTTATTAAAGACAATAAACTCATCATTGCTGTTGTTGATTTTAGACATAGACAAAAAGCTTATGACTAAACACTCAGTAAAGATTAAAATCATAATTAGGCTAAATAACCCAAATTAAAACTAGGTGTATTATGTGTCAACTATGAGAGAAAGAGTGCTACAAAGAAGAGATAGCATTACTTTTACTAAGGTAGATTTACACTCCTATTTACATCATAGTTTTCATACTCATCTTGATGCTAAAAGTTCATGGGAACTTTTAGGTTGCACTTGACACTCAAGAAACATGGAGAGAACAAACAGGGAAAATAACACCTAACTATATGCAATTTTTTTAAATATATATATTTAAAAATGTTATTATATAAAAAATAGAGGATTTTTAAATGCAAACAGAGATTATTACTTCTTTAACAAACAATTTTGAATCTGTATCTCATAAAACAGAAGATGGCATTTCTGTTTGGTTTGCTAGAGATTTACAACAACTTTTAGGCTATGCAAAATGGGATAATTTTAAAAATGTAATATTTAAAGCAAAGACAGCTTGTGAAGTTTCAGAACAAGATGTTGATAATCATTTTGCCGACATCGGGAAAACGATACAAATGCCTAAAAATGCAGAAAAAAAGATTGAAGATATTATGCTTACTAGATATGCTTGTTATCTCATAGCTCAAAATGGAGATAGTAAAAAGGAGCAAATAGCTTTTGCTCAAACATATTTTGCATTACAAACAAGAAAAGCGGAACTAATTGAGCAAAAAAAATTTAGAGAAAGAAAGAGTTCAAGCTAGAACAAAACTATCTCAAACAGAAAAAGAACTCTCAAAAATCATATACGAACAAACAGGTAAAAATGAAAACTTTGCATTTATTAGAAGCAAAGGAAATAAAGCACTTTTTAATCATACAACTCAAGAGATGAAAGACAAGTGGAAAAATAAATAAATCAAAACCATTAGCTGATTTTATGCCAACAATTTTATTGAAAGCAAAAGATTTTGCAACTGAAATTACTATTTATAATTCTAAAGATAAACAGATGAACACAGAATCTGAAATTTCAAGCGAACACATTACCAACAACACAGCAGTTAGAAATACTTTACTTTCAAGAGGTATTGTTCCTGAAAATATTGCTCCTGATGAAGATGTAAAAAGAATAGAAAGAAAACTCAACAACGATATGAATCAAACAATAAATAGCAAAGAGAAGTTAAATATACAAAACAAAGAAGAGTAAGCATGAACCTATCAAAATCCCTCTACACCAGAGCCATACAATGCCCAAAGTCTTTATGGCTAAAAAAGTACAAGAAAGAAGTACTTACTCCGCCTGACGTTTCTGCACAAGCAGTATTTGAAACGGGAAACTTAGTAGGAAATTTAGCTTGTCAACTTTTTGAAGGTGGCAAAGAAGTAGCCTATACAAAAAACTATGATGAGATGATAACTTCAACGAAGAATTACATAGATAAAAACGTACCCTACATTTACGAAGCCACATTTAACTACGAGGGTATTTTGGTTATGGTAGATGTCTTACATGTGGAGGGTAATGAAGTTTCTATTTATGAGGTCAAAAGCTCGACCTCTGTAAAAGATATATATTTGCATGATGTTTCCATACAGTACTACGTGCTTAAAAATCTTGGGTTTAGTGTAAAGAGTGCTTTTGTTGTACATGTAAACAAATCTTATGTTCGAGGTGAAGAGCTAGATTTAAAAGAGTTATTTTGTGTGGTAGATGTTAGTGAAGAAGTTTTAGCTTTGCAAGAGAATATTCCTACGCTTTTGAGCGAGTTTCAAGCCTATCTTGATGACAAAGAGCATGAACCTGACATAGACATAGGAAAACATTGTAAAAAGCCTTACGAGTGTGATGCTAAAGAGTATTGTTGGAAAACTCAGCGTGGTATTCCTGCGTATAGTGTGTTTAATATTTTTAATCTTGGAAGTAAAAAGCAAGTAGAGTTGTACGAAAAAGGCATAGTCAACATAACTGACGTACCTAATGACTTTGCTATGACAGCTAAGCAAGCTGAGGCAGTTAAAAACTACAAATCAGGTGAAACACATGTACATGTAAAGCCTATAAAAGAGTTTTGTGAGGGTTTGAACTATGCGCTTTACTACTTAGACTTTGAGACATATCAACAAGCTGTGCCATTGTACAAAGGCATTAGTCCGTACCAACAAATACCCTTTCAATACTCTTTACATGTAGAGCATGAAAATGGAACTTTGGCTCATTGTGAGTTTTTAGCAAAGGTTGGAGCTGACCCACGAAGAGCCTTAGCTGAACAACTAGTTCATGACATACCTTTACATGTAAACACCCTAGCCTACAACATGAGCTTTGAAAAAGGTGTCATAAAAAAACTTGCAGAACAGTTTGAAGACTTGTCTCAAAGACTTATGAACATTCACGACAACATGAAAGACCTAATGGTTCCCTTTCAAAAAAAGCACTATGTAACCCCAAGCATGCAAGGAAGCTACTCCATAAAGTACGTTTTACCTGCCCTAGTTCCAGAGTTTGAAAAAGCATATAAAGAACTTGTTGGCATACAAAATGGAAGCCAAGCCATGAGAGCATTTGCTTCTTTACATGTAAAGAGTTTGCAAGAGCAAGAAGTGGTAAGAAAGCAGTTATTTGCTTACTGTGAACTTGATACTTTGGCTATGGTGAAGATTTTGGGAAAATTAAAGGAGATATAAAAATAATATTTGAGGTAAAACATTACAAAATGCCATATATTTAACAGTAAGATTTTTTTCATGTAATAATATATTAGTTATTTCAACAAACTACTATTGACAGATAGTATCTAAAAGGATACAATAATGATAAGTGTTAAACAACCGATATATTTTTAAAATGGCTAAAAAAACTTAAAGATATTCAAGGAAAAGTAACTATACTTAGAAGAATAGATAGAATAAAAAATGGTAATTTTGGAGACCATAAACAGGTTGGTGATAAAGTATATGAACTTAACTTTCGCACCTAAAACCAAGTAAATTTTGAGTAGTGCTTCGTAGTACAGTGATTATAGTAGTAAAATCCTTATTGTTCTTTACAATATCATCAATCTGTGCTATTTTGTCCATAATTTTAATAAATGCTTGCATTGCGATAGAGAGTGTATGAAGTTCACACTCTAAATCTTTAAACAATCCACCAATAGTTTTTGGTTCATTACTCATTCTATTGATATAACTGACAATATTATATGCGAAGAATGAAAGAGTGATTCTTGCAATAAGGGCTTCATAAATTCTATTCTCTTCTTTGCCAAATCCAAAGTGTTCTCTTAGTTCTTTATAACCCTGTTCTATATCCCATCGGCGTTTATATATTTCAATAATCTCTTCATCACTAATCTCTGTATCAGTAGAGGCAATAGGGATTAATTTCTCTTTAGTTTTTATAAATACTATTTTGATTCTACCGGCATTTTTATGCTCAACTATAACAGAGAAATATTTGAACTTAATTTTTTTACCATAAGTGCTAGCCTTCTCTTTTTTAAGATTTTTAAACTTCTCATAAATAGCATTAAGTGTTTTTTCCTTGGAGGTAAAATTCCATATCTTGTTATTGTTTGCAATACGAGAGATGATTTTAAGTCCTAAATTATTCATTTTCTTGATAAATATTGGTTTAGAATACCAACTATCTACAAGAAGATAATCTGCATATACACCACTCTTCAAAGCTCTTGTAACCATGTCTATAGCTATTTTAGATTTCCCATCCATAATCTCTAATCTTCTTTTGTATGCTGTTGTTCTTACATTTACCTCTTGAGTAAACTCTTCAAATTTTACTCGTGCATAATTCCCCATAGATATTGCAAAGTCCAACATGAAGTTTGAATATCCGTCACTGTAATTAAGCGATACTACATTTATGCCTCTAATGTTTCTCTTCTCTTTATTGCTCCAAAGAGCATCACGACTTCCTTCAACATACTTTCCAGTTTTCCCTTCTACTGTATCATCAATAATGAGTACTTTAACAGATGAAGAATCCTGAACTTTATGAAGCAGTTTTAAAATCTTAAGGTTTGTTAGTGAGAGTAGTTTTCTCCAATTGTAGCTACTCTTTTGCAGGAGTCTGTAGTAAGTATCTTTTTTTAGACTATCATTGCTTTGATTCATGAATGTAGAGATTTTTTTATTCATAACTAGCATATACACAAAGTGTAATACTACAAGGTATGGATTTGCACCTTTTCTCTTTTTTACAAAGTTAGCGTTTTTTAAAATGCTTTTGATATTAAGTAGTTGCATCGTTTGAAAGATTGGATTTTTTAAGGTTGTATTGATTGCAGAGATTATTTGTTCTTGAAGTTGCATTGATTTTCTTTTTACAAATTATATCTAAAAGTACCTATTACAGGGCTTTAACTGAAATTTTAAATTTGTCAATATTGATGAGTTCTTCTTCTGTTTTTTCCATAACTAGGTGTTTTATATGGTGTGTTGGTCTCAGATTAGGTGCGAAAGTTCAGTATATGAACTTAAAATAAAAATAGAACCATAATATAGAGTATATTACACAATACAAGATGAAAAAATAGTTATATTACTTATTGTGGAGACAAATCTTCACAAAACGAAGATATTGCCAAAGCAAAAAAAACAAGCGAAGGAGTTACAAAATGACTAAAACAACTGAATTTGATATTTCACAATACCTTGATGACAAAGAAATTATAGCAGAGTATTTAACTCAGGTATTAAAAGACGGAGATATGGAAGAATTACTCCAAGCAGTAGGCAACATAGCTAAAGCAAAAGGCATGAGCCAAATAGCAAAAGACACAGGGTTAGGAAGAGAAAGCCTATACAAAACCTTTCAAGTAGGTGCAAAACCAAGATTTGAAACTGTTATGAAAGTGTTAAATAGTTTAGGTGTAAAACTTCAAGCTAGTGCTTGATATTTTACATTTAAAAAGCTTTACATAAAAACAGTAATCTATCTTTAAAGATACCACCTGTTGCTTGAAGTATAGTTGCATTGTTGAAACTTAAACAAACGACAATAGCTTGTTTTATCGTTTTGAACGAGCAAGCTTTAATTTTTTCTTTGTATAGATTTTCATAAAAATTGCCGCACTAGTCATAGTAATAAACATGCTTATCCATAAATATATAATACTTAAATGAAAAACGTGCACAATTAAGAAAAAGAAAATAAGAGGCATAAATATTTGCCTATATAGACCAATATAAGGTATCATAAATGGTTTTTTAATACCTTGGAGTGTAGATCCTGATATAAACAATGTTATAAATGAAAAGAATATAAAACTCTCAAATATTATATATATGTATGCAATATCTACGACTTCTGTATCTGTATCAAATACCATAATCATATACTTACCAAACAATGCTATTAAAACTACCCCAATTGCACTCATTATATAGCCATATTTTAAGGCTCTTTGTATAACTTCATCTATTCTATTGAAGTTTTTTGCACCAAAGTTATTTGACACTATAGATATAACGGCAGTATTCAAACCAAGCATTGGAAGTAAGATAATCTGCTCTACTCTATACCCTATCCCAAATGCAGCAACAGCCTTAAAGCCATAAGTTGATACAAAGTACATAGTGATCATACTCCCAAAAGACCCTAACAACATATTTGTACTAGCAGGAATAGCCTGTTTTATTAAATGCTTAATAGCTTTTATATTTGGTGTAGATTTAAAAAACCTAGCTGTATCAAAAAGATTTGTCATGTAGAGTTTATACAACATATAACTAAGTGTTGTACATTGAATTAAAACTGTTGCAATTGCAACTCCACTTATTCCAAGTGCAGGAATAAAGTAAAAACCATATATAAACAAAGGGTCAAGAATCACATTTAATATAAATCCCATTATCAAAATATTTCTATAACTTTTGGTATCCCCAAGAGCTACTAAAACTGCATTTGCTCCTAATCCCATAAGCATGGGAAATATTCCTAAAAGTATTATGTAAGTATATTCAAGTGCGTACTCTAAGACCTTACCAGATGCCCCTATTAGGACAAATATATATTCTAAAAGTAAAAAGCTAAAAACAGATAAAAAAAATGAAATGAAAAGAAATAAACTTATACCATTTGATGCATATATCCGTGCCATATTTTTCTTGTGTTTACCCAATGCTCCACCTACATACGCTGTGATTGCAGATGATAGTCCAAAACTTACAGATAAAAGCATGAAAAATATAATAAAACTATATGTAAGTGCAGAGATAGCTTCTGTAGATATTTGACCGATATAAAAGGTATCTACTACATTATACATTGTGTTAAAAAACATCCCTATACTTGAAGGTATTGCGATTTGTACAATTAATTTTTTTATATCTTTTGTTAAAAGTTCATTTGTTTTTTTCATAAATAAGAGTATACCCTAATAAAAAAATATAATATAAACTTTTATCATAATGACACAAAAATATTATGTTAAGATTTTAAAATAACAATATTCAATTTCTAGATTTATAATCCATTTGAACTATTTAGTTATAATTTCAGATAGACGATATATACTCGCCTAGAATATCACACAAAAGGATTAAAATGGTAATAGTTTTTACAAAATTTCCAATCAAACTAGAGTTTAATGAGCAATACTCTGCTCATCTAAAAGTTGCAGTAAAAAAGCATCAAGTTGAAAAGCAAGCTGGTTTTTATAGAAATGAAGCTTTTGGCTCCACAACATATGCCTCATGTTTCTGAAAAAAAACAATTTTACGATTGAGACAACTTGGAAAGATATGAAAAGTTTTTTAGATTATACAAAAAGTGATTCATTTTCAAAATCACATGAAGATATGCCACCAAAAGATTGGTTTAGTGGTCGTCCAGAAGTAGAAGTTTACGAAACAATAGATTAAAGTAAAGTGAGAGCTTAGACACTCTCACTTTATTTACTTACTTCTCTTCGTTTATTCTTATTTTATCGTAAAAAAAATTACCATGACAGACTCGTTTTTAAGCTTTTTAGTAGCACCTCTAACAAGGGTTTCATATCTTGCTAGATCTATGTTTAAACTTGCCATAACATCTTCTTGAGTAATACCTTGAACCTTAGCATTTAGAACTTCTAGCTCTTTTTTAGTCATTCTTTTTTTTAAAAGAAGTGCTAATTCTTCCTCACTTTTTACAGGCATTCGGTTATCGCCCAAAACCATTTTTATAATTTCAATGGCTTTTAACTCTTTTAAAGTCATTATGTTCCTTTTAGAGTTTCTATTTTTTTTGGGTTGAAACTTTTATTTTAGCTTTTTTTCTTTTTTTAATAATTGATTTTTTTAGAGCATTTCTATCGGTTGCTTTTTTCTTTCTCATGCCAACGACATTGTTTGCAGTTTTATTTCTTTTTTCTTGGCTTCGCTCAATTTTGGCTTTAATTGTGTGTTTGTTTGCTTCTTTTTCAATCCATGATTTTGGCTCAAAACCTTCAAAAAACTCTACTTGAAGTGCATATTTAAGTAGTCTTTCAATATCTTTTAAAAGACTTTTTTCTTCTCTACAAACCAAAGAAATAGCCTCACCCTCATTTCCAGCACGTCCAGTTCTACCAATACGATGAATATAGTCTTCCGCATCTCCAGGAAGCTCATAATTAATGACATGAGGAAGGTCTTTCAATATCTAAACCTCTTGAAGCAATGTCAGTAGCCACAAGAACACGAATATTTCCAGCTTTAAAATCCTTAAGTGCTTTTGTTCGTTGAGAATGGGCTTTCTCTCCATGTAAAATCAGTGTTTTTAAACCACTTTCTTCAAGATAAGCTCCAACTTCATCTGCACTTTGTCTGGTTTTTGTGAAAACCAATACTTGATGCCAGTTACGTGAACCTATCATATATGACAACAGTGCTGTCTTTTTTTCAGAATCACATATGTATATGGTTTGCCTAACTTTTTGTGCCAAATCACCTTGATTGTTTATTGTAACTTTTACAGGTTTTATATCAGTTAGTGCAGAAAATCGTTTAACAGATTTACTCTGTTCTACAGAAAAAAGCAGTGTTTGTCGTTTTTTAGGAATCATCTTTGAGAGTGTTACAATTTCTTCCCAAAATCCCATGTCTAGAATTCTATCCGATTCATCAAATACAAGAATTTCTACTTTAGAAAGATTAAGATTGTCTTGTTTAATATGCTCCAGTAAACGCCCTGGTGTTGCTATTAAAATATCAACACCGCGTTCGAGTTTCTTAGTCTGTGGAGTAAATTTAACACCACCATAAACCATACAACTCTTCAATGAAAAGTTCTTACCATACGTTTCAAAACTTTTTCCCACTTGTGCTGCAAGTTCTCTAGTAGGGACTAAAACCAGTGCTCTCACATTTACTTTTATGTTCTCTTTAAGTTTCTTTTTAGCCAATAACTGCAAAATAGGAAGTGCGTATGCTGCTGTTTTTCCTGTCCCAGTTTGTGCTGTTGCCATCACGTCTTTCCCACTTAAAACTAAAGGGATAACTTGCTTTTGTACAGGTGTTGCTTTTGTATAACCTAAATCACTGACCGTGCTAGTCAATTGTGGCACTAAGCCTAATTTTTCAAACGACATTATTATTTCCTTGTTTTCTTCTTTTTTATTTTATTTTACCTAAAAAACAATATTTTCTGTATAAATCACAAATATTGTAGAAATAAAACCAAAACAAAGCCTGTTTACAATAAACTACATCTAGATAAAGGGCACAATTACATGAGTAAAGATTTACAATCTATCTTACCAGATAGACCAAATATTATAACAACGCAGATTGAAGCTATGAGCTTCTTTTCTAAAATGGATACAAAAGCTACAGTTGCTGAGATGATTGAAGGAAAGTATGTTCTTGTTGAAAAATTTTATGGCAACGGTTTAGAAGTTTTAGCTGAACTCAAAAAAAAACCTTTCTCGTAAATACAAAGACAAAAGTTTTCAAGGACAACGTGAGTATCGTTCTGCATATAGAGAAGCCTCGCATAGACTGTTATTGAAAGTAAAAGACAATAAGCTTTGTGTTAAAAAATGTCCAAATATTGGCTGGTTAGAATTGCTATACCCTGATATTTCAGAATTTTTTATCTCTTTTCCCCAAGTTCAAGGCATGAACAGTTCATGGCAATGGTATAAAAAGGGAATTGAAATTAAAACTTTAAACTTGACTCTTCACCC
Source organism: Arcobacter sp. (assembly GCA_029027265.1). GTDB lineage: Bacteria > Campylobacterota > Campylobacteria > Campylobacterales > Sulfurospirillaceae > Sulfurospirillum_A. Next base: position 1,044,269 of record CP093061.1, on the reverse strand, counting down.
ATATTATGGAACATATTTTCCAACAAGATTTGATCATTTAAAACTGTTTGATAGATACTTGAAAAAATATGAGGGCTCAAAAAATAAAGTTATAGAAATTGGAGTAGGAAGTGGTATTTTATCATTTCAATTAATACAAAATGGTTTTGAAAATATTTTTGCAACTGACACAAATAAAAATGCTATTATTGGTGTTTTGCAAGAGAGTAAAAGATTAGGATTTGAAGATAAAATAACGCTAAACCATGGTGATTTATTTGAAAATTGTGATCTTAAAGCTGATTTGATTGTTTTTAATCCTCCTTGGATAAAAGCAAAGCACAAATTAGAAGAGGGAATTGATAAAGCCATGTATTATGAAGAAGAACTATTCCCAAGATTTTTTGAACAAGCACAAAAACACTTGACTCCTAATGGAAAAATAGTTTTAATATTTTCAAATTTAGCAGAAGTAGTTGATGAAGAGAGTAAGCATCCAATAATAGAAGAACTACGAAACAATAATCGTTTTAGAAAAGACTTGCACCTTAGACGTGACGTAAGAGCATCGTCTAAAAGAACAAAACGTACAGATTCTAGGAAAAATGAAAAAGTTGAGCTATGGGTTTTAGCACCTAAAGTAAAGAAATAATTTTATCTGTTTACATGTAAAGACGAGCCCTCCTTATTTAGAGGGCTTATCAGTAATTAAAATTTACATAGATTATTGCATCTTTTTCTTAGCGATACCTTCCATTTCTATGATAAGCTTAATTTCGTTAGAAACGATAGCACCACCTGCTTCAAGAAGTTTGTTCCAGCTAAGTCCATAATCAAGTCGTTTTATTTTTCCCTCTAAAACAAAACCAATACGTTTATTGCCTTTTGGTCCAACAATAGTTCCTATGTCTTCTACTTCAAACTTTACATTTTTTGTTACACCTTTGATGGTCAGATCTCCCCAAAGATAGTCACCATCTACTTTTGTTGAGACAAATGTCATTTCAGGAAATTTTTCTGCATCAAAAAAATCAGTACTTTTTAGGTGCGAATCTCGTTTAATATTATTTGTATTAATAGACGCAACACCAATAGTTCCTTTGACACTTTTGAGCTCTTTTTTCATATAATCAAACTCAATACTCCCATCAAATGTACCAAAATTTCCATTTACAGATGAAACCAAAAGGTGTTTTACTTTAAATCCAACATTAGTGTGAGGTTTATCAACCATAAAACTTTCTGCAAACACACTACTAACTAATACTACAGCACTTAGTGCTAACACTTTCAATAAACGCATAATCATGCTCCTTGTTAAAATTTAGAGAAATTATATCAACGAAGTATGTAGTTAATGTGTATCAAATTACTAATATATATTTTTTTTGCTATAATTTTTAAAACAAAATATCTAGGAGATTGTATTGGCATTACAAGATAAGTTATATTCTTTACTAGAAGAGCCTGAAAAAAACAAATATTCATATGCGTTAAATATTTTTATATACGCTTTAATTTTAATTAGTATCACATCTTTAATGATTTCAACAATTGATGAATACGAAGAAAAATATAGTTATATTTTAATTTCAATCCAACATATCATAATGCCAATTTTTGTACTTGAATATGGATTTCGTGTTTATGCAGCAGGAAGTTTAAAAAAATACAGTGGATTTATTGGAAAACTAAAATACATAACCTCTGCTTACGCAATTATTGATTTAATTGTTATTATTCCATATATCTTTACAGGATTTGATTTTAATAATGCTTTTATAAGAAGTTTACGATTCTTTAGAATTTTTAGACTTTTCAGGATGAAAAAACAAGCTGAATTTGTAAAGGTTATCAGCCAAATACTTTCTTCAAAAAAAGAGGAATTTACAGTACTTCTTTTTTGTACTTTTGCAATTATTATTTTCCTCTCTTTTATAGTTTTTGAAGCCGAACACAAGGCTCAACCAGAGGTATTTACAAATATACCTCAAACTCTTTGGTGGGCTGTTGCTACACTAACAACAGTTGGTTATGGTGATATGTATCCTATAAGCACTTTAGGAAAGTTTATAACAGCTATTGTGTCTATTCTCGGCATTGCTTTTATTGCGATTCCTGGAGGAATTTTTGCATCAGAATTTGTAAACATATTTTCAAAAAGAAAACTTCAAAGAAAAAACAACAAAAAATGCTTACAATGTGGCTCAACAAATGTAGTGTTTATAAATAATCCAGAGCTATCATTCAATGGTGAAATAAAAAAATTTGAAAAGCTAAAACATTGTAAAGATTGTGGGTTTTATTCACTTCGCACATAATTCACTCATCTCAAAAAGGACCTCTTGAAAAACTTAGATGCTTCACTCATATTCCAAGATATTATCAAAAATGGAACTTCTATAAGACCATAAGAATCTAGCTCTTTTTCAATGCTTATTCCTCCGAATTTTGAGTACATTTTAAAGTGCTCTTCTCTTATGCTAGAAACTACTAAATCTACACTGTTGTTTGTTGTTATCTCATAAAAAGCTCTCATTATGTTTTTAAAGTCAAAACTCAATCCAGTTGAGTCTTTTTTTAATAGTAAACCTAGAGGTTTCACATAGTTTAAAATCTTTTTTTCTAAGATAATCAAAAGAGAACTTTTCTTCACTTGGTAGTTTATGATTTGAATCAAATATGATTCTTGAAGTTCCTGTATATTCGTTACCTCTTTTACAATAAATTATAGCAGAATTGTTATCATACTTATCAAAGTTAAGTCCTTCGATAGTATCAGGAAACTCTTCTTGATACTCTATACTTGTATATACATCACTTCTTAGTTTAAAAACTTCTATAAGGTCTTCGGCTGTTGTTGTAAGCTTATAATGTGGATTTTGTCTGTCCCAATCTAGTTTTTTGTTAAAAGATATAGCCTTGTCTATTGTCTTTTCTAAAAAAACTCTCTGATTGAAAAGATCTAAAATCCTATTTTGATCCTCAACATTTATTCTTTCATATACACTCTTTTGTATAACTCCACGTAATTCGTTCAATGAACGATTTTTAATTAGGTTTACCATAATTTATCCTTTATAGGAAAAATTCTACTAAAATATAGGAAAAATTCTACTAAAAGGGTGTCACACTAAACGTCACAATTACAAAACAAGTTTAAGTCTACATCCTATAGTAGGTATAGTCTCTATAAGTCTATATTCAACCTTTGCTCGTAACCTATAAAGAAGAGTTCTTAATGTACTGTCCGATATAAAGTTATCTGACCAAATCAGTGATTCTATGTATTTAAAAGGTACTATGCTTCCTTTGGCTTCTATAAGTATTTTCAAAAGCTTTTTCTCTTTTTTGCTCAAAGAGATAGGTATAGTCTGATAAAAAAGAATTTCATTTTTCAAATCAAAATGGTAGTTAAATCCTAGGCTTGTAGTTTCAAAATCTATATCTATTCTATTTGTTTGATTTATTTTGTGTAAACCTAAGAAAATAGTAGATTTTAACTCTTCACGTTTAAATGGTTTTAAAAGGTAACCTATGGGGTTGGTTTTTATAGCCCTATTTATAGTTTTCTCATCTGAATAAGCAGTTAAGTATATAACAGGGATATTTTTTATCTTTTGTATATCTATTACTGCTTCTATACCATCTTTACTACCTACTAAATTAATATCACTAAGCAATATATCTGGTGTATATCGTTTTACACTACTAAGTGCTTCATCATAACAAGAGGCTATGTCAGTTACTTCAAAACCAAGCTTTTCTAAAGCACTTTTGATATCAAGAGCTACAATAGCCTCATCTTCTATAATAAGTATCTTAGTCATTGACATTACACCTTTCTACTTATAATTCAAATTTAAATGAAGTATCATTATTCTCTTCATCTTCTTTACTGCTACTCTCAATATCATCTTTAGATTTTTGTCTTGATGGCGGAGTAGAACATTTTGATGTCTTTTCTTTTTTACTAAATAGTTTATCAATCTCATCTTCTGTAAAAAAGGAAGTTAATATCTCATCAATTTTGTTGTTTTTAAAACACTGGAGATAATTGCATTTATAACAAAAGACTTTTTTTTTCTTTGGAACTTTTTCTAAAAAAGTTTTTACATTCCCAAAAACTTGTATATTACATCTTGTCATCGTACCTCTTTTCGCTTCTTTAAGCTTTAATAATGCAAGTATCATACACTAATAATAAGTGATAGTCAATAATTATATTATCTTTAACAAATTAACATACTATAATTATTTAACTATTAAAATAATATTTAATATTATTCAACACTATTGAAAAATTATAATAAATAAATTCAAATAACATGAAAAGTCTGCTTAAATATCTTTGAAAATACCTTAATAGTGGGTAATTATGGTTAAATAAACTATTATGAAACATTAATAATTGTTTGATAAAAGAATAATAAACATTAACTATATAACAATATTGTATCAATACTTGTTTAGTTTTCAAATAAATATATTTGCTATTGACTTTACAATAAAATAATTATATTATTTGTTTGATGTTTTATTTATAATAATATAATATAAATTAATTTAGATTTTATATTATTTAAAAATAAAACTGATTTGGTTTATTGGGAAGAGTTCTCACACAATTCTTCCCTTATTTTTGCAAGGAAAAGAAATATGATAAAGAAAAGAATTTTATATTTAGCAATTATCTCAATACTTGGTTGCACGTCATTAAGTGCTATAGATGTAATGGAAAAAGACAATAACTCTAATACGTCCAATGAAATAGATGATTCATATTCAGAGCGTAAAGGTTGGAGTTTTTACTTTGATGAAAAAATAAGTGATGAAAATAAGAAAAAAGCTTCTAAAGAGATAAAGAAAGCCGAACTAGACTTATTGCAAAAAATAGACTTAATAGTAAATATGGGTGCTTACTTTTCTACTTTTTCTTATAATTCACTAAATAATAATCGACTAAATTTAACTTCATACTTTTGCTAAGCTTTTGAGTAAAGTTTTTCTCTGTAGTTAGTGTTAATCTTGAAACTATTCTCTTAAAATCTTTACTTGCTTCAAGTTTTCAGAGAAACTTTTTGCTAAAGCAAAACCGCATTTTCTAGTTTTGGTCGCATTGTAATATATCTTTGTACAATCTTTTTCTGATGGAAGTGACACATTTGTATTGGAATATCCTTAAAGGCTTTGTATAAGCCTCTTTTTCCATTTAAAGTTGCACTTTGGATGGTATATCCTAGTATTAGAAGCTCTTCCTTTAAATATCTATAATCCTGAACTGTTTCACTTTCAATATGCTTCCAAATAAGTATCTCTTTTGATTCAACATCTTTGAACACCAGGCTTCCAAGCTTCTCTTTTCTCTTCCCATAAAAAGTAGCATCTCATACCAAGTTTACTGCCCTTGGATTATGTGCTTTTATATCAACAATATATTCATCTCTTTGCTTCACTATCCAGCTTATTGATCTGGAATATTTTACTGAAAGTTGCATGAGTGTTTGTCATTGTAAAAAATATTCTTCAAAGATAACTTTTTGTAGTTGTTCTGGTCTTCTTTTTGAGCTGAAAGAAGTTTTACAATCTTTACAAAAATATCTCTTTATTCCTCTTCTTGAACCTTTGGAAATAACATTTTTAGACTTGCAATTTATACATATTTTAGAGCTTTTTTTTACAATCATTTGTAAATAAACCTTTGTTTACTCCTACTATGCCATAGTTTGAAAGATATTTTTAGCACCCGTTTTTACTATTAAGTCCATTCTTCAAACTTGAGCGTTAAAAATAAAACATCATTTAAATCATTTGCTTTGAGAATGAAGTTGCTTGTTAGAGCTAATCAAGTGGCATATATTGAGTTGTAAAAATTGAAAGTGCGTAAGGTCAGTTAATCATTATCTTTCCATCTTACAGTGGTTTTTACGCCATTAGATGAGCTAATTTTGATATCTCCTTTCAATTGTTTTTTTGCTAATGCATTAACTAAAGTCATGCCTAAAGAAGAGGACCTTTTGACTGTGTCATATCCTATGCCATCATCACCTACACTCAAGATATAATAACCATTCTCTTTTTTTAAACTTACTTCTATAGTTCCATCTTTTTCAGGAAAAGCATATTTGAAAGAGTTTGTTATAAGTTCATTTAGTATAAGACCACAGTAGATAGCCTCTTCCATTTTTAGTTTTGCTTTTATATTTAACTCTATTTTTAAATCATGATGGTAACTATCTCTTATACTCTCTATCATAAGATCAAAATACTCATAGGTATCTATATGAGTTGCATTTTCTTGTTCAAAAAGGAGTTCATGAAGATGACTCATTGCACTTATTCTATTTTGTATAGTTAACAATACATCTTGAAGTTTGTTATCTTTAACTTTATCTTTTTGCAGTCTTATGAGAGAGACTATCATTTGCATGTTGTTTTTTACTCTGTGGTGCAACTCTTTTAAAAGAAGTTGTTTTTCTTCTAATGCAACACCTATGTGTGCAGTTTTTTCTTCTACTTGAACAGCTAACCTTTTAGTCTCATTTTTTTGTTGAACTATTAATTTTTTACTTGCTCTTACTTTCTCTTCTTGTAGCTGTTTAATTCTATATGCCAAAGCAATAGAAAATATAGTAGCTTCAAAAAGTAAAGAGGCTTCTATGTAGTAATAAACATATTCGAATATATTAAATATTCCACTGCTAGATAACAACATAAATATAATTGCTAAACAAATAGCTAACCAACCAAACAGGATAAAATAAGCTTGTCTATTTTTTCTAAGTGCTGCATAACTAGTTATATATAGCAGATAAATCATAAGTATAATTGGAAGTACATTTCTAAACTTATTATACTCTTCTGTTATAGTAAATAAAAAAACGGATACAGGAAGTATAACAATAAAAATATTTAATATTTTATCTAACCTTGCATATTGTTTCATATGTAAAAAAGTCTTTGTAAAAAGTGCCAATACAAAAATTGGAAAGGCAGTAAGGAAGGAAGCATATGTTATTATATAGAGTATCCAGGTCTGGTTTAGAATATACACATTACCAATACCTACATATATTACATGGTGAGCAGAAATTCCAACTACATACAAAAAATAGAACAGGTAACTAATATCACGAGTAAACAAGAAGATAAAAATATTGTAAATAGCAAGTATCATCATTGCACCAAAAAATAGAGCCAAAACAACTTGATGTTTTATCTCTTTTTCATAAAAAGTTTTATTATCCCAAATATTGAGTTTAACTATAAGAGTCGTTATATGCGAAGATACTCGCATATAATATATTTGAGTATCTTGAGGATTTATCTTTACTTCAAAAACAGGATTTAGTGTTTTTCTATCTGTTTTTACGTTAAATAACCCTTCTTTCTCAACGGCATAATCTCTATTTGGATTATAAAACTCCACATTTGTAGTAAGCGTATTATCATACTCTATTACTTTATATAATGGTTTATTAGTCCCATTTTTCAAACTAAATTTAATCCAAACAGTAAAATCTGGTGAATACCCATAAGCAAGAAGCTTTTTGTCGTTTTTCTTAAACTCTACTTTCCCTTTTAAGACATCTTCTATTTGCAAAGAGTTACTGTTATCTATATATATTTGTGAATGTTCTAATAAGTTACCATGTTCTCGACCATCACTAGTGCTGTTTGCTTGTATTGATACAGATAAAAGCAATATAAAAAAAAGTCTAAAAAAAATCATTCTTCTCCCCTTTTATACTTAGTTTTTTGCTATTATTCTTTTTATATTTTCTATTCTGTTATCATCAGCAGGATGTGTTGACATGAACTCCATAGGTTCACCTCCATTTTTTTGTACTTTCATATTTTTCCAAAAATTTATTGCTTCGCTAGTATCGTACCCTGCTCTTTTCATTAAATATATGCCTATCTCATCAGCTTCATACTCAAAACTACGACTATATGGTAACATAACTCCATACTGAGTTCCTAACCCAAAAGCAACATCGAAAGCTTGATTACCACTAAGACCGGCAGCTTCCCCAATAGCAAGTTTTCCTATGCTTGCTAATTGTCCCATACTCATACGCTCTACTCCATGACGAGCCAAAGCGTGAGCTATCTCGTGGCTCATCACTGTTGCTAATTGATCTTCATTTTTAGCAGCTTTAAAAATTCCTTCATAAATAAATACTTTTCCACCAGGAAGGCAAAAAGCATTTAAGATGTCTTTTTCTATAACATTAAATTCCCAACGGTAATTTGTATTTGCTACTTTTGCTAATCTTTGCCCTACTCTTTTTACCATCTCTATCTTTTTTTTATCTCTACTTAGCTTCTCTTTTTTAGTATATCATTTGATGCAGTTTTGCCCATATTCATCTCATCATCATATGAGTAAAGTACCAATTGGTTTCTATCTGTATATGGTGTTTTTTGACAACCCACAAATCCAAAAAACACAACTAATACTATAAACACTATTTTTTTTCATATATTTATCCTACTTTTTCCTCTATTTTATCTTAATAAAGATATAATTTTCCAAAAACTATAAGGTAAGATTTTATGGGCAGAGCATTTGAATATAGAAAAGCGTCAAAGCTAAAAAGATGGGGAGCAATGTCAAGGATATTTCCTAGACTTGGTCGCTCTATTACTATGGCAGCTAAAGAGGGTAGTAGTGATCCTGACAGCAATGCAAAACTTCGCACAGCAATACTAAATGCAAAAGCTGAAAATATGCCGAAAGACAACATTGAAGCAGCTATAAAAAGAGCAGACTCAAAAGACTTAGCAGATATGAATGAAGTAAACTATGAAGGCAAAGGTGTTCATGGTGCTCTTTTATTTGTTGAAACTGCAACTAACAATGCAACAAGAACTGTAGCAAATGTAAAAAACCACTTTAAAAAAGGTGGTGGAGAGATGTTAAACAATGGATCTTTAGAATTTATGTTTTCAAGAAAAGCTGTATTTGAATTTAAAAAAACTGAAGATATGGATTTAGAAGAGTTAGAACTTGAACTCATAGATGCTGGGCTTGAAGAGATAGAAGAGGAAGAAGGCATAGTTCTTGTAACTGCCAACTACACTGACTTTGGGTCTTTATCTCACGCATTTGACGAACTTAAAATTGAGATGAAAACTGCAACACTAAAAAGATTTGCAAATACGCCTATAGAACTTAATGAAGAACAGATAAATGACATTTCTGACCTCATAGAGCGTATAGAAAACGATGATGATGTTCAAGCTGTATATACTAATTTTAGCTAATATACATCTCTACATGTAACACTATTACCTCTTTTTAGCTACAATAACTAATGAAATATTTATCTATTAAATTAAAACTTATTATTCTTGGTGTTATTACGACTATTAGCATCTTTACCATACTTGGTATAACAAAGGTTTTTAATGACAAAGAGATAAAACTAATATCTATAAAACAAAAGCTACTTGGCATACATAAACATGTACTAGAGATTGAAAATAATATCCACCATTTTTATATAAGGAAGCAGTCAAAATTTGTAAAATTTGCTTTTGGTAAAAATAATGACTTAAAAAAATATATAAAAGATTTGGAGAAAATGGCACTTTCTGAAAATTTAAATATCAATAATCTTCATAAAATATCTTTACTACAAAATCAATATAACACCCTTTTTATTAAACTCTACCAAATAGAAGAGAAATAGGTTTAAGTCCTAATACAGGGCTAAGAGCGAAGATGAGAATAGAAATTCATAAAGTGGAAGCTTTCTTTAAACATATTGGAAACTTGCAAATGCAAAAGCATATTTTATCTATTAGGCGTATAGAAAAAGATTTTCTATTAAGAAAAAATTTGTTATATGTAAATAAACACGAAAAAAAGATGAAAGAGCTAACTTCTATCATAAAACTTACTAAAAATTCAAAATCAGATTTAACCTTCTCTTTACCAATGCTAAAAAATTACCAAAATAGTTTTATGGAAATAGTATCTGACTATAAAATAATAGGATTGAGCGGTACACATGGTCTTTTTGATAAAGTAGAAACTTTGAATAAACTTATAGATATGCAAATAGAAAAAACTGTAAAACAATTGGATTTTGAGATTAAAGAAAATATTATTAATACTATTTTTATATACTTTATAATTTCAACTACTATCATAGCCATAATTATACTTACAAATATTATTATTATAAAAAAAGTAATTAAAGAGATATCAAATACACAAAAACAACTACTACAATCAGAAAAAATGGCAAGTTTAGGGGGCTTGGTAGCTGGTGTCGCTCATGAAATAAATACTCCTATTGGCATAGCTCTCACAGGAATTTCACACCTTAGTGACATTTCTAAAAACATAATAAAATTATATAAAGCAGATAATCTGAGTAAAGATGAATTTGAAGATTATATAAAAAGTATTGAAGATGTATCTAGCTCCTCATTAACAAGCATAAATAAAGCTTCAGAACTTATAAGAAGTTTTAAAAAAAGTATCTGTTGATCAGACAAACGAAGAGACAAGGGTATTTAATCTAAATGAATATACACATGAGCTAATTATATCTCTTAATACAATCATGAAAAATCGACCAATATCTGTACATGTAGTCATCCCAAAAAAGTTAAATATAAACTCACTTCCAGGTGCTTATGGGCAAATAATAACTAATCTAATCATGAACTCTCTCATTCATGGATATAACAAAGAAGATAAGGGAAATATTTATATAAATGCTTTTCAATACAAAAAAAACATAACCATCCTTTACAAAGATGATGGAAAAGGAATAGATGAAAAAAATCTAAACAAAATCTTTGACCCTTTTTTTACAACATCTAGAACCTCTGGAGGAAGTGGTTTAGGTCTTCATATTCTTTACAATATCATCACAACTACCTTCAAAGGAGCCGTTACATGTAAAAGTAAAAAGAGAGATGGTGTAGAGTTTAATATTACATTCCCTATTTAGTTTGAAACACTCCAATCTCTCTGTTTTTTATAAATGTTTTTATGCTCATCTACTAAACCATGCATTGCTATAAAAATACCGTTTTTTATGCAATTAAGAAGATAACCAAGTGACATTGATAAATTTGCATTAGCTTCCACACTATCTATGCTAAAAGGTACCATTGCACCTGTTAAAAGTATAGTTTTATTACTTATATACTTTTCTAAAAATTCTGCCGTTTTATCCATTGTATCTGTCCCGTGGATTATGAGTATTTTTTCAGAAGGACTGTTTTTTATAAGCGCTGCTATCTCTTTTCTATCGCTTTCTTGCATATCTAAGCTATCTTTATGGATTATATTTTTTAGCTCATATTTCAAATTGTAAAAGTACTTTAGTATATTTTCTAATGCAATTGAGTCTTTTGGAACTTCTAGCTCCCCTTTTAAAGGGTTGTATCTTTTGTTAAAAGTGCCACCAGTATTTACAATAAGTATATTTTTCAAAATTTAACCTTTATTAATCTCTATATGATATTATACCACCAAATAAAGGATAAAAATGGATATCTTTCAAATAATTGGTTTTATAGGTATGCTTTTTGTAGTGTATGCTTATTTTTTACTGCAAGCTCTTAAAGTTGAGCATAGTTCCCTTAAATTTCAAACCTTAAACCTAATTGGAGCTATACTACTTATAATATCACTTTTAGTTCACTTTAATCTTGGATCATTTTTGATAGAGTATTTTGGATTATAATTACTATATATGGAATAATGAAAAATAGAGTAAAAAAGGCATAGTATTTTTACTATGCCTTTTTGTTTTAGTTATGAACTAAATGTTGAATTTTATCTACTATTGAAGGATCTTCAAGAGTTGAAGTATCTTGAGTTATCTCTTCACCTTTTGCAATTGAACGAAGAATTCTTCTCATGATTTTACCACTTCTTGTTTTAGGAAGTCCTGGAACAAAACGTATGGAATCAAGCTTAGCAATGTTACCAATCTCTTTTATGATTAGTTTGTTAAGCTCTTGAATCATCTCTATCTCTTCACCAATGGTATCTTCGCCTTTAATAACAATATATGCAAAGATTCCCTCACCTTTAATAGGATCAGGACAACCAACAACAGCGACTTCAGCCACGTTACTATGATGAGCTAGAACAGCCTCAATCTCAGCAGTTCCAAGTCTATGACCAGAAACATTAATAACGTCGTCTGTACGTCCTGTAATGATGATATATCCATCATCATCATACATTGCACCATCACCAGAGAAGTAGACAGGTTTTCCATCTTTTTTACAATCACCAAAGTATGATTTTACAAATCTATCTGAATCTCCCCAAATATTTCTTATCATTGAAGGCCAAGGTTTTGTAATACATAAAAAACCTTTTTCTCCTTTTGGAGTTGGATTTCCATTTTCATCTATAATTTCTGCCATGATTCCTGGTAATGGGAATGTTGCAGATCCTGGTTTAATAGGAGTCGCTCCTGGAAGTGGCGTAATCATATGCCCACCAGTCTCAGTTTGCCACCATGTATCAACAATAGAACAATTTCCATGACCTATCTCGTTGTAATACCACATCCAAGCATCAGGGTTAATTGGTTCACCAACAGTTCCTAGCACTTTTAAACTACTTAAATCATACTTTTTAGGCTCATCGCTTCCAAGTTTATGAAGAAGTCTAATAGCTGTTGGTGCCGTATAGAATTGGTTTACACGATGCTCTTCAATCATTTTCCACCAACGACCAACATCAGGAAAAGTAGGAACACCTTCATACATAATTGTTGTTGCACCCATCGCAAGTGGACCATAAACTATGTATGTATGTCCTGTAATCCAACCAACATCAGCTGTACACCAAAAAGTATCATTCTCTTTTACATCAAAAACATGCTCCATTGTGTATTGTGCCCACAATATATAACCTGCACTACTATGCATAACACCTTTTGGTTTTCCTGTACTTCCTGAAGTATATAGCAAGAAAAGTGGGTCTTCAGAATCCATAGGCTCAGGATCACAATGCTGAGACTCATTCATAATCATTTCGTTATAAACATAATCACGTCCTGGAACGTAATCTATATCTTCAAAGTTTCTCTGAACTATAAGTACTTTTTTACAACATTCACAACCCTTTTTAAAGCTTCATCTACAACAGGCTTAAGCATATATGGTTTACCACGACGAAATGCTCCATCAGCAGTTATAACAAGCTTTGCTTCAGCATCTATAACTCTATCTCTAAGTGCCTCAGCAGAAAAACCACCAAAGACTATAGAGTGAACAGCACCAATTTTAGCACAAGCAAGCATAGCAAATGCAGCTTCAGGAATCATAGGCATATAAAGAATAACTCTATCACCTTTTTTAATATTAAACTTATTTTTCATTAGGTTAGCTAATCTATTTACTCTATAATAAAGTTGAAGATAAGTTATAATTCTTTTACTTCCATCTTCACCTTCCCAAATAATAGCTGCTTTGTTTTTTCTAGTCTTTAAATGACGTCCTAAACACTGGTGAGTAACGTTGAGTTTACCACCAACAAACCACTTGTAAAATGGAGCATTACTCTCATCTAAAACAGTATCATAAGGCTCAAACCAATCGATTTTTTCTTTTGCTAGTTTATCCCAATAGCCTTCAAAATCTTCCTCGGCTTGTAAACTTAACTCTTTAAACTCACACATATTTTTTATTCTAGCATCTTTGCTAAATTCTCTGTTTGGTTCAAAAACCTGTGACATGTTTATCCCTCTCTTTCAATTTGTTTAATTTTAGTAACTAACAGCACCATCAGCGCCTATACCTGTTTGACTTCTTACATATTGGTCTTCAAAAGCTTCAATCTCTTTTTAGCACTATCACTCTTATCTGTGATAGAAAAAAACCAAATGCTAATAAAAGATACTGCTACTGAAAACAATGCTGGATAATCATATGGAAAAATTGCGGCATTACGATCTCCATTTATTATCTCTCCCCATACTGATGGTCCAAAAGTAATGAGCATCCCTACTGTTATCATACCTAATGTCCCACCTATTACTGCTCCTCTTGTTGTTAGTTTACTCCAATAAATTGATAAAAATAAAATTGGAAAGTTTACAGTAGCTGCAACTGCAAATGCTAGTCCAACTATATGTGCTATATTTTGATTTGCAAATATTAAACCAGAAAAAATAACAAATATACCAATTCCAATAACTGCAAGCCTATGGACTCTCATCTCATCTACATTTGTTTTATTTTTTGCAAAAATATTCATATATAAATCATGGCTAATGGCACTTGCCCCTGAGAGAGTAAGTCCTGATACTACAGCCAATATTGTTACAAAAGCAACAGCACAAATGAAGCCAAAAAATATATTTCCACCAACAACATGACTTAGATGAATTGCTGCCATATTGTTTCCACCTAAAAGTGTACCTTTAGCCATATCAAGATACTCTGGGTTTTGTGAAACCAAAACAATAGCCCCAAAACCTATGAAAAATATCAAGATATAAAAGTAACCAATAAAGCTAGTAGCATAAAAAACTGATTTCCTAGCCTCTTTTGTATCACTAACTGTAAAAAATCTCATTAAAATATGAGGTAACCCTGAAGTACCAAACATAAGTGCAATTCCTAAACTAATAACAGAAATAGGGTTACTAACAATACCGCCTGGACTCATAATATTATCTGCTTTTCGAATATAATCAGCAGATTTAAAAAGCTCTTCTAAACTAAACCCAACTTCATTCATTATCATAAAAGCAAGAATTGTAGTTCCAACAAGAAGTAAAATTGCCTTGACTATCTGAACCCAAGTAGTAGCTAACATGCCTCCAAAGGAGACTAACACTACAAGAAATATACCAATCAAAATAATTGAAAATTCGTATGGTATTGAGAAAAGTATGGATATAAGCTTTCCAGAACCTACAAGTTGTGCAGTTAAGTACAAAAGCACTGTTGCAATGGAACCAAGTCCGGATAATATTCTTATGGGAGTCTTTTTTAACCTGTATGAAGCAACATCTGCAAAAGTATATTTTCCAAGATTTCTTAGTTTTTCTGCTATCAAAAATAAAAATACTGGCCAACCAACCAAAAAACCTACTGAATAAATAATTGCATCAAAACCACCAAGGTATACTAAGCCAGAAATTCCTAAAAATGAAGCAGCTGACATATAATCTCCAGACATTGCTAAGCCATTTTGAAAACCTGTAATTCCTCCACCTGCTGTATAAAAATCTTTTGCTGTTTTAGTTCTTTTTGCTGCCCAATAAGTTATACCAAGTGTTGCTAAGACAAAAAGTAAGAACATTATGATAGCTATAATATTCAAATCTTTCATGAATCAAACCTTGCATCATCTCTTATCTCGTCTATTAATTTATCAAATTCGTTATTAGCACGTCTTATATAAATTCCGGTGAGTATAATAGAGAGTAAAATTATAGATATCCCTACTGGAATTCCTACTGTTATAACACCATCACCAATAGGCTGTCCTAATGTTTCTGGACTAAAAGCAATAAGCATAATAAAAGAATAATAAGCAACAAATATAATTGCTGAAAGTTTCCAAGCTAAGCCACTTCTTTTTTTGACCAACTCAGAAAATTTTGGATTATTTCTAACTCTTTTATAAATCTCTTGATTCACCTAAACTCCTTATTTTATTAGCAATAGCAAAATTATTTTAATACACTTACGTAGCATTAACGTAGCATAGAATCAAAATGTCCTAAAACTACACATATTTTTTTTACTGTGAGAAAATTTGTAGCAATATTGTGATTTTTATAATGAAAAATATTTATCTATCTTGTAACCAACACCTTTTATGTTTGAAATAAAGTCTTCTTTAAGGGACTTTCTAAAACGACTTATCTCTGCTCGTATCGTTGCATTGTCTACTGGTTCGCTATTCCAGACATAACTTCTAAACTTTTCAAAGTCAACTATGATTCCAATATTCTCACAAAGCAGTGTTAAAATTTGTAACTGTTTTTTCGTAAGAGTTTGTGAACTGTTATTAAAAAAAAGTAAATTATCATCTTTAGAAAAGTAATATTTTTTGCTTAAAAGCATATGCGAAGAGCTTTTTATAGCTTGTTCTCTTTTTACTCTTGCTATCCTAATACCAAGTTCTTTAAGATGAAATGGTTTTTTCAAATAATCACAAGCACCCAAATCAAAAGCACAACTTATATCTTCTATATCTAAGTTTGCACTTATAAAAATAGTTGGAGTCACTATTTCTAAAGTATTGAGCTCTTTTAAAAGTTCTAATCCATTTAGTTTCGGTACATTTATATCTAAAAGCAATAAATCAAAAGTCTCATTTTCTAAAGTTTTCAGAACATCTAATCCATTATTAAACCCAACTACTTGATGACTTGAAGCCTCTAAATACTCTTCTATAGAGGTTCTTAGCATAAATTCATCTTCTAACAACAATATTCTCATGACACTACCCTTCTACTACATTCAAAAAAATATTTAAAAACTGTTTTTTTAGCATCTGATGTTACTTCAACATATACACCATTGTTATCGCATATCTCTTTTACTATATTTAAGCCTAAACCAAAACCACCTCGTGCATTATCTTCGCGGTAATATCTACTAAATATATTATTCTTATCTATTATTTTTTCGCCACTGTTTTGTACTTCAAAAACCGTACAACCTTCATCTGTATATAATCTTACATTTACATCTTGATTTATATAACTATATTTTATGGCATTTGATATATTGTTATCGCATAAACGTTGAAGTTCAAATTCATTGAACAGAACAAATATCTCATTTTCTACTTCACTTTTTATTTTCAACCTGTTACCAATAGCAACATCTGAAAAATAATCAACTCTATCGTTTACAAAATCTGTAAAGTTGACCATATCTACGCGCCTATCTTCTTTCTCCTTTTTTACTATAAAACTCAAATCTCCATAAATGTTTTCTAAAACTTTTACAGCAGCCTCTATTTTTATAAGATATGGATTTCTTTCAAACTTTAAATTATATAAATCTATATTAATAAGTATTATTGAGAGAGGTGTATTTATCTCATGAACTGCATTCTTTAAAAATTTATCTTGATATGCCAAAAGTTCACTTGCATAAGCAGCAGATTTTTGAAGTTCTTTTGTCTTTTCCTGCACCAAACTCTCAAGATTTAAGTTCATATCTTCTAATGCACTCTTTTTTTCTTTTAACTTATAAAGCATATAATTAGCTTGTGAAGTTATTTCTCTAAATTCTTGAAATTTTATCTTTTTTCTATCTATTGATGTATAACTTTTTGAAGCCTTTTTTAATGAACTTACTATAAACTTTATCTCATTAGTTAACTTATCAGTTATATATCTGTACTTTAATATACTAGCAAGATACAAAAATAGAGTTAGCGTTATGATTTTTAGCATAAAACCTGTGATTTTATTGCGATGTTTTTCAGTTTTTTGGGCTAAAACTATATCTTTTTCACCTATACTCATGCCACTTCCTATGACCCAACCTAATTTCTTAAATTCTCTTATAAAAGCTAAGTTTTCTATAGTTTCATCATCTTTTTGCACTTCAAATGTTAAAAAACTACCATCTTTATTTGAAGTATTAAATAGTTTGTTTATAACAAAACTATCATCTTTAAATTTCTTTGATTTATATATAACTTTTCTATTTTTATCATAAATAAATATATACCCACCGGTATTTGAGTCATCTAAAACTATGCCTACTTCTTTGGCAATATCATTATTTTGTATATTTGGTTCTTTCTCTTTTAATTCAGAATAACGATAATTTATAAGTCTATAAAGTCTTGAAGTCTGCTCATGTGCTCTTCGTTTTTGATTTTTTAAATAGTTTTCCTCTGTTGCAACTATATCTTTTTCAAACTCTCTATACTCATTAAAGATGATTACAAAAGCAGCAGCAGCAGCAAAAATGCCCGCAAACAAAATTGCAATAATATTGATTTGATTAATACTGTGTTTTTTCCAAATTTTAAACATGATATATTATAGTATAATTTATTACATGTAAACAAAAATAGGGTAAAAAATGAGCATACGCATTCCCGCAGAATGGGAAAAACAAAAATCAATAATGTTAGTGTTTCCAACAACACAAAAAGATTGGCAACACTCAATTGAAGCGATTCAGAAAAGTTATGTTGATTTTATAAAAATAATAACTAGATTTCAAAAATGTATAGTAATTTGTAACAATAAAACAATTTTAAACAAATATTTTGATTCTTTTGAAAACATAGAAATTCATGAAATAAAAACAGATGATACTTGGATAAGAGATTTTGGGGCAATTGACATTTTTATAAACAAACAATTAAAATCTTACAACTTCAAATTCAATGCCTGGGGGGGTAAATTTGAAGCCTCTATGGATAATCATTTTAATAGAACTTATTCTAAAAAAGGTCTTCTACATGTAGACTTTATTTTAGAAGGTGGTAGTATAGACAATAATGGAGATGGAGTCATGATTAGTACCTCCAAATGTATTTTTAATAAAAATAGAAACGCTACATGTAAACAAAAAGATGTGAAAGAAAAAATAAAAAAACTTTTTGGTCTTAAAGAGCTTATAGTACTAAAAAATGGAGCTCTCATGGGTGATGATACAGATGCTCACATAGATACTCTAGCTCGTTTTATTGATAAAGAGACTATAGCTTATGCTAAGTGTTATGATGAAAACGATATTCAATTTGAAGAGTTAAAAAAAATGGAAAAAGAGTTAAAAAAAACCAAATTTAGACTCATACCTCTTCCTCTTCCAAGTCCAAAAATGTTTAAAAATCATAGACTCCCAGCGACATATCTTAATTTTGTATTTATTAATGGAGCTTTGATAGTACCAACATATAATGATAAAAATGATAAAAAAGTAATCAAAATTTTGGAAAAAGAGATAAAAAATAGAGAAATTATAGAAATTGATGCTTCAATATTTATAAGAGAATACGGTTCATTACATTGCTCTTGTATTACACAAATGTTACAAATATAAACATAGTATATAAATTGTGTTTTAATTTGTAACAATAATCTTGATTTTAGGGAAGTAGGACTAAAATGTCTTTGTAACCAACATTATACTAGAGGATAAAACGTAACAACAGCAAGTAACCTCCTCACGTTTTATCCTCTTCTTCATTTTATTTTAGTATACTCCTAGAAAATATATAATAGGCACATAATGACACTACAAAAAAAAGCAACCATTGTATCAAGTATAACGGCCACTGTACTAATAATCATAAAGCTAACCATAGGGATACTAAGTGGCTCAGTTGCTGTTTTAGCTTCTGCAATTGACTCAGTTCTTGACCTCATTATCTCAGCATTTAACTACTTTGCTATAAACAAATCAGAACAACCAGCCGATAAAACATTTAACTATGGAAAAGGAAAAATTGAAGCACTTGCAGCAGTCATAGAGGGAACCATAATTACTATGAGTGGCTTTTTTATACTTTATCATGCTATCAAAAAAGCATATGTAGGTGAAGAGACAACTCTTCTTGGCTCATCCATACTAGTTATGGCTATCTCTCTTGTCATAACTATAGCTCTTGTTATGTTCTTAAACTATGTAGCTAAAAAAACAAACAATATGGTTATAAAATCCGATGCCTTACACTACAAAACTGATGTTCTTAGCAATGGTGCTATTTTAATTTCATTAGTGCTTATCTACTCTACTGGTTTACACCTCATAGATGCTATCATGGGTGTTATCATCTCTATATATATTATATACTCTGCATATGAAATTATTAAAGAAGGTGTATTTATACTTCTTGATGGCTCTTTAGATAAAGAGATAGTAAATGAAATCAAAAATATTATTGAAAGTGAAAATGGTATAAGTAACTATCATTATCTAAAAACAAGAAAGTCTGCAAATACAAACTTCGTTGATGTTCATCTAGTTTTCAATGATGGAATCTCACTTCTAAAAGCACATTCACTTGGTGATAAAATAGAAGATAAAATAGCCCTAATAAATGAAATTGAAGAGTGGATCATAAATGTACATCTTGATCCATATGATGACTCAATCATAAATGAACAAGAGAATAGAAACTAAAAAGGGAGGAGTTTCCTCCCAATCCTAGTCTAAGTTAGCATTAATGCTATATGGTAACCCATAAATGAAATAATCCATGCTACAGCTGTAGTAAAAACAATCAAATAGCCTAAGTATTTATATCCTCCTGCTTCTTTTGTAAAAACAACTGTTGCTGCCAAACAAGGCAGATAAATCATCGCAAAAAGAATAAACGATACGGCTACAGGGAAAGGTATATTTTTAGAAATTGCTTCTATAAGTCCACTGTTACCTTCATCTACCTCAGCACCAAGAGAATAAAGAACACCCATAGTTGCCACAACAACTTCTTTTGCTGCAAGTCCTGTTTCAAGTGCAACTGTCAATTTCCAATCAAACCCAAGTGGTGCAAAAAATGGTTGAGAAAATTTTCCTATAGTTCCAAGATAACTATCTTCTAATAATTTTTCTGATAACTCATTTGCAAGTTCAGCTTTTTTCTCATCTCCTACTGCCATCTCAATCTTTTGTGCAAACTGCTCCTCAGTATCTGGTTGTTTTGGATAGTTACTAGCAAACCATATTAATATACTAGCTGCTAAAATAAAAGTACCTGCTTTTTTCAAATACATCATTGCTTTGGTAACAACTGTGTGCCAAATAAGTTTAAAAGAAGGTAAACGGTACTTCGGCATCTCCATTACAAATGGCTCATCTTTTCCTTTAAAAGCAAATATTTTAAGTACTTTTGCAGCAAGAAGACCAAAAATAACTCCTGTTATATAAATAGCAAAAAGTACATTTCCTGCTTGTTCTTCACCAAAAAATGCTCCAGCAAAAAGTACATATATAGGTAATTTAGCTCCACAACTCATAAACCCAATAATAAAAAGTGTTAAAAGTCTATCTCTATCATTTTTAAGCGTTCTTGCACTCATGTAAGCTGGAACTGAACAGCCAAAACCAGTAACTAATGGTATAAAACTCTTTCCATGCATACCAAATTTATGAAAAAAGCCATCTAAAAGAAATGCTACTCTAGCCATGTATCCTGTTGTTTCTAGAAGAGCAATTCCAAAGAAAAGTATTACAATATTTGGCAAGAACATTACAACAGCACCAACACCGGCTATAGCACCATCAGCTACAAGAGAACCTACCTGACCATCACCAAAAATAGTTTTTGCATAATCCCCTAAAGAACCAAAAAATGCATCTATCCAATCCATAGGAATTGAACCAATTTCAAACGTAAGCTGGAACAATCCCCACATCAAAAATAAGAATATAGGCAAACCAATAACTTTATGAATTAAAATTGAATCTATTTTCTGTGTAAAATTCTTTTTTTCACTCTTTTTAAACTCAACAGTTTCCATTACAGCACCTTTTGCAAATGCTGCTTTTTCTTCTGAAAATATTTCATCAATATCTTTTGTATCATAATGAATGTAAAGATGACTAAGTGCTTCACGAATAATAGGTAAAAGCTCTACCCAAATTGGTTCATCATGCATCTTTTTATAAGTATTAGAATCTTCTTCTATAAGTTTTATCGCTAAATCTCTATAATCTATTTTATCGTCATACTTCTTTTCTTCTAAAAAATTTACTAACTTTTCTATCTCTTCTTCGACAGTATCACTAAACACCAACTTTGATTTTTCTTGCTCAAAACCACTCATATCTACTGTTCTATTTATTAGTTTTCCTATGCCTTTTTTTGTAACTGCAGAAACTTTTATACAGGGAACTCCGAGAATAGAACTGAGTTGTTCCTCATCAATACAGATTCCTTCTTTTTTTGCCTCATCCATCATATTTAGGGCTACTATCATCTTTTTATTGAGTCCCAATAACTGAGTTGTTAAAAAAAGATTTCTTTCAAGATTGGTAGAATCAACAACATTGATGATCATATCATACTCTTCATTCTCTAAAAATTCTTTTGTAACTCTTTCATCTAATGTATAATCATTCAAAGAATAAGTTCCAGGAAGATCAATAATACGAATTGCATAATTTTGAAAGTCAAAATTTACTTCTGCTTTTTCTACTGTAACACCTGAAAAATTTCCTACTCTAAGCCTTGAATTTGATATAGAGTTAATAAGCATACTCTTTCCAACATTTGGTTGCCCAACCAATGCTATTGTCAAATTTTTCATATTTTATTAACCTCAATCTTTTTTGCTTCTTCAAATCTAAGAGCAATAATACTATTACCAACTTCTACTTCCATAGTACGTTTCAATAACGTTACCAATCTAACTTTTACAAAACTACTTTTCCTTAAACCAAAAGATGCTAACCTCTGTTTAAGTTCACCTTCTGCCCTCACTTGCAAGATTTCTGCTTTTTCATCAGTTTTTAAATCTGCCAATGCAACCATAAATTCTCCTTTTTTGTTTTTGATAATCATTATTTTTATTATAATTAATATTCCATTAAATATTAATTAATTTGCTATAATATGGCTCAAGGAGTAAACTTTGAAGAATTTACATATTTATGACAGAATCATAAGAATATTTTTTGCTATCATTCTTATTTATTTATCTGATTTTGGTTTTAATTTATATGTTATTATTTCACTAATACTTTTATCTACAGCAGCCGTAGGATATTGTCCTATATATAGACCTGTATTTGTATTTTCTTCTAGTGGAAAACTTAACTTTCAAGATGAAGCTTCAAAAAGTATTTTACCTGAACTTCAAAACTTCAAAAATTTATCACAAGAAGATCCAATACAAGTGATATTGAATGAAAAAAAATCCAATATGAAATACAGATATAAAGACAAACTAAAAAAACAGACCATAACAGATGTGCTAAAACTCTATACCACATACGCATATAGGTTAAGAGGAAATACTTTTGCCCTGTTAATAGATTTTAAAGAAATAGGAGCAGCATCGAAATGCACAAAAGATGGAGAGAAGTTTTTCTGTACCTCTCTTCTAAATAATGCAGAAACTGCTCTAAGTGAAGCAAAAAAAAGACGAGGTAGATTTTTATGATAACTAACCACGCTAAAGAAATTATAGTAAAAACACTGTGTGATTCTCATACAATTAATCAGTCAATGAAAATTTCAGTTGTAGTTGGAACTATTTTAAATATCATAAATCAGGGTGATTTCATATTGAATATGATGTTTGAAAATATAAACTATTTTAAATTAAGTCTTACTTATCTTGTCCCTTTTTGTGTATCAACATATACCGCAATAACAATAAATATGAAACTAAAAATTGGTGAAATATCTATAATATCAACAAAGCTAACATGTAAAAAATGTAAAAGTTCTTTACATGTAGACCAAAACAATATCATTCCTGAATGTCCTAAATGTGGGCTAAAAGGTTTATGGAAAGCAACTAAATAAAGGAAATATATGTTTTTTAAAAAAACAAACCCAAATGAAATAACTATATTAAAAAGTGAATATGAACAACTAACAGAAAAAGCAAATCTATATGATAATATAGAGCTAAGTGAGTCAGAAAATCTTGCACTTACTATTACTAGCAATGCCATATCAGTCAATAAGGCTTCACAGACAAGACTCATACAAATATGTGAAGTTGAAGAGTTAACAAACAACTTTATAAACAAATCAAATGAAATCAAAAAGATATCAACAAAAAGCCAAGACTCTACTATTTCATCTATTCAAACTAGTGAAGATGTCATAATAACTATAAAATCTCTTACTAAACTCATAGATAATCTTGCAAATATTATGGAAGATTATAGTTTAATACATAAAGAGTTAGATTTAAAAAATAAATCAGTTTTTTCCAAAATAGAATCAATATCAGAAATAGCCGACCAAACAAACCTTCTTGCTCTAAATGCTGCTATTGAAGCTGCACGTGCTGGAGAGTATGGACGTGGTTTTGCCGTCGTAGCAGATGAAGTAAGAAAACTTGCAGATGAGTCAGAAATAGCAGCAACTGAGATAGCAACTGAAACTAAAAGTATGATAGAGATTTCAAATAAAGCTCAAGAAAAAAGCAAAATTGCTCATGAATTAGTTGAAAAAAGTCAAGATGTAGCACTTAAAGGAGTTGAACTACTACATGAACTCATGAAAAAAGCACAAGAAAACAAGAGTGAAATAAACAAATCTTTAACTCATATTGACGAACAACTTAAAAACTCAGATACAATAAAATCAAAAATAACCAACATAGTAGAAGATACAAAAAAAGCCATAGAGGGTAGTGCCACGAACATGGAATTAGGAAAAAACTTAACAAGAATTTTGAAAAATGTCAAAATGTAAAAAAATAAAAATTGCACTAATACAACAATCTTTTTTAAATTCCAAAAAAGAGACAATTGAAAAAACTCTAAATTTGATAAAAAAAGCAACATCAAAAAATGCTGAACTAATCCTACTTCAAGAACTCCACCAAGACAGATATTTTTGTATCAATGAAGATACAAATAACTTTGACAAAGCCAATAGTTATAATCAAGATATAGAGTTTTGGGCAAATGTAGCAAAAGAAAACAGTGTAGTATTGGTAACTTGCCTTTTTGAAAAACGTACTGCTGGCATTTATCACAATAGTGCCATTGTTTTTGAAAAAGATGGAACTATCGCAGGAAAGTACAGAAAAATGCACATACCAGATGATCCAGGTTTTTATGAAAAATTCTACTTTACACAAGGAGATTTGGGCTACGAGCCAATTCAAACTAGTGTAGGAAAACTTGGTGTTCTTATCTGTTGGGACCAATGGTATCCAGAGGCTGCAAGACTTATGACACTAAAAGGTGCAGAGATTCTTATATATCCAACTGCTATAGGCTGGTTTGATGAAGACACTAAAGAAGAAAAAAAACGTCAATTAGACGCGTGGATAACCGTTCAAAGAGGACATGCAATAGCAAATGGACTACCACTAATAGCAATTAATAGAGTTGGATTTGAGTTAGACAATAAAAAAGTAATAAATGGTATAAGATTTTGGGGTAACTCTTTCGTAGTTGGCTCACAAGGAGAGTTTATAGCTCAAGCAAGTAATGACAAAGAAGAAATTATAGTTATTGAATTAGATTTGGCAAAAAGTGAAGAAGTTAGAAGAATCTGGCCATTTTTACGAGATAGACGAATAGAAACTTACTCTGAATTAAATAGAAGATTTATCGACTAATTTCTTAATGATTTTTAAAATACCACATAAGAGCGAACATCAAACCTGATGTTTTCGCTATTTTTTCATCAAACATAAACTCCATAACTTTTTCTTTTTTTATATAAATTACTTCAATAAACTCATTATCAATACCACCACCTTCACTAACTTTCATACTATTATCAATGGTTGAAAAATATAGAGTTTGACAACCACCTGCAAAACCTACTGCTGTATAAAAAGAAGTTATTTTTTCTACTTTTTTTAAAGGAACATCATAACCAGTCTCTTCTAAAATTTCTTCATACGCTATCTTTTGAAGACTTTTGTTTTTATCAACCAATCCAGCACAAAGTTCATGAGTGTATCCGTCTTGATTTTTAAGATATATTGATGGCCTAAACTGCTTTACAAAAACAAATGAATCTAACTCTTTGTGAAAAAGAAGTATAGCTACACTATCATGTGCATCAATTACATCCCAACGTTTTTCTACACCATTTTGCATATAAAACATACTTTTTGGTTTTACATAAGCTGAATCTGTACAATCTTCAAGTCTTAAAAACTCAATTTTACTATTTTTCATTACATCAGTACCCAACTAGCCAATCCTAAAAAGCTAAGAAATCCAATAACATCAGTTGAAGTTGTTAAAACTACTGTGCTTCCTATAGCAGGGTCAACTCCCACTCTCTTTAGCATAAGTGGAACCATAGAGCCAATAAAACCTGCACAAAGAAGATTTATAAGCATTGAAGCGGCTATAATAAAACCTATTCGACCATCACCATACCAACTCAAAGCGATAAATCCAATTGCAATTGCGAAAACTAACCCATTTACCATAGAGAGTATCATCTCTTTTCGTATCGCTACTTTTGCACTCTCTTTGTCTATCTCACCAAGGGCTAGTTGACGAACCATAATAGTAAGCGATTGTGTTCCAGCATTGCCACCCATAGAAGCGACTATAGGCATTAAAACAGCAAGTGCAACATATGCTGTTAGCACCTCTTCAAACTGCCCTATTACAGCAGAAGCTAATATAGCAGTCAAAAGATTCAAAAAAAGCCATATAAGTCTAGATTTTCCAGCTTCAAAAATGCTCTCTTCATGCTCTATTTCATCATCTACTCCCGCAAGTTTATATATCTGGTCTGTTGCTCTTTCTTGAATAATGTCATAGATATCATCTGAAGTTATTCTTCCTAAAAGTTTTCCATGATAATCAACAATAGGCAAAGCAGAAAGGTCATAATCCTCAAAAAACTCAATGACTTTTGAAATATCTTCATCATCTCTTACGTATCTTGGTTTAAATTCATCTTCTCTATTTTCCAACTCTTTACTAAACTGATTATCAAAATTAAATGTAATCAAATCTTCTAAAGAAATAGTGTATAGCAGTCTATCAAGCTTTCCAACTATTGAGACTTGATGAACGTTTTCTAACTCGCCCTCTTTTTTTAACTCTCTTAGTCTATCTACTGCTGATTGTATTTTTTCATTATAAGAGGCTGTAAAAACCTCTGTCTGCATATATGCACCAGCTTTTTCCTCATCATATCTACTAAGTCTTTTTATCTCTTCTTGGTCTTCTTCATCCAAGCTAGCAAGAATCTCTTCAGCTTTTTCCTCATCTATCTCTTCAATATCTTGAATAAGGTCAGTTGCGTCATCACTTTCAAGGTCTTCAATAGCTTCACTAAGCTGTTCTGGTGGTATATGTTCTATAATTTCTTTAAGGTAGTGTTCTGGAAGTTCTAGTACTAAATCTCCAAGTATATCATTTGGAAACTTCTGCAGTAAAGAGATAAAAACAGTCTCATCATCAGATCTTATGGCTTTAAGATACTTGGCTAAATCAGATACAGATATCTCATAGTCTATTTTACCAGATAAATATAGCTCAATTATCTCAATGTTATCTTTTATATCTCTATTTTTAGACATTTTTAGTCCTATTGAATAGTCTCTTTATTACTATCTAAACTTACTATATAATCAAAAGATTTCTCTTTAGTCGGATTTTCATAATCATTTAGTGCAACATCTATATCAACTTTATAATTTTTTATGTATGTAAAAAATTCTTTTCTTTTTTTACCGCTTAATTTTGATTTGGTAATTTTTATAACATTATTAGGATTTATAGCACGATTATTTTTATATAGTCCAAAGTGGAGATGAGGACCAGTACTCATGCCAGTACTCCCAACGTAGCCTATCACTTGACCTTTTTTAACCCATTTACCACGCTTCATCCCTTTTCTATAACCCTTCATATGAGCATATAGCGTTTTATATCCATTGTTGTGACGTATAGTTATAGTTTTGCCATAACCACCTTTTCTACCAAGCTGAACTATTTTGCCATTACCCGCTGCTCGTATAGATGTACCTCGTCTAGCAGCATAGTCTATTCCTAAATGTGCTCTATATCTTTTTAAAATAGGATGCCATCTTTTATATGTAAATCTATCTGAAATTCTATGATAATTAACAGGTTTAGCTAAGAAAAAACCTTCTACTTCCTTGCCTTTAGAATCATAAAATCTACCCTTGTTATAACTAAACACATAGTTTTTACGACCTCTTACCTCTACCATAGCAGCTTCTATCTTAGGTGCACCAAATTGACGACCAAGTCTTATTCTTTTTGTATAAAAAATAACTACTCTGTCACCTTTTCTAAGTCTTTTAAAATTTACACTATTTTTAAAAGCTTGTATAAATTCATGTGCTAAAAGATGGTTATTTGTTTCATTTATGATATCTTGATAAGGTGAATTTTTTATCTCTACAGTAACAATATATTTGTCTTCTTGGTAAGATATAGGAGTTGTAGTTAAATTATAGCTATCGCCATCTTTAATAATATGAAGCTGCAACTCTTCTCCAATTGGAATCATCACTTGCTCTATAACATCGTCTTCACTTTTGAGAATCTGATACTTTATGCCAGACATTATTTCTGTTGCTAACTCTTGTTCTTGTGGTGCTAAATCATAATATATATTATGAGGAAGTTTATTTTTTTCCAAAAAAGTTAAAAACGTTTCGCCTTTTGCCCAATTCTCTACATGTAAAGTAGAAGCTGTTAGCGAAATTACCCAAAACACTAACATAAAAAATACTCTTGTCATATATGCAACCCTTTTAATTATCAACATTCTACCTAAACAACTCTAAATGTTCTTTTAAAAACTGTTATAGTATAATTATTCTCATATTTAGTAAAGCAAAAGGAGTTCTATTGCGTAAGTTATTGGCAATCGTTAGTATATTTTTAATCTCTTGGCAAAGTGCAAGTGCCAAGCCACTTTTTAACGAATTTAGTACAGAAATACTTGAAATCAACGGAAGAGATGCAGTTATAAAAAACTCTGATGACATAGTCTTAGGATCAACAGGAATAGTTACTCACACTTTCAAAGTTGGTATTTCAACTATTGTAGCACGTGCTGATGTCATCAAAAAAGAGGGAGACACAGCAACTATTAGATTTAATGTATATAAACTTTCTACTCAAGTTGCATTCCCAAAACCAGGAATTTTACCTGCCGTTGGTGACAAAGTTACACTCAACTACCTATATGACAGAGCTCTTATAGTAGCACCTAACTACAAAGTTTACAAAGAAGTAACAAAACACTTTAAAAATATAGAGTGGGTACACCCTGATATTGTTGCAGCATATTTAGCAAAAATATTCAGACCAAACCCAGATAAAGAAATATTACAAAAAGCTTGTGAAGTTAACTCAACCGGACTTATCTTTTTTGCACTAAATAACAAAGGATACTTTGTTGATTGTAATAACTTTAAAAGTGTAAAAGAGGTAAAAACAGGACACATTAAAAAAGCTCAAGTTCCTTTTTACAGTAGAGTAAAAAACATAAGTGCTAGTTGGATTAACTGGAATAGCTCTGAAATAACTGATTATAATTCACACTACAGAAGTGTGATAGGAAAATAGATGAAAGCTTTACATGTAGAGTATTTTAAAAAGCTACTTGGAAATGAGAACGTTTACGATGACAAAGCTCATCTTATAGCTTATGCATATGATGCCACAAGAGACAGATATGAACCAGATTTAGTAATATTTCCTAGAAATGAGACAGATGTTAGTGACATATTAAAGTACTGCAACGAACACAAAATCATTATCACCCCTCGTGGTGCTGGTAGTGGTTTTACAGGTGGTGCACTTCCTGCTGATGGTGGCATAATCTTAGCCTACGAAAAACATATGAATAAAATCCTTGAAATAGATATGGAAAATATGGTTGCTGTAGTGCAACCTGGGGTTATCAACATGGATTTACAAAATGCAGTTGAAGCAGTAGGACTTTTTTACCCTCCAGACCCTGCGAGTGAGCATTACTCTACCATAGGTGGAAATGTAGCTGAGAATGCTGGTGGAATGAGAGCTGCAAAATATGGCATAACAAAAGACTATGTTATGGCACTACGTGTTGTCATTCCAAATGGTGAAATCATCAGAGCAGGAAAAAGAACTATCAAAGATGTTGCAGGGTATAACACAGCAGGAATCATCATTGCAAGTGAAGGAACGCTAGGGTGCATCACTGAAATAACACTAAAACTCATTTCAAAACCAAAATTAAGCCAAAGCATGATGGGTGTTTTCAAAACAGTAAATGCTGCTATGAATGCAGTCTATAAAACAATGGCAGCTGGTGTGACACCAGTAGCTATGGAGTTTTTGGATAACTTGACCATAAGGGCAGTAGAGCAAAAGTACAGCAAAGGACTTCCCACGGAAGCTGGAGCTATTTTGATAGCTACAATTGACGGGAACCTTGAAATAGAACTTAAAACGCAACTTGAAATTTTGGAAACTAAATTTAAAGAAAATGGTTGTACTGATTTTAAAGTCGCAAAAGATGAAAATGAAGCAGCTGATTTATGGTTTGCTAGAAAAAATGCTAGCCAAAGTATAACAATATATGGAAGTAAAAAACTAAATGAAGATATAACAGTACCAAGAAACAGACTTCCACAACTTCTTAAACAAATTGGAGAAATTTCTAAAAAATACAATGTAAAAGTACCATGTTTTGGTCATACTGGCGATGGCAATGTGCATACTAACGTCATGATTGATGGAAGTGATGAAAAACAGTTAGAGATTGGACACAAAGCAATAGAAGAAATCTTCAAAGCTACAGTTGCTCTTGAGGGAACACTAAGCGGTGAACATGGAATTGGGCTTAGTAAAGCTCCTTACATGCACTTAGCATTTAGCGATGGAGAGATGGAACTTTTCCGCTCTATCAAAAAAGCATTTGATCCAAACAACATACTAAATCCAAGTAAAATGGGCTTGTAAATGATAAAAAAAGATGAAGTTTTAGAGTTTTTTAGAAAAGTTAAAGACCCTTCTATTGCTCACTATGCTTCATCTTTGAGTTTTCATACCATACTCTCTTTAATCCCTATTTTACTTATTTCATTTAGCATATTTACTAAAATGCCTAGCTTTAAAGAGTACTATGAAAAGATTCAATACTTTATCTTTAACTCTCTAATGCCAGCACAGCAAGATGTGGTAACACCCTACATAAACAAATTTATGGAGAACACAGGAAGCATGGGAATTACGGGTTTCATATTTGTTTTGTATGTCTCTATGATGTTTTTTCTAGACTATGAAAAAATTATGAGTAAAATTTTCAATACAAAAAAAAGAACTCTTTGGGAATCAGTAACAACTTACTGGACCATGCTTACGATGATGCCTTTAGGTCTTGGTCTTTCATTTTATCTCTCATCTATTATAAACAATTTTCTAAGTTCAAATGAAATAACAAGTTCGATTAACCTGCTTCCATTTTTACCATATTTCATCATTTGGTTTCTATTTTTTATCATGTTCATGATTTCAGCAAATAAACAATTAAAGAAAAAAAGTACTCTTTTAGCCTCTTTTGTTACCTCTCTTACATGGTATAGCTCAAAAGCACTATTTATTTACTATGTGGCTTACAACAAAACTTATCTTAGTATTTATGGCTCATTTAGTATTCTAATGTTTTTCTTTTTATGGGTTTATTTCTCATGGCTTATCTATATCTATGGTGCAAAATTATGTTCTGTGTTAGATGAAAAACAGAGACAATGCGAAGAGAGGCAAGAAAAAAGCAACAAGCCTAATACGAATAGCAAGTAACGATAAACACAGGTAACTCACAAAAAACCAAAGTGGTGTTGTAAACATTTTTACCTCTACATGTAAAGAGAAAAACCAAATCAAAAAGCTATCCATAACTCCACCTAATCCTACTACATGTAGAACTAAACTAAGTGGATAGAAAAGTATAAAAAGCATGCTTAAAAGTGGTGAAAAAAGTTGATAAACACTGAAAACTTCAAATACAAAATGTACTACTGGAAGCATTAAAACATAGACCCAAAAATGCAGAAGAATAAAAACAGAGACTTTATTAAGATTTGAAAAATGATATAAGAACAAAAATAAAAAAAATACACCACTCACAGAGAACCAAAATGCTATAGAAAATAGTAACTTTGGAAACAAAACGAGAACCACGCTCACAGTAAAAAATAGAGTTCCAAATGAAATTATTTTTACGTTTCTTGAAAAAAGAAAAAATCCAATCAAACTCATAACATAAGCGCGCACAACTGATGGTGTCATGTCAATAAAATAGGCATAACTTCCCAAAAGTAAAAAAACAATGAAAGCTAAATCGTCAGTTCTATTTCTGTATGGGAAATACCTATCTTGAAAAAAAGTGTATATTGGTTTTAACAAAAAAAACAATATTGCACTTAAAATTCCAAGATGAAAGCCACTTATTGCCACCAAATGGGCAATCCCCCATTTTGTAATATCTTCTCTTAACTCTTTTGAAATTGGCATCGCAAAAAATAGGGCACTATATATCTCTTTTGCCACTAAAGATGTATGCTGATTTTGTACAAACTCTACAATACTATTTTTTTCAGCTTTTCTCTTTACATGTAGAGATTTTAAAGGAGTATAAAAGCCTTTTAAATAACTATAAAAATTTATATTTTTTGTGTAAAGAATAACTTTAAGAGTATCGCCTCTGTTTACATGTAAAGGTTTTTTGTAAGTAGTATAAAAAGTAATATCACTACTTTTCAACTTTAAAACTCTATAGTTTTTGTCTTTTTTTATGTAACTATTTACAACCTTTACGGTCGTTACATGTAAGGAGTAAATTGTAAGTTTTTTGTATTTGTAAAACTCATATGAGAGTGATGAGAGAAAAAGTACCACAATCACCAAAAGAGTAGAAATAATCTCTCTTTTGCTGACAAAAAGTGGTACGCTTTTCATCAAATTTGAGGTAAGCCACTTAGTGTTGATTCTCGAGCTGGTATATTAGATTCATCATATACTATCTCAACTGGAATTCCACCAGCATCAATGAACTTTGTACAAGCTTTTTGAAAAATCAAGTTAGCAACACCAACCGGACCATTTCTATTTTTACCAATAATAAGCTCAGCATTCTCTTCTGGTTTATCAAAAAAGTTACTCTTATACTCTT
The DNA here is from genome assembly GCA_029027265.1 of Arcobacter sp. GTDB lineage: Bacteria > Campylobacterota > Campylobacteria > Campylobacterales > Sulfurospirillaceae > Sulfurospirillum_A. The sequence goes on along the minus strand of CP093061.1, from coordinate 1,011,493 downwards.
TACCTTCTATACGAGCTTTTTGCTCTTTATCTTTCTCTTCACGTATACGATATACATCGTCACGGTAAACAAACATAATTAAATCGGCATCTTGCTCAATAGCTCCAGATTCACGAATATCACTCATCATCGGACGTTTATCGTTTCTATTTTCAACACCACGGTTTAGCTGAGAAAGAGCAATAATGGGCATCTCTAATTCACGTGCTAAAAGTTTTAATCCACGACTTATGTCACTAACTTCTTGATGTCTATCTTTGTTTCCAGTTCCTGTCATCAACTGCAAATAATCTATAACACAAAGTGCAATTTCAGGATGTTGAGTCTTTAGCTTTCTCAGTTTTGAACGTACATTATGTATGGTTACATTTCCATTGTCATCGACAAAAAGCTTTTTACCACTCATGGTATCTGCGGCACTATTGAGTCTACTCCACTCATCATCACTCATATCACCGACCTTCATCTTTTGAAGAGGTATAGAAGTCTTAGCACTAAGCATACGAAGCATCAACTGCTCAGCTGGCATTTCTAAAGAAAATATAGCTACACCTTTGTTATCATCAAGCACTTGTTGGGCTAGGTTTAAGGTTAGAGCAGTTTTTCCCATCGCTGGACGTGCCGCAACAATAATCAAGTCTCCATCTCCAAAACCTGTTGTAAGTCTGTTTAGTTCGGCAAAGCCTGTGTTTAGTCCTACAACTCCAGCATTTCCTCTTTTTTTCATCTCTAAAATATGCTCTAAAGTTGCATGTGTCATTTCAGGTGAATCACGGAACTCTTTGTTACTATTATCCGCTGTTATTTGATAAAGTTTTTGCTGAACTAAATCAATCACTTCGCTTGAAGGCAAGTCTTTCTCAACAGCCACCTCTTTTATTTCAGCTGTAAGTTTAACTAACTCTCTTTTTATAGATTTTTCACGTAACTCTTCAACATATGCTTTTATTGATGGCAGTGGATTTGTAGAGAGTATCTCAAGCATTGCATCTTCATCAAAACGCTCCTCTTGTTTAAGCTTTTTCTTTACAAACTCTTCATCAATAGGTAAATCTGTTCTTTCGCACTCTTCCATAGCTTCAAAAATGTACTTATGTGCTGGCAGGTAAAAATCTCTTGCTTTTATGCTCGCAGCAACCTCTTCAAACGAAGCAGGAGTAAAAAGGATTGAGCTTAAAACAGAACGCTCTATATTAATATTATGCAAATTATCCATTTGCTGCTGCTTTCTCTACTTCTAACATAAATCTGTCCACTAACTCATCCTCTTTTAGTTTTGCTACAACTTCACCCTTGACCATTACAAGCCCTTGAGCTTTTCCAAAGGCTATAGCAACATCAGCATGTTTTGCTTCGCCTATTGCATTTACTACACACCCCATAACAGAAATATTTAGTGGTGTTTTTATATCTTTCACCCTCTTTTCTACTTCTGCTACAGCTTTTACCAAATCAGCTTCGATGCGACCACAAGTTGGACAAGAAATAATGTTTACTCCACTTTTAACTACACCACTATCTTTAAGAATAGCACGACCTACATTTATTTCTTCCTCAAGCTCACCTGTAATAGAGACTCGCATAGTGTCACCAATACCTTCAAGTAAAAGTGTACCCAAGGCAATAGAAGATTTTACAGTAGAGTGAAACAGTGTTCCAGCCTCTGTAACACCTAAGTGAAAGGGATGGTCTGTCAAAACTCTTAGCATTCTGTACGCTTCAACCGTTCTTTGCACATCACTAGCTTTTAAAGAGACTTTGATGTCACTAAAACCTAAATCTTCAAGATATTTAATATTATAAAGTGCTGATTCAACCATGCCTTTTGCAGTTGGTCCATACTTTATGTCAAACTCTTTTTCTAAACTTCCAGAGTTCACACCAATGCGAATTGGTATATTTCTGTTTTGACAAGCCTTTACAACTTCTTTTACTCTTGTCTTATTACCAATGTTACCAGGATTTATGCGAATACAATCAACAACTTCAGCCGCTATCAAAGCAAGCCTATAGTTAAAATGAATATCCGCCACAAGAGGAAGTTTTATCTGTTCCTTAATAGCTTTAAGAGCATTTGCATCTTCATAATCAGGCACTGCCACACGAACTATGTCACAACCTGCGAAGTGAAGTTTATTTATTTGCTCAACCGTAGCTTCTACGTCATGAGTTTTTGAGTAAGTCATCGACTGTACACTTATGGGAGCATCACCACCTACTGCTACGTCACCTATATATATTTTGTTTGTTGGGTATCTTTTTATCACTTAAATTTGTCCCTTGTATAAATCATAAATTGGAAACGCTAACTCATAATCATTCCACTCTATATCACCATATTTTAAATTAAAATTTGAAAATAGTTTTTTATCTGAATACTTTTTAATATCTGGATGATTTGATTTTTCAATAAATTCTTTAAAGTCAACTGTATTTTCTTTACCATCACTAAATTTTAAATAAATTTTGTAATCTTCAACATATTTTGCATTTTCTATCAATATAAAATTATTCATTATTTTACCTTTCCATCAATTTTAATACAAATAATACTCTTATGATAAACAAAATAATCAATCCATTTTTGAACAATTTCAATCTTAAACTTTTCTACAAAATTTTTAAAATCTTTTAGCTCTTTATGCGGTAAAGATCTCTTCCCTTTTACATTTTTTATTTTTATATCAATTATCTTTCCATCTTCAATTATGAACTCTGCTTTTGATTCAAATGCTTGATGTTTACCATGAACATGGATAGGTTCATGCTCATTACTATAAAACATTATCACAATTCCAAGGTACTCAAATATTTTTGGCATAATCGCTCCTCTAAAATTTTATTATACCTATATTAAATTAAGAAAAAGATAATGGGTCTATGTCTATCTCTACATGTAAGTGTCTACAAGAGTGTCCAAACTTTAGTAACTCTTTTGTATTTGTGCTTCTTAGAAGCATATTGTAACGGTATTTGTTGGCTATTTTTTCTATATTTGCTTTGCCATAGCCTACTACTTCGACTTCTGGAAAGTAATTTGCTATATTCACAACTTCATTCATAATTTGACTTGCTTTTTCATCTTTTACATGACTTACTAAGATTTTCAATAGTTTTTTATATGGTGGATAAATATCTTCTCTAAAGTGCATTTCATCATTTAAAAAAGCTTCATAATCTCCAAAAAATTCTTCAAAAAATTCTCTATTTTGTGTCTGTATATAAACTTCACCTAAACCTTTTCTACCACTTCGTCCTGCAACTTGAAGCAAAAGACTCATAGCTCTCTCTCTTGCTCTAAAATCTGGAAGGTTTAAAATAGTATCAATGCCAATAATAACACTCAAACCAACTCCATGATAATCATGCCCTTTTGCAAGCATTTGAGTTCCTACTAGAACATCTGTCTTTTTTTCATTAAAATCTTTTAGTTTTGTATTGAGCTTTTTTTGAGTTGTTATTTCATCTCGGTCAAACTTTTCAATCACTTTTGTAGGAAACAGCTCTTGAAGTCTTTTTGTTACCTCTGCTGTTCCTATTCGGTTTGAACGCATATGCGTAGAGTGACAACTAGGACACTCTTTTGGGATAGCCTGAGCAAAGTTACAGTAGTGACACTTCAAAGCATTTGAGTTTACATGTAGACTCATACCAACTGAGCAAAATGGACATAAAACCTTCTCACCACAATCTTGACATGCAATGAACTTAAAGTTAGCACGTGTTGGAAGAAAAACAATTACTTGAGAGTTTTTCTCTAAATGTTCTGCTATTTTTTCTATCATTGGGTTTGAAAGTTCGTTATTTGCATGTTCAAAATAGATGGTTTTTGTAGAAGAAAAATATGTACCTTTCAAACGAAACTTTGGAAGGTTTTTAAAACTACCTAAAGATGGAGTTGCACTTCCTAAAACCACTTTTGCATTTTTTCTTTTTCCAAACAAAAGTGCCAAATCACGGGCATTGTAACGAGGTCTTTGGTTTGATTTGTAACTATCATCATGCTCTTCATCTACTACTATCAAACCTAAATTTAATACTGGTAGAAAAAGTGCTGAACGAGTTCCTGCTATGACTGAAAGCTTCCCTACATGTAAAGCTTTCAGAATTTCCTCTTTTTTCTTTTTAGTCACTTTAGAGTGCCAAAGCCCAACTCTGTTTCCAAAAGCATCTTTGAGTCGTTTTTTTGTTTGTGGAGTTAGACCAATCTCAGGCATGAGAAAGATAGCTTTTTTTCCACAGTTTATGGTTTCTTCAATAGCTTTTATATAAACTTCTGTTTTTCCACTTCCTGTGTCACCAAACAGAAGTGACCTATCGTGTTTTTGTATAAACTCATAGGCTTTTTGTTGTTCAGTTGAAAGAGTTATGTTAGTGCTTAAAGCAAGCTCTACATGTAAAGAGTTTTTTTGCATTGGAACAAAAAGATTCAAAGCATCACCAAGTGAACAGACATAATACTCACTAATAAACTTTGCAATACTCAAAGTATCTTCACAGAAGAACTCATCTTTTACGCAGAGTATTTCGTTACATGTAAACTCTGGTTTTTCTGTTTTTGAGAGAACAACACCAAGACGAGATTTTGTGTTTAAAGTAACTTCTACTATGTTACCTTGCTTTAGCTCCTCTTCGCAAGTGTAAGTTAAAGCAGATAAGGGGGAGTTTAAGAGTGAAACTAAATAATACATAAATACCTTTTTAAAAATACAGGGAATAGGCTATTTTTTATCATTTATAATCTTTTTTTTCAAATGCTTACCACTTGACTCTTTGTCCACCTATGCTATATGTTTTATTAATACCATGAGATTTTAATGCAGTTTGAAGAATCTTACACATTCCTGTTGCATTTGATGTAAAAGATATTGTAAAGTTACCATCTTTTGCAGCATTAGTATTTGCAGATTGAAAATGTACACAATCTGTTCCACTTGGCATCTCATAATTCCAACCTGTTGTTATATTTGCATCAGCATCCATAACAACATTTGTCATTTGACTAGTCTTACCAAAAGAATCTTGAGAAGTATAGTACGTTGTAAAATCACTTAGTGCTGTAGCAACTTCTGTTGCTGCTTTTGCAATATTTGCATCATCTCTAGTAGCAGCTAATTTTGGAATAGCAACCGCAGCTAAAATACCTAAAATAACGATTACAAAAATTAATTCGACCATAGTAAAAGCTTTTTTCATGGTTTATTCCTTTTTTAAATTAAGTTAATAAGTTAGAATGTCACTTACTTAAGCAAAAGTAGCACAATAACATGTAATAAAACTGGCTATCAAAAGGTATCGTAAGTAAACAATACCAAAAAAGAGCCAACAATTAATCATAGCAAAAAAACAATAAATTATCAAATTAGAAACTCTTGTAACCTCAGAGGATTTAGAAATAGTGAGATTGTGCAAAACTTTTTTCTAGTTTTCATAAAGATGTTTAAAATACATTAGATTGTGGGTTTTATTTCTGTCACCTATATGGCTCAAGTGAAAGAGTACAGTATTTTACAGAGATAACTGACAAACAAATTGTACAAGCTCAAGAGCAATTAAATCACCGTCCTAGGTAGACCAAGTCGCTGTTGTAAAAAAACTGATAATTATAGCCCACTTTTTATATAAAATAACTATGCTTATGATGTAAAATTTCATAAAAACAGTGCGATAGAAATGAAGAAATAGCATTACTAACTTAGGTTATTTTTAATATTTATGAAGAATTAAAGAGTTTTTTAATGGCAACTGGGCCTCTTAATTTGTTAGTGAACGGCAATCTGAACTTTGTCCGCAAGCAAAAATACCACTAGTATTGTTGTAATCAAACCTAACAGTTACGCCTTCTTTTATTTCAAAAGTATAAGCATTTAGTCCAGTTTTCATCCAACCTCCAGTTGAAGAATTTTTGGAAAAGATAGGAAATTCCAAAACATTTGATTCGTTGCCATCTCGAAAAATAAATAATCTACTTCCAGTAGAACCAAAACCAGTGGTTAACGCATCAAGTCTTCTTAGAGTAAAATTACCATTATATATGCCAGTATTTCTACCTTCTAAAAGAGCCCTTGCTCTTTGCATAGCAATCCCACTTCGTATGGCACTTATTTGTGATTTACCTTTTACAAGTATGGCATCATCACGAGTAGCCACTAACCTAGGAATAGCAACTGAAGCCAATATACCTAGAACAACAATAACAAAGACAAGTTCTATCATAGTAAAGGCAGGTTTTAAACCTGCCTTTGTCTTTAGCTCGTTTTTCAAGTGATTACCACTTTACGCTTGAACCACCAAACCGATGAACTCTTACTAAATTTTTAACTGCACCATAGATACCCTTACAAGTTGCAGAAGTATTACCTTCGCTGCTTATTGTTAGGTTACCATCAGTTCCACTAACTTGAAAACCTATACAACCTTCAACAGAACTACCAGTACCATCAGTATAAAAAAGTTGTCCAGTTGCTCCATTCATAACTTGACTCGCAGCATCAGTAAAAACAGTCCTACTGGTTGAAAATTTTACATTAGTAATATCGTCAAGGTTACCAAAAGAACCTTGTGCTGTATAAAATGCATTAAAATCATTAACTGCTATTGAAATATCAGTAGCTGCTTTTGCAATATTTGCATCATCTCTAGTAGCTGCCAATTTTGGAATAGCAACTGCTGCTAAAATACCTAAAATAACGATTACGAAAATTAATTCGATCATAGTAAAACCTTTTTTCATGGTTTACTCCTTTTTTTAATTTGATTAATACACTTATTAATCTAAGCTTTTATTTTACTCCTTAATATATAAAGAGTAGCTTAAACGTTTTCTATTTTGTCTATTAGCTTTCTATACTCAATTTTATTTAAATACTCATCATAACTTTTTTGTACATAAGCGTACAGTAGCTCTTTTGTCTCTATAGTATTTTTTTTGCCAAAAGTTTCTTTAAATTCTTTGTCAAAGAACTTAGAAAACTCTTCGTCAAGTGTTATATCAAAATCTTTTGAACCTATAGAAACGGTAAGTTTGCTCATCTTTTGAGAACTTCCTCAATCTTAGAAAAAATATCATCAGATTCTATGTCTTTGTTCATTAAATCCTCTTCCAACTTATCAATCTGTACATTTTTTGCTTCATGTTGTGCCTTTAATGTAACTACTTCTTGTCTAAGTGTATCATTTTGAGATTTCATCTCTTCAAACCTAACTAACAAATCATTTACTTTTTCTGATAATCTATTTACTGTAATTTCTTCTTTTAATTCTTCAAACATTATATATCCTTAAGTAACTTTGCTATAATTGTAACAAAAAAAAGTAAAAAAATGGCAAACTTTCAATTAAATAGCAAATTTTCTCCTTCTGGCGACCAACCTGAGGCAATAGAAAAACTCACAGCGAGCATAAAAAAAGGTAATAAATACCAAACTTTAGTGGGTGTCACGGGAAGTGGTAAAACTTTTACAATGGCTAAAATCATTGCTCATCTTCAGATGCCAACGCTCATTATGACACACAATAAAACACTTGCAGCACAACTTTACTCAGAATTTCGTGGTTTTTTTCCTAAAAATCATGTTGAGTACTTCATTAGTTACTACGACTACTACCAACCTGAAGCTTACATTCCTAGAAGCGACCTTTTCATAGAAAAAGATAGCTCCATAAATGACGAACTTGAACGACTTAGACTCTCGGCAACAACTTCACTTTTGAGTTTCGATGATGTTATTTGTGTTGCTTCTGTTTCTGCCAACTATGGTCTTGGAGACCCTACTGAATATAGAGAGATGATTCAAGCCATAGAAGTTGGACAAGAGATAAACCAGAAAAAACTACTTTTACAACTGGTAGACATGGGTTACAAACGAAACGACAACTTTTTTGATAGAGGTTGTTTTAGAGTAAGTGGTGACGTGGTTGACATTCACCCTGCTTACAACGAAGAAGAGGCAGTTCGTATTGAGTTTTTTGGAGATGAAGTTGAGAGTATTTACTACTTTGAAACGCTAAATAACAAAAAACTTGAAGATTTAAAAAAAGTAGTTATCTACGCAACTAACCAGTTCATAGTTGGTCAAACTCGTCTTACTGAGTCTATTAAACATATTGAAGATGAACTTGGAAAAAGATTAGAGTTTTTGCAAAAAGAAGACAAGTTAGTAGAGTACCAACGACTAAAAAGTAGAGTTGAGTTCGACTTGGAAATGATGCAGGCAACTGGGGCGTGTAAGGGTGTAGAAAACTATTCACGCTACTTAACAGGCAAAAAAGAGGGTGAAACTCCTTTCTCCATGTTTGACTATTTTGAAGCTATTGGAAAAGAGTTTTTAGTCATAGTCGATGAATCACATGTGAGTCTTCCACAGTTTCGTGGCATGTTTGCAGGAGATAGAAGTAGAAAAGAAGTTTTAGTAGAGTACGGTTTCAGACTTCCAAGTGCACTTGATAACCGTCCTTTAATGTTCGACGAATTCATAAACAAAAAAACACAATTTCTTTTTGTTTCAGCAACACCTAGTCCTATAGAATTGGAGCTTAGTGGTGAAAACAGAGCTGAACAAATAATACGACCAACAGGGCTACTTGACCCAAAAGTAGAAATCTTAGATAGCGAATTTCAAGTAGAAACTCTCTTTGATGAAATAAAAAAAACCATTGCAAAAGATGAAAGAGTTTTAGTAACCACCCTAACAAAAAAGATGAGCGAAGAGCTAAGTCGCTACTACGCTGAGCTTGGCATAAAAGTCAAATACATGCACTCCGATACTGATGCAATTGAGAGAAACCAAATCATACGTGGTCTAAGGCTTGGTGAGTTTGACGTTCTTATAGGAATCAACCTTCTTAGAGAGGGTTTGGATTTGCCAGAGGTTTCACTTGTCGCAATTCTTGATGCTGACAAAGAGGGGTTTTTAAGAAGCAAAACTAGTTTAGTCCAAACTATGGGAAGAGCCGCTAGAAATTTGAACGGTCGAGTTATCATGTTTGCTAAACGCATAACAGACTCTATGAAGTATGCCATAGAGCTAACTGAGGAAAGAAGAAAAACACAAGAAGAGCACAATAAAAAACATAATATTACCCCAAAATCAACAACAAGGCTACTAGATGAAAATTTAAAAGTAGAAGATATGGGTGAACTCTTTAACAAAATGGATAAAAAAGACAAAATTCCACCTAGCGAAAAGAAAAAAATACTAAAAGAGATGACAAAAGCGATGCATGAAGCAGCAAAGTCTTTAGAGTTTGAAAAGGCTGCAAAACTACGTGATGACATAGTCAAACTAAGAAAATTATGATAAAATAAGGAAAAAATCATAAAGGATGTGTTTTGCCTGCTATAAGTGATCCTAAAAACTTCATCAACAGAGAACTGTCTTGGTTGAGATTTAACACAAGAGTACTTAATGAATCAACTAAAAAAGACTTACCACTACTAGAATGTCTTAAATTTTTAGCTATTTATGCTACTAACCTTGATGAATTTTACATGATAAGAGTAGCTGGATTAAAACAACTTTTTTCAGCTGGGTTTATAGTCACTGGTAACGATGAAATAACACCACTAGAACAACTACGAGAAATTCGAAGCTATCTTTCAAGTGAAAAAGAGACTCTTCAGGAAAACTATACATCAATAATTCAAAGACTAGAAGAAGAAAATCTTTTTATAACAGACTATGATAATCTTAGTCGTGATAATAAAAAAATTGCTGATGAATATTTTTTCTCAAATATTCTTCCAGTATCTGTTCCTATTGCTGTCAATGCGACACACCCTTTTCCACACTTAAACAATCTTAGTTTCTCTTTGGCAGTTAAACTTCAAGATGAAAAAGGCTCAGGAAACTATAAATACGGCATGATAAGAATTCCTAGAGTTCTTCCCCGTTTTTACCAAGTAAGCGACAATATATATATTCCTATAGAGAGTATTGTAAAAAAACATGCAGAAGAGATATTCCCTGGATACCAACTCGTATCATCTGCGGCTTTTAGAGTTACAAGAAATGCTGATATGGTTATAGAAGAGGAAGAAGCTGATGATTTCATGATGATTATGGAACAAGGGCTTAAACTACGTCGTCGTGGTGCTTTTGTAAGACTTGAAATAGAAGAAAATGCGGATGAAGATTTAATGAAATTTCTTAACTCTCATATGCAAATTTTTGCTAAAGATATATACGAATACAAAATTCCACTAAACCTTGGAGCTATTTGGCAAATTATTAATAATAAAGATTTTTCATATCTAACTCTGCAACCACATAACCCAAAAGTATTGCCTCCTTTTAGCAAAAATGAGTCTATTTTTAAAATTCTTGCTAAACAAGATGCTCTTTTACTGCACCCATATGAAAGTTTTGATACTGTCACAAAACTTTTAAAAGAGGCTTCAAAAGATCCTAATGTTGTATCTATACGAACTACGCTTTACAGAGTAGAGAAAAACTCACAAATTATACAAGCTTTAATTGATGCTGCTAATGATGGGAAACAAGTAACAGTTATGGTTGAACTTAAAGCTAGATTTGATGAAGAGAACAATCTTCACTGGGCAAAAGCACTAGAACAAGCTGGTGCTCATGTTATTTATGGAATAACAGGTTTTAAAATACACGCAAAAGTTACCCAAGTCATACGTCAAGAATCTGGTGTACTAAAGTTTTATATGCACCTTGGAACAGGTAACTACAACGCTTCAACCGCAAAAATATATACAGATGTTAGTCTTCTTACATGTAGAGATACTTTTGCTAAAGATACAACTACATTTTTTCATATACTTTCAGGTTTTTCAAAAAACAAAAAGCTTACAGATTTAAAGATGTCACCAACTCAAATAAAACCAAAACTTATCTCGCTCATCAATGCAGAAGCTAAAGCTGCTAAAGATGGATACATCATATTAAAAATGAATGCTTTAGTTGATACTGATGTTATAAAAGCTCTTTACAATGCTTCAAAAGCAGGAACAAAAATAGATCTAATAGTTAGAGGGATATGTTGTCTTCGCCCAAATGTTGAAGGGCTTAGTGAAACTATAAAAGTAAAAAGTATCATAGGAAAGTATCTTGAACATGCTAGAGTATTTTACTTTAAACACTCAGAACCAACACTTTTATATCTAGTGCTGATTGTATGCCAAGAAACTTAGAGAGAAGACTTGAACTCATGACTCCAATATATGAAAAGCCTCTTCAAGAGAAACTTTTTGAAATGCTTAAACTTCAAATCACAGATAATTCTCTAAGTTGGAATCTAAGAAATGATGGAGAGTATGTAAAAGTTGAAAAAGGTAAAGATAAGACCATTAATAATCATGTAATTTTAGAAGAGTATATGAATAAAATATATAAAACTATGAAAAAAGACACTACCTCAAGCAAAGCTGAGCATTTAGCTAGAAAACTATTTAAGGAAAGTTAATGACATTTGAAAACAAAACTCCTCAAATAGATAATTCAGTTTTTGTAGCTCCTAGTGCTGATGTAATAGGCGAAGTTGAGATTGGGGTAGATAGTTCTATATGGTTTGGTTGTGTTGTTAGAGGAGATATACACTTCATTAAAATAGGAAAACGCACAAATATACAAGACTTAAGTATGCTTCATGTCACTCACTTCACAAAAAATGACAGAAGTGATGGTAATCCTACTGTTATAGGAGATGACGTTACAATAGGTCATAGAGTCATGCTTCATGGATGTGAAATAAAAAACGCTTGTTTAATTGGCATGAGTGCAACTATACTAGATGGTGCTGTCATAGGGGAAGAGTCTATAGTGGGAGCAAATTCTCTTGTTACAAAAGGAAAAAAATTCCCTCCTCGTTCTCTCATTGTTGGTAGTCCTGCAAAAAGAGTTAGAGAATTAAATAATAAAGAAATTGCTTCACTCTATAAATCTTCACAAAACTATGTTGATTATAAAACTAGATATATGGTATAATCTTTTTAAAATATTATATAAAGGTTTATTTAGTGATAAAACATATGATTCTTCTTTTAGTAGCAAGTTCGATAATACTTCAAGCAAATAACTTTGGTGATGGTATGAGAGCATATAGAAAAGGCAATTTTAACAAAGCAAAGTTATATTTCGAAATAGCATTAGAAAAAGACAAAACATACAATGCAAGCCACATATTAGGCAAAATGTATTTAGAAGGTAACGGCGTTAATCAAAACTTTGATAAAGCCATAAAGTACTTTAAATTTGCTCAAAATTATGGCAATATTATTGCTGGTTGTTATGCAAGCACTGCTTATATGAAAAAAGGAGTATTCAACTGGGGCATACTTGAAGATGGTTTAGCTCGTGGGCTAAAACACGAAACTAAGTATTGTTTAAAAGTCGTAGATGTATGGATGAATAAATAATTATTTTTCTTTTTTCTTTTTTCTTTTTTTAGGATTTGGTTTCGCAAAACTAACTAAATCTTCTGTACTGATGATAGAATCTGGAAGATTTTTTAAGCTCTTTTGAAAAACAATATTTGCAGCATAAGCATCTGAATACGCACGATGATGTTGTTCTATTTTTATATTGAGCTCTTTTATAAGAAATCCCAATCCATAACGTTCAGCCTCTATAGTCTTTTTTGCTAAATCAATTGTACAAATTTTTCTATTTAACAGTGGCCCAAAACCAGCCTCTTCCATAGAGTATGAAATAAAATTATAATCAAAATTCACGTTGTGTGCCACAAAAATAGCATCTTTTAGAAAAAGTCTAAATTTTTCTAAAGTGGACTTTAGAGATGGTGCATTTTTAACATCATCAAGTGTTATTTTTGTAAGATTTACTATGTTTTGAGGTATTTCATCTGCTTTAACAAATGTCTCAAATTTAGCTATAACTTCTCCATTTTGTACCATAGCTGCACCAACTTCTATAATTTGTGCATTTTCAGGTTTACTGCCATTTGTCTCAATATCAACAATACAAAATTTCTGTTTTTCAAGTGGGCTAAAAGTAGTTTCTAAAGCAATCAAGTTGTTATTTAACTCAACTAAAGGAAGACCAAGAATTCTAAGATTTGCTAAGGTATCTTCTATGGTATTAAACTCATAAACATTTAACTCTTTTACCTTTTTAAATTTTGCCCTACACTCGTTAAATGGTTGAGGATTTATTGTCATTTTTTGTATAAGTTTATCTAAATTTCTCAATTTTTACTCTTTTTTAAAAACTCAAAAATTTTTTCTCTGTCTTTTTTTACTTTTCTTAACTCAACACCACTACTGACATCTAATCCATAAAAACCTAGATTTTTTACTTCATCTATATTCTCACAGTTTAAACCACCTGCAAGTATTATTTTTGAACAATCAACCGAATCAAACCAAGATATATCGACTCTTTTGCCCTCTCCACCATAACTCTCTACAAAAGCATCTACTATTCTATATTCATTACTAAACGAAGTTATGTCTTCTTTACATGTAGCTCTTATAACACGCAAATATGGAAGTTCAATCCCTTTATACAAAGACTCTTTAGCATCAAAATGTATCTGTGCTAAACTCATATGCGCCTCTCTACATGTAGAGTTTATTTCACAAGATGAAGACTCTACAAACAACCCTACTCTCTCTACAAAAGGTGGTAATTGCTTCACTATTTCTAAAGCCTTTTTCGGAGTAATATACCTAGGAGATTTTTCATAAAAAACAAAGCCCAAAGCATCTGCTCCAGCTTCTACCGCCACTAAAGCATCTTCAGTATTTGTTATGCCACAGATTTTTATACGCACTATTTTAAACTACTTATTGCATCGCTATATGAAGGATTTGAAAAAACATAGTTACCTGCAACTACTATATCAACTCCTGCATTTTCTAAATCTTTTACATTTTTGTCATTAACTCCACCATCTACTTCAATGAGAGTATTTAAACCTTTTTCGTTTATCATCGCTTTTAGTTTTTTTGCTTTTTCAATAACCGATGGTATAAACTTCTGTCCACCAAAACCAGGATTTACGCTCATAAGAAGAACCATATCTAAATCTTCCAACAAATACTCAATGGCTTCTGGAGGAGTATGTGGGTTTAGAACAATTGCTGGTTTTATACCATAGCCACGTATTTTTTGAATAAGTCTATGTGGGTGTTTTTCCTCTTCAATATGAAACGAAATATATTCAGGTTTAAAAGGAGCAAAAAGATCTACAAAAAATGTATTGTTTTGCACCATCAAATGAATATCAAGTGGTTTTGTAGCTGCTTTTGCCACAGATTTTACTACAACTGGTCCTATTGTATGATTTGGAACAAAATGTCCATCCATTACATCAATGTGAACGAAGTCACAACCACCATCACAGATGGCTTCTATCTCTTCTTTCAAAATACCAAAATCAGCAGAAAGTATACTAGGTGCAATTTTCATTTTTTTCCTTTTAGACTTCTTGCATAACCCCTTGCAGTCTCAGCACTCATAAAAGGCATGAGTGAGGCAGTTTATCTCTTGAGTAGCCTTAGCTACGGATGAGATGAACTAACGAAGCTCAAGTTTTTCTAAATCCTCTGAGCCTACAAGGGGTTATGCAAGAAGTCTATTATTATCTTGTTAAAAATAGTGTTAAATCTCGCCCATCTACATTAAGATTGACTTGTGCTCCACGGCTATTTTTTTGTGAACGCATAATATCTTCAACACTCTCAAAAGTTCTAGGCATTGTTATATCTATTTTTATGCCTTTTTTATGTAACTGCTGAGAAATTTTTCCTCCAATTATATAAGTAAACTCTCCCAACGCATCTGCTAGGTCTTCTTCACTAGAATCCTCTTCAAGTAGTATCTTGCATGTTTCTTTAGCAATGCTTTTCTCAAAAATTAAAATTAAAATTCCATCAATATCACCATAAAAACCTATAGAGGCACTCAATAAATCTTTACCATTTTCTAGATTTAATTCTTGTATTTTGATTAACTTTTTCACCGCATTATAACCAGAAAGTACTTCAATTGTCTTTACAGAGGACTCAATAATAGTTGGTAATGCAGATATGAGTTTTTTTGTTATACCAAAGCCTTTTTTAGCCACACTTGAACTCTCACGAGCCTCTTTCATCATCTCACTATCATTAAATAAACTATCTATACTAGGGTATATCAATACACCTGCATCTTCTAAATCATTGGTTAATTTTTTTGTTATTTTACTATTATCTAACCCACAAATAACAATAGATATTCCATACTCCGCACCTGCTGTTGAAAGTTTTGAAATAAAATTCACTCCATGTACATTAATGGAAGATACTGCAGCAGAATCAAAAAGAAAGAGTTTAAACCCAACTTTTAATGAGTTGTTATGATAAACCATGTCAAACTTTTTTGATATATCAGAGTCTACAAAATCTTTTAAAGTATAAACAACAACATTATCTTTTATAAATACTGTTGGTGTTTTATCAAACTTTCCTAGATATGAGTTTTGTATAACAAACTCTGCTTCTTTTCTTTTTGCTAGAAAATCACTTTCATCTTTTGCAATTACAGGAGAAAACCCTCTTTCAAAAAGCTCCATTGCTAATTGGTTTTTCTGCTCACTATTTTTTTCATAAACTATAATCTTTTTTTCTTTTGCTTTTTTCAAATTGTTCCCAACAAAAAGAGTAGCAATTTCAGCTGTGTCAAAAAGAGAAAAATTCAAACTATCGGGAAACATATCTAAAATTATTTTGTATTTTTTTGTATCATAATCACAAAAACCTACAATAGTACCACACTTATCTCTAACTTTAATCAACGACTCTATAAGCACAGTAATCCCGCGTTTATTGAAAAAAATGACCCTTTTAAGAGATATAAATGCACCTTCTAGTTTTGTTTGCATCAAAAAATCAATATCAAAAGGAGAGACTATATCCGAAGCATTCTCACCATCTAGAAAACCTACTGGTGAAAAAATAGCAACTTTATGTTTAGTAACTGCTTTCAATTTCAATTCTCTTGTATGATTTTATAAAAGTTATTTATGATTTCATCATCAAAAATAGGTTCTAAATCAAAAAAATTATTCAAACCACTTTGAACCATACTTTGTCTACTCATTTCATAAATCAAAAGTAATCTTAAATAAGTAATTTCTAAAGCATTTTCACCAAAATCACCTTCATTTACATCACCTATCTTCTTTACTAATTCTACTATTTCATCTGAAAAATCCCATTTTTTTGCTATCAGTGAAGAAATTTCAAAAAATGTTCTGTCAGTCATCTTACGAAGTATAGTCTCATAACTCAACTGTTTTGTTTCTCTTAAAAGTTTTACTGTACTATTAATATTACTAAAAAGAATTTCACTTACTACCAAAGAAGCTGGTATGATACTAATTGCTGGAATTATTTCACTATCTTCACGTCCTAAAAACTTAATGATTTTACCCCAGTTGTGAATAAGCCTTGCTTGAAAATTTTGAAATTTACTTGAATTAAAATCAAATACTACCCATTTCTTAGGAAGGATAAGAAGAAGATAATACCCATATATAAGCTGTTTTGCTTTTGAAATACCAAGTATCCCAAAAATTTGTCTAGCATTTTTTATCTCATCTCTAAAACCAAAAATAGGTTTGTTTACTATGTTTTGAAGATAATGTATAAGAGCTCTATCTTCATTGGCAATGTCAGCAGCACGAACCATATCACCACTTTCAAGTGCCTCAGAACACTTTCTAACAATCTTAGGTATTGGAGGTATTGATTCTATATAGTTGTTTATTGTTGTAACTGATAACATAATACAGCCTTTAGTTTTTACAAGATGTCTAATTGTAGCTTTAATTTCATAAAACATTTATAAAACATATGTTATAGTAATAGACTATGTAAATACAGTTTAAGTAGATATTTTGCTTATTTTGTGTAAAATTCCAAAAAATTTTAAGGAAATTGATTATGGCAAGAAAATGTGCTATCACGGGCAAAGGTCCAATGAGCGGAAATAACGTAAGTCACGCGAAGAACAGAACGAAAAGAAGATTCCTTCCGAACCTAAGAACTGTAAGAGTTACTTTAGAAGACGGAACGACTAGAAAAATTAGAGTTGCAGCTTCAACACTTAGAACAATGAAGAAGAACGCTTAATCCCTACGCAATCCAATATATAAGGGGTTTGGGTGTCTCTAACTAGAAAGTTAAAAAAAATTCTCAATTGGTCAACTAGATCAACCCCTCATATTGACTTGAATACAGAACTGTATCAACAGTTAAAACCATTTCGTCTCCCTCTTATACTCGTAGTTTTTATGATTATGATAGGGACACTTGGTTATGTCATCATAGATGGCTTTACTCTACTAGACGCAGTATACCAAGCAGGTATCACCTTTACTACAGTTGGTTTTGGAGAAATTTCTCCTATATCACCTGCTGGAAGAATATTTACTATTACTCTTATTATCTTAGGATTTGGCGTATTTTCAATGTCAATAGGTATATTAGTAGAAGTTCTAAATAAAGGTCAACTTGTCAACATTATCAAGGAGCGACAGATGCTATACAGAATCGCTAGGCTAAAAAATCACTTTGTTATTTGTCATCACAACGAAATTACAATAGAGTTATCTAAACAATTTCGTGAAAATCACATACCTTTTGTTGTAATCGACCCTAGAGAGGACATGTCAAAAATAGCATTACAATATAAATATCCTTATTTTATTCAAGAGGACCCTCATACAGAAATAGCCCTTCAAAAGTCATTTCTTTCAAGTGCAAAAGGTCTTATAACTCTTAGTGAAAATACTGCTGATAATATTGCACAGATTGCATCAACGAGACTATATGAAAAAGAAATTGGACTAAAACGTCCCTACTATATTATTACCAGTGCAACTAGTGACAATGATATGGTAAAACTAAAAAAACTTGGAGCAGATAGAGTAATTAGTGCTACAAAACTCATGGCTGAACGTCTTCGTGCAATGAGCCTTAGACCAGACATGGAAAATATGCTTGAAAAACTACTATATAGAAAAGATGCTCCAATAGATATGGAAGAGATTAAGATTCCTGACCATTCATGGATGAGATTCAAAAAACTAAAAGAGGCTCGTCTAAGAGATATAACAAACGTAAGTATAGTTGGTATCAGAGACGCAAATGATATTTTTATACCTATGCCTAAAGGTAATGTACTTGTCGGAACTGGCTCAAAGCTACTTGTCATTGGAACTGCTGAAAGTATACGTGCTACAAAGAGGATCATACGCAAAAAGCAAAAACCTGAAGAATTAAGATATGTTTGATATATTTCCTATTAAAAATGGACTTGAAAATGTAGAAGGTTTTTTTTGTGGAGGAGTGAGTTCTGGTATAAAATCTGATAAACAAAATGATTTGGGCTTTATTAGAAGCGATGAACTTTGCCAAATTTCAGCAGTTTTTACTGAAAATAGATTCAAAGCTGCTCCAATTTGTCATTTTTTAAATTATAAAAAAAACTTTAAAACAAATTTTGTTTTAATGAATTCAAAAAATGCAAATGCTATGACTGGCAAAAAAGGTGTTGATGATATAAATTTCATATTTGACAGACTTAAAAACAGACTACCAAATATACAAAATCCTGTCATGAGCTCAACTGGGGTTATAGGCTACAGATTAAATACAGACAAAATATGTGGTGCTTTTGATAAATTTAATTTTGACTCTAAAAATTCAGATAAAACTGCTCATTCAATAATGACAACAGATAGCTTTAAAAAAGAGTTATGTTTTAAAGTTGAGCTAGAGAATGGAGATTTTTTTCATGTAGCTGCAATATGCAAAGGTGCAGGCATGATAAACCCATCTATGGCAACTATGCTCTGCTTTATTTTAACAGATGCAAAAATACCAAAAATTGACATGGATGAGCTACTTCATAGTGCAATTGAACAATCGTTTAACACTATAAGCGTAGATGGAGATACGTCAACTAATGATACGGTAATGATGTTAAGTTCTGCAAAAAACAGTTATGATAAAGAAGCATTCAGTGAAGCACTAAATCGTCTGACAAAACATCTATCTCAGGAGATTTTAAGAGATGGTGAAGGCTCAAACAAAGTAGTAGCTTTTGAAGTAAAAAATGCACTTAACATTAAAGAAGCTCAAAAAGCTAGCAAAGCTCTTAGCAACTCACTTTTAGTAAAAACTGCTCTCTTTGGGGAAGACCCAAATTGGGGACGCATAGCTTCAACTATAGGTGCTAGTCGAGTTACATGTAAAGAAGAAGATTTAGTTATATTTTATGACAATGTAGTAGTCTATTCAAAAGATAATCCAAGCCTTGATGAAGAGACTGAACAAAAAGCTTTTAAGGTTATGAAACAAGACTCTTATAGGGTTACTTGTGACTTAAATGTAGGTGATAGCTCATATACATCTTATGGATGTGATTTGAGTTATGAATATGTTAAAATAAATGCTGATTATAGATCTTAATTTACCTTTGGTTAATTACTTTTTTGTTACAATATAATTACATTTGTAAAAGGAGATTAAATGTTACACGAATATAGAGACATTATTTCAGATATCAAAGTAAGTAATGCACACTTTGCTAAGATTTTTGAGAAACATAACAATTTAGACCAACAGATAAACAATATCGAAGAGGGTCGTGAGCATATGGAGCAACTAGCTCTTGAGTCTATGAAAAAAGAGAAGCTCAAACTAAAAGATGAAGCTTATGCTATGATAATGGAATACAAGAAAGAGCAAGAAAATAAATAGTAAAACAGGTGAGTAACCTATATATTTAGGCTAGAGAGTGTAAATTAAACTGTGTAAACCCACCTTTTATTCCTAAATCACTTAGTATATTTTAACAGAATTTCACTAAAAAATATACTAAGTTGAGGATAAATTTCAAACCAATTTCTAATACTAGACATATTCCATTTATTTTGTTGCTCCTGAGTGGCAAGATACATAACTTTAAAAGCTGATTCTACTGTAGGAAATGAGCCTTTAGATTTAGTCTTTCTTTTATAGTTGCATTTAAAGATTCTATAGGATTTGTAGTATAAATCAGCTTTCTAACTGAGTCTGGATATTTGTAAAAAGTAGATAATTCAGTCCAGTGATTTGTCCAAGAGATAGTGATGTTAGGATACTTTTTACCCCAAATGTCATTGAAGTCAGTAAGTGCTAATTGAGCATCTTCTTCGTTGTAAGCAGAATATACAGATTTTAAATCCTTAGCAACTGCCTTTCTATCTTTCCAAGATACAAACTTCAAAGAGCTTCGTATTTGATGAACTATGCATCTTTGTATTTCAGCTTTGGGATAAACTGCCTGTATTGCTTCATTAAAGCCATTAAGACCATCTATTGCAAAGATAAGGACATCTTGTATACCACGTTTTTGAATATCGTTTAAAACAGTAAGCCAGTATTTACTAGTTTCATTTTCACCTATCCAAATACCGATGATTTCTTTTTTACCTTCAAGAGTGATACCTAGCATTATATAAGCTGCTATATTTTTTACTACTCTATCCACTCTGATCTTTAAAACTGTTGCGTCCATAAATATAATTGGATAAATTGCGTCAAGTGGATGGTTCTGCCATTCATTGGCTTTTTCCATAATCTTTTCTGTGATATTTGAGATTGTTTGAGTTGATAGCTCATAGCCATATAAGTCATCAAGATGAAGCTGAATATCTCTTACACTCATACCTTTGGTATAAAGTGATAGAATCAAATCTTCACTTCCATCTAAAAGTACTTCTCTCTTTTTCACCAGTTGTGGCTCAAAGCTACTGTCTCTATCTCTTGGTATGGAAACATCAAATTGACCATACTTTGATTTTATAGTTTTTTCATTATAACCATTTCTGGCATTTAAACTCTTTGATTCTTGATGTTTATTGTAGCCTAGGTGTGAGGTTAGCTCTTCTTGTGATGCAGTTTGTATCACTTCTTTGAGTATGTTTTTGAACTCTTTTGTTATATCATCTAGAGAGGTTAACTCTCCTGATGTAATTTGTCTTTTTAACTCGTCGTGGTTGATTAAACTCATGTGTAAATCCTTTACAAATAATTCACTTGATTAGTTTATCAAATAAATCTATTTTTTGAGGTTTACACAGTTCTTTTTACACTCTCTTAGGCTACTCACTTCTACATCTTTCCCGCGTCTATTTTCTTTACAAAACTCTACAATCTTTCCATGAAATCTAGCGTAAACAACATTTAAGTCCATGTTTTTTCCATAAAGTTTATTAATTTTTTCTGTATTGCTCTCAATACCACTAATAAGCCACTCTTGGAGTTCACTATAACTCTCAAACTCATATCCAAATTTTTGCACTAGTCTATTGGTATAGCTATCAACCACCATAACCTCTTTTTTACAAGCATAACACAAAATAGCATCTGCACTCTCTTCACCTATGCCTTTTTGTGAAAGTAACCAATTTCTGCTAACACTAAGAGCAAAATTTTCAAAACTCACAAACTCTTCTAAAATATTTTGACATATTTTTTTTAAATTTTTAGCTTTAGTATTGTAAAATCCACTCGGTTTAATTAATTGGGCTAACTCAGTACCATCTAAATTTGCAATAGACTCTAAATCTAACAAGTTTTTATCGCTTAAATTTATTAAACTTTTTTCAACTTTTTCCCACTTTGCTTGCTGGGTTAAAATTGCACCAACTATTACGTCGAATGTTCCACTGTTAGGCCACCAAAACTCTTCTCTCTCTTCTTTTATGTAGCCTTGTTTTTTTAACGCTTCAAACAGTTGATAACTATCCATTTTTTACCTTTTTTCTTAAATGAACTAATACAGTAGCTATGATGTCATCATCATCTTTACTAGGTGATTTTAAGTAACTCTTTTGCTCACTTTTTTCTTTTAAAGTTATATTTTGTCCAAAATTTGAAATAAAAACAATATCAGAATGAGCAGCTAATATTTTTATGGTAATTACATCTAAAAATTGTTTAGTATGTATGTCAAGTTTACCAAATCTATCTTCCATCTCCTCTTCCATATCCAGTACATCTCTAACGCTTATACACTTACTCAAACGACGATATAGCTCTAACCTAACTCTATCTTCACTTACACAATCACTACTAATAAAAGCATTAATAGAGAGTTTTATATCAACCTCTTTTTTCTGAACTGGAGTATTGTTTAGAAGTGTGTTAATAGCATCTTCTAGCATCTTTAAATAGAGTGAATATCCTATATTTTTTATATGTCCACTTTGTGCTTCACCAATTAAGTTTCCACCACCTCGTATCTCTAAATCATGATAAGCCAAAACTGAGCCACTTCCCAAAAATGAGTTAGCTTCAAGTGCCATTAATCTTTTTTTAGATTGTTCAGTAAGTTGTGTTTTATCTTTAACTAAAAAGTAACAATATCCTTGTCTTTTAGCACGTCCTACTCTTCCTCTCATTTGATGAAGGTCGGCAATTCCAAAGTTATCACTTCCATCAATAATGATTGTATTTACATTTGGTATGTGTATGCCTGATTCTATAATAGAAGTTGAGAGTAGTAAATCGTACTCTCTGTTTTCAAAGTTAATCATCTCTTTTTCTGTTACGGTTGCACTTACTTTTGAATGAAGTATGAGAATTTTTAGTCCAGGAAGAAGTTTTTCAAGATTTTTTTTCTTATTTTCTATACTTGCTATTCTATTGTGTACAAAAAAGATTTGTCCACCACGTCTAAGCTCTCTAGTGATTGCCTCTTTTAAAGATTTTTCTTCATACTCTTTTACAAAAGTTCTTATGTCTTCTCTCTCACTTGGAGGAGTAAGTATTTGAGAATACTGTTTAATGGAACTCAGAGCCATATTTAGACTTCTTGGAATTGGCGTTGCACTCATGCTTAATATATGAACATCTTCTCTCATATGTTTGAGTTTCTCTTTTTGTTTTACTCCAAACTTATGCTCTTCATCAAGTATAATCAATGCTGGATTTTTAAGCTCAACTCCAAGTAAAGAGTGAGTTCCAACACATATTTTTAACTCACCACTTCTTAAATCTGCTAAAATTTTTATTTTATTTTTTGCTGATGTAAAACGGTCAAGTTTTTCTACTCTAATACCATACTTATTAAACCTCTCATAGAGTGATTTAAAGTGTTGAGAGCTAAGAAGTGTAGTTGGAGCTAACATTACGCTTTGATAGCCGTTTATGGCACTTAAAAACATTGCATTCATAGCAACTTCTGTTTTTCCAAAACCAACATCACCACTAAGGAGTCTATCCATCATCTTAGATGACTTCAAATCTGCAAAAATTTCATCTATTGATTTTCTCTGGTCATCTGTATACTCAAACCCAGCATCACTTTGAAAATCTTGGATTTTAGCTTGTTGGTGTAAAACCGTAGCCTCAATCATCTCTCTTTTTGCCGCAACTGCTATAATCTCACTTGCAATCTCAAGAAGTTTTGCCCTCGTTTTTGCTTTTAGTTTTTGAAAACTTCCTTTTCCAAGCTTATCAACTACCCCTAAGTGCCCACCATCGCTGATGTATCTGTCTATTACATCAAGATTTTCCACAGGAAGTAAAAGCTTATCTTCCCCTTGATACTCAATCACAACAAAGTCTCTAGTACTACCTAGAACAGTTGTATTTTGTAAGCCTTTAAAAAGCCCTACTCCATAGTTTTCATGAACTACTAAATCACCTATTTTTAGCTCATCTAATATAATAGATGCTTTTTTTCTTCTCTTCTTTTTTGATTGCTTATTTAAAGAAATAATAACTTCATTAGTGCTAATTATATTTACAATCAACTCACTTTGTTTAAAACTAAAGCTAGGGTCAATCTCCTCTTGTCTTAGAAGTATCTCGCTCTTTGCAAGTATGGTAACTTTTTTGTTTTTATGAAAGTTTAAAAATGTGCTTATTGAAGCAATTTCAAGAGGTTTAAATTCTCTGGCATTTGGGATTACATGTAAAGAACTTAACTGTTCACTTCTTTCTTTGTCGAATAATCTAATCTCTTCTATCTCATCTTCTAAACCATTCAACAGACATATTTCAAATTCATCAAACCAGTTTTTACATACATCTTTCAGGGCCCAAAGTCCCAAAGAGTGTATATCTTTTACAAAACTATCACTCTGTATATTCTCTATTTTTTTGTTCAATTCATCAAACTCTTCACTACTTAGTGAAAAAAGAGCAGGAACTATTTCATATGACTCCAACTCCTCTTTTTGACTCTTTTGTGTTTCACACTCAAAATAACGAATACTCTCTATCTCTTCATCAAACAAAGAAATTCGGATAGCTAATTTAGAATTAATAGGAAATATATCTACAATATCACCACGAAAAGAAACTTCCCCTTGAGTTTCTACAACATCAACAATTGTGTAACCCCAATTTAACATACTTTCTTTAAAATCATTTAATGCTAATATTCCGCCAAACTCTATGATTTGAGTCTTAAAAAGGTTTTGTGGAGGGAGTGGAGTGAAAAGTGTTCTAATAGGAGCTATAAGAACCTTTTTTGTTGAATTATCATCATAATAACTCTTTAGAGTATTTAAAAGCTGTTGAAGTTCAACACTAAAAGAGAGTAAATCATCACCAAAACTAGCTCTTAAATCTGGAAGTAGATAAGCTTTTTTACCTATATACTCTACAACTTGCGATACTAAAAAAGCATCTTTTTCAGTGGCAACACCAACTACGTCACTATCGCCACCATTTTTAAAAAATTCATAAATAGCTGATTGCAATTTTTATCTACACCTTTGTAGCTATTTTTATTGGTGCTTTAGAAATTTCATTATCTCTTTTTATCTTACTTTCACCTTCAAACTCAGCTTTAGCTTCGATAATAAGCTCTTTTGATATAACTTTACCTAAAAACTTTCCACCGGCAAGAACTTCAACACCATCACAATCCGCATTTCCTTCAAAATGTCCATTAACGATGAGTCTATTGGCAGTTATTGAGCCATTAATTTTTCCACCCTTACCTATGGTTACTATACTCTTAGAGTGAATCTCTCCTGTTACCTCTCCATCAACATGAAGACGTGAAGCACAATTAAAAACACCATCTATTTTAGCACCACTTGCTATTATTGTTGTTTCGCTAGATGCAGGTGACTCTGCATTAGTTTTATCAAAGATTGCCATGAAACTCTTTTCTCCTTCTTAAATATTTTCTCAAAATTTGAACTATTCCACTTTATAAAATTAATAGGATTCAAAGGTCTAGCTATAAATCTAACTTCATAATGTAGATGTGGTCCAGTAGATAATCCACTATTACCTGTATAAGCAATAATATCACCTTTTTTTACAAAAGTACCTGATTTTACAGGAAACTTTTTACTAAGGTGTGCATAACTTGTTTTAAATCCATAATTATGTTCTATTATAACCAAATTACCAAAACCGCTGCTTTTATGATACCCAGCATACTCAATAACTCCATCAGCAGGAGAACGAACAGGTGTCATTTTTTTAGCTCTAAGATCTAAGCCTCTATGAAATTCTTTTCTCTTTAAAATAGGATGTTTTCTCCAACCAAATTTTCCACTGTACCCTTTAAAAGGTATAACTTCTCCATTTGGTATATTGTCAAAAAAGAGTTTTTGTTGTGCTGTTGTAAACTTTATATTTTGAAGCCTTACATCAACTTCTATCTCTAGCGATGGTGTTATACCTACTAAAGCTTCTATATCTGTTATTTTTTCTTTAATAGTATCAAGTTCTTCACTTTTTTGACCTATCTTATGAGTTAAAATTTTAGTTTTATTGTTTAGCTCTTTGATTAACTTATCGTTACTTTGCTTGAGAATTTCTTGATGCTCAATCATTTTAGTTTTTTTTAATTTCTAAATCTGTTACTGAGTCCATCAAAAACGAAATCAAGTATGATCCAGTAACAATAAGAAAAATAACAAAAAGAGTAAAATACAAAACAAAACGCTTGATGATTTGATGAAGTAGATAGTGCTTTGAACCATTTACATCTGATATAGTTATAGTAAATTTATTTCTTACTGACATATGTATAAAAACCTCTCTACTACTGAAAAAGAGCCAAAAACTAGATACTCTTCATCTTTTTTAATTTTATCAAATATAGAATACTTTATATCAAGGTCATTCAAAACATTTTCTAAATTACTTATTAAAACTGCTCGTTCATTTTCAATTCTAAGTATTTGAACCTCTTTTATAATTGGCTTCAATAACTTTAAAATCACTTTGTACTCTTTGTCATTATAGCTATTATAAACTAAAATAACTTTTTTTTCTCTAAAATGCTCTAACAAAACCTTTGCAGCCATTGGATTGTGACCAACATCTATAGTTACGTTTGAACTAATCTTTTGACACCTTCCAAAAAGCTTTAAACCCTCAAATAAATTCACATCTGCTTTGAAACCTAAAAGCTCAAATGCACAAAATGCTGTTGAAAAATTATCTTTGAAAAAAGCTGGGTATTTTTTACTTTTAATAAGACAGTCTAACTCATTGTAAAACTCATCATTCAAATAACTCTGTGCTAAATAAAGATTGCTATTAACCTCTTCAACTTGACTAAGAGCTAACTCATAAACATCTTTTTCGTACTGCTTTGCTAAAAGTAAATTGTTATTTACACTTCTAAGTTTCGTTGTTGCAATTTGTTCTATGCTAGTGCCTAAAAATGACTCATGATCGTAACCTATGGGAGTGACAATACTAAGTTGTTTCTCAAAAACATTAGTTGCGTCAAACTCTCCACCAAGTCCAGCTTCCAAAACAACGTAATCACATTTTTTGCAAAATATAAGCATTGCTAAAAGTGTTGTATATTCAAAATATGAGAGTGCTTTAATATCTTCTTGTAAGAGTAAATTTTGAAGTTCTATGTGCGTAATTTCCAAGGTGTTATCATCTACATCTCTTCCATCTATCCAGATACGCTCACTAAATTTTATAATATGAGGTGAACTAAAATGTCCTACATGTAAACCCTTTACATGTAGAAGATGAGCTAATGCTCGTCCCGTTGAACCTTTGCCATTTGTTCCTACAATATGAACTATTTTAGGAAGTTTGAAATGTTTTTTTATCTTTTTATAAATAACAGGAAATCTATCATAATCAATTTTCTCATAATAGAGTGGTTTAAGAGCTAAAAACTTATCTAAAGTCATTTAGCTTTTGGCATTACTTGGTTTCTACCATTTTGCTTCGCTTTGTAAAGCATTTTATCGGCATTACTAACGGTCTCTGTTTCAGAACCACAACGTGATCGCTGTGCTACACCACAACTTATTTTGACATCAATACGCTCATTTTTATAAATAAATTTATAATTCTCTATGATTTTTATTATTTTATTTGCAAAAAGTACACCATGTGCTAAACTTGTATTTGGAAGTATTGTCAAAAACTCTTCTCCGCCATATCTACCCACAAAATCAACTTCTCTTAAGTATCTTCGCAAAATCTTTCCAAGAGTTGAAAGTATTGCATCACCTGCTTCATGCCCATATGTGTCATTTACCACCTTGAAGTGATCTATATCTAAAAAGCAAAGTGTATAGTCAATTTTATATCTTTTATACGCCTCTTCTACTCTTTTTATTTCACTATTAAGTGCTCTTTTTGTAGCAACATTTGTTAAAAAGTCTTCTTTACTCTCTTTTTTTGCTACTACTAAGGCATTTTCTAGTTTTTTTACCCTTGTATGAAGTTTAGTAATAGTTTTTTGATTCTCTTGCATCTTCTGACTCAAACTTTTTGTCTCTGACTCCAAAGAGTTTGCTATGTGAAGAAGTCTTTCTTGAACAGATTCAAAACTATCTTCTTTTAAATTTAAGCTTGTTAAATCTTTTTTAATTTCTCTTACTTGCTCTCCACTTATATTACTTGTATCAATCAAATCAAATATTTTTTTATTTATATCATTAAGTAACTTGTCAAGTGCAGAAATTTTACTCTTTACTTCTTCTTTATCGAGCTCTATTCTTTTTTTAATAAAACGCTTTATATCTTCTTGCATTGCACTTGAAGATATTGATTCAGGAGAATTTCTCAGCTCATAACTAATAGTAGCCAAATCATCATTCATACTTGAAGCAATAGACGGTGTAAGAGTTGCTACAATCAATGGAGCAACGATTTTATATATCTCACTATCATCATCTTTGTTCAATATTTTAGTAATATCAAAAACCATCTTCTCAACATCTTCTTTGTTTATCTTTCCATATTTATCTAGTTGTTTTAAAAAAGTATCATCATAACTAGAAATAAAGTCAAACCACTTATCTCTAATAGTTTCTATTGATTTTAAATCTTGCTTCATATCTAGTCTATCTAAAGAAGCATTGGCTAAAGTAGTTGCTTTTTTATTGTGCAAAAGTGATAGTGCTTGAAGTGTTCGTTTTGAAAGCAATACTAATGAAGTTATAAGCTGTTCACTCTGTTCTGAGTTACTTCTATTAAGTCGTGAAACAAAAAAAGCAAGAAGTTGATCTAAAGTAGATACATTGATTTTTTTCGCTTCTGCTGCTAATTTGTTATCTAGTTTTTTTATATATTTTGTGACTTTTTGGCAATCTTCAACTAGAACACCTTTTTTCTTTGCTACTTGACAGAATATTTTGTTGTAGTTATCAGGAGTAAATGTCAAATGCTCTGCTCTTAGCTCTTCAAAACTATCTTTAATTATCTCATTAATTGTACTTGCCATATAACGTCCTTTTTAAAAATCTACTTCATACCCTTTAGTGCTATCCTAGAAACAAACTCATTTAGTGCATCTAAAGACGCTTTGTTAATAGCATCAAATCTCTTAGAATCAGAAATAACACTATTTGTTGTACCGTCAGGATTCTCTGCAATTGGAAAATCATACTCTCCACTTGTTGAAAAGCTTTCACTTTTTCCATCTTTAGTTGTATATTTTATATTTAACGACACTTTTGCCTTATATGAAGTTACGTAACCACTTTGATTATAAAGGATTGGTGAAAATGAAGTTGAACCAATCTTAACAAGAAGTTGACTTGTAGATGTCTCTTTTGAACTAAGTTTTGCACCAAGTCTTGTTATGACTGATTCATTAACAGCATCTTTTATCAAAACACTGTTTTTTGGGTCTTTTCTACTTATAGATACATTTACATGTATACGGTCACCTAAGACTTCTCTAGAGTAATGTGCTGTTGGTTTATAACCACAAGCTGTTATAAAGACCAATATAAGAAAAAATCCAATATATTTCATACTATTTTACCACCAAGTTTACAAGTTTATTTGGAACATAAATCTCTTTTATTATACTCTTTTCTTCAAGCCATTTCTTGCCGGCAACTTTTGCAAGAGCCAAAATATCATCTTTAGAAGTCTCTTTTGCTACTTCTATCTCACATCTTCTTTTACCATTTATGGTAATTGGTAAAATCATCGAAGAACTTTGAAAAACTTCTTCTAAGAGTTCCAACTTTTTGAAGTTTTTAAGTCCAAAAAGAGTTTCACTAATTTCCCAACAAGTGTGAGGTATAATAGGCTCTAAAACATTTGCTAAAACAAAATAACCCTCAGTCCATACGTCTTTATCGGCTTGTACACTCAAAGCGTTTAAAGCTTCCATACAAGCTGCAATTAGTGTATTAAAAGCATATCCACTTACAAATACATCATTTGATTTTTTAAGTGCTTCATAAACTTTTTTTCTAGCAATTTGCGACTCTTTAGAGAGTTTTGTATGGTCAATTTTTGGTAATTTTTCTGCCTTGTTCGCATTTTCACTTCTATCACTAAACTTTTTTATAAACTTATATGCACCCTCAACAGCACTATCATTCCACTCTAATTCTTTTTGAGGAGGAGCAGCAAAAAGTATAAAAAGTCTTGCAGTATCTGCTCCATACTTTTGTATGATAGCATCTGGGTCAACTGTATTGCCTTTTGATTTACTCATTTTTGAGCCATCTTTTAGAACCATACCTTGAGTAAGCAGGTTTTCAAAAGGCTCATCACATGAGCTATATCCCATATCTCTTAAAAACTTTTGTAAAAAATCTAGAGTATAAAAGATGAAGTATTGCATGTTCAATTCCACCTACATACTGATCTACATTCATCCAATAATCACTACTTTTTCTATCAAAAATTTTATCTTCCCACATAGACTTATCAGTTGTGTATCTCATAAAATACCAACTAGATTGAAAAAAAGTGTCCATGGTATCTGTTTCACGAACTGCATCACCTTTACATGTAGGACAAGTTGTGTGTTTCCAAGTAGGGTGAGTATCAAGAGGATTTCCCTCACCATTGATTTCAACATCTTCGGGAAGTGCTACAGGTAAATTCTCTATGGCTTCAGGAACTAAGCCACACTTTTTACAATGAATCATAGGAATTGGAGCGCCCCAATAACGTTGACGACTTATTCCCCAGTCTCTTAGTTTGAAGTTAATTACTTTTTTACCAAGTCCATTTTGCTCAAAATCATAAATTATTGATTTTTGTGCTTTTTTAGAAGTCATTCCTGTATATTTGTCTGAATTTACAAGCTTACCGTACTCAGTAGTTGCCTTACTTCCATCAAAACTATTTTTATCATTTTCTATTGCTTCAACTATGGGTAAGTCATATTGGCAAGCAAACTCAAAATCACGTTCATCGTGAGCAGGAACTGCCATTACAGCACCTCCACCATACTCAATCAAAACAAAGTTTGCTACCCAAACAGGAACTTTTTTACCTGTTAATGGGTGGATTACATCAATTTCAAGACTTAATCCCTCTTTATCATTTTGAGCACGTTCACGTGAACCTACTGCTTGCATCTCTTTAATTTTTGCTATTTTTTCTTCGTTTATTAACTTGTTTTTACAAAGGTATTTTACTATCCCATGCTCTGGAGCAAGGGCAGTGTAAGTTACACCAAAAATAGTATCTGGTCTTGTTGTAAAAACTGTATACTTTTCAAAATTATTATTTAATTTTTCTTTACTTTCATCACTTAGAGCAAAATCAAACTCAAGCCCTTCACTTCTTCCTATCCAATTCTCTTGCATGGTTAAAACTTGACTTGGCCAACCCTTTTCAAGCTTTTTACAATCGTCTAAAAGTTCTTGTGCATAATCTGTTATTTTTAGGTAGTACCCTGGCATTTCTCTCTGTTCAACTTCGTTGTCACATCTCCAACAACAACCCTCTTCTACCTGCTCATTTGCTAAAACTGTATGACACGTTTCACACCAATTTAGAGTTGAGCTTTTTTGGTAGACTAAGCCTTTGTTATACATTTCAATAAAAATATGCTGTTCATGTTTAGAATAAAGCTCATCACTAGTAGCAAATTCTCTTGTTTTAGAGAAAGATAATCCAAGAGCATTCAACTCTTTTTTCATATAATCTATATTTTCATAAGTCCATTTTTTTGGATGAGTTCCATGTTTTATAGCCGCATTTTCAGCTGGCATACCAAAACTATCCCATCCAATAGGATGAAGAACATTGAAATTTTGCTTTCTAAAGTTACGAGCTATTGCATCGCCAATTGTGTAATTTCTAACGTGCCCCATGTGGATGCGACCGCTAGGATAAGGGAACATACTTAATATATATTTTTTCTCTTTTGTAAAGTCATTACTTGGCTCGAAAGAACTATTATCATTCCAATAATTTTGCCATTTTTTTTCTATAGTTGTTGGATTATAGTCCATTTAAACTCCGTTATTTACTGATCTTACACGCCATCTATAAATATATAGATGGCTAGTAAAAGCAGTTTTAAAATTCTTCTTGTGTTTTTAATGCCTCTATCAATACTAATGATAAAGAAAATATATTTGCTACAATTGCACCAATAGCCAATGACATTGCCATAGGAATATTGTTTGAAAGCTGCATAAACAAAAAAGCAGGGATTAGATGTAAGTCTGCTACAAGCGAACTTGCAAAAAGCTCTGCTGAAAGTATATTTTTAACACCAATCTTAAGTAAAGTAGAAATCAAGTTAATACTAGCTGCAACAAAAAGTGCAACTTCGTTTTGCTCATAAAGAAATCCTACCGTGGTAGTTAAACTCATCAAAGCAAAAAAGATATATATTACCTTTCCCCAATCCATAATGTCTCCTTTAAAAATCTCTACATGTAAGCTTTACATGTAGAGTCAATTTTTTAAACAATACCTTTTTCGTATTGTGCTCTCATTTTATCTTTTTCTATTTTTCTTATCTCTTTCATAGATTCTTTTGACTTGTAATCTTTAACGCTAAATTTTAACCATTTTAACATTGGAGATGCAACGAAAATTGAACTATATGTTCCTACTATAATACCAACTAGAAGAGTAAAACCAAATCCGTGTATTATTTCCCCACCAAACATCCAAAGTGTCAAAACAACAAAGAATGTTGTCAGTGAAGTAAGAAGTGTACGTGAAAGTGTTTTTGAAACAGAGAAGTTTATAATCTCAAACAGATCAAAACTCTTTGATTTTTTAACCTCTTCTCTTATCCTGTCAAATACAATAATAGTATCGTTCAAGGAGTAACCAAGAAGGGTCAATAGTGCTGCTAAAATATCAAGATTAATATCTATTTGAAAAATAACCAATGCTCCAATAGCAATGGATATATCATGTATCAATGCCAAAATCGAAGCAACAGCAAATCTCCATTCAAATCTAATGGTAATATATATAAGTATAGCAAGAATAGAAACCAGCATCGCCATGATACCTTTTTCTCTAAGTTCACCACCAACTTTTGGTCCAACAATGTCAACTCTTCTGATTTCAAAATCACCAGTTCCTTTTAACAGGCCAGCAACAATATCACCCAAATCTTCTTGCACAGATTCACTACTACTCATAAATCTAATAACAACTTCATCAGGGCTGCCAAACTCAGTTATTGTAGAACTTCTAAACATCTCATTTGTAGAGATTTTCTCTCTCATTTTTTGGATAGGAGCATCTCCAACATACTTAACTTGAACAATAGTTCCACCAGAAAAATCTATTCCGTAGTTTAAACCTTTTGAGCCTAGCACGACATAAGATGCCATTATCATAATAAATGAAAATATGATAAAAGGTAAACTTTTACCCATAAAATTATATGTTTTATCTTTTGAAAATATCTGCATTACTTAACACTCCCTTTTATACCAAACCATAAAGCAAGGTTTTTACTCTTCTCAATGCGAGGCATAAAGTACTGATAAATTCCATGAGTTCCAAGAATTGCTGTTAACATTGAAGCTAAAATTCCTATGCTCATGGTAATTGCAAATCCTTTGATAGGACCTGTTCCATAAGCGTAAAGAACTACTGCGGCAAGAAGTGTAGTTATGTTTGCATCGAGTATCGCGCTCATAGCGTTATCGTAACCTTTTTCTACTGCACTTGCTACTGGATGTCCTAATCTGAACATCTCTCTTATTCTTTCGTTTATAATAACGTTAGCATCAACTGCCATACCGACGGTCAGGACAATCCCTGCCATACCTGGAAGTGTCAGAGTTGCACCAAAAAGTGCCATAACTGCTAAAACAATAAACAAGTTTGCTATCAACGCAGTATTTGCAATAACTCCAGCAAGACCATAATAAACAACCATAAAAATAACAACTAGTAAAAATCCAAGTGCAAGTGCAAGCATACTCGATTGAATACTATCAGCACCCAAACTTGGTCCTACACTTCTTTTTTCTAGTAGTTTTACAGGAGCTAAAAGTGCACCACTTCTAAGAGCAATTGCAACATCACTAGCCTCTTGAATACTAAATCCACCACTTATTTGTCCACTTCCTCCTCCGATTCTTTCACGAATTACCGGAGTAGAGTAAACTTTGTTATCAAGAACAATTGCAAGATGAACACCTACGTTTTTACCCGTAAAGTTACCAAAAATTTTAGCTCCTTCTGAGTTAAGTGAAAAGTTGATAACAGGTTGATTCATCTGGTCAAAGCCTACTTTTGCATCTGTAAGCATACTTCCATCAAGAATAGGAACCTCTTTAAGAACGTGTCTTCGTCCAGCTTCTCTTGCATCTTCTAAAATTACATCTCCATACTCAGAAGCTTCGGCATCACTCATGTCATATGCTCTGTCACTTCTAAGCTCATCAACTGTCATCATCTGAAGGTGTGCAGCTTTTGCTATAAGTTCACGAGCTCTTTGTTCATCTTCACCTGTTTTGATTCCCGGAAGTTCAACAAGAATTTTGTCTTCACCCTGTCTAGCTACATTTGGTTCAGCTAAACCAAATTGGTCAAGTCTATTTCTAATAGTCTCAACTGCTTGGTTAATGGCATACTGTTTTGTAGCCTCTTTCTCAAGTTCATTTAGAGAAAGATTGTAATTTAATCCATCTTTTTCAAGAATCATACCTGGAATTTTGTTTATCATTTCATCAAGATTGTTCTCTTCATCTGGATCTACCAAAGTTAAAGTTACACTCTCTTCTCTTATTTTTAAACTATCTATTATAATATCATTGTCATCAGTGAAAAATTTAACACTTGATGCTATTGATTTGATTTTTGATTTTATTGCTTCGTCTGTTTTTACACCTAAAAGCATATAAAGACCCCCTTGGAGATCAAGTCCAAGGGATATCTTAGCGCCTTTTTCAGTTTGAAGGAATGTCGGAGCCGACAGACCTACACCAAAAACAATCGCAAGGAAGAAAATCACCAATCGGTAATTTAATCCACCTTTACTCATCAGCATTCTTTTCGATTTTCTTAGCTATGTACTCTCTTGAGACTTTCACAACTGTGTCATCGTTAAGTTTAACTTTGATAAAATCTTCTTCAGGTTTAACAACCTCACCGATTAAACCACCGTTAGTGATAACCTTGTCGCCTTTTTTTAAAGCGCCTAACATATCCTTGTGTGTCTTAGCCTGCTTTTGTTGCGGTCTAATCACCAAGAAATAAAAAATCGCAAAAAGAACGATTAATGGAAGTAATGACTGAAAAATATCTGCACCTGGCATACGAATCCTTTGATAAAAAATTTTCAAGAATTATTTTAGCACTTTTTTTATAATAAACGGCTTTTTTATAGCGACTTGTCTAAGTTTATTTATATATCTGGCTCATTTTTCTCTACATGTAAAGATTTTGGATACTGCATTTGCTATTATTGGCTTTTATGGACTTCTTACATGTAACAAAAAAACTCTCACTTGGGTAGGTTTTTTCATAGGTATTTTTTGGTTTTATTGGATTGGATTTGGATTTGTATTTTATGGTCTAAGTTATCTTATTCCCTTAGTTGTTATAGGAATTGGATTAATTTATGGTCTCTTTTTTGGATCATAAGCAAACTTGGGATTACTCCAGAGGTACGTGCTTTACTCCTGTTTTTATTTCTCTTTTTTGAACCTTTTGGATTTAACTGGTTTAAACTTGAACTAATTTTTATTAACTCTTATTTTTCAACAGACATCTATCTTTATGGGCTCTTTTTAATTGTTTTAACTCTTTTTGTTAGATTAAAAAAAATGGTGGAAATTGATAGCAGTGGTACTTCTCATAAGTTTGACATTTTTTAACAAACCTATGCAAATAACCTTACCTAACTTAGATATTGCAATCCCTAACACAAATTTAGACCAAAGCAAAAAATGGAAAAAAGAGTACCGTAATGAAATAGTGGAAAATAATTTTTTTCTCATAAAAGAGGCAATAGATGCAAAAAAAGATTTGATTATACTTCACGAAAGCGCATATCCCCTCTACTTGAACCTTAATACAAAAACACTAAATAGACTTAAAAAACTCTCTTACAATATAGCCATAGTCACAGGTGGTCTACATGTAAAAGAAAATCTTGTATATAACTCTTCATATATGTTTCAAAATGGCGAGTTTAAGATAGCAGATAAAGTTGTATTAGTACCTTTTGGAGAAAAAATACCACTTCCTAAATGGGCAGTAGACATAATAAATAACATGTTTTTTAATGGAGCTGATGACTACAAAAATGCTCAAAATGTCTCTAATTTTCAAATAAAAAACTATAGCTTTAGAAATGCCATCTGTTATGAAGCAACAACTGATAAACTTTACGAAAACAGTCCAAAATACATGATAGCCATAAGCAACAATGCGTGGTTCACTCCATCAATTGAACCAACATTACAAAACCTACTTCTAAAACTTCATGCAAAAAAATACAATACTATTATATATCATAGTGCAAATAGTGGCATAAGCGGCATAATAACGCCTTAGTAAAATTGTACTTTCCTTAAAAAGGTTGCCCAGTAGGGTATGAATCTATCCCGTCATTATAAAAAATAGAAGAAAAATCAGAAATATTAGTGTTATCTAGTCGTTAATTTGCTATATAATTACAGGAGTTCATCTAAGTCCTAGAAGAGTATAAGAGAGAGTTATTACTCTCTCTTTTTTAATTAAAATGAATAACTATATGCAACGTTAATAATACTATTTTTACTATCTAGAGCTGTCGGCTCTACTGTCAAGTCTTCAGATGTACCAAGAATATAGTCATACTTAGTATACTCATATGATAAACTTATTGTTTGATTTTTATTTATAATATAGCCTAACCCAATGTTAAAATTAATCATATCTGTTTCATCAAAGTTTGTTGTCTGAGTAAGGAGAGGTGTTCTTTGATGATATCTATTAGAATACTCTGAACTCATAAATGGACTATATTTGAAACCTAAATTTAAAATATAACTTTCATTTTTAAAATCAGTTCCTATGCCTAAATAAGGACCTTTATACTCCTGTTTATAAGTTGCAACTAGACCACTGAAACTAGTAGAAAATCCCAAATATACTCCATAACCATCATTCGCTTTTAACTCTAAATTTTCTTGTCTATATCCTAAGCTAATCCATGTATTGATACTAGAAATAGCTTCCATGTCCAAATTACTTGCATTAAAACCATATTTTATACCTAAATCTAAAATAGATACATTGTCAACATCTGTATTTTCATAATGAGACCAATGTGATATAAAATCAGGATTTGTATTATAAGACCAGTATAACTCATCCATAACACCATCACCTGTTGTTATGTTTTTCTTGTATCCTGCATAAAAACCTAACCCATTAGAAAAATCATAACGAGCATCAACACCTAAAAGCTTTACATTTTGTGTTTTCAAAGTTATTTCACTTATCTTTCTACCTTCTGATGGATACCCTTTTTGCATATATATTGTTCCATGTGATGTAGAATTAAAACTGGAAATTGAAGCCTCAAGAGTTAAACCACTTATACCTACTTCATCTGCGTGAATAACAATAGCACAGCACAAATGCTTAATATAATATTTTTCAACTAAACTCCTTATGTTATATATTTTTATAAAAATACTCAGATAGTACAAATATTATGTTTAATTTTAGCTTTACGTAAAATATTTATTATTATAAAGATTGAATTTAATACTATTTAGAAAAAAGACTCATTTTGTAAACCCATTTTTGTAGTTTTTCCATATCATTATAGATTTTAAAAATTTTATCTACAATATCTACATTAAAAAAAGCATCATCTATTTGATACTCAATATATGCAAACATAGAAGCTTGTTTGGTTAAATAGATATGTTCTTCATTTTTATCAAACTCAGGTGGAACTCTTTTGTACTTCGGTTCACCTATGCTGTAGCCTTTTTGTTTTAGCTTTTCAAGGATTACATGTAAAGATTCTCTATGCTTTTTATGTTTAATATACTCTCTATATGTTTTTAGTAATGGAGGTTTAAAATTCCTAATTCCACTTGCTGTAAAATAGCTATTTTGATCATAATGCATATAAAAACAACTGCTCTGCATACGGTGAGCTTGCCCCTGCCAAAATATAAGTCCAATTTTACTTTTCATAGGGGTTTTGTCTTTAGAAAATCTAACATCACGGTAAATTCTAAAAAGTGAGCCTGAAACTTTAGGTTTAAAATGAATAGTTGGAACAAGTATTTGAAGAGTTTCGCCCATTTCTTGAACGAAATTTGTATTTGGGAGAAGAATATGCTTCTCCCAAGTAGTTCGGTTGTTTTCAAACCAAACTTTAGTATTGTTAATTTCAAGTTTTTTTAAAAACTCTATGCCCTCTTTACTGAAGCCATTAAATTGCATCTATTATTTTTTTAAAACTTCAAATATATCTAAAGAGTCTAATTTCTCCCAAGGGTAGTCACTCTGACCAACTTGTCCACGAGCAGCAACATCTGCATAAAGGAAAGTGTCGCTACTTGGCTTATCTAAACCAAATTTTTCTGTAATCCATTTTGGTGTTAAACTAAAGGTATTAAGTACAAAAGCTGAAAGTACATCATCATTTGCACTTGTAAATGTTCCAAAAGTATCTACACTTACAGATACTGGTTTTGCAACACCTATTGCATAAGAGAGCTGAACTGAACACTTCTTAGCTAGTCCACTTCCAA
Source organism: Arcobacter sp. (assembly GCA_029027265.1). Taxonomy (GTDB): domain Bacteria; phylum Campylobacterota; class Campylobacteria; order Campylobacterales; family Sulfurospirillaceae; genus Sulfurospirillum_A. The sequence goes on along the minus strand of CP093061.1, from coordinate 973,069 downwards.
CAATATGCTTAGCTATCCAACGTCCTGCATAAAGACCACTTCTATCTACTTTTGTATAATCTTTAGAACTTTGAGCACCGCCACCTATTGGTGAGTATCCGCCAAAACTGTCTACTATGAGCTTGCGTCCTGTTAATCCTGAGTCATGAAGTGGACTATGGTTTACATAACGTCCTGTTGGGTTTATGTGTATTATTGTGTCATTTGGGTCATAAAGTTTGGTTGGTAATCCTGAATTATCAATAAGAGATTTAATCAAAGTTCTTACTTCTTCTATTGGCATCGATTCAGTTGAAGGAGCAGAAACAACTATGGTATGAATTTTTTGAGGTTTACAGTTTTCAAAATTTGCTTTATTGCCATAATCAACAGTTACTTGAGTCTTAATGTCAACTCCAAGTTTTTGATTGTTTTTTAGTGCAAAATTATATACTTTATCACTTAACATACGAGCGTACGTTATAGCTGCTGGCATTAATTCTTTAGTTTCACTTGAAGCAAAACCAAACATGATTCCTTGGTCACCTGCTCCTATTTCACCGCTCTCTTGGTCAACACCTTGGTTGATGTCTGGGCTTTGTTGATTCAAAAGTACTTGAACATCTACGTCTTCAGGGTAAAGGCACTGTTCTCTTGTGAAAGCTGATTTTCCATCATAGCCAATTTTTACTAAGGCTTGTTTTACTATTTCTACATAATCAGGGTGATTTTTACTTGCTACTTCACCACCAACTATAACGTGCTTTCCTGCAACAAAAACTTCACTTGCTACGCGTGAGTTTTTATCTGCTATTAAAAGAGCATCTACAATGCTATCTGAAATTATATCTGCACATTTGTCAGGGTGTCCTGCACTTACTACTTCACTAGTAAAGAGGTATTGAGTCTTGTTTTCCATATTTGTTTTCCATTTCTTTGTTTTCCAATATTCAGAAACTTTTTGTTTGCACAAAAATTTTATTGTCAATTGCTAAAGCAATAGATAATAAATTCTGAAAACTTGTTTTCCATTCTTTTGTTGTCCATTTTTGTTTTCCATTATTGGGAAAGTTAAAATAAATTAAAAGTTTGAATTGAGGCTCAAAAGCCCACCGCTATTTATTAAAGAGTATATTACTCCTATTTAACTTAAAATAAAATTCCACGTAGGAATTACTATAAAAGAGAAAAGAATACCAAGCCCTAAAGTATTTATTGCCAAGTCTTTATTGAGTCCTCCGCGTATGGCTAACACTGTTCCCATGGTCATTGGTGGCATCGCAATTTCTATAAATGTAACTCTCATCCAAGTTGCTGAAAAATCAAAAAATGGATAGAGAATACCTAACATAATAAGTGGAACTAAAATCATTTTTATTCCAAGAGCTACCATACTCTCTTTAAAAAAGTTTTTAAAAGCTTTTATCTCTAATTTCATACCAACTATCATCGTAACAAGCGGTATGAGTGTATACTCTAGTTTTATCAAAATTCCCTCAATGAAATCAGGAAAACTAACCCCATGAAGTAAAACTGCTGCAATAATTGCCATTAAAGGGGGAGTCATAATCATCTTGAATTTCTGTTTTATTGTAGTTTTCTCTTCTCGTCCAGCTCCCCAAGCAATGAGAACCATACCAATAGTCAAAAGTGCCACAAAACTTCCTATTTGGTCATAAACTAGAGGGTAAACTAGCTCTTTAGATGAAAACAGTGATTCCACATAAGAAAACCCAACAAAAGAGGTATTTCCAAAAATAGAAACCACCATAAAAGTAGCTAGTACTTTTCTCTCTAATTTTAGTGCTTTACCTATAAAATATGAAACAATAGTCGCTATAAACATGGTTAGATAAGCAATAAATATGATGTTGAAAACAACTTCATCAAACTCCAATTCTCGTATCTTTACAAGTGCCAAAGCTGGAAGAGAAAAGTAAATAACAAACTCTATTAAAGACTCAGATATATCATGTTTTATCATCTTAAAACCATACCCAAGTGCTACAAAAATAAAGACTGGCATTATCTGTTCTATCAAAATAGTTCCACCTTTTTATCTTTACATGTAGAAAGTAGATTCAAATAATCTTCTCTATTTGCCACTTGTGCTCCCAAACGTATGAGATGGTCTGTTGGCATTTGGCAATCAATGAAATCTCCACCATTTTTTTGCATAATATCACACAACTCCCAAAGGGCTACTTTTGAAGCATCACTAACTTTGCTAAACATTGACTCTCCACAAAAAACAGAACCAATTTGTACTCCATACAAACCACCAACAAGTTTATCGTCCTGATAACATTCTATTGACTTTGCATAGCCCTTTACATGTAAAGATATATAGGCTTGTTTCATCTCTTCGCTTATCCAAGTATCGTTTCGTAAGTCTTTACATGTAGAGATAACTTCTTCAAAATTTGTATTATATTTTATTGTAAATTTTTTTCTTGATTTTTTTAATGATTTGGTTATTTTAAATTCTTGTGGGAAAAGTAAAAGTCTTGGGTTTGGTGACCACCAAAGTAGTGGGTCATTTGGTGAATACCAAGGGAAAATTCCATTTTGGTATGCACTCAAAAGCCTCTGTACACACAAGTCTCCTCCCCAAGCTAAAAGCCCCTTGTCAGTTGCGTTGTAAGGGTCGGGGAAGATATACTCGTCATCTAAGAGTTTAGGAATCTCTACTGTTGTACTCAAACTCTAACGCTTTTTTCTTATAATCTATTTTTACTATTCCACCATTTTTTAGTTTTCCAAAAAGTATCTCGTCGCTTAATGGTGTTTTAATCTCATCACTTATAACCCTTTGCATGACCCTTGCACCAAGCTCTTTTGAATAACCTTTCTCAGCTAAGTAATTTTTAGCTTTAGTTGTAGCCTCAATTTTTATATTTTTCTCTTTTAACTGTTCTTCAAGCTGAATTAATAACTTCTCAACTACAGACACCATCACTTCAGTTTTTAAAGCTGAAAAATGTACTATTGCATCAAGACGATTTCTAAACTCTGGAGCAAAAAAGTCTTTTATAGCATTACTACTTTGATGAAATTCAACTTTTGTAAAACCAACTTGTGCAGCCTCTTTTGTTCCAAGATTTGAAGTCATAATTATGATTACATTTCTAAAATCTGTTTTGTTTCCATCGTTATCTGTTAAAGTTGCACTATCAAAGACTTGAAGTAAAATATTGAGTAAATCAGGATGTGCTTTCTCTATTTCATCAAATAAAAGTACACTATATGGGTGCTTTTTTATACACTCAGTAAGTTGTCCACCCTCTTCATAACCAACATACCCAGGAGGAGCTCCAATGAGCCTGCTTACAGTATGTTTTTCCATGTACTCACTCATATCGAACCGCTCAAAGTGAATACCAAGTTGCTGAGCTAACTGTTTTGCAACTTCTGTTTTTCCAACTCCCGTTGGTCCACTAAATAAAAATGATCCCACAGGACTTTCAGGGTTTGAAAGACCAGCACGACTTCTTTTGATTGCAGTTACTAAGTTTCCTATTGCTTCATCTTGTCCAAAAACCTTTGCTTTTAGTTTTGATTCTAAATCTCTCATTAACTCTGTTTCATCACTACTTACACTTCTTGGAGGTATGTTTGCAACTCGTGCTAATATGCTCTCTATATCATGAACACTTACCACTTTTCTCTTTCTTTTTTGAAGATGAAAAGATGCTCCAACTTCGTCAATCAGGTCAATGGCAGAGTCTGGTAAAAATTTGTCATTTATATACTTTTTGGCTAACTCAACAGAACTTCTCAAAACTTTTTGAGAGTATTTTACTCCATGATGCTCTTCATATCGTTCTTTTAAACCTAAGAGAATTTCATAAGCATCATCAACACTAGGTTCACTTACATCAAGCTTTGAAAAACGACGACTAAGTGCTCTATCTTTATCAAAAAAGTTTCTAAACTCGCTATACGTCGTAGCACCTATACACTTTAATTCACCCGTTGCAAGTGAAGGTTTAAGAAGGTTAGACAAGTCCATAGAACCACCACTAGTAGCTCCTGCACCAACTATGGTGTGAATTTCATCTATAAAAAGAATTGCATTTGGTTTTGCTTTTAATTCTGTTAAAACATCTTTTAGACGTTTTTTCAAAATCTCCTCTGTACTTTGCACCACTTAAAAGTGAGCCAATATCAAGAGCATACAGTTTTGCATCTGCAAGTATTTTTGGTGTATCATTTTGTGCTATTTTTAGAGCTAAACCCTCCACAATAGCAGTTTTTCCAACTCCAGCTTCTCCTACTAAAATAGGATTGTTCTTTTTACGGCGACACAAAACTTGCATAAGACGTTGAACCTCATCAAAACGTCCAATAAGAGGGTCAATTTTATTTTTAAGAGCGAGATCAACTAAGTTTATGGTGTACAGCTCTAAAGCACTTTTTTTATCTTCCGTGTTTGATTGTTCTTTTACAGATGGGTCCTCATGGTTTGTCACAACCTCTAAAATATTAAGTTTTTCTACGCCATACTGCTTTAAAAGCTGAACACTATACGAGTGTTCTTCATCAAACAATGCTATAAGCATATCGGTTAGATTTGCTTCACTTTTTCCTGCTCCTCTAACATGCATCATCATACTCTCTATCACTCTTGTAAGCGATACAGTTTCAAATGGCTCAAAATTATTTGTTTCAGAAATTTTCTCTATATTTTGTGTAAAATAGGCTTGTAGACTTTGTCTAAGTGAATCTACATCAACTCCACATTCACTTAAAACTTCTGCAATATTTTGATTATGAATAAGTGCAAAAAAAATGTGCTCTACTGTTATGTACTCATGTTTATTTTCTTTAGCAAAACTAATAGCATCACTGAAAATAGAATTTAATTCTTGACTTACCATCACTCTTCCTCCATTACTGCTCTTAATGGAAATTTACTTTTTTTTGCAGAGTTCAGTACTTGAGCAACTTTTGTTTCAGCTATCTCATGTGTAAAAACACCACAAAGTCCACTTCCATTATTATGAATACGCATAGTAATCGCATACGCATCTTCTTCACTTTTGTGAAATATATTTATAAGAGTTGTAACTACAAACTCCATACTAGTAAAATCGTCATTAAGAAGCATTACCTTATACATCTTAGGCTTTTTTAGCTCAATATCTTCACTTAATTCATGCTCAAATTGACTCATTTATTTTTTATCTTATGTATATCTTTTTCTATTACATCAGTTTCAATTGCACCAATATAAAACTTATTATCTGGATTTGATTCATATATGTCTGTTACATTTTGGTACTTTCCATCTTTTAGAACAACTTTAAACGGCACTTGTACCGCTGATCTATAATCTATGTCTTGCGTTATAGTATTTACTATTTTGTCATTATCTGGACTATTTACTATAAAATAATAAGCATTAAACTTTGAAGCAAAGTTATCAACTACATACTTGTCCGTTACTGACTCTAAGTAAGTGAAACCTATTAAAAGTAAATCTTTATCGTTTCTAAGTTGAAAGTCCATAAGGTTTGCAGCCTCATCTTGACAAGGTTTACAAAAAGTTCCAAAAATATCGAGTATAAGAATTTTACTTTCATCTCCTTCTAAAACAAATCCACCATTTTTACGAAGAAGTGTCACTTTGCTACCGACCACGCTTTTAAGCTCTAATCTATCTCCATTTTTATAAACAGGTTTTTGGGCACTTCCCTCTTCAACACCACATCCTATAAAAACAAAAACCAATAATAAACTCACTATTACTTTCCAAAACTTCATACTCTTCCCTTTTACGTACTTTTTATTATATTAATTGTATCAACAAATAGTAAACACTTTATTTATAAAAATGATTTTTCATGGCAGTCTGTGCTTCACGATTTGCTGTTCTTGTTTTCAAATCTTGTCTCTTATCGTGCAGTTTTTTACCTTTTGCCAAAGCAATTCTAATCTTAACAAAGTTTTTATGATTAAAGTACAAACTAGTTGGCACTATGCTTAGTCCATCTTTTGTAGTTTTTTCAAACAACTTTGTTATCTCTTTGTTATGTAAAAGCAACTTTCTATCTCGTCTCTCTTCTGGTCTAAAATGAGAATGTGTAGTTTCAAGGTTAGAAATATGCATATTTAGCACAAATGCCTCACCCTTAATAATCTTTACAAAAGAGTCTTTTAAATTTACTCTTCCCATTCTTATAGCTTTTACTTCACTACCTCTTAAAACCATACCCGCTTCATAAGAATCAAGTATCTCATAATCATGATACGCTTTTTTATTTCTTGCTACTGTTTCACCCATGTTTTTTCCTATTTTTCAAACTCTACATGTAGAGCATTTAAAAACTTTATTGTTTTTTTATTAAATTTGTTGTCTTCTTTTGCACACATTATTGCTTCATTTAAAATTATGTTTTTATCTTTTATTATAGAGATGAACTCTTCTCTAAATTCAATCAAATAACTTTTTATAACATTCCAAACCATATCTTCATTTATACCAAAATAACCATGATTTATTTGATTTCTAAAATCAACTACCACTCTAAAACTATCATTTAAAAAATTAGCTTTCAAAAGATTATTTGTTGCTTCACCTATAATCTCTAACTCCCGAATAGTAGCATCCCACTCTAATTCATTGTGTAATAACTGTTCTGCACTAGAAATATCTTGTGTATATCTATTTATTTTATCAATAGCAATAAATATGTCAACAATATAAAGCTCTACTTCTAGTTTAGACATATAAGATATCCTGTTCAACTCTTTTTTTAATAAAAGATCTCATGCTACTTCTCATACCCAAATCAACATCTCTTTTAAAATTCTCTTCTAAAAAATACTTCAAATCAAAAAAATTATTAAATGATGATGGCATATCAACAAGTATATCAATATCACTATCTATGTTTTCTTCTTCTCTAGAGAAACTACCAAATAATCCTATTTGTTTTATATCATATTTTTCTTTTAACTGTTGTTTATTTTCTTTCAAAAATTTTAATATAAATTGTTTGTTTACCATGGTTTTCCTCCTTTTTTATACTTTTAATCTACCAACATAATTTTTATAATTCTTTTTATTTCATTTATTTGCTTAAAAGTTATCTTAACATCTAACTTCTTTAAAACTCTTTTTATAGATACCGTTCTTATCTGATCTAAGACTACAAAACTATCTTTTTTCAACTTTACTCTAGTTGGGTAATCCTTATATTTTGGAGCCATTGGAGCAATTATAATATTACTATAATTCATCTCTTTTGGAGATATTATCAAACACGGTAGTGTCTTTGGTATCTCACTTTCTCTTGTTGGGTCTAAATTAACCAAAACTACCTCGTACTGATTATAACTCATCCCAATATTCCATATCTAAACTATCTTCTATTAAAAGTTTATTTTCACTATTTTTAAACTTCTCTTCCCACCCTTTTCTAGGGTTATCCAATACATCTAAAACAATAGCATTCTCTTTTACATATAAATCAAAAGAAATAGGCTTTTCAAACATTTTCAATATGCTTGCAGGAATTCTTATACCCTTACTTGTACCAATATCAATAAGTGAAACTTGCACAATAAACTCCTTTTTTTATAAGTATATTATAGTTATGTTTTTTTGTCAAATATGTTCTAATATATCATAATCCCAATTTGTATTTTTTGTATTTTTCAATATTTTAAAACCTTTACTCAATAGCTCTTTTTTGATTAATCTATTCATTATCCCATGTCCACACAACAAAACACTTTTATCGTTATTATAGATATTTATTAGTTTCTCAGTAGCTAACTTTGCTCGTAACTTTGCTTTGTTGTAAGATTCACAGTTTTTAGAATAACCAAATAACCAAAGTACTCTTAATATAAACAACCACGATTTAGGCTTTAGTTTTATATATTTCCAAGTAGGACAAGGTATATGTACTTCATCAAATAAAGAATCACTACAAAATATATCTTTATCAAATGTCTTTATAGAGTCTATTGACCTATGCAACTTACTAGAAATAATAAGATCTGTACTTTTCATGATTTTTTCAATCTCAGATCTTTTTAAAAAAACTTTTTTTATATCTTGTCTATTATACTTTTCTACCCACTCTCTAAACTCTTTTGCATCTATTTTTTTATCTTGCACAATATTCACTTCACCATGTCTGAGTAATATAATGAATTTCATATTTATAATAGTTTAAAAAAACTACTTCCACTCCCACTAAAAAACAAATCTTTTTTTCTGTACACTTCTAACTCTGCATAAACACTCAAAGACGCTCCAAATAAGTCATTTAGTGTTACATCATCATAACTCTGCAATAACTCAATAGAACTCATCTTAGCCATCTTTTCGGCTAAATCTACGTCTACTTTGTAATTCTCTCTAAAAGCCTTATATACTGCTCCTGTATCACACTTTATATTTGGGGTCATGGTCTCAACTTGAAGAGGTTTTTCTTTAAACTCTTTTACAACTTCACCTATGCCACTTACATTTGCACTATTGTAGCCGTAAATAAAGAATGGAACGTCTGCTCCTACTTCTAAGCCAATGCTTGCTAACTCGTCATTTGAGAGTCCAAGATTTGCCTCTTTGTTTATCATGTGTAAAAAAGTGGCGGCGTCGCTACTTCCACCACCAAGTCCGGCAAATGAAGGTATATTTTTCTTTACATGTAAGGCTTTACATGTAAAGAACTCTTTTAATTCTTTTTCAAATCCTGCCTTACATGTAGACAAGTATGCTTTGAAAATAGTGTTTGATTCTAAAGCACAACCAAACTCTCCATGAAGTTCAAACTCTTCATCTGTTTGTTTATCTTTAAATTCTAATTCGTCATATAAATTTTTTACTAAAATAAAACGAGAAAGAAGCTCATGATAATTCCCACGTTTACCAACTATTTTTAAAAAGATGTTTACCTTTGCGTAGGCTTTCATTTCTTTTTGAACTTCTTACTTAAACTTTTTATGGCTTCCATATCTTGAACGCTACTTTTTGCTTCAATATTTGCGTTTTTAACTTCTTCTTCTAACTCTTCACGAAGTATCAGCATGTCGTTTGGTGCTTCAAACCCTAAGCGAACTACACCTTTTGAAATATCTATTACTCTTACTGTTATTTTCTCATCTAAAACGACTGCTTCGCCTATCTTCCTTGATAGTATTAACATAATTTAACCTTATTTAATATGTATTGAACTCTTGTCTCACCTTTGCTAATTTCAACTAAACTCAACTCATCTTTAAGAACTATTTTGTAGAGTCCTACTTCTTTTTTCTTAAAATTATCAACATATATTTTTCTGCCTAACTCTATATCTTCTATATTGCCTAAATACTCATTTTCTTCTATATTTATAAAATCAAGTGGATTCAGTTCTTTTTCATCTTCATATACAAATGCACCTTCACTCAAACGCTCTAAGGCACTTAAACAGCCATCAAAACCAAATTTATTGGCAATGATTTGTCCCATGCTTCGTATGTATCCACCTTCGCTTATGGTTATTTCAAACGTTAAAAATGGATGCATATAATGAAGAATTTTAAAATCATATATAGTGCTTTTTATGGCATTTAGTTCAAACTCTTTGTTTTCACGTGCAAGTGCATAAGCTCGTCTACCATCTACTTTTTTAGCACAGTATTTTGGAGGAAGGTATTCTATTTCTCCTTGCATACTTTCTTCTATTATCTTCAAAGAATGATCTGAAAAAGGTATCATTTCTACTACTTTTTCGACTTTTTCAATGTCAAGAGTAGGACTAGTTGCACCAAGCCATAAAGTTGCACGATATGATTTTTTCTTTTTATTTAAAAAACGAAAGAGTTTTGTGTACTGCCCAAAAGCTACTATAAGAACACCTTTAGCAAAAGGGTCAAGAGTTCCTGAAAATCCAGCTTTTTTTACATTATACTTACGTTTTATACGTCCCAAAAAACGGTTTGAAGACACACCTGTAGGCTTATTTGTAACAAAAAGTCTATTCATTAAATCTTCTCTACAAATGACGCTACGATATCTCTTTTTGTTCCTGAGAAGTTAATTTTTAGTTTGAATTCTCTTTTTACTTTGCTTATTTCAAAAACACGACCTATACCAAAGATTTTATGTTTTACTAAGTCACCTTTTCTATAAGATGTTGTTTTTTCTAACACAAGTGAGCCTTGACAAACCCCACTCTCTTTTAAAAATCTACTCTTTGTTAATTCAGTTCTTCTTCCTTTATAGAATCTGCTCTGTGAGTAACTCAAAGTCAATTCCTCTTTAGCTCTTGTAATAGCAACGTAACCTAAACGTCTCTCTTCTTCAATGTCACTTCCATCTCCAACAAGCGGTAAAAAGCCCTCTTCCATGCCTATAACAAACAAGTAATCAAACTCTAGTCCTTTACTAGCATGTATGCTCATAATTGAAATGTTTTCCAAATTTAGGCTATCTTGGTCACTTTGAAGTGCTAAATCATTTAAAAACTCATCTATGCTCATTTCAGGATTCTGTTTTACTAAGTCTCTAAAAAGTCCGTAAAATTCATCTATGTTTGAAACACGTTCTAGGGAATCGGGAAGTTGATCATAGTACTTTTTAACACCATATAAACTCTCAAGCTCATCTATGATGTTATATGTTGCTTCATTTGATACGTCAATAAGTCTTTGTAAATTTTCACTAAACTCTACAAGTGCGTTGTAGCATTTTTTACTTACCATACCTTTTAATTCATCTTGTTTTGTTGTGATGTACCCATAAATTGAGAGGTGATTTGCATATGCACCTTTTAGTATTTTGTCTATTGTTACTTTCCCAAGTCCTCTTTTGGGTCTGTTTATGATTCTTTTTATAGAAAAATCATCATTTGGATTGGCAATAATTCTAAGATATGAAATTAAATCTTTTATCTCTGTTCTTTCATAGAATTTTACTCCACCGACCATGTTATATGGTACGCCAACACGGTTTAGTCCCTCTTCAAGTGAACGGCTTAGTGCATTTATGCGATAAAGAACAGCTATGTCTCTTGGACTTACTCCCTTGTCTATAAGGACTTTGATTCTTTTTGCTATGATAGTCGATTCGTTTTTTTCATCATGCGACTCTATAATAGAGATAGCAGTTCCTTCATCTTTAGTACTCTTTAGAACTTTACCTAAACGTGAGCGGTTGTGCTCTATTAACTCATTTGCTGCTTTTAAAATATTTGTTGTTGAGCGGTAATTATTTTCTAGTTTTATGATTTTTGTATTTTTAAACTCATCTTTAAAATCTAAAATATTTTTTATGTTAGCTCCACGCCAACCGTAGATACTCTGGTCATCATCACCAACCACACAAATGTTTTCATGAGTTGAACAAATTTTACGAATAAGTTTGTACTGTAAATCATTTGTATCTTGGTACTCATCTACCATAATGTATTTATATCTCTCACTAGTTTCTCTACACAAATCTTCATTTTCTTCTAAAATTTTATATGGAAGTACAAGTAAATCATCAAAATCAACTAAGTTGTTGTCTTTTATATATTTTTCATACTGCTCATAAGTTTGTGCAATTTTTTTGTAGTTTGGAAGTTCGGCTTGTTCCCAAGCGAGAGCTGGATCAATCAAAGAGTTTTTATAATGTGAAATTTCATTTGCTATTAAACCTACTGGCATATCAATGCCAAAGCTCTTTATAATTCTTTTTTTATCATCTGTATCAATCACGACAAAACTATTTTTTCTGCCTAATTTTTCCATGTTAAATTTCAAAAACAACAGTCCAAACTTGTGAAAAGTACAAAGTAGAGGTGGGTAAGTTTTATCTTCTATGAGACTCAAAGCACGTTCACGCATCTCTGTGGCTGCTTTATTTGTAAATGTAAGAGTCAAGATACTTGAAGCTGGAATACCCTGAGCTAAAAGGTAAGCAAGTCTTGATGTAATAGTCTTCGTTTTTCCACTTCCGGCACCTGCTAATATAAGCACTGGTCCATCTATGGTTTTAACCGCCTCTTGCTGTGCAACATTAAGTGATTCTAATATCTTTTCCATCTTCTCTTCTTTATTTAATTAATATAGTATTAATTATATCTAAAAATATTTAATATAAAGTTTAATTAAATCATACCTTGTAATTATTATTAATATTTGTTATAATAGTGCAAATATTTAGAAGGATAACATGTGTTAAGAGACTTTAATAAAATCGAAACATTTTTAACAGTAGTGAAAGAGAAAAGTTTTTCTAAAGCTTCAAAAAAGTTAGGGATTAGCCAGCCGGCAGTTACTCAACAAATGAAACTTTTAGAAGACTATTTAGATACAAGAATTGTAGACAGAAAGAAAAATGGAATTAAACTTACTAAAGCTGGTGAGCAGTTCTATAAAGTAGTAATTAAACTTGAAAAAAGCATATCTAGTGCAGAAAAAGAAGTAATCAAAATTATAAATAAAGAATTAGTATTTATTCTTGGTGCATCTTTTATGATAGGGAACTATATTCTTCCAGATTTTTTAACAGAAATTCAAGATGCTATAAAAAACGATGTTATGATAAAAGTAAATAATTCTGACAAAATAACAGAAGAACTTGTAGACAAAAAAATAGACCTTGCTCTTTTAGAGTCTCCTATTTTCCAAGATGGAATCATATATAGAGAGTGGATGGATGATGAACTAGTTCTTGTAAGTAAAACTCCTCTACCAAAAATAGTTAGACCAGATGAGCTTAACTCTTTTAGATGGGTTTGTCGTGAAGAAGAGTCTCACACAAGACAAATGATAAAAGCAGAATTTGAAAAAATTGGAGTTGACTGCGACTCATTTGATTTTAGAAGTGTAGTTACTAGCTCAACTGCTATCAAACAAACTATTCTAAAATCTTCCATCATTGATGGGGTGCCAACTGTTTCTATCATCTCAAAACATATGATAGAAGACAAAGTAGAAAGTGGTGAACTTTTTTATGCAAGAGTAAAAGGTCTTAAAATTACACGTAAACTCTACCTTGCTTACTCAAAAGAGAGAAAACAAGATGCGTTCATGGATAGTGTTATCAACTACATCGTAAGTAAACGTAAAGTATAGATTTTACTTTAACAATTTCTCGTTATCAGGATTAGAAAGAAGTGCTTCCATACTTCTTTTGACTCCTTTTGATGATGGTTTTGGTCTCTCTTCTATATCAACACTTAAGTTTATTAGTATTGGTGTCTCATCTACTATGATTTGAAGCACTGAAAGAAGTGGAACACAGACTAGAGAACCATAGTTCTCATGTCCAAAACCAGCTTCAAAACTTACTCCCCACTCATCTACGATGCAACTTTCAAAAGTATACCCAGCTAAAACAAACATTGTTATAGGTTTAAAAGTAGCACTAATCTCCTCAGGAAGTTCTGGTTCAAAACTTATTTCAGTTATATTTGTAAGAATTGAAAAATTAGTTCCTTTTTTCAAAAGAATTTCTAGTACTTCTCTAACATGCCTTTTCATCTCTGCGCTAAAAACTAGGTCGTTTAGTACATCTTGAAGCATTATTTAAACTCCTTTAAAAGTTTTCTTATTTCCTCAATACCTATTTTCCAAAACTCTTTATCATCTATGTCAAATCCAAACTTGCTTATAAGCTCTTTTGGACTCTTACTTCCACCAGCGCTTAAAAATTCTGTATAAATTTCTATAAAGTTTTCACACTTTCCGCCCTTGTAAAGCCCATAAAGTGCCAAAACTAAAAGCTGTCCATACGAATAGGAGTAGCAGTAAAATGGAGAGTGAATAAAATGAGGAATATAACTCCACCACATCTCATAGTTTTTACTTAGTTTAATGCTACTGCCAAACATTTTTTTACTCTCTTCAAGCCAAAACTTGTTAAAAGTTTCCAAATTAAGTTCACCGTCATGGGCATGAACTCGTCTTTCAAATGTTGTAAAGTTTATCTGTCTATAAAAGGTAGCAAATATATCTTCTATTTTTCCAGCATACAAAGACGTTTTCTCATCTTCACTTAAACCATCTTTAATGTAATCAAACACAAGCATCTCAGCAAATATAGAAGCCGTTTCAGACGTAGTCAAAGGTGTATCGGAACCAATGTAGCCTACATCACGAGAAAGGTACTGATGAATAGCATGTCCAAGCTCATGAGCCAACGTAAACAAATCTCTTCTTCTGTTTGTGTGGTTTAGAAGTACATAAGGGTGAGTATCAGGAGTCGCTGGGTGCGAAAATGCACCTCCACGTTTGCCATCTTTAGGCATTACGTCTATCCAACCCTCATCAAATGCTTTTTTCGCAATGCATGCAAACTTTGGACTAAACTTTTCAAAGGCTTTTAGAACTATTGTTTTTGATTTTTCATAATCATAAACTTCCTCTTTTGTCTCAATCGGAGCATATCTATCATAGTCATGGAGTTGATCAACTCCTAAAAGTTTTGCTTTTTTTACATAGTAATCTTGAACTAAATCAAAACTATCTTCTGCCGCGTCAACCAAAGCATTTACACTGGTTTGGCTTATTTTGTTATCCATATGACGAGCTTGTTCAGGCGAGCTATAGTTTCTAAGTTCACAATCACTTTTGTGGTCTGTTTTTATCATGTTATAAATATAGCCAAGAAGTGGTTGGTGCGGTTTAAGACCTTTGCTAAATGCAATTGTTGCTTTTTTTCTTATCTCTCGGTCTGGGTTGTGAAGAAGTGAAAGTATCTCCTCTTCTGATATTTTTTTGCCATCATAAGCAAACTTTAGTCTACTAAAATGCTCATCAAAAAGACGACTAAAAGCACTTCCACCAGTGGTACTCTTTTTTAAAAGGATTCTCTCTTCTTTTGTTGTTAATTGATAAGGTTTTTCCTCTTTTAGTGATTCAAGATAAAATTTATAACCATTTGAGTTATCTATGAACTCTTGTTGTTTTGTTTTACTAAGACGGTTAAACTCTAACTCAAAAAAGAGTAAACACTCACTTACATTATTGTATTCATTTTGGTATTTTGCGTAAAATGGACCATTGTCACTGTTTGTTGCAAACTTTAAAAAAGCGTATGTCATTATTTTGCCGAGTATTTGAGAAATGCTTTCATACTCTCGAATAGCCTCTATAAACTCGTTTGAACTAAGATTTTTTAGCCCATTTTTATACATCTTTTCAAATTTTTCTGCTTTTGTTTGTGCTTTTGCTAAATCAATATCTAAATTTTCATCACTTTTGTATAGTGCATTCAAGTCCCAATTCAAATTCTGCCCTTATTACTTTAAAATCTATTAAGGCATTCATTATAGCAAAATTTTCTGCTTTTTTTAAATCTTCTATTGTTAAATCTTCACACTTTAAAAAACCACTCTCAATTAGTCTTGCTCTAGTAGTTCCATGTAAAAGTGGAGTTTTTGGAGTTAACCAAACTCCATCTACATGTAAAGCTATATTAGCTATAGAGGTGTCTGTTAAAAGCCCATTTTTAACTATGATTATCTCTTTATCATCAACTTTTAAAGCATCAATCTTATCTCTATTCGCATACTTATACGGATACTCTACATCTGACTTTACGATTCTAAACTCTTTAAACTCTCTACATGTAAGAGGTCTACATGTAAAGCTTTTTATTTCTTTGTCATAATCAACTCTAAGTCTAAACTCTCCTTTTTGAGGCAGATTAAAATTCTGCTCTTTAAACTCTAACTTATCACTAAAACCAAAATGCTCTCTTGTCCTATCGACTCTTTGCTGATGATACTCCAAATTTAAAATCTTCCCATCTACCACTTTTAAAGTCTCAAAACACTTAAAGGGGTCAGGTGTTGAATCTTGAATTTTAATAATTTTAGATATTGTAGAAACAGATAATCTTAAAAATCTTGCAATCTCTGCTTGCTTATAACCATCTTTAAATGCAATAGCAATAGCACTATTTCTTTCATACTTGCTCTGAGAATTTTTAAAGCAACTTTTCAATGATATACTTTTTTCTAAAACTATTTCATCATCTTTTATAGCTATTTTTGTCTTATGAATTTTACTTATATTTTCAATATCATTTTTAGTAAGTTTAATTTGAAGTGATTCATACAGCTCTTTAGTGTTGTAATCCCTCAACACAAAAGAGTTACTTAAAAAACTTGGCATTTGGTTGTTTAGTATGTCAAAGGAAGAAGCGTATCTGTATTGACCAACTTTTTTTGTTATTCTTGCAGTTACTGGGTTTAGCTCTATGTATCGATAGAGTGTAAATAGGTAATTTTCATCTAAAATATACCAAGATTTAAATCTACCTTGCCAAAGATGCCCTACCCTTTTATACTTTTTATTATAGTAAACAGCATATTTTGAGTTTAATTGTCTCATTCCTAAAGAAAGATTTTCATTTTGTGTTTCTAGTAACAGATGATAATGATTGTCCATAATAACATAAGAGTGAATGTTAAATTTATATTTTTTACATGTTTCCTCTAGTATCTCTAAAAACTTCTCTTTATCTTCATCCACTTCTAAAATAAACTTTTTTTCAACTGCTCTATTGTACACATGATGAAAACCAGCTAATTCTACTCGTACTCTTCTTGGCATTTTGATCCTCGATTTGAATAAAGATAGATTAATTATAGCCAATTCTTTTAAAAAATTCAAGATTCAACACCTGACCCTTTAGGTGAAATGAAATGAGAAATTTATTAAGATATAATGTAAACTTCTCTACATTTAAGGGCTTGTAAGTAAGAACCTTTACATGTAAAGAAGAAAAAAGGAATCAAATGAAACAATTTAAAAATATATTGTTAATCCTCTTAATTGTAGGTGCTTATTTAGTTTATAATTATATAAATAATAATACCTCAAAAACTCACTATGTCATAACAGCCGATACAAACGTATCAAAAGTTCCAGGACTTAGTAAATATGTAAGCCAAGAAGAAGTAAGAAGCTTTGGGTTTAGGTATTGGGATATAGATAGTAATTACACAAAAAATATTCCACCAAATCTAATACCACTTAGAACACTACTAAAACAAAAACAAACAAAAAAAATACTTTCTTACATGCAAGACAATAACTTAAGCATAGATGTAAAAATACAAGATGGAACAACTCCTCTCATGTACTCATCTTTTTATAATGATGTAAATACTTCTAAGATACTCATCAAAAAAGGAGCTGATGTAAGAGCTAAAGATAAATATGGACTTACTTCTTTAGCTTATGCAATAGAAAATAACTCAACTTTAACAGCAAGATTACTTATGGATAATGGGGTTAAGTTTGAGGAAATAGAACAAGTACAATTTTATCTTAAGCCTCCACTTTATCCATTTATTCAAAAGCTGATTATTGATGGGGATAAAATTCAAATATTATATAAGGACAATTGGAATACAGACACACATTCAAAAGATGAAGCTTATCTTTTTGAGTATATAGTACATTGTAATTTTGTAGAGTTAGCAAAAATGGCACTAGAAAATGCCTATAAACCAACATATTACAAACAAGCCCAAGGCGTAACAGGCTTACAAAGGTGGAAAGATGATGGTAATACTAGTATAGAAAGATCAGTTTATGCTCATTTAAGCTATGTACCCAACTACAAACCCATGCTTGAACTATTATTAAAATATGATGTAGTCGGTAAACCTGATAAAAAAATATTAAAATTTGCCTATGATGAGTGTTATGATGATTATTTGCATTTTTTAAACATAAAAATCAAATATGAAAGTGGGAAAAAAGTCAAGTTTAGCATGGATCCCAAGCTGGGTTTATATAGAACATTGAAAAATTATCAACAAAATTGTCCAGACGCAAATTCAACCTTTAAAGATGTGAGATATTTTTTTTCTTGGTCTAATAATTTAGAGAAAAATGGTAATATTGATAGGTTTTTAAGAGGATACAAAGATGACCCAAACAAAGTTATATTCGTTAACAACAATTCAACCAAAGAAAAAAATACAACAAAAAAAACACAAGGAAAAATCAATGTCAAATGAAAGTTTTAATTTAGAAGCGTTTAAAAATTCTAAAGTAAGTTTAATTATAAATGCAATTAAGGCTAAGAAAGCTTTTAAAGAAGGAAATACGGAAAAATTAATTGCAAGTACTACAAATATGTTGCACGATATGTTAAATATAGCTTTAGATATAATGCCCCTAAAATATTTTTATTATTATAACATTATACATAAACCTTATCTTTCATCTCTTCGTACTCACTCAAGGCATCACTCTCTATGGTAATCCCTCCTCCACTTTTAAAAACATAACCTTTGTTAGTTTTTTCTATAAAGCGTATCATTACAGCACTATCAAAACTTTTGCCGTCGTAGTAACCAAAGATTCCAGTGAAAAATCCTCGTTGGTAGTTTTCAATTTCTTTTATAATCTCTACTGTTTTTCTTTTTGGTGTTCCTGTTATGCTTCCTGCTGGGAGCATTTTTTTTACTATGTTTCCTAGGTTTTCATGCCAATTTTCATCTAAGTCTGCTGTGATTTTAGAGCTTACTTGTAGGAGTTCTTTTTCTCCTGCGTTAATTTTGTCTATGTATCTGAATTTTTCTACTTGTATATTTTTTCCCACTATTCCAAGGTCATTTCTAAGCAGATCCACTACCATAGTGTGTTCACTCATCTCTTTTTGATTTGCTAATATTCTTTCCATTGCGTGAGGGATGCTGGCTTCTATAGTCCCTTTCATAGGGTATGTACTTATTTGATTATTTTTAATTTGCACAAAACGTTCAGGAGAGTAACAAACGAATTTATCTTTTACATGTAGTTTAAAAGGTGCATTGGCATTATGAAAAATAGATTCTAAATCTATGTCACCTTCAAGCTTAGTCTCAAAAGTTAGATTTAGCAAATATGTATTGCCTTTTTTTATCTCTTTTTTTACTTTTTTAAGAGCTTTTTTGTACTCTTCAAAGCTTACATGTAAACAATTTGTTATACTGATTTTTTTGTAATTTGTTATTGGTGCAAAGTTTCTAAAAGCTTCTAGTTGAAACTGGACATTTTCATCTTCAAAAATCCAGTTTTTCATCTCAAAATCAATGGCAAAAAAGATGGGTTTTCTTTTTTTACCATATTCATTCAGCTTATCAAACAATCAGTTTTTCCAATACTGCCATACGAACTGCTACACCATTTTTAACCTGCTCTAATACTTTACATCTTGGGTCTCTTAACATTGCATCATCTATGTCCACATTTCTATGAACTGGTCCTGGGTGAAGCAAAAGTATATTTTTATCTTCCATCAATTCTTCAGTAATACAAAAGTCTTTTGCATAGTCTTTTAGTGAACCATATATTTGGTTTTTATGTCGTTCTGTTTGTGTGCGTAGACTCATGACTATTTGCACGTCATCAATAACTTCTTTTATGTTGTGACTTGTTTTTAGTGTAGTTTCAGGCAAAAAATGAGGAGGAGCTACTAAGGTAACATCTAGTCCGTATCTTGTTAAAAGTTCTATGTTAGAGTTTGCTACGCGTGAGTTTTTAATGTCACCAACAATGGCAATTTTTACGCCTTGCAGGTTTTTGAAGTATCTTGTCATTGTGAACAAATCTAAAAGTGCTTGAGTTGGGTGAGCGTGAGGTCCATCTCCTCCATTTAAAATTGGGCAATTTACATAATTTGAAAGTATGTGAGGAACACCTGAGTTTTTGTGTCTTACTACTATGGCATCTGGTCCCATAGCGTCAAGGTTTGCAGCTGTATCAAAAAGAGTTTCACCTTTGCTTGATGAACTTTTTGAAACATCAAGACTAACCACATTTGCACCAAGTCTTTTTGCTGCTATTTCAAAACTACTTCTTGTTCTTGTTGAGTTTTCAAAAAAAATGGTAATAATCATCTTTTCTTTTAGTATATCTCTTGGTTTCTCATCTAAAAACAACTCTGCTCTTTTAAAAAGTGCGTTTACTTCGTCTATAGAAAAATCTCTAGTATTGATTAAATGTTGCAATGTCAATCCTCTAGTAATATTAAATAGATTTTAGCAAATTTTCACTTAATAGTTTTATATCATCTTGTAAACTAATGATTCTTTTGTAATATGGAAGTGTTGTAATGTCAAAACTCTCTTTGTTATCTCTAAAATTCACACACCACTCGTACTCTATATGTAAAGAATCTAACAGATTTCTATTGAGCAAAGTGTCATTAATGCACCCTAAGTTTGCATGAGTAACTAAAAGAGTAACTGCGTTAAACTCTTTTATAAAGTCGTACATGTAAAGCTCTTCATCAACAGGAACCATAAGCCCACCAGCACCCTCAATCAAAACTACATCACTCACTTTTGACATCTTTTCATATGCTTCATGGATGACTTTCATATCTATTGATTCAAAACCTTTAGACACATAAGGGGCAGCAGGAAGCGTATACTGAATTGGCACTACATCTCTACATGTAAAGCTTTTTAGATTTGGATTGTACTTTTGAGCCGTTTCTAAAAGAAGTTTACCGTCCACAGGGTACTTTACTACACCCGTTTCTATGGGTTTAAAAACTCCTACATGTAAGCCTTGTTTACTCAACTCTTCTATGAGTTTACATGTAGCGTATGTTTTACCTATGTCTGTGTTTGTTGCTGTTATAAAAATTGGTCTGTATTTCATTTCATATCTTTCATCTCATAAAGTATAATTGCCGTGGCAATAGAAGCATTTAAACTAGTAATACCAATCCACATTTCCTCACTGCCAATATCTATTGCTAATTTTTTTGTAAATTAAAGGATATTTAAGGTGGCAACTATCCCCTTAATTTTTGCCATTCACTTTAATATAGGTTTCATCCATTCTCCAGCTTACTCCTACTTATTTTTTCTTTTTTAAACTCAGTTTCTAATACAGCTGAAAATCTCATTACCCATCGTTGTATAGTTACATGATATATTTTTAAAAATCCTCTATCTTTCATAATCTATTCAATATCTCTATAGCTTAATGAAAATCTACAATACATATAAACTGCATGAATGATTATTTCTTTTAGATATCTGTATCTCTTGAACAAATTTCTGTATTATCTTTGATTTCCATTGCTTGTCCTGCTGTTTTTGTGTTATTTTGTTGTATTTTATCACTTATTAACTTTGGTGCGACAGAGCCAATCATAAAGGTAAATCCTATCTAGTCATTCGACGCAGCAATATAAGGAATAACAGGACGTGCTTCAGTTGATTGTAAAGATTCTATAATATGATCTCTCCACACTCTAGGAAGTTGCGTGCTCGTAGGTTGAAAAATGGAAGAGCTTTTTGAGCCAGCCGGATTGAGGTGACCATTTACTCTTTTGAAAAGCATTTTAAAAGAGTATAGAATTGGTTTTTTTAAAAGCATTTTACTAGCGTGTGGAAATGTTTCGAGAGAAAAACTATGTTGTAATGTAGTGCCCTCATAGTCAGTGTTCTCACTAGCCACTGAATGGCCCTCGTCGCCATTGAGTGAATTTGAACCGCCCTTAAATAGTGCATGTGTATTTGTATACTTGATTAAGGTGAATCCAAAACATCCTCCTTCTCCTTTCCTGAAATTGAATCCCGAATATTTAGCTAAAGCAGTGTGACGTGTAAACCCATCCCTATTTCTCAGGAATTCAGGTTCCGTTGAGACACCCTCCCTTTCTCCTGGTGCGCCAGAGGCATAACGATTCATGCCACGACGACTAATATTATTTAGGGTACTCTGATCAAGCTCATCACCACTAGATCCAAATACATTAACTGGAGCTAATGAAGCTTCATTTTTATCTAGATCAATAACACCTACGAACCATTGCCCTCCTTTTGCCCGATCCCAGTTATTTCTACTCTCTTCATTAAACTGCGCGTGACGGGCAGGTGGTATTCTGTGTTCTATGGGCATATTTATTCTCCATTCAAATTTATATCTCGCTAAACGAGTCGATAACCTCGAGAAAGATTTTGGAGCACACCTATCACAAAAACCGACTCAGTTAACTCGACGGTCTAATTCAGATAGTGGATAATCACTATCATTCTCGAGCATTCGTATTGGCTTTCCAATAACTTTACTAGTACATCAAGGTTTTCTTAGCAACCCCTAAACAACATCAATATTAAGAATGTCTTCATTCCAAGTTAGTATAAAATATTAGCCTACCTAG
The DNA here is from genome assembly GCA_029027265.1 of Arcobacter sp. Classification (GTDB taxonomy): domain Bacteria; phylum Campylobacterota; class Campylobacteria; order Campylobacterales; family Sulfurospirillaceae; genus Sulfurospirillum_A. Next base: position 950,976 of record CP093061.1, on the reverse strand, counting down.
GTCCTATACACTCTACTGTTAGATGCCATGTATCAAAGTACTCGTTCAGATATTTATCTTATAGCTATAGAAGACAGATAATATTTACTTTTCGCAGATCCTTGTGGGCATCTGACTTTAACTTCAATTCTATTTAGACCTAGTTTCAGGAAATCATGGTAGTTAGAAGAAGTATAGTCAGAATCACGTAAAGCAATAGTTTCCGTTCTTTCATACCTTTTATGCTGTTTATCACTGATTGCACTCATTGTTAAATTTCCAGAAAACTTACCATTCACTGTCCAATCAACTTCACAAGATCCTGTATCTACCCAGTGTGTTATGTCTAGAATGTAGTTATATGTCTTATTGTCCAACTTGAAATAAATGGTATATGAAACGTCTGATTGGAACATCGATGTCATAGGAGCATCAAAACCAGTACCCGTTACCTGTAAATCATTTTCAGATGAAACAATCTTAAAGTTTCCCTTCTGATCATTAGGAAAGTAAGTAAACTCATCAACATTAAAACCTATTTTTCCGATATGCCTAACAAGTGGTGACAACGCATAGAGGCTTAAGTCTATCTCCTCTGTTTCGTAAGTTGACATCTGTGCATCTCTAGAAGATTGAATTGTTGCGGAGATTCCATCGCCTACAGCAGAATGACTAGCGCAAATATTAGTTATATCATGCGTAACCTTAACCTCTTCACTCTCTGTAATTTTATTGTCTGGGTAATCAATTAACCAAACTGCACGATTGACAAACTCCACACCAAACTGAGAAAGCTCACTAGGCGGCCTGACTATATTATCAACGAGCATCCTATCTTGAATGAATTTAGGAAGATTAACAACCTTGCCGTCCTTACTCTGATTGTATATTAATACATCCCAAGGATAGGATTGCGCCCAAAACCAGTTAACGGATTTTTCATCAATATCAACATCACTATACGCGCTCCAATCTTTGACACTCATCGAATTAGCTGAGGATAAAGATGTATTGTGTGAATTTTGATGATCTGAGGATATGGAATTTTCTAAACCATGAACCCAAGAATGAGAATAGCTGAGACCAATTTGACCAATGGGAAGCTCCCCAAAAAAACCTACGCTAGCACTAACCCCAAATGTATTAACATTAGTCATTGAAGAACCACTAGAAACTTGATTACGCACAGAGCTAGCGTCTGAGCTGCTCATTCCCTCATTGGTAGTAACACTCGTATTTATTGTTTTTGGGAAAACACTGTATAGCCGCACATTCGCATTATTATTTGCTTCCACAGAAATTGTGTTCTGTATAATAGCTGGATAGGACTCATACTTATCGCGTATACTAATTCCAGGGGCATATTTGTTCTGATTGGGAATTGTAAACTTTTGAGTAACGACCAAGACATACCCATTTGAAAGACCAAGGCTGGATACATCGCTCCGTTTGTATATCTCATAATTTATATACGACCTGCCAAATGGCTTAGATGAATTCTGAGACGTTAATTTATAATTTTTTTCTAAAGCATGAAATTCACTTTTTATATTTGGATTTCCCATTTTACACTACCTTATTTAAATTGATTTATAATTTAAAACTACTGAGTCACTTGCAAATCAACAAAAAAGCTCATAGTTTAGTTGTTTTTATAAAAGAAGTTGAACCAAATTTCAGATAAGTTATAATTTTGTAAACCAAAATTTAACAGATTATGAAAAATATTATACCAAAATTGGACTTAATAGTAAATATGCATTCAACAATTAGACCGTTATATCCAATGACAATTAATTTGACCTGCTGCACCTGTTTTTAAACCTGGCGACCCATCTGTACCATTTTGTCCATACTCACCACGTCCTCCACTTACACCATCTGTGCTACCATGGCCTCCTTGCCCCCCAGATCCACCATTGCCTCCTTGGCCTCCTTGACCTCCTTGACCTCCTTGGCCAGGTTTTGCAAACTCTTCTAGAACAGTCAGTTGGTCCTTATATTGACTAGGAAATGAAATAGAAGAGGAATAGCCATCGCTGCCTTTACCACCTGTGCTACCTTTGCTACCTTTGCCACCCTTACCACCTTTGCCACCTTTGCCACCATCAGTTCCTTCGCAGCCAGAATTGCAACCTTTGCCTCCACGTCCAGCATTTTGACCGTTGCCACCGCTTCCACCACTTCCACCGCGTCCACCTGCTCCCGATTGTGTAAACACAACAAGATTTCCTAAACTCGAGGCATCAAAATCATTTATAATAATACTAGCTGGCATGCTGGGTGTTCCATCTTCGCCATTCTCTCCATTACGCCCATCGGTTCCCTCATCCCCATCTGAACCACTTCCACCAGAAGATGCTCCAGTGCAAATCCCTGGACTTGGCGGAGAAATATTCTTTCCAGCTGCTGCATCAGGGTACGGCAAACCATCATGCCCATTCTCTCCCTCTTTCCCTTTATTTCCAATGATTCCAATATGATATGAGATACCTGAACCATTAGGCGTACTATCACAAATCACTTTCACCTTGTTGGCAAAAATTTTTAATGGTGTTGAAATCGTCGTAATTGAACCCCCATTGAACGTCAAAGTGTCAGCATTTATGACATAAGGATACGCATTTGGCCCTATCACCATGTGATGGTCTATAACAATATTTTTTCCTTGCAAGACCATGCATTTGAATGGCAAATGCCTGCTCATAAGCAGCTTTGCGCTAGTGTCTGTTAATACACGGTTTTCACCACGGGCAAAACGTGCGATATGCTCTATAGGTAGAAGCTTTTCATTTCCTGTTTCACTCTCAAACATGCCTTTATTATCCTGCATACCATATGACATAATTTTCTGGAATCTCTCCAAACTATTGACTATAAATTCGGATTCAATAGGATAATCTGCATCAAAATCGCTAATGTGTTCTTTCAATTCATAATAATTCAAGGTCTCTCTCCATAACTCTGTTTTTATGCATTCTACAATATAATATTAAATAAACATTTAATGAAAATTCGAGTGCGTAAAAACGGCTTTGTCACACCAAAGTCAAAAAATGAGACCTAATAGAAAAAATGGGTGCGTGAATTATTCGTTTTTCTTATAACTAACAAGATAGTCATCCACAATTTTTAACTTCAAACTTTTGCTCAAACCACGATGTATTTTTATTAACATTTTCATAGGAGAAAAATCTCCACCATCTAAAGAATTTGTAGTGTTAGGAATATTGATATTTTTGTATTTTTTACATGTAAAAAGATAAGGTAAATTTGTACGTAAACTCTTATAGGCAGCTACTAATCTATAGTAGACTTCTTACAAAACTCCTGATAGTCTCAGAGGAATTAGAAGTAGTGAGATTGTGCAAAACCTTTTTTCACAGAAGCTTTTTGCTTCGCAAAACCGCTATTCGCTAACTTTGAGGCATAGCTTAAGCTATGGTGATTAAAAGTTTTCAGAGAAACTTTTCACTAACGTAAAACCGTTATCACTAGTTTTGTGTAAGAATACTACTTTTAACTCCTCCCTTCGGGCAACACATAGATAAATATGATTTGACATAATTTTAACTATTTTTAGGGTGGCAACTTATTGGTTGAATGCAGGTAGGAAAACTGTTGCAGGGGCTATTAGTAGCTTCAAAATAGTTTAACGAAGTAGATGATGGCTTATCTTTTACCCAAAGGGCGAGCTTATTATATCATAGTGCTTCGTTGAAAACCCTTGAATCTACCTGTAGCTCCTGCAAATTTTCGCCTCACACTACGACATAATATGCTCGTTTAAATGTATGGTTATTAATGGGGATTGGTATAAAAACTTTAGTAATCTAACCAGCTATTTTTTGTGTAGATATGAAATAAAGTAGGATTCATTAAAGTATTTATGCTCGTATCTGCTGTTTCAAGTTCGCCTTTTCCAAAAACAAGTGCTTTTCTAAAAACATTTGGAGTCAAATAAGATGTTTGTATTTTAAACTCTTCTAAGTTATTGATTTTTTCATAAATTTCTTGTTTAGAGAGCTCTGAATTCCAAGCCAGATACCAGCCCCAATCTCCAAAAGAAGGCACATTATCATGAAAAGGGATTACTTGAAAACCAGCAGCTCTCATAGTTCTTCCAATGTTTAAATAGGACTCTTTTGCATGATAAGGAGATGTGGCTTGAATAGTTACCATAGCATCTTTATTTAGAACTCTTTTTAGTTTCATAAAAAACTGTTTACTATAAAGTTTTGTAAGCTCAATACTACTGGGATCTGGAAAATCTATAATAACTACATCAAATATTTTTTTCTTTAACTTATGCAAAAACAGATCCGCATCTATGTTTATAACATCTACTTGAGATATCCATTTTTCAGAGATATTTTTACTACCACTTGAGTATATATCTTTAACATCTACACTTGTTATGGCTTTGTTATCAAGAACTTTAACCCTTGCATCTTTAAAAGCATTTTGATTCATTTTAGTCAAAATAGGATTGGTACTAGCAAATTTAACCATTTGAGGATCTAAATCAACTAGAGTGATAGATTTTATATCTCTGTATTTTTTTAACTCACGAATCACCATGCCGTCTCCACCACCTAAAACAAGAACATTTGCGTGTTTCGGTGAGAGGCTCATAACAGGATGTACAAGCTGTTCATGGTACCTTTTTTCATCAAGAGAAGAGAACTGTATGTTACCGTTTATGTAGAGTCTATACTCATTTACTGTTTTATTGTGAGTTATTGTTAAGTGCTGATATTTGGTAGTTTTTGACACTTGAACTGGGTCTTCATATAAACTTTGTTCCAACGATACTTCCCAATCTTTTACATTAAAATAACCATATAATAAAAATGTAAAAATAAGGCAAAGAGTTACAAACAGTAGTACTTTTCTTTTTATAAAATCAAACCTAACAAAATACAAAAATGTGAAAAAGGCAATTACAAAGTTTGCTCCGGTAATTAAAAAACTTATCTGAGTAAGAGCAAAATTTGGAAGCAAAAGATAAATCCAAACCAAAGCGCCAATAAAACTCCCAATATAATCTGCGGCCATTACAACAGACAAATTTGTTTTTAACTCTTTTGAATAAAGTTGGTTAATTCTAATAATAAAAGGAATTTCAAAACCAATTAAAAAACCAATAGATACTACAAAAAAATAATAAACTAATAAGAAGTTATTTTCCATATAACCAAAAGAGGCATAAATAGATATAGGACTATAACTACCTATGATTGAGAGTAAGATTTCTATAATGATGAACTTTTGTATCAAATTGTCATCTGAAACAAACTTTTGACACCAGCCACCTATGCCCATCATGCCTAACATTACAGCAATTGTTATAGAAAATTGCTCAATACTACTACCTAAAATGTATGTAGAAACTGTAGATAAAATATACTCATTTACAAGGCCAGATGCCCCTGTAAAGAACATGGACAAACCCAATAATGATGTTGCTATTACTGGGTTAAAACTTGATTTACTAGCCACTGTTTATATACTAATGTTTATTATAGAACCACTGCGCCAATAATCAAGGCAAGTGTAATTTTTACTGAAACAACAACTATAATCGGGGGAATGTCTTGGTCTATTACAATCTCTTTATGTAAATCTGTACCTGGTAAAAATAGGTTTTCAATAGCTTTATTTGCAATTATAAGTAACAATAAAATGCCAGAAATAGCAGAGACTCCAAAGGCTGTAATATCTTCATACCACCCACTAAATGGTCCTATAATAGAAGCTTTTAAGATAAGACTATAAGCTATTAAAATTCCACTAACCATTAATCCGGCTGAGATATTTCCTTTTTTGATTTCATCTAAAACATTAAATTTTGTACTATATTCATAAATAAGTACCATACCAATTAAAACTGCTTGTCCTAAGATAAAAAATACAATTGAGCTGTACCAAGGTCCTACGTCAGAGAATGAACCATAAGCGATTAAACCAGTAGCTATATAAGCTCCAAATTCAACTAAACCAACAGCTATGTTATTCTCTTTAACTGCTTCATCATTATTTATATTTCTTAAAATAAATTTATCGTTGATTAACATAGCTACAAACAAAAAGACCATAATCAAAACACCATCAAGGGCTTGAATCAAAAGATCTTCTACAAAAGTAGATGCCCCGTTGTCTGAACCAACTGCCGCGAACATTGCAATACCAATGGCTAAGTACAAACCTGCTCTTCTAAATGCAACTGCCATGTTTCTTGAAACTTCTATCTCATGGTCTGCATTGTACAATGCTGAAACTTTTTTGTCTGCGATTTTTTTTGCTACAAAAATAAATAAAAAAACAATCAGCGCATATATTATTGATTGTCCAAAATAAATTAATAAATCCATATACTATCCTTTAATTAACATTTAATTGCTGGTAAGATTTACTTACCACCACCACTTGGTCCTCTACCTCTTGTTGAGCTTCCTGCCCTTTTTATAGAGCTAGTTGACTTTTTATACTGCTGTGCACCTTTTCCACTTTTTGCTGCACGAACACCAGCTGAGTGAGATTGAGCATAACTACTTCTTGCATATCTGTTATTTGAATACGTACTTGAACCCCAAGTACCATATTGATGATTACTACCGTAGTAAGGTTGTCTTCTGGTTCTATAATCTGAATATCTTCTATAATCATTATAACGATAATAAGGTGAACCATAAGAAGAGTAAAACCCATATCTAGGGAAAAAGAACCACAACAATCCAACTGAACCAATTGAACTACGTGTTTGGCTATTTTTATCTCTCCACTCACCATATTTTGAATTTCCTACTAAACTCATGCCCGCTGGAGAAGCTTCGTTTATCTTCTCTTCTTCATAAAAACCATAAGGTTTAGAAAGAATTTCCATACCTAAATTGGCTTGATTTTTATAAAAATATGTAGCTTTTACCTCTACCCAATCGCTTTCTTGTCTGTTTTCACCATTTATAAGAACGTATTTGTGATAATATCTGGCATTCATCTTTAAAACCCACCAAACACCACGATTATCTCGGCCAATTGAGTGATTAATTTTTAAAGCATCCCACATGTTTTTTTCAATATTAGATTTAAATCCGCTACTCCACCCAGCTCCATATGTAGCAATATTTTCTAATGTTAATGCATCAAAATAATTATATACTTTAGAAGTTACTTTTGATGGACGGTACGTATAAGGATGATCGCTTCCATATTCTGCATATCCATCCCATGTACTTCTAGCAACTTGCACAAATAAATCACTTCTCATGTCAGTCAAAATTTTTGTATAACTTTGATATAATTGCGAGAACTGTTTTCTCATCTTTTCATCACTAGTTTTAAGCAATATAGCGTTTTGCGTTAAACCTACATAACTATCACCAAACTGTGCATAATCTCTCTTAGAAGACTCTTTTTTAAACTCTTGTTCAATAGATAAAATATAGTTTTTATTTAGCCCCATAATATCTTCAAGCGTTTTAGCTTTTTTGTTTATGTCTGCAGTTTTTTTAGGAAAATCAATAGCAACTTGTGTCAAAGTGTCTTTTAGTTTTACATATCTTTGTTGCGAATTTTCGTAACTTATATTTGCTTTTTCTAACAATGAGTCAGAGTTATCTTTGGTATCTTTTATAAAAGTAATTCTTTTATTAGTTTTTGGATATTCAACTTTTATTTTGTCAATGTGCCCTTTAAAATTAATCATATGTAACATTAAGTTGGCTTGGTCTTTTTCCCTATCATCATCCAAAATCTTTTTTATTTTTGTATTAATCTGTTTTGCATTAGCAACTGTTTTTTTAACATTATCTATATTTTTTTGCCAATTCTCTTTTTGAGCATACTTTTTAAACTCTTCATACTCAGAAGAATTTTTAAAGCGTTTGTACGTTGAAACTTCTTTTAAAAACCTTGATTCAGTTTTTTTAAAATCTCCTTGTAGCATTGATACTCTTGATTTTAAGTTATCAGGAATACCACACCCACTAATCAACAATATAACACCAAAAATCAATATAGTTCTAAATATATTACTCATATATGCTCCTACTATTTTCTATAACTGTTTTCGTAAACACCAGTTTTTCTTCATTTGGATATGAATGTAGTGTTTCTACTATTATTCGTTTCTCTTTTTGTATACAAAATACTTCTGTTTTGGCTACATATTTATCATCTTTCTTGTAAGGAAAAACATGAGACAAACCCAAAGAATTTTCGCCCTTACTATACAAAACCGTATCTTCAGTAAATTGTTTATATTTTTTTTCGCTAAACTCATACCAATTTAAAATTTTTAAGCTAAATTCATACTGCAAATCGTTATTAATTACCTCTTTTGTGCTTAATAATAACTCATTTGCTTTTTTAACAATACACTTTTGAGTTGTATTGTTAAGCTCCAAACATGCAAAAACTTCGGAAAACTCTTTATCATTATATTTGACAGTCAAAAAGTGACTTGCCCCTATAATACCTACTTCTATATCGATGTCATTAAATGTAATTGATTTTGAAATAAGCACATTTAAATCTGATTTATCCAATTTAGAGTAAAGCAGATTTAATCTTAATTCATTTGCAGATTGGTCAATATAAATATTGCTCATATAAAACTATTTTGCTTCTAATTGAAGTATTTCAATTTTGTTCGATGAGAGTTCACTACTAAGGAAAGCTTCCCTTTCTGGTCTATCATCACCTACTTCTTCGTACCACACTTCAACTGTAAGGCTAGTTCCTTTTTTAGATTCAAATTCGTAAAAACGAACTGGAATACCCTCTTTTACTGAGGCATCTCTGAAATAGAGTCCAGCCCAAGTATCGTCTTCAACATAAGAGTAAGTTTCTCCAGAAAACTCAATGTCTCCCTCTTCTTCTTCGGAAATATCTTCTAAAATATTTTTCTTTATTTTTTGACCGTTAAACGTTAACTCTCTAAGTTTAATCTCTTTAGTTGTTAAATAAATCTCTAATTTATCATCAAACTCCCACTCTATGTAACTAGTTTCGCCAGTTTTTAGTGAAAATAGTTCTAATTCGGTAACAAAATAATCTTTTTTTCGTTTTTTAAATAAAGTCCATTTAACATCTAAATATTTACTAACAGAAACTACTAAAAAGTTTTGTCCGTTAAAAGAAATATAACCACCTTTACGCACATCTTGAATAGTGTACTTATATCTCTCACGAGAGAGTAAGGGGTTTAGTCCTTTTATTGCATCTCTTCTTTTTTGTTGCATCGTAGTAACCATATTAAAACTTTTCGCTTGGCATACTTGTGTTTATTCTTTTTTCTAATCTTTGTGTAGTTGCACGCACATTTTTAGAGATAACCAAACCTTGTTTAATAATCAGCGCATTAGCTTTAGCCTCTTTTTCAAAAGTTCTCTCTAGTGACTCTACACCTTCTTGTAGTTTACTAAGGTCAATATAACCTTCTGTTCTAGCTTTTATTAGTTTGTCTGCTGTTTTTTCATTTGCTTTTGCAGTATCTGCAATAGTTGTAGCAATGGCATCACCTAAAGCTTTACTTTGGTTTACAGAATTTTCTAAGCCTTTTGCAACAACTCTTAGTCCCAAGTTTACTAAAACTGCTTTTTCCATTTGACGAACTAAAATACGAATCTGGTTTTGTTGTTCACGCACAAGTTTAGCTGTTAACTGGCTTCCTGCAAAAAACTGTGCATTCATGTTCTCTTCTACTATTAACGAGTTAATCTGTGTAGTCAAGTCTGCCAATACTGTCTCTATATTTTGTTTTTCATTTACATCAGAAATATTTTCAACCAAATCTACTACTTGGTTATAAATAAGCTGCGCCTGATAAATTTCACCTTTTAAAATAAGGTGAGAAGCTAATAGACCTTTGTATATCATCATTAAATCTGCTAATTGTTTATCTAAGTCGTTAGCATTTTTTAATAAAGCTACTTTGATTCCATCTGTTGCGGTTTTAACAGTCTCTTTTCTCTCGTAAATCATATCCATGATTTTTTCACTTCCAGGAAGTGCAGATTTACTTAAAATCATCATAAACTTCTGTTTAATAGGTGTTTTTGCTAATACAGCTGGATTGACTAAATCTAATTCTCTTTTTAAACGTAAGATGTTGTAATCTTTAGAACCTTTTACTTCTGGTCCTTTTTGGTTATTGTCCATGATTTGAGCAATTAAATTATCGTACAAACTAACATGAGGCATAGCAGTGTTTGCTGATTTTTCGCCTATTTTATATACTAAAGATGAGAGTGTCATATCTGAAGCATCTTCTTTTACTTTTTCAACAAAAGCATTTACACTCATTTTAATTTCTTCATCTGCCTCATCAGAAAGTTTATCTGGTTTATCAGCATCCATTTTATTGTTTTCAATTACATCGGTATCTATCGTTGCTACAGGTACAGGAAGTGTAGATGCACTTTCACCTAGAAAATCTGCTAATTCTGCATTTGTTTCACTTAATTCACTAATTCCAACTTCTTCTAACTCTTTTACATCAGACATTTCTTTCCTTTTATTTGTATTGTTTAAATTGCACCGTATTTTATTTCAGCCAATAAAGATTCTCTTTCATCTTTATTAAGGGAATCGTTATCTATTACAACTATTACTTTGTTAACCACTTCTTCCATTTTTTGTAAATCTGCAAGCAATTTTAGTTTTTGTGTATTTTGATCGTTTTGGGTTAAGTTTATGAAAGATTTTATTCTGTTTGGAAAGTGTTCTTGTGCTAAATTTGTTACTTCAAAAGTTATTGCTTGAGAACTAAAACTAGCATTCATTTTAGGAACAACACTTAATAGAGTTTCAATTAGACCATTAATTTTTAATGAAAGTTCTTTTTCTAACTTAATATCACTCAAAGCAATAAACTCTTCTAAAGCAATAATAGACTCAATAGCTTTTTCACTAGGGTCAAGCTCTATTGGTTTTTTATTTAAATCAGCTTTTATGTCTTCTACTATTTTGTCTTTAAAAATTTTATATCCAATTACAAATGCTATTACACCACCAACAATACCGCCGATTATAGCCACAACAACTCCAGCAAATGGAAGCAAAATAGCCAAAAAGATTAAACCTAAAACCAACGCTAAAATTATGCTTTTTATTTCTTTTGAGTTCACTAATTTCCTTTTATTTTTGGGTGAGTTAAATTTTAATAACAGTTAAAAATAACTAATTATTTTATAATGCACGATTGTATCAAAATTAGGATTAAGACTCTTTAAAAATTTAAAAAATAGTATAATGCCCTAAAAATCAAGACAACTCTTAAACAGATTTAATTTCATCCTCATCTGTTACTTTAACCTACATTTTTCAGATATTCAAGATAAACATTCATAGGTTTTTTATAGTTTATACTTGAATGAAATCTTTTAAAATTGTATTTATGGATGTAGTTTTTTACACCTTCTTTTAACTCCTTTATTGATTGATAATCACTGATATAAATATTGCCATGTTTTAATGTTCTAAAAAATCTTTCAATTACAATATTATCTATACTTCTACCTTTACCATTCATAGATATTTTAATATCATATTTTTTAAGTAACTTAGTATGTTCATAACTAGTGTATTGGCTCCCTTGGTCACTATTAAATATTTTAGGTTTAGGATATTTAACCAATGCCTCCCCAAGTACATCAGTTGCAAGTGTTGCATCCATAGAGTTAGATATGTTATAGGACAGTATTGCTTTGCTATGCCAGTCTATAACAGCTGTAAAATACATAAAGCTTCCATTAACACGTATATATGTAATATCACCACTCCATACTTCATTTGGTGTGGGTACATATACAGTTTTTCTCTTTCCAAATTTAGTCCAATATTTTTTTAGTAGATACTCATAAATCTTATGCTCTTGGTTTTTGAGACTTGTGAGTCTTTTTTTGGTTAGATATATTGCTTGGATACCAAGTATTCCCATATATTTTAAGACTCTATGTTTTCCAATATAGTAGCCATCTTCTTTTAGTTGTTCATATATAAATCTATAACCATACTCTGAGTTATCAGTAGCTATTTCATCTATCTTGTGCAGTAGTTCAATATTCTCCTGACTCATTGGTGCTGGTTTGTAGTAGTAATGACTTCTACTGATACCAAATATATTACATTGCTCTGATATTGATAAATATTTATGCTTGGACTCGATCATCGCTCTTTTATTACATAAGTCCAAGCTCTTTAGCTTTTTTTCAACAAACTCTACTTTTATTGTAGCTTTACCTAGTGCTTTAGCTAAACCATCATTCTCACTCTTTAACTCTTCTATCTCATCTAGGTAAGTTTTAGTTACTCCTCCTACATCGAATGCAAGTGATGCATTATTTAGAAACTGTTGTTTCCATTTACTTAAAGATTGTGATGTGATTTTATATTTAGATGCTATTTGACTTGTTGTTTGTTCTTCTTTTAGCAGCTCTAAAACTATTCTTGTTTTTTGTTCGGCACTATATATTTGTCCTTTTCTTCTACTCATAATTCACCTCCATTATTTATATCATTTTAACTTATTTGAAAATTAATCTTTCTGAATTATTGTCTTTGATTTTAGGGGCATTATAATGCTCATAATTATCCCTTTTTAAGTTATTTGCTCTTTTAAATTCAGGCTGTTTAAATGGTGGAGTTTTTCACCTATGAAAATGTTGATAAAAATACATCGTGATTTGAATAAAAGTTTGAAGTTGAAAATTATAGATGATTATCCTGCATTCGACCAATAAGAAAAAAGAATAATTTAGCCTGAAATATTTTCTATTAAGTCGAAATTAGTTTGAGATTTATCCACAACTTAGTATATTTTTTAGTGAAATTATGTTAAAATATACTAAGTGATTTAGGAGTAAGAGGTGGGTTTACACAGTTTATTTTACGGTCTCTTTAATACTCACTTTTCATAAAATAACTATCTATTCCATCTGCAATTCCCTTTGACATGAGGTCTTGATAATGTGAATTAAAAATTCTTTTTCTTTCAGTTTTATTTGATATATAACCAGTCTCAATTAAGATAGCTGGCATTTGAGCACCTACAAGAACCCAAAATGGTGCTTCTCTTACTCCACCATCTTTTATTCCACCATACTTTGCTTTTAGACGATTTAACATACCTTGTTGAACATCAAGCGCAAGTTTATTTGCTAAGATAATTTTTTCTCTATTAAATACATTTAAAAAAGTTTGCTTTGAAAAATAATTCATCTCTTGAATATCTGATTTATTTTCAAGGGCAGCCACATTTTTACTTCTTTTACTTCTTGCAGGTGAAAGAAAAAATGTCTCTACACCATGAAGTGACTTTTTATTTGAAGCATTTGCATGAATAGATAAAAAGAGGTCAGCTCCTTTTCTATTTGCATATTTTGTTCTATTTCTTAGTTTTATAAATTTATCTATTGTTCTTGTGTAGTAGACTCTATAGCCTCTTTTTTGAAGTGCTTTTCCAGTTTTAAGAGCAATCTGTAAAACGACATTTTTTTCAAATTTTGTTCTAGTTCCTACTGCTCCTCCATCTTTCCCACCATGTCCAGCATCTATAACTATTATTTTATTTGATGGCAAAGACTTTGTAAACTTATCATAGCTTTTTTCTATTTTTATTTGTTTAACACTTTTTTTCTTTGTGCTATAAAAAATCTCTACTTTCGTACCTCTTACAATAATATTAGACTTTAAAATAGAAGTTCTTTGAAAAACTATTCTAATAGTTTTACTATTATATTGAGCAATTCTAAGCTCATTTAACTCTTTTGGTACTTTTATGTGAGGGACAAAAGGAATAACTCCTTTTATATCAAAAACTTCTCTAAAACTACTCTTACTTTTAAGCTGAAAAGATTTTATCTCTTTGCTAGTTATTTTTTTATCAAAACGAAGAACCAATCTATCTCCTTCGTTAGAGATAGCTTTTAAATTCGGTAAATACTTACTATGTTTACCCATTTTTTGAGTTATAACTTTCAATTTTTTTGGAACACTTTTTTGCTTCTTTTTTACAATAGGTTTTTTCTTTAAAATTCTTTTTTGTAAAGTAGCTAACTCTTTGGTATAACCAGAGGAATCAAGCCTTAAAATATTTGAAGTTTTTACAAGACGTTTTAATGCCTCTTTTTTTAATGACGCATCGTTATTTACAATAGAATGAATATAAATACTTTTAAGAGCATGATGAACTCGTAAAAGTTCATCATCATTTAAGGTTATTATCTTTTTATCGTAAGAGAGTAACTCTTTTATATAGTTAGTAGCACCTATAAGTGTGCTACATGTAAAGAAGATTAAAAATAGTAATCTAACTATTTTCGCCATTTATCAACTTACTTAGTAGTTCCTTAACACTTATAATCTCATTAAGTTTATATCCATTTGCTCCCGTAAAAAACAGTCCTGTTTCTTTTTTTCCAAGAAATGCATCAGAAAGACTATCAGCAATACAATATCCAACTGCTTTGGCTTCAATACCTCTTTTACAAGGAGATACGCAATTACTTATACATTTAATAGGAGGACCTTCTCTTTTTTCAACTAATTTTATTAGATTTGTTCTTACACCACGAGCAGGGTATCCAACTGGAGATTTTAGAAGTTTTATATCTTCCTTTTTTGCTCCTAATATAATTTCTTTAAAGTTATCATGTGCATCACACTCATGTGTTCCTATGAAACGTGTTCCCATCTGGACACCATTAGCTCCAAGTTCCATCATACGTTCTATATCATTTTTATCCCAAACACCACCAGCAGCGATCAAAGGAAAATCTCCCCAATTTTTTATCTCTTCTTTGATAGGTTTAATTAAATTTTCTAACTGGTATTCATCTTGTGCGCACTGCTCATAAGTAAAGCCCTGATGTCCTCCACTAAGTGGTCCTTCAACTACCACTGCATCAGGAAGTCTGTTGTATCTTTTTGTCCATCTTTTACAGATTATTTTCAAAGCTTTTACAGAAGATACGATAGGCACAAGTGCCACATCTGGATAACCCTCAGTAAACTCAGGCATATTTGTAGGAAGTCCTGCTCCTGTTATGATGATATCAATCCCAGAAGCACATGCATCACGTGCAATTCTCTCATAATCATTACTTGCATAGAGTATATTTACTGCTATTGGATTGCCATTAGCAATTTTTCTAGCATTATCGATAATAGCTTTTAAGCCTTTGCTCGAATAAAAGTTAGATTCATGAAGAGGTCTTTCATTTATATCTTTATCACTATATTTTCGCTCATCATAATAACCAGTTCCCACTGAACTTACAACTCCCAGTCCACCTTCACTGCTCATTGTTCCTGCAAGTCTGTCCCAACTAATTCCAAGTCCCATACCACCTTGAACTATGGGATATTTCATAGTATATTTACCTATTTTTAATGGTTTAAATGACATTATATTACCTTTAACTTAGCAAATTTTCTTTTTCCAACTTGAAGTATATACTCACCTTTATCTAACTGTAACTGCTCATCACTTATTTTTTCTTGATTTAATTTAACTGCACCTTGTTTTATATCACGGCGTGATTGTGAAGTCGATGGAGATATCTTACACTCTACCAATGCTTTTGCTATCCAAATTGGACCTTCTAAATCAAACTCTTTTATATTTGATGGTAGTTCATTTTTTTTATGAACATTATTGAACTCTTCTTTTGCTTTTTTTGCATCTTCTTCATTATGATATCTAGTCACTAACTCTGTAGCCAAATTCTCTTTTGCTAATTTTGGATGCAGTTTACCACTCTTTACATCTTCTCTACATGTAGCTATTTCTTCAAGACTAAGTGAGCTTAAAAGTTCATAGTATCTCCACATTAAATCATCGCTAATGCTAAGCACTTTTCCAAACATATCACTTGGTTTATCTGTAACACCAATATAATTATTAAGAGATTTACTCATTTTATTTACACCATCAAGACCTTCAAGAAGCGGCATCATAACTACTGCTTGCTCTTTTCCTACGTTATACGTACGTTGAAGTTGTCTACCCATAAGAAGGTTAAACTTTTGGTCAGTTCCTCCCATCTCTATATCACAATTCATAGCTACGCTATCGTAACCTTGAAGAAGTGGGTATAAAAACTCACTTATTGAAATTGGAGTTTGAGATTTATAACGTTTCTCAAAATCTTCACGCTCTAGCATACGAGCTACGTTAAAAGTTGTTGTCAGCTCTATAATTCCAGAAGCTCCTAGTTTTTCTAGCCACTCAGAGTTAAACATAACTTCTGTTTTTGCAGGATCTAGTACTTTAAAAACTTGTTCTTTATAACTCTCTGCATTTTTTAAAACTGTCTCACGATCTAGCTTTTTTCTAGTCTCATTTTTTCCTGTTGGATCACCAATCATACCTGTAAAATCCCCTATAAGAAACTGAACAATAGCACCATATTTTTGTAAAACTGCCATTTTTTGTAGTAAAACAGTATGTCCTAGATGTAAGTCAGGAGCAGTCGGATCAAATCCAGCTTTTACATAATAGTTTTTACCATTCTCAAAATACTCTTTTAAAAGAACTTCAATACGTTCCATATCTATGATTTCAGCAACTCCACGTTTTATTTCACTTATCGCTTCTTTAATCATTTTTCTCTCTTTCTATTTATATACATCATTTACAGATACAAAATCTATAACTCTATATCTAGCTTTTAATTTTTCCCTTGCTGACTCTATATTTTTATCTGGTAGCTCAAGTATCATTTCAAAATAATCTGCATGACCCTCTTGGGATTGACCTAACTCTATAGTTACAAGATTAATTTGCATTTTAGCCAAATATTGTAAAAAGATGGCTAAAGAGCCTCTTTTATTTTCTAGCCCTACTATAAGTTTGTATCTCTCTGGTGCTTCTCTTGTCCACTTCACAAATATCATCTGATCTTTTTGTTCCATAAACATTGAAGCACGTTCACAAAACTTATGATGAACCATAACTTCACTGCCTTTTTTAAATCCTATGATATCATCACCACGTTTAGGGTGACAACAATAGTCAAAAAGTACATTTGAAACGTTTTGATTTGAATAAATAACTATATTATCAAACTTCTGTTTTTTAATATTATATCTGTTTAGATTTAAAAATGGAAATAAAATTTTATCACTTTTTGGATATTTTTTAAGAACGTTTACTACGTTTTTGAAATAAATAGAATCAGTTGCAATTTTATAAATTTTACTCGTTATATTTTCTTTTTCTAACCAATGTCTTAGTTTTCTATCTCTTACGTTAAAAACAGATACCAGTATCTCTATAGCTACTTTGTTATTTATCTCTTTCATTTTTTGACGACAATTTACAGCTATAGCATTTCTTGCTTTTCCTGTTTTTACACTATTGACCCAACTACATCTAAAACGCGGTTCTTTAGAGGTAATAATTCTTACAATATCACCATTTTTGAGTTCTGTTAAAAATGGAGTTTTTTGTTTGTTTACATATGCTTCTTTTGCATATGCTCCAACTTCTGTATGAACTTCATAAGCAAAATCCAAAACAGTAGCACCTCGAGAAAGTGTAAAAATATCTCCTTTAGGAGAAAAAACAGCTATATCTTCGCTATATAAATTGTCTTTTGCTATGTCATAAAATTCTTCAATATTTTCACTTGCTTCATCTTGTGCTTTAAAGTCATTTAGCCACTCTAGTTTTGGATTTAGTCCACCACTTTTATATTTCCAGTGAGCAGCTACTCCAAACTCTGCGGTTTTATGCATGTCTTTTGTACGTATTTGTGACTCTATAATAGATTTGTTATCAAAAACTGTTGTGTGTATAGTTTGATAACCATTTTCTTTTGGTATTGCAATATAATCTTTAAATCTGGAAATAAGTGGATTAAAATTTTGATGAATAATGCCCAGTGCACGGTAACAATCTATTGGTTCATTAACTATAACTCTAATCGCAAGCATATCAAGAACCTCTTCAATAGAGATACCTTTTCTTTGCATTTTAAGATAAATTGAGTAGTAATGTTTTACTCGTTTCTCTATGTCAAAATCATTCTCAATAAAACCATTTTTTAACATCAACGTTTTTGTTTCTGAAGTAAAGTGATTTAGTCTTAATTGAAGTTGCTGAGAGTGTTCTTGTATGTAATCATCTATTTTTTTATATTCACTTGGAAGAGCATATTTAAAACTCAAATCTTCTAAATGGTTTTTTATCGAAGAGATACCTAGTCTATGTGCTATTGGTCCATAAACAACAATAGTCTCTTCACTAATTCTTCTCTGTTTTGATATGCTTAAAGAATCAAGTGTAAGCATGTTGTGAAGTCTATCACAAAGTTTAATAACTAAAACTCTTATATCATTAGTAGATGCTAAAAGCATCTTTCTAAAACTTAATGCTGAAGATATAATCTTCTCATTTGAGTTTGATGGTATCAGTTCACTATCACGTATTTCCATTATTTTAGTCAATCCCTCAACTAAATGGGCTACTTCATTATTGAACTCTTTTGAAACTTCACCAATTAAACAACAGGTATCTTCTACAACATCATGTAAAAGACCAGCAATAATCATATCTTCATCACCGCCTAAGTACGCAACAAATACAGAAACAAGTATAGGGTGGATTGCATACGCTTCTCCACTCTTACGAAACTGACCTTCATGTTTTTGTTGAGTAAAAAATAGTGCTTTTTCTACTTGCTCACTCTTTGGAATATACTCATACAGAAACTCTATAGCATCATCTACTTCTTTACACAATTTAACACGCTCAATTAACCGTTCCATTGTTAGTTATCTACTCTTCTTTGTCCAAGAAAGATTCAATAGATACTTTTCCTTCAGCCACTTCTAAAAGTGCAATATCTGTAAACTTGCTATTTGCATCTTCTCTTTTTACCAATGGCTCTGCACCATTTGCTAACTGCTCTGCACGTTTTGCTACTAGTAACGCTAATTTATATCTGTCATCATTTACAAACTTTAAAGCTTTTGCTGTTATTTTTTCTGTTCTCATTTTATTCCTTTTTTGATGTCGGGTACAGGTATCTTTTACTCTCTAAAAGCAACCAGTCCCGCTCCTTTATTTTTAATCTGCTTTTTTAACTATTGAACACTTTGAATAATCACCATTTATAATATCTAAAAGGTTATTTTTTACAAACATGTTACAAACTACGATTGGTAATTTATTGTCTTTTGCTAAGGCTATAGCAGTATCATCCATTACTTTTATATGGTCACTCATAGCTCTGTCGTATGTAAGCTCATTTAGTTTTTGTGCATCTAAAAATTTCTTAGGGTCTTTATCGTAAACTCCATCAACTTTTGTAGCTTTTATAATCATATCTGCACCAATTTCAATTGCTCTAAGAGTTGCAGCTGTATCAGTTGTAAAGTATGGGTTTCCCGTTCCTGCTGCAAAAATTACTATTCTTCCTTTTTGAAGATGACGTTGAGCACGTCTTACTATAAAAGTTTCACAAATTGCTTCCATTTTTATGGCACTTTGAACTCTTACTTCCATTCCAACATGCTCTATTGCTTCTTGCATTGCAATTGAATTTATAACAGTCGATAACATACCCATATAGTCACCACTTGTTCTTTTAATAATTCCATCTTTTGCAGCACTAACACCACGAATGATATTACCGCCACCAATAACAATACCAACTTCTATACCACTGTTTATTAATGTTTTTATTTCATCTGCAATAAACTTTAATATAGACGTATCGATACCAAACCCATTCTCACCGGCTAACGCTTCACCTGAAAACTTTACTAATACTCTTTTATTCCCCATATTATCACCTTGTTATTTTCGCGGATTATACAATAAAATACCTTAGTATTTTATCAACTCTAAAGGATTGATATGATAACTTTTTTGTGTAACTTCAAAAGAGAGATCTTTCTCTACTCTTCCTATTACATAACCTTTTTTTATCTTTTTTCCTACTTTTATAGTTGGTGCTATTTTTGAAAGATGGGCGTATATGGTGTGTATTCCATAGCTATTTTCAATTATTACTACTCTATCTAAAACTGCTGTATTTTTTGCATAGACCACTTTCCCATTTAATACATTTTTTACTTTTGCATTTTTTATTTTTGAGGTCAAGATAACTGATTCATTAAAGATTTTAATCTTATAAATAGGGTCTGTATATCTTCCAAATTTTCTTTTTATAGTAAAACTGTCTAATGGTGCAATAGTTTTTTTGCCCCTGTACCTTTTCACCCTACTATTTTGATATGATGAACCTATCTGTCTTACTGTCATCTTCCCATTAATTTTTGAATCACCCTGTGCTTTTTTTATTGCAGCAAGTCTTTTTCTCTTCTGTGCTTTATCTTCTTTTGCTTTTATAATTTTTAGTTTTTTAAGAGTTGCTCTGAGTTCACTTCTCTCTTTTGCAATTTTAAGCAATCTTCTTTTATATGAAGCTCTTTGTCCGTTTAGTTTTTTTATACTTTTTTGTTTTGATTTTTCAAGTAATGAATATTTTATTTTTTTATTTTTCAATGTCTCTATTGAGCTTTTTATACTTATTATTTGAGAATTTTGAACATCTATTCTTGTGTTAATTCTGTCATAATCACGTGAAAGTTTTGAGAACTCTTTTTGCATAATTATGCCTATTTTATCTACCGCTTCTTCTACTAAAATGTTGTCACTTGAATCTTGATAGTTTTTATCTGATATAAGATAAAAAGAAAAATCTTCAGCAATAATTTTTACAATTTTGTTCTCTAATTCTCTTTTATTTCTTATTAATTTCATATTTTGAGTTGCTAGGTGCTTAAGATTTACCTCTTTATCTTTTACAATATTCTCATTATTTACTATATTTTTTCCCAAGTTTTCTATCTGTCGCTTTATGCTAGTTAAGTTTTTTTCCTCTTTTAGTATATCTTTTGCAACATCATTCAACCTTCTATTTATACTTCTTTCAACTTTGCTTTTTGAATTTAAAACTTTTTGTTTAGTAACTATTTTTTTGTCAGTACTAAAAGCGGAAAAGAGTGTTATATGTAAGGCTAAAATAAAAAAAAGTATTCTCATTCTTTGTTCATCTTTCTAATCACAATAGAGACTATAAAAAGTGAAAAAAGCAGTGAAACACTAAGTAATATACCTGTATCTTTGAGCAAATTGTACTCTGGTACACTTATATTCATACTTTTTGCAAAATCCTTAACTTTTTCTATAGTAGGAAAGAAAATAAAAGTTGTAGCAACAAGAGCTGTACTTATAAAAGAATCAACTATAACAAGTCTATAAAGAACTGCGCTTTTCATCCAAAAAGGAGCACCAAAAAGAGCCATTACTGCCATTCTTTCTCTATGCTCTAGTAACCAAATTTTCATCTGTTTAAACATCAATAAAACTGAAATAATCAATATGAAAATTGAAAATACAAATGCAGTATTTTTGAGTACTTGAAACATTCTGTAAACTCTATTATGAGTTTTTGAAAAAGTCTCTACTTTTGTTACAAGCCCAGTTGAAAGTAATTTTTTCTTTATGCGCTCTATCTCTTTTACACTAGGAAATGATTCCAATTTCATAGAATAAAACTTTGGCAAAGCTATCTTTAAAAGTGATATATTTTTTGATGATATGTTCCCTTTTAGTCTATCGAGTATCTTTTTAGAACTTATCTCCTCTATAGATTTTATACCTTTTACTCTACTCTTTATAACTGCCTCAGAAAGTATTTTTGGGGAAACAACAACTATAGAGTAATCTTGAGTCAATTTTTTTGAATAGTTCTCTACAATTTTATCTGTTAAAAATGTAAATTGTAGAGAAAAAAGAAGAACAAAAAGTGGAATAATAACTGAAAGATGGTTTTTAAGAGACTTCATAAAGAACTCCACTTTCTAAAAAGAAATGCTTATAATCTATACCCAAAGTTGATGGGATATGGTGAGTAACTACAACAACTGTAGTACCAAGATGCTCTTTTGCATTTTTCAATAAATCCCAAATTACTTCACTTGAGTACTCATCTAGGTTACCAGTTGGCTCATCTGCTAGTATCATAACTGGATTGTGTGCCAATGCTCTCGCCATAGCAACTCTCTGTTGTTCCCCACCACTAAGTTCTAATGGGTATTTATCTGCTTTATGTAGAAGCTTTACATGCTTTAAAAGTTTGTGGGCTTGCTTTACACAAACTCCTTTTGAAAAACCTCCTATCATAAGAGGTAACATAACGTTTTTTTCTACTGTCCAATCATTGATGAGCCTATAGTCTTGAAAAACTATTCCAAGATAACGTCTAAGAAGATTTAGTTTCGAGTTGCTTATATTTTTTATGCTCACTCCACAAACATCTAGTCCACCTTTTTTAGGAGTAAGTTCTCCATATATAGACTTAAGAATTGTAGATTTTCCACTACCACTTTTTCCTGTTATGAAAACAAACTCATTTGGGTTTATCTTCATATTTGCTTCAGTTATAATAGGTTCATCCCTGCCATAAGCCAAAGTTAGATTCTCAGCATTTATTACGTGTTCCACAAATACCCTTTTATTAGTTCATGTGCTTCTTCGTTATCTTTAGTTGCTAAAACATTGTTTGGAAAATATGTTACCTCATCTTTTTTGATAAAAACGTAACTATGCTCATTTTTTTGACTAGCTCCATATGAAACTCTTACAAGTCCTTCTTCTTCGCTTATTTCAAAAATATCTTCTATGTGAGCAAAAAAACCATCTCCTCTTAATGTAACCTCTTTAAATCTTTTTTTAACCTTTTTAAACTTTAATTTCTCATCAAATTTTAATCTACCAACACTAAATATATCTTCTGAAAGTTCTTGGTTTATCATTGTTATATCATAAATTTCTTTTTCTTGTCTTTTCCATCTATCTTCATACTTGCTACTTATCTCTAAATCTTTATTTTTGTTTACATGTAGCTCAACTTTTTTCTGTTTTATAAACTCATCAAACGAGTACTCAAAGTAATTATCACTATCCGTCCTAAGCTCTAACGTCCCACCTACCTTCAAAACTCTTTTAGACTCATCTATAAATCTTTCACTTATTACACGGCGATGTAGTTTTTTATCCCAAGGCACTGGGAAATGAACAAATATTTGCTCTACACTATTTGAATTTAAGAACTCTAAAAATGTTCTAGCATCATAATCTACAACTAGGATATTTGCTATATTCTGAAGTTCACACTGCTTTAATACTTGCTCGATTGAAGGTTTATGAATTTCAAGACCAATAACAATTTTTTCTGGATTTTTCTTTGCTTGATGAAGTAGATGTCTTCCACTTCCAAAACCAACTTCAACTAATATATCTTTATTACTTTTAAATTTATCAGCAAAATACTCCATACTCTTTAAGTATGGAGATATTTTTAGACTCTTCTCTTTTTTTGATTCTATATTAGAGTTTGTAGTCTCTGTTTTACTCAAATCTCTATAATCTTTCAAAGCTTGTTGTAAAATAGCAACTTGAGATGGTCTAGTTATTTTATCACCCTTAATAAGATAACCTTTTTTATTTTTATTGACTTTTAAAAGCATATCACAATCTTGAGTATGACTCATAACTAATCTATCTCCTCTTTTAGAGACGGCTACGAACGCAAACTCACTTTTCCCATATGCAGATGGATATGTTGGTTCAATGAACTCTTTTGCATGAAAATTTGGCATTTATTTAGTTATTCCTTAGGCATTTCTATGATTATATTTTCTGACTCTTTTGATGCTAAACCATATTTGTCTATTGCAACAACATTGTACTTATACTCAACACCTCTTACAACGTCTGTGTCATTAAAGCTTTTTCCTTGAACTCTTGTAAATACTCTCTTTTTACCTTTGTATTGTTTTATAACACTATATTTTACTGCTCTTTTATCTAAACTTTTCCAAGTAAAGTTTATACTTCTTCCGTCATGGTTTGATGATGTTATGTATACTGTGTCAGGCACAGCCAAAGAGCTTCCAGCTATTGCATTTTGTTGTCTCGTAGACTCTAGTCCATCTTTATCTACAGTAGTCACATAATAATAATAAGATTTACCATTTGTGTTAATTAAATCTTCATACTGTGTATCTTCTGTTTTTGCTAAGTAACTATAAAAAAGTATAGTATTTATTGCTCTATATACCTTGTAATATGAAAAGTCTTTCTCTACTGATGAATCCCAAGACAAAACTATTTTCTTAGGAACATCTATTGTGGCTTTTAAATTTTTTATCTCTATTGGAAGTGGTTTTGTTCCCGCTTCCACAATTTTACTCGGTTTTGAAATCAAACCATCATAAGTTTTTACTTTAACTCTATATCTATAAACACGATTCTCTTTTAATCCTGCATCAATATACTCTGCATTTAATCTACCTTTTACAATTGCTAATTGCTTCCAAGTAGTTGAGCTAAACTCATTTCTCTGAATTATGTATGAAGATACTCTTTGAGACGTATGAGGTCTCCATATAAGTTTTACTCTATGAGGAAGCCCTGTGATTGCTTTTATGAATGCTACTGATTTTATTAATGGTGCAGTATTTACTTCTATAGTATCACTTGCTACTGATTCTCTTTTAGTTTTTGAGTATGTTGAAAAACGATAGTAATACTGTGTTTCTGGTTTTAACTTTGTATCAACAAAATGAGAGCTATATTTATCTTTTATAGTTGCTATTCTCTCTAACTTTCCATTTTGTACCTCTGGATTTGAACGGTAAATATAGTATCCACTCACTCTCTCATCAAAACTAGGTTTCCACTCAAAGCCAACTTCTGTTACTTCTGATAAAAATTTAATATCTGTAAGTTTTGGCAGAGACTGGTCAATGACAGGTTTTTTTGGTGGTTGTGGACCTGTTGTACATCCACTAACAAAAAGTACTAAAACGCTTAATGATATAAGAGCTATCCATTTTCTCATCTACTTCGTCCTTATTAAAGTGTTTTTTTAATATATTTTCAAAATCTTCAAATGGTGGAGCAATGACTTGCATAAACTCTCCTGTTATAGGATGTTGTAAGTATAATATGTATGCGTGTAACATAACTCTTGCTATTTTACCTTTTTGGCTCTTAAAACCGTATAAATCATCTCCCAAAACATGACGAGATAGGGAATGCAGGTGAACTCTAATTTGATGAGTTCTTCCTGTAAAAAGCTTTGCACCAATAAGCTCTCTTTTCTCATCTTTTGCTAAAGAAAGTTTACAAAAAGCACTTTTTGATTCGCGTCCTCCAACAACTACATCCATTTTTAATCTATTGTTTCTATTTCTACCTATTGGTTTATCTACTACTGTATCTTCTTTTAAAGGCACATCAATCACCGCAAGATAGTATCTTCCCATACTTTTATCAACCAACTGCGAAGAGAGCCCCATATGAGCTTCATTATTTTTTGCTATAACTAAAGCTCCACTTGTCCCTTTATCTATGCGGTGAACTATCCCATGTCTCTCTTCTCCACTTATTGTTGAAAGTGAAATTCCACGTTTAATTAACCAATCAACAACTGTAGCCTCTTTAACACTAGGAGCTGGATGAACAGTTAAAAATGGAGGTTTATTTATGACTAAAATATCATCATCTTCATATAGAACCTCTATATCAAAATCTACTTCATAACTCTCTTTCTCTTTTTCAGCTTTAACAAAATCATACTCAACAATTTCATCTACTTTTAGCTTAAAACTACACTTTTTTGTCTCTTTAGTACCAATTTTTACACCAACTTGTTTTATTAATTGCTCAATTTGGTTTCTTGGAAGTGCGAGTTCTTTGCTCATAATCGCATCTAATCTTCCGGCTTTTTTACATGTAAAGGTCATTTAACTCTCTTTTTTGTATAATTGTTTATCAAAACACTAAGGCTTTTTCTTGTTACAGATTGATAGACGTATATTTACACATTTTGATTTTTTACTTCCTATTTTGGTTATACCCATTGTAGGACTCTCATTTTACCTTATTAATGAAGCAAATACCATACTTGGTAATAAACAGATAGTTTATTTTAGTGTTGGATTCTTAGCATTTTTGTTTTTTTTCCTTATGCCTCTTAGAAAAATAGAGTGGTTGATACCAATGTTTTTTTGGTTGACAATTACGCTTTTAATTAGTGTTGAATTTTTTGGTATCTCTAAACTAGGTGCTAGAAGATGGCTTGAATTACCTTTTGTTCACTTTACAATCCAACCTTCAGAAATATTAAAACCAGCTTTTGTTCTTATGTTAGCCTACCTTATAAAACATAATCCACCTCCCCAAGAAGGTTATGGTTGGAAAGAGTTTGCCAAACTGAGTTTTTATATACTCTTACCTTTTTTTCTAATAGCAAAAGAGCCTGATTTAGGAACTGCCATGGTTCTTCTTATCGTTGGCTATGGCATACTATTTGTTATAGGCGTTAACAAAAAAATTTGGATTACTATTTTTATTGCAATTGTAGTAAGTGGTCCATTTTTATATAACTTTTTGCATGATTATCAAAAAAAACGTATCACTGACTTTATATCTGAAAAACCTAGTTACCACGTTAGACAGTCCATCATAGCCATAGGAAGTGGTGGATTAGAAGGAAAGGAAAAGACTGAAGCTACACAAACTCATTTTAAGTTTTTGCCTATTGCCACTAGTGATTTTATCTTTGCTTATCATGTTGAAAGATTTGGCTTTTGGGGAGCTTTAGGACTAATTGGCTTTTATGCTCTTCTTATTGTTCATCTTATAACACTTAACTTCAAGTTCCACAAAGATTACTTTGGACAAGTGATGACAACAGGTATTGCTCTGCTCATTTTTGTATATATGGGAGTCAATATCTCTATGACTATAGGTTTTGCACCCGTTGTAGGAGTACCTCTGCCCTTTTTTAGTTATGGAGGTAGTAGCTTTATTACTTTTATGGTATTTTTTGGAATTTTAGAAAATTTACTCACTTTTAGGTTTGATAGAACATATAAATCTGTAAAATACAATATTTAGTTCTCGTTTTATTTTACTTTAAAGGATAAGTGGATAGAATGTCACTCTCAAAAACAGATGAGCTTTTAGCTTACATGTTTCATTTTGTCTTTAGGTAGTTGACAATATTTGAGATAAAATACTACTTATCTAACTAGTGGGGGTTCTTAGCTCAGTTGGTTAGAGCTCTCGGCTCATAACCGAGCGGTCGGGCGTTCGAGTCGCCCAGAACCCACCATCTTCTTACTTAATATTTCTTTTCAAAAAAATTATTAACATTTATTTAACATTTTATAGGTACAATTCTTGAAACAAGGAGACCGAATGTTAAAAAATTTCTTTTTTGTCACAATACTACTTACATGTAATATTTTTGCAAACAATATAGTTATCTCAGATGCTTATGTTAGAGCAGTCCCACCAAACCTCAAAAGTAGTGCTTCATTTATGAAAATTACTAACAATAGTAACAAAAGCATATCACTTATGAGTGTTGATTCAGACATTGCAAAAGATATAGAATTACATGAACATATAATGAATAATGGTATGATGAAAATGCAGCAAGTAACTCACATAAATATCCCTGCTAACTCAACTATCGTGTTAAAACCAGGTGGCTTACATGTAATGCTTATAGGACTTAACAAAAAACTAAAAGTAGGTGACAAAGTAAACTCTTTTACATTTAACTTTTCTAATAAAACATCTATAATCATTGATAATATTCCAGTCAAATCAGTAATGATGGGTATGAAGCACAAGTAATGAAAAAAAAGCTATTTTTACTTATCACGTCTATATTGCTTATCTTTTTAAGTTTTTTTCTAATAGTTCCATATATGGAGAATCAAAAAGAGGTAAAACAGTATGCTTTTACCATGAACTCTATTGATGGGAAAGTCTCACTTAGTGATTTTGATGGTAAATATAAGATTATCTACTATGGTTACATGTACTGCCCTGACATCTGTCCTACTTCTCTTAGTATAGTTGCTTCAGCTCTAAAAAAACTACCAAAAGAACAAGCTGCTAAGTTTCAACTTATTTTTATAAGTGTTGATCCTGATAGAGATAAGGTAAAAGAGCTAAAAGAGTATGCTAATTACTTTTATGAAGGAGCCATAGGTCTTACCTCAAATAAAAAATATCTAAAAACAATTAGTTCAAATTATGGTACTTATTATGCAAATGAGTATTTAGAAAACTCTAAAATTGACTACTCAGTTGCTCACACTTCTTTTGTATATATTATGGATAAAGATGGAAAACTTCTACATAAACTAAAGCATCTAGAAGAAACTGATGATGTTTTAAATGTTATAAAAAATCTTAACTAATACAATAATATCTACTTTTAAAAGCTTACATGTAATAAATTTAAATAAGATAAAATTTATCTTATTTAAATACTACCGTATATCAAGGAGATAACTTTCAAAATTGATTCAAATCAATTTTGAAAGTTATAATAAACATTAAATTCTAATATATTGGCTCATATTCCATAAATTAATTTTACTAATTATTTTATTTATATAGCGATTACATATTATCTGTTATCATAAAAAAGTGTTATAAAAGTGTCATTTTAATATATGATAAAGATAAGGGCTGTTGTGAAAAAACTTTTTTTAATTTTGGTGACTACTATGCTAGTGTCTTGTACATACGCAAGCGACGATAAAATAGGTACCTATGAGAAACTTGGCGAATTTGTTCCACTTGATTTGGAATTTACTGATGAAAATGGAATGACAAAAACATTGGGTGAATTTATAAGTAATAAACCGACTGTTATATCTGTAAACTACTTCAACTGTCCTGGTGTTTGTGGTCCTCAAATTGATGGAATGACAAGAACAGTAGATAGAATGGAACTAACTGAAGGTAAAGATTATAAAGCTTTAACTATTAGTTTTGTAAAAACCGACACACCAAAAGATGCTAAAAACTTCAAAAGAAATCATATAAACGTAATTAGAAAAAATTTCGACCATAACTCATGGAACTTTTTAACAACAAATAACCAAAAAACTATAGATATTTTAACTGAATCTCTAGGATACGAATATAAAAAAATCATTAATAAACAAAGCTTAGTAGATTATATACACCCTGCTGGATTAGTTGTATTGTCCCCTCAGGGAAAAATAACTAGATATCTAAGTGGAATAAAGTATCTATCATTTGACTTAAAGATGGCTCTCTTGGAAGCTTCAGAAGGAACAGTAAGACCTACTATAACAAGAGCATTATCCTACTGTTTTTCATTTGATCCTGAAAATAGCAAATATGTTTTTGCAACAAAAAAGATACTTGCGACTATCATATTCACACTTGTTTTTGGTTTTTTTATATACATGTTGATAACTGGAAAAAAAAGAAAAAGAGGAGAAAATTACAATGAGTAATGTTCACAAAAGTTTTTATGACGAAACACACACAGTGTTTGGGCACCATAAAAGTAAAGTATTACAATGGATATTTAGTATAGATCATAAGCGTATTGCTTTGTTATATTTATTTGTCATGTTTGCATTTTTTGCTGTAGCAGTTGCTACTGCATTGGTAATGCGTTTAGAACTATTTAGTCCCGGTCAAGATTTTATAGATGCTGATACTTATAATCAAGCATTTACACTTCACGGGGTAATAATGATATTTTTATTTATCATTCCTGGTATTCCTGCGGTATTAGGCAACTTTTTGCTACCCTTACAACTTGGTGCTAGAGATGTATCTTTCCCTAGAATCAATTTACTCTCATGGTGGCTTTATATGCTTGGAGCTGTTCTTGCCGTTTCCTCTTTGTTTATAGGAGAAGGATTTGCAGATACTGGTTGGACCTTTTATGCACCGTACAGTGTAAAAACAGATACTAATGTTGTATGGGCATTAAGTGCTGCTTTTATACTTGGTTTTGCCTCAATATTAACAGGGATAAACTTTGTTGTTACGATTCATAGACTTAGAGCTCCAGGAATGGGATTCTTCAAGATGCCTCTTTTTGTTTGGAGTCTTTACGCTACTTCATGGATACAAATCCTAGCAACTCCTGTCATAGGAATTTCCTTGATTATGGTTATACTTGAACGGACATTTGGAATTGGTATTTTCGACCCTACCAAAGGTGGAGACCCCGTTTTACTTGAACATATGTTTTGGATATATTCTCACCCTGCTGTTTATCTTATGATACTTCCTGCTTTTGGAATAGCTTCTGAGATAGTTCCTACATTCTGTAGAAAGCCCATATTTGGGTATCATTCGATTGCTATTTCAAGTGCAATGATAGCTGGTGTTGGTTACTTAGTTTGGGGACACCATATGTATACATCTGGTGAATCTGAAATGATTAAACTTATATTTTCAGCTTTGACATTTTTTGTCGCAATTCCTACTGGTGTCAAGTTTTTTGACTGGATTGCCACTATGTATAAAGCTTCTATTGATTTTAAAACACCCATGCTTTGGACAGTTGGTACGTTTGTTACCTTTATCATAGGTGGACTTACTGGATTGGTTGTTGCATCTGTAGGAGTCGATATTTACCTACACGATACTTATTTTGTTGTTGCACATTTTCATTATGCTATTCTTGGTGGTGTTGTTTTTCTTATGTTTGCAGGAATGCACTATTGGTTCCCAAAGATTACAGGAAAAATGTACGATGAAAAACATGCTACAAGAGCATTTTATACTATCTTTATAGGTTTCAATCTACTTTGGTTCCCAATGTTCATAGCAGGTATGCTGGGTATGCCTAGACGCTATTTTGATTATCTTCCTGAATTTGAAATATGGCACAAGATAGCTACTTTTGGTTCTTGGGTATTTACACTTGGACTTATATATATGTTTTATACACTTTACCGTGGTTGGAGATATGGAAAAGTTGCTGGACCAAATCCTTGGAATGCAACTACACTAGAGTGGCAGATACCTTCACCACCACAACTTCCAAACTTTGGAGAGATTCCTTATGTAGATTATATGCCATATGAGTATAAAAATGGCGAGCCTGTACGTCACTTGGATCTTTCAGTAAAGGAGGACAAACCACATGAGTAACGCAATCTTAACTGAACCTGAAATTGTTTATGACAAACAAGGTAATCCTCATGAAGTTGTTGATTTTAACAACGACTATGAGGGTGCAAAACTTGGATTTTGGTTATTTATTTTTACTGAAATTATGATTTTTGGTGCTATGTTTTTAGTATTTGGTTTTTATCTATTTCAATTTTCTCCTGATTTTATGGCTGCTTCAGAGAGTCTAAATAGAATCTTAGGAAGTATAAATACTTTTATACTTCTTCTAAGTGCATTAACAATGGGACTTTCATTGGTTAAACTAAGAAATGGACATATAAATGAATCAAAAAAGTTTATTTGGGCAACTATCATACTTGCTACTGTGTTTTTAACAATCAAGTATTTTGAGTGGTCACATGAGATTCATATAGGTATATATCCTGGTTCTCCTACACTAGATGCTTTAGCAGATGGAACTAAATTATTTTTTGGTCTATACTTTACGATGACAGGTCTTCATGGACTACACATCATCATAGGTATTGGTGTTATGTTTTGGGTTTTGGCTCTTATTAATAGCGGTAAAATAACTTCTACAAACTTTGTTGTTTTAGAAAATACTGCTCTTTATTGGGATTTAGTTCACCTTGTTTGGGTGTTTGTTTTTCCTATATTTTATCTGATTTATTAGGAGTTATGATGAATACAAATTCAAATCAAGAACATCATCCAATTAGTGCCTCTGTTTATTATAATGTCTTTTTTCTATTGATTGGACTTACTGTTTTAACTCTACTACAACCTGTTGTTGCAGATTTAGATTTAGGTTCAACTTTAATAGTTCAATTGGGTATTTCCTTTACAAAAGCATTTTTAATTGTTGCATACTACATGCACATAAAGTCATCATCTCCATTGTTTCAAAAACTGATTTTTACTACTATTATATTATGGATTGTTTTGTATGGATTGATGGCGATAGATACCTACTATAGGTATACTCCAAATGACTTATTTAGTAACTAGGGAAGGATTGTTATGTTAGAAGGAATGAAAGGTGTATCAAGTTTCGCTGGTGAAGTAGATTTAGCTATATGGGTTGTTGTTGGACTCTGTATTGTTATATTTGTACTTGTTGTTGGAGTAATGTTTTACTTCTTATATAAATATAGCAGTAAAAGACACTCTAGAGATCAAATTAAAAATATAGAACACAATTTACCACTAGAGATAACTTGGACAGTGGCTCCAATGATACTCTTAGCAGTTATGTTTTATTATGGTTATACAAGTCTGAAAGCGATGAGAACTATACCTGCTCAAAACATGGAAGTAAAAGTAACAGGTCAAATGTGGTTTTGGACACATGAGTATCCAAATGGTAAAAAAACAAAAGATTTATATGTACCAATAGGGGAAAATATAAAACTTGCAATAACAGCAAAGAAAAATGATGTACTTCATAGTTACTATGTTCCAGCAATGAGACTAAAACAAGATGCTGTTCCAGGTAAAACATATAACGCTTGGTTTAAAGCAACTGATACAGGAGCTTTTGATATTTTATGTGCTGAATATTGTGGTACTAGACACTCTTATATGCTTGCAAAAATATATGTTTTAGAAAAAGAAGAGTTTGACGCATGGTACAACAGCGATAAGAAAACTCCATTCGATAAAGAAGAAAAAGTTGCAGTTCATCCTGGGCTTACACTTTTAAATGACAATGGCTGTACTGGGTGTCACTCACTTGATGGTTCACCTTTAGTTGGTCCAAGTTATAAAGATATGTTTGGAAGAAAAGTTAAAATCACCGTAGATGGCACTCTTAAAGAAGTAC
The DNA here is from genome assembly GCA_029027265.1 of Arcobacter sp. Lineage (GTDB taxonomy): Bacteria > Campylobacterota > Campylobacteria > Campylobacterales > Sulfurospirillaceae > Sulfurospirillum_A. The sequence continues at coordinate 918,151 of CP093061.1, read as the reverse complement.
TAAGTGACGAAGCTTACCTAAAACGTGCAATTTTAGACCCCGATGCTGAATTAGTAGATGGTTATAGTGGTGGCATGATGAGTTCATACAAAGATGTCATAAATGATGAAGATATAGACAAAATCATAGATTACTTTAAAGGTGGAAAAGTTGAAGTTAAAGTGGACAACACAAAAAAAGCTATTGCTATATTAGACAACAATGGCTGTACTGGTTGTCACTCCCTTGATGGCTCTATGCTCGTTGGTCCAAGTTACAAAGGTATGTTTGGGAGAACTGTGAAAGTCAGTGTTGATGGAACTCTCAAAGAGGTACTAAGTGATGAAGCTTACATAAAACGTGCTATCTTAGACCCTGATGCTGAAATAGTTGATGGTTTTAGTGGTGGTATGATGAGCTCATACAAAGGTGTTATCAGTGATGATGACATGAATGTACTTATAGAGTATTTTAAAGGACTTTAATATGAAAACAAAAACTCTAGTTGATTCACGTGCTACTATAAAAGATTATCTATCTTTTACAAAAGCCCTACTTTCAGCTGCTGTAGGAATTCCTGGAGTTTTTGTTTATCTTTTAGCAACAGAAGAGATAACCTCTGATTTATGGGTCTCTCTTTTTGCTATTTTTTTACTCGCACTTGGGGTTTGTGCCTTAAACCAATTTCAAGAACGTCACCTAGACGCTCTTATGCCAAGAACCAAAAACAGACCACTAGTCACTGGACGCATTAGTGAAAAAGAAGCAGTAGGCATCATAATAGGTCTTATTGGTTTTTCAATGCTTGTTATCTATGCTGTCTTAGCTTTTACAGGTGTTGCAATTTTTGCTTTAGTAGTTTTAATTTACAACGGCATCTACACTCCCATGAAAAAAATCAATCCTTATGCTGTTTTTCCAGGAGCTCTTTTAGGTGTTATTCCTCCGGTCATCATGTGGATGGCTGCTGGAGAAAATCTACTTAACCCTTCTTTTTTAGCTTTAGCATGGTTTTATTTCATCTGGCAAATGCCTCACTTTTGGCTTTTAGTATTGGTTTATCATAAAGACTATAAAGAAGCTGGATTTCCTACTATGATAGAAGTTTTAGGAGGAGAAGGTTTGGCAAGAATCACATACATTTGGATACTTTTCACTATCATAAGTGGGCTTATGGCTGTATCTTTTTTCATGCCACAAAGTAGCCTCATCTTGGGATTGATTTTATTTCACTCTATCTTTATGCTCTATAAAGGTGTTGTTCTACTTTACAAAGACACTTGGAAAAACAAAAGACTTTGTAGAAAAACTTTTATGCAGTTGAACTTATATACTCTTTTAGTAATAGGGCTTTTAGTTCTTGATAAGTGGATTTAACACATATGAATTTAATTATTAGCAAATAACTTTTTAATCGAACTAAATAGCTTAGATATCACTAGATAAAACTTTGCTTTTTTACTAGTATTTTGTTTACTTAAGTACTTTACAATTTCATGATTTCCAAATAAAGATGCAAACATAATAGGTGTTGTTCCCATTCCATTGTTTTCATATATATTTGCTCCTGCTTGAACTAATACTTTTGCAATACCTAAATAACCTTTAAAACAAACCCCAGCAAGTGGGGTTTGTCCTCTATCATTTTTTTGATCAACTATTGCACCTTTGTCTACAAGCATTTGAGTTGTTTGCTCATGCTCATTATATGTAGAAAGCATTAAAAGAGTATTACCTTTTTGATCACTTAGATTGATAGGCATTTTTGCTTCAATCATAAGCATTAACTCTTGTGTATTTCCATATCTTGCATAGTTTAAAGCCATCATTTGAAGTTCAAGGTATCGATTTTGCTCTTGTGTTTTAATTTCCATCTTAAATTCCTAAAGCTTTTTTAACACCTAAACTGTATGCCAAATCAACTTTTTCAAACAGAGCTAATTGACGCTCTACTATATTAGAAGGAACACCTTCCATAGCAGATGCTATATTGTTAAATAATTGATTTTTTTGATTCTCACTCATTAAATTAAATAGAGCTGCTACCTGTGAAAAATCATCATTCCCATCCCTATGGTCATATCTTGCTGCAACATTACCGACATCTAGTGAAGGTTCTTTAAATTCTTCATTTTGTTTTGGTCCTGCAAAACTATTTGGTTCATAGTATGCATCTGTAACTTCTTTTTGTTCATGATTCATGGCACCATCAAGATGATAAGTATTTACTTCGTTTATTGGTCTATTTACTGGCAGTGATTCATAGTTCGTTCCTACCCTGTAACGTTGAGCATCAGGATATGAAAATATTCTCGCTTGTAACATTTTATCAGGAGAATAACCAATACCAGGAACTACATTTGATGGACTAAAAGATGCCTGTTCAACTTCATTAAAATAACTTTTTGGGTTTTCATTTAGTGTCATTTCACCTACATCAATCATTGGATAATCTGCATGAGACCAAACTTTTGTTAAATCAAAAGGATTAAATGCACAATTTTTTGCTTCTTTTTTACTCATTATCTGAATTTGAAAGTTCCATTTTGGAAAATCTTTTTTCTTTATACTCTCAAATAAATCCCTTTGTGAGCTTTCTCTATCTTTAGCTACAATTTGTTCTGCTTCTTCATTAGTTAATGTTTCTATGCCTTGTTTTGTTTTAAAGTGAAACTTCACCCAAGAACGCTCATTGTTTTTGTTAACTAAACTATACGTGTGTGAGCCATATCCATTAATATGTCTATAACTACGAGGTAAACCACGATCTGACATCAATATAGTTACTTGATGAAGACTTTCTGGTGAAAGTGACCAAAAATCCCAAGCGGCAGTATTGCTTCTTAAATTACTTTGTGGATGTCTTTTTTGAGTATGTATAAAATCTGGAAATTTTTGAGGGTCTCTTATAAAAAATATTGGAGTATTATTTCCTACCAAATCCCAATTTCCATCTTTTGTATAAAATTTCATTGCAAAACCACGTACATCTCTCTCTGCATCTGCGGCTCCTTTTTCTCCTGCAACAGTTGAAAATCTAAGTAAAAGTCTAGTTTTTTCACCTTTTTTAAATATATTTGCTTTTGTATATTTAGAGATATCATGATTAATAATCAATTCACCATAAGCACCACTTCCTTTAGCATGAACAGCTCTTTCTGGAATTCTCTCCCTGTTTTGATGTGCAAGTTTTTCCATAAGTTGATAATCTTGCATTAAAACAGGACCTCTTTCTCCTGCTGTTAAAGAATTTTGGTTATCGTATATGGGATTACCACCTGATGTTGTCATTGTATTTTTCATAATATCTCCTTCAAGATTTTATTAATTGCTAATTTTTATTAACTAATAATTTATTCTATTATAGATATTCTTATTCTTTACTTATAAAAATAAGTAATTATTTATTTTTATATAAAATATTTACTAAACTCTAATAGAGTAAAATATTTTAAATTTAAAAGAATTATCATAAATTAGTTAAGATTGGGACATAAGTAATAGGTGTTTAAGGGAATTAAATTTTAAAAAAAGTTCTCTTGACTTTATGGGGTATTATAGTGAAGAGTTAGTGCACTTTTTGATAAATTAGCTTCAAAAACCTCATAAGATTCAAGAAAACCTTTTTTACTTTTAAATTTCATGTAATTATATACTTTATTATCTTTTGTACAATATGTGTAATTTTTATCTGCTCTTCTTGTACTAGCAGCAATTGCGAATATTCTAAAAAGAATATTATTATAAGAATCCATAGGACTAAAAAAAGGGTAAGGGTCAGATAGTGTTAGAATTTTTTGACAATATACTTTTTTGATTATATTTATCTCAGTCAAATTATTATAAAAAAAATCAAAAGAGTCAAAATTTGATTTTTTCTCTATTATAGGTTCGATTTTAAAATTAGTCAATGTTTTTTCATACATATTTAGTGAATTTTCTTTTGAACCAATTAATTTCAAAAATTCTTTTTCTGTTTGAACTATTTTTCTAAAATTTATATTTTCTATCATTTTGTTAATCGAAGGTTTTATATATATTTTATCAAACATAATACACATTGTATGAACTCCTCCGCAATAAGAGATAATTACAAAAGGAATTAAAAAAAACATTATTAGTAAATACTTTGGTTTAGATACCATTTTCCCATAAGTACCAGAAACAATCTCATGTATTGCTCGTTTGTCTTTTCTTATTAAAATAATTATAAGTGTAATAAGTGAAGTAATAATAGATTCAAGAATCAAAATTGTAATACCACGTCCAAATAAATTTAGAAAAGGTATCTTTTGATTTGTTTTTATATATTTAATTTTAAAACCAAATAAATATCTAATAAAGGTATACCCTGTTTTTCTAGGTAGTATAATTTGGTCTAAAACCCAAATAGATATAAACATAACAATAAAGATTATAATGGTAATTTGTATAGTCCAATTTTCTCCAAACAGTAAAAAAGTCATTGATAATACAAAAAATTGTAAAGGAAAAAGACTATCAAATATTAAAGTTAATACTCTACTTAACAAAGGTACATTATTTATAGAACATTCCTTATTCATTTGTTTCCTTACTATCAATATTATCTTCTTTTATATCAACATTTTTTAAAATAAATGCTACAATAGTTATATTTAAAGCAACACTGAGTATCTGAAGTGGAATTGTAACTATTTGATTAATTATCATATCTTCTATAAAAATCTCAATTGCAACAGCTATCAAAACTGGAACTACAAAAACAACTAATAATACTGCATCATATAAGTATCCATTGTTATTAGCAATTTTTTTATTTTTTCTTGTTGCTTCAAAGTTTTTAAGTCCACTTATAAGATATATTATAGTTGCAAAAATGTATTTTCTTGACACAATATATATTAATATACTACCCAATATCCATGAAATAATATTTGCAGTATTAGCAAAACTTGTCTCTACAAAAAACATATTTATGATTGAACAAAAAGCTACTGATACAAACATTAAAGGTAATATTTTTACCATCATTGCTAAAAATGTAGTGAAATATGAAATTATTTTTTGAAAGTTAAAGCTAAATAGTCCTTTATGCTTCTTTTGTTAGCCAACAAATTATCTTTTATATATAAAACAAGAAGAATATTATATAAAGTAGCTACAATAAATAAAAGAAAAGAATTGAACGACAAATAATTTTCTACTGAATCATCAACAAAAAGTACTTTATTTGGTAAAAAATACAAAACAAACCATATAAGTATATAACCTAAAAAGTGTTTTTGAAACTCTATTTTAGTTTCATAAAGATGGTTTTTCATATTTGTTATAATAGAGTTCATTTATTGCCTTTAAGCATATTGTTTAAAAGACAACAGTATATCTAAAATAATTTTAAATGTATAAATTTTAATTTTAGAAAACTATAATAAATAAGATATTGAAATCATCAAAAGTTCTGAATAAGTTAATGCAAAATACTCAACAAACATTACACACTAAACTGCTAATATAATTCAAATACAAAAGGATTTTAGTGCATACAAACTTAATAACAAAAAACATGGAACTTAACACTGGTACGGTTGAATCAAAAAGAAAAGAGATAAAAGAACATTTTTTAAAAACTTATGAGCTTTTTGAAAGGCTATTTGAAATATTTGTCAATGATGATGTTTTTTATGAAAAACCTGAACCTCTTCGTCATCAGCTTATTTTTTACTTTGGACATACTGCTACTTTCTACATAAACAAACTTCTATTTGCTAAACTCATAAAAAAAAGAATCAATCCTTCATATGAATCCATGTTTGCAATAGGCGTTGATGAGATGAGTTGGGATGATTTAAATACCGCTCATTATGATTGGCCTAGTGTTGATAAAGTAAAAGAGTATAGAAAGCAGACTAAAGAGTTGGTTCTTGATTATATACGTGATGTAAACTTTAGTTTGCCTATAACTTGGGAAAGTCCTATGTGGGTTATTTTAATGGGGATTGAGCATGAAAGAATTCACATAGAAACTTCGTCAGTTCTGCATAGGCAACTCAATATAAGCAAAGTCAAAAAACATTCAAACTTTCTAATTTGTGATGATATTAGTGAAGAGTATCCTACAAATGAACTCTTACATGTAAAGGGTCTACATGTAAAGCTTGGAAAACAAAAAGACGATACATATTATGGTTGGGATAACGAGTATGGAGAGCATGAACAGAGTATAGAAGACTTCAAAGCCTCAAAATATCTTGTAAGCAATGGAGAGTTTTTAGAGTTCATAAATGACGGTGGATATAATGAAGACAAGTTTTGGTCAGATGAGGGAAAAGAGTGGAAATCTTATATGAAAGCCGAACATCCTACCTTTTGGGTAAAAGAAAAAAATAGCTACATGTACAAAGCGATTACCAAGCTTCTACCTCTTCCACTAAACTGGCCTGCTGATGTAAACTTCCTTGAAGCAGAAGCATTTTGTAACTACAAAAGTGAAAAACTTTCACGTAACATAACCCTACCAACAGAAGCGATGTACAAATGTCTTAGAGAAAACTCTGGCATCAAAAACACCGTACATGTAGAAGCAAATATAAACTTTGAACACTTTAGCTCTTCAACTCCAGTTGACAAGTTTGAACACAATGGTTTTTACGATGTAGTAGGCAATGTCTGGCAATGGACTTCAACACCAATAGATGGTTTTGAAGGCTTTGAAGTGCATCCTTTGTATGATGACTTTAGCGTGCCAACTTTTGATACAAAACACCATATCATCAAAGGTGGTTCTTGGGCATCGGTTGGAAATGAAACTCTTGGAGATAGTAGATACGCTTTTAGAAAACACTTTTTTCAGCATGCTGGATTTAGATATGTAGAGACTAAACAAGAAGAAAAAAACGAAGAATTATATTATGAAAAAGATGAAATCATTTCTCAGTATTGTGAGTTTCATTATGGAGAAGAACATTTCAATGTTCCCAATTTTCTAAGTAACGTAGCTAATATATCTAACAAATATGCCATAAACAAAGGCCGAGTTTTAGACATAGGTTGTAGTGTTGGACGAGCTTCGTTTGAGCTTACTAAAAGCTTTGAAAGTGTAACTGGCATTGACTTTAGTGCAAGATTTATTAATGTAGCACAAGCACTAAAAGATAATGGTGTTCTAAGATTTGAGAAAAAAATAGAGGGTGATATAACAGAGCCAAAAGAGATAACCCTAGAAAATCTCAAACTTAAAAAAACAGATTTAGAAAAGCTAGAGTTTTGGCAAGGAGATGCTTGTAACCTAAAACCTCATTTTAAAAACTATGACCTCATCATAGCTATAAATCTTCTTGATAGACTTTATGACCCTGAACTATTTTTGAGAGACATAGCTAAAAGACTTAACAAAGATGGAGTTTTTATTGTTGGAAGCCCTTTTACATGGAGTGAAGAGTATGTAAAAAAAGAGCATTGGTTAGGTGGCAAAATCCAAAATGGTAAAAAAATATACTCGCAAGATACTTTAAGTAAAATATTAAGCGATGAATTTGAGTTAGTAGACACTCCTTTTGAAGTAGAGTTTGTCATACAAGAACATATAAGAAAATACCAACATACATTTAGTCAATTCTCAGTATGGAAAAAATTATGATAAAATCAGCAGAAAAAAGGTAACCCTACATGGATATTTCAACTCCAGCACTTCTCTTCCCTGCGGTTTCACTTTTGCTTCTTGCTTATACAAACCGTTTCTTAGCAGTTGCAAGTTTAATTAGACTTTTAAGCAACCAAATAAGAACAAAAAATGATTGTGAAGTCAAGAAACAAATAAACAATCTAAAACGTAGACTTGAGCTTACAAAATGGATGCAATTTTTTGGAGTGGTTTCCATGCTGCTATGTACCGTCTCTATGTTTTGGCTTTTTATTGAGTATATAGAAATAGGCAAAAAAGTATTTGGCATTAGCCTAGGAGCTATGTGTATCTCTCTTTTATTTTCTTTATGGGAAGTCTATATCTCTACAACTGCACTTAACATGGAACTTAGAGATTTAGATAATAAGTGTAACAAATAACCTTTACATGTAAAGGTTATTTGTCTGGTGTCTCTTTTTTTGTTTTATAACCTTTTGTAGATATTATTTCCATGTAGATTGTATCGCAATTTTCTTCACTAGCTTCATCAATATGTTTTGTAATGTCAACAAACTCTATAGTTTGAGGTTCTTCATCATTTTTACCAAACTTACACTTCAAATCCCAAAAATCTACATCATCAGGAAAAGATTTTTTCTTCTCTCTTTTTACATACTTTCGTATCTCATGTTTGATAGCATCTAATTGTCTTGCTGGGTTTTTGTTACCCTCTTTTAGTTTAAAGACTTTTTTCATCATATGCCTTTATATCTTTTTCTATTGCTTCATTCCATAAAACATAAGCACGCTTTCCAGTTGACTTAGTCTCCCCACCTGCTTTTTTACCCTCTTGTGTTAAATGATAATCTTTACTCTTTTTTTCAAGATAACCCATCTGTACAAATTTTTTATTTAATTCATTTGTCTTAATCTCTAGTTTTAAAGCTAATTTTGAAGTTGATAATTCTGTTTTTGCCATTATGTTGCCTTTCAAGCGGATTATACCTCTTTTAGAGTAAAATGCTCCTATGCTAAAAGATAACAAATTAACAAGGCTACTCTTAATTTACCTCAGCACTAAAAAAAGCAATTACAATCTTATACCGCATTACTAATTACCTCTTAAAGTAATTTCATAAGGTGAAAACCAAACTCAATTTATTGTAATTAAATATATTATGTAAATTACCGATGTATTGAGTGGAGGTATATTTATGAGTATACAGGTAAACCTTATGGGACTAATACCAATACAAAGAATGAATTTTCAACATATCCTTCCAAAAAACAGTTTCCCAAAAAATGCACAAGAGCTACAAAAAGAAGAAACCAAGTTTAACATAAAAGGTGATGTATTTACATATCAAAATATAGAACTTAAACCACTATCTAATGAAGAGTTAAAAAAAGAAAAAATAGAAATAAGTTCACTAAACCTTTATGAAAAAACTACTTCAAGCAACTACAAAGATGAAAGAACTATAGTTGCTTTTAGAATACCAAACAAAGACATTAGCAAACCTGATATAATTATGGCGTATAAACTAGATAAAAAAACTATAGCTGATTTAAAAAGTTCCTTTTCATCTAGTGATTTTTTTCAAAGAGATGATGGCATATTAAGACTCAATGGTGCAGTTGAAAAATACATATCTGGTTGGGTTATGGACATAAAAGATAACAGAGGTTATGAAAAAGCAGATGCCAACGGTAATGGAGTCATAGATGGTAATGAAGCAGGTGAATTAAATATATCATTTGACAGACATACAGACTATAGTTATTTAGGAGAAAAAATAGTCAGCACAAACACAAATATAACAGGAAAAAGAACATATTTAAAGTACTCAAAAACAGGTGATTATAGTAATGAAAAATATAAAAGAGAGCATCCAGAAGATAAAAATTACAATGTTAAAAAAGATGGTATCTTAAGAACACAAACATTGAAATTTAAAAACACTATAAGAGATGAACTCGCTCATACCATTAAACTAGACAAAAACAAAGATGGTACTATAACTCTAGAAGAAGGATTAGAAGATTATGTTCCAAAAGGAGAGAATTTAAAAACACACTTTATAAATAAAACAGAATCAAGTCACCTATCTTGGATTAGGGTAAATTCAATACTTTTAGAGCCAAATATCTTAAAACATAGAAATTTACCGTTAGAGACAATTACCAAAAAAGAGAGAGAAGAGAGAGAAAAACTTTCTATCAATCAAATACTACAATTTAAACACGCTATATTTCCTTCAAAAAAACTCTTTGGTTTAGATACTCATCAAATTATTAAGGATGAATTAAATAATGGACCAAGTAAAGTGTTAAATTACAAAACACCAAAAGAAGCATATTTGGAATCTATTAAGGGTGAAAATATTACACTAGTTACTTGAAGTTACAAAATAGTCCAAGCTCAAGAACATTTAAATCATCGTCCTAGAAAGGCACTTGAGTATAAAACTCCATTCGAAGTTTTCTTTGGTACAATATACCATTAAAAATTACTCATAGGAGACTGTCATTGATTCAAGGTTATAAAATTAGTTCAGATAAAAAAAATATGAATATAAAAGTAATACACGATTACTTATCTCGTTCTTACTGGAGTAAAGATATTCCACTAAAAATTGTGCAAAAAGCTATAGATAACTCTTTATGTTTTGGTGTATTTTTAGAAGAAGAACAAGTTGGTTTTTCACGTATAGTTACAGATTCAGCTACTTTTGCTTACATTGCTGATGTATTTATACTAGAGGAACACCAAGCTAAAGGACTTAGTAAATGGCTTATGAATACTATGCTAAATCATCCTGAAGTAAAAAATATTCGTAGAATATTACTTGCAACTAGAGATGCTCATGGTCTATATAAACAATTTGATTTTAAAGAGTTAAGCTCACCTCAATTTTTTATGGAACTCCATAGACCAAATATATATAAAAATAGTTAACCTACAAACACTAAACACAACTCCTTTATAATGCTTACATGTAAAGGAGTACATCATGAAACTTTTAATATTATGTTTTTTAATTTTCAATCTATATTCAGCCTCATTTATTAAAACAAATGACAATCGTTCATCTGCTTTAAAAAGCAAAACATCCTCATGGGGAACAAACTGGAACAAACGAACCATTGAGTTCAACGAACTACTTTCAGGAGGACCTCCAAGAGATGGAATACCACCTATAGACAAACCAAAATTTGTAGATGCCTTTAGTGCAAAAAGCTGGATAAAAGACAATGAGCCTGTCATTTTAGTTAAGATAAGAAAACAAGTAAAGGCATACCCTATCCAAATCCTAATTTGGCATGAGATAGTCAATGATGTTTTAGCAGACAAAAGTATACTTATAAGCTTTTGTCCTTTATGTAACTCAACTATAGTATTTAATAGAGTTCACAAAGGCAATCTATACGACTTTGGTACATCTGGACTTTTAAGAAACTCTGATTTAGTTATGTACGATAGACAAAGTGAAACTCTTTGGCAACAGTTTACTGGACGAGCCATAGTAGGTGATTATGCAGGAGAAAAATTAACCATGCTGCCCTCTTCTATGATAAGTTTCAAAGAGTACTATACTGCTTATCCAAAAGGTCTGGTTCTATCAAAAAATACAGGCTTTAACAGACAATACGGAAACAATCCTTACGTTGGATATGACGACATAAACAACTCTCCATTTTTATATGACAACCCAATTGATAAAAGGTTAAAACCTATGAGAAGAGTAGTAAGTTTAGTTTCAAATGAAAAAGCAAAAGCCTATCCATATGACATACTAAAAAAACAAAAAGTTATTAATGATACTTTTGATGGGGAACAAATAGTTCTTTTTCACAAAAGCGGGACTGTAAGTGCCTTAGACAGTAGAAAAATTACAAACTCAAAAGATGTTGGTTCTACCGCCGTCTTTAGTGCCGTATTAGATGATAAAGTATTGAGCTTTACCTATGATGTAACCAAAGGAATCATAGATGAACAAACAGGCTCTTCTTGGACCATATTAGGAAAGGCCATAGGAGGAAAACTAAAAGGGAAAGAACTAAAACAAAAAGTTCATGCAGATCACTTTTGGTTCTCATTTGCAGCTTTTAATCCTGACACCAAAATCTATAAATAAATTTGCTATACTTTCACAAAAAGGAAAAATATGAATTTCACATATCAAAATCCAACAACCATAGAATTTGGTGAAGGAAAAATCTACTCAATAACCAAATACATAAATAAAAGCAAAAGAATTTTAGTAGTTTATGGTGGAGGTTCAATCAAAGGCAATGGAGTTTACGACCAAGTTGATGGTGCTTTAGAAGACTACACTTGGTTTGAATTTAGTGGAGTAGAACCGAATCCGAGCATAGAGACTATGAACAAAGCTATACTAATTATAAAAGAAAAAAAGATTGATTTCATACTTGCAGTTGGTGGAGGAAGTGTTATTGATGGGTGTAAATACCTCATTACAGCTGCACTTTACCATGGTGATGGTTGGGACTTAGTGGATGGAACTAAAAAAGTAAAAAAAGCACTTCCTTTAGGTGTCATCTTGACTCTTCCTGCAACAGGTTCAGAATCAAATAGTGGCTCTGTAATGACAAGAAAACAAACAACAGAAAAACGAGCTTTTATGTCGCCTCATCTCTATCCAAAATTTGCTATTTTAGATCCACTTACTATGATAACCCTGAACGATAGACAACTTGCAAACGGACTTGTAGATGCTTTTGTACATACCTGTGAACAATATCTAACATACCCAAATACCTCATTAGTAAATGATGGTTATGCTGAAACTCTTTTAAAGGGTTTAGTTGCTTTAGCTGATAGTTGGGAAAGAAGAAGTGAAACAGTTTGGCAAGAAAATCTCATGTGGCTTGCAAACCAAGCACTCAACGGACTCATAGGAGCTGGTGTTCCCCAAGACTGGGCAACTCACATGATAGGACATGAACTTACAGCATTTTATGGCATAGACCATGCAAGAACTCTCGCAGTCATTCAACCCCAACTTCTTAGAGTTATGGGTAAGGAAAAAAGTGAAAAGATAGCACAACTAGGTCATAATGTATTTGGTATAGTTGACGACAATGAAAAAGTCATAATAGAGATAGAAAAAATCTACCAAAAAGTTGGAATCTCAACAAAGCTAAATGACTATAAGATAGATAATAAAGTTATTGCTAACGTAACCAATGGACTCAAAGAAAAAAACATGAGTTTTCTTGGTGAAAAAGGTGAGATAACACTGGAAAAAGTAACTGAAATTCTAACAAAGGCTATAAAACCTCTATAGCCTCTTTTATAGCTTTTAAAAGTAAATCTATCTCCTCTTTGGTATGAGTAAAATGTATGCTTATTCTTATCCAACCTGGTTTTTCATCAAAATCTTGTCCATCTTCCAGCTTAAGTAAATCATGTCCATAAGGTCCTGCACAGCTACATCCTGCTCTTGTTTGTATGCCAAACTTGTCTGAGAGGTATTGTGATATATCATAAGGATTTAGGCCTTCAAAGTTTAATGAAAAAATAGGAAGTTTTTCTTGATTGAAACTACAAAATAGTTTTACACCGTCTATCTCTTTTACTCGAGTTCCAAAATAAAACTTTAACTCTTCATCTTTTTGTTTTATAACTTTTAAACCTATTTCATCTCTAAGCTCATATGCCAAAGATGCTCGTATAAACTGCATTATTCCTGGAGTTCCTGCATCTTCTTTCGTTTCAAAATCAGCTAAAAAATTATGTGATTTTCTCGAAACATAAGAGACTGTTCCACCACCTGCAAAAGTTGGCTCTTCATCACAACAAAGATCTTTTTTTATTACCAAAAGCCCACAACTACCTACTCCACCCAAGAGCTTATGCGGTGACAAAAACAGTGCATCATAGTAAGCACAATCTATGTTTATGTACGGAGATGCTGCCGCCGCGTCTAAACACAAAATACCGTTGTACTTTTTTATTAAAGAGTATATAGTTTTGTAGTCACTCAAAACGCCTGTAACATTTGAAGCTACTGAAAATGAAGCTATTATTTCTCTGTTTTTATTAGCTTCAAGTTCTTTTTCTAAGCAGCTCAAATCTATACAATCTTTATTGTCAAGTGGAATTCTTATAACCTCACATAAGCCCTCACGAAAACTTATCTCATTTGAATGATGCTCATAGGGTCCCACAAAAACTAACGGAAGCTCTTTGGGTTCTACTTTGTATCTTTTTCTTGTTCTTGGAGGTATGTAAATGCCCATCAACTCTTGAAACTTTTTTATAGCACCAGTCGCACCTGTTCCTGTTGGTAAAAGGTAAAAACTATCATCTATCTCTAAATATTTTTTTAAATCAACTCTTGCTTGTTCATATAACTTACTTGTTATTACTGAATTTGAAGATACTTCTGAGTGAGTATTTGCATATGTTTTTAATATATTTTGAATTTTACTCTCAATAGGAGCATAAGCTTGCCCAGAAGCTGTATAGTCAAAATAGAGTATATTTTTATCTGTTATTATATTTTCTTTTATTTTTTTCATTTCGTAATTATATCCTTACATGTAAACAAATAAATTGAGTTTTATCAATCTAAAAATTTTAGCAAAGAATTTTCTATCTTAGATATTGCTGTAGTTGCATTTTCATAATAGACTTCATTAAAATACTCTTCATTTATAAGATTGCTAGGTTCTAAGTTGTTTAATATTTTATACTCCGCCCATTGAGAAAGCATATCTACATTAATTACAGCTCCACTAGTTCCAATACAAACAAATACTTCACAATCTTCTAAGTGTTTATAAAGCTCCTCATACTTTGGTGCAGCTTCTCCAAAAAAGACTATATTTGGTCTTAATTTTACGTTACATGTAGGGCAAAGTTTATCTCTGTTTTGTTTTTCATAAGCTATGTCTTCTACATAACTACACTTTTCACATTTAATCTCTCTCAAAAATCCATGAAGATGAAGTATATCACTACACCCTGCTCTCTCAAACATATCATCTACATTTTGAGTTATAATTGAAATTTCATCTGGATATTGTTCTTTTAGTTTGGCTATGGTTTTATGAGCTAAATTTGGCTTTTTGTCTTCTATGTTTTTTCGCCTTGCATCATAAAAATCAAGAGTTTCTTCGCGGTTTGTTTGTAAACATCCTGCCGTACAAATATCTGCAATATTGTGTTTTTCCCAAAGTCCATCACTATCTCTAAAAGTAGAAATTCCACTCTCAGCACTCACCCCTGCTCCACTAAAAATAACTATTTTAGACATGACAACTCCTTTACATGTAATATATTTTATCTAATTTTATTATAATTTGGAGTAGAATAACTACATGGACATACATAACTTTTTTCTTATGTTATTTTTGATTCTTGTAACAGCAAGGATATTAGGAGAACTGTTCGCCAAAATAGGTATTCCATCAGTGTTGGGTGAGCTTAGTGCTGGTATACTTTTGGGAGTATCTGGGTTTGGTATCATTGAAGTTAATGATGTTCTAAAAGTTTTAGCTGAAATTGGTATTATACTTCTTCTTTTTGAAGTTGGTTTAGAAACTGACATAAAACGACTCAAAGAAGCTGGTAGTAAAGCTATAGTGGTTGCCCTTTTTGGAGTTATCTTTCCTTTTTCAGCATCACTACTTGCTGGTATTTACCTTTTTGACCTCTCTATTAGTGTCTCACTTTTCATAGGTGGTACACTAACCGCAACTAGCATTGGAATCACTCTTAGAGTTTTAAAAGATATGCACAAAGAACAAACAGGAATTGCTCAAATAGTCATAGGAGCTGCTGTTATAGATGACATCATAGGTGTTATCATTTTAGTTTTTGTTTACGACTACGCAGTAAAACAAGAAATTAGCTGGGGCAATACTTTACATGTAACGGCTTTTATATTTATGTTTTTACTTTTAGCTCCAATCGCGGCGAACTTACTATCTGTATTGATACGTAAATTTGATTCAAAGAAAAAAGTTTCAGGCTTTATTCCAACTATTATCATCTCACTTATTCTTCTTTTTGCTTATCTTTCTCACCTAAGTGGTGCTCCTGAAATACTTGGTGCATTTGCAGCGGGAATTGCACTTTCACGTAGATTTTTCTTGCCATTTGGACTAGGACTAAGAGAGAGTGCAGAGTTTCTTCAAAAAGTAAAAACTTCTATGACACCTATAATTCAACTTTTTACTCCCATATTTTTTGTTATGGTTGGATTGTCTATGAACATAAGAATAATTGACTTTAGCTCTTCAGGATTTTGGTATATGGGGCTAGTTTTTCTTTTTATAGCAGTTTTTGGAAAATATATAGGTGCTTTTTTCATCACACAAAAATGCTCTACAAACCAAATGCTTATTGGAATTAGCATGATTCCTCGTGGAGAAGTTGGGCTAATTTTTGCTGAAATTGGAAGAGTAAATGGAATATTAAATAATGAAATTTACGCTGTACTAATTTTTGTTATAATCATAACAACCATAATTCCTCCATTTTTACTTAAATTGTTATTTAAATTTGAGTGTGCATAAAGGCTAAAAAGCGTAAAGCGTTACTTGACACTTTATATAAATATTGTTATACTTCTCATATCAAAACAAAGGAATGTTTAAATGCCCATCAAAATGAATGAACTTGTTAAACAAACTAGTGTCTCAAAATCAACTATTCTTTTCTACATAAAGGAAGGTCTTCTTCCACCTCCACACAAACCAAAACCAAATTTGCATTTGTATGAAGAGAGCTGTATAGAAATTATTAAATTTATCAAATACCTTCAATCCAATTTTGACTCTTCTATTAGTGAAATCAAAACTGTTGTAAAAAATGGTAAATTTGATTTTGAAAAAGGATTTGAAACTGTTTTAGAAACACTTGATATCATAATGGGACCAATACATCAAGAAACTTATACTATGGAACAGATACAAAATAAATATAATATTTCTTCTGAAAAATTAGAATCTTACATCAAAGATGGATTGCTTTTTCAAAGGAATAACCTTTTTACAACTAAGGACATTGAGATATTAGATATTTTATTGAACATAGAAAAACTTAATGTTGACAAGTCAGTACTAAAATCTTATATAAAATATGCTCAAAAACTTGCAAAGATTGAAGTTTCTTTTGCAAAAGATTTTTTAAATAACCAATCAAATAAAAATGACTCAGTAAAAGCTCTTTTTGACATGACACTTATACTGAAACCTTACCTTTTTAACATGCACACACTTAATGAATATCAAAAAAACAAGGACACAAAATGAATAATCTTCTAAAAATACGTGGGTTTATACCATTTATAATAGTTTTATTATTAAATGCTACTGTTGATATAGCTCATAAAATAACTATACAAAATGTTTTACTAAAAAGTTTTGAAGGTGATACACTTATTATATTAAGTGCTTTTGTTAACTCAATGATTTTATTGCCATTCATTTTATTGTTTTCACCATCTGGTTATATAAGCGACAGATTTGCAAAAACAAAAGTTATTCGTTATGCAGCATTAAGTTCCATTGTTTTAGCATCTCTTATTACTTTTAGTTATTATCAAGGGTGGTTTTATACCGCTTTTGCAATGACATTTTTATTAGCTGTTCAAAGTGCTATATACTCTCCTTCAAAATATGGTCTTATAAAAGAGTTAGTTGGAACAGAAAATATTGGTGCTGCAAATGGAGTTATTCAAGCAATCACTATTGTTGCTATATTAATAAGTTCAATTTTATTTTCTATAGTTTTTGAATCATATTACATTGAGTCAAATGATGCTGGAGCTATTTTACAAACAGTTACTCCAATAGGATGGATATTGATATTATTAACCATAGTAGAAAGTTTCTTTACTTTTAAAATTCCAATTATTAATTCTGTAAGAAAACAAAATGTTTTCAAAATGAAAAGTTATCTAAATCTTACTTACCTAAAAACAAATTTTAAACTTATTCGTTCAGATAAAAATATCTGGTTAAGTATCATTGGCTTAAGTATCTTTTGGGGAGTGGGACAAGTTATAGTTGCCGCTTTTCCAGCACACTACAAAATAATAACTGGAAATGAAAATGCAATTATAGTACAAGCTGTTTTAGCAGTAAGTGCTATAGGTTTAATATTTGGTTCAATGTTGGCAGGTCGTTGGTCTAAACTGCATATAGAGTTAGGCATAGTTCCACTAGGTGCTCTTGGAATTTTTGCTTCACTTATGCTTTTTGCATTCTCAACAGAATTATATAGCATGGTAGTTTCAAGTATAATGTTTGGATTTTTTGGCGGATTATTGATAGTACCTTTAAATTCATCTATTCAATACTTTGCAAAAGAATCAGAACTAGGAACAGTTTTAGCTGGAAACAACTTTATACAAAACATTGTTATGTTTTCTTTTTTACTTATTTCAATTATATTTGTGCAAATTGGATTTGACAGTAGTATGCTATTTTTATTTAGTGCATTTGTAGCTCTTATTGGCTCATTTTATGCAATAAAACAACTACCTCATCTTTTTATAAGAATCCTTTTAATGCCTATCTTAAAAACAAAATATAGCTTATATGTAAGAGGTTTAAAAAACTTGCCTCAAAGAGATGGTGTTTTACTTCTTGGGAATCACATAAGTTGGATTGATTGGCTTGTTCTACAAGTTGCTTCTCCTCGTGCAATCAAATTTGTAATGATAAAAAGTATTTATAGTAAATGGTATTTGCAATGGTTTTTAAAATATTTCAATATCATTCCAATTTCAAGCACATCTAGCAAAGAATCTATAAGACAAATACGTGAAAGATTGGACAATGGTGAAGTAGTAGCATTATTTCCAGAGGGACGTATCAGTTACAATGGTCAATTAGGAGAATTTAAAAAAGGTTATGAATTAGCAATAAAAGGAAGTGATCATCCAATAATTCCTTTTTATATTCATGGTCTTTGGGGTTCTACTTTCTCTAAAGCAGATGAACAGTTCAAAAAACTAACCAAAGAAGGTTCTAAAAACAACATCATAGTAACCTTTGGAGAGAAATTAAATGCTGATACTCCTGCAAAAGTTTTAAAACAAAAAATCACTGCGTTATCTTATAAAACATGGGAAGAAAATCTTGCTGAACAAAAACCTTTACAATACAGCTGGTTAAAAAGAGCAAAAAGTCAACTTTTTAAAAGGTCTATTGTAGATACTATGGGTACAGACTTAAATAATTATAAAATGATAACAGCAGTTTTACTTTTTGTAAAATCATTAAAAAATATTTCTGGAAAAAACATAGGTGTTTTATTACCCTCTTCTGCTATTGGATCTATCATAAATATGGCATTGCTTATACTTGGTAAAAGACCTGTGAATTTAAACTACACACTAAGTGATGAGGCTATGACAAATGCCATAAAAAAAGCAAATATAACATCTATTGTTAGTTCCGAAAAATTTATGGAAAAACTTACAACTAAAGGATTTGATTTTTCTGAAACACTAAAAGACAAAATTATTTCAGTTGAATCCATTGGAAAAAACTTTAAAAAAACTGAAAAAACAACAACACTTTTACAAGCTATTTTTATGCCTGCTTGGTTTATTGAAAAATTATATTTTGAAAAAATGAGTATGAATGATACCGCTACTATACTATTTAGTAGTGGAAGTGAAGGCTCTCCTAAAGGAATTGAGCTAACACACAAAAACCTTGTTGCTAACATAAAACAAGTTTCTGCTTTATTGAATTTTCAAGATAAAGATGTCATTCTTAACTCTTTACCTATATTTCATTCATTTGGACTTACTATAACAACTCTTCTTCCTATGAGTGAAGGTATTACCATGGTAAGTGCTCCAGATCCAACTGATGCAGTAGCAATTGGTAAACTTGCAGCTCGTTATCAAGCAACTATTATGTTTGGTACATCAACATTTTTTAGACTATATGCAAAAAATAGAAAATTACTTCCTCTAATGTTCGGAAGCATACGTATGGTGGTAGCTGGTGCAGAAAAATTAAAACCTGAAATCAAAAATGCATTCAAGGAAAAATTTTCACTTGAAATATATGAAGGCTATGGAGCAACAGAAACATCACCTGTTATATCTGTAAATATGCCAGATGCCTTAGATTTAGACACCATGAGAGTAGTGAAGGGTAATAAAACAGGAACAGTAGGACAAGGGCTTCCAGGAACTATAGTAAAAATCATAAATCCTGAAACATTAGAAGAACTTTCTATTGGAGAAGATGGACTTATTATTGTTGGTGGTGCACAAGTTATGAAAGGTTATTTAGATGATGCAAATAAGATAAATGAAGTAATCGTAGAAATTGATGGTGTTCGTTACTACAAAACTGGAGATAAAGGACATGTTGATGAAGATGGATTTATCAGCATTGTTGATAGGTACAGTAGGTTTGCAAAAATCGGTGGAGAGATGATAAGCCTAGGAAGTATTGAAGAACAATTAAATAACATATTTCAAGAGAGTATTGAATTAATTGCAACAAATTTAAATGATGAAAAGAAAGGTGAGAAAGTAATATTGCTTTACGTGGGAGAATTAACAAAAGAAGAAGTAGAAAACAAAATAAAAGAAAGTGATGTGATCCCTATAATGAGACCTAGTCACATCTTTAAAACTGAAGAAGTGCCAAAACTAGCAAGTGGAAAGTCTGATTTTAAAATGGCAAAAAAACTCGCACAAGAGTTACTTGAAAGATAGGAAATCTATCAAGTGGTATTAATATTGTAACAAATATGAGTATGATTCAGGAGTTATGCTCGATTATATTTACAAAAATAATGCTTCTGGAAGATTTTGTGTTGTTGAAACAGTAAATTTGTAAAAAAAGAAAACCATATTGAAAACAGTAGATATACACGCACATCTTTTAAATAGTGAAGTGGCTTTTAACAGAATTTATGACAAACTAGCCATAAAGTTTTTTGGAAAAAAATTAGGAATCGAGCCAAAAAAACTTTTGGCTGATCCCTATAATACATATACAAATGCTTTAGTAAATATGATAAGAAAATCTAACTACTTAGATAAAACTGTTTTATTTGGAGTAGATGCAAAAGTAAATGAAAATGGAGTTGTCATTGCAGAGAGTGATTTAAATAAAAAAGAGATGGAAAACCATAGCGATAGAAAAGAGATAAAAATAGCACGCGACGAGGTTCATGGGACTGTAAAGAATTCTGTGTCAATTAGATAAAATGTTGAACACAGAAGGATTTACAAATGAAGAGTATAATGCCCTAAAAATCAAGACAACTCTTAAACAGATTTAATTTCATCCTCATCTGTTACTTTAACCTACATTTTTCAGATATTCAAGATAAACATTCATAGGTTTTTTATAGTTTATACTTGAATGAAATTTTTTAAAATTGTATTTATGGATGTAGTTTTTTACACCTTCTTTTAACTCCTTTATTGATTGATAATCACTGATATAAATATTGCCATGTTTTAATGTTCTAAAAAATCTTTCAATTACAATATTATCTATACTTCTACCTTTACCATTCATAGATATTTTAATATCATATTTTTTAAGTAACTTAGTATGTTCATAACTAGTGTATTAGCTCCCTTGGTCACTATTAAATATTTTAGGTTTAGGATATTTAGCCAATGCCTCCCCAAGTACATCAGTTGCAAGTGTTGCATCCATAGAGTTAGATATGTTATAGGACAGTATTGCTTTGCTATGCCAGTCTATAACAGCTGTAAAATACATAAAGCTTCCATTAACACGTATATATGTAATATCACCACTCCATACTTCATTTGGTGTGGGTACATATACAGTTTTTCTCTTTCCAAATTTAGTCCAATATTTTTTTAGTAGATACTCATAAATCTTATGCTCTTGGTTTTTGAGACTTGTGAGTCTTTTTTTGGTTAGATATATTGCTTGGATACCAAGTATTCCCATATATTTTAAGACTCTATGTTTTCCAATATAGTAGCCATCTTCTTTTAGTTGTTCATATATAAATCTATAACCATACTCTGAGTTATCAGTAGCTATTTCATCTATCTTGTGCAGTAGTTCAATATTCTCCTGACTCATTGGTGCTGGTTTGTAGTAGTAATGACTTCTACTGATACCAAATATATTACATTGCTCTGATATTGATAAATATTTATGCTTGGACTCGATCATCGCTCTTTTATTACATAAGTCCAAGCTCTTTAGCTTTTTTTCAACAAACTCTACTTTTATTGTAGCTTTACCTAGTGCTTTAGCTAAACCATCATTCTCACTCTTTAACTCTTCTATCTCATCTAGGTAAGTTTTAGTTACTCCTCCTACATCGAATGCAAGTGATGCATTATTTAGAAACTGTTGTTTCCATTTACTTAAAGATTGTGATGTGATTTTATATTTAGATGCTATTTGACTTGTTGTTTGTTCTTCTTTTAGCAGCTCTAAAACTATTCTTGTTTTTTGTTCGGCACTATATATTTGTCCTTTTCTTCTACTCATAATTCACCTCCATTATTTATATCATTTTAACTTATTTGAAAATTAATCTTTCTGAATTATTGTCTTTGATTTTAGGGGCATTATAAAGGTCAGTAAATTATTGAATTAAAGTTTGTCTAGTTTATGGGGGATATTCCAGGATATTTAAAATAAACAGATAAATTATCCCACTTATTTCTCCAAGAAGTGAAGACGATAGGATATTTTTTGCCCCATTTTTCTTCTAACTTGTCTAACTCAATTTCAGCTTCTTCTTTTGTGAAAGCTTGATATACTTTTTTAAGTTCTTTGGCAAATTGTTTTTGATAAGCTGAACCTACGTACTTAAGGCTATTACGAATTTGATGTACTATACAAAGTTGGACTTCTGTATCTGGAAATACTGAGTTAATAGCTTAAGGAAAACCTTTAAGACCATCAACAGAGGCTATGAGTATATCTTTCACTCATCTATTTGAAAACCTGTAACCAGAACTTAGCACCTTCACTCTCGTTGAGATACAATCCAAGTATCTCTTTTTTACCATCAATACCAACTCCAAGAACTGTATAAAAAACAACGACCATCTTCTTTTACTTTATAATGGATAGCATCTAAGAATATGATGGGATATACCTCTTCAAGAGGACGAACTCTCCATTCTTGAAGCATAGGTATGATTTTATCTGTTACTGCACTAATAGCACCCTTTGAGAAGCCTACACCGTAAATATCTTCTATTATGAATAACTATTCCCATGTGAGTAAAGAGCTAATATTTTCTCTTCAATCTCTCCTGACATTGTTCTTTGATTTTTCTTGACTATTTCCGGTTCAAATGAACCAGTGCAATCACGAGAAACATTTAACTCAAACTCACCGTGTTCACTTTTCATAGTTTTTGTGACATAACCATTTTTGCGATTTCGATTGAGGTCTTGAGTTAAGTGTGAGTCTATCTCTGCTGCAAGTGCAGCTTCTGTTAGTTGTTTTATTAGAGAGCCTAGTGCTCCATCTTTACCACCGATACTTTTACCAGCTTTTATATCACGAGCAAATTGCTATACATCTATTTTTATATTCATCTGTGTTTCCTTGAGTATTTGTTATTTTACCCAATTGACACAGATTTTTGAACAGTTCCTTCGTATTAATAATATTGTTATATATAGGATCTATTTTTAATACAAAATTAAGTAATATATTTATTGCTCCTTTTGGTATGTTGATTGCAAATGTAACATATGGAAATTTTACACAAATAAACACTTATTACTCCACCACCTAAATACCTAAAAAATCAAGCAGCATAAACAATGCTTTCATGCTTAAAAAAATTGCTAACTTTTTCTTAATTTTGGACTTAATAGTAAATATGGTGCTTACTTTTATACTGTTTCTTATAATTCACTAAATAATAATCGACTAAATTCAACTTCATACTTTTACTAAGTCCACGATGCAAACTAATCATATTTTTCATATGAGAGAATACACCACCCTCGAGTGTATTAGTTGTATTTTGTATGTTTAGTTTTTTATGATTTTTGTATGTAAATATATAAGGTAAATTAGTTCGTAGACTTCTATATGCAACTCTTATTCTTGGATGAGTATAGTGGAGTTCTCCAGTAATAGACGAAACACTTTTTTACCCTCAAGGGGCACCTAGTTCTCTAAAAAACCTTTATAATTTTCGTACCAATCATCAAGCTTTTGAGTAAAGTTTTTCTCTGTAGTTTGAGTTAGTCTTGAAACAATTTTCTTCAGTTCATTAGAAGCTTCCAATTCACTTTCAATATGCTTCCAGATAAGTATCTCTTTTGATTCAATATCTTTGAACACCAAAGTTCCAAGATTGTACCCCAAGGGCAGGCTTCACGCTCTTTCCTCTTCCCATAAAAAGTAGCATCGCATACCAAGTTTACTGTCCTTGGATTATGTGCTTTTATATCAACAATATATTCATCTCTTTGCTTCACTATCCAGCTTATTGATCTGGAATATTTTACTGAAAGTTGCATGAGTGTTTGTCGTTGTAAAAAATATTCTTCAAAGATAACTTTTTCTAGTTGTTTTGGTCTTCTTTTTGAGCTGAAAGAAGTTTTATAGTCTTTACAAAAATATCTTTTTATCCCTTTTCTTGAACCTTTGGAAATAATATTTTTAGACTTGCAATTTATACATATTTTAGAGCTTTTTTACAATCATTTGTAAATAAACCTTTGTTTACTCCCACTATGCCATAGTTTGAAAGTCTTTGGAGCACCCATATTTACTATTAAGTCTTTTTTCTTGTCAAGTAAAACGGTCACGAAGTGATGACTCTCTTTGAAAAAACTTTTAAAACCAGTTTGGCTTTGAAGTCAGCACTGTATCTTTTTCGTTTGGTACTCATTTTACACCCTTTATTATTTTCTTTTTTATTAGACTTCTTGCAAAACTCATTTTGAACAAACATTAAAACCACGGTCAAAATTCACTAATCCACATATCAAATTAAAGCGGAGATTGAAGCGCTTTCTACGGTTACGATATTTTTGCGTAAGGATTTGAAAAGTTTTTAATTTAGCATTGACATGCTCAATACAAATAAAAGCTGATGCTTCTATTTTATTTTGAGTTTTTTGTGTATTGGTTAATGGATATAACTTTGATGATTTGTATGGTATTTGAATATTGACATGTTGCTTTTTAATTCCAAGGTAACCTAAATCTACATAGATACAAGTCTCAGATTTTACAGAAAGATTACTTTGTTTAAAAAGTTTGAAATCATGTGTAGTACCTTTACAGGTGTGAGCACAAATAATCCTTTCATCTTTATCAATAACTATTTGACCCTTTAATGTGTGGTTTCGTTTTTTCCCTGAATAGTACTCTCTTTGCTTTTTTTTGGTCGCTGTATTGGGGACTCAGTAGCATCAATAACGATAAACTCCAAATCAATATTATCTCCATATAAAGCTCGTTTACTTGGTAGTGAAAATTTACCTGACTTAATTAAAATATCTTCAACTTCTCGTACAACTCTTGAAGCTGTAGATTCACTTACGCTGTAATCAAAGCCTATATGCTCTAAGGTTCTGTACTCTCTATAATAACTTAACATCAAAAGTACTTTATCTTCTGGTGATAAACTTTTTCTTCCTCCAACTCCATGATTTTTAGTTCTCTCTTTTTCATATGCTATGAAAATCGCAATCATCTCATTAAAAGTATTTTCATTTACACCAATAAGTCGTTTAAAATTCTTTCGTGGTTTCTTTTGTAGTTGTTTGTATTTACTCATATAAACTTTTAAGCATTTTTTGTACCTACTTTTGAGTTTCGCAAGAAGTCTATTCTATCATTTGGAATAAAAAATCTTGTTTAAGTGGTTTGGTTTATGGAGTGCATTATAGAAATTAATAACATCAAAAAACTAGCCTGGAAATAAGCTCAATAATCTTTTATAATTATTGAATCTTTATCATAATCCCTTATTTGTGTTTTATTTTCCATACCAAACCTCCTCTACATGTTAACGTTTTTTCTCTCTTAAAAAAGAAGCATCAAATGAATTTTGAATAAGCCTTTTTAGTTCATATTCATTCATATCTAAGGCATCTACCAAAGCTTCAAAGTTTTCATTTAAATAACCACCAAAGTATGCTGGGTCATCTGAATTTACGGTGACAAGTAAGCTTTTTTTTAAAAGCATTAATATATTGTGGTTTTTCATGTCATCTACTGCTTTTAATTTGGTATTTGACAAAGGACAGACAGTTAGTGGAATTTTATTTTGTTTAAGATACTCCAACAGTCTTTCATCTTCATCACATCTTATACCGTGGTCTATTCTGTCTACATGTAAAAGGTTTAATGCCTCCCAAATATAACTTGCATCTCCCTCTTCTCCTGCATGAGCTGTAAGTTTGTAACCTTGTTTTTTTGCTTCTTCAAAAACTTCTTTAAACTTAGCAGGAGGGTTTCCAAGTTCACTTGAATCTAAACCTACGGCTATGATTTTTTCTTTAAAAGGTTCAGCTTCTTTTAGTGTTGTAAATGCCTCTTTTTGGCTTAAATGTCTTAAAAAACTCATTATTAAAAAAGAGCTTATCTCTAATTCTTCTTTTGCTTTTTCTAATGCCCTGCTAATCCCACTAAAAACAGTTTCAAACTTTATACCTCTATTTGTATGAGCTTGAGGGTCAAACATAATTTCTGTATGGACTATGTTTTGTGCTTTACATGTAAGAAGATATGCCCAAGTCAAATCAAAAAAATCTTGCTCTTCAATGAGTACATTTGCTCCTGCGTAATAAATATCTAAAAAAGATTGTAAAGAATTAAAACTATATGCTTTTTTGACTTCTTTTATAGTTTTATATGGTATTTTTATACTGTTTTTTTTAGCTAACTTAAACATAAGTTCAGGCTCTAGTGTACCTTCTATGTGTAGATGTAACTCTGCTTTTGGTAATTTTTGTATTAAATTTTTCATAAAATCATTATAGCAAAAGTTATTTTTACAGTACTGCATTATGATATAATTTACAGTTAATTTTTTAGGAGGATTTTTTGAATAGTAAATTAAAATTAGTTATCGCATTGGCCTTTTTACCATTGACTCTTTTTGCTGATGCTAAAACAAACGCAGAGGCTTATGGTGTGTTAACGCTCATTCCACCTTTTGTGGCAATTGCTTTAGCATTTTTAACAAAAAACGTTATTTTTTCACTTTTTATGGGTATTTTTAGTGGAACATTTCTTATAAATATATCTGGAAACAATATATTTGCAGCTCTTTATAACGCTTTTGTCGACCTTGTTGGTAAAATGGTAGGAAGCATGGCAGATTCTTGGAACGCAGGAATTATACTTCAAGTACTTACCATTGGTGGGCTTATAGCCGTCATTACTAAAATGGGAGGACCTCGTGCCATAGCCCAAAGACTTGCAAAGCGTGCAAAATCACAACGTTCTGCTCAAATATATACTTGGATTATGGGCTTTTTTATCTTTTTTGATGATTATGCAAACTCACTCATAATTGGTCCAATTATGAGACCAGTTACTGACAAATTAAAAGTTAGTCGTGAAAAACTCGCTTTCATCATAGATGCAACTGCGGCTCCTGTTGCTGGAATTGCACTGATTTCTACTTGGATTGGGTATGAAATATCTCTTATAAAAGATGCTTATGCCATGATAGGCATGGTAAATATAAACGCATATGCAATTTTTGTGGAAACTATACCTTATAGATTTTACAACATTTTAATGTTAGCTTTTGTTTTCTTTACAGCTTACTTCTTACGTGAGTTTGGTCCTATGCACAAAGCTGCAACAAGAGCAATTTCAACTGGTCAAGTTTATCACCCTAACGCAAAAATTATGATGAACCAAGAGAGTGCAACACTTGAGCCCAAAGAGGGAGTAACTCACTCTATTTGGAACGCTATCATTCCCATAGGTACTCTTATAGCCGTTGCATTTTTTGGATTTTATTTTAATGGTTATCACGCGTTAGATGAAGCAACATTAAAGATTGTAGATGCAAACCCTTATGCTTTTTTATCAATCCAACACTGTTTTGGCGCAGCTGATGCGTCTATTGTGCTTTTTGAAGCGGCTCTTTTTGCTTCTATTGTAGCTATTGGAATGGGCATGCAACAAAAAATGTTCAATTTAAGTGAAGCATTGGAGACTTGGGTACTTGGTGTAAAAGCTTTGGTTATTACTGCTGTTATCCTTATTCTTGCTTGGTCCATAAGTGCTGTTATAAAAGAACTTGGAACTTCAACTTATTTGGTTTCAATTCTAACAGATTCTACTCCACAGATACTTCTACCTTCTATTATATTTATATTGGGTTCAATCATATCTTTTGCAACTGGA
This sequence comes from Arcobacter sp., assembly GCA_029027265.1. Taxonomy (GTDB): domain Bacteria; phylum Campylobacterota; class Campylobacteria; order Campylobacterales; family Sulfurospirillaceae; genus Sulfurospirillum_A. The sequence goes on along the minus strand of CP093061.1, from coordinate 890,204 downwards.
ACATCTTATGGAACTATGGGTATCTTGATGCCTTTGGCAATTCCTATTGCAAATGCCGTAGGAATTCACACAGGACTTGAGGGAACTGAGCTTTACAACTATATTATTTTAAACATTAGTGCCGTTCTTACTGGTGCAATCTTTGGTGACCATTGTTCTCCAATTTCAGATACTTCAATACTCTCATCAATGGGAGCATCTTGTGACCATATGGACCACATTAACACTCAGCTTTTCTATGCGCTGTTTGTTGGTGCTGTGGCAATACTGTTTGGGTATATTCCTGCTGCAATGGGATTTTCAATGTATGTAGTTCTTCCTCTTGCACTCATAGTAGTTGCTTTAACTGTAAGATTTTACGGGGAAAAAGTAGTAGCTTAATTTTAAAGGAGGCAATAGACCGCCTCCTTAACCTCTTCACAATCATTTCACTTTTTTATTTTAAACTTCTATTATCAAAACAAGGAGAACATTATGAAAAAGATAGGAATAATTTTAACAACAGCCCTTTTAGCTCTTCAAGCAAACTCATTTACAATGACAGACGAGGTAAGAGTTACAAGCTCGACTCCAAAGTATAAAACAATCACCAAAAGAGTTCCTTACCAAGAGTGTTGGAATGAAAGTGTGCCGGTACAACGTTCACGTGGTTACACAAATGATTTTCCTATAGGAACTATCATAGGAGGAGTAGCTGGAGGTATTCTTGGTCATCAAGTTGGTGGCGGTAGAGGAAAAGATTTAGCTACAGTTGGTGGAGCAATCTTAGGCTCAATAGTAGGTCACAATATGTCTCAAAATCAAAGAAAAGATAACTATAGAACTTATGAAACTAAACAAATGTGTGTGACAAAATATAGCGAAAGTGAAGAAGAAAAATTTATAGGATATAAAAACATAGGTCACTATAAGGGTAAAAGAATTACAAAATTTTCAAATAGAAGACTAAGTTATATACCTATTAGTATAAGAATAAATTATTGACATTATCAGTTTGTTAACACACCTACGTTAAAATACCCTAATTAAATAATTAGGGTGTTCATATGGAAAAGTTTGTAAGATTTTTTGTCAATAATTCAAGAATGAATTATGTTTTGTTTATTTTAGTGATTTTAATAGGATTTTACTCTTATAGTAAAACACCCAAAGAAATATTTCCATCATTTGAATTAGACATCATTAACATTAGTGGTAGTTACAGCGGCTCTTCTATTGATATGATGGACAAAATAGCAGTTAGAGATATAGAGGATGAGCTTAAAAGTATTGAGGGCATCGACGAAATGACTTCGGTTATAACTCCTGGTTCTTTTAGCATAACAGTAGAACTTCTCAAAGATGTAAACAAATATGATACATCTGCAAAAATAAAAGATGCCATTGACAAAGTAAAACAGAATTTTCCTGAAGATATGAACGACCCACGAGTTACTGTTGCTACTACTGGTAAAAGTATTCTGCAAGTATCTCTCTCATCAAAAACACTTACGCGTAGCGAGCTAAAAGACTTTGCTAAAAAGTTTAGAACAAAGATTCTATCTGTCCCTGACATATCTGAAGTTGTTATATATGGTGACTCTGATATGTACTACAACATCAAAATAGATGAGAAAAAAATAGATAGTTTTGGAATCAATAAAACAGCAGCTTTTAATGCCATTAGTGGACTATCATATATATTTCCTGTAGGAAAAATTGAGGGTAAAGACAAGCACTATTTCATTTCAACATACAACGGTAAAAAAACAGCAGAAGCAATGCAAAAAACACTTCTTAGCATAAGTGGTAAAAAGATTTATCTTTCCGATATTGCAATGGTAGAAAAAAGATATGAAGACTCAACAACCTTGTCTACTTTTAACGGAAAAACATCGCTCTCTCTTGCCGTTTCACAAACAGAAAGAGGAAATGCACTTGTCGCAGATGAAAATATAAAAAAACTTTTAACAAAAGTTGAAAAGACGAATCCTGAAATAGATTTCACCATACATGAAAATCGCTCCGATAGAATCAAAGATAGACTCAATGTAGTTATGTCGAACATATTTTTTGGGCTTATTCTAGTAGCCATTTTACTTGCTCTTCTTATCAACACAAGAATGGCAGCTATAGTGGCTATTGGTATCCCTACCTCTTTCATTATGGGAGCTATTTACCTCTACTTCTTTGGATATACAATAAACATGGTATCACTAATAGGAGTTTTAGTTGCTCTTGGTATTGTTGTTGATGACGCCATAGTTGTGGCTGAGAACATACAGCAAAAACTTGAAGAGGGACTAAGCCCAAAAGAAGCAGCCATAGTAGGAACACAAGAGATGGCATTGCCTGTATTTGTAGCATCTATAACTACTATTTTTGCATTTTTACCTTCAATTATGATTGGTGGAACTATGGGAGAGTTTATAAAACTAATCCCTATTGCAGTCTCTGCACTTATAGTTGCTTCACTCATAGAGTCATTTGTATTTTTACCAATTCACGCTGCACATACATTGAAAGCAGAGTCAAGAGTTCTATCATGGTCAAAAGCCAATGCTATTTATAGCTGGATTATTCATAAGCTTATGACATACAAAAAAACTTTTCTATTTTCATTTATTATTTTAGTTCCACTGTTAACTGTAGTTGCTATCAAAAACTCAAAATTTCAAATGTTTCCAAAATTTGACTCAACAACGATGAATATCTCAATAAAGGCAGATGTCAATACAAAAATAGAAGATTCTTTTAAAATAGTTGATGCAATTTCAAAAGACATACTAAAAAACAAAGAAAAATTTAGCATTAAAACTCTTTCTACTATCTCTGGTTATAGAAAAGATGTGGAATCAAGGAGTGAAAGATATCCTTATGTAATGTATATCTCACTAGAACTTCACAAGCTAGTCCCAATAAACTTTGTAGATAAATATGTTACACCTTATCTAAGTCCTTATGAAGATAATATAGAGAGGAGTAGAACTGATGCTTCCCAAGTAGTTGCGAAAAAACTTCGTAAATTTTTAAAAGGAAAAGATTACAAAAGTAAATATGGCTTAAAAGAAATATTTGTAGCAGAACGAAGAGCTGGACCTGTTAAATCTGACATAAAAATAGGTGTTATATCTAACAATACACAGCAAACTCTTGATGCAATCAAAACACTAGAAAATGCTCTTTATGATATTAATGGAGTAAAAACAGTGTCAGATACTGCTAAAATAGGAATTGATGAAATAAAAATAAAAATAAACAGTTATGGTGAGCAACTTGGCTTAGATGAAGCAACAATAGGACGAGTTTTATCAAATATGTTTCTATCTAAAAAGAAAGGAACAGCATTTGATGAGAACTCTCTTTTAGAAATAAAAGTTGAAAGCTTAAATAAAAACAATCTTCAAGCACTCAAAAATTTAAAAGTACCCCTTGAAACAGGACAAAATGTTGAACTTAAAGATGTAGTTACATTTGAAACTATTCAATCTTTTGAAAAAGTAATAAAAGATTATGGTCAAACAATATTTTATGTTATTGCTAATGTTAATCCTTCTGTTATAACAGCAGGAGAAGTTATAGACCAAATCAAACCTGTCTTAGAACAACTAAAAAAAGATGGAGTGGGAATAGAATTACTTGGAGAGAAAAAGAAAAAAGCAGAACTTATGGGAGATATGTTAAATGCCTCTGGTCTAGCACTATTTCTTATTATGCTCTCAATGTTATATCTATTTAACTCATTTAAAGATACCTTCATACTGATGTCAGTTATACCTTTTTCATTTCTTGGAGTTCTTGGTGGTCACTATATCATGGGCATGAATCTAAGTATGCCTTCACTCATAGGTGCTCTTGGGCTGGCGGGTGTTGTTATAAATGATGGAATTATCATGATGACTTATTTAAAAAAGACATATACTCTTGATGACTTATTTATTCAAGCTACTAAAAGACTGCGTCCTATCTTTATGACAACTTTGACGACTATCATTGGGCTTATGACTCTTATCTTTTTTGCAACAGGACAAGCAATAATCTTCCAACCACTTGCAGTTTCACTTGGTTTTGGACTTGCTTGGGGAACTGTTCTAAACCTCATATATGTTCCTACCATGTTTGCTCTACTTCACAGTAAGAGGTTTGAGAAAAATAAAAAAGAACAAGAGATTATAAAAGAAGTTTAAAACGACTTTTTGCAAACAAACCTTTATTTTCTCCCAATATACCATGGTTTGAGAGGTGTTTTAAGCACCTCTTTTTTTTAATTAGGTCATCTTTATAATTATTAGAGAACTTGCAGAAAATATAAGTATACCTCCCATAATTATATTAAATATTTTTAATTTTGCAGGTGTATTTAAAAACTTTGTTGCTTTTTGACCTAAAATACCCCAAAATGTGAGCGAAAGATAACACACTAGAAAGTACATAATAACAAACACAACAAAAGCACTATTACTACTTACAAACATGGAAATACCAGATACACACGCAATCCAAGCTTTTGGGTTTAGCCATTGTAGTAAAAAACCTTCATAAAATTTTAAAGTTTTTTTATTATAGTTTTTTGTAGATAAATTTGATGAAGAAGTTGCAATTTTATAGCCCATATATATTATAAAAGTTGCTCCTACTATTTCAAGATAGTTGAGTAAAGAGGGGTATAGCTTCACTATGTTCATAAAACCAAATCCAATCAATACTAAAAGTAGAGTAAAACCAATAGTAGCACCAGAAACAAAAGCCATAGTTTTTTTAAGACCATGATTAATTCCAGATGAAATAATTAACATGTTAACAGGTCCTGGGGTTATTGACATCACAAGTGAAAATGAAAACATGGCAAAAAGTGTAGTTAAGGTCATATAATCTCCGTTTTTGAAATTATATGAGTTTTGAAAAAAAAGTTATTGTACAAAATTGAGCTTGTACTCTTTTGGTGTTGTTGCGACTATTTTTAAGAAGTTTTTATGAAAATGACTCTGGTCAAAAAAACCACATTCTAACGCTGTATTAACTAGAGAATAACCTTTTTTTAAAAGCTCTTTTGCTCTGTTTATTTTTACATTTAACAAGTATGAGTGAGGAGTTAAGTTCATCTGAGATTTGAATAGTCTGATAATATAAAAAGGGTTTAACTCAAACATCTTTGAGAGTTCATTTAATGAAATATTATCTTTATAGTTCTCATCAAGGTAAGCAACCATCTTTTCAAACTTTACATCTACTACTTCTGTTGAATCCTCTTTGATGTAGAAGGAGAAGAATTTAATAAAAAAATTGATTAACTCATCTTCTTTCTCATTATAAGATATTTCAGAAAAAAGTCGTTCACAAAGGTTTAAAAAAGCTATATAAAAGTTACCATCTTTTAAAATATGTTTGTTTACATGTACAAATTCTTTTACTTCACTATTTATTGATTTTTGTATGTTCTTGCACCAATCTTTATCAAGGTACATCATATAATATTCATTAAGAATCTCACTACAGGAATTGCAAGAGTGTACTGCATTTGGATTCATAATGCTAATCATATTTTTTCCTAAAGTATACTCTTTATCACTATTTGTGTAGATACTAACACCCTCTTTATTAACTCCTATAGAAAATGTACTATGAAAGTGTTTTTTTGTAGTGAGCATTAGAATTAGAGTATCTTAACTCTATAAAAGGCAAGTTTTTATCTGTAAATGTTTGAATAAATGTTTTTTTCATCTGTGATTATGCAACCAAAGCCCTTATAAAAGGGCTAATGAGTTACAGACTTATTGAAGCTGTATAGTTACCATGTAGATTACAGCGAGAAATAGCTAATAATGTTTTTACACTTGCTAAATTTACTCTTGTTGCAAGATAACCTCTTGAAATTTCTGGTTCTAGTGAAACACTTGAAACTTTTTTGCCATCTGCAAATAGTTCTATTTCATATATCCAGTGGTTCGCAGTACTAGGGTGGATAATACCAGCTTGTCCAATGTTAACTTCAACTACAGTGTAACCTTTTGCATCTTTTGAGCCAAGTTTTATCTCTGGAGAGTGTTTTTGCTCACCTTTTGTAGGATTTGCTGTGTCTTTTAGTTTGACGTCCATTGTATTTACAACTAACTTCTTATCATACGCACTTGCTAGTGTAGTACTTAACGCTGCAACTGCTGCAACTTTTAATGCTGTTCTTCTATTCATGATTTACTCCTTTTAAAATGATTAATTTGTCTTATTTGACATATTTATTTTGATCTTTTTATCTTTTGTCTAATGAAAATTCCACAAATAATTATTGGAAAATATAAAATAAAAATAGAATATACTAAACCTAGAAAAATTTTATATTCTAGTTCCATGTTAGCATTTGCATTCCACAGTAATATGCCAATTAAAATAAAAAAAATAAAGCATAATATGCCCAATATAATGGTTAAAGACTTATCTTGAGCATTTAGCATTATAAAATTTGACTTATACTCTTTGGTTATATTTCTAAATTGCTTATCTATTTCTTCTAAAAGCATCTGTTTCCCTTAAATTTATTACATATCTTGACATTATACTCTCTTATTTCTTACAGAGTAAGTCCATAGTTTTAATATTAAAAAGTCTTTACATGTAAAGCTTTTAAACCAAAACTTTATACTTATTTTAGTATAATAAATCTTTACATGTAAAGAGGATGAAACTAAAAGAATGAATACAGAAGTAACACAGATACTAAATTCACAGAACAGACTTTTAACTGAGATATATTTTGATTTGCAACTATTTTTTGAAAAAAAATATGGCTCAAACACTGTTGTTCTCATGGAAATTGGAAGTTTTTTTGAAACTTATGAAGTCAATAATGAAGAGTTACAAATAGGAAAAGCAAAAGAAATTAGTGAGCTTCTAAACATACAACTTACTCGTAAAAACAAATCTATTATAGAAAATTCTACTTCAAATCCACTTTTAGCAGGTGTTCCTTCGGTTTCACTTGAAAGATACTTAAACCGCATAATTCAAACCAAAAAATATACTATAGTTATTGTTCGTCAAAAGGGCGAACCACCTCACGTAAAACGCTATATTGCTAACATAATTAGCCCTGGTACAAATTTTGACTATCTTATTGAGTCTAGTGAAAACTATCTTGTTTCACTTCTCATAGATTGTAATCACCAAATATATTCTATTGGTTACTCTGCAATTGACGTTACTACAGGTAAAACCATCATAAATGAAATTCATGGAACTAGAGAAGATAAAACTTATGCCCTAGATGAAGTTTTCAATCTTTTACAGACTTACAAAACTAGTGAAGTAGTTCTTACTTTTAACTCTGAATCCATAGACAAGGAGTGGGTAAAAAACTACCTTGAGATTAACGCTTCTGTTCACTATAGCATCAACAAAAAAAGAGCAAAAATCACTTATCAAAATATGCTTTTTGAAAAAATTTATGCTATACGCTCTTTACTTACTCCTATAGAGTACCTTGACATTGAGCGTCATCCATATGCTAGTGAATCTTTAGCAATTCTTTGTGATTTTATAATTGAGCATGATGAGAACATCATAGAGAAAATGAGCCGCCCTACCATGCTTGGAAATAAGCGTTACATGTACATAGGAAACAATGCTTTAGAGCAACTTGGCATCATATCTAAAAACCCCCATGAGATGACTCTTTTGGCTCTCATTGACCAGACTTCTACGGCTATTGGGAAACGCCTTTTAAAAGAGAGGCTTTTAAATCCTATTTGTGATATAAAAACACTAAATGAACGCTTTGATTTGAGTGAACAACTTTTGAGTGATTATAAAAAGTTTGAAGTTGCTTTGAAACAGGTTTATGATTTGGAGAGGATTTTAAGACGAATACAGCTTAAAAAGCTCCATCCTTTGGAACTTGATTATCTCAACACTTCATTAGAATCTATACTAAACATTTTTAAAGAAGCAGAGTTTAAAAAAATTAATACTCCAAAAAATCTATATGATGAATGTGAAGAGTTACTGAAAATTTTAAACTCTACTTTTGTTCTAGATAGTTGTGCAAAGTTTAGAAAAGAACAAATAAATGAAAATCTTTTTTTAGAGGGTATTCATCCTCAAATAGATAAAATCATAAGCAAAAAAATAAAAAGCTTACAAAGTATCGAAGCCATAAGTCTACATGTAAACTCACTTTTTGATGATAATGCTAAAAATGCCGTGAGCATAGGGTTGCTTGATAGTGAAGGTTACTACGTAACTCTGACTAAAAACAGATACGCGATGATAAAAGAGGAGCTTCATGAAAGTTTTGTCACTATAGATGGGGAACATCATTTTTTTAAGGACTTTAGTTTTAAAGTGCTTAAAAACTCTGTTAAGATAACTTCACAACTAACAGAAGAAATTTCAAAAGAGATAACAACTGCCAACGTTAAGATGATAGCTTTAGTTAAACTAAGATTTGATGAGAGTTTAGAAAAAATAGAGACTATGTTTTCTCATACTTTAGAGCATCTGATTAGTTTTATAGGCACTTTGGACGTTGCACTTTCAAATGCAAAATGTGCTAACCTCTACAATTATTCACGTCCAACGGTCTTGGAAATGGACAACAAAAATAGATTTATTGAAGCTATTGGACTTCGTCATCCTTTAATAGAGTCACGTGAAGAAAATGGAATCTATGTTCCAAATGATGTTCTATTGGGACATATTGAAAAAAACATAAAACATGACCATATTATGCTTGAAGCTGGCATAGAAAATGAAATACGAGGTATGCTTCTGTATGGGATTAACTCTAGTGGAAAGTCATCTTTAATGAAGTCTCTTGGCATAAGTGTCATTATGGCTCAGGCTGGATTTTTTGTACCTTGTGCAAGTCTAAGATTTATTGCTTTCGATAAAATTTTTACTCGTATTGTTAGCCATGACAACCTCTATAAAGGACTTTCAACTTTTACTGTTGAAATGCTGGAGCTTAAAAATATATTTAATAGAGCTACATGTAACTCTCTTGTTCTTGGTGATGAAATAAGCCATGGAACGGAAACACAATCAGCCCTTGCAATAGTAGCAAGTGCTATGGAAAAACTTTATAAAATGAAGTCTTTATACATATTTGCAACTCATCTACATCAGCTTGGAGAGATAAAAAGAATCAAGAAACTAACAAAACTTATTTATCTTCATCTTGGTGTTAGTTATGATGAGAAAGAAGATAGACTTATTTACAATAGAAAGCTTGAACTAGGAAGTGGAAGTTCACTTTATGGTTTAGAATTTGCTAAGTCACTCCATATGGACAAAGAGTTTATAGACAATGCTTACGCTATACGAAAAGAAATAGCAGGAGAATACAGCTCACTTGAACTGCTTAAAAAGAGAAAAAGAAGTAAATATAACAAAGATGTTTACCTTAGTAAATGTGCTCTATGCGATGAAAATGTTGATGATATTCACCATATAAATGAGCAAAAAAACTCAGATGAACATGGTAATATAGACCACTTTCATAAAAATCACAAATACAACCTGATCCCATTATGTAAAAAACATCACAAACTAGTTCACGAAGGAAAAATAATCATCCAAGGTTTTGTTATGGGTGAAGATGGATTAAAACTCCATTATCAAGAAATCTAATCATTTATTTTTGAAATATACTCAGCTAACGCATCAATTTCTTTTCCGTCAAAAGATTTAACCTGTGATATCATAAGTCCTTTCATACTTCTGCCATATGTTCCTTCTTGGTAACCTATCAAATAATCACTTTAGTATTTAAAAGCTCTAAAAACTCATCTTCTGGTACTGGTTTACTATAAAGATAACCTTGCCCCTCATAACAACCTTGCTCTTTTAAAAAATAGTGCTGTTCTTTCGTCTCAATACCCTCTGCTATTACACTAAGCGCCAAATTTTTTGACATCGCAATGATTGTACTTGTTATTGCCATATCACCTTTATCATTTGGTATATCCATTATAAATGAGCGATCAATTTTTAGTTTATCTACTGGAAGTTTTTTTAGATAACTCAAAGATGAATAACCTGTTCCAAAATCATCTATAGACAGAGTGATACCATGATTTTTTAGTTTTGTAAACAGAGCCATCGCTTCATTTGGATTTTCCATCATATAGCTTTCTGTAAGTTCTAACTCCAAAAAATCTCCACTAAGTCCTGTTTTTCTCAAAGTAGAAGTTACAACTTCGTAAAAATTTTCTTCTTTTATCTGAACAGCAGAAACATTTACTGCTATTTTACCACAAAAAGATTTTTTATCAATCCACTCTTTTGCAGCTTTACAGGCCATCTCTAAAACTAATTTACCTAACTTTATTATTTGTTTTGTACTTTCTGCAATCTTTATAAACTTATTTGGATACATCAATCCCATACTAGGATGGTTCCACCGCACAAGCGCTTCTGCTCCTAATATTTTTCCACTTTCAATAGATACCTGAGGCTGATAATGCAATATAAATTCATTGTTTTGAAATGCTTTTGTTATTTCATTTTTCATAAACATTTTTGTAAAAATTTTTTGTGTCATCTCTTGGGTATAAAATCTATATGTATTTCTTCCTGCATCTTTGGCTTGATACATTGCTGCATCTGCATTTTTTATTAAATCTTCTATATTATTTCCATCATCAGGATAAATAGTAATGCCAATACTTGCTGTTAGTTTAAATGAGTGTTGAAAAACTATAATTTCATCTTTAAAAACATTTAAAATTTTTGATAAAACCTGATCAATATCTGAGATATCTTCCATCTTTTCAATTAAGATTATAAACTCATCTCCACCAATTCGGGCAATTGTATCTTTTTCTCTCATCGCTATCTTGAATCTAGTAGTAACTGTTGTTAAAATTTCATCACCATAAGAGTGTCCAAAAGTATCGTTTATCTCTTTAAATCTATCTAAGTCTAAAAATAAAACTGCTATTTTTGAAAGTTCTCTTTTTGCTGTTTTTATAGCTTGAGAAAGTCTTGAAGTAAGAAGTAGTCTATTTGGTAGTTTAGTCAAGGGATCATGATGAGCCAAAAATTCTAGCTCTGCTTCTGACTGTTTTATTGTTGATATATCTGAAAAAACACATATATAATTTGTTATATTGTCCGTTTCATCTTTAATCGTACTTATGTTTAACCATTGAGAAAACCTCTCTCCATTTTTTCTTATACTCCACATCTCACCTTTCCAGTAACCATTTGTCTTTATAGACTGCCACAGCTTTCTATAAAACACTCCATCATGATTAATAGAACGAAAAAAAAGAATACTATGCGAAATAACCTCATTCTTTTCATATCCAGATATATCGCAAAAAGCTCCATTTACTGCTTGTATTTTAAATTTTTTATCTGTTATAACTATGCCTTCATTGGTATTATCAAAAACTTCAGAAGCTAGTTTGAGTCTTTTTTCACTCTCTTTTCTCTCTCGTATATCTTTTATAAAACTAATAATATACCGAGGTTTTCCATCTTTACCTTTTGACACAGACATAGAAATATGAACCCATATTGGATGTCCATCTTTATGCATATATCTTTTTTCTACATTTACTTCTATTGACTCATTGACTGTTATTTTTTTATGTACTAATGTTTTATCTTTATCGTCTTTTTGAGTAATATCTAATATATTTTTACTTAAAAACTCATCTTCTGTATAGCCAAGAAGATTGAGTACATAATTATTAGCAAAAATTATATCTCCATTCATTGCAATAAAACCTATGCCAATCGAATGCTGATTCAAAATCTCATTTTGCATAGATTTATTCTCATTTATAGAATCGTTCATAATATCAACTTGTTCATGAAGTTTTCTGTTCGTTAAATACAAATCTGTAAAATCGCTGAGCAATATTTTTATCACACTTGTACCAAACATACTTACGCTACTAGCACTAACACGATAAAGTCTACCTTCTATATCTACCCTCTCATTGTTATAAATTTTAAATTTAGTGCATGCTGCTACAAGCTCATCTGCAATAGACTTCTTTCAAAAGTCACTTAATATCTTTCAATTTCAACTCAAAATTATAAATACCAGCAATTAAGTTAAACCGTAAGCCAAATCTTTTTCTTCTATTACGATAGGTTTCTGAGATGATACGAAATCGTTTTAGTACACCTATAACATGTTCTACAAATATACGTTTTGATGCAAATATTTTATTATCTTTTTTATCTTCATGACTTAATGGTTTTAACTTACTTTTTTTCTTTGGAATAAGGGTATTATTGTGTATCTTTTTTATTCCCAAATATCCGGTATCAACATTAACTTGTATATTTGGATTTAGTGGTAATTTACTTTTTTTATACAACTTAAAATCATGTAGTTTCCCTTCTGAACACGTAGTTGCTAAAATGGTTAACTCTTTTGCATCAACAACTAGTTGTGTTTTTAGTGTATGTCGTTTCTTTTTCCCTGAATAGTATCTCTGTTGCTTTTTTTTGGACGTTGAATAGGTGATTCAGTTGCATCAACCAAGATAACTTCAATCTCCATATCATTCATCAATCTATTCTTTGTTGGAAGTGAAAAAACTTTTGAGTTTATCAATATATCTTCTGCTCTTTTTATCATTTTATAACAGCTTGATTCACTGATACTGTAATCTACACTTATATGATAATATGTACGATATTCTCTTAAATATTCAAGCATCATTAAAATCTGATCTGCATAGATTAATTTTAGGGGACGACCTGATATCTTCTTTCTTTTCTCTTCGAAATCTTTTAAAAGTTTAACCATCAATTCAAAGGTCTCTTTTTTTACACCTGTCAATCGTTTAAATTGCTCTGGTTTCTTATTCTCTATTTTTTTATATTTACTCATATTCTTTACTAAGCAATTTTCATTCTTACTTTTGAAAGATGTCTAATATAAGAAGTCATAATCTTTTGCAAAGAGTCATCTATGCTTATATGTAGCTTTTGCTTTGCTGACCTATTTGCCCAGCTAACAACTTGCGAATCGCCAAAATCATATACCTCTATGACTAAATCTTCCAAACTTTCAAATGTAGCTCTTTGTGACTTTAACTTTGTTTCTAAAAACTTAGAATAGTTTCCCTGAAGATTATGTAGTATATCTTTTGAAGTAATAATATAATCGATTTTTTCACCATAATCATCTAACTCTTCAACTATAATTCTTCGTATTTTTTTTGTACGCATTAAAGCAATACACTCTCGTATAGATGTTTTCGTAGAAACTTTAAAAATGGGAGAATGCATAAAGTGGTCTACACTTTTTTCCTTATTTAGGTTGTCTTTTGCAAGTTCTATTATATCTGATTCTGTAATTATTCCTATGGATTCTCCATTATGAGTAATCAAAATAGAACCAAAGTTCTTCTCTTTCATAATTTCAAGTGTCTTTTTCAAAGTTGTTTTTTTGTCAACTTCTAAAGCTTTAGACTTATTGAGGAGCACCTCAAATATTTTAAAATCACATCTACTATTTTTAGCTTCAAACTCAAAAATAATTTCCTCATATTCAACTACTCCTAAAAATTTATCTCTTTCATCTACTATGATGACACGTCTTATGTTATGATCAACCATAAAGTTAAGCGCATAATCTAGTTTTCTATTTGAATGAGCTTTAACTAATCCTTTAGTTGCTTTTTCATAGGCATTTGTTGTACTAAAATCTATATTTTCATTATATAAAAAAAGTATATCTCGCTCTGTTAATATACCTATAGGTAATTTTTTAGAGTTACATATAACCATATATCATAATGATTGCTCATTCATCTTATCTACAACTTCTTGCAGGGTTAAATTTACACCTACTGTATCATCTCTTTTTTTATAAAACTCTTTTAATAACACAAATGTCCTTATAGACTATTTTACTTTTTCTAAGTATTCGCCTTTGGCAGTATCAACTCTTATAACTGCACCTTCAAGCACATGGAAAGGAACTTGAACTACTGCCCCACTCTCTAGTGTTGCTGGTTTTTTACCACCTTGAGAATCACCTTTGAAGTTTGGTGGAGTCTCAACAATCTTAAGTTCAACAACTGCTGGAGCATCTACACCTATTGGTTTTCCATTGTGAAAAAGCATATCAACAGTCATGCCGTCAATTATCCACTTCTCAACATCACCAACTTGATCATATGTTAAACCAATTTGGTCATAAGTTACAGTGTCCATAAACTGAAGCATTTCACCATCATCATAAAGATATTGCATTGTTTTATCTTCAAGATCAGGTTTTTCACATTTGTCACCTGCATGAAAAGTCTTTTCTATTAATTTTCCATTTGCATAAGATTTGATTTTACATCTTACAAACGCAGCACCTTTTCCTGGTTTTACATGTTGATACTCAATTATCTTGTATGGGACTCCATTTAACTCTATCTTTAAGCCTTTTTTAAGATCGCTCATTCCTACTGTAGCCATATAATTCTCCTAATTTTTACTTTAAGATTAGATTATATCTAAATTTACTTTACAACATTATTTATACGTTTAAGCGTATAAAATATAATAATTAAATTATAAAAACTATTTTTATCTCCATAAAATATATTATATAATGTATATAATAACAATTTAACCATATTATATGCATAGTTTAACTTATGTTTAATTATTTTTTTAGTATAATAATATCTTTAAGAAATATATGAGGACAATATATGACAAACTTAAGCATTTCAGAAAAAATAGCATTAGAAGAAGTTTTTTTAGTTTTAGATGAACGAAAAAATAGAAAAATAGAATCCATTAGAAAGTATATGATGTTCTATAAGTGCATAAGAATGTTTTCACGAAAAAGACTATTTCCAACAAGATAAAAACAACTTAGTAGACGAGCCCTCTGCTGAAGAGGATTTAACATCAGCGTAATATAAGGAGCTTTTACTCCTTATATGTATAATTAATGGATATTTTTTATAGCTTTTGTGTTATCCATGAGAACCGGAATAAACACAAGTGATACTATCACAGCAGTAACAGTACCAAAAATTAGTGCAACTCCAAGACCTCCAAAAATAGGGTCAACAACAAGCATTGCAGAAGCCAATAAAATCGTAACCGCTGTTAAAAAAATAGGCTTGGCACGAGTTGCAGTTGAAATAGCTATAGCACGTCTTTTTTCTATGCCCTTGTCCTTTATTAAAGAAACAGCAAAATCAATAAGCAAAAGTGAATTTCTTGAACTTATTCCCATCAAAGCAATAAACCCTATCAAGGAAGTCGCCGTCAAGAAAAATGTCTCATACGTAAACAGATCTGTAACCCAATGTCCAGCAATTACCCCAATAATGGAAAGAAAACTTCCTAAAAGAACTATGCCACTAAGTGCGAAACTTTTGTAATAAACTACCATCAATAAAAATATAATTACAAGTGCAGCAATAAAGGCAGCTCCTAAGTCTCTAAAGGTGTCCATAGTGACTTTCATTTCACCATCCCATACTAATCTGTACTCTTCACCTGTTTTCTTGTCTTTTAGATTTAGATTAAACAAAGAGCCACTTGTGATTTCAAAATCATTTGAAAGTCTCTCTTTAATTTCACTTCTTGCATCAAGAAGAGGATAAACTTGTGAAACCATATCTGTCTCAGCTACTATTGTGACAACTCTTTGAAGATTTTTTGACATCAATGTTGGTTTTGATTTACTCAACTTTACATTTACAAGCTCATTTAGAGGTATCATAAAGCCTTTTTTATTCATAAGTTTTAAAGATGCCAGTTTCCTCTCCAAAGAAAGTTTACTGAAAGAGCTAAGACTTTTACTACCTTCTTCAAGAACTAAAAACAGAGGTATCTGTTCTGGTGATTTTTCACTGTTTTTGACTGTTATTTCTACACCTTCAAAAGCTAAATATAAAATTTCATTTACCTGTTTTATGCTTAATTCTGAGCGTATGATTTTCTCTTTATCTATAGTAAGTTCAAACTTCTCATAGATATCATCTTCAAGAGTATCTACATCTACTAAACCATCAGTTTTTTCTAAAATAGCTCTAATTTTTCCTCCAAGATTAATTAAATTAGTTCCATCTTTTCCATAAAGTTCAATAACAACAGCTGCCAAAGTAGGAGGACCAGCTGGCTCTTCTACCATTTTTATATTTGTTCCAATTTTTATGCTCTCGCAATTTGATTGTAAAACTGGACGAAGACGATGAACCATAGAAAAACTCTTCTCATCTCTAGCATCAATATCTGTAAGATTTACTACAATTTCAGCTATATTCTCACCTCTTTTAAAAGCAGAGCCCTTAACCAATCCAGCATAATCTAAAGGTGCACCCATGCCAGAAAATATTTCAATATTTTCTACTTCACTCTCACCTTGTAAAATATTGACTATACATGTAGTGACTTTTGAAGTCTCATAATAAGAACTGCCATTTGGTAAGTCAACGTACACAGAGTATGTATTGGCACTCTTTCCCGGTAACATTTTTGCTAAAACTAGATTAGTGGGAAACATTAATAAAGAGCCAATAAAAGCTAAAAATGTTATAAAAAGAACTAAAAACTTCTTAAACTTAGAGTCTAATATGGAGTATATAATCTCTTCAAACTTATGCATCTTTAACCTCCTTATGCTCTTTTCTCTGTGGTTTTTTAAGCAACCTTTTTGCCATATAAGGAGCAAAAATATATGCTAAAACTAAAGAAGCAAAAATGGTCACAGGAACATTTTGTGGAATAGGTTTCATAAACTGACCCATCATCTGACCAACAAAACCCATGGGAACCATTGTGAGTATAATAGCAATTGTTGCAATATTCGTTGGAGCTCCTATTTCATCAGTAGCTTCAACTACTATATCATCCATGCTTTTTTTATAATTATCAGGCATATGCATATGTCTATGTATATTTTCAATAACTATTATGGCGGCATCAACTAACAAACCTAAACTTAATATTAACGCAAAAAGCGTAATTCTATTTATGGTTTGGTCTCCTAAGTATGCAACAAAAAGAGTCATTGCTAAAATGGCAGGAACTAAAAAAGTAACTATTAAAGACTCTCTAAAACCAAGGGTAAAAACAAGTAATATAAAAATAATTATAATTGAAACAAGCAGGTTCATAACGAGGTCATTTACAGCATCATTTGCTCTTGTTCCATAGTTCCTTGTGACTACAAAGCCTATACCATCATTTTTTAATTCTGATTTTAATTCATCTAAAATATTTATAACATTATCAGCAATAACAACTGCATTTGTTCCTCTTAATTTAGACAAGCTCAACGTTACTTGGTCTACTGTTTTTGTAAACTCTCCATCAACTCTAAATGTCATCTGAGCACGTTTATGGTTCTGAATATCTCTGCCTCTGCTAACCTTCGCTATGTCTTTAAGATAGATTGGAGAACCGCCATATTGTGCTATAATCAAATTTTTCAAATCTTTTACATCTTCGAGTGCATTTTTAATTCCAAAAACAACTAATTGACCACCTTTTGTTCTATTTTTTACATTTGGAACATTTATCATAAGAGATTCTAGCGCCATTGCAACTTGACCTAAAGAGATATTAAATCCGGAGAGTCTATCTAAATCAACTTCTATATTATATTGCTCTTTTGCTTCGCCTTTTATCTCACTTTTAGCTATATCATTAATTAAAGATAATCTATTTCTTATTTCATCAACTCTTTTATAAAGCCCTACTTCATCAAGTTTTGAATTCTCTTTTAAATAAAATGCCATTGAGAGTATGGGAATATCTATATCAATATCAAAAGGCATTACAAGAGGTTGCATAGCTCCTTTTGGAAGTGCTGCCATATTTTGCATCACTTTATCGTATAGTTTTAAATTTGAAGACTCTTTATCTTCTCCAATATAGTACATAACATTAACAATTCCTACATCTTCTGTAGCAACTCCATATATATGCTCTACACCTTTTATCTCTTTTATTTTTCTTTGAAGTGGTTTTATAATAACTCTTTCTATCTCTTTAGGAGTTGACCCAGGAAGTGCGACTATAATAGTTCCACCACTTATATCAATCTGTGGGTCTTCTTCTCTTGGAGTGATTACTAAAGAAATATAACCAATTAAAAGTATAAAAATTCCTAAAAGAGGTGTTAAAGGGTTATGTAAAAAAGCTTTTGCTAAATGTCCTGCTACATCCTTTATTACATATTTTTTCACTTTACTTTTACCGTAGCATACATACCTGGATAAACACTTTCACCCTTTGAATCAAATCCTACTTTAAGTTTAAAAGTATGTGTTAAAGGGTTTGAACTTGGTATTATGGAGTCTATTGTCCCCATACCTTTAAAATTCAAAGATGGTATTTCAAACTCAACAATATCTCCTACTTTTATCTCTTTTAAATTGCTCTCTGATATCTCTGTAGAGATTTTAAGATCACTCAAGTCAGAAAGAACAATTGCCGGCATACCTGGCATTGCCATTTCACCTACTTTTATGTTCTTTTGTATGACTACACCATCATTTGGTGATCTAATTCTTAAATATTTATACTGATTTAAAACCTCTTGAAGTCTGGCCTTTGCTTGTTCAATTTGTTGTTTAGAGATGAGAACCATAGCCTCAAGATTTTTACTGGCAAGTTCCAAGTTTTCTACTTCAAACTTTGAAACCATATCTTGTTTATATAATCTTTTGTGACGTTCAAGATTTAATTGCACATTTTGATACTGATTTTGATACATCTGTAAAGAGAGTTTTGCTTGAGAAATTCCAAGCTCTACTTGTACTTTCGCACTATCTATCTCTTTTGAGTCAATTTCATAAAGGAGTTGACCTTTCTTAACCTGTCCACCTTCACTTACATGTACACCTTTTACAAATCCCATATATCTACTTGTTATCATCTTTTGGTTATCAGAAATCACACTCCCGGTCAAACTCAACTCTCCTGCACTCAAAGGCAATGCTAATGATACTAAAAAACCTATACATATGACCAATATTTTCATTTGCTATCTCCATTTGCTATCTTATCTAGCTCTAAAATTTTACTTGTTCTACTATTTTGAACTTCATTTAGTTTTAATACTTTTTCTATTTCCAAAGACTGTTTTATAATAACATCATTAATAGAAACTAGTTTCTCTTGGTATCTTCCCAAATAGTTCTTATATATACTTCTTGTTAACTCTATCTCTTTTTTTAAGCTATTTATATCAAAATCATAACTCTTTATCTCCGTATTTATTTTCTCTACTTGTAGAATTATCCCTTTTTGAGCTAAGTTTACCTGCTTTCGAACTTTCAAATTCTCTACTCTTGCTTTCTCTATAGAGTTACTGCTAGCTCCTCCACTAAATATATTCCATCTAAGTTGTACTCCAAAAGTATAGGCATCATGGTCAGAAAAATCTCCCAAAAAGCTATTGTCGCTACTACCATACTCTGCAAATGCTCCTATTTCAGGTAAATTTGAAGCCTTATGTAAGTCTATCGCCATCTCAGTTACGCTTAACCCCTGTTTTGCTTTTTTAATATCTAGGTTATTTAACAATATGGTCTCAATGTTATACTCTCTTAACTCTATCTCTCTCTCGTCTCCAGAGACTGACTTGACTTTTGTATTAAGTAAAAATGATATAAAGTGATACACTAACTCTTTATTAGCTTCTGCTTTACTTACCATTCTTACTACATTTGCTTTTTTAGATTGAACTTCAAGCAGATCTATCTTCTTTGCGTAACCCTCATTAATCATACTTTGTGCCATCATTTCAAGTCTATCCATGTTTTTATTAATGATATTCAGATTGTGTATGTAAGTATTTAATAGATATATATCGTAATAACTCTTTTTAAGCTGATAAAGTTTTTCGCTCAATATTTTTTGAGTATCAAGAACACTAAGTTTTTGCAAAGCTTTTGTTATTTTTCCATACTGCTCTAATTTTCCACCTGTATAAATAGGTAATTGATACTGTAATTTTGTTTGAAAATGGGTTCTAGCATCTGGATAGTTTAAATCTTTTGGTTGAGTATCTATCCCACTAGCCATCTCAGCAAAACCAAAATCTCTAAAACTTGCTTCTCTACTTTCAAGTTTAAAACCAAATACATTTCCTGCATCATTTGAACGCATTGCAGTTTGAATAAAATCTAGCTTTCCATAATTATGTGCAAGTGATAGTTTATGTTCGTACTCTTTTATCTGCTCATCAAACCTTGCAACATTTACCTCAAGGTTATCACTCTTTAAAATTTCAATTGCCTTATCTAAGCTTAACTCCACATAAGCTGTAGTTGAGGCAAAAATAGACACAACTAATAAGCTTAGCCATAATAATACTTTCATTATCTTCTCCGTTGGTATAAATAGACTTATATTATAACTAATATAAGTCTATTTTAAAATTAATACTGTCATTATTATATAAATAACAAATAATCTACCCATTTGTAAAAGAATACAATTCCTTCTAAAGTTTGTACAATGTATAAGCATATGACTATATAGTGTTAATTTTATTTTGATTATTTAATAGAAGTAAAGAAGGGTAAATACCCCTCTTTTAGTATAAAATTAGATAACAGCGTACTCTGCCCAAATACAAGTTTCCAATTCATTTAGTTTAAGAATTAATTTTTTATCTATGTTTTCATCAACCAAAATAACAGCCATAGCTAAACCATGTTCATCACGTCCAAGTCTAAAATCGGCTATATTAACACCTTCGCTTGAAAGCATTGAAGATATATCAGCAATAACACCAGGAACATCAGAGTTCTTAAAAATTATCATCTTTCCTTTAGGTTTAAAATCAAATTTAAAACCATTGATGCCAACGATTCTCTGTTCATCTTCACCAAAAACTGTGCCACTTACGGCCGTAACACCTTTTTGGGTTGTAAGTCTAACAGTAATTTTATTTTTATAACCACCTGCATTATTAAGTGCTTCATGCTTCATTTCTATTGCCTTCTCCTGCGCTACAAACTCTGCATTTACATAATTTATCTTATCACCCATTGACTCTTTAAGTGAACCAACTAACGCAAATGTTAATAATGATTTTACATGTTCACCAATTTCACCTTCTGCTTCAATTCTCACTGATTTAATAGATGCTTTATTGATTTGAGCACATAAAAATCCCATTTTTTGAACTAATTCTAAGTAAGGCTCCACAAATGGTGGTAAATCTTCTGCTTTTATAGGAAGATTTAGAGCATGTGGATAACTCACACCACGTGCTGCACTTATAGCATTCTCAGCTGCTTGTATTGCAATTTTTTCTTGAGATTCTCTTGTATTTGCTCCAAGATGAGGAGTTACACAAATATTTTCAAGGTCAAGCAAGAAGTGATCAGTTGCAGGTTCATAAGAGAAAACATCAATTCCAGCATAAGCAATTTTACCACTTTTTATACCATCATAGAGTGCTTTTTCATTATAAAGCCCACCACGAGCACAATTTACAAGCCTAACACCATCTTTCATTTTCCTTATTTCATCTGTCCCAATTATATCTGTAGTCTCTTTATTTTTTGGAGTATGAATTGTTATAAAATCACAAGCTAAAATATCTTCAAAACTAGTAGTATACTCCATATCCAAATCTGTTGCTTTAGAAGATGTAATATATGGGTCATATGCTATTATTTCCATATCGAAACTTTTTGCTCGAATAGCAACACGACTTCCAATATTTCCAAAACCAATAACTCCTAATTTCTTTCCACTAAGCTCAACTCCATACCACTTTTCTCTTTTCCATACTCTATCAATTTTAAGATGATTATTCGCATTTGGAAAGCTTCTTGCAGTCCCTAAAAGGTGAGCCATAGTAAGTTCAACTGCTGCTATAGTGTTTGCTGTTGGAATATTCATAGCTATTATTCCACGTCTACTACATCCCTCTTGGTCAACGTTATCAACACCAACACCAGCTCTCACAATAGCTTTTAGATTTTTTGCAGCATTTAAAAATTTTTCATCAACTTCTGTTGAGCTTCTTGTTATAGCAACATCTGCTGTTCCAATAATCTCTAAAAGTTTATCTTTAGGAACTTTAACAGCATCTATGATTTCTATGCCTTCTTCTTTTCTTAAAAGGTCAAAACCTTTTTCATGTATTGCATCACATACTATTATTTTCTTCATTAAATTTTTCCTTTTATCCCGAATTATGCAATAGAATTGCTAAAATAGTGCTTATGCTTGTGCTTGTGGTATTTGTAAAAATTTGAGCTTAACCAAAAGGTTAGGCGATGATTTTTTACAGATTCTACAGGTGCAATGATAAACAATAGTTTAGTGACTTCTAGTTCATGGTTTGGGTTTATAACCATACTTCTACTATTTTTGACTCTATGTCATAATCTTTAAGTTTTTCTACTACACTTTTAAGTGAACTTTGAGTTTTGCTACCAACATAAATAATAGGAATTTCATCTCGCTTCTCTACTACATATGGTAAATTCATCATGGAAAGTGTTTGAACTATACAAAAAAGCGAATAGCGATCAGCACGGTCTACAACTAGTCTATAAGATTTAACCTTGGGGGGAATATATTTTTTCAAATCTATCTGCATATAAAGTTCATTTACAGGGAATAAAAACTTGGTCTCATGTGAGTTTGCAAGAGCCTCTGACCAAGTTTTGTTTTTTAGTATATCTTCACTCTTTTTTTGTGAAGGAGAAAGGTACTGAGCGTCAATATGAACACTACTTGTTTCTTCATTAAGTAGGCTTGATAAAACCATACCTAAAGCGACAACAAGCAATGCAAATAACACTATAGTTACCTTTTTTTGCATATATTACTTCAATTGATCTTTGATGATGTCTCCAAGAGTCATCTTTTCTTCTTTATTGATCTCTTTTAGTGCTTCTCTCTCTTTTTGCTTAGAAAGTCTTCTTACAGATAGTCTAATACGATTTTTTCTATCATCAATGAAAGAGATAGCAGCTTCAATTTCGTCACCAATTTTTAACTCTTCTTCAGCATCAGGAAGTAAATCTTCTGTACGAATTAGTGCGTCAACATTATCTTCAAGTTCAACAAAAACACCAAAATCTTTTATATCTCTAATTTTACCAGTTACAATATCACCATTCGAGTGGCTCTTAGCATAACTTGCAATTGGGCTATCTTCTAACTCTTTTTTGCTTAAACTTACTTTTTCATTAATATCATCTATTTTAATAATTTTAACTTCTATTTCATCACCAGTTGTTAAAAGCTCTTTACATTTATCACTTCTATTCCAAGAAGCATCTTCATTATGTAAAAGACCTTCAATACCACCAATTTTGATAAATGCACCAAAATTTGTAATAGTTGTAACAATACCTTTAACTACATCACCAGTGTTATAGTTTTTCAAGAAATCTTCAAATGGCTTTGGAAGA
Organism: Arcobacter sp.; assembly: GCA_029027265.1. Lineage (GTDB taxonomy): Bacteria > Campylobacterota > Campylobacteria > Campylobacterales > Sulfurospirillaceae > Sulfurospirillum_A. Next base: position 866,856 of record CP093061.1, on the reverse strand, counting down.
ACATTCTTTAAAGATACTCTTAATCTTCTCTCTTCACAATTAATTTCAATAACTTCTACATCAATTTCTTGATTCTCACTAATATAATCTTTAGGATGTTTAATATTCTTATCCCAGCTTATTTCTGAAATATGTAAGAAACCTTCAATATCATTTCCAAGGTCAACAAATGCTCCATAAGGCTCAATATTGCTAACTTCAACTTGAATTGAATCTCCAACTTCTAACTGATCTTGAATCTCTTTCCAAGGATCTGGCATAGCAGCTTTAATTGAGAGTGAAAGATGTCTTTTTTCTTTGTCGTACTTGATTGCTTTAACAGGAACAACTTCACCTTCAGTGTAGATAGTACTAGGATTAACTGGTCCTTTGTAGCTTATCTCGCTGTAGTGAACAAGTCCGTCAACACCACCAATATCAACAAACATACCGTAAGTTGTAATTTTTTTGATAGTACCTTCAACAACTTCATCAGCATCAATTAGCTCTTGAACAATCTCTTTTCTCTTTTTTCTATCATCATCTAAACATTTTTTACGAGATACAACGATAGACTCGTTATCTTTGTCTATTTTAATAATTTTAACTTTTACATTTTTACCCATAAGAGCATTCATATCTCTTACAGCTGCTTGTGAACGTGGAAGAAAAAATTCTACTCCATCATCATTTTCAACGATAAATCCACCTTTGTTCTTACCAACAACTTTTAGGTCAAAAATTGTATCTTCATCTTCTTTATAATCAGCAATAAATGATTTTACACGCTCTTTACGAATCGCTTTTTTATGAGAAACACTTGGACGCTCGTTTCTGAAACCAGTGATAACAACTTTGATTATATCGCCTACTTTATATGTAATATTACCTTCACTATCTAATAGCTCTGAAGTGTAAAGACGTCCTTCTGACTTCTTACCCACATCAACTAAAGCAATATCATCTTTAATTTCAACAATAACACCATCAATTAGTGCATCTCTTCCAGAATCTTTTTTGAAAGACTCCTCTAGCATTGCTGCAAAATCCATCTCCTCTAATTCATCTACAGCTTCAGATTGAACTGTCTCGTTCGCCTCATTTACCATTTTATTCCCTTGTTTTAATTTTGTTTTTTATATGAGTAGCACCAAGCTGGTATACATTGGTTCACATAAAATTGCACTATTATACTTTAATTTTGCTTATTTTTCCAATAACTTTTTGAATTATCCAATCAGGAGTCGATGCACCAGCAGTTATTCCACATAGGTTTTTATTCTCAAACCACTCTTTTTTTAACTCTTTTTCATTTTCTATCAAAAAACTATCACTACAACACTCTTTTGATATACTAAAAAGTTGCTTAGTATTTGATGAGTTTTTACCACCAATTACTATCATTACATCGGCTTCTTTCGCCAAATCTCTAGCGGAATCTTGATTTTCAGAAGTTGCATTACAGATTGTGTTAAAAACCCTAACTTCTTTATAATTTACACACAAATAATTAACAATTTTTAAAAATTCCTCTACTTTTCTTGTTGTCTGAGATACAATTGCAATTTTTTGACGTAAGTCTAAACCCTCTACATCAGATACACTTAAAACTACTTTTGCTCCATTTTTGGCATAACTTTGAACACCTCTAACTTCTGGATGATTTTTATCTCCAAAGATAACGACATCATAACCATCTTCGCTCATCTCTTCACAAATCTGTTGTGGTTTAGTAACAAATGGACAAGTTGCATCTATGATTTTTGTACCACTTTGTGTCAATATATTTAAATCACCTTTAGTTATACCATGTGTTCTAATAATGGCTTTCTTTACATCTTTTGCTTCACTAGCATCTTTAAGAGTATCTACATTAAAATTGGCTTTTAGTCTTTTAATCTCTTCGTTATTATGTATAAGAGGTCCTATTGTAGAAGCATCTTGTGAATTTTCAGCTATATTAATAGCTCTTTTAACTCCAAAACAAAAACCATAATTTTTTGCTAATTTAATTTCCATCAGATACTTTTCCAATTTTTGAAATAAGTTCTATAAAATTGGGGAAAGAGGTCTGTATACACTGTGTATCTGTTATATGCATTGGAGATTTTAGCCCTGCAATTGCAAAACTCATAGCAACTCTATGGTCACCATAACTTTTAACACTAGCATCTTTAAACTCTCCACCAGTTACTTCATACCCATCTTCAAACTCTTCTACATGTAAACCACATTTTTTAAGATTTTCCACTACACAAGAGATTCTATCACACTCTTTTACTCTAAGTTCTTTTGCATTCTTCACTAAACTTTTTCCCTTCGCACACCCAAAAGCGATACTAAGAGCTGGAAGTTCATCTATTAACCAAGCTATGTTATCTTCAACAATTACACCTTTTAATGGTGCATATTCTATTACTATATCACCAACGCTATCATAAATATTCTCTTTTTCAATAAACTCTACTTTTGTACCCATTCTTTGAAGAACTTTGTACGCTTCTACCCTTGTATGGTTTAACAGCATATTTTTTAAAGTCACTTTAGAGTTTGGTGTAATTGCGGCAGCTACTGCAAAAAAGAAACCACTTGAAGGGTCATTTGGGACTGTTATATCTAAAGGCTTGAGTGGTTTGGTCATAGGATGAAGAGTTACTTTGCATCCATCACTTTGTATATTGGCTCCCATACCTCTTAACATTTTCTCTGTATGGTCACGACTTAAAGTTGGTTCACTCAAAGTTGAAATACCATCAGCACGAAGTCCTGCAAGTATTAAAGCACTCTTTACTTGAGCAGAAGCAATAGGACTATCGTAGTTAAATGGTGCTAACTTAGCTCCTCTAATGCTTATAGGTGCTAATTCTCCATCTTCACGTCCATCTATGTTTGCTCCTATTTCTCTAAGTGGATTTGCCACTCTTTTCATAGGGCGGCTTGCTAAATATTTATCGCCATGAAGAACATAAAAACCTTTCAATGAAGATAAAAAACCCATCAATAGACGTATAGCAGTTCCTGAGTTTCCACAATCAAGTACACAAGCTGGTTCTTTTAACTCTTTTGGAGGAGTTATAACTAAAGTATCGCCATCTCTCTTCACAGTAGCCCCAAGACTCTCAGAAATACTAAGAGTACAAAGTGTATCTTCTGCATTTAAAAAATTTCTTATTATTGAAGGCTTATCGCTCAAAAGTGAAAAAATTGCACATCTGTGTGAAATAGATTTATCACTTGCTATGGCATCTGTCTCAAAAATAAATTCACTTTTTGGAGCTACATGTAAAGATGTCATCTTACTGTAATTCCAAACTTTTCTTGAAGTGATTTTAACATCTTTTCTATCATATTAGCTACCTCTTCATCTTCAAAAGTTTTCTCAGATGAATGAAAATGGAACTTAATAGTCAGACTAATTTTATCTCCAAATGATTCATCTTCATATATGTCTATTGGATAAAGTTTTGTCATCTCTTTTGGAGCAATTGAATATATATATTTTTTAAGCTCACTAAATTGCATATCTTTTGAAATCATCAAACTCAAATCTCTGATGCTCTCAGGAAATTTTGAATATGCTACAGCTTTTTTTCTTTCATAAGGAAGAGCATTCACATCAAGCTCACATATGTAAGTACGACACAAATCAAGCTCTTTCTCAATACTCAAATGAACTCTTGAAATATACCCTATATCATTGTCTTTTTGAATAACTCTTGCATACTCATAAGGACTGCTTAAATTATCTTTACATTTAGCAGTTTCAAGTTCAAAACTTCCTACTATTTTACTCACATTATCAGCAAATTTGAAAAAATCAATTAATGATGGTTTCCCATGATTTGAAACTTTTTGTGATTCTACTTCTCCACTAAAAACGAAAGCTATATTTATTGTCTCTTCTCTGCTCTTATCAAAAGTAGTTCCTATTTCAAAAAGCTTTATACTCTTTTTTCCAAACTTTGCATTTCTACTAACAGATTCAAGTATATTTGGTATCAAAGATGAACGCAAGGTGTCTAACTCATTTGTTATAGGGTTTGTTATCTCTCTTTTTTTGTATATAGTTTTTAAGCCATATTTTTCCACCCTTTCACGGTGATCAAATACAAAATTAAGTGTCTCAAAAAACCCAACTCCAACTGCACGATGTCTATACATCTTACGTTTTTGAAAATTATGATATGAGTCATTCATCTTATCACTTTCTGCAAAAACAAGTGCTTTTGAAGTGATATTATCAATGCCAACAATACGAACTATTTCTTCACAAACATCTTGGATATTTACAATATCGTGACGGTGCGGTGGAACTATTACATTCATAACACTCTGTTCACTTTTAAATATAACACTAAAACCAAGACGTTTAAGTATCTTTATAATTCTATCTTTTGCAATCTCTTCACCAATAATATCAGTTAATTTATGTAAGTCAATAGGAATTCTAATTTCATCTATGTCTTGAATTACTTGTTGACTACCAGCATACAAAAGAATTTTTGAATATTTTTTTAAAATCTCTATCAAATAATCCATACCAAAATCTAAATCAGGTTCACTTCCACGGGATGAGCGATAAAGATGTCTATCTGATTCTAGTTTTTTGTTTGCACTGTTTACCGATATAATCTCTGGAGAAGTATAATTTGCTTCTAAAATAACTCTTGTATCTTCACTCTTAGCTTTTGATTCTTCATTTTGATTTATACCTACTAACGAAGTTATCTGTGTATTTTTATTGAATACTGCATCTAATCCATTTGTATGTTTTATAATTTTTACTGTTGCTTTGCCTTCTTCATCTGCAAAGCATGAGTGAGAATATGTTCTTAAAAGAACACCCGTTGTGTATGTTGCATATTCCACTACTCTCTCTAACTCAGTAGGTTTATATATATCAGCAATAGCTAAACGAAGATCAATCAAAAATGAACTTTTAATCTCCTCTTTGTCATAAACTCTATACAGTAAAGATGAATCTACTTTATCATTTGCACTTACATTTAAAACTCTACCTATACCAAGCTGATGCTCATCATCTTCACTACTAAAAGTTACTAAATCTAAATCATAAGGAACACTAAGGTCACGAGCAACACCATGTATGCTCAAGCAGTCTCCACGATTTGCAGTTAATTCAATCTCAATTATGTCGTCATTTACCAATTCATACTCACTAAACTCACGACCCAAAACAAGCTCACCAATACTATCATCTAAAACCATAATGCCATCTCCCATTGAAGGAAGTCCTAGCTCTTCAGATGAACATATCATACCGCTTGAGTCAAGCCCACGAAGCTTAGCTTCTTTGATTTGCATGCCATTTGGAAGAATTGCTCCAACTTTAGAAACAACTACATGTAAACCTTGCTTTACATTTTTAGCTCCACAAATTATCTGCTTTGTTTCATTTCCTAAATCAACTTCACATACGTTGAGTTTATCTGCGTCTGGATGTTTCTTACATGTAAGAACTTTTCCAATAACTATGTTTTTTGGAACTCTTATTTTGTCTAAACTATCTACTTCAAGACCTATTTCATTTAGTGTCTTACAAATATTTTCTGAAGTTATCCCTTTTAAGTTTATCCACTCATTTAACCACGTTCTTGTTAATATCATCTAAATTGCTCCAATAGTCTTAAATCACCTTCAAATAAAGAACGTAAATCTGGTATCTTGTGTAAAAGCATCGCAAATCTCTCGACACCAAGTCCAAAGGCATATCCACTAACATCTTCATAACCAACAGCTTTGAAAACATTTTCATCAACATAACCACTTCCAAGTACTTCTAACCAACCAGTATGTGAACAAACTCTACAGCCATTGCCCTTACAAAAGATACAACTAATGTCTACTTCTGTGCTAGGTTCTGTAAACGGAAAAAAGCTTGGACGAAAGCGTACTTCTACTTCACCAAACATATACTTTAAAAAATCTTCTAAAATATACTTGAGATTGGCAAACGATACTTCTCCACTCTTTCCAACAACAAGTCCTTCAACCTGATGAAACATTGGAGTGTGAGTCAAATCATAATCTCTTCTAAAAACAGCCCCTGGGCAAATCATGCGAATTGGAGGCTTTTCTTTTAGCATAGTTCTTATCTGAACTGGACTCGTATGAGTACGAAGAAGCATGCTATCTTCAAAGTAGAATGTATCTTGCATATCACGAGCAGGATGGTGTTTTGGAAGATTTAGAGCTTCAAAGTTATGAAAATCATCTTCTACTAAAGGACCCTCTTCTATTGAGAAGTTCATACCAACAAAATACTCTATAATCTTGTCCATAGTATCCATAACAGGGTGCAATGCTCCAGCTTCACTTGTTGAGTTAAACAAAGTTACATCAACTCCGTCTTTTTTCATCTCAGAAGCTATAGCTTCTGACTCTAGTACTAATTTTTTATCGTTTAATAGATTTAAAAAATGTTCTTTATCTTTGTTAAGTTTTTGTGCAAAATCTTTTTTCTCTTCATTTGGTACAGATTTCATCTTTGCAAATTGTCCTGCAAAATAACCTTTTTTACCAAATATTGAGACTCTCAGTTTTTCTAATTCTTTCAAATCATCGCACGAATTAACTGCTTTTTCCATCTCTTTCAATTGTAGTGCCTTCAATAATTTTTATTTATTTTAGTTAAATGTTGATTAAAACATAGTTAAGAATAACTAAGAAACATAAACTTAATTTAAACTTATTCAGTTATAATAATATTGTTTTATAAACTAAAAAAAGGGTTTTGTGTGAGAATAATAATTTTTATATTTATATTGTGTTTAACACAGTCATCTGCTGTTAAAATAAAACAACAATTTGCTCAAAGTAAATACTGTATTGGCTGTCATAAAGAACAAGGAGCAGATTGGAGAACTTCATTACACTCTAAATCACATCTAACAAAAAACAGTCTATACTTAAAAATACTTCAATATATTGAAGAAGAAAAATTTATTTATAAAGAAGTACAATCCTTAAGATGTGGTAAGTGTCATAACCCAAGAATGGATACTAAAGATATTGATTTTTCATATTCGCTTTCAAAAGCTTATGGAATAGAAGACGAAAATACTAAAAAAATTGATGCTATTTTAAATAATGAAACCAATAAAGAAGGTATTTCATGTATAGTATGTCACAATGTAGATGAAATAAATTATAAATCCGACGATTTAAATAAAACTGTTAAACATAGAAAATATACCTTAGCTAGAGGATATGAAGCTTTAACATTTGGTCCAAGTGATATTATGGTAGGTCCATATAAAGAGAGTTTTAGAACCACTCACCATAAGATGAAGCAAGTAAGTCATTTTAAAGAAGAAGTAAATACTCTATGTTTTGCATGTCATTATGACTCAAAAAATAAAAAAGATGTTCTTACATATAGTACGGGAGCAGAATACGAGAAATCTAAAAGTACAGAAAAATGTGTTGATTGTCATATGGGCAAATATGAAAAAAATATAATCTCTCCAAAAGTAGTAAGCAAAGTAAAAGCAGTACCTAGAAATACAAGAAGACATCTCTTTGCAGGAGTAAGAAATAGCAATATTATACAAGATGCACTAAATATATCTATTATAAATAAAAAGAACTTCTTACTAATATCACTTGAAAATAAAACCCCACATAAGTCTCCTACAGGGTTTGCAGGAAGAGAGTTAGAAATAGATATTACTTATATGAAAAACAATAAACCTATTAAAAAAATTATCAAAAAACTAAATACTTTGTATCTTGATAAGAGAGGTAATGAAACTATTTCTTACATTGCTACTGAGTTAAAATATGATACCAGACTAAAAACAGGAGAGACAAGAACATATGAAATACCAAAAATTACTGGTGCTACAAGTGCAGAAATCACTGTATGGTATAGGCTTATTAAAGAATCTCTTATTCCTATTTTAAATATAGAAGATAAAATATTTTTGAAAAAATATCCAATATACAAAAAAAGATTAAAATTATAATATAATAGTGCTACGAGACATTAAGGAGATAAAATGACAATATTCACAAAAATACTAAACGGTGAAATTCCATGTAACAAAGTACTTGAAAATGATGATTTTTTGGCATTTCATGATATAAATCCAAAAGCACCTATACATATACTTATAATACCAAAAATAGAAGTTGAAAACTTTCAACAAGTAAGCCCTGAGACAATGGCTGGATTAACCTCTTTCACTCAAGAAGTTGCAACATTTTTAGGCTTAGATAAAAATGGTTATAGATTAATTACTAACAATGGAGAAGATGGAGGACAAGAGGTTATGCATTTACATTTTCATCTTTTAGGTGGAACAAAACTTAGTTGGAGCCACCTTAGTGATAGTGATTCTAAAAACTTTATTTAGTCATTAACCAGTTTTCAAAATACTCTAATTGTATCAAGGTGGAGCACGTTGCTGTTCCTCCTTGTGACTTTCTTGCATTCATAGAAGTTTCAAGCTGAAGAGTATTTATAATATCCTTCTTGATTTTTGATTCAAACTTTTGAAGTTCTTCAAGGTTTAACTCACTTATATCTTTTTTATTTTCTTCAGCAAATGCAACTACTTCACCTGTTAATTTGTATGCATCTCTAAAAGTATAATCACAATTTACTGTCAAATAATCAGCCAAATCAGTGGCACTAAGATGACCTTTTTTTGTAGCTTTTAGCATAGATTCCTTGTCTATTCTCATACTTTTTAGAGCTTCACTTAGAATTCTTATTGAAATAAGTGCAGTCTTTACACTATCAAAAACACCCTCTTTATCTTCTTGCATATCTTTATTATAGGCAAGTGGCAAACCCTTTAAAACAGTAAGTAAAGCAATAAGATTTCCATTTACTCGTCCTGTTTTTCCACGTAGGAGTTCAGGAACATCTGGATTTTTCTTTTGAGGCATAATTGAACTGCTTGTGCTATACTCATCACTAAGTTCAACAAATCCAAATTCACTACTACTCCAAAGAATTATCTCTTCAGCTAAACGTGAAATATGCATCATCATGGTTGAAATGTTAAAAAGTATTTCAAGAGCAAAATCTCTATCACTTACGGTATCAAGGCAGTTTATACTCACACTCTCAAAGCCCAAAAGTTTTGCTTCGTACTCTCTATCAGTTGGGTATGGACTCCCAGCAAGTGCCGCACAACCTATTGGAGAGACATTGTTTCTTTTCCATGAGTCTTCAAATCTTTCTATATCTCTTTTAAACATAGAAGTATATGCTAACATATGGTAAGCAAAGTTTATTGGCTGAGCGTGTTGTAAGTGAGTCATACCTGGTAAAAGTGTTTTTGTGTGCATTTGGGCAATATCAAGAGTTACTCTCTCTAAATCAAGTAAAAGTTTAACTAACTCTTTGTTACTTTTTAAAACATACATTCTAAAATCTAATGCTACTTGGTCATTTCTACTTCTTGCAGTGTGCATTCTTTTTGCATCATCACCTATAAGTTCACTTAAACGACTCTCTATAGACATATGTATATCTTCATCTGCTATATCAAAGTTATACTCTCCATCTTCTATCTCTGAAAGGACTACATGTAAACCATTTATGATTTTATTTTTTGCCTCATTTGATATTATCTCTTGTTTTGCTAACATCTTTACGTGAGCTATTGAACCCTCTATATCTTGCAGATAAAGCTCTTTATCAAACATAATTGAAGCATTAAATTCATCTAATAGTTTTGCTTTTGATGCAGTTGTCTTACCACTTGCTACTTTTGACAATACGAATCCTTTGGTATGAAAATGGGGAGTTTAAACTCCCCGTGAAAGTTATAACTTTGGTCCAGCTCCAGAAAAGTCTGAATCCTCTGTTATATATTTTTTAAAGTTTTTTATAAACATAGCAGCTAACTCTTTATGTGATGCATCAAATAGACTCTTATTTTGCCAAGTATTTCTTGGATTTAAGATTTCTGTGTCAATTCCATCAAGTTTAGTTGGGATGCTCAAACCAAAAATTGGAGTCTCTACAAACTCTTCATTTTCTATACTTCCATCTAAAATAGCATCTATACAAGATCTAGTAGCTTTGATACTCATTCGAGTTCCAACACCATAACTACCACCAGTCCAACCTGTGTTTACTAAATAAACATCAACACCATGTTTATCTATCTTTTCACCAAGAAGTTTTGCATAAACTGTTGGATGTAATGGTAAAAATGCTTCACCAAAACATGAACTAAATGTAGCAACTGGTTCAGTTATACCTCTTTCAGTTCCTGCTACTTTTGCAGTATATCCGCTCATAAAGTAGTACATTGCTTGTTCTTTTGTTAAACGTGCTACTGGAGGCAATACACCAAAAGCATCGGCTGTTAAAAAAATAATTTTCTTAGGATGAGGAGCTTTTAATGATCTTTTGTGATTTGCTATATGCTCAATTGGATATGAAACTCTAGTGTTTTCAGTTTTACTACCATCTGCATAGTCTACTTTACCATCTTCATCCATAACTACATTCTCTAAAAGGGCATCACGTCTAATGGCTCCATAGATTTCAGGTTCATTTTGTGGGTCTAATCCTATACATTTTGCATAACAACCACCCTCAAAGTTAAATATTCCTTTATCATCCCAACCGTGCTCATCATCACCAATTAATCTTCTTTTTGGGTCAGTTGAAAGTGTTGTTTTACCAGTTCCTGAAAGACCAAAGAAAAGTGCTGTGTCATTATCTGAACCAACATTTGCAGAACAGTGCATTGCAAGTTTTCCTTCAAGTGGTAACCAATAGTTCATCATTGAAAAAACACCTTTTTTCATCTCACCACCGTACCAAGTTCCACCAATAATAGCTATATTTTTTTCTACATTAAACACAACAAATACATCTGAGTGTAAGTCGTGTTTTTCATAATCTTCATTACTAAGTTTGCATGCATTGTAAATAGTAAACTCTGGTGTAAAACTCTCTAAATCTTCAACTTCCGGTCGAATGAACATGTTTTTTACAAAGTGAGCTTGCCAAGCAAGTTCAGTAACAACACGTATACTTTTTCTACTCTCCGGAGCTGCTCCACAATAAGCATCTTGAACATAAATATTTTTGTTTGAAAGTTGTACTTTTACTTTGTCAAAAAGATCATCAAAAACCTCTTTTGAAGTAGATTTATTAACTTTACCCCAAGAAATATTGCTATTTGAAGGTTTACTCATAACAAAATATTTATCTTTAGGACTTCTCCCTGTAAATATTCCAGTATCTACAGCAAATGTGCCATTAAATGTTGTTTTTCCTTCACCATTTTTCATTTCATGCTCATATAACTCATCATAGCTAAGATTGTGATAGACCTCTTTAATTCCACTTAAACCTAGACTATCCAATCCATTGACCTTAGACATAATTTAATTCCCTTAATTTTAATTAAATATCGATAACAACACACCAGCTGCAACGGCAGAACCGATTACACCTGAAACATTTGGACCCATAGCATGCATAAGAAGCATGTTTGTTGGATCTTCTTCCATCCCCACTTTATTTACAACCCTTGCCGACATTGGAACTGCACTTACACCAGCAGCACCAATAAGAGGATTGATTTTTATTTTTATGAACTTATTCATCAATTTAGCCATAAGAACTCCTGCGGCAGTTCCTATTGCAAATGCAACCAAACCTAAAACTAAAATTCCCAAAGTTTCTGCAACCAAAAATTTCTCAGCTGCAAGTTTTGAACCAACTGCAAGTCCTAAGAAAATTGTAATAATGTTTATAAGTGAATTTTGTAGGGTATCTGAAAGTCGTCCCACTACACCTGACTCTTTTACAAAGTTACCAAAAGCCACTGCACCAATTAGTGGTGTAGCATCTGGAAGTATAAGCAGACAAAGAACAATTACAGTTATAGGAAATATAATTTTTTCTAGTTTTGATACAACTCTAAGTTGTTCCATCTTTATTTTACGCTCTTCAACTGTTGTTAAAGCTCTCATAATTGGAGGTTGAATGATTGGAACTAATGCCATATACGAATATGCAGCAACAGCAATGGCTCCAAGTAAATCAGGGGCCAGTCGTGAAGCTATAAATATAGCAGTAGGACCATCTGCTCCACCTATAATACCAATCGCAGCTGCATCTTGAAGTGAAAAATCTAAGATAGTAGTGTATTGCGATAGAGCCAATGCTCCTACTAAAGTAGTAAAAATACCAACTTGTGCAGCACCACCAAGAAGTGCTGTTTTTGGGTTTGCTAAAAGTGGACCGAAATCTGTCATAGCTCCAACACCCATAAAGATTATGAGTGGGAAAAGCCCATTGGCAATTCCAGCATCATAAATTATCCCTAAAAATCCATTTGGTCCCGCAATATCAGCAATTGGTATGTTTGCTAAAAGTCCACCAAAACCTATGGGAATGAGTAACAGTGGCTCAAAACCTTTTGCTATCGCAAGATAAAAGAGCAAAAATGCTACAAGAATCATAATAATACGACCACCAGATTGACTAAAAGTAGACAACTCTTTACCGTGACTCATCTTTCCTTCAACAGGGTTTAAAAACGCATGAATTCCTGTAGATCTATAAAAACTCTCAAAAAGTTGACCTATAGACCTTGATTCATAAACTTTTTCACTCGCAGGTGCAATTTTAGCAACTGCATCTGAACTAGCACTCACAGGAGTTAAAGCAAGTATAAAAACTGCAAAAATTCCTAACAAAATATGTTTCATAAAAACGTCCCTTATATAGTGGCTAAAAGTTGGCCATTCTCTACTGTTTGACCTTCACTGACATCTATAGAAGCTACTACACCATCTTGGGGTGCTACTATCTCAATTTCCATTTTCATCGCTTCAAGGATTATAATAACATCGCCCTCTTTTATGCTATCACCAACACTTGCTACTACTTTAAAAACCGAACCTGGAAGACTAGCTGTAATTTCTACTCCAGATGCACTTGAAGTCGCTGGAGCCGTAGCGGCTACTGAGGTTACAGATTTTACCTCTATTGAAGCATCAAAACCTTCGCTAACTTGTACATTAAATCTCTCTCCATTTACAACTACTGTATAATCTGCATTTAAATTTGCCACGCTTACACTCTCCTGTTTTGCATTTTTATCGATTTTTCTTACATTTACTTTTGCTTCGCCCTTAAGAAAAGCTATACCTTTTTCTTTACAACTTGCTGCAATAAAAAGGTTTTCATCGTTTACTTCAAGCCCTTCTTTTTCAAGTATATTTTGAGTAAATTTCAATGATTTTGTCTCATCAGCATCTGCAATATCAATTGCATTTTGAGTTGTCGGGTCCATTTTTAACTGCTCACTAGCCAAACTAACAATATCGCTGTCTGGAGCAGTAGGAGTATGTCCAAAGTAACCTAAAACCATCTTTCCATAACCATCGGCTATCTTATTCCACTTACCAAACATGACGTTGTTAAATGCTTGTTGAAAGTAGAATTGTGAAACTGGTGTAACACTTGTTCCATACCCACCCTTCTCTACAACTTCTCTCATCGCTTTAATAACTTCTGGGAATTTTTCAAGTATATTGTTATCTCTCATCATCTGTGTATTTGCTGTCAAGGCACCACCTGGCATTGGTGAAAATGGGATAAGAGGTGAAACTTGAGTAGCTTCTGGAGGCATAAAATAATCTTTTAGATTATCTTGTAAAATTTCTTGATAAGTTAAAATCTTCTCTAATTCTAAACCACCAAGGTCAAAGTTTTTACCTTTAACAGCATGTAACATTGTCAAAATATCAGGTTGACTTGTTCCACCACTTACGGGGGACGCTGCTAAGTCGATTCCATCAACTCCAGCTTCAAGAGCTGCTAGATAACAAGCAACACTAACACCAGCAGTCTCATGTGTATGAAGTCTTACATGAGTATTTTCTGGTAACAATTTTTTTGCCATTTTTATTGTTTCATAAACTTTTTGTGGGCTTGATGTTCCACTAGCATCTTTAAAACAGATACTATCATAAGGAATTCCAGCATCAAGTATCTCACGTAATGTCTTCTCATAAAAAGCAACATCATGAGCCCCACTGCATCCTGGAGGAAGTTCCATCATTGTCACAACAGCTTCATGCTTTAAACCGTGGTGAGTTATACGCTCTCCACTGTATTTTAAATTTTCTATATCATTTAGAGCATCAAAGTTTCTAATTGTTGTCGTTCCATGTTTTTTAAACATTTTTGCATGTAAATCAATAAGTTCTCGACTACCAGTGTCTAACGTAACAGTGTTTACGCCACGTGCTAAAGTTTGTAGGTTTGCATCAGCTCCGGTCACCTCTCTAAACTTATCCATCATATCAAATGCATTTTCATTTAAATAGAAAAACAGACTTTGAAATCTAGCTCCTCCACCAAACTCAAAGTGAGTGATACCAGCTTCACACGCAGCAGCAACTGCTGGCATAAAATCATCCATAAGTACACGACCACCAAAAACTGACTGAAAACCATCTCTGAAAGTGGTGTCCATTACATCAATATATTTTTTTGACATTTATAACCCTCTTTAGCTTTTTGAATTTTTAAAAGTTGTAATAGCAGCTGTAATAGCAGCTACGAGTGCCTTATCATCTTTTTTAGATGATGCTTGCGCGGATGTTGGTCTACTTGGAGTAGATGCAACTTTTTGTGGAAAAAACTTGTTTATTAGTTTTGCTTGGAAATGAAGAATAACTACCATAAGTATTAAAAACAAAAATACAGTAACCATACCCAGAACCATAAACTTCAAGCCTTCTGTAACCAAATTGACTTCCATAAAAATAGCCTTTTTTTCAAATAAATTTACCTAAATAGCTAATAAATTCTCTTATTCTATCATAGCTTTTATTAAAGAAACCACATATTAATATAAACTTAAAATGAAGTTTAAAGTATGTGTAATTAAGTAATATATTTTATTACATGTAAAGGGGTGCTAACCCTTTACATGTAGAGGTTATTTTGTGCAACGCTCTACCAAATAAAAAATAGATCTATAGTCAATACCACTATGCTCACTAAGTCCTATTTCACAAGTTTTACTTGTAGAATATGCATATTTTACCTCATCAGGAATAGAGGTTTTCAAATTTCTAAGTTCAGATTTATTTAGTTCAGGAAATGTAAAACCACGATCTCCTGCAAACCCACAACAACCAACATCAGTAGGAATTGTTACATTTTCACTACACATTTTAGCAATCTGTTCAAATTTATCTGCTAAACCTGTTTTTCTCGTGCTACAAGTTGTGTGAATCACGATTGGCTCTGCTGTTTGTGTAAACTCTAATTTATCAGCTAAAAACTCTAATATAAATTCAACAGTATCATGAATTTTTAAATCTTTTGGAAAATTTGAAGCTATAGTTTTACTACATGGACTCATATCACAAAGTATTGGATATTCCCCATTTTTACTTGCAATTCTAAGTTCATTTTCTAACTCTTTTGATTTCTTTTTACCTTCTTGTGTGTAACCTTTTGAACTAAAAGGCATACCACAACAGAGGTTTTCTATATTATCAGGAATAATTACTTCATATCCAGCGCGTTCAAGCAAGCCTATAATAACAACATCTAAAGGTAACTCATCATCTTTCTCACTAGGGTTTGACATGGTTCTATTTATGCAAGAAGAGAAATATACTACTTTGTTTTCGCTTTTAAGTGTTGTTTCACCTTTAAACTTGTATCCACTTGGTAAACTTTTTGTCCATAGTGGCGTAGTGTCTTTAGTTAATGTTCTTAAAGTTTCACTCATCTTTGTCATAACACTGTTAGGAATGATTAACCATACCTCCAGCTATACTATGTCTAAATTGGCCTATTTGCTCACTTCTTAATTTTTTTGTCAAACTTCCTGTATCTATGTCAACAGGACAACTCATAGAACACAAAGAACATGTAGCACAAGTCTCTATAACATCATACTGATACTGTTTTTGAAATGCTTTTAACTCATTACCTTTTAAGCTCATCATATGTCTACTTGACACTATTCTTTGTCTTGGTGTAAGCGTAAGTACATTTGATGGACATGTAGGTTCACAAAACCCACACTCAATACATTTATCAATCAAATCATTGGTTTTTGACATGATTTTAAAATTTTTAAGATGAATTGATTTATCTTCATTTAAAATTACACCAGGATTTAATAGGCCTTTTGGGTCAAAAATTTGCTTAATTGATTTCATAAGCTCGTAAGCATCACTTCCCCACTCAAGTTCTACAAAAGGAGCCATATTTCTACCAGTCCCATGTTCTGCTTTTAAGCTACCTTTATACTTAACTGCTACTTGATTTGCAACTTCAGCCATAAACTCTTCATAGCGTTTTATCTCTTTTTGCTCTTCAAATGCTTGGGTAAATACAAAGTGTAAATTTCCTTCTAATGCATGTCCAAAAATAAGTGCTTTATCATATCCATGCTTTTTAAACATAGCTTGTAACTCTAAAGTGGCTTCTGCTAAATCTTCAATAGGATACGCAACATCTTCAATAATGACTGTTGTTCCGGCCTCTCTAACAGCTCCAACAGCAGGAAAAAGTCCTTTCCTTATTTTCCAGTAGAGTGTATACTCTTCTTGTTTTTGAGTAAATTTCAGAGGAAGTTCTGGAGTTATCTCTTTTAAAGTATCAAGAATTATAGCAATGTTTTTATTCAGTTCTTCTTTACATGTAGCTCTTGTTTCCACTAAAAGTGCTGTTGCTTCATTACCTAAATTTTTAAGAAATTCTGGCATTCCCTCTTTGTTCTCTACACTTCTCAAACCTGTTCTATCCATGATTTCAGCAGCAGTTACATTCTCCTTGCACTGCATTTTAAGTTTTATAACCGCATCACAAGCATCTTTAATATTTTTAAATATCATCAAAGCACTAGCTTTATCATGGTACTCAAGAACTGTTTTGTATGTTATTTCTTTGATAAAACCTAAAGTTCCTTCACTTCCTATCATAAGGTGTGAAATCATCTCTATTGGATTATCAAAATCTACTAAAGCATTTAAAGAATAACCACAAGTGTTTTTTATTTTGAACTTTCTTACTATTTTATCATGTAATTTTTTATTTTTTTTAACATTCAAAGAGAGTGATTTTATACCTGCAATAAGACTTCCATGACTCTCACTAAACTTTTTTATACTCTTTTTTGAAGCCGTATCAAGTTCACTTCCATCATGAAAAATTATCTTCATACTTTGCATTGTTTTATAGGAGTTATCATCTATGCCACAACACATACCACTTGCATTATTTGCAGCAATTCCACCAATCATTGCAGCACCTATACTAGCTGGATCTGGTCCAATTTTTTTACCAAATGGAAGAAGAGCTAGATTTGCATTACTTCCTATAACAGAGGGCTCAAGTGTAACTAAACTTGCATCATCATTTATTTTGATTGTATTCCAATCTCTTGAAGTTACTATAAGAATGGAGTCTGTGATAGCTTGTCCTGAAAGACTAGTTCCTGCTGCACGAAAGACTACTGGTAAGCTCATAGTAGATGATAATTTTAAAATTTCGCTTACTTCATTAGCAGTTTTTACCCAGATAACCATCTTTGGAATGTGTCTATAAAAAGAAGCATCTGTTCCATAAGCTAAGGTACGTAATGGGTCTGTAAAAACTCTATCTTTTGGTAAAAGCTTTGTTATATCTTCGTAAAAATCTAGATATGTTCCATGTAATGAGGTCATAATTATGGTCCTATATTATTAAATATAAAATTTGTATGATATTAATAAATAAGGAGGGTATCTTCCTCCTTATTTTATTTAAGTTTTAAAATGTTTGGCTGATGCCAAAAATTTCTGGATAAAAAGTAAGTAGTAGTAAAACCGCTACTTGAATAACAATAAAAGGTATAACACCCTTGTAGATATGAGTTGTTTTTACTTCAGGAGGTGAAACACCTTTAAGGTAAAATAGACTAAATCCAAACGGTGGTGTCAAAAATGATGTTTGTAAATTCATAGCAATCAAAATTGCAAACCAAACTGGATTGATACCGATAGCTTCAGCAATTGGAACCAAAATAGGAACGATAATATATGAAATTTCAATGAAATCAATGAAAAAACCAAGTATCATAATTGCGAGCATTGAAAGAAGTATAAAGCCCCACTTATCACCAGGAAGTCCAAGCATAAACTCTTCTACTATCATATCTCCACCAGTATACGTAAATACCATTGAGAATGCAGTAGCGCCTATGAGAATACCAAAAACCATAGCTGTTATCTTCACTGTTTCAAGTGAAGCCTGATGAACCATATTAAAAGAGAACTCTCTATAAATAAGCGCCAAAAGCATAGCACCAACGCCACCTACGGCTGCTGATTCTGTTGGAGTTGCTACTCCCATAAAAATAGAACCTAAAACAAGAACAATTAAAACTAAAGGAGGAATAATTGCCTGAAGTGCTTTAAAAATTTGTTTTGCTTTTGAACCTTGATTTCCTTCAAGAACGATAGCAGGAGCAACATCTTTTTTAATATAAGAATATATAAGTATATAAATAATATACGCAATAACCAAAGATAATCCTGGCCAAACTGCCGCTTGAAACAAGTCCCCAACAGGTACTTGGAAAACATCACCCAAGATAATAAGTACAATAGAAGGTGGGATAATCTGTCCTAGAGTTCCAGAAGCACAGATAGTACCAGTTGCTAACTCTTTTTGGTATTTATATTTAAGCATTACAGGCAGTGAGATAACACCCATGGCAACAACACTTGCTCCAACAACTCCTGTTGAAGCTGCGAGAAGTGAACCAACTAAAACTGTACTAATAGCAACACCACCACGAATCTCTCCAAAAAGATAACCCATTGACTCTAAAAGTTTTTCAGCCAATTTACTCTTTTGAAGTATAATTCCCATAAAAATAAACAGTGGAACTGCCATCAAAATAGTATTGTTCATAATAGCCCAGATACGATGAGGCATAAAAGCAAACATATCGACTCCATACTGAAGCCCTTCTAAAATAGTCTCTTCATTACCAGCTGCTTCAAAAAAACCAGCTACAAAACCAAAAACAACAGAGACTGCACCAAACGTAAAAGCAACAGGGAAGCCAAACAGTAACGCACAAAGCGCTACAAAAAACATTACTATACCAATCATACTGTTGTCTCCTGATGTTCATGCCCATGACCATGAACACCTCTATAGATATTAATGTTTTTTATAATAAACCCAATAGCTACAAAAGATAAAAGAGCCATAGAACCAGGTACAAATGCTTTTATAATCCATCTGTGAGTAAGACCTCCTGGGTCTCCGCTTATTTCCATTGTTTCAAATGCTTCATAAACAAATTCAAGTGAACCAAAACCAATAAGTGCTGCAAATGGGATTAAAAATAGAAATGTACCCACTATATTTATAACAGCTTTTTTCTTATGATTTAAGTTATCATATATAACATCAACTCTAACATGACCATCTTCATTTAGTGAGTAAGAGATACCCAATAAAAATACTACAGAGAACAGATGCCACTCCATCTCTTGCATACCAATAGAACCTGTGTTGAAAAAGTATCTCATTATTACATCATAAAATACATTTATCATCATAAGTACCATAAGTACTCCTGTAAGATTGCCTATAAAAGCAGCAAACTTATCAAAAAACTTCTCCAATTTAACCAACATAATTTTCCTTAAGCCCATAAAATTTAATCACAAAAACCTTATACAAGTTTCTCTGATTAAATCCCAGCCATATAAAATGGCTGGAAATTATACTACAGGTTATCTTTAAGATAGTTATAGTCTGACATTTTAGTCCACTCTCTAGCTTTTTTCTTATAAGCATCTTGAGAATCTAAAATCTCTTTAAGAAGTGGATGACCTTTTGTTTTTTCAGCTAAAAGCTTCTTATTGGCAGCTTTCATAGCATCCATAACTGGTTTTGGAAAAGTTTTAATCTTTATATTTGAATAATCTGTTGCAATTTTTGACCATGCTTCTGAACTCATATGATAGTTTTCAATATACATATCATACGCAGAAAGTCTCATAGCAACTCTTAAAATCTCTTTATTTTTATCACTAAGTTTGTTAAATTTCTTTTTATTTACGAGAAACTGTAGCTCTGTAGCTGGTTCATGCCATCCTGTGTAATAATAAGGTGCTACTTTATGAAAACCCATTCTTATATCCATACCCGGTCCAACCCACTCAAGAGCATCAATAGTACCACGTTCTAATGAAGTATAAAGTTCACCTGGTGCTATATTTGTAACAGTAAGTCCAAGTTGAGCAAAAATTTCTCCTGCAAATCCTGGGATTCTCATTTTTAGCCCTTTTAAATCATCTAATGAATTGATCTCTTTTCTAAACCATCCACCCATCTGATTTCCTGTATTACCGCCAGGGAATGATAAAACTTTGTGTTTTGAGTATGCTTTTTGCATCAAATCCATTCCACCACCATAATAAAACCATGCATATTGTTCTGGTGCTGTTAAACCAAAAGGCATGCTCGTAAATGGCAATAGATTTATATCTTTACCTTTCCAATAATATGATGCAGAGTGCGCCATATCATACTGTCCTAATTTAACCATATCTAAAACACCAAATGGTGCTTTATGTTTATTTGAAAAATCTATACGAATTGTAAAATTTCCACCACTCATCTTCTCAACCATTTCAGCCATTCTAATAGGTGCATTTACAAATGGTGTCAATGTTGGTCCCCATGTAGTTGCTAACTTCCATTTAACCTTTTTTTCAGCAGCTTGTGCACTAATTGCTAATGCAGCTACTAAACCTAAAGTTCCGAGAACTTTTATTATTTTCATACTCTCTCCTTTTTGAATTTACTCAAGTTTAACGGTGAGATATGAAATGAATATGATATTTGATTTTATTACGAGTTTATAGATGAACAACTAACGATTATGGTTACTTTTGGTTACAATCTTTCTCTTGTTTAAAAAGATATCCTACATCAACAGCGGTATCAATACAATCAAGTGGGATTTTTTTTCTCACTCTTCTTACTAAAGAACGTATAGAATCAATACTTGCAAAATTTCCCTCCCATACGATAGCTTGTATAGTATCAAAAGAGACTACTTTGCCTCTTTGAGCTAAAAGTAGATTTAGAAGAAGTCTCTCTTTACGAGACAAATGTTCTTGTTTTCCATTTACATCTAATATACTATCTTTAAAGTTAAAAACATAACTTTTTGTTATTTCAATAAGGTCATGGTCGATATTACATAGTTTCTCTATCTTTATTTCCAATTCATCAATGAAAAATGGTTTCTTTATATAATCATTACAGCCATAGTTATATGACTGCTTAATGATATCAAGTTCAACAGTAGAACTAATAATAATAACAGGAGTATCCATATTGAATTCTCTTATGTGCTTAAGAAGTTCAGTTCCATCTAGTGATGGTACGTTTATATCTAATACAAAACAGATATATCCATTGTCAATTGCCTCATAAGCTTTTTGTCCATCTAAAAAACTATGAACTTCAAAACCTTTTGCTTCAAGTCTTTTAACTATCGTTTCATTGAGTCTTTTATTGTCTTCTAGTAGTAGAATCTTCATTCTTTTGCTCCCTATTTGGTACCATTATGTTAAATATTGCATTTTCAAAATAGTTATTCACATCAATCTTGCCATCCATTTTATCTTCTATAATTACTTTTGCCATATACAGACCTAAACCTGTTCCATCCTTAGTTGTCGTAAAATATGGGTCAAATATAAAGTCTATAATATCTTTTGGAATTGCTCCTGCATCATCTTTTATCTCTATATGTGCACTATCTTTTTTTGCTTCTACATGTATAGTTATATTTTTCCCTTTTTTTGTAGAGACTATCTTGTTTTTTGCATTATTGATTATGTTTAAAAGCACTTGTTTAAACTCATTTTCATAACCAAAAACTTTTACATAATCATCTTTACATGTAACGGTTAATTTAATATGAGAATAAAAAACTTGCCTTCCAATAATTTCCAAAACCTCATCAAGTGCTTTTTTTGCACAAAAGACTCTTTTTTTAGTTGATGGTTTCAAAAAGTTTCTAAAGTCCTTATGTGTTTGAGACATGTATTGAATCTGAACCATAGATTCATTTACAAAACCGCGTATCAAATCTTGGGTCATCTCTCCTTGAGTATAACTAAACTCCATATCTTGTAAAATCGCTGAAAGTTCAACTAGTGGCTCATTCCATTGATGAGCAATGGCTCCAAACATTTCCCCCATTTCTGCTAATTTAGACTGTTGAATTAAAAACTGCTTTTGCTGATTTCTCTCAGTTACATCATCCATAACAGTTACTATACCACCAATTTGTCCATCTATGTTAGAATATACTGCTTTGTTATAAGTCATAACACGTGAACTTCCATCTGGGAGGTGAAGTGTCATTTCAAACTTATCTGTAGCTTTCTTTTTGAGTAATTCTTTGTCTGTTTGTCTCTGCTCTTTTGCCCACTCTTTTGGGAAAAAATCAAAAACACTTTTTCCTAAAATGTCCTCTCTTTTTTTTCCTAATAAATTTGCAAAAGCTTTATTACAGCCTACATATTGTCCATTTAGGTTCTTATAGTTCATTGGATTTGGTATAGTATCCATCAAAACAGCTATAAATTCTAACTGATTTGTCAAAGCTAATTCGATCTTTTTTCTTCTTACTACATTAGTTGCAAGCAAAATCAATATTATGCTAATAGCAACAATAACAAAAAGCGTTAACCAAACCAAGTGTTTATACTCTGCGTAAAAAGAAAATGGTCTGTTTATCTCTTCGTAAATTTTTATATCATTTGGAATCTTTATGTTGTATTCTTTTAATTCATTATAATCAAACATATATTTGTTTGGACTCTTTGTTAAAATAGGAATATTTCTTGGGTTAGCCCCTTTTAATATTTTTGATACCATATTTGTAGCTGCTTGAGCTTGAGCAGTTGCACTTGTTAGAACTCCACCAACAATGCCCTCCCCTAAATAAAAATCCCACAAACCATATATAGGAACATTTGATACCTCTCTTACTTGTATTAAGCTCTCTTTATGGGTAAAAAACTTTCCAGCTTTATCTTTAAAAAGAAGAACCCAAAGAATTGCAGTTTTAGAAGTCAGATTTTTTACTCTATTCTTTAAATCACCAATCTCCATATTATCTATGTATTCAAATTTCAACCTATCTTTGTATTTTGGTAAAACTTGAAAAATATTTCTCTTTAAAGCATAACCAGTACGAGAACGGTCATTTATGATAACTAGTTTTTCTAAGCTTGGATGAATTTTTAAAATTAAATCAATATTTTTTTTAATATCAACTGCTTCTACAACTCCTGTTGTATATGAACGCATATTGTTTTCATAAATCATAGCTTCATCAAAGTTGTTTATTCCTAAAAAAACTACTGGTAAATTTTTAAAAAGGTGTTCATGGTATCTTATGACAAATTCCAAAGCATTGTTATCAGCTGCTATGATTAAATCAAAACCTCTTCCTCTAAACTGTTCTTCGTAAAGTTCAAAAAGTTTATCAAAATAAAGAGAAGTTGCTACTTTTTTGGTATCCATATAGACAGTAGTTAAAGAGATAGTACCACTTTTCTCAAATCTGCGCTCAATTACCTTAGAAACATCATCACTCCACTTGTATCCTCTATGATATGAATGAACCAAAAGAATATTTTTTGATGCTGAAGAAGCAAATAAATTTATAACTAAAATAAAAATAATAAAAATAATTTTTCTTAAAGACATAACTGCATCATAACTGATTAATTATTACAACTGGGTATATTTGGCGAGTCACTTGAAAACTCTATCAAAAACTTCATCATCTTTTTACTCTGTTTTTTAAACTTATCTGTTTTTAAATATTTCAAAGCTTTTGGCTCTTCTTCGTGAAAAAAGAGTATCAATTTTGCATCGTTTTGGAAGTACTCTTTCCACTCGTAACTTTTAGCAAGTCCACCACCACGGTTACCTGCACCATGACACCCAGAACAGTTTTTGAGGTAATACTTTTGTCCTGCTACATTTTGTAAAGCAAACAAAGTTGATGTAAAAAAAGCTGTACATGTAAAGATAAAAAGAACTCTATTTAGCATATTTATCTCCATAATATCTTTTAAACTTTTTAAGGGCATCATCTGACCACTCTTTTAGCTCTTCAATAGTCCAATAACCATATATTACCATGTGCTTAGTTCCTCTTGCTCCTAGCTTCTCTTCATCTGGTCCAATAAAGAAAAAAGCAGGTGTAACACTAGTAATGTATCTTGGTGGTGCTTGTCCATCTTGACCTTCAAAAGCATCTGCATCAGTCGAGCCGTCAAGGGCTAAAAGTATAAAATCTTTTTTAAGATGCTCTTGCAAACCCTTATCCGGAAAAACTTTCTCTTCTAAAACCGTACAATAGAAACAAGCAGTAGAGTGTATGAAAAGTAAAATAGGTTTTTTTTCAACTTGAGCAAACTCTTTTGCATCTTCTAGTGTTGACATCCATTTAATAGCTGTACCAAAGCCAAAAAGAGATGATGTTATTAAAATGGTAATAAATAGTAATTTCACTTAATTCTCCTTACTAAATAAATTTTATCTTAATTGTAAATTAATTATTAATTTAATATATTGATTTTAATCAATTGGCACTTTCTTGGCACTATGGAAGAGTAAAATTTTAAAAGTCAGAAATGACAAATTTCAAAAAGGAGGACAATATGCTAAAAAAAAGCATATTTATGATGTTCTTGTTCTTTGCATTCGCAATTGGTGCAAATGCAGCTGATAAAGGCTGTATGTCGTGTCACAACGGACTAGAAGATATTAGACATCAAGATTCTGACATGATGAAACAGATTAAAGCCTTGGGCGCAGGGATTAATGACCCTGATGGCTGTACTGTTTGTCATGGTGGTGATGTAACGGCTACTAAGAAAGAGATGGCGCACAAGGGTGCACCAAATCATCCCGGTGGGCTTGAAGCATTTGTTAGAGACCCAGGTTCAATCTGGATAGCTGATAAAACCTGTGGTATGTGTCACGCAACAACTGTGGCAAACATGAAAAAAGCTCTTATGCAGACAGAAGCTGGAAAAATTCAGGGTAATCTACACTCATGGGGAAGTGAACCAACTAAAAAAGTTAAATTCGCTAACTATGACGTAAAAGATGAAGATGGACAAGAGCCAAACTGGGGAACTGATACTTATAAGAAGTACATGGTTAACATGATGAACAAATACCCAGACCAATTTCCTACTGAGCTTAAACAACTTCCTCTTCCTCCTCAATCTCCAGAAGATTTGAAGAAGATGAATGATGAAGAGCTTGGTTATGCTGCTTCTATTACTTACCAAAGAAGTGACTGTCAAAGATGTCACATTGGTGTAAGAGGTAGAAAAGGTAGAGGCGACTGGAGAGGTATGGGCTGTAGTGCATGTCACATTCCTTATGGAAATGAAGGTATATATGAAGGCGAAGACAAAACTTTTGATACAAAAGAACATGGTCATCTTCTAGTTCATACTATGCAATCATCTCGTGAAGCTAAAGTAAAAGTTGGAGACAAAGAGTTTAGTGGTCTTCATCCTGAAACTTGTAACAGCTGTCATAACCGTGGTAAAAGAATTGGACCAAGTTATGTTGGTTTGATGGAGCAACCTTATGGTTCACCTGTTACTGCAAGTGGTGGAAGTCAACCAAAAAGTCATGGTAAGAGATACTCTCATATAAAATCAGATCTTCACTTTGAAGCAGGTATGACTTGTCAAGATTGTCACACATCTATTGATATGCATGGTGATGGTACTATATTTGGTACAACACTAGCGCAAGTTGAAATTGAGTGTTCTGACTGTCACGGCACAAACACAGATTATCCATGGGAATTAGAGATTGGATATGGTGAAAAATTTGGAATTGAGACTCCTGATGGACCAAGAGGACTAGACCAAACACTTCCTGAATGGATGACTTATGGTACAGTTTATGACAAAGAGGGTGGATATTTACTATCAACTCGTGGTAACCCACTTGGTAATGTTATCAAGAAAAAAGGTGTTAACGAAGTTATAGCTCATTTGGCTAGTGGTAAAGACTTAGTTGTTCCTCTACTTAAAGAGAAGCATGAGAATAACTCTTGGAAATCAAAAGAGGGAAAAGTATCTATGGATTCAGTTCAAGCACATATGGATAACATGGAGTGTTACGCTTGTCATGCTGATTGGGCTCCACAGTGTTATGGTTGTCACGTAAAAGTGGACTATACTAAAGGCAAGACTAAAATAGATTGGATTGCTAGTGGTAGTACTCACACTAAAAATGGTGAAACTCTTGAATCAGTTCTTGGCACTAAAGGTGTTAAGCAAATTGGTAAAGCAAGTGAAACTAGAAGTTACCTAAGATGGGAAGACCCAATCCTAGGAATTAATGGTGAAGGACTAGTTACTCCTATCATTCCTGGTTGTCAAGTTACATTTACTGTAATTGGACCAGATGGTAAGACTATTATTCTTAACAAGCAAGCACAAGTACCTGATGGTCCTAATGGTTCAATGGTAGCGGGAACTGACATGGCTCCTGTTCAACCTCATACTACTGGTAGAAAAGCTAGAACTTGTGAGAGTTGTCACTCTAACCCTAAAACTTTAGGTTATGGTATTCAAGACGGACAGTTCATGAGAGGATACGAAAAAGACCAATACGTTGGACTTCAAGATCTTAGAACTGGCGAAATGATTGCTAAAAACAAGCAACCACAAATGACAGCAATTCCAGGCATGACTTATGACTGGTCTCAAGTAGTAACAAGAGATGGCAAACAATTGCAAACTGTTGGTACTCACTGGCCTGCTTCTGCTCCACTGCCTCAAGATATGCGAGTTAGGATGGAAAGAACTGGTGTATGTATGGGATGTCATGAGCATATGAGCGACGAAGACCTATGGAGAAAGTTAAATACTAATCCTGGTATCTTAAATAATAAAGACCATATCAATAAAATTGGTAGTATCTTTATAGATGCAGCAAAGGCTGCTAAATGATAAAAACTTTTTCTAAAGTTTTAGGGCTGCTCACAGCAGCCCTTTTTATCTTTACTGGATGTGAAGATAAAACAGTAGTAACTGAAACTAAACCAAAAACAGTCCAAGAAAAAGCAGTCCCAACAGCTAAAATAGAGACTCATGCAGCTAAAAAAGTTGAAACTAACATGGCTAAACCAGTAAAACGTGACTTGAGCAATATAGTTCAAGACAACTCAAAGATATCTTCAAATGGAAAATATGGATTGATTATCTTTGAAAGCTCTACATGTAAATACTGTGACCAACTAAAAGATGATATTTTAGCAAGTGATATTCTAAGAAATCGCCTAGCAAATGATTTTTCTACTTATATGTTGTCAATAGATACAAATAAAATGCATCTACTAGACCACCAAGGTGAAATGTCTCAAGTTGATACAAACACATTAAAAGACATATATGGTATTCAAGCTACTCCTACTCTTATTTTTACCGATAAACAGACACAAAGTGTATTTGTAGTTCCTGGGTATATGGGACCAAAACAATTTGAGGTCACACTTGAATTCATGGACTCAAAAAGATGGGAAGGTGTGAATAGAAAAACTGGAGATATCTATAAAGAGTTAAAACAATTCTATATAGAAAAAGGTATAATAAAAGAGAGTTGAGTTTACTCTTGACTCTCTACATGTAAAGATAAATAGGAGGAGTGTTTATGAAGATTTTAATTGGTTTTGTAACTTTGATTTTTAGTATGAGTCTGCTTCAAGCAGAAGTATTAATCTCATACGATTCAAAACTAAAAGCAAATGGAAAAAATGTAATGTTGATTTTGGGAAGTAAAGGCTGCCCATACTGTGAAGTATTAAAAAAAGACCTAACTAAAAATGAAGAATTAAGCTCTTTAATTGAAGGTAAAATGAATGTTTATTACATTCCAATAGATGAACAAAAGAATTTTGAAATTGGAGATAAAACTCCAGCTGTAAAAACTACATCTTTATCACTAAAAATGCAATTTGGCTCTCGTGTAACTCCTACTGTAGTTATGTTTGACAAAAATTGGAATAAAATTATACAACTTCCAGGTTATGCAGATCCAAGTCAAATGAAACTTTTTCTAAATTATTTAAACAACGATATATATAAAGATAAAGATTTGACATCATACTTGAAAGAAGCTGGTTTAATCTAATTGAAAATTATATTACTGGAAGATGATAAACTAATTGCCGAAGAGATAAAACTCTACTTTGAAATTAAAAACCATAGCGTAGAGTGTTATCTTAATGGTGAAGAGCTTCTAGAAAATGCAAACATATATAGTAATGACATATTTTTATTAGATATAAATATGCCTATCAAAAATGGAATAGAAACCCTAAAAGAGATACGAGAGATGGGAGTTAAAACTCCTGCTATATTTTTGACTTCTATGAGTGATATAGAAACTATAAAAATAGGGTATGAAGTAGGTTGTAGTGATTATATAAGAAAACCTTTTCACTTTGAAGAGTTAGAGCTTCGTATAAACAAGCTTGTTCTTGAGCATGTCTCTAAAAAAGTTCAATTGGGACCAAATCAGTTCTATGACACTAGTAAAATGGAACTTTATGATAAAGATAAAATAATAGACTTCAGTGAAAATGAAAAAAATCTTATTTACTACCTTGTAAAAAACCTAAATCATGTAGTATATAGCAATACTTTGATGGATTATGTGTGGGATGATAAGGTAGTCAATTCCAATACTCTAAGAACACAAATAAAAAAAATACGCTCAAAACTATCTTATGACTTCATACACAACATTCGTGGAACTGGTTACAAAATAGAGAATTTTACTCAAGATGATTGAACTAGTAAGCCTTAAACGTCAAAATAGAAAATTCAAAATTACTCTTCTACTCTCATACATACTATTTGCCACACTCATTTTAGGAGGAATTTACCTTCTACATGTAAAGTACTCAGCAAGTGAATCTATTAAGCATTTTGAAGAAGAAGTAAAAACAGAAGCTAGTTATAAACAAAATTTCTATAATGAATTTTATAAAAAAAGAACAGCTGCAGTTAATGCATTATCAAAAAATGAAATTTTATTAAGTTTTATAGAAAATAAAAAACATGATTATAAAAATGTACACTCTTTGTTTAAAACACTTATGCACTCAAATGCTAACTATATGCAACTAAGATACATCAATAAAAATGGACAAGAGATAATTAGATTAGATAGAAAAGAAATTGCTAATGAACCAGTCTTAGTAAAGAAAGAGAACCTACAAAACAAATCTGCAAGATACTACTTTCAGGCTTGTTGTTCTATCAATAAAGATGAAGTTTGGTTTTCAAAAATTGATTTAAATATAGAACATAATGTTATTGAAAAACCTATAAAACCTGTTTTAAGAGTTGCTAAACAAGTATATGTAAACTCATCTTTCGAGGGTTTTATAATAATTAATATATTTATGAAACCTTACCTTAAAACACTCACTGAATCTTCTGTTTTTGATGTGTACCTTGTAGATAAAAATGGTTATTTTTTAATACACAAAAATCAAAACAAAAACTGGTCACAATATCTTGGTAATGCTCACAACATAACAGATGAATTGAAAATAACAAAAAAAGCAGTTAAAAGTAAAATAAAAGAGTTCAATGCAAAAAATAGATATTTTTTACAGCCACTAACATATGAAGATTATCAAGACTATAGGCTAGTATACTTTGAAAATGCAGAAAAAATAGCTAAAACAAGAGCTTTAGTGAAAGAAAGAGTACTTTTTACGATATTATATGCAATCTTAATTGCTATTCCTTTTGCCTATATTGCATCATCTCCCGCAAAAAAGATATATCAATCACTATACACTAAATCAAATGACATAACCAAACTAGCAAACAATCTAGGAAAAAGAGTTGATGAAGAAATAGAAAAAAATAAAATAAAAGATAGAATTCTAGAAAATCAAGCAAAACTAGCGGCTCTTGGAGAGATGATAGGAAATATTGCTCATCAATGGCGCCATCCCATCACAAGAGTAAGTCTTATTCTGCAAAATATGAAAACATTTAAATCCCTTGGAAAACTAAGCGATGAACAATTTGATAGATACATAAATAGCGCTCTTGGACAGATGGATTATATGTCTCAAACAATAGACGATTTTAAAAACTTTTATGTACCAGATAGTGAAATATCTACTTTTAATGTAAAACAATCTATTAAAGATACTTATAAAATTATAGGGGCCTCCATCAAACATGAGGGCATAAAAATAATTATAGATGTCCAAGATGATTTCTCTATAAAAGGTTATAAAAACCAATTTTCACAAGTCATATTAAATATTATGCATAATGCGAGAGAAGCACTAGAAGAGACTGGAGTAAAATCTCCTTACATTAAAATTAAACTTTTTTGCGAAAATTCAACCAATAAAGTAACGATTGAAGACAATGCAGGTGGCATAAAAGCAGGTAACATAAATAAAGTTTTTGATGCATATTTTACAACAAAACTAAAAAGTGGAACTGGTATAGGTCTTTATATGTCAAGAGTTATAGTAGTAGAAAATTTTATGGGAAGTTTACATGTAAAGAATACTCCAGGAGGAGCACTCTTTACAATAGAAGTACCTATGATAGGATAAAAAAGTTCTTTGGGTTTTTCAAAATTGCTCCATGCTCTGATATGGCTTCATCTGGCATATTAAAACGCTCATTGAATATTGTATTATGATACTGAACTTCATCATTTATTACTTCAAATACCATAGTTTCATAAACAACTTTTTTTACGTCATCTTCAAACCAAGAATGACGAACATGCATACTGATAGTAGAAACTAAAAACTCTCTACCATCAACTTTTAAGACATTTTTTAACTCTAAATCTCTCATAGGCTACACCTTTTTAAAAGAATATTTTATTTATCATAACAGCAGATACAGCTATTGGAATTATATATTTTATCGTAAAATACCATAAAGCGAATACTCTATCACTCATATAATCTTTAAGTAGTGAATAAACTCTCTCACGCTGAATAACATGTCCAACAAAAACTGCTATTAAAATTCCACCAAATGGCAACATTATAGATGAACTTGCAAAATCTAAGATATCAAAGAAACCTTTTCCACCGAAAGTAACATATGATTTATACTCTTTTATATTAGATAATAGTGCCATAGTTCCCAAAACATAGGTAACTCCACCAAGGTAAACTAATGATCTAGCTCTTGAAATACTAAATCTACTAGTCATATACAATACCGTTGGTTCTATAAGTGAAACTGCTGAAGTAATACCAGCAAAACCAAGTGCAACAAAAAAAGCGACACTAAAGAGGTTACCTAAAGAGCCAAACTCTGCGAAAATAGGAGGTAAAGATATAAATACTAAACCAGGACCACCAGCTGCCTCAGCTCCACCTGTAAAGATAAAAGAGAAGATAACAATACCAGCAACCAATGCAATAGCAGTATCAATTACAGCAACACTAATTGATGCTTTTACAATGTTTGTATCATTGGATAGTGAGGCAGAATATGCCATAATAGTCCCCATACCTAAAGATAGAGTAAAAAATGCATGACCTACTGCTTTTAGTACTGTTGTATCTGTCACCTTTGACCAATCTGGAATAAAAAGAAACTTCAGTGCTTCAGAAAAACCACTAAGTGTTGTTGCGTAGAAAAATAATGCCAGTAATATAATAATTAAAAGTGGCATTAAAATAAGATTTACTTTCTCGATTCCTTGTTTAATTCCACGAGTTACTATAAATATAGTGATAAAAAAAGCTACATTAAAAAATATAAACTGACCTAGAACATCAGTTGTAACCATATTACCAAAAGCTGCTCCAGCCTCTTTTACGGTTGAAGGTAGTGATGTAGCTGATATGTATACATATTTTATAATCCAACCAATAACAATCAAATAAAATGAAAGAATCAAAGTACCCGCAAAGATAATAAAACCTGCATACTTCCAAAGGTGCCCATTTTTTGGAGCAAGTGTCTCAAAAGTTGTAACTGAATCATTTCTAGCTGCTTTACCCAAAAGGACTTCAGCAATAAAAAGAGATAACCCTATTACCGTAATTGTGAGTAAATAAATAAGTACAAAAGCACCACCACCATTTTCTCCTGTCATATATGGGAATTTCCATATATTTCCAAGACCTACTGCACTTCCTGCAGCAGCTAAGACAAATCCAATACGACTAAATCTAGCAACTTTCATATAAATCATCCTTACACTTTGAGCTTACAGCTCATAAATTAAAAGCGTTTATTTTAGCATAATTTATATAAAAATAGGGATTTTTTAGAAGGGAGGTAGCCATAAGGCTACCTTATAATTAGTTTTCTAAAGCAATCATACTTTTTAAGTAAGAATACTCAGATATTTTTGTCCACTCACGAGATTTTTTAAGAAATTCTCTTTGTGATACTATTATCTCCTTTGTTAAAGGACCTCTTTTTTCTAATTTTACTATAAGTTTATCATTTGCTGCTTTCATTGCCCTAAGAACAGGCATTGGAAACTCTTTTACAATAATTTTTGGATAATCTTTTTTCATCTTTACCCAAGCATCAGCACTAGCAACATAATTTTCAGAATACATATCTGCAGCAGCCGCTTTCATAGCAACTCTAACGATAGCCTGTAAATCTTTTGGTAACTTATCAAATGCTTTTTTATTTACCATAAATTGCATTTCACTTGCTGGTTCATGCCATCCTGTGTAATAATATGGAGCGACTTTATGAAATCCCATTTTAATATCCATTCCTGGTCCAACCCACTCAAGTGCGTCAATAGTTCCACGCTCTAATGCAGTATAAAGCTCGCCACCAGGTAAGTTTGTTACGGTAACACCAAGTTCTGCCATAACCTCTCCAGCAAAGCCAGGAATTCTCATTTTAAGACCTTTCAAATCATCAACAGTCTTAATCTCTTTTTTAAACCATCCACCCATCTGAACACCAGTATTTCCTCCAGGAAATGAGTACATTTTGTGTTTACCATATACTTTTTGCATAAGTTCAAGTCCACCACCATAATAGAACCATGCAGTCTGTTCATCTTGAGTCATTCCAAAAGGCATAGACGTAAAGAAAAGAGTATTTATATCTTTACCTTTCCAATAGTATGAACCTGAATGTGCCATCTGGTACTGACCAAGTTTAGTCATATCAAAAACACCAAGTGCTGCTTTATGCTTTTCAGGGCCATGAACAGCAATGACTAAACGACCATTTGACATTTCATTTACCATTTTAGCAAATTTCTGAGGAGGAGACGAAAGAGGAGTAAGATGCTTTGGCCAAGACATAGCTAACTTCCATTTATATACTTTCTCTTTTGCAACTGCATTCATCGCAAATGATGAAATAACCGCTAAAACTAATAGTATTTTACTAAAATACTTTATATTCATACCAAACCCTTTAAATAAGATGATTTATGTTTTTTAAACAATATATGATAGTACAGAATTGTTTTTTAAATTCTGCTTTTATTATAGTTTTTGAGTAGTTTTTGAGTAGTTTTTTAAAAAAAAGTTACAAATTGTAGTTATGGTGCGTCAGAGAAGATTTGAACTTCCACACCCGTTAAGGCACTGCCCCCTCAAAACTCCGTTCCATATATACACCACCTATCTATTTTAGCTCTAAAAGCCTTTATTACTGGGCTTTTACAACATTATTTGATTTCTAAAAATCATATTTTTACTCTTTTTTTGCTATCATAGAGACATAACTTGAAACACCACCTATTAGGAATGTAAAATGGCTCGTCAAAATAAACTTGAAAAAACAAAGTATTCTAACATATATGAACTTGAAATGTCTGATGGAACAATAAACTATATTGCTAAATTTATTCATAATGGAAAGCGATATGCTGAAAAGAATTTAACTAAAATGAGAGGTAAGACTTCAGCAAAATCGGCATTTGATGAGTTAAGTCGTTGGAGAAATCAATTATCAGATGGAATTGATATATTTGATGTCAAGTCAAATAAAGTTGAAGATTTACTATTCAAGTATTTAGATACAAGAAGTGATGAGTATAACAAAGTTTCAAGATTTTATTACAATAAACATATTAAACCGGTCATCGGTCATCTACTGATAACTAATGTTGAAAAAGAGCATCTGCTAAGAATTAAAAAGAATATGGAAGATTTAGGATTATCATCATCTACCATTAAAAAAACAAGAACTATATTACATCCAATTTTTGAAGATGCTTTTAATGATGAAGTAGTAAAAAGAAATGTAATCAAAAGTGTTCAGATGGGAGTTCATGGAGTCAAACCAAAATTAACAGATAGATTAAATGAGCCATTAATACAAGCAATAAGAAAAATATATCAAGTGGCATTGAAAGAAGAAAATGACTATAATCTATTTGCTTTAATTTCTATAATGTGTGCGAGACGTTTTAATGAACTCTCTCAACTACATTATGAAGATATTATTGGTGGTGTTGTTAATGTTAGAGCAGAAACCACCAAAACATTTAAAGATTTACATCCAAAGATGACAGCAGAACAATATCCACTACCAAAAGAAGTTTTAGAAATCATAGGAACTGAACCAAAGACTGGAAAATTATTTAAGCATTGGCATCGTACCTACATGGATAAATATGCTACGATGATGAAAGATAAAGTTGATTTAGATTATAAGCCATTGGCAAAAGAATTTCCTATCCGTTCCCATGACAATAGAAACTTCATAACAAGTATAATGTCAAAAAAATACGGTATTGATTATATTGGTGCTGCTTGTCTAAGTCATCATCAAGAAAAATCAAATGTAAATGTTAGATATAACAATATTGAGTATGAAGATAAACTTGAAATTTATAAAGAGTATTGGAAGATTTTAAGAGCTTCTAAGTAACAAATCTAATCGAATGAATATAATACTAAGCAGTGGTTATCTAACTAAAGCAGCCCTAATATCTAAATCAGAAGGGTTGATATACAACATCGTCGTCTTTATATCTGCGTGACCGATATACTGTTGCATAATTTTAGGATTGACTTTATTGGAAGCCATCTCTGTCAGGATCCCTCTTCTGAAATCATGTGAGGAGTGTCTATCTCCAAGAGCATCTTGAATAACTTTATTTACTGAATTTGTATAGACAGAGATTTTAGGCACTTTGTTTAATATGACTGAACCTCTGCTTTTTATGATAAAAGTTTCTTTGGGTTCATTTTCCAATGAGTGAGCAAATAATTTTGCTATTGCTTTAACTGCTGTTTCACTAAATTGGATTTTTCTCTCTCTTTTAACTTTGTGCGAAATAATGATAAGTTCATGATTTTCAATAATACTATCAATGGAAGCAAGGTTTATCTGAAGCAATTCCGAGATTCTAGCTCCAGTGTAGTACAGCATCGTAAAAGTGCGTAACATATTTTGTTTTGTGGCATCTCTCATTTTATCGTCCGCTTGAACATAAGCATTAAGTCTCTTAAATTCTTTTGTTCCGATTGTTTCTTTGACTGATTGTATCTTATTCATCTCTAATCTCCTAAAGCTAATAATTTATCTCTTATAAGACATGCTACTATGATATTTCTGTCCCTGTGGTTAGATCCTTGTATTAAAGTGCCTGATATAGGGATTTGGAAGATAAACATAGGATTTTAGTGTAAAAAGATATGATTAGAAATACATCTTAGAATATTTAGCATCTTTGTCTTTTAGATAAAAAATTGAAAAAGTCAGAAGACTACCATTAAGTAATTTATAAGTTTCAATTGCATTTGCATTTGAAGTATGTGGATAATTCTTATCTGTTATCAAGTCATAATATTCATCAATATATATAAATTTATCATTTCTCATGTGATTGAAACGACATACTATTATTGGTATTCCTTCATTTAGCTCAATTTTATCTTTAGATTGATTTTTAATATTATCAAGCATCTCATCAATTAATTTTTCTGGGTTTTCAATCCTTGGTTCATTAGTAACAAAAGCGTCAAACTCACTTGTAGAGTTTAACTCCTCTTTTTGTTCAGCAACTAAATTATAATAGGTAGTATCAATCCAACCTTTTTTATTTGAGAGTTTAGGGTTTCTTTTTTTCGCTGCTATCCATCTTGTATTAGCTTCTTTTAATAATGTGTCATCTCTTTGTTCTTCATTTGTTGTGGATTCATCTTTTATGGTTTTGGTATCTTTCTTTGGAAGTTCTCCAAGTTCAATAATATATGTAGCTAATGAAAACTCTTCTTTAGGTATATCAATAGATATAGATATATCAGATAGCTTATCATCACTAACTATGTCTATTACCTTTTGAAAAATTCCTTTATCGGGGATTTTACCAATAAATAGTTCCAAGTCATTTTTAATAATAGGGATTTCTCTAGTTGGCATATTGTAATAATCTTTAGAAAGTAAGTACAGCCTTTTTGCTTTATACCCACTAATTTTAAATAACACATCTAAATTAACTTTCATAAAATATGATTTGGTGTGAAGAAGAGCTGTTGCTAACTTTTTAGAAAACTCTATATGTAACTCATTATTCTCATCTATATATAATGAGTTAGTTATATTGATTTTTCTGCATTTAATTTCTTTGTGTTTTCCCAAAATATTTACTTCTAATTTTGAAAAAGTAAGATTGAGTAAAAATCTTTCTAACTTTTTATAAGAAGCTTTTCCAGTAATACCAAGAGAGTTAAAGCTTGATAATTTTATTTTTGTTTTAAAAATATTGAAATCTGGGTTAAGGGTTTTCTTCCCATTATCTAAAAAGATTTTTTGCTTCTTATTTTCTTTTAGTAGGTTTGTTCTGTATAAATAAAGGAGAGCGTACCAATAATTGGTTTCTGCTTCACTCAAA
Organism: Arcobacter sp.; assembly: GCA_029027265.1. Classification (GTDB taxonomy): domain Bacteria; phylum Campylobacterota; class Campylobacteria; order Campylobacterales; family Sulfurospirillaceae; genus Sulfurospirillum_A. Next base: position 829,922 of record CP093061.1, on the reverse strand, counting down.
TGTATAAGCTCATTTTTGTAGTCAAAAAAACAGCTATGGTTAATTGCCGAGGGGATGTTAAATTCTGTCATAGTTTTACCTAATATTATAGTCAAATAATTAGTTCTTACCTCTAATTACCTGCTATACCCTATTATACAAAACATTGAAGCACTCCATTGATATGTTGCTAGTATCAAATGATATAAGGCTAACATCCATTAATATGTTGCCAATGTCAATTAATATGTGGGTAGATTCAAGTGATATGAGGCTAATATCAATCAGTATGTTGGCTCTAAATCATAAAGCACCTTTATTATATAGCTTTTTAATTTTCAGATATATACCCAAATAGGAACGAGGAAAGAGGAAAGAGGAAAGATTAATCCTTGAGGATAACTCTCTGACGAGATATATCGTTGCTTTTCAAGCAACTCTGGGCAATAGCCCTTAGCCCGTGGCACTTATGATAAGAATTTAAATATCTTCAACTCAATTCAAAGAAAGTTCTTATAATCTAAATCTTTCAGATGTAAAGATATTGTCCTCAATAATATGAATGATTCAATTAGAGCTTATAATAAAGAGACTCAGAATATCCAATAGAACATATAATCTAAATATGGAGATATGCAACTTAGTTTCAGTCAAATATAGCCAACGGCTAAGTCCTTATAAACATACTATTACAGAGCCATTCACAAGCAGTTCCGATAAATATACCACTATGCTATTTTGACTATCAATCTAATAGCTTACTTCCTTGGTGCATTTGTAAATTCTTTTTCAAAATCAATTTTAAATTGTAAAATAATAATAATAAGGTAGCAATAGCTACTAACAAAAACAAAGGAAATAAAATGAGAGACTTATTAACAAAAGCGTCTAAATATAGTTTTGGAAGTCCAAACGGGGAATGTTTTCAGATGACGATGTGTTTATCAAAGTATATGTTAGAGGAAGAGGGGATACAACTTAAAACACATATAGGTGGGATAAGAAATAGTGGTGGTACGTCTGTACATCTATGGAGTTCATATGAAGGTAAAATAATTGACCTTACATCTCATACCCAACCTATGGATAGAGTACAAGCGGTAATTTTAGGAGAGAAGATTGAAGGATTTGAAAATGCTAAAAGAGTTAGTAGTAAAAAAATAAATACTTCAGGTGTAAGAAGTTTTTCTAAACAAATGATTAAACACTTCAGAGAAGAGGATAAAAATAATATTACCATCCATCATATATTTTTAGATAATCTCAAAACAGGTTTAGTATCTTATGAAACATTAAAGAATGCTCTTGATTATAAAATGAAAAAAACACCATCTCTATACCAAAACTTTTATGATTACATGAGTAAAGCTTCAGCTTAGTCTAACAAGAAGAGGACGACGGTATTTTCCTCACAGCTTCAAACACACTCACAAAAATATCAAAGGGTAAGCATTCTTTTATCTCTATAATTTAGCCATAGAAAAATACACCCCTTTTTATCAATATATTAAACAAGGACGACGAAAAAACACGAAGCTTTTTGTTGAAAAAATAGCTTGGTACGCGAGATTCTTAGTTCAAGATGAAGCAAATACACGATAGCTTTTTAAACATATCCTATTAAAACATCATTATTAAATTACAACATTGTGTAAAAAACAACACACTTTTGACTGTGTGTGTCTTATATTTTTTAGCTTAGGTGAGTGCTTGGTGAAAATGCTATCACCAACTCAACCATACACCTTTTGAAATAAACTTCTGCAGAGCAAACACACATATCTCTAAGCCTAAATACCTCTTCTCTTGGATATATCAACAGAAATAAAGTGGGTTCTAGTGGTAGTAACTTTATTTCAAAAAATTAAAATCGTGCTTCTATCCTACTACAACCATACCAGAGCATTTTTCTAAACATCGTCAAACATTCAAATCCTTTCTATAAATAAGATTGAAAATAAATGAGAGGTAAAACAGTATGACGAGACGGCAATTAATAGCAGAAGTAAATAAAAAATGTAGCTTCACAAACAAGGATGGAGTTGAGTATATATTGAAATTACTTGAACAAACGATTATAGATGCACTCATTCAAGGACACACTATCAAGCTAAACGGCTTTTTGAAGTTAGGTACAAAAGTCACCAAGTCAAGAAAATGTAGTTTAAAAGGGAAAGAGTTTGAAATAAAATCAAAAACAGTAGCCTATGTAAAAGTGTCGCCCGTCGTTCAACAAAAGATACAAGAGCATCAAAATATGGATTGGCTAGATATATTCTTATCATACCCAGTAGAAGTTCAAAATGAATATTATAGAGAAGCTCAAAGGCAAATAGATGCTGAAAAGGAGTAAAGCATATAATAAATTTCAGTTATCAACTTTAACCAATTTTTGTTTATAATACTAAATATATAAATTATGTAAGGTTAATTGAATGGGAAGAAGATGAGTTTAACGATTATATAAAACAATTTGAAAATTATACTGCATTTAACTCTATTGACTTTGACCATGATAATGAAGTAAAAAAATTACTTGATTTTTATCTTACAATCAATGAAAGTAATAAACAAAAAAAAGACCTCCAACTTAAAAAGCAACTGAGAAAATACTTACTATCAGATAGAACTAATGAGTTCAAAATCACAAAACATTTTACTGCTAGAAAATACATAAAAGAAGATTCTGAAAACCACTCCAAACATTTTAATGAAGTCCAAGATGGTTATGCTATTCAAAATATATTGAAAATATCAAATCATACTTTAGCTATAAGTTTATATGACCCCTTGTATTATGAGTTAGAGCCTAATCAATATCTCTCACCTGAAACTAGGAAAGAACAATTGACAGAATCTATAATTGAAGATGATCATCAAGAAGTTCTAAGAAAAAAAATAAATGAATGGCATCAATAGACTTCTTTCAAAAGTCACTTAATATCTTTCAATTTCAACTCAAAATTATAAATACCAGCAATTAAGTTAAACCGTAAGCCAAATCTTTTTCTTCTATTACGATAGGTTTCTGAGATGATACGAAATCGTTTTAGTACACCTATAACATGTTCTACAAATATACGTTTTGATGCAAATATTTTATTATCTTTTTTATCTTCATGACTTAATGGTTTTAACTTACTTTTTTTCTTTGGAATAAGGGTATTATTGTGTATCTTTTTTATTCCCAAATATCCGGTATCAACATTAACTTGTATATTTGGATTTAGTGGTAATTTACTTTTTTTATACAACTTAAAATCATGTAGTTTCCCTTCTGAACACGTAGTTGCTAAAATGGTTAACTCTTTTGCATCAACAACTAGTTGTGTTTTTAGTGTATGTCGTTTCTTTTTCCCTGAATAGTATCTCTGTTGCTTTTTTTTGGACGTTGAATAGGTGATTCAGTTGCATCAACCAAGATAACTTCAATCTCCATATCATTCATCAATCTATTCTTTGTTGGAAGTGAAAAAACTTTTGAGTTTATCAATATATCTTCTGCTCTTTTTATCATTTTATAACAGCTTGATTCACTGATACTGTAATCTACACTTATATGATAATATGTACGATATTCTCTTAAATATTCAAGCATCATTAAAATCTGATCTGCATAGATTAATTTTAGGGGACGACCTGATATCTTCTTCCTTTTCTCTTCGAAATCTTTTAAAAGTTTAACCATCAATTCAAAGGTCTCTTTTTTTACACCTGTCAATCGTTTAAATTGCTCTGGTTTCTTATTCTCTATTTTTTTATATTTACTCATATTCTTTACTAAGCAATTTTCATTCTTACTTTTGAAAGATGTCTAATATAGTATTGCGTTAGATAAAGCTAGAATTTTCATTAAAGCGAGATACCCAAGTTGGAGTAAATTAGATAAGGTACAAAAGAAAACAGCAAAAGCAAAACTTCTTCAACTTATTAAAGAGCTTACAGAATTTGGTACAGATGAATATAGCATTATGGCTATTCAAGATATTCTAAATAGTGGTACAGCATTAAACCAACTCAATGAGTTAGAGGCAAAAAAACTATTGAGTTTAAAGCTTCCCCATATTACTTCACTTCAAAAAGCACAACAAGTCACCCAATATCTCATAAAATCAAGTATATAAACCCCTCCCCCATTTATTAAAAATATATAGTAAATTACTACGAATTCATATAAATTATTTCTTTTGTATAGCTTAATAATGGGTATTTTCATAGATATTCCAATTAGCAATACTACCTATATTAGTGCCTTATAACAGGACTTTCCAGCATAATATACATACATTTACATAACAACATGCCATTTCTATTAATAACATAAGTAACTATCCCCTGAAATAGGACTCTTACCGACATATATAACCATTAATTAACCTTAATTACTTCATTTTAGCCTCCAAATGATGGGGCACCCACTTATTTTCTAAACTAACACTATGACTTACAAAAATAGTTTAGGGGCTTCGCCTCTGGTTTATCAAAGGAGATAAACCAGAGGCAGCATTTACTAATAACACGGACACACAAGAGATTGAGCTTACAAAAGCAGATAACGGTTTAGAGGCAATGAAAACTGAAAACTTTGAGCAATTAACATTACACGAAAAAGACATTGAAGCGGCAGAAATGCTTGAAAAGTTTGGTCTGAAATTTGCAGATATTAACGATAAGCATAGACATTTAAAAGTTTATAACACTCAGCTTACAAATAATGGGTTTAATTACACTGGTGGAAAATATGAGTTAGCATCAATTATTAGGCAATTAATGCCGTCTAATATTCATACTTTTTACGATGTTTGTGGTGGAGCTGGTACTATGGGTATTAATATCACTGCCAACCTTATTATCCACAATGAATACGATGAATATCTTTCCAATTTAGTGAAGAGTTTTTCAAAAGCAAAAGCTGAAGATAATTACATTAAAGTATTTAATACAGTAAAAAAGTATGAGCTTACAGATGTAATTACAAAGAAAAAAATGATTATTACTACATTGAATAAGTTTAAGTGGTCTAATGAGCCTAAGAGCTTAACTTTATCAGACCATCAAAATCATCACAAGATTTTTTGTATGAAATGTTTAGACCGATTTAATCAAAGGTTTTTAACCCTAAGAGAAGATTTTAACAATAATGCTAATAAACCATGGGAAATGTTTTACACTCTTCTTGTGTTTTCATTTGATAATACTATCAAATATAAAAAGGATACTAAAATCTTCAATAATACCTTTAATGAAAGAAATTTCAATAATAGCTTAAAAGCAAAATTACTACTATTCTCTAAAAAGCTTATTGAGAATAAAGATGGATATTCTTTTGAGAATGAAAGTTATGCCGACTTATTAAAAGACTTAGAAGATGTTGCATTAAATGAAAATGATTTTTTCTATTTTGATCCACCGTACTTTATTACTGATAATAACTACACAAGAGAGTATTGGCACGAAAAAGAAGAGATTGATTTTTTACAACACTTAGTGGCATTAAATAAAAAAGTTGTAAATGGAAAGCGTGTTAAGTTTGGACTATCTAACGTCATCTATCATAGTGGTAAAACAAATAATTTCTTGATTGATTTTATTAATAAAAATAAGCTTTATGTCCATTATTTGCCTAAATCTTATGAGAGTGCAGGTAAAACAGAAAAGAAGCATCCAACAGTAGAAGTTTATGTTACTAACTATCCAACTGTCGTATGTCCTAAACATATCAAAGTGCCTATGAAGTATGATAAATCAGCTATAAATACAGAGTTAATTGAAACTCTTAAATATGATGATGTGTTTATCCAAGGCAGATTAGTTATTGATGATAAGAATAGTGATAATGAAGTAGAGAATATTATCAAGCATAGTGCATTATCTCATCAAGCAACTCAAAAGGCTGATAATCTTGAGGGAGAAGCTTCAAAAGAGAGGCTAAAAGATATTAAACATAAAATCCAAATGGGTATTAGTGCAGAAGTGCTTAAAGCAAAGTATAAAGGGGATAAAGGTGCATATACAAAGGCTATTGAAAAAACTCCTATTTCAATTACTACTGCTCAACGCTATATGAAATTTATTAAAGATAATAGGATTATGGCATTAAAAGATGAAGAGCTTCTTAAAATCCCAATGCTGACATATACCAAGCTTGTTAAAATGATGGAGCTTGATGATGACAATTTTTATAAGGTTGTTAAAGGTAATCTTGCTATCTTACCGAAGATTGCTAAGGAGAAAGAAGCTCAAAAACAAGCCAACAAAAATAAAGCTAATGAAGTTGCTAAAACAGTTGAAAGTAAAACAACTGCTTCTGCACAAAAAGTTATTGATAACTCTGAAGCTGTTGAAACGAAAGTTATTTCAAAGGTTGACGGTTTTGTTAAACCTGCTTATAGCACATTGTCTGATGAGCGAAATAAAGAAATTGAGAGCTTAGATATTGATGAGGCTAAAAAACAACTTACTATGCTTGAAAGTGCTGGATGGTTAATTTTGAATAATACAAGCCATGCACAAAATAATATTTTTCCTTTTAATAGGGTTTCTTAAAAGCTACACGCTTTAAAAAAGTGTGTTGTTTTTGATTTAAAGCACTCAAAAAAATACAATAAAAGCCGCCAGGAGCCTTCCAAGAGTGAAAACGATAAAGTATCTGTTGAGGATAGTTTAAACGGTTCTGTGTGGTTTGGATTGGTTCCTATGGTTGAAGATGGTGTTGCTGAAGCTAAGGACTAGTTTGTTAATCCTACTGATCTATCTGATGAGCTACAAAGAGATTATAGAGAGTGGACTTCCTTTTGTAATGGCTTCAAAACAATACATTCCCTTTTATTAAAGCTTCTTAAAACAACATATTTTTTAGAGGGTATTTGTCATTTTTAATTAAAATGCTAGATGTAGACTATTGAAAGATATTTTTATGATATTTAGTTATTTAATCTTATGAAGTTCTTTTCTAAGCTAATATTTACATCATGATTTTTTTTCTTTAAATAAGTGATTTTATCTTTAAATAATTCTCTCTCTTGAATAAGTTTATTGATTTCTTTTTTTGTATATTCTAATTCTTTTTTTATTTTTTTATTTTCATCAAGTATTAAAGTTGAAATTTCTTTATCAATTGAATATATTTTATCAAGATAATTTTTTTCTTTTTTAATCAATGATGATATAGTTAGTAATTGTTCTTTATCCCCACTTTCATGATTTTCTGTTGATTCATTCTTAAATATATAATTACCTATTATGAATAATAATAAAAACACTGTGATTATTCCGTACCACCAGTTTTGATAACGTTTTATTTGATTCTTTAAATATATTTTATTGTCATCAATAATTGGTTGAATAGTATCATTAATTTCGGCTTCCATTATAACTTTCTTATAATTAAGTATTAGTATCTTTTTTATATTACTTGTTGAAGAATCAAATCTATTTAACAACTCTTTTTTAATTGCCATAAACCATAGTGAAGTTATTACAGACAATAGGAATACAATATATAAATATGTGTTTGAAAAAATATTATCAATTCCATTGTTCTTAAAACCATTAACAAGGACAACAGTCAATAAAAAAGTAATTAAAACTAAAATATTATTTTTAAATGTATCTAAAATTTCATCAGCCATTTTATAAGTTTTAGAGCTTAATTCAACAATAAATTCTCCGATTTTATTTTTAACTTCAAGATAACTTTGAATATTACCATTTAAATAGATCTTATAATTTGATTCTATTGCATCCCATACTTCATCATCGAAGATAATATGTCCATTGCTATCTATATGCAAGGATAAAACATTTCTAACTAAACCAACTTTATCAGAACTATTTCCTCCTTCGTAAGCCCAATTAAATATTTTATATAATAATTCATTTTTTTTAATTAATGCATCAATATCTAAATTATTCTCTACAATAGTTTTATATCCATTGATTTTGAAACTGATATTTCCAGATTTAACATTAAATGTATTTACAATAAAGGCTAAAGATAGTAGTGAGGTAATTTTGTTAAATAAATCATTTAGTTTTGAATTCTCTGATTTTTTAATTAAAAAAAAGTCACTTGGTAATAAGTCAATATTTATATTTTGTATATGTGAGTTTTCCTTAAATAATTTTAATTTATTATCTCTTTTTACTTCATGTACATTTGTACTGTTTAAATTATTATATGAATTAAATAATATACTTTCTGTCCTAAATTGTTCTATTTCTTGAAATACTTCAAATTGTAAATAGTTGTCAATTTTCCCAGAAATTAAACCTATGAAATCAAAAAGATTACTATCTTCACAAAAACTTACAAAATAGTCCAAAAAATAAATTGATATTATTGAGTTTTGTAAAGTCTTTGTTATTTTTAATTCTAACTCGTAATGATGTTCTTCATCTTCCTTATGTTCTATTATATGGGCTTTAATATCTTTTTTTACATATGTAGCATTACGGATGCTGTTCCCATTTATTTCTAGTGAAAATTCAAAACTATCTCTATCCGATATTTTATTAACTAAATCATATAAGTTTAAAATATACTGCTCGTCAAGGTCATCTTTTTCTATTTTTATATTCACATTATCAATTGTTTCAATTATTACAACATCAGAAAAATTATGAAGTTTAAAGAAATCGTATAACATTTATTTTTTTCTTTCCTTTAAAATAAAGTTTTTATATCCGTCTGGTGAATTAATCACAACCAACTTCCTTCCATCTATTGTTTCTTCTGCCCAGATCTTATCTTTAATATTTAACATATCTTCATCATATTCTATATTTATTTCAGATGATAACGGAACCTTGGATTTTTTAAAAGATACTGCTGAAGGTACTAATGTAAAATGGGTATCAAATTTTTTCTTAGCTGGTAACTCTTTTAAAGATTTTAAAAGTTTATCTTTTTTATCTAAAAACATTTTATTCTCAGGAATATAGTTTTCAAATATATTTGTTATAAATTCATCATATTTCATTTCACCAGCTTGTTTAAATGCACCAATTGTTGAATTTCTTAATATTGTGTAATCTAAAGGAAAATCTTTTTTATATCTTTTTAAAACCTTTATTACTTCATCACTAGATTCTTTTGTATTTAATTCATCATCTCTAACTACTTTTAGAGCAAGAAAATCATGCCACCAATATTTTGAAGCTTTAGCATTAGTATCATAAATATTTATTTCAGATGGTAGACATGAAATAAATGAGATACTACATGCTTTATAAATTTTATTTGCTATTGATAATCCAACTTTCAATTTAAAATCTGCTTCATCTAAAAACTCTTGATGCTCTATTTTCACACCTAGATAAAATATGTTTCCATTTTCTTTATATAAGAATTGAAGAAAACTACCTTTTTTTACATGCCCATTGCCTGATGTACCTAAATGACCATACTTCTTATCTGTATCTATTTCAACATCCAATAATTTCTTTGCCAAAACGAGGGACGACGGGTTGTCTTTTAATATTTGTTGTGTGCCATATGAAGTTAGAATAGTTTTAAAATCTGTAATATCTCTTGCAAATTCATACAAACGTTTCTGTTCTTTGTTTTTAACTTCATTTAGTACATCTGATAGATAGCCCTCTAAATCAGAGTGATCTAAAATAGGAATATTCTTACATTCCTTATTTCCTATATTAATTTGGTGTAATACAGTACTTATGATTTCACGACTTTGTTGTTTTTGTATTTCTGCAGCCATGGAAGATACCAACTTTTAATAATTTTATTTATATTATACTGGACATCTTATTAAAGCTGTATAACATAAAATTATTTACAATGAAAAATGTTAAATTTAATATAGTCGTATTACTTCTTTAATGAAACAAAATAGTTCAAATAATTTTGCTGCTTTTGCACTGTTGAAAAACTATATATTAGAGTTCGATGAAGTTGAAAAGAGTTTGTTAATTATATAAAAAATAAAATAGGATAATCAATTTAACTTAAACTTTGAAGAACCTTGTACAGAACAGTCATCATTTATCGACGCGTGAATTAATCTTGTTGAATTATCCTCAGTAGAATATATTTTTCCTACAAGTTCTCTGAAATTTTCATTAACATATAATTTTAATTCTTTAGAGCTTTCAAAATATTTTTCAGAAAAGATATAATTATCGTTAAGGTATTGCATTAAAGTTGTTCTGAATTTATTTTTGCACCTTTGTCTAAAATCTTTTAATTTCATTGAGTTAATTTGACTATAAGACTTTAATACAAATAGAAAATTTATATCATAGTAATGTACAAAAAGAGTATCTCTATCAAATAGTCTATTTTCAAAATGGCAAGAGGTTTCAGGTGCTTTTTTTGTATCAGGTGGATTTAGCATTTCTTTATCAAAATCCATATCTTCAAATATTTTACCTTGAATAAAAAAGTTTGGAGATATATTATAGCCTTCAGTTATTATATCCCTATATCTTATAGTGTCATCATCTATTGTTTCTTTTTTTGTGTTCATAATACCAACATTAAATTGAATAACATTTTTAACGTATGTAAATTGTTTGTATCTAGAGTTTTCCCCTATACTTGCACCAGTTTTGTAGTACTTAGAATCTCCAATATAAAAAATCTGTTCTTTTGAATCCAAGAGAGCATCATATTTAAATATATGGTCAATTTCTTTACCATCTTTTTGTTCTTTCAATTTTTGTAAATTCTTTGGTAATTTATCGGAAAACAGCTTATCTATCATATCCTCAAAAATAATGTGATAGTTATCTACTCTGATAAATTCATTTGTTTTATTTTTACTTTTTACTGTTGCTGAATTATTAAAATAAATGTCTAGTAATCTATATATTTTTACTAATGTATCAGAAAAGTATTTGTGTTTAATTTTTCTAAGAATTTTTGGAGCTTTTCTTGATAAAGAGATAAATGCTTTGCCTTTATGTATAGTATATATTTTATCAATTGTAATATTGAACTTATACTCTTCTTTGATGTGATATAAAACAGAGTAGAACATACTTAATAATTCTTCTTCAGAATCAATAGCTTTTTTCTTATTAATAGCCTGCACATATATTGGATTTTTATTTGCGTCAATGAAAGGTAAAGTTTTTTTGATTGTTCTTTCCCAACTTACTTTTCTATGTTGTTGAGAACGATGTTTTTTTTCTATAAATAAAATTATTCTTTGATTCTCTTTATGAAAATTAACAAGATTAAGAATGATGTCCAGATATGTATATTCATTATCCCCAATATTACTATCCAGAATTAAAGATTCATCTTTATTTACTATGGAGTTTAATGGTTGTCGTTTTCTATACTCTTGAAGGCTTCTGTAAAATAAAATAAGTAAATGCTTAAGAGAAGCAGACTTATTATGCTCATTAAGATAAAACCCAGAATTAGCTAGTTTATCTTTTTCAAAATCAAATAAGACTATTTTATTCTTATCAATAAAGACCTTTGGAAGAATATAAACTATTTCATTATTAGAGCGTGAATAAAAATATCCTACATGATTTACAATGCCATCTGAACCAAGTGTTTTATAAAACCTTGGGTCTATTATTGTTTCTAGTAATGATAAAGAATATTTTTCACCTTCAACAAGAACTTTCATTATTCAGGAATACTACTTGTTTTTGAGTCAGATACCGATACATTAGAAGTTTTATTTTCTAATTTTAAATGTTCATCAATAATTTTTACTATCAGCTCTGAATTTTCATTGAATTCAGTAAAGAAATCTTCGTAGGTCGCAGTTCTGGAGTCAATATTAAATAGACTATTATCTTCATCTTTAAACACATCATTCCATAGATAAAATAATACTTTATTTATGAATATTTTTTCAGTTATTATTTTCTTTGTATGAGTTGCATTTATAAACCAATTTCCAATTTGTTTATCTGGACTGCCAGTACTCTCTAAAATCAATTTATTTACAGCCTTTAAAAACTCTAGCCATTCATATGTATTACCGTTATCTAATTTAAGTATAAAATTTGATTTGCTACAATCATACTGAATTTTCATATACTCCCAATCCCATCTTCTCTTAAAAGCACTATCCATTGGGAATAAAGATTGGTCAGAAGTATTCATTGTAGCAATTATTGATAGGTTATTAGGAAGTTTTATTTTCCCATCAGTTATACCACTATCTCCTTCATTAAATTGTTCTATAAGATATTTTGCCAACTCTTCACTTGCATCTACATCATATTTACTTGAACCGTCATTATGCCTATCTAATAATTGAAATAAATCTCCAAATATTTCAGCACAGTTACCTCTATTTATTTCCTCTATTTGTAAATAGTAATGCTCTTCTGGATTCTTCCATGCTTCTACATATATATTTGTGAAAATTTGAGGAACAAACTTATAAATAATATTATCTCCGTCCATAGAAGGCTTATATCCACCTACAAAACTATGGTAATCATATTCAGGATGAAATGTAACTTTACGAACATTACAGTCTTTTGTAACTTCATCAACAGTGTTTGATTTACCTGTACCAGGAGAACCAAAATATATAATATTATTAGCTATCTTGTTACTGTCTTCACTCTCATCTTCATCAGTCCCAGGAATAGATAATTGCTCATCAGTATTAAAAACATTTAAATTATATAAATTATCTGTATATGCATCTAGTAAATCTTTATTAATCTCGATTCTACTAGTTTGATCTTCTTGTGCTTTTAGAAACCCCCAATTGATTAAGGCAGTTATTGGCTTTGCATCATTATATTTCAAAGGGTGCTCATTATATGATAAATTACTAGTTGCTCTATTCTTTGCTACAATGCTTATTACATCAAAAAGGTTATTATTATATTCATCTAATTGCCATAGCATGTATCCGAATTCTTTTCTTGTTAAATAGCCTAATAGTAAAGCGGAACGAATAAATACTTTTGGTGGTTCTACATCTGAATCAGAAGATACACCATAAACATTTCTTCCAAAAGTATTTTCTTCTAAAGAATAAATTAATTCTCTAAAAATTACCTCTGTATTATTATCCAATATTCCTTGATAGAAACGTTTTCCACTTTCAGTTATTTTTCTTTTTGAATTAGCTTTAGAAATATCTTCCCAAATAACAAATCCAAAGTAAGCAGGTATTTGTGTTTTCTTAGTATATGCCTGTGGCTCTAATTGGTCACCAATTATCTCTTTTATCCTAGAAATAAAATCTTCATTTTTTAGCCAATCATCATGGTCGAAATATACTTTTAAGACAGCTTCCATTTCAGTCGCAACGGCACTTTGTTTTGGCATGATAAGATTTCCCATTTTATTCCTTTAGATTATTTATTAATGGTACCATAATATTTTTAACTAATAAAGGTGGTATGCCTTCTCCTATAACTTTACGTATAAAGTTTTCATTTGCCCAATCTGGAATAGACCAATCTAGAGGTAAAGATGAAACAATTAATAACTCATAAATAGTTAATACCCTAGCATCTGAGTATAAAATCGTATTTGAACCTGTTTGGTACTCTCTCCCCGGATGAACACAGCAAAGTGAAGAAATAACACCATTATTTTGAGTAATTGTTCTTGAAGGTTTATTCCAATCCATTCTTCTATAATTATTATGATGTGCTTTGACAGGAATACCATTCTCTTTTTGAGGATAGAACACTTTATTATATATTGCTGATGTTGCAGAAGGTGTATTCATCATCCATTGCACCTGTTTCCATGAATGAGTAGGAGGTTTGTGCCACTTAGATACTTCTAAGGCTTTCTCTTTCTTTTCAAGATAATTCGGAAATTTTTCTAATGTAAAATCAAGACCTTCCCTAAGTAGTGGATCAATACTAGGTAATGAAGATATAGCATCATGCAAAGTAATAATATTTTGTTTTTCTGGGAATTCCCAAGTTACATTTATCTCTTTTTTTGTTATTAAAAAAATGTTTCGTTTTCTCATTTGAGGAACACCATTATCCATAGCTTTTATCAGTGTCTCTTCATTAAAGTTATAAAATTCTCGTAGTTCTTTTTTTATATAATCTGGAATTAGTATAATCTCGTCATTTACTTTAATTTTGGTTTTTAAGGACGTAGGTACATTTTCAATAAATATAAAGTCAGGTTTAACCCTTTTAATTACATCAATAGCATAAGTGATTAGCTGATTTCTCTCATCAAACATATCTCTTTTCCCCGCTTCACTCATTCCTTGACATGGAGGGGTAGCCATGATGAAATTGATTTTTTCTTGTACTGATTTATTTACAATTTCTGTTCTAATATCGTTGTTAGTAATGTCTCCACATATCATTTTTGAGTTAGGATATATTTCAGAATAAAATTGAGCTCTTTTTGTGTCTAGTTCATTAGCTACTAATATTTCAATTCCAATATCAGAAAATAAAGCTTCTGCTACACCAACATTTGAAAATAAAGACAATCCTCTTATTTCATGCATATTTAGTCAATCTTTGCATTTAATTTTTCAAAAACTTGTTTTGTAAATAAAGGGGGAATACCCTCTCCGATAATACTACGAATAAATGCTTCTGAAGTATCTGATGGTATAGACCAATCGTCAGGCAAACTCATAATTTTCATAATTTCATATAATGTTAAAGATCTGGCATCAGTATATAAGTCAAATCCATCATAATTCTTACCGATATATCTGCCTGGATGCACATTATTCTGTGAAGAAATTTTTCTATTATCCATTGTAACTGTATATCCAGGTAGATTCCAGTCTTGTCTTTTATATGTATTACGAAAACCTTTTACTAAATCCCCATTAGCTTTAATTGGTTTAAATAATTCATTATCAAAAGCACTGCAGGAAGTTGGAGTATGCGTCATTGCCACAACCTGTCTTTTAATATGAACTGGTGGGTTATTCCATTTTGAAATTTTAAGAGCCTTTTTCTTTCTCTTGTAATAGTTAGGAAAAAAATTTAATAATTCTTCTTCACTTACATCTTTAATAAATGGATCAATAATAGGGATGTGACCTATCGCATCTTTTAATGTAATATGCTTATCACTTTTCTTTGGAATAGACCATATTTGTTCTTGATCTTTTCTAGTTAATAGAACTATGGTTCTTTTTCTTGATTGAGGAACAGAATAGTCTTTTGTATTAATTACATTAAATTCTATAAAGTAATCTTCTTCTAATCTATCCTTTATTAAATCTGGAATCAACATTTTTCTTTTCTTATACTCAATTGTAGTCTTTAGAAAATGGGGGACATTCTCAATAAAAACATATTTAGGAGAAACATGTTGAATTAAATCTATTGTTTGGATAATTAACTTATTTCTTTCATCATCAACTTTTTTCTGTCCAGCATTACTCATACCTTGGCATGGTGGAGTAGCCATAATAATATCAATCTTTAATTGATTGCTTTTTGAAACGATAGAATCAAAAACTTCTTGCTTTGTAAAATCACCACAAAGCATTTCTGTTTCTGGATAAATTTTAGAGTAAAGAGATGCTCTTTTTTCTATATATTCATTAGCTAAAACTATATTGATACCAATATCTTTTAAAAAAGCTTCAGATACCCCTATATTTGCAAAAAGTGATAATGCCTTCATTTTTTTATTTCCAATTTTATTAATACTTATACTAAAAAATAAATTATATTTATGATTATTTTATGAGATATATTCTTTAAATGAAGTTTAGCACAAGAGCACTTTTAAGGGTATTAAAACCAATGCACTTTCAATGTGTGATTTAAAAAACAAGCTCTTTTAAATAAAATTCTCTCCATTCAACCCCTAAAACCAATTACTTTTCCTTTTTAGTCCATAAATAAAATAAAAAGGAAAGTCAAATGACAAAATCACAATTAACCGAAGAAGTGGCAAAAGAAACTTCTCAATCCCAAGTAACAGTAGCAAAAACTTTGAATTCTGCAATAGCAATCATACAAAATATGGTGGCTTCTGGCACAACAGTTTCAATTAATGGTTTCATATCTCTAACCCCTATCACTAAAAAAGCTTGTGAAGGCGAGATAAACGGCACTAAATATTCAAAGCCACAAAGACAAGGAATCAAGCTAAAAGCATCAAAACCTTTTAAAGATTTAGTAGAAGCAGGTACTCAAGGTGTTCAAGATGAAAGATGAAAAATAAAAAAGAAGAGATACCGTTGCTAGTTCATAACTTACTTCTAATGAAGAATTATCCCCATGAGTTTGGTCAAGGACATTGGGATATTTTGGCAGGCACTATGAAAATGATTTTTAATCAATTTCCAGAGATAAATGACTTCTTAGCTACTCACGAAATAGATGACAATGACCAAAAATATTTTGACCACAAGATAGAAGACTTAATGCCTCTATCAAGAGGAGATATATAATGAGTATCTATGACCAAAACCTATTAAGCTCATGTGTAAAGATGCTAGAAAATCCTAATATGAGTTCTGAGCTAGTTAAAGCTACTATGATTGGGGCTATTCAAATCATTAGAGATAGATTAGAAGCTATTGATAGCCCAGTTTTAGAACTTGAAATATCCAGTGCTGAGTACAAAAAATATTACCATGACCTTTTTATAGAGCATGGTGTAGAGTACCTCAAAAAAGAAATATTGGAGAATTGTAATGTATAAAATATCTGAACTATTAATTGAAATGGCTTTACAGCAAGAAAAAGCTGCTAAAAATGAAATGATACAAAAAGAAGACCCAAAGCTTAGAAAGTTAAAAGATAAAGCTCTTATGACTATCTTGAATAAGATTTTAGAGGATAAGAACCAACCTTAGCATATGGTATAATTCTTCAAACAAGCAAACAATGTATCGGCTTGAAAAACGAAAAAGACAATATCTCCGCTACCAATACGGTTTTATTTGTCCTTCGTACTTAAAGGATAATCAATGAAATTCACAGATACACCAATCAAACAAAAACAACTGCAGTTCAAAGATGATAATCAAAACACTTACCACCTAAGAATAGTTTATGATACTAGTCCCTTTAGCTATGGCGAAAAATCATTTTGGAAGACTGAGCTATACAAAGTTAATGATGAGCGTTTAATCCCACCAATAAAATATCACTACATACAATCAAGAGGCTTTATAATGAAAAGTAAGGCATTCAGAGAACATTCCTTCCACTGTACTAGCAGAAGAAAAGATATAGAGGGAAAAACAAACCTATACCAGATAGCCAAACAACAAGCAATATACCAATACAGCAACAGAAAAGCAATCCTAAAATACGAGAGTAAGGTTAATAATTTTAAGTTTTTTGTAGAGTTGAAATACAGACCTCAGTTGCTACTTCTTCAAGAGCAAAAAATAGAATTAAAACTCAAACTAAAATCTGATTTGATAGACAACAAAGAATACCAAAAGCTCTATACTCCCATTCGTAAGAACAGAGATAAAGTTAAGTTCCATATTTGGGATATTTGTTATAGGTTCAAAGGTCGGTATTTTTCTTGTGGTCGGTTGAAAGAGAAGTATAGGTAGAGTTTAGGACGGAGGACGACGGTTCAGAGGAACAGACACTTTTTATGTGTCTTGTTTATGAGTTGAACTTATAAAAGAGGTATGTTATTTAAATAATTTTTAACTCACACCTTTTAACTTTAATGTTGATTTAGCATTTTTTACATAGTTTTCTAACCATAGTTCAACATCTTTTGTATTGTAACGAATAGTTTTAGAACTAATATTATAAGGAGGTTTGAATAAATCTTCTATTTTAATATAAGGTATCGGATTTATCGCTTTCCTTCTCATATCTTTTTGCTGAATAGCAGTAAAAGAATATCGTTGAGTAAATTGTGCCGTAGTTATTAAATATTGAGGTTGTTCAAGTTTTTTTCTTAACTTAGCATTGTCTCTTTTAAACTTCTTAATAGCATTTTCAAATACGGTAATATCAATAGGTTTAGAAATCTCTTTGTCTAATTCAATAAATAAATCTACAAGATACATTATTTCAACTGGATTTAGTGAAGCAATAATATCATACAAGTTTCCATCATGAGATTGATTAAGTTCAAATAGTGTTTTGAAATCATAAATTAAATAAGCAGTAACTATTTCAACAATACAATCTTCACATTCTGATAAGTCCATAAGTTTATGATACAGATTAGAACTATCAGCAGATAAATTATCAATAATTTCTTCTACATCAAAAAAATCTTCTGTTTCATCTTCCATATTATCAGTTTCTATTTGTTTCATTATTTTGCCTTTATCGTGTGTTTTTACCTCAATTATCTACCTATTGGAGACATAACTTGAAACACCACCTAATTTTAGCATAAGTAAGATTATATAAGTATTTATTATATTTGATTTTTGTTGTTTTGGAGTAATTTTCATTTTTAAAAGCTCTGTAAAGCCCATATTTTGGTGCGACCGGGGAGATTTGAACTCCCACACACATAAGTGCATCAGCCCCTCAAGCTGACGTGTCTACCGTTCCACCACGGTCGCATTTTTAACAATTACATAGTTCCCTCAAGGCAGCGTGTCTACCGTTCCACCACTGACGCATAAAAATCAACCAAGAGAAAGAGGTCACTTAAATGACCTCAATTATATTTATCCTATAAATGGATTTGCATAAAGAGCGATTAGAGAAACAACAAGTGCATAAATAACCTGTGCTTCAATCATTGCAAGCGCAATAAACATTGTAGTCATTAGCTTTCCACCAAGACCTGGGTTTCTTGCAGTTCCTGCAATAGTTGCAGCAGCAGTATTACCCATACCAATAGCTCCACCAAGTGCAGCAAGACCAAGACCAACAGAAGCAGCCAATACTGAATATGCAGCAAAAGTATCACTTTCTACATTTAACTGTCTAATAACAACCTCTGCGTCAACGTCTGCTGCAAGTGCATAAGATGCAAATGCCACCATAAGAAAAAGAATCTTTTTCATTATATCTCCTAAAAAAATTTATTTAACAAAGTCCGTTCGGATAGTTTCCCTACTTACCACTTTGTTTCGGTTGGGATTTTACCTAAAGTTTAGTTAAAATCCCTTTAATTTACTCGGTTACTAGACCTAAACCAATTTTTCTACCATTTTGTTCTAAGATTTTTACTTTTACTTTTTGGTCCACTTCAAGATAATCACTTACTTTTTCTACTCTATGATCAGCTATTTTTGAAATATGAAGGAGTCCATCTACTTCGCCTGGAAGTTGAACAAATGCTCCAAAATCAACAATACGAACAACAGTTCCTTCTAAAATTTCACCCTCAGTAAACTTTGGCATTGGTTTGTCTTCTCTTTGAGGACGTCCACCGCCTCTATTGTCTCTTCCACCACCACGCCCACCAAATGATGGTTTGTTTACAATTTCCATTATTTCACTCTTTGCAGCTTCTACTTTTGTTTTGCTTCCACCTGCAATTTTTACTTCACCTTTGTCTCTCTCAAGGTCTATTGATACTTCAAATCTTTCTATTAAATCACGTATGACTTTACCACCTTGTCCGATGATATCTACTATCTTTGAAGGATCAATGCTGAAAAGCTCTAATTTAGGAAGAATATCACTATTGATTTGTATCTCTTTATCAGCCTCTTCCATAATGCTAAGGATATGATCACGTCCCTCTTTCGCTTGATACAATGCTTCTTTTAGAACATCACGTGATACACCACCAAGCTTAATATCCATCTGAAGAGCTGTAATTCCATCTCTTGTTCCAGCTACTTTAAAGTCCATATCTCCATCATGGTCTTCAAGTCCCATAATATCTGTTAAAACTGCGTGTTTATCACCTTCAAAAACAAGTCCCATAGCAATTCCTGCTACTAATTTACTTGTTTCAAGTCCAGCTGCACGAAGTCCTAATGAACCAGCACAAATAGTTGCTTGAGAAGATGAACCATTTGATTCAAGTATCTCAGAAACTAATCTTATAGTCTGAAGTCTATTTGGGTCAAGTAGTGGTTCTAGCGCACGACGTGCAAGATTACCATGACCTAATTCTCTACGTCCTGGAGGTCTAAGTGGTCCTGCCTCTCCTACTGAAAAACCTGGAAAATTATAGTTCACCATAAAATCATCGGTTGCTACATTTTTCTCAGTAAGCTTATCAAACATCTGACCATCTTTATCACCGCCTAGAGTGATAATAGCAAGTGCTTGAGTTTGCCCTCTTGTGAAAAGACAACTACCATGTGCTTTTGGTAGTATATTTGTTTCTATGCTAATAGGTCTAACTTCTGTCAAACTTCTTCCATCAGCTCTAACTCGTTCAAATACTATCATTTCACGAACTATTTTTTTCTTATATGCATTAACTACTGCACTAACTAAATCTTTTGCCCACTCTTCTTTAATGGCAACTTCATCAGTCATAATTGTTTTAATAATATTATTTAAGTCTCTAGCCCTTTCACTTTTAGCCATTTTTTCAACTGCAAGTTTTACATCTTCTTTATAAAACTCTTCAACATAAGCGTAAATTGAGTCATTTTTCAAATCATCTTTATATTCTAAAATTGCATCATCTTTTTTCAAAGGGGCAAAAGTAGTTTCGTATGCAGTGGTCGCTGCTGTGATTGCATTTTGTGCTTCATCTATTGCTTTTAAAATTGCATCTTCGTCAAACTCATTTGCACTATGAGATGCAACTAAACTTTCACATAAAGCAGGATCAAGCATAGGATCTATTGCAGCAATAGGCATAGAAATTGTTTCACTTGTTGCGATTGAACGCATCTCTATCATAAGAAGTTCTTCTTTAGTTCCTGCAACAAACAAATCAAGTAAACTACATTTCAATTCGCTATTAGTAGGATTTACAATATACTCACCATCAATAAAACCTATTCTAACACCAGCAACATTTTTGTTAATTGGTATATCTGAAAGGTACATTGCTGCACTTGCTGCATTGAGAGCAGCTATTTGCAAGTCAACTTCAGGGTCGCAACTTAGTACAAAAATGGTTAGCTGTGTTGGGTAAGCATAACCATCTGGGAAAAGTGGTCTTAGACTTCTGTCAATGACTCTTGAAGTAAGTGTCTCAAAATCACCTGGTTTTGTCTCTCTTTTAATGTACCCACCAGGAATTCTTCCTGCGGCATACGTTTTTTCAACATACTGAACAGTAAGTGGAACAAAGTTCCCATCTACTGGGTTTTCATCTCTTGAAACAGCTGCAAGTATTACAGTGTCATTTATTTTTAACATTACTGAACCAGCTGCTTGACGAGCAACTTTTCCTATGTCGTAAATCTCTTCTTGATTGTTTACGTCTATTTTATATTCCATCTATATTCTCCTGTTAGACTAACGTTAACCACCGTTTATTTTTTTAGATAAAAAGAGAAAATGTCAAACATGAGACAATTTAGTAACTGGCATCTTCTCTTTTTACCCAAAAGGTGGTTTATCTTTACTCTTATTTTAAGAGCAAAGATAAACCATCTAACTAATATCAGTTTTTTGAAATGGTAAGTAATTTTTACTATTGCTGATTATATCCAAGACTGTATCCGTATCTAACTCTTTTAATATTTGATAATAAAACTCTACATCTACAAAATTTGAAATTTTATTAACAAAAAATATCTCATCAATTACAGGTTCTAGTGAACTAGCTACATCTGTTGAAAGTATTGGTGTAGCATATGCTACTGATTTTGCACCACCATTAATGACTGTTTTCACTGCTGCCATAACTGTCATACCAGTCTCACATCCTTCATCTATCAATAAAACATTTTTTCCATCTAAAGTTCCAATTAAATCTCCTTTTCTGTATTTATATACTTTTGGCAATATTTTCTCTTCATACTGTCTATGTGCTTCTCCATATATAAAATCTAAGCTAATTTCAAAAGACTCTACCAATTCATTATGTAAAACTATCTCTTCTGTTTCACTAACCATTCCAATAGTACAATTTTTATTATTTGGAGCACATATAGGTTCACAAAAAAGTAAATCGTAATTTAAATTCAGTTTTTCTGCTATTATGTTGGCTATCGGTATAGCTTGTGTTGATACACAAACAATCAACCAATTATCCTCTTCCATCTTCTCTTTTGGTAAAACATCAAGAAGTTTAGCAATAGCATCTGCTCTATTATCGAATATTAATTCGTTTAACTCACTGACCATGGGTACTCTCTTTTGTAAAATCATAACTGATTCCCCCTATAGGGTACAGATTAAATGTCAAATAAACACCTCTTTTGTTTGTTGAACCTTTTGTAGAACTATTTGGTTCTATCTCTTCTCTATAAGCTAAACGATAATCCCAACATTTTTTCTTCATAGTCCAACCAACTTGCCACGACTTAAAAAAATTATCTTCAATATCATAGTTCATACTTGCAAATAGATTATAGTTTTTTATATAATGTGTGTCAATTGAGAAGGTAAGATAATTATCTACTGAATCATCACTATCTTTTTGATAAGTATGTATAAAACTTGTTTTATAGTCGTCTATATCCCAATTTAACGAAGTTTGAAATTTTGAAAATCTAGAAAATTCATGTGAATAATTTAAAAGATTTTTAAGAGTCAAATTGTTACTAAAATAAAACTGAATATCGTTACTTAAATCTTTATATTTATACTCATCATTAACCAAGTCACCCATAATAATTGTCTGTCTTAGTGAGTGAGTTACCATTTTTCGACCGTCTTTATCATAAAAATATTCTACAAGAGCAAGTGAAATATTCTCTTTTGCATTAACAACTAAAGATTCAAGTTCCTTCAAGCTTGTATCATTTAACATATTTTTAAAACCATCACTTTTTTTACTATTTCCTGGAATAATATAATTTGCACCAAAATATATTGTATGAAAAAAATCATCATATGGTTTAGCTAATTCTGAATATAGAGAAAAACTATGGAAATTTTGTATTATATTTCCTCCACCGCTAGTTCCTACTCCATCATCATAATCTACGTTTGCCAAATAAAAGTTTTCAGATACTTTAATATGTAGTAAATCACCAAAAAGTGGGAAATATATACTTATAGGAGCATTAATTTCATGAGTAACTGAATCTAATTTATCTTTGCTAGTGTAATTAGTGGCTTGATAATCTATTGAATAAAAAACATTATCAGCTAATATATTGTTTGTAAATCTATGATACTGTATTGTAGGAAGTTCTTGAATAGTATCATCATCATTATCTTTAGAAGTATCTATATAATACTTAGCATACAGTCCAAAATAATCAAAATCTCTTTTCATATAGTAGTTAAGCGTAGACTGAACCAATGAATCATAAGTTTTTTCTTCATTATCTATTGTATTAAGATAATCTATGTCATTTAAGTAATTAAAATCAACCCATAAACCATCTTCTACATTTTTGCCAAGATATCCACTAAAAAGTTTACTTCTATCATACATTATTGAGTATCCATAGTGCTTGT
Source organism: Arcobacter sp. (assembly GCA_029027265.1). GTDB lineage: Bacteria > Campylobacterota > Campylobacteria > Campylobacterales > Sulfurospirillaceae > Sulfurospirillum_A. The sequence continues at coordinate 806,543 of CP093061.1, read as the reverse complement.
CATTCTTTAAATCATTCTCTAATAAATGACTTTTTTTCTCTTTAAATTGCCCTATTGAAATCTCACCTGTAGAGTATGGCGAGTCTGCAAAACGTAAAGTTCCATGCAATCCCACACCACGATTTGTTCGTATTTGAGGATTGAGTTGAAAATCCCAATTGGATTGTGGAGCAAAATATATAGGTTGCATATAATAAAAGCCCTCATCACTACCAAAGGAAAATTCTGGTCTTAAAAGCCCTGTTCTTCTTGTATTATCTGTAGGAAAAGCGAAATATGGAAGATAAAATATAGGAATATCTGCTATATAAAAAAGTGTATTATATGTATGTAAAAACTGTTCCTGTCTATCATATTCACCGGTTGTAAAGCCTATTTTCCAATCTGGGTCTTGAACATCACAACTAGAAAGAATTGATTTTTTTGTCAAATAGTATCTTGCATCAAACTCTGCTTCATTACATTTAAGCCACATCTTTGACTTACCAGTATATGCAAACATTGGTGTTAAGTTACCACTATCATTTTTCATATTAAGCTTAGCATACCCACTCCTAGTAGAAAATGATGCACCTTCCATAATAGTTATGTTACCAAGTAGTTCTAAATCACTTGTATTATAATCATAATAAGCTTCATCAGCAGTGATAATGTACTTATCACTATATAAAACTACATCTTTTTTAGCATGAACAATTGTTCCCTCTTTATCTAAAGTGTTTGCTAATATTTCTACTTTTTGTATTTGCTCCCCTGCTTGCATAGTCACTACTATTAAAAATGAACTTAGTAGTAATTTAAAAAGCATTTACTACCAATGTTTGGCCAGCTTTATCGTGCCAAGATTCTCTTTTAGAATTCATAAAAGCCCAAACAAAACCAAGATAAAAAATAGACTCGCTTAAAATTCTTATAATTGCTCTGTTTATAGAATAAAGTAACTGTGGATTTTCTAAATCATGAATTGACACAATTTTTATTTTCATAAAAATCTTTCCAAGTGTCGCACCATACATCCAAACAAAAAATGTCTGATATACTACTTTTAAAATCATGATATAAATCACTAAACCATTTATCATGTTTATTGTTTCTTCTACATTGCTGCTCTTTTCAATTGAGCCGATATAAATCATTACAAATAAAAATGAAACAAGTATCTCATCTATGAAATATGCCAAAAATCTTTTTGTAAATGGTGCGAGAGATATATTTTCTCTCTCAAATTTCTCTATTACTTCTTCTTCTGTCATTATTTAAGTGCCTGATATGCAATATCTGTTCTAAACTTTTTACCAACAAAATGAATATCACCACATCTCGTATAAGCTCGATCACGTGCCTCTTTTATACTACTTCCAAGTCCAACACAAAGAAGAACTCTTCCACCAGTTGCATAAAGTTTATCATCTTCTAAAGTAACTCCTGCATAAGAAATATGTGTATTTTTTGCTACCTCTTCATCTAATGAATCGTCTACAAGAATCTCTGCTGGTTTTGAGCTTTTATACGGGTAGTGTTCACTTGCCATAACTACACATACTGCATATTCATCACTCAATTTTATCTCTAAATTTTTCAAATCTTTTGTTGCTGCTTTATAAAAAAGCTCACTTGGGGGTGATTTCAAAAGTGGCATAAGTATCTCACACTCAGGGTCACCAAAACGTACATTATACTCTAACACTATTGGCTCACCATTTACTACCATGATACCTATAAAAAGTACACCTTCAAAAGGGTAACCTTCATCGCTCATGCCCTTTAATGTTGGGTCAACTACTCTCTCATTTATCTTTTTATAAAGTTCATCATTTATGAGTGGTGTTGGAGCGTATGCACCCATGCCTCCTGTATTTGGTCCTTTGTCACCATCTAGCAGTTTTTTATGATCTTGCGCTGCTGGAAGTATTTTGTAGTCTTCTCCATCACAGATTGCAAATACTGAAAGCTCATATCCGTCTAAAAACTCTTCGACTACGATTGAAGTTCCGGCAGCTCCAAAACTTTCACCACTTAACATATCTGATGCAGCTTGTTTTGCCTCTTCATGGCTCATAGCTATAATCACGCCTTTACCAGCGCAAAGTCCATCTGCTTTTACAACAATTGGAGTTTGAAGTGAATTTATAAAATCATTTGCCTTTTTTATCTGCGTTGTTTCAATATAAGCGGCTGTAGGAATGTTGTTTCTTACTAAAAAGTTCTTCATAAATATTTTAGAACCTTCCAATTGAGAAGCTGCTTTTGAAGAGCCAAATACATTTAAATTATGTGATTTAAAAACGTCCACTATTCCATCAACTAAAGGAGCTTCAGGACCGACTATAGTTAACTCTATGTTTTTCTCTTTAACAAAAGTAGCTAGTTTTTCAAAATCTTTGATTGATATATTTTCACCAAACTGCCCTGTTGCGCCATTTCCAGGAGCAAAATACAATCTATCTACATTTTTATCCTTGCTCAATGCAAGTCCTATAGAATACTCACGTCCACCACCACCAATAATCAATATATCCATCAAAAACCTTCAACTTTCATTAATAAAAAACCCGAGTGGGCGTTCCGTCTATGCGTTAGGCCCATATTAAGCCAACGACGCAGGATTAACCATCTCTTTAGGCTACAATTTCTCGTTTTTTACAAAACTCTAACGAAACCACAGACACACCAAAATAGTACAACATCCCACATAATACTATCTGTTGGACCCTCATTATACGGTTGTCGCTTCACTCAGGCATAATAGTATTATAGGTAAATTTTGCTTAAATTAATGTTTTAGCAAGCTCTATACAAGCTTGAATTGTTTGCATTTTACTTACATATAAAGATATATCTCTAGGAAGTGCCTCAGCAGTCACGTTTCCAATACAAACTGCTATGTATTTTTCCTCCCAATCATAATGACTAAAAAAACATTCAACTGTAGAGGGTGAAGTAAATATAAACACACTGTTTTCACTCGCTACATGTAAAGGCTTTTTTTCTTTACATGTAGTCTCGTAAACTACCTCTGATTTTAAATTAATTTCATTGTCTTTTAGTATGTTTTCTAAGTTTGAGAGAACTTTTTTAGCTCTTAGAAATAGAACTCTTTTGCCTTTTAGTTTTGGAAAAATCTCTTGTGCAAAATCATCTCCATATGAAGAATTTGAAATATATACTAAATTTCCATCTAGTTTTTTTACCTCATTTGCAGTAGGATTACCTATGGCATATACAGGTATTTTTTGCCAATTTTTATTTATGTTTTCTATTGCTTTTACAGCATTTTTAGAACTAAAAATAAGTGCTTCATAAGGAGTTAAATCAAGATCTATATCACAATATGTAACTTTAATTTGAGGTAAGTTTACTACCCCCTCGTGAAACGTATCACTAAGGAGGTAGATACTCAAGTTTTTATTCCCACTCTATTGTTGCAGGAGGTTTTGAGCTAATATCATAAACTACTCTGTTTATGCCATCAACTTCATTTATAATTCTTCTACTCATGTTTTCAAGTATCTTATGCGGAATATGTGCAAAAGTTGCAGTCATACCGTCTGTTGCTTCAACTATGCGGATACAAGCTGTGTTATCATAAGTTCTATTATCACCCATTACACCTACACTTTTTACATTTAGTAAAACTGTAAATGCTTGCCATGTTTTGACATAATATCCTGTTGCATGAAGTTCTTCAAGCATGATAGTATCTGCTTTACGAAGTATCTCTAAATCAGCTATATTTACATCACCCATGATTCTAATTCCAAGGCCTGGTCCAGGAAAAGGGTGACGAGCTATCATCTCTTTTGGAAGCCCAAGTTCAAGTCCAAGTTTTCTAACCTCATCTTTAAAAATTTCATTCAAAGGCTCAACTAATTCAAATGTCATCCAATCAGGAAGACCACCAACATTATGATGAGATTTAATTGTTTTTGAAGGTCCTTTAACAGAAACTGACTCAATAACATCAGTGTAAAGTGTACCTTGAGCTAAAAACTCTATACCATCATGTTTTTTTGCTTCTTTATCAAATACTTTTATAAAAGTTTCACCGATGATTTTTCTTTTTTGCTCTGGGTCAGTTATGCCCTTTAGATTTGTTAAAAACTCTTCACTTGCATCAACGGTAATAAGGTCTAATTTTAGCTTTGTTTTAAACATCGCTTCAACTTGTTCTCTCTCGTTTGCACGAAGAAGTCCATTGTCAACAAAAACAGCAATCAGGTTATCCCCTATTGCTTCATTTAAAAGTGCAGCAACAACAGAACTATCAACTCCGCCACTAACACCACAAAGAACTTTTTTATTTCCAACTTGTGCCTTGATAGCCTCAATCTTTTCCTTAGCAAATGAACCCATATTCCAAGTACTTTCACACCCACAGATATACTTTGCAAAGTTCTTTAGTAATTTTGTGCCCTCATCAGAGTGATAAACTTCTGGGTGAAATTGAAATGCATAAATATTTCTCTTCTCATCAGCGACTGCTGCATAAGGAGAGTTTTCACTAAATCCAATTTTTTTAAATCCATAAGCCAGTTTTTCAACCCTGTCGCCATGGCTCATCCATACAATCTGACCACATTTTGTATCTTTAAAAATCTTATGATCACTTTCAAAACTAAGTTCTGCTTTTCCATACTCTTGATGATCAGCAGGAACAACGCTTCCACCAAAATGCTGATTTATCAACTGCATACCATAACAGATACCAAGAATTGGCAATCCTAAATCGTAGATAGCACTATCAGGATGATAAGCATCTTTTGCATATACAGAAGCTGGTCCGCCACTTAGAATAATTCCTTGTGGATTTCTCTTTTTTATATCTTCTATACTCTCACGAAATGGAACTATTTCACAATAAACTCCACTTTCTCTTAGTTTTCTTGCTATTAATTGTGTGTATTGTGATCCGAAATCTAATACTACAATAGGTACATCTTTCAATATCATTCCTTAATTTTTTGCGGATTATACAGTAGATTTCATAAAAATCTACTGTATCTGTTTTTTAATGTTTTATATAAAATCCAAGTACCTCATACTGAATATACCAAACTATCATAGAAAGAATATAACCTATAAGAATTGTCCAAGAGTATTTCATATGAGCAGAAAATGTATAAATTCCTCTCAATTTTCCCATAACACCAACACCAGCTGCACTACCAAAACTAATCATACTACCACCAATACCAGCTGCAAGAGTTACAAGCATCCACTGGTCTAATCCCATTGTAGGATTTGCTTTTAAAACAGCACTCATAACAGGAATATTATCTACAATCGCTGAGAGAAAACCAACACCCATATTGACTGTTGTTGCTCCAGCTGTAGTATATAAATTTGCGGCAAGTGCTAAGTAACCTATGAAGTGTAAACTTCCAACAGCAGCTAAGATACCGAAGAAAAAGAGTAAAGTATCATTCTCGATTTTACTAAGTGAATCAAATATCTTTATATCTTCATTATGTCTTTTTTTATGAGAATAAGCGAAAAGTTTTAACAAAGACAGACCAAACATCATACCCCACATAGCTGGTAAATTAAACAATTGATGTGCCATAACTGCAGAAAAAATTGTAAAAATACCAAGACCAATTATAACTTTACCACCTTTTAGGATAGTTACCTTTGGCTCATTTTCAGCATCAAAAGCTGGTTTTGAATCTGGAACAAAACGAGATAAAAGATAGGCTGTAACAACCCAACCAACTACAGAAGCAGGGAATAGAAACATAAAGTCTACAAATGCACCCTTTCCGGCTGTCCATGCCATAAGCGTTGTAATATCACCAAAAGGACTCCAAGCACCACCTGCGTTTGCAGCAACTACTATGTTGATAGCACCTGGTACTAGGAATGCTTTATTTTTCTGTTCGATTGTTATTAAAACAGTTGAAAGAATAAGTGCTGTTGTCAAGTTATCGGCAATAGGACTTAAGAAAAATGCAATTATACCTGTTAGCCAAAAAAGTTTTTTATATGTATAACCTTTTGAAACAAGATTATATTTAAGTGTATTAAAAACACGTCTCTCTATAAGTGCTTCTATGTAGGTCATAGCAACAAGTAAGAAAAAGAATATTTCTGCAATTTCTAAAATTAGAAGTTTGATCTCATGATGAAGTGGTGTTGTGTCCATTCCATTTATGAAGTAGTAAAATCCTATAAGCATAAATATAAATGTACCTATAAAAAGTGCTGGTTTAGCTTTGTTTATGTGGTACACCTCTTCAGCTGCAATCACATAATAACCAATAACAAATATAATTAAAGATGCAACTCCAACCCACGTTCCAACCAACGATTCTCCGCCTGATGCAAATGCACTACTAACTAATGCTAGCAATATCAATAATTTTTTCATACTCTATTCTCTCCCCTTATGTAATGTGCTCCTAAAGATTTTTTACGCCTTAGTGCACTTTGTATTATCACCCTTGAAGTCAATAGACGAAGTCTAATTAACTTTCCTGTTGGTAATTTTAGCATTTCTTCGACTCTATTCAAAGCTTTTTTTAGTTTTTCTTCATATCTAACTATGCCTGCACTTTGCCACATGAGATTTCTTAACTCATTTTTAAGCTCTTTATCACCGTTTTTAATAAGTATAGTCTCTTTACATGTAAACTCTTTTATCTCTTTTTTATATGTAAAGGTTTTAATAATATCAGTTGCAACTCTTTTTGAATATACCAAACCTTCTAAAAGAGAATTACTTGCTAATCTATTTGCCCCATGCACCCCAACCGAAGCTATTTCACCTACAAAATAGATGTCTTTTATAGTATCTACCTTTGCATTTAAATCAGTTTTAACCCCACCAATAGCATAGTGAAATGCTGGTGAAATTGGAATTCTGTCATAGGGAAGATTAAACCCAAGATTTTTCATATTGAAGTATATAGATGGAAACCTCTTTTGAAAGTGTTCTGCTTCAAAATCACTAACATCAAGATATATATCTTTGCCTGTCTTGGAACGATGCTCATAAAGTGCTTCTGATACAACATTTCGTGGACTCAATTCACCTCTTTCATCATAATCAAATAAAAATCTTTTTCCATCTTCATCAACTATTTTTGCACCCTCACCACGTAAGGCTTCACTTAATAATTGTTTTCTAACCGCAGTGCTTTGTACAAAAACCGTAGGATGAAACTGCATCATCTCCATATCTTTCAACTCTATATTATGCTCACAACAAATTCCATGAAAATCAGCACTTATAGTTCTTGAATTCGTATGATACTCATAAAGTGAACCTACACCTCCACTAGCAACAACTACCTTTTTTGCATAGATATTAAAAATTCTATTATCATGAAAAACTTCTACTCCATAGCAGATATCATTTTTTATAAGTAGGTCTATTACTTGCGTATTATAAAGAATAGAAAACTTTAAAGACTCCATCAAAAACAGATGTAAATCACGTCCTGTGGCATCTCCACCAGCGTGTAAAATCCTATTTGTACTATGAGCAGCCTCTTTTGTATAGAGTAAATTTCCTTTGTCATCTCTATCAAACTTCATTCCAGAACTTATCAAAGCCTCTATAACCTTTGGTCCTTCACTGCACATAAGCTCAACTGCCTTCTTGTTACAATGACCTGCTCCTGCATTTAGAGTGTCCTCTACATGTAAAGGTATATCAGCTTTATTTGGAGCAACTGCTATACCTCCTTGTGCAAAAAAAGTATTGCACTCCCAAGCATAATCTTTACTCAAAACTAAAACATCCATATCCTCAGGCAGGTGAAGAGCAGTATTCAGCCCAGCTACACCCGAACCAACAATTAATATATCATATTGTGTTTTCAACTATTGACTCTTTGAAGTCTCATCATATTTAGGTGGTCCTTTATAACCACAACCAACAAGACCAAAGCCAATAAATGCTATAATCAAAATATGAAAGACTCTAAAACTATAATTTCTCATCTTAAAAAACATCCTTCTTTAAAAACTTTAGAGCAAGAAGAGTGTTTTGATATACTTATCAAACTACTTCCTAACTCACTATCAAATTTTATCAAATTTATCTACACTAAAAACCACACACTCTTTTTTGTATTAAAACATCCAAGTGCGAAAATGGAGTTTAATTATAAACGCAATTTGATAAAAGACATATTAAAAAAAATAGAAAGTTTTCATCCAAAGTGTAAATGTATCAATTTAAAAGAGATAAAAGCTTTTGTTTCAAACAAAAGAGAACCTAGCCCAGAGATTCTAAAAGATGCAACTATTTTTTATAAAGAGCGTTCTTTAGGAGACTTTACAAATAAAACTAAGGACGAAAAACTTCATAAAATATTTGAAAAAATCAGAGAAGAGATACTAAAAAATAATGCTTGAAAGAGAATTACAAAATCTTCCAAATAGTCCTGGAATTTATAAGTTTTATGATAAAAATGGAAAACTTCTTTACATAGGAAAAGCAAAAGTACTAAAAAACAGAGTAAAAAGCTATTTTAAATTTACTCCTTCACTAGCTCCAGCTAGCAAGTTGAGTCTTAGAATACAGAAGATGATAAATGAAGCATATCACCTTGAATTTATGATAAGCCCAAGTGAATATGATGCCCTCATTCTTGAGAATTCTCTCATAAAAGAGTTAAAACCAAAATATAATATACTTCTAAGAGACGATAAAACTTACCCTTATATTGCAATTGATATGGATGAAGAGTTTCCTCGTTTTGAAATAACAAGGAAAATAGATAAAAAAAAGAGTATCAAATATTATGGTCCTTTTTCAAACTCTGCTAATGACATTTTAAAAGCACTTTACCTTACATGTAAACTTGTTCAAAAAAAGGCTGTCTAAAAGAGAAAAAAGAGTGCCTTTTTTATCAAATAGACAAATGCTATGCCCCTTGTGCAGGGAAAATTACTAAAGAAGAGTATGCCAAAACAGTTAAAGAAGCCACAACGCTTCTAATGGAAAGAAAAAAACTCATCTTAAAACTTGAAAAAAAGATGATAGAAGCTGCTGAAAACCTAAACTTTGAAGAAGCAGGAGTTCTTAGAGATATGCAAAAATCTATTAAAAATTCTCTACATGTAATACATTTAGACCTTGCAAAAATTGAAAATTTTGATCTATTTGCTATAGAAATAATAGGAAATATTGCCTCAATAATGAGACTTTTTATTAGAGAAGGCAAAGTAGTTTCAAGTATTCATAATGTAATAAAAAACTCAAATGGTTATGAAATAGGCGAAATATATAAAAGAGCCTTAATCCAGTTTTATAATGAAAAAACAAAACTTATAAATGCTCAAATTATAGTTGCACATGAATTTGAAGAGTGTGAAGATATAAAACATGTCCTTGAACAAAAATATAGCAAAAAAATAACAATAACAACACCTAAAAGAGGTGACAAATTAAAGCTCATTAATATAGCAAAACAAAATGCAAAAGAGTATTTAAGCCAATATCTAAACAAAAATAGCGACAGTTTACTCGAAGAGATAAAAGAACTGTTTGATTTGAAAAAAACACCATACCGCATAGAAGTTTTTGATAATTCTCACATAAGTGGAGATTCGCCTGTTGGTTGCATGGTAACTTATGAAGAGAAGTTTATAAAGGCAAATTATAGAATTTTCAATCTTCAAAGCAAAGACGAATATGGTCAAATGAGAGAGCTTTTAACAAGAAGAATAGAAAATTTCAAAAAAGATTCCCCTCCTGATTTATGGCTGCTTGATGGAGGAAGTACACTTTTAAAACTTGCACAATCATTGTTAAAGCAGAGTGAGCAAAATATAGATATTTTGGCAATTGCAAAAGAAAAAAAAGATGCAAAAACAATGCGAGCAAAAGGTAAAGCAAGCGATATTATATACTCTTTAAATTATGATTTCAAACTTCCTACTTCAGACAAAAGACTTCAACTTATGCAAAAACTAAGAGATGAAGCACATAGATTTGCTATAAATACACACCGAAAAAAAAAACTCTCAAAAGATATGAGAATAGACCTCTTACATGTAAAGGGTATAGGCGAAGCAACTATAAAAAAACTAATTTCATATTTTGGAACTTTTGAAAATATCCATCGAGCAAGCATAAATGAGTTAAAAATTGTAATCGGCGAAAAAAATAGTGTAAAACTACATAATTTCTTAAATAAATAGGTTGATTTTAAGCAAAACTTAGTTAAGATTAATCTTTTAAGTAACTCTTGAAATGAGGTTGATATGATACTCTATAGTAAAAGTGGTGATTTTCTTGGTATTGGAAAAGATGAATTGTCTTTTTTAGGATATGAAGATTTAGATGAATTTAAAAACATTCATAATGATGTTGCAGATCTTTTTGTAAATAGGCCTGGATATATTTTTAAGTTTAAAAGTTTTTCATGGATAGATTATGCGTTGCATAGCGGTGCTTCTAAAAAAAGTGTTATCATTAAATTAAAAACTGGAAATGAAGTAGAAATTGCAATAAAAATAAAAGAACTATTTCTATATAATCCAAAAGAGAATGAAGAGCTATATTACTCAATAGAATTTGTACAAAACACTACCTCACAAAGTGATCCTGCGTTCATACAATCAGCACCTGCTCCGGCTGTGCTAGATTCCGTAAACATAGATAAAACACCTCTCAATGAAGAAGTTTTGCAAGAACAAAAGATAGAAACTCCAAAAAAGACATCACTAGAAGAAGATTTTACTCAAGTCCAGACAGAAAATTTATCTATGGATTTCAATGCTACTGAAGTTGAACTTGCTCCTAAACTAAAAATAGACAATACTATATTTGATCAAATTGATAAAGTAGAACCAAGACTAGATATAAACGATGATTCTACAAAAGATTATGAGGAAGAAGAGCTTCCTAAACTAAAAATAGACATCACACCAGAAGAAAACTATTTTGAACCAACAATAAATATAGCTTCTGATTATCCAGAGAAAGTAATTGAAAACGAAACAGAGGAAATACCAACTTTTGGTACTCTTAATGATATTAGTTTTAATAATGACACAATTATAGAAGATGAACAAGAAGAGAGCGTAAATTCTGATTTAGTTGAATGTATGGATGAGTTAGAATTAGATATTTCTCTAATAGGAGAGCTTATAACTGGCTATTTTGATATGATTGAGAAGAGTATCCCTGATATAAGAACTTCTATAGAAAATGAAGAAGAAACACTTCTAAAGCATGGTATTTATAAACTCAAAGGTATATCAGACAACTTACATATGCCTCAACTTTCAACCAGCTTAAGAAAAATTTTAGAATTTAATGATGCAGATACAAGAGAAAAAGAGCTTAAAAAATTTGAAAAAATAGTTGCAAAACTAAGAGGTGAACTACTATGAACAAAAAAGTAAATAACGAGAACGGAGAGATGAAATGAAATTTAAAACCCAGAGTACACTTAGACTGATTAGTCAATATCCACTAATCATACTATTTCTATTTTCAACGTATTTTCTATACTTATCGTATGAACAATATAACAAAGCAGTTATGTTTGAGAATAAGCTAAATACAACAGAAGTTTTAAGTAACCTCTCTATTGCAGTAGCTAAAGAGCGTGGACTTAGTTCAACTTTTATTGCAAGTGATGGTGCTATTGCGGAAGAGACTCTTAAAAAGCAAAGACAACTCGTAAATGCTAATATGAAAAAATTTCATGCCTTTTATCAATCGCATGAAGCAAATCACAGAATAAAAAAAGTTATTACTCTTTTGAATCAAATAAGTGATGTAAGAAAGAAAATAGACTCATTAAACAATATAAACTTTAATAAAATATTTTTTGAATATTACTCACAAATAAATGCACAAATACTACAAGAGCTTCAAACACTAGCTGAAATGGCTACTACCTCACGAATTGTTAACCTAAGTGCATCTTTAATTACAGTATATAAAGATATAGAGTATAGTGGTCAAGAGAGAGGTTTTGTTTCAAAAGTACTTAGCCAATATGTTCCTTTTACTGATTCAGATTTAGATATATGGATTGGTCTGTTTAGTAAGTCAAATACTTTTGATTACACTATACTGCAAGATGGTATAGCAAAGTCGAAGATTAATGCTATATATAGTACACGAGAGACTAAAAAACTTATTTCTGAAATTAAACAAGCAAAAGCAGAACTTATTCTAGCTGCACAAAATGGTGAATATTTAATTGACCCTACTTTGTGGTTTAATTTAATTACTAAAAAAATTGGACTTCTTAACGACTCTACAAAAGCAATAAAATTAAATCTTAATGACGAAATGAAACTATATTACAATGAAACATTTGGACAACTCATAGGTGCAGGTGGAGTATGGATTATCTCATTAATTCTTATGTTTGTTGGATTTATACTATCTGGACAGTTTAAGAATAATGTAAAAGGTTTAGAAAATATTTTTAGAAAAGTGGGAGAGTTGGCAGAAACTGAAGAGAAGGTTGACTTTAATACTGCCACTGGTATGACCTCTGCCTATGCAATTATTAATCAAGCGATTGAAAATATTTCAAAAGAAAAAGTAAATGCTGAAGAAGCAAGTGCAGCAAAAAGTATATTCCTAGCAAATATGTCACATGAAATCAGAACACCCCTGAATGGTATTATTGGTTTTACAGAACTTCTAAAAAATACAGATTTAGATGATGAAAAACGTGAATTTGTTGATGTTATTGAGAAAAGTTCAGAAAACCTACTTGATATTATAAACAGTATCCTTGATCTTTCTAAAGTTGAAAGCAATAAAATAGAGATAGATGAGATTCTTTTTTCTCCACTAGATGAATTTGAAAATGCTGTTGAAGTTTATGGACCAAAAGCAGCAGAGAAAAACATCAATCTCTCTTTCTTTATAGATCCAAGCCTGAACAACTACCTTAAGGGTGACTCAACAAAAGTTAAAGAAGTTATGATTAACTTAATGAGTAATGCTGTTAAATTTACACCAATAAATGGACATATTACGGCAGAAATAAGACGAATTGAAAATGCTCCTGCTGGAAAAGCAAGGATTCTTTTTAGTGTTCAAGATTCTGGCATAGGTATCAGTGAAGATAAAAGACAGGATATCTTCGATGCATTTAACCAAGCAGACTCTACAATTACAAGAAAATATGGTGGAACAGGACTTGGACTTACTATTTCATCAAAATTTATTAATCTTATGGATGGTGAACTTAAAGTTGACAGTGTTGTGGGCGAAGGTAGTAAATTCTACTTTGTACTTGAGTTTGATGAGTCTCCATCAGGTGATGTTGAATTCCAAAATAAATTTAGCAACTTTAATGTTGCTCTTCTAACAAGGGATATAGACACAAAAGTACATGCTGAATTTATGTATGATTATTTAAAATATTTTGGTTCAAATGTTAAATACTACGATGAATTTTCAGGTCTAAAAAATCTTATTTATAAATCAGGTATCAACTTGATAGTTGCTGACTTTGACCTACTTAGTAATGAAGAACTTGAAGAGTACAAAAAAATTAGGTTACCTATGATTTTGGTTCTAAAAGCTTCACACCAAAAGAGATTTGATGAATTTAATACAAAATATATTACACCAATTTATGAGCCTATTAATGTTACTAAATTAACAAAAGCACTAGAACAAAACAGAGAACTACTACCAAAACATGGAATTGCTCCAGAGCAAGAGCAAGTAGTAGTTACAAAATCTGCTAAACCTTCATTTGGTAAAATGTTCGATGCAAACGTGTTAGTTGCAGAAGATAATGAGATAAACCAAAAATTAATTAGAAGAACATTAGAAGGATTAGGTTTAACTATAACCATTGCGCATAACGGAAAAATTGCTCTAGAAGAGAGAATGAAGAATGATTATGATGCAATTTTCATGGATATAGCGATGCCTGTTATGGATGGTGTAGAAGCAACTCATAAAATAATTGAATATGAAAAGCAGAACAACCTTCCTCACATTCCAATCATAGCCGTAACTGCAAATGCACTAAAAGGAGATAGAGAAAGATTTATGAAAGAGGGTCTTGATGAGTACGTAACAAAACCTATCAAAAAAGAGAGTATCCTAAGTGTTCTTAATATGTTTTTACAAAATAAAATAGTTGAAGAAACTCCACAAGAAAATGTAAGAGTTCAAGAAACACCAGTTATAGAACCTGCTCCAATTATTCAAGAGAATATACAAGTAGAAAAAGTTATGGAACCTGCTCCAATTATTCACGAAAATATACAAGTGGAAAAAGTCATGGAACCTGCTCCAATTATTCACGAAAATATACAAGTGAAAAAAGTTATAGAAGAGTTCAAAGTAGTTGAGGAGTCTCCTATTCAAGAAAAAACTGAAATTCAAAAAAACTTAAATATAGAGATGATTCAAACTCAACTTGAAGAGATAGAATTGCCTACAAAAGATATTCTTGTTTACAAAAAAAGTCACATAGAAACAAAAATCTTCTCTAGTATTTTAGCAAAACTTACTAATTCGATTGATAGTGTTAACTCTGTTGATGAACTAAAGATAAAATTAAATAAAAGTAACTACAAAATAGTTCTGTTTGACAAAGAGTTATCTTCAATTGGACCAAAAGAGATGGCAGCGCTCATTAAAGAGACTCCAGCTATTATGTTTGTTGATCCTATAACAAAAATTGAAGATGAAGATAGAGCACTATTTAATAGTGTCTTACCAAATATAATAAACAAAAAACAGCTTGAAGAACTGGTACAAAAATTTATCTAAAGGGATAAAATATATGAGCAAACAGATAAAAATATTAACTGTTGATGATGACTTTATAAACTTAAAACTACTTAGTGTAATGCTAAAAAAAAGTGATCTTGTAAGTGAAATAGTTGAGGCAAAAAATGGTTTAGAAGCACTAAATATACTAAAAGAACAATCTGGCATAGGATTGATTCTTTTAGATATAAAAATGCCTATAATGGATGGTATTGAGTTTCTAAGTAACCTAGAATCAATACCTGACTTAAAAGAGACTCCTGTTATAGTTTTAACAACAGATGAGACAAAAAAACGTGAAGCTTTTGACCATGGAGCTTTTGACTTTTTATTAAAACCTATAAGAGAAGCTGAACTTAGAAAAAAGATATTAAAAGTAGTAGAGCTCTCTTAAAAGGAGCTCTAAAAGTATTAGTCTTTAACCTCATAGGAGATTTTTCTATAAAGAGAAATAATCTCCTCTTTCTTTTCGATAAAACTATTTTTATTTGCTATTAAATGAGCTGAAGACTCCATAATAGTCTCTACAACTTTAAGTCCATTTTGCTTCATAGTAGCTCCTGTTTCCACAATATCTACAATTGCATCTGAGAGACCAACTAAAGGTGCTAGCTCAATTGATCCATAAAGTTTAATAATATCAACAGCCATTGCTTTTTTAGAAAAATAATTCTGGGTTATATTAACCATTTTAGTTGCTATTTTTATATCAGGTGAGCTATAATCTAACTCATCCCCCTCCCTCATTCCTACACATACTTTGCATTTTCCAATACCAAGATCAAGAAGTCTTACTAAGTCTTCTTCTTTCTCTTCAAGTACATCCAGCCCTACTACACCAATATCAGCTGACTGATGAAGTACATAAGCAGGAACATCTTGATTTCTTACAAGTAAAAACCTAAATTCACCAACTTCTAAAATTAATTTTCTATCATCAAAAACAAAAGACTTACCAAAAATTTTTTCAAATATTTCAAGTGTCTCGTTTGCAATTCTACCTTTTGGTAGTGCTACTGTTAGCATTTAGTCCCTTTATTTTTATTTTCTATTGCCTTAAGCATACCTCTAAATATCAAAGATCTATCATATATGGCTTTTTTGAAAAACTTAGAAAAGTATTTACCATCTCCACCAGTAAAATAGACCATTTTATCTCTACATGTATGCTCTAACATCATAAGCATTGGTTTAATTGCTCCATACGATATAGCATCTTGAGTCTTTTGAGGAAGTGCATCAAGTATAACATTTGGATTTATCTGTTTTTCTAATTTCTTTGATATTTTTGAATAACAGGACTGATAAGAATTTATACTTGGCATTATATAGCCTCCCATATGAAGTTCTCCACTCATAATATCAACAGTTATGGCACTTCCAGCATCAATAACTATGCCATTCTTTACAGTATAACATGCAGCGATTCTGTCTATCCCCATACCTTCGTAAATAGTATCAAAGTCAAACCAATTTTCTATATTTACATACTTTTCACCAAGTTGTTCTGTTACAGTATCATTAACACTAATAAAATAGATTATCTCTTTAGGCGTATACTCTTTAAACTCTTCCAAACTTTGTGACCAAATTTTTCCATCATGGTGAAAATCTACATTTGAATTTCCAATATCACATAAAATCATGGTGAAGTTTCCATCCTTTCTCTTTCAAGTAATTAATTGATTTTGAACAAATTGCTTCGCCTATCATCAAGTGTTTATATTTGAAATTATGTTTTTCTAATTTCTGTAATCTCTCTTCCAATTCAACTAGTTCTATTGCATTTTTAATTAAAAATCTACTTTTCTGCTCAATCTTAAAAACTGAATGATAATTGCCTTTTGTATCTGTTGCAGCAAATATAATTACTTTTTTTCTTGTTTTTAGAAGAGTTTTATCTCTCTCTTTAAAAGATTTAAACAAAACACTTTTTTGAGAAAAATACTCAACTACCGCTTTCAACTCTATTTTTCTTTTTGTGAACCAAGTTTAAAATAATTATCTTCATAAAATAGTTTATCATCAGTAGTAAAAACAAAAGACTCTATCTCATCTGGTAACTTATATACATTTGATGTAACTAAATTCAAATCAGTTGCGATTAAAAATCCACCTCTCTCAATAACGTAAATATACTCACCATGAATAGTTCCAACAAAAGCTGCAAATTTAAATTTCTTTGATTTTATAACTTTCAGATCAGCATCTGTCAAGATAACTCTACCATCTTTTGTAAATACAAAAACTCTATTTTCTAAGATGATAACGTCTTTAACTTCTTCATCTAAAAATGCCATTGATTTTGGATTGATTGATACTGCGCGTTGTTTTGTTGCAGCAACTAATCTGTCACCTATAACATCCAAATAAATGACATTAGAAAAGAATTTTTCGCTTTTTATAACAACATCTCTTAAAAGTTTATTTTTCTTCAAATCAATTATGAGCAGTTTTCCATCAAGTGTTGGAAAGATTACCAAAGAAGTCAAAAAATATGGTGCTGCTATTTTTGAATCATGTGCATATACTTTATCACCACTTTTTTTATAAAGTACTTTATCTGTTTTTATATCTATAAGTTGAACACTATTGTTACCTAAAACTACAGCTAACATATCATTTTTCAAAGAAGCAGATGCAACTACTACATCAAATTTTTTCTTATAAAGTATTGCGCTGTTTTTGTCTATAATTATCAAATCAGAACATTGTGAAGTTGCTAAATATCTTTCATTTGAATCACCTAAAAATGTGTACCCTTTAGGTAGCCTTACATCTATTAATCCTGTTTTTGTAATTATTTGACCATTCTCTAACGTAGCTCCACCTCTAACAACATCAATTATACTTGAAGGTAAGCTTCCATCATAGTCAATTTCACCAGAAAGAGAAGTTGGTTCAAAATTCTGTCTTTTTGTTCCACAACCGCTCAATATTAAAAGAGCTAAAACGGGCAATAGATATTTAATATATTTCATTAATTACTGCCTCTAGATTTAATCCCTTGGTAGTGTTCTAAATTATTAGATATGTTTTTCAAAGGGGAATTTAAATTAATTTGTGCAAACTTTAACTTAGCCTCTTTGATTTTATCAGCTTGAAGAAGTTTATAACCCTCTTGAAGTGCAATAAAACCTGTAAGTAATTTACTTTTTGTACCAAAAAGTTGATATGATGCTAAATCAGATATAATAGGATCTTTTTTATACTCTACCAACTCTTTAAGTATAACAACATCATTTGATTCTAATGCTTGCTGAAATCTGAAAAAATTATAAAGTCTCTCATTTTTATCTTTTAATATGGCTAATGCTATACCATCATTTGAATCTACCAAAAGTCTATTATAAGCTTCATTTGAAGCCTGTAGTTTGTTTTCTTTTAGCACTTTTAGAGTTGTATAAGAGCCTCCTGCAAGTACTGCCATAACTGCTACAGCAATTATTCTCTTTTTATATTTTTTATAAAAACGCTCACTTTTTATCAATCCTTCTAAAAACTGTTCTTCTGTCCCTATCTCTTTTTTAACTGCTTCAATATTCTCTTTAAGTGCCAATACAAATCCTTTTATATTTGAACCCTCTGAACAATTATCATGTTCAGAGCAATATAGAGAATGAACTATTATGAGGCAAAGGTATGCAGGAGCTACTAGTAGCTTCAAATATCTTTAACGAAGTAAGAGTTTATTCTCTATATTGCCCTACGGGAGGGCTTTTAAAAAGAAATCTTGTCTAAATTTTTACATCGACTTAGCTATAGCCAAGCCTTAGAAAAAGATTTAAACAATCTTACCTTTTAAAAGTCCTCTCTGAATGTGATAATTGTTCAGAGGGTTCAATCAAGCAGATATTTTATCACAATAAAGATAAAAAAAGACTTTTTCTGTTATAATCAAATAATAATTATAGATTAGGATTACTAGAGATGAAAATTGATAACGAATTATTAAAAAAATTAGAAAAATTATCTTCATTAGAGATTGCAGAAGATAAAAGAGATGGAATGATAAATCAACTTTCTGAAATAGTTGAGTTTATAGAAAACTTAAACGAATTAGATTTAGATAAAGAAGAAGCAACTTTTACAACTGTAAAAGGAGGAACTCCAATGAGAGAAGATATTCCTAGAGTAAATCCTCAAATCATAAAAACTATTTTAAAAAATGCTCCAAAAAGTAAAAATGGCTCTTTTGTAGTACCAAAAATTATAGAATAAACACCTTTAAAGGAGAACTAATGACTCTTAATATAAAAACATTATTAAAGAATATAGTCGCATATAAAGCTTCTGACTTACACCTAGTAAGTAGAAGTGAACCACAAATTAGAATTGATGGTAAACTTGTAGCACTTGATATGGACAAGCTAACTGGAAAAGAGATTGAAGAGATGTGCTATACGCTTCTCTCTGATAAACAGAAAAAAGATTTAGAAGAGAATAAAGAACTTGACTTTGCTGTTATGTTTCCAGATATTGGACGTTTTCGTGCAAACTACTATTACACCATGAATGGTGAACTTGCAGCTGCTTTTAGAATTATTCCTATTGTGATTCCAACTTTAGATGAGTTAAATTGCCCTAGTATTTTCAAAGATATTACAAAAAGAGAAAAAGGGCTTGTTTTAATAACTGGTCCAACAGGTAGTGGTAAGTCAACGACACTTGCTGCCATGTTAAATGAGATAAACAGAACTGAACACAGACATATCATAACTATTGAAGATCCTGTAGAATTTGTTCATGAAAACCAACGATCTCTATTTTCACACAGAAATGTTGGAGAAGATACAAAAAGTTTTGCAAATGCACTAAAGTTTTCACTTCGTGAAGACCCTGACGTCATATTAGTTGGCGAGATGAGAGATAGAGAGACTATCAGTACAGCTATCACTGCTGCTGAAACTGGTCACTTGGTATTTGGTACACTTCATACAAATTCAGCTGTCCAAACAGTAAACAGAATAGTTGACAGTTTTGAAGGTCCGGAGCAAGTTCAAGTAAGAAATATGCTAGCTTCTTCTTTATACTCAGTAATTTCTCAAAGTCTTCTTCCCAAAAATGGTGGTGGTCGTGTTGCGGTTCATGAAATATTGATAAACAATTCTGCTATTTCAAACCTCATAAGAGAAAATAAACTACACCAAATATATTCTCAAATGCAGCTAAACCAACAAAAAACAGGAATGAGTACTCAGACACAAGCAATGATAAAATTTCTTAAAGGAAACAAGATCTCAAAAGAGGATGCGATACGATTCTCTACGCAGACACAAGAGTTAATAAACTCCATCGGAATCTAATCATTATTACAGCTTAAATTAGGTATTATCTACTAGAAAATAATTTCCTAATTTAAGGTGTGACATAATAATGATTAAAAACAACAATATTGTTGAACAAATAACAACTATTGGTGAAAGCTCATTTTCTAGACTAAAAGAGCTTAGTATCCCACCATATCCGAAATACGACTACGATACTTTCATGGATGAATTAGCACTTGTCAATGATCCTAAACTAATTGATTTATCAAAAAAATACTCTTATCTTTTTTCAATAAATGAAGCAGAAGATTCTATAGGTCATGCCTCTTTTGAACTTGCAAAATCTAGTCTACAGGAGTTTGAAAAATCAAATATCAATCTTAAAAAAATATCTGCCAAAAGTTTTATCGATATTGGAGCTATAAAAAATGATTATGATAGAGTTCATACACAAGCGATTATAGACACTTTTAATTCATTGCAAGGGCAAATCCTAAGTGAACTTAAAAATGCAGATGAAACTATAACTAAACTTAAACTTGAAATAGAGAGATTAGAGCGTGAATCACATATAGATCCTCTAACAAAAGCTTATAATAGAAGAATCTTTACAAAAGATATAGAAGAAATATTAGGTGCTGTTGAAGGAAGAGAAGTAGAAATATTTCTTGTTCTGATTGATGCAAATAATTTCAAAAAAATAAATGATGCTTATGGACATATTGCTGGAGACAAAACTCTTATATTCTTAACAAAACTTATACAAAGTTCTCTTAGAAAAGGTATAAAAGTATATAGATATGGAGGAGAAGAGTTTATCATTATACTAAACCGCACAACATTAGAGGAGATACAAAAAAGTGTAAACAAAATAATTGCAGAAACAAGCGAAAGTAAACTTCTTTATAAAGGTCACAATATACACTTAACCATTAGTGCAGGAATAGCATGTTATAAAAAAGGTGATAGCCCTGAAACACTTATTGAGCGAGCTAATAGTGCACTTTCTGAAGCAAAAGATGCTGGTAAAAACTGTTTTAAAGTGAACTGCTAATATGGAAAATATATCTATTTTTGACATTATATCTTTGTCTCTTATTTTTATACTTGGTATAAAAGGCGTTATGAATGGCTTTATTAAAGAGGTCTTTGGACTTGTAGGCATTATTGGTGGTATTTTTATAGCTTCAAGATTTGCTGAACAAACAGGGCAACTCATAGATGCAAACCTGTATAAACTAGAGAGTAGTGCTACTTTGTATTTAGTAGGTTTCATAGCAGTTTTAATTGTTTTCTGGATTCTTAGTCTATTTGTTGGACATCTTTTAGGGAGTCTTATAAAAATGAGTGGTTTAGGGGCTATAGATAAACTTGCTGGTTTTGCAGTAGGAAGTGCTAAAATATTTTTAGTATTCTCTATCTTAGCTGTTACTCTTTCAAATATAGAATTTATGAAAGAAAAAGCAGATGAATATATGGGAAAAAGCTTTATGTACCCTATTTTTGTAGAAACTGGTGCGTACATAGTTAAAATAGATAGTGATAAAATCACTAGAGACTTAAAGAAAACCTTAGGAGAATAATATGGCAGATATAGAAAATATGGAGTATGATTCTCTACTAGTAAGATTTAAAGATATTTTGAAACATAATAATCTTAAGTTTACTAAACAAAGAGAAATTGTACTAAAAACTATGTACAACAATGATGACCACTTTTCACCAGAGAGTCTATATATGCTACTTAAAGAAAGTTATCCTGAACTCAATGTTGGTATTGCAACAGTGTATAGAACACTGAATCTTCTAGAAGATTCAGACATGGTGACTTCACTATCATTTGGCTCATCTGGTAAAAAATTTGAACTTGGAAATAAACCTCACCATGACCATATGATTTGTAAAATTTGTGATGAAATCATAGAATTTGAAGACTATGCAATTGAAAAAAAACAAGAAGAGATAGCAAATAAATATGGCTTTAGACTTACAGGCCACTTAATGCAACTCTATGGCATATGTAAAAAATGCCAAAAAAACCAATAATAGATACAGAGGGGAAAAATTGATATTTGATAACCAATATGAACAACAAAGAATAGAAAAAGCAGAAGCATTAAGAGAGTTAGGTAAAAATCCATATACTCACAATATAAAAAAAGATTCTACGACTGAAGAGTTTAAAAAATGTTATGAGTATGTAAAAAACTCTGATACTATGCGTGATGAAAACAAAGAAAATACAGTAATTGGAAGAATTAAGTTTTTAAGACATATGGGAAAAGCTGCGTTTGCTAAAATAGAAGACGAAAGAGGACTTCTACAAGTATATTTTAGTAGAGACAGTATAGGAGAAGATTGGTTTAAGTCCGTCAAAAAGCTTATTGAAGTTGGAGATATAATTAGCGTTACTGGTTTTCCTTTTGTTACAAAAACAGGAGAATTGTCTCTACATGTAAAGATATTGGAACTTGCTACAAAATCTATAACACCACTCCCAGAAAAATTCCATGGTTTAACAGATAAAGAGCTACGTTATAGAAAACGTTATCTTGATATGATAATGAACCCTAAAGTAAAAGATACTTTTAAAATAAGAAGCAAAATAGTAAGTACAATCCGACACTTTTTTGAAGAAAGAAGTTTTCTTGAAGTTGAAACTCCTATGATGCACCCAATTGCAGGTGGGGCTAATGCCAAACCATTTGTTACTCATCATAATGCATTGGGAATTGACAGGTACCTTAGAATTGCACCCGAGCTTTACCTAAAAAGACTTGTTATAGGTGGATTTGAAGCCGTATTTGAAATTAATAGAAACTTTAGAAATGAAGGTATGGATTTAACTCACAACCCTGAATTCACTATGATAGAGTTTTACTGGGCATACCATACATATCATGATCTAATGGAACTTACTGAAGAGATGTTTACAGTTTTATTAAAAAAATTAAAACTACCTACAAAAATCCCTTATGGTGAAATAGAGATAGATTTTTCAGAAAAATTCAAAAAATATCTTATAAGGACTCACTCATAGAGATAGGTGGTGTTCCTGCTAAAGTTGTTGAAACTAAAGAGGAAATTTTAGCTTACTTAAAAAGCAAAGGAGAAGAGGCAAATGCAAAACTTAGCCTTGGAAAACTTTATGAAGAGCTATTTGACTTGTACGTTGAAGATAAACTAATAAATCCAACTTTTATCATTGATTACCCAATAGAAATTAGCCCACTTGCAAGAAGAAAAGATGACAATCCTGAAATTGCAGAAAGATTTGAACTGTTTATGGCTGGACGTGAAATAGCAAATGGATTTAACGAACTAAATGATCCAATAGACCAATACAATAGATTTAAAAGCCAACTTGATGCAAAAGATGCTGGTGATGATGAAGCACATGAAATGGATGAAGATTATGTTAGAGCACTAGGTTATGGTCTACCTCCAACAGCAGGACAAGGACTTGGAATTGACAGACTAACAATGCTTCTAACAAATGAGCAATCAATTAGAGATGTTATACTATTCCCAGCAATGAGACCAATAAATGAAAACAATAATGAAAAGGAAGATAAGTAATGAGTATTTTAAAAAACGTTGACCCAAAAATTTACGGACTAATTGAAAATGAGCTAGAGAGACAAACTGACCACCTAGAAATGATAGCAAGTGAAAACTTTACATATCCAGCAGTTATGGAAGCTATGGGAAGTGTTTTTACAAACAAATATGCAGAAGGTTACCCTTATAAAAGATATTATGGTGGATGTGAATTTGCTGATAAAGTAGAGCAATTAGCAATTGATAGAGCTTGTGAACTTTTTGGATGTAAATTTGCAAATGTTCAACCAAACTCAGGAAGTCAAGCAAATCAAGGTGTTTATCAAGCACTTCTAAAACCATTTGATAAGATTCTTGGTATGGACTTAAGTCATGGTGGACACCTTACTCATGGTTCAAAAGTAAGTAGTTCTGGTAAAACATACTCTAGCTTCTTTTATGGTGTTGAGATGGACGGAAATATAAACTATGATAAAGTAAGAGAGATAGCACATATTGTAAAACCGAAAATGATTATCTGTGGAGCGAGTGCATATCCTAGAAAAATTGACTTTGCTAAGTTTAGAGAGATAGCTGATGAAGTTGGTGCTTATCTTTTTGCTGATATTGCTCACGTTGCTGGACTTGTAGCTGCAGGAGAACACCCTAGCCCATTTCCTCATTGTGACATTGTGACAACTACTACACATAAAACTCTTAGAGGTCCAAGAGGTGGACTTATCATGACAGATAATGAAGATATAGCAAAAAAAGTAAATAGTGCAATCTTCCCAGGTATCCAAGGGGGACCACTAGTTCACGTAATTGCAGCTAAAGCTGTTGGATTTGCTGAAAACTTAAAGCCTGAATGGAAACAATATGCAAAAGATGTTATAGCAAATGCAAAAGTTTTAAGTGATGTTCTTATAAAAAGAGGATATGATATAGTTAGTAATGGAACTGATAACCACTTAGTTCTTGTAAGTTTTCTTGGGAAAGATTTCAGTGGAAAAGACGCAGATGCTGCTCTTGGAAATGCAGGAATTACTATAAATAAAAACACAGTTCCAGGTGAAAATAGAAGTCCATTTGTAACAAGTGGTGTTCGTATAGGTAGTCCAGCTTTGACAGCTCGCGGGATGAAAACAAAAGAGTTTGAAATCATAGCAGGAAAAATAGCTGACGTTCTTGATAACATTAATGACAATGAACTTCACCTAAAAATAAAAGCTGAGATGAAAGAATTGGCAAGCAACTTTATTATTTACGATAGAGCAACATACTAAGGAGAGCTTATGTACAATATTGATACTTCACTTATAAAGATGTTAAGCGATCATTATTGGATAAAACGTGATACTATTGTTGAAAAGAGAAACTATAATGGACGCCTTTTTTTTGATAAATATGAAAAAATTGATAAAACATTAACTAGTTCTATTATAAATCAACACTTAAAAGGTGAGATTACAGTCGCTCACTCTTTAATTAACTCAAGAAACAAAGTTGAAAATATAGTGATTGACTATAACGGAAGAAATACTGAACGATTTTGGCATAGAGCACAACTTCTTTTGAGAGAAGAAGGCTTTATTAATTTTACTGCTTATGAAAGTAAAACTTCTGGGCACTTGCATGTTTATATCCATAAAGGGCATACAACACTACAAGAGGCTTACCAAATAGCTAAAATGATATCAGCAAAACTTGCTCAAAGATTGCCAAGGGAATGGAAAATGTTCCCAGACCCAGATATTCCAAAAGAGTTCAATATCTTAGCTCTACCATATAAAATGTACAACAAAGAGCGGGGAGCTTCTTGGTCAAAGCATATGTAATGGTATAAGTAATGCTTACCAAAAGAAATAAATAATAGTATAAAGGGATAGGAATGGAAGATAAAAATGAACTTAGTGATATAGTTTTAGAAAAAGACGATAACAAATCTATGAAAGCTAAACGTATACTTATCATAGTTGCACTTTTAATAGTTGTCTTTTTAGTAGTTTTAGTTGTGATGAGAGTTATAAATAAACCAACTCAACAAACTAATAATATAAAACTTATCTTACCTCCAAATCCAACTCAAAAAGTAATTGAACCTAAAAAAGAAGATGACCTTTTCAGGCAAGTTCCAATTGTTGAAGAGGACGATAAAAAAGAGAGTTTTGAAGAAATGGTAAAAAGTTTAAAAGCCAAAGAGATTCTAAAACAAGAAAATTTACAGCCTAAAGCTGAAGAAATTCAAAAAGTTATAGAAACTACAAAAACTAAACAAGAAACTAAAGCAGTTACACCTCCAAAAAAAATAAAACAAGTAACAAAAGCTATAAAAACTAAATTAGTAAAACATACAACTAATAACTTAGCAACAACTGGTGTATATGTTCAAGTTGGTGCCACTTCAAGATTAACTCCTAATAAAAAGTTTTTAGCTAAACTAGCTGCAAAAAGTTATGAATATAGACTTTTACCAATAGATGTAAAAGGAACAAAAGTTACTAAAATACTAATAGGACCTTACTCTAATAGTACTGCGGCTAGAGCAGTATTGGCTGATATAAAATCAAGCATCAACAAAGACGCTTTTATATATAGAGTAAAGCAGTAGATGTTATATACGAAAAAAATACTATTTGATCAACTAACTCCAATAACAATCTTTTCAAAACTAAAAAGCCATTTTGGAGGTGAGTTAACATTTTTGTTTGAAAGTGCAATAAACTCTGAAGAAGGAAACTTCAGTTTCTTATTCATTGGAGCACAAGAAAGAATCATATACAAAAACAATCAAGCCTTACATGTAGATGAAAATGGCAATAAAAACCATATTGGTGATAACCCATTTAACTACCTTAAAAAAAGATATGCAACCATAGACAACACTCCATACAAAAAATATGGACAAGCCAATGGTCTTAGTTTTGTAGATGGTTTTATAGGCTACATTGGATATGATGCAGTTAAAATATTTGAACCTCGGTTAAAGTCTCATATGGACAGTCTTAAGAGTGAAATAGATATCCCTGATATGGATTTGATGAGACCCAAACTAGTTTGTACTTTTTCACACAAATCAAATACTCTTACACTTCACACTTTTATGGAAAGCTTCGCTCCTAAACTTGATGAAATAGAAACCTTACTGAAAAAACCTCATAATTTTATAGAGATTAAAAAATCAGTTATTGATGAATCTAAAGCCTCATTTGCTTTTTCAAAAGAGAAGTTTTTCAGAATGATTGCTAAGTCTAAAGAAATGATACGAAGTGGAGATGTTTTTCAAATCCTTATGTCAAATCGCTTTACACAATACGCAAAAGTTGATAAACTAAGTTTTTATAGAATTCTTAGAAACAAAAACCCATCTCCATATATGTTTTTACTTGAGTATAGTGATTTTGCTATTGCTGGAAGTTCTCCAGAAGTGATGGTTGGGCTGAAAAATGACCACATAACTCTACGACCAATAGCAGGAACAAGAAAACGTGGTTCTACTTATGAGAAAGATAAAGCTTATGAAAAGGAGCTTTTGAGTGATGAAAAAGAGAGGGCTGAGCACCTTATGCTCATAGACCTTGGTCGTAATGACGTAGGGAAAGTGGCAGAAGTTGGAACAGTTCATGTTAGCGATATGATGAGAGTTGAGAGATACTCACACGTTATGCATATGGTCAGTGATGTTGGGGCTAAACTTGATAAAAAATATGATATGTTCGACCTTTTTTCAGCAACATTTACAGCAGGAACCATGACAGGAACTCCAAAAATAAGAGCAATGGAACTCATAAGTGACTTTGAAGGAATAAAAAGAAACTTCTATAGTGGTGCTGTTGGTTACTTTGGATTTGACGGAAATATGGATAGTGCAATTATTATACGAACTGCATATTTGGACGATGAAAAAATAATTTTCCAAGCAGGAGCTGGCATAGTAGCTGATAGTAAACCTGAACTTGAGTACCTAGAAGTAACAAATAAACTAGGAGCAATGACTAGTTCGCTAAATGATTTAAAGGAATAATATGAAACTGTTCTCAATCTTTGGGAATCCAGTTTCCCATTCCATCTCTCCAAAGATGCACAATCTTGCACTTAATGGTCTACATATAAATGGATGTTACATCAGAACTCCTCTTGAAGATGGTACACAACTGATAAAAAAATTTAAGTCTCTTCAACTTAACGGTGCAAATGTAACGGTACCTCATAAGGAATTTGCATATGAACTTTGTGATGAACTTGATGAGTTTGCACAAAAAGTTGGTGCAGTCAATACTCTGGTCAAAAAAAATGGAAAAATCATAGGCTACAACACAGATGCTCCTGGATTCTATAAAGCTATAGAATCTTTTGGAGAGATAAAATCTACTCTTATACTAGGAGCGGGAGGAACAGCAAAGGCGATAGCTACAATCCTCAAAAAAAACTCTTTACATGTAGAGGTTTTAAACCGTTCAAAAGGTAGATTAGATTACTTTTTAGAAAATAATTTCAATGCGTACAGTTGGAATGAGTTTGAACCAAAAGCTTATGACCTCATAATAAATACAACTTCAGCAGGATTAAGTGACAACTCACTCCCTGTAGATGAAAAAATACTAAATACTCTCATGCAAAAAGCAAAATTTGCATTTGAAGTTATATATAACAAGCCAACTCCTTTTTTAAACCTTGCAAAACAAAATGGTGTTACATGTAAAGATGGAGCAGATATGCTTTTGTATCAAGGTGTTCTAGCTTTTAACCTATTTTTTGACAATAAATTAAATAATGAACAGATAACAAAACATATGAAAGGGGCTTTTAATGCCACATGATTATCAACTACTTATAAAAAATCTATTACTAACTCCTGTAGTTTTCAATCCTACTCAAGAGATTGTGTACAAAGGTGAAAAGAGATTTACTTATGTAGAATTTAACAAAAGAGTCAGAAAATTAGCAAATGCTCTTGTTGCCATGGGTGTTAAAAAAGGTGATACAGTTGCAGTTATGGATTATGACTCTAACCGTTACTTAGAATGTTATTTTGCGGTTCCTATGATAGGAGCAATTTTACACACAATAAATGTTCGTCTTTCAGCAGAACAAATTCTTTATACAATTGACCACGCCGAAGATGACATACTTCTCATACACAATGACTTTTTACCAATTTTGAGTCAGATAAAAGGTAGAATTGATAATGTAAAAGAGTATATAATTTTAAATGAAGATGATAGCTGTGAATATGAAAAAATACTTTTAAAGCAGAGTGATGAATTTGATTTTCCTGAGTTTAGTGAAAATACTATAGCAACTACTTTTTACACTACAGAAACAACAGGAATGCCTAAAGGTGTTTACTTTTCTCACAGACAACTGGTTCTTCATACACTAGGGACAATAAGCTCTATATCTTCAGTTGAAAGTCAAGGAAGGTTTGCTCAAGGTGATGTTTATATGCCTATCACTCCCATGTTTCATGTTCATGCTTGGGGACTCCCCTACATAGCTACAATGCTTGGAGTTAAACAAGTATATCCTGGAAAATATATACCTGATATGCTACTTGAACTAATAGAGAAGGAGAAAGTGACTTTTTCTCACTGTGTTCCTACTATACTACACATGTTACTAAACTCACCTAAAATTAATGAAGTTGATTTATCAAATTGGAAAGTTATAATTGGTGGGGCTACTCTTCCAAAAGCTATGTGTTTAAGTGCATTAAAAAAAGGAATTGATATCTTTACAGGTTATGGTATGAGTGAAACTTGTCCTATTCTTTCACTTGCTCATCTCAACAAAGAGATGTTAGAATTAGACGATGAAAACCAAACTGAAATAAGAGTAAAGACCGGAAGACCCACTGCTCTAGTTGAGCTTAAAATAGTAGATGAAGATATGAATGAAGTTGCTCACGATGGTAAAAGTACAGGAGAAATAATAGTAAGAACTCCTTGGCTAACTAAGGGCTACTTTAAAGACAAAAAAAACTCAGAAGCACTATGGAAAGATGGCTACTTGCATACTGGTGACATAGCTCATATTGATGAATCTGGATTCATAAAAATAACAGACCGAGCTAAAGACATCATAAAAATCTCAGGGGAATGGGTATCTTCATTAGAACTTGAAGATATTATAAACCAACATCCTAACGTAAGTGAAGTTGCTGTCATAGGACAAACTCATGAAAAATGGGGAGAAGTTCCTGTTGGACTTGTAGTCCTAAATGAGAAGAATAAAACAACAGAAAAAGAGATAGAAAAATTTATAAAAGAGTTTATAAAAAAAGGAATTATCACTAGAGAAGGTATTCTTTTAAAAATAAAATTCATAGAAACAATAGACAAAACCAGCGTTGGAAAAGTCAATAAAAGAGAACTAAGAGAGAAATACGCTAAGCTTTAGTTCTCAAGTTGATTGCTTTAGATAATGATAACATATCCACATTTTCAAGGTGCACTCCAGTTGGTACACCTTGAGCTATTTTAGTAAACTCTAAATCAAGTTCTTTTAGTTTATCTTCTACAAAAATTATTACTGCGTCATTTGCAAGTGATGGTGTCAAAGCAAAAATGACCTCTTCTATGCCATTACTAGCTACTGATTTAAGTTTTTCTACGCACTCTTCTTCAAGACTATCGAGTACGAAGTATATTCCATCATAAAGATTATTCTCTTCCAAAACAAGTATGTCTTTTGCACTCTCTGTAATACACAATTTTGAGCTATCTCTATGCTCATCTAAGCAGATATCGCATATTTCGTGTTCACTTAGTCCTCCGCATCTCTCACAACTTCTTATGGAACGTACAGCACTCTCTATCGCATTTGAAATTTTCATAGCATTAAAAGTGTCATTTAGTATAAGGTGATAGGCAAACCTTTGAGCTGATTTTTTTCCAACACTTGGTAGTGAACTTAACGCTTCAACTAGATTGTCAAATTTTTCCAATTTCATTATGCTATATCCACTGAAAATCTATGCATGCCATCTATATACTCATATTTAAGTTCAAAATCATTTAGTTTTACTATATTTTTAACTATATAAAGACCAAGTCCAAGTCCTTTTTTAATTTCACTAAAACCTGAAACAAAAGGTTTATAGTACTCTTCTATATCCATTGGAAACTTTTTAGCTCTATTTTCAATATATAGATTATTGTCTATTACATGTACATGTACCACTCTGTCATCTGCATATTTAATGGCATTATCCATCAGGTTTTTTACTGCAAGTGCAAAGGATTCAAAATCTGCTTTTATAACTACACCCGGGTCTATATCAACCTTTACATGTAGAGCTTTTTTATCATCATCTAACATCAACATATCTGTTGCACTATCTACTATATCTACTAAGTTATACGATTGAAGTTGTAAAGAGTAATTTTTTGATACTATCTGTTCTATTTTTGAAAACTCATTTATGAGTAAATCAAGTCTTTCAAAAATACTAATAAGTCTTTTTTTTGCTTTTGCATCTTGTATCATCTCAGCTACTATTCTACCTTTTCCAATGGGTGTCTTTAACTCATGCATAATAGTTCGTAAAAATAGCTGTCGTGAATGTATCAAATCCCTTAGCTTACTTGCCGCTCTATCAAACTCATTAGCAACTTCTGCTATCTCGTCTTGTTTATCGCTTTTACAATTTATGTCCATATCTCCTGATGCAAACTTCCTTATTTGTGAGCTTAACTCTTTAAGGGGAGCTATACTTTTCAAAATAGAAACATACATAGAGATAAGAATAATAAAAGCAATCACAAAACCTATCCAAAGAAAATCATTTGCTCTTTTTTTATACTTGGATTCTAAAAGAACATTTGAAATCATATTATCTACATAAAGATAGTATCTGTCGTTATATCTAATAGATGAGAACTTACCCAAATTAGAGTTTTTTTGAAAGACAACAACACCTTTTTCTAAAACTGAAGCTCTCAAATTTTGATTTTTAACTCTTTTAAGTCCAAAGTTACTAAAATATTCGTTTATCCCATGTGGAGACAAATTGTTTCTATAAAGTATAAATATGTAGTTAATAGATTGAAGCTGTCTCTCTTTCATAGCTTCTAGGTCTTTCTCTCCTTGATACTTAAAAAGTACCACGAAAAACATCACTAAAATCAATATAGAAAAGACAAAAACTAGTGTTATTTTGTTGCTAAGAGAATTTCTTGTCATCCTATTAACTTATAACCTATTCCTCTTACAGATTGAATATATTTTGGATCTTTAGAGCTGTCACCTATTTTGGCTCTAAGACGCCCTATGATAACATCTAAGCTCTTTGAGCCTTTATCTTTTAGAGATTTACAGTTATATACAAGTTGTTCACGAGAAATAGAAAAACCGTGCTGTTGTAGCATATACTCTAAAATTTCAAACTCAGCAGGAGTCAAATTAATAGGCTCTTCTTTTAAAAATATCTGATGTCTTTTTTCATCGAGTCTAAAGTCACTATCAGCCTTGCCATTATCTTCAGGAGCATTCACTTTTTTATATCTTCTTATAAGACTCTGTATTCTTGCATACATCTCTTTTGGGTCATATGGTTTTGGTAAGTAGTCATCAGCCCCAATTTGGAGTCCTATAACTTTGTCGCTTACGTCACTTCTTGCACTTGAAATTATGACAGGTATATCATATTTATCAACTACCTCTTTACAGACTTCTAGTCCATCAATTCCTGGTAGTGTTAAATCCAATATGAGTAAATCGTAGTTTTTTATGCCAGCACTAAGCCCAAGATATGGGTCTTCGTAGTTTGTTATTTTTATATTATATTGTGCTAGGTATTCACTTAGTATTTCTGCAAACTCTGTATCGTCTTCTATCATTAGTACGTTTATCATCAAAAAAACCTTTGTCTCATTCTGATGACATTATATCATAAATGTAGGTTATAAGGGCTTACTTGTAAACCCTCAATTTCTATTTAGTTACTTAAATTTTTCTTTAACTCTACAATTTGCTCTTTTGTCAAAATTTTAAATACCTTTTCCATATGATTTGCTTTTATTTCCATCATTTTTGTTTGCTTACTATCAACTTCTTTCAAAAATGCTTTTTTATCAAATCCATCATCACCTATGAAATTTAACATTCTAGATTGCGGTTGTCCTCCTATCATCTTTCTCATCTCCAACCTCATCTCATCTCTTAAAATTGAGAGTTTAAACTGCTGGTCTTTATTTAGATCAAGATTTGAAAACATCTGCATTCCACCATAACGACTCATTCCTTTTCTATGCATATTTTGACCTTGATTCATCATACCTTTTGACATGCCATGTTGTTGCATACCTTGGTGAAAGAATTGTCCTTTATGCATACCTCGTTGTCCACCATTTTGGCAATTTTGATTATAAGCGAATGCTCCTGTTACTAAAACTCCTGCTAAAACTACTGTAGCTACGATTTTCTTTTTCATCTCATTTCCTTTATTAGGGTTAAACCCTTTTGATAACGAAAGTATAAGATTTTAATTTTAACCACTCTATAACAGTTTGTTAATGCATCTTAATGAATCCACTTTTTAGCATCTTCATATACGTTAAAATAACTCATATTATTTGGTGTTAATCTATTTGCTATTGTTGATGAGAATTTACCTAGTTTTTTAGTTCCAACAACTGCAATTTTATCAATGAGTTTAATATTTTTAAAATAGAAAACAAGATCCTCCCATATAGCAGCAAGACTTACTCCATCCATACCTCTTATATCTACCAAAGTGTCTATAGACGATACCTTATGTTCACGAACAAGTACTTCTAGCTTTTCTTCAAAACTTTTTATATCTTCACTAGTTAACTTTCCAATTATCTTTAACTCCGTATAAATTTTTTGGATGCTTATTGAAGATTCTTTTTTTTCAACTTTTTTTATAACTTCTTTCGTGGCCTCTTTTTTATCTGACTGGTAAAGCATATGGTGCCAAAAAGAAAACCCAATCAAAGCTACACCAGAGCCTATATGAAGATTTTTTATAAAATCATTCTTCATATAAAAAGACGTCAACAGAACTGTTCCAAGTGAAGCAGTCATACCAATTTTTGCTATCTCTTTTTTAGTATCTAAATCAATATTTAAGATTTTTTCTTTTTTTTCTGTCAAATTTTCTTTTTGCATTTTTACCCGTTTCATACGTTAAAGCGGCTGTTATTACCGCTGCAATACCACTTGCTATTGGAAAAAAAATCGCCATGTTTATCCTTTATGATATTTAATATCATAATCATATCCAAATAAACTAAATCTACGCTTTCTTTTGTTCCAATCTAATACCTTTAAGAGAATTTAAAAGTAAACCAATTGTTGTTCCATTATGTAAAATAGCTGTGTTAATAGGGCTCAATATGCCAGCTGTTGCTCCAATCAAAATCATACTGTTAATTCCTACAGTTGCATTAAAATTTGCATTTATTAGTTTCATTGTTTTATTTGCTAACTCTTTTACTTCACTTACTGCTTCTATATCATCTTTTAATAGTCCTACATCAGCCGTTGCTTTGGCTATGTCAGCTCCTCTTTGCATACTAATTCCAACATCAGCACTCATCAAAGCAGGTGCATCATTAATTCCATCTCCAACAAAAACAACTTTTTTACCCTCAGCTTTTAATTCTTTAATGACTTCAGCTTTTCCTGTTGGTAACATATCTGCATAGACTCTATCAACACCAATCTCTTTTGCCAATAAGTCTGCTTTTGAACGAACATCACCTGTAAGCATAACTATCTCTTTTACACCTAATTCTTTTAGTTTTTTTATCATCTTTTTAGAATTTTCACGAACTTGATCGTTCATACCTATAGTACCTAATAGTTTTCCATCATAACCAACATAAAGTAATGTTCTACCATTTTGTAAACAAGCCTCTATCTTAGTTTTATGTGCTCTAAATGATACTTTTTCATCATCTTCTAAAAAGTGCCTACTACCTATCAAAACCTCTTTATTATTTACTATAGTCTTCACGCCATGAGCTATAATAAACTCAACTTCATCATGATGCATATGAACAAAACCTCTATCTTTTGCAGCCTTTACTATAGCTTCTGCTACTGGATGAAAATAATGTTCTTCAGCACTTGCTGTAAGGTTTAAAATATCATCTTCACTCCACTGTTTGCTAAATGAAGTTATATTAACTACTTCAAGTTCCCCACGAGTTAAAGTTCCAGTTTTGTCAAAAACAAAAGTATCTGCTAGGGCTAAAGCTTCTATAGATTTTGCACCTTTTATCAAAATTCCATCACGTCCAGCTTGTGAGATAGAAGATTTAAAAGCCACAGGAGTTGCAAGTTTTAATGCACAAGAATAATCAGCCTGAAGAACGGATGCTACACTCTCAAAATTTCTATTAATAATATAAGATACACCTGCAAGTCCCAAAGTAACGGGGACTAAACTATCAGCCAGTTTAGTTGCTTTTAATCCAACAGATGATTTTTCATCAAGTGAGCTTTTTATGTACTCATTTATTCTAGCTGTTGAGGTATCTTCTCCAACTTGTTCTGCCCAAATCTTTATCTTACCCTCTTCTATAACAGTTCCAGCTATAACTTTGTCACCTCTACTCTTCTTCACAGCTTCTGCTTCACCTGTCATAGATACTTGATTAACTAAGGCATCTCCATGAATAATATGTCCATCAACTGCTATAGTATCACCAGCTCCCACTATAACAATATCACCTATTTTTAGAGTATTTGTCTTAACAAGCTTTTGCACTTTTTTTGAATCTTCTTCAACTTCTATCCAAGCATTTTCTACGTTTGGTTTTGCTAATTCTTTGATAAGATCATCACTCATATGAACTGTTGTCTCTTCTATGTACTCACCAAGTTCCAGCATTGCATTGGTGCTATTTGCCGCAAGATAATCTTTTCTAGCAAGCGAAACCCCAACAGCTGTTGCTTCTAAAACTCTTGAAGTTAAACCTTCACTAAAAAGTTCCTTTGTTCCACTCATTAGTAAAGGAGCCGTAGCATAAGCAGTAAAAATAAATTTTGTTCTATCATCTTGTAAAAAAGGTTCAACACTTAAAGTTGAAATTGCTCTTATAAGTCCTGAAAGACTTGGTTTTTCATCTGAAATAAAACATTTGTCAGTAGTATTGGATTTAAAATCTAAAATATTTATCTTTAATATTTGATTTTCAAGAAATTCAACATCAATATTAGCACCAAAAAAAACAATAGATTTTGCTTTTAAATTTACTTTAACAGATGTTATACCTTCTATTTTTAAAAGATACTTTTCTAATTTCTCTTTGTTTATATCTTTTTCTAAAAGTTTATAACGAAATCTAGCTCTTTTTTTAGTTACATGTAAAGATTTTACTAACATATCAATACTCTAAGCTTTCTTCGCTTCTAACTCTGCTTTTGCATCTTCCATTCTCTCTTTCATCTCTTCTATCCCTGATTGAAATACTTCTGCTCCTTTTGCAACAGTTTTAAAGATAGCTTTTTGAGCTGATTCGTTTGTCAAAAGATATGTAGCAACAGCTCCAATAAGTGCACCTTTAATAAAATCATTTGTATTAATACTAGATAATACATTGTCTGTATTTATATTCGAGACACTATCAACTATATTTGAAGTTATATCTTTATTTATATATGGATTTTCCAATTTATTCTCCTGTTTCTTCAGTTTTTTCTTCTATTTGCTTTGTTTCACTAAGCTTTTGTGCAATTTTTTCAACAGCATAAACTCCACCAAGACCTAGTGAAATAGCAGCCATCATTCCTAGATAATTTCCTTTTCCAAGATAATTTGCAGTCGCTATGGCTGAACCTGTTGCCACTCCACCTTGAACTGTTAGTTTGATACTATTCTTTATAGCCTCTTCTTTGGTAATTTCATCATTAGTGTAGTTGCTATAATTAACACTTCCAGCAACTACTGCTGATGCTACTGCTCCACTTACAACATGTCCTGTAACACTTCTTGGCTCACCTGTATCTATCATTTTGCAACCTCTTTATCTTTTTTTATACAGTCCAATTTTTCTTTAACACTCTCTTTTGACTCTTGTGCAAACTCTTTTGTTTTCTCAAAGCCTGTCTTTGCAACTTCTGTTACTTTTGAAGCACATTCTATCACTTTCTTTTTTATCTCTTTTTTGTTGTTAAATGCAACTACTGCTAAACTTCCTACTGCGATTCCTACTAATAATGGTAATGCCATAATATTCTCCTACTTCTTTTTATTTTATTTCTCGCACAACTTGAACAAGTCCAAGTCGGCTCAGTCACTAAAGCTTTGCCTTTGGCAAGAAACATTATTTTTTTTTCTTATTTTTTTTTAGCAGATATACTGCAACTCCACCTAACATTGCGCCTATCACAAATGGAACTAACGGCATAACTACTCTCCTTTTCCATTTTTATTAAGCATACTAGTGGCTAGTGACGCTCCTACTCCACCTAAAAGCATACCACTAATAAAAGATATATTTGCACTACCAAGTAGTTTTGTTATCTCTGCTGGATCTGCTTCTCCTGATGCAATTTTAGTTGCTAGATTTTTAAATTCATCTATTTTTGCCATCATGTCTTCTTGATTTTGAGTATTATTTGAATTAGCAAATTCTCCTTGTGTAACATAATGAGATGAAACACAACTCCTAAATGCCGGAAGATGATTGTTAAATGAAGCAGCTTGAAGTCTGAAAAACATTTCTTTAATATCTTCTTGCTGTGTGTATGAAAGTAAATTATCATACATTTTTATGTTGTCTATCTCAGCAATAACTCCAACTTCACAACACTCTACAAGAGAATCTGGTATTTCTATTTTATCTGCCCAGTCATTTACTGGTGGCTCTATATTGTACTTTTGTAAAAAAGCCAATGTAGCATTAATGTGATTTTGCTCAGCTACAATGATATTGGCAAAAGGATTTACATTTCCAAATTTCTCTATAACTTTTTTATAAACTTCATAAGCATGATACTCATCATAAGCCGCTATTCTTAGAGTTTGATTTAATATTGGTTCATCAAAACTAGGATCAACTCTCAGTGATATTAAAACTCTTTCATCAAAGTTAACTTCCATCTACACAACCTCCTTATATAGGGTATTTATTTTTTTTGTTATCTCTTGTTTGTTATTACCTGCTATCAAATCTTCCCAAAGCTCAAATGCAAAGATTTCATTATCATATAAAATCGTAATAGAACCCATAAGTTTGTTTATTTTTAATTTTACTATTCCATTTATTTTTTGTGGTAGGGTTTCTATGTCTTCTAACGAAATGTCATGAGCCTCATCTTTTATCTTTGGGCTAACTCTAACTCTGAGTCTTCCTTTAGTATGGTGTATTATGCTCATATAAGAAGTTATCCTAACTATATCTTCACTTGTTATTTCCAAAATAATTCCTTTATTATCAATACTATACCAATTTGATATTTAAGCAAACCTTAAGGTTTACTGAAACTCATTCTCAATTAGTGAGTATTTTGATACCATGACAACTTTGAAGAGTTTGCCATAATACCTATAGTATGTCCCAAATGAATAGCACCCGCTGCCACAGGAGAGAGTAACCCTACACTAGCCAAAGCAACTCCTCCTAAATTTGTACTTGTTCCTATCCAATAGTTTTGATTTACTACTTTTAAACTTTTTTTACTTATATCATATAAATTTACTACATCATCAGGATGAGAGTGCGTGATAGCAACATTTGATATCTCAATAGCAGCTTCACTTCCACCACTTGCAAAAGAGACTGCAACATCTGCTCTACTCATGGCAATTGTGTCATTGACACCATCACCTACCATGACTATATTTTTGTATTTTTTCTTCAATTCATCAATTATATCAGCCTTGCCTTCTGGCATAAGGTTTGAATAAACTTCATCAAAACCATACTCCTTAGCAAAACTATTTGCAACTTTTTCATCATCGCCAGTTAATAATACTAAATGCTTCACACCTCTTTGTCTCAAATCATCAAGCATCTTTGCTGTTCCAGGTCTTACTTCATGCTTAAATGTAATAAAGCCCAAAATCTCTCTTCCAAAAGTAACATAAGCAACCGTTTTACCTTTACTTAAAAACTTATTTGCTCTATCTTCAAAATCTTTTACTGATATTTTATTCTTATGTAAAAACTTTTTATTTCCAACTAAAATTACTTCTTTATCTTTTGAAGCCTTTACCCCAAGACCCGGAACTATCTCGTTAGAATATCCTTCATCAAAAAGTGAACCTATTTGTTTGGCATGTTCGTTTATAGCCGTTGCAATAGGATGAGTGTTTCTATACTCAGCTAAAGAAGCAAACTCAAACAGTGTTTTTTCATTTACATTTAAACCTAAAACAAACTCTTGCACTACAGGTTTTCCTGTTGTAAGTGTTCCAGTTTTATCAAAACAAAATACTTCACTTTGACTTACCTTTTCTAAATACTCTCCGTCTTTTATTAAAATTCCATCTTTTGCAGCTCTTGAAATTCCTGCACTTATGGCAGTACTAGCAGCAAGAACAGTTGCACAAGGGCAAGACATAACTATCATCACTGAAAATGCTCTTAGGTATGAACCTGTTATAAAAAATGTTCCCAAAGTAAGAGCTGTTCCTAATTTTAAAAGTTTTGAAGCTAGTCTATCGGCTTCAAGTTCACTTGGAGATTTTTCCAACAATGAAAGTTCTACTTTAGAGATTACTCTTGAAATATAAGTATCTGCTCCTGTTGCACTAACTTCAATGTAAATTCTTCCTTTTTCTACATAAGTATTTGCAAAAACTTCTGCACCACTTTGCTTAAATGCTGGTTCACTTCTTCCATTTATAAGTGCTTCGTCTATTTCAGCACTTCCATTTTTTATAAAACCATCAACTGGAATTTTTTCTCCACTTCTTGAAACAACTATATCACCCTCTTTAACCTCATCTAAATCAACTTCAAGTTCAATATCATCTACTAAAATATACGCTTTTTTTATATCTAATTCTATAAGCTTATGTATCTCTTTTTTTGATTTTTCAGCAATATACTCTTCTAAAAGCATTCCACCTCTCAAAATATATATAATTTCAAATGCTGCAGTTGCTTCACCAAAAAATATTGCCAATAGTAAAGTTCCACTCATAAAAGTTTGTAAGGTAAACTTGCCTTGTTTTAAACTTTCCAATGATTCTTTAAAAAGAGGAAGTGCTGTTACTATCGAGACAATAGCTATTAAAGAAAAAGGAGTAGCTATTATAGTTATACCTAAAAAAGTCTCTGCTACAAAAATATAAATACTATAACAACTTAAAAGTCCAAATATTATAAGCTTCCTATCCCAAGAAGTTCCATCATTTTTACTAACAGAACAACTGCTACAACTTGTGCAACTTGTGCAGCTAGTACAGCTAGTACAGTGACTCTCTTCGTTAGTATGAGAACTAACATGGGGTAAACTTAGTGGAAATAACAAATTTAAATCTTCTAATATTTTTTCCAATGAAGTTAATGCCTCATCAAAAACAAATACTATAGATTTACATTTTTTATTTACTCTGAAACTAAAAAACTTTTTATTGAAATGTGAAAGTATTTTTTCATTATTTAATGAATCTAAAAAAATTGCTGATTTTAACCTAACTCTACTTCCCGCTTGTGATTTGACTAGCATCACTACACTCCTTACAGTACCCATATAAACTAAGATTATATTCTAGTACTAAAAAATTTCTCTTACTTGACATATTTTTTACTAAATTATCAACCAAAGAAGTATTAACCTCTATTATCCTCTTGCATTTAATGCAAATTAGATTGTTTTGTTTTGAAGTTAACTTCAACATATATAGTTTTTTTCCAGAAAATTCATCTTTTTCGCATTTTACTATATCTGCTTTTTCTAAAGTGTCTAATTGCTTATATATAGTTGTCAACGATATATTAAGATTGTACTTTTCTAAAACTATATTTTTTATATTTGTTGCATTTAATGATTTTTCAAAAAGTACTTTTAATATATACTCTCTTTGTATAGAATATCTATATCCTAACTCTTTTAAAAACTTATTTACTTCAGAAATAGACCAGTGCTTAATCATTATACATATACTTTATTTATTTCATGAAGTACATGAGTAAAACTTTTATTGTTGTTCATCACTTTTATCATTTCGACAGAGTTCCTTGTTTCAAAAAATGTATTTCTACTCAATTTTTACCTTTTTAGGAGGAGAAAATCTCCTCCTTTATATTAAAATGTATAACGTGCAGTAAATGTGAGTTTCTTGTAATCATCATCACCATCTTGTGCATCTACATTCACAAAAATAGCTCCAACTACGAATTCATCTGTCACACCATACTCAGCGCCAACATTAATTTCATTCTCTTTATTAGAACTATATTTTGTTCTTCCATACATTGCATTTAAAGCAAGTTTGTCTAACTCATAACCTACACCAAAATAAATAGTTTTAGCATCTGTTCCATAAACTTGATTACCTTCTTCTAACGGATTAATATTATCTCCAGCTACATCAATAGTACCTAATTGATAATTGATTTCAATATAGTATCCATATATTACTTATTTTTTATTTAATTATAAAATATATTTACCCCAATATGCCATCAGCTCGTGGTGATACTAAAAATTTGAAAAATACTTTCATATATATAGCAAAAGGCATAGCCCAAAGAATAGCTGAACCTATGTACATGTAACTACTATAACTCTCATAAAAAGGAATTAAACTTCTTATTAAAGTAGCTACTATCATCATAATAACCATTAAGTGAGTATATATATTTGACGTCAAATGTCGTCCTGTATGAATCCAGCCAATAATAATCATAATAATCAGATAAGATAGCCCCAAACCACCACTTGTTATGAAATGTCGAAAATGATTCATGGCATAAATATCATTATTTAACAAATCCCAACCCATAAGTCCATAACCAAGTGCAAACATAATAAATATTGAACCAAGATAAAGAACATATGGCTGATTTAATATAAATTCATCTTTTAAAGCATAGTCATTTAAAATAGCCAATATAGAAGCTGCCGTTGCTAATCCGATCCAACCCAACACTGTATTATCAGGGTAAAAAAACTCTACTACTGTAAAAAGCGTTACAATAAAAACTGCAAGATTTGTTAAGGGAGGATGAGAAATATAGATATCATCTATACCTTTATCTTCCATCATCTCGTTTACTGCCTCCATATTTACTCGTCTTAAAGCTAGTAAAATCAACACTACAATAGCTCCAAGTGCTACTTTTAAAATATCCATAGAATACGTCTGTACAACTCCTGCTACACTAAGAAAAAACCAACACTCTATTGTAAAAATTGCAACTAAGGTGTAACCCAAAGAAGCGTGTCTTTGAAGAGGATCTAATACAACTTCTTTAGCAAACCAAATTAACCAAAAAAGCATAGAAAGATTTAAAAGTGCAACTACATAAACTCCAACATAATCTATAAACCAAAAACTAACTCTTCCAGCAATCCACAGAGCCATGATATATTTCAATCTTTTTCCTACAAAAGGAATCATCCCAGGAAACAGTTCAGGTAGCCCTGTTGTTAAAAATGCCATAACTCCTGCTGTTAAAACACCAAAAAGCATCTCATATACATGCCAAGTCAAGGTATCATTCATAAAGGGTATATTTAAAACTCCAGTCCATACTAAACCCCAAAGTACCATTGAAATAATCATATAAGGGGCTAAAAGTAAGAAAACTGGTCTAAATCCATAGGCTAAATATGGTGGTATATTTTTTTCTTCATCAGGGTAGTACATGTAATGATTGGTTGCATGTAATTTTTGCTCTTCCATTATTTTAATTCCAATTCAAATGTATTTATGATCTCTTCATCTTGTAGTATCTTTGCACTCTGGCTATATACAAACTTATCATCTCTTTTTGATTGTGCCAAATCGTACTTAAATTTTTTCACTATTCGTCCAGGGTCTGCTTTTAAAAGAAGTATTTCATCACTTAAACGAATTGCTTCCATTAAATCATGAGTAATAAAAAGGACACTTAGCTCTTTTTTATCTATCATCTCTATAAGAAGAGATTGCAACTCTTTTTTTAAACCAATATCCAAAGCAGAAAATGGCTCATCCAAAAAGAGTAGAGATGGTTTAGTTACTAATGCTCTAGCAAAAGAGACACGTTGTTTCATTCCACCACTCAAATCTTTTGGAAACTTATCAAAATCAACCTCTTCAAGACCAAATCTCAAAGCTATTTTTTTAGCCCTTACTTGTGCCATCTTAGTTGATATTTTTTGTGCTTTTAAACCTAAAGCAATATTATCAATAACATTTTTCCAAGGGAGTAATCTTGGTTCTTGAAAAGCAAAAGAGAAACTTTCAAATGAGTTTTCAATACTACCTTCTTGAACATCAATTAAATCAGCACATAAATGCATAAGTGTCGTTTTTCCACCACCACTTGGCCCAACTATGGAGAGAACCTCACCCTTATTTAATTCAAAATTTATATTTTCCAATATATTTGTAAATCCATAATGATGATTTAGATTTTTTACTACTAATCTCTCCATAACTCAACCTCTCTCTTGATTGGTTCGAGTATGATATACTCTATAAACATCATGGAACTTATCATAATCACAACTAAAGCAAGTGCTGTTGGAGTATCAAGATGACTTCTAGCCACTGCTAAAGAAGCTCCTATTCCATCACTCGTACTTAAAAGTTCAGCCATGACAACTATTTTCCAAGCCATACCAAGTGCAGCAACCCAAGCAGGAAAAATATAAGAAAAAATATGAGGAAAATATATATCGAATAACCTTACATGTAGAGGCAGTTTAAAACTTTTTCCCATCTCTTTTAAATCACCCTCAAGAGTTCTAGTCCCTTGCAAAGCTCCTACAAAAACAATAGGAAAAGAGGCAACAACAACAGTAAAGATAACA
Organism: Arcobacter sp.; assembly: GCA_029027265.1. Taxonomy (GTDB): domain Bacteria; phylum Campylobacterota; class Campylobacteria; order Campylobacterales; family Sulfurospirillaceae; genus Sulfurospirillum_A. Next base: position 763,061 of record CP093061.1, on the reverse strand, counting down.
GTAAAATCTCCCATACCAAACCATATCATAGCTAACACTATCCATGCAATTGGAGGCATACCAACAAGAATTGTAACTATAGGACGACTCATAATAGAAGCTGTTGCAAATAGTCCTGCGATAAGTCCTAGTATTGAGCCAAACAAAACAGATAAACCAAATCCAAAAAATGCTCTATAAAGAGTTATTTTTGCATCTTCAATAACGCTATCATCGTGTAACATTTCCCAAAGTGTAGAGAGTGTTTCAAGTGGGCTAGGAAGTACAAGTTGTCCATATACTTGATAACCCAAGTCCCAACAGGCAAAGAACAGAAAGATTGAGGCAACTGCACCCCAACCACTCCATAAGTAAGAGGGAAAATCCCTAAGTATTTTAAATATAAATTTCAAGTTAAACCTTTTATGATAATGATTATGATTATTTTAACTAAACCTATATAAAAAAGTACTTGATTAATATCAATTTATTTCTAATTTTTTTGAAAAACTACACCATTTTTCCCTAAAACTCCATAAACTGAGCCTTTTTTATCTCAATTATATTATTATTTTTTTCCACAAGAGCCACCCTTATCTCCGCAGTTACAACCACCGCTTTTAAAAAGCTTTGTATAAAGATAGTAAACAGCCCCTGCTGTTATTATTAAAAGAATAATCTCTTCCATTTACGTCTCCTTAATATTTAACACAATTTTTACCTATATATAAAATGCAAATTGTGACAAAACGATTGTTATAATCATTAATGTAAAAAACAGATGATGAAAAAACATATTAAACCAAGCTACATTTTTCATTTTTGCCATTATCAGAGGTACTATATAAAAAGTTAATGCCAATATTGCACCTAAACCTATCTTTATCCACAATACTAAACCTATACCAATTTGAAAGTAGTATATAGCTAAATAAATACCTGTTATAATTAAAAAAGCATTATTTACCTTTATAATACTTCTTGCTTTTTTTCCCAATAAATTATCTATCTTTTTGTATAAAGTTAAATCAAATTGTTTCTTCAAGTCAACCACAATAAATGTTCTAAAAGAGACAACACCAATAAAAAATATCACACAAATAATATGAACTGTTTTTACTACCAAATAAACTTCCAAAAAAAATCCTTTAAAAAAGATTCAAGAGAAAATTCCCCTTGAATCATAATGACTACCTGCTCAATTGAACAAAAACAAAAAACCTGCTTTCGTAAAAAGAAAAGGATTAGAATCCTCCTCATTAAAACCTTAAAATGCAACTATTCTGTTATATCTTTTCCACTTATATATACTTTATAACCTTCACCAGCATCAAATACAGCATTATAAGCACCGCTTGGCTTTTTAAAGTTAAACTCACTATCTTCATTCATCTTTCCACTTACGACTACTTTACCATTTTGCTCAACTCTAAACTTTACACCACTTGCACTACTCCCATCACTAAAGCCACTCTCACAAGTGATAGTTCCATCACCATTGTCAAAACAACTCATAATGGCACTATGTGCAAATAACGAACTAGATAGTAGCACACTTGCCACCAGTATCTTTTTCAATATATTTTCTCCTTAAAATTTTATTTATCTTTTAAATACTTAACTATCTTTAGGTTTTATATCAAAACCTCCCTCCAATTTACTAGTTTCGATGGGAACAATCCAAGAACCAAAGTGATTGTAATTACACTAAAGTAAAAGTAAGTCATAGCATCTATACCACTCCAGCCAAAACTACTCCCAACTGAAAAAATAGTAGAAGATATAACCACGCCTAAAAGTACTGGAAAAAATATAGAAAATATCATCCACTTATAACTATTTGTCTGCATTTTAACAACTATCATCGTGGCTATACAAGGAGGAGTTAAAAGCATAAAAATTATAATTGAAACTGCATGAAGTGGGGTATAACTACTATTTTGAGCCATTGCTTCTTCTGCTCTTTGTGAATCCGCCTGATTATTTTCATAAAGTGAACCCAAAGTTGCTACTGCACTCTCTCTTGCTGCAAATGAGCTTAAAAATGCAACATTTATCTTCCAGTCAAATCCAGCGTATTTGGTAATAGGCTCCATTGAGCGTCCCGTCATACCAAGAATAGAATTTTCAACTTTTTCATTTTTAATTTTTCTTAGTATTCTCTTTCTTTGTTTTGAAAGTTTTCTTAAGATTTTATTTATAATTCTTGCTTCTTTATCTTTTTTTGGTTTTATAAACTTAAAGTAGCTTTTGTTTAATTCTATGTACTCATTGTCAACTGCTTTTGCTCCAGATTTTCCTGAGGCTGTCATCCTTTTAGCTTTATAACCATCATAATAGTTTAAAAGTTCCGAAACCTCTTGCTTTGTATTTACATCTTCATAGTACATTGACGTTTTGGCTTTTTTATCAAACTTAACTATAGCATTTGTAACATCTTTATCATACTTTGCTTGTGATTCTTCACTTATGCCAGGAAATTGTAACATTGCAAAAAGTATAAGAGCTACTGCTAAAACAATGGTAATAACTTTGTGAATATAGACCCAGACTCTTTGAAATGCTTTTATAATAACACCCTTGAAAGTTGGTGCATGATATGGAGGCAATTCCATAACAAAAGGTGCCGTTTCTCTTGTTTTTAAAACTGTACTAGTTAAAATTTTTGCAACAATCAAAGCAGTAAATACAGTAGCTGTAGATATGTAAAACATCATTAGCCCCATCTCTTCTTTAAAAAATGCTCCTAAAAGTAAGGTATAAAATGGAACTTTTGCTAAACAGTTCATATATGGAACTGTTAAAATTGTTGCCATTCTAGCTCTATCATCTGCTATACCTTTTGTTGCCATGACACCAGGAACTGCACATCCTCCAACCATAGCACCACCAAGAACTAAAGGAAGTGTAGATTGTCCATGTAAACCAAATTTTCTAAAAATTCGGTCAAGTATAAAAGCCATTCTTGGCATATAGCCCACATCTTCCATAATAGCTATCAATACAAAGAGTATGAAAAATATAGGAAGATAATTCATCAAAGCATTCGCACTATTTACCATCCAAATGGACAAATCAGTAATCATAGAAATATCAATAAAATCAGCCATAGGAAGTATATCAATGATAAAGTTTTTAAAAGCCGCAAGAATTGGCCAAGTATAGTTAGTCAACTTATAGCCATAAACAATAGACAGCTGATAGACCATAAACATAATAAAAAATAAAAATGGCATTGCTATCCATCTGTTTAACACAAATTTATCGACTATATCAGTTACTGTTTGTTTCCCTTTTTTTGTCTCTTTTATAGTTTTATGGTATATAATATCTGATGAGTCATATCTCAATGTTGCTAAAAAAGATGCCGTATCCTTATCATATCTTTCATAAAAAACACTCACTTGTTCTTTTACTATTATTTCTATATTAGGTGCATATTTTTGAACTCTTTTAATAATAGAATTATCACCTTCTAAGACTTTTATAGCCAACCATCTTAGACTCAAAACCTCTTTGTAATGTTGTATATTTGTTTCTATTTTTTTTATGTAAGGTTCAAGTTCTTCATAATTTAACTTAAATTCTTGGTACTCTTTTTCTCTATTTTTAGTTGTAACGATTGCTTCCATAATTTCATTGGAGCCGATTCCTTTTGCTCCACTTGCACTAACTACTATGCATCCTAGCATTTGAGAAATTTTTTGTGTGTCTATTTCAATACCTCTTCTTTTAGCAACATCCATCATATTAAGAACAACTACAACTGGTATGCCTATTTCTAAAAGTTGAAATGTAAGATAAAGATTTCTTTTTATATTTGAGGCATCTACCACATTGACTATAATGTCTGGTTTCTCGTCTATAATAAAATCTTCAGCGACTCTCTCTTCTAAAGAATATGAACTAAAAGAGTATGTTCCTGGAAGATCTGTCATTTCTATCTTATGTTTATCGTACTCAAATCTACCTATTTTTTTATCTACCGTAACACCAGGGTAGTTAGCGATATGCTGATTTATACCGCTTACCATATTAAAAATTGTAGATTTACCACAATTTGGTTGTCCCGCTAATGCTACTTTTATCATATAAGCTCTACTTCTAAAATCTTTGCTTCACTCTTTCTCAGACTAATCAGATAGTCATGTATTTTCAGCTCCATTGGATCATAAAGAGGAGCTTCTCTTACAACCTCTATACTTGCTCCATTAACAAAACCCATATCAAGAAGTTTATGCATCAACTTTCCTTGAATATGTATCTTAATGATTTTGCACCTTTGCCCTACTTTAAGACAATCTAATCTCACATCTACTCCTTATGGTAGTTATGTTGTTTAGTTATAAAATCCACTATCAGGCAATTTCCCACCAATTACTTTTGGATTGTTTTGTTTTAAAATATTAAAGAAAAATTCTAAATCTTCTTTTGCCTCTTTTGCACTAACATAATCTAATCTAACATAAGGAATAGAATCTTCTAAACCTTTTTCACCTAACATATCTAAAGTTTTTACTGTAAGTACTGCTGCTTCTTTTGGATTTTCTTTATACCATTTCAGTGATTTTTCATACTCTTCATTAAATCTTTTAATTAAGTTTTCATTACCTTCAACTTTGCCTAAAAATGCCATTCCTGCTTGAGGTATTTTTGCTTCAACATTAAATGTTTTTCCCCACTCCTCTTGCAAGTCTGCACTTCTATATAAATCAGGTGCTATTAGCTTCAGTGGAAAAGATTTTGTCTTTCTTAATGCCATTGAAATTGCTGGTTCTGCTAAGAGTGCATGGTCCACTCTTCTCATAATAAGCATCTGCATTGCATCTATTGGTGAGCCAAAATACTGAAGTTCAAAATCTTTTTTCAAATCCATTCCTTGCGCTTTTATAATTTGCTCAAACACAATATCTGGCATATCTGCACGAAATGGCATAGCTATTTTTTTACCTTTAAAATCTTTTAGTGTTTTAAGAGTTTTATCTCTTGTTATCATCCCCAAAATTCCCCAAACAGACACATTTAGAAGTTTAATTTCAACACCTTTGTTGTACAAAATAGCTCCTACATTTGTAGGAACTGCTGTAAATTGTACCTCTTTGTTAAGTACCAAAGCCCTTAATTCATCTGGATTTTTCCAGAGCCTAAACTCTACTTCTTTTGCCACATCTTTTAATGCTCCTGTACTTATCATGTGCATAACAGGATGAGAAACAGATGCAAATGGCCCTGCTATAACTAATTTTTCTATTTTTTCACTAGCCATTGCATTTATACTAAATAACAAGACTAAAGTTAAACTTAATTTTTTTATCATTTCATTTCCTACTTATATGTTAATTTATTGGCTTTCACCCATTGTTCTTTTGTTAAAACTTTTTGTATGTGATTTAGTGCTTCGATACGACTTAGTATTGACTCTGCTTTTAACTTCATAATTTTATCTATCAGCGTTGAAACATCTTTTGCACCTTTACCATTTGCCACCATACGCTGAACTTTTTTCTCCAAATCATAAGCTTCTCTAAGCTTGTTTTGAAAAAATGGAGCATATACAGCTTTTATTTCATTTGTAATTTTTTTATTTTGCTCTTGCGTTATATCTATGAGTCCCTTTTTTATTAACTGCCCAGGATGGGGCAATATCACAAGCTCATCAATCTTAAACTTATTACTTTTGGGCTTACTACCCATCTTAGTTGCGTAACCTAGAAGTTTACTATACTGTTCTTTTGACAATATAGAACGTATATTATTAATACACTGAAGGTGTGCCTTAGTAAGTTCAATTCTAAGTTTTCCTATCTCATCAACTAAAGCATATTGACTTTTAGCTTCATTGCTATCTACTGCTATATTTTGTGCAAGTTCTAGCTCTAAAGACTTAATTAATTGTGCTTTTTTAATAACATAAGGAACTGTTTTTCTTTTAACTTCTTTAATTGCTTCAATTTGTTTTTTTGAAAGTCCTAATATTGAACTCTTTGGATGATGAATACTTAAACCAGCTAAATATGGAAGATTTTGATGTACTAAAAAATAACTTTTTGGAAAGTCATCTTTCCCAACTACAAACTTTCCTTGTTTTCCGACTACTTTTTTCAATTTTTTTGCAAAATCACCTTTTGGAACTACAGACTCTGCACTTAAACTACTCACACTACCAAGTAAAAGAATACTTGCTACTATTAAATTTACCTTTTTCAAAATTTGACCTTTAATTATTTATCTTTTCATACTAAAAATTTGTATTTCAAAATTCTTTTGAAAGTCGTATACAACTCTATTACAATCAAGCAAATATTGGATATCTAAAAACTCATCAACATTAGTTGCCTCTGAATTTTTCAAATTTACTACTCTATTTGTTTGCACATCATACTTAAAAGTATTGAAACTATTAATTTTATCTATTATGTGTTTTGACATTGTATATCCTAATTAAAAATTATATCCAGCTCTAAAAATAATTCTATAGTCTTCACTAAGTCCACCTGTATTAGAGTTAGTATCATAGTTATTGTTTCTATGTATCATATGAGAATAACCTAAACTTAAATCATATTTTTTGCTTGGGATTATATGAATTCCAGGTGTTACATATATGAAATTTCCACCACTTGAATCAATTGAGTTTCCTTTGTATTTGTTTTTTGCAAAGTGTAATCCATCTAACTCTAACTGAACATCAAAATATTTATTAATAGCGTATGAGTAACCTAAATTCCACTTAAACTTATTTCCAAACTCATAGTCATTCTTACCTTCTGTTGTTAAAACATACATCATATGAGCATCAATTCTTGAGTTAGGCAAAATTTTACTAGCTCCTAACTCAGCCATATAATCAAAACTTCCACTTCCTAATTGCATAGGTTGAGTTTGATTTGGCTGTTTTGGACCCATTGGTGTACTAAAAGATTTATTTGTACTTCCTGTTGGAAGTTTTAAACCAGCTCCTACTGATAAAAAAAGTGGTGCTCCTTTCATTTGATTTAAAAGCTCATATCTAACAACAACTAAAGAATCACCCATACCACTATTTTTTAACTTAAAACTTTTACCATTCATTGGGATTGTTGTAGATAAAGTTTTTTGAATATAATTCACTGCTGCTCTTATATCAAAACCATTTCCTAGACCATATCTAAAAAGAAAATGGCTCATATTTACATTCATTTCTCTTTTCTTTGGATCTCTTACTTCATCACCACCATTATATGCACCATTTTTAGTTAAAGATAAGAGTTTCAATACTAACTTACTTTTGCCTTTTGGAAAAACATTTCCTGTACTGCCTCCAACATTCCCTAAAGGAATATTTCCTATTTTAGCTTTAATATCTTCTGCATTTATAACACTTAAACTACCTAACAGTAATGCTCCAGTAAGCACAATATTAAATTTTTTCAAAACTTCTCCTTTAAATATAAACGAATAATAACAATAATTCCTTAATTTAAAATAATATTGAAAATGATTATCAATTTAATATATATTTAAGACTTTTTCTTCTATAATTGATTTAATATTAATTATCAAGAAAGGATATAAAGTGAAAAATGATTTACTTGAGCAAGATGGTTGCACTTGTTAGCTTATGTTGGGTTTGAGTTTATAGATGGATGCTATAAAGAACACTTGCCAAAATCTAAGCAAGTAAGCACCAAAGAACAGGGTCGTTCTCTTTTTATTAGTATGTACAACTATTATATGCCAAAAGAGTTGCGTTTTGATAAGTACGAATTTAATCCTAAACAAACACTTCTTCAAAACCTTACATGTAAAGCTAATTCACTTAGTAGTACAACTTTAGAAATTAAAAGATGGAAAAATTTTCTTTCTTCAGATCAAGTGCTATTTAGTGTAGATGATATGTTCTCAAATCTTGTGTATGAACGAATAAAAAAAGTCAATCGAGGTAAACCTGTAAAACTTTTAGATGATGGCATATGCATAGATGAGAAAGAAGGCTCTACTTTAGTTATTCCATGTTTTACTGAGATGAATATCAAAGACATCTACATGTATAAAGAGATGTCCAGAGTAAAAAAGAATATACAAAATAAAAAATACAATCAAGTCTACTTGGTATATCCAAAAACAGACGAATTTAAAAAACATATTGAGTTAAAACTACCAGAATTAAAAATAAATGAAGATGAATACAGAGTAAAGGTAATACCATACTCTTTTTCATTTTGCTTAAAAAACCGAACAAAAGGAAAATGTAAATGTTAAAAATAATATATGGAAGCACAGGAGGATCTACCGGCGATATAGCACAAATGATATCAGATGAGTTATCTTGTGAAAGTACGTTAATAGATATATCGGATGCAACTAATAGTGATTTTGAAGATTGCGAAAATCTTATTCTAGGAACTTCTACTTGGGGTGATGGTGATCTTCAAGATGATTGGGATGATTTTTTTCCAGCTCTTGATGAAATTGACTTTAGTGGGAAAAAAGTAGCATTTTTTGGTATGGGTGACCAAGATTCATATTTTGATACATTTGCTGATGGAATGGGAACACTTTACCAAAAAGTAAAAGAAAAAGGTGGAACTATTGTAGGTGATGATGTTGATGGAAGTAGCTTTGACTTTGGAGAATCAACTGCCTTCATAAACGATAAATTTGTAGGTCTTGTTATTGATGATGACAATCAAAGTGAATTAAGTGAAGAGAGAGTAAAGCAATGGACAAAAAAATTAAATACTATCTTTATTAAATAATAACGATATTTGTTATTATTATGAATCTATTAAGTAATATTTTATACAGTTCAAATGAACTACTCCCCGACCCAAAGGTCGGGGAATTAACATTAAACTTCTCAAAGAATGAAAAGCTCTTACGAAAGAAAAGTTCAGGCATTAGTTGCATTTATGAATACTTTAACAGATGAAAAATATGAACATCTTATTCCGAATTAAAAATTCATTGATAATTTTTCTTTTTTTAGCTAAAATAATGCACTTAAAATCTACATAAAGAGAATTAAATTGGATTTAGAATACTATGAAATACTAGAAATTACAAAAGATGCCGATAGTGGCATAATAAAAAAAGCTTATAGAAAACAAGCTTTGAAGTTTCACCCCGATAGAAACGAAGGTGATAAAAGTGCAGAAGAGCAGTTTAAACTGATTAATGAAGCTTACCAAGTACTAAGTGACACTGATAAAAAATCTACATATGATAGATATGGAAAAGCTGGACTAGATTCACAAGGTTTTAGTCACTTTAGTGATATGGAGTATGGAGACATCATGGGTGACCTTGGAAGTATCTTTGAATCAGTCTTTGGCGGTGGGTTTAACGCAGGGGGTAGAGGACAAAGAAGACAGAGAAAATACCCATTAGATACTGAAGTAGAAATTGATTTAGCGTTCAATGAAGCAATTTTTGGATGTAAAAAAGAAGTTGATTACAACTACAAAAAACCTTGTGAAGACTGTAGTGGTACAGGAAGTAGTGATGGCAAAAAGTCTACATGTAACGAGTGTGGAGGTAAAGGTCAAGTCTTTTATAGACAAGGCTTCATGACATACTCACAAACTTGTCCTCACTGTAATGGTAAAGGCTCTACTATAGAAAATCCTTGCTCTACATGTAAGACAAAAGGGTTTAGTGAGGAGAGTGATAAAGTTACTATTGACATACCAGAAGGAATTGACAATGGAAACAGAATTAGAGTAGCTAGGCGTGGGAACATAGATGACAATGGTGATCAAGGTGATCTTTATATCCAAACAAATGTTGGAGAAGATGAGCATTTTCAAAGACATAATGATGACATCTACATTGAAGTTCCTCTTTTCTTTACTCAAATTGCACTGGGTGAAGATATAACAATCCCTACACTTAGAGGTGAGACTAAATTAGACATTCCAATGGGAGCAAAAGATAAACAACAATTTGTCATTATGCATGAGGGTGTTAAAAATGTTCATACGGGTGAGCTTGGAAACATGGTTGCTCAAATCAAAATAAAATATCCTAAAAAACTTTCAATTGAACAAAGAGAAGCTCTCACTAAACTCCAAGAAGGTTTTGGAATAGAGAGTAGCCCTCATGAAAGTAGTTTTGATGGTGTTATGGACAAGATAAAAGGCTGGTTCAAATAGACCACTTTGTCATTTATGGTGATAAAAAACTACCATATACCATAATTACAAACAAAAAACTAAAAAACCTATACATTATGATTGACCCTTTAGGCAGGGTCATCGTAAAAAATCCAAACTACTCACTAAAATATATTCAATCCATAGTTGAAAAAAAAGCTCCATGGATAGCAAAAAAACTCTTACATGTAAACCAAAAAAAATCAATATCTAAAATTTATGAAGAGGAGAAAAAAGTACTTCTTTATGGAGAGAAAGAGTCTCTACATGTAAAGGGTAAATTATCCGAGTTTTATAAACAAAAGACACAAGAAGTTATTCCTGATTTAATAAAAAAATGGGTTACTAGAATGAATCTAAATCCAACAAAAATCACATTTCGAAAAACCAAAAGAAGATGGGGAAGTTGTAGTGCTAACAATGAACTATGCTTTACTAGCTCTCTTATCCAGCTTCCACTTGAATGTATTGAATACATCATAGTCCACGAACTATCTCACATAAAACATAAACATCATCAAAAAGCTTTTTGGTTACATGTAGAAGAATTCATGCCTTCTTTTAAAAATCATGAAAAGATACTCAAAAATTATTCACCACAGATATAATCAAAATATTTTTTTCAGTGACCTCATAAGCTTACTTGAAAACTTACCGTGTGCTATTGTCTTTTTTTTCACTAAATACTCTATCCATTTTCTCTGAGTTATTGTTTTTAAGACAATATCATCTTGCCAAAAACTTTTCGAGTTCTGCAATGGCTTTTTCATTTTTTATCCTAAATTTTATCTCAATTCTTCTTGAGGCATCTTTGTTTTCTTTTCCATCTTTGCTTAATATTGCATTTGCATATGATCTTCCACTTGCACTTACATATTGCCTAAAAAGTTGTTCGTTTTTAGGGTATTTGACATACAAAAATTTCATAACTTCTAAAGCTCTTTTCTGAGAAAGTTGTAAATTATATAAATACGTTCCATCAGAGTTTGTATAACCTTCAATGGTGATTTGGTCAATGTACTGTTTTATTTCATCATCTAATAAAAGTGTATTGATATACTTTTGAAGTACACTGCTCAACTCTTTTTTAGCACTCTCTTTGAGCATAAAACTATTTTGTTCAAAAAGTATGTTTGAACTAAATCTTATAGCTCCGCTATCTTTGTCTATGTCTATATTACGACCAAGTTTCTCTTTTAATTTTGAAATGACTTTTATTCTAATTCCTGTTAAACTTTTGATTTTTACTTTTGTTATATCAAGCTCTTCAACTAAAGCTTGATGCTCTTTACTTTTAACCAAAAGTACATTTTCTAGCTGTGCTAACTCTTCATCTTTTAGAGTGAGTGTATGAGTGTTTTTTTCTATGTCTAGGGCAAAGTTTTCATTGAGTGTTTTTAACTCTTTTTTTCTCAAATCATACTCAAAAAGTAAATCTTTTAGTTTTTGAATTTCCTCTTTGTTTAGAGCTATTTCTTCTATCTTTGTTGCTATATAACTATCTAAGTCTTCTTTGGCTGTTTGAGTGCTTTTAAGCTCACTTCCTAGCATATTAAGTCGTTTTTTTGCACTGTTTAATTCAAAAGAGAGATGAAGATTTTCTTGTTGTACATTTTGCAGTTTTGATTTTATAAGCTCAAGTCGTTTTTTCTTTTGGCTCAAAGCATCTTCGCTAAGACCCAATGCCTCTTTCTCTTTTTGTAAATCTGTTCTTATGGCTTGTAAATCAGTCTGTATAAAAACATACTTGATAACAATAGCCCCCACAAGAAGTATAAAAACAAAAAGCAATCCAGCCATTAAATCAGCATAAGAAATCCAAAAATTTCCTGCTTCTTCTCTGTTTTTTGTATTTTTATACATTTTAATTCTCTAGTTTTTTAACTTGTTTCAAAGAACTTACTATCTTTGTTACTTCATCATCAATTGTTAGTATTGTATCTTTCAGTTTATTGCCAAATTTTTCATCAAATTCATTTAAATATGAATTAAAAGCCCAGCCAATTTGGTCTGTATCTTTTTTCATAACTTCAAAGTTTTTTACTATAGATTTGTGGATTTTTTCTATATTTTCTGCTTTTATACTATTTAGAGAGTCTGCAATTTGAATTAAACTTTCATCTTTTATTTTAAGTGAATTTGAGATTTTTCCAAGAGATAAAGCACTCTGTTCAATCTTCGAAGATGCATCTTTAAACTGTAATAACATCTCTTTAAAATCTAAGGCAATCTGTTCATTGGCATTTTGAGCTAAATTCATAGTTTTAATACTATCATTCATCTGTACTGTAGCACTCTGTACTGCTTTTTGTTCGTGAGTTATGATTTGTTCAAACATTTCAACTCTTTGGACTAGAGTTTTTATTCATACTCTCTATCAATTCATCTTGAGCAAAATTGTGAAATACCTGATTTAGTTTTTCAAAATTTTCCATACTTTTTTGAAAATAAGTTTGTTCTATCTCTTCTTTATTCCAAAACTGTTCTTTTGTATTTTCTTTGGTAACATTCACTACTTTTTCAAATGAACTTAACCCAGTTTTATCAAAGAGTATCCACCATATTGATAAAAATATACCATATATAGAAACATAAAAAGCCGTTCCAACACCACCAAGTAGAAGTGATATTTCACGTTCTAAAACAGCTGAAGTTTGAGAAGAAAAGTCAGGCATAGAAATAGCTATTGAGATAAAAGTACCTAAGATACCAAGCGTAGGAAAGATACCAGCAGCAACCGAAGAGAAGTTTTCATTTCTTAAATCAGTTGTGTACTCTTTTACAAAATCATCATAAGAAGCATTTGCTTTTTGAGTTTGTCCTATCACCAAAAGATTTTTCCGTATATAATCACTTAACCCTTTTTTGAAGTTAGTTATATCTTGCATGAATTTACAAGAGGCATAAAAAGCGTTATGTTTTAAGAAAAAAAGATATATTATAAATATAGTCCCAATCATAATAATACTATGAATTTCAACCCTAAAAGGAATCCAATCCATAAAACCAGCGACTATAATCATAAAAATAGCAAAAGGCATAAAAAGAAGATATAAAACTTTTATAAAACAATTAGTTGGTTTAGTCTCTATAAAATCATAAAGATAAATTTCACTCATAAATATCCTTTAATTCAAAGTTAAATTATAGTACATTAAATTAAATATAATCTAGCTTATTAAATTCCTCTTTTATCATTTTTATATCTTCAACTCCTATAGAAATTCTAATCAACTCTATTGGTATTTTATTCGCTTTTAAAAGCTCTCTTCCCACATTAGACGTAATCAAATCATAATGAGCCAAGTAAACATAGGGCATTAACAGGGTGAATTCTGTTCCTAAACTTGGACCCTTATGAAAGTTCAAAGTATCATATACTTTTTCAAAAGGCATATTGAAAACAACTGATATAACAGCACTTAAAGGTGAATGATAAACTTTTTTCACATAACTCTTCTGCTCTAAAAACCGTACCAATTCTTCTCTGTTTTTATTTGCTTTTTTTACTCTTGTTTCATAACCTCTTATTTCAAAAGCAAGTCTTTGGATATCTTTTATATATGGTTTATCTAAATCTTTTGTGAATAGCTCTTCATATTTTGCATATCTGTCATTTAAAATGAAACAACCCATTAAAACATCTGCATTCCCACATGCAAACTTTGTAAGTGATTCTATTAATATATCAGCTTCTTCTATCTTCGTATATGCCGTTGCAAAAGTAGAATCTACGACCAAAGCTATATTATATTTTATGCAAATTCTTTTTAACTCTTTCAAATCTACACTTTGAAGCAATGGATTCGTTGGAACTTCAGTCACTATACAAGATATTTTTTTACTGCAATTTTGTAAAAAATTATCAACTAATTTCAAATCCATAACATCATAAAAAATTTTAGAATCATACTCCTCTATAAGAGTCATACTATCAAGATAGAGCCAGCCAAGCTGAATGACCATACCACTTTGTATTTTTTGAACTGTTTTTAAAACTGTATACATAGCATTCATTCCTGAAGTGCTTAAATGAATACTCTTCTTTTGATAAGCATGGACAAGAGTCTGTAAAACCTCTTTTTTGGCATCTTTGTGGTGAGCTAACTTCTCTACATGTAAAGAGTTAATTAAACCTTTTTTATACAAATACTCTTGAGCAAAACGAGAAGAGAGATTACACCCAACATGTTGAATAAAACGTAGAACACTCTGTAACTCATTGGTCTCTTTTTGAATTAAAACCACACCAAAATTTTCTTTGAAATCTACTTTTTGTTTTATATGGTATTTTTCAATAATAAGATTTGCAAAGTCTTGAGAGCTTACTAAAACTACCTCTTGTTTTTCATCTATGGCATACTTTTTCTCTAAGTGTAAAGCCATTTTTTTAAGATACGGATGAAGTACAAAACGAGGATAACCACTCTTTATTTTACTGTTTTTTCCTTCTTCATAAGATACAATATCTTTAAAAGTTGGAATAGAAACTGAGACTGCATGTACATTGTCTACAGGAATAGTCTCACCACAAGGCACATGTTTAAACATCTATTGCCTGAACAATGTCGCTTATCAAATCTTCAACATTTTCTAAGCCTATTGAAAACCTAACTGTACTTTCCAAAATACCTATAGCTTCCAGTTCTTCTTTACTAAAAGTAGCATGAGAAATTTTTGCAGGAATTTCTATGCGAGAATCTGGACTTCCAAAAGAGCATTTTTCACCAAATATTTTCGTTTTTTCTATAAACTGCTCAGCTAGTTCTACACTCTCAAAATCTGCACAAAAAAGCCCAGGAATGAAATCCATCTGTTTTTTTGCTAATTCATACTGCGCATGAGATTTTAACGCAGGAAATGTAACCCTGTTTATGTAACTCTGCTTTTCCAAAAACTCTGCAATCACAATAGCGTTTTTTTCATGCTCTTTCATGCGAACCTTTAAAGTTGGAATCCCAAGGCTTATCAAAAACACATCCATAGGATTTTGACTTCTACCATGAGCATTTGCATAAAAACCTATCTGCTTTGCTAGTTCTTTTGTTTTTGAAACTATTGCCCCTGCTATTACACTTCCATGCCCTGATATATATTTAGTTGTTGAAAACAGAGAAAAATCAGCTCCCAAATCAAGTGGTCTTTGGCTTATGAAAGTAGCAAGAGAGTTATCTACTGCAAAAAGAGAGTTATACTTTTTGCTTAATTTACCTACCATCTCTAAATCTATGATTTTAAGCCCAGGATTTGTAGGTGATTCACACAAAACCAAATCAATAATATTATTCTTCAAAACCTCTTCTAACTCTTCTACATGTAAGAAGTTTTTGAAGTGTACCGTAACGTTATATTTGTCCTCAAAAATTTTCAAAAGTCTAAAAGTACCACCATAACAATCTGCCTCTACAAGAACGTGAGAGTTGGCTTTTAAAACTGTCTCAAACAGCAGTGCAACAGCAGCA
This sequence comes from Arcobacter sp., assembly GCA_029027265.1. Lineage (GTDB taxonomy): Bacteria > Campylobacterota > Campylobacteria > Campylobacterales > Sulfurospirillaceae > Sulfurospirillum_A. The sequence continues at coordinate 747,487 of CP093061.1, read as the reverse complement.
ATACCAGTATGAGTACAAACACACCCTGCTCCATTTTCTACATGAGAAAAAAGGTTTTCCAAAACTTCACGAGTAGGATTGCCACTTCTTGTGTAATCATAGACTTCATCACCACTTTGCTTTTTCAGATCAAATGTGCCTGTATTATAAATGGGAAAGTGTGATGCTCCATGCTTATCTGGATGCGTTGCAAAATCTTGTATATGTGCCAAGTTAGTCTCTACATGTAAACTCATAAAAATCCTAATTTTTTATAAATTATACCTTGTTCTTTAATTTTTAAACTGATGCTTATTAATTTTCACACTTACTTAGACCCTCTTTAAAGCATTGGCTATACTGCATTGCTATCTCTAAGCGGTATTTTGTATCAGGGTGTGAAGATATATAGCCTATGATATCTTTTCCTTTATTGTGTTTTGTTGGTATGTTATTTGTAATTCTATTCATGATATTTACAAAATTATCTGGGTCTATTTTAGCTACTAACATCTTTTTAAAAGCGAATAAATCTGCTTCTAATTCATGGTCTCTTGAATAATTACTTGTTAAAAATAGAGTTCCCAGTCCTATGCCCATATCTACTAAAGCAGTACTATCACCTGATATAAACATAATGGTTACTGCTATAAAACTACCTTGAATCAACCGTTGTAAACCATGTCGCTCTTTCACATGACCTATTTCATGTAAAATTATAGAACTTATCTCATTTTGATTGTTACTTAGTTGTACAAACTTATCTGTCAAAATTATATTTCCATTTGGTAGAGCAAAAGCATTAGCCATAGACTCCTCACCTTCTTTAAGCAAACGAAAGTGTATTTTATAACTCATCCCCTCCTCTTTTTGGATAAGAGGCAAAAGATGCTGCTTAAATGCAGTTTCAATTTCATCTTTTCTAGAGGAAGATAGTTGGCTTGGTTTAAATATATAATTATCAAATAATTCTAATGTATTTTCTGAAATTACATTATTAACTTCATTTGGTAAAGCATGTGCTATTTTTTTGCTTATTGAGGGCACTCCCCATTTTAAAAAAGAAAAAGAGAATAAAATCACAAAAAATATAGAAGCAACTATCAAAAAACCATTTGTTTCTAGTTTATGTAAAATACTTCTTTTTTTTATAGTTTCTAAAAGTAACTTATCAACAGCATCATTGTCTTTTGTAGCAAAAACAGAACCATCATCAAGAGTGATTTTTCTTTCAATATTTCCTAGTCTAGAAGATATAACCAAAGTAGCTATATCTCCTCTACTAAGAATATTATCTACAGTTTTAATATAAAAAAGATTGCCTGAGGTCAGAAGTACTACCTTTTCACTTTTAGCACTTCTTACTTTATATAATATTCCTTCAATCATGTTTATATAGCTAACCCTAAATCAACATCAAATACATCACCAATCTCTTCACCAACTGCTGATTCTTTGTTTTGTATTTCATTTATATACACTGTCAAATCTTCATTTGATGATATATGAGTATTTTCAAGCGTATATCTCGTAAGCCTAACTTTTGCCCAAGGGATTGCAAGTCCAAAAGTAATGACAATAACTAGAAAATTTGTTAGTATTAAAAAAGCTAATTTAATGAACTTAAGGCTCGAAGTGAACTCTATCTTGTCATCTAACATTGTATTATCAAAAATATACTCTCTTGTTCTTACTGTATAGTATGCCGTTGTTATAAACCCTGAAACTATCATTAAAGTATACATAACAAAAAGAAGAGGTGCCATAGATATGAAAATATTATTCAACACTTCTGAATTCTCTTTATACAAGTGAATATTTTTTAGTATTTCTATCTCTTCAACACTAATATAGATTAAAGCGGTTCCAATAAATGCAGCCCCTACAAATAAAAGTAAAAGTAAATTAATACAAGTAGCTTTAATAAGAATTTTTAGAAACTTTTTCATTTCTAAATCAGTACTAAATTTTCCTTGTCCATATAAAGAAGAGTTTATTATGTAAGAGTTCTTTTTTACACTTATATATGCTACAAAAAACAACTGCAATGCCACAAAAAATACCATTCCAATCCCCATTACTAGCCCACTATTCAGATATACCATTCCTACTAACGCTACACCAATAAAAACAAAAAACAAAATAGGATATAAAAGAAATATTATATATGATTGGCTTAGTTTTCCAATAAATTTAAATTTTACATTGTTAAAACTTGTTACATTCATATTAAACTTCATACTTCGCCAAATCAACCAAGGAACCGCCACGGCAAACACTACTGCTAGGCCAATAGATGCCAATGGAAAAAACCTAGATACAACTTGATATATGATAAAAAGCACTATTGCAATCAAATAGCCAATAAAAAGACGTTTACCTGTTGCATGATACTCAAAGTTTCTTTCATTAAATATGCTATTAGCATAAAAATAACGATTGTTTCTTACTTTTGCCCATGGATAATAAATTCCAAATGTTATGATAGTCAATAGTATATTTACTATCCATATCTTAAAATACTCAAAACCACTTCCCTCAAAACTTAATGCTTTCATTCGATGTAACCCTTACTTATTTGAATTCTACTTAATATAACCCAAATTGCTAGTTAGCAAAAAGGATTAAAATGTGTTTAAACTCCATAAAAAGCCTAACAAAGCGTTTTATAAAGCGACGAATTATAGCAATATTTTCTTAATAAATGAATTTTTAAAGCAAATAGAGCATAAATAGTCTTCTTTCATAACCTTTTTTCAGAGAAACTTTTCACTAATATGAAACCGTTATCATTAGTTTTGTGTAAGATTGTTGCTGTCATACTATACCCTTTAAAGGTATATCAGAAAGAGTGTGAATTGTAAAATTATTAAGTAATATTTAACATCAAGCATGATAATATCAGTCAATTCTAATAATAAGGCTATAAAAAATGTTAAATATACTTACTAAATTCATTATTTTATGTTTTCTCTCACTAAGTGTTTATGCAAATAACCATACAACACTACTAGTTCCTCAAAAAGATGCAACTAATGTAAAAAGTGATGTACAAATACAAATAACATTTAATAACCCAATAGTCTCTTCATCTTTAACATCAAATACAGTTCAACTTGGAATTGATAATAAAAACATAGATGGTGCAATTAGTATTAAAGATAAAAACACTTTAGTCTTTATTCCAAATGAGAATTTAAAAACAGGAATATACTCTTTACATGTAAAGAGTTTAAAACTAATAAACCCAAAACCAATCAAACTAAACAATTGGTTTCAAAAATTTATCTTGAAAATATGTCCTTTATTTTATAGTGATAAAAAGAAATGTAAACTATATAATTTCTTCTTTGGAAACAATGACATAATAACAACAAGTATAAACTACTCTTTTAGTGTAAATGATAATATTGTAATCATAAAAACCCTAAGCTTAGAAACAATACAAACAGAGTTAAAAGAAAATACTCAAGCAGCTTTAATTATTCAAGCAGCTTACTCAGACGATACCATAAAATATATAACTAAAAACATACAATGGATTATACAAGATAACTCAATAGTAACTATAAACAATACTACCCTAGAAACTTTAAAAGAAGGAACTACAACAATTCAAGCAAAAATAGATAACACTACATCAAATAAACTAAGCATAACAGTATATAAAGATATAAACGGATATAAACTTCCTCCTGAACCAGATGAAACTTTAAACAACTCTACACTGCTTGGAATAGACAGCAATAACAATGGGGTCAGGGATGATGTGGAGAGATGGATATATGAGACATATAAAGATAAACATCCTATTTATATAGATATTGCAATGCAGGCAGGGAGGGCTTATAAGCTAGTTTTAGAGACTCCTGAAAGGGCTAGGGAGATTAGGCTTCAAGTAAAAGGAGCTCTTTTTTGTGCATGGTATTATCAAAATGATTCCTATAGATATAATGACCCTATATTAGTGCATGAAAGAATAGATACATTTGTAAAAAATAAATATTTTAACACAAAAGATAGACATGATACTTACAAACAATATGACCATCTCCTTAGTGGAGGTGTTTATAATTTACCAAGAGCTAAGCAGCGAAAAGCATTATGTGATTTTGATACAAAAAAGTATGAGGAGTAGATTATGAAAAAGATACTTTTACTTCTTAAATTAGCAGGGTCATGTATTTACTTTTAACTAAATTATTCTTTACATGTAGGGATTTATTATAAATACTAATATCATTCCTAGCAAACTTTTGTATAATTTTTGAAAAAATCTTAAAGCTCATTCTCCTTTATGTTTAATTTTCTTCAATTATTTAAATACTTTAGATATAATGAATAAAATCTATTTTAAGGTTATCAATGAACTATAATTTTGAATGGGATTTAAATAAAGCAAAAAAACAATATTTCGAAACATAAAATAAGTTTTGAAGATGCTACATCTGTTTTTAAAGATAAAAATGCAATTTCTATTTATGATGAAAAACATAGTTTAAAAGAAGATAGGTGGATTACAATTGGGTTAGACACAAAAACAAGGACACTCGTTGTAATTCATACATTTATCACCATTGATAAAGATAACTGTAATATTAGAGTTATTAGTGCTAGGAAAGCAAACAAACAAGAAAAAATGGTATATCAAAAAGGTTAATTATGAAAGCAGAATATGATTTTTCAAAAGGTGTTAGAGGTAAATTTTATAAAAAAGATGCCCAATTTCATTTACCAATTTATCTTGAACCAGAAGTTGAAAGTTTTTTTATGAAATTGGCAAAAGAACAAAAAACTGATTTAACACAAATTGTAAATAATTTACTATACAAAGATAAAGAGCTAATTGAATTGGCAATCACAAAAGTTTAACATAAGTTCCGAGGATATTTAATTTCAAATTGCAATATTTTCAACCAACTAAATTTTATTAATATATACTTTTCATATCTAAAATACTGGAGATGAAATCAGCAGGCTCATGTATTTACTTCTTAAAAAAGTAACGTTTCTAAGCTAAGATAGAATCGCTCAGCAGGGCGAATAATAGGAGCTATGTAATTTAAGTAATATTTAACATCAAGCATGTTAACATCAGTTAACTCTAATAATAAGGCTATAAGAAATGTTAAATATACTTACTAAGTTTATATTTCTGTGTGTACTATCATTGAGTTTAAATGCAAATAAACTATCTATAACAGCATATAAAGATATAAACAGCTATAAACTTCCTCCTGAACCAGATGAAACTTTAAACAACTCTACACTGCTTGGAATAGACAGAAATAACAATGGGGTTAGGGATGATGTGGAGATATGGATATATGAGACATATAAAGATAAACATCCTATTCATATTGATATTGCTATGCAAGCAGGGAGGGCTTATAAGCAAGTTTTAGAGACTCCTGAGAAGGCTAGGGAAATTCATGATTTTGTTACTGCTCCATTAGATTGTGAAGCTTATTATAAGTATAGTGCAAAATGGCACAATGAGCCTTTATTGATAAAAAAAACAGAAAATATTACTAATAGGTATTTTCGACATAAGATATATTTTAATACCAAAGAACGAATGAAAGCTTATAAGCTATATGACCATCTTTTAAGTGGAGGTGTTTACTCTAGTTTAACTGATAAAGAAGAAAAGGCTGCTTGTGACTTTGACACAACAAAGCATGAAGAGTAAAATATGAAAAAAATACTTTTACTTCTTATGAAGATATTTTCCTTTGCTTTTTCAGCAATAAATGAGTATAAAACTGATGTCTATTTTGCTAACGGAATACTTGTAAATGCTACTGAAAATACATTGTTATTGAGAGATTCACTTAAAATTAAGTTCTAAATAATGATGATATTGAAATGTCCAAAAGTATTGGCAAAGTAGATATCACCGTAAATTCCTCTTTATAAATCATACTCACTCCAAATATTTATTTGAAGTTATAGTATCTTTTTTTAATAAAGTGATGCACTTTTCCCCTGTACTACTAGTGTATTTTACCTTGACACTTGACAATATACTACAGCAGCCCTAAAGTTACCACTAGTATCCAGAAAGTTAACAGGACTATTCCCAACATAGCTATAAAAGGTAAAGTCACCACTCATAAATCCTATTGGGTCGCAGTATCTTGCTGTATATGAGTATGGGTTATCATAACTCCTGCTTTTTCAGTTACTTCTGTGTTATTAATTCAATATTATTCAAAAGAAGGCTATACTCTTCCAATATCATTTGTTTGTTTTCATAATCAAAATTTCTTTCTCTTATTAAAATATTTTTGTCTTTTGATACGAAATACATAATATTATTTTTACAAAAAAACATATTACCATTGATATTTTTATATTTCTTATTACTATGTGTACACTCTTTTGTTATATCTTTTATATTTATATTGCATGTTTCTTTAAATAACTCTGCTCCTAAACTATTCCCATTAAATTCTCTCCCTGGCATCAAATAAAAATATTCATTTTGATCATAGTATGACCAATGAGGAAAATGGAAAATTAATTCTGTATTGCTTAAATTGTAAAGATGCCCCATTTTTAAAATAGAGAAAAGAATTTCCTAATACAGACCTACCATCAAATAATCCTATAAATATTATTAACATCATAAATGGTAGCGTAAAAATTCCTTTCATTAAATGCTTTCTATTTACTGATATCAAAAATTATTCCTCTTATTATTTCTTCTTTTTTAGGGCTTTAAATTCCCTGTGTTAAAATATTATATGTCATATCTTTTCCATAAGATGCTGTTTCTTGTGCTGCTTTACATATTTGTTATGACGAGATTTTGAATCAATTAATTTTTTATCCCGCTATGATTCCTAAAATCAACAGGACTATTCCCAACATACCTATAAAAGTTAAAATCACCACTCATAAATCCTATCGGGTCTTTACTTAAGAACCTCTGAGTTGTTCGGTAGTAGTATCTTCTCTGTAATTGTATATCATTTGCTCTTGCTGTATATGAGTAAGGTTATTTGTTTGGGTTGTTGAATGTTTATCTATAGTTATATTGCAATTCTTATTATTTGAAAAAAACTCTATGATTTTGCAAATAAATTTTAATTTTATATATAATCCCCAAATTCACTGGCTGTTTTTTTAAGGTGCTATATAATAATGAATTATATTTTACAACATACTCATATATAATTCTTACTCCTCTTGAATGATCTTCTGAGATAATTACATCATCATAACAAATACACTTATTCCATAAGATTTAAATAATTTATCTTCAAGATTTATAAACTCTGTAGATAAAACTGAAGAGCTAATTGGCATAAACATTCCCATACTGCTTATACAAATAAATCTGTAATCTCCACTTTTAATATTTGAAATTACATCTTTATTTACATTATTTATATTAAAATTTTGTGTAAATTTAATAATATCTTGTTCAACTTTATAACTAAATATACAATTATTTAACGAAATACACCCACTAAATAACATTATTATAGATATAAAAATAAATCTTTTCATTTATAGTTTCTATAAATATTGCCGATTTTTCTAGCTCTATTTCACTTCTTCCTAATCCTATCATATCATCATACCCATGAGCTAAAAACTTTTGGTAGCTTATAAGCAGTTCCTCCGTACATAGAATAAGTTGAAGAATTAGTAAGTTGAACATAAAGTGAATCACTCGAATTTTTCATTTCATTTATTCTTTGATTAAGTAAAATTTTTTCTTGATTACTTCCATTTGATATAATTTTCAACCCTATCGTATCCCTAAAACTAACAGGGCTATTTCCAACATACCTATAAAAGTTAAAGTCACTACTCATGAATCCTATCGGGTCTTTACTTAAGAACCTCTGAGTTGTTGGGTTGTAGTATCTTGCTCTGTAGAATTAGCTGGGTCATGTATTTACTTTTAACTAAATTTTAAAATTCCGTATGGAGTATTAAAAATCTGACTTCTACCAGTTGTCATAAATGTAAGTCTATTTGGCATTTGAGAAATATAGCATACTTCAAAAAGTAACGTTTCTAAGCTAAGATAGAATCGCTCAGCAGGGCGAATAATAGGAGCTATATAATTTAAGTAATATTTAACATCAAGCATGATAATATCAATTAACTCTAATAATAAGGCTATAAGAAATGTTAAATATACTTACTAAATTTATATTTCTGTGTGTAGTATCATTGAGTTTAAATGCAAATAAACTAACTATAACAGCATATACAGATATAAACAGTTATAAACTTCCTCCAAAACCAGATGAAACTTTAAACAACTCTACACTGCTTGGAATAGACAGCAATAACAATGGGGTTAGGGATGATGTGGAGATATGGATATATGAGACATATAAAGATAAACATCCTATACATATAGATATTGCTATGCAGACAGGGAGGGCTTATAAGCAAGTTTTAGAGACTCCTGAGAGGGCTAGGGAGATTCATGATGAAGTAAGTGCAGTAACATCTTGTGAAGCTTATTATAAAATATATGCGAAAATATTTTAATGAACCTCTGTTAGTAAAAGAAAATATAAATACTAAATATTTTAGACATAAAATATATTTCAACACTAAAGAACGAATGGAAGCTTATAAGCTTTATGATCATCTTTTGAGTGGAGGTGTTTATTCTACTCCAAAACTTAAAGAAAAAAAAGCTGCTTGTGATTTTGACAAAAAAAAGTACGAGAAATAAACCATGAAAAAAATACTTTTAATTCTTATGATGATATTTTCCTTTGCTTTTTCAGCAATAAATGAGTATAAAACTGATGTTTATTTTGCTAACGGAATACTTGTAAATGCTACTGAAAATACATTGTTATTGAAAGATTCACTTAAAATTAAGTTATAAGTAATGATGATATTGAAATGTCCAAAAGTATTGGCAAAGTTGATATCACCATAAATTACTCTTTATCAATCATACTCACTCCAAATATTTATTTGAAGTTATAGTATCTCTTTTTAATAAAGTGGTGCTCTTTTATTTTCCATTATAGTTGATTTTGTTAATAATTGTTACTAATAACTACTTTATTTAGTTAAATTTCTGCTTTTTTCACTTAAATCAAAATTTATTTGTTACAATTAAGTTATATTACAAATTAGGAGTGTGTTATGAAAAAGTTTTTATATATTACAGATAGAAAAGAGTATACCGAGCATAATTTTATAGGTCCACTTTTCGAAAAGTATCTTCCACGTCATATGGATGTAGATGTAGTTTACTTAGCAAAATTTAAAAGTTTCCTTGAAAAAAGAGATGGGCATTTTTTTGTTCCTATGTACGAAAAAAAAGATATATTAAAATATCTTAATGCAAATGGAGTTGATGTATCTTCATATGATTATGTTGTAGTAAGAGACATGTATGACATACTTGAAAATATACTAGCACTAAAAGAGACTTACAATATCAAAGTAGGCTACAGACTCTCTTTCCCCAAGATAGCTTCTAAACTAGAAAATGCAAAAGCAGAAAATAAATCTAATATACTACTCGAAATAGACAAAAAAATAAAATCATATACAAGAACAAAAATAATAAACAAATGCGATATTTTTTTACCTACTTCTCATACCTTAAAAGACATATACTGCCCAGATGTAACAACTAAAACACATATAGTACGTTCTGGAATTGATCCAGATAAAGTACACTCTAAAATAAGTAGAGGTGATGATACAATAGTATTTACTTACAATGGAACACTGAGTAAACTAAGAGACTTTAAAACAGTATTAGAAGCCTTTAGTGAGTTGGAACATGAGAATTGGAAACTATGCATATCTACTCAAGATAAAAAAATAGCACAAGAGTGTCTTGATGATTTGAACTTAGATAAAGAAAAAGTTGAAATTACTAAAGCAGAAACTAAAAATGAGTTACTAAACCTTATGGCAAACTGTGATGTTGGACTATCTTTACTACCAAATATTGACCTTTTCAATACTTCTATTCACCTTAAAACAGTTGATTACTATACAACTGCCATACCAACACTTATGACCAATAGTGACAAAAATAGAAAAACTTTTACTGATAATATAGATGCCTGGTTATGTGATTTTAATAAAGATTCTATAGGTGCTAAATTAAGTGAAATTATGCAAACACCAAAAGAAAAAATGAGAGCAATGGGAGTTGCTGGACAAGCAAAACTATTGGAAAAAAGAGATTATAGAAAAATAGCAAGCGACTTAGCTCAAGCAATGCAAACAATATAAAACTAATAAAAAGCTCGATTTATTGAGCTTTTTATCCTCTTTATGATAAAATGCCCACAAAGTATATAAAGGTTACAAGTGAGTAGAAAAATATCTATAAAAGAAAAAATTATAAACTATGTTTATACAGTATCAAATCAGCCTGTTATTTTTAGAGATTTACTCTCAGCAAATAGCCACTACAATGAAAAGATGCATGTAGATCCTGGTAAACTTGGGTTTCGCATGAGTATAGTGAAGGCTTATCTTACGTATCTTATTTTATGTACAATAGTTGTTATACCTCTCATAGGGTTAACGCATTATTTCCTCAAAAATATGAATTTTCATTTTTCTGTTTTAGGTGCTGTAATAGTAACAAGTGCTGTTTTTATCGGTTTTGATTTGTTTAGAGTATGGACAAGAGATGCCATTACAATAAAACTTATCAAAAAAGCTTGGTTAATACACTTTCCCTACTTTTCTTATGACAAGTATAGTACAAAAGTAGAAATTATATATAATGATTCATTAAAAAGTGAAGTTCAGAAAAAAGATTTACAACTTTACGTGATGGATAAACTTGTTGAAGAGGCATAAAGCCTACTTCAACTCTCCCCAGTTTTTACCTATACTCACACTTACTTCTAATTTTACTTTGAGTTTATATATATCTTTCATTATTTTTTTTGCTCTGTTTGCAAACTCTTCTGCATTGTTTTCATCTACCTCAAATATCAATTCATCATGAATTTGAAGTAACATCTTAGAGTCATCATCACAAAGCTCATTTTGTATTTTTATCATAGAAAGTTTTATAAGATCAGCTGCACTACCTTGAAAACGAGTATTTACTGCTTCTCTCTCGTACATAGGAACTTGCATTCCATTTGCATTTTCAAAATCAAAATATCGACGTCTGCCTAAAAGTGTATCTACATAACCTTTTTCTTTTGCTAAGTCACTTATGCTTTTAAGATAAGTTTTAACTGTAGAAAACGATTTGAAATAGTTTTCTATATAACCTTTTGCTTCTACTTGACTTATTCCTAAAGTTTGAGAAAGTTTTCTAGCACCCATGCCATAAAGAAGTCCAAAGTTTATGCTTTTTGCCACTCCTCTTTTCTCATCTGCTTGTTCTTCCCCAAAAAGTTTCAAAGCAGTTTGCCTATGAATATCCAAGTCGTTGTTAAAGGCGTTTAAAAGAGCTTTATCTTCACTATAATGAGCCAAAAGTCTAAGCTCAATCTGTGAATAATCTATGCTTACAAAACTATAACCCTCACGAGATACAAAACCTTTTCGTACTTCACGTCCAAGTTTTGTTCTAGTTGGAATATTTTGAAGATTTGGGTCTTTTGAACTCAATCTTCCTGTTGCAGTTCCTGTTTGTAAAAACGAAGTGTGTATACGACTGTTTGTTGAATCTTCCCCAAGTTTTAGAAGTGGTTTTATATATGTTGAAAGGAGCTTGTGAAGCTCCCTGTACTCAAGTACTTTTGATATAACTTCATGTTCATCTAAAAGTTTTGTTAAAACACTTTCATCTGTACTGTATCCTGTTTTTGTTTTTTTAACTACCGTTAAATTCAGATGTTCAAACAAAACTGAACCAAGTTGCTTTGGTGAATTTAGATTAAATTCCACTTCACAAAGAGCAAATATATCAACTTTTAGCTTCTCTATAATTTCACTTGTTTTTAATGCTAGTTTTGAAAAATACTCAGTATCAACTTTTATGCCCTCTTCTTCCATCTCTAAAAGAGTTTTTATAAAAGGAAATTCAGTAGAGCGAGCAAGTTTTAAAAGACTTGGTTCTAAGACTTCTTTTAGCTTATTGTACAGCTTATATGTCATCCAAGCATCTTCACTTGCATATTTACAAGCATCTTCAATATTGACCGCTGAAAAGTTTTGCCCTTTAGGAACTATTGTCTTAAACTTTACCATTTCATAATCAAAAAAGCGTTTTGCAAGCGAATCAAGCCCTACTCGTAGTTCAGGATTTAGGAGCCAAGCAAGCACCATTGTGTCACTAAAATGCTCTACATGTAAAGCTCCAAAATTCTGTTTTACTATAGCAAAATCATACTTTAGGTTCTGTCCAATGACTCTACATGTAAAGATTTGTTCAATTGCTTTTTGCGAGTCTTCAAGACTTACTTGCTCCCCAACCCCAAGATAATTATGAGCAATTGGAACATAATAAGCCTCTTTGTCATTTAACCCAAAAGAAAATCCTACTATTTTTGCACTTCTTACATCCAAACCTGTTGTCTCTGTATCAAAAACTACTACTGTGTTACATGTAAGAGTATCTATAACATCAAAAAGTTTATCTTTTGTATCGAGTAAAATTGGTTTAAATGTACAAGTTACTTTTTTCTCTTGTGGTTTAGGAGTATACTTCAAACGAGAGAGTATACCTTTAAGATCATATTTTTCTAACTCATCTACTATATTTTCTAAAGGCTGATTTGCAGGATATTCGAAACTCTCAAACTTATCAGATATATCTAAACTATCATCAAGTCGCACAAGTTTTTTACTCAAAAATGCATTATCTCGACTCTCTTCCAAAAGCTTTTGACTTCTTGGATTTGAAACATTTTCTATGTTTTCATATATGCTTTGTACATCTCCAAACTCATCTATAAGTTTTTTTGCTCCCTTTGCTCCAATGCCTTTAACTCCTGGAATATTATCTGCGGCATCGCCGACAATAGCTAAATAATCCCCAACTCTCTCAGGATATACTCCAAACTTCTCAAAACATTTTTCTCTATCTACTTCTTGTCTCTTTATTGGGTCATAAATAACTACTTTTCCATCTTCAATAAGCTGATAGAGGTCTTTATCATGGCTTACAATTCTTACTTTTATATCATGTTCTTTTGCAAACTTTGTCGCAGCGGCTATTACATCATCTGCTTCAAAACCCTCTTGTAAAAAACTTTTAAAGCTCATTTTTTCTATCCAACTAATTGCAACAGGAAGTTGAGTTTTTAAATCTTCTGGAGCAGGTGAACGGTTTGCTTTGTAGTTTGGGTCTATATCATGGCGAAAGTTTTTACCCTTAGCATCAAGTGCAAAAAGTATATAATCAGTTTCGTGTTCTTCTCGTAAAGTGTATATAAAGTTAGCAAATCCGGTGATAAGCCCTGTTGGAAAACCATCTTTGTTTCTTAAATTTGGTAAAGCATAAAAATTTCTAAAGAAGAATCCAAAAGTATCTATTATAGTTAGAGTTTTCATTAAAAGTTTTCTATTATTTTCTCTATTGCATCAGCAAACACTCCTGAATTAAACCCCTCTTTTTCTACTAGACTTAGTGCTATTGTTACACTTCTTTCTGTTAGAGGCGCATTCATAGGAACGGCTGTTTTGACAATTTTTAAGGCTATGGCATAATCACGTATATGTTCAGGTGCTTCTTCCACTCTATCGGCATAAGAAATAGCTTCTACCATGGTTTCATCAAAACCCCAATGTTCAAATATTTTTGCAGTCACTTCAGAAGCAGTAACGCCTACAAACGATTTTTCTACTTGAGCTATATTTATAGCAGTTTCTATTTCAGACCTAAAAGGTATTACCTCATCATTTTTCACTATTTCATCAGCTATAAGAATTTTTCCAGTCTCTTGAAGGAGTGCTGAAAGGAACAAAATTTCTAATTTTTTCTTATCTACTTTAACATACCACTCTCTTATCAAATGACTTTGCAAAGCAGAAATCTGAACAAAATCTTCAGGAATAACCCCATAAGGTTCAATATCAATATTCAAAAGTTTTTTAATAGATATATCAGTAGTTAATGCTCTTGTTGTTGACATGCCAAACAAAGAAATTGCTTGAAGTACACTTCTTATTTCACGTCTAAAACTATACAAGGGAGAATTTGCCACTTTCAGAAGATTTGCCACAAGCATAGGATCTGTTTCTATAACTCTTGCAAGTTGGTTTATTGTACCATCTTCACGTCCACATATAGCATTAATTTCATGGAAACTCTTAGGTAATGGTGGTAGTGTTTTTATACGCTCTGTTATATTTGCTAACATTTTCGCCTCTTGTATATTATTTTGTTCTATTTTATCTAATTTTGGTTTAAACCAATCTCTCTTGCTAAATATTTACCCGTATAGCTTCCACTTTTTTTGTAGTTTGTCGCTACATGGAACGGTGTTCCAACATCGACTATCTTACCTCCATAGCTTCCACCCTCAGGTCCCATATCTATGAGATAATCACAATTTTTTATAATGTCCATGTTATGTTCTATGACTAAAACTGAATTTCCTAAGTCTGTTAGATGATGAAGAACTTTTGTGAGTCTATCAACATCTGCAAAGTGTAGACCAGTTGTTGGTTCATCTAAAATATAAAGCGTATTTCCAGTGTCACGTTTACTAAGTTCTTTTCCAAGTTTAATTCTTTGTGCTTCTCCGCCACTTAGTGTAACCGCATTTTGTCCAAGTGTGATGTACCCAAGTCCAACGTCGCTAAGTGTTTGAAGTTTTTGATTTATTTTTGGAATAGCTTGGAAAAATTCTGATGCTTCATCTACACTCATGCCAAGTACGTCAGAAATTGATTTGCTTTTATACTTTATCTCCAAAGTTTGAGGGTTATAACGAGCACCTTTACAAGAATCACACTTCACCATGATATCTGGTAAAAAATGCATCTCTATTTTTATCTCGCCTTCACCTTGACATTTTTCACAACGTCCACCTTTAACATTAAACGAGAATCTTCCTATTTTGTAACCTCTTAGCATAGCTTCTTTTGTTTTTGAAAAAAGAGTTCTTATTTCGTCCATTATGCCTGTGTAAGTTGCAGGATTACTTCTAGGTGTTCGTCCTATTGGACTTTGATCAAGATAAATAACTTTATCTAAATGCTCTAAACCCTGACACTCTACACCATCTATTTTTTTTACTTTTCTAGCACGGTTTAATAACTCTTTTGCAACAGGCAGTAGAGTTTGAAGTATGAGTGAACTTTTTCCACTTCCACTTACTCCTGTAATACCAACTAAATTTCGCAGAGGTATCTTTACATGTAAGTCTATTATGTTATTTACACTTACATTACTCAACTCTATCCAATCTTTTTGTTCTCTATCTTCTTTGTAGTCAATAACTCGTTTTCCACTAAGATACTCAGCGGTTAAAGTACCACTTTTTTTCATCTTTTCAAGAGTTCCAGCAAATACAATTTCACCACCAAACTTACCTGCTTTTGGACCAATATCAATAATAAAATCACACGCATTGATAGTTTCTTTATCATGTTCAACGACTATAACACTATTGCCTTTTTTTTGTAGATTTCTAAGTGTTCTAATAAGCTTACGAGTATCTCTTTCATGAAGACCGATACTAGGTTCATCAAGCACATACAAAACACCAGTTAAGCCACTACCAATCTGAGAAGCTATGCGTATACGTTGAGCTTCTCCTCCACTAATAGTTCTAGCATCACGTCCTAAAGTAATGTAACCAAGTCCAACATCAAATAAGAAAAAGAGTCGCGCTCGTATCTCTTTTAAAACAGAAGCTGCAATAAGATGTTGCTGTTCACTCATATAATCAAAATTTTGTTCATCTTTGAAAAATTCTAAAGTTTTATCTATAGGCATATCTAAAATATCGCCTATGTTTCTTGAAGCAACGTGAACGCTCAGGCTCTCTAGCTTTAATCTATGAGCGCCACATCTATCACAACTCTTCTCACTCATATAATCGCCAAGCTCTTTTTCATCTTTTAGCATATCGTAAGCAATTTTTACGACACCTTCCCATTTACGAGTGAGTGAATGGCGTTTCCAAGTAAACTTTGCATCATCTATGCCACCGTGAAGTATGCCTTTTTGCTCATACTCTTCTAACTCTTCAAAAGGCTTGTTTATATCTATGTTCGCAGCTTTACAGTAGCCCTTTAAAAACTTGGCATAGTAACCTTTGTTGAACCCATAAAAGAGTTTTATAGCTCCATTATCTACTGTTTTATGCTGGTCTATAATCTTTGTTAAATCTAAAGTATATCTTATACCAAGCCCATCACAAATAGGACAAGCTCCCTTTGGTGAGTTAAATGAAAAACTAAGAGGTTCAAGTGGTTCAAAACTTATTTTACAATCAAAACAAGCTAAATGCTCTGAGTAATGTATGTGAGAACTCTCCAAGCCTACTTCTTTGTAGTTTAGTATGTCAAGTTCTACCTCACCATAACTTTCACCCAAAGACTTTTCAATATCACTTGCAATTCTCTCTTTGTTATCCTGTTTTACTACAACCCTATCAATGACTACTTTTATAGTATGTTTTTTAGTTTTACTAAGCTCCACCTCTTCATCAAGACGAACCATTACCCCGTCTATCATTGCCCTTACAAATCCTTTATGACGAAGTGACTCTATCATATCTGCAAATGAGCCTTTTTTCTCACGAACCAAAGGACTCATAATGACAAGCTTTGCACCATCAGGAAGTTTCAAAACTTCTCCAATTATATCTGCTCCACTCATCTGTGAAATTGGCTTTTTGCACTTATGGCAGTGCTGTTTTCCAACACGAGCAAACAGAAGTCTCATATAGTCATATATTTCTGTTATAGTTCCTACAGTTGAGCGTGGGTTTTTACTCGTCGTTTTTTGGTCAATCGCAATTGCGGGAGTAAGTCCCTCAATGCGTTCAACATCTGGTTTTCCTACGCGGTCTAAAAACTGTCTTGCATAACTTGAGAGTGACTCAATATAGCGTCTTTGTCCCTCTGCATAAAGCGTATCAAATGCTAGAGTTGATTTTCCGCTTCCACTTATGCCTGTTATTACTACCAATCTGTTTTTTGGAATTTCTAAATCTATGTTTTTTAAATTATTCTCATTTGCACCAAAAATTTTTATCTTACTCAACTATGTCCCCTAAAAATATAATTTATTAACTGTCATAAATAAGATGACAAAGTATAGACCTAAAAGCAGTGTTTTATGTCTCTTTTTGTCTAAATTATGAGATGATTTTATACCCAAAAATACACCAAAAAGGGAGCTGATACCTACAATAAGTCCAACTCTATAATCAATTAAACCAAATTGTGAAAGGCTTATAAAACCTGACACTGATGAAAAAACAATAAAAAAGAGGCTCATTGATATAGCTTTTTTTATATCATAATTCATAAAACCAATTAAAATTGGAGTCAAAAACAATCCTCCACCAATGCCAACACTTATTGCAATAAGTCCAACAAAATAACCAATTACAAATAGTAAAAGTTTTGATTTTACTTCTGGTAAATTTGATTCAAGAGATGATTTAAAAAATTTAAATATTGCTAAACATACTGAAAAGAGAAATATCATAGTGAGTATCGTAGATGAGAGATAATTTACTAAAAATCCACTCCCTTGAGCACCTACAAATCCACCAACTCCAAGTAAAAGCCCATCTTTTAACTGAAATTTACCGCTTTTAAAATTTAGGTATGAACCAAAAATAGAGCTAAAAACCATCTGCATAATGGAAATACCTATGGCATACTTAATAGTAAATCCAAAGTACATAAGAGTGGGAACAAGCAGGGTTCCTCCACCAATACCAAAAAAGCCAGATATAAAACCAATAACTAAACCAACAATTGAAAGCTCAAAAAACAAATTACTATTGTATCCCATCATAATAGTGTAGGAAATACTCACTTAACCTAACATCTACATTAGGCTCTTTTAAGAGTTTTAAAATATCTTTTTTTGATATATTTTCTTCAAAAACCCTTCTTTTAAGCAAAATTTCACCTATCTTTTCAACTAAATCTTTCTTTTCTTCCAATAACTTTGCATTAATACATGTGTTGTTAAAAGCGATAGAAATATTGTTCGAAAAGACTTCAAGAAAATCTTTATCTATATCATTTAATTTTCCACAACCTTCTATGTAAAGAAATAAAATTTTTCCATTAGTTGTTTCAAAATATGCTATATAGGCATCATCTTCAAAAAAACTATTTTTTAACTGATAAGCTTTACGCAGTAAAGCCAAGGCTTCTGTAGTCAAAATTTTACTCTCTTTTTTCCCTTTAAACAATCCTATACTTGATATAAGCTTAAACTCATCATTAGATAAAGTTGCAAAAAATCCATTATTGACTTTTGCTTCAAATATATGACCATCTATGTTTAGCAAAGATGTTACTTGAGACAACGCACCCTCTACAAAACAATAAAATGATTTCAGTTTGAAAATTGTTTTTGATGCTTCTACTATTTTTTCTAAGGCTTTTCTATTATGGTCAATTATATCCATATCACGATATGCTCTTAAAGATGATATAACTGTTGTGTAGAGTTTTTTAGAAGTTAACTCTGTTTTTTCTTTATAATCATTTATATCATAGTTATCAATCACTTCTTGTTCTGGAGCAGATCCTGGCTGTCCTGTCCTTAAAACTATTCTTACTTTTTTTTGCTTTAACTCTTCTCTAATTCTTTTTGCTACAATCAAACCAGCGTCATCAGTTTCCATAACAACATCTAAAAGAACCAACTGTATATCCTGACACTCTTTTAACATAGATATTGCTTCTTCTCCGCTATAAGCACTAAGTAATTCTAATTTTTTTCCTTCAAACACAAATTGGCTAAGTACTGTTTTAGTTACCGAGTGAACTTCTTTATCGTCATCTACTATTAAGACTTTACATGTAGAATAAAATTCATCAATATTTTTATCTTTAGTTGTAAATTTCATCATAGCCATAGTTATTCCTTAAAAAACAATAGAGTATCATTGTACTTAATTTGTTCTTTAATTAACTTAATCTATAATAGGTTATCTTTTTTAAGGGCAAAAAATGATAACTGCAATTAATAGTGCTACTAAAAGTTTTTGTGCTGACATAATTGGACTAGAAACAAAGCAAGCAAAGTATCCTGGAAAAAACTTTTATGGTGCAGCAATCGCTCTTTTTGAAAACGATATCGAAACGCAATGGTATCTACTTTTTAAGAAAGATACATTAAACGAATTTTCAAAAGCACTCCTATTTGAAGATAACTTAAACGAAGATGATTTAGATGATTTGGTTAAAGAAGTAGCAAACATGATAGTAGGCTCAGCGAAAGTTATTTTAGAAGAAGAAAATAGTGATTCAAATTATAAAATATCAACTCCAGATTTTTTAGGGCATGTTCCTAATATTAAACTTTTAAAATTGGAAGAGTTTTTGCTTTATAAGATTAAGAATCGTACATTTGTAGTAGGAAGAACATGAATAAAAAAGATAAAGAGTATTTAGAAAACAGGCTACTTAGCGGATATGAAAACCTAGTAGATATAAATGTAGACTTTATATCAGAGCTTGGCACAACAGCACTAAGTATTAGAGAGTTACTAAAATTAGATAAAGGCTCTGTCATAGACTTAGGAAAACCTGCCGGAGAAAGTGTTGAGCTATTTGTCAACAACAAAATCTTTGGAAAAGGAGAAGTTATGGTTTATGAAAAGAATTTAGCTATTCGTATCAATGAAATATTAGATTCAAAAACAGTAATCCAGTACTTTAAAAGAGAACTTTAATGAAAAAGATTCTGATTTTTTTACTTCTGATTTCATTTGCCAATAGTGCTAATCTTTTAACTCATAATGTTTATGAAAGAAGCGATAGAGTAGATGTAATGCTCTCTTTTGACTCACCTTATGAAGGAAAAATATCTCAAAAAAGAGGATCAAATATAATTACTTTGACTCTTAGTGATTTGACATATGATAGACTCATAGAAAAAAACATAAACTCTAATATACTTCAAGCAATAACAATAGCACCGAACAAAGACAGCATTAATGTAATTCTAAAAAGTAAAAACTCTATTAGAGTTATAGCTTCAAAAACAGTAGATGGTTTCGGACTTAGAATTCGAACTAAACCAATAACAAAAGCTACGCAAGAACAAGTAACCCGTGCAATACAAACAGATACAAAAACACCCATAAGTAGAAAACCTAGTGAAGATTTGGTTGATGGAAGATATCTAAGTGTAATATTTCTATTGGGAATTATGGTAATTTTTATGTTTTGGCTTAAAAAAAGAGTAACTAAAAAAAGTGACCAAGTAAAAACTAAAAAGTCTTGGTTATTTAAAGAAAATAGCAAAAACATACCTAGTGGAGAAGTCAGTGTACTCCATCAAAAACCCATAGACAAGATTAATAGCGTTGTTCTTTTAGAATTTGAAAATAGAAAATACCTAGTTATGACAGGAAGCTCTAATCTTCTGTTAGAAAAATTTTCTCCAGGAGATATAAAAGACGATTCAGACTTTGAAAAAGCTTTTGAAGACAATAGAAAAAAGCTAGATGAATACCTAAAACTACAGCAGCAAGAGAAGATTCAAGACGACTACAGAAGTAAATTAGAAAGATATTAGGTTATATAATGGATATTTTTCTCTCAGTTATCTCCATCTATTTTTTTATTCTTTTAGGATTTTTGGCAAAAGCTAAGCTAAAAAATGAACTTCAAGAAAAATCACTTGTCATAATATCTATCTATTTTTTACAACCTATGCTTACTTTTTGGGGACTTAGCACAAAAAGTATAGATGCTACTCTTATAAAAGCTCCTTTTATCTATGTGACCATAAGTATACTATGCATAATCATTAGTTTTTTTCTCGCAAAAACATTTTTTACTGAATCTAAAGAGCGTTCTATTGTTACAATATCAAGTGCTATAGGAAACACTGGTAACCTAGGAATTCCTATAGGAATAGCCATCTTTGGTCAAGAGTCTATCATATATACTTCCCTTATTAATGTTGCCAATGTATTTATTGTATATACCATAGGAATCTATTTTTACTCAAGAGGTCAATTTAGTATCAAAGAATCACTACTTAATATAGTAAAGCTGCCACTAATTTGGTTTGCACTTTTAGCTCTTAGTTTAAATTTCCTACATATAAATGTTCATGGCTCAATTTTAAAATCTTTAGAGATGGGGGCATATGCAGCAATGGTTCTTCAACTTATGATATTTGGTATGTTTTTATATAATGTAAAACTAAAAAGTCTCAACCTAAAACTCATTTTTCATGTAGGAATCATCAAGTTTATCATTATTCCTATTATCTCTATTGTAGTGCTTAAAAGTCTAAATTTAGATGAGTTTATGGTTAGTATAATTTTGCTAGAACTGCTAGTACCTCTTGCTGTTACTAATGTAAACTTATCTTCACTCTATAATTGTAGACCTATTGATGTAACTGCTTTGGTGTTTTTTAGTTCGCTATTTTTCATACCATATATTCTATTTGTTATGCAATTTTTCGCTAAAATGTAGTTATGGAAAACAAAATTAATGAAAAAGACATAAGATTAAAATACACAAGAGGTTTAGAAAAATTTGTTAGAAGCAATATTTCCTACCTAAAAGATCCAACGTTCGAGTTTGAAATATTTCAAAAAAGAGTCAAAAGAACATTTGAAATTCTCAAAAAAATAAAACATATTAGACTAAATGCAACCTACCCTATAGCTTTAGAAAACTACGTTAATCTCATCTTGGGCATTTTACATGTAGAGGAATTAAAAGATGGAGAAAAAGATGAATTACAAGCTAAACTACTAAAAGGGCAAATCTTTTACATAAAGAAAAAAACAGAACTCAGTACAAAAAAGACAAACACAAAAAAAGTAGTTTTAGTGATGGTTACTAAAAAATAGTTCTATTTCACTTCTCATTTGTTCTGTATCTACTATTGTGTTAATTTTATTTCTAAATGCAGAAGCTTCTTCGTAACCTTTTGAGTAAACATGAAGATGTTTTCTAAACATACTTACACCATGAGAGCCATGAAACTCTACCATAGAGTTATAATGTTCTAATATAATCTCAGCTTTTAGAGCACTATCAACTGAGTTTTCACCATGCTTTAGCTGATAAAATATCCAAGGATTTCCAATGGCACCTCGTCCTATCATAAGAGAGTTGCAACCAGTTATTTTTTTAACTTCCATCGCTTTTTCGTAACTTGTAATATCACCATTGGCTAAAACTGGTATTTTTACAGACTCTTTAATAGTAGCAATCGCATCATAATCTACAGGTGCTTTATATGCTCCGGCTCTTGTTCTACCATGAACACTCATAAAATCAACACCACTTTCCTCTACTGCTTTAGCAATATCCCTTGGAATTTTTTCACTAAATCCAAGTCTTATTTTTGCACTAGTATACTGTTTGTTTGAATGTTTCTTTATAGTCTCTATTATCTTGCCCAAATGAGGTAAGTCTAAAAGTAAAGACGAACCAGAGCTTTGTGATACCACTTTTGGTACAGGGCAACCACAATTAAGATCAATCCCATCTATGCCTTCTATGTCATTTAGTATCTCTACTGCATCACGAATAGCAACTAAGTCACTTCCTGCAATCTGAACTATATATGGCGTCTCTAATGATGATTTTTCAAGCATCTTAAATGTTTTTTTAGAGTTATGTTGTAGAGCATTTGCACTTATCATCTCAGAAAAGGTTAAATCAGCTCCAAACTTTTTAACAACACTACGAAATGGTAGGTCAGTATATCCTGCAAGTGGGGCAAGGGCAATAATGCCCTTTTCAAAATCAATCATCTAACTTCTCCTTGCATTTGAACAAGTCCAAATACAATTCCCATCACTGAAGCTTCGCCTTTGGCGAGAAACATTACAATTCAAAATATTAAATTCTTAAAAAAAGTCCACTATTGACATTTTTGCCATTGTCTCTTAAAAACAGAATTGTTTTCCATTTTTCAAACTCTTCTTTATCAGAATTTTCAAGTATATCTCTTACTTTATCTATCATCTGTAACTCATTAAGAACGTATAAATAAGCATCAGCTGCAGCTGAATGTTCTGGTGAGTTGTAAAGTTTTTCAAAAAGAGCTATAAGAGCATCTGGTTCAAGTTTTGTCTTAATTTCATAAGCAAGTTCTAAATAGTCCTCACGATTTGCTTTAAACTGCATTAACAATTCTTGAATTTCATCAAGGTCAAGTTTGATTGCAACAGTTCCCTCTTCTTCGAGATATCTCTCCATTAAAACTCTGAACATCTTTTTTGTTGGAATAAAATCTAATTTTTTAATATCAATATAACTAGCGTATTTTATATACTCAAAGTATGCTTTTTGATATAGTGTACTACTTTTATCTGTACACTCTTTGAGAATAGTTGAAGAGTATTTTGCATCTTCTTGAAGTCTGTTTATATCATTTTGTTCTAAAAGTCTATTTTCAGATGAAAGTCTATATTTTTTTAATTCTACTATTTTTCCATCATTTAAATCTTTTAGTATTTGGCGATTTTCTTCAATTTTTTCATCTTCGGTATTAAAATCTTCTATCTCTTTATACTCTAATGTTTTAAGACTTTTTCCAACAAACTGAAACCATTCACTTTTATATTTTAGCATACTATCTTCGCCTAAAACTTTTTCACTAAGTGCCGTTTTAAAGTTATCAAAATCTCTTTTTACAGCTCTATCTTTCCAAAAAAATTTCAGACTATAGTACATCATATGAGTAGTTGAAGCAATAAAAAGTAAAATCGTTGGTAACACAATCCAAAGTGCAACAGGAAGCTCTAATGAAAACTTATAAACACTTAGCGTATACATATCTCCATTGAAACTGAACACATACAGACCTATAGTCAACATATAAACAACTGTTAAAAGAATATATCGTTTAATTCCCATTTTACGCCCCTACCTATTTTGTTTTTCTACTATTTCTCTACAAACTATACAATATTTTGCATAAGGCTTTACTTTTAGTCTTTGAAAACTAATATCTTCCTCACACATATCACATACGCCATATCCACCACTTTTTATTTTATTTAGTGAAAAATCTATTTCAATAAGTTCACGACTCTGTTGTGCACTTATTGCCTGTTCAATCATTCTATCGGTGCTAACAGCGGCATGATCAGCTTCATCTCCAACTTCATCATCTTTTAAAGAAGCTATTTCTCTAGCTGCATCATCTATGTTTTTTCTTATCTGTACTCTTCTCGTTAAAAGTAAATCTTCAAAATATTTTAAATCACTATCTCTCATTGCTCTTTTTCCTTCAATGTCCTACTTGTGGTAGGGGTGGTTGTTTTTTATACAAAGCCCTCTGTAAATCTGTTCATAAAGAACAGTTTTAGCTATCTTATGGGCAAATGTCAATTTACTTAAACTTATAACTTTTTGAGTTTGATCCAAAAACTCTTTGTTAAAACCATAAGCACCGCCAATAAAAAAATTAATATTTATTTCGTTATCAAAAATTTTACTAAACTCAAAACTATTACACTCTTTTCCCTCTACATCTAAAGCGATATTATATCCCTTTAAATAAGGCTCATAGGTTCTTGTATATGACTCTTTAGCTTCCTTAGCCCCTTTTACTTGGGCTTTGGCAATCTGCTTATTAAAAAGTACAATATCATCTACCGAAGCACTCTTAGAAATCATTTTAATGAACTCTTTATTTAATGCATCAATATGGTTATCGCCACTTTTTTCTATGCTAAAGACTTTAATATTCATACAAGTCATTTCCTACGACGGCATAAGTAACACCATCAATCTCATCATCCACTCTAACACCACCGATTGCACCAACCGGCTTAAAAGAGAGTCTTGCTAAGCCACTTAGGCTCTCTTTTAAAACGCTTGCATCAGCTTTTGTGCTAGTTGCTCTATATGCTCCTAACCCAATATAATCTACTTCAAGACTATTGGCTCTCAAAATCTCCTCTTTATTGTGAGTCGAGATTCCCAAAACCTTTTTTCCTATTTTTTTTCTAATATCATTAACTGATATTTTTTTCAAATCCTCTTGCCCAACGTGAAGACCATCACAAAACTCTACTAAGTCTACATCATCATTTATCAAAAGAGTTATGGCACAAAGTGATTTTATTTTATGTAAATTTTCTTTTTTCCTTTGTCTATCTCCTTTTTTATCTCGATATTGAATTATCTCTACATGTAAAGCTTTACATGTAGAGATAAATCTCTCTATCGACCACTCTTTTTTAACCAATGTTTCATAGTCTAAAAGAGCATACAATTTCATTAGGAAGCTTTTATTTTTAGTTCGTACTCATCTTTTTTATAATTCTTTCCAAAAAATGTCAACATATCAGAGATACATTTTTTCATCTCTCCACGCTGAACTATCATATCAATTAAACCATGTTCAAGTAAAAACTCTGCTCTTTGAAATCCATCAGGAAGATCAGTACCAATAGTCTGCTTAATAACTCTTTGTCCTGCAAAACCTATGAGGGAACCTGGTTCTGTTATGATAACATCTCCAAGCCAAGCAAAACTTGCACTTACTCCACCCATTGTTGGGTCTGTTAAAACTGATATAAAAGGAAGACCTGCATCACTTAGTTTAGTTAATACTGCTGAAGTTTTTGACATTTGAAGAAGTGCAAAAGTACTCTCTTGCATTCTTGCCCCTCCACTTGCACTTACAATTACTAAACCTTCTTTGTTGGCAATAGCACGGTTGATTGCTCTTACTATTTTTTCGCCCTCTACGGAACCTAAACTTCCGCCCATAAATTTAAAATCAAATACTACTAACTGAGTGCTTATACCGTTAATAGAACAACTTCCGCTTATGACAGATGAAGTACGTCCAGTTTTTTCAATTGCTTCAGCAATACGTTTTTTATATGATTTTTTATCTACAAATTTTAATGGGTCAACAGGAGCTAAAGATGAATCAAACTCAGTAAAGGTATCTTTATCGCAAATAAGGTTAATCCTCTGCTGTGCTGTAATTCTCATGTGGAATCCACACTTTGGACAGACATTGAAAAGGTGCTCAATCTCTTTAAAATACATTAGTGATTGACATTTTGAACACTTTATCCAATGGCTTGGAGCTTCTTTTGGAGAGGACTGCTTTTTACGAAAGTTACCGAATAATTCACCGAAATTCATAATATTTTCTCCTTCATTTAAATAAATTGGAGTATTTTATCAAAAATTTCCTTATTCTGGCTTACAAGAAGTAAATCTTCTCGTTTTTCTACATGTAAATCTTCACACATATATAACCCAGCAGCTATATCATACTCACGCATTTTGCCTTCATAAAGAACAAAATCAACATCATGAGCATATGCTAAAGAGAGCGCGAAAGCCCCTGGACTTCTGTATTTTATACCATATCTTCGCATAAGTTCAGGTGTACCTTTAGAGCAATAAGTTCGCTCAAAAAGACCAAGTTTTGAGTATCTGTTTTTTTCTACATTTGTAAATTGTAATTTTTTTATATTTGTTCTTTCAAAACGATTTTCATCTTTTATAAAAAGTTCACCATTAGCAAGATTAACAATCACTGCCGCAATACATCTTCCATCTCTTTTAAGAGCAACAGAAGTTCCATAGTATGGCAGATTTGAAGCAAAATTATCACTTCCATCGATTGGGTCTATAATAATATCATCATCTTTTTTGTTATCAACAAAACCACACTCTTCAGAGTATATATTGCCAAATTTACTTAAACACTTAATAAAAATTTCTTCTGCAAGCAAATCAATTTTACTACTAATATCTCCACCAGCCCCCAAAGAAATACTCTGATGAAACTCTTCACTAGAGCCATTTTCTAAAAGCTCTATTATCTCTTTGTTTGCTCTTATAACTGCATTTACAAAGTTCTTAAATTGATTTTTTTGTAGACTCATTTTTTATCTTCAAAGCTATTTTCTAATTCTTCTTCTATTATCTCAATAGTTAGATTATCATCTTTATGAGCTATCTTTCCATCAACTGCACTACAATAAAAATTTACTTGACCAGAATATTCTGGCTTATAATGTTGTCTAACAAAAGTAAAACCACTGCCAAGTTCTATAAAGTTTTCTTTTTTATAACTTGATTGTAAAAAAAATTTAATATTCAAAAATAATTATCCTAGTTAATTTAATTTAACCCATAGGTGAGTTAAAGTAATATCTATTTTTGATAAACGATTGTGTATTGAGGAGTATTGTGCTATTTTAGCATTTTGATTTTCTTCTACAAGTTTATCATTTGTTATCCAAATTAAATCAGACGATGATTGACTTCTAATCTCTTCACCTATCCAACTATTTATTTTATCTTTCCAAGTGTCAAAATCATCTGTTTGAACATATCCTATCATGCCTGCATAGTCTAAATCTTTTCCGTGTTTATCTCTTTTAAATCGTTCTATTCCACCTTTAGTACCAATGATATATTCTTTTTCACGAGCTTTAGGAAGTGTACTATCTAATCTTTTTGCCTCAAATACAAAGATAGTTTTATGTTTATTTGATTTATGCGATACTCCGATATCTTCACTTGATTTATGTTTATTTACATTTTCTCTTACCAAAGCCCATCGAATAGGATTCTGATTAAAAATAGATAATTGTATTAATCTTTCAGTTAAAGCATCTTCTCGTTCATCATCTTGTGTTAAATATAAGAGTATGTTTTCTACAAATTTGATAGCTAATATATGTAAAGGGTTATCTTCTTCTGGAAGATTGCCCGAACTACTTTGTTTAATAGTATTGTTATTAGCTTGCATATATTAATATCTCATATCAACTAAATCAGCAAAAGTATCATCAGCATCTTTTACAGCAATTGATTTCAGCCAATAACGATATTGTTTAGGTTTTATAATATAAATTAAATTTTCATCATAATATTTGAATACTCTTGTTATATTTACATTTCTACCTATTTTTTTATTAATTAAATTTTCTATATCTTTATCATTTAAATCATTTTCATTGAATAAATAATTATTTGGCTTGTCTTTATAATAAAATGACATAATATTGAATTGTTCTGTTTGTAAAACTTCCAATGGTATAAATTTATTATAAACAGTATTTATTAAATCACAATATATATTTTGATATTCAGTTATTTGTTCTTCATTTACATTTTTAAATATTGTGAAATTTTGTTTTCCATTAATCCAATCTAGCATATAATCAATTGTATCATCTGCAAAATATTCTTCTGTTTTTGATAATTTTATATTCTCTATATTTTTAGGGTATGGAAGATTATCTATATCATTTTTATACAATACAGTTGCTTTATCAACTCCTGTTTTAGCACTCGTAGCTATTATATAAAAGATAAATTCTTTACTATACTTTTTTAAATCGGTCACTATTTTTTTTAAATTATTTTTATCTTTAGAAGAAGCACTAATGCCTATATATTGATTAGTAAAAGCAATATCTTTTTTATCACTATAATCCACCAATATTGTTTTTTTATTTAATACCTCTCTAATCACAATTAAAGGGGCTTCAAATAATTCTTTTGTTCTTGGTGCTTCAAATTTTGTTTCTTGAATATTATAGGTATCTGCCCATTCAATGCCATTTTCAGATAAAGGATATGCTTTTGGTATAAATGCCAAATGATTATACAAATAAGGTGTATAGCATTTTCTATTACCTACTATATATCCCTCACTATATTCCCAGTTATTATTCTTTTTTTTAGCTTCTAAATATTTTTTTAATGTTACTTTATACTGATTTAAACGATTTATAATATCAACCACTCTACTACCACCAACTAAGTTACATTTCCAAATATATTTATTTTCTATTGCTTCTTTATAACTTATCCAATAAAAATCGTAATAACTTAAATCAAAATATAACCTTTCTTTTGCTTCAAATGTTTGCCTAACCGTAAGATGCAAAACTTCATTTATATCTATCTCTGGTGTATTATTTTCAAAACACAATACAGAGGTTGGTACATTAATACTTACTTTTTTGCCTTGACTATTTTTTTTACTTCCATCATAAAGTTTATTTAATCCTGTAAAATCTATTACTTGTCTAAGATTGAATTTTTCAAATAAATATTTTCTAAATGATTCTACTTTATTATTATATAAAAATCCAGATGGCTGAACCATAGAGATAAAAGCATCTTTTTTTAACAACTTAAAACTCTGCTCAAGAAATAAATATGCTAATTGATTATTTGGCAGTTTTGGTCTATTTATATTTTCTTTAAAACTTTTATCTTCTATTTGTTTTGATACTTCTGTAGTTAGTTTAGGAATAAAAGGAGGATTTCCAATAACTAAATCAAAATCTTTAATTTTAGGATAATTGTTTTTATCATTTAAAACTTGAAAAAAGTCTTCTGCTATCAAATTACCAGTTTTTGATAAATCATCAAAGTGTAGTTCATTCCAAATAATTTCAGGAGCTAAAATATCATATAATGCTAAAGATAGGCTAAACTTTGCTACTTCTACAGCTTCCTCATTTTTATCTATTCCAAATATATTATTTGTAATCAATGATTTTAAAATTTCAACACTTGGTGTTTGAAACTTATTATTCATACTCCATCTCTGAACTAATCTTTTAAAAGTGGCTACTAAAAAAATACCTGAACCACAAGCTGGATCAATAACTTTAAAATCAATTATTGAACTATCTAAAGGAATCATTTCATCTATCATAAAATCAACCAAAATTGATGGTGTGTAAACTACACCTTGTTTTTCATTTTCTGTTAAAAATAATTCATATATATTGCTTATTAATTCAATTGGTAAATCTTTAAATGAATATAAATCCCAAAAATATAATTGTTTATCACTATCAATATTTGATTGTAAAAAATATTTAAATTCGGTTAAATCTATATTTAATAATTCTTTTTTATCAGCATTTGTCAACTTAAATATTCCACCATTAAAGTGTACACTTAAATCATTAAAAAGTTCAATTAAAGCACTATTGTTATTTTGTTTAGTTTGAACTATATCATTAAATGATTTTGCTTCTTTTAAAAACTTATTCCAATAATCTATACCAAAAACTTCTTTTTCTTCTAAATATTTTAATAAAATAGATTTTATTAATAAACTATTTGTAAGTGTTGGAGATAATTTAGTTTTATTAATTAACTTATTTCTTTCAATTTCAAGTTTTTCTAATAATGAATTATAAGCACTATTTTTATTTGAAAAATGTACATTATATTTTTCATTCCAAAATTCACCACTATCAAACATTTTTGCTTTAAAATATTTAAGTTCGCTCTGTACTTGTGAAGCTATTTTAATTATTTCAAATGGCTTTATATTTTGTTCGGTAATATCTTTTTTAGACATACTATTAAATATTTTAATTTCTGTATTTGATATTATAAAAAACAGAGGTACTTTACAAGAACTCCATAGTCTTTTATGTAAAATATTAATATCTTTTCTTTCTTCATAAATATAAATTTGAGGTATTGGTGGTTTATCTTCAAAGTGTCTAAAATATACAGCAGTTGCTTCATAAATCTTAGCCTCTTCTAAATGAAACCTAATATATGGGTTCTCTTCATCTTCAAGTTCTGATACAAACTTCAACCCATTAGTAGGCTTTTCATCATACATTTCAAGTTTTGTTAATCCTGCTTTTAATATATAATTTATGTCAAGTTTAACACTCATCTATCAAACCTTTTAATGTATTATTATATACATTATAACATACCTTATGCAAATGTATCACTCAAAACAATATCTATATTTGTTTTTATTAATTTTTTTTGTTTAGTTTTTTGATGAACTAAACTATACTTTTCTTGTAGTTTTTTAATCTCTTTTCTTATCTCAAAATCTTTAAATTTTTCATAGTCTAGGAAATTAAATTTTTTACCTCTATTTTTAGCATCAAAAATAAATTTATCAACATTTACTCCTACTAATATACAAACTCCTTCAATTTTATCAAGCAATGAAGCTATTTTTTTAAAACAACCTATTAAAAATTCTAAATTTTCAATGTCATAATGTGTGAGAATATCAGTAAGTTTATTCTCTAGTGTATTAGTGTATTGACTGGTAAAAAAATTTAAACTCACAATAATATAATCTCCCAAGATTAAATAATTATTATATCAAATAGTTTATTTATAATGAGTTAAATTTTAAACCATTTAATATTTTCAATAATCCTCTCTTCCTAACTATCCTAGTAGACTCTTTATTATTGCTTCTGCCGAACTTTTACCTTCAGCAGCAGCTGTTACAACAAGGTCACTTCCTCTCTTACAATCTCCTCCAGCATAAACACCAGATTTACTTGTTTCATGATTATTATCTACTTCTATGGAACCCCATTTGTTTACCTCAATTCCATTTTCTGCTAAGAAATCTGGAGTTGACGCAGAAAAACCAAGAGCGAAGATAATAACATCAGCTTCCACTCTGAACTCACTGCCTTTTACAACTTCAACAGAAGCTCTACCACTTGCATCTTTTGTGCTTAACATTGTTTTTTGCATCTCTATTGCTATGACTTTATTCTTGCTATTTACTACTATCTCTTTTGGAGCAACATTATATATAAAAAGTGCCCCTTCCTCTTTTGAGTTTTTAAACTCTTTTTTACTTCCAGGCATATTATATTTATCACGGCGGTACAGGCACTTAACACTTTTAGCCCCTTGACGTAAAGATGTTCTAAGACAATCCATAGCAGTATCACCACCACCAATAACAACTACATTTTTGCCTTCTACTTCATAGTTCTTATCATAATCTTCATGGAATAGTTTTTTCTGAATATCTCTTAAAAAATCCATTGCCATAAAAACATTTTTTGCATTTTCATTAACAAGTTTTGCTCTGTTTGAAGTTTCTGCTCCAATGCTTAAAAATATAGCATCATGCTCACCAGCAATATCATCAAAGCTAATATTTTTACCAATTTCACTGTTTACATGTAGACTCATACCAGCCTCTTGAAGCCACTTGACACGACGAGCTACTACCTCTTTGTCTAACTTAAATCCTGGAATTCCATAAGTCAAAAGACCGCCAGCTCTATTTTGTTTCTCATACATATCTACTTTAATTCCAGCTCTTAACAAATAAGTTGCACAGGAAAGTCCAGCAGGACCAGCTCCAACAATGGCTACTTTTTTATTAGTTGTAATCCCAGGGAATTCTGGTTTTAGACCTTTTTTAAAAGCATGTTCGGATATAAACGTCTCAATTGAACCAATAGTTATAGCACCATGTCCATCATTTAGAGTACAATCACCCTCACAAAGTCTATCTTGCGGACAAATTCTTCCTGTGATTTCTGGGTAGGGATTAGACTCATTTGAGAGCTTAAATGCTAACTCGTTTTTCATGCCACTTATAGACTTTAACCAATATGGAATGTAGTTATGAAGAGGACATTTACTGTGACAAAATGGGTCGCCACACTGAACACAACGACTCGCTTGGCTTGATGCCTCTTCTTTTGTCATTAGCTCATAAATTTCTCTAAAATCTTCTACTCTTTCATTACTATCACGTCTATTTGGTTCTATTCTTTCTAAGTTTATAAAATTTTGCATTTCCATATTAATCTCCTTCCTCAGGGTTTAGCGGTGTTTTTGTCATATCTTTTGGTCGAACTATCCAAAAGTCTCTTACTGAGTGACGGAAATTATCTAAGATATAATTTGCTTTCACACTCTTTGTTTTATTTATATGAGCTCTTAGTTGTCTTTTTAAGAAGTGTCTAGCTTCATCCATATCATCTGTATCTATTCTCTCGGCAATGACTAACTCTTGGTTTAGCTTATCTATAAATACATGTTCTGTATCGTAAATAAACGCTACTCCGCCTGTCATACCAGCACCAAAGTTAACTCCTGTTTTACCAAGAATTGTTACAACTCCACCTGTCATATACTCACAAGCATGATCTCCAGTTCCCTCAACTACTGTAGTTGCTCCAGAGTTTCTTACACAGAACCTCTCACCAACTTCACCAGCAATAAAAAGTTTTCCTCCAGTTGCACCATATAAACATGTATTACCACCACTTGTGTACCCTTCTCTTTGGTACTTTGGAATTATGACTATTTGACCACCATTCATACCTTTTCCAATATAGTCATTGGCAGTTCCACGAAGTCTTATTTTTACACCATTTATTAAAAATGCTCCAAAAGACTGTCCAGCAGTTCCATCAAGTTCAAACTTTATGCTATCTTCTGGTAAACCTTTATTTCCATAATATTTTGCTATTTCACCACTTACAAGTGCTCCAAAACTTCTATTTGTATTTTGAATTGTTTTATGTAAAACTATTTTCTCTTCAGGATTCTCTATCACTTTGAAGACTTCTTTTAAAATATCGTGTTCAAACTCATTTGGATCAAATGGATCATTTGAAGTTTTTTTACAGGTATTGATTCCATCAATATTCATAAGAACTGATGAAAAGTCAAACTTTTGAGCAAACTCATCATCTTTTACATGTAAGAAGTCACTTCTTCCTATAATATCTTCCATATTTTCATAACCAAGCTGTGCCAACTGTTCGCGGACATCTTCAGCTAAAAATGTAAAGAAATTTACTATCTTGTCTACTGTTCCTACAAAATGAGCTCTAAGTTTTTCATCTTGTGTTGCAACACCAACTGTACATCTGTTCTGATGACAGATTCTGAGTATTTTACACCCTATAACAGTAAGTGCTACTGTACCAAATGCATAACTCTCAGCTCCAAGGAGTGCTGCTTTGATAACATCTAGTCCAGTTTTAAGTCCACCATCTGTTTGAAGATGAACAGTATCTCTAAGATGATTTGCTTTTAATGCATTATGTGCTTCGCTAAGTCCAAGCTCCCAAGGATTTCCTGCAAATTTAATAGAAGTAAGTGGAGCCGCTCCAGTTCCTCCATCACCGCCACTAATGATGATTTTATCTGCATATGCTTTAGCAACTCCAGCTGCAATAGTTCCAACTCCAGCAGTGGAAACAAGTTTGACAGTTATTGTAGCTTCTGGGTTAACTTGTTTTAAATCATATATAAGTTGAGCTAAATCTTCTATGGAGTATATATCATGATGAGGAGGAGGAGATATAAGCGTTACTCCAGGAATTGTATAACGTAAAGATGCAATGAGTGAAGTAACCTTATGCCCTGGTAACTGACCACCCTCACCTGGTTTTGCTCCTTGTGCTACTTTTATCTGAATCTCAGTTGCACTTCTTAAGTACTCTGGGGTAACACCAAAACGTCCAGATGCAACTTGCTTAATTTTTGAAATTTTATTTGCTTTAAGTCTCTCGGTCGATTCTCCACCCTCACCAGAATTACTCATAGCTCCAATTTTGTTCATAGCCTCGGCTAAAGACTCATGTGCTTCAGGAGAGATAGAACCAAGACTCATAGCAGCACTTGCAAATCTTTTGAAAATTTTCTCTTTTGATTCTACTTTATCAATGCTAATAGGTTTTCTATCACTTTTGAGTACAAAAAAGTCACGAATAAACTTTAAGTCTCTACCATTTACTAAGTTTTTATAATAATCATAATCTTCTTTTTCACCACTTGCTGCAAGCTTTTGAATAGCATGAACAACAGCAGGTCCAAAGTCGTGAAACTCACTTCCATCAAGATGTTTATAAAATCCACCAATTTCAAGTGGAAATAGTTTCTTACTCAAATCTAACTCATATGCTTTTGCATGGTTAAACTTTAACTTTTTCTCTATATCTTCATATCCAAGTCCTGGTATCATGGCATATGAGTCTTTAAAACAATCATCTACAACCTCATCTGAAAGCCCTAAACAATCAAACAAAGATGAACTTCTATATGAAGATATAGTAGCTATCCCCATTTTTGACATGATTTTTAAAAGCCCTTGATTAAGTGCAGAGTTTACATTTTTAAGAGCTGTTTTTGTCTCATACGAAGTTATACTATTCTCTTTACAGTCTTCTAAAGTTGTAGCATAAAGCATATAAGGGTAAACAGCACTTGCACCAAATCCTATAAGTGTAGCACATGAATGAGGATCAAAAATCTCACCTGTTATAGTAATAATTGAAGCTTTATGTCTAATGCCCTCAGCAGAAAGTGCTTGGTTTAATCTTCCCATAACCATAAGCATTGGTATTGGTTTTAAAGTTTCATTCATACCTCTATCATCTAAAAATATAGTTTTTATTTTATCTTTTTTTACTGATTGAATTACATCATAAACTAAATCTTCTAAAGAACCTTTTAAATTGTCTTCAAATAGTGTTGAAAAAACTCTATTTTTATAGTCTTCTCTATATCTTGGGTGTGTAGTATCACCAAATGACATTAGAACTTCAAGTTTTTCTTGCATTAAAACTGGAGAAATTGACTTTATGCGTTTGGCATGTTCACTTGACTCATCAAGAACATTCCTCATCTCACCAAATCCAGCATTAAGACTCATTACCACTTTTTCACGAATTGGATCAATAGGAGGGTTTGTTACCTGAGCAAACTTTTGTTTGAAAAAATCACTGAAATTTCTCTGTCTTTTACTAAAAGCTGCCATAGGCGTATCATCACCCATTGCTCCAACTCCCTCTTTGCCATCTTTCATTATAGGAGTTAAAACCATATCTTTGACTTCTTGAGTTATGTTAAAAAATCTTTGCTCATATGCTAAATTTTTTCTTTCATAATCACTTGTTTTTGAAAAAGGAACCTCTACATATTCTTGAAGATAAACAAGGTTTTTATTTAACCACTCCGCATATCTGTTTGAGTTTTTAAGATAGTCATCTATCTCATTGTTCTTCATAACTTTACCAAATTTAAGGTCTATTCCTATCATCTGTCCACTTTGAAGACGACCACGTTCAAGTATGTTTTCTTCTTCAACATCAAGAACACCATACTCACTAGAAATAATAATTCGCTCATCTTTTGTAATTATATATTTTGCTGGCCTTAGACCATTTCTGTCTAGAATACAGCCTATGTATCTTCCATCTGTTAATGAAACAGCAGCTGGCCCATCCCATGGCTCGAAGTTAATACTTGCAAACTCATAAAAAGCTCTTAGATCTGAATCCATATGTGGGGAATTTTGCCAAGGGGCTTGGATGAGTGTTCGCGCTGATTTAAAAAAGTCATATCCGTTTGCTATCATAAATTCAAATACATTATCTAAACTAGCACTATCACTTACGTTTGAGTTTGTAATAGGAATAAGCTTTGAAAGCTCTTTATCAGAAAATACATGAGATTTCATACACTCACTCTTCATCTCAGTGTGAAATCTATTGGATTCTATAGAATTTATCTCACCATTGTGTGCAATTGAGCGAAATGGTTGAGCTAGTCTCCACTCAGGAAGTGTATTTGTAGAAAATCTTTGATGAAAAAGTGCAAATGTAGTTTTAAAGTTTTTGTTTTCCAAATCAAGATAAAAAGTTTTGATATGCGTTGGCATAATCAAACCTTTATAAGATATCACTTTATTTGAAAATGATGGTATGTAAAAATCTTTGTCAGCATTTAGTGCCATCTCTATCTCGCGACGAGTCAAATACAAAAGTGCGTCAAATCTTTTAGTTGCAATTAAAGATGAAGGCGTTACAAAAATCTGAACAATTTCAGGAAGAGAATCAAGTGCTTGTTTGCCTAACGCTTTTATGTTAATAGGGACATCACGGTAAAGTACAACTTTCAAGTCATTCTTTTCACAAATATCTTCAAAAACTCTTTTTTGACTATCATTTTGTAAAAAAAACCATTGCTACTGCAAACTGTTTAGGAAGATCAACTCCTAAAGTTTTTGCTTCTCTTTTCATAAACTCTTTTGGAAGTGAAAATAGTAATCCACTGCCATCTCCAGTTTTTCCATCAGCTGCAACTGCTCCTCTGTGCATCATTCGCTCTAATGCTTTTATAGAGTCTTCAACATTTTGGTGAGTTGGTACATTATTTATGTTTGCCAACAGTCCAAAACCACAGTTGTCTTTAAAATTAGTTATTAAATTTCTCTTCAAATCCTATCCTTTTAAGTAAAAAGTGACTAAGCATACTAAAAAGTTACTTAGTTTTTAATTAAACTGCTATTCATGGGCTTTAAAAAATATTACATATCTTATTTAAACTTATAAGTCAATAAAATAAATAAATTTATATTTTATTTATAATTATAAATTTATTTTAAATTAATATATTATAGATAGAATTACGTATGCAAGGATATATTATAAACTTTAACAGAGTTAAAGATGAAGATTTGATTGTAACTGTTCTAACAAAAAAAAGTGTCTTAACACTATATAGATTTTATGGAGCAAGACACTCCCATATAAATCTTGGATACAAGATAGACTTTGAAGCAAAATCTTCTATAAAATCAACTATTCCACAACTAAGTGGTGTACTTCATTTAGCTTCAAAGTGGAACTTGGAACACAGTCGAATGTTCATATGGCAAGCTTTTATAAAACTATTTTTTCTTCACTTAAGAAACATAGATGAGATTCACGAGTTCTATTTTAACCTTTTAGAAGATTGCACTTTTATATGGCATTCACAAAACCCTAAAAGAGTGGCTATAGAAGCTTATGTAAAGCTCTTAGAATATGAAGGAAGACTACACGATGAATTCATCTGTTTTAACTGTGAAGAGCCTGTAAAAGAAGATTTATCACTCATTAGAGGATTTATGCCAGCTCATGAACAGTGTGTCTGGGTAAATACATTTAACCGTCTACATGTAGAAGAGTTATTTACTAAAAAAAGTTGTATGTTTCTAAATGATAAAGATATAGATAGATTATGGAAAACAATGTTAGCTGGGTTTTAACTACCTCTCCAAATACTCTTCTTCACAAAAACTAAATACATTAATATTTTCAAAAGCAGTTTTAAGTGAAACAAATAAGTCTTTGTTCTCTTCTTCCATTTTTGCTAACATCTCTTTCGTTTTCGCACGAGCTACTGGCATCTTAATGTCAAATCTCATAGCAGGACAAGCTTCATCTCCAATAGTTGGCATATTGTGTTCCTTTGCTTGTTCACGAAGTTGGCGTTCTCTTACATGTATAAAGGGTCTGATTACTTCTAATCCATTGCCTGCTCTATAAACAGGAGGCATAGAGCGAAGTGCTCCGTTGTAACTAAAGTTCATAAAAAAACTCTCTACAGCATCATCTAAATGATGAGCAAGAGCAAGTTTTTCATAACCATTATCTTTGGCATAAGAGTATAAAGCCCCTCTTCTCATGCGAGAGAAGAAACTACAAAAAGATGAATTTTTTCTAATTTTTTCTTTTGAAAGCTCAAAAATTTTAGTATCGAGCACTTCATGGTTTATATCGTATTCTTTACAGTGTGCTTTTAAAGTCTCTAAATTTTCACCCATTCCATAAGCAATAGTGACTGCCTTAAACTCAAATTTTATAGGTGAAACTCGTTGCAAGTGTTTAAAAACATGAGCCATACACAAAGAGTCTTTTCCCCCACTAAGTCCAAGAAGAATTCTATCACCCTCTTTTATGAGATTATACTTCATTACTGTACGACCCGTTGTTCTTAAAAGTTTTTTACTTATATTAATCATTTATAATTTTTTCTACCATTGCTAGAACAAAA
The DNA here is from genome assembly GCA_029027265.1 of Arcobacter sp. Lineage (GTDB taxonomy): Bacteria > Campylobacterota > Campylobacteria > Campylobacterales > Sulfurospirillaceae > Sulfurospirillum_A. The sequence goes on along the minus strand of CP093061.1, from coordinate 708,805 downwards.
TCTGCACTTATTTTAGCTGATGTCTCTAAAAACTCATCAAAACTAAAACTTGCATCCATATCTGCCGCGTCACTTATAGCACGAAGTATAAAAAATGGTACATTTAAAGCGTTACATGTAACAGCTACACTTGCACCTTCCATCTCCAATGCAACAGCATTAAAAGTTTTTGCTATCCAATCTTTTCTTTCAACATCACAAACAAATTGGTCACCAGTTACAATAATGCCATCTTTTAAATCAATATTTTTTTCACGTGCCACATCTTTTGCAATCTCTATAAGCTTAGCATCAGCTTCTTCGTAAACTGCACCTTCAGGAACAAATCCATAAGGATGTCCAAAAGCAGATATGTCTAAATCATGTTGAGCCAACTTTGTAGCTACTACTAAATCACCAACTTTAAGCTCAGGACTTACAGCACCAGCAACTCCACTAAAAAGAAGTTTTTCACAACCAAATTTTTGTATCATAGTGTTAGCAGTTATGGCTGAATTCACTTTTCCTATTTTACTATATGCAATAACTATTTCATTACCTTTATAATTCACAACATAGTAGTTATTATTTGCATAGTTTACAGTTTCATATTTTCCAAAAAATTCTAAAAGTGGTTCTACTTCTTCAGGCATTGCACCCATTATTGCTAATTTCATCTAATTATCCTTATTTTATTCTCAATAAATATTTTTGTGTTTTTGAGATCTGTTCATCTATTTCAATGGACAAGAACTCTTTTTCAAAAAGTTCTGCTTTTTCTACTACTTCACCTTTTGGATTTATGTGTCTACTTCCACCCCAAAAACCAAGTCCATCTTCAAATCCTACACGGTTTACGAATACTACATTTGCACCTGAAAGAATTGCACTTGTAGTCAATAATGAGTTCCATTGGTGTTCTATAAGAAGTTTGTCATCTTCAAAACCACGAGCTGGAGAGTTTGCTAAAACTATGAGAAGTTGTGGTTTAGTTGAAGCTATTTTTTCTATCACTTTTGCACTAAACATTTCTTCACAAATCACCATCATAACTTCACCAAAACTTGTCTCAAAACTCTCCATTTTCTCGCCCTCAAAAAAGAAACGAGCCTCTTGAAAAAGTCCATAATTTGGAAGTATATTTTTATGGTGTACATGTAACACTTTTCCAGCACTGCAATATACTGCACTATTGTGTATTTTGTGTCCAACTTTTAAAACACATCCAAAAACTATGTCCTTCTTTTCGCTTAGAGTTGCAAATTTTTCAATTTCACTCAGCTCATAAGCATCTTCAAAAACTGCATCTTTGAGCATATAACCATTAAGTGCAAGTTCTGGAAAAACCACTAAATGAGAATCGATTTTACTAAGTTCTTCTTCAAACTTATCAAAACTCATCTTCTTTAGTTTAGGGGTATTTTGGACAAGTATCAAATTCATGATAAGTCGCTTAACACTTTCTCTAAAGATGCCATATCTGTTATGCAATGTGTTGGTTTCTTAGTTGAACGCTTATTTAGTCCTTTTAAAACAGTTGCACCAAATTCTATAAAATTATCTGCCTGAGCTTCTACATGTACAATCGAATGTTTATACTTCACAGGTGAAATTAGCTGACGAGAAAGTACATCTAACGCCTCTTTTTTACTCTCATATAAATCTGCCGTTGCATTTGAAACAATTGGAGCTAAAAAATCATCTTTCAAATATTTTTCTAAATACTCTCCAAGTGGAGCTATTGCAGTTTGAAGAAGTGGACAGTGAGATGCAACAGACATATTGAGAAGTAGTGCTCTTTTTGCACCAGCCTCTTTAAAAACTGATTCTAATGAACTTAAGTCATCTTTGTCACCAGCAACTACAATCTGCCCATCACAATTATAGTTTGCTGCCCATACTTTTTTGCCATTTTCTCTTTGAGTAGTTGTAATCTCTTCCACACTCTCATCACTCAACCCAATAAGAGCCATCATTCCTGCATTAATATTTGCACAAGCTTCTTGCATGAAAAGACCACGTTTGTGAACTAACTCAACAGCATCAAGATAGTCTATTGCTCCAACAGCACTCAAAGCTGAGAACTCACCAAGTGAGTGACCTAGTGCCATCAAAGGACTATTTTTATTCTCTTTTGTATATAAGGCATGAGCAATACTACTTACAAGTAAAATTGCAGGTTGAGTATACTGGGTTAACTCTAGTTTATCATTTTCTTCAAATAGTAGTTTTGTAAAATCTAAATCTAATCTTTGGCTTGCTTTTTCAACCATCTCACGAGCCAATGCATCGTTATCATAAAAATCTTTTCCCATGCCAACTTTTTGGCTTCCTTGTCCAGGAAATATAAAAATATTTTTGCTCATTTTCTACCTTTATTGTAATTTGTATTTGTCTTTATAGTCATTTATTTTTTTTCTAAGAGTATTTCTATTGAGTCCAAATTTTGCACTCATTTTTACTTGAGAATTAAACTTTTTGAACCCACATCTAAGCATAGGCACATCAAAAAGATAGAACTGATCTCTATAATCATTTTTTCCACCAAGTTTTTTTAATAAAAACTCTTCCATTACTTGCATAACATCTTCTTCTTCAAATGAACTTATAAGATACTTTGCATAAACAGATTTCCGTAAAGAGTGACAATTTTTTGAGAGATCAAGATTTAAATCTTTTAAAGATACATCACTACTATTGTTTCCAAATATAGTCGATACTTCTTCAAAAAATTTCTTAACAAGTGGTTCTATGTCTTCTTCTCTTTGGACTAAAGGAGGTATAGTTATTTTTAGACTAAAAAATTCACTACTAATTTTATCTAATAATTCTGTTCTTGATGTTGCTATAACTCTTGTTTTATTCTCGTCTATTACATTTTGAAGTTTTTGGTAATTTGATATTTTATCAAAATTTTTAATAATAATTAAATCATTTGTACTTATAAAAGATAGCACTTCAGAAAAGGAATTTCCATCAACGACTTGTGCTTTTGGAAGTATAAACTTTGCTAAAGTTTCTTTTCCTGTTCCACATTGACCAATTATTATTGCATTAATATTAAGGCTTTTAAGTAGGTTTGCTGATTTAAGAGCCTCTAATGAGGCTCTTGAATTAGCTATGTAACTAGTGTGATCCACAGCCGCCCGTACCACCACAACATTCGTGATCGTCTGCTTTTACTGTTTTTGCTTCTTTTTCTTCTGTAGTGTGACAACTGTCACCTTCTGAACATCCACAACCTCCACTACTTGCAGGAGCACCAACGAATCCGTTTAGTAACTCATCAGGCGTAGCCTCACGAACTTCAGTTATGCTAATAGCAAAAAGAAGGTCTTTTCCAGCTAATGGATGATTAAAATCTACGTTTACAGTCTCATCAGTAAAGCTTTTAACTACAACTTGAACTGTTCCACCATCTTCACCTTGACCATAAAGAGTCATACCTTCGCTCATCTCTAATCCAGCAAATTGCTCTTTTGGAAGAGACTGAACTGCTTTTTCATCATATTCACCATATCCATCTTTTGCAGCTACTTCTATATCTGCACTATCCCCTTGTGATAAGCTTTTAAGCTCATTCTCTAGGCCTGGGATTATTTGACCTTTTCCTACGATAAATGTTAATGGAGCAGCTTCAAGATTACTATCTATTACTTCACCACTAGCAACGTCTTTCAATTCATAACTGATTGAAACGACTTGATTGTCATTTATTGCCATAAATTTTCTCCTTGGTTTTTTAAAACTAAGGATTATACCATAATGGTTGTTTGTGAAATCTTAGTTAAGTGATTTAGCTTCTTTGGAGTCTGGATAACTCTGTTTTAGTGCAGCAAAAAACTGAGTTGCTTGTGAACTCTTTTTTAATTTACTAAATGATATCCCTGTATGATATAGAAGTACCGGCATATAATCAGCTTTGTCATAAAGAGAAATACTTTTTTTATAATGCTTTATTGCTGTTGTATATGACTTTTTAAAATATGCTATCTCTCCTAAGAAAAAATTACTACGCGCTGGTTTGTAACTCTTTTTAATAAGTTGAGTAAATCTTAATTTTGATTCACTATATGATTTTTTATTAAATAGTACAATTCCTTCTTTAAGCAGTGTTGCACCACTCTTACTTGAAACTGAGGAAACTTTTTTTGCACTCAATAATGTTGCAAGTTGTAATTCTAACTTTGCAAAAGATTCTTTGGTGACATAATTGTTATTTATAGAATCAATAAGTGAACTAAGCTCACCAAGTACTAACTTTATTTTTTCTTGATTAGAATCTTGTAAAGTTCTACTCTCATTAACATAAGTTTTTAACTCAGCTACTTCTTCTTGAAGAACGGAAATAGTTGTATTTTTAGTAGTTGATTTTTTTTGTAAAGCCAATATTTTTTGGTCAATTTTAGCGATTTTAAAACCAAATGCTTCAGTCACAGAACGTAAACCTTCATAATTTTCATTTATGCGATTTAGTTTTATTTTGACACTGCCAACACCCTCAGCTAAATTTTTTACTTTATCACTATTTTTGAGAATATGTTTTTCACTTGAAGTTAAACCATACGGATTGGCACTATCTAAATTTCCAGCACCATAAACCGAAGGCTCATTGGCTAAGAGTGAACAAGTCACCATTAGCCAAATAATTATAATTTTTTTCATTAAGAAGTTTTACTATGGAAGTAGTTTAAATTCTGCTCTTCTGTTTTTATCCCAACAAGCTTTATTGCTCTCTTTACAAGCAGGATTACTTTCACCAAAAGATACTATCATAATACGAGATGAATCAACACCATAAGTTGCCAAAGATTCTTTTACACTTTTAGCTCTTTTTAAAGCTAATGCATAATTATACTCATCAGTACCCCACTCATCAGAGTTTCCTTCTACTTTTATTGAAAAATCTTTTGCTTTAATTGAATTCAACAATCTTGCATTTAACTTAATTTGAGCTTCCATATCTGGACGAATATCATACTTGTCAAAATCAAAATATATTTTATTAACATCATTTTCTAATGCAGCAATCGCTTGAGCAACTACATTTGCAAGAGTAGCATTATCCATATTAGTTGAAGTACTACTAGTTGCATCCATACCAGAAAGATTATCCGCTTTCGTACCTGCACTTACCTCTTCACCTTTACCATCTTTCCCTGTCATGTCCACATTTGGATTCTTTTGACTACATCCTGTAAATATTAGCATTGCCAACGTTAAGCTTGCAAGTAGTAATTTCATCTCTACCCCTTTTTTTATATTAATTTGTCGATAGTTTATCATCTTTTCCTTAAATTACCAATCAATGGACTGTATTTTTCCAACTTTTAATGGAAAATGATAACTTTTATTTGCATTTAAACGAATAACTCCTAATGCGCTCTGATTGTTATAGTATTTAATAAACATTATTGTTTCTGCATCATCAGCAAATCTAGGATATAGGTTTTTACCTGTTGCTGTAAGTTGACGTATATAGTCAGTTTTTGTTGAAATCAGATAAAGGTTAAATGTTTTAGCACCAAATTCACTTGCTTTTTCACGGCTTGAGTAAACAATATAATTCTCATATGCAGAAACTGAATTATTGTTTTTTCCATGATATACCATTTGTTCAACACTTTTACTTCCAATTTTTTGAGCAAATACATTTGGATAGCCTAATCTATCAGAAACAAAAACAACACGCTTGTCATTATCAATAAAACCACCATTTACATCTATGCCACTATATGATGTTACTTTTTCTAAATCTTTTGTATTGACATCATATATATATATATCAGCTTGATCATTTGGAGCCATAGTGAGCAACAGTTTTGTTCCATCTTTTGAAACATCAGAACATACTAGCATTCCAACGCTAGATACGATTTTCTTTCTTTTACCAGTTCTTACATCTACTCTATATAAAGTTGGCTTAGCGCCATTATATGAAGTATAGTAAAAAGCATTTTGAACCTTATTCGCCCACTTAGGAAATATATTTAATCCACCTTTTACAATAGTTTTTTGAAAACTTAAAGTATAATCTGAAATAACAATTTCACTCTTTTTGCTATCAGTGTGCTTTGCAAAAATAACAAACTGTTCCATCCAATTAATGCTTGGAGCACCTATCTTATCATTAAGTTCAACTGCTATTTTGTGTGCTAAAAAAGGGTATCTATTCTGTTTTGAAATCTTGTATATTTTTTGAGTGTCTACTTGTCCGCTCTTTGCATTTAATAATTTGACTTGTGCTATGATTGTTCCATCAGTCTCATTAGTTATCTTAAATCTAAGAATTAAGTCTAACTTTAAATCACTTAAAAAATTCTCATCAAGATTGCCTTCATAAGAACTAGTCATATACTCATCTACTACATCAAAATGGCTACTTACTCTCAAATCTCCAACTAAAATCTTAAAAAACTTTTTTCTAAAAGATTTGTCTATATTAGATGCACTTGCATCTTGAAGAGCAATCTTAGGTAGTTTATCCATCTTTTTTACTATTTCTACTGTTGCATCATATGCAAACATAGAACTTACTAACGCAACTATTAGTAACAATTTTTTTATCATTTTTATTCTTCCTTCTCATCTTTAAATCTATAAGGCATACTAAATATAGCTTTTCCAGTATAGTTTGGAAATGCTTTATCTTTCATTTCTTCAAGAAAATCTCTAAGTTTTGCATTAAAAGCATCATTATATGATAAAGTCTCTATTTTATAACTAAAATTACCAAACTTATCTATACTGACTATGACTAGTGCATTTGTGCCTGAAACTGTATCTACAGTATATTGCCAATTTATTTTTAATATATCTGATACTTTACCATCAAATTCTTTATAAATTGCATCTCGACTCATTTCTTTCAGCACTTGCTGCTTTTCAATTTCTAAACTATCAACTGCTTTTTTTGCCAAATCATCTTTAGTTACTTCTTCAAACTTTTTTTGCACAACTTTTTTTCTAACTTTTTTTTCTCTTTTAGGACTCTGTTTAGGAAGTTTATCTAAATCTATCATACCAAATAGTTTTTTAAAATCTGGTTTAGTTTCATTTTTTTTAACTCTTACCGTTTTTTTCTTAGGAACTGGTTTTGGTTTGTTAACAGTTGTTTTTTTCTTAACAACTTTCTGTTTTTTCTTTTTAACTACTTTTCTCTCTTTTCTATCTACCAGAGTAACGTTAAGAAGGTTTTTTTTACTTGCTGTATATTTAATAGTTTTTGTGTTGTGAGATTGCAGCATATATGTACCTACTGCTACGACTATAAAGTATATTGAGAAAGAAAGAGTCCATCCTACTATAGTAGAAGTTGAAGAACTAGGCACTTTTTATCCGTTTGTTTCTAATGAAACTTTTGTAAATCCTGCTTCTTTTACGCTTTTAAGTACAAACATAACATCTTTGTATTGTAAAGATCCATCTGCTTTTATATAAACAACCGTTTTATCTAATGAAAATTTTTGGCTTATCAAAATAAAATTATCTGGAAACTCACTTATGGAAAAACTATCTCTTTTGAAATATACTCTTCTATCTTTTGTTATACGCAATTCAATTTCTGGGATTTGTTGCATAACATGTGATTTAGTTCCGTCCGGAAGTGTAATTTTCTCTTCATAAACCACTGCAGGAGTTGTAACCATTAGTATTGCTAGTAAAACCAACATAATATCAACCAATGGTGTTATATTTAGATCAGGGGTTTCATCCCAATCAAACATCTTCGTTATCTCTTTGCGTCATTGAGAGTAATAGTTCTGTCTCTCTGTGGATACATGTAACTACTTCATACGCTTTTCTTTTTATAAAAAGATTTGCACTATATGCTGGAATAGCAACAAATATGCCAGCTGCAGTTGCAATCAACGCTTCACTAATAGCAGGTGCTATTATACTAAGTGAGGCTCCACCTTCACCTTGTCCTAAACCACTAAAGGTTTCAAGAATGGAAACTACAGTTCCCAAAAGACCTATAAAAGGAGACGTAGATGCTATCATTGAAAGCACCCACAATCCTTGTGTAGCATTTTTTTCTGCTACACTTTTACATACATTTAACAGTTTTTCATTTGTTTCAAAGAGACTAGAGCATTTTTTCAAAATTGAATCATCTCTAACAACTTTAGAACCCATAAGCATAGACTCTAACGATTTTTTTTCACGCTCAAGCCAAGAGGAAAGGTAAAAATACCGACTAAACAGTACTCCGAAAGTAATAATTATATATATTGATAACCAACCGAGTACAAAAAATGTTATGAAACTACTTCTACTGAGGTAGTTTAAAAGTATATCTATCCCTTCCATCTGTTAAATGTTATCTCCCTGCTCTTGCTATAGACTCTATCTTAGCAGTTGCAGTAGCGATAGCAACATCAGAATCACTCATACTCTCTATAAGCTTTTTAGCGTTTTCTAGTGATGATGCAATTGCACCTTCACTACTACCACCAATTGCAACAGCACCATCTGCTAGTACAGTTACAGAGCTTTCATCTACTTTTGCATGTCCCCAGTTAATTGCAACAACCTCGTGTTTACCATCAGATAATTCGATGTCAATTACACCAGCTTGTAACAAAGAGACGAGTGAAGCGTGACCTGGATATACTCCAAACTCACCTTCACTACCTGGAAGAGTTACATCTTTTACATCATCGCAAAAAATCTGACCCTCTGGAGTTACAATTTCTAATTTTAATGTATCCATTTAATTTCTCCTTTAACTTGGGCAAAAGCCCAAATTAAATTCCTCTCACTAAAGCTACCGCTTTGCAGAGAGTGTTTTTTATTTTATTTTTAACTTATCTTTTAAGTTTTTCTGCTTTTTCTATAACTTCTTCGATTGCACCAGTCATATAGAATGCTGCTTCTGGAAGATCATCATACTTACCCTCAAGGATACCTTTAAAACCTGCAATTGACTCTTCTAAGCTTACATACTTTCCAGGAGTTCCTGTAAATACTTCAGCAACAAAGAATGGCTGAGAAAGGAATCTTTCGATTTTTCTAGCACGATTCACTACAACTTTATCTTCTTCACTAAGCTCGTCCATACCAAGAATTGCAATAATATCTTGAAGATCTTTATACTTTTGAAGAACAGCTTGTACGTCACGAGCAACAGTATAGTGGTCATTACCAATAATCTGTGGATCAAGCATACGTGAGCTAGAATCAAGAGGATCAACAGCTGGATAAATACCTTTTTCTGCAATAGAACGACTAAGAACTGTTGTAGCATCTAGGTGAGAAAAAACTGCTGCTGGAGCAGGATCTGTCAAGTCATCCGCAGGAACATATACTGCCTGAACAGAAGTAATTGAACCTTTTTTAGTTGATGTAATTCTCTCTTGGAATTGACCCATTTCACTTGCAAGTGTTGGCTGATAACCAACAGCTGAAGGGATACGTCCAAGAAGTGCTGACATCTCTGCACCACTTTGAGAAAATCTAAAGATATTATCAATAAACATAAGAACGTCAAGTCCCATTTCATCTCTAAAATACTCAGCCATAGTAAGTGCAGTAAGTGCAATACGGTTACGTGCTCCTGGAGGCTCACTCATTTGACCATAACATAGTGCAACTTTGTCCAATACGTTAGAGTCTTTCATCTCATGGTAAAGGTCATTTCCTTCACGAGTTCTTTCACCAACACCCGCGAATACAGAGTAACCACTATGCTTAAATGCAACATTGTGGATAAGCTCCATAATAATAACTGTTTTACCAACACCAGCACCACCAAATAGTCCTACTTTACCACCTTTTGCATAAGGAGCAAGTAGATCAACTACTTTGATACCAGTTTCAAAAATTTCACTTTTTGTACTTTGCTCTTCAAATGGTGGAGGATCTCTATGAATTGACCAAGTTGTAGTTGGCGTTACTGCCTCACCTTCATCAATTACTTCACCTATTACATTAAAAATTCTACCTAAAACTTCTTTTCCTACTGGAACTTTAATTGGTCCACCTTGAGCTACTGCTATAGCTCCACGAGTTAGACCTTCACTCATATCCATTGCAATTGTTCTAACACGATTGTCACCAAGGTGAGCTGCAACTTCAAGTACTAACTTAGTTGCTACACCTTCTACCTCATAATTTACTTCAATAGCTTCATTAATCTCCGGAAGGTAGCCGTCAAAATCGACATCAACAACCGGACCCATAATCTGGCTGATTACTCCATTCATAAATATTCTCCCTTTTCTATTTCATTGATTCAACACCACTGATGATTTCAATCAATTCAGTAGTGATACTCTCTTGTCTAGCTTTATTATAAGCTAGAGTTAACATGTCTACTCTCTCTGTTGCATTCTTAGTTGCATTTTCCATAGCTTGCATTCTTGCACTATGTTCTGCTGCTAAAGAATCAATAAGAGAATAATACATATTATATTCAAAATATTTTTTCATTAAAGACTCTAAGATTGTCTCATCTTCTTCAGGCTCAAGCTCCATAAGTGATTTTGAATCAGATTCATACTCACTAGGAACATTTACAGGAACAATATGATTAACTTTTAACTCTTGAGAAATCATATTTAGATAACCATTATGAACTAAAATAACTTTATCAGTTACTCCGTTCTTAAAGTCCTCTACAGCTTCGCACATAATCTCTTGTGCTTTCTCATAAGTTGGTGCTGAACTAACTCCTAAATACTCAGAATGAAGTTCTATATCTTGAAATTTAAAAAAGGCTACACCTTTTTTTCCAACACCTCTTAAACGCACTTTAACTTTTTTCTCTTGGTACTCTTCCAAAAGTCTGCTAACTTCTTTAATAGTTTGAATATTAAAACCGCCGCATAGACCTTTATCTGCTGTAACAAAAACAATATCTACTTTTTCAGGAGTGCTTATTTCTTCAAAAAAACGACTCTCAATTCCACCAATCTTATACTGATTGATTTTATAAGTTATCTCAGAAAGAACCTCATTAATCTTATCTGCATAAACTCTTGATTGTTGAGCAGCTAATTTTGCACGATTTAACTTTGCAGTTGAAACCAGCTTCATAGCCTTTGTCGTTTTTCTTGTGTTTTCAACACTCTTAATTTGTCTTTTTATATCTTTAAGGTTTGACATTGTCTATCCTTACTTTACTGCAAACGTTGCTTTAAACTCATTCAATGCTTTTGCCAACAGGTCTTCAACCTCTTTATCTAATTTACCCTTACTTCTTATTTGCTCAAGAATTTCAGGATATTTAGCTTCTATAAATGGATATAACTCTGCTTCAAAACGAGTTACTTCACTAACTTCGATATCATCAAGGAAGCCTCTTGCTCCAGCATAAATTATAGCAACTTGTTTTTCAACAGGTAGAGGAGAATACTGAGCTTGCTTAAGAATTTCAACCATTCTTTCACCACGCTCTAGCTGTCTTCTACTTGATTCATCCAAATCACTTGCAAATTGAGCAAATGCTTGAAGCTCACGATACTGAGCAAGATCAAGTCTAAGAGTTCCTGCTACTTGTTTAGTAGCTTTGATTTGAGCAGCTCCACCAACACGGCTTACTGAAAGACCAACGTTAATCGCTGGACGAATGCCCGAGTTAAATAAATCTGACTCCAAGAAAATTTGACCATCTGTAATTGATATAACATTTGTTGGAATATACGCAGAAACGTCACCAGCTTGTGTCTCAATAATAGGAAGAGCAGTAAGTGAGCCAGCACCTAACTCATCATTTACTTTTGCAGCTCTCTCAAGTAGTCTTGAATGAAGATAAAAAACATCACCAGGATATGCTTCACGACCTGGAGGACGACGAAGAATAAGTGACATCTCACGATATGCAACAGCATGCTTTGAAAGATCATCATAAACTATAAGACCATGACGAGAGTTGTCTCTAAAATACTCACCCATTGCAACACCCGCATATGGTGCTAGGTATTGAAGTGCAGCTGAATCAGAAGCACCAGCACTAACAACGATTGTATACTCCATTGCTCCATGCTCTTCAAGTTTTTTAACAACTTGTGCAACAGTTGATTGTTTTTGACCAATCGCAACATAAATACATACAACATCTTGACCTTTTTGGTTAATAATTGTATCGATTGCAATTGTAGTTTTACCAGTTTGTCTATCACCAATAATAAGCTCTCTTTGACCTCTACCAATTGGCACTAGTGCATCAATTGCTTTAATACCAGTTTGAAGTGGCTCGTGAACTGACTTTCTAGCCATAATTCCATGAGCTTTCTCTTCAACAAATCTTGTTTCAGTTGCTTCTATTGGACCTTTACCATCAATTGGATCACCAAGAGAGTTAACAACACGTCCAATTAGTGCATCACCAACAGGAACACGAAGTAATCTTCCAAGTCTTTTAACTGAAGTTCCTTCTTTAATACCTTTTCCTGAACCCAAAACAACGATACCAACACTTGACTCTTCCAAGTTAAGTGCCATTCCTCTTTCACCATTTTCAAACTCAACCATTTCACCGGCCATTACATTGTTTAGTCCATAAACATTTGCAACACCATCTGCTGCTGAAATAACTTTACCAGTCTCTTCAACATCAACGTTAAGCTCAAAATTATCAATACGTTCTTTTATTATTGAACTTATTTCGTCAGCTTTCATTTTTGCTCCCACGAACTGCCCCTTTACTTTTTATTTTATTTTTCATTAACTTCTTCTTTAATTTGAGCAAAGCCCAAGTTAAATTCATATCACTAAAGCTACAACTTACGTTGAGAACTTTTATGAGTTTTCTTAATAATTATTTAGATTGCTTTTAAAATATGCTCTACCATTTGAGATTTTAGTCTGTCTAACGAAAAACTAACTTCAACACCCAAATCATCTAGCTGAATTTTAATACCAGGATAATCACTTACCTGTGCTTTTAACTTGATATTTGCACTAAATTTTTTACTAAAGTTCTCTTCTAATTTAGTAATTTGCTCTTTGCTAATTTCAAAGTTACTTATAACTTCACCTTCATAAGAGTTACTCTTAAGTGAAATTTGATACTTTAACTCTTTTGCTATTGTTGGAATCAATGTCAAACGATCATTTACTGCCAACAATTTTATAAAGTTAATTATTTTCCCTTTACTTTTTTCTAACAAAGATAAAACAAATTCCTCTTTCTTCTCATTACTTAAATCAGGAGAGAGTATAATGTTATTAAATTTTGTAGAAGTAAATGCACTTAAAATTTCGTTTATAGATTTTTCAATTGAACTTATTTCAGAATCACTACAACTCTTCATCAAAGCATTTACATACTTTTTAGCAATAATTCCCTTCATTATGCAACCTTCTTCATAACTATCTTCACAAGCTCTTCCTTATCAATAGAAATAGCATCATTATCAAACATCTCATCTAAAACGTTTACAACAACATTGCGTGTCATTCTATGTTTTTCGATTTGAGTTTTCTCTTTAAAACCTTTTTCTAGATTCTGAAGTTCAACATTTGTATCATTAGCAACTTTCGCAGAAAGGAGTTGTGCTTCTTTCTTTGAAGTTTCTACCAAAGATAAAGCATTTGCTTTCGCTTCTTCAACTTTTGCTTGTGCAGCCTCTTTTGCAGCAACTGACTCTTTCACTTTAACTTGAATAGAATTTAATCTATCAGCGATACCCGCGATTCTACCCTTGTACGCATCTTTAACATGATCTGCTAAAAGATAGTACATAATAGATGCAAATATAACGAAGTTAATTGATCTTACAAATATATCAGTCTCACCGCTACCGCCACTCGCCAACAATAGTGCTGGTGTTAAAAGAAGTAACATATATCTTAATTTCATCCAGACCCCCTATATATTGCCAAGTTTTTGTTTGATGCTATCTCTAAAAAGAGGTATGTTTGCATTCAAACTCGCTTGAAACTCTGTTTTATCCGCATCTAAGTCTTTCAAAAACAGGGTGTACTCTTCATCAAGTTCACTTTGCTTCTGTTCTACTTTTTTAGCGGCAATCTCTTTTGCCTCACTTAAAGCTGCTTCTCTAATCTTTCCTGCTTCTGCTTTCGCATCATGGATGATTTGATCAGCCTCTTTGTAGTAAGCCTCAACATCACTGGTATTTTTACCTGCATTCTCCAAATCACGTTTTATAGAATCATTTCTGTTATCAATAAACTCCAGAAGAGGTCTATAAAGTATCTTGTTGAGAAGTATCAACAAGGTGAAAAATACAAATCCAGTTACCAGCAAAAGTATTGGGCTAATGTCCAACATGTTTTTGCTCCTTTGACTAATAATCACTACCGAATTTAGTTATAACCAAAAAGTAGTCATAACTAAAATTGTGCGGATTTTAACATAAGTAAGTAAAAATCTTTATTAAACGATGAGAAATTATCTGATTTTTTCTAAAAAGTGCTTGATTGATTCGCTATTTTCAAATTCGATTGTGATTGTGTAAGCTTTCGTTTTAGTTTTTAAACCAAAACTTTTTAATTTTTTTTCTAATGATTCAAACTCTAAAGTATTGATTATATTTTTTGTCTTTTGATTGTCATGTTTTTGTTCAGAATTTTTTAATTTTTTAACAAGTTGTTCTGTCTCTCTTACGCTGAGTTTTTGACCAATAATAGTATTAACTACAGTCTCTTCATCTTGCCGATTTAAACCAACTATGACTTTTGCATGTCCTTGAGAAAGTTTTCCTTCTACGAGGAACTGTTTTGTTTTTTCTGTAAGAGAAAGTAATCTTAATGTGTTTGTTATCTGTGTACGACTCTTTTTTATAATCTCAGAGAGTCCCTCTTGCGTAATGTTATACTCTTCAATAAGCTCTTTATATGCAGCCCCTAGCTCAATTGGGTTTAAATCTTCTCTTTGAATATTCTCAATAATTGCAAGTTCACGAAGATTTTCTGACTCAATATCAGCAACTATTGCTCTTATTGTTTCAAACCCTGCCACTTTTGTAGCACGAAATCTTCTCTCACCAGCTAAAATCATATAATCATCATCTTTTTCAACAACTATGATAGGTTGTAAAAGACCATGCTTTTTAATAGATTCACTAAGCTCTTTTATAGCTTTTTCATTAAAATATTTTCTTGGCTGATATGGATTTGGTGAGATTCTATTGAGATTAATCTCTCTTACTAAATCCTGAGAATTTCCCATCTCTTTACTATATGCATCTTCAACATCATCAAAAATAGCTCCTAATCCTCTGCCTAATGCTTTTTTTGACATACTATTTAATTCTCCTTCTCACTAAAGCTTGTGCTTTGCACAGAATATTTCATGCTTAACTCGCTAATATAGAGTTTGCTAGATTTTGATACGCTTTAGAGCCAGGTGATTGTACATCATAAAGAATAATTGGCTTTCCAAAACTTGGAGATTCTGCTAGTTTTATGTTTCTTGGAATAACAACAAAATTAGATGTCTCTTCATCAACAAACAATTTGTTTTTGAAGTGCTGTTTAAGATCTGCAAAAACTTGCTTAGAAAGATTGTTTTGTGTACTAAACATAGTAGGTAAAAAACCTTTTATCTCTAATTTAGGATTTATTGTTCTTTTTATAAGTTTTACAGTATTTAAAAGCTGTGCTAAACCCTCTAACGCAAAAAACTCACACTGTATTGGAATAATAACAGAGTTTGCAGCACTAAGAGCATTAATTGTAATACTTCCTAAGGCAGGAGGTGAATCAATGATGATGTAATCATATTGATCTTTTATCTCTTCTATCTTATTCTTTAAAATAAGTTCTCTACCTTGTGTTTTTGCATCATAAAACTCTTTTTCAACACCAACCAAACCAATATTTGATGGAGCTAGATGAAGAGTGGGAAGAGAAGTTTCTAAAATAACTTGTGAAAGTTTTTTTCTTCCTATTAAAACATGATATATATTATATTCATAGTCATTTCTATGAATTCCTAGACCAGTTGTTGCATTTGATTGTGGATCAATATCAATTAACAATACTTTTTTTTCAGCAACGGCAAGGGATGCAGCTAAATTAACTGCTGTTGTCGTTTTGCCCACTCCACCCTTTTGGTTTGCTATAGCTATAATTTCTGACACTTAACTATCTCCTTTTTTAGAAGCAAAAGCTCCTAAAAAATTCCTTGCACTAAAGCTTATGCTTTGCATAGAATTTATCATCTTAAACTGTACACCCTTCTATTTTCTACTTCAATTGAACCATCGTCCAATAGGATTGCATCGTCCAATGCAACTTTTTTACCATCCAAATGGAAGGTAAAGCCAAGACTATTTTGAAATTCTATCTTATATTTACTAAAAATATTCTTCCATGAGATTTTTTTTGCAAGTTTCTCTAAAAAAAGTGTAGTCAATTTTTGTGGTGTTATTTGTATATCTAAAGTAGCAAATTGCTCTGGTGCATGGAGGATGTTGAGACCAATTGAGCCTATAATTGTAGCTCTTATTTTAGTTGTTATAACTCCACCTATTTTATTATTATTTAAATAAAAATCATTTGGCCATTTTATCCATGTTTTCGAGCCTAACTCATATAAAACCTCTTTTAAAAGATAAGAAAAATAGATGGAAATTGACTCTAATTTTAAATCTTTTGGCAAATGTTTCTCTTCTACACAAAAAGAGAAATATAAATTTCCTTCATCACCTAACCAAATGTTACCACGACTTCCCACTCCATCGCTTTGAAAATCAACACCAACTGCACATGGAGCGAAAAGTGTATTATCTTTTATTTTTTGAATTAAATACTTATGTGTAGAGGGAAGATGCTTAAACCAAAGAGTTTCCAACTTCTAACCTTCTGCCTCTTATGTAATCAACTGCACTCATCGCTTTTTTTGATGGTGGTTGAAGAGTTTTTATTTTCAAAGCTCCACTCATGCATGTAACTATAATATCGTTCTCATTTATAGCTATGATAACACCTGCTTCACCCAGGCCTTTAACTAATTCTATATCTTTTAACTTCAATCCAGAATCTAAAAATAGTCCCGGCCATGGATCATAAGCTCTAAACTTAATCTGTATTTCACTTGCACTTTCACGTGAAAAAGAGACTAATCCATCGGCTTTTTTTATTTTTGCTGCATAAGAGGTATCTGAACTATTTTGTTTTATTGGCATTATGTTATCAAAATTTTTTAGTGTTTTTATTGTTAGTTTTGCAGCCATTATTGAGAGCTTTTCAAAAAGTTTATCTACTTTTATGTGCTCATAAAGCTTAAAGTATGAAAAGCCCAATATATCTCCAGTATCTAACCCCTCTTCCATAAGCATTGAGGTTACTCCTGTAAACTTATCTTCATTAAGTAAAGATGACTGTATTGGACTTGCACCCCTATATTGTGGTAATAAAGAAGCATGTAAATTAATACAAGGTGCAATATCTAATATTTTACGAGGTAGTATCTGTCCGAAAGCAGCCACAATTATAAAATCTGGCTTAAAAGAGTTTATATACTCATAAGCTTCATCACTCTTAAGAGTAAGGGGTTGATAAATCTCTACATGTAAAGAGTTTTCCAATGCATAAGCTTTTGTGTGAGGTGGAGTTAAAACTTGTTTTCTTCCTACAGGTTTATCTGGTTGAGTTACAAGCAGAGGAACTTCTATATCTTTACATATAACTAACTCTTTTAAAATTACAGTAGCATAGTCTGGTGTTCCCATAAATACTATACGCATTAGTTTTCCTTACAAGTAAACAGGGTACCACCCTTGTGAATACCCTCAAGCATATAACTTTTAATATCACTCAAATCAAAACCACTTGCCATAAACATTGACTGCTCTCTTTTTAAAAGAAAATCAGCAGATTTCAGTTTAGTGACTATACCACCTGTTGCAAATTCACTTCCTGCATTCAGAGGTAATTCTAATTCTTCATTAGATATGTGGTTTACTATTTTCTTTATAACTGCATCACTATATTTTCTTGGGTCTTTATCATAATAACCATCTATATCTGAAAGAATTATCAATAAATCTGCTTCAAAATAGTGTGCAACATGAGCTGAAAGCTGGTCATTATCACCAAATACTAACTCTTCTATTGCTGTTGCATCATTCTCATTGATAATAGGCAAAACATCATGTTTTATAAGAGTATCTACTGCACATTTTGCATTTTGTGTTCTTTTTCTTGAATCAAAATCATCAGCAGTTAAAAGAATTTGAGCACCTATTTTGTCAAATTTTGCTAGTTTTTTGTTATATAATTCTATGAGGTGAGGTTGTCCAACGGCAGCTATAGCTTGTCTGTTGGGAAGTGATTTTTTGTCTAGTTTTAGTTTAGAGTAGCCAGCCGCAACTGCAGCTGAGCTAACTAAAATAACTTCATGATTTTTCATAAGTTCTACTAAAAACTCTACAAGATTAAACATTCTCGTTTTTTCAATACGATTTTGCTCACTTAAAACGTGACTTCCTACTTTAACTACAACTCTCACAATTTTCCCTTTTGACTACTCTTGTTTCTCTTTTCTTGTTTCGTTAACTGCCCCTAAAAGCGCATATTTTATAGCTTCTAAGTTTTTTCTTGATATTGAAGAAAATGGCATAACAAAATATGGCTTTGAGTTATCATATCCATCATAACCCTGTACATCTTGACAGTAGGCAGGTATGTCATCTTCAAAACCAAAGTGTTTTCCATTTTTATTTGGCTCAAGACCAAGCATTTCTATAAACGCTTTTGATTTTTCTTCTACCTCTTCAGGACTTAATGCGTCACTTCTTGTAAGTGCTATCGCATAAGAATTATGTGAAAGATTCTCGGAGAAGTTCTTAACCTCTTTAGCCAAAGTTTTATACTGCTCTTCAAGCTCTCTATAGTTTGCAATATCTACCATAAAAAGTAAAAACTTAGTTCTCTCTATGTGCTTTAGAAAATCTAGTCCAAGTCCTCTTCCGTCACTTGCTCCCTCAATAATTCCAGGAATGTCTGCCATAACGTAAGATTGGAAGTTGTCAGTCTCTACAACGCCTAGTTTTGGAGTAAGTGTAGTAAACTCATAGTTTGCTATTTCAGGCTCTGCATTTGATAAAACAGAAATAAGAGTTGATTTTCCTACATTTGGAAAACCTACAAGTCCAACATCAGCTATGAGCTTAAGTTCAAGTCTTATATTTCTGCTTTCGCCATTAATTCCTGGTTGTGCATACGAAGGTCTTTGGTTTGTTGGTCCTTTAAAGTGAACATTTCCAAGTCCACCTTTTCCGCCCTCGATAAAAAGTAATTTTTCGCCATCTTTAACCAAATCAAGCAGAATCTCGCCAGTTTCACCATCAAGCACTTGAGTTCCTGGAGGAACTACAACGTCTAGTGATTCTCCATACTTTCCATAACACTTTCTTGGCATTCCTGGTTGCCCATTTTTAGCTTTTAAATTTCCTGATCCTCTAAAATGAGACAGTGTATGCGTATTTTTATCTACTCTAAAAAAAATGTTTCCACCTTTTCCACCATCACCACCATCAGGACCACCCATAATAACGTGCTTTTCACGTCTAAATGATACAGCACCTGCACCACCATTACCTGCTTTTAAATTTAACTGTACATTATCGACGAACATGGGAAACCTTTGTTATTTGTTTTGGAAATTTTATTTATTTTAAATTATTTATAATATCTACATGTAGAGATCAGAAATAATCTCGTTAAGGGGAGTTAGGCGGATTAAATCCGCCTAATAATTATGCGGGGATAACAGAAACTTTGTTTCTTTTTTTATCTTTACGTTTGAATTCAACATGTCCATCTATTAAAGCATAGATTGTATGATCATTTCCAATTCCAACATTGTCACCAGCGTGAACTTTTGTTCCACGTTGTCTAATTATGATATTACCTGCAACTACAAATTCGCCACCGAATTTTTTTACACCAAGTCTACGACCTGCTGAATCTCTATTATTTTGAGTACTACCTTGACCTTTTTTATGTGCCATTAGATTATCCTTTTATATCGAATTCTTCTTTCCAAAAAACAAAGTTTCTTGAAAATTCATCTCACTAAAGCTACAGCTTGCTGAGAAAACTATTTTGGTTCTATGCTTTAATGCTTAAAACTCTAACTTTAGTATACTGTCTTCTAAAACCACGTTTAACCTTAGAATCTTTTCTTCTACGTTTTTTAAAGATAATAATTTTCTTATCTTTTCCGTCAGTTATAACTTCTAATTCAACTTTTGCACCATTCACGAATGGAGCTCCCACTTTAAGTTCACCGCTGTTTATAGCTAGAACTTCAGTCACCTCTATTTTCTCTTTTGGCTGAGCGTCAAACTTGTCGAGATCTAAGATATCGCCTTCTTGAACTTTATACTGCTTCCCGCCATTTTTAATGATTGCATACATTTGTATGTCCTTTTCTGAAGAGTTTTTAATTAAGAGGAGGATTTTAGCAAAAGTTTCATTAAGGTAAGATTAAAGTTTAATACTTATAATCTACCCATGAAACATAAAACGTTGATACATGTAGCGCTAAAACATGAAGCAAAACCTATAATAGAACACTTTAAACTTCAATGTGTACAAACAAAACCATTTAAAATATATGAAAAAGATGACGTTATTTTGTATATTTGTGGCATTGGAAGAGAAAATACTTTACATGTAAAAGAAGCTTTTAAAAAGTATAAAATTAGAAAAGCCATCAATCTTGGTATAGCAGGTTGTAAAGATAAAACTATAAAAATAGGTTCAATTTTTTGTACGACTCATCAAATAGAAAATATAAAGTATACAACTCTAACTACTGTTGATGAACCACTTAGCAACCATGAAAACTTAAATACAACCCTTGTAGATATGGAAGCTGAAAGTTTCATATCTACATGTAAAGAGTTTTTAGATATAAAAGATATATATATTTTAAAGGTGGTTTCTGACCACTTAAATACCTCAATACCAAAAAAAGAGTTTGTATGGAAGATTATAGAACAAAATTTAAAAAGCATATCGAAAGTTGTAGCTTTGCAAAACTAGACAAAAAAACGCAAGATTTTTTAGAAAAGAAAGCTTACATGTACAGACTAACCTTTTCTGACATAAAACAGCTTGTAGATATGGCAATTGATTTAGATATGTGGGAAGAAGAGCCTCTACATGTAAAGTGGCAAGACAAGGAAAATAAGAAAAAAACACTTCTACAT
Source organism: Arcobacter sp. (assembly GCA_029027265.1). Classification (GTDB taxonomy): domain Bacteria; phylum Campylobacterota; class Campylobacteria; order Campylobacterales; family Sulfurospirillaceae; genus Sulfurospirillum_A. The sequence goes on along the minus strand of CP093061.1, from coordinate 687,692 downwards.
GTAAAGAGTTTTTATGATGAATTAAAGCAAAAACCAAAGAGTTACAAAAAGTTTGATGTAAGCTCAAACAAACGAGATAAATTTAAATTTTTTGAATATGAAAAAGAGGAGCTTTCTCTTGGATCTTGTCCTGTAGCGAGTCCAAAAACACGTTGTTGTAACCTTCTTACACTTGATGCAGTTGAGAGTTGTGGGTTTGATTGTTCTTACTGTTCTATTCAATCTTTTTATAATGAAAATAAAATAGGCTTTGATAAAAATTTTGCTTCTAAACTAAAAACCCTAAAACTTGATGCGAATAAAACATACCATATTGGAACAGGGCAGAGTTCAGACTCTTTAATGTGGGGAAATAAACACGGGATTTTAGAAGCACTTTTTGAGTTTGCTAGAAAAAATCAAAATGTTATTTTAGAGCTTAAAACAAAATCTGACAACATAGCATACCTGCTTGAAAACGATGTTCCCAAAAATATACTTTGTACTTGGAGTATTAATACTCCTACTATTATAAAAAATGAAGAAAACTTGAGTGCTTCACTTGATCAAAGAGTACAAAGTGCGAGAAAACTAGCTGACAAAGGTATTTTAGTTGGTTTTCACTTTCATCCGATTGTTGTTTATGAAAACTATCTTAGTGAGTATAATCAGACAGTCAATATACTTTTAGAAAACTTTAAGCCAACAGAAGTTGCACTTGTTTCATTAGGTACTCTAACCTTTATTAAACCAGTAATCAAAAAACTTAGAAGTCGTGATTTTAAGAGTAAAATTTTACAAATGCCTATGGAAAATGCTAGTGGAAAACAGTCTTACCCACTTCATGTAAAAGAAGAAATGTTCAAGGGTGTTTATGAAGCTTTCAAACCTTGGCATAAGAAAGTTTATTTTTATATGTGTATGGAAGATGAGTCTTTATGGAAAAAAGTTTTTGGTTATGAGTATGCTCACAATGATGAGATGGAAAAAGATATGATAAACTCTTATCTAAAAAAAATCTAATAACTCAATTTATATGCTAGAATACCTCTTTATAAGGGAAAATATGAAAATAGCATTAGTAACAGGTTCTAGCAGTGGCATAGGAAAAGCAATTTGTGAAGAACTTAGGAAAAATGATTATATTGTATATGGCATCAGTAGAACAAACGGTGAAATAATTTGTGATTTAAGAGATAGTAAAACTTTACATGTAAAAATAAAAGAGTTTCTGAAAACAACTGAAGTAGACTTGCTTATAAACTGTGCTGGAGTTGGAGTTTTTACTCCACATGAAGAGTTAAAACTAGAACAAATAGAGACTCTTATAGATGTTAACCTTAAAGCTCCTATAATTCTAACAAACCTCTGTCTTAGAAGCCTTAAAAAAACAAAAGGGCACATCATTAATGTTGCTTCCATTGAGGCAACTCGTCACTCAAAGTTTTCAGCACTTTATACTGCTACAAAAAGTGGTTTGAGAGATTTTAGTTTGGCTCTTTTTGAAGAGTTAAGAAAAGCAGAAGTAAGAGTGACAAACATTAATCCAGATATGACAAAAACAGCTTTTTTTAATGAACTAAATTTTGAACCATCAAACAATGAAAACTGCTGTTTATTACCCCAAGATGTGGCTAAAACACTCTTACATGTAATAAAATCACCTTTAGTTGTTACCGACATAACCGTTCGTTCTCAAAAATTTTGGATAGTAAAAAAACATTAAGTCATATATTAGTATAATATCTTATGAATAAATTGAGTATGTATTTTTTATCACTATTCTTTATACTAATTAGTGTTTTAAGCATTGAGCTTATCTACATGTACAACTCTTCCGCTCTACATGTAAAAGAAAAAAATAGCTTTGTTTCACTTATTGGACTCCCTGATCTTAGCATATCAAATGGAGCAAATTTTATAAGACATAGGAGCTACAGTGATACTTTTTCACTCTTTAGCAATGGCCCTGAATTACTAGAATATTTTCCTTCTACTTTTACCTATAACTATTCACATAACTATAAAAACAACCCATCAAGGATTGAACTTGAAGATTAACCATTTTTTGATTGGCTTTGCTATTAGCTCACTTTTTAGGCGAGGAGCAAAAAGTTTTTTTACTGTTTTTATATTTACTGCTCTTATTTTTTTACTAAGTTCTATTTTATTTATATCTAACTCTATTAAAGAGGAGCTTTTTATAACTCTTAAATCTCTTCCACAAATTACAGTCCAAAAACTTCAAGCTGGAAGACATGCAAATATAGAGATTTCAAAAGTAGATACACTGCTAAAACTAAATGGTGTACAGAGTGCTATTCCAAGGGTTTGGGGCTACTACTACTTTGAAAAAGCTGGTGTTAACTTCTCTATTGTAGGGATTGACTCATTTGATAAACAGTATAAAAAAAGTTTTAAGAATGTTGTTGAAGATGTAGATTTTGATAAGTTAGAAGACTCTATGATAGTTGGAATTGGTGTTAAAAAGACCTTGAGCGAAAACTACTATAAAGAATATTTTAACTTCATAAAACCAGATGGAGAACTCAAAAAAATAAAAATTGCTTCAACCTTTAAAAGTTCAACTGCACTTGAATCAAACGATATTATTCTTATGTCAAAAGATTTAGTTTTAGAGATTTTTGGAATGGATAAAACCAAGTTACTGACATAGTTCTTGAAATTGCCAATCCTGAAGAGATACCTACTATTGCAAAAAAAATCAAAAATCTTTTCCCTGATACTAGAGCCATTACCAACAGTGATTTAAGAGTAAGTTACCAAAATATATTTGATTACAAAAGCGGTATGTTCTTGGCACTTTTTATTGTAAGTGCTTTTACATTTTTTATGATTGTTTACGATAAAGCGAGTGGACTTAGTAGTGAAGAGAAAAGAGAAATAGGCATATTAAAAGCTTTAGGTTGGAAAATAGACGATGTATTAAAAGCGAAGTTTTATGAAGCATTTGTGGTTTCGTTCATTTCATTTTTACTTGGAGTTATCTTGGCACTATTTTTTGTATATTCACTACAAGCTCCGATTTTAAGAGATATATTCATAGGATATTCCAGACTAAAACCAGCTTTTGATTTGCCTTTTATATTAGATTTTCAAACTCTATTTTTGCTGTTTTTCTTGACAATCCCACTCTACATTGCGGCTATAATTATTCCATCATGGAGAGTAGCTAGTATGAACGCAGACGAGGTAATGAGATGATTGAGTGTAAAAATATAACAAAAGTTTTTAACCAAAACAAGAGAAACGAACAAACTGCCTTAAAAAATATAAACTTGTCAATAAATAGTGGAGAATTAGTGGTTTTAAAAGGTGCTAGTGGAAGTGGAAAAAGTACCCTACTTTCACTCATAGCGGCTCTAAGTAAACCAACTATTGGCGAAATAATTGTCGATGAAAAAAGAATATCAAAAATGCCAGATAACTTTACTGCAATGTTCAGAAGGCAAAATATAGGTTTTATCTTCCAAAAGTACAATCTCATCTCAACTCTAAGTGCTTATGAAAATATCATCATTCCAACTATACCATCAAATCCTGATGAAAAAGAACTAAATGAAAGAGTTAATCCTCTTTTAGAGATGTTCAATATGCAAAACAAAAAAGAGTCTTTAGTCAAAAACCTCTCAGGTGGAGAACAACAACGAGTTGCCATTGCAAGAGCCCTTATAAATAACCCTAAAATCATCATAGCAGATGAACCAACGGCAAACTTAGACTCTAAATTATCTCTTGATTTTATAGAGATTATGAAAGAGCTAAAGAGCCAAAACAGAACTATCTTAATTGCAACTCATGATCCACTGTTTTTTAAACTAGACTTTTGTGACAAAGTAGTAGAAATGAAAGACGGTAAATGTTCTTAACACCTGAAATAATTGCGATTTATATATTAGATATTATCTTTTTGGTATTTGCTTTTTTTGCTTTTATTATAAGTATTGAAATAGTAAAAAAATGGGACATCTCTTCAACAAGTGAACTACAATATTCCCTTGAAAAAAGAGCTATACTTGTAGCAACTATCATAAAATATATTTTTGTTCTAAAACTCCCTCTGTTTATCTTTTTTGTTTTTACAGCCGATAAAATTTCAGGTGTTATAACTGGTGCTATGTGTGCTGCTGGAGTTGTGAACTCCATTAGTTTTGGACTGTGGCTATTTGTATTTAAAATACTCAATCTTTTCATATTTGGCTTCTGGATTGCTTTACATGTAGCTGATATGAAAGATGAAAAACTCTCCTTTACCAAGCTAAAGTTTTCAATATTTATAGTAGCTTTTGTGTTATTGGTTATTGAAATACTTTATGAAATGTCATTTTTCAGCTCACTTGATGTTGAAAAAATAGTAAGTTGTTGTGGTACTCTTTTCTCTGTTTCTTCATCATCATCTTTCTCTTTTATATTTAACATTTCTAACCCTGTTATAGTTGCACTTTTTTATATTACTTTTGCACTTCTTGTTTTCGCCTTTTTTATCAAAAACAAGATTGCATTTTTAATTATAAATATATTATTTTTTATAGTTTCTCTACTCTCTTTAATACTATTTTTTGGAACATACATCTATGAGTTACCAACTCATCATTGCCCTTATTGTTTTTTGCAACGGGAGTACTATTATGTTGGTTATCTTCTTTATGTCACTCTTTTTATTGGAACATTTAGTGGAATAAGTGGTTCAATTTTAAATATGCTAAAAGGAGATTATGAAAAGAATTTCTATAAAACCTCTTTGCTTTTTTGCTCAATTTATGTAGCAATAGTTACTGCATATCCTATTATATTTTACATCAAAAATGGAGTTTGGTTATGAAAAATAAAAAGTTTTTTAAATTATTGATTTTAGAAGTTATAGCAGTTGCTGGAATTGGAACTTATTTTTTCGTTGATAGTGCCGATGTCTACAAACTTTTCATGGGTGAAACAGTGTTTTACCAACAGTCACCAACATGTGATTTGCATCTAAGTTCTTGTAAGGCAGACATTCCAAAACTTGGAACTTTTGAGTTTGATATTGAACCAAAATCTATCCCTCTTATGGAAAAACTTACATTCACAGTAAAAAGTAATATAGATGCGAATGAGCTTGACCTACATATATATGCAACCAATATGAATATGGGCTATCACACATTTACTCTAAAAAAAGTAGCTCCTAAAACTTACGAAGCCACAGGAATTTTACCCACTTGTACCGTTGGAGGTATGATATGGAATGCGGAAGTAGTTCATGGAAACAGTGGTGGTCTTTTTACTTTTAAAACACGTTAATACAAAAAACCAAACAACCACAAGGGAATTTTTTTACCAAATCCACTCTCTATATCATCTGAAGCTATAAAACTATACTGTATGTCTTTTATTTGTTTAAAATTTTTATTTTTCCCACCTACTTCAAAAACATATTTTTCATCTATTAAAAAATCACCCACTTTTGAGTAGTTTATAGTATGCTTTTGTGAAAGTTGATTTACAAAAAACTGTTCTCTTATGGTGCCTTTGTTGCTATTGTTACAGTAGGCATTGCTTATGTTTGTATTGTTTAAGTAGAGCTTTTCAGGTTTTGTAAATATAGTATTGCCTTTAGATACTTGTTTTATCATCTTAGTTAAACTTCCTGCTTCTAAGTAACTTAGGTAGTTATATAGTGTATTTCTGTTTATCTCTATCTTTTGAGAAAGCTTTGTTATATTTAGCTCATAGGGTTTGGACTGACAAAGTAAGGAGAGAAGCTTTTTGAGTTTAAATATGTTTTTTGGTTCTATATTGAAAATCAGAGGTAAGTCACTCTCTAAAACTATATTTAAAACTTCATTTAGTTTTTGATGATAGAGATTTATATTTTGTTTGTAAAAAGGGTAATAACCATACTTCAAATAGTTCTCAAAATACTCAAATGGTCTTATCTTTTGATTTATCTCAAATGCAATCTCTGTATGATTTTTTAACAACTCTTCTAGTGAAAAAACCTTAAACTCTATGCCTGTTTCATACTCCAAAAACTCTCTAAAACTCATGCCTCCTACTCTGTACAAAACTGCTCGTCTGCTTAAATCTACTTTTGAGTTTTCCAATGCTAAAGCAGATGAACCACTAAATATGACTTTTAAATCAAAAGTATCATAGATAGACTTTAGCTCTGTTGCAAAGTTTTTATACTTATGTATTTCATCAATGGCTAAAATTTTTCCACCTCTTTTATGAAACTCTTCAGCTATTTCATATAAAGAGTAGTTTGCTACATAAAAATGGTCAACAGAAAAATAAAGTTTCTTCTCTAAAGGAATATCCAAATTTTTAAGATACTGGAGAATAAAAGTTGTCTTACCTACACCACGAGAGCCTAGTATACCTATAAGCTTGTCGTCCATATCTAAAGAGTAGTGCATATACCTTTTAAAATCTTCCGAAGTGTTTGCTAATTGTTTTAAAAAAGTGTTCATTAGAGTATCTAACATATCTATCCTTTTGTTTAATAGATTATACAGTAATAATCTTAAAATAAGGAATGCAATATAGCTATATAAAACCAAAGGAATTTTACCCACTTGTACCGTTGGAGGTATGATTTGGAATGCGGAAGTAGTTCATGAAAATAGTGGTGGACTTTTTACTTTTAAAACACGTTAATACAAACAACCAAAGAGGAATTTTATCAATGGTATTAGCCCTTCATCACTATTTAGGATGTAACTTGGAAGATATTAACCCTTGTTTCTAGTAAAATAGTCTATATTCATAATAAATCATAAAATAGCTAAGTGTATTTAAGGTTTTCTCAAAAAGTTCCGCTATTTTTATCTTTATACTTTGCATTGAATATTCTATTCCCATATTAAAGCCTTTTTCTTAAGGGACATAATGTCCTTTTAATAAATTATCTTACAAATACTAGACAGTTTGTCCTATTATCTACATGTAAAGCAATATAAGGACATAAATTATTTAAGAAAAATAGTAGAAAAATCAAAAAAAAATCAAAATATTACAATTTAAAATATTTTTATCAAATTGAACCATTTTTAGGAACATATTTTATGTGCTTATAATGTTATTATTAAGGCTAATAAGTATATAATATGCATTGAATAAGTAGTTAGTATTACAGATTAAAGTATTTTTCTGTAAAATCAAATTTACAAAATCAACAAATATAAGGAGGTGCATTATGTATTTAAATAAATTAAAATTATCAAAACAAGAGTTGGTGACAATTACATAATATAAATTTTAGTTAATTGTCACTAGATAATAAACTATTTGGAGACAAAAATGTACACACAACTAAAAGAAATAAACAAAAAACCAAAAGCTTTTGAGTTTTATACAGCTGATTCATTATGGGCAGATGAATATACATCAAAACAGATGTTGTCATATCATCTGAATGCTGATATTGATTTAGCATCAAGAAATAAAACTTTTATAAATAAATCCATAAATTGGATTATTTCAGAATTTAAAATTTCTGAAAAAAGTAAGATATGTGATTTTGGATGTGCAGTTGGTTTATATACAACTGCATTTGCTAAAACAGGAGCAAAAGTAACAGGTGTAGATTTTTCAAAAAATTCTTTGAATTATGCAAAAGATATTGCAAAAAAAGAAAACTTAAAAATTAACTATATTCATAAAAACTATTTAGAATATGAAACGGATGAAAAGTATGATTTAATCACAATGATTATGTGTGATTTTTGTGCATTAAGTCCAAATCAACGAAAAACTTTATTGGATAAGTTTTACAAGTTATTAGAAGATAATGGAAGTATATTGTTAGATGCATATTCTTTAGAAGGATTTAAAGATAAAGAAGAAAATACAGTTTATGAACATAATCAATTATATAAATTTTGGTCTGTTAATGATTACTATGGATTTGTAAATACTTTTAAGTATAAAGATGAAAAAGTAATGTTGGATAAATATACAATTATTGAAGAAAAAGGTTCAAAAGTAATTTACAATTGGCTACAGTACTTCAGTATTGAAATGTTAAAAAAAGAGTTTGAAGATTCAGACTTAAGTATACAAACTATCTACAACGATGTAGCAGGTTCTGAATATTCAGAAAGTTATACAGAGTTTTCGATTGTTGCTATCAAGCGCTAAAATACTAACAAAACCTCGAGACTGTGAAATAACTAAATAACAGTCTCATAGTAGCCAATAAGTAGCCTAGCGGCGACTTATTGGCTATATTCGACCGTTATACTAAATGAGGAATATTAAATGACAGACCAAGAATTAGGATCTATATTATTACAGACAAATACTGAAACATTTATATTTTATAGTATGGTAGTTATGAGTGCAGGATTTGTTGTTAAAATATTTACAAATTCTAATTTTGATAATTTAAAAATAATAGCTTCAATAATTTATATTTCAACTACATTATACATATCATTTGAGTTATATAAAATTGATACTAAAATAAAATTAACTGAAAATATCATACTTGTAAAAAACTCAAATTTACCAAAATCAGAAATTAAACAGTATGTTAGTGACTTTGAAAAGGATATTAAATCAATAGAAGGGATTTACATAAGAGATTTAATTTTAGGTTTAGCAAAATTTATGCTAATTGGTATGATACTTTTATTAGTAATTGAATTTAGTAAATTTATATTAATTAGAATTAAAAAGAAAAAGCATAACAAAGCATTGGAAGAAGAACAAGTGACCCATCGGCATTATGGTAACTTCAAATATTAATATAAAAATAAATTTTAATGTAGTCAGAATAGGTATATTGGTCACATGTCCTTCAAGTCAGCCGTTGTATTTATAATTTCAAAACAAAGAAAAAATGTAAACTTCACAAACTTTTAAAAAATTTAATCAAAATTTTATGAGAAAAAAAAGTTAGAGCAAGTTATTTAAGAGTCTGAAAATAGCACAATGAAAATTCTAGCACAAGAACAATATAATAATGAAATGAAAATATATTTTCATAAAACTACTTACTTTTCAAACACGTCAAAATCTCTTTTGATTTCATCAAATTTTAAAATCACTTCACCATTGTGGTCTTCTTTAAAGTTTTTTGCATCATCAAGTTCTATAAAAGGAATAAGTTCATGTCCCATAGGTCCATAAGTATTGCTGCCTATTACATAGTAGGCTTTTTTGCCGTCTATGGCATGTTGTGAGTAATAATCACTTACTAATATATTAGTTATGCCCTCACTATGCTCAAAATACCATTTCAGCAGGTCTTTCACACCATCGAATGAATAGTGCTTATCTCCATAGTAAATCTGTGCAGCCCATCGTGGGTACTTGTAAACATACATTCCACAAACTGGGCACTTTTCATCTTTAGTTACGTGTATTTTTTTTTCATTAAAAACAATGCCTCCTGCTCTTTTTACATCCCAAAGATACACAGCAGTTGCATGAAGGTACATTTCTGATTTTAAATCACAACTTGTTTGTAGTTCTTCTTTTAAATCACTTATCTCAAAAAAATCTTCTAAGTCTATTTTTTTTGAACACCTCTTTTTATAGAGTTTTTCTCCCATAGAATAATATCGTTTTTTATACACTACACTCATTGGATTTTTCTTTACATGTAGAGTATCTGATACCTCTACATGTAGATAAGTTTTTGTTTTTTTATCATACTTTTTTATCTCTTTTAAGCCATAGTTTTCCCTATCTTTTAAAAGTGCATACAAAAAGGCATACACCCTAATAGAATCATTGGATTGGAGTTTTGCTTGATAGGAACTCTCTAAATAATCTGAAATTTTTAAACCTGTAACAGGACACCACTGTGCTGCATTTAACACAAGTGCTAAAAAAGCAATTATAACTAGTTTTTTCATGCCATTATATTAACATGGTTATACTTACTTTATAATTATTTTATACTCATAAGATATAATACAATATGATTGAAATTTTATATTTAGAAGATGACATAAGCCTTTCAGATACAATTACTGAATTTTTACGAGAGAACGATTTTAATGTTACTACTACGTACAACGCATTAGATACACTTGATGAGTTATATAACAAAAACTTTGACATACTTGTTTTAGATGTAAATGTTCCGGGTATTAATGGATTTGAAATACTCAAAGAGTTAAGAGATGCAGATATCTTGATACCAACTATATTTACTACTACTTTTAACTCCATAGAAGATTTAGATAAGGGCTATAGTCTTGGAGCAGATGATTATTTAAAAAAACCATTTGCCCTTAAAGAGCTACTTCACCGCATAAATGCTATTTGTAGAAGAAGCTTCAATGCCTATAACTCAATAATCAACATAACTCAAGATATAACTTTCAACATAAAAACTGGTAAACTAAGACAAGACTGTAAAGATAAAAAACTTACCCAAAAAGAGCTAGAACTTTTAAAACTTCTTCTTAAAAATAAAAAATTCACTTGTTGATTTAAACACTATATATGAAGCTGTCTGGACACCAAGTGAAACGAGTAATGATTCTAGTCTTAGAATATACATCAATAACTTAAGAAAAATACTTGGCAAAGAAAGAATCATAAACGTAAAAAAACAGGGATATATGCTTCTTGTTTAAACTATCTAAAAACAAATGTATACGTAAAACTATTCTAAATGTAGTTTCTATATACCTTACAACCACTATTTTACTTGTTTTGGCTCTAAGTTACATGTATTTAAGTAATCAAGAAAAACACATTATTTCACTACAACAAGAAAAAATAGACATACACGCTCAACAAATCATAAATGAACTTGAGCTACTAGATGATAACATAGTCGAAGAAGTAGCTTTTTATCCAAGAGTTGACCATATTGGCTCAGCAATCTACGATATAGATAAAAATCTAATATTTTCTACGTTTAACGAAGAGCTAAGTTCTATAAACCAAAAACAATTTTTTAAAGATGATTTCATATACTATGTTTACAGTGTTGAGCCTTATTATCTTGGTGCGGCATACTTGGTTATACAAAAGCAAAAAACCTATGAATTTAATAATGAATTAACAAAAACAATAACAATCATTATATTTATAATACTATTTTTAATCCTTACTTCATTTTTGTTAGTGCAGATTCTAATTAAACCTCTAAGCGACAATCTAAATTTGCTAGATAAGTTTATAAAAGATACCACCCATGAGCTAATCACACCTACTAGTACTATCCTTAACAATATTGAGGTGCTAGACTTAAGTAAAATTGATGAAAAAAATCTCAAAAAAATAAATCGTATTAAAATAGGTGCAACCACAATTTCAAATATATATAAAGATTTGTCATTCTTGTTACTAAATAATAGACAAAAATCAGAAAATAAAAATTTAAATATATCAGATGTTTTAAACCAAAGAGTTGAGTACTTTAAAATACTTGCAAACAATAGAAATGTAGATTTTAAAATTGACATTAAAAACAATATACATACTACAATTGACAACCATAGAATAGAAAGGCTCTTTGATAATTTAATATCAAATGCGATTAAATTTTCATCACAAAAAGGAACTATTTTTATTTCTTTAAGCGTTTCTTCCAATCATGAAAATATAAAATTTACGATAGAAGATGAAGGAATTGGTATGAAAAATAGTGAACTTGATGAAATTTTTACAAGGTACAAAAAGTTCAATGAAAACATCTCTGGTTTTGGCATAGGTTATGACATAATAAACTCAATCATAAAAGAATATAATATAAGTATCAAAATAGTCTCAAGTGAGAACAAAGGTACAAAGGTAACACTAATATGGTAAAACTTTTTTTAATCTTAGTAATATCTGCATATCTTTGGGCAAGTCCATATCAAACAAACTGTCTTTACTGCCATAAAGACAAAAAAGAGTTACAACTTTTTATGGCAAAATATACTCTAAAATATAGTAGCGAAAAAAAAACAAAAAAAGCGCTCATTAGATTCTTAAAAAATCCAACTTCTAATAAATCAATCACTCCATACGGATACATAATAAAACATGGTTTTAAAGAAAAAAGCAAACTCAGTGATAAGGATTTAAAAGATGCAATTAATACTTACTATAAAAAATACAACATAAAGCAATTTATAAAGTGAAATGAATAATCATCAATCCTTATAGATAAATTTACGATTATTTAACAATCTTTTGATAAAATTATGCATGGGTATCTTTATTATTTAAAAAAAGCTATTTTGTTTATTCCTTTACAGTTACTTATTTACATAATGATATACCCAAAAACTATTAAATGGAGATAAGACATGAAAAAAATTATATTGAGTATATGTATACTTGCAATTGGTCTAAGTGCAGCACCAATGCAAAAGAACTATAGGGCTGTGTCGATGGATAAGGCTACTTTAGTAAAAGAAGGTAAAGAAAAAATGTATTGTAATATATGTGGCATGACTTTACCTATGTTTTATAAAACAAATCATGCAGCTGATCATAATGGTGTACATGAACAATACTGCTCAATTACTTGTGCTATTGAAGACAAAGTCACCAATGGTAAAAAACTAACAAATTTCAGAGTTGTTGATAACACTACTTTAAAATTTATTCCCTCACAAAATGCTTTTTTTGTAGTTGGTAGTAAAAAACCAGGAACAATGAGTACTATAAGTAAGTATGCTTTTGGAACAAAAAAAGCTGCTTTAGAATTTCAAAGTAAAAATGATGGTAAAATTATGGACTTTGATACTCTTGTAAAACTTGTTGAAAAAAATCAAGCAAAAGATATGGCTGCTACTAAGAAAAGACAGGCAAAAGCTATAAAAAAGGGTTCAATGATGTACTCTAAAATGTGCAAAAAAACAGATAAAAAATTTACATCAACAGCAGAAGCAAAATCTTTTATAAAAGATAGTAAATTATGTGGAAATATCAAAGGTAAAAAACTTCAAGCTATAGCGATGTACCTAGTTAAAGCTAACAGATAAAATTTATCAAACCAATATAGACTTCCAAGTACATAAGTAATTGGAAGTTTTATTATTTAGTAAAACCTATGAATCTCTTCCATAATATTTGAAAACTCTATATCATCACCCTTCTCTTTTAAAAATGCAATTAAATATTTTTCACTCTCTTCCACGCCAAACTGTTTTTCTATCTCTAAAAGTTCTTTGTAAAGTTTTGATATAACTTCTATAACAAACTTTGATATACTTTTTCTCGAAGCTGTATAACCTATAATTTTGCCAGTATCTGTATCTCTTCTTGATTCAAACTCTGTAAAAATCCAATAGTATCTTCCATCTTTTGCCAAATTTTTTACAACAGCATTTATGTTCTTCCCTTGTGAAATAGTTTCCCATAAAAGTTTAAAAACAACACGAGGCATATCAGGATGACGAATAATAGAGTGCGGTTTTCCTATAAGTTCTTCTTTAGAATATCCGGCAACTTCCATAAAATAGTCATTACAAAATGTGATTTTACCTTTTTCATCTGTCTCGCTAACTATATATCTTTTTGGATCTAACTCTATTTCTTCATTTAATGGTATTGGTTTTGACATTTTATATCCTTTCTATAAATTACCATTTAGGTAATTTACAAGTGCGGATGATACATCTTTAAAAGCGAAAATTCTTTTTCCATGGTTAGCATCAGCAAATCTTTGTGCATCCTTTTTGTATTTAAAAGCTACTAAATCATCTCCTGCTGGACTTATACTTGTACTACCATAAACATAAAAGGAATCTCTCCCTTCTACCTTTTCTAGTGTTACAAAATCAGTTACATAAATACGCATATCACTATCTGTTTTTACATTATACTCTGGCCATTTACCTGGTCTATAATAAAACTCAAACATAGATTTTGGACTGCTAAAGAAAATCTCTTCACCACTTCTTACTTTAATGCTTGCAATCCAGGTAGGCTCTTTATAAACTTTTACTTTTCTTATCAAACACACCTCATCTTTAGATACATGATAAGTCTCTGCAAAAACTAAACTACTCAAAACTAAAATTGCTAATAATATTTTTTTTATCATACCAAATCCCTCTTTTTAAATACAACATAACCAAAAGTTGCGAACACTAAACCTAAAATAATTGGATAAGCAATTGAAAATAGAACAAAAACCCAATGCTTCATAGAATCCAAAATATAAAAAGCAACAGGTCCCATAACTGTTAACTCTGGATCAAACAAACTAATTGCTGCTACTCTAAAAATTTCCATTGGATTGCTCATAGCAATTGCTATAATCATCCCATCATCATATCTATTTTGCATCATTAAAGATATGAGTGCAATGTCTATAAAACTAAGCAAAAATATCCAAACAAAAAATGCAATCCCTAAAGCAACTTCTGAAGACTTTACAATTGAAGATATAAAAAAGGCTATTCCTAAAAATGCGGAGCTAAGTGAAAACAGAAGTCCTGTATAGAGTAAAAATATATCCCATGGAATTGCAGCACCTTTAAAAGTACCGTAAATAATAGCAACAAACATAGCCATAAAAACCGGTAAAAATACAGTTATAAAACGACCTGCAATCTTACCCCAATAGTACTGTTTTAGTGAAATTGGAAAAGAGAGCATATACTCTAAAATATGATTATCTCTATCACCTGAAATTGACCTAACTGTTGTTATGAGAATAAAAATAGGCAGAATAACAATCGTAACTTGAATATACATCAAAAGCAATCTACTTAACCCACTAAATCCCATCACTTGTGATTCTGTAACTCCTGCAATAAAAAACAGAGCTATAAGCCCCCCAAAAACTAGAGAATAAACTAAAAACCACTTTGCCCTAATAGACTCTTTGAGGTCTAAAAATGCTACTAATAATAAATTTTTCATTTACTAATCTCCAATATCTTTTTTCTTATCTTTGGGTTTGTCATATTTTCCCCTCTTAGCATCTTTAGCTTCATCTCTTCATATCCAATTGCCTTTTCAAAACTTTTCTCATATGCTCCAAAGCCATAGTGCATTGGTGTGCTATCATTTATAGAGTAAAAAGCACTATTAGCTTTTACCCATCTGTTTGAATCTAATGTATATACCCAACTTACTAAGCTTTTATCATCTTTTACGTTCTCTTCTATCCACAAGACTAAACAACCTACGTCATCAAAAAAGTGAGTTTTCCCATTACTTGTGACTGTCTCAGCCGTATATTTTTTTCCAACCAAAAACATATTACACTCGGGACATTGGATTTGATTGTCTTTGAATTCTAAAGGCTCTTTTTTACTGTTTACAATATTTGAAGGATTTTCAGTTTTCATAAGCAAAAAAATCCTAAAAGTAAAACAATAGGAAAAAAAATCAAAATTGCTTTTTTCATTATTTGCCTATCTTTATAATTCTTTTTGATACTTCTTCAAAATTAACTATCTCATTTTGTGTATCTGGCTTAATTTTATGAGCCATGAAACCATAAGCCATAGAAGTTACATTTTCAGAAGTATAATACGCTTTTTTAGCATCAATCCACTCCCCACTCTTTGCATCTGTTATCCACAAAATAGCTTTTTTATTCCACTCAATGTTTTCCTCATGGAACCAAAGAACTGTACAACCAATATCATCAAACATATAACTACGTCCATCTTTTGGATTGATTGCTTGGACTGTGTGTTTTCTGTCACTTACTACCATTGCACATCGTTTGCACATGTCTCTATCCCAATGTACATCATGTAATTCAGTAATTATCTTTTTTTCACAACCGCTCAATAAAAAGGCTACTAAAATCAGTAAAAAACTAAATTTTTTCATCGCTAACTATCTTTCCTAAATCCATATAAATTTGTCTATTTATAATTCCCTTTAATTCATCAAGTCTATGAGTTACAAAAAGAGATATTTTCTTATTTTCATTCTCTTTCAATAGCCTATAAAAGTTTTCCCTTGCTTTTGGGTCAAGATTTGCAGTTGGCTCATCGTAAATACTAATGCTTCCACTATTTGCTAAACTAATTGCAATTAAAAGTTTTTGTTTCATACCACCACTAAGTTTGAAAAATGACTTTGAAAGATTTGGTATTAAATCAAGCTCCATCTCTTTTGCATAGTGGTATATTCTCTTCTTAGGAGTCCCACTACTAACTACTACATAGTTTATAAGCTCATCAAGACTTAATTTGATTGGAGGAGGAAGTTGAGGAACAAAACTAATGTTCTTTAGTACTTCTACTCTACTTTTCATTGGATTCAAACCATCAATAAAAACTTCTCCATTATTCGGTATATAATAACCAAGGATAAGACGAATAAGAGTTGTTTTTCCAGCACCGTTTGGTCCCATTAAAGCTACATGATCACCCTCTTTAAAACTCACGCTCACATTATCAAGTGAGACTGTATTCCCAAATTTTTTTGTTAAGTTAGTTACTTCTATCAAACCAGTCCTTTCAGCCTAAAATCAAATTTGAGTGCATCTTGATGACACACATCTATACATCTTCCACAAAGAGTACAATCTCCACTCTTTATATATGCTGTTTTTATGCCTTTTTCTTCTATTTGTTTGGCATATTTTGCTTTCGTAAGTTCAAGTACATGACTCTCAAAACAGACATCATGACAAACCATACAGTGGTCGCAGTTATCGTTCCACTCAACTCTCGTTGCACTTACAATTCCAAGGTAACCATAAGTAGTCCCAATTGGGCATATGTATCTACACCATGCTCTTCGGCTATAAAGTATTTCTATCAGTAAAACTGAAAGTACCCAAACAAGAGCAATACTCCAACCATAAGCAACAAATCTACTCAAAATTCCCACTACATTAAATGTTTCAAAAACAAGATAACCACTTGTAAAAGAGAGAACTAAAAACATAGTCCAAAAAATGTGTCTTACTCTGTTATCAAACTTTCTTTTTTTAATTATTTTCTTTTTTACTAAAATATTGTTAATTTTCTCACCAATCTCACTCAAAATTCCATAAGGACAAACCCAAGAACAGTACGTCCTGCCACCAATAAGAAGATATACTAAGATAATTGTCACAGTTCCTATGATCATATTAATAGGCATATGATAAGTCGCAAGATAGACTTGCATGGTTGCATATACATCTATAAGATGAAACCCTAAAAATCTAGAACCGTTCATTGTTCCTTCAAGCATTTGAATATCTATATAAAAGGACAAGAAAAAAGTAAGATGAATAGAAATAATAACTATCCATCTTTTAGCTCTTATGCTTAACTTTTTTTTACCTTGTTCATTTTGTGCTATAAAAGTTGATAAAAAAGATGATTTTTCTATAGTTTCTCTATTATTAAACTTATTCATTTTCAGCATTTACTTACTAGCCTCAGCTCTTGCTTTAAACTCACTTATCTCTTTTGCAAACTCTTTAAAATCATCATCATTCATACTTATAAGTAATCCTCTCATTATAGTATTTTCTACTCTTCCCGTTTTAAAATCTACTAATGCTTTATAAAGTTTATCTTCACTCTGTCCAAAAAGTTTTGGTCCCATCATTTTCTTACCATTTTGCATTCCAGACCCATCTACACCGTGACAAGAGGCACATCTACTTCTGTACCTATTACTCACCTTAAATGAGCTAATATTACCGGCTTTTGCTCTTAATGCACTTAGCTTATCATCTTCTTTTTCTCTATCACTTTTTTCCTGTGGTGCAGATATTTTAGACTTTGCTAAATCTTGCTTCGCCATATCTTCTATCACTTTTCCCGCTTCACCACCTTGAAAAGCTGGACCTCTTTGAAATGTCATAACCATCAAGCCTAACACGACTACTACTGATATTCCTACAAGTATATTTTTCATTATCTATTCTCACTTAAATCTTTTATTCTTTCGTTAAACTCTGCAATTTCATCAGAGAGTTCGCTTATCTCTTTTTCACTCATCATTCCTACTAACTCATCCATCAAAACGTTCTTTTTCTTTCCAGTTTTAAAGTCCATAATTGAATCATATATAAAATCTCTACCTTTACCTAAAAGAGAAGGTCCTATGATTCCATTGGCATAATCATTGTGACAGGCTGAACACTTAACAATAAACTTTTTACTCAATTTACTAACCAAAAGTGAAATCTCAACTCTTTCATAAGGACTTCTTACTCTCATCTGAGCATCTCTAGGACTATATGTTTTATCTTCAATTTTGTTATAGTTAAAATAATAGGCTTTGTCTTTATGCCCTATTTTTAGGTTTTTTGTCTCTAAATCTTTAACTTTTTCTTCTTTATAGTTTTTGTTTTCTACTACCTCAATAACTCCAGCCTCTTTAGAAACCTCAATCTTTTTTTCCTCTTTTTTCTCACCACATCCAACTATAAAAACTATAGTTATTATAAATAAAATCAATTTTTTCATGCTTTTTTGCCCTTTTCATAATAATCTTCAAAGTCAAGTCTCGGTTTTACTACTATTGCAGGAGTATCAACAGGACATAACTCTTCACAAACACCACAACCAACACAACCATCATAAATCTCAGGATACCTTCCTCCATTCTCATGAGGTACCATTGCTATTGCACTCAATGGATTTGGAAGCGGACACATATCTGCACAGATTGTACACGCTTTACCATCAAACTTTTCTAGATTTTCTAAAACTTCTTTTTCTTGATTTGCAGTGTGAGGATGGTCGTAAATCCTATCTATATGCTTTCTAGGAACCACTTCTTTTGTAATACCTAAACAGGTATCTGCATTTATTAGAACGGCAACTCCCATATGAACATCTTCTGGTTTTTCCGTATGGTGGTCAAGTGCCCCACTAGGACATGCCAATACACAAGGAACTGCTCCACAAAGATAACATGCTCTTTTTCTTGCATCTATATAAGGAGTTCCTAGACCATACCCTTTTGCAAAATCTGCCAACTCAATGGAATGATAAGGACACACTTGCAAACACTGCCCACACTTGATACACAGTGCTAAAAATCTTTTCTCTTCTACTGCTCCAGGAGGTCTTAGTCTATGTTCATTTGCTTTAAGATATGGAGCACCAACAACTCCTCCTGCCAAAACTAATCCCAAAATACCAAGAGTAGAATATTGCATAAACTCTCTTCTATCTGTTTTTATTTTACTCATCATTTCCTCATCGCTACTCTTGGTTTTGAATCTTCTAGTAAAAATACCGGCTCAGAAAAAGGAGCCAATTTTGCTAAAAAATTCAACATTGAAATCACAGGAGAACCATAAAAAAACTTAACATTTGGATTGTAAGTCCAAAGCTGATCAGCATATTTGTATACTCGGTGAGGAGTATCTCCTATGCCATTGTTATCTTTGTCAAATCCTTCATAATTATCCCAATAGTTTCCTTCAAAATCATTATCATTTGTTTTACTACCACGAGAATCGTTTACTATGTCTTCTATATTACCCTGTATATTATTGTTTTTTATTATATTATTTTCGCTTAGAGAGTGAAAGTGTAAAGCCTCCGCATTGTAAAGTATATTGTTGTTTTCTATCCAGTTATTCTCATCAGGTTCAAATGGTGAACGATCTATATATAAACCTTGGGCATTGTAAATAACTGTGTTGTTTTTTAGTGTAAAGTTACTAACATCTTTTAAACCTATCCCCATACCAGTAGCTCCAAGTGAGCTTTTAATAATATTACCAGTTGCTACTGAGTCTTTAGAGTACATAAAAAATATACCTACTGAGTTAAACATGTACTTATTATTTCTTATATAATTTTTACCTGCATA
The DNA here is from genome assembly GCA_029027265.1 of Arcobacter sp. Lineage (GTDB taxonomy): Bacteria > Campylobacterota > Campylobacteria > Campylobacterales > Sulfurospirillaceae > Sulfurospirillum_A. Next base: position 668,009 of record CP093061.1, on the reverse strand, counting down.
CATAAAATGAAGTGAGTATCTACCATGCTCTCCATAGTTATCTTCTATTACATTACCATGAGAGTACCAAACTACCATATCGCGTGAACGTATAAGCGAGTTTCCTTTTATGAGGTTATCATTTGAGTACCAAAGTCTTAGACCATCTCCACGAAGACCTAAATCAACTTTTTTTGATGTTATATAATTATTCTTTATTACTGAATTATTAAGCTTACTTGCATCAATTCCAAATAGCGAATCTCTTATAGTTATATTCGATATTTCACACTGTTTTGCATCATCTATAGCAATTCCAGCATCAAGCTTATCATGTCTGTTCCCACTTCCTTGAACAGTCAAGTTTCTCAGTGTAACGTATGAACTATTCACTCTAATAACTGTTCCGTTTCCCTCACCATCAATAATAACTCCATCTTCAACCCCAATTATACTCAAAGGTTTATCTATAACTATACTCCCTTTATATATTCCTGCTTTTAGCTTTAAAATTGAACCAACTTTGGCACTATCTATAGCTTTTTGTAAAACATTAGCATCTAACAAAGTTATAAAAACAGCAAATAAACAGAGTAATCTAATCATTAAGCTTCACTCGTCTCTTTTAGAGCTTTACTCTTTGCTAGAATAGCTAATAAAGACAGAAATGCAATGGCAACTATCATAAAAAATCCCATACTTGGATATGAGTGAGTTATAAACTGCGCCACTTTTCCATCACCAAAAACTGTTGGCATAAAAGGTTTTATATTAAATGCACCCCAATCATGGAGATTGTGTCCAAACCAGTAGAGCCAATACGCATAATCAGCTATAAAAAGCAGAGGTAACGCAACTGGAACATACATTAAGTAACTCAAAATCTTAGAGTTATAAGCCATGAATAAAATCATTATCATACTAAGTCCAAGAAGAGCATAAATACCAATCTCACGCTCAAGCTGACCCCCAACCCACATAGGATCCATTCCGATGTAGTGGTTAATTGTGTTCATCTCATGAACTTCTCCACTAAATCCATCGAAGTGAAAATAAACAGGAATCCCCTCAGGAAAAGCCTCTTTTGGATAGTTTGGAGCTTCTAATGAAACTGCCCATATAGGAAAAGAAGCTACTCCAATTTCACTTGAGGCTTTTATCATCTCTTCTAAATCATTGTGTGCTACTTTTGGAGTTGTTGTACTTTTGTACATAATTTGATTGTAAAAGTTCCATACTTTAATAGCAAATGGAGATATCTCATCTATTTTTTCATCATGAATCTTATTTAGAGTCCCATGATATGCTACCATTGGAAACGTAAATGAAAACGTTAATAACAAAAGAGCCAATATAGTAAAAATCTTAGATTTTTTAAAACTTGTATGCATTTTTTTGCCTTATATTTAATCTTACATGTAGACACAAAAATGTCTACATGTAAGAGAGGCATACGCCTCCCTTAACTTTAGAATAGATTCGCGTTTGAATCTACCCACTTAAGATACTGAACAATATCTTTAATTTCTGCGTCACTCATGTTTTGGTTAGGCATTTTTAGATTAAAGTAATCTATCATTGCCTTAACATAAGGGTCATTAAACTTATGCTGTGGGTTTTTAATAAAATTAGCAACCCATACTTCACCATTTTCATGACGAGAAAGAACACCTGTCAAATCTGGACCAGAACTAACTTTTCCTATAACGTGACAGCCATTACATCCACCCTCAGCAAATGCAATCTCACCTGCTGCTGCCGAAGCTGATTGTTTAGTAGCAATCAATCTTACAAGTGCATCTTTTGCTCTAATTCCAACATCAGCTGTTTTAACCATAAGCTGCCAAATCATATTTTCATAAAGAATAGCTTTATCCATATTGCCAGCTTTAACAGACTCATTTGCCAATTTTTTCTGAGCAGGAATTTTTCCATATTGATCCAATGCATCAGTAACAAGATCAGCTACAACTTTATGTTTTTCATAACCATTCTCTTTTAAGAAATTAACAACACTTTGAATAACCGCGTCAGTTGCAGTATTTACAGCAACTGTTTTTTCATACTCCGCTTGAAGTTCTGCAGGAGTCATTGTTTTCATTTTAAGCTTTTGAGCACTTACATACTTTTTACTAGGGTCTTTAACCATAAGGTAACCCATCATCTCTAAGTGAAGAGCTGAACAAAATTCAGTACAATAGTAAGGGAAAACTCCCTCAATGTCCGCAATAAATTCTAAAGTTGAAGTCTCACCTGGTTCAAGTGAAGCGTGTACATTGTAATTATCAACCGTAAAACCGTGAGTCTCATCTTGAGCACGTTCCAAGTTTGTCATATGAATTGTAACTTTATCACCTTTATTTACAGTAATTCTCTCAGGGTTAATGTGAGAACGAACTAGAGTTGCATAAACAGTTACATGTTTACCATTTCTTTCTATTCTCTCCTGTCCTGCAAGAGTTTTACCTCTATGAATCTTTCCTGTTTTAGTATTAGTTCCCATTGGGTACCTTACAGCAGGATGAAGTTTACTTGCACGAATTGCAACTGCTTGATGAGGCTCACCAAGAGGTATAGGCATATCAACTAACAGATCCATAGTCTTTCCACTAATATCAATCAACTGATGATTTTGTGGATGAAGAGGACCAACTGGCTGAAATCTGTCTATTGAAAGTTTATTTAACGCTATTATATACTTACCTTGAGGGTCAGCAGACTTGCCTTCCATCCCAGCTAAGTGACCAATGTTATAGTGAACATTTTCTTTATCTAAAACTTTTAAAGTTTTATAGTTCCACTTAACAACTTGAGAATCAACATAAAGTGAAGTATAAATTTCTCCATCAATATTAGAGTATTGATTATGTAGAGGTCCAAGTCCTAGTTCTACTTGTCCATGAAGTGATTTTTTCATATCAAGAATTGGTATACCATAAGGATCTTTACCTATATATTCCTTAGCCTTAATCAACTTCTGGATTTTTTCAAAATCATAAACAGAAGCGTGAGTATCTAGCTTACCACATACAACCAAGTACTTTCCATCTGGAGATACATCAACACCATGAGGTGACTTTGGCTCTGGAATTAAGAAAAGTGCATCATTTTTAACAGCAACATCCATAGGAATAACTCTGTGTCCATTGATGATTTTTACATTTTTTGGATCTTTAGCAACTTCTGCCAATTTTTTCCAATTATATACATGTAAAAAGTCAGTATCATTTCTACTCATACCAGCTTCGTTTGGAGGATTTCCAACTTCAATACCACCCGTATACATTTCCGAGTTAAATGAGTTTGTAAAACCCCAACCATAACTTACACCCTTACCTGCATCTGAAAGATCTTGCATATAAGGAGGCATCTCTATAGTAAAAGATTTATCTACTTTAATTCTTCCCTCTTTATGGTTAAATTTCCACATAGTTACACCACCACGGTAAGTCTCTTTGTAATCCTCAATTGGGTGATAGTTGTTATCAAATGGAGCACCATACTGTGCTGATTCAATGATATACTCTGAATTTGGAGTAAAAAAAGCTCCACCATGATCTGATTTGAAAACAGGATTTACAACAATTTGTTTTGTTTCAAAATCATGTAAATCTATGATAGCAACTCTTGGATTTGCTTTATCGTTTATTGCTAACCATTTACCGTCATATATACCATTGGTTTCTGAAAGACCTGGATGGTGAGTATCACCCCAGTTTATCTCTCTTCCTCTAATATTACCCTGTCTTAAGATTTTTAAAGAGTCTACATCATAACCATAACCTTGCCATGGCTCTGGTGTAAATACAGCTATGTACTTTAAAATTTTCATAGATGGAACACCATAAACGATTATTTGACCGCTCTGTCCACCTGAACTAAATACAACAAACTCATCACGCCCGCCCGTTGGTAAGTATGTCTTTGCCGCACGAATTAAATCCTGCTGAGTTAACCCTCTCTCTTTCATTATCTTTTCTATCGCACTATCACCAGCTGAAAAAGCCGTAGTTGCACTAAGTGCAACAGCTGCGGATAAAAAAGAGACCTTCTTTAAAATGTTTTTCATCACATTTCCTCCTTGTTGTAAATCATAGTGACACATTATATTGTCACAACCTCATAATTTCATTGATAACTATCAAATGATTGTATGAAATTGTACATTACATCAGGTTTCTTTTGGGTCGCTAAAAAAGAAACTATGGTTATTCTATGATATACCCTAGTTTATTGACAGTTTTTACTATGTCTTCACCCATCTTTTTACGAAGTTTAAAAACAAGATTTTTTAAAGCACTAGGAGGTGCCTCTTCGTAGATATAGAGTTTATCTTCAATAGCATATTTGGTTACTAAAGTTCCACGATGAGCTAAAAGAATTTCAAAAAATTCTACTTCTTTCTGTGTTAAAACTATCTTTTTTTCTTTACATGTAAGAATTTTATTATCATAATCATATATACATGTAGAGTTTATCTCTACTATAGTTTTTGACTTTTCCTCAAGCACTTTTGCACACTCTTTTAAAAGTCTATCTAAATCACTCTCTTTTATGGGTTTTACTACATATTCAACTAAGGAAAGTTTTATGGATTCAAGTAAAAAATTTTGGTCAGTATATGCACTTGTTACAATAATAGGGGTATCGTGGTCATCTTCTCTTATTTTTTTTATGAGTTCCAAACCATTCATTTTTGGCATTTTTATATCGGTAATGATAATATCTGGATTATGCTTTTCATAAAGTTTTAGTGCTTCTTCTCCATTTTCTGCACTATAAACATGATTTACAAATAGAAGTAAAACTCTCTTAAAGCTTTCACTTACACTCTGGTCATCCTCTGCTAACAGTATTGAACTTTTATTTAAAATTATTTCATACTTTTCTTGCACTTCAAACCTCTTTTGAAAATTTTATGTTACCATTATCAAAATAAAACTTAGGTCATAACATTTTGAAAACAATTAATTTTACTAGAAGATACATACTTGCTCTTACTATCATAGCATTACTTTCCATATTTGCGTACATAAATTTAACTAAACTTTTAAGCGACCAATCTAACGATGCAAAACTAATAAATATGAGTACAAACCAAAAAATCTTAGCTGGGCAAATATCTTTTTATGCTATTTACTACAAAATAGCTAAATTAAAAGTGAACATAAGGCTTATGGAAGAAGCACACGGAGAACTTACTTCCTTAACTATGTCAAAAGATTTATCTAAAATATATTATGGAAAAGAGATTTGGTTAGATAATCAGGTCAAAAAGTACCTTTTTCATGCAAAAAGATTTTATGAAAACAGAGATGGGCAAAGCCAAAACTATGTACTAAAAAATTCTCAAAAACTATTAACCCAACTTGATAAAGCAGTAGCAATCTACCTAAAAGAGGCAAATGACAATACAAAAAAGTTAAAAAAGGTAGAAGTATTTATTCTAATAATGACACTTACGACTCTACTCTTTGAAGCACTTTTTATCTTCATGCCAGCAAACAGAAGTATAAACAAAAAAACAAAAGCACTCATACGAGAAAAAGACTACTCAAATGCTGTCATTGAACTAAGTAGCGATGCTATTGTTACACTTGACTCTAATCTTAAAATTAGAACATTTAACAAAAAAGCTGAAAATATATTTGGGTACAGTAGAGAAGAGATGCTAAATCAGCCCTCTTTTAAAGACATTATTCCAACAGAACTTGATGGTAATGAAAATGCAAAAGAAGTTGAAGCCATAAACAAAGATGGTAAAAAATTTCCTATTAGAATATCTTTTGGAAAAAGTGGAACAAACAAAGACTTAGCATTAGTAGCAAGTATACAAGATATTTCAAAAGAAAAACTAAACGATAAAATACTACAACAACAAGCAAAATTTGCAGCCCTTGGAGAAATGATAGCCATCATAGCCCACCAATGGAGACAACCACTAACTCAATTAAATTTTAACTGTATGTATATAAAGAAAAAAATGAAAGACCCAGAACTAATAAAAGAAGCTGAAAAAAATCAAGACATTATCCAATTTATGTCAGAAACTATAACAAACTTTGAGGACTTTTACAAAAAAACAGATAGTAGTGAATTTAATCCTATTGTTTCCATAAATCAAGCTCTAAAAATTGTAGACTCCACTCTAAATCTAAATCAAATAAAACTCAATCGAGAGATAGACTCTAAGATAAAAATCTACGGAAATGCCAACTCTTTAGCTCATGTTGTTCTGTCTATACTACAAAATATAAATGACGTTGTTAAACTTAGAAAATCTAAACAACCTTATGTTAATATATTTTTACAAGACAAAAAAGAGCATATCATACTAAGCATAACAGACAATGCTGGAGGCATAAAAGTGGATCCTATTGAAGATATTTTTAAACCTTTTACAAGCAAGAAAAAAACTCCTTCAACTGGCATCGGTCTTTATATGTCAAAGCTAGTAGTTGAAAATCAATTTAAAGGAACTATTGAAGCCCAAAATACAAAAGAAGGAGCTAAGTTTATAATAAAACTACCACACTAGGAAAAAAATAAACTTTAAGTAATATTTAACATCAAGCATGATAACATCAGTTAACCCTCACATAAAGGCTATAAGAAATGTTAAATATACTTACTAAATTTATATTTCTATGTGTACTATCATTGAGTTTAAATGCAAACAACCATACAACACTACTTATCCCTCAAAAAAATGCAACTAATGTAAAAAGTGATGTACAAATACAAATAACATTTAATAACCCAATAGTCTCTTCATCTTTAACATCAAATACAATTCAACTAGAAACTGATAATAAAAATATAGCTGGTGTAATTAGTATTAAAGATAAAAACACTTTACTCTTCATTCCAAATGAGAATTTAAAAACAGAAATATACTCTTTACATGTAAAGAGTTTAAAACTAATAAACCCAGAACCAATTAAACCAAAAACTTGGTTTCAAAAGATTATCTTTAAAATATGTTCTTTATTTTATAGTGATGTAAAAAAAATGTAAACTATATAATTTCTTATTTGGAAACAATGACATAATAACAACAAGTATAAACTACTCTTTTAGTGTAAATGATAATATTGTAATCATAAAAACCCTAAGCTTAGAAACAATACAAACAGAGTTAAAAGAAAATACTCAAGCAGCTTTAATTATTCAAGCAGCTTACTCAGACGATACCATAAAATATATAACTAAAAACATACAATGGATTATACAAGATAACTCAATAGTAACTATAAACAATACTACCCTAGAAACTTTAAAAGAAGGAACTACAACAATTCAAGCAAAAATAGATAACACTACCTCAAATAAACTAAGCATAACAGTATATAAAGATATAAACGGATATAAACTTCCTCCTGAACCAGATGAAACTTTAAACAACTCTACACTGCTTGGAATAGACAGTAATAACAATGGGGTTAGGGATGATGTGGAGAGAAAGATTTACTTTAAGTATAAGAAACCTGTTATACAAGCCTTTATGATGCAGAGTGCGAAATCGTATACAAAAATTTTGGATAATCCTGTAGGTGTCGCAGAATCAGGAGAAGAGCAAAAAGATGCATGGAATGAAAGTTCATGCTCTGGATATTTAGATATGGCTAAAAAGATAAAAATACCTAGGCTTGAAGGTGTTAAATTTTTAAACAATTCATATATGAATACTAAAGAGAGAATAAAAGCATATATAGAATTTAACCAAGCTATGAGCGGAGGAAGTTATGAGATACCTATGCATGACAAAGACTTAAAAGAGGAAAATTGTGATTTTAACGTAGAAGAGATGTTGGAGCTTGGGAAATGAAAAAGCTTATAATACTAATACTTTTATTTACTTTAAATTTGAATGGGTTGTTAGTAATAAAATAGCAAAGCTCACTCAGAAATGGACTTGGGCTTAAAGATACAGTTTATAGTTGAGGCTTAGTCTTTTTTTTGTAAAAGGTAGAGTATGGTACTAATGCCAGAGCTTCCAAGAACCATAAACATGACCATAATTTGGTAACGAACTGCGACAATAGGGTCAATTCCTACTAGTATTTGTCCTGTCATCATACCAGGTAAAGAGACTAAACCAACAGCTAAAAAGAAGTTTATCTGAGGAATCAAAGAAGCTCTAAACGAGATAGCTCTCGCCTCTTCATAAGAGTGAATTTGACTCTCTTTTTCAAATCTTTCAGCTACAAGTGATACTGCATTCATGCAGTTTGCGTATAACATTCCGGCTATTGGAATGACGTATCGTGGTTCACTGAATGAGTCTAAATCCAGAACGAAATAGATAACCAAAACAAGGTTTAGACTACCGCCTATAAAGATGGCTACAAAAACACTTATATAGACTTGCAAATTTTTGTGAGTTATGTTTCTCAAAGTTATAAGGCTCGCCGCACTTATCATAACAACAATTACAACTATACTCATGTACGAAGTCTTAGCCTCAAACAAATATGCTAAAAGGTACCCCACTAACAAAAGCTGAAGCAACATCCTCGCACTTGCATAGAGTATTTCTAGTTTATTTCCAACCCAACGAAAATAAAAATAACCAACAACAAAAATAGGTATTAGTAAATAAAGTAAATTATTAACAGATATGAGTTGCATGAATGATTCTTTTGAACTCTACATGTAAAGCTTTTTCAAACTCTTTTGGACTCAACAAAAGCTGTTGACCTCTTACTCCAGCACTCACCGAAATCTTTACATGTAAGAGTGCCTGCGTATCTACAAATGTTCTATATTGCTTTTTCATACCAAAGGGAGAACAGCCTCCTCTTATGTATCCTGTTGTTTTCAAAACATCTTTTAAAGGTATCATTGTACACTTCTTCACTCCAGCTACTTGTGCCAAAGCTTTTAAATCAAGCTCTTCATCACCAGCAATACACGCTACAATTGGTTGGTTTTTTTCATCTACAGTTACTAAAGTTTTAAAGATTGTTTTTATATCTGTGTTTGAATTTTCGGCTACATGTAAAGTACTCAAATCATTTTCATCAACTTTGTATTCTAATATTTCATACTTTACATTATGCTTGTCTAGTATTCGAGCGGCATTTGTTTTTTTCATGTAACTATTATAACTAAGTAGATTTTACGTTTGTCTTAGGCTTAATTTGATAAAGTTTCATTTTAATAGGAGAACCAATGGACTTTTCAAATGCGAGTATAGATAAACTAATAATTCACCAAGTAGGAAACAAACAAAAAGATGAGGGAGTTTACCTGTCTCATAATCCTCAAAGTGTGGAACCAGAACTAGAAAAAAAGCTACTTCACTATTTTTTAAAACCTTTTCAACTCGAGACTAACTTACACCATTTTTCTCACAGTTCTAGTTTAGCTTTTAATGAAGTTTACACCTACACAAAAAGTATCTTTGAAAATGATGATTTTGCTAACTCAGCAGAACAGATTGCAAATCATCTTTACGATGCTTCTACTCATCCTAAAATCATGATGGGTGAACTTCTAATAGTGCATTTTAAAGATATAAAGTTTGATGAAGTTTTTCGTGATGTAATCGGTATTTATAAAGTAGAAAAAAAAGATATGTTTTTCAAAGTACTTAAAAGCCATGATACTTTAACACTAGGAACAGATGAAGGAATAAATGCAAGCAAAATAGAAAAAGGATGTTTTATCATAAATGATGATGCTGATACGGGATACCACATTTACAATATAGACATTCACCAAAAAGTAACTGACTACTGGGTAAACAAGTTTCTAAGCATTGCCCCAGTAGAAAATGACAGCTACAAAACTAAGCAGTTTATGAACATGTGTAAAGGTTTTGTAGATGAGGTGGTTACACCAGAGTATAAAAAAAGTGAACAAGTTGATTTTAGTAACTCATGTATAGACTTCTTTGAAAAACGAGACAACTTTAGCGAACAAGACTTTTTTGATGAAATCATGCACAACGACAAAATGAAAGAAGACTTTGTAAACTACCGTGACAACTACGCAGATGAAAGTTCAATCAACTTTGATAATAGTTTTGGAATCAGTAAAGATGATGTAAAAAAATACAAAAATGGCTTTAGAGCATCTATAACTCTTGATGAAAAAATTCAAATAAAATTCCTAAATAATGCTGTTCAAGAAGGACTCGATTATGAAAAAGGTTATGATGAAGAGACAGGGCAATCTTATTATAAGTTTTATTTTGAGGATGAGTATTAGGGGTTATATGTAAAATCTTGTTTAGTAATTAAATAAACTATCTCTGGAACTTAAAATGAACAAAAATATATACTAAAAATATGATATACTTTTAACTATAAATCCAATAGAAAACCAAAAAAATGATAGATTGTGAATAAAAATAAATAAATTTTGATAAGTTTTTAAATGACTAAAAATGATACTTTAAACAAATTAGACAAATTATTAGAAAATGGGAACAAACTACCAGAATATAAACAAGATGCTAACTTTGAATATGATAAATGGTATAGAAAAATCAAAAAAATAATTGAAAGTATTTTCCCATCATCTGAATATATTAAAGAACTTGAAAAAATGAAATTCAAATCTGATCCTATGTCTCAGGCTCATGATAATGTATTCCATTCTACTGGCGAATTAAACAATTATAAGAAATCATTAGGAAATTTACAAGCATTAATAGAGTCATGTATTGAAGAAGTTGAAGAATGGGAAGAAAATAGTTCAAGAGAAATCAAAACAACAAGATACGATAACATTACAGTTAATATGACAAACATCATAAATCATAAACCTAAAACGAAAATTTTCATAGTACATGGTCATGACAATGGTGCAAAACAAGAAGTTGCAAGATTTATTGAAAAATTAGGATTTGAACCTATTATATTACATGAACAAATAAGTGAACAAATGACTATTATTGAAAAAATAGAAGCATATGCAGAACAAGTAAATTTTGGTATTATTTTATACACAGCATGTGATATAGGTGGTAAAGATAAAAATACACTTCAATCAAGAGCAAGGCAGAATGTAGTATTTGAACATGGCTATTTAATAGGAAAATTGGGTAGAAAAAATGTATGTCCTTTGGTAAAAGGAAATATAGAAAAACCAGGAGATATAGGAGGCGTAATTTACATGCCTATGAATGAGTCTAATTCTTGGCATTTACCTTTAGCAAAAGAATTAAAAGCGGCTGGATATAACGTAGATTCATCTAAATTATTACAATTCTAAATTTAAGTTCTGGTGACAGAATAGATAATTATTGGCAAGCTTTAACTCTAACCTAAATTTTATAATTATTTAATACATAAAAAATGATTTATCATGGTATAAATTCGGGGAACAGTTTACATAATTATTTTAAAACCATTTACATGTAAAGATTATTTTATTAGTTTTTTGATGGTACTTTTGAAAATTGGCAAGTTATACCTTATAACATCTTCTATAATCAAATCGTCAGTACTATCGTAATCATGTGCTATATAATTTCTGACTGCACTTATGCCTTTTAAATCATTATTTGTAAAATTTTCTAAAATCTTAAACTCATTTTCATCTTTTAGTTTTGAAAATTGTTCTGCAATACGAACCATATTCATTCTAATGGCAGGCTTTATAATTTTATCTTTGATGGATTTTGTAGATTTTAAATTATTTGAATCAACTATGAATTCGATATCATCAATGCATTCCAAAATCTTTTGAAGCCGTTTATTGAATTTAGACATATATTGCCTTATCTAGTATATTTTTATTTTTATCAGATATGAAATCTACTTTTGTGTTAAATCTGTTTTCTAAATCTTTTTTAATTTCATCAAGTCTTAAAAGTTTAGAAAATCCATCTTTATATTTTTTAGAAAATTTGTCATAATTAAGATGATAAACTATATCTATATCACTAAAATTTGTTTGAGTATTTTGGGCATAACTACCAAATAAACCTAAGAGTAAAACCCCTTCACTTTCATACATAGGTTTTAGTTTTTTTAATGTAGATAATATTTTTTTTTGCGTATGCATACACTAGCACCTTTAGTTTTATATTCAAGATTATATCATATCTACATGTAAAGCAAAATCTTAGGCTCTTTAACAATTAGAAAAAAGTCTCCTGTGCTTTTATTTACATGTAAAGAAACTTCTGTATTTCTACCATCATTTGAAATGCCAGAAATTTATAAACTATTTTCGAAAAAGATGTTTTTCTGTTTGAATGGAAAAACAATACTTAGTATTGTTTTGGAATGAGTTATAAACATCAGAAAATCTTTTATACATTTCTGAAAAAGCATTTCATTTTAGATGGTGAGCTTTTTTGGTTCTTTTTTTGCGGAGAAAAAAAGAATAAAGAGAACAACACTTTTCTAGGAGTTCCAAGAGAGTTAGGTGACAGTACATATAATTATTTACATGTAAAGATTTAAAATCTAATCTTATTGAAAAAAAGGCTCCTTTACTTTTATTAAAAAGTCCGGTGACAGGATACCTAATTATTATATTATTAATCATAAATATATCTTTACATGTAAAGATTTTATACTATAATTTTCTAATAGAACCTAATACCGTATTTTTTAACTTTTCATCTACTTTAAACTCATCAGCATAAGCTTCAAAACTTAAAATGCTTTAACCGTAATGTCCAATATCTCAAGAGATTGTTTCTTTGAAAGATTACAATACTTTCCAAATGCAACAATGTCTTCTTTTGTGAAATTATCTTGTTTATTTCTTAGTTTTATTTGGTGTACTCTTGTCCATTTACCACTTGGGTCATATGAATACGTCATGTCAAAAGCTGGAGAAAGAGTCCATTTTCCACTTTTGTCCATCAAAAAGCCAAAGTTTTTTGTATGGTCATCTTGATTTCTTCCTATTATATTAAAAACAGCTCTTCTAAAAATCTGCGTGATTTCATCCTGACCAAGCTTTAACTGTTTTGCATTAAGGACTAATTGTTCATATGAATATGCACCTGTTGTATCTCTGTCATAGTGAGACATCCCCGCCCATGAAATATAGTGAAGTTTACTAGTTTTTTTATTTTCCACAACTCTATCAAATCGTTCAATCATAAAATGAAAATCATCATTATCTGTTATATAGTCAGTCTTAGGAATAATGATTTTACATTCTCTAGCGATAAGACTATATATGTACTCAACTTTAGTCATCCCTTTTGCGTCTGCATTATCTCTATCTTTATTTGATGATGAATCAAATTTTAATAACCAATAAGAACAATCTTCATCATATAATTCTGTACCATCATATAGCTTTCCATCACTTTTTTTGGCAACTAATGCCTTAGACCTAGCACCACCCGCACTTGAACCTATTTTAATGAGATTTAAAGCTGCATCTTTTTTATCTTGCTTTTCTATTTCTTTGTTTAATACATCTTTTTTATTTATAACCATATCTGCTAATTGGGATAGTAACGCAATATCTAAAGCACCACTACTCTTAAAATCATTTTCGAATTCTGTAGGATGATATTCTAAAGCGCCCATACCACGTTTTCCTACATAAAGAAGTCTATCTAAAGTGGTAATTTTACCTTGTGGTATATTCTTTTCGGCCATAAACTGATCAATGAGTTGATTACCAAATTTATCTGGTAAAGAATCAGAAAAAATTCCGGGAATCCCTCCAAATGTATTAAAACTAATATTTTCAAAAGAAAATATACTTGGAGGATATTGCATCAATAAAGGTGAAGGATAGATACCTGAACGCATAAATTTTTCATCATACTCAAATTGTGCAATATTTGAATCTTCAAGATACCCCAAATAACCTATAATAGTTCCCCATAATTTTACATCTACTATCTTTTTCATTCATCATCTCCCCATACATAATCTCTCTTTTCATTGCTTTGAGAAGATTTATGTACTCTTTTTTTACGTCTAATAACTATATTTTTTCGTATACTTTTAGGAGAATTATCTTTAAGCAATTGGTCTAAATCATCTAATTTACCAATCCCTCGTAAAATCTTAATAAAATTTGTAATACTTATATTCTTTCCGGTTTTAAATCTATAAATAGCATCAATAGTTGTGCCGCCTACCTGTGATACATCTTTTTCAGTAAGCTGTTTATCTAAACGTATTGAATCACATCTAAAAGCTAACTCTTTTATGATCTCTTCATCCGTGAGTAAATTAAAATCCATAATAACTCCTTAATTAAAATTATATCACATACAATGCATATATGCAACTTATGGATATAGTTTTAGCTTTAAAACCGTATGTATACAGTATTAAATAAAAAGATAAAGTACTTTAATTAACTATTTTGTAAAAGTTTATTCCTGAGCAATAAAACTCTATAAACCAATAATATACACGTAATAACTATAAAAGAGTATTCCAAACTACTTAACACTTTTTGTGCCATAGATGCGTGTATGGTTACTAGAATCAAAACCAAATATACAGCTTTATGATATTTATTAAACTTTGCAAATAGTTTTTTAGTAGAAGTAATTGCCATAAAAATTAAAATAATAAAAGAAATCATTCCCAAATAGACAAAAGGTTTATCTAAAGTCTCTTTTAGTACAAATGAAAAATCAAGCTGAGCATCTAAAACATAGAAATTTAAAAAGTGTAAAAAAGCATAAAAAAATGCAAATAGTCCTATCATTCTTCTATATTTTACTAGATTGATTATTTTCTTTACAGGAGTTAAACTAAGAGAAATCATAAGTATAACTATGGCACTTAAACCTGTACATGTAAAGATATATTTTATTGGGTCATTTGCACTTTGAACACTCCATAAAAGGTATAAAAATGGCAACAATAAAACAATAAAAAGGACTATTTTTTTCATTAATAAAATTTTCTCAAATCCATATCTTTGTACATATGCCCAACCTCTTTTTCATAACCATTGAACATAGGAGTTTTAGCTTTAAAAAAACTTCCTAGTTTTCTCTCTTTGGCTTGGGACCATCTGGGGTGATCTACTTCTGGGTTTACATTTGCGTAAAATCCATACTCTCTTTCATTTATCTGTTTCCAAGTGTTTAATGGCTCTTCTTCTACTAGCTCAATACTTACAATAGATTTAATACTCTTAAAACCATACTTCCAAGGAACGACCAAACGAATAGGTGCACCATTTTGATTTGGTAAAACTTTTCCGTACATTCCTACAGCCATAAAAGTCAAATCATTCATAGCTTCATCAATGCGAAGTCCTTCTACATAGGGTATGGAACATTTCCAAAAATCCCTCTTTTTTGGTCTGGGAACATTTCAGGGTCTAGTTCAGTTATGAACTTCACATACTTTGCTTTAGATGTTGGTTTTGCTTTTTTAAGTAGATGAGCCAAAGTGATTCCTATCCAAGGAACAACCATACTCCACCCCTCAACACAACGAAAACGATAAATTCGCTCTTCTAGTGGGTATGAAGCAAAAATATCTTGTAAATCTATGTACATAGAACGTTCAACTTCACCACTTATTTCTATTTCCCAAGGGTTTGGTTTTAGTGTGTGAGCCAATTTTGCTGGGTCATCCTTGTTTAGTGAAAATTCATAAAAATTATTATATGTACTTGCTTGGTCAAACGAATTTAACTCTAAACTTTTTCCAAAAGAAGTTTTTTTAAAACTGAGAGCCGCCCTTTTAGTACTCTCTACAGCAGCCAATTTTTCAGCAACAACAGACGAAGAGACTAAGGCAGCAGCTCCAAGTTTTAAAAAATCTCTTCTTTGGTTAAAAAGAGTCTCATCTGTTACTTCATTTTTACTAATTTTCCAGTTTTTTTGTTTCAATATATTCATAACTACTCCTATTAAATAAAAGTATACCTAATTTATGTGTAGCTAATGTAAATTTCTCTTTATGAAAAACGAAGTCTTAGGTAGTATTCCATCTGCTCTCTTTTTAATATATGTAAAAAGTTTGTACTACCTTCAATACCAGCAGGATAGCCAGCTGTAACAATATAGGTTTTATTTTTATCTATTAATCCTTTTTTTACTCCTACTTGAAGTGCGTTTGCTAACATGTTTTCAGAAGAACTTAAATCTATATTCATAATAGGATGAACTCCCCAAGTCATAGTAAGTGAACGTGCAACTCTTTCACTATGGGTAATAGCATAAATATCATTTTTAATTCTATAACGTGCTAGTTTTTTTGCACTTTTACCTGAACTTGTCAGAGAGAGGATGGCTTTTACTTTTAAATTTCTAGCTAATTTTGCAACGGAAGCTGTAATAATATCTGTGTCATCCATATAATCAAACTTTCCAAACTTGTTGTACGAGTAGATTTTTTCTGCTTCAATAATAGTATTTGTCATAACTTCCACAACATTAACTGGGTTTATTCCTATGGCACTCTCTTCTGAGAGCATAACTGCATCTGTTCCATCTAAAACTGCATTTGCTACGTCGCTTATTTCTGCTCTTGTCGCCATGTCATTTTCTGTCATAGACAAAAGCATCTGTGTTGCAGTAATAACTGGTTTAGATGCTGCATTTGCCATGCGGATTATCTTCTTTTGAATTGTGGGAACTTTTGAGTAAGGAACCTCTATGCCTAAATCACCACGCGCAACCATAATTCCGTCACTAACTTCTAAAATTTCTTCTAAATTTTCAACTGCATCAAACTTTTCTATTTTTGAAAAAACTTGAGCTTTTGAACCATAGCTCTCTAAAATACACCGTGCTCTAAGAACATCTTTTGCATTTTGAACAAAAGATATAGCTACAAAATCAACATCATTTTGAGAACCCCAAAGCAAATCTTTTTCATCTTTTGGAGTGATTACTTCTATGTTTATAACTGTATTTGGAAAATTTACACCTTTGTTTGAAGATAGCTTTCCATCATTGTCTATGTGCGTTATTACATCTCCATCTGTGCTTATAACTTTTGCTCTTATCGAGCCATCACACATATAAATATACTCATCTTGTTTAATCATATCTAAGATATTTGGTTGATTTATACAAACTTTGTAACTCTTATCATCAATTTTTTTACACTCTAGCATCTCTCTTGTGAAAGTAACTTTATCACCTTTTTTTAGATAAAAATCAGATTCTAGTTTTCCAACTCTTACTTTAGGTCCACAAATGTCTTGCAAAACCCCTACTTTTATATTTACATTTTTTGAAGCTTTTCGAATCTTTGCTATGGTCTGTGAATGGTATTCATGCGTTCCATGACTAAAATTTAGACGAAAAACATTAACTCCTGCTTTTATTAAGCCCTCTAAAACTTCCAAACTATCACTTGCTGGACCAATTGTTGCCAAAATTTTTGTCTTTTTACGCATATTTATACTCCTTTTTTTATTATACTTTTAAATAGTTACAAGATTATATCAAAGTAAAATCAAATATAAATCAAATCTAGACTGAAGCCTTTATAAGTTTAAATATTTGCTCACTCTGTTTTTCAATCAAACTTAGAGTGTTTTTCTTATACATAGCTTCTTTTAGAGTTATAGGAGAGTTTATAATCGAAAAGAAGGCGGTCACTCCAACTTCGTTGACACTAAAATCGGCTTCATTAGTATTGCCACTAAGAGCAATACATGTAACGCCCTCTTCTTTACAAACACGACCTATGCCCTGAATCACTTTTCCCATAGACGATTGTCTATCAATTTTTCCTTCACCAGTTATGACAATATCTACATCTTTTATCTTGTTTTTTATATCTAATTGTTCCAATATAATTTTTATGCCAGATTTTAACTCAGAATTTAAAAAAGCTAAAAAACCAAAACCAAGTCCACCAGCAGCTCCACTGCCAGGAAACTCTGCTAAGCTTTTATTGCCATCACTCAATACAACATCGGCAAAAAGTCTAAGCTGCTCATCCAAATCTAAAATCATTTTTTCACTAGCACCTTTTTGCTTAGCGTATATATGAGCTGCTCCATTTATTCCAAAAAGAGGGTTACTTACATCACAAGCGACCATAAACTTACACTCTTTTAACTCTTTTAAACTCTTGGTTTTATCAATTTTTACAATTTTACCTAAATTTTTTGCTAAGCTTATTTCATTATTTAACTTATCGTAAAATACAAATCCCAAGCTTCTTAGCATCCCTAACCCAGCATCATTAGTTGCACTTCCACCAATACCAATAATAAACTCTCTCACACCTTTTTTAATGGCATCTTTTATTAAATCACCTGTTCCATAAGTAGAAGTTACACTAGGGTCTCTTCTTTCTAAAGGAACTAAAGGTAAACCGCTAGCACTTGACATCTCAATTACTGCTGTATTATCTTGTAAAATTGTATATTCTACTTCAATAGCATTGCCTAAAGGGTCTTTACATGTAGCCGTTATTAATTTCGCTCCATTACTTGAAGATAGTGCTTCAACTGTACCTTCTCCACCATCAGCAATAGAACAAATTATTACCTTACTATTTTTATAGACTTTTAAAATTCCTTTTTTTATATGCTGTGCAAGCTCATTTGAACTTGCACAACCTTTAAAAGAATCAATTGCAATTAAAACTTTCAAACAATTTACCTTTATATTAGAGTAAAACTCCTGCTAAAATCATAACAATCGTAATTGTTACTAAACCTTGTATTAGAGTTGCCATAGTATATGACTTGTATGCTATCGCAACGTCCATTTTACTAAATCTTGATACAACCCAAAAGAAACTATCATTTGCATGACTAACTGTCATTGCTCCTGCACCAATGGCCATTACGGTAAGAACTTTACCTATTTCACTATCTAATCCTAAACTTGCAAGCAAAGGAAATATAATAGTAGATGTTACTACTAAAGCAGTAGTAGACGAACCTTGTGCGGACTTAAGAGCAGCTGCAATGATAAATGGGACTAAAATACCTAGACTTAGAGTCTGAAGCACATCTCCTAAATATACACCAATGCCACTTGCTTTTAGAACAGCACCCAATGCACCACCAGCACCAGTAATAATCAAAATTTCACCAGCATTTTTAATACCTGTTCCAACCCAACCAGAGAGAGTCTCTTCATTAAGTTTTGGTAAAAGTAAAGCTGCAAACAATACACCCACACAAAGTGCATTTGTAGGAGTTCCTAAAAATATAAAAAATTCATACATTGATGTTTCACTATATTCACTAAAACCAAGTTTGACTATACTAGACAATGCCATCAAAAGAATTGGAACAAAAATGGGAGCAAATGATTTAAAACCACTAGGAAGTTTACCATATTTCTCCATTACTTCACTATCGTTTTCTAAATCAACAAGAGTATCTTCACCACTTTTATACATCTTACCAGCTCTTAGAGCCCATAAATAACCAGCAAACATAGTAATAAGTGATATACCTATACCAAAAAGAATCACAAGTCCTAAATTCTCTACTCCCAAGTTACCAGCTGCCGCTATTGGTCCTGGTGTTGGAGGAACAAGTGTATGAGTAGCAAAAAGCCCTGTTGCAAGAGCAACACTCATAGCCACGCCTGAAACGTTTAACTCTTTTACCATAGACCTTTTTAGTGCATTCAAAATAACAAATCCGCTATCACAAAAAACTGGAATTGATACAATATAACCAATAAAAGACATAGCCAATACCGGACGCTTTTTACCAACTATTTTTAAAACAATATTTGCCATCTTTATGGCTGCTCCACTCTTCTCAAGTATAACACCTATAATAGTACCTAAAACGATAACTATACCAATATACGCAAGAATTCCACCAAATCCTTTAGTAATAGTCTTTGCAATATCAGCCTGTCCCATGCCAACACTCAACGCAATTCCATATGCGGCAATCAGCAACGCAAGAAAAGGATGCAACTTCCACTTGCTTGTTGCAAGAACAATAAAACCTATAGCTACTAGTAAAATAACTACTAACACATAAACTCCTTTTTATAAATTTACATCTTATCATAACTCACAGCGGATTAATGCAAAGGCACAAGACAGATACAAAGCGATAGGTGACTTTGTAAAAAGGTATAAAACTCCATTCCTGAATTCAAGGAATCAATCATAACTTATCATACCAAATTCAATATTATATAACCTTTTCTTAGCTAAAATATAATTATGAAAAGTATAAAAGAAAAAATTGTATATTTTACCTACGATGGCAAAATAAATGAAAGAAATAACAGACTACTACTACAAGAAATAAGCCAAATGAGAGAAGACATAAACTCCAGAAAACTCAACGGTCTATTTATTTCACTACAAAATGTAACTTATGATTTACAGAGTCTAAAAGAGTTAGTTAAAGTACTTCATACTATGGGAAAAACCATAGATACCCCTATATGCCTTGGGGAGTTTACTACACTCCTATATAAAATTCTAAGAAAAGAGACAAGAGAGACATACATAAAACTCTTTAAAACATTTGGTTTGGCAAAACTATTTTTAAATACTAAAAGTTTTAAAAAACAGCTAAAAATTCTAATGTTTGATAATGGAGAAGATGAAAAAGAATTAGACAAACAAGCCTCCATACTTACCCGTTATGAACACAATATTCTCTATACTAAAGATATAGTAGAGTTTCGAGATAAAATCACAGACCCAAAAATTGACTTTGCTGTAAACCAAACTAAAATCAACTTAATAAAAGAAAAAAAAGACACAGATAAAAAACCTTTTTTACTATCAAAAAAACTTGTGTCTAACCTTCTGTTTTTACAGATACAGCAGTTGACAATCTTGAAATTATGACGGGACTAAAGGCAACAAAAACTTCTCATAATATTGGCTTATTTAACCAGAATATAAAAAATAGTATTAGTTCTATCATGCAATTCAAAGGAGATATAGAAGGGATGTTTATCTTAATATTCCCTAAAGATGTTGCACTTATTTCCATAGAAGCTATGCTTGGTGAAGAGTTGAAAGAGGATGATACTGAAGGTATCAGCGATGGAATTGGTGAATTTTGTAACATTATCACAGGTGGTACTAAAACGGCTCTTTCAAAAAAAGATATTAAAGTTCTTTTTGACCTGCCTAGAACATTTAATTCGATAAACTCAACAACAAGTGTTCTACCACCAAACAACGGTATCTGGATTAATATGGAACTTGAATCCAAACCCTTTTACATGTACATAACAAAATAGGAGTACTTTATGAGAATAGATCCAAATCAGACTCAAGCTTTAGTTGTTGATATACAAGATAGACTTTTCCCTCATATCAATAACAATGAACAACTTTTACAAAACAGTATAACTCTTATAAAAGGGCTTAAATTTTTAAAGATTCCTTTTATTCTAAATGAACAATACCCTAAAGGCTTAGGTCATACAATACAACCAATAAAAGAGCTTTTAAAAGAAGAAATTTCTTATGAAAAAGTTACTTTTAGTTGTTGTCAGACAGAGGCTACAATGCAAGCTATAAAAAATAAAAATAAAAAGTTTGTTATTGTATTTGGAGTGGAAGCACATGTGTGTGTTTTACAAAGTGTACTTGATTTACTTGAAGCTGGTTTTGCACCAGTATTAGTTACGAACTGTATAGGTTCTAGAGACTCAAATGACAAAAGAGTAGCCATAGACAGAATGACCCAAGCTGGAGCAATTCCAACTACTTATGAATCTCTTCTTTTTGAACTATGTGCTAGTGCTAAAAATAGTAGTTTTAAAGAGATAAGTAAGCTTGTTAAGTAGCTTGAAAAAGCATTAGTAGTTTTTCGTCTTCATCACTGAACATAGATATGAGTGAAGATGCTACAAGCCTAAAGTTTTTAAGTTTTTCAAACCTCTCTTTTGCATGATAGTACTGTAAAACTTGCCCTGATAATTTTTTGTACTCTTCACTATTTTTCTCAAAAAAAGTTATGTTAGTAGTTAACACTTCATCTTCATAATTAGCTTCTATTGATAAAAAACTTTTTTCACTCTCTTTTACCATAACTCCATCAGCTACTTCAAAACCAAGTTTAGTATTGATATCTGCTAAAAAATATCCATCAACTTGAAGAACCAATTTTACCTCATCAAAGAACTTATCTAACTCATTATCTTTCATATAATTAAGAACATCTCCAACAGCTAAGGCACAATCAAATGAATTATTTTCTAAACTTGAAAGCTCTTTAACTTCTGCATTTACGCCAAGCTTTTTTGCTCGTTTTATCATTTCACTGCTTCTGTCTATTCCATAGGCATCAATGTTGTTATTGCTAAGAAGTTTTAGAAGTTTTCCATTGCCACACCCTATGTCTAAAACAGAGTTTACTGACAATGGATAAAGAAGTTGTAGATATGACGAATATAACTCTTCATACTCGTCATAAAAGCCTATTAAAGGCTCTATTTTTGCATATAAATCAAGTGAGTTACTCAATCAAATCCTTGTCAAACTCTTCTTGATTGAATTTTTTGCCAAGATGAGCACAAACTAATTTTATATCACGCTCTGCATTTCCTAAACAACTTGTTGCTCCTGGACTTGGAGTCATATTGAAAATGATTCCTGTTCCTGGATTTACACTAGCTTCACCAAGCATAAGCTTCTGATTCTTTTTATCAAGAACTTGTGGACGAACACCACCAAAACCTTCTGCGTACTCTATATCATCTACTGACAAAGATGGTACAATCTTTCTTGCATCTTTTACAAATAATCGCTTATTTATGTAAGGAACTTCAAACATAAAGTTTCTCATAATATAACTTCTTATATCTCCATCTTTTAATAAATCCCAAAATATTTTAACTATGTTTTTATCAAATCTAAGAGTTTTCCAAAAATCTATAATTGTTGAATTTCCATGATAACGCTCTAGTTTTGGAAGAGCGAGTGCAGTTGGACCAAACCTAGTATTGCCATCAAGCAAAATATCTGGGTCACCATGAAGTGCCGCAAATGGAAGTTTAGGATGTTGTACCATATAGACTTTTCCATTTAAAAGTTTTTTACTTGTGACATAAAAACTCCCCGCCATAGGAAGACAACCATAATCAGTTCCATGTCCCATTCTATGAGCAAGATATAGTGAATGAGCTCCAGCATTAACCACTACAAAATCAGCAGTATACGTCACTCCAGCCGCCACAACTTCATGAATTTTACCAACTTGTTTTATACTAGTAACTTTTGCATTAAAAAACACATCAGTAATCACACCATCTATATTTTGTGCATTTTCTACAAGGCTGTCAGACATTTTGCCAAAATCAACGGTACTCCACTCTCCACCTTCAACACCAACACCAACAATACTCTCTGGTCTCTCATTTCCATTTTCATCAAAAATTAGTTTTGGTTCTATCTTTTTTAATTTTTCTTTTTCAAAAACTTCAAGGTATGGAAAAAGCTCTTTAAAATCCTTATATCTATTTCTCATATAAGCAACTTCTTCGTCACCTACACCAATCGCCATCTTCTGATGAGCAAACATAAACTTATTTTCATAACCGTACTGCAAACAGTACTTTTCAACCATTTTTGCTGTTCTTTTTACACTTTTTGCTTTCTCAACAGTATAGTTCGTCTCAATATCACCACAGTGAATAGTCTGAGAATTACTAGTGCCTTTTGAATTCAGAGTTGCTAAAGCTTCATACTTCTCCAACAAAGCTACGCTCTTTACATCAGTATATTTAGCCAATTCATAAAAAAGAGCAGCACCTGAAATCCCCCCACCAACAACTAAGACCTCATAATGTTTGTTAGCCATACAATATGTCCTTGAACTTAAAATTTTATTACTGTTATCATACAATAATTATTATACAATTTGTTATTATTCCTTCAGATTATACTCAACTTTTAAACTTAAATAAAGTTTATAATGGTGAGTAAAAGTATATAACTTTATACTTATATAATCTTTAAAATGTCATGGATTTATTATGCTATCAGAATAAAATAAATAACAAATGAGTTATTCTGATATTCATGGTGGTACGTCATTCTTGGTTAAACCAACATCACAATGCCATAAAGAGGATTTACCCTTTATAGCTATAGCTTCAATCTCAATACCAACTTTGAGTGGCAAAGTTTTAACTGCAACTGTACTACGCGCTGGTTTATGTGTACCAAAAAATTCTGCATATATTTTATTCACATCTGCAAAATCTTCCATATTTTCTAAAAAAATTGTTGTTTTTACAACTCTGTCTAAACTGCTTCCACCCTCTTTAAGAACTTCTGTCAAATTTAGTAAAACTTGTTTAGTTTGTACACTTATATCGCCTTCAACCAATGAACCATAAGCATTAAGAGGAATTTGTCCTGAAGTATATATCATATCGCCAACATTAATTGCTTGAGAATAAGGTCCTATTGCTCCTGGTGCTTTGTCTGTACTAATGTAATTCATTTATTTGTCTCCTTTAAAATTATCTATTACATGTAAAAAAACTTTTTCAAGTTTCTCAACCTCATCCATGCCACATCTTTCATTAATAGCATGAATAGTATCATTTGTGACACCACACTCTATGGACTCTATTCCAAACTGTGAAATATATCTAGCATCACTAGTTCCACCTGCTGTGGAAAGTTTTGCTCGTGAGCCAGTTACAACTTCAAGCCCATTTTGTATTGCTTCAACAATAACACTATCTTTACATGTAACAAAGGGGGAAGAGCCTTGTGTGAGTTTCAAACTATAGTCAAAACCATCACACAAACCATCTATGTATTTTTGAACATCTTCTTTTGTTGTATTTGTAGAATTTCTTATGTTAAACATCATCTTTAGATTTGCTGGAGTTACATTAGTTACTTCCATACCTGCTCGTATATCTGTTACTACTAACTGACTTGGTGCAAAGTTTTCATCACCTTCATCAAAAAAGTAATCTGTTATTTTGTCTAAAATAGGCGATATTTTACTTATTGGGTTTATTGATTTTTCAGGATATGCAGCGTGTCCTTGTTTACCTTCAATATGAAGATAACCGTTTATGGATCCACGACGACCTATCTTGATGGCATCACCAAACTCATCTTCACTAGTTGGTTCAGCCACAATACAATAATCTGGTAGGAAATTTATCTCTTTAAGATGTTTTAAAACCTCAATAGTACCGTGTGTTGCATCGCCCTCTTCATCGCTTGTTAAGATTGCTGAGAGAGTGCCATTGAACTCTTTCGTATTTTTCATGGCTTGAATAAAAGCACAAACTCCACTCTTCATATCTTGAGTTCCACGAGCATATACTTTGCCATCTTTAAGAGTGGGCTCAAAAGGATTACTATCCCACCCATCTCCAGGAGGAACTACATCAATATGTCCTGCAAAACTAAGGTGAGGGCCATCTCCAAAGCGTTTATATATGAAAAGATTTTTTGTATCTTCAATATCGACTATAGTGTGTTTAAATTGTGAAAGATAATCTTTAATAAAATTAAATGCTCCATCATCATCCGGAGTAATTGATTCGTAACGTAGTAACTTAAAAAAAAGTTCTTGTGTTGTCATATAATTCCTTATAAAAAATACATTATACCAAATATGGGTTAGGCATTCCTAAATGAAAACCTTGAAATTCATCAATACCAAGCTCATAACACTTATCATATACATTTTGTGAGTGAATGAACTCTGCAATTGTTTTTACATGTAAAATTTTTGCAAAAGAGATAATAGCTTCTACAATAGCTTCTGAATTTTTATCTTTATCTATATTTTTGATGATAGAACCATCTATTTTTAAATAGTCTGGTTTTAGTTTCATTAGGTATGAAAAGTTACTATACCCTGTACCAAAATCATCTATGGCTATTCTAACTCCAATTCGTTTTGCTTTGTTTATGAAGTTTTCTACTCTTGATTCATTCTCTATGCTTTCATCTTCTAGTATCTCAAATAAAATCTGTTTTTCAACTTTATACTCTTTTATTTTTTCCATAATATAGTTACTTATATCACCATCCATCATATCTCTTGCTAAAAGGTTTATTGATACTGATTTATCTGTTTTTGAAATCTCTCTAAAACTCTTGTCTATAATTTGTTTTGTCATTAAAGAGTAAAGTCTTACCTTTTTTGAAGTACTCAGAAAAAAGCCAGGACTTATAATCTTTCCCTCTTCATCTTCAACACGAGCAAGTGCCTCATACTTAAAGATGTTGCCATCTCTATCAAATATAGGTTGATAATATGGTATAACTTTGTCATTGTTTAAAGCACCTTTGATAAGTTTTGCGTACTTTAGTTTATCTTCATATTCACTTTTATTTTCCATGCCATGCAGATAACATGCAAAATCTCTCTGCATTTTTTTTGCATATTCTAATGCTATAATAGCTTTATTAAAAGTATCTTTATCTTCTAAACAAAACCCTATTGTAGAGTCTATAATTATGATTTCATTAGTATCAGGTATCGTAATCTCATTTGTTTTAAGAAGTGCAACCATCTCCATTGCCACTCTCTCGTACTTTTCTATGTCAAGTGACTCAGACCCAAGAAGTAAAAACTCATCTGAGCCTATTCTATAGGTTTTCATATTTTCATTATCGGCATAAGTTTTTATTATTTTTGATATCTTTTGTAGAACAAAGTCGCCCACATCTCGTCCATAATACTCATTTATTTCACTAAAAGCATCTATGTCTACTATTATGGTTTTGGGATTAGATATTTCTTTTATCTCTTTATTATATAAAAGAATATTTGGTAAATTTGTTAAACTATCAACGTATAACATATCTTTTAGAGAGCTGTTCTCAATCTCAAGTTCTATACAGTATGCATCGATATCAAAGTCTGGACTGTTTTTATCCAAAATATTCACCTAATGTATTAAGATATTACTATTATACACAAAAAAGGATAAGATTACAATTTTACTAAAGTTGCCCCAAATCCACCTCTGTTTGGTGGAGCATCTTTAAAACTCTCTACACTTGGGTGAATTTTTAAAAATTCCCTTACTGCATATGCTAGTTTACCTGTACCAATACCATGATATATATGTAACTCTTCGTAGCCATTTATTAGTGCATCTGATATAAATTTATCTAAGTTTTCTACTGCTTCTTCCCCTCGTTGACCATGAAGGTCAAGAACCACAGTTGAATTTGCATTTTCTTTTGAAATAGTTACTCTTGTTTTAGTTAACTTTTTTGGAATAGCACCACTTCTTTTGAGTGAATCCAATGGAACTCTAAGGGTTATGCCATCGCACTCTATAGTGACTTGATTCTTTTTTATACTCTTTAAAACTCCACGTGAACCACTGTATTTAATTGTATCTCCAACTTTAAGTGGAATTGGAGTTTGCACATTTTTTTGAGGTTTATGTGTTGCTTTTTTGTACTCATGTGCCTTATTAAGATGACGATGAGCCTCTTTAGAGTCTTTAGTTTTAATAGCCTCTTTTGCCTCTTTAATGGCTTTGGTGTACTCAGAACTCATCTTTGATTTTAATGAATTAAACTCATCTTTATGCTCTTCTTTTTCATCTTTTAGATTTGTTTTTAATCGTTTTATTTCATCAAGTTCATACTCAAGCTTAGAAGATTGCTCCCTCATCTTGAGCTCTAAATCTATATTTTTTTGAATAAGCTCATTAAGTTTCTCTTTGTCATCGCCATAAACTTCTCTAGCTTCACTTACTAAAGTAGCAGGGATACCATACCTCAAAGCTGTTTCAAAAGCATAACTCTTACCAATAGTTCCTTGTAAAAAGCCGTAAGTTGGTTTCTGATTTTTTTCATCATAAATAGCTGCTAAAAGTTCAACTTGTTCGTTAGTTGCAAGAAGAGAAGCTAGTCTTTTGTGGTGAGTTGTTATGACTATCTTCATGTCACGAGCTATTAGTTTTTCAATGATAACCTTAAAAAGGCTTGCAGCTTCATCGGCGTCAGTTCCAAGCTCTATTTCATCAACGCCAACAAGAGTTCCGTGTTTACCAAAAAGCCCTGCAAACTGAGTCATGCGACCAGCAAATGTTGATATATCATTCTTAACATTCTGTGGGTCATCTAGTATGGCAAAAAGGTCTTTAAAGGAGCCTATAGTTGACTTACTTGCATCTATGTGCATAGGAAGAAGATACTTTGAAAGAAAAGCCGCACTTAATATGGACTTGAGAAGCATAGTCTTACCACCGGCATTAACACCAGTTATCATTAAAACCTGTTTGCTAAAGTCTAGACTAATTGGTTTTGGGTCACTAAGGGCTGGATGTGAAAACTTCTCTAATTTGATTTCACGACTCTTTTTTGGTAACACAAACTCCATATCTCTATCTTTTGCAAAACTAACCCTAGCTTGATAAGCATCAAACCTATCAAACTCTTTATTGATAAACTTTAGAAAAAACAGACTCTTTGTAAATGTAGTTGAAATAGACTTACAGTATTCGTAAATCAACTCCTCTTTTTTTGCCAACAAATCACTCTGCTTTGACCTTAACTTTGTTATATTCTCAGGAGTAACATAAAAAAAACCGCTACTACTTCGCCCTACAACACTCCCTTTTATGACGTGATTAAAACCACCACGAAGCAAAAGTGCCTCTTGGTTATTAATAAAGTGAACTTGACGATCTACAAGATAAGCAGTTATTTTTTGTCCACTCATAGTACGTCTTAGTGCTTGTCTCATATCTTCTTTTATGTGATGTAAACTTTTACTAATAGACTCAAAAGTCTCATCAATAGAGTCTTTAAACTCACCCTTGTCATTAAAGTAGTTACATATGTCGAAAAGATTTTCAGGTACAACTATCTTTTCCATCCACTTAGCCAAACTATCACTCAAGAGTACTCTTTTTAGATACGAAAAATAGTTTATTATTTTGACATAAGCATATATTTCCTCAAGCCTTAAAACTCCACTTTTTTGCATAACGGCAATTGAGCGGTCCAGACTCATGAGTTCAGGAATCGGTTTTATGCTTTGATGATTAAATAGCTCTCGTATAAGTTTATGGTGAAGATGAATATCACCTTCTAAAAAAAGAGGTTTTTTTCGTGCAAGGTAGTTTTCATAAGAAGAAACATACTCTTCTAAATCAAGCTGTGAAAGGATTTTTTCCATTAATCTGCTTTACATATAGAGACTTGTACAATAACACCTTTCAAAGTTGTTTCGCTCGGTTTTGGCATAAAGGTTTGAGTACCACTTATATATATAAATTTCTCTTTATTTACTTTATACTCTTTACATGTAAGAGTTTTCCCTTGTCTAAAAGCATTTACCATTTCACGATTATATTCGGCATTATTACCTACACTACTCTCATAAATATATATTGCTATTGCAAATACTGCAACTACGCTTGTAACTATAATCTTCTGATTGTTTGAAAATGAGTTTTTTTTACTTACAACTACTAATAGAACCAAAAGAATAAATATTAGAAAAAGTACAATTTGCACTAAGCACCCCTTAATTGATATGTTATATCACCAGCACCAAAGCCAATGACTAGACCGTGATCTAGTTTTTTAGAATTATCCAAATCTATAAAATCTCCAACTCTTGTTAATTTTCCTATAAACTCTGGATTATATTTTTTAAACTCTTTTTTAAAGTCTATCTCACGCTTTTGCTCTCCTGCACTCCAAACAGGCATGATTATAAGCTCATCAACCCCCTTAAAACACTCTACAAACCCTTCAAGGTTATCAATAGTACGTGAGTATTTATGTGGTTGCCAGATAGCTGTTATTTTATCCAAATTAAGCAAGTCTGCATAAACTTTAGCAGAGTTCATAGTGGCTTTTATCTCTGTTGGATGATGCCCATAGTCATCTATGAGAGCATATCCTTCTTTTTTTGTCAGTATGTCAAATCTCTTTTTTATACCACGATAATTTTTTATTTTCTCACGACTACTCTCTAAGTCTATCTCGTTTATACTTGCTAAAATAGCTAAAGATGCATCAAGAGCTATATGCTCACCAATTCCCCACACTTCAAAACGACCTAAATCTTTTAGTATAAACGACGTATACGGCTCACCATTTTTCAAAACTGTTTTAAGCTCTGTAATATCGCGACTAGGGTAAAGACGAATCGCCTCCATATCATCAAGTGTACTTAAAAACTCATCTTCAGCATTTATAACTCTTATAGTTGCACTTTTTAAAAATGTTCTGTAAGCATCATAAAACTTATCATAATCATAGTTATAATACTCCATATGCTCAGGCTCTGCATTTATTACTATTGCAATGTAAGGATTTGAGTTTAAAAAACTCGAATCACTCTCATCTGCTTCAAAAATTATATTGTTGCTTTGTCTATAAAACATATTTGTATCGAACTGTTTACTTTCAGCTCCAATGATAACTGAGCCATCAACCATACTTGCTAAAATTGCACTTGTTGTACTTTTCCCATGGGCACCTGCAACTGAAAACACTCTCTTATTCTTTAGTATAAATGGCAGAGCATCTTTACGTGAAAGAGTTACAATGCCTCTTTTTCTTGCTTCAACCAACTCAACATTATCATCTTTTACAGCAGCAGAGTAAATTACTAAATCTTGGTCTTTAATACTTTGAGCACAATGAGGAACACATACTTCTATGCCCTCTTTTACTAAACATCTTGTTATCTTTGTCTCTTTAATATCAGAACCACATACAGTATAGTTTTCTTTTTTTAAATAACGTGCTAATGCAGAAAGACCTATTCCACCAATGCCTACAAAATGGATTTTTTTCATTTTTGTGCCTTAATAAAGTCGCTTATTCGCATTAGTGCTTCTTTAGTTTTTTCACTATTCTCTACCAATGCCATACGAATATAAGCACGTCCTATTCCCTCTCGTCCAAGGAAACTACCGGGTAAAACTTTGACATTTTTACTCTCATAAAGCCCTTTTGTAAACTCTAATTCATCATCAACTTCAAACCATACATAAAAAGTGGCAGCACTTCTCTTTACATGCAAAATTTCACTAGCTAATTCTAAGTTCTTTTTATAAACTTCTCTAGTTTTGCTTACATGTAACTCATCGCTCCAAGCTGCGACTGAAGCTTCTTGAAGTGGTAAAGGAATCGCAGCTCCAATGTAAGTTCTGTACTTTGTGTACTCTTTTAAAATAGTCTCATCGCCCGCAATAAAACCAGAGCGAAGTCCAGGAGCTGAACTTCGTTTTGAAACAGAGTTTATTACCAATACATTTTTAAAACTTTCATTGTTTACATGTAAACTTGCTTCAAGCAAAGACAGTGGTTTTTCATCACAGTAAATTTCACTATAGCATTCATCATTCAACAAAACAAAATCATATTTAAGTGCTAATTTAACCCACTCTCCAAGCTCATCTATACTAAGAATTGAAGCTGTTGGATTATTTGGAAAGTTTAAAATAACTAAATTAGCATTTTTTAGTTCTTCAAGAGTGATATCAGGCTTAAAACCATTCTCTTTTGTTAAATCAAGGTGTATAACTTCTGCTCTACATGCTTTTGCTGCACCTTCATAAATCTGATAAAAAGGATTCGTATAAGCAATAACAGGTTCTTTTACATCAAAAAGTAAAAACTGAGGAAAGTTAAATAGCACTTCACGAGTTCCAAAAGTAGGAATAAGCTCACTATCACTCAACTCTACGCCAAATCTCTTTTTCACAAAAGATTTTTGAGCATCTTTAAGGTTTTTTTCTCCAGCCGTTTTAGGATACTTGTTTAACAATGCACTACTATTTTGTAATGCCTCTTGTATAAACAGTGGAGTTTCAAACTGAGGCTCTCCTATAGTCAAAGCACAAGGTTTGAATCTGTCTGATGGAGTTATATTTTTAAGTAAATTTGTTAGTTTTTCAAATGGATATGGCTCAAAATTCAATTTAGTTTTCCTATTACATGTAAGTCTTTTATATTATCATATTTTCCTTTACATGTAAGTTAAGTTACTACTTGACTAAAAGTAACTTTATTGGTACACTTTAATATAATTTAAAGGAGACGTGATGATTTTAAAAATTTTGAGTATTATATGTTTATCTATAATCAGTGTTAGTGCAGTTAACAGTGCTGGTTTAGATTTAAAAAACAATGGTGTTGCACTAGACTATATGGACTCATTTGATGAAAAAAAGAGTGTAGTCATAAAAAGAATCCATGATAATGAATGTAAAAAAGTTGATGGCACTAGTCCTAATGTAATCTGGGGTGGAAATTTTGCTAACAAAGAGGTAGGAGCTAACTGTAAAAAAACATTTGTAACTACTATTGGAAAAATATCACCACTTAAGATAACTGAAGGAATAGATACATATGGAGAACTTGAAGTAATAGATTTTATCAAGAAATCTACAAAAGACGAGAATTTAATGCTCATAGATGCCAGGCTAGCTAACTGGTATGAAACAGGAACTATTCCAACATCTACAAATATTTCTTACAAAAGATTTGATAAGAAAAAATACCCAACTGAGTTCGAAGATACACTGGAAGAGTTAGGAGTAGAGATAGACAATGGTAAATACAGTTTTAATAATGCAAAAACACTGCTTCTGTTTTGTAATGGTATCTGGTGCCCACAATCTACTTGGGCTATTCAAAATCTACGAAAAATAGGTTATCCAAAAGAAAAACTAAAGTGGTATAGAGGTGGAATGTACAGTTGGACTATGCTAAATCTAACAACTATAGTCCCTTAATCTTTACATGTAAAGATACTTGGAGTGCCTAAACAGGCATTCCAAATTTTTGAGTTATCAACTCGCCTTCATCATTAATGTAAAGGTAATATAAAAAGTCTTTTTTAACACTAAGCCCAGCAAGGTAACGAAGTGCTAAATTGGCTTGTAAAGATGCTATGTGCATTACTATTGGAGCAGCAATTCCAGCTGGAGTTTTTTTCTTTATTTTAAATGCTCCAAAATCACTTTTATCAAAGAAACATACTTGCCCGTTGAAAGCTTCTACCGAGCCGTATATCCAAGGAGTATTTACTCGTTTAGCATACTTGTCTATTTCAGCACGTACTGGAAGATTATCAGTTCCATCTATAATCAAATCAACCTCTATACCTTTTTTGGTAAACTCTTCAAAACTGTTTACATGTACAGTTGTTTTTACAAATGGACATCTACTTTCAACCAATTCGCCTACTATTTCAGATTTGAATTTTCCTTCATCACCTACTTTAAACGCAATTTGACGATGAATGTTATGAACACTAACTTCATCAAAATCTACTAAGTGAATATGACCAATACCAGTAGCACCAAGACCAATAGCGAGAGAACTTCCAAGTCCTCCACAACCTATAATGACAATCGTTTTATCTTGTAAAGATTTTTGAGTATCTTCACCCCAAAGCTGTACTTGTCTATGAAAAAATTCCATCATATAATATCCCTTTTACTAAGTGCTTTTTTCCAACCCCAACTTTTTCTTGCTTCGCTAACTTCATCTTTACAGATATCTACTATGAGTATCTCTTCATGACTGCCTAAAGTAAGTTCCACTTCACCCCAAGGAGATACAAGATTACTATGTCCATAAAACTTCCACTCTTCATCTCCATCTTTATACATACCAACACGGTTTGAACGTAGAATATAGACGCTATTTGTGAAAGCTCTCATCTTTAGTAACTCAATCCAGCGAGCAGACGAATCAAAAGTTGATGCTGATGGGCATAATAGTACATCAATTCCCTTCTTCATTACTTGACTAAAAGCAATATCAAAGTGCAATTCAAAGCCATTAATAACTCCAAATTTAACTCCATCTATATTAAATGATGGAAGATTAAATTCACTTGGCTCATTGTCAAAAAATTTCTCTTCATTCCAATGCTTATAGTTTATAAGAAACTGTTGGTCATAGTATGAAACCGACTTAGGAGTAAACTTTGCAGTTGACTTGTAAAGAAATTTTCCTTTTACATGTACAATAGGAGCAACAACACTTATATCGTACTTTGTACATAACTCTTTTAAGGCGTTTATCTTATGATTTGACTGCTCTTTTATCATCGAAATTGGAGTAGTCTCTAGCTCTTTAAAAAAACTATTGAGTGCATACTCACTAAGCAACATAAGCTCAACATCTTTCTTCTTACAAATTCTAAAATAATAGTCCAATTTTGAACTACTCATAGGAAGAGTACTCAACTGTAAAGCTGCTATTTTCATTTTATATCTTCATTTTGTAGTGTTGTGTACTCCAATTTTGCATTTTCTATCATCTTAGTCGCCTCTTTTAAAAGTTTCAAACCATCTTTATATTTTTTCATACCATCGGCCAATGAAATTTCAGGATTAGATAACTCTTCTAAAACCTTTTTTGCATTTTCTAATTTTTTTTCAAAACTCATTCTAAATTCTCCTTTTTATTAACTACTTTTTCTGTATTTTTTATTGGTGGTAAAGGAACAAAATACCCTATAAACAACAACAATGAACCGACTATAATAAATGATATAATTCTTTCTATAGTACCCGAACTAGCAAGTTCAACAAAAAATAATTTTAAAACCACTAATACCAACAATCCAAAACCTGCTAACCAAATAGTTCTACTAGCATATCTTTTTGATAAGAACATTGCACTAATAGCAATTATACTCCATAGTATTGAAAGTCCAGTTTGAAAAAACATATCATGCCATAAAGAATTAATATCATAATGAACATTTCCATACATATGAATGCTTCTAGCAAAGACTACCGTAAAAAAAGATAAAAACAATAAAGAAGTTAGACCATAAACAAACAGCTTTTTATCATCAAGTAAAAACTTCTCATTGCGGTATATCCAAAAACATACAAGACCCAATACTAAAATCTGCATCATATCAATTGGATTTAATAGAGGTACATAAGTAAGCATATGAAAATCTGGTGCTACGCTAAATGCTATTAATTCCCAAAGTGCAAGAACAAAAACAAATCCACCTACAGCAAAAAATTGATAATCTTCTTTATATTTTTCCAACCAAATTCCATATTTTTTATAAGTAAGTAGAATAATAGAAACTACCAACGGTACTATTGCTATAGCTATCATAAAAATACTTTTGTCTACATCTAATCTTTTGGCAAAGTATATTGTCTCTAAAACAAGAATGCTTACCATAAACCAAATGCTTAAGATATGTATCTGTTTTATGTATTTCCAAAATTTATCGTATTGATAAAGGAGAAAATAATTAAGTAAGAAAAAAGATCCTAAAGCAACAACACCAAAACTTTCAAAAGGATGTACTCTCTCATAACTACCTAGGAAGAAGAAGTATATTCCTAGTAATAGGTAAACCTGTAATACCTTTATAAGTAAATTATAATTCAAATATTTTATTGCTATAAAAAATAGACTCCCTGCTAGAAAAAGAGTAAACATAAAAGCATTAACATTAACAACATCATATTTCATTAATATCAATGGAGTGCTAATAAACCATAATACCACAGATAATCCCAGAAAAACAATAGGCATAATTACATCAAACCTAGAAAGATGCCTTTTGTTTTTATCCAAGAGATAAGAAGCAATAAATATTGCTGTTATTACTATGACATAGCCCAAGTATTCTGAAAAAGTAAGACCATTTGAATAAACAGAGGAAGGGTAGATAAAAGCCGATGCAAACAAAAGTGCTTCTGCTAAGTACCTAGAATATACTCTATTTTGTTTTAATGCAATCCAAATAGCAACACAACTTTCCAATGCCCATAATGCAGCAGTTACATCTGCATCAAAGAGATAAGGTATTGATATTGTAAAAAAGATAACACTCAATAATAAAAACACTTGGGCAAGTAAATCCGTTTTTTCATTGTTTTTAAATACACGGTAGAATATAAGATATAACGCACCTAAGATTATAGCACTAATCGCTTGTGCATATTCAAAATTTTGAACTAAGTTGAGTTGCAAAGGAAAAACTACCATAGGTAAACCAAATACTAAAGTTCCATCAATAAGATTTTTAGGCTTAAATGAGTGCTTAAAAGTAAAAAGTATTGAAACAGTTAAATACATCATAAAAAAGAGAATGAGAAATGGTTCTGTTGTAACAAACAGTTCTGCATTATAGCGCAATACTCCCCAAATCCCAGCAATAACGAAGGTAAAAACAAATCCAAGAATATTAAGTAAACGCCAAGAATGATACCAAGCTTGTATAAAAATAGCCAAATTAAGTAGAGCATAGTAACTAAAAAGTACTACATGTGAACCATCATTACTAGCAACTAAAATAGGTACTATAAAACCACCTATTGTAGAAAAAACAGCTAAAGGCTGAGATTTTTCTATCACTGCTAATATGGAACCTGAGACAACAGTCATTAGCATCAAAATAAAAGCAATATCGAAAGATAGTAGCGCATAAAATTTTGAAGCAACATAAATAACTAAATAAAATATGGCTATTCCAAGTCCTTGTAATACTTGACCATAAATACCATCTTTATTTCTAAGCTTCCAACCCAAAACAATTAATGCTATAGCTGTAAGGGCTATAAATATCAATCTTGTTTGCATGCTGATTGTACTATATTCAGCTGCATATTTTGCCAAAAAGGCTAAACCAAAAAATAGAATTATTCCACCAATTCTAACTAGTAAATTTCCTTTAGTAAAATAATTTCTTAAAAATAGCATCAACTTTGATGGTTCTTTTGTTTTTGATTCTTCTTTTTTTGTTTTACCAAATATTTTTAAAGTCTCTTCTCTAATCTTTATGGGTAACTCATCTTTAATAGTGACTTTCTTTTTAATAACATCATTTTGTTTACTATTAATAAACTTTTCTTCTACCTGATTTTTAGCACTCTTTATCTGATTTTCAAGATTAAAAATTCTGTTTTGTAATGTATAAATCCAAAAAGACAACAAACCAAACAACAATATTGATAAACTCATAAAATTTCCTTTGGTTACAATAATTTTTATGCTAAAAACTAAACTTATATTTCAGTGTCTATCTTAATGCTTTTTCTATGTAAAAATCAAACTTATCGTACTCAATTAAAAATGCATCATGCCCATAGTCGCTATCAACACATACATAATCAACTTCACTCCCTCGTCCAAGGTTTACCAAAGTATTTTTTATCTCTTCCATCTCTTTTGGGCGAAAGAGTTTGTCCTCTTTAAAAGCTATCAAAGTCAATTTTGATTTAATATGATGAAGCGAATGTTCCAAAGAATCATAGTTTCTCGTAGCATCAAAAATATTCATAGCTTTTATAATATACAAATAACTAAGTGGGTCAAAACGTTTAGCAAAACTGTGACCATTGTACTCCATATATCTTTCTACTTCAAATCTTCCAAAAAGCTCATAAAGACCATCTGTTGCAACGTAGTTTCTTCCAAATTTACTATCCATAGAGTGAGGTGAAAGAAAGCTTATGTGTCCAGCCATGCGACCTACTGCAAAACCAAACAAACCATCTTCTTTAAAATCAGACATCTCATAATGCCCATTTTTAAATCTTGGGTCATTTACTATGCCTTCCATAGCTAAACGATTAAAAGCAATAGCCCAAGCTTGTGTGGCATAAGTAGAAGCAATGGATATAACCCTATTGGTAAATTCAGGATACTCAACAGCCACACATAACGCTTGCATGCCACCCATTGAACCACCTATGATAGCATGAGCCTTTTGAATACCCAAACGCTCAAAAAGTTTCATCTGAGCCTTTACCATATCACTTATAGTAATAACTGGGAACTTCAAACGTAGAGGCTCTTTTTCGCCATTGCCCATGGGTCCAGTTGAACCAAAACAGCTTCCAAGTACATTAACACAAATTACAAAATATTTTTTTGTATCTATAATTTTATCATCACCAATAAGAAGATTCCACCAACCTGATTTTCTATCACCCTCGTAACGACCAGCAGCATGGTGACTTCCTGTTAAAGCATGAAAAACTACAATACAATTTGATTTATCTTCATTTAATTTGCCATATGTTTCATAAGCAAGTTTAAATGAATCAAGTATACGACCACTTTCAAGATACAAAGGTTCTTCAAAATATTCAATAGCGGTCGTAATTTTCATTAATTAACTCTATAATTTGGTGCTTCATGAGTAATGATAACATCGTGAACATGACTCTCTTTAAGTCCTGCTGTTGTTATCTCTACAAACTCAGCTTTTTCTTGATAATCATCTATATCTTTAGCTCCAACATAACCCATTGAACTTCTTAGTCCTCCAAGAAGTTGATGTATTACATCTTTTACACCGCCAACATAAGGAACACGTCCTTCAATTCCTTCAGGTACTAGCTTATCAGCTGCGGTTCCCTCTTGAAAATATCTATCAGTACTTCCTTTTGTCATAGCTCCAATGCTTCCCATACCACGGTAAGTTTTAAATTGACGCCCCTGATAAGTAATAAGATCTCCAGGACTCTCTTTAGTTCCAGCAAGTAGACTTCCTATCATTACACAACTAGCACCTACTGCTAAAGCCTTTGAAAGATCTCCAGAGTATTTAATACCACCATCAGCAGTAACAGGAACATCATACTTTTTTCCAACTTCAACACACTCTTCAATAGCAGTTATCTGAGGAACTCCAACGCCCGCTACAATTCTTGTAGTACATATGCTTCCAGGTCCAATTCCTACCTTAACACCATCTGCTCCAACTTCAATAAGTGCCAATGCAGCCTCTTTAGTAGCAATATTTCCAGCAACTACATCAACGTCTAATGTCTCTTTAATTTTTTTAACAGTATCCATAATACCTTTTGAATGACCATGAGCAGAATCTAAAACAAGAACATCAACTCCCGCTTGAACAAGTGCTTCAGCACGGTCAAGTTGCCCTACTCCAATAGCAGCTCCAACTCTTAGGCGACCAAAATTATCTTTGTTTGCATTTGGATATTCTACACGTTTTTTCAAATCTTTTATAGTTATCAAGCCCTCAAGTTGGTTGTTTTTGCCAACAACAGGAAGTTTTTCTACTTTATTCGTTCTAAAAATTGCTTCTGCTTCATCTAAAGTTGTACCTTTTTTAACAGTGATAAGAGGCATTACCGTCATAGCTTGAGCTACTTTTTTCTCAAAATCAATTTCAAATCTCAAATCTCTATTTGTTAAAATTCCTATTAAAATATTCTCTTCAGTAACAACAGGAACACCAGAAATTCTGTATTCTTTCATCAAAAGAAGAGCCTCTTTTATACTTGCATTTGCAAGAACTGAGATAGGGTCAATGATAATTCCACTTTCACTCTTTTTAACACGTCTAATCTCTCTAGCTTGTGCTTCAATATCCATATTTTTATGAATAATCCCAAGACCACCAAGTCTAGCCATCATTATTGCAGTTCTGTGTTCTGTAACAGTATCCATAGCAGCCGATACCAAAGGTGCATTTAGCGATACATTCTTACTAAACTTACTTTTTATATCTACTTCTCTAGGTAAAATCTCCGAATACTTAGGAACCAATAATATATCTTCAAATGTCAACGCTTTCTTTCTAATTTTCATACCACAATCCCCTTATTTTGTTAATATTTTTTCTAAACTCATTGCACCATCAAATAGTGCTTGCTCTCCATATGCTGGGCCTACAAACTGTGCACCAATAGGCATATTTTTACTATCAGTTCCAATAGGAACAGAGATAGCCGGAAGCCCTGCTAAATTTACACTAATTGTATAAATGTCTTGCAAATACATTTCAAGCGGATCACTTTTACTTCCAAACTCAAACGCAGTTGTTGGAGTTACAGGAGCAAAAATCAAATCAGCCTCACTCAAAATATTTTCAAATTGAGATTTTATAAAGTGTCTAGCTTTTTGAGCTTTAATGTAATATGCATCGTAATAACCACTACTAAGAACAAAAGTTCCAAGTAAGATTCGTCTTTTTACTTCTTCACCAAAACCTTCACTTCTTGTTTTAAAATACATATCTTTTAAACTTGTTGACTCGCTACGGTTTCCATATCTTACCCCATCATAACGACTAAAATTTGCACTTGCTTCAGCTGCTGCAATTACATAATAAGTTGCAATATCATATTTAGAGTTTGTTAAATTTTTATAAACTATTTTATGTCCAGCATCTTCCAAAGCTTTAATAGCATCTTTTGTTACTTTTTTTATTGTTTCATCAGCTTCTTCAAGATAATTTTCTATAACCGCTATAGTAAGTTTTCTCTCACTGTTTAACTTGTCACTTACTTTATCATGTGCTCTTGGGTCACTTGTAGAGTCAAGATTTTCATGTCCCGCAATAATGTCATAAAGGATTGCCGCATCTTCTACATTTTGAGTAATAGGTCCAATTTGGTCAAGTGAACTTGAATATGAAGCAAGACCATAACGACTCACCTTTCCATAAGTAGGTTTCATTCCAACACAACCACAAAATGCGGCAGGTTGACGGATACTTCCACCTGTATCACTTCCAAGAGCTGCAATGGCTATGCCCGCTGCAACTGCCGCTGCACTACCACCACTACTTCCACCAGGAACGCAAGAGGTATTAACTGGATTTAGTGTTTTACCATAAAAAGAGCTCTCAGTTGAACTTCCCATTGCAAACTCATCCATATTTGTTCTACCAAATGGAGCTAAACCATAAGAGAGCATATTGTCAATTACTGTTGCATTATAAGGGGCAACATACCCTTGAAGTATGTTTGAACCACTCGTTACACTCCAACCAGTAACTTGAATATTGTCTTTTACTGCGATTGGAATTCCTTCACCTAATTGTGAAATTTCACAATCTTGCAATTGTTCTACATAAGCTCCTAGCTCTTTTTTTTCTTCTATTTTTTTCTTTAAATCTTCTCTTAATTTAGATATTCCATCTTTATCAAGCTTTAAGGCTTCTTTTAAAGTTATCATGCTTTTACCTTTGTCAATTTTACTAAAACAATAGCTACTATCGAAGTTGCTATTATTACGCCTATAGTAGTCAATATAAAACTCATTTCTACTGGTTGAGCAAGACTAGGCATTTACAACCTCATCACATCTTTTACAAAGTTTATCTTCTTCATCTGCTTTAAATTTCCAACATCTTGGACACTTATGAGCAGTAGCTTTTACAATTTTAAATTTATCATCACCAAGAGTGAAACTTCCCATCTCTTCTCCACTAGCACTACTAACAACTGCGCTACATGTAAACCAATCTTCTGTATCAGTTGAGTTCATATTGAGTAGCATTTTTGAAGTAGTTACCAAATCAAGTTCAAGTGTAGATTTAATGATTTTTTCTTTTTTCATGCCATCTATAATCTCAAAAAACTTCTCTCTAGCTTCCATCATATACTTTGTGTCGAAATCTACTTCTACTGAATCTAAAGAGTTATAAGTCATATCAAAAACATCGTTCAAATCTTCTTTAATGATTTTTGGAGCATACTCTAGAATTTCATCTACAGTGTATGTAAGCGTAGGAGCTATCAATGCTAAAAGACGTCTAGTTATAAGAGCCGTTGCACTTTGAGCTGAAAGTCTTATGTTCTCATTTGCGCCATTACAATAAAGTCTATCTTTAGAAATATCAAGATAAATTCCACTAAGCTCAACCGTTATGAAGTGGCTTAATAATGAGAAACCTTTTGAAAAATCATACTCTCTAAAATTCGCTTCAACTTCATCAAATACTTTTTTAGAGTGATTTAGTATCCATCTGTCAAGAACACCCATCTTCTCATATGGAAGGATTGTCTCGAGTCCTTCACAATTTGCTAGTAAAAATCTACAAGTATTTCTTATTTTTCTATACTGCTCACTAACTTGCTTTAAAATTCCATCACTTATTTTTAAATCTGTTGTGTATTCACTAACAGCTACCCAAAGACGAAGTATTTCTACACCATACTGTTTTGATATTTTCTCAGGTGCAATTACATTACCCTTAGACTTACTCATTTTTTCGCCTTTAGCGTCAACAGTAAATCCGTGAGTTAATACTTTGTCATAAGGAGCTATTCCTCTTGCTGCCGTTGAAACTAAGAGTGAGCTTTGAAACCAACCACGATGCTGGTCACTACCTTCAAGGTACATACTAGCTGGGTACGAGCCACTGTCGTATTCACGTGATTCTAAGACTGCTTTCCAAGTACTACCACTATCAAACCAAACATCTAAAATATCCATCACTTTTTCAAGGTTTTCTGGGTTGTAACCACTTCCTGGGTAGAGAAGGTCTTTTATCTCCATGTCCCACCAAGCATCAGCTCCACGTTGTTCAAATATCATTGCTACATAGTTTAAAACTTTTTCATCAAAGATAGGCTCACCAGTCTCTTTGTCTCTAAAAAAGGCAATTGGAACACCCCAGTCACGTTGTCGAGAAATACACCAATCTGGGCGATTTTCTACCATTGTTCCAAGGCGATTAATTCCACTTTCAGGGTAAAATATAACTTTAGAAATATTCTCTTTTGCCATATTTCTTAGAGTATCTCTTCCCTGTGTTTTCTCATCCATTGCAATAAACCACTGTCTAGTAGCTCTGTAAATCACAGGTTTATGAGTTCTCCAACAAAATGGATACGAGTGAGTAAACTTTGAACACTTCAGTAAACTTTTCCCAAGAAGCTCTAAAATTCTCTCATTTGCTTTAAATATATGCTCATTTACAAAACTCTCAGGATCAGGAAGTAATTTTTCACGCACTACAGTTTGGTCATAACAACCTCGCTCATCAACAGGCATTATAACTTCAATGCCATATTTCAAACATACACGATAATCTTCTTCACCGTGTCCAGGAGCTGTATGAACACAACCACTACCACCGTCCATGGTTACATGCTCACCTAAAATAAGAAGTGAATCTCTTCCATTTAGTGGGCTTGTTGCTTTTAAGTTTTCTAAAACCGATGCTTTAAAAGTCTGTTTTATCTCACCTTTAATAACCTCTTGCTCCAATAAACTCTCATGAAGTGGTTTTGCAACAATAAAACCATCAGTTGTTAAAACGTAATCCTCTTCAGGGTTAAAACTAATCGCCATATTTGCAGGAAGTGTCCAAGGAGTTGTAGTCCAGATTATAACACTAGCATCACACTTTACATGTAAAGCTTTTTTAGCTTCATCTTGAAGTGGGTATGCAACATAAATAGAGTAATCTTCTTTGTCTTGATACTCAATCTCAGCATCAGCCAAAGCAGT
The DNA here is from genome assembly GCA_029027265.1 of Arcobacter sp. Lineage (GTDB taxonomy): Bacteria > Campylobacterota > Campylobacteria > Campylobacterales > Sulfurospirillaceae > Sulfurospirillum_A. The sequence continues at coordinate 624,972 of CP093061.1, read as the reverse complement.
CCTCGCAGCCCAAGACCAATAAACTGGTTTACTTCTTTCTATTAGAAGTCCTTTTCCAGCTACTTCACACAATGCTCTATAAATATCTGCTTCAAATTCAAACTTCATAGTCATATACGGATTTTTCCAATCACCAATAATACCAAGGCTTTTAAACTCATCACTTTGAATATCTATAAACTTTTTAGCATGATTACGACAAAGCTCTCTAAACTCACTCTTTGGCATACTCTCTTTTTTACTTTTGCCTATCTTTTTCTCAACTTGTTGTTCAATTGGAAGTCCGTGACAATCCCAACCTGGAACATATCTAACCTCTTCACCAAAAAAGTAGTGAGTTTTAACGATAATATCTTTTAAAATTTTGTTAAGTGCATGACCAATGTGAATATGCCCATTTGCATACGGTGGTCCGTCGTGAAGTATAAATTGTTTTTTTGCATCTTTACGATTGGCTTTCATTTTGTTGTAAGCAGATTCGTCTTTAAACCACTTTGCGTAACGCTTTGGCTCATTTTGGGGAAGATTTCCTCTCATTGAAAATCCAGTTTTTGGTAAAAGCAGGGTATCTTTGTAATCCATTTAGTTTCCTGTGTTTATATAAAATTATGCGATTATATCCAAATTGTACTTATGATATAATAAATGAAAAAAGGTAAGCCATGGCTACTACCCTTATAATCGTTGGAAAATCACTCAAAATAAACAAACCATTTTTAGACTATATAGACTCTGAAATATCTCTACATGTAGAGACTCCAAAACAAAAAATATTTCTTGAAAAAAATGAATCAAATCTTTTTGAAACTCTTGAAAACTGCATAAATCAATCTGAACAAACTATAATAGTTGCTTCAAACAATAGTTTTAACCTCATAGGTAAAATAATCTCAACTCTAAGTGAAGATGTTTTAGAATTAAAAGAAAATACACTTGTTCCTTCTAAATCAACAAAATATAGCAATAACTCTTATGTAATAAACTACAAAGAAAAAAGCATAAATATACTAAAAGCAAAAGAGAATGAAAAACTACCTAAAATACTCCTTACATGTAAAGAGAGTTCAACTCTGTTTTCTCTTATTGGGCTAGACGAAGACTCAACAAAAATACTCCTTGCACCTTTAGCTGAAACATATGAAATAAAACTCTCCTCAACTTCCATTGTAGAAGGATGGAGTTTTATAGAAGCTACTACGTACAAATATGGAAACTTAGAAAACTTTTTAAAATCAGTAAAATCACTCTTTCCAGATAAGTTTATAGAAGATGGTGACGTTTTAACTCACATAGTAAAGTCATTAAAAGATGCGAATAAGACTATCACTGTAGCTGAGAGTTGTACAGGTGGTGGCATAGCATCTATGATAACAAGCATTAGTGGTTCATCGGAAGTTTTTAAAGGAAGCATTGTAAGCTATTCAAACACTATTAAAAAAGCTTGGCTTGGTGTTAGTGATGATACATTTAAAAGTTATGGTGCTGTGAGTGAACTATGCATAAGAGAGATGCTTGAGGGTATACTCAAAAGAAGTTCATCAGATTTTGCACTAGCTTCGAGCGGTGTTGCTGGTCCAACAGGAGGTAGCGAATCTAAACCTGTAGGAACAGTTTTTGTAGGAGCAAGAGCAAAAAATGGTGAGATTATAGTAGAAAGAGTCCTACTACAAGGGAATCGTGAATACATTCAAAAACAAAGTTGCTACCATGCATTACGTCTTCTTTTACATGTAGGAAAAGATGTTTTTTTCAGATAAATAAAAAAATTGAAAAAACTCTTGACAAAAAAGATTTATTTGTCTATAATTTCAACCTCATTACGAGATAGAGTAACTAAATAAGTGTCTTGTTAGCTCAGCCGGTAGAGCATTTCCCTTTTAAGGAAGTGGCCGTTGGTTCGAATCCAACACAGGACACCATTTTTTTGTGCGACCCCTTCGTCTAGTGGTCCAGGACCCCGCCCTTTCACGGCGGTAACAGGGGTTCAAATCCCCTAGGGGTCGCCATTTTTTAGTTATTTGTAATGATCCTGGACAAAAAAGTTTTATTATCGGTCGCTTAGCTCAGTTGGTAGAGCGCCACCCTTACAAGGTGGACGTCACAAGTTCGAGTCTTGTAGCGACCACCATTTTTCATGCGCGGCGGTAGTTTAGTTGGTTAGAATGCTGGCCTGTCACGCCGGAGGTCGCGAGTTCGAGTCTCGTCCGCCGCGCCATGATACTTTTCAAAAAAATCATATCTAAATTTAAAAGGTGACAGTTTAAATTTAGGATTTTTTTATCTATTATTTTAAATTGATGTGTCTTGTTAGCTCAGCCGGTAGAGCATTTCCCTTTTAAGGAAGTGGCCGTTGGTTCGAATCCAACACAGGACACCATTTTCTACCTGCATTCCAGAACCCCAACTTTCACGGCAATAAGAGAAGTTTAAATCTCCTTAGAATCACCATACATCTGCATATATTACTCCACTAAATAAATACAATAATAATGACTTTAAGTCCTACTCATTCTCTGCATAAGACCTTCATCTTCATAAATATCAATTTCATTAACGTAATCTTGATTTGCTTTTTTAAGAGTTGTATTCATGAAAGCAATAAGTTTTGCATCTGATTTTTTATGACTTGCTATAAGAAGTACGAAGTTAAGATATACTTTTATACCTTTTGGCATTTTACCTTTTATTTTTTTGGGAAATATAAACTCTTTAGAAACTTTTAAAATTGCACTTGTTAAATCATTTTTAGTTGTATTTCTATTTGCTGCTAGTTCTACCATATTTTCAATTGTGTATTTTTTGCCTTTTACAATTCCCTGTTTTTTTACTACTTTTACTTTTTTAGCTTTTTTACCCGTTGATGAGAGAACAACAACTAAAACTAAAATAATAATAATCAACAGCGCTACAACTAGAGCTACTACAAGACCTTTTTCTTCCACGTTACTACCTTTGTGTGTATTAGACTTCTTACATAACCCCTTGCAGTCTCAGCAACTCATAGATATGTTTGAGTGAGGCAGTTTATCTCTTGCGTAGCCGTAGCTACGGATGAGATGAACTAACGAAGCTCAGGCTTATCTATGAGTTGCCCGCAGGGAGGACTTAGAAGTAGCAATCTTGCACAAAACTTTTTATCGCAATAGCTATGGCTATTACTCAAAAAAGGTTTTGCACAATCTCACTACTTCTAAATCCTCTGAGGCTACAAGGGATTATGCAAGAAGTCTATTATAACAAAGGGAACTTTAAAAATCCCCTTTGTTATACTAAAGTGTTTTAGATAAGTTTCTATTTCTCCATGCTAGCGCAATAACAGCAAAAACAACTGCTACAGTATAGTACACAAACACAGGGATAGGAACTGGGTCACCAGAAGCATATGAATGCATACCAGAGAGGTAAAAGTTAACTCCAAAATATGTCATAATAATTGAAGCAAAAGCAACAGTTGAAGCTACTGCAAATGCAAACTGATTATTTAAAGTTTTGATAAATCTAAAGTGAATAATAGCTGCATAAAAAAGAATAGATACTAATGCCCACGTCTCTTTTGGATCCCAACCCCAGTATCTTCCCCATGACTCATTTGCCCAGACTCCACCAAGAAAGTTTCCTACAGCAAGTAGACTGAGTCCTAGAATCATTGACATCTCGTTTATTCTTGTTGCTTCAACTATATTTCTATCTATCTCATCATTTCGTTTTGATTTTTGATTTGTTTTTTTGATTACAAATAGTATCAAAGTAAAGAAACCTAAAAGTGAACAGAGACCCAAGAAACCATAACTTGCTGTAATTACAGAAACATGGATATTAAGCCAATAAGAGTTCAAGACTGGTACTAATGTTGTTACTTGAGGATCCATCCAACTTAGATGTGCCACAAATAGAGTAACGCCCGCAAGTATGGAAGTAAGTGCAAGTGAAACTATAGACTGTCTTGAAAAGAATAAACCGGCAAGAGTAAGTGCCCATGCTATATATATCATAGACTCATAACCATTACTCCATGGTGCATGACCAGCAATGTACCATCTTAAACCTAAACCAAACGTATGTACTGTAAAACCAAGTAGAACTAAAACAAATACTGTTTTTGTTATTAATTTAAGTGATATTGATGGTTTGACCATCTTGGCAAATATTGCAAATAGTAGTAAAAACCCACTTAAAAGATAAAGTGGTGTAAGTTTTTGAAACATTGCAGCTTTATTGAAAAACATCTCTGCACTTATACGACTTGGACTTGGCATAATGTCAGATGCATACTGTTCTTGATATGATTTTATTTTCTGAGCTGCGCTATCTGCAATACTCCAATCTCCACTCTCTAATCCTTTTGCTATTGCATCAAAATAGCCTGCTAAAAGTGAACGTACATCACTACTTTCGCTATCACTAAATAGAGAAATTGCAGATTTTGGGCTATACCATTTATGATTCGGATCACCAATTTTGGGAATCATTTTAAAAATTTCGCCCGTATACACATAGTAACAGATATTGACTCTCTCATCTACTTTTATAACATCTTTATCAAACTGTGTTCTTAATGCTGGTTTTTTTCTATTTGCCTCCTCTGCATACTTTTGAAGCTTATAAGCATGCTTTCCTTCTCTTTCAAAAAAATCATTAAAAGTAGCCTTCTTCTGATTTTCATCAATTCCTAATACTTTCTTAAGCTCTGGATGAAAAACATGTATCATTGGTTGAACTTGCCACTCTCCAGGACTTGCCATCATGCTTAATATAACTTGATTTGCACTCATTCCACTAAAACTTGATTTTCTATATACTTTATTTAATACTTCTGTTGAAATTGTATCTATAGGTTTTATTCTACCATCAGCACTCTGAACTAGTATTTCACCAAATTTATCGGCATGAGTTTTATCATATTTTTTTAGAAAATTAAGAGCATTTTCATTTGCTTGTAACTCTCCGACTTGAAGAAAACCAAACGCTATTATACATGCGACTACTACTGACTTTATTTTATCCATATCTTTTTGAATCATCCCTGCTAATTTTCTAAAACGACTTTTTGGGTTTAATACATTAAATAACAAACCAAGAGTAAGCAAAATATACCCTATATATGTTGGCCACTTTCCTGGGTCACTATTGACCGCAAGAATTGTACCCATTTCATCAGTATCGTACGAACTTTGAAAAAATCTAAATCCAGCATAATCTAAAACATGATTCATATAAACTCTATATGGTAAATTAACTCCATTAGTTTTATCAATAATTTCTATTTCACTAGAATATGACATTGGAGAGCTTGATCCTGGATAACGATCAAGTTGGAAATCATTTAGTTTCACTAAAAATGGTAATTCAAATATTTGTGAGCCCCACTCTAAGTCAAAATCAGTTCCTGCAAGGTTTATAGATTTTGTGTACCCTTTAGCCCCTTTTCCCATGCCGTATAGTGCTACTTCTTTTGTTTTACCTTTGAAAGTAACATTAACAAGTAAAGCTGAAAGGTTTCTACCTCCTTTTTGCATAGGACTAGAATTTGTAATTATCTTCTCTTGAGCTTTTAAACCAATATACTTAGGTGCAAAATTTGTTTCACCTAATGTAAAGAGTTGTTTTCCTTCAAATGGGTGTTCTTTATTTGCTTCATATACACCTCTTGTATTTTCTAGCATCTTAAACCAACTTACATCTTGGTCTGAAATAAAATAAAATTTTCCATCTTTTGTTGTAATATTTACGTTAAATTTGCTTCTTGATTTTGCATCTGAATTCAGAGTAAAATGAATGGGTGTTTCACTTAAAAAATCTTTGTTTTTCAATACAACATTTTCTGTTCTACCAGCATTACTAACCATCATAGAAATCATAGGTTTTCCGTCCGCTGAGTCAACTACCTCTGTTGTGGCATTTGGAACAAACTCTTTATATTCTATTTTTGCTTCTTCGCCATCAACATCTAAATTCATAGAAAAACTATTTGAACCTATTACAGAAATTACTTTCTTTTTACTAACACTATATACTTTATTGTCTTTTTTAGCACGTGCTATTATAAAAGAGTCTGATGAAACAACTCTGTTTTCAACTTTACCTTCACGTATGTGAAGTGTGCCTTCATAACCAATGTATCTGGTAATTCCTGAACCAATTAATATAACTACAAAACCTAGGTGAAACATTAATGCAGGAAGCTTCTTTTTTTGAAAAACTTTATATTTGAACATATTGTTAATTATCATAAGTCCTAACATGACTTGAATTGCTTCAAACCAAATTGTAGTATATACAACAGACCAACTACCAGCTACGCCAAAATCATTCTCAATAAATGTAGCAACACCACTTGCAGTTGCAAATATAAGTAGAAAAAGAACAGCCATTTTCATTGAAAGAATACTTTTTAAAAAAGATTCCATAAAACCCCTTTGTAATAGAAAAATTCATATCTCATAATATCTTACTATTATAAATATTTTTTAAATATTAAGAGAATATTAAAAAATAAGTTTAACTAAAATAGTCATAAAAAGCTGTGATTTAAATCAAGAGGGAGGGGTTAGATTTTTCTAACCACCTAAATATTTTTTACGTATTTCGTCATCGCCTATCATATCCTTTGCGATGCCTTCCATTGCTATTTTTCCATTTTCAAGTACATACGCATAATCAGAGATACGAAGAGCTGCAAAAGCATTCTGTTCTACCAGAAGAATTGTAATTCCCTCTTCTTTTAGTTTAGTAATAGTCTCAAAAACTTCACCAACTATTTTTGGTGCAAGTCCCAGACTTGGCTCATCAAGCATAAGAAGTTTTGGCTCACTCATAAGAGCTCTACTAATTGCAAGCATCTGTTGTTCACCACCACTAAGAGTTCCTGCCATCTGTTGTCTTTTCTCTTTTATGCGAGGGAAAAGTTTGTACATAGCCGCTTTTAGTCTCTCATAATTTTCATCATTATTAAACGCACCCATACGAAGGTTATCTTCTACAGTAAGGTTGATAAACACTCTTCTTCCTTCAGGAACAAGTGCAAGCCCACGTTGAACTAGTGAATGTGTTTTGTGGTTAACCGTATCATACCCACTAAAGCTTACTTCACCTGTTTTTTTAACATTATTTAAAAGTGCTTCAAGTGTTGAAGTTTTTCCTGCACCATTTGAGCCTATTAAAGATACTATTTGCCCTTCATCTACTTTAAAATCTATACCTTTTACAGCCTCAATAAGACCATAATATACATGTAAATCTTTAACACTAATCATGATTAAAATCTCCCAAATACGCAGCAACCACTTCTTTATCTTTTATAGCATCAGCTGGTTTGCCTTCAAAAATAGTTTTCCCATAGTCTAAAACTAAAACTTTATCACAAAGTTGATTTACAAATTTCATATCGTGTTCTATAAGTAAAACAGTCAAATCAAAATCTTCTCTTGCACCTCGTATAAGCTTTGCTAGCTCTTTTGTCTCAGCTGGGTTCATACCAGCTGCTGGCTCATCTAAAAGTAACATGGCAGGGTTTGTTGCTAAAGCTCTTGCTATTTCTACTTTTCTTTGTTGCCCATAACTTAAATCAGTTGCTTTAATATCTGCAAACTCTGATATACCAAAGTAATCTAAAATTTCCATTGCACGTTTTCGTATACGTTTTTCTTCACCAAAAAACCTAGGAAATCTAAATATAGACTCCAAGTACGTATAGTTTGCTTGAAAGTCAAAACCTATAAGAACATTTTCCATTACTGTCATTGTTTTAAACAGACGAATATTTTGAAAAGTTCTTGCAATCCCTTTTCTTACAATTGTGTGAGGTTTTAGACCATTGAGTTTTTCACCTCTAAAAAGGACTTTACCTTCTGTTGCTTCGTAGTTACCTGTTATAATATTGAACATAGTAGTTTTTCCAGCGCCATTTGGTCCAATTAGACCGTAAATCTCTTTTGAGTTTACTGTAAATGTAGTGTCGTTTATAGCTATAACTCCACCAAACTTTTTAGTTACACCTTTTAATTCAAGTATCATTTTTTACCCTTTCTTTTAAAAAGGTCTGTCAGTTCACGTTTACCCATAATACCCTCACGAGCAAAAAGCATTACAAAAATTAATATAATAGAGAAAACAACCATTCTCATGCCTGGCATTGCAGGAGTTTCAAAAAGACCAAAATTCATAGGTTCATCTAAAAATCTCATCCACTCAGCTCCACCTATAACCAACACAGTACCTATAATAGCACCTGTTGTACTGCCTAAACCACCAAGAACTATGATAATGAGAAGCTGGAATGTAAAGAAGAATGTAAACAAATCGGGAGATATACTCGTAAGAAGTGCCGCAAGGAGTCCACCACCAACACCTTCTAGAAATGCACTTGTACAAAATGCAAAAGTTTTTATTTTAAAAGTATTAACTCCCATTGCGATAGCCGCGTCTTCATCATCACGAACAGCTTTCATAGCACGCCCGTATTTGGAGTTGACGACGTTGAGAATACCAATAACAGCTAGTATGGCAATACCCCCCGTCCAATAGAGATTGGAAAATTCAGGTATGTCATTAAGTCCCAATGAACCATTGGTAATTTCTGGATTATTTATAGCTAAAATTCTTATTATAAAACCAAATCCAAGTGTAACAATAGCAAGATAATCTCCTCTTACACGAAACACAGGAAAAGATAGAGTCAAAGCAAGCAAAGCAGAAAAAGTTCCTGCAAAAAACAGAGCCCAAACAAAGTTTGCTTGAAGTCCAAGTACCCAAGGATAAGGATCTTCTATGTCAAATTGATACTCTTTTGCATCGCCATCGAGAAGTAAAAGTGCCGTTACATAAGCACCAATTGCCACAAAACCATTTGGTTCTAGTGAAAACTGTCCAGTTACACCATTTATGAGGTTATAACTAACAGCTAGTATAGTAAAAATAGCAATATTATTTAAAATTCTTACTGTGTACTCATCAAAATGTGTACTTGCAAACCATATAAACCATAATGCAGAAGCGATAATTGCTAGGTTAATCCATTGGTCTTTTCTTATAATTAAATTCATTATTAAAACCTGCTCTTATCGAAATTAATTCCAAGAATTCCAGTTGGTTTGAAAAGAAGGACAAGAATCAGAAGGACAAATGCAAATGCATCTTTATACCCACCATACTCTGGTAAAAATGCAACTACAACAACTTCTGTAAAACCTATTATAAAGCCACCAATAACTGCTCCACCTACGCTTCCAATACCACCAACAACAGCAGCAGCAAAGGCTTTAAGTCCAATAAGAACTCCCATCATAGGCTCAACACTTGGATAGTTAACTGCCCAAAATATTCCACCAATAGCAGCAAGGCCTGAACCCATACCAAAAACAAGCATTATTATTTTATTTGCATCTATTCCCATAAGATTCACAGTATTTACATCAAAAGCTAAAGCACGAATTGCCATTCCATATTTTGTTTTATACAGAACCCAAAGAATCATAGCTAAAAGTAATAATGTTACAATTGGAACCATTAAAGAAGCTACTGTAAATATAATTCCACCTGCATTTATGATGTATTCCATGTACTCAGGAACTGGAAAAGGTCTTGGAGTTCCACCAAATAATACATTGAAAATATTTTCTAGAAAAAAACTGATTCCAATAGCAGTAATCAAAAGAGAAATTTTAGGGGCGTCACGTAAAGGTTTATATGCTACTTTATCTGTAAGCATACCCAATAGGGCAGAACCTACAATAGATAAAAGAACAGCTGCTATAAAAGGTAAACCTAAAACAGCCATGCCAAAATAACCCAAGAAAGCTCCAACCATCATGATATCACCATGTGCAAAGTTGATGAGCCTCAAAACTCCATAAACCATCGTATAACCAATAGCAATCAGTGCATACATGCTGCCAAGACTAAAACCGTTGACCAACTGCTGCGTAAATTCTAAAAAATCCATTTAATATCCATCCTAATAATCGTATAAAAATAAAAACTTAAATTTTTACATGTATAAGATTTCCCCTCTACATGTAGAGAGGAAATGGAGGGGTAAATATTATGGATTTACTGTTGTTTTATATACAGCTTTTCCATTCGTAATTACTTTGATTACAGCAGAACGAGTTGCATTTCCTGATTTATCCATATTGATAATACCTGAAACTCCTTCAAACCCTTTTGAAGCTTTTATCTCTTTGTTTACACAAATACTATCACTAGGATCACTACATCTGTTCATTGCATCTACTAGTAAAAAGTATGTATCTGCACCAAGAGCAGTAAATGAATTTAACTCTTTTTTACCGGTCTCTTTAGAATAAGCAGCAATAAAATCTTTTGATTTTTGTGTTGGAGGAGCAGAATAGTCAAAAAAATCTGTAAACATGTAACCTTCAAGTGCTTTTCCACCTAAATCGATAAAAGTTTGATTAGCAACACCGTCACCTGAGAACATTGGTTTACTAAGACCAATCTGCTTTGATTGACGAGCAATCATAGAAGCTTCTGGGTGATATAGTGGTAAGAACATAAAATCTGGGTTGATTCTTTTAATTTGTGAAACTACCGCTTTGAAGTCTTTATCACCTGAAGTGATTTTTATTCTCTTAACAATCTTTCCACCACCTTTTTTAAAAGCCTTTTGGAAAGCTTTTGCAAGACCTAAAGAGTAAACTTGAGCTTGATCAACTATAACCACTGCTGTTTTAAGACCTAAATCTTTCAAAGCATAGTTTGCAACAACTTCACCTTGAAAAGAGTCCATAAAACAAACACGATTTGCAAATTTACGTTTTGCGGTAAGTTTATCATTTGTTGCCACTGCAGCAATAACAGGAATTTTTTTCTTATCAGCAATTGCAATAACTTGAGCTGTATTTGTACTTGTTAAAGCACCTAATATAGCTACTACTTTATCCGAACTAATAAGTCTAGTAGTTCCTGTTGCCGTTTCAACTTTATCACCTTTGTTATCTAGTAAGATAAGCTTAATAGTATCACCATTCTTTAGAGTTGGTTGAATTTTTTGTGCAAACTTAATTCCCTCATAAGTAACCTGACCATAAGCCGCAAGTGGACCACTCATAGGCATAACAGCCCCAATCTTAATCTCCTTAGCAACCGCAACGGAAACTAAAAGTGCAACTGTAGTTGCTAATGTAGCTAATTTTCTCATATATTATCCTTTTTTGTTTTTTATAAGTTTATACTATACTAAAATTTTCTTGTATTTACTGTAAGTAACTTGTTGGTGCTTCATTTTCTTCCTCAGTTTGTGTAGAATTTACCGAAGATGGTAGTTTTGTATCATGATTTAAGCTATAAATATATACTACTATTGATTGCATCTCTGTACTTGTTAAATGATCTGCTTGAGGTTTCATAATAAATCTATTACTTCCCCCAAATTTACCATCATAGTTTAATTTATAACCTTCTAATAATTCAATAGTTTCTAGTGGTTTAAGAGTAGAAAGTTTTCTTGCACTTGCATATTTACTATCATTTGCTTTTACTCCATGGCATGAAGCACAATTTTTTTGATACAACATTTCACCCTGTTCAATATTTGCATATTTTAATTCTTCAGCTGTATTGTCTGTAAAAAATGAAAGCATTGTTTGTGTTTTTGTCTCTTTTTTAACAACTTCTTTTTTTTCATAAACTTTTGCTTCAATTTTACCTTCTTTAGAATATTTTTCAACTAAAGATTTCAACTCTCTGGCAAACTCACCTTTTGCTTCAAAAACATAAGTATCGTCAGAAGCGATAGTAAGTGTTGTAAATATAAACAGTAATGAGGCAGTTATCTTGTACATGTAGATTCCTTGATTTGATTAATTTAAGATTATATCAGATTTTTCTTTAGGTGAGGCTTTGAGGTATTTAATAGACCTCTCCTAAAAACCCCAATAATATAGGGATTGAAATTTGCTCAAGTAATGCACGGCAAAAACAATAAAATATCGTAAAGTGAATAAACTAAGAGATGAAGACTTTAGAAAAGTAGTAGGCGTAAAAAGAGACTTAATAGTAAATATGGGTGCTTACTTTTCTACTTTTTTTTATAATCAATAAATAATAATCGACTAAATTCAACTTCATACTTTTGCTAAGTCCACGATGTAAACTAATCATATTTTTCATATGAGAGAATACTCCACCTTCGAGTGTATTAGTTGTATTTTGTATGTTTAGTTTTTTATGATTTTTGTATGTAAATAAATAAGGTAAATTAGTTCGTAGACTTCTATATTCAGCTCTTATTCTTGGATGAGTATAATGGAGTTCTCCAGTAGTAGACGAAACACTTTTTTACCCTCAAGGGGCACCTAGTCCTCTAAAAAATCTTTATATTTTTCATACCATTCATCAAGCTTTTGAGTAAAGTTTTTCTCTGTAGTTTGAGTTAGTCTTGAAACTATTTTCTTCAGTTCCTTAGAAGCTTCCAATTTTCAGAGAAAATTTGCTTCGCAACCGCTATTCACTACTTTTGATGGAAATAGCACATTTGTATTGGAATATCTTTAAATGCTCTATACAAGCCTCTTTTGCCATCCAGGGTTGCACTTTGAATTGTATAACCAAGTGCAAAAAGCTCTTCCTTAAAATATCTATAATCCTGAACTGTTTCACTTTCAATATGCTTCCAAATAAGTATCTCTTTTGATTCAACATCTTTGAACACCAGGCTTCTCTTTTCTCTTCCCATAAAAAGTAGCATCGCATACCAAGTTTACTGCCCTTGGATTATGTGCTTTTATATCAACAATATATACATCTTTTGCTTTACTATCCAGCTTATTGATCTGTAATATTTACTAAAAGTTGCATGAGTGTTTGTCGTTGTAAAAAATATTCTTCAAAGATAACTTTTTGTAGTTGTTCTAGTCTTCTTTTTGAGCTGAAAGAAGTTTTACAGTCTTTACAAAAATATCTCTTTATTCCTCTTCTTGAACCTTTGGAAATAACATTTTTAGACTTGCAATTTATACATATTTTAGAGCTTTTTTACAATCATTTGTAAATAAACCTTTGTTTACTCTCACTGTATCATAGTTTGAAAGGTGTTTGGAGCCCCATATTTATTATTAAGTCAAAAAAGCCGAGACTACATAGCAGTCTTGGCTTTTTACGTAATACTAAACTAATATTTATTATTAGAAAGAGTATTTAGCATTAAATCTAACATGTTTTTGGTCCTTAGCATCAGTATCATTATTCATATCTGAATACTGAACATATGTACTGAAATTTGGACTATATGCATAAGATACTTTAGCATACATTTCTTTTACATCATTTTTACCATTAACAACAGCTGCAGTATTTTCACCCACACCATATCCAACTAATACTCCAATTTTACCAAATGATGCTGTACCAGCTATACCATATGTACTTCCACCATAGTTAAAACCATCATTATCAGCAACCATTCTATTACCAGTAGCTATTGTACTAGTTGCTCCATCAGCTCCTAGACCATGAATAGATTGCTCATCATCATTATGAGTATACGTAGCGCTCAAACCAAAGTTATTAATTGCATAAGATACTTTAAATGCATAGAAACTACCCGTTGTTACATTAGGTACATCTAGTTTTGTATTGATGTACTGACCTATTAAACTAAGTCCAGCAACTTTACCATCAATTTGAGTCCATAAAATTCTCTCAACTGCACCAGGAACTTGAGCAGCCCACACTTGAGCATTTACCACTCCAAATGAACCAATAGCAGCAACACCTAATACATCATTACCAGTTGAATCAATATCACTATTTGTAAAATACAATCCAGCTAAAGTTACTTTACCTAGGTTATACATTGTAACGATACCATTACCATCATGATCTGTAAATGGAGAAGGAATACCTTGGTGACCAGCTTTAACTGTTAAAGCGTTTTTTGCGTATGTAAAGTATGCACTTTTGATTGAAACTGACTGATCAGTAACACCTTTTCTAAAGTTTGTATCATCATAAGCAGCACTTGCTCCACTTGAGTCAGTACCAAAACCAAGAGTTGCTTTTAAATTATCTGCTACTGGAGCTACAAATTGTGCTGCAATATCCCAATCTTGAGATGAAGCACCATCTACACCGTTTACATCTTTCGTAGTTGTTGTGAATCCCATTGATCCTGAAAAATCTACGCCTTTGATTGCGTCTTCTAAAGAACCTGCGTTTGCAGCGCTGATTGCGCCAACTGTCATAATAGCTGCCAAGCTAAGTTTAGCTAATTTCATATATTCTCCTTAAGAATTTTAATTACTCTGAAAGTTTAGCACAATTTTTTTTCAAAAGCAATAAAAATAGGCTTAAGATGGCAAAAAAAGGAAATATTATATTTTTTTGTTTATTAATAGACGCATAAGTACCTGAATTCAGAATTGAATATTAATATTTAGTCTATGAAATGGAAAAATTTGAGTCATTTACATGCAGAGAAAACTCTCTACATGTAAAGGTGTAAATTAGTATCCGTAAATAAGGTTTGGTAACCAAAGACTAATTTGTGGTATGTATGTAACTAACATTAGACCAACAAAGATAGTTGCTGTCCAAGGAATAGTTGCTACCATAACGTCTTTCATTGACATTCCTGTTAATGAACTTGTAACAAAAAGATTAAGTCCAACTGGAGGTGAGACCATACCTAGTTCCATGTTCACTGTTATCATGATACCAAAGTGGATAGGGTTAATGCCCAATGCCATTGCTACTGGTAAAAGTAACGGTACCATAATCATAATAATCGCCGAAGGCTCCATAAATGCACCTGCAATTATGAGTAATATGTTTACAAATATAAGGAATGCAATCATGCCCACATTGTTATCTATCAAAACTTGAGTTATCATTTGCGGTATATTTTCTAGTGTTAGAAAATGTGCAAAAAGCATCGCATTTGCAATGATAAACATAATCATAGATGTTGTTTTTCCTGATAATAGAGCAATATCAAGGAAGTCTTGTAATTTTATATCACGGTAAACAAATACTGAGATAAAAAATGCCCAAACTGCTGCAACTGCTGCTGCTTCTGTTGGCGTAAATAGCCCTCCATAGATACCACCTATAACAATAACTATTGTCATAAGTCCCCATGAAGCATCTTTCATTTTTGCAAGTCTTACTCTGAAAGGTTGTGGCTCAGTTCTTTTAAAACCAAGTCTTTTTGCACCTACGTAAGTAACAGCCATAAGCATAATCCCAAGAAGGATTCCTGGTACAACACCAGCCATAAACAGTTTTCCTATTGATACTTCCGCAGTAACACCAAATACAATCAGTACGATTGAAGGTGGAATAAGGATACCAAGACTTCCCGCAGTTGCAATTGTGCCAACTGCATACTTTCTTGGATAACCCTCTTTTACGATAGCCCCAAACATGATAGAACCAATAGCAACAACTGTTGCAGGTGAACTACCGCTTACTGCTGCAAAAATGATACTTGCAAAAATAGCTGAGATAGGAAGTCCACCAGGGAAATGACCTACACAAGATTTTGCAAACTCAATAATTCTGGTAGCAGATGAACCTTTACTCAAAAGGTTACCCGCTAATATAAACATAGGAATTGCCATAAGTGAATAGTGCTCAACTTTTTCAAATACCATTGAAGATATCTCTATTGCTGAAATCGGTGTAAATCCAACTAAAGCTATAAAAGTAGATGCACCAAGTGCAATTGCAATAGGAGCACCCATAACCAACAAACCAAAAAATAGTGAAAATAGGATTATCACACTCATAACATACCACCTGTTTTTCTGTTGGCCTCTTCAACCACTTTATTTAACTCAGCCTCTTCCATAAGCTCTTCTGTTTCTGTTTTTATAACTATCTCATTGGCTGGAGTATTAATAAGTTTGACAATATGCTCACCAACTCTATATGCACCAAATGCAAAAGAAACAGGAATAACAAGATAAGGAATCCACATTGGAATTTCAAGATCAATTGACATCTCTTCAAGTTCTATAACGAACTCTAAATATTTATAACCATAAAATGAAACTATTGCTAAATATGCAAAAGTTACAGTTCTTGTGAATAACATTAAAATTTTTGCTGATTTTTTTGAAACATTTTCAACTAGCAAACCTATAGATATATGTCCATCTATCTTAAAACAATACGCTGCTCCAAAAAACATACCCCATAAAAACAGATATACCGTTAACTCTGATGCCCATGTTATTGAGTAATTAAAAACATACCTTGCAACAACATTAGCAAATGCTAAAGCAACACCGGCGGTTATACCAAACATGGCAATAGACCGGTTGATGACACCTATTGTGCCTCCTAAAAGATTAAAAAAACTAATCATCTATCTCCCCTTATAACGAACTATAGGGCACTCCAAGAGGAGTGCCCTATATGAAATATAGATACAAATTACTTTGTATTTAATGTAGCTTCAATTAAATCTTTACCAATCTTCTTTTTGTCGTAAAATTTTGAATAAATTGGACTAACTGCATCTCTCCAAGCTTGAATTTGCTTTTCTGATAAAGTATGAATTTTAAGCTTTCCTGTTTTGTCTGCATAATCTTTGATAAGTGCAAATTGTGTATCATTTAGCTCTTGAGCATATTCTCTCTCTTTTACAGTTGCATCATTCATAGCTTGAACAACATTTTTTTGTAATTCAGGAGTTAAAGAATTCCAGAATTTTTTAGATAAAACAACTAAGTAACCTAAGTAACCATGGTTTGTAACTGTTAAATCAGATTGAACTTCATAGAATTTTTTAGTATATATGTTAGAAAATGTGTTTTCTTGTCCATCAATTACACCTTGTTGTAGTCCTGAATATACTTCAGAAAAAGGCATCATCTGTGGATTTGCTCCAACTGCATGGAACTGAGCTTCAAGAACTTTTGAACTCATGATTCTAAACTTTTGACCTTTTGCATCAGCAGGAGTTATAAGTGCTTTTTTAGAAGAACTTAACTGCTTAAAGTGGTTATCCCAAAAGTTAAGTGCTATAAAACCTTTTTTTGTAACCATTGCTTTTAATTTTTTTCCAACTTCACCATCTTGAACACGGTGTAGGTGATCTATATCTTTAAATAGAAATGGTAAATCAAATAGTGCAAGTTGAGGAACAATCTTTCCAAACTTAGAAAAACTAGGCGCACCCATTTGAACAGAGTTTAATTTAATAGCTTTTAAAACTGCTTTATCATTATAAAGTTGCTTTGATGGATAAACTTGAACATCAATTTTACCACCACTTAGCTCTTCTAATCTCTTTTCAAAAAAGTCTGCCGCTTTACCTTTTGGTGTGTTAGGGCTAACAACGTGGCTAAACTTTAGAACATAATCAGCAGCTATACTTGCTGATGCCAATACAGCCGTAGCTGCAATAATTTGTACAATCTTTTTCATATATTTTCCTTTAAAATTTTGTCTAATTGGAGTATAAAAAAAAGATATGTATGAATTATGTCAAATCAGTACATGTAGATAAAAGTTACAAAATATATTGGGTAATAGTTACAATTTGTAACCAACTCCTTGAATATTTTTTAAATAGTCCTTAGGTAACTTCTTGCGAAAGTTCTTCATAAGTAATCTCAAAGCATTGAGACTCATATATTCATCTGGCCACAACTCCATCTCAATCTCTTCATAGGTGAGTACAGATCTTTTTGATAATAATAACTCTAACAAGCTTGACTCTTTTTTAGTTAGCTCATACTCAATGGTTTCATGTTTAATAACTTTGTTTGCACTATCATACACCCATCCATGCGCTATATCAATAATACCAATACTCTTTTGAATCTCTAAAAACCGCTCTAAAGCTTCAAAAAGTTTTGTCTCTGTTATGGGTTTGACAATATAACGGATAAGTGACAACTCAACAGCTTCAAGCATATAATCGACTTGGGTATGTGCCGATATAATCAAAATTTGTGTATTTTCATCTTTTTTGCGTATTTTTTTGGCTAACTCTATGCCACTAAGACGAGGCATTTTTATGTCCGTAATAACAATGTCAGGAATATGCTCTTCAAAAAGCTGATATGCTTCTTCACCATCACATGCTACATATACTTCTTTAAAAAGAAGTGTTAACATCTCAGCTACATTTTTTCTTACTCCTGCATCATCTTCAGCATAAAGCACATTATAATTTGATAATTGTTCTAACATTTTTGTATTCATAGAATATATGTTAGTATATTGTTTTTAAAAAGAGGTTAAAATTGAAAATTATAAAAGAAAATAATATAGCAAGTACAATTATCTTTGCTGGTATGTTTATGATTGCCTCTTTAATGGCATTTAGTAGTTACTATTTTATAACCAAACAGTATGAAATTTTGGACCGTAGTATAGAAGATAGTAAAGATGCTTATGTAGTCTCTCAAAGAAAATTAATACGAAGAGAAGTCGACTCTATTATAGAAATTATTAGGTTTAAAAGAGCTATTTTACCAGCATATGATGAAGAACAGTATAAAGAAGAACTCAAAGATTGGATTAGAAGCATCCGCTTTGGAAGTGACAAAAAAAACTATCTTATTATCTACAAAATTGAAGATTTTGCAGGCGGAGACAAGTTTGCAAAGATGCTTGTAAATGCAAATAGACCTGATTTAGAAGGTAAATATATTTCTTCAGAGTATGAAGATGCTCATGGAAAAAAGTTTCGTAAGATGTTCTTAAAAGAGATAAACATATATGGATATGCTTTTGTTGATTACATGTACAAAAAACTTGACTCCGATGATATACGTCCAAAAGTATCTTATTTTCGACTCTACCCTCAATGGAATTGGGTTATAGGAGCTGGGGCGTATTTAGATGGTATCAACAAAAAGATAGAAATAAAAAAGAGTTCTTTGAAAAAACATGTACAAATGGAAATAACTTCCTCTATTTTTATATTTATCTTTTTTTCTATGGTTGCTAGTGCTTTTGCTATATTTTTTGGAAAACAGATAGAAAAAGTTTTAAAAAATAAGAATATTCAGGTTAAACAAAAAAGAGAAGAACTGAAAAAGCTAAACAGAGAGCTTGTGCAAAGGGTACAAAACGGACTACAAAAGAACAGAGAACAAGAGCAACTTCTAATCCAAAAATCAAAATTTATAGCCCTTGGGGAAATGATAAGCAATATAGCTCATCAATGGAGACAACCACTTTCTGAACTCTCAGCTATTATGATGACATTAAAATTTAAACATAATTTTGGCAAACTTGATACTCGTGCCATGAGTGAAAAAAGTAAAGATGCTGAAAACCTTTTGGAGTATATGTCCAAAACCATAGATGATTTTAGAGATTTTTTTATGCCTTCTCGTGAAAAGAAAAAGTTTTTTGCTAAAGAAGCAGTAGATGCTGTCATGAGCATAATAGGAACATCCGCCAAAGAGAAAAATATATCTTTACATGTAGAGATACCAGAAAATGAAAAAATATATGGACATAAAAATGAGTTTGAACAAGTTTTATTAAATGTTATAACGAATGCAAAGAATATTTTACTGAGTAAAAAAACAATGAACCCCACAATAGGCATAAAACTTAGTAGCGATGAACAATTTACTTATTTATCTATAAGTGACAATGCTGGGGGAATAGAAGTAGAACCTATTGATAAAATTTTTCAACCATACTTTAC
The DNA here is from genome assembly GCA_029027265.1 of Arcobacter sp. Lineage (GTDB taxonomy): Bacteria > Campylobacterota > Campylobacteria > Campylobacterales > Sulfurospirillaceae > Sulfurospirillum_A. The sequence goes on along the minus strand of CP093061.1, from coordinate 605,336 downwards.
CACAAGAGAAGATAGTGGAGGAACAGGAATAGGACTTTATATGTCAAAACTAATTATTGAAAAAAATATGGGTGGAATTTTAATGGTTAAAAATAGTGAAATTGGAGCAATTTTTACGATAAGACTGAAAAGAGTCGATTAGAAAAAGGCTTGGCAAACTTTTACTAATTACTCATCTTGTTAAGAAGTCTATATGAATTCACTTAACGAAATTATAATAGACGAAAGACAACGAATGGTTAACATTTAATCAAGTGATATAGACTCAACTGTTGGAACCCCTATGGCTTGATATTTTTTAGTTCTTTTGTATGTGTTGGGTTTATATTGTTTCTTTTTTTTATGAGTTTTTTTAACTGTTCTGGTTTTATAGTTAGCTTTTTTTATCAAATAAATCTCTTTTAACTTACCATTTTCTATAATAACATATACAAAATCTCCTTTTTTTGCTACTTTTTTTACATGAGAGAACTTTGCCATGGAAAGTTTTTGATTAGTTGTATCTGTACTTTTTACTTCATAATTCCAAAAACCTTCACTAAAGGTAAGTTCTGTAACACTACCTTTGATACTACCACTAGTGGGTATTTCTTTTTTTATAGTTACTACCTGTTTCATATTTTTTTGTGATTTATACTCTTCATAAGTTACATTGTTTTTATTTGTAGTACACCCTACAAAAACAGAAACTATAAAAAAGCCAATCAATACTCTAATCATAAATTCTCCTAATAAAAATAGGATTATACTATATATAAGTAAAATTAAGCTATAATTTTACTCTATTTTCTGTGGGGTTGACATGGCTTCGACAGGAGTAGTTTTAGCTTATGGCTGCATGTCGCGAGTGAGGGTCTTGCGTTAGACAACCTTCAAAAACATAACTGCTAATAACAGTAACTATCGTCCAGCTTACGCAGTAGCGTAGGTTTTAACTTATAGCTTAATTGCTGTAGGACTGCTTCCACTCCTAATTCTATTCAAGGGAGATTTTGGAAGTATCATAGCTATAATAGATATATTTTGAGTGTGTCTCGACTCAAAATGAAATTAGAGGCTCGTTTTGAGTAATTTTGTAAGTTGTATGAATCAAAATTAAACATAAACAACTTCTTTAAGCATGTAGACGTCATCGGTGGCTACTTTTGGACTCCGGTTCGATTCCGGACGGCTCCACCATTTTAAACTCCTATATATAGGGTTTAAATGGTGGAATTAAAAATTATACTTTAATCACATCTTCTAAATCTATAATATATTGTTGTCTTATTGACTCATGAACAGAATCAATAGATGCTTTTAAACCATTTTGTTGCCATCGAGGGTGTAAGTCACAACGATTCTCTTTACCTAAATTTGGAGAAGTATAAAAAGTACCTATATCATAACATTGGTCACTATCTTCATTATATAGTAACAATAATCTTTCATTTGTTACACTGTCTGGATACGTATCTGTTAAAAGCCAATTTGAGTTTGGTGCATAAGTCATATGCCCATTTTCTGTCAATATATTTTTTGCAATTTCTCTAACTTTTTTTGTTTTATAATTATATAGATGATATGCGATTTTACCTTCATGTGGAGTCCATGCTATTATTTCTTCATTATTTTTCCAAGCAGGATGAGAAATTTGATACTGTGATTTTTCATAATCAAAAAAACCAACATTATTTATGTCAAAATCATTTTTAAGTTGGGGTAAATCATGATTTGTACACTCTAATAACGATAATTCACTCCCATCTCTGTTAATTGTAAATAATCTATGCAAATAACAAGTTTCATCTTCTACTCGTTCAGACCATCTATGAATAAATAAAATTCTTTTAGAATCAGGGCTTATCTCTATATGAGTTATCCAATGAATTGCTTTATCCATAGAACTAATATTTTGAAAATTTTTCAAATCATCAAGAGATAAAATAAGTTTGACTTGGTTTGTTTTTAAATCCATAAAATACATACCATCGTTTTTAGGAGCATTTACTAAGTTTGGTTCGTTTACTGTACTAGTATAACCTATTGTTCTATGTGTCACTTGAAACCTTGAATAATCAACACTTAAAAAATAAGAGGCGTTAGGAGCAACTACATAAATAGGCAAAGGAAGTGTTGTTTTAGTTTTTGTATTTACATCATAAATTATTGAACAAAAATCAGGATAAATATAATCACTACTTGCTTTTTGTTTTACTTGTGATGTTCTTACATTGTATATTATTTTAAGATTTTTATCTGTTGTGTTATTTAAACCACCTAACCATTGTAGTTGGCATCCCATTTGCCAATTCCAAGTAGTTGTTTTATCTATGCTTACATAGGTATTATTGTCCGATAAATCAAAATAACCAACTTCACTTATTTCTTTTCCAGTTAAATCTTCACTCATTTTTTCTACTCTGTTTGATAACAAAAAATTACCAGAAGCGTTCCATGGGCTTTTGTTGTAATAGCCAAAAAAATGATGATATTTGATACCATTATAAATTGATTTTATTTTGCATGATTTTTTAATAAACATTTAATTTATCCTTTATTATGTTTTTTATGTTGTGTAAAACCTCTATATAGTGCATAAGCACACAGTAATAAGATAACTAATGAAATAGGTCGAGTAACTAAGTTAATGAAAAAATCACTAACACTACCATGTGATAGAGATAAGGATCTAGCTAATTCACTCTCAGCCATAGTTCCTAAAACGAGACCTAAAATAAGTGGAGCACGTGGAACATCAAAAAAATTTAAAATATATCCTAATATTCCAACAAAAAGCATAATTATAATATCATCTACTGAACCTCTTATTGAATAAGAACCAATTACTGCTAAACATAAGATAATTGGAGCTAAGATTGAATATGGAATTTCTGTAATTTTAATAAAATATTTTGCAATAATAAATCCAATTGGTACAAAAAGCAAATTTGATATAAAAAGACTCAAAATAAAACCATATGTAATATCACTGTTTACAGTAAATAATTCAACTCCTGGTTTTAAACCATGAATCATAATTCCGCCCAAGAATACTGCTGTTACTGGATTTCCTGGAATTCCTAGAGTTAAAAGTGGAATTAAAGTTCCTCCTGTCACGGCATTATTTGCAGTTTCAGATGCAACTATTCCATCCGGAGAGCCTTTACCAAATTCTTCAGGTTTTTTAGAGTATTTTTTTGCTGCATCATAGGCTATAAAACCTCCAATGCTTGAACCAACACCTGGAATAATTCCTACAATAATTCCTATAATTGAAGAGCGTAATATATTCATTTTTTGCTGTAAAATTTCAGGAAAAAACTTTGAAAAATTATTCTGCTGTTGGACTTTAGTTTTATCTTTAATATTAGAATTTGTGGCAAGCATACTTATTACTTCTGGAATTGAAAAAAGTCCAATAAGAGAAACAACTAAAGGTATTCCATCATATAATGATGGAATATCATTTGTAAATCTTGTAAAACCTGTTAAAGGATGAAAACCAATAGTACTTAACAATAAGCCCAAAGCACCAGCAATAAAGCCCTTTTCTATTGCACCAACGGACAATGAAGCAATAACAGTTACTCCAAATAGAGCTAGTAAAAAATACTCATAAGAGCCAAATTTTAAAGAAAATTCAGCCAATGGTGGAGCTATTAATAATAGTGCAAAAACACTCGCTATACCGCCTATGCAAGAAGCAAAAGTTGATAAAACTATGGCTCTATTTGACTCTCCTTTTTTTGACATGGGATTACCATCAAGTGCGGTTGCAACAGAGGCAGGTGTTCCTGGAATATTTAATAAAATAGCACTAATTGAACCACTATAAGTAGATGCTACATAAATACCCCCAAGCATTGCTAAACCAATATGTGGAGGCATGCTAAATGTTAAAGGAATCAGTAACGCAATGGCCATAGTACTTGTAAGCCCCGGCAGTATTCCAACAATTACACCTCCAGTTACACCCGATGCTATTGAAAGCAACATCCTCCAATCTGCTAAGGTATATAACCCTGATAATATATTTTCTAACATACTCAACCTTTATTTAGTAACTATTTATGGTGTACTAATTCCTAAAAAATAAAAAAACATCAAATATAAAGCGGCATAGAAACTAACACTAATTACTATATTTAACATTAAATTCTTAAAACCTAATATATACATCATCACGGACAAGAATACTATAGTTGAAATACTATAATCTATATTCTTTATAGCAATAATATATAAAATTAGTGATATAAATATCAAACCACCTATTTTCACTGTTTTTAGTTGTTCATTTTTATCAATTTCATCTGTAGCCTTATTTTCACTACTAATACAAGATCTAATAAATAATATGATTCCCATTATTAATAAAAAAAAAGTAATAAAACGTGGAAAATATGAAGATTCTATAGGATAAGAATATAAGACTAAACCAACTAATACTGAAAAACATATTATTGTGATAGAAAACAACTTATCTCTTTGTCTACTATTGATATACATGAATACTCCTTGAGTTTATCTACTTTAGCTATTTTAAAAGATACATATATTTTTTAATCTCTTTTTGAGTTTTCTTCAAGTAAGTATCAAATTCTATAGCATTCATATATTTAAGCGGTATATTTGCTTTTTTTGCATAGAGTAAAAACTCTTTATCTTTCATCATGTTTTCAAATGCATTCTCTAAAAATTCTTTTTGTTTAATAGAAATGTTTCTAGGAGCAGCAATTCCTCTCAGAGCAGCACCAATACTTGGTACATCAACTCCTGAAGCTTGTGAAATGGTAGGAACTCCTGGTAAATATTCATACGGTGCATCTGCAAAAACAGCTAGTACTCTTAATCTTCCATTATGTACATGATTTGCAGCAGATGATGCAGAAGGAACCGAAGCATCTATTTGCCCACCTAAAGTTGCAGTAATTGAAGGACCGGAACCATTGTAAGGTACAAAATTTGTTTTAAAACCAATTTTCTCCTGAGCTACTAATAATTGCAGTTGATTATTAGATTGTGGTCCATCACCGCCTATATTAAGTTTATTTTTTTTAGCAGCTTCTAAAAAATCAGCAAAAGTTTTAAAAGGGCTATCCGCTTTTACTGCCAATACAACAGGATCTAATTGAATATTTGCAATAGTTTCAAAATCTGATATATTATATTTTACATTTTTCCTTAATTCTTTAACTAAAAAGATAGATGGAATATTTATAAAACCAATAGTATATCCATCGTTATTAGCAGTTGATAAAGCAGTAAAACCAATTTGTCCACCAGCACCTGGTTTATTTTTTACAACAAGCCTTTGATTCAAGTAAGGTTTTACATATTTTGAAACAACTCTAGCAGCTGTATCAGTACCTCCACCTGGTGAATATGCAACAATCATTGAAATTGGTTTAGCAGGGTAATCTTTAGCTATTGCAAAAGAACTTAGTACTATAACACACATAAATGCAGATAAAAAACTATTTTTCATATTTTTTCCTTTTAGTGTATAAAAAATATTTATTTTGCGATTTAGAACCTCATGAAATACAAAAAGTTAATAATACGCACAGCATAACTTAGAATTCACAGTAGTAATATATAATTTATTTAATAAATATTATTATAATTATATAATTAATAAAATTATATAATAAATAATTAAGTAATTACCTTACGCAGCGTAAAGTAATTTGAAAGTATCCGAAATATATTTTTAATACTTATTAAATGTAATAAACAATATAATAAATAACTTCTATTTTATAAGGACTCTTTTGTTTAGAATTATATTTATACTTTTTGTTTCTTTTTCATTATTGTTAAGTCAATCTAATAATAATGAAAATACTTTTGACGAGTTTGACGATGAATTCACGCAAGAGCAACTAGACTCTTCTTGGGATCCATTGAAATTTTACAATATTCCGATGACTCAATTTAATGATTTTATTTACATGCACATTATGGGACCTATAGCAAAAGGTTATCGTTATGTTGTCTCTAAACCTATTAGAGAAGGTGTTTCAAATGTTTTTCACAATATACAGTTTCCTATAAGAGTTACCAATAACCTTTTGCAACTAAAATTTAACAACGCTCTTGAAGAGAGTGCTAGATTTACAATAAACTCTACCTATGGTTTAGCAGGTTTTCTTGATATTGCTAAAAGTGAAGGTGGGATTGAGCACCATAATGAAGATTTTGGTCAAACTTTAGGTTTTTATGGAATAAGCAATGACATCCACATAGTTTTACCTCTCTTTGGTCCGTCAAATATAAGGGATACTATAGGACTTGTAGCAGATACTTTTGTAAATCCAATCCATTATGCTCAAAAAAAAGATTGGAATGTCTTTAAATCTAACAATTTTTATTTTTTTCTAAACACCTATAAAATTGGCAATGAATACTCTTTACATGTAGATGAATATGAAAACATAAGGAAAGATTCGGTAGACTTATACATATTATTAAAAAGTGTGTATGAACAACGCAGAGACGCTCTGATAGAGGAATAAGATGAAGAAAATTATTATATTACTGTTTATCACTATATCACTCTTTGCAATACAAAAGAATGACATCTCTAGTATAATGAAAAACAAAATAAACCAAGCAACGTCAATAATATTACAAAAAGAACTTAGCCAACAAGAAAAAGCAAAAAACATATTTCCTCTTTTTGATGATGTATTTGATTACGAACTAATGACTAAACTTTCATTGGGTAAATCAAACTGGACAAAAATGACGGCTCCTCAACGTGAAGAGTTTACTACTAAATTTATAACTCATTTAAAGAACTCTTATGTAGACAAAATCAGCCTTTATACAGATGAAAAACTTGAAATTATTAAACTAGAAGATATAAACAAAAAACGAATTTGGCTTTTTACAAAACTGGTTGGTTCTAAAGATAGCTATGACATAACATACAAGTTTTATAAATCTAAAACGAAAGATTGGCTTATATATGATGTTGATATAATTGGAATTAGCCTTATTCAAATATACAGATCACAATTTAACAACATATTGCAAAATGAATCGTACGCAACACTTTTAAGTAAACTAGAAAAAAAGAAGTAAATGATACCTTCTTTTTATAAAAACTTTATACTTTCATACCCCGTAAGAGTACTTTTTTTCGTAGCATTGATAGTCTCAATATTTGCTATTGGGGCAACTAAACTCGAAATTGATGCTTCAAGCGATACAATTTTACTTGAAAATGATAGTGACTTACTTTTTGCAAAAGAGGTAGCAATAAACTTTAAAACACCAAACATACTTGTAGTGGCTTTTTCTCCAAACAGTCCTCTTCTCTCTGAGCAATCTCAAAAAACAATAAGAAAAATGAGTCTGCAACTAGAGTTATTGAAAAATATAGAATCTGTTACCTCCATACTAAACGTTCCTCTTTTGCAAAGTTCAAACAAACCAATCAAAGAGGTAATTTCAAATATTCCTACACTCTCAAACTCGCAACTTGATATTAAACTTGTGAAAAAAGAATTTTTAAATAGTCCTATATATAAAAATAATCTTGTTAGTAAAGACTTTAAAACGACTGCAATCATACTGAATCTAAAAGAAGAAACAAGTTCCACAAAACAACAAAAAGATGAACTCAGAGAGAGAAACCATCTTTTTATAAAAAATATTCGTACTATTTTAAAAGAACATAAAAATAGCGGAAAGCTATTTTTAGGTGGAGTCAACATGATAAGTGATGACCTAATCAGTTTTGTTAAAAATGACCTATTTGTTTTTGGCTCAGCTCTTTTATTACTTCTTATCGTTGTTTTATGGGCTACTTTTAGAGAAATTAGATGGGTTGTTTTACCTGTAATTATATCTGCAAGTTCAATCATTACAACATCTGGGTTATTGGGATTTTTTGGTTGGGAAGTTACTGTTATTTCTTCAAACTTCATATCATTACAGCTCATAATTACCCTTGCTATCGTTCTTCACTTGATTGTTAGATACAGAGAATTAGTTCATGTATGTCCAAACTGCACTCAAAAAGAGCTAGTGCTTGAAACTGTTATGTCAAAGTTAGCACCATCATTTTTTGCAATTCTTACGACCATAGTAGGTTTTACATCACTTATGTTCTCAAATATTTTACCCATCATTAACCTAGGTTGGATGATGAGTAGTGGAATCTCTATATCTCTTATATTGTCATTTATCATATTTCCGGCTATTTTGGTTATGCTTCCTAAATCAAAACAAGATATAAAAAATACAAAAAGATTTTCACCTACAAAAACAATGTCAGATTTGGTAGAGTTTCATGGAAATCCAATCCTTTTTATATCACTTTTAGTAGCTGTATTTAGTTTAACTGGGGCAACTAAACTCATAGTAGAAAATAGCTTTATTAACTATTTTAGAGCATCAACAGAAATCTACAAAGGTATGCAAGTCATAGATGAAGAACTTGGGGGGACTACACCTCTTGATGTCATAGTCAAATTTAAAAACAAACGAATAGTGGCAACAGAAGTAGATGACGATGACGAATTTAGTGACTTCAGTGATGAATTTGAAAAGCAAACAGATAAAAATCAATACTGGTTTACTCCTCTTAAAATGAACCTTATACTTAAATTCACAACTATTTAGAAAATAGACCAGAAATAGGTAATGTCCAATCACTAGCAACCTTGCAAAAACTTGGTAAGTCTCTAAATGATGGAAAAGATTTAGATAACTTTGGTTTTGCACTTATTTACAATAAACTTCCAGAAAAATTTAAACAAATCATACTTAATCCTTATCTAAATATAGAAAAAAATGAAGTTAGATTTGCAACTCGCATAGTAGATTCTAACCCAGAACTAAGACGTAATGAACTTATAAAAACAATAAACAGAGACCTTGAAAAAATTATAAATCCAGAAACTGCATCGTTTCGACAATCTAACCTAATGATACTCTATAACAATATGCTACAGTCACTTTTTAAGTCACAAATAGTGACTCTTGGTTTTGTTTTAGTACTTCTTTTTGTTATGTTTTTTCTCATATTTAGAAGTTTCCAAGTTGCTCTTATTGCAATTGTTTCAAATGCTATTTCAATTAGTGTGATTTTTGGTTTCATGGGTTGGTTTAATATACCTCTTGATTTAATGACAATAACCATAGCTGCAATTAGTTTGGGCATTGGAGTAGATGATACCATTCACTATATACATCGTTTTTATGAAGAGTTAGCAAAAGATGGTGATTTTACAAAAGCAATGCACCGTTCACACAATAGTGTTGGTTATGCAATGTACTACACCACTTTTGCTATTATGTTAGGCTTTTCTATTTTGGTTTTGTCAAACTTTGTACCAACCATTTACTTTGGTTTTTTAACTATGGTAGCTATGATTATGGCACTTTTGGGTGCTCTTTTACTGCTTCCTAAACTTTTGTTGATTTTTAAACCTCGTTTATAGTCTCTTTTATCACTCTTGCCAAGTTTGAAATTTTTACTATTTTTTGAGAATTGTTTAGGCTATCATCAAGTAGTATTTTTACAAAAGCACTACCAACAATAACACCATCAACACCTTTTGCTTTTTCTTTTGCAGTTTTTTCATCTACTCCAAAACCAACATAAATAGGTGTTGCACTAGACTTTCGTATACTTATAATAGTATCACTTAAATCTTCACTAGCACCACTTCCTGTAATACCAGCATATGCCACAAGATAAATAAACTTACTACTATGCTCCACTACTTGTTTGATTCTCTCATGTGAGTCAGTAGGCGCTGCAAAAGATATTAAAGAGAGCTCTTTTTCTCTCATCAAAGAAGCATAAGCTAAAGCTTCTTCATGAGGAAGATCAGGGATAATAAACCCACTCACACCAAACTCTTTTGCCTTGTCTGTAAAAAGACCCATTCCTTTGTGATAAAAAGGGTTAAAGTAACCCATCCATAAAGTGTCTATTCTTTGCCTATCTGTTTAGAAATATCAAAAAGATGGTCAATTTTAAAGCCATTTTGTAAAGCTTTCAAATTTGCTTGTTCGATAATAGGACCATCTGCAACAGGGTCAGAAAAAGGGATACCAAGCTCAAGAGAATCAACACCAGCTTCTTTAAGATTTAATGCTAAATCTACCGTAAAGTTATTATTTGGAAATCCAGCGGTTATATATGCTACTAATTTTTTCATCTTTCTATCCCTTTTTTCTTGAACTAGTCCAAGAAAAATTCCTCGCGACTCTTGTGAAGCGAAGCGGTTGCAAAGCAATCACTCTCTTCGAGAAAGCACGAAGTAAAACTTCTGTATATTTCATGTTATTCTTTTAATTAATGTTTTTGTATATGTATAGGAACTTTTATGATTAGAGGTTCAAGCATGCCAAAATACTCATCGTCATTTTCAATGTTCATTCTATATTTTTCAAACTGATCACTTATCATAAGTAACCAATCTATAAACTCATCAGTTGCCGGACCTTCTAGTATTCTAGCCTCTTCTGCAATATCTTCACATAGAGTTGCAAGTTTGATAATAGGTTCAAGTTTTAAAAAACCACCTGCTGATTTCATGTTGTGGAAAATTCTAAAAAGTTCACCAATATTACTCTCATAGTACTCTTTTTTCTCAAGCCCAATAATAAGTGGTTCCATAGTTTCACACATAATTGCATAATGTGAAATAAAATCTTCAACAATTTCTAAATCAAAATCAACTTCTAACTGCGAAAACAGACCCATAATTTTCCTTTAATTATAATCATACCATCTTTTAGATAAAATTTTATTTTAAAGGAACTAAATTGCAAACAATAACATCAATAAAAAAAGCAAAAAATGGACTCCACTAACAGTCATAACTGCTTATGACTCTCTTTTTGCCTCAATATTTAATAAAAAAACAGATATGATTTTAGTAGGCGATAGCCTAAATATGAGTTTTAACAACAAATCAGATACACTAAGTGCAACTCTTGAAATTATGATTTATCATACAAATGCAGTTTGTAAAGGTGCTCCAGATACATTTATTATCTGCGATATGCCTTTTGGAACTTATACAGATGAACAAATGGCTCTGAAAAATGCATCAAGAGTTTATCAGGAGACTGCTGCTCATGCTGTAAAAATAGAAGGTGGTGTAGAACGTGCTCACATCATAAAAGCTCTTACCTGTAACTCCATAGCAGTAATGGGACATATTGGACTTATGCCTCAATATGTTAGAAGTGAAGGCGGATATAAAGTTCGTGGGAAAACAGAAGAAGATACTCTTCAACTCATAGAGGATGCAAAAGCTGTTGAAAAAGCTGGTGCATTTGCAATGGTAATTGAGGGTGTAAAAGCAGATGCTGCAAAAAGAATTAGTGATGCAGTTAAAATCCCGACTATAGGGATAGGTGCTGGGAAAGATACAGATGGGCAAGTTTTGGTTTGGAGTGATATGTTAGGATTTTTTCAAGAATTTCAACCAAAGTTTGTAAAACAGTATCTAAATGGTAGCGAAATAGTAAAAAATGCAGTTGATGAGTATGTCAAAGATGTACAGGCTAGAAATTTTCCAACAAAGGAACATACATACTAATGGAACGTATAGTAGAAATTGATAAAGTAACTTTTGAAAATGATTATGAAACTTCCTTGCGTCCAACTACATGGGAAGGCTATATTGGTCAAGAAAAAATAAAAAAGAATTTGCAAGTTTTCATAAAAGCTTCTAAAAAACGTGAAGAGGCACTTGACCATGTTCTATTTTTTGGACCTCCTGGACTTGGTAAAACCACATTAGCTTACATCATAGCAAATGAGATGGAAGCCAATGTAAAAATGACAGCAGCTCCCATGATAGAAAAAAGTGGTGATTTAGCAGCAATTTTGACTAACCTTGAAGAGGGAGATGTACTTTTCATAGATGAAATTCACAGACTCTCACCTGCAATCGAAGAAATACTCTATCCAGCTATGGAAGATTTTAGACTAGACATAATCATAGGAAGTGGACCTGCAGCACAAACTATCAAAATAGACCTACCACGGTTTACGCTCATTGGAGCAACTACAAGGGCTGGTATGATAAGCTCACCTCTGAGAGATAGATTTGGCATGCATTTTAGATTGCAGTTTTACAATCAAATTGAACTCGGAGAAATTATTATAAGAGCTTCAAAAAAATTGGAGAAAGATTGCAACAAAGAAGCTTCTTTAGAAATAGCAAAACGGTGTCGAGGTACTCCAAGAATTGCTTTAAGATTGCTAAAACGTATCAGAGATTATGCTGATGTAGCAGATGAAGATAACATAGCAATAGAGAGAGCCAAATATGGGTTAGAGGAGCTAGGTGTCAATGACTTGGGGTTTGATGAGTTGGATTTAAAATTTTTAGAAATTCTCATTACCGCAAAAGGAAGACCAATGGGACTCAGTACAATTGCGGCGGCTTTGAGTGAAGATGAAGGAACAGTAGAAGATGTAATAGAACCATATCTTTTAGCTAAAGGCTTCATTGAAAGAACTGCACGTGGCCGTAAAGCAACCCCAAAAGCATACGATGTTTTTAGATTAAGTTATCCAGATGACAAAGGACTTTTTAATGGGTAATGGAAAAATATTTTTTGGAGCCATTTTTTTAATTGTTCTTTATTGGATACTTAGACTTTATGAACCATTTTTACTTACTCTTGCTATTGCATCACTACTTTCAATAGCAACTTATAGTATAAATCTAAAACTCTTACATGTAACAAAAAACAGAGTCATTGCAGCACTACTTTCGACTCTTCTTTTATCAGTTCTATTTTTTGGACCCATTGTTTATATTATCACATCTATTGGGTCAACTGTTAATAACTTTGACCATACAATAATAGACAAAACTGTTGCATATATCTCATCTTTAAATTACCAATTACCAGATACTCTATCTTTTTTAAAACCAAAAATAGATGAATTTTTTAAAAATTTTGATTTAGCAAATTTAACAAAAAATACTCTCTCTTATGCAGCTTTTATTGGAACAAATAGTGCAAATTTTCTAAAAGATATGTTTCTTATAATAGTATTTTTCTTCTTTGCAAACTTATATGGCAAAGAATTAGTACACTATTCAAAAAACTTAACACCACTAGAAGATAAAGAGATAGATCTTGTCTTTGGAGAAGTATCCAATGTAATGAGTGTTCTTTTTTACTCTATCTTAGTTACTGCTATTTTTGAAGGAACTCTATTTGCTATCATTGGTATGTTCTTTGGATATGATGGTCTGCTTCTTGGGATTCTTTATGGTTTTGCTTCACTCATACCAGTCATTGGCGGAGCTTTAATGTGGATTCCAATCTGTGCTTACGAATTAGCTCGTGGTAATGTCTTAGAGGCTATTGTAATAGCTTCGTACTCTATCATCGTTATTTCTATCATAGCAGATACTTTTATAAAACCACTTATCATAAAATACATCAACACTTTTTCAAAAGTTCCAACAAAAATAAATGAACTACTTATATTCTTCGCTATCATTGCAGGACTTTCAACCTTTGGTTTTTGGGGTATGATTCTAGGACCAGCAATCACAGCTTTTTTTATCTCTATATTAAAACTGTATGAACTTTTAAAAAATCGTAATTACATGTAAAGGCTAAATTTCCTTTACATGTAAAGCTAAAATTTCCATTGTTTTATGGTGTCTCTCTTCTCTTTTTTGAATAAAACTATGTCTATCTTCATTAATGAGCTTAAACTCTTTTATGAGTCTATCGTAGTTTTTATTTAAAAAAGTATTATTTGTATTCATCATATTTGAGAGTTCATAAAGGTGAAAACTTATTTTTAGTCGCTCTTTTATCTCTTCAAGTTTTGGTTGATATAGAGTGAATTTTGTAGGGTTTTCTTCATAGAGTTTTATAGACTGTCCTATTTTTTTCTCTAAAAATGCAACACTAACTTCAGTAGCATTTTGGTAGTTAAAACTTACAGCTGAACTTAAGTGGTTAAACTGTGAACTTATCTGTGCATATGAAGAGTGCATCTCATCACTAAAGGGTTTTAGTATGTTTTCATAAGCTTTTGAGGCAAATTTTCTCATATTTGCAAACTCTATATCAGAATGCATATCTTCTGATTTTCTTATGAATTCATAAGGGTTTTGCCATTTTCTAATTTTCTTTTTTAGTAACTCATAAACCAAAGCATTGTTTTCATTTACTTCATTTTGAATCTCTTTAAGATTCCTAACATACTTTTTAAACATCTTTCCAACTACATCATCATCATAAAAAAGATGCTTGTATATTAAATCAGAATCAATTTTTGAAGCTTTGTACTCTACTGCTTCATAAGTTACCTTGCTATTTAAAAATCCTGCTTTTTGTTTGGCATATCTTTGTCTTGTTGCAGTGTCAATATGATTGTAAATATCATTGGCAATTGTGTCAATTATTTCTTCAATTTTACTATAAGCATCTTTTAGTTTTTTAGTAAATCTGATTTTAAGTTCACTAAACTTCTCATCTGACTCTTTTTCAAAATTACTAAGCTCAGTAGAGAGTTCTGCATATATCTTCAAAAAGAGTTCATGCTGTTTTATAAGCGAGTTACTAATGAGAGTAATATCTTTTTTAATAGCAAATTCTTTTGAGCTATTGGCAATTGGTCTAATTTGGGCATTAATAAAATCTAAAACCAACTCTATGTTTGACTCTTTTAAAAGCTCTATATTCTTATTTAAATCACTATTTAATATGGTATCTACATCTTTTTGATACATCTCATACGAACTTTTTATATCTTTTAAATTATTTGACTTTATATCTTTAGATAAACTACTCAAAAACTCTTCTAGCTCTTCATTATAAGTACATTTTTATCATGACTTCTTGATTCAAGTGCTTGTTTTGCAGAAATTGGTATTACCTCACTAAAAAACTCAGCAAAACTCTTTTTTACATACTGCGTTGTTTGAGCTACTTGGCTCTGTGAAAACTTATCTTTTTGATTTAAAACACATAATGATTTGTTTTGATACTCATTTAGATACTCTTCAAGAACTTTTGCTTCACTTAATTTTCCAGCATTGTCTATGAGTGAGAGCCAAATAATTCCATCTACCTCTTTAAGAACTTTTTGTGTTGTTGTAGTGTCTGTTATAGCTTGTGAGTTAAGTCCAGGAGTATCTACAAACTCAATCTCTTTTAAAAGGGAGAGAGGGACATAAAGAGTAAGGTACTCTATCTCTTCAACCTCGCCTCTTTGGTCAGTGAACTTTGCAATGTGCTCTACACTTTGAAACTCTTCTCTACCATCTTTATAATTTATTTTTATCTTAAGTTCATCGCCATACTTAATGTAATTTACTTTTGAAGTTACAGGAGTTATACCAGTTGGAAGTATATTTTTAGAAAGTAGTGCATTTAAAAATGTTGATTTTCCACTAGAAAACTGTCCAGTAATCGCTACTTTCATAGGCTCTTTTGCTCTTACATGTAAAGAAGAAAGTTTTGCTATAAGCTCCTTTGATGCTGACATTTTTTCATCAAGCAGTGTATACTGTGTTTTTTGTATTAGTCCTAAAAGAGACTCATCAAAGGCAGGAATTTCTTTAGTAAATTTTTCTTTATAAGAAGTTATAAAACTATCAAGTATACTCATAAATCTCCCTCTACTTTTGCTAAAACTTGTAGTTTTAGTTCTATTTCTGCCAGTCGTTCAGAAGCATCGTAAGACCTGTTTTCTGCCCTTTTTTGAGCATTTTCTAAAATCTGCTCTTTTGAGTTCATATCAAATTCTATTGCCTCAACAGGGGCTTTACACTCTAACTCAAATCCATCTACTAACTCTTGATTTATTTTTTTGGTTTTAAAATTAAACTTTTGATAAAGCTCATCCATAGCACTTTGAAAATATGTTTCCAAAGTTGTACTCAATCCATCAATATCTTTTTTAGAATAAGATTTTATAGCACCATTTACTTGCGTAATCAATACTGCATTTGAATTAACTAAATTCAAATCAGAAAAATGCTTTTCAAAAAACTCTTTTGCATCACTTTGACGATTACTTGTTTGCATAAATGAGCTAAAATCTCTACTTATTTTTTCAAAAGAGTTCTCTATTTTTTTAGAAAACTGATATCTATAATCTCTTAACAAATCTATGAAACCATCTTTCAAAGCTGTTTCTATTATGTAAGCTATTCTCTTTGCTTCAGGTTTTTTCTTGTTTTTTCTTATTTCGTATGAAACATCATCAAGCACTCTTCTTTTTACAACTGCTTGAAGAGATAAAAATTTATTTTTTGAAAAATTTTCCAGTGTTGAAAAATAGCCAATCAATTCATCTTTTTCATCTAATATTTTTTGAGTCAATTTTTTTATTTGCTCTTTTATTTCTCTTATCTCTTCTTGGTATTTATCGTATTCATTTTTAATCTCACTTGCACTTTTACCTAGTAAATCTTTCTCTACATGTAAAGAGTTTTTACTTGTTTTTATTATATGAATTATCTCTTTTTTATTTGCTTCTACTATAAGTTTTACTTTTTCAGAGCTATCTCCAAACAAAATTTCATCTAAGTACTTTTCTACTCTTAAAATTCCTGTTTTTTCTATGGGGTAACTACTATCACCCTTACCAAGCCTGTGATTTAGTGCTTGAAGTCCTGCAATTGGTATAAAATCTATTTTTTCTATAATACTATCAAAACTACTCTGTTTATTTAAGCTCTCTAGTTTTGTTTTTATACTCGATTTTGTATATGCTATAACTTCTTTAAGTTCACTCTCGCCTACTGTATCAATTCTAGTAATAACCACAAGAAGTCTTGCTACATTTTGATACAAAAGAGTATCTGTTATAAACTCTATATCTTTTTGGGTTGCTGATTGATTTACATTCATAAGGTGTATCATCAAATCACATTGTGAAACGTAACCTTTTGTTATCTCTTCACGCTGTATTACAGGGTCATCAAGTCCAGGAGTATCGACTATTTCAACTCCATTTTCAACAAACTTCAAATCAGTATAAAGCTCTACACTTTTAACAAGATTACATCTCTTATCGGAATGTTCTGCTGATGTAAAAGAAGGAAGTTCATCTATGCTAATTTCATAGCTTTTCCCATTATCTGTAATATATTCTTTTAATTTATTTCCAAAATGCTCTTTTGTCTCTTTTATAAATGGTTTCATATTCTCTAATATGTTAGAACTTGTTTCTATTGCTTTCCACTCATTTGCATTCCAAAAATTCACTTTTGCACTTGTTTTTTTTGCATATTTTATAAGTGTCAAGTTTGCAGTCTCTGGTATGACTGAAGTACCCAATATCTCTTTTCCCAAAAGGGCATTTAGCATAGTTGATTTACCAGCGTTCATAACACCTGTAATGCCAATAGAAAATTTTTGATTTTTTAGTTTTGCTGGGATTTTTTCCAATTTATCTATGAGAGTTTTATCTTCAACTGATTTTTTAAGATTTTCTATAGCTGTACAAAAAAGGTTTATAGCACTCTCATAGAAGTTTGAGCCCTCTTTTGCTTTTGTTACATGTAAAGGTTCAATCAGCTCTTTTTTCTCTTCAATAAGAGCTAAAAGGCTTATGAGTTTACGCGCTTTTTCATAGCCAATAACATCTTCTTTTCTAAGCTTGTCAAATCTTTGTTGAATCTCTTTATTAAGTTTAATACTGCCTTTAGTATTTAAAAAATACAGTAGCTCTTTTTGCAAAAATTGAACCCTTTTTTTATCCCATTCGTTAAGACCTGAAAGAAATTGAATAGCTTTTCTAGATTCTTCTATCTCTTTAAGTTCCTCTAAATTAGCTTGTGAAACAATTAAAATTATAGAAGCATAATCACAAAATGCTTCATAATTGTTTTTCAACACTGATTGTAAAAAACTATTTATGTCACCACTACTAGAAAATAGTCTCTTTACATCTTCTTTCCAAATAAGAAGAAAAAAATCGTTCATTATATGCATATGTTTTTATTCCGTTGTTATTTATCCCAACTACAAGGTGGAAAAAGTTTTTTTAGTACCCATATTGATGGGCAAAAGTTTGTTATAGCCCAAATTATCATCATAATTATAACAAAAACCTGTAAAGCTATTGCTGATGTTATATTATCTGTCATGCCAAAAAATAGCACTAAACCTAAAATTATTGACGTCATTAATCTTTGTATTCTACTCACACACATATACTACTCCTACATAGAATTTGATTGTGAAGTATACTAAAAGTAATATTTAAAAGAGGTTTGAGGATGACACTAAAGTGGCACCCTCAAGAAAGTTTAACGTAATGCTACTAGTTTACGTCTCATATAAGCTATCTTGCTCTGAAGTGGCAAGTGTTTTGGACAGTTATCTTCACAAGCCAAGAGGCTCATACATCCAAAAATTCCATCATCATCACCAACTAACTCGTAAAAATCTTCAT
Organism: Arcobacter sp.; assembly: GCA_029027265.1. Lineage (GTDB taxonomy): Bacteria > Campylobacterota > Campylobacteria > Campylobacterales > Sulfurospirillaceae > Sulfurospirillum_A. The sequence continues at coordinate 586,930 of CP093061.1, read as the reverse complement.
CAGTTCTGTTATCATGTGGATCTAGCTGAAAACGTGCAACTCTGTTAAGTCCAACAGCACCTATGAAATCTGGTCTCATAAGTTTTGTTCCACAAGCTGCAACACAAATACCACACTCAATACAACGATCAAGTTCAAACGTTTCATCTGCAACTGTTGGCTCAACTGGAGCTTCTAGTTTAGAGATGTCAACTTCTTCATTAGTATGTATCCAACTCTCAACTTTTTTACTCATATCATTCATCCAGTTTCCTGTGTCAACTGAAAGGTCTTTGAGAAGTTTAAAAGCAGGCATAGGAAAAAGTTCCAATACACCATCTTCATAATCTTTTGTAAGAGTTCTACATGCCAACTGAGGTTTACCATTTACCATCATTCCACAGCTTCCACAGATTCCTGCACGACAAACAAAGTCAAAAGACAGATCAGCATCCATCTCTTCACGGATTTTAGTTAAAGCAATAAAAAGAGTCATTCCATCAGTCTCTTCTAATTTATACTCCACCATATGCGGCTTAGAAACTTTTGAGTTTGGATTATATTTTAATGCTTTTATAGTTACTGTTCTGCTCATTTTTAATCTCCAAGTCTTTCATTTTGTACTTTATATTGTGCTTGTAATTCAAATGGCATGAGTGCTTCTTGAATCTCATATCTGTCTTTACCAGCAGCTTCCATCTCTTCACGAATCTTATCTACTTCTTCTTGACGCTTAGTACTTATTTCATTCTCAATAAGCATACCTTTTGCACCATAACCACGGAATGCTGGAGGAATCTCCATTTTCATGATATCTAAGTCTTCATAACTTAGAGTTGGTAAAGTCGCATCTTTATTCCAAGTCGCAAGAGTTCTTTTTAACCAGTTTGCATCATCACGTTTAAGAAAATCTTCTCTATAGTGTGCTCCACGACTCTCTGTTCTTTCACGTGCCCCAAGTGCAACACAAAGAGCAAGTTTTAACATCATAGGAACTCTATACGCTTCTTCAAGTTCTGGGTTAGCAGAAAGTGTTTTTGATTTTACTTTTACATCAAGTGATTGTTTATAAAGCTCTTCAAGTTTATTTACAGCTTCAGTAAGGCCTTCAGCATCACGGAAAATCGCAACTTTATCCCACATGATAGCTTTCATCTCGTTTTTGATTTTAAATACATCATATGTTCCCTCTTTTACAAGAAGTTCTTTCATATAATTTGCTTTATCATCAACAGCATTTTGAAGTGTTTTTGTGCTTATATCTATATCATTTGATTCACAATAATCAGCAAAATAGTTACCAACAATCATACCGGCCACAACAGTTTCACTCACTGAGTTACCACCAAGTCTATTAAACCCGTGCATATCCCAACAAGATGCTTCTCCACAACAAAATAGTCCATTTAGTTTTTGAGACTCTCCTGTGGGTTTTGTTCTAATTCCACCCATTGAGTAGTGTTGCATAGGAAGAACTGGTGCCCAACCTTTTGGACCCTCATCAGCTGGATCTATTCCATTGAATATTTGACAAATTTCTTGAACATCACGTAAGTTTTTCTCAATATGCTCACGTCCTAAAATAGAAATATCTAACCATAAGTGATCACCATAAGGAGACTTAACACCTTTACCATTTCTGATATGCTCTAGCATTCTTCTTGAAACAACGTCACGAGAAGCAAGCTCTTTTTTCTCTGGTTCGTAATCTGGCATAAATCTATATCCATCAACATCTCTTAGAATTCCACCATCTCCACGACAACCTTCTGTTAAAAGAATACCTGAAGGTACAATTGGAGTTGGGTGAAACTGAACTGCTTCCATATTTCCTAGAGTTGCTACTCCAGTTTCAAGTGCAATTGCCGCACCAATTCCTTCACATACAACAGCATTTGTTGTTTGTTTATAAATTTTTCCATATCCACCAGTTGCAATCAATGTTCCTTTTGCAACATAAGCAGTAAGCTCACCACTTACAAGATCTCTAACAATAGCTCCATAACAGCGATTGTTTTCATGAATTAAAGAAATTGCTTCTTTTCTATCTTCTATATTTACATTATGCTTTAGTGCTTCATTTGCTACACCAAAAAGCATTGTGTGACCTGTTGCATCTGCTGTGTAACAAGTTCTCCACTTTTTAGTTCCACCAAAGTCACGAGAATGAATCATACCATGAACTTCATCATCCTCAGTAATAGTGACTCTCTCTGCATTCATAACAGCTTCTCTCGGACCTTTTGTGATTCTTGTCCAAGGCACGCCCCAAGCAGCTAATTCTCTAATTGCTTTTGGTGCAACTGTAACAAACATACGCGCCACTTCTTGGTCACAGCCCCAGTCACTGCCTTTAACCGTGTCGGAAAAGTGAACATCTTCATTGTCACCTCTACTCATTTTTGAGTTTCCAAGACTAGCTTGCATGCCACCTTGAGCCGCCGCTGAATGAGAACGTTTAACTGGAATAAGAGATAAAACAGTCGTACTTAAACCTCTTGATTGAGAAGCAACCGCAGCTCTTAAACCTGCAAGTCCTCCACCTATAACTAATGCATCACAATACTTTACATTCATTTTACTGCCCCCTTTTCACTGAGCAAAGCCCTGCAAAAATTCCTCGCGACTAAAGCACGAAATAAAATTTCTGTATTCATGATGTTACCTTTGAATTCATATCTGTTATTACCATTGATGAGGGATGATATCTCTCACCAGCGTTATCTGAATGAGCCATTCCTATTCTTAGGTATGCCACCATTGTTAAAAGTCCCAATGCTAAAAAGAAAACAGTTATTGCCCATTTTGCTGTTTTCAAGTTTTTTCTAGTTACTTTCGAATCACTTCCTTCAAACCATCCCCACTTAACACAGAGACGATAAAGTCCAATTCCACCATGGAATTCAACAGCTAAAAGTAAGATGATATAAAATGGCCACATAGTTACCATTCTATCACCAGAACCATAAGGGTCAATAGTCTCAGGTTGAGTCAACATCAAGAAAAGATGAGCAGAACCTAAGAAAAACATTGCAAAACCAGTTATGGCTTGAATAAACCAAAGACTAGTATCGTCATGTTTCATCATTTTCATATGAGTTCTATAAATTTGCCATTGTCTAAAGTTTAATGGTAGTTTTCTCATGCCCATAGCAGCGTGTACTATAAACACAATAAAAACAAACCCGACAACAATAGAAACTAACCAAGGTTTTGGTTCAGCAAAAATCATACTTCCTTCAAAGAACTTTGCTACAGCATACATAGCATCTGCACTTATCAGAATAGTCGATACAAAGAACATATGTCCCCACATAAACAAGCCTAAAAATAGCCCTGTTGCACTCTGGACATAATCAAGTTTAGCTGGTAGCCTACTCTTTTTGCCCTCCACAGATTTTCCTAAAAAACCTTCTATAAGGTCACTCACAGTCACATCCTTTTATTAGACTTCTTTCATGACTATTTATACTTTCAGCAACTCATAGATAAATTTGAGTTGCCCGTAGGGAGGATTTAGAAGTAGCAATCTTGCATAAAACTTTTCATCGCAATAGCTACAGCTATTACTCAAAAAAGGTTTTGCACAATCTCACTACTTCTAAATCCTCTGAAACTATAAATAGTCATAAAAGAAGTCTATTGGTTTCCTATGCTTGCACATAGGTGATTTAAATCATAATACTACTTTTCTTATTAAACTTAAATTATGTTAGAATGATACATACTTTATAAAATATAATTTAAGAATTTTACCATCTATTGTGGGATATAAATAGGATTTTTTAATCTTATTTAGATATTGCCTTTTTCTTCAAATAAAAGTACAAAATACAAGATACTAAAATCATAAGCAATGAAAGACTTTGCCCCATCGTCATCCAATCTCCATATACAAATCCCATCTGAAAATCAGGCTCTCGCCAAAACTCTGCAACAAACCTAGCCAATGAATATAAGCCCCCATACAAGGCTATAAGCTCACCTGAAAATCTTTTTTTAGTTCTGTACATGTAAAGGATAAAAAACACCACAACACCTTCTAAAAATGCTTCATAAAGCTGTGAAGGGTGTCTTAAAACACCATCAACATAAATGCCCCAACTTGACTCTGTATAGCGACCTATGAGCTCTTTATTTAAGAAATTTCCAATGCGACCAAATACATAACCAACAGGCACAGCAATAGCTACTAAATCTAAAAGTTCCCAAATGTTTTCTTTTTTATGTCTATATTTAAAAGCAAAAGTAGCAAGTAAAAATCCAATAATGGCTCCATGATAACTCATACCACGAATCCCAACAAACTCACCATTCATAAAAGGATTAAACATCTGCCAAGGCTGAGTTAAATAGTAACTTGTATTTGGATCATAAAAAAGTATATAACCAATACGAGCTCCTAAAATCACTCCAACTTCTATCCAAATAAAGTAGTTATCTAACAAAGAATCAGTAATAGGAAGTTTATCTCGTTTCATAATCCATTTTGCCGCACCAAGTGCTGTCAAAAGTGCAAGCACATACATAATGCCATACCAATGGACTGCTATAAATCCTAAATCAAAGGCTATGGGGTTGAAGTTGCTGTATATGTTATTCCAAAATTTCAAATTTTTCCTTTATTTATAAAAAATTTTGCAATTATTTTTTATTTTTGTTGTATTTATATCTAATATATCCAATCTTTTATATTTCATTTTATTTGTGATATGTAATAGTTCCGCCTTATATGGAACCATATTTGGAGAATTCTTCATAAATTCATATAAAATATTAGAATCCCTACTATTAACTTTTATATTTCTGCAAAACTGTTCATATGCTTTTTTTGATTCGTTACTATCTTGCTTCACAGTGTATTCTTTTACATCTGAAACTTTATACATATATTGATACGCTCCATCGTTCCCTACAAAAAGATACTGTGTATTTTTTTTCTCAATTATTCTTGGATAGCCTGTGAGTTTTAAATACTCTTGATATAAAAAATCTGGCTGAAATTTATCTTCCCTATAAGAATTAATCTTCAATTTATCCCAAGAAATATGTGCTATTGGGATAAATACTAATGTTGCATAAAATGTAACAAAAGTAGTAACTATCACATATAATAAAAATTGTTTTATTTCATAAATATAATCTATGGTATAAAAATTACGTGATTTTAAAAGTACAACTATTTTAAAAATTATGTATAAAACTATAATTAAGTACAATATAATCCAAAATAAAATTGAAATAAAAATACTAACAAAAGTATATCCTATAACAAAAAGAAGTTCTGGAAAACCAACTTTTATTGTTTGTATTGGTATTCCTATATCCACAAGTGCATAATAAAAATAGGATGAATAAAGCAATACAAGAAATGTTATGGCAATAGATAAATAATACCCATTAAAAAATTCTAAAAAAGGATATTTTTTCTTTTTCTTAAATCATATTGTATATTAAGCCATTTTTTGCTTAATACTTTATAATCTTTTTTATAATCAATGCCTTTGGAATATAAAATAATTTAATCCTTTTTCTTAAAAAATCTTCTGCCTTTATTTCTCTTAAAAACTCTATATTTTAAAATCACTCCCTATAATTTTCTCTTTTAATTCTAAGACCTTATTGTTTTTTTACATCATAAACAATATAAAAAAGATAAAACTCTTTATAATGAGTATTTTTTTGCTTATAATTTGTAAACTTTCCTAATTTTAGGTCACTTATATTCAATCTATTAACTTTTTAATTTGACTTTTTAATTTTGGTAAATGCCATTTTATAATGCTCCAAATCTCAACAGAGTCAATTCCAAAACAATCATAAGTAACTATATTTCTAAAATCTTTTATCTCTTGCCAAGGGATATGGGCATATTTTTCTTTAAATGAATCTTCAAGTTTTACAATCATCTCTCCTATAACAACAAACTGCATCATAGTAGCATCAAAATTCATCTCATGGTGAAAAAAATCATCATCATTTTTGAAATCTTTACTATAGTTTTCTATCTTTTCTATTACTTCAAGAATAGCTCTACATGTAAAGATATTATTTGACATATATAGCATCTTTTAAAACTTCATCTTTTATAAAAGGCTTTAAAACATTTTTTGTTTGCAATATCTACATTTCTATGAAAATAGTCTTGTAGTAGTTTTTTAAACTCTCTTTTTTTTGTATACATATCACCAGGATTTTTAGCATAAGTAACTAAAATATCTATATCACTATCTTCAGTCGCTCTATCTTTTGCAAATGAACCAAACAGAGCAATATCATCAAGTCCAAATCTATTTTGAAACTCTTTTTTATTGATTTTTATAAATGATAATATATCTTGTTTATCCATCTTAAATCCTTTACATGTAGTATATCAAATTATACTCTATTTTAAAAAATCTAAATAGATTAGGCTTCTTGCAATTTTATTCAATTCTGCTGATTCTTTTCATCTATCATAAATACCTCTTAATTTCCTATTTACAAGCTTTTTTTCAAAAAAGATGGGTCAAAATCATCAAAATACTCTTGATATTGTACCAATAAGTATTGATTGTCAGATGTAGGTTTTTCTATGGCTTCTGCAATCTCATTATACCTATAAATTCCTCCACAATCCTCTAGTGGTCCTTCTCTTCTGCCTCCTATGCATATTGGATAAATTATACTTTCATCTGCTATTAAAATTTTTTCTAGTAGTATTTTATGCTCCCAATCATCTCCAAAATCATAAGTATAATCTATTTTATCTTTTTCGTTTTTAAGTTCTGTTTCTATGCTAAATTTATCTGCTCCAAATTTAGTTTGTAATCCATCATCATCCTCTTGTATCGCCTCTTTATCTGTATAAGTCGTTAAATCTCCAGCAAACTCATAAAGATGGTAATCTTCCCAATTGAAAATATTTTGAATTATACTATGTAATCCATAAAAACTAATATGAGAAGGAACTAATATTCTTCTCCAAATTGGTGGTTTTGACCCTTTTATTAAGATTTTAAATTGATATATTTTATTTATCGGTTTTTCATTTTTTTCAAGTTTAAAAAATATTTTATCTCTATTCTTTTCATACTCTTCTTTTAAACTATTTTGCATATTTTTTCCAATAACCATACCATACTCCCCTATAATTCCATCAAAAACTATTCTATCCCTAAATAATAAAAGAGTTGTATTAAATGGTGCATGTTTTGGCAATAGCGTAGAAAAATTATCATAACATCTGTTTACATAATAACAGTTATTATTTTGTGTATCCCAGAAAATAGCATTTCCATTTTGAAATTTTTCAAAAGAGTAATATTGCGATGATTTATGAAAATCCCTAAACTCAAGCAACTCTTTTTCTTGTTGTTTTGTAACTTTATTTTCTAATAAAAAGTTTTTTGTCAATTCATGAAAATACTTAGCAAAAAGTCATTTACTTGCAAACAATAATTATCTTTCAAAGCTTGAACTTCCAATAAATATTTTCCAAATTTATCTTTTTTATATATTGGTGTATATTGTTTTTCATAAACTTCACTATAAATCTTACTTACAAAGTTTACGAGTTTCGACCAAATAGCGTAAAACTCCGTTACTTCTTTTCGCTTAATGAATTAGGAATATCAATGGGCTCTTTAAAAAGCTATGGCATCCAATGGATTGGCTTCTTGTTTAGCTAGACAACATTTTTTATACTTTTTACTACTGCCACATGGACAAGGTTCGTTTCTACCTACATTATAATTTATCTCATTTGCAGGTTCTCCATATGTCTTTTTATACTCTCTTGATTTAAGATAATTCTCTTTTCTTATATCGTTAAATAGCCATACAGAATATGAAAAATGGTGAACTTAGCTTTACGGTCTCATCAAAACTTATTTTGATATCCTCATTAATCATTCCAATAATAGCATATGTAGATAAAAAAAGCATGGTTACATCATCGTTTCCAAAAGCGTCATTTATGCTCTTTTAAAATCTTTTTTCATCTTCAAAATACTCTATTTTATACATATCTAAGACAAAAGTATAAACTTTAGACATTGATTTTGCCAATGTTACTCTTAAATCTTTTTTTGGTATCGTTTGCAATATAACTTTAGTAAATTCAAATATAGCTTTATCGAAATCAATATCACTTTCTATGTTATTAAAAGAATCAAACTCTTTTATAATCTCATTTTGAAGATTGAAATAACCACTCAAAAACTCTTGTATATTTTCAACTGAATCAAATTTAATATTCTTTGTAACTCTCTTCATAAGTTCATCATGATTTGCAGTAATTTCTGTTTTTAACAAGTTTATTATCATTTCAACAACTTCATCAAAAATTTTAAATTCACTACCGCTCAATTTTTTAAGTTGCTTTTCAAAACTTGTAATCTCGTTTTTTTAACATTTTCTTACCTTCTTATATTGATTATTTCAAAACATCCAAGTTCGGCTCTTTTGCGTGTTTCATTAGCACATAAACAACAACTGCAAACAGTACCAACATAAAAGCTGTAAAGTAAATCGGAATATCTTTTAAAATAACAAAAGTAACTATTAAAATAGAGAGTAGAGTTGGTGCTTCGTTGTAAGCTCTAAAAAACTTTCCACTTTTTTTGCATGTAGAGTTTAAAAGTTGTTTTCTATATACATCCATTGAGTAGTCATATGCTACTAATACTGCTAGTAAAAATAGTTTTGCGTATATCCAAAGTCCTGTATCAAAAAGTGCAGAATTAAGGAAAAGCATAAGAGTTCCACTTGCTATGCTTGCCCACATGGCTGGGACACCTATGTATTTGTATAGTTTAAACTCTTGGATTTTAACTACTTCAACGAAATCTGGTTTATCTGCATGTTCTACATGATATACAAAAAGTCTTGGCAGGTAAAACAGTACAGCCATCCATGAGATGAAAGACATAATATGAAAGATAAGTATATATATGTAATAATCCATTAGACTTCCTCTTTTAATCCTTCAGCTATTAGCTCAACTGGGTTTTTAAATACTGCTTCTACTTTTGAAAGGTGCATTGAATTTCCTATTTGCATACGACAAGCACTACACTCTGCACTTACTATGTCAGCTTTTGTCTCTTTTATCATAGCGGCTTTTGGTAAACCTGCTGCTACTACAAAATCATATTTTTCTACTTGCAAAGTCACTCCACCAAAACCACAACAGCGATTTGGATCGCTCATCTCTTTTAGCATATAATTTTGGCTTATTAAATCTCTTGGTTCTTTATAAATTCCCTGCATTTTTCTAGCGTGGCATGGGTCGTGATAAGTCACTAAAACATCTAACTTTTTTTTGCTTTTTAGTATCTCTTGAAGTTTTGTATTGTTTGATAAGTACTCTGTTGCCATTCGTATCTTTGGTTTTATTGCTATGGCTCTTTGCTTCCACTCTGGTTGGTCATGAAAAAAGTGTGCGTAATCTTCTTTTATCATAGCACTACAAGTTGCTTCAGGAATTAGAATCGCATCAAGGGAATCTTGAAAACTCTCAATGTATTCAATGTTGAACTTTGCTAAAGTATCTACACTATCAAAATCACCTGTAAAATAAGATGGAGCTCCACAACATTTTTGTTGTTTAATTAAATATGCATCTATCTCTAAAACTTTTAAAATTTCTAGTAGCGACTTACCAATGTCTGTGTACATGTAGTTACCCAAACAGCCTATAAAAATACCAACTTTCCCTTTTCCACCATTTTTAATGACATCTGGATGTGAGTTTAAAAAACTCTTTTTTGCCATACTTGGGAAAAGTCTATCATACTTAATAAGTGGAAAATTTCTCAAAAACATAGATTTTCGTTTGTCATCTTTTTTAAAGGCACATGTTTGAAAAACAAAACCAAACTTTGCTGCAATGTCCATGATGTTACGATTGCGAAGTAAGAAGAATGCAAAACGTTTATACCACGCCAAACCAAACTTTTTTCGAATGTCGTTTCGTACTTGTTCAATAAGCATATCTACTGGTAAGTCATTTGGACAAACATCTACGCAATTGGTACACAAAAAACAACTTTCAAAAATGTCTTTTACATTTTTATCAAGTTCTAAATGACCTTTTTTGTAAGCTCCTAAAAGTTCCAAAAATCCACGAGGAGTTGTAACCTCATCAGCATTTACATTATGAATTGTACAAGTAGGAATACACTTTCCACACTTAATGCATAAGTCATTTACCTCATCAAAATTGAACATCTATACAGTCTTTGAAAATCTACGTTTTGATTCAGGAATTTTTTGTAGATATGCATCAAAAGGCATAACTATGTTTCTTATTAAAAGCGTTCCTGTTGTGTTTACTAAAATTTTATCTTTATAAACTTCTATTAAACCCTCTTCTTCAAATATTTTTAGTTTTTCTAATGCGTCATCAAAGTACTCTGCAAAAACTATGCCAAACTCACGTTCAATACTTGTGATGTTTAGTTTAAAGTTACTCATCATCTCCATAATGACTGCTTTTCTAAGAACATCATCATCACTTAAAGTAAGCCCTCTATGAACAGGTAAATGCCCCTCATCTAAAAGTCTCTCATACTCTTTCATCTCTTTTACATTTTGAACGTAGTGATGAACTCCATCTCCAATACTCGTAAGTCCAACACCTACTAAATCTGCTCCACCTTTTGTGGTATAGCCTTGAAAATTTCTATGAAGTTCTCCTTTTTCTATTGCCAAAAAGAGTTCATCATTTGGTTTTGCAAAGTGATCCATGCCTATCATGCGAAGTCCATTTGAAGTTAAATAGTCTATAGTATATTTTAGTATTGTTAGCTTTTCACTTGGCTCTGGAAGGGTTGTTTCATCTATCTTTCTCATGGTTTTTTTCATCCAAGGAACGTGTGCGTAGTTAAATACTGCAAATCTGTCAGTATCAAGCTTTAGTGCCATCTCTAGCGTTTTTTTGAAAGTCTCATTTGTCTGAAATGGTAAACCATAAATTAAGTCCATATTTACAGATTTGATTCCAGCTTTTCGCACCATCTTTACAGCGTTATCAGTAACTTCAAAAGGTTGAATTCTATGAATTGTTTTTTGTACTTTCTCATCAAAATCTTGTACACCAAAACTAACACGGTTAAATTCATGACCTACTAAAACATCAGTTTGTGCTTGGTCTAAAAAGCGTGGGTCTATCTCACAGCTTATTTCAGCTTCTTTGCTAAAGTTTTTAAAATACTTTTTTATAAGTTTAATAATTCTGTCCAACTGCTCTGCATTGAAAAACGTAGGAGTTCCACCACCAAAGTGCATCTGTAAAACTTCTCTTGAAGTATCAAGGTGCTTTGAGAGTATCTCTAACTCTTTTTCCAAGTAGCCTATATAACGCTCTTTTTTATCTTCTTTAGATGTAAATACAACATTACAGCCACAGAAATAACATGCACTTCTACAAAATGGAAGATGAAAATACAAAGAGAGTTTTCTACTACTTTTCTGATTTTCCAATATATCTATATATGTTTTTTCAGTAAAACTTTCACTAAACTCTGGTGCTGTTGGGTAACTAGTGTACCTAGGTCCTGGTTTTGAATACTTTGAAAATTTATCGAAATCTATCATTATTTACCTTATCTTGGCACTACATGTAAATCTTTTAAATTCAAAAAAAGATTTGGATGTTCTGCTTTTATTTTTATTATTAACTCTTCTAAGTCAACATTTATGACTTTTACTTCTTTATCTTTTTTTGTTGCCATGCTTTTTATCTCGTCCATTGCAACTGACCATACATCTTGAAAATCAATCGGTATATTTTGCCAAATATTCTTCTCTAATTTTAAATTAAAATTCTCTTCTTGAGTTGATCTAAAATTTTCTACTATTTTATTAACAGAGTTTATTGACATCATGGTGTGAAGTTTTTGATTTTCATCAACTACAAACCAAGGCTCGTTTGCACTCCAACTTCCACTTTTAAGACTTAATCTTTTCACTTCAGGATTGTCCGTATTTTCTATCTCAATTACAGTTTTATTTCCATCTAAGCCTATATCTTTTGAAATAACATTTATCATCTCAAAAACACTAAGTTCGTTAGCCGCCATTCGTCTGTCTCCTTTTATCTGAACAAGTCCAGATAAAATTCCTTTCACTCAAGCTTATGCTTTCCATAGAGAGATTATACATCTCTCTTCCTATGCCCTTCTAACCAAACCATTACACCTTTTTGAGCATGTAAACGGTTTTCAGCTTCATCAAAAACTATATCAGCATAATGTTCTAGTACTTCTTCACTAACTTCATAACCACGATAAGCAGGTAAACAGTGCAAGAAAATAGCATCATTTTTTGCAAGCTTCATCATGTCCATATTTACCATGTAGCCTGCGAACTCTTTTACTTTTGCCTCTTTTTCAACTTCTTGTCCCATTGAAATCCAAGTATCAGTGGTAACTACATCGGCTCCACGAACTGCCTCTTTTGGGTCATTTGTATAAGTGATTTTTGCTCCACTTATTGTTGAAAGCTCTTTGGCATCGTCTATGATTTCTTGCCAAGGCTCTCTTCCTTTTGGAGTTGCAATACGAAGTTCAAATCCTAGTTTTCCAGCAAGCATCATCCAAGAGTGAGTCATATTGTTTCCATCTCCTATGTAAGCTACAATTGGGTTTTTTGTTTTACCTTGTTCAATCATAGTCAAATAATCTGCCATAAGTTGCACTGGATGATACTTATCTGTAAGCCCGTTTATAACAGGAACTCCTGAATACTCAGCGAATTCATCAAGAACTTTTTGATCAAACGTACGAATCATAATCATATCTATCATGCGACCCATTACACGTGCTGAGTCTTTCATAGGCTCTCCACGACCAAGTTGAAGATCATTTGAAGACAAAAATAGTCCTTGTCCTCCAAGCTGATGAATTCCTACTTCAAAACTAATGCGCGTTCTTGTACTACTCTTCTCAAACAACATTCCAAGAGATTGGTGCTGTAGATACGGAATATAATTCTTTACTTTTGCCTCTTTTTTTATCTTGATTGCTAAGTCAAAAATTTCTAAAATATCTTCTTTTGAGTGGTCATATATTGAAAGGAAATGTTTCATTTTTGCCCCTTATTTAAAATAGTTGCTACCTCTTTTGCATGGTAACTTATAATAATGTCTGCACCAGCTCTTTTAAAAGCTATCATAGTTTCCATCATGACTCTTTCATAGTCAATTACTCCAGCTTTACCAGCAGCCTTAAGCATTGCATACTCTCCACTCACATTGTAGATTGCTAAAGGAGTTGAAGTTGCATCTTTTATTTCTCTTATTATGTCTAAATATGCAAGTGCAGGTTTTACCATAAGTATGTCCGCTCCTTGCATTTCATCTTCTACTGATTCTGCTATTGCTTCACGTCTGTTAGCTGGATCCATCTGGTAACTTCTTCTATCTCCAAAACTTGGACTTGACTCTGCTACATCACGAAATGGTCCATAATATGCACTTGCAAACTTTGTAGAGTAAGCCATAATTGGTAGGTTTTCATAACCCTCAGCATCTATGCCTTCTCTTAAAACTTCTATAGTTCCGTCCATCATACCGCTTGGAGCTATCATATCTACTCCACACTTGGCATGAAGAACAGCTTGTTTTACCAGTATTTCTAAAGTTGCATCATTATTTACAGTTTCGTTTTCCATATCTAGTATGCCACAATGTCCGTGGTCAGTGAACTCACAAAAACATAAATCGCTTACTACAAACATGCTTGGAAACTCTTTTTTAATGGCTTTAATTGCACTTGCAATAATGCCATGTTCACAAAGAGTATCACTTCCAACGCTATCTTTTACAGCTGGTATTCCAAAAAGAATGATAGAGTTTAGACCAAGCTTCTGCAACTCTTCACACTCTTTTAAAACTTCATCTATGCTCATCTGAAAAACTCCAGGCATAGAGCCTATCTCTTTTTTAATTCCCTCTCCGCTTTTGACAAATAACGGGTATATAAAATCCTCTACATGTAAAGAAGTCTCTCTTACTAAATCTCTTAAATTTTTATTAATTCTCAATCTTCTAAAACGTTTAAACATTTATTTGTCCTTTTAAGGGTATAATTTTAAAAAATACATTTTACCATAAAGATTATAAATGAGAATTAATATTTCAAATATTGCAAAACTACCCACTAGATTTGGGGATTTTAAGATACAAGCTTTTGCTGAGGGCATAAAAGAACACTTAGTAATTTTTAAAGAACCTTTAGCTGATGTTCCTGTAGTAAGAGTTCATAGTGAGTGTTTAACAGGAGATGCTATCGGTAGTCTAAAGTGCGATTGCAGGGACCAACTTGAATACGCACTTGAAACTATTTCTAATGAGGGAGGTATGGTTATATATCTTCGTCAAGAGGGAAGAAACATAGGATTGTTGAATAAAACAAATGCTTATGCTTTGCAAGATAAAGGCTTAGATACAGTTCAAGCAAATCATCAACTAGGATTTAAAACTGATGAGAGAAGCTATGAAGTTGTAGAGTTTATACTTGAACATTTTGGTATAAATTCTATAAAACTTTTAACAAATAATCCTAAAAAAATAGAGTCATTAGAAGGCATAAACATAGTAGAACGTCGCCCTATAATCATAAAGTCGAATCAGCATAATGAGGGTTATCTCAAAACTAAAAAAGAACAGATGGGACATTTACTATAAAGGGTAAAAATGAAAACTTATAATACTTATTATCGTAACGAAACTCACCTAGTTGAATTTCTTAATAAAAACAATATAGAAAATAACGAAAGTATACTTGTACAAGTTTTCACTGGATTAAATGGCAAAAATGACATTGAAAACATAGTCTTATCTATAAAAAACTCTATTCCCTCAGCAAGCATCATAGGAACAACAACCGATGGTGAAATTTTAAATGGCGACATTAGTACTTATAAAACTGCTATAAGCATAACCATATTTGAAAACACCACCCTCCATACAACACTAGTACACAGAATAAAAGATGAAATCATAGGTGCAAAATTAGCTTCTCAAATCATAAAAGACAATACAAAAGTCATCATAACCTTTACAGATGGTCTTCATACTAATGGTGATAATTTTATCCAATCTATAGATACAATATGCTCAAATATAATAGTTGCTGGTGGTATGGCAGGAGATAATGCAACTTTTGAGAACACTTATGTTTTTACACAAGATGGTATAACAAACAATGGTGCAGTAGGAGTCTCTTTAAACAGTGACTCTTTACATGTTCATACTGATTATAGTTTCAACTGGCAGCCTATAGGAAAAGAACTGATAATAACAAAATCAAAAGGAAACACAGTCTATACCATAGATAACAAAACTGCTTATGATACATACGCTTACTTTTTAGGAGAAAAGATAGCCAAAAAATTACCTAGCATAGGTATGGAATTTCCTCTCATCATATCTAGAACAAAGACCCCCATTGCAAGAGCAGTTTTAGCAAAAAATAGTGATGGTTCTCTTACTTTCGCAGGTAACCTAAAAGAGGGTGAAAAAGTGAAAATAGGCTTTGGTAATGTAGAAATGATTCTAAAAGACTCTTATAGAAATTTGGAGAAACTAAACAATAAACCAGTTGAGTCTATATTTATTTACTCATGTATGGCAAGAAGAAGGTTTTTGCCAAAATCAATTACTCTTGAGATAGAACCCCTTCAAAGAGTTGCACCTACATCAGGATTTTTTGCTTATGGAGAGTTTTGTACTATGCAAAACAAAGAGTTACTCAACCAAACAATGACTATCTTAGCACTAAGTGAATCTTCTCAACCAATCACAATTAACCCTTGTGAGTATCTTCAAAAGCCTCATCTTGAAGATACTGTAGAAGCATTAAGCCATATCGTCAATATAACTACTAGTGAACTAACTGCAATAAATGCCAGACTTAAAGCGGCTATTGAAGGTTCTCGTGATGGTCTTTGGGAATGGAATCTTTCCAGTGGTAAGATGTACTACTCTCAACGACTTAAAGAGATGATAGGATATAAAGGGGATGAACTAGATAATACCTACAAAGCTTGGGTCAGTTACATGCATCCAGACGATAGGAAAAAACTATTTAAAGATGCAAAAAAATCTATCCAAAATGGAACACCACTTTATTGCAAACACAGAATAAAACATAAAAATGGCAAGTGGGTTTGGGTTTTAAACAGAGGAAAATCCTTTTATGATGAAAAAGGAAAAGCTATCATGATATCAGGATTTCAAACTGATATTACTAAAGAAGTTTTAGCTCTTGAAGAGGTAGAAAAACAAAAAAATATACTTCATCATCAAGCTCATCATGATGCACTAACAGGGCTTCCAAATAAAGTTTTATTTATCGATAGACTAAAACAAGCTATTAAAAAAGCCAAACGCTCATGTAATAAAATAGCAGTTCTTTTTATAGATTTAGATAACTTTAAAAAAATAAATGACTCAATGGGGCATGATACAGGAGATGAAGTTTTAGTACAAGTTACAAAAAGATTACAAAACTGTATTAGAACAAGTGATACGTTAGCAAGACTTGGAGGTGATGAGTTTATCATCATCCTAGATGAAATCAAAGATGAAGATTTGGCAATTCACCTTGCACAAAAACTCGTACAAGCTATGACAGAACCTCTTCATGTTCAAGGAGAAGATATATATTTAACCAATAGCGTAGGAATATCTATCTTCCCAGAAGATGGATCTAATGCAAACTCCCTACTTAAAAATGCCGATGCCGCTATGTACAAAGCAAAGGATGATGGAAAAAACCGTTATCAATTTTACAAAGAAGAGATGACAGAAAAAGCTTTTGAAAGATTATTGATGGAAAATAGCCTTCGCCAAGCTTTAGAAAATGAAGAGTTTGTAGTTCATTATCAACCTCAAGTTGATACAAAAACTGAAAAGATAGTTGGAATGGAAGCCTTAGTGCGATGGAACCACCCATCTATGGGGCTCTTACCTCCTAGTAAATTTATACCCTTAGCAGAAGAGACTGGACTCATAGTAAAACTTGACCGAGGAGTAATGAGAACTGCCATGAAACAAATCGCCTTATGGAATCTCAAAAGTTCACAAACTAGATTTGTCTCTTTAAACTTATCGATGAAACAACTTGAACAAAAAGATTTTATAGATTTTTTAAAAAAGTCACTACAAGAGACAAAATGCTTACCATCTTTTATAGAATTAGAGATTACAGAAAGCCAAATCATGAAAGATACTAAAAAATGTATCTATATACTTGAAAAAGTTAAAGAACTTGGCATACTCATATCAATAGATGATTTTGGAACAGGTTATTCATCACTCTCTCATCTAAAAAAATTTCCTATAAGCAAAATAAAAATTGACCAATCTTTTGTAAAAGATATTCCTACTGATGAAGATGATGTAGCCTTAGTAAAAGCAATAATCTCTATAGCAAAAAATCTAAATCTTTCAACTATTGCAGAAGGCGTAGAGACAAATGAACAAAGAGAGTTTATGCTTAAGCATGGTTGCGATAAAATACAAGGCTATTTTTACTCAAAGCCAGTTTGTACAAAAGATATGCAATTATTATTAGAAAAAGGTATAAATTGATAGAAAAAGATTATGAAATTTTTATAGATTTGATTCTGAAATACAACAGAGTCCATAACATAACAGGGGCTAAAGACAAAACTGCGGTTATAGATAACATAGAAGATAGCCTATACCCTATAAGGTATTTACCATTAGATAATATAAAAACTGCTATAGATATAGGAACTGGAGCAGGTTTTCCTGGACTTATCTTAGCTATGGCACTACCAGATATACACTTTACCCTCTTTGAGCCAATCGCAAAAAAAAGCTCTTTTTTACATTTGATAAAAACGACGATGAAACTAAACAACGTTACGGTATCAACCAAAAAAGTCGAGCAAGCAAAAACTTTTGAAGCAGATTTAATAAGCTCACGTGCAGTTACTAACACAGATATGCTCATAAATCTATGCAAAGAGTATATAACTCCTAAAACTATTTTACTTTTTTATAAAGGTGAAAAAGTAAATGAAGAAGTTACTAATCTAAAAAACTATAGAATACACAAAAAAGATAAAAGAAATTATCTATTAATTAAGGATATTATCACATGTTAATCAAAGCTTTAGCACTTGGGGCTATATTTTTTGTAATCTACATTATATTTTTCAAAAAATCAAATAAAGAAGTGCAACAGACAAGAAAAAAAAGTAAGAAACAAGAACCAAGAGGTGATGTTATGATGGAGTGTAATGAGTGCGAAACTTTTGTTAACGAAGACGAAGCAATCATAAAAGATGGTAAGTTTTACTGCTCTAAAAAGTGTGCAGGAGTAAAATAATGCTTATCATAGGTCATCCTCTAATTCCTTTTAAACCACTTATAAGCGTTACAAAAATAGAAGATATTAAAAAAACTAAGCCAAATTATACTATTTTAATTGATTTTAATGATAAAAAATTGGTACAATACAGTATAACTCAAAACATATCTTTAGCTCTACATGTAAAGAGCATAAAAGATGCCTGTCTCGCCAATGCACTTGGAGCAAAGTTTGTTATTATTGTTGATGACTTATTAGCAAAACAAGTACAAAACTTGGCAACTGAGTATCTTTTTGATACTAAGATTCTTCTGCAAATTGAAGAGGAGAACGGTATAGAGAAAGCTGCTGAAAATTTTATTGATGGAATTATTTTCACCAAAGGAATATTATGAAACTAGTTTTATCACTTTTAATAATTACAATTTATTGGTGCTTGGATGCTTATCAAGCCGTTATAAATTTCGATATTACTTTTACAAAAGCTCTTTTATTAGACTATGATCAAGCTAATACTTTTTTAAAGTTAGTTATCGTAATCATTATTTTTATATTTTCAATACTACAAATAAAAATAGAAATACCTACTAAAAAGAATAAAAAAAACAGTACCTCAGAAGAGTTAAGCGCTATATACAATATTTCTGATACTATTCTAGCTCCTATTCCTCTACACAAACAGTTAAACACTGTAGTAGATATTATGGAAAAAGAATTAAAAGTTAAAACTGCTTTTATAGCCTCTTTTGAAAAAGAAAAAATTCTACTTTTAAATACAAATCGATCTCTTGCCTCAATTGGAATAGAAACAGAATATGAACCTCATAGCAATGAACTTACACATGGAAGTATATCTAAACTGCTCTCAACTAGTTTTATTGAAAAAAGAGAATATATTGATAATATAGTGAAGATAAAAGGCATAAAATATAGAGTTATTCTTCAATCATACAAAGATAACCATTCAAAAAAAATAATAGGCATAACAGTAATTTTACTGGAAGAAAAAAACAATAATGACTACGAAAATTTCTTAAAAAGAGTTTGTGAACAAATTGAATTTACAGTCAACTTAACAAAGAAAAAAGAAGTAGTAGTAAAAGAACAAAGTAAATATAACGCTCAATTTTCATCTATGGATGTAGAATTAAATATACCAAGTAATTCTAAAATTCAAGAGAAGATAGAGCATGAAATAAAAAGATCACAAAGATATGGAACAAAACTATCGATAATGCTCATTGAAATTGATTATATAAAAGGACTATCCAATATTTTTAGCGCAAAAGAAACTTTAGCACTTAGAAAAGAGATTGCCACTTTACTGAAAAAAAATGTTCGAGAAACTGACATGTTTGGAAAATGGACAGATAATCACTTTGCGATTATTGCACCTGATATTGACTTTAAAGCTACAAAACGTTTTGCAAATAGACTCACTATGAAATTAGATGAACACCGATTTTCTAAAGTAGGAAAAGTTACATGTAGTTATGGAATCACCTCATTCTCTCGAAAAGATACTATTGGTGATTTTAGAAAAAGAGCAGAAAATGCTCTACAAGATGCGATTTCTAAAGGTGGTAATTCCATAGAAATAAGAATACTTGTTTAGATAACTACTTTTTTGATATACGGTGATAACTTAGTGATAACATCATAAGTTATAGTATTAAACTTTTTTGCAAGATCGTGTGCATCTCTAAAGAGGCACACTTTTTTTTCATCTCCTAAAAAACAGAGACTATCCATGGATACTCTTCCACAAACACTTCTACTTTCTAAAATTAGCTCACTTAATCCATTGTGTCTAAAAAAACCATCCCCATAACCTATGTCGTAAGTTGATACTTTTTCATTACACTCAAGTTCATACATACCACCATAACCAACTCTATCACCCTTTTTTAAACTTCTTGTACTAAGTTTTTCTGCCCAGAGTGACATCACAGGTTTCAAGTTGAAAGTTCCGAAGCTTTCGTGCACATGAGTATAACCATAGGTAGATATTCCACATCTTGCAAAATCATCTTCTAAAGGGTTTTTTCTTCTAAGAAGTGAAGCAGAGTTACAAGAATGAAATTTTGGCATAGGTAAACCAAATTTTTTTATTAACTCTTTTGCTTTTATTTTTGCCATATTGAAATTTTCATTTTGCCAATACTGTTCACTACTTAATTCATCTGCACTTCTAAAATGGGTAAAAATTCCTTTTAAGTTTAAATCATTTTCTAAGATTATCTCAAAAACTTCTTGTAACTCATTCTCTCTTATGCCATTTCTGTGCATTCCTGAATCAATGTTTAAGTGTAGAGAACTTTTTTTAGGAAAATCTTTTAATCTCTCTAGTGAATGGACAGCATAAGAGATACTCTTATCTTGAAGTTCATAAGGAGGGTGATCAGCTAAAATCAAAACTTCTTCAAATAAAAAATTTATTTTTTTTGCCTCTCCTAGTGTTTTAACTGCTGCTTTTTTTATACCAAAACCACAAGAGAGTTTTGCCATTATTTCTAAATCATGTCCGTAAGCATTGTCTTTAAGAACAACCATTATCTTATCTTTTCCACCAGCTTTGTTGGATAAATACTCTATATTGTGTCTATAATTATCTTTAGATATCTCAATAAAAGCCACTACTCTACCTCTATACCTAATTCTTTTACTAAAAAACCTCTTAGCTTTCTTGCTTGATAATCTAACTTAAAAAAATGCTTATGAATACTCTTCGCATCTAATGTTGGGTTATCACCAAAATCATACTCTATATTGTTGCTTTTTTTTGGAATATTCTCATCCAAATAGTCTAAAAAATCTGTTCTTATATCTATGAGTTTTGATAACTCACCTGCTACCATATCTTTATCTAACATATTTACTTCTCCGAAATTATTTTAAAACCACTCTCAAAAAGCTCTATAAAAAGCTCTTTATTTCCTCTGAATTTATAATTTTTACTCTTATATATTTCATAAAATGCTACCTTAAAAAGTCTTTTGCCACTCTCATTTGGATAAGGTGATATATTTATATTTTTAAAAATTATCTCTTTTTTTTGTTTTCTGGCAAATATTGTCTTTTTCATACGAGCAAAATTTTTCTTTTTAAGACCATCATATCTCTTGAAATTAGTATCATAAAAACTCAAATATGTTCTCACGTCACTTTTACGCCAAGCACTTTTCCATCTAAAAAGTTCAGCTAATATTGTACTTATTTCTGAGAGTTCAACCTTTTTCATGCCATTTTCACTAACAATAATAACGCTATTTTTATATTTTAGATTTTTATCAAGAAGTTCTATAGTATTGTTATCAAGAACTATACATCCCTTACTCATAGGATCTCTATCACTTCCATCAAGAGGTGAACCATGTATCCAAATACCATGTCCATCTTTACCTTGAACTTTATCATATGTATTAGGATAAGACAAAACAAAAGCAAGAGGTCCATAAAACTGGTCAGCAGGAGTAAATCTCTTTCTTAAATTATACACACCTAAAGGAGTCTTCAAATCCCCTTCTTTAAACTTATCTCCATCTGCACCAACTATGACATCTTCATACTTAGCTAAAAGTTCAAGCTTCTTACTTTCACTTTGGTATATAATTAATTCTTTAGCTTTTTTATTTGCTATGAGAAGAGAATCTAAATTTTCATAATAGCCATATCTCAAATCAAAATCTTTTAAGAACTCATCCCAATAAACCTTAGTTTGCAATTGCTCTTTTATATACGTTTCAACCGCACCTATACCATTTTGTCTATATATATCTATAACTGTATTTGCATAAACACTAATAGTCATCAATGCCAATATTAATAATTTTTTCATTTAACTCTCTTTAGATCAAAAAATTATTATATTCAATTATCTCTTAGAAGTTTATTTGGTATAGAATCTTTACTTTCTTTTCAAGCTTTATAGGGTAACATACACTAATTTTATTTTTAAGAGGATGGCTACCGTGTCACTCGAATTAATTCTTGCTTCTTCTATTATATTTGTATTGGTTGTTACTATTCCAACGCTTTTTGTTTTATCAAAAAAGCTCGGTCCTAACAATCGAGGCAATAAACAGAAGAATCTCCCATATGAAAGTGGTATCACAAACCCAATAGGTGGATGTGATAGTCGCTTTAGTGTCAAATTTTATTTAGTTGCTATACTTTTTGTACTGTTCGATGTGGAAATCATTTTTATGTTTCCATGGGCTGTAAATGTACGAGAACTTGGCTTTTTTGGACTCGCTGAGATGTTTACCTTTATGGGGCTTCTTGTTGCTGGTCTTATCTATGTTTACCGAATAGAGGCACTTAAATGGCAGTAGGGGCAGAGGCAATTTTTGGTGACAGTGTAGTCACCACAAAATTAGATAGTGCAATAGGTTGGGCTCGTGAATCTTCAATGTGGCCCTATATTTTTGGAACGGCATGTTGTGCCATTGAATTTATGAGTGCAGCTTCAAGCAAGTTTGATATCTCTAGATTTGGTGCAGAAGTCGTAAGATTCTCACCTCGTCAGGCTGACTTGATGATAGTAGCTGGAACAATAAGCTATAAACAAGCCCCTGTTTTAAAACGCATATATGACCAAATGACAGAACCAAAATGGGTTATAAGCATGGGAGCATGTGCATGTAGTGGTGGTTTTTATGATAACTATACAACTCTTCAAGGCATAGACTCCATCATACCAGTTGACGTTTATGTTGCGGGTTGCCCTCCTCGTCCTGAAGCACTTATTGACGCACTTATGCAGATTCAAGAGAAACAAAAAAACGACTCTATAATCAAAGATAGAATAAACAGAGACTTTAAAGGACTGTTAGATGTGTAGCTGTTTTGAAGAAAAATTCAAAGGTCTTTATAAAAAAGATGAAAATGGTATATATGTCATAGACCAAACTTTTGTAAAAGCTATGATAACGTGTCTAAAAGAGAAAGATGGTTTTCACTTTTTAGCAGATATTACAGCTGTTGATTATTCAAAGTTTAATAAACCAACACCTTCAAGATTTGCAGTTGTTTATATTTTAAGAGATAAAGAGTTCAAAAATGTAATTACTCTAAAAACTTTTATAAATGAGGATGAAAATGATTTACATGTAGAAAGTATATCCGATATATTTTTCTCAGCGAACTGGGCTGAACGTGAAGTTTGGGATCAATACGGTATCAAGTTTCTTAACCACCCTAATCTAAAAAGAGTTTTAAACCATAAAGAGTTTAAAGGTCATCCTCTAAGAAAAGATTATCCAATAACACAAGGTCAACTCTGTACAAAAACCGATGACCTTATGGATGAAATGATTCCTGCTTTAGAGAAAAAAGGTTACAAATCACATGATGAATTAATGTTTCTTAACCTTGGTCCTGCTCACCCAGCAAGCCATGGGACTATAAGAACTTTTGTTGCACTTGATGGCGAAACTATAGTTGCCGCTGTAAGCGAGATAGGTTATCTTCATCGTGGTTTTGAAAAATCATGTGAAAACCATACTTACAATCAAATTATACCTTATACTGACCGACTAAACTACTGTTCTGCAATACTGAACAATACAGCTTTTGCTCATACAGTAGAAGGAATGTTAGGTGTTACCATACCAGAACGTGCTCAATTCATAAGAGTTATCACAGGTGAATTATCTCGTGTTATTGACCACCTTGTATGCCTTGCAGCAAGCTTGGTAGATATGGGAGCTTTAACAAATTATTGGTATCTTTACAATCCTAGAGAAGCTGTTTATGACCTTCTTTCAAAACTAACAGGAGCAAGACTAACTAACTCATATATGAGAATTGGTGGCGTTGCTCATGATTTTTATGATGGTTTTGAAGAAGATTTAAAAGGCTGTATAAAAGAAATAGAAAAAGGTATGGGTGATACCTTGGCACTTGTAGAACACAATAGAATTTTTCATGATAGAAGTCAAAATATAGGAGTAGTCACAGCCGAACAAGCTATAAATAATGGCTTTACAGGACCAAACTTAAGAGCTAGTGGTGTTGCATATGATTTAAGAAAAACTTCTCCTTACTACTTTTATGATGCTCTTGATTTTGATATAGCAGTTGGTAGTGTTGGAGATGTATATGATAGAATGATGGTTAGGTTTGAAGAGATAAGACAAAGCATAAGTATCATTCACCAATCTATGAAAATCCTTCCAAAAGGTGATATTATAGTCAATAACTCTGCTATCGCATTACCAAAAAAAGAGAATGTATATAATAATATAGAAGGTCTTATGAACCAATTTAAACTTACCATGGATGGCGTCAAAGTCCCTGCACAAGAGTACTATGATGCCATAGAAGCTGGAAATGGTGAACTAGGCTTTTTCATAGTAAGTGATGGCACTGGAACTCCATACAAAGTAAAAGTTAGACCACCATGTTTTCCTGCCATGTCTGCACTTCCTAGTATGCTTGAAGGCGGTATGATAGCTGATTCGGTTCTAAGCTTAGGAAGCCTAAATATCGTTGCTGGGGAGTTAGATAGATGAGTAGATTTAAATTTACAAAACAGAATGAAGAAAAATTTGAAGCACTTCTTTTAAAATACCCTGAGAGAGCCTCTTTATCACTGCCATCTCTATGGATGATTCAGTATCAAGAGGGTTGGATAAGCGAGGATGCTATGGTTTATTTAGCAGATAAACTTCATACATCTGCCATGGATATACAAAGTATTGCCTCTTTTTATACTATGTTTAACCTAAAACCAATTGGAAAATATAATATACAAGTGTGTAAAACACTTTCATGTAAACTGTGTGGTTCTGAAGATATACGCTCGCATTTACAAAATAAGCTTGGTATCAAGTTTGGTGAAACAACTAAAGATATGAAATTTACTTTAACACAAGTTGAGTGTTTAGGTGCATGTGGTCAAGCACCTGTTATGAGTTTTAATGATGACTATGTTGGTGATTTAACCATAGAAAAAATCGATAAAATATTGGATGAATTATGAGATTTTTATTAATAAATAAAAATTTCTCTCTGCAAAGCAGTAGCTTTAGTGAGAGGAATTTTCAAAGAATTACTTCTTTGAAAAGGAGACATTAATAGTGCTAGTAAAAATTGTAAGTAAAAATTTTGATATAGAAAACTCACATAAATTAGAAGTAGCTGTTAAACATGATAGATATAGTTCTTTAAAAAAGCTATTTGCAATGAGTCCTGATGATGTTACTGAAGAAGTTACAAAAAGTGGACTTAGAGGGAAAGGTGGTGGTGGTGCTCCTACTGGTAATAAGTGGAAACTTATGCCCAAAAATCACGAAAAACCATCATATTTAGTGGTAAATGCAGATGAAAGTGAACCTGGAACTTTTAAAGATAGACAAATCATGGAGTATGACCCACATCTTCTTATTGAAGGTATCATAAACTCATCATACGCCATTGGTGCAAATCATGCCTATATATATATTCGTGGTGAATATGTATTTTGGGCAAAGAGACTAAATGAAGCAATAGATGAAGCTTATGAAGCTGGCTATCTTGGTGAAAAAGTTGATGGGCATGACTACAAACTAGATGTTACTGTTCACCGTGGCGCTGGAGCCTATATCTGTGGTGAAAAGAGTGCTCTATTAGAGTCGCTTGAGGGAAAACGTGGTCATCCTAGACTAAAACCTCAACAAAAAGAACCAGAGTGGTTTTTTGGAGGACCTACAGTTGTAAATAATGTTGAAACCATAGCAAGTGTTCCATATATTATTAACAATGGTTTTGAAGCTTATAGAGCATATGGAACTGAGTGTAGTCCTGGGACTATGCTTTTTGGTATGAGTGGGCACGTAGAGAACCCTGGGATTTATGAACTTCCATTTGGCGTAAAAATGAAAGACGTTTTGCAAGAGATTGGTGGAGGTGTTAAAGGTGGTAAAAAACTAAAAGCACTTATACCAGGTGGTGCATCTTGTCACATTTTAAAAGCTGATGAAATAGAAGATATAACTTTAGATTACGAATCACTGAAAAAGCATGGCTCAAGTTTAGGAACTGGTGGCATGATAATCATGGATGAAGATACTTCTATGCCTGAAGCTATGAAAAATCTTTTTGAATTTTACCATCATGAAAGTTGTGGACAGTGTACCCCTTGTCGTGAAGGGTGTGGTTGGGTAGATAAGATTTTAGGTAAACTTTTAAGTGGAAAAGGGACTATTAAAGATTTTGATACAATTTTAGATGCATGTGAAATGCTAAATGGAAAAACTATCTGCGTATTTGCACCTTCAGTTGCATTTATTGCCAATAGTTATATAACTAAATTTAAGGATGAGTTTTACAGCCTATGCAAACAAGATTAAAAGAAATATGTCTATTTGGCTCATTAGACGATAAACAACTAGATAAACTCAATAAAATAAGCACTATAAAAAGTTTTAAACCAGAAAATATCCTCTTTTACGAAGGTGATGATCCTAAAAATCTATATTTTTTATTAGATGGTTTAATCAAACTATATAGATACGATAAAAATGACAATATAAATATACTTAGTTACTACTATTCTCAAGCTCTCATTGGAGAAGCTGCAACCTTGCAAAGGACACCTCACCAAGTTACTGCTGAGTGTGAAACTCATTGTAGTGTACTTGTTGTCTCATTTGATGAATTTGAAAAAGATTTTTTAAAAAATCCTGATATTTCTCTTGGAATTATTATGCAACTTGTTACTAAAGTTAAACAACTTATGAATACAAATATGCAACAAACTTCTATGCAAAAACTAGCTGGTCTTATTTACGAAAATCATGAACTTTTTACAAAATTAAAAAAGTATAAAATTGCTGAAATTTTAAATATGGCACCTGAAACATTTTCTAGAAACCTAAAAAAACTTCAAACAGATGAAGTTATATCGTATGGTAAAGATCATTTTGAGATAATAGATAAAGAAGCATTAAGCGAACTATTTGCTTGTTGCCCCTCTTATAATAAATAAATCTTTATTTATTGCCATATAAACAAAGATTCATAAGATAAATTTGCCATATCAATCAAGAAATCAACACCAGGGAAATATGCTACAAGTGTATTCCCTACACCTCCCCAAATAATAGCAAGTGCTATAATACCAATGACTAAAGGTGCAATACCTTTTAAAGGTGGAGCATCTATCATTTCTGAACTTCTATAAAAATACATAACTGCTATGAGTTTAAAATAGTAATATACAGATATGAATGTAGCTATTATTCCTACTATAGATAAAATTGCATACCCAGCTTCAATAGCTCCTGTAAAAATATAGAACTTTCCTATAAAACCAATTGTCGAAGGAATCCCTGCTAATGAGAGCATAAAAACACTAAGCATAGCAGCCATATAAGGTCTTATTTTAGCGAAACCTCTAAAGTCATCATATGTTATGCGGAGTTGACCTTCTGAAGATATATATGCAATCAATCCAAATGCACCAAGAGCTGATAAAAAATATGCTACAAGGTAAAATATAATAGAACTAGCAGCACTCTCTCCAATAACACCAATTGAGACAAATGCTATAAGAAGATAACCAGTATGCACAATACTTGACGCTACTAACATTCTTTTTAAAGATTTTTGAATTATGGCTAAAAAACTACCGTATGCTAAGGTAAGTATAATAACATATACAAGTGCTTCATCCCAGAAATCACGAATAAGATCAAAATCAACAACAACCAACCTAAGAACAAATCCAAAAATAGCAGCTTTAAAAGTTGCTGCCATGAATGCTGTAACAGGAAGAGGTGCACCATCATAAACATCTATAACCCAATTCTGAAAAGGAAATGCAGCTATTTTGAATAAAAAAGTAATTAAAATCATAGTTCCACCAATAATCAGAAGTGGAGCGTTACTATCTACTGTATTTAATGCCATATTTCCAATTTGACCTATGGTCGTTGTTTGTGTTGCTGCATATATAAATGATGTTCCTAAAAGAAAAAATACTCCTGCAAGTGAGCCAAGTACTAAATAACGATAACTCGCTTCAATTCTTTTATTAATAACTTTTTCAAAACCAATCATAACATAAAGAGATATTGAAGCAATTTCTAAAGCAACAAATGCACTAATTAGTTCATTTGCATGAACTAAAAGCATCATTCCAAAAACTGAAAACAAAAATAGAGAGAAAAATTCTACTGTAAATTCCTTATGTCTTTCAAAATAATGAAGACCTATAAGAATAGTCAAAATACCACCTAAAATCAATATAGTACTAAAGTACCCTGAAAATGTATCAACAACTATCATCTTATTAAATATATCAACAAATGGATATACAGAATAAACGACATCACCACTATTGAGATTATACCCATTAGCTAAAAGAGCCAATACTAAAAACAGCAGTGTTGCTATAGCCCCTTTTCTAATGGTCATTGTTTTAAAAGTACTAAGAATCATCAATGATATTGCCCCAATTCCAACGAAAAATAGTGGCAATAGATATATAAAATCTGGCATAATCATCAATAGTTCCTTATTTCTAAAATATCAATCAAGTAATGTTGTATAGTTGGTTCTATTTTGTAAAAAAACCAGTCTGGGTAAATCCCCATTGCTATAATTAAGAATGCTAATGGAAACATACCTACTATCTCTTTAAAGTTCAAATCTTTCATCTGCGATACATCATTACCATTATCAGATAAAATTGCTTTTTGAAACATCCAAAACATGAAACTAGCTGCTACTAATACAGTAAATGCTGAGACTATACCAGCACTAGGGCTAAATCCAAAAGCACCAAGTATAATCAAGAATTCACTTACAAAACCACTTGTTCCTGGAAGTCCTACAATACAAAGAAGCATGATGGCAAAAAAAACTGTAAAGACAGGAGCTTTTTTAGCAATTCCACCGAGGGCTGGAATTGCT
Source organism: Arcobacter sp. (assembly GCA_029027265.1). Taxonomy (GTDB): domain Bacteria; phylum Campylobacterota; class Campylobacteria; order Campylobacterales; family Sulfurospirillaceae; genus Sulfurospirillum_A. Next base: position 557,723 of record CP093061.1, on the reverse strand, counting down.
TTTATACCCAAGTTATATTCCATTTTTCCTACTAAAAGAAACAGTCCTCCCGTTGCCATTGCATGAGCAATGATAAGAAAAACAGCACCAGTCATACCATAAACATTTAATGAAAATATTCCTGTTACAATAAAACCAAGATGTGAGGCAGATGAATAAGCAAACATCTTTTTTATGTTTACCTGCATCAACGCCGCAATTCCGAAGTAGATAAGTCCAAATATGCCAATCCATACAAAAAATGGTGCAAACTCCTTATAGAGTTCAGGAAAAATTGGCATTACAAAACGCACTATTCCATAAACTCCAAGTTTTGCCATAATAGCTGATAGTAAGAAAACACCACCCGTTGGTGAGTTAGAATATGTCTCAAGTAGCCAAGTATGAAAAGGGAAAAGTGGTATTTTAATAGCAAAAGCTATCATAAAACCAGCAAATAGCCATAATTCTTCTGTTCTTGTTAAATTTGTAATTTGAACTATATCATTTAATGCAAAACTCCAAAAGCCATAATTATTGAAGAATGCAACCCCCAAATAGAGAATGGAAATCAACATAAACAAAGAGCCCATTATGGTGTATACTGTAATTTTAATCGTTGAAAAAACTCTATTACCTGTTCCAAACATTCCAATAATCATAAAAACAGGTAATAGCATTGCTTCCCAAAAGAAGTAAAAAAGAATTAAATCTTGAGCAAAGAGGGTTCCTGTAATTCCTGTTTGAATAAGCATCATACTTATCCAATAACCCTTTGTTCTACCATCCCATAACCAAAGATATGCACTTGGAATAAGAGTTGCAATAAGCATCAAAATTATCAATGAAAAACCATCTATTCCTAAGCTATAATATATGCCGTAAGTTGTTATCCAATTATGATGTTCACGAAATTGCATATAACCGGAGAGTTCAAAATTATAATAAACAAGACTGACCAATATAAAAATAATTATTGACGTTAAAAAAGCAAAATTTCTAGTTCCTTTCGCACCAATAGGAAGAATCAACATCGAAAAAGCCACAAACATTGGCAAAAATATAATTACTGAAAGTATTCCAAAATCCATCATCTACCTCATTACCATAATTAAATATGTTGAAATAACACTAATGCCAATAAGCATTGAAAACGCATAAAAACGTGTATTGGCGTTTTGTAACTTTGATATAAAATGTCCGCCTTTTATAAAACCACGAGATAGTCTCATAACTACCATATCTATAATATTAACGTCTACTTTATAAGATACAAATATACTTATCTTTTTGATTTTTTGAACTATAAATCTATCATATATTTCATCTATATAAAACTTATTCCAAATCATACCTTCGTATTGAGGTACTATTTTCATATCATATTTAAAAAACTTTTTATATGCTATAGATATACCTACAACTGCAGCAAGTATATTTACTGCCATCAAAATTAATTCTGTATCATGTGTTACATGTAAAGAACTATTTTTCCAATCACTTAACCAAGTACCTATCAAATTATGTCCGCCTAATAGCTCTGGTACGCCAATTAGTCCTGCCAATATAGACCCTATAGCTAACACAACTAAAGGCATAGTTATACTTTTATTAAGAGCATGAAGCTTTCTTTCTTCTTTATAATTAGAGCCATGAAAAACAACAAACAGTAATCTAAACATATAATATGCTGTCAATACCGCAGTTACTACGCCCATAACCCAAATCAAATACTCACCAGAACCAAATGCCGTTAGTAAAATTTCATCTTTACTAAAGAAACCAGCAAATGGAGGGATTCCAGCAATCGCAAGAGTTGCAATAAGCATAGTAAAATAGACCAATGGAGTTTTGTTTTTCATTCCACCCATCTTAAATATATTTTGTTCATGATTAAGTGCTATTATAACCGCACCAGCTCCCATAAAAAGAAGTGCTTTAAAAAATGCATGTGTAAAAACATGAAATATTCCCACACTGTAGCCACCTAATCCAACCGCTATAAACATATATCCGAGTTGACTCATTGTAGAGTATGCAAGTATCTTTTTTATATCTGTCTGCTTAGTTGCTATAACCGCTGCAAAAAGTGCAGAAAATGCACCTACATAGGCAATAATAAGACCGACATCTGGTATTAAATCATAAAGAAAATGAAATCTTGCTACCATATAAACACCCGCTGTTACCATGGTCGCTGCATGAATCAAAGCTGAAACTGGAGTTGGCCCAGCCATTGCATCTGGCAGCCAAACAAAAAGAGGTATCTGAGCAGATTTTCCAATTGCACCAACAAACAGTGACAATCCAATAAAAGTCAATACATCAGGAGGAACACTTACCATCCCAGCTTCTAAATTAATATAATCAAATCCATTTGCACCAGCATAATAAAACATAGTAACCATAGCGATAATAAAACCTAAATCACCCACACGATTGGCTATAAAAGCTTTATTACCAGCTTGCACATTCTTTTCATCTTCATAGTAGTAACTAATCAAGAAGTAAGAACAGACTCCAACACCTTCCCAACCTATAAACATTATAATTGGACTATCTGCTAAAACGAGCAGAAGCATTGATGCTAAGAAAAGGTTAAAGTAAAAAAAGAACTTACCGTATCCTTTGTCATTTTTCATATAACCTGATGCATATACGTGAATTAATCCACCTACAAAAGTTATAAAAAGAACCATAAATATAGATAATTTATCAGCCATAAAGCCCATATCTATATCGTATCCATCAACTCCTAACCATCTATAAGCTTTATATAAAAATATTTCATCATTTCCTATCATCTGAAGAAAAAATGACACTCCAATCCAAAAACTCAAAAATGGGGCACTTAATCCAAACATAGTAAAAACTGCATTAGGAATCCTAGCTACCTTTATTGAAAAAAGATACATAAAACCTAATAACAAAGAACTTAAAAGTGGTATTAAAACAATCCATGCTAGTAAAAAGTTACTCATGAGCAGCAACCTTTTGACTAAGTACATTAAACACATCTGAATTTAACGATTTTTTCTTTCTATAAAGAACAACAATCAAAGATAAAAATACTGCTGCTTCAGCTGCTGCAATAGCAATAATTATCATAGCTATCACTTGAGGCTGCATAGATTCATAATACCTTCCAAGAGCAATAAATATAAGATTTATTGCATTTAACATAAGCTCTATAGACATATAAACAATAAATATGTTTTTACGAGCAATTACACCTAAAAAACCAATTGAGAAAAGAATCATAGCTAGTGATATATAAGATAAAAGTGAATCAGCCATCAATTTTCCCTTTTCTCGCATAAACTACAGCTCCTACAAGAGCAGCTAAAAGTAACATTGAAATAAGCTCAAAAGGAACTAGCCAACCTCTAAAAAGCTCTATCCCAAAACTTTGTATATCTCCAAAATCTTTTCCTAGAATATGCATTGGTTTACTAGGAAGTGTATTAAAAGCTTTTAAAATCAATATGTTAAATGGTATCAATAGTGCAGCACCAACAAAAATGGTTGCTATTTTATTGGGCTCATCTGGTAAATTATCATCTTTTATATTTAAAAACATAATAATAAAAAGGAGAAGTGTTATAATAGCACCTGCATAAAGGATAATCTGAACCATAAACAAAAATGGAGCACTCAACAGTGCAAACACCCCGCCTAATGCTACAAGAGAGACTATAAGACTAAGTGCAGAGTACATAGGCTGAGCAAATAGTATCATTCCTAACCCACCACCAATAGCAAAAATGGATAAAACTACAAATACTATATCTACCATTAATTTCCACCTTTCATAGGCTCATGTGAAAGCAGAGTATCTATATCAACAACAAAATCCTCTCTTTTTTTCTTTACAAAACTAAATATTCCTGTATCCATACGAATTGCATCACAAGGGCATGCTTCAACACAGCCTCCACAAAATACACACTCTAACAAATCTATACTAAATTTTTTAGGCATCTTTTCATCCACACCATCTTCTCTCCCAGTAGCTTCAATGAAAATACATTCAGCAGGGCAAGCCGTAGCACACATAAAACAAGCAACACATTTAACACTATCATCTTCTCTTTTTGTGAGTCTATGAACTCCTCTATATCTGTCTGTTATATCTTTTGGCATCTGCTCAGGATAACATAGAGTTTCTATTTTTGTTGTGTCTTTTAAATTCGAAAAAAAGTGCGAAAATGTCACTTTCATACCACCTACAATAGCTGGAAGATACAATTTTTCTTTTAACGTATTTCCATATCTTGGAACAATTTTAATTCCCATATTAAACTCCTAAAACCACAACAAATATACCTGTAATAAATACATTTGCTATTGCTATTGGAAGAAGTACTTTCCAAGCCAAATTTTGTAGTTGGTCATATCTAAATCTTACTAAAGTCCATCGTACCCATATAAAAAAGAAATTTATCATAATTAGTTTCACTATAAATGTTATAACTTGAAGCATAGCAACGGATATATTTGTTATATTGGAGCTTATACCAAAAAGCAACATCCCTATTAAAGTAAGAATAACTGCTATATTAATACCTATCAATCCAATTATGAGCCATCTTGTTTCTCTATTTCTGATGTTCTTGGCATCCGGCCAAACATTATTCTTTTTTATCCATCTTGCAAAAAAGTAACTCATAGTTGGAAACCCAACTAATATAGCAATCATGACCATATCTATATTTTCTTTTAATGTTACAGTATTTAACCAAGGTATTTGATAACCTCCCAAAAACAGAGTTATTATCAAAGCACTTGCAGCACCCATAGCAATATATTCACCTACGAAAAAAAGTCCAAATCCCATAGCACTATACTCTGTATGAAACCCACCAACTAATTCGCTTTCACCTTCTGCTATGTCAAAAGGTGCACGATTTGTCTCTGCAAATGCTGTTATAATAAACAACAAAGCAGCTACTGGCTGAATTATTATTCCCCAAGCAGGGATAAATCCCCATATAAGTTCACCTTGAAACCTAACCATATCTCCAAGATGAATAGAACCATATGTTATCAACATTGATATCAAAGAGAGTCCCATAACAGCTTCATAACTTATAACTTGCGCTGCTGCTCTGATTCCACCTAAAAGACTGAACTTATTGTTACTAGCCCATCCACCTAGCATTAATCCATATACACCAAGTCCCGCAAATGCTAAAATCCACAACAATCCAAACTCCATAGGTAGTGCTTGCATCATGTAGGTTTTACCATCTATTGTTAAATTATCAGCAAAAGGTATTACCATAAAAGATAAATATGCTGTTACAAATACTATAACTGGAGAGAGTCTAAAAAGCATCTTCTCTTTTACTGAATTTGGTCTATAATCTTCTTTGAAAACAAGTTTTAGCATATCTGCAAAAGATTGGACTATGCCACCTAGCCTAACTCCACCTATGTGACACCTGTTAGGTCCTAATCTATCTTGGATAAATCCAGCAACTCTTCTTTCCATCCAAACTAATATTGGCACAAATACAAGAGATACAATCAACGCCATAACTATATTAAAAACAACTATACTTATCATAACTGTATTCATAAATTACTCATTTTTATAGATTCTTTTTTTATATTATCTAATGTTATTCCATGAACTACATCTTTTATACTCTCTTCCCAAATTTCTTTACATGTAGAGATATTATCACCTAAAACAGTAGCTATAATTTTTGATAGACTTTGAGTTTCAAGAGCATACTTAACGCGAGCTTTACTAAACTGTAAAAAACCATCTATGTTAATAAAAGAGCCTTCACGACTCATGTGAGTCAACATAGGGACATACAAATCGTACAACTCACTATTTTTTGGCATAGAAACGTTTATTGCGACTTTTACTTCTATATTTTCATAATTTTTAATCGTCTCTATATCATCTCTACCTATCAAGATAACTAGTTCTATATTTTGGGAAAGTTCATCTAAACTCTCTTGTTTTTCATCAATATTAAGAAGATTAAAACCTCTTCTATTTGTAGAAAGATCATTACACTTGAGATAATCATCACCAAATGTAGCATCATATTCGCTCATTTCATAACCACTTATTTTAGCGTCATATGCAGATGCAAGTTTTTTTGTTTGTGCCATCTCTTCAAGTGAAAGTGAAGGAGAGAGTAGAAACAGAACTTTTCCATGATGCCGTTTCAAAAGTCTTAATAATTTCCCACATGCATATTCATACTCGCTCTCTTTACCTCTAATTTGCGCATATGAGTCTCTATTAGTATTCTCTTTTTTATAACTAAGTCGTCCAATATCACAAATGAAATATCCATTAACTTTGTCGTTAAATCTAGGGCGATATCTAAATATTGAATCATTTTCATATTTTGCTTTATGGTGGTCTACATGTAAAGAACAGCCTTTGGAACAGCCATTACAGATAGCCTCGTCTGCTTCTAAAAACCATACTCTTTTATTAAAGCGAAAATCCTTACTTGTCAACGCTCCTACAGGACATAGATCAACTACGTTCATAGCATATGGATTAGATAATGGTTTTCCAGGAAAGGTAGTAATTACAGAGTGATCTGTTCTATTTAATACACCTAACTCTTTTGTTTTAGTTATCTCACTTGTAAATCTAACACAGCGAGTGCATAGTACACAGCGTTCTTGATCAAGAACTACATTTGCTCCAATATCAAAACGTTTTTTACCACGAGTTTTTGGAGTGCCAAGTCTACTTTCGTAAAGACCAACATCCATATAGTAGTTTTGTAAAGAGCATTCACCAGCCTGATCACAAACAGGACAATCGATCGGGTGATTAATAAGCTCCATTTCAAGAATCTGACGTTTTACTCTTTGTATGCCTTCGCCCTTAGTGCGAATAATCATACCATCAATTATAGGTGTATCGCAGGCTATTTGAGGTCTTTTCTTACCTTCAATTTCAACCATGCACATTCTACAATTTCCATCTTTTCCTAAAGCAGGATGATAACAAAAATGAGGTATTTCAATACCATTTGCTAACAGCTCTTCAATAAGTAAAGCACCATTCTTAACTTTTATCTCTCTATCGTCAACGGTTATTGTTGCCATAAGTTCTAAAAACCTTATCTAGTAAATTGCCATAATTCTACTCCGATATTACTTTAAAGTAGCTGTCATTTATATTTCATACTAAAGTTATTAAAATAAAAAAGGTTTGTGTATACAATGGTAGTGGTGTCCCGGACGCGATTCGAACGCGTGACCTCTTGATTAGGAATCAAGTGCTCTATCCAGCTGAGCTACCGGGACAAATAAGCAAAAAAAAAGCCAAGTACACTAAATGCACTTGGCTTTAAAATTAAAACAGATATATTATCCGTTTCTCTTTTTAATAATCTCTTCAGCAACGTTTTTAGGAACTTCTTCGTAATGATCAAATTCCATAGAGTAAGAAGCACGACCTTGAGTTGCACTTCTTAAATCAGTTGAATAACCAAACATTTCTGAAAGTGGGCAGAATGCGTTAACAATCTTGTTTCCACTTCTGTCTTCCATAGAACTGATTTGTCCACGTCTTCTGTTAAGGTCACCAATAACATCACCCATATAATCTTCAGGAGTTTCTACTTCAACTTTCATCATTGGCTCAAGAATAATTGCATTTGCAGCTCTTGCTCCAGCTTTGAAACCCATTATAGCAGCAAGTTTAAATGCCATTTCAGATGAATCAACATCATGGTAACTTCCATCATATAGAGTTACTTTAACATCTTCAACTGGGTATCCAGCAAGAACACCACCAGCCATAGCTTCTTTACAACCCTTTTCAACAGCAGGAATAAATTCTCTTGGAACTGATCCACCCTTGATAGCGTTAACAAATTCAAAACCACTTCCTGGCTCAAGAGGCTCAAGTCTAAGGTAAACGTGACCATATTGACCACGACCACCTGATTGCTTAGCATACTTATACTCTTGCTCAACACTTTTCTTGATTGTCTCACGGTAGCTAACTTGAGGTTGTCCAACTTCAGCTTCAACTTTAAACTCTCTAAGCATTCTATCTACTAGAATTTCAAGGTGTAATTCACCCATACCAGAAATAATAGTTTGTCCACTCTCTTCATCAGTCTCAACTCTAAAAGAAGGATCTTCTTGAGCAAGTTTTTGTAGTGCAACACCCATTTTTTCTTGATCAGCTTTAGTTTTTGGCTCAACAGCAACAGAAATAACCGGATCCGGGAAATCCATTCTCTCTAGAATTACTCTATCTTTTTCACCTGCAAGTGTATCGCCTGTTAGTGTGTCTTTAAGACCAACAACTGCACCAATTTCACCAGCATAAAGTGTTTTTATCTCTTCTCTTTTGTTAGCATGCATCTTTAAAAGACGACCAACTCTCTCTTTTTTATCTTTTGATGTATTATAAGTATAACTACCGCTTTCTAGTGAACCACGATAAACTCTTACAAACGTAAGTTGTCCAACAAATGGATCAGTCATAATTTTAAATGCAAGAGCAGCGAATTCGCCATCATCAGTTGACTCAACAGTAGTTTCTGTTCCATCTTCATACTCACCTTTAATAGCAGCAACTTCAGTTGGTGCAGGCATGTAATCAACAACAGCGTCTAGTAAAGGCTGAACGCCTTTGTTTTTAAATGCAGTTCCACAAAGCATAGGAATAAAAGTCATAGCATTACAACCAGCTTTAATACCAGCCATAATTTCCTCATTTGTTATTTCTTCACCTTCAAGAAATTTTTCCATAAGTACATCATCAGTTTCAGATACCATCTCGATCATATGTTCTCTGTACTGCTTAGCTTTTTCAACTAAATCAGCAGGAATTTCTACTTCTTCATAAGCAGAACCCATTGCAGCTTCATCTTCCCAAACTAGTGCTTTCATTTTTACTAAATCTACAACACCTTTAAAATTCTCTTCAGCACCAATAGGAATCTGAATTGGAACTGGAACTGATTTTAGTCTACTAATGATTTGTTTTTCAACTTCATAAAAATCTGCACCTGTACGATCCATTTTGTTAACAAAAACCATTCTAGGCACTTCATATCTTGTTGCTTGTCTCCAAACAGTTTCTGATTGAGGTTGAACTCCACCAACAGCACAAAATACTGCTACAGCACCATCAAGAACACGCATAGAACGTTCAACTTCAATAGTAAAGTCAACGTGACCTGGAGTATCAATGATATTTATCTGATGACCTCTCCATTGACAAGTTGTTGCAGCTGAAGTAATAGTAATGCCTCTCTCTTTTTCTTGTTCCATCCAATCCATAGTAGCAGCACCATCATGAACTTCACCAATCTTATGTGACACACCAGTGTAAAATAAAATTCTTTCTGTTGTAGTTGTTTTACCAGCATCAATATGTGCAGCAATACCAATATTTCTTACTTTTTGTATAGGGTTACTTCTTGCCATAATGTTTCCTTATTACCAACGATAGTGAGCAAAAGCTTTATTAGCTTCAGCCATTTTATATACATCTTCTTTTTTCTTAAATGTAGCACCACGAGTGTTAGCAGCGTCTAATAGCTCATTAGCTAGTCTTTCAACCATAGTTCTTTCGCTTCTTTTTCTAGCAAATGATACTAACCAACGCAAAGCAAGTGCTTGTTGTCTAACTGGTCTTACTTCGATAGGCACTTGGTATGTTGCTCCACCGACTCTTCTACTTTTTACTTCCATTACTGGTTTTACATTGTCAATTGCTGAAAGAAAGATTTCGATGCCTTTTGCATCTCCTTCACTTCTCTGCTCTGCCAATTCAACTGCACCATAAAAAACTTTTGCAGCTGTACTTTTTTTACCATCTAACATAAGATAGTTAATAAACTTAGTTACGATTTTGTTGTTATAGATAGGATCAGCTAATACTTCTCTTACCGGGGCTTTTCTTCTTCTCATTTATAAAATCCTTCAAATTTTAAAATTTTACTCAAACATTGCCAAAATTCTAGGGCAATACCTGTTTTAGCAAAAACTATTTAGGTCTTTTAGTACCGTATTTACTTCTTGCAACTGTTCTTCCAGCAACACCAGCAGTATCTAGTGCACCACGAACGATATGATATTTAACACCAGGTAAATCTTTGATTCTACCGCCACGAACTAGAACAATTGAGTGCTCTTGTAAATTGTGACCTTCACCACCGATATAACTGATTACTTCAAATCCACTAGTTAATCTAACTTTTGCAACTTTTCTTAAAGCTGAGTTAGGTTTTTTTGGAGTTGTAGTATAAACTCTAGTACAAACACCTCTTCTTTGAGGACACTTAACAAGTGCTGGTGACTTTGACTTTTTGATCACCTTTTTTCTGTTTTTTCTTACCAATTGGTTGATAGTTGGCACGATTTTTCCTTTTATTTTTTTTTCTTAAAATCTACATGTAGACTTAACATTCTGAACCTAAAATACCGGTTCGCTCCTTGTGAAGCAACGCGGTTTGCGTAGCAAATCACTCTCTTCGAGAAAGCTACCTTTAAAGATAGATTTCAGAGAACCGATATTTTACTTAAATTTTGCTTAAAATCAAATTAAGCTAAGGGTATTCCTCAGCTTAACTCTCTCCATCTTCTAATTTCAAAATCATCTCTTTTTTCTGATAAAGACCAGTTCCAACAGGAATCATACGTCCTAAGATAACATTTTCTTTTAGATCTTCAAGCATATCCATCTTACCAGCAATACTAGCTTCTGTTAAAACTTTAGTAGTTTCTTGGAATGATGCAGCAGAAATAATACTATCACTTCCGATTGCAGCACGAGTTACACCAAGAAGAGTTGGCTCAGCAATTGATGGCTCTCCACCCATACCCATAGTTTTCTCATTCGCTTCTCTAAATTTACGACGACTTATAAGATCACCAACGATAAACTTAGTATCTCCACTATCTACAATCTTCACTTGACGTAACATCTGAGATACAATAATCTCAATATGCTTATCACTAATTGCAACACCTTGAGAACGATAAACTTGCTGAATTTCACTAATTATGTAACGGTGAAGCTCTTTTTCACCCATAATTCTTAAAATATCATGACTAGAAACTACACCCTCTGTAAGATGCTCACCTGCATGAACAAATTCTCCAACATTAACGTTAATTGGTATGTTCTTATTAACAAGGTATTCTGCACTTGTTCCATCTTCTGCGTCTATTATAATTCTCTCTTTAGAACGAAGTGGTTTACCAAATCTTATTGTTCCATCTATTTCAGCTATAACTGTCGCATTTTTAGGACGTCTTGCTTCAAATAGTTCACTTACTCTTGGAAGACCACCAGTAATATCACTTGATCTTGTAGCAGCTTTAGGAGTACGTCCTATAATATCTGCAAGATTTATACTCTGACCATCTTTAACAAAAACAGCAGTTTTTGGCTCTAATGCATACCTAATTACGTCACCATTACTAGTTGCTACTACTATTGTTGGTTTTGTTCCACTTGGTAAATATTCATTTATAACAAGCTTACTCTCACCCGTAATTTCGTCAAATTGCTCAGCCGCTGTATAACCTGGCTCAATATCTTCAAATGCAACAACACCATCGACTTCAGATATAACAGGAGTAGAATAAGGATCCCACTCAGCGACTATCATTTGCTCATTTGAACTTGGTTTCGCAATTAAAGTTGATGATTCTACTTCACTATTATCACAAATTTCAAGAACTGAATTTCTTGGAATATAATGACGGATTGCTTCTCTATCTTCAGAATCAGCGATTACAGCAAAAAGACCTTTTTCTACAACTACATCACCTTTTTTTACTTCTTTATAACGATCAAGATAATCCCCAGTTAATTTATAGTACTTTACAGTTCCATTTGCACCAGACTTAATCTTTTGTACAACTGGATCACCATTTTTAGCTCTTAGCTCACTCGCATATGGTATACGATTTGGAACATTCCAGCTATCTTTAATAACTTCAACTATACTTTCATTTATTTCTACCGTATCACCACTCTTATAAGGAATATAGAATTTACCTTCTACTTTTCCACTAACACCAGCTAACTCATTTGGTTTTGCCAAGTTGCCTTTTCTAAAGCTATACTTAACACTATCATTTTCGCCTTTTATAGTGATAATAGTCTCTTCATGGGCATGATCAATCTCAATAACACCAGTAAATGGTGTTTTAATTTTAGGCTCAACTAGTAAAATAGCTGCATTTCTACGGTTAGAAACTATTGTTTTACCCTCTTTAGTTTGATAAGTTTTAACATTGTAGTATCTTATAAAACCCTCTTTTTGTGCTACTATTTGTCTTTCTTGAGATTCTGTTGATGCAGTTCCACCAACGTGGAATGTTCTTAGCGTCAACTGAGTACCCGGCTCACCAATTGATTGCGCAGATATAATACCTACTGCCTCTCCTGGACGAACAAGTTTACCTTCACCAAGGTTGATACCATAACACTTAGCACATACACCTTTTTTAGCTTTACATGTAATAGGTGTTCTAATAGTAACTGATTTAGTTTCAGCTTCTTTTAATGCTAATGCTTTTTTTTCATCAATCAAAGTTCCCTCTGTAAAAAGAACTTCATTTGTAATAGAATCAATAATATCTTCAGCTAATACTCTACCATGTGCTCTCTCATCAAGTGACTCAATTAAGTCACCACTATGAGTAATTTCTGTGATTTCAACACCTTCGTGAGTACCACAATCTTCCATAGTAACTTTAACATTTTGTGCAACATCAATTAGCTTTCTAGTCAAATAACCAGCATTTGCTGTTTTAAGTGCAGTATCGGCAAGACCTTTTCTAGCACCGTGAGTTGAGATAAAATACTCAAGAACATTTAGTCCTTCACGGAAGTTAGAAATAATCGGAGTCTCAATAATAGAACCATCTGGTTTAGCCATAAGTCCACGCATACCAGCAAGCTGACGAATCTGTGCTGCACTACCACGAGCTCCAGAATCTGCCATCATATAGATAGAGTTAAAACCATCTTTATCATTCTCTGTAAGTTTCATCATTTCTGATGCAACATCATTGTTAGTGTCAGTCCAGATATCAATAATCTTATTATATCTTTCTTGATTAGTCAACAAGCCTGAATTGTATTGCTTTTGTATATCAGCAACTTTTTTCTTTGCTTCTGCTATTTTTGCGACTTTTGTATCTGGCACTTTAATATCATCAATAGATACTGAAATACCTGCACTAGTCGCATACTTGAAGCCAAGATCTTTTAAGTCATCTAGGAATTCAGCGATAACAGAAAGTCCACCCACTTTAAACACATAATCAACTAACGCACCAATATTTTTCTTCTTCATAACTATATTCCAAAGTTCTTCAGGAACAAAATCAGGAAGTATAGATTGAAGTATCAGTCTACCAGCTGTCGTAAATAGTGTTCTGCCATCAATGACAGATTTTATTTTTGCATGAGCATCAAGGTAACCTGCATCCATAGCAATAATTACTTCATCTACATTTGCAAATATCTTATTTGAACCCTTAGCTCCTACTTTTTCCAATGAAAGGTAGTAAAGGCCAAGTACCATATCTTGTGTCGGTACAGTAATGGCCTTACCACTTGCAGGAAGAAGAATATTCATAGAACTTAGCATCAAAATTTTACATTCAGCTATTGCTTCATGACTCAATGGAACGTGAACAGCCATCTGATCACCATCGAAATCCGCATTAAAAGCAGAACAAACTAATGGGTGAAGACGAATTGCCTTACCATCAATAAGCACAGGATGAAATGCTTGAATAGAGAGTTTATGAAGCGTTGGTGCACGGTTTAGCATAACAGGGTGATCTTTAACCACTTCTGCCAAACATTCCCAAACTTCATTAGTCTTCTCATCAATAAGCTTTTTAGCTTGTTTTATAGTTGTTGCGTAACCTTTTTCTTCAAGAGCACATAATAGATGCGGCTTAAATAGTTCAAGTGCCATAATCTTTGGAAGACCACACTGATCCATCTTAAGCTTTGGTCCAACAACAATAACAGAACGTCCACTAAAATCAACACGCTTTCCAAGAAGGTTTTGACGGAAACGTCCCTGCTTACCTTTAATGATTTCTGAAAGTGATTTCAAAGGACGCTTATTAGCTCCTTTTACTGCATTTGCTCTACGCCCGTTATCAAATAGCGCATCAACAGCTTCTTGAAGCATTCTCATCTCATTACGGATAATGATTTGAGGGGCATCAAGTTCCATCAATCTTTTAAGTCTTGAGTTTCTGTTTATAACTCTTCTATAAAGATCATTTACATCTGAAACTGCGAACTTACCACCATCAAGACTTACTAAAGGTCTAAGATCAGGTGGAAGAACTGGTAGCATAGTTATCATCATCCACTCTGGACGGTTACCACTATTTAAAAATGCTTCAACAACTTTAAGTCTTTTAACTATTGTTTTTTTCTTTGCTTCAGAATTAGTATTACCTATCTCCTCTTTCAAAGTTGATAAAATATTAATCAAATCAAGATCTTTTAAAAGCTCTTGAACTATAGTTCCACCCATATTTGCTTCAAAACCAGTATGCTCAAACCTTTGATTTAAAGATTGGTACTGCTCTTCATTAAGAACATCATACTTTGCTACTTTTTTTGTACCTTCAGCATCATAAAAAGCATCGCCAGATGCTTTTACCAAATATGCTTCATAATACAATACGCGCTCAAGATCTTTCATCTTAATGCCAAGAAGTGTTCCTATTCGACTTGGTAGTGAATTAACATACCAAATATGAGCAACAGGAGCAACAAGCTCGATGTGACCCATGCGTGAACGACGTACTTTAGTACTAGTTACTTCAACACCACATTTTTCACATTTAACACCTTTATAGCGCATCTTTTTATACTTACCACAAAGACACTCATACTCACGTACTGGTCCAAATATCTTTGCACAAAAAAGACCGTCACGCTCTGGTTTGAGCGTACGATAATTTATTGTTTCTGGCTTTTTTACTTCTCCATGACTCCATGAACGAATCTTCTCAGGACTTGCAAGTCTTAATTGAAACGCTTTAAAATCTCTTGGTCTATTCTCTTCATGAATTTCAATCGGTACTAGATTCTTCATTCTCTTCCACCTCGTCATAAATTACAACATCTAAAGCCAATGACTTCAACTCATTTGTTAATACAAAAAATGTTTCAGGAATACCAGTCGATGGAATATTTTCACCACGAGTAAGCGCTTTATATGCTGCTATTCTTCCTTCTACATCATCTGATTTTACTGTTAACATTTCTCTTAGTGTATGTGCTGCACCATATGCTTCAAGTGCCCATACTTCCATTTCACCAAATCTCTGTCCACCAAATAGTGCTTTACCACCAACTGGCTGTTGAGTTACTAGTGAATATGGTCCAGTACTTCTTGCATGAACTTTTTCATCAACTAAGTGATGGAGTTTAAGCATGTACATGTAACCTACATTTACACGTTCTTTCATCTTCTCACCTGTCATACCATCATAAAGTTCACACTTACCGTCCATATCTATTTTTGCTAATTCAAATAACTTATCGAACTCTTCTTGGTTAGTGCCTTCGAATACAGGAGAAGCAAATTTAACACCTTTGCTCCAATCTCTTGCATAAACAAGAAGTTCGTCATCATTTAACGCATCAACAAACTTTTTAGCATTCATTAGTTTTGCAACGTCCGCAATTCTTATCATTGTTGAGCGTAAATCTTTAATCCAATTATCTTTTTTCTCTTCAAAGATATCTGCAATTTGATTTCCTAAACGCTTACCAATAAGTCCTAAGTGCATCTCTAGAATCTGTCCAATATTCATACGACTAGGAACTCCCAGTGGGTTAAGCACAATCTCAACACTCTCACCATTTGCAAGATAAGGCATATCTACTTCTTCAACGATATTTGATACTATACCCTTATTTCCGTGACGTCCAGCCATCTTATCACCAACTTTTAGCTTACGCTTTGTTGCGATATATACTTTAACTAATTTAACAACACCACTTGGCAAAATATCATCTTTTTCAATAATATTTAACTTTTCATCGTGCTCTTCTTTTAATTTTTTCTTCTCTGTTTGGAAGTAAGTTTTTAGATCTTTATACTCTTTTTGAATATCATCGCTAAATGCTTTTACTATCGTATTTAAAGAGAAACGGTTAACATGCTCTAAATCTTCTTTTTTAAGAGTTTCACCCTTTTTATAAGATTTTTTATTTACCTCTTGATTTTCATTTAATTCATTTTTTGATAATAATGAGTTAATACGAAGCATCTCTTCACGATCTAACATTAATAGCTTATCATGATGCTCACGATCTAGAATCTCTTTCTCTTCTTCATATGCTTGAATTGCACGAGGGTCTTTATCATAGCCCTTTTTAGTAAATATCTTAACGTCTACAATCACACCTTCCATAGAAGCGGCAGCATACATAGATTTATTTACAACGTGACCAGCTTTTTCTCCAAAGATTGCACGAAGTAGTCTCTCTTCAGGTGTTGGTTTAACTTCACCCTTTGGAGACACTTTTCCAACTAAAATCATACCTGGTTTAATGTAAGTACCAATTTTTACGATACCACTTTCGTCAAGATGAGCTAAATCATCTTCTTTTACATTTGGAATATCTTTGGTAATCTCTTCAACACCATCTTTAAGCTCTCTTGCTTCAATTTCTTTCTCATAAGTATGAACAGAAGTAAATGCATCATTTCTTATCATCTTTTTACTAAGAACAATAGCATCTTCAAAGTTATAACCATTCCAAGGCATAAATGCAACCATAACATTTTTACCAATTGCAATTTCACCTTGATCCATACTAGGACCATCTGCTATAACAGTGCCTTTAGCTACTTTTGCACCTTGCTTTACAATAACTTTTTGAGTAAAAGTAGTATTTTGGTTTGTTCTTAAGTTTTTCTGTAGGCCATAATGGTCTATAAAAGCACCATTTTCATCTTCACCTAAAATATATATGTTTTTATTATCAACTTTTTCAACAATACCAGCACGTTCTACTTTAACTGATGCCCAAGCATCACGAGCAGCAATCGCTTCAACACCTGTTCCAACCATGGAGCATCTGTCCATACTAAAGGAACTGCTTGACGTTGCATATTTGAACCCATAAGGGCACGGTTTGCATCATCATGCTCCAAAAATGGAATCAATGAAGCAGCAACACCAGTAATCATAGCAGATGAAAGATCGATCAAATCAACTTTTTCTTTTTCAATAAGAATTATTTCACCATCTCTTCTCACTTCTATTAGGTCTTCAACTATTGTCTCATTTTCTACTTTTGTAGAAGCTGGTGCAATTACCAATCCCTCTTCTTGAGTTGCAGTGATATACACAACTTCATCAAGAATTTTAGAGTCTTTTACTTTTCTATATGGTGCTTCAACAAAGCCCATCTCATTTACTTTTGAGTACATTGCTAAAGTATTGATAAGACCAATATTTTGACCCTCTGGAGTTTCAACTGGACAAATTCTACCATAGTGAGTTGGGTGAACGTCACGTACTTCAAATCCAGCACGTTCTTTTACAAGTCCACCTTCACCAAGAGCAGAAAGTCTTCTTTTGTGAGTAATTTCACTAAGAGGATTTGTCTGATCCATAAACTGTGAAAGTTGTCCACTTGAAAAGAATTCCATAATAGTACTTGTAATCATCTTTGAGTTTATCAAGTCATGAGGCATAAGCTCTTCAGTTCCGCCACTTAATCCTGTAAATTTATCTCTAATAGCTTTTTGCATCTTAATCAAACCAGTATGTAACTCATTTGAAAGAAGCTCGCCAATAGAACGAATACGTCTATTTCCTAAGTGATCTCTATCATCAATATGTCCCTGACCATTTTTAACGTTAATTAAATACTTAACAGTTTTAATAATATCTTCACTTGTCATAACTGTCACAAACTCAGGAACATTTACTCCTAGTTTATGGTTCATCTTCATACGACCAACTTTTGTCAAATCATATCTTTCAGAGTTAAAGAAAAGATCAGTGAAGAAAGATTTTGCAGCCTCTTTTGTTACAGGCTCACCTGGTCTCATTACTTTATATATTCTTATTGTTGCTAAATCATTCTCATCTTCAATGCCTTCTGTTTGACGAAGGAGTTTCAGTGTTTCAGTATCTGCAATAAAAGAGTTTATAATTGCATCATCAACACCCATAGCCAAGTCATTAGCTATTTCGATTGATTCACAACCTTGCTCTATTATTTTTGTTAGTTTTGTCTCATCAAGTTGAGTTAGAGTATCAAAAAGAACCTCTCCACTCTCTTGGTCAATAATTGGAGATGATAAAAATCTATTTACTAAAGTTTCAATAGGATACTCTACAAATTTAATTCCATCTTCTACAAATTTTTCTGATTTTTTCTTAGTTAGTCTTTTACCAGATGCTATCAAAAGATTTCCATTTTCATCTTTAAGATCAAAATCAACTCTTCCTACAAAATTCTCTGGTTCATAATTCATTAAGAATTTGTTATCTCTAATTTTTATATTTAAAACTGGATAAAACAGTTTTAAAATGTCTTGTTTGCTATAACCTAATGCTCTAAAAAGTATTGTTATTGGTACTTTTCTACGCTTATTAATTCTTACAAACAACGTATCTTTTGCATCATATTCAAAGTATAACCAACTTCCACGATCGGGAATGATTTGAGCAGTGTATATTAGTTTATTAACTACAGTTGCACTCTCTTCTTCTTTAAATATAACACCAGGACTACGGTGTAGTTGATTAACAACAACTCTTTCTACTCCATTGATTATGAAAGATGTTCTATCAGTCATCAAAGGAATTTCTCTAATAAATATTGCTTGTTCTTTTATATCTTTAACACCAGTTTTTTCACCGGTTTTTTCATTTTTATCCCATAAAATAAGGCGAATGTTCATTTTTAGGTTAACTGAATAAGTCAATCCTCTATCCATACATTCACGTACGTTATATTTAGGTTTTCCGATTTCAGAAGCTATATACTCTAAAGAGAGTCTGTTCTGTGGGTCATGGATTGGGAATATTGATTTAAAAACTTTTTCAATACCACTTTCTTGATCAGGATTACCAACATTTAAAAAGTATTCATAACTTTTTTGTTGCACTTGAAGAAGATTTGGTACGTCAATTTTTCTTGGTACTTTTGAGAAATCTACTCTTAGGCGATTTCCCGATTTAAGGCTATTTAACATGAGTCTACCTTACGAAGTTGTTTAAAAGGAAAGTATTTTTGCTACTACTACAAGTAGCTTTTATCACGACTAGTTTATTATTACATTTTATTAAGGGGAGAGTTAACTCCCCCCCAGTGTCAATTCTGAAATTACTTGATTTCAGCTTTTGCACCAGCTTCTTCAATCTGCTTAAGAACAGCTTCAGCGTCTTCTTTAGATACGCCTTCTTTAAGAACAGTTGGAGCACTTTCAACTGCTTCTTTTGCTTCTTTAAGTCCAAGACCTGTAATAGCACGAACAACTTTAATAGCGTTGATTTTCTTTTCACCAGCACCTGTTAAAATTACGTCAAATTCAGTCTTCTCTTCAACTGCAGCACCAGCATCACCAGCACCACCAGCCATCATAACTGGAGCAGCTGATACACCAAACTTCTCTTCAAATTCTTTTACTAATTCACTTAACTCAAGTACACTAAGACCCGAGATATATTCTAATACGTCTTCTTTTGAAATTGCCATTTTATATCCTTATTCTTCTTTTAAAGGAAGTAACTTCCTTTAAAATTCATATCATCTAAAGCTTCGGTTTACACCGAGAAAATCGCTCTACATGTAGAGGTTTTCTGCTTACCTTATTTTAACGTCTGTTTTCCTTACATGTAAAGGAAATTATGCAGACTCTTCTTCTTTCTTTGCTCTAAGAGCATCAAGACCGATTGTAAAGTTTGTAACTGGAGCCATCCAAGTTTGAAGTAACATTCCAATAAGCTCATCACGTGATGGCATTGTAGAAAGAGCTTCAACTTTAGCAGCATCAGAAACTTCACCATCGATAAATGCTGTTTTAATAACAAACTTATCGTTAGCTTTAGAAAATTTAGCTACAACTTTACTAACATCTAACTGATCTTCACCCCAAACAAAAATATTTATGTTTGTAAGCTCAATTCCTTCAATATCAGCATTTTTCATAGCAATACTTGCAAGAGTATTTTTGATTACTCTAACTTTAACATTCATCTCTTTTGCATCTATTCTTAGTTCTTCAATAGCAGGAACATCTATTCCTCTAAAATCACAAACTACTAATGCGTCGGAAGATTTAAATTCTTCAGTTATAGCGTTAACAATTTCAACTTTTTGATTTTTAGTCAATTTTTCTCCTTTCCGACCGAGATTTCAAGTGGAGTCGAGAGAATTCTCGAATTAAGCTAGGAAGCCTCAACTGTCTCTAATCAAGATTTAACAATACACTCGAAATTATTCCGAGTGTATTTTAATTTTTATATTATTTTAAGTCAATTAACTCTTGGTTATCCATATTTACTGATGGACTCATAGTTAATGAAAGTGCAG
Organism: Arcobacter sp.; assembly: GCA_029027265.1. Classification (GTDB taxonomy): domain Bacteria; phylum Campylobacterota; class Campylobacteria; order Campylobacterales; family Sulfurospirillaceae; genus Sulfurospirillum_A. The sequence continues at coordinate 537,172 of CP093061.1, read as the reverse complement.
CAGTTTTGATATATTTACCTTTTGCTGATGCTGGTTTTAATTTGTTGATTGCTCTCATAAAAGTATTGAAGTTATCAGTTAGACTAGCTTCATCGAAGCTAACTTTACCAATCCCAGCGTGGATATTACCTTGCTTATCAACACGGAAGTTTACTTGACCACCCTTGTTATTCTCTACTGCTTTAGCTACGTCCATTGTAACAGTTCCAGTCTTAGGGTTAGGCATGATACCTTTTGGTCCTAGTATACGTCCAACTTTACCAACTAATCCCATCATATTAGGAGTTGCGATTAAAACATCGAAGTCAATCTTTCCAGCTTGGATATCTGCTATTAAATCATCTGCACCAACTATGTCGGCACCAGCTGCTTTTGCTTCATCTGCTTTTGCATCTTTTGCTACAACTGCAACTCTAACGCTCTTACCCGTTCCAGCAGGAAGGATAACAGAACCACGAACCATCTGGTCAGCGTGTCTTGGATCAACATTTAATTTTAGTGCTATTTCAACTGTCTCATCAAACTTAGCTGAAGCTAAGCTCTTTACAATTGATAGTGCTTCTGTTGCAGAATATTTTTTTTCTGCTTCAACTTTTTTCAGTAATTCCTGAAATCTTTTTGTTACTTTTGCCATTATTATATCTCCACGCAATTTTGCTTCCGTTTATTACCCTAAGCGGTTAAGGGAAAAATTAATCTACTATTTCAACGCCCATGCTTCTTGCTGAACCAGCTATAATCTTAGCTGCTTGCTCACGATCATTAGTATTTAAATCAGCTATTTTCTGCTCTACTACTTCAAGAACTTGTGCTTTAGTAAGCTTTCCTACTTTGTTTTTAAGTGGATTGTCAGTACCTTTTTTTAGTCCAGCTGCTTTCAAAATTAAATCTGCTGCTGGTGGTTGTTTTGTAATAAAAGTAAAACTTCTATCTGCATAAACAGTGATAACAACTGGGATATTATAACCCATTTTATCTTTTGTTTTTTCGTTAAATGCTTTACAAAATTCCATAATATTAACACCCTGCTGTCCAAGAGCTGGACCAACTGGTGGTGATGGATTTGCTTTTCCGGCAGCGATTTGTAATTTAATCTCGCCTGTTATCTTTTTAGCCATTTATTATCCTTTAAACTATTTTTTCTACTTGAGTGTAGAGAATTTCTACTGGCGTACTTCTACCAAAAATAAGAACATTTAGTTTTAACTTGCCATGTTCCATATCATACTCTTCAACTGCACCTGTAAAGTTTGCAAACGGACCTTCTGTAATCCGAACACTCTCTCCTGTTTCAAAGAAGACTTTTGGTTTTGGTGCACCTTTTTTCTCTGCTTTTTCTAAAATTAACTGAATATCTTTTTCCGTTAGTGGAGTAGGTTTTTTCGACTCTCCAATAAAACGACCAACTTTAGGCAATGATTGAATCATGTGCCAAAGTCTTGTATCTAAATCAAGATGTGCAAATGCATACCCTGGGTATAGACTTCTTTCAGTTATTTTTTTCTTTCCATTTTTAACTTCAATCACATCTTCAGTTGGAACGATGATCTTTTTAAGTTTATCTTCAATTGAATTGTTAACAACAATCTCTTCGATTGCTCTTTTTACTGCTTGTTCACTTCCAGCATAAGTCTGGATAGCATACCATTTATGATCCATTTCTTCCATCTTACATCACTGCAGATAGAAAAGATGACATGATCGCATCAATTAATGCTAAGAATAGCGATATAACAGTAACAACTACAAAAACAGATATGAAAGCATTTCTAATCTGTTCTTTAATCGGGAAAATAACTTTTGCTAGCTCTACTTTTGAATGATTGTAATAAGTTACTAATTTTTCCATATAATTACCTTTTAGTGGCAGGGAAGGAGGGACTCGAACCCACAACACCTGGATTTGGAATCCAGTGCTCTAACCATTGGAGCTACTCCCCTACATATATTATATCCCTCCGAAGAGGGAAATAATTAACTTTTCAGTTTCACTTCTTTGTGAACTGTGTGCTTCTTTAATCTTGGACAATACTTCTTAGCTTCAAACTTTTCAGTATATGTCTTAGTATTTTTTGTTGTCGTGTAGTTTATATCTCCACACTCAACGCACTTTAATCCTATTTTAATAGTCATCTAAATTGCCTTTGAAAATAGGGAAGATTGCTCTTCCCTATCTATTTTGTTTGTAATTATTTTGTTATTGAAGCAACAACACCAGCACCAACAGTTCTACCACCCTCACGGATTGCAAATCTAGTACCTTCTTCCATAGCGATAGGAGCGATTAGCTCTACGTTAATCTTAACGTTATCGCCAGGCATAACCATTTCAGTTCCCTCAGGAAGTGTGATTGAACCTGTTACGTCAGTTGTACTAAAGTAGAATTGTGGTCTATAGTTATTAAAGAAAGGAGTATGTCTACCACCCTCATCTTTACTAAGAACATAAATTTCAGCAACGAATACTGTATGAGGAGTGATTGAGCCTGGCTTACAAAGAACCATACCTCTTTCAACTGCTTCTTTAGCTGTACCACGTAGAAGAATTCCGCAGTTGTCTCCAGCTTCACCTTGATCCATCTCTTTACGGAACATTTCAACACCAGTAACTGTAGTTGTTTGAGTATCTTTGATACCTACGATTTCAATAGTCTCTCCAACTTTAACAATACCTCTATCGATACGTCCTGTTACAACAGTTCCACGACCTGAAATTGAGAAAACATCTTCAACAGGCATTAAGAAATCTTTATCAGTTTCTCTAATTGGATCTGGAATATATGAATCAACTGCATCCATAAGTTCCATTATCTTTGCACTCCACTCAGCATCTTTATCAGCTTTAGCTTCTTCAAGAGCTTTTAGAGCAGATCCCGCAATAATAGGAATATCGTCTCCTGGAAATTCATACTCAGAAAGTAATTCTCTGATTTCCATCTCTACTAATTCAAGTAGTTCTTCATCATCAACCATATCTGATTTGTTCATGAAAACAACGATGAAAGGAACACCAACTTGACGAGATAAAAGGATATGCTCTCTAGTTTGAGGCATAGGGCCATCTGCTGCAGAAACAACAAGTATAGCACCATCCATCTGAGCAGCACCAGTAATCATATTTTTAACGTAATCCGCGTGACCTGGACAATCTACGTGTGCATAATGACGTTTTTCAGTTTCGTACTCAATGTGAGAAGTAGCAATAGTAATTCCTCTTTCTCTCTCTTCAGGAGCATTATCAATACCATCAAAGTCTTTAAATTCAGCAAGACCTTTTTTTGAAAGTACCGCAGATATTGCAGCTGTTAGAGTTGTTTTACCATGATCAACGTGACCAATAGTACCTATATTAACGTGTGTTTTATTTCTTTCGAATTTTTCCTTAGCCATTTCTTCCTCCGTATGTTTATTATTTTATTTCTCGCAAAAACCGAACAAGTCCAGTTTCTACTCAATCACTAAAGCTTCGACTTTGTCGAGAAATAAATTCTCTTAAATCTAACTAAATCTAGTTTCTTTATCTTTTTTAATTTTATGGAGCTCATAGCGGGACTTGAACCCGCGACCTCTTCCTTACCAAGGAAGTGCTCTACCTCTGAGCCATATGAGCGATTTTTTTTAAAATGCACTTACAGCAACAACAATAATAACAGGTGATTTATAGGTTTTGAGAAGAGTCTACTGAACTGATTCTGTAGTAAAATATAAGCAGAAAAAATTCAACAGCTCCCAGCCAAATAAAATCAATGGAGCGGGAGACGAGATTCGAACTCGCGACAACCTGCTTGGAAGGCAGGAACTCTAGCCACTGAGTTACTCCCGCATAATTAATGTAATGGTGGTGAGAGAAGGATTCGAACCTTCGAAGATAAAAATCAGCAGATTTACAGTCTGCCCTCGTTGGCCACTTGAGTATCTCACCTTTAACATTAAAATTGATTTATTCCTGGTCAAACACTGTCATTTGACATCACAAAACAAAAAATGGTGCTGGATACCCGAATCGAACAGGTGACCTACTGCTTACAAGGCAGTTGCTCTACCGGCTGAGCTAATCCAGCAACCGTATGTTTGTGAGGTGAAATTATATCTCAAAAGTTCTTTAATGTCAATGGTTTTTTTAACTTATTTAGTTACAATGTTGTAATATCTCAAATTTTAAGGAAAAACCATCAAAATTTTATTCTCACCTAGTGAAGCAAAGTCCGATTTTACCGATTCCAATAAGCTCTCTTATGAAAATTTACTTTTCCCAACACTTTTTAAAAAAAGAGTGCATATAATAGAAAAATTAAATTCTTTTTTAAAAAATAGTAGTTCTGATAATTTAGAAAAATTCTTTGGTATTAAAAATAATGATGAGTGTATAAAATTGGCAAAACTTGATATTCTTAACGCTTCTACATGTAAAGCAATTCAACGCTACTCTGGTGTCGCTTACCAGTATTTAAATTTTGAAACTCTTAATGAACCCCAACAAAAATGGCTTTGTGAAAATACAATTATATTTTCAAACCTTTTTGGTCCACTACTAGCTTGTGACAAAATACCTTACTATCGTTTTAAGCAAGGTAGCACAATAAATGGCTTTAAACCTGAGCTTTTTTACAAAGAAAATTTTAGCGAAGCAATAGACTATTATATAGGTACAGATTTGGTTATTGATTTGCGAGCTGGTTTTTATGAAAAGTTTTATACCCTTACATGTAAACATATTACCATGAAATTTATCAAAAATGGAAAAGTAGTAAGCCACTGGGCAAAAGCATATAGAGGTAAAGTGTTAAGAGAACTTGCAAAAATACAACCAACAACAATTGAAGAATTTGAAAATATCAATTTTTCTGGCTTACAAATAGAAGAAATAATTGAAAAAAAATTAAAAAGAGAATATATTTTCAAAATTGATGTATAATAGCAAAAACACTTTAGGAGTTTACAATGTTACAATGGACTATAGTTGCTATTTTAATCTATATTATCTACTATCTTATTCAGAAATATGAAAAACGTATTGAAACGCTCACAAAACTAATTGAATTAAATAGAGAACAAATTGAGTCAAATAGAGAAAATATCCAAAACAATCAAAGTGGTATTGAAGATAATAAATCAAAAATTTCTACAAATAAAAGTAATATAACAAAAAATAAAACAGGTATTACAAAAAACAAAAAAGCACTTGAACTTAATCAATCTGCATTAGAGCAAATGAAGTAAGGGGTTTCCCCCTCACTTTATTGGTCTACTTATTGTCCAAAGCTCTTACGCCTATGTTTCCATATCTATGGTAAGAGTGAGAAATACTCTGCTCTTCAAAGTAGTTAAGAAGCTCTAATCTTCCCTCCATCATTGGATTTCCTCTAGCGATAAACTTAGCTGATTTAGCTGCTTCAGTAAATACATATTTACTAACTTTCGCTATATCAGAATAGATAAGTCTGTCTACTTTAGAAAAACACTTAACAAACTCTTTTTCACTCTCTCTCACAACTTTATCTGTCGATTTAAAAAGTGTACCTTTGTTCTCATAAAGAAAAGATACTACACTGTTTTCTAATGAAGCATCTACGCTTACATGTAAAGCAACTCCACTAACTTTAGCTGCAAGAATTCTACTCATAACATCAAATAATGAATCACTCTTAGTTACACGAATAGCAACACGTTCTAAAGAAATATAACGAAAAATATTATCTTCTCCACGCAGTTTAAAGTAATCGTGCTCTACATCAAACTCATCTTTAAAGTTTTTCAAGTAACTCTGAAGTGCAACGCTTAGCTTTGAGAAATCCTCTTTGAAAGCTTTGTGTGTACCTTTAACAGCTTCACTATTCCAATTTTTAACAATATCAACTAAAGGGTGAAAATGAGCCTTATCAACTTTAGGGGTACTCACCTCTTCAAAATCCATAAATTGAGTAATATAACTATAAACACCAGCTTTTCTACCTGCTCCTATAGCAGATTTACCCATACCACCAAATGGCTGACGAAGAACTATTGCTCCTGTTGTACTACGGTTAATGTATAAGTTACCTGCTCTTACGTTCTCTCTCCAGTAATCTGTCTCTCTAGCATCTAATGATTCTATTCCAGAAGTAAGTCCATATCCAGTTTTGTTTACAAGTTCAATAGCATGTTTCAAATCTTTTGCCCGCATTACTGAAAGTACTGGTCCAAAAAGCTCATTCATGTGACAAAAGTTACCATCTTGAACGCCCCATTTAATTGCTGGTTTTAGCATGTATTCATTATCTTCTGCAAACTCAGGTTTTAACAACCATTCTTCACCATTTTCTAATGTATCTATAGCTTTTTTAAGGTTTCCATCTACTTTGTTAGCTAATGTTCCAATTCTGTTGATATAATTCCAAACTGAACCTACTTCAACACTAGCAGCTGCATCTTTTAAAGCTAATTTAAAACCTTCATCATTATATACTTCATCTTCAAGAACTAAAAGCGAAGTTGCTGAACACTTTTGACCACTGTTGTTAAATGCGCTAGCAACAACATTTTTGATAGCTTGTTCACGGTCGCTCAAAGCAGTAACTATAGTTGCATCTTTTCCACCAGTCTCTGCTGTTAAATACAAGTCTGGTCTTGATTTTAACATTGAGAATGCGGTATCTTCGCCACCTGTTAAGATAACAAAATCAACTTTCGGATTATCAACAAGGTGTTTACCTGCTAAGCTACCAGGTGCTGCGACAAATTGAAGTGTATTTTTACTAATTCCTGCATCCCAAAAACACTTACAAAGCTCATATGCACAAAGTGCTGCAACAGAAGCTGGTTTAACTATAACAGTATTACCAGCTGCAAGAGTAGCAGCAATTCCACCAACAGGAATAGCTATTGGAAAGTTCCAAGGAGGAGTTATAACACCAACACCTTTTCCACTAAACTTTAAGTTTTCAAAGTTATTAAAGTAATCAGCACTATGTCCGTAAAACTCTAAAAAGTCAATAGCTTCACTAACTTCAACATCAGTCTCAGTGATAATCTTACCAACTTCAGCAGAAGCTACACCAATTAAATCTAATCTCTTTTTTCTCATCTCATTGGCTACTTTTGAAAGTATTTCAAAACGAGCTTCATGAGCCATACTTCTCCAACCATCTGGATCAGCCGCTGCAACATCTACTGCCTTTTTCAAATCATCTGCGGTAGGGATAGTGTACTTTCCACAAATAACTTCCTCTTTTAGCTGAGATTTGTCTACTACTTCTTTTACTTTACGCTCATCTATTAAATCTTCACCCCCAACTACTACAGGAGCAATTTCTACTTCTTCATCTTTTTTCTTCATCCATTTTGTACGAATATCTTTAGCCCACTGTTTATTTGGAGGCAAAATAAAGTCAGTATCAGGCTCACCATGATACTCTTTAGTATAAAAACTTCCACCCTTATAGTCATCCCAATTTTCTGTTAATCTATTTTGAGTCCTTTTTGCACCTATGAAAATGTGTTTCTTGTTCTCAAAAGATGCAATAAATTGATCTCTTAACATGTTCCAATCATCACTGTTAGCTTCAAGCCCAAATGAATAACGGATAAAGTTTTCTGTTCCAGTATTCTCATCAAATCTTCTTACTAAATATGCAATTGCATTGGTAAACTGCTCTTTTTTTGCGGCAGGTCCATAAAGAATAACTTCTCCACTCATCTCTTTAATAGCAACTCTAGCAGACTCACTCATTCCCTCAAGCATTTCCATTGAAAAGTGTTCTAAAACATCATTCTCTTTTGCAGTTTCATAACCATAAGCTAATTCAAAAAGGTTGTGTGAAGCAACACCAAGGTTTACAAATGGTGCATTTTCTGGCTTAAGTGAGTACTCAAGCATAACCTTATAGTTACTATCAGTATCTAATTTTTTAGTATATGGACAAGTTTCCCAGTGTTTCAAACCAGCTTCTGTCTCTTCCATCTCCATATTTGCACCCTTAACCAAACGTACTTTTATTGGAGCTCCTCCATCTTTAACTCTTTGCTTTGCCCACTCAGTAAGTTTAACTTGCCAAAGATGAGAATCAGGAAGATATGCTTGAAGAACAATGCCAGCTTTAAAATCTTTGAATTCTGGCTGCCCTAATACTTTTTTAAATGTTGCAACGGTAAGAGAAAGATCTCTATACTCTTCCATATCAAGATTTATAAACTTGTTTTCTTGCTCGCCTTTTGCATTTGTATAAGTGTATTTTTTAGCTTGAGCAAAAATCTGTGAAAGTCTAGTTGAAAACTCTTCAACTGTGTTCTCATAAGATACTGGATTTATCTGCGAAAACAGAGTTGAAATTTTGATAGACATGTAGTCTATATTTGGATTTGTAAGTATTTTCATATACTTCTCAATTCTTTCTTGAGCCTCTTCTTCACCAAGAACTATCTCACCAATCATATTGATATTAACTCTAGTTCCCTCTGCATGTCTTTTTTGAAGGTGAGCATTTAAAAGATTATCTTCACCTTTTAGTACTACCGTATCAGTATCATCTCTAACATTTTTAATAAAAAGAGGAACAGAAATATCAGGAAGATAAACACCAATATTTCTAAATAAAAATACCAAAAATTTCTCAGGAGTTGAGAAAAATGTGGCCATACCATATTTAGAAAAAATATACTCTACTTGATCCGCTACTCTTGCATTATTCTTTGTTCTAAAACTTTGGTCCATAAGGTCAATCAAAAGAACCTTATCTAAAGGACGAGCAAACATCTTTTTCATTTTCTCATGAAAATTTTTCTCAAAATTGCTTATCTTATCCGCAGCTCTTAATTGCCACTTTTCTGCTAAATCAATAGCACGATTCATTACTACTTCATTGTTGTCCATTTTTTATCCTTGTAAATTAGTAGTACTAAAAGCACTACCTTTTATAAATTAAAAAAATTATACAAAAAAAACCGCTTGTCCGCAATAGACAAGCGGTATTTTAGTAAATTTCTACTTCTTCTTACCTAAATAAGCCTCTTGTATAACAGTTGAATTTAGTAAGTCCACACTTGATCCCTCATGTGTTATCTTTCCTAGCTCTAAAACATAACCTCTATCAGCAAGTTTCAATGCTGCTTTTGCATTTTGCTCTACAATAAGAACTGTAACGCCCGTTGCACTGATTTCTTTTATAGCTTTAAAAATACCCTTCACCAACACTGGAGCAAGTCCAAGACTTGGCTCATCTAGTATCAGAAGTTTTGGTTTACTCATAATAGCTCTACCAATTGCAAGCATCTGTTGCTCACCACCACTCAAAGTTCCTGCTAATTGCTTTTTTCTCTCTTCAAGACGAGGAAGAATTTTATATATCCAACCAAGTGTCTCTTCATCATGAGTTTTCAAAGTATACGCACCCATAAGAAGATTTTCTTCAACACTAAGTGTTCCAAATACTTTTCTTCCCTCTGGAGAGTGACTCATACCACGACCCACAATTTCATGAGCAGGTACAGTTGTGATATCTTCTTTATCAAAGTATATATGTCCACCCACTGATTTTAAAAGTCCGCTGATAGTTCTCAAAGTTGTTGTTTTTCCAGCTCCATTAGCTCCAAGAATTGTAACAACTTCACCTTTTTTTACATATAAACTTATGCCTTTAATAGCTTTAATAGCACCATAGCTTACATGTAAATCTTTTACTTCTAATAGTATTTCATGATCAACCATTACTCATCCTCATCATCAATGCCAATATATGCTTCTATTACTGCTGGGTTACTTTGAACATCAGCTGCTACTCCTTCACAAATCCAAGCACCAAAGTTAATAACAGTCATATACTCACAAAGACTCATAACCATATCCATGTCATGTTCAATCATCATAATTGTAACACCCATCGCTTGAATCTTACGGATGATTACTGCTAACTCTTTAGTTTCATTTTCATTTAGACCAGCTGCTGGTTCATCTAAAATAAGAAGTTCTGGCTCTGCGGCTAGTGCTCTTGCCATCTCTATCTTTCTTTGAACTCCATATGACAAGTCTCCCGCTGGGGTTGTTGCATACTCACTCAAACCAAAAAGCTCCATATACTCACCAACTTTTCCCCAGTTGTACTTCTCATCTTTATAATAAGCAGGTGTTGGGATAATCCCGTTGTACCACTTCTGATTAGATTTAATGTGACGTCCTGACATAATGTTTTCAGCAACACTCATTTCTGCAAAAAGTCTGATTGTTTGAAATGTTCTTAAGATTCCAAGCTCAGCTATCTTATGAGGTGGTGTTCCTTTTATGTCTTTCCCATGCCAAAGTATTTCGCCCTCTTCAGGCGTATAAATACCAGTAATACAGTTAAAAAGTGTTGTTTTACCAGCTCCATTTGGTCCAATAATACCGTATATTTGACCTTTTTTAACTTTGAGATCTAGTGCATCTATTGCAGTAAGTCCTGAGAAAAATTTTGAGACTTTTTTAATCTCTAATAGATATTCGCTCATTTTTTCCCCTTTTTAAGAAATTCTGGGATATTACCAAACTTTACTGGCCAAATACCACGAGGTCTTAAAATCATAGTTAAAATCATTGCTAAACCAAATACCAAATAACGTGCTGTTTCAAATTCACGAAATATCTCAGGAAGTACAAACATAACAAATGTACCAAGAAGAACTCCCGGAAGTGAAGCTGACCCACCAACAAGTACGATAGTAAAAAACATGATTGACTGCATTACATCAAATGCTTCTGGACTAACAGCCGAGTACTGAACAGCAAACATACTACCAGCAGCTCCTGCAAGTCCGGCTCCAATAGCAAAAGCATATAGTTTATAGTAACGAATATCTATGCCCATACTCTGAGCAGCAATATCATCCTTGTTTATATAAAACATCGCACGACCGAACTTACTACCATCTAATGTTCTCATAATAAAGAGCGTTATACCTAACAAAATAAATGCCATATAATACATATATATTTGGTCAAATAACTCAAATCCAAATACTGTAACAACATCTATACCAAAGATTCCATTTGGTCCACCAGTAATTCCAAACAGATTATTTTCCAAAATCTGTAAGAAAATGATATTTATACCAATTGTGGTAACTAAAAGGTAGTCACCTCTCAAGTGGATAATTGGCGCAGTTGTTATAAGAGCTACTACCACAGGGATAATTACTGCTGGTGCCCATGTAGCTAAAATTGGCCACCCATATTGTGTATTCAAAATTGCAGTTGTATATGCTCCTAAACCAAAAAATGCTGCGTGTCCCATATGGAAAGCTCCAGCACGCCCAAGAATAATGTCTTGAGAAAATGCTACAACTGAAAATACTAAAAATGTAATTCCAACTGCCAACCAAGCAGAATCAGCAAAAAATGGGAAAATACCCATAACCGCCAAGAAACCTAATGATATCATTGAAGTCTTACTCATTATACTTTCTCCGCCACTTTTTCGCCAAGTATTCCTGTTGGTCTAAAAATAAGAACAACAATCAATAACATAAACGTAAATGTTTCAGCCCAAGCACTAGAAATATAACCACTAATGAGAGCATTAAATAGTCCTAGCATAAGTCCACCAAACATAGCTCCAGGGATATTACCAATACCACCAATTATGGCTGCAACAAAGGCATTTAAACCATACATCCATCCCATATCAAAAGTGATACCTCTATAGTAAATTCCTATGAATAATCCAGCAACAGCTCCCAATCCAGAGCCAATAATAAAAATAATCATAATAATTTTGTTTACATTGATTCCCATTAGTTTTGCTGCATCTTGGTCAATAGCAACCGCACGAATTGCAGTTCCCATTTTTGTTTTATTTATAAAAAGATAAAGAGCAATCATCAATAAAGATGAAAAAACCAAAATCATAAGTTGAGTAAATGTTATAACTACACCACCAAAATGATAAATTGTAGAAGGAAATAAATGTGAAGGAAAAATCTTCATATTTGGTCCCCAAATTAACATGATAGCGTTTTGTATAACAAGTCCAGCTCCCAAAGCAGAAACAACAGCACTAAGGCGTGGTGCCGTTCGTAAAGGCCTATAGGCAAGGCGTTCAAGAAGAACACCAACAACTGCAATAATCGCCGCTGTGAACATAAACACAGTAATAACCGCTACTATTGAAGTACCGCCATCGGCAAAAATGCTACTATATATAGTAAGTCCTGCAAAGGCGGACAAGGCCACGAGGTCTCCGTGGGCGAAGTTAATTAACCTCATTACCCCGTAGACCATCGTATAACCAAGTGCAACCAAAGCATACAAACTTCCTATTGTCAAACCATTGACAATTTGTTGAAGAAATATATCCATTGTTCTGCTTTCTCTCTTTTTACTTGTTTATTATTTTATAGCTATTATCTGCTTGAATCTCATAAATGTTAAATTTAGTGTTGATTCTCTCGCCATCTTCTCTAAATGATACAGGACCTGTAATTCCTGGAAAATCTCTTAGCGTATGAAGATAATTACTAATTGTTTTAGTATCAAGACTTTTTGTCTGCTTTGCAGCATAAAGAATTGCATTCAATCCATCAACATTCATCAAAGCCCATACTGAAGATGGAGCTTTTCCATACTTAGCTGTATAATCTTTTATAAATATTTTTGCAGCATCATATGGTAGAAAATCAGCTGTTGGGAAGTTTACAAGAATTGTACCTTTTGCACTTTTTCCAGCTAGTTTTACGAAATCTGGGTTGTCATTTGCATCACCACCGATAAAGTCAGCTTTGATTCCAAGTTGTTGTTGTTGTGCTCTAATAAGACCACCATCTGTATAATATCCTGCAAAATAGATTGCATCTGGATTCATTGATTTAATTTTTGTTAGAACTGCTGTAAAGTTTTGAGTTCCTGATTTGATTTTTCCTTGATAAATTACATTACCACCCTCAGCTTTGATAGACTTTGCAGCTGAATCTGCTAAATCAACAGAATATCCACTGTAATCTGAAAGGATAACAATATTTTTATAACCTTTCTCTTTTACTAAATACGTTGCAGTAAATGCGGCTTGATCTGAATTTCTAAAAGAGTTTCTGAAAAATGTCCAGTACTTGTGTTTAGTCAAACTACCACTTGTACCATCACTTGTTTGAAGTGTTTTGTTTCTAAAGTATGTAGTTTGAGCAGCTTCTGTAGCACCAGAAGTATATGAACCAATAACTGCAAGAACGCCTTCGTTTACAAGTTTTCTAGCACAAATTGCTGCTTTTTGAGCTTTTCCTTCATCATCACAACTAACAACTTCTAGCTGCTTACCTAAAATGCCACCTTTTGCATTGAGTTGATCAATAACTAATCTAACACCATTATCAATACTCTGTCCCTCATTTGCATACTTACCAGTAATAGGTGCTTGAACACCAATCTTAATAACATCCGCTGCACTTCCTGCAGTAACTAATAAAGCACAAACTGCAACTGATGCTGCAACTCTTGGTAATATTCTCATATTTTCTCCTTTGAAAATTTAATTAAAACGACGCAACTTGTAGTCTTAATTAAATCTACTTTGGTTCTATTATATAACAGCCAGTTAACCACTCTCCACTCTCTTCTATTCTTTGAATCTCACTACTTATAAAACTAGATTTTAATGATGGAAATTTTTTTACAACTACATCAAAACTTTTAATCAACTCAGGAATTCTCTTATCAAGTTTTTTTCTTGCATTTTGTGATAAATCAGAGTAAAAATTAAAAAGTCCATAATCTAAAGTAGTTTCACAATCTAACATTTTACAAATAACTTCTATGTCACTTGAGTACTCCAACTTTGGATTTCTTACACCATTTCTAACACTCATGATAACTTTTGAAATAGAATCTTCATCGTTGCGATGCTCAAATCTCTCATCTAAAGTTATACTAAATATTCCTTGTGTTAACTTTTTGCTTTCCATATATGAAGTATATGCCGCGCGATTTTGTAAAGAACATCTTAAGATATCACTTATAGTCGCATCAATAAAAATTTCTGGTGCATTCTTCATAGCTGCAATTTCTTGAGCAATATGGATAGAAATTATTTTGTGAGGTCCATGAGATAAAAAAAGTCTATCGTTTGTCCATATAAGAAAGTTTCGAGCTGCTTTTATGCTTCCTTGAAGAACTGCATCTACAACTTGCTTCTGTGTAGGAAATTTAGTCATGATAATTTTCCTCAACCTCTTTTATGATACCACTCTCAAAAAGAATATCCTCTATAAGTCTATTTTTTGATATGTTTAACGAATTAGAAAGTTTAATTAAAGCATCATCAAGTTTTGAATCTATTTTTATTGTTAATTGAGAAATTTGACGTCTTTTTTTACTCTTCTCAATAACACTCTTGATGATTTCATTACCAAACTTTTGCTTTGCCAAAATGTCCCTTTTATTTAATATTAAAAAAGGAATACTAAAAGTACTACTTTTTCTATGTTAAAATATAGTATAGTTTTTTTAGAAGTAACTTAAAAGATTTTTTTAGAAAAATACAAATTTAAAACTTTTCTGAAACTTTTTTAAAAAAGTATCGATTAATAGGGGGTTTTTAATTAAAATTGATTTTCTATAAAATTAAAAGAATTTCTAGTACTGTTACTTCATGTAACAAACTTACCTTTTTAAAATAAGATTTTCTCCATCTCTACTTTTCAATTCTTTATATGCATGAAGATTTATTTGGTTTATTCCTCTAAGTTTTTTGTGATTTTCAACTAATAAAATCCATATTATTGAATATAAAAACAAGTTCTAAGTCAACTTTTGTATCTATACGTAACACTTTAGAACTAAGATTATCTAACTGACCTTACGCACCCTTCAAAAGTTGTAATTCTGAATAAGCCACCTGATTAGCTCTGATTAACAGTTTTGTTCTAATGGCAAAGTGGTTCATTTTATGTTTAATTTGAAAAAGAAAATAAAGAAGCAGAGAGATACATAACCTTTAAATAAATGAAGATCATATTTTATTATGTTGCAAGTAAAGAATATACTTTTCCATTTTTAAAAATATGGGCAATCATATCTTGACCATATTCTTTTGAAAATAATTCAAAATCAATATGTCTTTTATATTTATCAAGTAAATCTTCAAAAAAATCTGACTCATAAACCAACCATTTTCCAAGTAGTTCCTCTTCGTTTTTATACTCCTTATCTCCTATAAGATATTGAATTATATTTTCAGACTCAATACTATAAATTGAGTTCTCTAAATCAAATCCATTATCTAAATACATTCCAACATAATAGAAAATAAAATATATTTTTCAAATGAGAGTAAATTTGATTTAGAGTTAGAAAAAATCATTTCTAAAATCTTACATTATGAAGATATAGTTATTGAAGTAGTAGGCTCTTGGATTTGGTTGGATAGAGATACTAAACCTATTAAAGATATATTAGACTTCTTGCATAACCCCTTGCAGTCTCAGCAACTCATAGATATGTTTGAGTGAGGCAGTTTATCTCTTGCGTAGCCGTAGCTACGGATGAGATGAACTAACGAAGCTCAGGCTTATCTAGGAGTTGCCCGTAAGGAAGACTTAGAAGTAGCAATCTTGCACAAAACTTTTTATCGCAATAGCTGTGGCTATTACTCAAAAAAGGTTTTGCACAATCTCACTACTTCTAAATCCTCTGAGGATACAAGGGGTTATGCAAGAAGTCTATTATCTAACAAAAATTAGATTCCATCCATTTTCTAATATCATTTTTACTTAGAATAATTGTAGTGCCTGACTTCTTTTTCTTAAAAGAATTTAATAGTGATGGGTCGAATAAAAGTCCTCTTAATTTTTGCTCCGACATTCTTGTAAATTTTGATATTTCAGGCAAGGTTAAAAATTCTTGATTCTCGTAGCTAACAGTAGATTTTATATCACTTATTTCTTCTTTTAAAGATTCTATTTTTCAATTATGTCATCTGTATTAAAATTATCAGATAATTTTTCTTTATGTTTTATCAAAACTAAAGCATTCATTAAATCAATTAATGTAATTATTTTTGAACGGTCTTGTTCTATTATCTCAAAAAATATTTCTTGTAAGTCAAATAGATCTTGTAAGTCAAATAGATAGCATGTATCTTCTTCAAATGAAGAAAAATCTTTTTCAAACATATCCATTATATATGAAATATGACTCTGACAGTAGCTCTGCTTGTTTGAATGTTAAATGTTCTAATATGTCTTCTAGTGATATATGAAATATGACTCTGACAGTAGCTCTGCTTGTTTGAATGTTAAATGTTCTAATATGTCTTCTAGTGATTCAATCAATATAATCCTTCAAATAAAAAAAAGTATACCACTTTTTTTTCTTAAATTATAATATTTTTTTATGAAGTCTCTATTTTAGGTAATAAGTATGGCTCCGGATGCTGGATTCGAACCAGCGACCAAGTGATTAACAGTCACCTACTCTACCGCTGAGCTAATCCGGAACACGTTTAACAAGGACGAAATTATAGTGAAAAAAGGTCTTAATGTCAAGGTTTTTTTTATAAATTATGAAAGTTTGTAAAAATTAACACCGGCTACGTCTTTTACGTACAAAATACCCTCTTCAACTAGTCTATCTATCTGGTCAATACTCTTCTTTGAAAAGCTAATATTTACGTCTTCAAAGCTTTGTGGTCTTTTATCTATCATGTTAAGAATTTCATCTTTTGTGAAATCACGTTTCTTTTCACTGTAATCACGTTTATAGGCTAAACTAATAGGCAATGAGCTTAATATACTTGCTAATTCTTTAAGCCTTGGTATACTTACACTTTTGACATCATAAGCTGGTGGTCTGTCTACTGTGCTTATGTCTATTCTATCTGGTTTTATCTCTTTTAAGACGTCTCTAAGAGCTTCAAACTCACTTTGCTTGTCGTTGATACCTTCTACTACTAAAACTTCTAAAACAAGCTCTTTGTTATATATTTTTCTGAACTCTTTTATACCCTTTATGATGTCTTCTACATGTAGACCTTTTATGGGTCTGTCTATTTTCTTAAAACATTTTTCACTTACACAATCTAAAGAGAGTTTAACTATATCTATATCTTTTAAAACCTCTCTTACCTCTTTACATGTAACGGTTGCACCGTTTGAGAGTATGAGTAATTTTGAGTTGTTTTTGATATTATGAAGCTCTTTTACTAACTCTTTCATATATGGATAAAGAGTTGGCTCGCCATTTGCAGTTAGAGTTATGACATCTATATCTTTATGCTTTAAAAGTGCTTCTTTTACACTTACTATAACTTCTTTAACCAAGGGAGGGTTTTGTATGGTATCTACTGGTTTTGCACCCTTTAGCTCACAATAGATACAGTCAAAATTGCACTGTTTAGCATCTGGACTCAAATCTATGCCAAGGGATTGTCCAAACCGTCTTGAAGTGATTGGTCCAAATACTATTTTATTCATTCTTATCTTTTAGTTTGAGATTGTACTTCTTTTATGAAGTATTTTGCATTTTCCACTGGAACATCTGGAAGTATTCCATGTCCTAGATTAAATATATGACGTTTGTTGTCCATAGTTTTGACTATCTTCTCAACACCCTCTTTTATGGCACTTTTACTATAGAGTCTAGTTGGCTCCATATTACCTTGAAGAACATACTTATCACCAAGTTTCTCACGTGCAAGTTCCAATGGAGTTGACCAATCAACACCAAATACATCAAAATCACCATCAATTCTGTCTAAGTAACCACTGATTCCTTTAGGAAACATGATAATAGGAATATGCGGGTATTTTGCTTTTAAATGACTTGCTATCTCTTTCATATAATTCCAACTAAATTCAAAATAAGCATCTTCTTCAAGAGCCGATGCCCAAGAGTCAAAAATCATAGCGGCATTTATGCCACTTTCTATCTGTTTTGACATATAAATTTTTAGAACTTCTGTCACTTTTTTAAGAAGGGCATGCATAAATTCTGGTTGAGAATATATAAGCTTTTTCACTATTGCATAAGTCTTTGTACCTTGTCCCTCTATCATGTAAGTTGCAAGTGTCCATGGAGCTCCACAAAAACCTATAAGAGCTTTATTGGCTGCAAGTTTACCACGAATAAGACGTATTGTTTCATAAACATACTCTAGTTTAGCAGCTGCTTCTTCAACACAAAGTGCATCTAAATCTTCCATAGTTTTTATTGGTTTTGGAAAAAGTGGACCCTCTCCTTTTACAAATTTAAGTTCCATTCCCATTTCCATAGGAACAACTAAAATATCACTAAAAAGAATCGCCGCGTCAACACCAAGTATATCCATAGGCTGAAGAGTTACCTCACAAGCTTTTTGGGGATCATGACAAAGTGCTAAAAAATCTCCTGCCTCTGCTCTTACTTTCATATACTCTGGAAGATAACGTCCAGCTTGTCTCATCATCCACACAGGAGTATGCGTTGTCTCTTTACCAAAACACGCATCTACAAAAATTTGACTCATTATTAACCTTCCATCTCTATCCACTTTTGTGCAATACGAACAGAGTTTGTCGCTGCCCCAACTCTAAGCTGATCTGCTACACACCAAAGGTGAAGAACATTGTCTCTGCTTATGTCTTTTCTAATACGTCCGACATATGTCTCATCAGTATCACTTGCAGTTATTGGCATAGGGTACTCATTTTTAGATGGGTCATCCATTACAGTTACGTTTGGAGCATCTTTTAGAGCTTGAACTGCTTTTTCTACGCTAACAGCATTTTCAAAATGAATTGTAATTGACTCACTATGACTTCTAATAACTGGAACTCTAACACAAGTTGCACTTACTTCAATATTTTTACCAAGTATTTTTTGAGTCTCATTTACCATCTTCATCTCTTCTTTAGTGTAATCATTTTCCATGAAAACATCTATATGAGGTATAACATTTAGTGCTATTTGGTGTTGAAATATTTTAGATTCATTCGTGCCAAGCTTAAAAGCAAAAAAGTCTTGCATCTGAGCCACTAATTCTTCCATACCAGCTTTTCCTGCTCCACTTACTGCTTGATATGTACTAACATCTACTCTAGTAATGTTAAAAGCATCATCAAGTGGCTTTAGAACTTGAACCATCTGTATAGTCGAACAATTTGGATTTGCTATAATTCCTCTGTTTTTCCAACCACTTATGGCATCTGGATTACACTCTGGAACTACCAAAGGAACATCAGCTTCCATTCTAAAGTGACTTGTATTGTCAATTACAACTGCTCCAGCTTCTGCTGCAAACTTTGCATAATGAGCAGATATAGAACCTCCTGCACTAAAAAATGCAATCTCAACATCTTTTTCTTCAAAAATAGATTCAGTTAACTCTAAAACTTTATAGTACTTGTTTCTATACTCTATCTCTACTCCAGCACTTCTGCTTGATGCTAATGGTATCAAATTATTTATTGGAAAATCCAGTTCCTCTAAAACTCTAAATAACTCTTCGCCTACTGCACCAGTTGCACCAACAATAGCTACATTATACTTTCTCATGTCTTGTCCTCTATATTATATTTTTCAATTTTTTTGTTCAATACTGTTTTACTCATACCCAAAATTTTTGCTGCTTCAACTTTGTCACTTTGGACACTTTGAAGTACCTCTTTTATTAACTCTTTTTCCATACTGTCTATACTTTTGGTTTTGTTTGTATTTCTACTATCTAAAAACAGGTCATCTAAACTAATAACGTTATTATCGCTTAAAATAGCCGCTCTTTCAACGACCGAAATCAATTCTCTTATATTTCCTGGCCATTTATAGCTATTTAACTCATTTAATGCTTCATTTGAAAACTCTAACTCTTCCAATTCATACTTTTTGCACACATCATTTAAAATATGATTTGCAATCGGCTCTATCTCCTCTGTTCTTTCTCTTAAAGGAGGAATATGAACAGGGATAGTATTTAAACGATAATACAAGTCTTCTCTAAACTCACCTTTTTCTATTGCCTCATGTATATTTGCATTGGTTGCAGATACTATGCGAACGTCTATTTCTATCTCTTTAGTTCCACCAACTCTTGTAATTACTCTCTCTTGAAGAACTCTTAAAAGTTTTGCTTGCAGACTTATTGGCATTTCTACTATCTCATCTAAAAAAAGTGTTCCACCATGAGCTATCTCAAAATGCCCTTTTTTTGAAGCCGTAGCATCTGTAAAAGCACCTTTTTCATAACCAAAAAGCTCACTTTCTAAAAGGTTTTCAGGAATTGCTGCCATATTTATGCCTACAAACTTACCTTTCTCTCTTGGAGAATTTTTATGAACATAATTTGCAAATAACTCTTTGCCTACACCACTCTCACCCATCAATAAAATAGAAGCATCTGTTCTTGCTGCTTTTTTTGATAGTTTCAAAACTTTTTCTAGTGCTGGTGAAGTTGCTATAAAATCTCCATCAGCTTTTTTATTTTGAGTTTTTGGAGTAGTTTTTATTTTTTTGCTTATCTTGACTTGTCTTTTTATAGCATCCACCAGAGTATCAACTTCAAAAGGTTTTGTCAAAAAATCTTTCACTCCAAGTCTTACTGATTCAATAGCACGGTTAAGCGTAGCATTACCAGTAATGACTATAATATCATAACGACCATCAAGCTCTTTTATAAACTCTATGCCATCCATTTGGGGCATGTTTATATCGGTCACTATTAAATCAACACTGCTATCGATTTTTTTGAGTGCATCTATGGCACTTTTGTATGTTTGTACGGAAAACTCTGAGTACTCTGCCAAAGCAAATTCAAGAGATTTTCTCATATTTATATCGTCTTCGACAATCGCTATATTCATTAAATACCTATAAATTATTTTATGGTATTTATGTTAGCAAAATCGTCTTTAAACTCTACTGTGAATTTTGTGGGGATTATAGTGAGAACTGTTCTTTCTATCACACCTTTTATCTCAATGAGTGTGTGATTTACAACTTTTGTACTCATAGAGTAGAAGCATTCAAGCACTCTATCAAAGTTTTCATTTAAAAAATGTTCTGTTGATTGATACTGCTTTTTTTTAATATTTAACCGGCATAAAAATTTATACTCTTTTAAATCAGCACTTTGCATTTGAGGAGAAATATTTCTCTCCTCATATACAATTACTTTATTATCAATAGCTGTCTTGTATGAAAACCAAAAATTTTCATTTGCAAAAAGACTACATGTAAAGATAATTAGTAAGCAAAAATTTCTTGCCACCTAGCACCATTCATTTTAAGTTCCATTCTTACTATAAACAGACCATCTTTAAAAGTATGCTCAGTTATGCTAGCATTTTTTACAAGACCATTTACCTGAGAAACGATTCTTGAGTCATAAAGTGCTGCATTCTTTATAGTGTCTTTTGCGTTGATTTGAACGCCATATAATTTTTCAGCCATTTGACGATATGCATCTGCAACAGCAGCTCTCTTTGCTAAAGCCATAGCTTGAGCAGGTGAAACAGTATTTTGAGGAGCAATTCCTTCTCCATTTACTACAAATACTCTATCTGGATTGTTATTTAGATATATGAATTTCTCTTCTTGAAGAATCTTCTTTATATCTTCTCTATCAATCTTTTGAACAACAGCCTTTGACTCTTGTTTTACCTTCATCTGTGCATCTGTTTTAGGTTGTGTTGTACATCCAGAAAACAATAACAACATGCCCATTCCCACGAAAAGGGTAATAATCCATTTATTCATAACATACCTTTTTATCAATTTAATAAAACTAAAGCAAATGGTGTTCCACTCTTGCAAATGAAACTACCATAAAAACCTACTCTTCTATCAAGCTACCATCATCTTCAACATCTACGTCATCCTCAGGTTTTTCCTCTTTAGGACATCTTGCTATTGACTTAACTATATCTTTTCCACTCACATTTACTACGATAACACCACTTGTGTTACGTCCAGCTTTTCTGATAGTTTGCATATCTACTCTTATCATTTTACCAGCAACTGTTAGTGCCATCATGTCCATAGTCTCATCAACCATTAAACAACCAACAACATTTTTACCTGTTTTAGCTGTCATTTTCATAGCAATTACACCACTTCCACCACGATTTGTTAGTCTATATTCGCCAGCTTCAGTTCTCTTTCCAATGCCTTTTTCACTCATAACAAGTATCTCTTGTTCCTCGTTACAAATAATGTTCGCATCTACTACTTCATCGCCTTCTAGCTTAAACTTGATTCCTCTAACACCTCTTGTGTTACGCCCTTGGTCACGAGTTTTTTCAATATCAAATTTAATGCACTGAGAAAGTTTTGTTATCATGAAAAGTTGTCTTACGTCTTGGTTAGCAATTTTAGCAGTAATTATAGTATCGTCATCATCTAGATTAATTGCTTTTACACCATTACTTCTAATATTTGAAAATTCACCAAGATTTGTTCTTTTAACAACACCTTTTTTTGTAAAAAATACTAAAGATTTTTCTGAACTAAAATCAGTTGTAGGAATAATAGACTGTATCTTCTCACCTGCTTCAAGTTTTAGAAGATTTACTACTGCCTTACCTTTTGCAATTCTGCTTCCCTCTGGTATACGGTAAACTTTTAACCAGTGAAGTTGTCCACGGTCTGTTACAAACAGAAGTGTATCGTGAGTGTTACATGTAAAGAATCTTTCTATAAAATCATCTTCGTAAATGGTAACAGCAGTTTTGCCTTTTCCGCCGCGTTTTTGTTTCTCATAAGACTTCAATGGAACTCTTTTAATATATCCAAGATGCGTAATAGTAACTACTGCTGGCTCATTTGGAATTAAATCTTCCATATCTATATCATCATAATCATCTTCTATTACAGTAACACGAGGTGATTTGAATTTATCTTGAATCTCAATTAACTCTTCTTTGATGATTGCACTAAGAAGCATTTCACTCTTAAGGATTGCACTTAGTCTTTGTATTTCTTCATGTAAAGCTTTAAGCTCATTCTCTATTTTTTCTCTCTCTAAACCAGTTAAACGGTTTAGTTTCATGTCAAGAATTGCACCTGCTTGAATTTCACTTAATCCAAACTGTTCAATAAGACCTTCTTTAGCAGATTTTGTATCTTCACTACCTCTAATAAGAGCTATAATTGCATCTATATTATCAAGTGCAATTTGAAGACCTTCTAAAATGTGTGCTTTTGCTTTTGCTTTTTCAAGTTCAAATATAGTTCTTCTAATGATTACTGTTTTTCTATGATTTAAGAAAAGTTTAAGAAGTTCTAAAAGTTTAAATACTTTTGGTTCTTTATTCTCAATAGCAAGTAAAATGACACCAAATGTAACTTCTAGATTAGTTGATTTATAAAGGTTATTTAAAACAATCTCACTCATAGCATCACGCTTAAGCTCCATTACTACTCTAATTCCTTCTCTATCTGACTCATCTCTAAGTTCACTAATACCCTCAACGTGTTTCTCTTTTACTAGATTTGCAATTTGTTCTATAAGGCGAGATTTATTTACTTGATAAGGAAGCTCATCTACGATGATAACGTCTCTATTCCCCTTCTTTTCCATATGTATTTTAGCTCTAATTTTAATGCGACCACGTCCTGTTGAGTACGCATCTAAAATACCTTTTTTACCAAAGATAATTCCCTTAGTAGGAAAATCAGGACCTTTAATAAACTCCATAATCTCTTCAAGTTCAATCTCAGGGTTCTCAATCATAGCCAAAAGAGCAGGAATTAATTCATCCATACAATGAGGAGGAATATTTGTAGCCATACCAACAGCAATTCCGCTTGAACCATTTAACAATAAGTTTGGAACACGACTTGGAAGAACATCAGGCTCACTCATACTATCATCATAGTTAGGTGTAAAATCAACAGTATCTTTGTCTATATCTCTTAAAAGTTCTTCCGCAAGTGTTGTCATACGTGCTTCTGTATATCTCATTGCCGCTGCATTATCACCATCAATTGAACCAAAGTTTCCTTGACCATCAACTGAGGGAATACGCATAGCAAAAGGCTGAGCCATACGAACAAGTGCATCATAAACAGCAGTATCTCCGTGTGGATGGTACTTACCAATAACATCGCCAACTATTCTCGCACACTTTTTATATGGACTACGTGAGCTAATACTCAAATCATTCATAGCAAAAAGAATTCTTCTATGCACTGGTTTAAGCCCATCTCTAGCATCAGGAAGAGCACGACCAATAATAACACTCATCGAATAATCAAGATAACTAGCCTTGATAGAATCTTCTATCTTTATAGTCTGTATATCTTGATTGGTATCAAAAATATTGTCCATTTAATAACCTCATAATTTAATTTCTTTTATTCTACAAAAACCAACATTAATCCCCAATTAGCCCAAAAGGGGTCAGCCCCCAACTATAAACTTTTTAATGATTTTTGCTACTCCTGTACCGCTTAAACCTATCTGTTTTGCTATCTCACTTTTTGTATAGTCATCTTCATAAGCATTTAAAATAGCTTCATTTCTCACTTTTTTACTCTGTGTACCCCTAAAATAGTACTCTAAACTCTGTTTTTTTGACTGAATTACATCTCCATTATCTTGTTTATACTTAATTTTGTGAAATTTATCTATATTTTCTATATCTTTTTGACTAAGAGGTATATCAAACATATCAAAAAGTACATTTGTATCGTAATCTCTTAGAACAAAAGAGTTCTGTAAAAAAAGAGGCACTCCATTTTTAAGAATAGAGTAGCTTGCACTGTATCTGTACTCTCCAATCTTGCTACTCATATTTGCTTTTACAGGATTTGATTCTATGTACTTGAAAAGTGTAAAAAGATAATTTTCATCCATGACATACCAAGATTTAAATCTATCTTGCCATAGGTGCCCTACTCTTTTGTAAGTTTTATTAAAGTAACTAGCATAACGTGAACCTAGTTGCCTCATACCAGCTGAAAGGTTCTCTTTTTTATTCTCAATCAAAAGGTGATAGTGGTTATTCATAAGACAAAAGGAGTGTATATTAAATCTAAATTCTTTTGCTACATCAGAAAGTATCTCTAAAAACTTCTCTCTATCTCTGTCTTTTAAAAATATTCGTTTTTTTGCAACGCCTCTGTTGTAGACATGATGATACCCACAAATTTCTACTCTTAATCTTCTTGCCATATGAACTCCTCTATTGAAGTAAGTCCATTATAACACAAAAGTTCATAGTTGGGGGCTGACCCGTTTAGTGGTGTATTTAGTCTTCTGTGTTTGCTAGTGTTATTGCAAATAGAACGTTCAATTTATTTTGTTTACATATAGCATGGGCTTCTTTTAGAGTGTTTCCTGTGGTTATTATGTCATCAATGAGAATTACATCTAAATTTTCTTTACATGTAAGAGTAAAATCTCTTCTGTTCTGTGTTCTTATATGTAGGGTTTGTCCTGAATATCTTGTGTTATTTTTAGCTCTTAGTTTTCCATATAATGGTTTAATCTGTTTTTTTAATCCGTGTGCAATAACTGCTGAGTGAGAGTAGCCACTTCTTGTGTGATCGTCTATTGGAAGTGAGAGAACATCTCTACATGTAAAGGTTTTTACTAAAGGTAAAAGTGCGTATTTTGTTAGTTGAGCAAATATTTTTGTTCCATGGTAGGTATGTTTTGTATGAAGTAAATTTTTTATATCTTTGTAGTTATAAGCCGAATAGACAACTAAGCCATCTTTTAAAACTCTTTTGTTTGGAGTAGGGATTAAAACAGTGTTTAAGCAGTTTTTACAAAGTGGATGCCAACTTATGTTCAAACATAGTTGGCATCGCATTATTAGTCTAGTTTCAATACTGTTAAAAAGGCTTCTTGCGGAAGTTGTACTCTTCCTATAGATTTCATTCTTTTTTTACCAGCTTTTTGTTTCTCTAGTAGTTTTCTTTTTCTTGTTATATCACCACCATAACACTTAGCAGTTACGTTTTTACCCATGGACTTTACAGTCTCACGAGCTATTACTTTGTTTCCAATACTTGCTTGAATTGCTACTTCAAAAAGTTGCCTTGGAACTATCTCTTTCATTGCTTTTACAAAATCACGTCCACGGCTTGTTGCATTTACTTTTGGTACAATTATTGACAGAGCATCTACGACTTCACCAGCAACCAAGACATCAAGCTTGACCAAATCACCTTCACGGTAACCTGTTTGGTCATAATCAAAACTAGCATAACCTTTAGTAACAGATTTTAGCTTATCATAAAAATCCATAACTATTTCATTCATAGGAATAGAGTATTCCAAAAGAACTCTCTCAGGACTTAAATAGTCCATCTTTTCTTGGATACCTCTTTTGTTGTTTAGCAAAGTTATAATATTTCCTAGAAACTCTGTTGGAGTCAATATCGTAGCTCTTACATAAGGTTCCATTATTTTTTCTATCTGATTTACAGAAGGAAGTTGACTTGGATTTTGCATCTCTAGTGTTTCACCACTAGTTGTTAAAACTCTATAAGTAACAGTTGGAGCAGTTGCAATCAAATCAAGATCAAACTCACGTTCCAATCTCTCTTTTATAACTTCCATATGTAGAAGTCCTAAAAATCCTACACGAAAACCATAACCTAAAGCTACTGAAGTTTCAGGTTCATAAGAAATACTTGAATCATTTAGTTTTAACTTGTCTAATGCATCGCGTAATTCTTCAAATTTGTCAGTTTCTATAGGATAAATACCTGCAAAAACAAATGATTTAACCTCTTCGAAACCACGAATTGCTTCTGTTGCTCTATTTTTATTATCTGTAATAGTGTCACCAACCTGAACATCACCAATATTTTTAAGTCCAAGAACAACAATACCAACTTCACCTGTTTTTACAACTTTTGTTTTTTCGTGCTTAAGAGGATGTGGATACATAAGATTTAAAACTTCATGTCTTTTCTCAGTTCCCATTACATATATTTCTTGACCTTTTTTGATTTCACCATCATATACCCTAACTAATGCCAAAGCACCTAAATAGTTATCAAACCAACTATCATAAATGATAGCTTTTGTAGGAGCATTCTCATCACCAACAGGCGAGGGAATAGTACTAACAATAGTATCAAGAAGCTCAGTTATGCCTATTCCACTTTTTGCACTAACGTTAATTGCATCACTACAATCAAGTCCTATGGTATGTTCTATTTCATTTTTTACTTTTTCAGGGTCAGCTGCTGGAAGGTCTATCTTATTTATAACAGGAATCAATGTTAAATCATTATCTAATGCAATATACACATTAGCTATGGTTTGTGCTTCTACACCTTGAGAAGCATCTACTATCAATAAAGCTCCATCACTTGAAGCAAGTGAGCGAGATACTTCATAAGAAAAATCAACATGCCCTGGAGTATCTATAAGGTTCAGTATATAAGGAACTCCATCTTTTACATAAGTAAGTCTAACACTTTGTGCTTTTATGGTAATTCCACGCTCTTTTTCTATGTCCATAGTGTCCATCATCTGAGTGCCCATCTCTCTGTCTGAGACAGCTCCACACTCTTGGATAAGCCTATCGGCTAAAGTACTCTTACCGTGGTCTATATGAGCAATAATAGAAAAGTTACGTATATTTTTTTGAGCCATTAAATAAACAATCCATTCACACTTTCATTGTGATAAACTCTTCTTATTACTTCTGCAAATGTTGGAGCGATACTAAGAACTTTTATCTTTGCACACTCTTGTGTTAAAGGAATAGAATCAGACACTAAAAGCTCATCTAAGTCTCCTGCTTCAATTCTTTCATAAGCAGGTCCACTAAGAACTGGATGCGTACAGCATGCCATAACACTCGTAGCTCCTTTTGCCTTAAGTACTTTTGCAGCTTTTACTATGGTTCCCGCAGTATCAATCATATCATCAACTAAAATAACATCTTTACCTTCAACATCACCAATGATATTCATAACTTCTGATTCATTTGCTTTTTCACGTCTTTTATCAACTATAACAATATCTACTCCAAGTTTTTTTGCAAAACTTCTTGCACGTGCAACTCCACCAATGTCTGGACTAGCAATAATAGGATTTTTAAGTCCTTTATTTTTGATGTAATCATGGAAAATAATAGAACCATACAAGTTATCAACAGGTATATCAAAAAAACCTTGAATCTGACCAGCATGAAGATCGATAGTCACAACTCTATCAATTCCTGCTGTTTCCATCATATTTGCTACTAGTTTAGCTGTAATTGGAACCCTTGGAGCTGCTTTTCTATCTTGTCTTGCGTAGCCAAAATAAGGTACAATTGCAGTTATAGAACTAGCTGAACTACGTCTCAGAGCATCAGTTAAAATAAGAAGTTCCATAAGATTTACATTAGCTGGAGCACATGTTGGCTGGATGATAAATACATCTTTACCTCTAACACTCTCAGTAATTTGAACACTAATTTCACCATCACTAAAACGCTTGATAGTCGCTTCTGATAATGGAAGTGAAAGATATTTTGCAACTTTTTTTGAAAACTCTGGATTAGCAGTACCCGTAAAGACTTTATAGCCCCTCATATTACACCCTTATAATATTTAATTACGCGGATTATACTAAAAGAGGGCTTAAAAAGATATTTTTCATTATATTAACAGAACATTAACATATATAATTTATAATTTTATTAAGTTTATATTTAGGGGAATTGCAAAAGAAAATGGGTTTGCACCACATGAAATTTACAATATGATAGACATAGAAGAGAATGAATTAGAGTAAAAACTCTCCCTAAAAAGGGAGAATTTTAATCTTCTTTTTCAGATTTACGTTTAGGTATAGTTACCCACATCTGATTTATAAAGTTATTGTGCTCATCAAGCTTCTCGTGATTCTTTTTACTTCTTTCATGATTTTTTGTAATCCTATCATGGTGTTCACCAAGTTTCTCTTTATTAGCTGCAATAAGCTCTTGCATTTTATTCATCTTCTTTTCATACTTATAGATAATGATATACATAGCTATCACAATACCAACCAATACCACCCATGCAATTAACATTATTTAGCTCCTTTTAATCTTTTTCTACGTTTGATTTGAATCCAAGCTAAAAGGAAAACTACAGCAAAAACAGGAATAAGAATAATCTGTTTAGGTAATCTATCTCTTTTTACTCTTACAGACTCGACAATCCAACCACTATCAACTCCAGCTTTTTTGATAGCTTCAACTTGTTTATTACTTCCAGGAAGAACCATAGATACTTCCATTGGACCAAACATGTTATCTAGTTGAAGTCCCGTTGCATTGAATCTTTCTTGTCCTGTTTTACCCTCTGCTAATGGCAATGCAAAAGTATAAGTTCGCTCAACTCCCTCAAGAGTCTCACCACTAACAACAAACTCTAATCTCTCTCCTGCTTTCATGCCATCAGCAACTTTAAAAATCTCTTTTCCTGGTAAGCTATCATATGGCGGGTCAATTTTGTCGTAAAAATATCCTGGTCTGAACATCAAAAATGTCAATGCTAAAAGAAGTACAGTTTCATGCCACTTACTTTTAGTAAACCAAAAGCCTTGCGTGGCTGCCGCAAACAGTAGCATGCCTGTTATAGCCGTTACAACGATTACTATAAAATCAAAAATATTATTTATGCCTATCATCAAAAGCTGTGTATTGAAAATAAACATAAAAGGTAACAGTGCTGTACGGATATCGTAAGTAAACCCTTGAATACCTGTTTTTATAGGATCACCTTTCGATATGGCGGCCGCAGCAAAGGCGGCCAGTCCCACCGGAGGTGTATCATCGGCTAAGATACCAAAATAAAACACAAACATATGAGCAGCTATTAATGGAATGGCAATGTCATTAGCAGCACCAAGACTTACTATAACAGGTGCCATCAAACTTGAAACAACAATATAGTTTGCGGTAGTAGGAAGACCCATGCCAAGAATCAAACTAATGATAGCCGTTAAAAGAAGAATCAAGAAGATATTTCCGCCAGATACTTCCTCAACTAAACCAATAATAACTTGTCCTATTCCTGTTAATGTAACAGTACCAACAATAATACCGGCAACTGCCGTAGCAACACCAATGCCTATCATATTTTTAGCACCATTAATTAGGCCAACCTCCAAGTCAACTAAACTCTCTTTTACTCTTCCAAAAATTTCTTTTTTTCCTCTAAAAAAGTCCATCATAGGTTTTTGAGTTAAAACAATAAAAATCATAAATATAGATGCCCAAAATGCTGAAAGGTCAGGTGAGAGTCTCTCAACTGTCAATAACCAAACAAGGATAACTATAGGTAACAAGTAATGTAACCCTGCTTTTACCGTAACACCAACTGGTGGTAAACTTTCAATCTCATCACTTGGTAAATCTGGTACTTTAGATGAAAAATAAACAAGAACAACATATGAAACACCAATCAAAGCTAAAATAGCAGTAAATGTATATTCACCTGATACATTTTTAACCATATCTATTAGTGGTCCCAATACCCATGATAAGAAACCTAGAACAATTACGACACTGAGTGCCCCAATCCATTTTCCTCTTGCGTTCATCTTATCTTCGTCTTTTTTTACCATACCTTTCATATCCATTTTCAATGCTTCTAAATGAACTATATAAATCAATGCTATATAAGATATAACAGCTGGTAAAAATGCATGCTTTATAATCTCAACAAAAGGGATACCAACATACTCAACCATCAAGAAAGCTGCTGCTCCCATAATTGGAGGGGTAAGTTGCCCATTGGTTGAAGATGCTACTTCAATGGCTCCAGCTTTTTCCGCTGAAAATCCAACTTTTTTCATAAGTGGGATAGTAAATGTTCCTGTTGTTACAACATTAGCAATAGATGAACCTGATATCATACCAGTCATCGCAGAACTTACAACAGCAGCTTTTGCAGGTCCACCTTTAAAGTGACCCATCAAAGAAAAAGCAACACGTATAAAGTAATTACCCGCTCCAGCTTGTTCAAGTAATGCACCAAAAAGTACAAATAAGAAAACCATAGTGGCTGAAACACCAATCGCGATACCAAAAGCACCCTCTGTGGTAATCCACATATGAGATACTATCTTGTTTATAGATGCCCCACCATAATCACCAGCACCAAAATATGCATATGTAAGTGCGAGAAGTGCAACTATCATTAAAGGAGGCCCAAGTGAACGTCTTGTTGCTTCAAGAAGAAGAACTATACCAATAATACTTGTTATTAAATCAAGTTTATTAGGAACTCCTAGTCTCATCTCAAAAGCAGCTCCATCTAAAACTTGTCCATATATCAAATACACAATTGACAAAATAAATAAAAATCCCATAATCCAATCAGTAATAGGAATATACTTTTTAGGTGAAGACTTAAAAGGTAGATAACTCAAATAGGCCAAAAAACCTGCAAATATCAAGTGAATACGCTTAACAACGTCAGCATTCATCCAAGGTGTAAACTCAAGAACTAATGGTGATGAAACATATAGCTGAAAAAGTGACCAAACTAAAGCTAAATAAAGTATAAACTTCGCTAAATAAGCGTTTGAGGGGTCACGTCCTCCAGATTCAGCCTCTAAGACCATGTCTTGTGCTGATTGTTCCTTCTCTGCCATAATAACTACTCCTTAAAATAAAAAAACACATACATAATCCTCTACATGTAAAGAGTTATGTATATGTTTTAGAAGGATCACAATGTGACCCTTCTAGTGTTAAAGTCTTATAAAAGACCTGCTTCTTTATAGTACTTGATTGCACCTTTATGAAGTGGAGCAGAAAGACCATTTTTAACCATATCTTCTTTTTTAAGATTATGGAAAGCTGGATGAAGTTTTTTGAAAGCCTCAAAGTTTTCAAAAACCGATTTAACTACAGTGTAAATAACTTTCTCTGATATTTTACTTGAAGTTACAAATGTTGCAAGCATACCAAATGTTTCTGTATCTTTATCTGTTCCTTTATACATACCACCTGGTATTATCATAGAACTAAAATAAGGTTTATCTGACATAAATTTTTTAATTTTTTCACCAGAAACATCAACAATAACACTATCACAAGTTGTAGTTGCTTCTTTTATAGTTCCATTTGGTTGTCCAGAAACAAATATAATAGCATCTAGTTTATTATCGCATAGTGCTTTAGACATTTCTGATGATTTTAATTCACCGGCTACTTTAAATGATTTGTTAGTCCAACCCATTACTGGCATTAAAACTTCCATTGTGTTACGTGAACCAGAACCTAAGTTTCCTATATTGACTCTTTTCCCTTTTAAATCAGCAAAAGTTTTTATACCAGAATCGGCACGAGCTACTACAGCGAAAGCTTCTCCATATACTGAAAAAACAGATCTTAAGTCTTTAAATGCACCTTGTGATTTAAACTTACCTGTACCATTATATGCTAAATATTGAGCATCTGATTGAGAAATACCCATATCAAGTTCACCAGCTTTTATAGTGTTGATATTATAAACAGAACCACCAGTAGATTCAACAGAACATCTTACACCATGCTCTTTCTTACCTTTGTTTACTAAACGACAAATTGAACCACCCAATGGGTAATAAACACCTGTAACTCCACCTGTTCCGATTGTTACAAAATCTGTAGCCATTAATGGCAAACTCATCGCACCTACTAAAGCAATAGTTGCTAACTTCTTAGTCATATAAACTCCTTTTGAAATATTGTTTCTATAATTTAACGAGTTTAACCTTATTGGTTTCAAAATTGTTTCAAAAAAAATACATTTTCTTCCTAACTGTTACATAATGAAACTAATCTACAAGAAACAAAAAAATAATCAATTTATTTTATTTAACTAACAAATTTAAATTTAAATTAATCCTTTTTCAATTAAAATTGTCGACAAGGAAAAAAATGTACAACCAAATAGTATATGGAAGTCTTTTACATGTAGACGAACTAAAAAAGCAGAATATTGCCCTTTCAAAGGTTGATTTGGTAAAGGTTAAAGGTTTTAAAAGAATTTTTAACCAGCTACCTTCTTGGAGAAAAGTTGATGGCAACAAAAAAGCTGTTATGAATATAGAGAAAGATGAAAACTCTTGGTTTAATGCTCTTGTGATAAAAGATTTGGATGAAAAGTATATACAAAATCTTGACCATCGTGAACGTGATTATAACAGAACTGCTCTAGAAGATGGAAGTGTCACACTGCATAGTGATGGAGCTGTTTTAGAAAACTGTATAGTCTATGAGGGCAAAGACGGTAAACAAAGTAGTGAAATCCTACCAAATCCTGATTATTTTGAAATATGTAAAAATGGTGCAGAGTGTCATGGAAAAAAGTTTTTTGAGGATTATTTAAAGACTACTTATCAAAATACTTTTAATGGCGATACAAAACTTATTTGAGAGAACTGTATTTAAACAATGGGTATAATGGACAAAAACCTACCATACCTGTTACTAGTGGCAGTATCCCCGCATAAGCCATAGGTTGATTTTCATAAACGGCATAAGACATCAAAGCTATGCCTATTATTATTCTATTAAGTTTATCTCGTCCACCCACATTACACTTCATGATTACTCCATACAGATACTATTTTTCCAAATTATATCAAAATATAGACTATCTTTATTAGTTAAATCAAAATTTTTATCAACATAAACTTTAAACTTATACTCTTTTTGTTCATAATCAAAAAAGAGTTCAACTTCTTGTCGCTCTCCAAGATATAAAACGTTACCTATACTTGCTCTTATCTCACCATCATCTTTTACCATGCACTCTTCAGGTCGTATACAGTAAGTTTTTCCATTTTTTTCTATAAAATTAGCTTTTCCAAAAAATGTTCCAATTGATTTTGAGTGAGGTTTGTTATATATTTTTTGAGGAGATGAAAGTTGCGATACGTTGCCATTTTCAAGGAAAGCTACCTTATCACTTATACTAAGAGCTTCTTTACTATCATGTGTAACAAAAATTGCACTTACTCCACTATCTTTAATGATGCTAACCAACTCACTCTCTATCTTTGATTTTAACACTGCATCTACATTTGAAAAAGCTTCATCGAAAAGTATCAGCTTGGGATTGGTTGCTAGTGTTCTCGCTAATGCCACTCTTTGCTGTTGTCCGCCGGAGAGTTCATGTGGATATCTTTTTGCTAAGCCCTCTAAACCAGTAAGCTTCATCATCTTCTCTATAATTATAATTTGTCTATTAATATCTTTTTTTTCTAAGCCAAATGCTATATTTTTAAAAACATTCAGGTGTGGAAAAAGTGCATAGTTTTGAAAAACAAATCCTACATTTCTCTCATGAGGTTCCACAAATGTATCGGCACTACTAACAATTTTTCCATATATGCTAACACTTCCAGAGTTCTGTTTTTCAAAACCTGCTATAAGATTTAGAATAGTACTTTTACCACTTCCACTTGCTCCCAAAATAGTAAGAATCTCACCTTCATTTAAATCTATATTTATATCTTTTAACACTTCGGTTTTACCAAAGTTTTTTGTTATGTTTTTTAAACTTAGTATCATTTATACGCCTTTAAACTAAAAGTAATTGGAATTAGACAAATAAGAATAATACACAAAGCATAAAGTGCTGATTCTTGCACCATTTCGTTAACCGCTAATTCATATGTTTTTGTTGCTAGTGTTTCGTAGTTAAATGGTCTTAGTATTAGTGTTAATGGTAACTCTTTTATGGTATCAATAAAGACTAAAAGGTATGCAACTAACAGTGAGTTTTTCAATAAAGGGAGCTCAACTTGAAAAAGAGTCTGTAAAGGCGTTTTTCCTAAGTTTCTTGAAGCTCTATTTATATTTAGCCCTACTTTTTCAAAAGAGGATAAAACAGAGTTCAATCCAACTGCTAAAAATCTAACTATGTATCCAAAAACAAGGGCAAACAGAGTCCCACTCAAAAGTAAACCTTCAAGGCCAAAATTATCTATGAGATAATTATCAAAATCACCAAATAAAATAATAATTCCAATTGCTATCACGGCTCCTGGCATACTATAGCCAAGTGTTGCAAACTTGGTTATATACTTTGTATAAAAACTAGGTGCTATTCTATAAGTATATGCTAAAATAACTGATAAAAAAATAATGACAAATGAAGCAAATGATGAAGCTAAAAAAGAGTTTATAATAACACTAAAAAACTCCATATCTAATCTCTCTTTTGCATACTTTAGAGTATAAATTACAATCCAGATTAGTGGAAATATGAAACCAAAAAAAAGCGGAATTGATAAAAACATATATGCAAAAAAAGCTTTTATACCTTTTAGTTTAATTTTTTTCAGTGGAGATGATGCTGACTCTAAAGTGTATCTTGCCTTGCCCTGTGAAAACTTTTCTACAAGCAAAATTACAAGTATAAAAACCATAGCAATAGAAGAGATATAAGCAGCACTACCAGAATCGTCCATACCAAACCAAGCCGAGAATATAGCTGTACTAAGAGTATCTACACCATAATAACTCACAACTCCATACTCACTAATAGTCTCCATCAAAACCAAAGATAAGCCACCAACAATAGCCACACGGCTAAGAGGTAAAACAACTTTAAAAAGTGCTTTTTCTCTTGACATTCCCAAACTCAAAGCTGGATTTAAAAGAGTATTGGCATTTTTCAAAAAAGAAGCTCGTACTATAAGGTAAATATATGGGTAAAGGGCAAGAGCAAGAACTACACTAACTGTGTTAAAATTCAAGATATTAAAATAACTTTTAAAACCTAGATCCATCAAAAAAATATGAAAATAACTAAAATATCCAAATATATCAGAGTATATAAAACCCAATATATAAGAGGGTATAACAAAAGGTAAAATTAATCCAATAGCATAAATATTTTGAAACCTAAACTCATAAAAAGTCACTAAAAATGCAGAACCTATACCTAATATAAGTGAGAGTATAGAAACAAAAAGAAGAAGTTTTGCAGTGTTTGCAATATAACCTAAAAGAACTGTATCTTTTAAGTGCTGCAAAGTTTCACCCTGTGCTCCTAGTGCATATATAACAATAAGAATAATAGGCAATATGACTACAAGAGTTACTCCTGTAGTCATACTTAACCATGAAAAATTACTTCCAGTTAACTTCATTAAATATTTTCACGGCATCTGCATTATAAACACCAAATTTATAAAGTGGTGTTGTATCTTCTTTGAAACTTCCCCAAGATTGTAAAAGTTTTGAAGGTTTTACATTTGGATTTACAGGATACTCGTAATTTGCATTAGCAAATATACTTTGAGCTTCAGGACTTACTAAAAACTCTAGTAACTTTATAGCATTGTCTCTATTTTTACTGCTCATTGTTACACCTGCACCTGAAATATTAATATGTGTTCCTCTGCCGTTTTGATTTGGGAAAAAGACTCCCATCTTCTTACCAACCATAACTTCATTTGTCTTTTTTGAGTTCAAAAGTTTTCCAACATAATAGGTATTGACAATAGCAACATCACCTACTCCAGCAACAACTGCTTTCATCTGATCTCTATCGCTTCCGGCAGGAGTTCGTGCCATATTATTTACAATACCCTTAGCCCAAGCTTTTGCTTCTTTTTCACCTTCAGAAGCTATCATTGAAGCTAAAAGTGACTGATTATATATGTTTGATGATTTTCTTATAAGAACTCTTTTATGCCACTTAGAGGTTGTTAAATCTTCATAAGTAGATAACTCACTTGGGTTTACCTTATCTTTGTTATAAACTATGACTCTTGCTCTTTTTGTAAGACCAAACCAATGACCATCTTTTTCTCTTAAGTTCTTTGGAATTGTCTCATTTAAAAATTTTGAATCAATTTTCTGTAAAAGCCCTTTTTGTTGAGCTAAATACAATCTTCCAACATCAGCTGTTATAAAAACATCTGCTGGAGAATTTTTGCCCTCTTTTTCAAGTCTTTTCATCAACTCATTTGCTTTTGCATTTACTACATTGACTTTTATGCCTGTCTTCTTTTCAAACATATTAAAGAGTTGTTTATCTGCGTCATAATGTCTGTGCGAGTAGACATTAACCTCTGAAGTTGCATATGCTATACTAGATACTAAAAGCGTACCTA
Organism: Arcobacter sp.; assembly: GCA_029027265.1. Taxonomy (GTDB): domain Bacteria; phylum Campylobacterota; class Campylobacteria; order Campylobacterales; family Sulfurospirillaceae; genus Sulfurospirillum_A. The sequence goes on along the minus strand of CP093061.1, from coordinate 500,202 downwards.
CAAGTAATTTTTTTAACATTATATTCCTTTTAAATTATTTTGAGAATTATAATCAAAATAAACTTAAAAGGATATTATAATTGATTTTCATTATCAATTATAATTTAGCGTCTCTTTGAGTAATATTTCTAAATCTTGTTTTGTAGCTCCAGCAAAAGAGTTTTCTAAAAACTTATTGATACCTTTTTTGTTATGCTCTATAATAGGGACTATCTTAATCCCAGTAGTCTCACTCATAAAACGCGACTCATCACCTTCTTCATAGGCATGAAGTAAAATTGAGCGTGAAAAATTGTTAAGTATGTGATAATAAATATGTAAAAATTCAAGTTCATTAACTTCTAGTCCATAAAAATGAGTAACAATCTTCCACTCATGAGAAGATATGAGGTGAACTTTATCTGGTCTAACTCGTATGCCTATTTCTTCGTAGATCTCTCGTTTAAGTGCTTCTAAAAGAGTCTCTTCATCTTTCATGCCACCACCAGGAAATCCCATACGCCCATCCCATCTGTCTATCATAATGACTGCGGGACATCTAGTATGTTTTATATCGTCTTTAAAATACTTCCAAGGAGCTATGTCTTTGACATAGATAGCTAAAAAAACTGCATTATTTTTTTCGGTGTTTATTTGTCCAAAAGGGATTCTTTTTATTTCTAACGACATTTTTTCTCTCTTATTATGGCTTAGAATAAAAATTTATAAACAGATGATTTATTTTTCTTTTGCCTTTAGCAGTATATCCTATTATACCTGATATGAAAGTGGTTAATTTCACACTACCACAGAGTGATATGGCTACACTAATTCATAGAATCCATTACATCACCAATTACCACTGTAAATAATTCTTTATCATTTTCTTATAAATATATTCTATCTTAGTAATTTTTTAAAGGCATTTTCATGTCTTTAATCATGGGCACAAAATGTTTCATTACAGCCTCAACTATATGTTTGCCTTTTTCTTTTGAAGCCTTCCTTGGATCACCATAAATACCATTTAAAGTATATTCTTTCATGGATCTATATAACAATGCACGTGACCCTCTAAGTAAATCTGCTGCTGCCCACTCAAAAGTTCTAGTAACAGGACCATTTACAATTTCTTTTTCTCTTACATTATTACCTTCAATATAGAGTAATAAAGATGTTTCAAATTCACAAGCATGACCTACGCCAAATAAACCTGTTTCTGTAATATCAAAGAGTTCTTTGGAAGCAATTTTCCACCAGGTCGTAATTGCTAAATTACAATCAGGATTTTTAACTCCAAAACTCTCAACTACCACAGAACCCCAAGCTTGATTTCCTCCATGACCATTAAAAATAATAATATTTTTAAAACCATTTCTAGATACTGAGTTTAAAACATCTTTTACATAAGCTATTAGTGTTTCATGAGATACACTTAAACTTCCTGGAAATTCCATATGATGCTCAGATGCACAAATAGCTAAAGGAGGCAAAATCAATACCTCTTGTTCAATTTTTTTGTTTAATTCTAAACAAAAATATTCTGCAATTAGAATATCTGTTTCTACATTTAAATGTGGTCCATGTTGTTCAATTGCACCAATTGGAAGAATAACAGGAATAGTTTTATCTAATGCTCCAATTTCTTTTGAAGTTAAGTTTTTCCAAATCATTTTTTTACCGCCCACATTTCAATTTCTACTTTAAAGGTATATAATAACCCTGCTTGAACAGCTGCCCTTACAGGAAATGGCTCACTCATCATACTTGCATATACTTTGTTAAATCTAGGCCATTCATCTAAATCTGTTAGCCAAACATTTACTTTAAATACATCTTCTAATCCAATACCTGCTGTATTTAACTGTTTTTTACAAGCGTTAATTGTATATTCTGTTTGTTCTTCTATAGTATCACCTACTACATTTCCTTCAACATCAATTGCCGCTTGTCCTGAAATTATTACAATTTTTGAAGGGTTAACTTCTAAAACAGGGGAATAAGGACCTGCTGTTTTATGTTGAGATGCTCCTTCAGGTACGCTAAAACTAGGTTTTTTATCTGCAATTGTAATAGTATTAGCACCCATAGGATTTGGCAGATATCCAACAAATCCAATAATCTTCCAATCATTATTAATTTTTTTCATTTTATAAAGTGTTTGCCATAAAATTAACTCTACAGTTCCATCGAGTTTTGTAATAAAACCATCGAATTTTTTATGTAAAATAGCAGAATTACCTTTAATTTCGATGTCTCTAAGAGTTGTTGCATTAAATAATGTTTTTCTTTTATCTTCTTTATATTCGCTGCTAGCAAAATCTGCTGCTTGTTTTAACCAATCTTCTTTATATGTTTCAAGTGAGTCATAAGTAAGAGACCAAGAATCAGGATTTGCACTTTTTCTAGCATCAATTCCAATAAAGTTCTCTTCAAAAAAATCCTTTTCACACATTGACCAATCTTGTGCTAAAAATGCATCAATATCTACTTTTACTACTTTTTCCCAAATACTATATCTGTCTTTATCATCTTTTGAAAATGGATTTATATCATAAGTCATATTATTCCTTTAATTAATTATTTTTTTTGTTTTCGCGTGAAAGATGTGTGTTTTATCAACTTCATATGCAACATATAAAGCTTGCTCTTTGTTAAATTTTTCTTTTCTAGAAAATGCAATATTAACTTTATTTTCTCCAATTTGTCCATAAATTACATTTTCAGCACCTGTATATTCATGTATATTAATTATTACTTCAAAATCATTTGTATTCTCAGATGAATAAAAATCTCTAGGTCTTATGCCTAAAATAACTTCCTCATCTTCCTTTAAAGATTCTAGTTGTTTAATTGGAAATATAATCTTATCTTCACTAAGTAAAACTTTTTTAGTATCAATAATTTTTATCTTTCCATAGATTAAAGTAATATTTGGACTACCTAAAAATGTTGCTGTAAACACAGAATTAGGTCTATCATATAAGTCCTCAGGAGATCCTATTTGAATAGCGTAACCCTTGTCCATTAATACAACTTTATCCGCCATTGTCATAGCTTCAACTTGATCATGTGTTACATAAATAGTTGTTATTTTTAATTTTTTTTGTAGAGATTTAATTTCATTTCTCATCACAACTCTAAGTTTAGCATCAAGATTTGACAATGGTTCATCAAACAAAAAGAACTTAGGTTTTCGTACAATTGCTCTTCCCATTGAAACTCTTTGTCGCTGTCCTCCTGAGAGATTTTTAGGTAATCTATTTAAATAATCATGAATATTTAATAGTTTTGCTACGTCTTCTACTTTCTTTTTAATCTCATCTCTTGGTATTTTTAAAATTTTTAAACCATACGCAATATTTTCATATACACTCATATGAGGATACAAAGCATAAGATTGAAATACCATTGACATATCTCTTTTTTGAGGACTAATATCATTAGCAAGTTGTCCATCTATTATTAGCTCACCAGAAGAAATTTCTTCTAAACCACAAATCATTCTAAGAAGTGTTGATTTACCACATCCTGATTCTCCAATTAAAACAATAAATTCACCATCTTTTATATCAACATTAATTCCATGGAGGACTGCTATACCATCATAATCTTTTTTAATCTCTTTTAATAACATTGTTCCCATATTAAACTCCAAAACTTTCAGATGTAATATCTTTAGCAAAAGGTGCAATACCAGCACTAAGCCCTGCATCTACTCTTAAATTAACACCTGAAATACAAAAAGCATCATCACTTGCTAAAAATAGTGTTGCTTTTGAAACACAAGCAGGTGTTGCAATGCGTTTTAAAGGATACCATTTTAATAATTTATCAAATATCTCAGGATTATTTTTAATTCTAAAATCCCAAGCTCTTGTTCTTACACTTCCTGGACTTACTGTATTTGCTCTAATATTATATTGTCCATACTCAGTGGCAATTGCATTCATGTATTGTACTAGTGCTGCTTTTGAAGCACTATAAGCAGGATTTCCAACACATCTGTCTGAATTTACAGAACCAATAGTTATTATTGTTCCTTGTTGTGCTTTTTTCATATGTTCTAAACAGGCATTTGTAATATAGAAAGTTCCATTAATATTAATATTAATATCTTCTTCCCATAATTGAACACTTGTAGTCTTAAGGCTTTCAGAATTAGTTACACCAACATGATTTATTAAAATATCAATTTTTTTATGCTCACTTATAACTTCACCAATAATCTTTTCAATCTCTTTTTGATTAGAAATATTTGCTATTACTCTTTTAAAAGCTAATAAGTTTTCTTTTTTTAGTTCATCTAAAAAAGGGTCCAAAGTAGTGGCTCTTAAACCAAGAGTCACTACAAAACCACCTTCTTTTATAACTTGACGTGTCATTTCTTGTGCCATTTCACCAGCAGCACCTGTAATAACAACAACTTTATCTTTAAATCTCATTTTATGTCCTTAACTTATTTCACGGAACCAGAAGTTAATCCGCCTATTAAATGTTTTTGTAACCAAGCAAAAAGAATAGCTACAGGAATGGTTGCCATAATTACTGAAACCATAATATAATCCCACCGTATTGAATAATAACCCGTCATTTCTATAATTCCTAATTGAATTGTATAAGAAGATGCATCTCTGAGTGTTGAAAAAGCAATAATAAATTCATTCCATGAATTTACAAATGTAAACATGGCAACAATTACAACAGCGGGAAGTGCAAGTGGCAAGAAAATGGTCAATAAACTTCTAAAACGACTTGCTCCTTCAATCCATGCAGATTCTTCTAAATCTTTAGGAATAGTTTCAAAATAACTTTGCAACATCCATACACAAAATGCAATATTAAAAGCAGCATATATCACAGATAAAAATCCAAGTGAATCAACAACGCCCATGTAAACCATTAATCTAAATAATCCAAGGACTAAAACAATTGGGGATAACATTTGTGTTACTAATAAAAAGAATCTATAAGCTGTTTTCCCTTTAAAATCAAAACGTGTCATAGCATAGGCACAAGGAGCTGCTACAACTAAAGCTATGAGGGTTGCAACGGTACTTATAAACAAAGAATTAATCAGTGAACTAACAATATTTGTATGTTGCCAAACTTCTAAAAAATTGCCCCATTGAAAGGAGCTTGGCAAAAAATTAGGAGGTATTTGTGTTAATTCATTTCTTGGTTTTAAAGCTGTTAATACTGTTACAACAAAGGGAAATAAAACCGTAAGCATTACAGGAAGCAATACTAACCAACAAATGATAGTTTTAATTATTTTTTTATTTTTCATTTCTTTTCTTTCATCGCTACATAAGCATATAAAAATGTAAACATCAATAATAATGACAACATAATAATAGAAACAGCAGCTGCTAAACCAATCTCTCCATATTGAAATGCCATTTTATAAAGATAAGTAGGCAAAATATCTGTAGAATTAGAAGGCCCACCTTCCGTTAAAATCCAAATTATTGGAAAAGAGTTAAAGACATATATTACATTTAAAACAATTGCTATGTTTATAAATGGTTTTAATAAAGGCAGGGTTAATGTCCTTAATCTGGCAAAATAAGAAGCTCCATCTAAAAAAGCAGCTTCATATATATCTCTTGGAATTGAGGTCAATCCACCCATTAAAATCGAAATAGTAAAAGGAATAGAAACTAAAATTCCAATAAGAATTTGCATGGGAAAAGCAGTACTGGCGTTTGCTAACCATCCTATATTTTCATCAATTAAACCAAATGATAAAAGAACACTATTTAGCATTCCATAATCAGGATTTAATATCCACTTCCATATTACAGCTGTCATTGCTAAAGAGATAGCCCATGGTAACATAATAATAGTAGTAGCAATACCTTTCCCATAAAAATCTTCATTAAGTGCTAAAGCAATAGGAACGGATATTACTACCGTTCCTAGAACTACGCTTAGTGTCCAAATGAGTGTACGTAATAACACTTCAAAGAACAATTCATCTTCAAATACATCTTGATAATTCAATAATCCAATAAAACCATTTAAATCACCAAAACTTCCTACATCATTTACAGATAATCTGATTAAATCTATAATCGGATAAGAAATAATAATAAATGCAAGTAAAAAGCTTGGTGCTATATATAATAGTGGTTTTAAAGAATTTTTATTCATAACTATTTTCTTGCTGCTCTATTGATTTTTCTATTTGCAGTTTTTAAAGCTTCTTCTGGTGTTTTTTTACCAGAATATATTGCTTGTAGTTCATTTCTTAAAATATCAATAATTTTTGTTGATTTTGGATGAATAAATGCAAATTTTGCATTAGGAACAGCAGAAATCATAGCTTGTAAATGTTTTGCTTCAAAGGCTTTATCTTTTCCAGCTTCAATCGTTACAGGTAAAAGATTTGCTTTTGCAATCCAATCTGCTTGATATTTAGGTTTATAAGTAAACATTAAAAATTTTATAGCATCTTTTTTATTTTTAGAATTAGCTGATAAATGAACAGCATCAATTACGCCTAATGTAATTCCTTTTTTACCTTTAACCATACCTGGTACATCCGTTTGTATAAAGTCAATATTATGACCTTCACTTGAAATTTGCTCTGCTAATACTCCATGACTAATCATCATTGCTAATTTATTTTGTTTAAATAATTCTTGTAAATCTTCTCTATTATAAGAAGTTACATTTTTTTGAGAATATCCATTTTTAATTAAATTATTATAATATTGTGCCGCTTTTAATGCTTCTGGAGAATTAAGAGCAGATTTAGTACCGCCAACAGTTTTATCTAAAACAGAACCACCAAAGTTCCATAAAACATAATAAAAGTATTTTTCCATTTCTACTTCTTTTCCTTGAATACCAAAACCAGCAGCATCTGTGTTTTTAGATACTAATCTAGCTGTTTCTTCAAGTTCTGCCCAAGTTTTAGGGACTTTAGCACCTGCTTTTTTTAATAAATCTAAGTTAACGTATAAGTTTCTAGCAGATGTTACACTAGGAAGTGCATATAATTTTCCGTTTACTTTTGCAGCTTCTAACAGAGATTTTGGAAATTGTGCTTTTTCACTATCCGAAAGATAAGAATCTAGAGCAACGATTTTGTTAGCAGCAGCATAAGTAGGAACCCAAGCTCTTGTTGAATAAATCAAATCTGCATTTCCACCAGAGAAAAAATCTGTTTGAATCTTTTGTTGCCATGATGACCAAGAACCTACTTCTAATTTAACATTAATTTCAGGATTTTCTTTTTCAAAATCAGAAACAATCTTTTCAAATGCTGGTTTTGTACTATCTGCATATGCAGGAACCGATACTCTTATTGTTGATGCGTAACTCAATGTTGATAATACGAAAACTCCAGTTAATACTCTTAAAATACTTTTTTTCATAATATTCCTTTAATTAATTATGACAATATTGTCAATAAACATAAAACATAAAACGTAGAAGATATTTTCTGTCCAAAAAAAATACCTTTAGTATTTTATGAAACAAATAGCTCATTAGTCTTAAATGATTCAATTACCTCCTCATCAAGTTCTATACCCAAACCTAAACCTTCTGGTAAATAAGCATAAGGTGCTTCTATTTTTAGTGGTGTTTTTAATAAGTCATGGCTTCTAATAAGTCTACCAAAGATATCACTAGGCCAAATACAATTTTGCGTAGCAGATACTTGGTGTATATACATAGCTTCTAAAATACCTAAATCAATTTCTGATCCATGCCAAGAGTACATATTAGCCGCATTTGCAATTAAATCTTGTTGTTGAAATTTTGCAAGTCCTGCATTAAAATTAAAACCATCAGCAGATCTGTGATTTAAAATATTAATTACATCATGTACTCTCTGACCTTGATAAATATAAGGCAAAGAGACATGTCGTACAATTTTAATATCTGTAAATTCTCTTAAAGAGGCATAATCTTGAATCATCCAAAAAGGGATAGGATCTTCTAAACAAAAAACATTACCAACTTTTTCTAAATCTCTTACAATCTTTTTAGTCTCACCAAAGTTTTCCCATCTTTGATTTGGATCAAAAATAACCGTCATATTTGGAGCTGCTTTTTTAATTTCTTCACAAGTAGCAACTACATCATCTTCTAAGTCAGCTTTAAATTTAATACTATCGTATCCCATTTGAGCAAAGTTTTTAGCAACAGCTCCTACTTCTGATACTTCTCTATGTGAAGACCAAGAACCTACTTTCACTTTATCTTGTAAAGGTCCTCCTAATAAATCAACCACTCTTAATCCATGTAATTTAGCATAAGCATCCCAAATACAACACTCAAAACCATCATATTCTCTATATAAACCAATAGGAAGTTTTCTTAAAGATAAAGATTTCAAGTCTACACCAATAAGTGATTCGGCAATACTTTTAACCAACTCCATATTATGATCTCTATAAAATTCTCCAAAACCAATAATGCCATTTTCTAATTCTAATCTTACTATTAGTTTAGGAAGTTCGTCAAATTGTGCAGACCAGCCATCACTTGCTTTTTTTATAACAGGTAACATGTGTAAAGGTTTATTAATACTCTTACTCGAAATCATACCTTCTTTAGCAGGTACAATTATCTCTGTAAAATGAAAAGATTTGATTTTGTTATGTTTCATAAAATTCCTTTAAATTATTATATCAGTTCAATATTTTTGTATTTTTATTCAATGAGTTTTTCAACAGCCGGTTGAGAAACTACTCTAATTCTGTCTAGTTCTTTTACGCTCATAAAAGATACCTGTCCATTTAAAATTACGAGAACAACTGTATTGAGCTTACTAATGTTCCAAAAAATTCTTTAATATTGTTTACCATCGGTACTCCTTTATTAATAAAAACTTTTAACATCTATAATTAATTTTCAAAATAATATTAAAACTATTTAATATTCATTATTAAAGTTTTTATTGTATTATAGTTCTAATATTTATTAAAGTATAACTTATTCAATTATTGCATAAAACCAATAATAATACGCAAAATTTAAATAAGTTAGATATAAAATATTCAAAATGTTTCAATATTACACTTTTTATTGTACAATTAGAATATTAATAAGCTAAAAAGAGGTAAAAATGAAAATTATAGAAACTTATAATGAAAACCAAACCAATTTTTCTGCAATAATTGAAAGATTGATGAGTTATTTTAATGTTAATCAATCCAAAGATTTAAGTGATTTACTTGAAGTAAATTATGCAACTTTTTCAACATGGATCAGAAGAGAAAAAATTCCTTATGAATTATTGATTGCTTTATGTCTAAAACGAGATATTTCTTTGGATTGGTTATTAGCTGGTGTTAAAAATGATAATTTGTATGGACAAGAAAAAAAAGATGATAATATAGTCATTAATTCCTTTTTTAATGAAGAACACAAGAACATTGATATTTTAGCTGTAGAAGAACATTTAAAAGACAAGCATTATTTATCTGTCTCTCAAAACATTATTAATCGATTTGCAGAAGGTGAAAAATTAGATCATTTAAAAATGGTTACTATTGTTGGGTCATCTATGAGTCCTACAATTAACAATGGAGATAAGGTATTTATTTCTACTGTTGCATCTGATGAAGAGTTGTATAATAGTATTATGTATTTAATTGTATATAAAAACAGAACCTATATCAAACGTATTCAAGTAAATCCAGTAACAAAATCTGTTCGTTTAATATCTGATAATGAGAGATATGAAACATTTGAAATTCCAGAAAGTGGTTTAGATGATTTTAAAGTTCTTGGGCGTGTGATATTTAAGTGTACCTTTGAACATATTATATAATAGACTTCTTGCATAACCCCTTGAATTTTGTAGGTCTATTATTGACTTTATACCCATTTTTAAGTATATTATCAACTACAATCTTTGGATGGATTCCATTATATGGTTTAGGTTGTGGCAACAAGCAGGATTGTTCCTCAGCTAATAGTTTCTCATAGCGCTAAACGAAATACCATACCTATGTTATGTACTCTTCTTTGTATATTCGTCATGAATTTTTTAGTTTATTAAGGAAACATTATGAAGTTATTAAAAAATGCACATGTTTATGCACCACAAAACTTAGGTGTTAGAGATGTATTAATTGGAGGCTCATCTATTTTAATGGTAGATAAAGATTTATCTTTAAATATACCAAAACTTGAAATAATTGATTTAAAAGGACATATATTAACCCCTGGGTTTATAGATCATCATGTTCATGTGACAGGTGGAGGAGGAGAAGCTGGTTATCACTCAAGAACTCCAGAAATAACTTTAAGTGAACTTGTAAAGTATGGAATCACCACGGTTGTTGGACTTTTAGGAACAGATGGATGCACTAGAAGTTTGGAAAATCTATATGCAAAAGTTAATGCACTTGAATTCGAGGGAATTTCAACTTACATGTACACTGGATCATATAGATTTCCTACAAATACTATTACAGAAACAATTCTAAACGATATGGTTTTAATAGATAAAGTTATTGGTGTAAAAATTGCACTATCAGATAATCGCTGTAGCTTTCCTACTGATGAAGAGCTTATAAAAATGTTATCCGATATAAGAGTTGGTGGTATGATTTCAAAAAAAGGTGGAGTTTTACATATGCACATGGGAGCATTAGAATCAAAATTAGATAATATTTTTAGAATAATTAATGATTATCAATTCCCAATAAATTACTTTGAACCAACACATACAGCTAGAACAAAAGAGTTGTTTAAAGAATCTTTAAAATTCCAAAAAATGGGGGGATTTATAGATGTTACAACTAGTGGCAGTAACTTTGCACCATTATATGAAGTGTTTGCCTATGGACTTAAAAATGGATTAAACTTAAATAGAGTTTCTCTTAGTTCAGATGGGAATGGAAGTATTCCGAAGTTCAATAATGCTGGTGAACTTAAAGGCTTTGGTTCAGCTTCATGTAAGGCAAATATTAAAGTTATAAAAGAGTTGATAGACCACAAAGTTTTGCCTATGGAAAATGTTATAGCACTCATGACAAAAAATGTAGCGTCATTTTTAAATTTTCATAAAAAAGGTGAAATAAAAATTGGAAACGATGCAGATTTTGTAGTTTTCGATAACGAAATGAACATAAAAGATGTTATTGCAAAAGGTGAGTTTTGTGTAAAAAATGGAGAAATTATAAAAAAAGGTTTTTTCGAATAAATAGTTACGTAATGTAATAGGCGAAAAAGAAATTTCGAACGATTATTATTATGGCACACAAACAGCAAGAGTTGTTATAGAACCTTTAGTAGAGGGTTATCCCCTCTACTCTATCCAACCACCACCTACAACTTGGTCATCTCTATAAAAAACTGCCATCTGTCCAGCAGCTACTCCTTGAACGTTGTCATAAAGTTTTACGTTTGCATTAGTGCCATCTACATGTACACTACATTCACTCTTAGGACTTCTATATCTTATCTTTACAGTGCATTCAATCTCTTTATCATCAATAAACATATTTATGTCTTTAATTTTAAATTCATTGACATTTAAATCTTCTTTTAATCCTACAGTTATCTCATTTGTTTTTGGATTTATGGCAGTTACATAGTGTGCATCATGTGCACCTTTGACAGTAAAACCTTTTCTTTTACCTATGGTATAATGCATATACCCTTTATGCTCTCCAACTACTTCACCTTTTGTATTTAATACATTTCCTGGTTTGTCTATATCCATATGTTTTTTTAGTATTTGCGTATATGTATCAGGTACAAAACAGATTTCACTACTCTCTTTTTGAGTTGAAAACTCTTGAAGAACACCTATTGTTGCTGCAAACTTTTTTACATCAACTTTGAACATTGCACCAAGTGGAAACAGTACGGTTTCTAAACTCTCTTTTTTTACATTTGCTAAAAAATAACTTTGGTCTTTTGTGTCATCTACTGCTTCTGTTAAAAGTCCATCTTTGATTTGTATGTAGTGTCCTGTTGCAAGTTTGTCCATACCAAGCTCTTTTGTAAAATCCATTAGAGCTCCGAGTTTTATATTTCTATTACACAGTACACAAGGATTTGGTGTTAAACCATCTTTATAAGTATTTACAAAAGGGTCATATACAAAATCATTAAACTTTGCTTGCAAATCAAGTACATGGTATTTGATTCCCAAAAAATCTGCTACTTTTTTTACTTTTCTTATATTTTCTTCATGGGCTAAATTATCATTGTGAAGTCTCATATAGACTCCCTCAATTTCATGCCCCTCTTCTTTTAATTTATACGCTGTTACAGTGGAATCCACACCACCGCTCATAGCTACTAATATTTTCATTACTAACCTTACAATTATTATTGTTTTTGAAGTTGCTCTATCGCTTTCTTATAATACTCAGAATCACTTAATCCACAATTTTTTAAATCATTAATATGTAAAATTAATCTCTTGTCTATATCTTTAGAAATCTTTTCTAAATCATCTGTGAAAGTTATGAGTTCAACATCTTTTATGTCGATTGTACCATTTTCTACCATGGTTTTCTTGATGAAGTTGTAGATTGGCTGCCAATACTCAGTACCAACTAAAAATATACTTATTTGTGAAATTTTTTTCGTTTGAGTGAGTGTCAAAGACTCAAAAAACTCATCCAGAGTTCCAAATCCTCCAGGAAAAATAACATAAGCTAGAGAGTATTTTACAAGCATAACTTTTCGTGCAAAAAAGTAATCAAAAGTTAAGTCTTTTGTAGTGTATCCATTGCCACCTTGTTCATGTTCTAATTCAATATTTAGTCCAATAGACTCTGCTTTACCACTTTTAAAAGCTCCCTTATTCGCTGCTTCCATGATACCACTTGAGCCACCTGATATAACATTGTAGCCTTTGTCTGCCAAAAGTTTTGCGAGTTTTTCTGCTTGTTTGTAGTATTTATTATTTTCATCAAACCTTGCACTTCCAAAAAAAGTAACTGATGGACCTATATCTTTAAGCTCATCAAAACCTTTTACAAAGTCACTCATAATTCTAAGGACACTCCATACATTTGAGTGTTCGGTATCTTTTATATGCTTGGTTCCTGAGGTCATCTGAGTGTTTCTAAACGTTCTCTTTTTGAACCGATTTCACTTATTTGAACGCCAAAGTTACCATCAATGATGACAACTTCACCTTGAGCAATTATTTTATCTCCAACAAGAATTTCAAGAGGATCATTTGCTAGTTGGTCAAGCTCAATAACTGAACCTATGTCCATACTCAAAACGTCTTTCAGAAGCATTTTCTTTGAACCTATTCTCACTCTTATAGGTAATTTTACATCTTTTATAAGCTCTATATTCTTCATCTCTTCACTAGATAAACTAATATGAGTAGCCATTGGAGCATCACTTTGCGAAGCACTTTCTTGAGCACCACTTTCTTGCTCAACTTGTCCGTTTAAAGCTGATTCTAAAGTAGAATCAATTCCAAATGCTATGTTATCGGACGTACTTTGTATTCCCATGTTAAATACAAAAAGTTTTGCAAAATCATCAAAATCTACACTTCCTGTTGGCTCTATATACCTTATGTCATCTACAGTAAAACTCAAATTTGGCATTGATTTTTGACCGCTTAGTGCAGTTGATAAAGAACCTAAAACATTTGATAAAATCTCTTTCGTTGCATCCAAATCATCATCATCCATCTCCTCTTTTTCTATACCTTCACCACCAAGCATCATATCACCAAGTGCTGTAGCTAGAATTGCAGATACTGTAATTTTCATTTTTGAATTAACATCACCACTAATACTAACATCCAATACAGCCAATGGTGGAGAAAGAATAGTTTTTCCATCAGGAGTTGACTCACTATGCAATTCTACACTTGGAGCCATCCCTGTTAACCCTTCAATAGTAGAAACTATCTCACTCTCTAAAATTTTTATAAATTCTGATGTCATTTTAACTTCTCTCTTTTCATAGTACTCTCTCTATATCTTCTTCTGAAGTAGAGTATATTTTTTCCATTCTTTTCATCTCTAACTGTTCTAGAACTGATTTAACTTCATCTTTATCCGTTTGTATCAACTCTTTGATTTTAATCGATTTTCTAAATCTATGAAGCCCAATTTCAGCTAAAAACAAGTCTTTTTTATCTATAGAAACTATAGCATGATCATCTGCTGGGCGGTCTAAGCGTATCACATCACCCGCTTCAAGATCAAGTAACTCACCCACACTTAAATCAGCCTCTCCAATTATAGCTTCATTAAAAACTTCAGCACGACCAACAAGTGCATTAAGTTCTTTGTTTCTACTCTTTTTTGCACTAGTTTCACCAAGCATAATATCTCTATTCGCCAAACGTGAAAGTATAGGCTCCAAATATATAACAGGATAACATATGTTTATCATTCCACTAGAATTTCCTATGATAATCTCCATAACAACCATAATAACAATTTCATTTTGACTTACTACTTGAACAACATTTGGGCTTGACTCTTTAGTTTCTACAACAGGATACATATCAGTGATAGGTCCCCATGCTTCTTTGAGTCTTTGCATAACTATTCTTAAAATTGCATCCAAAAGATTAAGTTCTATATCTGTAAGTTCTCTGGTTGATTCAAAAGATTCTCCAAGACCACCAAGCAGTCTATCTATCATAGGGAATGCTATAGAAGGGTTTATCTCAATAACACAACTTCCATCTAAAGGCTTTACTGAAAAAACGTTAAAACTTGTAGGGCTAGGAAGACTCATTAAAAATTCACCATAAGTCATCTGGTCAACAGAGTGAAGTTGAATTTCAACAATACTTCTCATAATAGAAGAAATTTGAGCAGCAAGATTTCTTGCCATCTTGTCATGTATTCCTTTTACTGCACGAAGTTGTTCTTTTGAAACTCTATTTGGTCGTTTAAAATCATAAAGGATTATCTGACGTTCATCACTCTCTTCTCCACCTTCAACAGAATCCGTATCTCCATCTTCTTCAACAACTTCTAAAAGGGCGTCAATCTCTTCTTGACTTAGTATATCAGCCATCGTTTAGTCCTAATTCCTCTCGTATTTGTTTTAATAGTTTTTTATGAATCTGTGAAATTCTAGATTCACTAATATTAAGTATAGCACTTATCTCTTTAAGATTAAGTTCTTCAAAATAATATAGCTGAATTATAAGCTGTTCTCTCTCTTTAAACTTATTTAAAATTGTTTTGATTAACTCTATAAGTTCATCTTTTTCTACTATTTCAGAAGTGTCTTCTTCACTTAAAATTGTTATCTGCTCATTTATGGGCATTAAAGAAATAATTTTTGAGCCATTTCTAGCATCATCTATTTTTTCTACACTCTCTTCTAAAAGAGTTGAAAGGTACTCACTAGTAGGCTCTTCTTCATAAGTTGAAAGATGTCTGTCTATCTCTTTATTTACTACTTTTATAAGTCTTCTATTTGCTCTACTCATTACATCTAAGCTTCTGAGGTAATCAAGCATAGAACCATACACACGCTGACGCCCATAACCCCAAAATGAATCATTTTGTTCTTTATCATACCTACGAGAAAGTTTTATCATCTCTTCTGTGCCAATAGAAATCAAATCATTAACATCTATAGATGTTGGCAACCTCTCTCTAAGCCTATATGCCAAGGCACGAACCGCTGGTAAATACTGTAGCACTAACGTATCTTGTTCTTTTTTTATATGATCACTATAAGGATTAGGCTGCTTTTTTATTTGCATTTACTTCTAGCTTTTTTTCATTTTTTGATTCTTTTTCATACTTCATATTCAGCTTCTCTACTTCAAGTAATAGAGCATCCATTCTTTTCTCTCTGGAGTCAAGTTCTGAGACAAAGTACTCACTTACATCTTCATACTCTTTTTTATTAAAAATGCTTACTGTAAAACGTTTTATATCAACAAAATTCATAATTATTACGTGTATAAAAAGATAGAAAAAGAGTGTTATCTCCGCTGTATATAAAATAATATCTTCTGGCATTGAAAAATTTATTATAGTAAATATCAGACCTATAAAAAACCCACATACTGTAAAAAAATATATAAAATTATTCGGACCAAGCATCAATTTATTTCCTTAAAATTTATCTATAAGGCTCTTTATAAAACTACCAAAACCTCTATCTTCCTTCTCTTTAAGCACTTTACGTTCCAAACGATAAACAAGATTATTGACTATTCTTTTAAGTTCATATGAAGCAGCACCATTTGGAACATCATCACTAAAAAGAGTTCTTTGCTTTATGCTTTTTGCTACTATTTTGTCTTCTGGCAAACGTCCAAGTAAATTTAGAGTAAGTCCTTTTATATTAGCAACAGCTACTTTACTTATTTTTTCATAAATGAGCTCTGCCTCTTTAGTGCTTTTTGTCATATTGAGAACCAAATGTATCATAGGTTTTACTTTGCTTGTTATCTTTATAGTTGCATACGCATCCGTAATAGCCGCAGGATCAGGAACAGTCACAACAATAACCTCATCGGCAGCCTCTAGAAACAACTGTGTATGTCCACCAATACCAGCACCAGTATCTATAATCATAAAATCTAAATCGTCTAGAACTTTAGTCTCATCAAAAAATCTCTCATACAAAAACTGATCATTATATTTTAATATCTCATCACCACTCTCACCAGGTATAAGTATAAGATTTTTCTTTACATGTACAATTATATCTTCAAGAGTAGCTTCACCCTTGAGTACATGTAAAATATTTTTTGTAATACGAACGTTTAAAATCACGTCTAAATTTGCTAAACCAATGTCCGCATCAAAAAGCCCAACTTTATAGCCATTTTTAGCTAAGACATTTGCTAAATTGGCACTTAAAGTACTCTTTCCAACTCCACCTTTGCCACTTGTTATTGCAATATATTTTGTTCTTGTGCTTTTTCTAACAGATGACTTCCCCTCTTTTACAAGTTTTTGCAGTTTATTCGCTTGAGTTTGCATCTTGCTTCCTTTTAAAACCATTTAACATACACTTTACTAAAAAATCACTATTTGCTACTTCTATATCATCTGGTACTTCTTGTCCAACTGAGAAGTAACTCACTGGTTTATCTATATCATGTATTAAAGAAAAAACTGTTCCAAAAGCTTTAGTCTCATCAAACTTTGTAAAAATAAGTGTGTCTATGTTTAAAAATGAGAAATTTTTATATATCTCTTTTAAATCCTCAAGTTTGCTCCCTGCTGAAAGTACCAAATTGACATCTATCTCATACTCGCTATTTTTTATAAACTGATTCAGTTTTGCTAGTTTATCTTTATCATACTGTGAACTTCCAACGGTGTCTATTAAAATAACATTACAATGAGAAAGTGAACGAAGAGCACTGTTAAAATCACTTGGGTCTACAACGTCTTCTATAGGGAGTCTCATCATTTTTGCATATTGAAAAAGTTGTTCAACTGCTCCAATTCTATAAGTATCAAGTGTAATAATTCCTACTTTATCACGTTTCTCTTTTATGTACGAAAAACGAGCAGCTAACTTAGCAATAGTTGTTGTTTTTCCAACCCCTGTTGGTCCAACAAACATAATAAGTTTTTTTGTACCTCTTGGCACTTCTCTCTCATGACGTACTCTAATCATCTTTCGTAAAAGTACATGAAAGTAACGCTTTACTGACTCACTAGAGTATCTCATTTTTGAAGGCATGTGTTCGAGTGTAAGTTTCATTATGTTATCAAGATGGTTACTTCCCATACCACTAATTTTGGCTAGTTTATATATTTCTGCAAATTCTGGTGGTATAGCTAAGTTATTTCTTGCAGGAGATTTTTCTTCCCAAAACATCTCTTGGATAAGCTTTATTTTATCTGCAAGTTTTGTTATCTCCTGTTTTATATCTCCAACTTCATCATTAGATTTTTTCTTCTCTTCAATAGTTATTTTTGAAGGAGGACGAGAGGGTAAATTTGTCTCTGTTACTTTTGCTATTTCAGATATTTGTTTTGCTGCTTCTGAAATGTTTATGAGAACATCTTCTGTACTTCTAGATGTTGGTACTGGTCTCTTTGGAACAAGTTTTACTTTCGCATCTTCAACAGCAACAACTACCTCATAAAGAGCAGGAGTATTAAGAGTCTTTTTTTTAACCTGTTTTGTGCTAACAACTAAGGCATCTTCACCACACTCTATCTGAGCTTGTTTCAAAGCAGCAGCTGGTGAGGCGGCACTAAAAGTCAAGAATTTCACCTATATTTTCCTTTTCATTTTTAACAGTGGTAGCACTACCGACTCTCTCTTACTCCACGCAGGATGTGGAACACTCAATGATTTGCTCTTGATTTTAACATTTTCATAAAATATCAAATCTAAATCAAGAGTTCTTGGGGCATTTTTAAAACTTCTTTTTCGTCCAAATATCTTCTCTACATGTAGAAGAAATTTTAAAAATGCCTTTGGACTCAGAGACGTTCTTACAAGCACAATTGCATTGTAAAAATCTTTCTGATCTAAGTAGCCAAAAGGTGGGTTTTGAAGAACTGGAGAAGTTTCACTTATGCTTACAAGCGAACTTCTCATCATGTACATGTAAAGACTTCTAAATCTTTTACGCACATCTCCTTCATTACCACCTATGCCTACAACAGCTTCATATTTGTAGCTTTTATTCTGTTTTTTTATGATTGGAAAAAACCTATCATAAAAAAACTGCATTATTTACCTAATAACTCAGCTTCACCGCTTGTAATTATCATAGTATCTTCTATGCGAACTCCAAACTCATCTGGTAGGTAAATACCAGGCTCAATTGTCAAAACCATTCCCTCTTCAAGAACTGTTTCACTTTTATTTGAAATAACAGGAAGTTCATGAATGTCTAGTCCAACACCATGACCAGTCGAGTGAATAAACCATTTGCCATATCCAGCTTTCTCAATCACTTCTCTACAAGCCTTGTCCACTTCGCAAGCTTTTACCCCTGCTCTTGCTTTATCAATTCCAGCTTCTTGAGCTTTGAGAACTATGTCATAAATTTTTTGACGTTTTGAATCACCAAACTTTTGATTTTTACTAAAGTTTAGATTTTGGTCAAACTCTGCTGTTCTTGTTCTGTCACTACAATAACCTTTGTAAGTTACACCAGCATCAAACAAAATCAAATCACCTTTATCTAGGGTATCTAAAAGTGGAAGAGCGTGACACTTCGCTGCATTTTTATTTACTCCAAGAATTGGGGAAAAACTAAGACCAAATTCTCCATAATTTTTCAGTATATTTTCTGCTTCAAAATGAAGTCTTTGTTCAGTAACATGAAGACCTGACTCATTAAGATACTTTGCAAAATTATCGAATGCCTTAGCCCCAATCTCAGACGCTTTTCTTAAAATATCTAGCTCATCTGCACTCTTTATAATACGTTTTTGTTGAGAAAAATTAGCTTCGCGTTTAAAATCAACTCCATCTATATCTTTTGAAAACTCTTCATAAGCTTGAAGACTCCACTCTTTTGGGTTAAAAATAAGCTCTTTAATTTTTGCCTTTTTTATAAGCTCTCTTACTTTTGGAAACATATCACGACGCTCAGTTATAATAACCTCTGCATTTTTTATATACTCTTTTGCTTCTGTATCGTATCTAGAGTCCGTTATAAAAAAAGCTTCACTTCCAAACTTTAGAAAAACAACATTATCACAAGAGAAACCACACTCATAAAAAACAGCATTTTCATCTTTTAAAATGTAATTCATAGCTGCTCCTCTACTTTTGCTTGAGCATCTTCACGTGTTTTCTTTTGTACTTCTAATTCTCCTAAAATTTGAGTCATAGAAATCATTGCTAAATGGTAACCAAATGGTCCAAAACCACTGATTTGACCAGTACAAACCGGAGCAGTTAAACTTTTACTTCTAAACTCTTCACGTCTATGTATGTTACTAATATGAACTTCAACTGTTGGCAAAGCAGCCGCTGCGATTGCATCACGGATAGCGATTGAAGTATGAGTATAAGCTGCTGGGTTGATAATGATACCATCTGCATCACCAATACATTCTTGAACTCTATCAACTATTTCACCCTCAAGGTTTGATTGAAAAAATTCTATTTCCATATTATTTTGTTTAGCTATACTTTCCATTTGAGTGTGAATTTCTTCGAGTTTCATTGGTCCATAAATATTTTGTTCTCTATGTCCTAGAAGATTTAAATTTGGTCCTTGTATTACTACTACTTTCATTAATTACCTTTATGTAAATTTTAGATAGTATACAGAAAAACTACTAAAAGGATAATTATGTATAAACTGTTTTTTATTTTTTTATTTCTGACAAATATATTTGCTTATGAAATTACAAACGGAAAAACATTTCTCTTAGAAGTGGGGAAAAACAGCCATATTTTAAGGAATAAAATAGAGTTACCTCTGTTGAAACATCCTACTAAAAAAGATAGTTATTTTGTTCTTTTACCGGTTGATTATAAAACAAAAACTAAAGAGATAAAACTCTTACATGTAAAGGGTAATAAAAGTAAAAAAATAGTTCTACATGTAAAGCAAGGAGCTTACAAGAAAGAGACTCTCAAAGTAAATCCCAAAAAAGTCAAACCTCCTAAAAGTGAAGAAAATAGAATCTACAAAGAGTATCTTGAATCTAAAAAAATATATGCTACAGTTACAAAAACAAGGTACTGGAACAAACCTTTTTTAATTCCCTTAAACTCCAAAATCACAAGTGCCTATGGTAATGCTAGAACCTTTAATGGTTCATTAAAAAGCTTCCACTCAGGCACAGACTTTAGAGCACCAACTGGCACAAATCTAAAAGCAGTAAATGATGGAGTTGTAGTAGTTGCAAGCAAAAGATACTACTCTGGTAATGCAGTTATTGTTGACCACGGAGAAGGCATCTACAGCTCATACTCACACTTAAGTAAAATCTTAGTAAAAAAAGGTCAAAGAGTAAAGCAAAAAGAAATTCTTGGACTCAGTGGTGCAACAGGAAGAGTTACTGGACCACATTTGCACTTTTCTATAATAATAGGGTCTAAAAAAATAGACCCTTTAGATTTTATAGAGAAGATAAACCTGTTATTCTAATTGCGAAATTTTTTTCTAACGGCTGCTAAAGATGTAGCAAACTTGTCAACAGATTCCACAAGTGCACTTTTAATGCCATCTATTGTACTTTGATTGAATTTTTTTGTTTTATCTTTTTCTAAAAAAGCAATATATTTTTCAATACTTGCAAAATCTAAATCTTTGTAACTATATATAAAAGAAAGAATAATTAATTGTTTCATATTTGCTCGCATTTGTACTTCTTGGGTAGCCATCTGCTTTTTAAATTCTGCTATCTCAATTGGTTTATATGGGTTTATAGATTTAGTCATAGCAGAATATACAGCGAGACTAGTCTTATTCTGTATTTTCATCGCCATATCAGTAGCATTAAGCAGACTCTCCATTTTAAGGGCATAATTCAAACGTTCTTTCTCAGCAAAAAGTGATTGAGCTTGAGATATCATGTTTTGATATCCAGTAGGCGTAGTAGCATCCTCTTCGGCTTTTGTTATGACTCTTCCCAAATCAGATTTATACCAACTCAAAAGTTCTTTAGCATCTGATTCAGATATGTCTTTTTTAATCTTTGCACTAATTACTGCAAGCATTAATGCTGGTTCAAAAGAATTTTCTACTGCTACTTGCATAGCATTAAACTCATCATTAGGTATTTGGGCTCCCCTTCGTTTTGCTTCATTCATTCCTGCTTTTACCATTTCAGGATAGGCACTAATTTGCTTATTGCATCCAGATAGGGACATTAATTGGTCTAAAGAAGATTTTGTAATATCAGCTGCAAATACGGCACTTGTCGTAAACATAATTATAAATAATGATAAACTCCACATTTTTTTATTCATTTTCTCTACTTTCTTGTTTTTTACTAACTTATACTAGGTATAATTATAACATATATTCTAAAAAAATATTATGGTTTAATTTTATAACCATAATACTTCTTTTCTTGCATCTTATCTACATGTAGAGACTTCTAAATATTTAGCTAAATATGTTTTTAAATAGGGCATGGCTAAATCAAAAGTTGCACTTCCGTGTCCACTTCCGGGAAGAACTACAAGTGTTGGTCTTAGAGCTTTTTTAGCATACTCAAGCGAATTTTGTAATGCAAAATCTCCTTGTGATGAAAAGATAAGCAGGCTTAAATCAGTGTTTAATATAGACTCATTAACCTCTTCTTCTCCAAATGCTTTTGCCCCAGCTGGCGAATAGAGTACAGCAAGTTTTGGCTCAAATTCTATAAAAAGAGGTATAATTGAACCACCTAAAGATGAACCAAAAAGTACCAAGTTGTCCATATCTATATTTTCATTTTCACTTAGTTTTTCTAGCCACAAAGCAAGTTCCATTGGAATGTTTTTGAAGTTTACTTTTTTTTCACTTAGTTTTATTGATTTTTGAAAATTTTGAGCACTTAAATCATTTATTATTTTATTCTCTTTACCATTTTGAACAGTTGATTTACCATGGCCTCTAAGATCCATTACAAATGTTGCATACCCACACTCTCTAAGCATTTTTGCAGTGTTGCTCCACATTGTATGGTCACTTCCAAACTCATGAGCAAATACGGCAATGGGGTAAAGTTTTTTATTTTTTTGTGGAAATTCTAACCAACCCTTTAGCTCAAAACCATCTTCACTTTTTGTACTCAGTTCTTGTGCAAAAATATTTATATTTATAATCAACAGAACTACTAACAATATTTTTTTCATTTTAATCCTTTATTTAGTATACTATATAAAAAACACTTAGGAACAAACTTGAAGATAATAAATGCAAACTATATCCTTACATGTAACGATAAATTTGAAATACTAACAAACAGCGCAGTCTGTTTTGATAAAACTATCTTAAATATAGATAAATTGGAAAATTTAACAGAAAAATACCCTGAAGCTGAAGTGATAGAATTACCAAAAAACTCAGTTCTAATGCCTGGACTCATAAACACTCATGTTCATCTTGAATTTAGTTCTAACAAAAACTCTTTGAAATATGGTAATTTTATGACTTGGTTAAATTCAGTGATAGCCAAACGAGATGATCTGCTCTCAACTTGTAACGACGAAGTTATAGAAAAACAACTCAAAATTATGCAAAAGAGTGGAACTACATCTCTAGGGGCTATTAGTAGTTTTGGTAATGATTTTGATGCTTGTTATAAAACTCATCAAAGGGTGGTGTTTTTTACTGAAATTTTAGGAAGTCAACCAAACAGTGTTGATATACTTTTTGAAGATTTTAAATCACGACTAAGAGTAACCCAAGATAACGAAAGTGAAAGATTGATTCCTGCTATAGCAATTCACTCTCCCTACTCAACTCACCCTATTTTAGCTCGTAATGCTCTTGATATTGCTCGTAAAAATGCTTATGTTGTCTCTACTCACTTTATGGAATCACAAGCTGAAAGAGAGTGGATTGATAGTGGCAAAGGAGAGTTCAATGACTTCTTTAATAACTTTGCTCCTTCCTCACGTCCAATGAGTAATGCAAGTGATTATATTGACCTATTTTATGGAACAAAAACTCTTTTTACACATTGTGTTCAAGCAAATGAAGAAGAGTTAGAAGAGATAAAAAATATAGGTGGGAGTGTAACTCACTGTCCAGTTTCAAATAGACTTCTTGGAATTGGTAGACTTGAAATTGAAAATATTGATAAAACAATGTTAAATCTAGGAACTGACGGACTAAGCTCAAACATATCACTGAACCTTTGGGATGAAATGAGAGCCGCTTTAATGATGCACTTCAAAGGTGATTTAAACAAACTTGCTCCACTTCTAATACAAATGAGTACTAAAAATGCAGCAAATGCACTAAATCTAAACTGTGGTGAAATCTCAAAAGACAAATTTGCAGACTTTATTGTGTGTCAAGTTCAAGACGATTTAGAAAATATTGATGATATTGCGCTAGAATTAATTTTACATACAAAATTTACTAAAGCTACTTACATAGCTGGGGAGAAACTATAATGTTTATATTTAGATGGACCGGAAAAGTCATAAGTTACATAAATGACCACTTTAAAGCATTGCTGTTTATAACACTGCTATATTTTATATTTAGCCCTTTTAGTGAAGATACTCTTACTAAACCAAATCTTACTACTATAAGAATAGAAGGACAAATAACCAATATAGATAAGATTTTAGCAGATATACAGAGTGCAGCACTAGACAATAACATCAAGGGTGTTCTTCTTCAAGTTGACTCTCCTGGGGGTGCACTTGCCCCATCAATAGAGCTTAGTATGGCTATAAAAAGGCTCAATAAATTAAAACCCGTCATAGCATACGCAAGTGGAAGTATGACAAGTGGAAGTTACTACGCTTCAATCTGGACTAAAAAAATTATTGCAAATCCAGGAGCTTTTATAGGTTCTATTGGTGTTTTGTTTCAAGCACCTAATATCAAACAACTTGCAGATAAGCTAGGTATTAGTGAACAAATTATAACTGCTGGTGAATACAAGCAAATGGGAACGTTTACAAGAGAGTGGACACCTAAAGAGAGAGGCGCACTTGAAGAGCTCATTGGTGATGCATATGAGCTTTTTATAACAGACGTTGCAAATGCAAGAGGTCTTAAAAAAGAAGATGCAAAAGAGTTTGCAAATGCAAGAGTATTTATAGCTCAAAAAGCAAAAAACAGAGGGCTCATAGATGAAGTTGGTTCATTGTTCATAGCTCAACGTGAAGTTGAAAAGATCAGTGGAGTAGAGTTTCCAATATGGCAAAAACCAAGTGAGTTTGACAACTTTATGAAAGAGTTAAAAACTACTGTATCTTTTCCTGTTTTTAACTTTAGTAGTTACCTTAGATAAGGTTACCTGTTAACTTATACTGTCCATTTTTAACACGTGTTAGTATGCCATCTTCGATAAGTACTTTAAAAGTATTTACGACTGTTGGTTTACTAGTATTTAGTTTTGTTGTAATATCATCATAAAAAGTAAAATATTTTTTCATAACTTACTTCTTATTATATTTGGAAGTATTAAAGTCACAAAATGATTTTCTTTCTTGTGGTTTAGGCAAAGGATAACTTCCTCCACTCAAGAAAGCATCATACTCCCAATAAACTTCATTACGCTTTTTGGTATTAAAATATTTACTTTTTACTGGTGCATCTATTCTTTCATTTACTAATACTGGATCTCCAAACTCTTCTGAATCATTTTGATAATACCAAGCACAATATAACGGAGCATTTACTACAGTTTCATGAATCTCCCTAGCCCTCTCAGGAGTCTCTAAAACTTGCTTATAAGCTTTCCCTGCTTGCATAGCAATATCAATATAAATAGGATGTTTATCTTTATATGTCTCATATATCCATATCTCCACATCATCCCTAACCCCATTGTTATTGCTGTCTATTCCAAGCAGTGTAGAGTTGTTTAAAGTTTCATCTGGTTCTGGAGGAAGTTTATAGTTGTTTATATCTTTATATACTGTTATAGTTAGTTTATTTGCATTTAAACTCAATGATACTACACACAGAAATATAAATTTAGTAAGTATATTTAACATTTATTATAGCCTTATTATTAGAGTTAACTGATGTTAACATGCTTGATGTTAAATATTACTTAAATTACATAGCTCCTATTATTCGTCCTGCTGATTATATTTTTAACTTATTTATCTCAATTTGAAAAAAATCTCTGATTTCTTCTTTACTTATTGTCTTTATGGGGTTAAGGTAGTCTATGTTGTCATCTTTTATATCATCTATATACAACAAAGAGACCATAAAAAGTTTAAAAGTTAATCCATCTAAAATCTGTAAACTATCTTTAAAAACATTTTCAATACCTATTTGTTTTACTAAAAAATATAAATCATAATAATCTCTATATTTAGCCCTTAAAAAGATAACATTTACTTTCATTGCAGAAATAGATTTTAGTGAAGCTAAGTTAAGTATTTCTATTTTTTCAGGTTTTAAGAATTTCCATTTTGCATTAAAGAAGGTAACCTTTACTCCATTTAGCAACAAATCAATTTGTTCATTTGTTTGATTTAGTATCTCACTATTTTTAAAGTTTTCTAGGTATCTGAAAATTTCTTGTTTATTAAAGTCATCTTCATAAGTAAAAAAATCTAAATCTTCACTTTTTCTATGACATATATGTAAAGCCAATGCTGATCCATCGACAAGTACATATTTGTTTAAAAATGGACAATATAATGCCCTAAAAATCAAGACAACTCTTAAACAGATTTAATTTCATCCTCATCTGTTACTTTAACCTACATTTTTCAGATATTCAAGATAAACATTCATAGGTTTTTTATAGTTTATACTTGAATGAAATCTTTTAAAATTGTATTTATGGATGTAGTTTTTTACACCTTCTTTTAACTCCTTTATTGATTGATAATCACTGATATAAATATTGCCATGTTTTAATGTTCTAAAAAATCTTTCAATTACAATATTATCTATACTTCTACCTTTACCATTCATAGATATTTTAATATCATATTTTTTAAGTAACTTAGTATGTTCATAACTAGTGTATTGGCTCCCTTGGTCACTATTAAATATTTTAGGTTTAGGATATTTAACCAATGCCTCCCCAAGTACATCAGTTGCAAGTGTTGCATCCATAGAGTTAGATATGTTATAGGACAGTATTGCTTTGCTATGCCAGTCTATAACAGCTGTAAAATACATAAAGCTTCCATTAACACGTATATATGTAATATCACCACTCCATACTTCATTTGGTGTGGGTACATATACAGTTTTTCTCTTTCCAAATTTAGTCCAATATTTTTTTAGTAGATACTCATAAATCTTATGCTCTTGGTTTTTGAGACTTGTGAGTCTTTTTTTGGTTAAATATATTGCTTGGATACCAAGTATTCCCATATATTTTAAGACTCTATGTTTTCCAATATAGTAGCCATCTTCTTTTAGTTGTTCATATATAAATCTATAACCATACTCTGAGTTATCAGTAGCTATTTCATCTATCTTGTGCAGTAGTTCAATATTCTCCTGACTCATTGGTGCTGGTTTGTAGTAGTAATGACTTCTACTGATACCAAATATATTACATTGCTCTGATATTGATAAATATTTATGCTTGGACTAGATCATCGCTCTTTTATTACATAAGTCCAAGCTCTTTAGCTTTTTTTCAACAAACTCTACTTTTATTGTAGCTTTACCTAGTGCTTTAGCTAAACCATCATTCTCACTCTTTAACTCTTCTATCTCATCTAGGTAAGTTTTAGTTACTCCTCCTACATCGAATGCAAGTGATGCATTATTTAGAAACTGTTGTTTCCATTTACTTAAAGATTGTGATGTGATTTTATATTTAGATGCTATTTGACTTGTTGTTTGTTCTTCTTTTAGCAGCTCTAAAACTATTCTTGTTTTTTGTTCGGCACTATATATTTGTCCTTTTCTTCTACTCATAATTCACCTCCATTATTTATATCATTTTAACTTATTTGAAAATTAATCTTTCTGAATTATTGTCTTTGATTTTAGGGGCATTATAATCTATCTAAATAAGCCTTTTGATTGTTTGAGTATATCTTCTATTTTGTGTTCATTTTTTATCTTTTTTGGTGAAAAAAAGTTTTTGAAATCATTCATAGTATCTGACATAAAAGATATTTGTTCATTTGCCTCTTCAATTTTATTTACCAACTTGTCATTTGTAAGCTTGTTCCTCTCACTAAGCAATTCAAGATTTATAAAAATATATGAAAGTTGTGTTAAAGGTTGTTTCCATTGGTGCGATATATTTCCAATCATACCACCCATAACTGCTAATCTATTTTAATGAACAAAAGATTATCTTTTTTCTTTTGCAATCTCATATCTTTTTTATAAATTATATAAATAAGAATTATAAAAATTATAAAAACAAAGAGCATAGCTAAACCACCAGTTATAAACTCCTCTTTATGATAAAGAATTATGCTCGTTATAGCAATTTTAAGATAAATCATTGCTCTTAAATCGCCAATCTTTTCATAATATCCTGAAGTATTACCATACTGGGCAATCATGCCTGATGGTGCATCTTTTGGATTTCCATGACATTGCAAACATGATTTTTTATTTTTATCAATTAAGGAAAAATAATTTTTTATTTTTCCTTCTCTAAATTTATCTAGAATCTCAGTTTCAAATTTATTTGCTTTATGTTTTGGATTTAAAGGATTTGTAGCAACTAATTTATACTCATACTTTAACTCTTTATTTAAAAGTTGTTTATCATAAATATATTGAGTTATAGAAGACGATGACAATATTCTTGAATCAAAAAAATCTTCTTCAAAATGTGAATTTTTTAAATCATTCACAATCGGTCTTTGAACTTCATCTACATAACTTCTTATTGCTTTCATAGTATTTAACATAGAAATAGCTTCTTGTTTTGTATCTTTTATTGCAAGTTCTTTATAAAAATAAAAAAACAGTAGGGTTATAATCGCATAAAGAACAAAAAAAAACCTATAATAAATTTAAAGTTATATCTCACACCTATATCCAACACCGTACAAATTTTTTATAAACTTACCATTTATCTTTTTTCTAAGCTCTTTTACTATAGATTTAATAGCCTCTTTAGTAGGTTTCTCATATTCCCACATATAGTCTAATATAGAATTATATGTAATAATTTGATTAGTTCTTTGTAAAAAATATTCTAAAAGCCTACTCTCACTCTTAGATAATTTTAAAATAGCCTCTCCTCTAGTTATGAGTTTTGTACAAAAATCATAGGTAATTTCATTAAATAATTTTACTTGTATTTTATAATCTACCAGCTCTAAAGCAATTTCTTCAAGTGCTTTTAAAAGTATCTTTTTATCAAATGGTTTTGTCAAATACTTTGTAATTTTTAAATCAACTGCTCTCCACAAATACTCTTGTTCGGTATGAGCAGATAAAATAATAATAGGAATTTTTTTATTCTGTTTTCTAATTATTTTTATGGCTTCTAATCCATCCATATTGGGCATGGAAATGTCAAATATTAAAACATCATATTGATTATTTTGAGCTTCTTGTAATGCTTTTTTCCCATCACTTACCCCTGTTACTTTTTGAAAAAAAATCTCCAGTATTTCTACTATATTGCTTAACACTCCCTTTTCATCATCGGCACACAATACTTTTTTATCTGCTAGTATGTCTAATAAATTACAATCTTTCATATATAACTTATCCTATACTTTGTTTGTTTATAACTTTTGCTGTTATTATGTTTAATGAATTATGAAGCTCAAATATATCATCTACATGTAAAGATTTCAAAGAGCTTTTTTTACCATTTTGTACTATTTGCGCAAAACTATCTTTAAGCCCTCTGCTTGGGTCATTTCCTTCGTACAAAGTTGTCAAAGAGTCAAGTGAACTCTCCTTTACATGTAGAAGCTTTTTAACCATAAAATCTAGGCTTTGAGTAAAGTTATCCTTTTGGTTTGTTTTAGTCTGTATAAGATTCAAAAAGAGTTGTTCATACCTTTTTTGAACTAACTCTATCTCTTTTTCATATATAGATATTTTTGACTCAAACGAGTGAGATACAAACATTTTTTTCAGTGACTCTAACTTCTCTTGTTTGTTATAAATAACTCGTTTCATATACGAGCTTATTGCTTCACTAATATCGTCAAGTCGCATTAGCATTTCAGCCTGATCAGGAAGTATCATTTCCATTGCTGCACTTGGTGTTGGAGCTCTTAAATCTGCTACAAAATCACTTATAACATAATCTATCTCATGCCCAACAGCACTTACAACTGGAGTATTTGCAAAGTGGATTGCATCTGCTACGACTTCTTCATTGAAACCCCACAAATCTTCTATGCTTCCTCCACCACGACCTATGACTATAACGTCTACATGTAAAGAGTCTGCCTTTTGAATGTTAAATGCTATGCTATTTCCACAACTATCGCCTTGAACAATAGTATCAAGGAGTGTAATTTTAACAAGCGGCCACCTTTTTGAGGCAACTCTAAGCATATCTTGAAGTGCCGCACCTGTTCCACTCGTAACTAATGCAATAGTGTTTATAGCTTTTGGTATTGGCTTTTTATTTTCAAAATAACCCTTTACATGTAAAGACTTTTTGAGTTGTTCATACGCTAAAGCTAATGCACCCTCCCCAGCTGGTTCAATGCGAGTACAGTTTACTTGATAGTTTCCTCTTGGAGCATAAACACTCACAGATCCATGAAGTACAACAGCCATTCCCTCTTGCAAGCGAAACTTCATTTTCATATTGTTTCCACGAAACATTACACAACTTATGGAAGAATTTTCATCTTTTAGTGTAAAGTAAAGATGACCTGAACCGTGGTAAGTAATGCGAGAAACTTCTCCCTCGACAATAACGTGCATAAATGTTGTCTCAAGAATAGATTTTATTTGATTATTTAGGGTTGAAACACTTAAAGTCATCTTTTTTTAGCTATAACCAATGTTGAAATATCCATTGAAAAGCTTTTTACAAACTCTGTTGTAAATCCTGCATCATCAAGCTCTTTTTGCATCATATCAGAAGTCAAAAAACCCTCTATAGAGTTTGGTAGGTACTCATATGCCTCTTTGTTTTTAGATATAAAGCCACCAAGTTTTGGTAAAACTTTATTCATGTAAAAATCTTTTACACCAAAAAGTAGTCCTTTTTTATCATCTTTTGTGAACTCTAAAATGACTACATAACCACCAGTTTTTATAACTCTAGCAAACTCTTTAAAAGCTTTTGTTCTTTCTACTACGTTACGAATGCCATAACTTATGCTAAGTATATCTGCACTCTCGTCTTCAAGTGGAATCGCAGTTGCATCGCTGATGACAAACTCAAAGTTAGGAAACTTTTCTTTAGCAACACCAACCATGCCTTCACTTGGGTCAACACCTAAAAGTTTACCGATTTTTCGACCACTTTTATTGGCTTGTTTTTTCCAGTAGTCCATCATATCGCCAGTACCACAAGCAACATCTACTATCAAATCTACATTTCTTCTATATCTATTATATGTCTCATCACAAGCACGTTTACGCCACTGGATATCTATACCCATGCTCAAAACTCTGTTAGCTTTATCGTATGTTGGTGCGATGTTATTAAACATATCTACTATTTTTTTCTGTTTGTTATGGTTATCCAAGTGAAATCCTCTTACGAAATAAAGATAGATTATACAATAAAATTTCTAAAAAATATTCTATAACTTTGATTTGAGTATTTTTAAAACATAAAAGCCTATTTTTTCTCCAACTATATCGTATATGGGTGTATAGATTACATAGTGGTTTGTAGTTTCTTTATACCCTGTCCCTTTAAAGATTACTTCATTCAAAATATTTAGTTCACTATTGACACTATTTATAACAATATACCTACCTACATAATTTTGATTAGAATAGATTACTTTTGTTGATATTTTTTGTCCATCAAAACATAAAAATCTATATCTCTCTTTTTCAAATCTTTTGTTATCTTGTCAAAATCAGATATAACTTCGATAGACCCCAAATACTCATTGCCATCTAAAATAGGGCTTATTCCTCTCATTAACATAGAAAAACGCCCAATTTCAATACCAGCCAACTCTTTTTTATTATCTGCAATGAATCTCTAAAAAACATCAAATTATCATTTTTGATATTATCCAAATCCCACACTCTAAAAAAGCTCTTCAAATCAGATGTGTGTACATGTATCTTGACATTTTCAGAGAAGCTAATACTATCGAATTTAGTTTGAATTTCTTTCAAATGCTCTTTGCATTCGTCTCTTTTATTGTCCCTTAAACATCTTTTTACGTCAGTATCGTATGAAAGTAAAACTGAGGCAATTAAAATTATGTTTTTTCTATCTCTTATTTTGTCTAAAAGATTTTCAAGATGGTTATCTATACGTTGTTGAATCATACTGTTTTGTTTATGAATCATATAATCTCTAAAAAAATACCCTAAAATGAGTATACTTATGACTATTGCAATCGTACCTATAATTAAACCTTTACTTAACTTCATATTCTGCCTTATCTAAAAATTTCACTTTATATAGAAATATTTTATAAGAAAAAGTTGATCCTACATCTTCAATGGATTCTATACCAATTTCTATATTATTTTTATTACAGATATTTTGTACTATATTTAAACCAAGTCCAAATCCACCTTGTGCAGCATCTTCTCTTTTAAATCTATTAAAAATAGTTTTTGTATCTTTTATCCCCTGACCATAATCTTTTACTATAAAATCACAAAAATCATCAGATTTTTTTTGTAAACTTATCTCTATTTCACCTTGAAAACTTGAATACTTTATTGCATTTGATATTGTATTGTCTATTACTCTTTGTATTTCAGTTGAATTGATAAAAACCGTTAAATCTTCTTGAATAGTAGCACTTAATTTTATCTGTTTTGAAAGTGCTATATCTTCAAAAAACTCAATCCTTGATTTTAAATATAAAGATAAATCTATTTTCTCTTTTATATATTTTACTTTTTGATTTTTTATATAATACTCAACGTCTTCATAAGTCATTTGCATCTGCTTAGTCGCCGCTTTTATGCGTTTTATATGTTTTGTAGGAGGAACTATTCGACCAATCAACTCTAGATTAATATTTATCACTCCTAATGGAGTCTTAAGCTCATGCATTGCATCATTAAAAAAGTCGTTCATATATCGTTGCATTATCTTATATGGTATTGTACTATTTCTTATCATAAGCATATTAAAAAGATATATTATCACTAAAACTACTAAAAAAAGTGTAGAAGCCATAAGTAAAATCATAGAGTAGACTTCTTGCAAAACTCATTTTGAACAAACATTAAAACCACGGTCAAAATTCACTAATCCACATATCAAATTAAAGCGGAGATTGAAGCGCTTTCTACGGTTACGATATTTTTGCGTAAGGATTTGAAAAGTTTTTAATTTAGCATTGACATGCTCAATACAAATACGAGCTGATGCTTCTATTTTATTTTGAGTTTTTTGTGTATTGGTTAATGGATATAACTTTGATGATTTGTATGGTATTTGAATATTGACATGTTGCTTTTTAATTCCAAGGTAACCTAAATCTACATAGATACAAGTCTCAGATTTTACAGAAAGATTACTTTGTTTAAAAAGTTTGAAATCATGTGTAGTACCTTTACAGGTGTGAGCACAAATAATCCTTTCATCTTTATCAATAACTATTTGACCCTTTAATGTGTGGTTTCGTTTTTTCCCTGAATAGTACTCTCTTTGCTTTTTTTTGGTCGCTGTATTGGGGACTCAGTAGCATCAATAACGATAAACTCCAAATCAATATTATCTCCATATAAAGCTCGTTTACTTGGTAGTGAAAATTTACCTGACTTAATTAAAATATCTTCAACTTCTCGTACAACTCTTGAAGCTGTAGATTCACTTACGCTGTAATCAAAGCCTATATGCTCTAAGGTTCTGTACTCTCTATAATAACTTAACATCAAAAGTACTTTATCTTCTGGTGATAAACTTTTTCTTCCTCCAACTCCATGATTTTTAGTTCTCTCTTTTTCATATGCTATGAAAATCGCAATCATCTCATTAAAAGTATTTTCATTTACACCAATAAGTCGTTTAAAATTCTTTCGTGGTTTCTTTTGTAGTTGTTTGTATTTACTCATATAAACTTTTAAGCATTTTTTGTACCTACTTTTGAGTTTCGCAAGAAGTCTACTATATAAAATCTAAGCATCATAACTCCGCATAATACCACAAAAGAGTTTATCATAATATAACCAACTCTATAAGCATGATTACCTAAGGCAGTAAAAGCAATAAGTAGAGGTAAAACAAGCCCTATCCCAATAACACCAAACCAAAATACATTTGCCCAAAATCCTATTGTAAGTGCATCTTTAGCTGCTTCAAGAGAGTTTCCTCCAGAGTACATCATACCTACAAAAAGAACCAAAATTAGTGAAATCTCTGTCATAATAACACGCAAGTCCATTACTAAAAGGTACTTAATACTCTCTTTATTGATACTACTTTTGAAAAATATCAGTCCTATTAAAATGTTTGCAGCAACTCCAGCTGAAATACCAGATGTTAGGAACAACAATGGCAGAACAGGAGAGTTCCACATAGGAATAGCACTTACTGCTGAGAGTAAAAATCCTGTGTATGCTCCAACAATTATGGCCAAACCAAACAATGAGTACTCAATTAACTTTGAAAAATTATGAAAACTCTTTACAAAGACAACTATAGGAAGTAATAAAGATAAAATTTTCACTCTTTTTAATGTATCTTCAAAAATTAATAGCATAAACAGTAAAACTACAGGAGTGTATACAAATAGAGCTAAAACACCTAAGGTCATTACTGATGTAAAATTATAACTAATCAGCAACCAGTAAAATGAAAGTGGCTTACCTAAATCTAGAATAAGTAACATAAGACCAATTATGACAGTAATAGGAGCTAGAATTGCCCCCGCTTTTACCATAGCATCCCAGATTGAGCTAGCTTCACCTTCATGGTGATTCCATTTTACTAAAAGAGCCACTATGATAGAGCCCGCACTTAATCCAGCAAGACACAAATAAATAGCAATTGGCCAAGGTCAGTTAATAACATCGTACTGAGCCGTACTTCCCCATATATTATTCATAACTTACTCCTTTTTTATTTGGTACAAATGCAAGCTTAGGTTTTGTTCCTAAGTAAGCTTTTGGGAAAAGTGTATAGTTAGTGTTTGATTTTTTGTAAACTTCTGAGGTCTTATCATTCATATCACCAAAGACTAACGCATCTGTTGGACAAATGCTAATACATGCTGGTTCTAAACCTTTTGATACCCTATTATCATAACAAAAAGTACACTTATTTATTGCTTTTGTTACTGGATTCATAAACCTAGCATCATAAGGACATGCCACTATACAGTACTTACAAGAAACACAAATATTGTCATCAACGTGAACTAAGTCATCTAGTGTTTTAAAAGATGCTCCAGTAGGGCATACTGTAACACAAGGTGCATCTTCACACATGACACATGATTGTCTTCTAAAATCCATCTTTAAATCGGGGAAAGTTCCTTTTGTTTCTACTCTTACTTGTAATCTAAAAACATTATCAGGAACACAGTTTTCACTTCTACAAGCGACACTACATGCTTGGCATCCTATACATAAGTTTTCGTCATGTATCATTCTGTATTTTTTACTCATAATTTACCCTTTAAACTTTCACTATTTCAACGCCAACATTTGTAATCATAGTTGAACATACTGGTCCCTTAACAAGAGGAAGTAGTTTTGATAAGTTAGTACCAACACCATTAGTTCTTTCTAGTTTTGATGACTCTCTTCCAAATCCCATATAAGCAAATAGTGTATCGGGACGTATTCCCTCAGTAACAAAAACTGTTGCCTTTTCTTGTGCAGTATTGTTTTTCAAATAAATCGAATCTCCTGTTTTAATGTTTTCTTTTTTAGCAGTTTTAGGGTGTATCCAAACAGGATTATCACTCATAAGCATATTTAGAAATGGAACATTTTGTGTATGACCATTAGAATGAATTGATGTTTTACCACTGGTAAGAATGTAAGGTAAATCTGAATAAGTGCTATCCATGGAGTATTTTCCAGGAACACCATAATCAGCAAATAAGTCTTCAACTTTTTGTGAAAAAAGCTCTATCTTTCCACTTGGTGTTTTTAGTTTATTAATCCCAAAAACTCCATCTTCATTTAACTTTTCAGCTGCTTTAGGGTACTTATCCACAAAAGCTTTAACATATTTTGGCTCTCTTGCTAACAATGGTGGTATGCCAAAAGTTGCATATCCTTTGGTTACCAATGTCTTTAGTAAATCAAAATTTCCTTTTGCTTGAGCTGTTCTAAACTCTGTCACTCCACTTATAAGCAGAATCTATAGACATTTTACTAGCCAGTTTTCTAAATATATCTCCACTCCATAATGTTCCATTAATAGGTTCTACTATTTTATTTCTCATCATATAAGCTGGTGCTTTAGATGATTTATTTGAAATTCCCTCATCTCTTTCCAGGTAAGTAGCCTCTGGTAAAATAACATCTGCCATCAACGCACTCTCAGACATATATATATCACAACAGACAATAAAATCTAATTTATTCATTTCTTTTTTCATAGTTATCGTATCAGCTACAGTCATAAGAGGATTTGTTCTTATCATAAACCAACCCTTTACTGGATATGGTTTTTGAGAATTTATAGCTTTTGGTATATCTACCAAAACACCATGTTTTCTTGAAATAAAGACATTAGACTTCTTGCATAACCCAAAAAGGATTAAGAATTGCTTTACATAAATTATGAAGAATTATGAAAAACTACAACAACTAAAACCAGAACTATTTAAAAGATTAACAGGGGTAAAACTTGCTACTTTCGAAGCTATGCTTAAGAGTGTGAACTTTATCATGAGAAGAAAAAATCTAAAGGTGGAAAACCAAATAAATTAAGTGTTTCCACACAAATTTTATTAATGCTTGAATATTACAGAGAGTATCGTTCAATGTCACATATGGCATTTGATTATGAGGTGAGTGAATCAACAGTTTCAAGAACTATTAAAGAAATAGAGAGTGTTTTACTTCAATCAGGTAAATTTTCATTGCCAAGTAAAAAAGCTTTGTATGAAGATTGTGGTATTGAACTAGAGTACATTCTAATTGATGCTACTGAATGTCCAATAGAGCGTCCCAAAAAAAGCAAAGGAAGTGCTATAGTGGGAAGAAAAAACAACATACTGTAAAAGGTCAAGTAGTACTAGATTCCAATCTAAGAATTATTTGTACAGCAGTTGCTATGACTAATACTCATGATTTTAAATTGTTCAAACAATCAAGATTACCAATCAAAAAAGAGACTATTGTATGTGTAGATACAGGATATTTAGGATTAGCAAATATTCATAAAAATATAGAGATGCCAAAGAAAAAAACCAAGCTTACTTCTCTTACAAAAAAAGATAAACTAGAAAATAAAAATAAGTCATCAAGACGTATTCCTGTTGAACATATAAATGCTAAGATTAAAGTTTTTAAAATTGTTGCTACAAAATATAGAAATAGACGAAAAAGATTTGCCTTAAGATTTAATCTTATATGTGCTTTAATCAACTTTGATAGAGGATTCGCTGTTTTATGATGGGTTATGCAAGAAGTCTATTTTCTCCACTCTCACCCGCACCATCTATTCTAGGTGTTTTTGAACCTTTTATATGTTTATTTGGATTTGTTATATCTGGTGCTATGTTCATACCTGCTAGTTTATTAACTGTTTTTGCTTTTTTAGCGAAGTATGTTCCACCCTCTTTTTCTAAATTCCCCATAAGAACATTAGCTATGATGATTGCTCTTGTTCTTTGATACTCAGCATAACCAGTTGTAGTTTTATGCCCCCAATCAATGATACACTTTGGAGCAGCATTATAAAGTTCGTCAGCAACTCTTTCTACAACAGAAGCATCTATCCCTGTTATTTTTTCTTGCCAACGAGGAGTTGTTGTTAAAACACTTTTTTTAAGCTCTTCAAGTCCTATTGTAGATTCTGAAACAAACTTTTTATCATACTTGCCATCTCTTAACCACACATGAATCA
The DNA here is from genome assembly GCA_029027265.1 of Arcobacter sp. GTDB lineage: Bacteria > Campylobacterota > Campylobacteria > Campylobacterales > Sulfurospirillaceae > Sulfurospirillum_A. The sequence continues at coordinate 462,559 of CP093061.1, read as the reverse complement.
AAGCCAATATAAAAGCCAAATCAGTTCCTGGCTTAACAGCATACCACTCATCTGCTTTTGCAGCTACAACAGAAAATCTAGGATCTAATACAACAACTTTACACTTTTCGCTAGCAGCTGCTTTTGCAAATTTTTTCGTTTTTGATACTGCTATGCCTTCAAAAAGATTATGTCCAAAGTTTAAAATATATTTTGCTTTTCCAAAATCTCTTTTTAATCCACTTCCTGTAGTGTGAGCAAAAGCTACTTTATACGTAGCAGGACAAGAACTATAATGAGAAAACATGTTAGGTGAACCATAGGCATTTGCAAATGTTAACATATGACCATGATGCTCACCTGTTTTTGCAGAAAACAGAACTGACTCAGCACCATACTTTTCTTTAATACCTATCAATTTTTTAGCAATTAAATCTAAAGCTTCTTCCCAAGATGCCCCTTTCCAATCACCAGCTCTCTTTCGCCTACTCTAATAAGAGGTGTGACAAGTCTTTGCTTATCGTAAAGTTGTGAATGCCCTGATGAACCTCTTGCACAGATTGATCCTCCCATTGATTTAGCGTATTTATTGCCTTGAATAAATATGTTTTTCCCATCTACAACTCTACCCTCAATTTGACATCTACTACTACACATTTCACAATAACTTCTTATAAACTTATCGCTTCCTTGTATAGCTCGGTTACCTAATGCTCCTAAACTACCAGGTATACATGATGTTCCAATTACAGCAGCTTTCCTGATGAGACTTTTAAAAAGGCTCTTCTGCTTAACTCTTTAGACATTTACTATCCTTTCAAAATTTGTTAATCGAATAGTAAAATATATAAGTAAATTTTATGTAAATTCTTATTTACTTTGATTACATAAAATTTACTTTTGTATTTTATAATACGAAATAAGGAAATAAAATGTTAAAACAATTCATAGAAGAAACAACAATTTATAGCTTAAAAAAAATCATAAATCATTCAATGAACAAAAGCTTAGACATTCAACTTATAGACGACACAACTAGACATAATGTAAATAAAAACAAATCTTATCTACTAGACATCTTTCAAAAGTAAGAATGAAAATTGCTTAGTAAAGAATATGAGTAAATATAAAAAAATAGAGAATAAGAAACCAGAGCAATTTAAACGATTGACAGGTGTAAAAAAAGAGACCTTTGAATTGATGGTTAAACTTTTAAAAGATTTCGAAGAGAAAAGAAAGAAGATATCAGGTCGTCCCCTAAAATTAATCTATGCAGATCAGATTTTAATGATGCTTGAATATTTAAGAGAATATCGTACATATTATCATATAAGTGTAGATTACAGTATCAGTGAATCAAGCTGTTATAAAATGATAAAAAGAGCAGAAGATATATTGATAAACTCAAAAGTTTTTTCACTTCCAACAAAGAATAGATTGATGAATGATATGGAGATTGAAGTTATCTTGGTTGATGCAACTGAATCACCTATTCAACGTCCAAAAAAAAGCAACAGAGATACTATTCAGGGAAAAAGAAACGACATACACTAAAAACACAACTAGTTGTTGATGCAAAAGAGTTAACCATTTTAGCAACTACGTGTTCAGAAGGGAAACTACATGATTTTAAGTTGTATAAAAAAAGTAAATTACCACTAAATCCAAATATACAAGTTAATGTTGATACCGGATATTTGGGAATAAAAAAGATACACAATAATACCCTTATTCCAAAGAAAAAAAGTAAGTTAAAACCATTAAGTCATGAAGATAAAAAAGATAATAAAATATTTGCATCAAAACGTATATTTGTAGAACATGTTATAGGTGTACTAAAACGATTTCGTATCATCTCAGAAACCTATCGTAATAGAAGAAAAAAATTTGGCTTACGGTTTAACTTAATTGCTGGTATTTATAATTTTGAGTTGAAATTGAAAGATATTAAGTGACTTTTGAAAGAAGTCTACTATATATACATGTACCTTTTTGTCATACCTTTTGTCCATTTTGTTCTTTCCATAAATTTAAATATAATAAAAAAATATCTGAAGATTATTTCAAGTCATTAAGATTAGAAATGAGAAAAGTAAAAAATGAAGGCTTCTCTTTTCATACACTTTATGTTGGTGGAGGGACTACTCTCATAAATGAAAAAGAGCTTATTAAGACCCTTGAACTTGCTAAAAATCTTTTTGATATCAAAGATATCTCATGTGAAAGTGACCCTAACCATATATCACCTAATTCATTAAAAAACTTTAAAGGTCTTATAGATAGGCTCTCGATTGGAATACAAAGTTTTGATAACTCGATACTAAAACGCATACATAGATATGATAAATTTGGCTCAGCAAAGATACTCCAAGAGAAAATATCTTCTATGCAAGGGATACTCCCATCCATTAGCTTAGATTTAATTTTTAACTTTCCAACTCAAACTCACGAAATGCTTATCAAGGATTTAGATATAACAAAAAGTTTAGGAGTTGAACAAATAACTTCATATCCTCTTATGAGTTCTAGTTTAACCAAAGATAGAATGTCAAAAGCATTTGATGCTCAAGAAAACTCAAATGAGTACAGTTTTTACAATATAATTAAAAATAGTTTAAATGAATACTACCAAAATAATGCTTGGTCCTTTTCAAAGCAAAAAGCAAAAATGAGTGATGAGTACGTAACTAACCATAACGAATATATTGGCATAGGAAGTGGAGCATTTTCTTACATAAATAACAATCTCTATATAAATGCTTTTAATTTAGATGAATATAGTAACTTAGTTTTAAAAAGACCAAATGCTATAGTTGCAAGTAGTAGCTTTTCATTTCAAAAACGTTTGCAGTATCACTTTTTAACTTGGCTTTTTAGTGGCTCTATTGATATTGAAAAATTTAATTATGCATTTGATACAAACCTGCTTAATTCTTTAAAAAAAGAGATGTTTATGTTAAAAAAAGCAGATGCTATTTCCATAAGAGAAGGGAAAATACACACAACCAACTTTGGTCAATATCTTTGTTTGATAATGATGAAAGAGTTTTATAGTGGCATGGATAGAATACGTGCCATGTTCAAACAAGAGCGCTTAAAAATAGCAGTATAAATATACTATAACAAAAAGGAGCAAAAATGAAAAGTATGATTTTATATATATTAGCTGGTTCATTTATTGGACTTTTATCAAACCAAAAGTATCTAGTATCCCTAGGTTTTATTCTTAGTGGTTTACTTGTCTTTTTAGTCATATAATTATATACTGACATAAATTTATCACAAAAGGGCATACAATGAAAAAGTTTTTAAAACTTAGTATTTTTAGTTTAATGATTATTGGAATCATCGCAGGATGTGGACAAGCACCAACAGTACAGAATATAGACAACTCTAACTACTTTGCAAAAGCACAAGCAAAAAGTGGTGTAGCAAAAGCTATAAAAAGAGGAGCATCAAGTAAAGGCTGGAGAACAAAAACAGTTAAAAATGGATTGATTGAAGCGAATATTTTAGTAAGGGGCAAATACTTTATTGCTGTCAATATACCTTATACTTCAAAAGGCTATAAAATCAACTACAAAAGTAGTAAAAATCTAAAATATGATCCAGCAACTAAAACAATCCATGGAAGTTATAACAAATGGATAAAAATCCTCTCAAATAAAATTAACTATGAATTAGAAAATATAGGTATGCAAAGTGTAACTGGCGTTGTTACCACTATGGCAGTAGCAGCTCCTGTTGCATCGGTTAAAAAACCATCTAAAAACTACACGCAAGGTTATAAGTTAAATTTAAATGGAAAAACCATATATGTTAAACCTGAAATTCTTTATACATTAAATTCAAGAGTTTCAGATGCAATAAAACAAGAGTGCACTATTCCACAAGCACTTTCTAAAAATATACTCAAAAAATCAATAGAAATTGGAATTAATATAGAGTCAAAAAGAGATATCAAAACAAATGAAATTGAGCTTAAAATAGAAATCATAGACGCAGTTAGTTCGGGAAATGCAATTATTGGTCACAGTAAATTTATGGTCATTACTGGTTCATTAGTAAAAGGTGGCACAAAATATGCATCTTTCAAAGCAGCTCGTCACTCTGGCGGTGGTTTCTTTGGAGGATATAGAAGCTCTTGTTCAGTTCTTAGTAAAATCACAAAAGCCCTTGGACAAGACACAGCAGGTTGGTTAATGAACCCCATCGATGGAGCTAAACTAGGTGATGTTCAGCTTATTCGATAACTCTTTAATCTCTACATGTAAAGCTTTACATGTAGAGACTAATCTTTTGTAAAATGCAACCCTATTAGCTTTTCTAAAACTTCTAAAACTTCTTCTTCGTCACTCAAAGACTCAACTATAGAGTGCATACAAGCATCATAAGAATCAAATCCTTTTACTATTAGTTTTGCAGCGTATACTAGTAGTCTAGTTGAAACTGCTTCTTGAATATCTGTATCACTTAATTGTCTAATTTCGCCTGCAATTGCTACTAGTTTTATGGCTACCGCTTCATCAACTCCACTCTCTTTTATGACTACTTCTATCTCAGTTTCAGGTTTTGGATAAGTAAAACTAAGAGATAAAAAACGCTGTTTTGTACTTGGCTTCATTCCTTTTAGTACATTCTGATAACCTGGGTTATATGAGACAACAAGCATAAAATCAGGATGAGCCTCTATGACCTCTCCTGTTCTGTCTATTGGTAAAAATCTACGGTAATCGGCAAGTGAATGAAGAACTACCGTTGTATCTTTTCTAGCTTCTATAATTTCATCAAGATAACAGATACCACCATTCCTCACCGCTTTTGTAAGAGGTCCATCTTGCCAATAAGTTCCATTCTCGTTTATTAGATGACGACCAACTAAATCAGCAGCACTTAAATCATCATGGCAAACTACAGTATAAACTTTTCTATTTAGTTTTTCACCCATATACTCTATAAATCTTGTTTTACCACAGCCTGTTGGACCTTTTATAAGTACTGGTAAATTCATCTCAGCTGCTGCTTCAAAAAGTTCTACTTCATTTTTTTGTGATTTATAATATGTCATTTTCTATCCTCTTACTTTGTTAAATTTATATAAACTTCTGGTATTACTTTTGGAAGTTTTTGACCATCTCTTACAACTGCATATCCATTTCTTCCAAACAAATATGAAAGATAATCTTTTGCATCTATATCAACTGTGATACAAAAAGATATAATACCTTTTTTCTTCAACTCTTCAATTGCTTTTTTAGTATCTTCAATTCCGTATCTTCCATCATACCTATCTTCGTCATTTGGTTTGCCATCACTAATAATAAGCAAAAGTTTAGTACTGCTTTGTTGCTTATCTAATATCTTTGCAGACTCTCTTATGGCTGCTCCTAAACGTGTATAATAGTGCGGTTGCATAGAGTCTATTCGCCCACGAATCAGGTCATTGTACTTGTCTTTAAAATTTTTGATGATGTTAAAATATACTTTTTTATTTTGTAAAGATGAAAATGAATAGATAGCAAACTTGTCTTGAAGTTTTTCCATCGCTTCAGAAAAAACCATTAAACCATCTTTAATTACGTCTATGATTCTTACCTCTTGTGTTATGCCACCCTCTGTTGAGAGTGAAACGTCAGCCAAAATAAGAGTAGATATATCTCTTGTTTTTTTCTCATATGTAGTATAAAAATTTTGATGATGCATAGACTTGTTTTGATGTCCGCTATAGTCTATCCATGTATCTATGTTTATCTCATCGCCATAAGGCAATCTATCGTTTTTAATACGGTCAAGTTCAAGTAGATCTAACTCTCCTTGAATTTTTCTAACTGTCTTCTTTAACCTTTTTGGTAATTCTATTGGAACCACATTTAAAGTTACTTGAGGTTTTATACGAACATAGTTAATAAGATAATCTTTTTTTCTGTAATCCCATTCATCTATAAGATGACCTTTACCTAATGGATATATTTCAGTCATATCAGGCTGTAAATCTAAATCCATTTTAATTCGAGCCGATAAATTTGCCTGTTTTTTGCCCAAAGTAATCTCATCTAAATCTTCAGCATGATACAAAGCATCTTCATCAAAACTATCATCTTCCATTCTATCTACATTAACTTGTTCAAAAATACTCATCAATGATTCTGGTAAGAATGCTAAAAAACCATCTGTTTCATGTTTATCATCCACCTCATTGGCTTGTTTTTTCATCTCAAGAGTATCTACTTTGTCTTTCTCTTGTTCTCTTCTTTGTGCTTCTTCCTCTTCCTTGGTATCACTTACTCTTGTCTTTGATAGTATTGGAGGGTATATCCACATAGGATTAGGATAGTTATTTATCAAATCTTCGTTATTTTTGTCTTCAAAAGACTTGATAAAATCTAACTGTTCAAACTGTTGAGCTAAAAAATCTGTTGCCCTATTATAAAAAAGTTCAAAACCACTATATCTGTTCGTTAAATACGCTACTGCATTTAAATTTTCTTCTTTCAAATTCTCACTTGTTATCTCTACTCTAGTAACCATAGCTACAAGCCAATAATAAAGCATTTCATTTTGTTCTTTAGTTTGAAAATAGGCAAATGATGCGGGTAGGTAGATAGACTTCTCATCTTGCCAAGTAAGAAAAAATTCATTTCCAAAAAAAGATATTTTTTCTAATAGTGTTCTTGTACGTTCAATATAACGCTTGTCTGTAATTTGTAAGTCTTTGCCTTTTTCACCACCTAAAAGATGGTAAAAAAGGATCAAAGATTTAGAAATATCGGTAAAGTAAACTCTCTCACTCTCGTGAAATTTGTTTACTTTTTTGTTTAGAAATTTATCCCAAACTTTACCAATACTCTCTTCGAACTCAAGAAAATATTTCAGTATCATAACTGTCTTCTTTTCGCTGAACAAGTCCAGCAAAAATTCATATCACTAAAGCACAAAATTAATTTCTGCATATTGTTAACTAGTTCTCTTCTTTTATAAAGAAACTAGAAAAATAAGTAAGTAGTCCAACAAACACAAGTCCACCAAATCCCATACGGATAAAGTAAATACTTCTAATAGACTCTTGTGACTCCATAAAACTTAAAAGTTCAGTTCCTACTCTTAAATCCATTATTTGAACAATACCAGCAGCTGTAAGAGCTAGTGTTAGACCGAACATACCAATGTTCATCATCCAAAAAGAGCATAGTTCTCTGCTTTGAGCTTTTGCGCAGTTTCCATGAGGACGACCTCTAAGAATTGGCATAGCATAAGAAACAACTGTAAAGATAATCATAATATATGCACCATAAAATGAAAGGTGACCATGAGCAGCAGTAAGTTGCGTACCATGAGTAAACATATTAACAGGTGCAAGTGTGTGCATAAAGCCCCAAACACCAGCTCCTAAAAATGCCATCACAGCAGTTCCCTTTGCCCATGTCAGTGCCATTTCATTGTCATGTTGAATCTTTCTATCTCTACTCATTGTAAATGCAAAAAGCACCATTAACAAGAAAGGTAAAGGCTCAACAGCAGATGATATAGAACCAATCCATAACCAATACTCAGGAGCACCCATATAAAAGAAATGATGACCAGTTCCAAGTATTCCAGAAACCATAGTCATAGCGATGATTAGATACAACCACTTATCGATATGTTCTCTGTCAACACCCGTTACTTTGATAAGAACAAATGCTAAAATAGCACCCATAATAAGTTCCCAAGTAGCTTCAACCCATAAGTGAACTGTAAACCACCAGAAAAATTTATCCATAACAAGATTTTCAGGAACATAAAATGCAAACAAAAAGAATACTGCAAGACCAATTAAGCCTGTAATTAGAACAGTAGTAATAACAGTTCTTCTTCCTTTTAATACAGTCATCATTACATTAACAAGATACGAAACTACAACAAGAACTATACCAACTTTAGTAGGTAATGGTTGCTCTAAGAACTCTCGTCCCATAGTTGGAAGTAAGTTGTTAAAAGTTAATTCTGTCAACGTAGCATAAGGTACAAATAAATAACCTAAGATTGTAGAAACACTAGCAACAACAAATACCCAAAAAGTAATAATAGCTAACTTTGGACTCCAAAGCTCTCTCTCTGCTTCTTCAGGAATTAAGTAGTAAGTAGCACCCATAAAACCAAATAGAATTAAAATTATAAGTAGGTTTGTGTGAACCATTCTTAGTACATTAAAAGGAATTAATGGGAACAAAAAGTCTCCATAAAGATACTGAACTGCCATAAGCAAACCAAAAAGGATCTCTCCAGCTAAAAGAATCAATGCAAAAATAAAATATGGTTTTGCGACCATTTGTGAACTATATTTCATATCTTTTCCTATCCTTCAATCGTTGGTGGCCAGTCATTGGCATCTATTTTTGATGTCCAAATCAAGAAGTCTGATAAGTTATCAACTTCTGCTGGAGTTAAGTTAAACTGTGGCATTTTTCTTCTGTTTGGCTCACTAAGTGGTTGAGCTGCCATCCAGCCTTGCATATATGCTTTAAACCCTTCCACATTACCAGCCCCTCTTCTGTCAAACACATTCATAAGTTCTGGTGCATAATATGCTCCTTCACCTATGATGGTATGACAGCCAACACAGTTGTTCTTCTCCCAAAGTGCTTTACCCTCAACAACGCTTTTGGTCATTTTATCTTGGTTTGATCTTTTTGGAATCTGTTGTACTGTATCAAAAGTAAGTGCAATAAATATAAATAGGGCGAACAATCCACCACCATAATAGATATTTTTTGCCATACTTTTCGTTATACGTTCAGTCATTTATCTCTCCTTTTTAATTTCTACCAACAAGTAGTATTTAAAGAATTATATCAAAAAAAGTTTAAATCTACCTTTTAGTAGTATTTAAATTTTTCTGTGCTATCATTTCATTTAGGAGTGAACTATGCAATTAAATAATACATCTCAATATGCTATAAGGATTTTAAGCCTCATTGCCAATAAAAACACGCAACAACTCTGCGCTGCAAAAGAATTAGCCCAAATACTTTCTATACCTTATAAGTTTTTGAGTAAAATTATGACAGAACTTGTAAAAGCAGATTTTATTCTCTCCATTAGAGGAAGAGAAGGTGGTTACAAGTTATCTCGTCCTGCTTCTGAGATAAGAATAATGGACATATTAAATAATTTTAATGAATTTATTGAACAAAAAGAGTGTCTTCTTGGTATTGGTAAGTGTGATAGCTCAAACAAGTGTGGACTGCACGACCAATGGATAAAACCAAAAAAAATGATAAAAAAAATGTTTGATAATACAACACTTGAAGATTTTGATAAAAATAACTTTAAAATATGATAACGAAAAAACTACTTCCTCCTGGTGATTTTGGTATTTGGGTTATTATTTATGTCGAATTAGTAACTTTTGCTGCTCTTTTTATAGGATATGCATTTTCAAGACGAGCAAATATAGAAATGTTCAACGAGTCTCAACTTCTTCTTGACCAAAGAGCTGGTTTTATAAATACTCTTGTTCTTATTACTAGTAGCTTGTTTGTTGTTAAAGCCGTTCAAGCAATAAAAAACAACAACTCAAAACTCTCTACTGATTGGCTACTTAGAGCTATGGGTGTAGGTTTTATCTTCATAGTTATAAAAATCATGGAATTCTCAGACAAATTTGAGCAAGGAATAAACTTAAGCACAAATACCTTTTTCATGTTTTATCTCATGCTTACGGTTTTTCACTTTTTACATGTAGTGCTTGGTTTAATCATTCTTTTTAACATATATCTAAAAACAAAAATTGGTGGTTATAGCGATTCAGACCATAAAGGCATGGAAACAGGAGCATCTTACTGGCACTTAGTAGACTTGCTTTGGATAGTGCTTTTTCCACTTGTGTATATAATGAGATAATTTTGAAAGTATATATAACTCTTGTACTTTTAACACTCTTCGCATTTCTTACCGGTTGGCTTAAGCTTGTAAATACAAGTATAGTAGCTATTTTACTAATCAATACTTTTATAAAAGGTCAACTAATAATAGATTATTTTATGGGATTAAAAAATGTTCAATTTAAATATAGAGTTATACCTACTATTTGGCTAGGATTTGTCACTGTTTTCATTGGAATTGCGTATTACATGTAGAACTATTGTAGTGCTATAGAAAAGCCGCCTGTTGCTACTTTAATTTCCTTTTCAAAAATAGTAAATGATAGAGATTTAAAATCATCAAGTTTGTGAACTACTTCCACATCTACTACAAATTCTTTTGAGTTTACGTCTTCTAAAAGTTTTATGTTTTTAAGAGTTATAACAAAACCCATTCTTCCATTGTTTTCATCATCTTTGATGCCAGAACTACTTTGAGCAGCAGCTTCAATGAGCATACCAAGAGTTGGTACCTCATCAAAACCTACTTTAACTGACGCACTTATTTCATCTGCTTTTATTAGAGTTTTCACAAACCTAACAGGAGGCAAATGAGGTATGCTAAAATCGTCCATTTACTACTTGTTTTCGTTTATGTATGCTACTAAAGTATTTACAGTTGAGAATACTCCACTCTCTTCACCTGCATCTTTTATCTTAACACCAAACTCTTTCTCTACAATAAGTGTAATTTCAATAGCATCTACGCTATCAAGACCCAATCCATCATCACCAAAAAGGGCCATATCGTCACCTATTTCATCTACTTCTATGTCTTCTAAACCTAAACCATCTATTAGTTTTACTTTTAATTCTGCTGTTGTTACCAAAATACTTTCCTTTAATGCTTTTCTTTAAAGCCAATTTTTTTGCCGACTGAACTTTTTGTTATTATCATGTTGTTATATAATTTAAAGACTATGTGCATTGAGCCAAAAACCTTTTTTAACGCCTTTTTTAAATCTTTTGATTTAATCTCTTCGCTAGACTCTACATATATATCTAAAACCTCATCTCTTAATGCTTTCTCATCTTTCCTTACCTTTACAAGTGCACACTCTACATTTTCCAAAGATTCTACTATGCTCTCTATTTGTAAAGTTGAAACTCTTTTACCTGCTACTTTTGCTAAATTTGAGCTACGCCCAAGAAGCTTAAACTCATGTTCACTTAACATCTCTACTATATCTTCTGTTTGAAATGGAAATTCTACTTTTTTTATAGTTTTATTTAAAATTTTTGTTGCTACAAAAGGTGAAGAGATATTTAACATATTATCGCTCTCACCAATTTCAACACAGTCATAAGCTCTCAAAATCGTCTCATCATTTACTTTATAAGCCATCATTCCAGTCTCTGTTGAAGCAAAAAGTTGCATGACTGAACACTCATAGTGTTCATGAAACTCTTTTGCATCATCTGGTAAAAGTGGTGCTGTTGAAGTTAAAAAGTATGAATTTTTAAACTTAACATCTTTTTTAACACGATTAAGTGCTTTTATAAAAAGTGGTGTTGTTACTACTAAAGTTCCTTCTATTTGTGCTTGAGAAGCTAACTCTTCAGGTAAAAAGTTTTCTTTAACCCAAACATCTATATCCATCTCACGTGCTACAACTCCGCCTATATCGACTCCATATATATGAACAAAAGGAACGGTAGTTACAATACGGTTAAACTTCATGTTTTTTGGAAGAGTATCTATGAGTGCCCAAGCCTGTTTTTTTGAGTTTTGTTTTGTTTTATATACGCCTGTTGGAGTTCCCGTTGTCCCCGATGTAAAGTACAAAAACTGCATCTCATCTTGTTTTAAAAATTCTTCGCCAAAAGACTCAACATGAGCTTTAAGCGCTGGTTGAGCTTTATCATATATGACATCAAAAATTTCATTTTCATAACAATATAATGCATGAGAAAGCTGCTCTACTTTTGTTGTAGGATTTTCTACTTTGTCAACTTCAACATAATGTTTTTTATCCATATCATAAATGCGCATATAAATCTCCATATTTTGAGGTCGCTATTTTATCATAAACTCGCATAAAGTAGGATAAAAATTGCTCCAACACCTATACTTATAACCAAACCTATGGAATACAAAGCTACAGTGCTACTAAAAATCAAAACTCCAAATCCACAAATAGTACTCAAAAGTGCATACTTTATGGCTGTTTTTGTTTGCATTGTTGTTTTTGTATTGTGTAGGTATATCCCGTAATCTATGCTAATAGCAAGAAGTATGACCAACGCAAAAAGATGCATAACATTTATTTGTCCCATCAGCGCAATTACAAACAAAACTAAACTAAGAGGGAAAAGAAGGTACATAAGAGGATAAAGTATCTTTACTCCTGAAAGATAAAAAAGTATTAAAATAATAAAAATTATAGAGACAGCCATGTACTTAACAAGTGTACTCTTCATCTCTTTTGTATCGTTTGATAGAGTTTTACCCAAATCAACAACCTTTACATGTAAAGATTTTTCTATTAGTTCATTGCTACTTATGAGTCCGACTGTATAAAATTCATTATCATATTCTATGATTTTAAACTTCATATCATCTATAACTTGCATATTACATGTAATATTTTCTATGCCCTTATAGGAATTGCTAAAAGCGTTTTTAAAACCTATCTGTTCTGCGTACATTTCAATGCTTCGTTTAAGACTTTTAAAATCATAATTTTTTATCTTTTTAACTCTTTCATTACATTTTTTGTCACTATATACAAACTTTCCAATTCCTAGCATTGTAGGGTGTTTTTCTAAAAGTTCTTCATATCTTTGAAGAAGTCTCTCTTTAGTTCTTTCATTTATGATTACTTTTTGATAATTATCACTAGACAGCCCCTCGTTAAACTTTTTAGAAAGGTTGATAAGTTTTTTATTTTGATAATCTAAGTTTTTCAGGTTACTATCAAACTCTAAATTTTGATAAACATAACCAAGCATAAGCAGGGAAAGTAGCACTACATGTAAAGGTTTAAATTGCAAAGTTTTTTGGATTTTTCTCTTTAGTTTTACAGGTGCAATACCCAAATTAATAAAAACAAAACTAAATAACAAATACGCTACACTCAAAGATACTGCACTAAAAACTGCTAGTTGAGAAAAAAGAGTAATATCAATAAAACTAAAAATTACAAAAACACCAAAAGTAGTCATAAAACCAAATAAAACTCGTTTGTTAACTATGAATTTCTTGCTAGAAAAATCACTATGAAAGTAGTAGTGAAACATATAATCAATGCTAATCGTAGTGATACTAATCCCAAAAACAAGGGCTAAGATACTAATGCTTTCATACATGGCAAAAGTAACTAAAATTGCACTCAAAATTGAACTTCCTATCGCAATAATTGTGTTAAAAAATAGCTTTATATTTTTGAGTATAAAGAAGTAGAGTATCAACAAAAATAGAGTTGAAATTAACATAATTTTTTGGGCATCCCCTCGAATATGCGCTGAATTCTCAACCAAATAAAAAAATGGCGCAATTGCAACTATGTCCTCATGTTTTTCTAAAACTGCATTTATTTTGTTATAAACTACTCTTGATTCAGTTGCACTTGAAGTATTTATAGAAGTTTTTGCTTTTATGACATATCCATAATCTTTTAATTTTATGTGCTTTTGAGTTGAAACTGTTTTTTGCGTAAAAAGTTCTAACGGATCATAAGCATTTATTGGCTCATATATAGCCGAATTGTATATTTTGTCATAAATATTTTGGAGTCTTTTCTTTATTTCTTCTTTTGATATTCGTTCGTTATCAAAATCTGAAAGTATGTAGTAGTTTTTTATAAAATATTTTTTCATCTCATTTGAGGGTTTTAGACTAACTTCAACCCTAGATATTTCAGGTATTTCTCTTAGCTCATCTGCTATTTTTTCAAGCTCTGTAAATGATTCTTTCGTAAAGCCTTTTTTTGCTATTAGTATCTCGTCGCTACTTCCAAGTTTTTTTGCTATATCAAAAAGTTTTATACTTTGCTTGGAAAAAAATATCTCTATAAAGTTTGTTGAAAATTTTATTTGCGAAGAAAAACTGAAATAAATCAGGCTCAACAGAACAAAAATAACAACATTTATATACTTCATTTTTTAATGATTTCTAAACTGTCTTCATTTGGCATAAACATTTTAAAACTTAATACTTCAGAGTTTTTTGTTTTTACTTCTGCTTTTATAATTGAGTTTGCTATGTCACCTTTAAACTTTAAATAATATATGTTTTTCTCTTTCTCAACTTCAAAATCACTATTTGTTTTTAGTTCACTAAAATCTCCAAGCCTCGTCATAACTCCTATAAAAAGGTCTGTATAAAAAAGAGCCTTCCCTTTAAGAGTATAAATATCTCCAGATTTGCCTTTTATGGTTATGTTATTGTCTGTTTTTGTTATCTCTTTAAATCTTGGCTCTTTGTAAGTTATGATGGTTCTGTTTTTCAAAATTTCTATCTTACCACTTTTCTTAAAATCAGTTCCAACTGCATTGACAAACTTTATCTCATCAAAATTGTAAAAGTTTGCAAAGAGTGTTACATGTAGAAGTATTATAAATATAATTCGCATAATTTTCTCTTCTCCTCTTGCATTATTTTATGTGCATATTCTCTCATTTCAATCTCATTTTTAAAATCTTTTGGGTACAGAGGTGAAAGCATTTTCATATATACATTTTGTCTTTTAGCTGTTTTAAAACACCAAGCTTTCCGTGGTAAATACTGCTGCACTCCCTCTATGACTATTGGGACTATTGGTCTGTTTTTTTTCATTGCTAATCTAAACGCACCTCGTTTAAAAGGAAGAAGTTTATCGCCAGTATGACGTGTACCTTCTGGAAAATAGATAACATTTTTTGCACTATCAAGATGAGCTTCCATCTCTTTATAAATTTCACTTACCTCTTCAATAGGACGACCTTTAATATACCTAACACCAACTGCGTGAGTGATTTTTTCTACTGTAGGGTACTTTCCCAAGTTCACATTTGCAAAAATTAAATAATGTTTTATATACTGTGCAAAAGCAGGAAAATCTAGTATGGATTGATGTGTAGAAATATAGATTGCCCCTTTTGGCATATCTTCTAAAATATCAACTTTGAGTTTCATACATGGAACTAAGATATAAAAAAGTCTATATGAAAGAGCCGCTCCACGTTGAAAAAAGTGCTGTGAATCCTTAATAAAAGGCTTAAACAAAAAATAGAATAAAAACCCTGGTATCATAAAACCAACAAGCACTCCAAAAAATATGAGATGCCCGATACTACCCAATATGCATTTTAACACCAAAAACCTTTCCATAAATAATCTGAGCTATTAATGCTCCAAAAAAGTACACATACCACCCAATTGATGAGTAAAATGCCCAAACTAAATCACTTGTAAAATTTACTATGTAGAGGTGTATCAAAGTGTTAATGAGCATTACTAAAACCCAGTAAAAATCACCACTTTTGAGAAACTCTACTTCCTCTTTTTTTAACTCTTTTTTATAAAATTTCTGAGTTAACCCTAAAATCATATATTTTTTGTTGTAATGTGAATCCACAAACATCAAAAAGAAAATTGCTGAGAGTGTAACCGGTATATATTTCACTGTTTCAAATGATGAAAAGTAATAAGCCACAGATAAAATAGCCACATACAAAAATGGAACTATAACATCTTTATAACTACTCATACTTTTATACATGTAAACAAAATATAAAATCGCCATAATAAGATAGCCCAAAACAACACTTCTAAACTCAAAATAGTGTATAAGCAATACAAACATAGGAGCAAAAAGAATATTAGCGAATTTCATCTACCTTACCATGCCGCCACTAATGTTGAGAACTTCTCCTGTAACATATGAAGCTTTATCCGCTAAGAAGAAAACACACTCTGCTACATCTTCAGGTTTTCCCACACGCTTTAAAGGTATCTCCTTTTTTATCGCTTTCATGTCTAAATCTTTTGTCATTTCAGACTCAATAAGCCCAGGAGCTACAGCGTTAACACGGATTTTATAACGAGCCATTTCAAGAGCTAAAGACTTTGTAAAAGCAATCATTGCTCCCTTTGCAGCGGAGTAGTTTGTTTGCCCTGCATTTCCAACCAATCCTGAAACAGAAGCCACGTTGACTATGGCACAATTTTTACGACTAATCATGTTTTTTATAAGTGCTTTTGTAACATGGTAAGTTCCATTCACTGAAACATCTATGACACTATCCCAATCCTCATCTTCCATCCAAAAAAACAACTTATCTTTAGTAATGCCTGCATTGTTCACCAAGACATCAACTTCTAAGTTTTCAAGCTTTACATGTACATCTTTTTTATCCCTTATATCAAACTGGATTAACTCAGAATATTCAAGTTCACTTCTTAACTCATTAGCTTTTGCCTCTTGGCTTCTGTAATGCAAATAAACAAAATACCCATTAGTGTGAAAATACCTTGCACACGCTTCTCCTAGTGCTCCTGTTGAGCCTGTTATTAACACTTTTTTCATTTAATTCCTTCTTGATATCTGTCTGCGATTAAATCATCTAATTTTTTTTCATTTTTAATAGTTAACAAAAAACTTATATCATTTTTATTAAATCTGTAAATTCCAAAATCTTTTAAATAGTTTTTACCTAGTCCAAAATAACCTGAAGCGTAGTGTTTACTTTTATTTTCAATATATTTCCAAGCTACACTTGAGACTAAGAGCTTTTGTAAAATTTTCAAATCTTTAATATCTTCTGAATAAGCTGCCATTCCATTATAAAAGTATAAATCATTATCACTATTGAGAACTGCTTTAAAGCCTTTTTTTACTAACTGTGGGAAAAACAGTTTATGTTTCACCTTCTCAAGAGACTGTGTTCTACCAAATGCATACCAAATAGGGTATTTTCCATTACCTTTATCTCTCGTAGATAAAAGTTCTCTTTTTGTAAGTAAATAATCATAAGCTTTAGGGAATTCTTTTAAGAATACTTTTTCTTCAATGATAACTGCTTGATTATTTTCATCATGCGTATATGGAAAAATTATTTTATCTTTTAAATTTATAATATCTGCAAATTTATTTAACTTATTTGAATTAATAACTTCCTTGCAAACTCCCTGCTCAATAGGTGTACCATCTTCCATATAAAAATATTTTTCATCTTCGTCAATTGATTTAAATATATAAACATGATTCTTTAATGTAGCTATGCCACTCTTTGTATTATAAAGCTCACCAAGTGCTATACCGATGGATTCAATAGTATTTATAAATTGAGTATTTTTTAAACTCCACCCTTTATGTGCATTTAATGTTTCGTAAGTATCTTCATTAAATTCTATTAAATCAATATCTGTTAAATTTGCTTCTTTGGAATGTGTATAATACACATAGTTTGACTTTTTTTTCTCTAGCAAACAAATACATGTATAAGTCATTCTTGATTTAAATATTTGTTCATCTTTAAAGTCTATGATTCTAAGTAGTACTTTTTCTTGTGTAAAATATTCTCGTATTGCTCTACCATTTACACTATGCATAAATGTGTTTACAGTTATAAACCCTAAAATTCCATTATCTGTGAGTAACTTATATCCAATCTGAAAAAATGGAATATACAAATCAGGGTGACCAGTTTTACATGTACTCCATTTTTGCATAAGTTCTTTAGTTCTATCATCCATATTTCTTGAACATACATAAGGTGGATTGCCTAAAATTAAATCAAAGCCATTATTTTTTTTAATTTGTTTATCTTCTTTTAACCAGTCAAATTCTAATGTATCTGCTATATATAAATTAAACTCAAACTCCTTTTCATCTTCACTGTGTGTAATAGCTAATAAGGTAAGTAATATTTCTGTTCTCTCTACACTATATTTTTGAATATCAATTCCAAAAATATTTTCTTTATATATTTTTTTAAAAAGTTTATTTGTTCTTTCTTTTACTTCTAGTGATGCATCAATTAAGAATCCACCACAACCACAAGCGATATCAGCTATTTTAATTTTTTCTATAGACTTATTATTTAATTCACTAAATGATTGACTTGTAATATATTTTCTAATATTTCTAGGTGTATATATCGCACCATTAATCAACTTATCTGATGGAGAAATCACAAATTCAAAAAGTTCAAGTAATTCTTCAAAACATAGTTTTTGATTCTCTTTTTCTAAAATAGAATTAAAATCTTCTACTAACTTATACTCTTCAATATTTTGAGAGATAATTAAATTTTTTATTTTTTCATTAATAACCATATGAATATTTTTATATTTCAAGAATGACGTCACTAAAAGTCTATTAACAGTTTGAGTATCTGTGATTTTATTTAAAAAGTTTAGTATATTTCTATTCAATTAAATTTCTTTATGGTAAAGACCTACATATTGTTCTAAATTCTCATCACATTGCATAAATTCTTCAAGTATTTCTATATATTTATGATGTTCCTTACCTAGTTTATTTTTAAATAAAACTAATTCTTTTTTCTGTTGATATATTTTTTCAATCATCCAAAGTAATTCATGTCTTTTAAGGTGTAGTTTTAAATTTAAATAAATATATTCACCTTGCTTAGTTTTATATATAATTTTACCATTATTTTTACGCCCTATGTGGGTACTATAATTACTATCACATGGATCTATAAAACCATTTACATATTCCCATTTATTCGATTTTGCTCCATTACAAAATGGACAAGAATAAACTAAATTAGAATATTCATGCTTTAATGTTTTAAATTTTGCTATTGAATGTGGTTTGAAATGATCAATATGATAAAAATTCTTTCCTGCTTGCATTAAATCAATATCATCACAATATCCGCATCGCTGATTGAAATCAGTTCTTAAATCTAATTTAAATGAACGATAATTACTTGATTTTCTTAAACAATTTCTCTTAGGTTTTGTTCTCTGAATGATACTCATTATTTTAACTTTTTTAATTCTTCAAGAAGTTTGTCAGTATTACTTATCATTTTATGAAGTTCATCTAAATTTTTTGTACCTTTTAAATGCTCAGGTATTGCAGATTGTTTATTGGTTGCTTTTTCTATAAAACTATCTAATTCTAGTAATTTTGCTTCTTCTAGTGCATTTAAATCTTGTTTTTTTTGATTTTATAATAAGTTTTAAAAGTTCATTTTCAGCATCTTTGATTTTTTTTCTATACTTTAAAATTTGATTTTTTATTTTATCTAAAAAAGTTGCATGACCATCACCCTTAGGGTCTTCAAAATTCTTTACATATACAATATTAACATCATCGCCATTTTCTACTGCATCTTTATCCCAACCAGTTAAAATAAAACATGGAAAATTTTCTTTTTTAGCCTGTATAGCTCTAACTAAATCTATTCCATCATATTCAATACTAGACTTTTTTTCATTTAATTTATGATCTGTAATAATTGCATCAAAATTTTCATCTTCTATGTATCCTAAAAGCTCATTTAGCTCATTATGAGGGACCATCGCTATCAAATCAATTTCTTTATCCGTATTCTTTTCATGAATATAATATTGAAAGTTTTCTAATGCTACTTCTTCTTCATCTACAAATAAAATTTTATATTCAGCCATTATTTTCCCTTAAATATTTTCTTATAAATATTATTCTAATTCCAAAACCATTATCACTTGGATATAATAATTCAATTTTACCATTATATTCTCTTACTATTGTATCAATCAACCACATGCCAAGTCCTGTACCTATTTCTTCGCCTGTATGTTCATTTCTTTTTGTTGTATATAACGCTTGAAATATCTGATTATGTTCTATTATATCTTTAGACAAGCCTTCCCCATTATCAAAATAATCAATAATTATCTCTTTTTGAGATGACTCAACTGTAATATTTACTTTTCTATTTGAATTGCTTTTCTGTCTCATAAATGAATCAATTGAATTGACAATTAAATTATTAAATATACTATCTAAATCGATCTCTTCAGCTCTCATATCAATAGTATTTTCTACGAGAGAATTAAATAAGATTTGCCTACTTTCAAATATGCTTTGCCATGAAGCATAAAAACCTTCAAAATATTTTTCAAGATATATTTTTTTTCTTTTTCGTTTATCTTTTTTAGCAGATTCCAAAGAAAATCTTAACCAATTTTGTAACTTGTTATCTTGATTTTTCATATGTTCCAATAAACGATAAGGATTTAAAAAATTAGGTACATCCTTATATGATTCTTTTGGTGCTTTTTCTTCAAATAGTTTTTTTAATTTTTCAACTCTATTCGATAATACACCACTCAAATTACTTAATTCATGTGTAAATGATGCAATTACAATGCCACTAGTCGCCATACCTCTCAATATTTTTTGTTCATCTTCTAATTGTTCGATTTTTTCTTTTTTTACTTGATTACTTTTTGCTAAAGCTACTTTTTCTTTATCTTTTTCTTTATTATTTTGATCATTCAAAGTATTAGTTACAATTTTATCAATATCTTTATCATCAATTTTATCTTTATTAATTTCTTCATGATACAAAAACATTTCTCTAGCAATTTTTGCTCTATCTTTTTCAAAAACTTCAATTATTCCTAATAATAATTTCTTAAAAATTTGAAATGATTTATTTTCTTGTAAGCCCTCTCGACTAGACTTATCTTCAAAATCAACATTTCCAATTCTTGATATATTTATTGAACCTGAGATATTGGTTGGTTCTGTTTGCCACTTTCCAGATTTATGAGAAGTTGGAGCAGGATTTTTAGACTTTCTTCCACCAAAACCCAACCAATCAAAAGCACTTTCATTAACTTCTCCATAAGGTCTCACTCTAAAATCATCTCTAAAAAGTTTTATGCCTCCAAATTTATTCATCCAGTATTGTCTATCTTTAGCATTGAATTTATTGTAATGAAATTTTTCTAAATCTGGTGTTGAATATGTTCTTTTCATATAATAAAACGTAAATGAAAATTTTCCTATTTTTTCAAAAATATTATCTTTGTCAATTTTTCTAAAGCCGGGAAGAAGCTTTGAAAAAGTTCTGCAAGTTATCCATCTCTCTCTTTGAAAATCAATTTTTCTATAAGGGTATTCTTTAGCAAATTTTCTATCAAAAAAGTCAGGATTAATAGTTTCTACATCATACTCATTTCTATAAATTTTTATTTTTATTTTTTGATTCTTATCTGCTTTTGCAACTATTTTATAATCAAAATCATCACAAATAGAACCTATGATTTCACCATATTTATTCTTTTCATCTTCACTAAATAAGAATAGTCTAAAACTACTATCCTCTTTTGGTGGAACGAGAACTTCTAAATCATTAAAAACTTGTTCTATATAAAAATCATCCCAATTATCTCTAAGTCCTGAAATTTTCAATACTGTCCCATATTCAAAAGAAAACTCATTTATAATTTTTTCAACACTTTTATCACCAATTTTATCTAAAATGTATTTTTTTAAGTCTACTTCTTTTTCTCCAATAAGATTCGCTTCAACTTCACCTATTGTTTTGAAAGCACCTTCAAAATCTCGCCAATCTACTTCCCATAAATAAGCTACATTTTTACTCACTTTTCCATCTTCTTCAATATCTTTATGAATAGAAAGATTAAACTTAGTAAGCATCTCACATTTATCACCAAGTTTATCTAGCGCAAAACGACCTATACCTTTTGCACCAGCTTTTACTCTGCCAGTTTTTGTAAATATGTCATTAGCTTTATTATCTGTACCAATGGTCATCCAATGATCTAATATTATCTGTTCTGTCATTCCCTCACCAGAATCTATAATAAATAATTCATCTTTTTCTTTGTTGAAGTATATTAATGAAATAGAACTATCAGCATCATAAGAATTTTTAACAAGTTCAACTATAGCACCCTTAGATGATGCTATATTTTCACGACCTATTAGTCGTGCTGTTCTTGCTGATACTTTAAAAGGTATTTTTGCCATTACATTCTTTTTTATTTATTATATCAAATTTGTAATTATAGAACCTTTACCTATATTGCTGTTTCCTGCAATCTAAATTGAATCAACATCAAATGTCATTATTGCTTTTTGATATTTTACACTATTTAATAAAATTATTTCATTAATATTGAATCTTTTTTACTTTGTTAGCTGATTAAGTCTCTTTTTTAACTCACCTTTTTCAAAAGGATTATCCATGGTTATAGTTCCATCTGGAAGTTGAAAGTATTGCACTCCATTTTTACTATATACATTAGGTACACCATTCTCTAAACTTTTTTTCTGTGCTTCTCTTACTGCATCATTTCCGATGCGTTGAATCATATCTTTATTTATGGTTTGCATCTGGATCCTTTATCAATTCGCTATATTTTTATTAGCTATTTCTTCAAATATAACGTTTGTGGTGTAAAATATACTTTTACTTATTATATCATCTTTAGAATTTTCACTCTTCTTCCTCGCTCAATAAGTTTACAAGCAATTTAACCATTAAATCTTTTTGTTTTGGGTCACTTGAAGCAGTTAATAGTGCTAAAGAAACTAGAGCATTATCATTTATTCTTAGTTCTCCATTTGACTTGAAGAGTATATTGTTTTTACTTAAAAATAGTATAAATAAAAATGAACCAATTCGCTTGTTACCGTCACTAAAAGGGGGATCTTTAATAACGTAATATAAAAGGTTTCCAGCTTTCTCTTCTACGCTTGGTATTAAATCATCTCCTCCAAATGTTTGATAAATATTTCCTATGATACCTTCAAGTTCATTGTTTTTTTCATTTCCAAAAAGCTCTGTTGCTTCACTTTTTTTCATAAGTTCTGTTTTTAACTGATTTATCGCTTTTTTTACATCATTGTAGTTCAAAGTAAATTTTTGTGTTGATGTACTTTGTTTTGTTTCAAGCCTATCTTCATCATAACTTTGAAGAAGAGACCAACTTTTTGCATAGTTATTTATGATTTCGAACAAACCTTTAGCTTCATCATTTTGAATGGTTTTATGTTCTAATGAATTTTTTATAAGCTCTATTGTTGAAGTTAACTCTCGAAGATTAGTATCTTTTAGTCTTTTTTGATTTAATGCATAACCTTTTATAAGATACTCTTTTAATATTTTAGTAGCCCATTTTCTAAACTCTGTTGCTCTTTTTGAATTTACTCTGTATCCTAACGAAATAATCATATCAAGATTATAATACTCAACTTCTCTTAAGACTTCTCTCTTACCCTCAAATTGAACTGTTGCATTTTTTGCAACAGTTGAATTTTCATCCAATTCAGTATCTTTAAAAATATTCTTTATATGTCTAGAAATAACAGACTTATCTCTTCCAAATAGTTCTACCATTTGCTTTTGACTCAACCAAACTGTATCGTTTTCTAACGAAACTGTTAAATCTATTTCACCATTATCGTCTGTATATATTAAAACTTCATTGCTCATAATAAAACCTTTTTTGTTTTATTGTATCAATAAATACAATTATCTTTAAAAAATATTTCAATATGAAATACTATACAAACTTCCCATCAACCACCATTTTATTG
The DNA here is from genome assembly GCA_029027265.1 of Arcobacter sp. Classification (GTDB taxonomy): domain Bacteria; phylum Campylobacterota; class Campylobacteria; order Campylobacterales; family Sulfurospirillaceae; genus Sulfurospirillum_A. Next base: position 439,161 of record CP093061.1, on the reverse strand, counting down.
ACTGCTCTTATGTCTAAATCTAATCTTCTATCCTCTTCTAGTTTTGTTACTTCTTCACGAACAGAGTTAAAACAAAATTGTAGATGCTTTGAGCATTTTTCATAACCTCTAATGTCTACTGCTTGAGCAATTCCAATGAAAGCAATGCTAAGCATATTTGCTAAATCTGGAAGTTGTTTTGCAAAGTTTCTTGCGGAAGTTGTTCCCATGCTTACTTTGTCTTGGTTAAATGACTCAGTTGAGCGAGAATAAAGTGACGCTGCATTTGTGTTCATTAGTATGTCTGCACTTAATGAGCTTAGAGTTACTTGAATGAGTTTAAAAGCATGGTGTGTAGATTTTTTGTTTATCTTTAGGCTTTCACCCAAACCTTTGTTAAATTTATGGTCAATTAGAAGAGCAAACTCTTTATCTAGTAAATCAGCCAAATTTCCTACACAAATTCTCATTGTGTCCATTGCGTGAGCAATGTAGCCACCATAAAAATTACCAGAAGTGTAAATTTTCTCTCCAACATGGTCTATGAGGGGGTTGTCATTGACTCCGTTTATCTCCGTTTGTATCCATTTTTTAGCGATATCAAGATTATCTCTTACTACTCCTAAAACTTGTGGAGCACATCTAATTGAGTATCTATCTTGTATGTTTTGCTCACGTTCGAGATGAAAATTTTCGTACCTGCTAAAAGCTTTATGCGTAAGCTCTGAGCCCTCACACTTTTTGAGTATATTTGCCGCAGTTGTTATCTGTCCAGCAAAAGGTTTATTTTCGTGTACAAAAGGCTCTAATGCCGTAGTATCGCACAATAACACTTCAAAAATAGCCGCAACAAAACTCTCCATGCTGTCTAACATAAGTTCAAACTCTTGAATAGCTTTTATTGCGATTGAGCTCATAGTTGCTGTGCCATTTATGACTGCCAATGCCTCTTTTGCTTTAAAAACATAAGGCTCAATTCCTAGTTCATTGTAAACATCTATAGTCTTTCGCTCAAAACCTTTGTATGTAACTTCTCTCTCACCTGCTATAACTGCGGCTATGTAAGAAAGTGGTGCAAGATCTCCACTAGCTCCAACTGAACCTTGAGATGGAATTATTGGGTAAATTTCGTTATTTAAAAGTAGTTCAAATCTCTTTAACAAAGCATAACTTACCCCACTTTTACCCTTTGAAAGACTGATAAGACGGACTGTTACCATGATTCTTGAAACTTCAGGACTTAGGTTCTCACCTACTCCAACTCCACAAAATCGGTAGAGATTTTTTTGCATCTCTTCGGCTTCTTCAAAAGCAGCATAATTACTACCAGCTTCCCCATATCCAGTAGTGATACCGTATATCGGTCGTCCGCCACTTATTTGCTTTATTAAAAACTCATGTCCTGCATTTATATAATCTACAAAATCTTTTTCATCACTAAGTTTTATCTTTTCATTATGTGTAAAATTTTCATAATTTACTGTTTTATTATCTATGATCATAACTCGACCTTTATCTTTCTTATCCCATTTTTATGCATATTTGCCACACTCATCAGGTGTTGTAAAGAGTTCATAATACCTTCTACATATAGAGGCTCTATCTCTTTAGCATCTTTGGTCTCTTTTGCAATTTCAAGTACCACAGCAACACCAGCTTCTAGGAACTTTGTACACTTGTTTATCTCTTCTATATTTTTTATATTTATACACTCTACACAAATACACAAAACTTTTTCACCGCTTACTAGTGCTTGAAGAGCGGCAGTTTTGAGCGTATCTAGTGAAGTTTTCATGCCATTTGAAATCGTTATAATTTCATCAGTGTCTTTATGTATAAGTGAGAAGTAAGATGGAGCTGTATTGTACACACTGTTTTGAAAAGAGGTAGGAGAGAGCATGCCCTCTTCTAAAACTGTATTAGCTATTTTTGCAGTCTCTTCAAGCTCACTAAAGCAACTTCCATACACTATTTTTCCATTTTCAAACCCGCATTTGTCGCTTAAAAATAACATAACTTTTGAATTTCTTGTGAGTCTTCTTCTCATCATCATATTTGGTACAAGTCTTTTTTCATCTAAATTTTCTAATTTCTGAGGAGCATAAATCTTTGCTGAACTAATAATTTTTAATGCTACTGTTTTCATTTGCAAGCTCCTAAAACAATAGAAGTGTTGTTTCCACCAAAGGCAAATGAGTTACTCAATATGTTTCTAACTTCCATCTTAACACTCTCTTTATTTACGTTAATATTTTTATTTTCCGAGGTCTCTAATCCAGTCTGAGCAGGTACTAAACTATGTTTTATAACCTCACAAGATATAATAGCCTCAACCGCCCCAGCAGCTCCTAAAGTATGTCCTGTAATAGCCTTTGTAGAGTTTACATGTACACTTTTTCCAAAAAGCTTCTCTACCGCTAACGCTTCAACCCTGTCATTTGCCAAAGTTGCTGTTCCGTGAGCATTAACGTAGTCTATATCGCCCAGTTCTAAATTTGCATCTTTAATTGCATTTTGCATTGATGCAATTGCTCCAAGTGCTTCAGGATTTGGATTCGTCATATGATAAGCATCACTACTTGCTCCAACGCCTTTAAGCTCTACAGAATCATCAGTTTTAACATTTTGAACTAGTAAAACTGCTACTGCTTCAGCTACATTCATGCCACTTCTTTTCTCATCAAATGGTCTACATTTTTTATCACTAAGCACGCTTAATGCGTGAAAACCCATAACAGTTGAGCGACAAAGCCCATCTGCTCCAACTACTAAAACATTTTCATACGCACCAACAGCTATAAGTCTTTTCGCTAAAAGAAGTGCATTTGCACCAGAAGTACAAGCCGTTGAAATTGCACGAGAGTCATAAAAAGAAAACTCTTTTAAAAGGTAATCACAGAGTGCGTTCATGGAGTATTTGTTTGGATCTATGTTTTTATAGCTTTTTTGTGAGTAAAAAATATCTTCACATTTTTGCATACCACCTACAGATGAGCCAAGTACAAGAAGTGTATTTTTAAAATCTACTAAATTTGAACTCTTTAAAACTTTTGATACAACTTCACTCATTAACGAGTAAATATCATCATATTTCATAATCCCTAAACCAGCTGTTGCATCTTTTAAAAATGTTTTATCTTCTACTAAAGCAGATTTCTTAGCATAAACTGCTTTCATAAGTTGGGCAGTATTTCCTGCATTACAATGCAACTCATAGTTATTTATATACGATTTCATTTTAGACTCTTCACTTTTATGGTTCTCATTCTTTTCCCAAATACCTCTACATGTAGAAGCTCTTTTTTGTCTCTTAAGGCACAATTTACCATATAACTAGCATACGTTTCAAACGGCTTGTTTTGTGCTTTACATGTAGTCTCTTCATCCATACTAAACTCTATCTCGGCTATTGCACCATCTGGGCTGAGTGAAAGCTTTTGATAATTCACACTACTCAAAACTTCACAACTTTGCTCAACACCCATTACTCTTTTAATAATTTGACTAGGTTCACTTACCAAATCTATGGCACATATTATAGCATCTTTTTTAGAGTTAAGAAGCGAAGCATAGGCACTTACAAGAGTGTTTACATAGGTAAAATTATCAGAGATTTGAAAAATATTTTTCCCCTTCATACCAAGTGATTTTGCGACGTAATAACTAGTTGTATTACCTAGTAAATTTATAAAATCAAAAAGTTTCAATGGCTGGTTTTCTTTGTACATGTAAGTGTTTGTTTTTTGAACTATATCAGCATTACCTACACCACTTGTCACATAGAGTTCATCATCCTCTTTTATTTCACACTTTTGCTTTAAAAGTTGTCCGCCATAAACAGCTAGATGTATAAACTTGTCTTGCCGTCTTGTGTCTAACTGGTACTTCTGTTTTAGCTCTTTTTTTATATCTAGTTTACCGTTGTCAATGTATGAGCTGTACTCTTTTACATATAACTTCATCTATTTTTCCTAAGTATTAAAGAAGTATTGTTTCCACCAAAACCAAAGTAATTACACATAATAGTTCCACTTTGTTCACTGTTTTGAAGCAAATAGGCTATCTCTAAAACCCCTGAAGCTCCTATGGTATGTCCTAAAAGTTGCTTTAGCGTTATGATAGTTGGCTCTTTTTTAAAAACCTTTTTAATTGCATTCATTTCAGCTTCATCATTTGCTTGTGAGCCTGTTGCATGAGCTTTTATGGCTGTTATATCTTCTACATGTAAAGCAGAGCTTTTTAGTGCCTGATTCATCACTTCTACACACTCTTCACCACTACTACTTACTGAGGTTATGGTTTCTGAGTTACAGTTGCTAAAACCACCAACTAACTCCCAAGGTGAGTTATCTTGACCGAGTAACATAGCTCCAACTCCCTCTCCCAAAACTAAGCCATCTCTATTTTTATCAAATGGTTTAGGTTTAGTTGGGCTAAGCAAATCCATAGAGTAAAAACCGCTACTCATAACTGGCGAAAAAACTTCTAAACCAACTACAATAACATACTCTACTATCTCTGCTTCTATTAAGTTTTTTGCCTCTAAAAGAGCATTTGCACTAGAAGTACAAGCTGTGTTTATAGTCATGGTAAAGCTACTCAAACCAAACTCGTTTGCTAAGTCTTTAGCGTAGCTGTCAATGCTTCTTTTTTTAGAACTATACGGCTCTTTTTGCTCATAAGCACTAGCATTGATTGCATCTACTAAATGCCAATCAACCAAAGACGTTCCTATAATAAGTGCTGTTTTTTTTCTCTGCTTTGGCAAGACTTTTGAAGCTACTTCTTTTAGGGCTTCATAAATATCTTTTTGATTCTGTCCAATCTCTTTTTCTAAAGAAAAATATGGAATTAAAGTTCCATCATTTAAAGCTCTTTTGCCTAAAGATTTCGCATAATTTATCTCACAAGAAAGTATATTAACCATTTTTCTCACTCTGTATAAACTTTGCTAACTTTTCTATGGTGGTGACAGTTCGTCTAAACTCTTTAGAATCTCCTAGCCTAACACCATACATTTTTTTAAGTCCCATTGAAATACTAAGTGCATCAAGAGAGTCTAACTCTAACCCACTCTTTGAAGAAAAAAGTTCAACATCATCTTTAATGTCACTAGGAGTAAACTCATCTTTTTCACACTCTTCTATAATCATCTCTTTGATTTCTTGTTTTATTTGTTCAATATTCATTTTTTGTTTTCCAATATGGCTTTAGCATTTAAGTTTGTAACGACTTTTTTACCTGTTTTATCTTCAAGGGCATCTTTTGCTACTTGACCACCTTGTTTTGCTACTTCTTTACTTTGTTCAAAATTCTCTGGATTTATTGCTTCTGATATGTCTTTTGTGGAGGCTTCTGCTAACATATTTAAATAAGTTCCGTATTAGTCATATTGTCTCTAAGATTTTCTTTTTTTAAACCCTTTAATACCTTATACTCTTTTGTTGTTTTGTCTGCCCAAATTTTTGTTATGATGTCTGTTAGAGCTGCAAACTCTATCCCCTCTTTTACGCCTTTATCTCTCCACTCGTCCGTCAACTCTTTTCTTATTTCAATACTTTTTAATTTTTGGTTTATCCAATTTTGAGAATACCCAAGTTCCAAGTATTGTTTTAACGCCCTGTCAATACTAAGTTCAGGGTCGCTCATTTCATCAAGTCTATCTTTTGCCAAAGTCGCTAACCAAAGCTTAAATGGTTCTGCTTTTGGTGAGGGTATAGACTGAATAAGTCTAAAAAGTTGTTGTGTATTTGCTACGTCAGTAAGCCTCATTTTTCCATCTATTGCTTTCATTTTCAAACCGTGACAATTTGTCACGGTTTCATTTCCTTCTACTTTTAATCTTTGCTTTAGTTTTCTCCAATATGCTTGAGGATTCTTACTTTCAGTCAATATAGCCACTACATCTATGATAGAAACATACCAGTCCTCTTTTTCATCATTCCATATAGTTCGTACTTGTTTTTCTTCAATTATTTTTATATTGTTTTGCATTTTTATTCCTTGTGTATCTATTTATAAAGATGCTAACATAAAAATTATTCTTTATTAAAAGATATATCATTTTGTAATATTATTAACTAAATAAATTTGAAAAAGTTTTGTTTGGTTTAATCTTTTTATAGTTTCTTCTTTCTTAAATTTATGCGATTGTAATTTATCAATGATCTTAATATTAAGAAAATCTTTTAAATAATAGTTCTTTATACTTTTTTCGATATTTGATGATAGCTCAATAAAATCATATAATATATCTTCTCTGATTTTATATAGCTCCTCGTCTTTTATTTGATATATTATGCTATTCAAGCTTATTAAATAATCTTGTAAAAAATTAATTTCTCTTTGTGAATCAATATCAATCCAAGTAGAATGACTATTGAATGTATTAGTTAAATTAGTCCAAAAAATATAAAAACTATCAAAATCTTTTAAAACCAGAGGGTATCTCTTTAGTGTTCCATCATCAAAATATTCATTTGTTGAGCTTTGTTGTATTAATCGTAATTCTTTTGATATATCCAATACAACATCACAAGCTTGAATTTTTTTATCTACAATTTTATCATAAAGTTTTAATCGATAACTTTTATTTTGACTTAATATATCTAATAAATATTTAATAAAAAAACCACTAATAAATGAAATAATTACTACAAATATTTCAAACATTTAGTTGCCTCCTATAATGTTAATTTCATCATCACTCGACCCACAAAGTTCATAAACTAAACAATCTATTTTATCTACTACATTTAGACTTTCTAAAGTGTTTTTCGGTAATGATTTTTGAAACATTATAAACCTTTTTCCATTCTTACATGTAAAACAATCATAGAGACTCCCAAAACAACGGCTCCGAAGGCTAAAAGTAAAAATGCTTCATCTAAAATCATGAAGATATCTCCGCCCTTTAAAAATATGTCTAAAAACCCATCTAGTCCCCATGACATTGGTGAAATGTTTGCTAGTGTTTGCATGAAGTCTGGCATTATAAATTTTGGTACCATCACTCCACCAATAGCTCCAAGTAAAAGGCTCATAATGCCACCTATGGTTGAGGCTTGCTCTGTTGAGTTGGAGCTTACTGCTATGAGTGAGGCTAATCCGACGGCAGAAAAACTAAGAGCGAAAGAAAGAAATACCAAAGCTAAGACTGAGCCGTTTATGGCTAGAGCTGGTGTGTCAAAAAGTGGGACTATGAACATACCAACTGCTATCATAACAAATGCTTGAATTTGAGCTATGAAAAGGTATGGTACAATTTTGGAAATCACCATTGAAAATACAGATACATTCATGGAATTCAAACGAGAGAGAGTGTTCTGTTTTCTTTCATTTATAAAAACTGTCGAAATTGGTGTAATCATAAAAAACATACCAAAAACTATCCAGGAGGGAACACTTTGTTGAGTTGAGTTTGGTAGCTCTTCGCTTTGGTTGTACTTTAGTTCAAAAAGCTCATCTGAGTTTAGGCTTATATTGTCTATGGCAGCTCCAGCTTCATCGGAAAACTCTAAAAGTCTATTTTTAATAATTTTTAGTTTTAAATTTGTTATGTCTTTTAAAAGTTTGGCCTTAAAAAGCTCAATCTCATCACTCTTTAGAGAATCTTTTATCTCAATCTTCAATCTTTTTTTACTCTGAGAGTATTTTTGTGGGATAGTGATGACTATATTTGCATTATCTACTATATGAAAACTTCTATTTTTACTTATGTCAGTTATCATTTCTTGCGTAATATTAGACTTATCTAAATCAACTATTGTTATTTCAAAACTTACACTATTTTGAGTAAAAACATCTCTCATAGCAACTGAAATAATAAGAATAAAAAGTGCTGGCATCAAAAAAAGCACTGCTAATGCACGTTTGTCTCTTAAAACTAACAAAAACTCTTTTTTAACCATTGCACTAAACATGGCTTTCCTTAGTTAAATCTAAAAAGTGTTTTTCCAAGTTTTGTAGGTTCGTTTCTTGTGCTATGAGCTTGCCATGAGAAATGATTGCTACTTCGTCACATATCATCTCAACTTCATTCATATAGTGAGATGTATAGACTACAGTAATGCCAAGTTTTTTATAACCTTTTATAGATTCAAGTATCTCATTTCTACTCTTTGGGTCAATTCCAACTGTAGGCTCATCAAAGTAGATAATTTGTGGGTCATTTAGTAACCCTATAGCAATGTTTAATCGTCTTTTTTGTCCACCAGAAAGAGTTGATGATTTTTGGTTTAAAATTTCTTCAAGAGAGTTTACACTTAAAGCTTTTTCATAACTCTCTTTTGTACCATTTTGTACATTTTTAAAAAAATCTAAATTTTCTTTAACTGTAAGCTGTTCGTAAAAAGCTAGGTTTTGAGGGACAATAGAGCTTATATTTTTTATCTGTGTTAAATCTTTTTTTAAGTCTAACCCAAAGATTTCTATCTTACCACTGTCAATTAAAGTTAAGCCGTTTAAGACTGAGAGAATCGTACTCTTTCCAGCACCATTAACGCCTAAAAGTCCAAAAATACTTCCTTTTTTTATCTCAAAGCTAAGCTGGTCAAGTGCTTTTAAATCGTCATACTTTTTCACTACGTTTGAAATTTTTATCATGCTTTAAATTCTAATAGTTTTTTATAAACTTTTGCTTCATGCTCGCCAATTTTAAACAACATATCTGAGATTTTTTCAAAATCTATCTCTTTTTTTGATTTGATTGATTTTGCAATAACTAAAGCAAACTCTCTATACTCATCACCAACTTCAAGCATCATCTTTGAAGCATCGCTTAGAACTTCATTACCATCAAAAAGCTCACTTGATTCTTCTAAGAATGAAGCGTACATAAACCTAAAACCTGCCCCGCCAGTTCCTATTTCTTCTTGCATACGAACTATATTTCCTAAGAAAAGTTTTGCGTATTTTTTATCACGTGAGCGAAGTTTTAAAATACCTTTAGCCAAGTATCTAAGCCCTTTTAGTCCCGCTATGGGTACTGGAGTTCTTAGCATATTTTTAGATAACTTTTTTATATTTTTAGTAATTATTGATTTAAAATCTATGTTTTTTGGAATATACTCTGGGTAATATAAAAGCCCTTTTGGAGCCATTACTCCCTTTGAAAAACGTGATTTAGAGAGTGATTTTTTAGAACATTTTACTACATCTTGAAATACTGGGTCGCTTACAAGATAATTGTCCTCTTCTTTTCCATAAATCAAAAAATTATGAGCATTAAAATGAAATCTAAGCTCATCAGGAAAATAATCAAGCCAATAAACAGAACCTTGAACTCCAACTATTTTACCTTCATCTAAAAGCTCATCAAGTCTATTTTCACCTTTTTCTTGTGATGAAAAAGTCTCCATTTTTATATCTATTTTTAAATTTTTCTTTATATTTTTAATTATAGATTTTGGCAAACTTCGGTACGCAACTAAAGGCATTCCACCAATTTTAACAAAAGGAATATAGGCAAAATTTAGAGCATTTGAAAGACCAAAAACCATAGGCTCGCTAATTTTAAATCCATGATGACTTAACATGGACGACATAACACCACTTTCACAATGAGCATGATGTGAATGTTTAAACTCTTTCAATAGGTAGCCTTTTTATATCATCTAATTCAATTCCAAAAACATCACAGTATTCCAAAAGTCTGCTTGTTTTCATTTTAGCAAATACCTTTGGATCAAAATCTCTTTTTATTCTCCATTTAAAAAAACCAGTTACTTGCGAGAGAAGTAACAAATCCATTCTTTTTTTATACATATAATAATAAAGAGGTGATTTTTTACCACTTTTAACTTCTTCAAAGGCTTTTTGCATATGTTCATTCATATCTTGAAGAGCTTGAGTTGTTACTGTTTCTTCCACATTCCAACCTGTTGAACATGTTGTTTGTAACTTGCCATTTTCACCTTTAGCATAAATTGCTTTTTTTGCTTTTCCATACGTACTGATGTTGTCTTGAGGAACGTTATTTACATCCACTATACAACTTCAAGCAACATAAAAGCTGTTGAAAAACGTCCACTTTCTGGAACATAACAAAGAAGTTTTTCGCCCACTTTTAATTTACCAGAATTAAAAAGTTCTTCTAACATTATATAAATTGAAGCTGCACCAGTATTTCCTTTACTTGAAAGATTCGTAAACCATTTTGATTGTGGAATATCACAATTAACTTCTTTCATACCAACATATAACTTATCTTTAAAATATTCAGATGAATAATGAGGTAAAAACCAATCTATATCTTCAGGTTTAAACATACTCTTTTCAAGCATCTCTGTTAAAGGTCTTTTGACTGTATATTCCACTATGTTTTCATTTAAAAGTTTAACATCTTGTTTGATAGAAAAAATTGAATTTTTCAGCCACTCTTGAGGTAAATACTCTTTGTAACCTCGAATTGTTCCATCTTTTAGTTTTTCACAACCACCATACATGCAAGTCTCTTGTTCACTTGCATATGATCTTGAAAAAATTTTCTCTATTTTTAAAGAAATTGAATTTTCATTTGCTTTATTACTTAAGCCAATCGCTCCAGCACCATCGCTAAGCATCCATCTTAAAAAATCTTTTTCAAAAGCAAGCCCTTTATCTCGTTTAAGCATTTCAACTTTTTCTTTAACTTCAGGCTCAAAATTTCTTCCTCGCATTGAGGCAGATGCATTTTCACTTCCAGTTGCTATTGCACTTTGAATTTCTTCAGCTTTGATTGAAGTATACGCATATTTAAGTGCGACAATTCCACTAAGACAAATTCCAGCAATACTAACAACCTCAATCGGTTTCAAATCAGTTTCACCATGAACCATAAGAGCATGATTTGGCAAAAGCTGATCTGGTGTCGTGGTTCCACATGCTAAAAGTTCAGATGAATCTATGTTAAAACCATTATTTTTAAGCTTTTTGATTGCTTCAGCTGTAAGCTGAGCATTTGAATGTGTCGTTTCATTTGTTTTTGGATCTATGGCATAGTATCTTGATTTAATGCCATTTGAACGAAGAACTATTCTCTTTACTAAAGAGGGTTTACCATCAATCATGCCTAGAACATTTTCCATGTTTTTGTTATCTACGGCTTCATTTGGCATAAAGGTTGCCATGTTATTTATATATACATCTCTCATTCTTATTCGTTATCTCCCACTTGGTTCTTCATATTTTTTTGCTAATTTATTTAACTTCTCTTCTTGAAAACTATTTACTATTTTTCTGACTATTATGCTAATTGGTATGACTGTTAAAACTAAAGCAACCAAAAACACAGAGTAAAAAGTCATAATAATTTTTCTTCCTAATGACTTTTTTTCTCCAAATAACTTTATTAGTTTTGCCCATATATTTGAGCTTCTTGTTGCTATTTTTTCTGCTGCAATTAATTTACCATCGATATTCACTGCATTTAAGTTACTTAAAAGTGGTTTTCCACACTTTTCTTTATCATTTTTTAATGCTTCATTTAGTCTCACGCCAAATCTTGATGCTCCGTCTATGTCACTTTGTAAAATCCCTGCTGGTGGAAAAAACCAAAAAGCATTTTTATTACCACTGAGAAGCCATTTTGGTGTTGTTATAAGTGAGTAAATCCCTTTGCCTTGATCTGTTAAAGCAACATTGTCAATCAAGTTTGCATTGAGCCCTGTTAAAAGTAATTTCATCTTTTCTTGAGCCATTACCCACATATCACGACATGCAATGAGCGTAATTACTGGTTTATCATAAAAAATCTTTTTTGCTTGTTCCGTTTTTAAAAAACCTACAATTGGAGATGATGGAGCTAAAAACCAAATTGTAAACCCCAAGATAATTAAATCATAATCGTTATCTAAAAACTCTACTTCTTTAACTTCACAGCCATCAACATGAACTGCTTCAGCAAACTCATCTGCAAACTCATAAAAATTCCAAGGATATGGATATGACTCTACTGGTTCAATTGCTCTTACATGTACACTAATATTTTCATCAGGAAGTTTTGAGATAAAACTATCAATCACACTCTTTAACTGTCCAGATTGCGAATAATATAAAACTAATACTTTTTTTGCCAAACTATCTCCTTTAACTTGAATAAAGTCAAGTCAAATTCCCCTCACTGAAGCTACAGCTTGCTGAGAAAATATTTAAATTAATATAATAGACTTCTTGCATAATCTCACTACTTCTAAATCCTCTGAGGCTACAAGGGGTTATGCAAGAAGTCTAATCTCTTATTCTACTTAAATAGTAATTAATTCCAAATAAAGCCTCTTAAAAGAAAAAATCTTTGCATAAAAAGTATTGAGTGTATGCGGCTCAATCGAATATTGTCTTTTAGTTTATCAAAGTGAGAAATTCGTTCTTCGCTAGGAGGATAATAACACTCTACATCAACATCAATAATCTCTTTTTTTGAATAACAATGGAGTGCTAAAACTTCTATTTCAAAATCAAATCTTCTATTTTTTATATTCAGCTCTAACATAGAAATTGGATAAATTCTGAACCCACTTTGTGTGTCTTTTAGGTTTTTAAATGTCTCTAAATTTACCCAAAAATTACTAAAAGCTCTTCCAAATTTAGAGCTATTTGGTACATTTTCATCTTCAAAATTTCGACAACCTATAACTATGTTATCTTCTTTGTAAGCGTTCGTTAATTTAATTATTTCACTACTTAAGTGCTGTTTGTCTGCGTCCATAGTAACAAAACTGCTAAAACCAAGCTCTTTTGCTTTTTTAGCACCACTTAAAATTGCTTCGCCTTTACCCATGTTTTTTGTATGAGTTATTAGCTCTACTTGTAAACCTTCAACGTCTACTTTTGGAGTCGAGCCATCATCTACTACTATAACTTTGTAACCATGAGTTAAGACATCTTTTATGACTTCTAAAATATATGGTGAATTATAAACGGGTATGACTATACAAACACTCATAAGCTAAAACTTGCTACTACTTCGTTTTCACAAATCACTTTAAAACTCTTCTTGTTTCTTTCATAAGTCAATGTCTTGTTTGGTGTCACTGTTTTAAGAAATTTTGCTTTTTTTATTGTTGTGATTTTTATATTAAATAACTCTTCAACAATATCAAAATTCATGAAACCAGGAAGAATTGGATATGAAGGAAAGTGTGCTTTAAAAATTGGGTGAGTCTCATCACATAGAGTTATAGTAGCTTTATCTTCAGTTACTAAGTCTATTGTATATAAATTTTTACTCAACATTACTCAAAAAACTCTTTTACATTTTCCCAAGTGCTTTTACTTGTCTCTTTTGTGCCTTTCCATGCTTTTTTTGAGCCGTCTTTAGTTCCTTGCCACGTTTCACTACTAACTTCTTTAGTGCCTTGCCAAGCTTCTTTAGTACCTTCCCATGCCACACTACTTGCTTTTTTAGTAGCTCTCCAAGCATCTCCACCAGCTCCGGCATTCAGCATAGTTGTAGAGATAAAAATGCATATTAGTATTGTTAAAATCTTTTTCATACTATTCCTTAATTAGTTTAAATAATTTCTCTTTTTTAGAAAAAAAGTATATTGGTTTGTTAGCTTCATCTGCATTGTAAAAACTTTTCTCATGAATAAACATTTGAAAATTTAGAACATATCTTTCAAATGTATCTTGATGATTTAAAAGCATATACAAATCTTCAAAATCAGTTTTTATCTGTTTTATAATCTGTTTGTCAAAAATCTTTTTTGAGTATTTTAATGCTTTTGTCAGTTTTTTATGAGTTTTTTCTAAAACTTCATACTCAATCTCTTTTTTAAGATACTGAGCATACTCCAAAGTAAAAATCTGATTTAGTCTATAAAGAACTACTTTAAAAACTGTAGAACTACTCATACCATCTTTAAAATGTAAATCAAGTCTAGTTAATCCTGAATAATCGCACTTTTCAAAAATTTTCTTTTCATCAAACTCATAATTTTTTGGATTCCCAAAAAGCTCTAAATACTCTTTTGAATATCTTTTGTCATTTGTTAATTCTTCAAGACTTAATATTGCTTCATCTAAAATAACTTCATTTTCGCTAATAAGTACAAGCTTTTTAAAGCTTTTATACTCTTCAAGAACATAGCTAAAATCATTAAACTCATACATGTAAGAGTTTTTATCTTTGTATCTGTAGAGTTTACATGTAAGAGAATTTTTTTGCAGGTAATTTTGTACTTTTTTGTCTTTTACTAAAAACTCTCTTTTCATAACCTCTCCTAACTAAATGTTTTTTCTAAAAATGGAACAACTTGTTTTTTTCTACTCAACACTTTTGGCAACCAAACTTGTGAATTTTCTAATTTTATATCAAAAGCACTCTCAATCAAACTATCGTCATCACTCACCACAAGCAGTTGTGAACCCTCTTTCATAATATCAGTTAAAAGTAATAACACTGTATGTCTATTTCCTTCGGCTTTAAGAGCTTTCAAGTCAGTAAATAAATCATCTTTTAAGTTATCAAAAACACTTAAATCTACAACTTCAAGCTGACCAATACCCACTTTTTTACCAGCCATTTCGAAGTCTTTATAATCACGAGTTGTTAACTCTCTTGGAGTTGAACCTTGGACTGCTGATTTTACTAAAAACATCTCCATTCCAAGTGCTTTCATATCTTCAATACCTGCAATTTTTGCTAATTCTTTACATGCTTTTGTGTCTTTTCTTGTGCAAGTTGGTGACTTAAAAATTACAGTATCGCTTAGTATTGCACAGAGCATCATACCAGCCAAATTTTTAGGAATCTCAACTTCATGGTAATCAAACATCTCTTTTACTATTGTATTTGAACAGCCTACAGGTCTTATCCAACACTCTAACGGGGTAGAAGTCGTGATGTCACCAAGTTTATGATGATCTACTATGCCTTTTATAGTCGCTTCTTTTATATCTTTTGGAGCTTGTGCAAGATCACAAAAATCTATGAGGTAAACTTCTTCACCAGCCACACTCTCTTTTAAAACTGGAGCTTCATAATTAAACTTATCTAATATAAACTGAGTTTCAGGAGTTACAATACCTTGTCTTGTTGGCACACACTCTTCGCCAATTTGGTTTTTTAAATATGAAAGAGAAATTGATCCTACAATTGAGTCACTATCTGGGTTCGTATGCCCAAAAACGTATATTGCCATTAAAATACCTTTTGCTTTTTAATATTATATCAAATTTTAAAATCCAAAAGGGGTCAGCCCCCAACTATGAACTTTTAAAGGCTCTGAATACTAAGCATAGTATAACAATTTGTAATAAAAAAAGCCCTACATGTAGATCGTAAACTTGTATTTTTTTGTCTATTACATACAAATACTCTAAAAGCTTGTAAAAAGAGTAAGAAATAACCATACCAAAAAGATAGCCTTTTTGTTTTGCAATGTCAGTAAAAGATAAAATAGCTGTTTTTTTAAGAGCAATAGTCTCCATACGGACAAGATAATTACCAAACATAAAAGTAATTTGATAACCAATATAGATGCTAATAGCTATCATGTATGAATAACCAAAAAATAAAAATGAGCAAACAAAAATCAGTACAACAGTCTCAACAAAAACCGTTGCATAAAAAAATGCTTTTAGGTTCATTAAATAGTCATACCACTTAGCGACAAAAAGCATACCAACGGCTAAAAAAATACCCCCAAGAGAGTATATAGAGGGTTCAAGTGGAGTATAAAGAATAAAAATACTACCTACACTAACTCCAAAAAATATGGAGTTTAAAAGCTTGTACCATATATATGCTCTTAGGTTTAGTTTCATTAGAAACTAGCCTTTACACCAAGATAAAAGCTTCTTCTTGCAGTTGCATAACCATAAACTGTTTGGTACTGTTTATCTAGTATATTGTTTACTTTAAAGTATGTGCTCCAAGTTTTGTCAATTTGAAAGTTTATATTTGCATTTGCTAGGAAATATCTACCTGTCTCATGACCAAACTCTGCTCTTGAACCCACATAAGTTCCATCTGCATTTATAATTAATTTTTTAGTAACAGAATAAGAAGCATTTAGTCCAATTTGATATCTTGGTCTTTTGTCTAATCTTTCACCATTGGCATTTTTGGCATCTACATATGTATAATTTCCACCTAACAACAACTTATCAAAAAACATTTTTTGATATGAGATTTCTATTCCCTTAAACTTTGAAGTTCCTTTTTCATTTATATATTGTGCAGGTGCTGGCCATGATGCTCCATCGGTAATAATCATATTTTTGATTTTATTTCTAAATATATTGATATTTAAATCATGAAATTTTACACCAATATTTATACTCTCACTCTTTTCAGGTTGTAAGTCAAAATTAGGTTTTCCCCATTTATTTATCATATTAGTCATATTAGGTGCTAAATAACCATTCCCTATATTTGTATATATATTTAGATTATCATTTACAAAATATTTTACTCCTAGTTTTCCAGTAAGCTTATTGTCATATGCGCTAAAAGCATCATAACGAAGAGCCTGAGAAAGTACCCAAGAATTTACTCTATAAACATTGTTTAGAAAAATTGCTTTGCTTGAATCATTTGCTTTTTTATTTTCTCCACTTTTTATATACTCTATTTTTCTTTTTTCATAATTTACGCCAAATACTAATGTATTATCTTTTCCATATCTCAAAGTGTCTTTTATCTCAATTGCTGGTGATTTACCCTTTAAGTCCCACTCTTCACGATTGCTATAACTTTGCGATAAGGTTGCTTCAATTTCATGACGTCGTGTAAAATACTTATAAGTTAGAAACGTTGATTTTTCTCTGTAATTTATTTTCTCATCTTTATTTGGATCATTTGCCCAATCATACTCCGCCATAGCATTTACATCTTGATGTGAAAATTCTATACGATTATTAGCATTAATCCAATAACCTGCTTTTAAATTAATAGTTGTATTTCTGTAAGCATCATTTTCATATTTATCTAAATCATCACCATAAGGCAGTACAACACTGTAACCATCTTGCTTTACATGTAAAGCAGAAAGCATCACATCGTAACTATGAGTTTTATGAGATAAAAAAGTTGTATAACTTCTATATTTATAACTACCCGCTTCAACTCCAACACTAGCATGAGTTCCAGGTTTTGCTTTTTTTGTTATTATATTTATAACACCACCAACCGCGTCAGCTCCCCAGACTCCACCTTGTGCACCTTTTATAACTTCTATGCGTTCTATATTTTGAGTAAGGATATTGCTTAAATTTGCTCCTGAAGAATTTGATGGGTCATTTTGTTTTACACCATCAATTAAAACTAATGTATATTTATTACTTAATCCTTGCATGATTATATTTGTAGTTTGTCCTAGTCCGCCATTGCTTGTAATACTTATGCCTGGGAGTGAATCGAGTGCTTGGCTTAAGGTGGTTATTCCTTGAAGTTTCATCTCATCAGAAGTTAAGATATTTACGTTATCAGTTACATTTGTTGCACTAACATAACTCTTTGAGGCAGAGTATACCTTTGATTTTTTGGCTTTAATTCTCTTTGTAATTACAGCAACATTTAACTCATCGCTCGGGGGAGTTAACTCTTCAGTTTCAGCATATTCTATTTGCTCTTCGCTATTTTGCTTGGTATCAACATAACTTTTAGTCTCGTTCGCTAAAGTTATAGTTGTACTCAAAGCAAGAATAGCAGCAAGTGAAAAATACTTCCCACAAAATCCTTTTAGATTTTTCATATAACATTCTCCTGTTTTGTTTTCCTTTAAAAGGAAAGTTATTTTACTAAAAAAATGCTATTAATCCTCTTATATCGTGTATATTGATTATTTGTGTTTTAAAACCTGTAAATTCAAACTTCTCTTTTGTTGAGTTAAGCGATGTAGAAGTGATGATAATTCCATTTTTTT
This sequence comes from Arcobacter sp., assembly GCA_029027265.1. Classification (GTDB taxonomy): domain Bacteria; phylum Campylobacterota; class Campylobacteria; order Campylobacterales; family Sulfurospirillaceae; genus Sulfurospirillum_A. The sequence goes on along the minus strand of CP093061.1, from coordinate 421,333 downwards.
GTAGAAGTCTTTTTAGATTATTTATCACTTTTAAACTTACCATTTCTGGATTTTTCTCTTCATTAAAGGGGTCCAAAAATATAATATCAAATTTACCATCTAACTTTGGAAGTGTATACCTTATATCTCCAACAATAAAGTTTATATCATTTGAGAGTCTAGCAATATTTTGATCTTGGTCAAGTGCCGTTACATGTAAAGAGTTCTTACTCTGAATTTTTAAAGCTTCGTAAGTATTTACACCGAAACCAAAGCCTATATCAAGAAGTTTTACATTTTTACATGTAAGCCTTTTTTGTAACTCTGATGAAGTTATAAAAAGTTCTTTTGCTTGTTTAATAGCTCCACTTTTGGGATAGTAATAATCTTTGTACTTTGTACTCCAAAAGTTCTTATCTACATTACTTTTTCCAAATCTATATTGTAGTGTATCTTTAATATACTTTCCAAACTCACCCTTACTCATCTTCCATATTGGTGATACTAAATCTTTATTAGGAGTATCTGTTGCTATGCGTAAAATAGGTATAGTTGAAGGGATAAGCCTCAAAAGATATATTAATTCTTCGGCATATTCATACTCATCATAAGTTTTAAATTGCTTATTCTGATACTCTACATGTAAAGGTGTATTTTTGATTACATGTAAGTTATGAATTTTAAAACCATCTACATCTAAAGCCACTAGCTTTTTAACTGTATTACTCCAGTCTTCTCTTCTCTCACCATCGAAACCAACTATAATATGAGCAAAAACTTTTATGCCATAGTGTTGTAGTTTTTTTATAGCATCAGTACTACACTTGGCGTCATGTTCTCGGTTAATATTTAACAGTGTTTTATCATTTAAGGTCTGTACGCCTAAGTCTACATGTACATCTATTTCTTGGTTCAATTCTGATAAATATTCCAAAGTTTCAACACTCAAACAATCAGGTCTTGTGCCTATGCTAATAGCATCAAAATTATAAATTTTTAATAATTTAGTATAAGTATTTTTTTGTTTTTTAAGTGAAGTAAATGTTCCTGTATATGCTTGAATATAAAGCATAAAGCGAGTTGCTTTGTACCTTTTTTTTGCAAACTCAATACCAACTTTTATTTGATCTTCCACACTCGAAGCATCCATAGATTGTGCCGAACGTGCCCCATGAGTTGGACAAAAACTACAACCTCCATTGCCCTCCTTGTCACGATTTGGACAACCCAAATCCAAATCAACGGTAATGGAGTATAGTGCTTCACCATACTCTTTTTTCATATACTCTTTATAAGTTAAATAAAAACTCATATTTTCAATTAAATCCAATCCAAAGTATTAGTAGTGTGCAATAGTTCTAATGAATTTTTATCCATCATTTATTAGTTATCCTTTTAGCATAATTACTCTAAAAGGATAACTAAAGATATTTTGAATGTCAATGTCTACTTTATAAGCTTACTTACCAATTTTCTTACCATTGGTACAACTAGCACCACGGAAGGAAACGCTACCATATAAGCCATTACAAAAGACGATCCCCATATATGTAAAAAATTATCTACTAAACCTACATTGATAAAGGAGATAACACCTGACATCAAAAATGACATAAAGCCAGACATTAGCAAAGCAAACAGTAAAAATTCATATTTTTTAGGTATCATTAATTACTTTTACCAATAGCTCTTATGAGACTGGCATATTGTGAATAAATATAATAAAGAGATTTTATATATGCTATTTTTGCCTCACTTAAATCTAATCTTGCTTTTAGAAAATCTGTTGTCTTTTCTAATTGAGATTTATATCTATTTTGCATGATGCTGAAGTTTTCCAGAGCATACTCATGTACATCTTTTGTTACCATGCTGCTTTCTAATGACAACTCATATGACTCTTTTGCTTTTTGAATTTGCAAGATTATATCAAGTTCTAAAGTTTTTAGATTCTGTTGTAATATTTGAGTCTTATACATGTAAGCTGTTCTTGTAGCTTCATTTGCTCCGCCTTTGTAGAGATTATATGAGAGATTTAAAGATGCTTTTGTCTCATCATCATTCATATAATTTCTTCCACTCAAATCTCCATCTGTTCCATTTATGGTATGAGAAAGAGCTAAATCTAATTTGGGATATAAATCTGATTTTGCAGAGTCATAAACAAATCTAGCCTCTTTTATAGATGATTTCATAGCTTTTATTTCTCTTCTGTTATCTAAGCCTAGCTTTATCAGCTCATCTATATTTTGGATATTGTTTACTTCAAGATCTATCTCTTTTATCTCTTCACTACTAATTAGTTTTCCACCTAAAAGTCTGCTTAGTGAGTCTCTTGCTATGAGTAGTTCACTCTTTGCAATAATCAAGTCTTGTTTCGTTTTTGACAAAGATACTTTTGTTTCCAAAAGAGAGTTTTTTGCAAGTAAACCTTGATTATAATAAGCTTGAGTATCTTTAAGACTCTTGCTTACAAGTTCAACTGCTTCTTCTTTTGTACTTAAAGTCTTTCTTTTTTCCAAAAAATTTATATATGAGAGTTGTATTTCAAGCCTTATATCTGCCCTAAGTGCCTCATATTGGAACTTTGTACTTTTTAGATTCTCTTTTGCACCTTCAATGCTGTACTTATCTTTAAAACCATTGAAAAGATTATACCCAAGTGCCACCGAAGCGAAAGAAGGATTTAAGCTACTATTAGGATTACTTTGTTCAACATTTGAAGCATAATAAGAAGCATCAAGAGTAGGTCTATACCCACTCTTGCTCTTTTCAAAATATGCCTCAGATACATTTTGACTTAGTTGTGAACTTTTTAATCTATGACTACTCTCAAGTCCACGTTGTACAGCTTCAGAAATATCTAAAGCATATAAATTCAAACTAAAACATATAAAAATTATACTAATTTTTTTCACTTTTTCCCCCTCTTTTCTCAAACTTAATTACAAACATCAATAACGCTGGTATCATAAAAATAGTAAAGAACGTTGAGAGTGCTAAACCACCCGTTATAACACTTCCTAATCCTCTATAAAATTCACTACCAGGTCCTGGGAAAAGTACCAATGGCAACATTCCAAAGATGGACGTAAGTGAACTCATAAAAATAGGTCTTAATCGACTTTTAACCGATTCTAAAACAGCTGCCTTGTACTCCATGTTATGATTTCTTATGTTATTTAGTGCTTGATACACTATCAAAATTGCATTGTTTACAACTATACCGATGAGGATTATGAAACCTAACATTGTCAAAATGTCCATAGGTTGCATGGACAAAAATGTATCTGTCATCTTTAGTCCTAAAAAACCACCTGCAGCGGCTACAGGAACTGTAAACATAATAACTAAAGGATATAAAAAGTTACTAAATAGAGCACTCATCAAAAGATAAACAATAATAAGAGCCAACACTACATTAACTGACATATTTGCTATAGTCTCTTTTAGTTTGTCTGCTGTTCCTGAAAGTTCTACGTTTACACCTTCAAGACCACCTTGGGCTTTCACACTAGGAATGAGTTTATCTTCAAGTAAAATCATCATCTCTTGAATAGTCATATTTTTTGGAGGAGTAACTTGTAAAGTAATAGTCCGCTTTCCATTAAGGTGACGAATTTCACTTATGCCTGTTGTTTGCTCCAATGTACTAAGTGAACTTATAGGAACTAAACCACCTTTTGGAGTAGCTATTAGAGTCTTTGCTAACTCTTCAGGGGTATTTATACTTCCATCTGTACTCATTAACTGTAAATCAACTTTTTTCTTTCCATCTTGCTTAAAATCACCAATTTGTCTTCCATCCATCAAAACATCTATAGTTGTTCCAAGTGAACGGCTACTCATTCCTACCGCTCTAAGCTCATCACGATTAGGGTGAAATCGACTCTCTTGGTAAATAAGCTCTATGGAGGGCACTGGTCGAACTTGTGTTCCTTTAACAGCTTGGCTTATTGCTCCAAAGAACATACCACCAGCAGCTGCAATTTTTTCAATGCTCTCTCCACTTAAATCAACATCAACCGTACGACCTTCACCAATACCTTGTTCAAAAACACCAGCTTGAAGTGAGATACCAAAAACACCAGGAAAAGAGTTTATTACTGGTAAGAAGGCAGGAATAAGCTCACGTGCACGTTGCTCTTCGCTAGAAGTTGCACCAAAAATCATAAAATCACCAAATGAACCAAAAAACATCCTATTAATTGGTGGTATCCCATCAACTTCTTTATTTACATGTTTTTCCATCTTTTTAAATAAGCTTTCACCTATTTCTCGTCTCTCGTTATATGAGAGACCTGGAGGTGGAATAAGTATGTTAAAAATCAAATTTTTATTTCCTTGTGGAAGGTATTCCATCTTTGGAAAAAACACATATACACTTCCTACTGAAAAAGCAACCAGAGAAGAAATTGTCAATATTCTCATAAGGGTATTTTTAATTGAAAGATTTACAAAATACATAAATGCTTTAGTAAACCAATCTCCAACTCTAACTATTAAACTTCTTTTTTCACTATGTTGGTGTTCATCATGTTTAGAAAACCTCATCATTTGAGTCCAAAACATTGGTATCACTGAAATAGAAACAAACAAAGAGAAAGATACAGCCGCAGTTACTGCTATGGCTATATCTTTAAACAACTGTCCAGCTTCATCTTCAAGAAAAATAACAGGCAAAAAAACTGCTATAGTTGTAAGTGCAGAAGCAATCAATGCTCCCCAAACTTCGTTGGTTCCATCATATGCTGCTTGAAAAAACTTCTTTCCCATTCGTTTATGTCTATCTATATTTTCTAAAACCACTATGGCACTATCGACCAACATACCAACCGCAAAACTGATACCTGCAAGTGAAATAGTGTTGAGACTTCTTCCCATGGCAGCGAGGACTATAAAAGTAGCTACAATACTAATAGGAATAGCAAGACCAACAACCGCTGTTGCACTAATCGAACGTAAAAACAATAGTAAAACAGCAATTGCAAGAATAGCTCCAATAAATATGTTTTGTTGTACTAAATCAATAGAACCAAGAATATAAGGTCTCTCGTCATAAAGCCATTTGAACTCTAAATGATTCTCTTTTAAAATTCCCTCATTAAGTTCTTTATACACTTGTTCAATTTCATTTGTCATAGAAACTACATTTGCATTTGGTTCTGCTCTAATTCCTACAATAATTCCAGGAACTCCCAAAAACATTGTAATTCCATTTGGTTTTTCATGACCATAAACTACATCACCAACATCACGCAGTAAAATTCTACGGCTTCCATCTGAATAAATTACCATATCTCGTAAAGAGTCTAAATCTTTAAATTCAGCAGTAGTTCTAATACGATATGTTCTTCTTCCAACATACATAGTTCCGGCAGAGACATTTACATTTTCACTTTGTATAACATTGATAACTTGCTCAATACTAAGCCCATACGCTGAAAGCTTATGGGAATCAATCTTTACATGTACTTGGTCTTTTTGTCCGCCAATAACCATCAAACCAGCAACACCGGGTACTCTTTCTATCTTCTCTTTAACTTCATTTTCAAAAAATGTTTTGTACTTATATATATGCTTATCATTGCCTTTTGAAGTTTGCAAAGCTGTCCATATAACAGGACTAGCACCATCACCGCTAGAACTTATAACAGGTTTTTTTGCATTTGTTGGGTATGAGCTTACCTCGTTTAGTTTGTTTGAAACATCAAGTTTTGCTTGATTTATATCTGTTCCAAGCTTAAACGTAAGTGTAATTTTTCCAACGCTATCACTTGAAGTACTCTCATAACTCACAAGTCCTCGTGTACTTTTAAGAGCATCTTCTTGCTCCTCTATTAAATCTCTCTCTATCTCATATGGCGTAGCCCCAGGCCAGATAGTCTCTACTGAAAGCTTTGGCTCTGTTACTGTGGGAGTAAGCTGATAAGGTAATTTACTAAGTGATATAATCCCAAACATAAGGATTAATACTATACCAACTATGACCGTAACTGGTTTTTTAATACTATATTTAATAATATCCATCATTATTTCTTAGTTATATCTTTTAAAGGTGACTTTGGAAAAATTCTCTCATTCCCTTTTGTCACAACACGCATACCAACACTCAAACCCTGAGCATTAACAGCAACTTTTCCATTTGTATAACCTATAATTACTACAGGGAGCATCATTGCACTACCTTTAAGATCTATAAAAATAACATTTTGTCCAAATCTTTTTAAAATAGCATCTCTAGGGACTACCATCGCTTCAACATTTCTTCCACTTTGAATCTCTATAGTTGCAGCCATGCCTTCAAATAAAGATGTTGGTGTTTTATCAAAAGAGAGTTTTACAGGAAATGTTCTTGTTGCTATATCTCCTTTAGGAATAATAGCCTCTACATAACCTCCATAACTTTTCATACCAACTACTATATTAACTGGCATTTTTAGTTTTAATAGAGCTACTACTTCTTGAGGAAGATTTACCTCTACTTGAGCTGAGTTTAGATTAACTAGTTCTGCAACTACGCTTCCCTGCCCAGCCCAATCTCCTAGTTCTATTTTTTTAGAAACAACAACGCCATCAAAAGGAGCTATTGTTGCTTTTTTTGACATCTCTATCTCTTTTGCTTTTATATTTGCTTGAAGTGAAACAACTCTGTTTTCTAAACTCTCTACGTTAAAATAGTTATCATCATAAACACTTTGGGAAACTGCATCTTGTTTTATAAGTGTTTCATATCTTGACAAATCTTTCTTTGCTCTTTTTAAACTTACCAAAACTTCATTCAATGAAGCTTTTGAAGATGCTATTTGTGCTTTTATGATTTGATTGTCAAGTCGGTTTAAAACCTGATCTTTTTTTACTTTTTGACCCTCTTTAAAGTTTACTGATACAACCGCTCCACTTCCTTGTGATGCTACTTTTGCACTTTGCATATACATGACGCTTCCTATAAAAGTTTGTAAAGATTTCACTTCTGACTTTTCTACAACTTCTGTTTGAACTAAAGAAACTCTTGGAGCTGCTGCAATTAGTAACAATGGTGCTATAATAGCTATTGCTAATATTTTCTTTTTCATTTATTTAATTCTATGTAATATTCTCTTATTTTTCTTAAAACTTTTATCGTTGTCTGATAATCTTCTTCCCCTATTATTTCTTTTAGTTCGTTGTCCCTTTTTTCAAACAAAGGTGTTAGCTCTTCGATCATTTTTTCTGTTTCTTTTGAAACATATATTTGAAAAACCCTTCTATCTTCCTTTGAACTCCGTCTTTCTAATTTTCCTTTTTTTACTAAAGTATCTATCATACGAGTTATAGTTGTTTTACCTTTCAATAATCCATCTGCAATGTGAGTTTGTGTAATCCCAGGACAATCATAAACATATGCTAATAATAATCCTTGTTCAGAACTAATTCCAAAATCTTTTAAATACTTGTTATATTCATTTTCCATTACATTCTTTGCAAGCTTCAGTTCAAAGCCAATACAATCATCAGTAAAATTTGCCATTTTATCTCTTTTCATGAAACTATTGTTATGCATATAGTTGCATATACAACTTTAGATAATGCAACTATATATAAATAAACCTTAAATGTCAAGTAAATGTATTAGTCCATAACATATGGCACTGAGGATTAGTTTCAATTAGATATTGTACAGGAGTTTTCATTTTTAAACTATGGTGAGGTATTTCAGTGTTATATCCAATAAGCCAATCTGCCATTTTTTGGTTAAATAAGTCTATATCGCTAAAGAGTAAATCATCATTGTAATCAACAAACTGTTCTTGTATTGTTCTATTAAATCTTTCGTTATGAGCATTCATTTTAGGAGATCTGGGATATGTCCAGTAGTGAGTTAAGTTTCTATTCTGAAGAAGCTTATCAAAGTCTTTCATAAACTCTGAACCATTATCTGAGAGTATTGAGAATTTATTATCATTGGTATCATTAGTTACGCCATCAATAAGAGCTGCAAGTACTTTGGCAGTATGAGTTGTATGTTTAGTTGGAATTGTAACAGCAAATGCGATACGGCTATTAGAGTCAATCATAGTCATAATATATCTTCTCATACCAGCTGTTACGCTTTGAATTGTGTCAACTGCTCACAGGTGCATAGGTTTTGCTTTAAGACCTTTAGGTTTACGATTTTTAATCTTTTTTTTCTTTAGGTTTACTCTACCTTTAAAATCTATACGTTGAGGAAATAATCTCATTTTATTTTTATCTCTTGCGATAGTTCTTCCTATAGTTGATTCTGAGGGAAGAGTAAGACTATTCTTTTGTAGTAGTTGGTTTTCTTATTTGTTTTGGTACACTTGACTTTGGAGTAAGAGATGATATATCTTCTTTACTTTTTTTAAAAGTTGCTTTGTATCTGTAGATTGTTCGTCTACTTACACCAAATGCTTCAATAGTAGCATCCAATCCATACTTATCAAAAAACTTTATAATTTTTAATCGTTTTTTAGCTTCAGTATTTTCCATCTCTAGAATATAGCTAAATCTTTTAAATCTTGCATATCCTCTTATTCCATTAAATAAGTAATCTGTTTGCATTTCTCACTCTTTAGTTCTCCTCTAAAAAGTGTCATATGTTTCTGAACTTATACATTAAATGGTAAAGTATTATGTATTAATTTTCTGGTTTATATTCCAAAATTACTGGAGTAGAATAATTGGGAACATCATCATAGGTAAATATTGAAAAATATTTTTTTATATCTTTGGCACCAAAATCATCAAAAGTATAGCTATCAGGTCCTGCATAAAGTTTTTGTCCATCTTTATGTGAAATAGGGGCTCTATAAGGATTTTTTACAACTTTCACACCTCTAAAATCTCTATTTTTAGGATTATCCCAAGTAAGTTTTATTTTCTCATTCTCATAAACTATTTTTGCATTTTTTATTTGTTCGATAGGGTATCTTCTTTTTGATATATGCTCTACAATAAGTTTTGGAGATAACTCATCATTACTTACTTCCCATGTAATTGTTTTGTTTTTGATAGCTTTTTTTGATGCAGTTGGATTAAGGACAAAAGTTATGTCAGATCTTTCTTTCAATTTTTTATTTAGTATACGATTTGCAAACTCATCAAACATAAAATACTGAGTTTGATTATTTTTTAACTCATTTGCACTGACATCGTATCCAATATTTTGAATTATTTCTCTTTTACTCAAACCATTGTAATTTTTTTCTAAACTTTCATCTACTAGCTCCAAATGAAATCTAATATCTTCTTTAAGGTATATTTTTGTCGAATTTAACTCTAAGTAAGCATTTATAATCATAGTATAATCATAAGATGGAATTGAACTGAGATTAAACTCCAAAGTAGAATATATTTTTGAACCTTTATCATCAAAACCAGCTAGCAATTTACTCTGGGTTACTCCACATTTAGATATAGAATTAATCTCTTTTGGGTATATAGTTGTAACTTCTGGTTCAAGCTCATAAGTTAACTCTAGTCTAGGTCTAAACTCTAAACCTCCACCAAACTTTCCATAACCTAAATCCCACTGCATCATCTGTCTAGTTCGACCAGTTGCTAACTCTTTTGGCCCTTCTATTCTAAAAGTAATTAGTCCATTTTGGATTTGAGTATTTAACATATCACACTCTATACCTGAAAAAAACCACTTTCTCCAAATTCCTTGAGTAAGCTGATGTGATTTTGTAGGTCTTCCAACATACGAAATGATTTCCATACTATCAACATCTTCAAAGCTAGTAATATCTTTTACGCTTTTTGGTTCAACTAAACCAATGTTCCATTCACCATATTTTTCAATAGTAGCAGAAACTCTATTTATAGGGTAAAGATTTAACGATGCAGATTTTATTTTGATATTTTTAGGTATTCTTTTAGGATTTATTGTAACAATACCATAAGATATTCCCTTATTTATATCAACTCCAACAAACAGAGAGTTTACACCAAAATGACCTGCATTATTCTGCAAATTTTCTGCTACATATCCTGTTTTTGATGCTTGTGCATGATATGTTCTTGTAAATTCATCAAACTCGGTATTTGTTCTAATTCTTATTTGAGGGTAGTATGCTGACTTGATATTATCATCTTTATTAGCTACTCTAATGTTATAATAATAATCTGTATTTGATTCAAGATGTATGTCTATAAACTCTAAGTTTTGTGTTTTTACTATTAAATTTGAATTAAGACAAAAATGCTTATCTCTAGCACTTCTATATATCTCAAAGAAGATTCCCTCTTCAAGTTTATAATCCCATTTTAAACTCACATGAGATGAGCCAATTTCAACTATTTCAAAAGAGTCTACTCTCTTTAATTTCGCTTCTTTTCCATAGTTTTGAACTGTTTTTAAAGCTGAAAGGAGTGCTGATATATGCTCTCTAATATGCTCATTCATATCGCCCATATAATCAGATATATTTCTGGTTCCTACTTCTACAACTGTTGAGAGAATTCCTTTTGAATGATAAAACTCTCTGCCACTACCAGAGATAAGTTTTGCGGGTGGTTTACCCTGATGAATTCCATACTCTCTTTTGGAAACTTTTCTAATACTCTCTGCCATATTTGCACATAAAATATTTATATCTGTTGTATCGATTGCATCTTCATGTCTAAAGTCATGTGCGGGGAAAAACACATTGCCTTGTGAGTGATAATCTAATGCTACTGTTATATTTTCATGTGCTTCAACAAAATCTCTAAGGGCTATTGTTTCAGGCTCTGAAAATGGATTTGGACCACCATATACATTTGATATAGGTTTGGTTCCATCAACATATCCAATCGGGAAGTTTCTATTGAGATCTACCCCAAAACTTCCATCAGCATTTGCTCTTCTATTCTTTCTCCAAAAACTAAAATGGTTTTTTGAATACTCATAGCCATCTGGATTTGCACAAGGAACTATGTAAATAGTTGAATTTTCTAGATAAGTTTGAAGGTTTAGGTCATGTTCTAAATTTTCAAGTATATATTTTGTAAACTCTATTGCAAGCTCATGTCCTATCCACTCTCTTGCATGAATTGTGCCTGTAAAAAAAAGTGCAGGTTTTGAATCTGCACTTTTTATATCTCTTGAAATTGTAATTAAATTTATATCTCTTTGTTCCCAAGTTTTTCCAATGGACTCAATCTTAAAAAACTCTGAATATTTTACTGCATACTCATTGAAAATCTCAGTTGACTCTGCATATGACCTATAAAGTTGCTTCAAAAACTATTCTCCTATTTTAAACCTCGCTTTTAACTCCAAAAACTTACTTTTTCCTATACCATTTATCTCTTTTAATTGATCTAAAGATGAAAATTTTTCTATTTTTTCTTTTGCTGCTAAAATCGTTTTTGCAAGTTTACCACTTATACCCTTGATACTCTTTAAAACATCAATATTTGCTTGATTTATATCACATCTCATATCATTTAAATCTTCACTCCAAGTCTCTATCATCTGTTCATCTATCGACTCCAAATCTAACAAATCTGAAGCATCAGTAATCATATTGTTTTTTGCATATTCACTTATCTCTATCGCCAACTCCTCTTCCATAGCATGAAGTGTCATTATGTCAGTTAGTGTTGCTTTGTTTAAATCTATCATTCTCATACTGCAATCTTCATTGTTTTGACTTGGTTTTATAAGATCACTCTCTATTGGTAAATCTTTTGGCTCAGGTAAATCTGATGGATCACTGAACTCTGCTTTTTGCATATTAAACTTTCCATCTCTGTTTTTTGTAAACATTGCTCCATCTACACTTGGGGTGTACTCACTAAATCCAATATGTCTCATGGTTCTTAAAAGATCAGAGTTTATTTTACCTAACTCTTCCCATGAAAAAAGAGGAACGTGTGGTTTTTTAAATCTACCGTTTGAGAAGTCCCACATAAGATACTGACAAATCCAGTCTCTTATATATGGAAATGCGGCAAATGCTGTAGCACATTCTATGATGTATGGTTTATTTGTATTTTTATCAATTCCTATATCGCATGCCCAGTACTCTGCTTTTGTAGCTTTGCTGACTTCAACTGCAAGTTCAAGTGCATTCATAGGTACTTTTTCATAACTCATAGTACCACCTTGGCTAGTATTGGTTATCCAACCACTTTCTTGCGAAAATCTCCAAAATGCACAGACAGGTTTATGACCTATAAGCATCACTCTTAAATCTCCAGAGTATTTTAAAGGTATTGCATCTTGAGTGTATATTGGGTTGTATTTCTTTTCTTCTAGTAACTTATGCGCTTCTTCATAACTATTTGCTTTATGCACAAAGTATCCGCCATAGTTTGATGGACCATAGCTTTTTTTTATGATTTGAGGATATGAAGCCTTTTTAAGGTACTTATATCCCTCTTGTTTATCATAAAATATTTCTGTTTTAGGGATTGCAAGATTGTATTTTTTAGCAAAAAGAGTAACATTTTCTTTTGATTTATTTGGAAATTGAGTTTCAAGAGACGGAACAAATCTAACATTTGGCAACTCTTTTGCGATTTGAACAAAAGTATCGTATGCAGTTGCGGGAATATTACCAATAAGAACTTCTATCTTTTTTCTTTTTACCTCTTTTATAAATCTATTCTTATCCTTTTTCCAATGATATGTAACTTCTTCGATTCTTTCAGGCCATCCTTTAAAATTTGAATAATCAAAGAACCTTAAGACATAATCCATATATAAAAACCCTAATTTTGGTAATTTCTTTTTACTCATTTTTTATCCTTTTGTTTTTTTCTCTATTAAATTTACTATGAGTTCTATCTTCTTATCATTAAAATTTAAACCCAATTTTTCTTGTTCTGGAGTTGCAAAAGCAGGAATACCGTTAACTTCTAAAACTATGTGCTCTTCTCTGTCTTTATCATATATGATATCAACCCCCGCAATATCTAAACCTGTTGCTTTAGTTGCCTTTAATGCCAAATCAACAACCTCATCACTAGCTTCTCTCATAAATACACTACCTCCACTAGTAACATTAGTCCTCCAATCAGTTCCACCAGCTCGTCTTCCATAACAACCTACAAATTCTCCATCAACTATATCTATTCTATAATCTGTATTATCATAATTTATAAATTTTTCAACATAAAAAAATCTCAAATCCATCTGATTTAAAAATGGCATAAGCATATCTAATGTCTCTTGATTTTCTATCTTTGTAAGTCCTACACCGCCCCAACCATCAGTTGGCTTGTATACCATTTTAGTCCATTTATTCATAATAAACTTTAAATGATGAGTATCATCTCTATGACAAAGTTTATAATCAGCAGTTTGAATACCACTGTTTCTCAATACTAATGACGTTTGAAATTTATCCTCGGTGAGCTCAAGTGCATAAAAACTATTTATTGTAGGAATTATACGGTCAATTGCTTTGTAGAGATACATCTGATACTGTGTCTGTTCACCTGCATTATAAGAGAAAAACAGATCTAGTTCATTCATGTTCACACCATTACATATAATATTTTCATTTTTACCTATAGAATTTCTTAGGTTCAATCCAGTGATACTGTTTATATCTCTATCTTGAAGTTTAGCTACAAGCTTTTCTTGGATTATATCTCCACCACCATTACTATACATCCACATACCAATCTGTCTTTTACCCATACTATTCTCCTTATTTATTATTTTGAAAATATTCAAGTATTCTTGTCATCATATCTATTCTGCTTGTAAATGAGCTTTTAAGAGCTCTCTCTTTTTTGGTATGATCACCATCTCCAAAAGGGCCAAAACCATCAAGAGTAGTAACCCCTTGCCCAGACACAACATTCGCATCACTTACTCCACCACGTTTCTCTGTTAATATTTTTTTACATGTAAAAATCTCCAGTAGTTTTATGAGTTTAAATTGCTTAGAGTTTTCTTCCATTACTTCTCTTTGTATTACTCCATCTGCTACTGCTTTAGTTCCTTTGACATAAGAGTGGTTCGTAATTCTTTCTACCTCTTTTATAACTCTATTTTTTTCTTCATTTGAATCAAATCTAAATTCCATCTGCATTTCACAATGAGGTGAAACTGTATTGATTCCCATGCCACCTTCTATCTTGCCTACATTGATGATTGTACCTTGATTAAAATCTATAAGTTTTGAGTACTCTTGAAGTTTATAAGCAGCTTCTAGATTAGCATTGATGCCTTTTTTATATGACGTTCCTGCATGTGAAGCTTTACCTTCTATTTTTATAATATATCTTCCAACACCTTTTCTTGCAGTTACTAACTCTAAATTTTCACCAGCTGCTTCAAAAACAAAACAATAATCATAATTCTTTGCAATCTGCGATGTGATTAAGGAGGAGTCATCGCTACCTGTTTCTTCATCAGAAACAAGCATGAAGTCTATGTTTGTTATTTCACCATTTTTGGCATAAAGATTTCTAAGTGCTTGGAGAGCAACTATGTTACCCCCTTTCATATCACAAACACCAGGACCATATATATACTCTTTATCCTCAGAAAAATTTTCAAAATAACCTTTAGGGAAAACTGTGTCGTTGTGCCCTAAAAGTAAGATATTTGGTATGTTGTCTCTTTTTTGTGTTACATGTAAAAAATGTTCGCCTATAAGCTCTCTTTGATAAATTTTAGTTGCAAAACCAAGCTCTTCTAACCAAGATGACATAATCCTACCAACTTTATCAACACCTATTTTATTTTGAGTATATGAATTAATATTAACAATTTTTTCTAAATCTTTTAGATAACTCATAAGTGTCCTTCTTTCAAATATTAAAATTAAACTACAATTTAGTTTCTACTTTTTCCACTACATGTAAAAAGCGTGCATACTTTCTATATGCATTGTATAGTGCTTTTGTATTGTTCATATATGTGCTATATACTTCTTGGGTTTCTTTGAAATTTTTTAAGTTTTCAATATCATACTTTTTTAAATCAGTTTTTGTTAATTTGTACTCTTGTTTATTACTATTTGTCTCACTCTCTAATCTTAATTTGGCTTTTTCTAAATCATGGCTTTTTTTAGCAATATCAATTGTTCTATTATTTTCATAACCACTGTTCTTACTAAGGACTATACTTATTCCTAACTCTACTTCATTACCTCTATATCTTCTTCCATCGTCTCTTTTGGCTGTGTCATATCGGTATCTTACTTCTCCACTAACATCTACATTCCAACCTCCATAGGATTTTTTTTCATCATGTTCATTTAGCTTTCTTTCTAAGAAATTAATTTCTTTAGAACTCTCTATAGAGTAGTTTTGCATAAGTGAAAAATCCATCTTTTCTATACTCTTTATATCTTTTGTATCTTGCCCTATAATAGACTCTAAAAGAGATTTTACATCTAAAAAAAATATTTCTTGTTTTTTTCTCTCTTGTTTTAGCCTAAGTCCTCTTTTTATAGCCCTATCAATTATGTAAAGTTTTTCTCTCTCTTCTAAAAACTTCAAATACACCAACCTAATATCTAACTTATCATCAGCTTGTTTTATATTATTTAGTTTTTGGTTTCTATTCATAATTGACTTTTCTTTTCTAACCCGAGCTCAACTACTGAATCTATATCGAGACTATATAAACTACTCATGAAGATTAATATAATTACGATTTTTTTCAACTTTATTCCTTTTTAAATACTCTAATGATACTATTATATATTAAACTTATTAATAATAGACTTTTTTTAAAAATTTGTTATATATAGTTACACGCTTATTCAGGAGAACCGAATGAAACACATAAAACTAGTTCTTATGCCATTTTATTTTAAAGCTATTATTGGACCTACGGTTATAATGTCTTTCTTAGTATATGGAGTGACTTTTATCACTGATTTCAATATAATGCTACCGCTCACATTAATTTTTTCATTACTTGGCTCTACTATCACAGTAATTGGTTTTCATATACTTCTTTTCAAACCAATTATGAATGCAACTGAAGTTTTGGGCAAGTTTGCAACAAGAGATTTTGATAAACAAAAAGAGTATAAAAAAGAGTTTGTTACTCTCAAAGAGACTATTCCTTTTGTACATGCTTTTTACAATAAAACTTATATTATGCTTGACATTCTTATGGATATGGCAGAAAAACTCTCTATCGATTCTGGTAAAAATTCAATCTACACAGCGACTCTATCAGGCTCAATTGACAATATGTCTAAAAAATTAGAGGCCAAAGCAAAGGCTATTGAATCCATATCACAAAGTACCCAAAAAATTATGACAAATATAACAAAAGTATCGAATAGTGCTAAAGAAGCTTCAAGTTTTACAGCTCAAACAATGAAAGGAAGCCAACAGAGTCAAAATGATTTAAAAACCATAATTAACAGTATGCAAGATATAAATAAAGTTGCTCTAACTGCTAGTCAAAAAGTTTCATTATTGAGCCAAAAAGCAATAGAGATAAAAACTGTAACTGGAGTCATAAACGAAATAGCAGAGCAGACAAATCTTCTCGCACTAAATGCTGCGATTGAAGCTGCACGTGCTGGTGAACATGGTCGTGGGTTTGCAGTTGTTGCTGAAGAAGTAAGAAACTTAGCAGAAAAAACAACAAGTGCAACCAAAGAGGTTGAACTCACAATTAATATGATTCAAAATGAAACTGCTAATGTAACCGGTGAAATTACAAACTTATCGGAACAAATAGAAAAAGGGATGCATCTTGTTGAAGAGGTAGGAAGTCAAATAAGCGACTTCTTAAAACAATCAGTTCATGTAGAAGAGCAAATTAGTAACATTGCAATAAACGCTTCGTCTAACAATAATGACCTTGAAAGTATCGTTACCTCTATAGAAAAAATTAGCACTCAACTAAAAGATGGAACTGAGGAAATGAAGGGCATATCTAAAGCAACGCATGAACTTATCTACTCTTCAGAAGGTTCATACGAATCAGTGAGTGAATTTGCCCTTGATAGATACCATGAAAAAATGTACAATATTGCACATAATTCGGCAACTGCTATAAGCTCACTCTTTGAAAATGCTATTAAAGATGGAAAGATTACTAAAAATAATCTTTTTGATAAAAATTATAGAGCTGTTGAAGGAACAAATCCTCAAAAATTTACTACATCATATGATAAATTTTGTGATGCTGTGCTTCCAGCAATCCAAGAAAACGTACTTAGTATGGATAAAAACATAGCTTATGCTATCTCAACTGATCCAAAAGGCTATGTCCCAACACACAACAACAAGTTTGCAAAAGCTACAAGTGGAAATTTTGAAAAAGATTTGCTTGGAAGCAGAAGTAAAAGAATTTTTGATGACAGAACAGGTCGACGTTGTGGAAACCACACTAAAAAATTATTACTTCAAACATATAAAAGAGATACCGGAGAAATTATGCATGACCTTTCAGTTCCTATTATAGTTAACGGAAAACACTGGGGTGGATTTAGAGTTGGATACTTTCCTAATTTATGAAAGAGTTAAAAGAGTTCTTACATGTAGTGGGAAAAGATGACTTTGTAGAAGGGCATGAAGTTCTTGAAGATAAATGGAAAGAGTGGAAAAAAATCCCCTCTTTAAAAGAAGAGAGTTTCATACTTAAAGGTCTTATAAACGGTTCTACTGCTCTTGCACTGAAAGTTAAAAAAAAAGATGTTCCAGCTATTCGAGTTTGGAATACACTTTTAAAATACTCCCCGCTCATAGACAAAATAGATTCCGAATATACTCAACTCTACATTGAAGCAAAAGAACTTCTACATTTAAAATATGAAGAATTTTTCAAATAAGTTAAATTAGTGCTGTAAAAGTACAATAGCTTCTGTTGTATCTTTTGCAGCCTTTATCAACATTGGTAGTACTGTTTTCTTTAAATATATGCTATTTTTATAGCTAGTATGGGTTCCAATATTCATAGCACCTACTAATTTTTTTTCTCTATTATAAATCGGAACTGCCATAGAAAGTAACCCATCTTCAAGTTCTTCTTCTACTATTTGATAAGCTTGTTCCCTATCTGTTATAATTTTTTTATAAAGTTTATTTGGATCAACAATACTTTTCTCGGTATGTTGTTTTAAAGGTAGTTTATATACATATTCAAGCAGTTTTTCATCTTCCATATGGGACATAAACAACCTTCCTGTTGAAGTATATGGAACAGGTAATCTTGTTCCTACATGTATTCCCTCATTTAATATTCTAGTTGCCGGTATTCTCATAATACAGATAATGTTTATCCCATCTATAATAGATATAGAACATGATAGTTGACAAGCTTCAACAACTGTTTTCATGTTTTTATACGCTAAATCTGTCCAAGGCAGTGATGCAAAATAACTATATCCTAAATCAATAATTTTAGGAGTTAATGTAAAATGATTATCATGTTGTTTTACATAACCTAATGATTCTAATGTCAGTAAAAGTCTTCTTGCGCTAGCTCTTGTAATGTTAACTTTTTTTGCTACATCCGACAGTGTCATGCTTGTATTTTCATAATCGAATGCTTTAATTACATTCAACCCTTTAACAAAAGCTGTTACTAAATCTTTATTGTCAAATTCATCTCTGTTCTTCATATTTTTTCCTGCATGTTTTAGTTTTTTTCTCTTGCAATCAGAATTCCACCAGATATGATAGCTCCAATTCCTATTATAGCTATTAAATTAGGTAAATCATCTCCTAATATTAAACCAACAATAATAGAAAAAAGAATTACAGAATAACCTGCTGCCCCAATTATTCCTGCTCTTGTCATACCGTAAGCTTTAGTCATGTAAACTTGTCCCAACGAGGCGGTAATCCCAATCCCTACTAAGTATACCCACTGTATACCTTGTGGCATAATAAATTTACCCATCATAAAGCTAAAAAATTCAATTGTATAGTATTGTGAAACAATCATAGATACAATAGGAACAATCAATCCTATGCCCATAAAACTTAAAACAATTGAGCGAGTATCATAATATTTTTTCAATTCTCGAATACTCGTAAATGCTAATGCAGCACATACAGCATTCATAAGTCCAAATAGATGGTTTTCATTAAATCCAATTCCAATAGGCTGCATCACAAATAGCATTCCAATAAAACCAAGAGCAATTGCAAACCAACCTCTTGTTCCGATTTTTTCTTTTAAAAAAAATAGAGCAAAAATTGCAGTGAAAATTGGTGACATTCTTGAATATGTAACTGCATCAGCTAAAGGAATATTTGCAATGTTGTAAAAAAAAGATAACATTGCAATTAATCCAATTGTTGCTCTAAAAAACAATAAAAAAGGTTTTCCCCCAGTTTGTTTAACTGGTGTTTTAAAAAAAGTAAGACAAATTAAAAAAACACCCAACAAATTTCTAAAAAAAACTATTTCAATAGTTGGCATTTCATCTGCTAAAACTTTTGCAAAAGCACTCATAAATGCTAAACAAACAGTAGAAATCAACATAAATATAACACCTTGGTTTATGTTGGAAGATGATGGCACTGCTTTTCCTTAGTTTAAATTAAAACATAATTATAAACAAAACAACCTTATAAAAAAGGTTATTTTAAATTTTCATAAGGAAGACCAACGTATTGCTCTGCTATAACTTTTCTTCCTGCTTCTGAATTTAGAAAGTAATTAATTTCAGAAGTTTCCATTTTTTGGTCGAACTCATTTTTAGTTGTACCAAAACTATGAAGTAAATCAGTCATCCACCAAGAAAACCTAACCCCGTTCCAAATTCTTCTTAAAGCTATTGGTGAATACTGTTCAATACACTTTTTATCACCTTCTTTATATACTCTTGTCATAATCTTATAAAGCGTAGCTACATCTGAAGCAGCTAAATTTAACCCTTTTGCTCCAGTTGGAGGAACAATATGACCGGCATCTCCAACTAAGAAAAGATTTCCATATTGTAAAGGTTCACAAATAAATGATCTTGTTGGAACAATACTTTTTTCAATACTTGGTCCTGTTATAAGATTATCTCTTGCACTCTTAGGCATTCTTTTTTTAAATTCTTCCCAAAAAGCTTCATCACTCCAATCTTCAACTTTATCTTCTAATGGAACTTGAATATAGTATCTTGATCTTGTTTGTGACCTCATACTGGCAAGTGCAAATCCTCTATCAGTTTTTGAATAAATTAGGTGAGGGTTAATAGGTGGAGTATCACTCATAAGCCCTAACCATCCAAATGGATAAACTTTTTCATATTCTGTTTTTACATCATCGGGTATAGTTTTTCTTGACACTCCATGAAAACCATCGCACCCTGCTATATAATCACATTCTAACCTGTACTCAGTTCCATCTTTTTCATACATTACATAAGGATTGTCAGATTTGACATCAAATGGTTGAACATTAGAAGCTTCATATATAGTTTCAAGTCCTCTCTTTGCTCTTTTTTCCATCATATCTCTAGTAATATCAACTTGCCCATATACGATTACACTCTCACCAGTAAGTTTAGTAAGTTCAATCTCAATTCTTTCATCATTAAAAGCGAATTCAACTGAGTCATGAACTTCACCTAAAGTGTCCATATTATGTGCCGCCCCTGCTTCTCTTACAAGAGAAGCAAATCCTTGTTCTAATACACCTGCTCTAATTCTACTAAGTACATAATCACCCGTAACTCTTTCTAAAATCACGTTATCTATTCCTTGTTTATCAAGTAATAAACCTAATAGCAAACCAGAAGGTCCTGCACCAATGATAGCAACTTTTGTTTTTTTAATTTTCATAATAATTTCCTATTTTTATTTATCCCAATTTGGGTCAATTCTTTTCATCATTCTATAATAAGCTGGCCATTCAGGGAGTCTAACTTCTGCCCCTGCTTGTGCTGCTCCTCCTTCAAACTGCTCTCTTGTTTTAACAATTGCTTCATCCGAGGCTTGAATTAATTCTTGCCCCGTTGACATAGCTTTCAGTTGAACCTTACACCCTTGAATAATCTGATACATACGAACAAATGTCCATGCAACGTCAGGTCCTATTGTAACAACTCCATGATTATGAAGCATTAAAGTATGATTTTTTTCACCCATTGCACTAACAAGTCTACCTTGTTCACTCTCATCTAAAACAATACCTTCGAAGTGATGGTATCCAATTCTTTCATGAAATTGGTAAGCCTCTTGCATTAAAGGAATAAATCCACATTTTAATGCACTCACTGCTTGCGTATCTGGATTATGTGTATGCATTACACAATTTAAATCATGTCTTGCTTTATGAATCGCAGAATGAATTACAAAACCAGCTTTATTAATTGGGTAAGGACTATCATTTACTTTATTTCCATCTAAATCAATTTTTACTAAATTAGAAGGTTTTATTTCACTATACATTAATCCAAAAGCATTAATCAAAATATGGTCAGTTCCCGGAATTCTCAAAGATATATGGTTATAAACCTGTGTTGTCCAACCAAAATAATCTACTAACCTATAACATAAAGTTAAATCAACTCTAGCTTTCCATTCTACCTCACTATAACCAGCTGGTATTTCTATTTTTTCAAATATATCTTCCATAATTATCCTTTTACTCTGGTTTTTCGCCAAGAACCGTAGCTCTATACATTTCTCTTCTAACACCTTCATAATCATTAAATGCTTGATGTAAGCAAATTCTGTTATCCCACATGATAACTGTTTTGTTTTCCCATCTTAATCTACATGTAAACGATTCTTGCGTTGCAAATTTTGATAAATAGTTAATAATAGGCATAGCCTCATCTTCACTCAAACCTTCAATTCCATTTGCGTAAGTACCATCAACAAAAAGTGATTTTTCACCAGTGACTGGATGAGTTCTAACTATTGGATGGAATGAGCCTTTAACCATTTTTTGAGCATCAACATCGAGTTCGATATTCCCTAAGCTTGTAATTTTTTCTCCTGACTTAGCAGCTTTTTCTGCTTGCATAGCAGCAACTACTTTTTTAGCACTCATCCATACTCTTAAAGGAGCTAACATCTTTTTCATGCCATCGCTCAAACTATTATAAGCCAATACTGTATTTGAAAACATAGTATCACCACCATAAGGAGGCATATCTTTACCATAGTTTATAGCAACTGAAGGAGGACGTTCTAAAAATGCTGAATCAGTATGCCATCCTGAACCAAAAACCATTTTTGTAGTAGTTGTTGCTTCTTTTATTACTGGTTGAATGTTTTCATGTCCTTTAACACCTTTTGTGTATGCGTCAGTTCCAAACTCTCCAAATTTTAGAGTTATATTTTCATGGTCAGTAAAAGTTATATCTTGATCTCTAAAAAATATTAGTTTATGTCTATACAAAGCATCTTCAATCTCTGCAAAAGCTTCATCACTTACATTTACTAAATCAACACCTCTAATCTCAGCTCCCATTGCTGCTGCTAAAGGTACAGCTGTTATATGTTTATAATCTCTAGGGCTATTATCAAACTTGCCTGTTGGATGTACTATACTACTGCTCATTCTATCTCCTTAAATATAAAAAAATGGAAAATAAGTTAAATTCCTTATCTCTGCTTTTGTCTAATTAATAGACTCTCTTTTACTAAAGAAAATAGCTTAAATTCACTATTTTCTATAAATTCTATCCGGCTAATAACCTTGGCATTATTAATACTATTGGTGGTGCAAAAAGTAATAAAGCTATTCTTACAATTTCAACACTAAAAAATGGGAATACTCCTTTAAATGTCTCCATCATTGGTACATCAGTTGCGATTTTAGAGATAATAAATACATTTAACCCCACCGGTGGCGTAATTAACCCTAGCTCAATTACTACCAATGAAAGTATCCCAAACCATATTTTCAGATCATCTAAATTCATTCCAAAAGCAGAGTCTGCTGCACTGATATATTCTCCACCATTAATATTAATGAGGACTGGCCATATAAAAGGAATAACAACTAAAATCATTGCTAGAGAATCCATAAAGAAACCAAGAATAATTAAAATAATTAAAATACCAATTAATACAATCCAAGGATTTACTTGAACCGTCATTGCCCACTGAGCAATTCCTTGAGGAAGTCCAGAGCGAGAGAAAAATCCTTTTAAAACTTCTGCACCAAAAAGAATAAAGTATAACATTGCACTTGTTGTTGCTGTTTCAACCAAACTATCTCTTAACCTAACAAATGTTAAACCTTCACCTTTACCATTTTTAACTCTTAAAAACAGACCATACATAGAGATAATAAATACTCCAGCAGCTGCTGCTGGTGTTGGAGTAAACAATCCTAATCCAAGTCCAAGAATAATAGATCCAAAAGTCAAAACTACTGGGATGAGTCGCAATAGTGCTCTATTCCTCTCTTTTTTACTTAGTGGTTTAGGAATAGGAGCAATTTCTGGCTTAAGTCTAACTTGTATTACAATAACTAACATAAAAAACAAAACTGCAATTAACCCTGGTATTACTGCTGCTTGGAACATTTCAATAATAGAAGCTTCAACAACAATTGCATATAAAATCAATGCAACTGAGGGAGGAATTAATATTCCTAATGTTCCTCCCGCAGCTAAAGTTCCAGTAGCTAACCGGGGTGAATATCCAAGTTTTTTAAGCTCAGGATATGCAATTTTACCCATTGTTGAAGCAGTTGCTAATGATGAACCAGAAACTGCTCCAAAGCCTGCACATGCTCCAATAGCTGCGATGCATAGACCACCTGGAAATTTACCTAAAATTGCATTCACTCCCATAAACAAATCTTGTGCTAGTTTTATATGGCTTGCAAGTGCCCCCATTAAAATAAACAGAGGTATTACAGAAAGCTCATAAGAAGCTAAATTTTCCCATAATAGACTCTTAAACTGTAAAATATATGGCTCAAATCTAATGTAAGATACAGATAAAGACAATGCAAATGTTCCTACAATTCCTACAAATACCATGGCAAAAGCAACTCGAGCTTTAAGTATCAATAAAATGAAAAAAACTATAATTCCTGCAAGTCCAATAAGTTCTTTTTCAATCATTTAGTTTTTCTCCTTTATGAACAAATATTTGATACACCAACACTAATGCCCATAATACTAATGAAATAACACCTGGAATATAAAAAGGCCATTCTACCCAACCTAATATGCTCGATAATGCTCCATCATCTTTTGATTCAAGCATCCCTAAGAACATTAAAATTCCTAAAAAAACAACCAATATTAAAGTTAAACTTAACCATAAAATATCAAGATATTTTTGCCAAGCATAAGAAAACTTATTTACAAAAAAATCTACAGATATATGCCCCCGTTCAGCTTGTGCCCAAGGAAAAAACATTAGTGCAATACAGCTCATTGATAATTTCACAAAATCCTCATACCCCGGAAGAGCTCCAACATTAGATCCGTAAATTCTCGCAATTTTATCGAGTCCAAAAGCAGTGATATTTACAACAGTTGTTAATACTACAAGTAGTAACAATACTCCTGATAAATATACCCACCAAAGACAAGTTTTTCTTAATCCTGCTTCCATACTTTAACCTTTTTACTTGCTATTTTTAGCAATTGCCTTTCTTGCTTCATCAACAAGTTTTTGTCCATCAATACCTTTTTTACTTACTTCTTTAACCCATCTATCAACAACTTTTTGACCAGCTTTATTAAACTCGGACATTGTTTTAGCATCTAATTTAACTATTTCAGAATCTTTAGAGCCTGCTTGCATTTTCATACCTGGTTTTTCAATATCCATCCATACTTGACCAATATGCTTTACCATATCCATATTGAAACTCTCTTCTATAATGTCTTGTAACTCTTTTGATAGGCTATTAAATCTATCTTTATTCATTAATAATAAAAATACTGAAGTACCAAATCTATCTCCATTTTCACCTTCAGCTGAGTACTTAGTTAATTGGTAAAATTTAAAAGGAGGAAATACTTCAAAAGGAATCAATCCTCCATCAACAGCTTTTTTTGACAATGCTTGAGGGAAAGAAGGCATCGGCATACCAACTGGTTCTGCACCAAACTCTTCAATCAACCAAGCACCAGTTCTTGAAGGTGTTCTTAGTTTCATGCCTTTTAAATCAGAAACAGATTCTACTTTTTTGTCTGTCATATGAATTGCATTTCCTGCATGTGTATGAATTAAAAGAGGTTTAATCTTCTTAAAATCATCTTTAATTAAATCAAAATTTTCTCTAATTGCAATTGTGGTTGCCAAAGATGAGCCACGATGAACTGTTGGTAATTCATAAACTTCTGTTCTTGGAAAAACTCCTGGCGTATATCCAGCAACTGTCCAAACAATATCAGCTGAACCATTTCTTGCTTGCTTATAAAGCTCATTTGGTTTTCCACCCATACTCATTGAAGGAAAAATTTCAATTTTGATTCTTCCATTAGACATTTTTTCAATTTTTTTGGCCCATGGCATCAATAATTTTGTATGTGCTGGTGCTTTTGGACTTAAAAAGTGATGAACTGTCAATACCTCTGTTTTTGCCCAGAGTGAACCTGTTAAAACAATAGAACCTGCTAAAACAATAGCACCTTTTGTAAATAATTTTTTCATCTTTTAATCCTTTTAATTAATTTTGTAATTTTTTTTCTAAAGCGTCAAGTACTTTCATTGCACTCAGTGCTTGTTGTACACTTGCATTTGGCTCTCGTCCCTCTTTGATAGCCGTAATAAATTCTCTATCTTGAAGTTCAATTCCATTCATAGATACTGCAACTTTCGATACATCAATTTGCTCATCTTTCCCATTGAATAAATCATCATATCTAGCTAAATATGTTCCATTGTCACAGATATATCTAAAAAATGTTCCGAATGGTCCATCATTATTAAATGATAATGACAAAGTACAAAGTTTTCCACTTGGAGTTTTAAGTCCAATACTCATATCAAGTGCAATTCCAAGTTCTGGGTGAATTGGACCTTGCATAGCTTGTACTTCAGAAATTTCTTCATCTGTTTGATAAGCAAACAGATCAACTGTATGACAAGCGTGATGCCATAAAAGATGATCTGTCCAACTTCTTGCTTCGCCTAATGCATTTGTATTTGTTCTTCTAAAAAAGTAAGTTTGTACATCCATTTGTTGGATATTTAATTCACCATTTTTTATTTTATTATGAACATATTGATGAGAAGGATTAAATCTTCTTGTATGACCAGCCATAGCAATAAGTCCAGTCTCTTTTTGAACATCTACAATTGCTTGTGCATCAACTAAAGTATCTGCCATTGGAATTTCAATCATCACATGTTTTCCAGCTCTCATTGCTGCAATTGCTTGCTCGGCATGAATTTGAGTCGGACTTGCAATAATTGCCGCTTCAAAATCCATAGCTAATGCCTCATCTAAAGATGTTGTCCATGAGGGGATACCATATTCATCAGCTACCTTTTTAGTACTCTCTTCTCTTGCACCAACAAGACAAACAACTTCAACATCTTCAATATTTTGTAGTGCTGCTAAATGTTTTTTTCCGAAAGCTCCATTTCCTATAACACAAATTTTCATTCCTTCTCTCCTATTTCTTGTTTTCTAATATTGTTAATGAGTAATTAGTATTTGATACTGGAGTATGCATGAATCTATAAACTTCTTCAACTTCTTCATCCATAGCCCCTCGCATAACTAACCACATAATTGCTTCAATGCCTTCTGAACCAGCTTCTCTTAGTAATTCTGTATGTGAAATATCTTTAGTAATGAGTGGAGTATTTACTAATCCATCTAACCATTTTTTATCATAATCTTGGTTTATTAAACCAGCTCTTGGACCTTGAAGTTGATGTGACAATCCACCTGTTCCTAAAATCGCTACAGTTATATCTTCATCAAATGAATCAACTGCTTTTCTAATAGCACGTCCAAGGTTATAACATCTATTACCTCTAGGTTGTGGGTATTGAACAACACCTACGTAAATTGGAATGATTTTACAAGGCCACTCTTTAGGCTGGTCATACAAAATTGATAAAGGAACAGTTAATCCATGATCTACATCTAATTCATTTGATAAAACAATATCAAATTCATCAAATATTAGTGATTCTGCAATATGAGCTGAAAGTGCAGGATATCCTTTACATGTAGGAATATTTCTTCTTCCATAACCTTCATCTGCTGGCAAAAATTCTTCACCCATGCCAATACCAAAAGGAATAATGTCTTTTAAAGAAAAATTTGAACCATGGTCGTTATATACAATAATACAAACATCTGGTCTATTTTTTTTCATCCACTCACGTGCAGGCTGAATCCCTTTTACAAAAGGTTCCCAATATTCTCCATGCATTTCATCATTATCTATTACCTTACCTACCGTTGGAATGTGTGATGTTCCAATACCGCCAATAATTTTAGCCATTATTGTTCTCCTTTTTACTTCTATTCCCTTCTATAGGACGGCCACCATTTATCATCATTTGTTGGAATTGTTTTTCGCTCATTCCTTCATCTGACATCATGGCTCCAACTGCTTGCATAGAGTGTCCAAGTACAGCTGCAATTTTAAATACATAGTAGATATTTCCACCTAGTTCTAACAGCTTATTAATATCTCTTTTCTTTACTGCCTCTTGTTGTTCTTCGCTCATGCCAAAAGTTTTTAAATATTCATCTTCATTATTTAGAAATTGGTCTCTTCCTACTTCTCTATTTAATGTTTCACAAAATTTATTTAAACCATAACCTTTTTGAGACATTGTTATATCAAAAATATAAGTACCTGGAATATCGTTGTAATCTTTCATTTTATCTCCTTAAGCTCTTATACACAATATTTTTCAATATGTGCGTTGATTCTTGGGAAAACAGTTTTGATATTGTCTTCAAAAATCATTTTTTTCTTTTCATCACTAATTTTGGCACCAGTTATATATCTTTTTGTATCATCAAAATAATGTCCTGTTTGAGGATCAATTCCTCTAACTGCTCCAATCATTTCAGAAGCAAACAAAATATTCTTAGTTGGGACTACATCTACTAATAAATCAATTCCCTCTTGATGATAAACACAAGTATCAAAATAGATATTGTTTTCTATAATAGAGTTTAAATTGTCTAAATCTAACATATCAGTAAAACCTCTAAACCTACCCCAGTGGTAAGGAACAGCTCCACCACCATGAGGAATAATAAACTTCAATGTTGGAAAATCTTTAAATAGTGTTTTACTCATCATTAGTTGAGTGAAAGCAGTTGTATCTGCTCCTAAATAGTGTGATGAAGTTGAGTGAAAAGCACAGTTACAAGAACCACTTACATGAACCATAGCTGGAACATCAAGTTCAACCATTTTTTCATACAACGGATACCAATATTTATCATCTAAAGGTGGAACATCATTCCAAAATCCACCTGATGGATCTGGATTTAAATTACATCCTATAAATCCCAACTCTTTAACGCAACGTTCAAGTTCAACTACACTCGCTTGGATTTCATATCCAGGAGATTGAGGAAGTTGTGCTGCTCCTACAAAGTTTTTTGGATACAGTTTAACAATTCGAGCTATTAAATCATTACAATGTTCACTCCAATTTTTACTTGTTGTTAGATTTCCAATATGATGTCCCATCCAAGATGCTCTTGGAGAAAAAATTGTTAAATCTGTGCCTCTTTGCTTTTGAAGTTTTAATTGATTATTTTCAATACTCTGCTTCAATTGTTCATCTGTAATATTAATTACCCCTTTTACATGTTCAACTAAAGGGTCTTTCTCTAATTCTTCTTTTTGTTGCTCTCTATAAACACCAAGTTCATCTGGTGCAGTTGTATAGTGTCCATGACAATCAATAATCATTGGATAATCCTTTTATTAATTCTTCGTTTGTATCAAAATATTTAAACCCTGCCTTTTTTAAAGGTTCTCTCATCTTATATAAGTCTAAACCTAAAACACCTTTTTCAAATTCGGCTCTTTTTTCACTTTCGTAAGCTTCTCTTTTTTCAGCTGCATCAGCAACTCTTTGTGCATTTTCATAAGGAACAACACAAATACCATCATCATCAGCTATTACGATATCGCCTGGATTTATCTGTTGTCCAGCACAAATAATAGGAATATTTACAGAACCTAACGTATTTTTAACAGTTCCTCTAATACTTATGGCTCTTGACCAAACAGGAAAATTCATCTGTTTTAAATCTCTGGTATCTCTTACTCCACCTTCAATGATTAATCCTTTAACTCCTTGTGCAATAGCAGAACTTGCTAATAAATCTCCAAAAAAACCATCGTCATTATCTGTTGTGCATGTTGCAATAATAACATCACCAGGAAGGGCTAATTCCATAGCTACATGTAACATCCAGTTATCTCCAGGTTGTAATAAAACTGTAATTGCAGAGCCTGCTATTCTCACTCCTTCAAAAACTGGTTTTAATGTTGATTTAAACTGACCAACTCTTTTTTGTGCTTCATGAACAGTTGCACTTCCTAGTTTTTCCAATCTCTCTATTTGCTCTTTTTCAGCTCTATTAATGTGCTTAACCGCGACACCTAATACTTGTTCTCTTAACATAATTTAATCCTCAAATCCATATAATCTTGCTGGATTATCAACAAGAATTTTCTTTTGTAGTGTAATATCTGGCACAATTAATGGCAATAAATCTAATAAATCTGCATCATTTGGCATATGCTCTTTAATATTTGGATGAGGATAATCAGTTCCCCATAAAATCCTATCAGGAGCAATTGCGACCAAACCTTGAGCATAAGGAATTGCATCATAAAAAGGAGGTTGCACAGCAATTCTTTCCGCTCCACAAATTTTAACCCACCAGTTAGGTTTTTTCATAAATTTACATAATATTTTATAAGCTTCTTGTTCAACACCTTTGGAAGTTGGAACTCTTCCCATATGATCAACTACAATAGGTAAATCAAATTTAGCAAAAAAATCTTCATATTTAATAATATCTTCTGCATTTACATGTATAACTAAATGCCATCCTAAAGGGATAACTTTTTTAATTACATTTTCCATTACTTCAAGATTCGGAGCTCCTCCTAAGTGTGTTACAAAATTAAAACGTACACCTTTTACACCATTGTCATCAAGGTATTTAAAATCTTCGTTACTAAAACTATCATCTGCTATACAAACACCTTTATATCTTTTTGGGTCTTTTTGTATTGCATCAATCATTGCTCTATTGTCCGTTCCATGACAACTAGCTTGAACTAGAATTGCTCTTTTAATACCTAATTTATCATGCATCTTTCTTAACGCACTCTGAGGAGCATCAGGTGGCCAATAGCTAGCGTTTTTGAGAATAAGGGAATTCAGAGTGAGGACCAAATACATGACAATGAGCATCACATGCATTACTCAAAGCTTCATATTTTGGTTTCTTTGTATTATTATCAGGTGCCATACAAGTTTTCTTTTCCAATACATCTCCTTTATTATTTTTTGTTATTAAATCTTTTATACTTTCATGAATATACGCTTTTCCACGACTAAGTAGTCGTGCTGTCCTTAGCAAACCTGCTTTTTTTACGTTAAGTTCACCTTTAAGTATTTCGCACTCTAAATTAATAGAAAATTCACCACTTGGATGTTCTACTGAAATACTCTGTTTTAACTCTTTTGTAATCTTAGCAATGCCATGCATAACACTTTTTTCAAACAAACATGCAGAGGCAACTGATACAGCTCCTAAAACTCCAATTGCTGCGTGACAAGTATGAGGTATGAATGTTCTTGTGCATATATTCCCTCCCTTTAGAGCAGGAGCAATTAAAGTCATCTTTGGAATTACTTTTTTACTAACATCTCCAAGACCCATCATGCTACCAGCTTCAAGTCTAATACTCTCTAATTTAGATAAAAAATCTTGATCCCCACTAAGCTCATCACAACTTTCATAACCAGTTTTTCCAAACTCTAAGGCAGGTATAATTACTACAGGCATTCCATTGTCTATACATGTAACAGGTATTCCTTGAATAACATCAAGTTTTTCACCTGTTGGAAACAAGCTACCACAAATTGAACCTGCTATATCTATATAGTTACAAATAATAGGCGATGAAAATCCAGGAACTCCATCTATGGAAGTATATCCTTCATAAGTTATTTTTTTATTTGGTGTTTGAAGTACAAGCTCACAAATATTGTAGCTATTTATCATTTTTACACGGATTTTTGTTTCTTCACCTTGTTCTTGAAGTAAACCTGATTCTAGAGCAAAAGCTCCAACACCTGCTAGGATATTTCCACAATTTGGTGTGCTATCTACTCTGTCTTCTCCAACAACAACTTGAATGAACAAAAAATCTATATCTACATTTTGGTCTTTAGAGAGACTAACTATGGCAACTTTACTTGTTAAAGGATTTGCACCACCAAGTCCATCTACTTGTCTTGTATCTCTTCCTACAATACTTAATATGACTTGATTACGTAAAGTTATATCCGCAGGTAAATCTTCTTTATTTAGAAAGATTCCTTTTGAACTTCCTCCACGAATTTGCATATAAGGTATTGTAGTTTGTATCATTATATTTCTCTTTTTTAGTTATTTCGAACATTTGTACGAATATACTAACATAAAAAAGTGATTATTTGTAAATATATTAATGAAACTGCTTATTTTATAAACATTTGTGCGAATTTTACACACTTTGAAATAATTTTATTGTAAAGTATTGTTTATTTAATGATAACTTGCGAGTTAGAATAAAAAAGAAGAGTCTTTAAGTTATAAACTCTTGGATAGATTGTACTATCAATACAAGTGACATAACTATAAGTGCACTTTTAAGTATTTTTTCATACAACTTTGTGTCAATTAAATTATGAATACGTTTTCCAATCATCAATGCAATAATTGCAATAACAACTGAAACCCCAGCGAATAACCAGACCTCTTCTCCTAAAAAACCAAGAAAAGAAAATGTAGTAATTTGCGTAATTTTATTTGCTAAAAAAGAGAAATTCATTAATGCAATTCCCTCTGCTTTTTGCAATCTTTTTTCAATTACGTACATAACCATAAAAGGAGTCATTACGTTAACTAACCCACCTACTAGTCCTGCACTAAATCCAAATACAATCTTTACAATCAAATTCTCATTTAAAATAAACTTGAAACTAATTCCAAAATATTTTTGAGCTAAATAGAAAAGAATAGCACTGGTTAAAATAATTTTATAAATAGGAGAAGAGTGCATAGCAAGAAGCTGAGTTCCAAGCCAACTGCCAAAAACTATACTCAAGCCAAGTATCCAATAACGACCAATAAAATGCCAACCTTTTTTTACTGTACTGATACTCATTATGTTTACTGCTAAAGTTGGAAAAAGTGTTGCTATCACAGCTGTTTGGACACTTCCAAAAATAGAAATTAAAGGTGTAGCAATGAGCGGAAACCCAAAACCTAAAACTCCATGAAACAGAGCAGCTGCAAAAGATACAACTAAGTTATATATAAAAAGTTCATCCATGCTTAACATACCAAGTGTAAGTATCTTCACCTATCTTGGAACTAAAGCACTCTTTTAAATCTATTTCAAATTCTATTGGTGTACCATTTTTGTGATGAGGCGACTTATAAATCAAATAGTGTTCAACTATGTCTTTACATGCTTTTAACATACCTTTTCCTCCTTCAATCATTACAAACTTATAATCTTTTATTTTTTTTAAATTATTTTCAATAAAAATTTTTCTGTTTGGTACATTAAAAAGAGAAATACTTCGATCAAACTCTTTTGATTTTGAATAAATCAAAATATCAGGTGCTTTTCCATCTACCATACGTGCATCTAACGTTGGTCTATCAATACGCACAGTATTACCACCAATTACAAGTAACTCAGTCTTATCTCTTAAAGAATGTACATGTCTTCTAGACTCTTTACATGTAATAGTTCCTCCACTTATAACACCATTGTTACTCTGTGCAAGTTTAAAAAATACAAATGGCTTTTTTTGCCAAACTGTAAAAGGTTTTAATAATTCTTTGCACTTATCTTCTAAAATTCCTACCTCTACATGTAACAAGTTTTTTCGTAAATACTCTGCCCCTCCACTTGCCTCTTTATTTGAATCATGTGTGCCTATAAAAACTTTTTTAAAACCAAGTTCTTTAATAAGTTTACTACAAGGAGGAGTTTTTCCAAAGTGATTACATGGCTCTAACGTAACGTAGATATTTTTGTCCTTAAATATGTCGTTATGTTTTTTATAAATATACTCATGAATATCTTTTGAGCATTCAAGTTTTAAAATATTTTTGTCATTTGTAAGGTTTAAATAGGCTTGTTTTATGGCATTGACTTCTGCATGTGGGCTTCCTGCCTTTACATGTACACCATATGCTATAAAATTATTTTGATTGTCAGTTATAACCGATCCAACTGGAGGGTTGGGGTAAGTTAGCCCTTGATAAGCCCAAGCTTTTTCAAGTGCAAAGTCTATAAAATACTCATCCCCATTTACCACTTATAGTAAGTTCTAGCTTTCTCTATGTCGTCCATAGGTACAACAGTTACTTCACCGTCATACTCTGTAATAGTTAGTTTACCATTCTCTACTGAGTCAAGTTTACCTATTATTTTATCGGTACTTATTAGTTTAACTTTTACATCTTCACCAATAGAGCCAATGTAATGCTCTAATTTTTTAAGTGGTCTCTCAATTCCAGGAGAACTTACTTCAAGAGTATAAACACCATTTACTGGTGGCTCCAAATCTAAAATTGGAGATAAAATCTTAGTTACTTCTGCACACTTGTCGAGATTTACTTTCTGCGTTGCACTTGTAATATAAATTCTAAATATTTTTTGCTCGTATTCACTTACTGTTTCCACGTCATAAAGTTCAACTCCACAATCATTGAGTATACTTACAATAGTCTCTTTAGTTGTCATCTTTTTTGCCTTTTTCTAATTCACGAGCAACTTGAGCAAATAGATCGTCCATCTGATTTTGCTTCTCTAATTTGTCATCAAATATAAATTTAAAATCAGGACATCTAAACCAACCTTCTGCTTGCATACAATGGTTTTTTATATGTGAATTAACTTTTTTTAAATGTTTTACAATATACTTTTGCTCATCAGCATCAAACATCATTTTATCAAGATAAACTGTTGCATCATACTTTCCACGAGTACACACTACATCTACAACACAAAGTCCATTTAACATATCATCATTCAACGTTGAAAGTGCCTCAGGGATAAGTTCCCTAAGTATACTCTCGGTACGTTGTAATTTTATTGATTTATCCGGCATTACAGTGTTGCTTGCTCTTCTACTTCTTTGAAGCTCTCTATGTAATCGCCCTCTTTAATGTCATTGTATCCTTCAATACCAATACCACATTCGTAACCTTTTTTCACTTCGTTTGCATCATCTTTAAAACGTTTAAGTGAAGAAACACTACCTTCATAAACAATAACACCCTCACGAATAAGGCGAACTTTAACACCACGTTGAATTGAACCATCAGTTACAATACAACCAGCAATCGCTCCGATTTTTGGAACAACAAATACTTCACGAACTTGCGCTTGACCAATGTTTTCTTCTCTAATAACTGGAGAAAGAAGACCTGAAACAAGTCCGGTAACATCATCAATCAAATCATATATAATATTATATGTTTTTATCTCAACACCATTCGCTTTTGCTTTCTCTTTAACAGCTCCTGTTGGTCTAACATGAAAACCAAGGATTACACTGTTTTGGCTTGCTTCCGCAAGAGCAACATCACTCTCTGTAATACCACCGATACCTGAGCTTATAATATTGATTTTTACTTCATCATTTTTAATTTTTGCAAGTGAACCTTTAATAGCTTCAAGAGAACCTTGAACATCAGCTTTTAAGATAACAGGTAGAGTCTTTATAGCTCCCTCTGCAATCTTGCTACTTAATTCATCTAAAGTTACCTTAGTTGATTTTGAAAGCTCTTTTTGTCTTAAATAATCTGCTCTTTTTCGTGCATATTCACGAGCAATCTTATCTGTTTTAACGCTTACTAGATGCTCTCCAGAACCTGGAACTTCGCTAAGTCCTAGAACTACTACAGGCTCACCTGGTAGTGCTTCTTTAACAGGCTTGCCATTATCATCAAGAAGTGCTCTTACTTTTCCGTGTCCAACGCCCGCAACAATAACATCTCCAACTCTTAGAGTTCCTTCGTTAATAACAACAGTTGCAACAGGACCTCTTCCTTTTTCAACTGAACTCTCAATAACAGTTGCTTTTGCTTCTCTATTAGGATTTGCTTTAAGCTCTAACATATCAGCTTGAAGAAGTACAACTTCTAGTAAATCTTCAACACCTTTACCTGTTTTTGCAGATACTTCAACAAACTCATAATCACCACCCCAAGCAACTGGAGTAACTTCAAGCTCAGCAAGTCCAGCTTTCGCTAAGTCTGGGTTTGCAGCTTCTAAGTCCATTTTATTCATAGCGATAATAAAAGGAACATCAGCAGCTTTTGCATGCTCTATTGCTTCTCTTGTTTGAGGCATAACTCCATCATCAGCAGCTACAACAATAATAACGATATCCGTTACTTGAGCACCACGACTTCTCATCTTCGTAAACGCCGCATGACCTGGAGTATCTATAAATGTTATATTTCTTCCATCTTTTTTGACCATATATGCACCAACGTGCTGAGTGATTCCACCAGCTTCCGAGTTTGCTACTTTTGAACTTCTAATGTAATCTAAAAGTGAAGTTTTTCCATGGTCAACATGACCCATTATAGTAATAATAGGTGCACGCTCTACCATATGCTCTTCATTAGACTCTTCATAATCTCCAACATAGTCAAACTCTTCTTGAACATTAACTGTTGTAACTTCAACTTCAAAAGTATCTGCTAAGATATCTATAGAGTCTTTATCTAAAAAGTCATTTTTAGTAACTAACATACCTAGTAAAAATAGCTCTTTAATAACATCACTTGGTTGCTTATTTATCTTTTCAGCAAACTCATATACTCTAATGTCTTCAGGAATTTCTATAGAAGATACAACTACATTTTCAAGATCTATAACTTTTTTAACTCTTCTTTTTCTTCCACGTCTTTTTATACCATGAGGTTGAATGAAACTTGGTCTTTTTGTAGTTCGTATTTGTGAAGGATCACTATTTTTCTTAGTTCTTACTTCAACTTTTGGCTCAGCTTTAATAGTCAAATCTGGTAAAACCACCATATTGTCTTCTAAGTCAAGCTTTATATCAGCCATATCACTAAAAGCTATGTCCATTCTAGAGTTACCATTCTGCTTTCCAGCAGGAATTCTTTTAACTTTTTTCTTTTTTCTTGCGCTATCACTAGCATTTCCAAAAACAGACTCTAATGGTTGTGCATTTTTCTTTTTTGCATATGGAGAAGGAAAGTTTTTAGGGTCAGCTTCCACTTTAACAGGACGCCTTTTCTTAACAATTACCAAACCTCTACGCTTGCGAACACTTGCACTCGCTATAGTCTCTTTTTTAGGCTCTGGTTTTGGCTCTTCTTTAACCTCAGGCTTTGGTTCTTCAGCAGGTGTTTTTACTACAACTTTTTTAGGAACCTCTTTAACCTCAGGCTTTGGCTCTTCTGCCTTAACAAGCACTTTAGGTTCTTCCTTTACAATCTTCTCTTCTACTTTTTTAGGAGTCTCTTTTGCAATAGGTTTCTCTTCAAGCTTTGGCTCTTCCTTTTTAGGCTCAGCTTTATCTTCTAGCTTTGGTTCTTCCTTCGTAGGTTCAACTTTTTTTGTTACTGGCTTAGTTTCAACTAGTTTTAGCTCTTCTGGCTTATCTCCAGTCAAGACATAATTCATAAGCTTTTCAGCCTCTTCTTGAGTAACAGAACTGTTAGAAGCTTTTACCTCTAGCCCTATATCGGCTGCTTTTTCAACAACTTCTTTACTCTTAATACCAAGCTCTTCTGCAATTTCTTTAATACGCACCTTGTCCATTCGTTCAAGTCTCCTTAGTTGGAAATATATTTCCAAATTCGTCTATTTTTTTATTTTTTAATCTAAATTTGCCATTTAGCATCTTCACTAACCTATTTTCATTAAGTAAAGTACAATCCGAACAGATATAACTACTACGTCCTAATTTAGTAAACTTTATTAGTTTTCCATTATGTAATTGAAAGCGGATTAGTGTGTTTTGTTCATATCTTCCTCTACAGATGATACACATTCGGATAGGCTTCTTTATCTAAAATCTCCTCTTAACAAAGCAAAGCTTCGTTAAAATTCCTCTCACTAAAGCTTGCCTTTATGCAGAATAAAATATCAATTTTGTTATTCGCGTGCTATTATACCAAAATTAAACTATTTTTCAACTTTAAAACCAATATTATCAAAATCAAACACTTCAACACTGAAATCAGGGAATGCTTTTTTTAGTTTTTCTTTCAAGTGTTGAGCATTTTTTTCATAACTTAGTGAAAAAAACGATGAACCACTTCCTGAGAGAGTACTCATTAAAGCTCCATTTTGAAGTGCAATTTTTCTAACATTAAAAAGCTCTTTCATCTTCTTTATTCTTCTGTTTTCATGTACCCTATCCCAACTTGCATATTTCAACATTTCCCAATTTTCACTAAAAAAAGACGCACTCATGAGTCCAACACGAGAACTATTAAACGTCACATCTGACATATAGTATGACTTTGGCAATTGTGTTCTTGAATGAGCTGTACTCATGGCACGATCTGGTATAACCATTACTGCTTTTAAATTCCGTGGTAACTCTTTTTTTAACGTTTTAACTATATTCTCAACTACTATAGACGTTGTAAACCCTCCATACACAGCAGGTGCAATGTTATCTGGATGATTTTCATAAACTAGAGCACGGTTAAGTATAATCTCTTTGCATATTTTTACATCTGCCATATGGTATGCACTTGCAATTGCCCCAACAATAACAGCAGAAGAGCTTCCTAACCCTCTTGAAAATGGAATATTATTTTCAAATTCAAACCTGAAATTCTCTTTTTTTCCAGCTAATTCTTGATATATTTCTTTAAATATAGATACAAAAATATTATTTGTTTTTAATCGTGGTTTATCTGAACCATAGCCTTTTATAGAGATACTCTGACAAGTATATGGATTTATTGTTACATAATTATATAGTGATATTGAAAGTCCTAAACTATCAAACCCTGGTCCTAGGTTTGCACTTGTTGCTGGTATTCTTATCTTCATTATTACACCGCCGGTAAGATATATAGTGGTTCTATATCTTTACTAAAATTTTCTATTTTTATCGTTTTTGGTAAAACAAACTCACTTACGAGTTCATTTTCAAAAAACTCGGTTGTTATTTTATCATCTTTTTTAACAAAATACATTTTTCTCATAGCTTTTATTGGTTTATTATCGTTAAAATTAAAACCATCACTTGCAAAGAGTTCAATATTTTTTGTAATTCCTAAAGTTCTTAAAAATATATAGGTTATTTTAATAGCCATAAAACTTCCTGGACCTCGAGCAAAAAAAACTCGTTTACATGTAAAGCATTTTAATATCTCTTGAAAGATAAGCGGAAGTACTTCACTAGTGTGTTCTTTTGAAATGTACTCTTTTGTTAATTGGTTGTTTTCATAAATGCCTAATTTAAGTGGCGAAGTTAGAGAAATAACAACAATATCTACTATTGGTTTTATGCGAACACCTTTAAGAGTTCAAGCTCTTCAACCATAGCAAAATCTCTTATTTCATAGTTTTTTGGGTCTTTTAAAATTTCTTTTGTAAGTAAGTGATTTAAATTATGGCTACCTGCAAATGACTCATAATCAGCAACTACAGGAGCTCCTAAAAGTGCTAAATCACCAATAGCATCTAATATCTTATGCTTTACAAATTCATCTTTAAATCTAAGTCCACCTGGATTTAGTATTTTTTTATCATCAAGAACTATAGCATTATCGAGTGAGCCACCTAGTGCAAGGCCTCTTGCTTGAAGATATTGAACATCTTTTAAAAAGCCAAATGTTCTTGCACGAGAAATTTCTTCTATATACCCACGTTTACTAAAGCTAAACTGATAATCTTGTTTACCAATAATAGGATGAGAAAAATCTATCTCAAAATT
The DNA here is from genome assembly GCA_029027265.1 of Arcobacter sp. Taxonomy (GTDB): domain Bacteria; phylum Campylobacterota; class Campylobacteria; order Campylobacterales; family Sulfurospirillaceae; genus Sulfurospirillum_A. Next base: position 382,327 of record CP093061.1, on the reverse strand, counting down.
ATATGATGGTTTTTTTGATGGTTTTACTCTAGCAAATTTCTTTCCATCGACTACTTCTACTTCTCTTGTTATAATTAAAACACTTTTGTTTATATCTAGTTCTCTTTTTCCAGCCTCGTCAAGCATCATACAAAAACTCGCTCCACTTCCGTCCATGACTGGTACTTCTGGACCATTTAAAGTTATTAGGATATTATCTATGCCATAAGAATAAATTGCTGAAAGTAGATGCTCTATGGTTGAAATACAGTTTTGTCCATCACCGATAACAGTTGCATTACTAGTATTTACGACACTCTGGGGAGCTGCTTTTATACTCATACCAACGTCAGATCTATAAAAAACTATACCACTATTTGCTTCAAGTGGTTCTAGTGTTATTTCTATAGGTTCACCTTTATGTAACCCTATACCAACACTTTCTGTTTTTTTAGCAACTGTAGTTTGACGCAACTCTATACCTTTTTTATCTCTATTTTATTGTTTTTCAGTGTTATTTTCTGTAAAACATCATTTTGGAGAAGTTCTCGTTCTATAATCTCTCCATTAAAAATTAAATTACCTCGTTGGCTTAAACCATGGAGGACTATATACTCCCCATCACACTGAACTAAACCATCTATTATGCCATATATTGAGACACTTTGTGTACAAAAAAGTTTTGCACCACTGTTAATGCGTCCAAAAACCACTACAGGTAACTCTTCGTTTATCTCTTCCCCTGAACGTACTGGTCTATCATAAATCTTCAATTTATCTTTCGAAATTGGCTCTTCTAAAACATTCTTATTTTGCTCATTTTCTTTTGGAACTTCAGCAGTTAACTCTTTTTTAACACTTGAAAGTTTTAACCTACATGCAGATATGTTTTTATAACACAGACCTTCACTCTCAAGTGTTTTTTCTATACTCTCATTAACTTCGCCATCAATAAGCAAAAGGAATTCCCTTAGTAATATTTTATTTTTTTTCAAATAATCTAAAAATTTCTCTTTACTAGACACTGTTATATGAAAAACACGTAAGTTTTTTTGTTTAACTATCATTTGCGATCAATTATCTTTTTTGCTGAATTGATAACACCAAATATATTATCTTTCATCCAGTTTTTATCCATCCACTCTTCTGGACGAACTTCAACTCCTTGAACTATCATACCAAAATGAAGATGATCTCCAAGCGCAAGTCCTGTCATACCCGTTTTTGAAATAACATCACCAGCCTTTACTTGTTCACCTTCATCAACTAAAAAACTAGAGTTATGTCCATAAAGAGAATAGACTCCTAATCCATGAGAAATGATAATATTTTTTCCATATATACCATTGTACTGAGCGTAGACGACTTCACCTGCGTTAGAAACTACAACATCTGCCCCAGCTGTACTAGCAAGGTCTAATCCTAAATGATAAGATTCACTTACAAGGTTTCCATCATATTTAAAATATCTATGATCTCCAAAGCTTGCTACGGCTGCTGCATTTTTTAGTGGGTAAAATGGGTTCATACTAAAAGAGCTTATTCTCTCTCTTGAAACTTTTGCTGTAATTTCACTTATTTTATCTTCATTTCTTTTTCTCAAATCTTCGTTGACAAACTTAAATTTTTCAATTCTATCCATATTTGTTGAATTAGAATTCTCTTCTTCTGTTAAATCAGCTATCTTGCCATCTAAAAACCTATCTTTTAAATTTATCTTTGACACTCTATATTTTTTTACCTTTTAGATAAAATCTAACTCTACTTTTTGCAACATTTCCCGCATAATCACGTGCAACAATTGTAGCTTTAAAAGTTTTTTCACTGCTTGGCCATGCAAGAAGCGATATATAATAATCATTTTTATAAAAAGTTATAGGATAAAATATTTTACCAAAATTAGTTTGTATATAAAGCTCCTTCAAATTAATATCTTTTGCTTTAAATACGACAGTAGCTACACCACCTTTGATAATCTTATATGAGTTGTTTATAACTATAAGCTCTGGTCTTTTAGTATCAACATGTATAACAGATTTTTTAATAGCTTTATTCCCAGAAAGAAAGTTCCACTTACTCGCATCAATAGCTTCTATAGTTAACTCAAAATTCTTTTTGTTATTTACAAATCCAGTTTTTGGAAACTTTATATCTAAAAAATACTCTTTTTTAGAAACTTCAAAAAGTTTTTTAGACAAAACAATAGAGTTTTTTCCATCATTCAAAGTTGCACGAATAAACTTTATGCCACTATCATCACTTATTTTAACAGATATTGGTTTTTTTAGATTCCAATTTATCTTCTTAGCTAACTCTATAGTAGGAATTTTTCTTTCAAATATCTTTGAATTATACAAATACGCCAATGACGCCGTCAATAAAATTAAAAGAAAAAGAACTATTATTCCTGCTGAACTTTTTTTACGTCTCATCTAACTGTTTCCTTTTTAATAGATCTACTATTTCTTTACATATAGCTCTTGCATCACTACTGCTTACATTAAAACCTGCGGCATTTTTATGCCCTCCGCCATCGAAAATGGATGAAATCTTAGAGACATCCATATCTCCATCACTTCTTAGTGAAATCTTACAACTCTTATCAAGCTCCAGTACCATCAAAGCTACTTTTACATTTGCTATATCACGAAGCATACTTATGATATTTTTAGTATCACTTCTTTTTGCTCCTGTTGCTTCTAGCGTAACTTTGTCAAAAATTACAGAAGCTATAGTCGCATCTTGATGCAATTCAAAACTGCTAAGCATATACGCTATCAATCTTGTTTTTGCTAAAGAGACACTACTCTTCACCTCACTAGCAATCTTTCTTGGGTCTGCCCCACACTCTATGAGTTCTGACGCTATTTTAAATGTTTGGGCATCAATGCCACCATATCTAAAAAACCCAGTATCGTCTGCTACAGATGTATATAGAGCTATTGCTGTTTTTTTTGATATCTTTATATCGTTTGCTTTTAAAAGATTGTAAAGGACTACACCCGCACTTGAGGCTTCACTCAAAACAACATTAATGTCACCAAAGTTTTTGTTACTTTTATGGTGGTCAATATTAACTATTTCGTAATCGCCATGTTCTACTCCAAGCCTATCAAAACTAGCACTATCACAACAAACCAACAAATCAAAAAACTTTGGAAGTTTTCCTTGGATCTTTGAATAACCTTCCAAAAAAGCAAATTCTCTAGGAAGTTCTTCTTTTGTCGCATTAAAAAGTGCTACTTTTTTACCTTGCTCTTTTAGAACATTGTACAGTGCCAAAGTAGACCCTATAGTATCTCCATCTGGATGGATATGGGAGACTATAACAATATATCTAGCGTTTATGATTTTATCCCAAGCTTCTTTGTACATTAGCGTCCGTTTTTAAAAATGTAATTATAGTGAAAATTAACTAAATTTAATGTTATTTTGCCATTTAAAACTAAACGAATGGATAATAAAGCTATAATTCTCATATGATAATAAACCTTTTAAAATCTCGTATTGCATTACTGTACCTCATATCCATTGCTATGATGTTCTCTTTTTCTTCTTGGATGTCCCTTTTAAATAACTTTGCTATTGAAATTGCTTCTTTTGACGGTACCCAAATAGGTATGCTTCAAAGTATTAGAGAAATTCCAGGTTTTTTAGCCTTTGGGGTTATTTTTGTTCTTATGTTAGTTTCTCAGCAAAGACTTGTTTATATTTCAATGATGTTGTTAGGAGTTGGGGTCGCTTTTACTGGTATGTTTCCTAGTGTTATTGGGCTTTACGTTACAACTGTTATCATGTCACTTGGATTTCATTACCTTGAAACTCTAAACCAGTCATTATCTTTACAGTGGTTAGATAAAAAAAGAGCTCCTATCATCTTAGGAAAGATAACCGCGGCAAAATCATTTACTAGTTTAGTCATTTTTGTCTTTATATTTATAATGATGAAGCTTTTTTCGATTGAGTATAAGTATATCTATCTCTTTTTTGGCGGAATTACTTTTGTCATTGGAATTCTTGCTTGGATAGGGTTTGAGCATTTTAAAGATGATATAGTTCAAGAAAAAAAACTCATACTCAAAAAAGAGTATTGGCTCTTTTATTTGCTCACTTTTTTTGCAGGAGCTAGAAGACAAATATTTATGGTTTTTGCTACTTTTATGCTAGTAGAAAAGTTTGGTGTAGATATACACAACATGGTTTCACTTCTGTTTATAAACTCTATATTAAATATCTATTTTGCTCCTTTTATTGGAAGATTCATTGCTAAAATTGGAGAAAGGATTACACTAAGGATTGAGTATTTTGGTTTAATTTTAGTATTTATCTCTTACGCTTTTGTTGAAAATTTATATTTTGCGTATGCTCTTTATGTTGTCGACCACTTACTGTTTTCTATGGCAATTGCACTTAAAACATACTTTCAAAAAATAGCAGACCCAAAAGACTTGGCAAATGCGAGTGCTGTTAGTTTTACCATAAACCACATAGCTGCTGTATTTTTACCGGCTGTTCTTGGGCTTATTTGGTTATACTCACACTCACTTGTGTTTATCATAGGAGCTGCTATTGCAATTTGCTCTTTTGCTCTATCTTTTTTAATCCCTCAAAATCCGACTATGGGTTATGAAACGACCTTAAAAAAGCAATAAGCATTCTATACAAAAACCATAAAAATAGTATAGGGAAAAGCATAGTTTGAAAAATAAAAACTATAATCAAATCAACAATATGTCTACCAACCATATTAGATAACTTTTCAAGTTCTATTTTCTTTTGTTTATAATAATTTGATGAAAATATACTACTCTCTTTTTTGTTCAACTGATTAATTTTAACTTTTGTTAAATCAACTATTTGTTGTGATGCTTTAATATTGTAATCATTTTTTATAAAGTTTAGATAAATATACTCATTACTCATAGCCATAAAAGGGATACTAAACCGTAAAAATATCAATAAAATAGTAAATTTAAAAAAAAGGTTTCTACTTTGCTCATACTTTTTTTGCTTAAAAAACAGAAGTATATTTGTTACTACCAAACTCAATATTAACAATATTTCAAAACCCTTAAAAACTACCATATTCATAAGTATTTTTTGAATTCCAAGTGAAGTCAACGAAGCAAGCATAACCCATGAGAATCTTTCCACTAAATCATTAATAGGATCTAATATTTCTCCAATGCTAACTGTAACAAAAACTCCAACTTCTGTACCTTGTACTACTGAAATGATTCCATTAAGTGCTTTAGCTGTCGCAAAAACTCCTAAAGCTTGTTTAAACGAGGAATCTATCCTACTTTTTGCAATAGTATCCAGTTTTGCAAAAGTTGTTAAATATATGACTAATAAAGAACATAAAAGAACTACACCCTTCAGCCAATGCTCTTTTATTTCACTCTTCAAACTTAACTTCTTCAATGTTAGAATCTCTTACTACCACAGTCCCAGCTATCTTATCATGCCAACCCTGTTTTCTCTTGTCAAATGCAATCCAAATAAATCCAAGTAGAAATATTGAAGATAAAAAATAACCAACATAACGCAACATAAACTGTACTAAAGTTGGCTTTTTTCCTGTTTTTGCATCAACTATAGTTAATTTTGTAGCCATTTTTCCAGGTGTTGCAGATTTAAAAATCCAAAAAGCAATTACTATAATAGCAGACAAAAAATAGTTCAATAAAAAGTTTCCACTTCCTTCAAAACTATACGAACTTGCACTATAACTCATACCACCATCGAACACCTCCATACTCATAGAGTTCACACCATATATACTAGCCATTAATGGCAATAAAATTAAAAGTATTATAAACGTATCTATCAGCGAAGCCCAAGACCTAATCCAAAATCCTGCATACTCTAAATTTTTCATTTTTTCCCTTCTATACTTATTTGTAATTTCAAGCTACATTAGCTTCTCTGCTTGATTATCTTCTGTCAATATCCCATTTGCAAAAGAAACCATCAAAACAAGAAGTAAGAATATCTTTTTCATAATCTACTCCTCATACTTTTTTGTATCAAAATCACATAATGCTTTTCGCTGCTTAGCTCTTGGTAAATTATAAACACCTCCACTAAGGAGTTGGTCATATTGCTTGTAAGTATCATGTCTATCTTTTGTGTTAAAATATTTATTTTTTACAAATGTATCTATTCTTTCATGCACTAATATTGGGTCATTATATCTATAGGAATCATTTTGATAATACCATGCACAAAAAAGAGCTCCTTTTACTTGAAGCCTAATTTCCCTAGCCCTTTCAGGAGTCTCTAAAACTAGCTTATAAGCCCTCCCCGCCTGCATAGCAATATCTACATGTATAGGATGTTTATCTTTATATGTCTCATATATCCACCTCTCCACATCATCCCTAACCCCATTGTTATTGCTATCTATTCCAAGCAGTGTAGAGTTGTTTAAAGTTTCATCTGGTTCAGGAGGAAGTTTATATCCGTTTATCTCTTTATATACTGTTATTCTTAGTTTATTTGAGGTAGTGTTATCTATTTTTGCTTGAATTGTTGTAGTTCCTTCTTTTAAAGTTTCTAGGGTAGTATTGTTTATAGTTACTATTGAGTTATCTTGTATAATCCATTGTATGTTTTTAGTTATATATTTTATGGTATCGTCTGAGTAAGCTGCTTGAATAATTAAAGCTGCTTGAGTATTTTCTTTTAACTCTGTTTGTATTGTTTCTAAGCTTAGGGTTTTTATGATTATAGTATTATCATTTTCTAGTTGAACTGTATTTGATTTTAAAGATGAAGAGACTATTGATGTTGTATTGTTGTTTGCATTTAAACTCAATGATAGTACACATAGAAATATAAATTTAGTAAGTATATTTAACATTTCTTATAGCCTTTATATGAGAGTAAACTGATGTTAACATGCCTATTATTAAATATTACTTAAATTATATATTTTTTACATTCTTGATTTTTTAGAACTTTTATATACAAAAGCCAATACTTCAGCAACTGCTTTGTATAAAGCTTCTGGTATTGTTTCATCTATTTCACATTTTTTGTATAACTCACGTGCGAGAGATGGATTTTCTATAACTTGTACACCATGCTCTCTTGCAATCTCTTTTATTTTTAAGGCTAAATGGTCAACACCTTTTGCTATTATTTTTGGAGCATTCTCTTTTTCAGTATCATAACGAATGGCTACGGCAAAGTGAGTTGGGTTTGTTATGACAACATCTGCACTTGGAATGTCGCTCATCATTCTTTTTTTACTCATTTCCATCTGTACTCTTTTTATGCGAGCTTTTACTTGAGGATCTCCCTCCATCTGTTTGTACTCATCTTTTATCTCTTGTTTACTCATTTTAAGATCTTTAAAGTAGTTATACCGAACAAAAAAGAGATCAAAAAGGGCAAGACCCAAAAACAGCATAAGCATAACAGCAATCAAAATCAATGCTTTAGATTTCAGCCACTCAAGTTGGTCATATATAGAAAAAAATACAACCGAAGGTAGCTCAGTTGTAAAATCCAATAAATAATAGTACGCAAGAGTCATAACTAAAGTTACTTTTACAATTATCTTTATGCCCTCAATAAATTTTTTCATAGAGACTAAATTTTTTAAACCCTTTATTGGATCTATTTTTTTAAAATCAGGAATAAGTGGTTTTGTAGTAGTCAAAAATCCAAACTGCATTAAGGCAGCTAAAACGCCAGAAAGAGCTACTATGGCAGCTAAAGGTAAAACCATAAGTGCAAACTCTCTAAAAATAGTAATCATTAAAATATGTACATCATTTTTATCAAAATCTGTACCAATATAAGATTGAACAAAACGATATAGATTAAACATACGATCTTTTATATAGGGGAAAAGTGCAAAAAAAGCACCAATTGCTATAACAAGAGTTACAAAACTACTAGTATCTTGGCTTTTAGGAACATTTCCCTCTTTTCTGGCATCTTCGATCTTCTTGGCGGTGGGTTCTTCCGTCTTTTCCTGATCGTCAGCCATACTTTTTTAAGCCTCTTTCTCTTTGTGTGTTATCTTCATAGAAAAATCAAGCCACACAGCTTGATGTATAAGGCTTCCGCTACTAATGGCATCTACTCCACTTTTTGCATATGAGACAATAGTTTCATCTGTTATGTTTCCACTTGCTTCAATCAAAATATGAGGAGCTTTTTCATCTCTACATGTAACAACTTTTTTTATCTCTTCAACACTCATATTATCACACATAATCATATCTACTTTACAGTCCATAGCTTCTTGTGCAGCAGTAAGACAAGAACACTCTATCTCAATCTTAGTAGTATATGGTAGTTTGTTTCTTGCTCCGTCTATAAACTCTTTTAGATTTTCTATTGTTTCTTGATGAGTGTCTTTTAGCATTAAGCAATCATCTAACCCCATACGGTGGTTGTTTCCACCACCGCATCTTACTGCATATTTTTCAAATATCCTGAGTCCTGGTCTTGTTTTTCTAGTATCTAACAATTTTACATTTTCGTTATCTAGTGCTTTTATATATTTATTTGTATTGGTGGCTATGCCTGAAGCGTGCTGAAGTAGGTTTAATATAGTTCTCTCACACATCAAAAGCTTTTTTGATTTACCTTTTATGGTTGCTATTGTCTCACCATATTCTAAAACATCCCCATCTTTTTTATGAAACTTGTAATCTAGTTTTTCTACTTTACACAGTGCTTTTGCATAGGTAACTCCTGCTAATACACCGCTATCTTTACAAACTATTTTTGCGGTTGCTTTTTTGCTACTACCCACAAGGAAAAATAGGTCACCACGTCCAATATCTTCTTGCAATGCTGATTTTACAAATTTGCGTATCATAACTCAAACATCCTATTCAAAGCTTCAAAAGCATACTTTCTTGTCTCTTCACTTATAATAATTTCGCTCTCATAATTGCCATCTTTTATTTTAAGAAGTGTATCTCTTAAATCTTCTAATCTTGTCTCATTCATTGTTGGACACTCTGGTTTGGTCGATGAGAGAACATAAGTGTTTTTCTCTCGCAGTCTGTTTACCATGTTATACTCTGTTCCAACTACTACTTTTTGCTCTAACGGTAACTCTTTTATGTATTTTATTATTTGGCTAGTTGAACCTACAAAATCTGATTTTTCACACACTTCTGGTTTACACTCAGGGTGAGTTACTACTAAAATATCTGGGTATTTTTCTCTATAAAATTCTATATCTTCTACTTCAAAAAGTTGATGAACTGAACAAAAACCGTTATAACAGATAATATCTGCCTCTTTTGGGTCACTTCCATCACCAACAACACAAGACTTTAGTCCCATATCAATTGCAATATTTTGACCTAAACACCTGTCTGGTACAAAAAGTATCTTTTTACCACTTTGTAAAGCTTTTGTTATTATTACTTTTGCATTAGAACTAGTACAAACATAACCACCCATCTTACCAACGGCTGCTTTCACTTCTGCTGAAGAATTAATGTAAGTAACAGGCATAATATCTTCTTTTTTTATACCACTTTGCACAAGACTTTTTACATTTTGATTATAGTAATTTTCGTCTATCATTTTTGCCATAGCACAACATGCCATACGAGGCATTAAAACTCTTTTATTTGGAGCTAGTATTTTAACACTCTGTCCCATAAAACCAACGCCACAAAAAATTAAATTTGGATTTTTATCACGTGCTGCAAACTTGGCAAGTTCTAACGAATCTCCTGTAAAATCTGCCATATCGAATACTTCGTTTTTTTGGTAAAAATGTGCAACTATAGTTACATCTAACTTTTCTTTTAAATTTATAATTTCTTCTTGTAATGTCAAAATAATTTCCTTTTCAAACTGAATCTTATGTACCATACTTATGCTTTTACCCAAAAGGTCAGTTACATAAAGCTTAGCATTATAACAAATTATGTATAATATTCACCATTAATTATATATAGGATACAAATGGACTTATTGACAAACATATTAACAAATATAAATATTCAGTTTTATATACTAGCTTACTTGGTTGGAGGCATCCCTTTTGGACTTCTTTTAGCTAAAAAATTTACATCAATTGATGTTAGAGAAGGTGGAAGTGGAAGTATTGGGGCAACCAATGTTCTAAGAGTTTTAAAAGAATCTAACCCAGCTTTAGCAAAAAGAATTGCAATTGCTACTCTTTTACTTGATGCCTTAAAAGGAATGGCTGTTTTAATTGTGGCTTATATGCTGGATATAAGCCAACAAACAATGTGGATGATTGCAATACTTGCAGTTGTAGGACACTGTTACAGTCCATATTTGAAACTTGAAGGTGGCAAAGGTGTTGCTACTGGTATGGGTGTTATGCTTTTTATGCTTCCTATTGAAACTATTTTTGCAGTTGTTGCTTGGTTTGTTACGGGAAAAATTCTAAAGATTTCATCTCTCTCTTCACTGATTGCACTTTTGACTCTACTAATTTCATCATTTATTATTCATCCAGAGATTACTGAAATCAAAACTCATGCACCTCTGTTTATTATCGCTTTTTTAATTGTTTACAAACATGTACCAAATATTATGAGGCTTTTTAGTGGCAAAGAGTCTAAAGTAGTATGACAATCTACATTGAAAATTTAACATTTAATGCAATCATTGGTATTTTACCTGAAGAGCGAAAAATTCCTCAAAAAGTTGTACTAAATGTTAAATTGGATTATGAGTATAAAAAAGGCATTTTTATCAACTATGCAATTTTAGCCCAATTAATAGAAAATAACGTAAAACAGAAGCAATATGAACTCATAGAAGATGCACTTTTGGCTTTATTTGTACTGATAAAAAACAAGTTTTCTCAAATATCTTCAATCAAACTTAAAATTTCCAAACCTACTATTCTCGCTCACGCCAATGTTTCAGTCGAATCAAAAGTTAATTATTAAAAAAATATAAAAAAAACTTTAAATTTAGCTAAAATTATGGTATACTTCGCTTTTAACTAACAACCTTAAAGGAATATAATGAGAATTTTAATAGTAGAAGACGAAGTTACTCTAAATAAAACAATTGCTGAGGGGCTACAAGAGTTTGGTTACCAGACTGATAGTTCTGAAAATTATAAAGATGCTGAGTATTATGTAGGCATAAGAAACTATGACCTTATTTTAACTGATTGGATGCTTCCAGATGGTGATGGAATAGATTTAATTGCCCTTGTAAAACAAAAAGCACCAAGAACTGCTTGTGTTGTAATTTCTGCGAAAGATGACAAAGAGAGCGAAATTAAAGCACTTAAAGCTGGAGCAGATGACTACATAAAAAAAACCATTTGATTTTGATATCTTAGTTGCAAGAATCGAAGCTAGACTTCGTTTTGGTGGAACTAACGTAATCAAGATTGATGATTTAGTAATTGATCCAGATGAAGAAAAAATTACTTACAAAGGTCAAGAAATTGAGCTAAAAGGTAAGCCTTTTGAAGTACTTACTCACCTAGCACGTCACAGTGATCAAATTGTATCTAAAGAACAACTTCTAGACGCTATCTGGGAAGAACCAGAATTAGTTACTCCAAACGTAATTGAAGTTGCAATCAACCAAATCCGTCAAAAAATGGACAAACCTTTAGAAATCTCTACAATCGAAACGGTAAGACGTAGAGGTTATAGATTTTGTTTTCCAAAAAAAGTATAAGAAATAAATTTGCTTTACAATTAGTGATGGCTTCGGCTACACTAATTGTAATCTTCTCCGCTATTCTCTATAACTACATCAAAATATCCATATATGAAGACCTCAACGTTGAACTAACAAAAAGAGCTAATAGCATATCTACCGAGTACTCTCGTACTTTAGGTGCTACTGGTATTGCTCTTTTTAAACATTTAACTACCAAAAATAACAATAGTCTTAAAATTGTAGTTCGAGCAGACAAAAAACAGAAAATAAATTTTGAGCAGTACAAAAGAAATAATTCTAATTTTCTAACCATATATTATCCTTTTGATAAAAGTAAATCTACATTTATATCACTGACTAAAAATATTACAAACACAGATAAACTTCTTAATGAGATTTTACGTAGCATTATTGTCATAAACTTTATAACTATATTTTTAGTTATTTTTTATGCACTTCTACTCTCACGAATGCTTATCATTCCTATACACTCTTTAACAAAAAAACTTGCAGCCATGGATGAAAACTTTTTCCAGTCAATTAATACAAAAAATATACCAGATGAATTTGAACCGCTCGCCATTAGTATTAATAAACTAGTAGATAGAATTCATACTTTTGTAAAGTACCAAAAAGAGCTCTTTATAGGAACTGCTCATGAGCTTAAAACCCCTTTAGCTGTTATGAAAACTAAAAACGAAGTTACACTTTTGAAAAAAAGAGATGTGCAAAAGTACATAGATACCCTTCGTCACAACAACAAAACCATAGATGAAATGAATAAAATGATAGGTTGTATCTTAGAAATAGGTCGACTTGAAGGTGCTCAATTTGAACAACCAATTGAAATAGATTTGATAAAATTTTTGAAAGAAAGGGTTAATAACTTTGAAATTCTTGCCCATCAAGCAAAGAAAAAAATCACTAAAAACTTCTCACCAAAATCATTTCCTATTATGATACAACCTACTCTTCTAATACATATACTTCAAAATTTTGTACAAAATGCTATCAAATTTACAGCCGATGGCGGGAAAATAGAGATAAAAAGTTTTACAGACTCTGAGGGCATCAACATTCATGTTATAGACGAAGGAATAGGCATAGATGAAAGCCAAGACCTTTTTGCTCCATTTAAGAGATATGGAGGAAAAGAGGGAGCTGGACTTGGACTATTTTTGGCAAAAGGAGCAGCCGATGCAATTGGAGCTACTATAACAATTAAAAACAGAAAAGATGCAAATGGAACAGTTGCAACTCTGCATATTCCAATTTCTAACAAAAAATTGGCGAAAAATGCCAAAAAATGTGATATATAAGCCCAGTTAAAGTTTTATTAGTGTATAAAGTTGAAAAAAATTGAAAGATAAAAAATGTCACTATTAATAACTGATGAATGTATAGCATGCGATGCTTGTAGAGATGAGTGTCCAAACGAAGCAATAGAAGAAGCAGATCCAATTTATATAATCGATCCAGATATTTGTACTGAGTGTGTTGGTCATTACGATGAACCTTCATGTATAGCTGTTTGTCCTGTTGAGTGTATAATAGCTGATCCTGACAATGTAGAGACCATGGCAGAGCTTAAACTAAAGTTTGAGCAAGTAACTAGCGAAGAGTAATGGCAAAACGCACAGCCGTTATAGATATAGGTTCTAACTCAGCTAGAATGGTTGTCTTTGAGAAAAGTAGTTCTTATGCTTTTCATCTCGTAAAAGAGATAAAGAGCCGTATACGCATTGGTGAGGGAGCTTATGAAAATGACGGAACTCTTCAAGAAATACCCATGCAAAGAGCATATGATGCACTAGAAGATTTTTCTCACATAATAAAAAACCTAAAATGTAACAAAACTTTTTGTGTTGCCACCTCAGCCCTGCGTGATGCTCCAAATGCAAAAATATTTATAAAAAAAATTAAAAAAAATCTAAACCTAAATATAAAAATCATTGATGGTAAAAAAGAAGCCCATTTTGGAGCATTAGCTTCAATAAACCTTCTAAAACCAATACAAATACAAAATGCAACCACTATAGACATAGGTGGAGGCTCAACGGAATTAGCCTGTATTCAAAATGGTAAAATTGTAGATACTATCTCAATAAATGTTGGAACCGTTAGACTAAAAGAGCTTTTTTTTGATAAAACAAATGAGTTGGATAAAGCAAAAAACTTTATTAAAGAAAAATTAGAAAAATTACCAAAGCATTTTAGATCAAAAACAATTATTGGAATTGGCGGAACTATAAGAGCATTTTCCAATATAGTCATGGATAAAATGAACTACCCACTAAAAACCCTACATGGATTTGAATACAACATAGAAGAATACAAATACCTACTCAAACAAATTACAACAGCTAATGTACTAGAGTTAAAAGATTACGGAGTAAGAAAAGATAGATACGATACCATAAGAGAAGGTTGTGCTATCTTTAGTGCTCTTGTAGAGCAACTTGAAGTAAAAGATATAATTACAAATGGAGCTGGTATAAGAGAGGGTGTATATCTTCAAGATTTACTTCGCTCATCTAACCAGAGATTTCCAGCAAATTTTAAAGTAAGCGAAAAGAGTCTAAGTGACAGATTTATAAATGATACAAAAGAGAGCCTTTATATTAGTAAAACTGCTTTGCAACTCTTTGATGCCTTAGAGTATATACACCAAATAGACCCACTCTACAAAAAAGAGCTGAGAGTTGCTGCAAAACTGTATAACATAGGAAGAAGTCTTAGTTTTTATCAAGAACATCTTCATAGTTTCTATTTTATAATAAATAATCTAAACTACAACTTTTCACATCAACAAAGAGTTCTTATAGCTCTTTTAGTAAAGTACCATACGAAAAAACTACCAAGTTTTGAAGATGTTAAGGCTTATGAAATGTTACTTCCAAAAATAGAGATAGTAAACTGGCTTAGTTTTATCATCTCACTAGCAAAGGCTCTTAATGCTAACTTCTCGAATGCAAAACTAGAGTTTTGTTACGAAAATCATACATTGACTATAAAAAGCTCACAAAAATTATATCTAGCGAAAGAGTGCATAAAGAAGCTGGTTAAACCAGCTTCTTTTGCAATTGTAGTAAAGACAGTTTAACTAAAACTGTCTTCCCATTGTGAATTCAAAACTTGCAGTTCTGTCAATATCTTTTTTTAAAAGTGCTTTTGCAAATATAAGTGATATTGGACCCATAGGAGATATCCACTCAAAAACAGCACCAGTACCTGCTCTAATCTCATCATCAATGCTATCATGACCAATCATACCGTAGTCAAAGAAAACAGCTCCACGCATCTTTAATCTCTCTATGAGAGGAAAACTTGCTTCTACTGTGTTTATTAGCATTGTATTACCATTATAATAAGAAGCTTTAATTGGACCAATAGAACCAGATTCGTATCCTCTCACTGTACTTACCCCGCCCATAGTTAAATACTCATCGATAGGTACAAAACCATTATCATATAAATAATGAGCCTGCATCTTATATCTTAAAATCAAATCATACTTCATGCTATCTCTAAATCCATAGTAATAGTTAAACTTTGTAACACTCTTTACAAACTCAGCATCTCCACCAACCCCAGCATACTCTAAAGAACTCTTAAAACTAATACCTTCACGAGGAAGTTGGTAGTTATCTGTACTGTTATATCTCACAGATGGAATTATAGAACTTTTAAGTAGATCTGTATACACATTAATATTTGTTGTATTAATATTTTTGTAATCATACTGTTTATCTTCCAATGCATAACCAACAGAAACGCCCCAACGTCTTCCTAAGCGTCTTCCAAGATTAATATTAAAACCTGTTGTTGTTACATCATACTCTGTAGTTGTAGCATTTGCATTGTACTCATTTTGTCTTCTATAAACACTTCCCCCCATACTGTATATTGAGTCAAAAAGACGTGGATTTTTTAAAGAGAGTCTACCACTTAATTCTTTATCACTTCTTTCAACATCTACTGAAGCTGTCATACCTGAACCAAAGATATTGCTATCTGAAAGATTTGCACTTAAAAGTAGACCATCACTTGAACCGTAACCTATACCACCACCAATGCTTCCTGTTGAGGCTTCGGTTACTTCTACAACTAAATCTATCTTATCTTTGCTTATTCTCTTTTCTACTATATTTACAGTTTCAAAGTAGCTACTTCTTCCAAGTGTCCGTTTTGTGTCTTTCAAGTCTGTTCTATTGTACAAATCACCACTTGCTAAAAATACATCACGTCTAACAACTCTATCTATTGTTCTACTATTGCCTGATATACGAACATCATTTATATATACTTTATTACCTGGGATTATTCTAAGGTATATATCAGCTACTGCTTCTTTACTTTTTTTATTTATATCTGGAACTACTCTTACATAAGCGTAACCCAAGTCAGCTACGGCAGTTTCAACTTTTTTCAAATCTCGTCTAAGGCGATTTACGTCAAAAATATCATCGGTTTGAAGAACCATCTCTTCTTTTAACTCTTCTACTGAAATATTTAAATCTTTTGGCATTTTTATCTCAACAAGACCAATTTTATACTGCTGTCCCTCATCAACACTATAATTCAAAGTTGCAGTATAACTATCCATGTATGTCTTTAAAAAAGGATCACTTATCTTAGCGTCTAAATACCCATATTCCATGTAAACATTTTTGATTCTTGAAGAATCATTTGGCAAGTCACTGAGTCTTAATTTTCCATCATTGAAACCCCACATCCAAGGAAGCCATTCTGCTTCTTTATTTGCAATTTTTGGTTCAAAATCACTATACTCTAAATTTTCTACTCCACACATTTTTACGGATTTAATAAAAACTTCTTCACCACGATTAATAAGAAATGTTACTTTTATTGAAGTTCCACTCAAAACTTCTGTATCGTGTTCAACTACAGTATCAAAATAACCCTGTGCTTCATAAAACTTGATAACTCTAAGCTCACTAAGAGCCGCCTTTTCAATATCGTAAACTTCACCTTTTTTCATGCCAAGAAAGCCTAAAACTTTCTCTTTATCGTTCTCACCAATTCCTTTAAGTTCTATTTTAGCCACTGTTGGTTTCTCTTTAAAATAAAATACAATATCTCCACTACCAACCTCTTCTACCCAAACATCCATGAAATAACCCTGTTTATATAACGTCTTAACAGCTTTATCAATAACCTCTATATCTACCGAATCACCTTTTTTAATTCCAATCATCTCGGAAGCAACTTCTTCAGAAAGATGAATCAATCCGTCAAACTTCAAACTTTTTACTACGGCCGCTTGCAAAAATGAAGCCATCAAAATAGACAATATCAATAGTTTTTTCATACATACACCTTATGTTTTCAAATAAAGTAGATATAATACCATCAAAAGAATTAATAAGGCATAAAAATGACAGTAGGTATCGTAGGGTTAGGACTTATCGGAGGCTCACTTGGGCTAGCACTTCAAGATACAAAATTGGTATCAAAAGTTTTAGGATATGACCATAACCTTACAAACTGCGAAGATGCCCTCTCGCTTAATCTCATACACGAAATAGTCTCATTTAATGAAATAAAAAAATGTGATATCATATTCTTAGCAATTCCTGTTGGAGCTATCATAAACACACTTAGTTCACTTGAAGATATAGATGAAAACACTACTGTAGTAGATATGGGTAGTACAAAAGGTGAAATCATAAAAAGTGTTCCTTCTTCAATAAGGACCAACTTTGTAGCAGCTCACCCTATGGCGGGAACAGAAAAATTTGGTCCACATGCTGCTTTTAAAACTCTATACCAAAATAAAATTGTAGTCTTTTGTAACACGAAAGACACAGCAGATTTTCACAAAGATAGAGCAACACAAATCTTTTCACACATAGGAATGAGAATAGTTTTTATGGAAGGAAATGAGCATGATAAACACGCTTGTTTTATCTCTCACCTTCCTCACGCCATCAGTTACGCTTTAGCAAACAGTGTTATAGGACAAGAAGACCCAAAAAGCATACTTCTTCTAGCTGCTGGTGGTTTTGAAGATATGAGCCGCCTAGCAAAAAGTTCTCCAACTATGTGGTCAGGTATCTTTAAACAAAATAGAAAAAATCTTCTAACCTCGCTTGAACTTTTTGAAAAAGAACTCTCTACATGTAAAGAGATGATAAAAAATGAAAAGTGGAGCGACCTTGAAAACTGGATGGGTGACGCTACAACACTTCATAAAATTTTATAGACTTTTTTTATAGAGTCTATTTTCTAATTCACATATTTGTTCATCTATCTCTTCACTCTCACCTCTGCTTTTTAGAAGTGATTTCAAACGATCTCTATCATTTGTAAATTTTGGCAATTTATACTCTTTTGCTTTTGACATAAAAAGTACAAACAAAGTTGCTAAAATACCTAAAACAAAAGCAATGCCAAGATACAAATAACTATTTTTCTCTTTAATAACTATTTCTTTTTTTACAGAACTCATCTGAATAGGTTTTTCTTGAACAGTACTCTTTACATGTAGCTTTATTGGCGCTGTCTTTTTTGTTACTAATTTTTTCTCTTTGGCATCGTAGTAAGTGATACTCAAAGAGGGAATAATAAAGTTTTTATTTGAAGATATAGAAAACTTCTGTACAAACTCTCCTGTCATATCAGTAAAAGTTGCTTGTGATTTTACTAATGGTTTGTCGCTGTAAACATTGACATTTTTAATATGTAGCTTATACAAATCTATATCATCAAAGTTACCGCTTCCTGTTATCTTGAGAGTTGCATTTACTCCCTCATTTTGCTCTATGTTTTTTTTATCTACATGTAGTGAGATATAGAAATCTCCGTAGAGGTTTGTACCCTCTAGTTTCTCTACATGTAAAGACTGTGTGTTAGAAAAAATAGTTTTCCAATTTAGCTGATTTGTTAGCATATTAAAAATGTCTCTACTTTTCCTCATCACTCCTACATCAACTCTAGCTGGGTTTATCTCAAAATCTCCACTTTTTTGAGGGAAGATAAAAAAGTTCATTTTGTGAACAACAAAACCATTAACGAGCTCTGGTTTATTTTTTTTACCCTCTTTTACCCAAAAATTCTCAAACTTTGGAGGATCAAAACGAAGATCCCTGACTTCATAATTTTTATCTCTTCTAAATATAAACTCAATAGGAATAGCCTCAAACTGCATCACTTCACGTTTTTTTATTTTCATCTCTAGCGTAAATGGGCTATTTGTCATATCAGCTTTTTTGACCTCTACATGTAAAACTTTTGTAAGCTCTTTTTTACCATCTACTTCAACTTCAAATGGGGCAATATCTGTACTCTTTAAAGGAAGAAAAGCGTAATGCTTTTCAATTCGTTTACTTACTTTGCCATTGATATACTCTACGTTTTCTTGTATTCCTGTTGAAGTCACTTTAAAACCTCCAACACTGCTAATATCGGGAAATTTTATATCTCTACCCTCGGCACTTAAAACAAGAACGACCCTCTCACCCATCACAACACTAGATTTTGTAAGATATGCCTCAGCACTAAACAGAGAACTTATCAAAATAATTAAACTACCAATAAATCTCATTTTGCTCTCCTTTTTTTAGTCTCATAGGTTTTGTCTTAAACTTTTGGTTATCCATTTGTTTTTCCCACTTTTTTGCTTCTGCTTCACTCATCTTTTTTTGCTCTTTTTTTGGTTTTTCTTGGCTCTTCTTCTCTTCTTTTTGTTCCGATTTTTTCTTTTTTTCTTTTTCTTTTTTTCCATCAGACTTTTTCTCTTCTTTTTTCTCTTTCTTATCATCTTTTGGTTTTTGGTCACCCTTTTTTTTCTTCTGCTTCTGTTGTTGCTCTTTTTTCTTCTTTCTCATATACTCTAAGTTAGCTTTTGTATCTTCATCATCTTTTAATTTTAATGCTTTTTCATAACTTTTTATTGCTTCATCTGTTTTATTTAAATTTGCATAAGAATTTCCCATATTGTGAAGTCTTTTATACTCCTCGTCGCCATTTAAATCTTCTATGTTTTCATATGTTTTTAAAGCTTCTTTATACTTTTTTTGTCTATAAAGTGCATTTGCTTCATTGTATTTTGCTCCTACTTTAGCAAAACCATCTTCGGCTTTTTTATACTCTTTATTCTCATAACTCTTTTTTGCGTTATATATATCTACAAAATCAAACATATCTGCACGACTATCAACTTGCACAAAAAGTAACACAGCTAAAAATGGAACTCTCAAAGCATTGAATGCAAAAAACAACAAAAATAGACTAAGAATCAACGGATAGTAGAAAAGCTCTTTAGCCCCTTCAAATCTGTCTCTTTTAACCTCTTTTTTATCTACTGAGTTTTTTATTTCATCTACAAACCAATCCAGCTTAGACAACTCACCTGAGGAGCTAAGATATACTCCACCATTTAAAACTTTTAAAAGTGAATCATCTCTTTTTGAAATTACTATGTTTCCATCTTTATCTTTAACAAGCCCACCTTGTCCATCACTCAAAGTGCTTCCTTTTTTTGTACCAATACTTAGTACATGTAGAATTATGTCATTTTGGTTAATGTACTCTTTTATCTTCCCTAAATCCCTACCATCTGCCCCATCTCCTATTAAAACTAGTGATTTTTTCTTGTCATTGGTTGACTCAAAAACTCTGTTTGTTGCTTCAAGCGCTGAGAGTATTTTACTCCCTTTTGAACTCAGTGAATTTGAATCCAAATTTGAGAGTAAAAACTTAATACTCTTAAAGTCATTACTAAAAGGTGAAACTAAAAAAGCATCATTTGTGTAGGCAATCACAGCTATATTTGCTTCAGGAACTCTTTGCATAATAGCACTTATTGCTTTTTTCCCAAACTCTAGTCTACTTGGAAAAACATCTTTTGACTCCATAGACTTTGAGATATCAAGAGCAATTACAAAATTGAAACTTTTTACCTCTACCTCTTTTTTATCTTCTAAAAGCATCACTGGACGAGCCAAAGCTAGAATCATAAAACAAAATGAGACAACCAAAAGATAGTATTTTTTATCACCTTTTAGCCTACCAAATTGAAGCTTTGAGAGCATCTCTTTTGAAAAAACTTGTTCAATCTTAGAAGATTTTTTTACACGATAAAAAAATAGAACTAAAAAAAGTAATAGTAAAAACCAAGGGTATACAAAACTCATCTTCTTGCTCCTCTAACGTGAAAAAGTAGGTAAAAAAACAGAAACGAAAGCGATAATCCAAGTGGGTACATGTAAAGATAATTGTTATTAAACTCTGGTTTTGCCCTAAGTTCACTCTTTTGAAGTTTATCTATATGAGCATATATCTTCTCAAGATTTGAAGAATTACGTGCTGAAAAAAACTCTCCACCACTCTTCTTTGCTATGAGTTTCAAAACATTCTCATCATAGTCTCCATACCGTCCAATCCCCACTGTAAAAACTTTTAATTTCTCATCTTCTATAGCTCTTAGAGCCACTTCTAGTGGAATTTGACCAGCTGTATTAAATCCATCGGTTAGAAGAATTACAACTTTTTCTTTTGCTTTTGAGTTTTTTAAAAGTCTTGCTGAGAGAAAAAGTGCATCGTACATAGCAGTTTTACTTCCCGCTACTCCTCTTTTTATGCTTTCTATCAAAATTGCACTACTGTCATGGTCAAAACTAAGAGGTGATGCCACATAAGCAAAATCACCAAAAACTATAACTCCCACGTGGTCACTAACTCTTTGTTTTATATACTCACTTGCTCGTCGTTTTGCTACGTTCAATTTGTTATCAACCCCTCCAAGAGAGTTAATTATCATGCGACCTTGACTCATTGAATCACTAACATCCATAAGTAACATCACGGCATGTACTGGTTTGGTTACACTCTTTTCATCTTTTGTTAAAGGCGATGCCAAAGCGGTTATGAGCATAATGATGCTAAACCACTTAAATGCCTCTTTAAAATAATTTTTCTTTACATGTAAAGAAATTTTGAAAAAGTTTGGCATGTACATGTAAGCACTTTTTTCTTTACATGTAAAGGCACAAACTATAAATAAAATTAGAATTAAAAAAACATAAGGGTACTCAAACTGCATTTAAAAAACCTTTTATCTTCTGTAAATCTTCTTCTGTAAAATCTAGAACCTCTTTTTTATATTTATACTTTTCAAGATACTCAAAGTCTTCATTTTTAAGAATGTTTCCATATTTTGTTAGTTTGTATGAAGCTACTTTACTATTACTTAAATCTAAGTTTTTTAAGTTTTTTTTTGCTCTTTTTATAGGTGAAATAACTCTTTTATAATTGATGATTTTTTTGATTGTGAAGTACACTAAAACTAAACTTATAAGAACAATGAAAATAAAAACATAAAGGCTATAATCACCTACATGTACAAGCCCTTTTATATCTCTTAACCCCTCCATTCTATTAACCTCACTCCACACTCTTTAAGATAACTAGAAAATTTCAAATCAGCCTTTTTCAGCTCTTTTTTGTATTGTTTCACACTATTTTTAGTAAAAATTACTTCACTTTTTTCTCCATTACTAGGGTCAATAATACTGAGTTCACCAATGTTACTTGGATTTGTTTCAAATTTATCTCGCACTTTTACAACCACAACCTCGTGTTTTTTGCTAAGAGTTTTTAGTTCTGGAGTCTCTAAAAAATCTCCAACTAAAAAAAGATAAGAACGTTTTTTTATCTTTTTAAGTGCAAACTCACTAAGCTTTTCATAATCAATTCGTTCATTTAAAACATTTACATGTAAAGCTTTTTCAACAGCATTTATAACTCCGCTCTCTTTTTTAGTAGTTTTTGTTCTCTCTAAAAGTCTATCACTAAAAAGTGAAAGCGTAAAACTATCTGAATTTTTCACAGAAGAGAGTCCAAGTATGGAGACAATTTCTGCGACTTTTTCTTGTTTAAGTTCAGTAGTACCAAAAAATAGACTTCCACTCATAAGAGCTATCACTTCTACATTGACCTCGCGGCTTTCATAAAAACTTCTTAAGTATATCTCTCCTGTTTTTGCAGTCGCAAAAGGGTCGACTCGGCGTATGTTTTCCCCATACTCATAAGGACGAATTTTAGCAAAATCATACCCATCACCAATAAGTTTTGAGTTGTGTTCTCCTAAGAGTTCACCATAAATATACTTTCTTGATTTTGCAATTATCTTCTTGAGTTCAATCACGGTATTGGTAATACCTCTATAATTTTATCTAGTATTATATCGGTCGTAATGTCATCTGCCTCAGCTTCATAGCCAAGTATGATTCTATGACGTAGAACCTCTTTTGAAACAAATACAACATCAACAGGAGTCACATAATCACGGCCATTTAGAAGTGCATGAGCGCGGCTTGCCTTGTGCATGTCAATTGTTCCTCTCGGACTAGCTCCAAATCGTATGAAAGGCTTTAACTCTTCAAGTCCATAGTCTTCAGGATTACGAGTTGCAAAGATAATATCTGCAATATACTCTTCTATTTGCTCGTCTACATGTACACTATCTAATTTTGATTTTATTTGTTCTAGTTCATCTGCACTTAAAACATTTTGTATCTCTACATTTGATTTGTATGCTACTCGTCTTGCTATCTCAATTTCTTCTTGTTTTGTGTTATATTGCACATTTACTTTCATCATAAAACGGTCTAATTGAGCTTCAGGGAGCGAATAAGTTCCCTCAGACTCTAGCGGATTTTGAGTAGCTAAAACAAAAAATGGGTAGGGAAGCTTCAACGAGTTTTCACCAATGGTTACTTGTCTCTCTTGCATTGCTTCAAGAAGAGCTGATTGTACTTTTGCTGGTGCTCTGTTGATTTCATCGGCTAAGAGCAAGTTAGTAAAAACTGGACCTTTTTTAGTTTCAAACTGACTCTGCTTTGGATTGTATATTTGTGCACCAACTATGTCAGAAGGAAGTAAATCTGGTGTAAATTGTACTCTACCAAACTCTAAACCAAGTGTTTTTGCTAAAGTATTTATAATCGTAGTTTTTGCAAGTCCAGGAACACCTTCAAGAAGAACATGTCCTTCACAAATAAGTGCAACTAAAAGTGAATCTATGACATTGGTTTGACCAACTATGAGTTTTGAAATTTCATCTTTTACATTTTGTAGTTTTTTGTCCATATTACCTCTTCATATTAAAAGGTAATTATAACCAAGAGAAGTAAATAAAAAGTTTACCTACTTCTACATGTAAAGAATTTACGTCTTATATTGGTTAAGTAAGCTAGAAAGTTTAACAGACATTTGTGACATATGGTCAGCTGCACTTGCTATCTCTTCTACGCTTCTAGCATTGTCACTTGAAAGATGACTTATCTCTTCTATCTCTTTTATAATGGTATTTGTTGAATCTGCATTTTTTACATAACCATTTATAATATTTTCTATATCTATTATAGCTTCTTGCATACTATCTACGCTTTGGTCTATATCATGTTCTACTTCAGTGGAGTTATTTGCTAATATTGTTGCTTTTTTTGCATTGTCTGTTATCTGTTCTGTTGTATCTGAAATTGCTTGAACTATAACATTAATGGTTGCATTTATCTCTCCTAAGCTTTTTTGAGTACGTTCTGCTAGTTTTCTCACTTCATCTGCCACTACTGCAAAACCACGTCCTTGTTCTCCTGCACGTGCCGCTTCTATAGCTGCGTTTAATGCCAAGAGGTTTGTTTGGTCTGCTATATCGGCTATGACTACTAATACTTCTTTTACTTGTTCAGCATCAGAACTAAGCTGTTGCAATTTTGTTGCCATTTCTGTTTCTGTTACTGCACTTTGTTGCACTCCTTTCGAGAGTTCTGAAAGTTTTGTTTTTGCAAGTTCTAATTTTTTGCCCGTTTGTGTTATTTCTTCTTTTGTCTCTTTTGCTTCAACTATTGAGATATTTAGTACATTTTGAAGCTCTTTTCCTTTTTGTGCTGCACCTTGGACTATATTTGACTCTTCTTCTGCTTTTTGTCCTATTCGCAATGAAGTTTGGGATAGCTCTTCTGAAATGGAACTATTTTCTGCACTGCTTAATTTCGCTTCTTTTACTATGGCTTGAACGCTGTCTATGAAACTGTCTACACTTTTACTTATACTTCCAATCTCATCGTTACTAGCTACATTTAATCTAGAAGTTAAATTTTTATTTTTTTCAAACTCTCCTATATTTTTTTCTATATTTTTTAGTGGTTTTATCAATATTCGATTTAACACATATATAGCTATGATAACTAAAATAAGAAATATTACTAAAGATGTCAATAGAATAGAATTTCTAAACTTATTTGGAGCTATCATAACTTCTTTTTCATCTATTTCTGAAAGAATTGCCCACTTGAAATCTTGACCAATTTCTATCTGAGTATAAGATGATAGAACTAAATTTTCATTATAATCTAAAATTATTTTTGTATCGGTTTTTCCTTCAAATGCTTCTTTGGTAGCTTGAGTAACTACTTTTCCTTTTGAAGGATTGGCAAATGATGCTTTTAGTGAATGGTTTTTCATATCTAAAAAACTATCACTTCTCATAAGGTGGTCTTCTCCAACAAGATAATCCTCTTGCGTCTCTCCATAACCTTCTCTAAAATGCATTAATTTATTTATAGATTTATCACTTACTTGTAAAATTAAGATAGACCTTATTTCTCCATCTATATAAATAGGAGTTCCCAAAAACATAGCTGGTTCATTGTTGCTTGGTTTGTATGGTTTCATATCTACATAAACTGGTCGTTTTAGTTCTTTAACTTTTTTCCAAACCTCTCCTAATCCGCTATCTTTTAGATGTCCAACTCCTACATTGGTTCCAAAGTCACTCTCTTTTGCCTGAGAATACATAACATGTCCGTGTTTTGCACAAACTATAAATATATCATAATACCCATGCTCTTTGGCATACTCTTGAAAAAATTCTTCATGTTTTACTATTTTTTCTTTTGCTAAAGGGTCATTTACTGGATACGGGTCATTAGCACTTACATGTAACTCATCGTGAACATATATCAAATCTTTAACTAACTCTGCAATATTTTCACTTTTTGAGAGTGTTTTTATGTCAGAAGTCATAGAATGAAAAAAGTTTTCTATTTGTGTTTTTTTTATCTGTCTAAAAGACGTCAAAGACTTATAACTCATATCTAATAAAACTTCTTTACTCTGTGTAGATACTTTATAAACACTAATCACTGTCATAAAAAGCATTGCTCCAATAAGCAGAGCTATAACTTTTACTTTTATCGAGAATTTATCCATAATCACCCTTTTTTAACAAAAATATGCTATTACTATACACTTTAAATACTGAGTTAAATCTTAAAGTAATTTAAAATTGTAACAATAATATAATGATATTTAATAGTAATATGATAATTTGGGACTAGTCTAAGTAAAAAAAGTTATCTGGCTTTCTTACTTAAGGTTACTTTTGAAATTCTTTCCTGCAAATCTTACTAAAGCACTTCCCCAAGTAAATCCACCACCAAAAGCATCAAGTAACATCAAATCACCATTTTTAATTTTACCCTCTTCATAAAGGTCATTCATCGCCATTGGGATTGAAGCTGAAGATGTATTTCCGTACTTTGCTACTGTCATAGCACATTTTTCTACTGGAAAGTTAAGTTTAGCACGAACTGCTTCTACTATACGAAAGTTTGCTTGGTGAGGTATAAACATATCTACTTCACTTGCATCAATTTTGTTCTTTTGTAAAATTTCAATGACATCTTTAGTAAGAGTTTTTACAGCAACTTTAAATACTTCGTTTCCAGCCATCTTCATATACTGCAATTTATCATTAACATTATCTTCACGAATTGGGTTTACTGAACCGCATCCTGGAGTTATAAGAAGTTTCCCAAAGTTTCCATCAGCACTCGCTAAAACATCTATGATAGCTTCATTTTTATCTTCTGTTGCACTAATAATTGCTGCACCTGCACCATCACCAAAAAGAATGCAAGTTGAGCGATCTGTATAATCAATAATGCTGCTAATCTTCTCTGCACCAATAATAAGTACATTCTTCTTTGCTCCTGATTCTACAAAAGCTTTTGCAAGGCTCATCAAATATACAAAACCTGTACAAGCCGCACTTATATCAAATGCCATTACATTTTTAATACCAAGTTTTTTGCTTATCATAGCTGCCGTTGAAGGCATAGTTAGGTAGTCTGGACTCAGAGTTGCACAAACAATCATATCAATCTCGCAAATATCTATTTCACTACGCTCTATAGCTTGAAGTGCTGCTTTATATCCAAGGTCACTTGTTACTTCATCGGCATTGGCAATTCTGCGCTCTTTAATTCCTGTACGCTTTACTATCCACTCATCGCTAGTATCTACCATTTTTTCTAAATCTTGATTTGTTAAAATATTTTCTGGTATATAACTACCGATAGATCTAAATGCTGCATACAAAGAGTATCCTTTAATTTTCTAGTTTAGATAATCCTATCTGGATATCTTCATTTATATTTGAATCTGAAAATGTTATCGCTTGAAATATAGCATTTTTAACCGCTTTTGAGTTACTTTTTCCATGCCCAATGATAGCACACCCTTTTATTCCCAAAAGTGGAGCTCCACCATACTCTGCGTAATCAACTTGTTTTTTTAAACTTCTAAATACTCTTCTCATCAAAAGTGCCCCTGCAATTGCTAGAGGAGATTTACGAATATTATTTTTTATAATTTTTGTTATTGAATCAGCTACACCTTCACTTGTTTTTAAAAGTATATTTCCAACAAAACCATCACAAACAACTACGTTAACTGCACCATCAAAGATATCATTACCTTCTATGTTTCCATAAAAACTATCCATTTTTTCTAGTTGTTCATAAGCACTTTTTGTTACTTCATTACCTTTGCTTTTCTCTTCGCCATTTGATAATAAACCAACTTTTGGATTTTCTACTTTTAAAACATCTCTTGCATAAGCTTCACCCATTACTGCAAACTGAACTAAGTGCTCAGCCTTACAATCAACATTAGCTCCAACATCTAAAACTAAAGCTGGTATTCCAACTGGTCTAGGCATTAAAGTTGCAATTGCAGGTCTCAAAACACCTTTTAGTCTACCAATTCTTAGTGTTGCTAAACTCATTGTAGCTCCACTATGTCCAACAGATACTACTGCATCTGCCTCTTTTTGACGTACTAAATCAACAGCTTTGTAAATTGAAGTATCTTTTCTTTTAAGTGCATCTGTTGCACTATCGCTCATTCCTAAAACATCACTCGCTTCAACAAATGATATACGTTCAAGATAACGAGCTGGTATGAGTGGTCTTATCTCTTCAGTCTTTCCTACCAAGATGGCTTTAAAATCTCTCTCTTTAAGAGCTTTTAATGTACCTTCTATGATAGGAACTGGACCAAAGTCACCACCCATAGCATCTATTGCTATATTTATCATTTAGCTTTTATATTCGCCTGTTGTTTTGTTCGCACGGTGAGGCATTCTCCACGTTCCATCGCTATCTTTCACTGGTACTGGTAGTGTTACTGTATAGTGTGTTCTACGCTTTGCTGCTCTTGTCTTACTTACACGTCTCTTTGGTACTGCCATTTTATATCCTTACTGTTTAATTGTTTTCTTTTACTTGAACAAGTCCAAGTAAAATTCATTGCACTAAAGCACGAAGCATAGCCTCTGTAGCTTTAATCGCTTGCACTACATGTAGCACAATAGTGATAATCACTTTTTAGTGTTTCCACTTCGCTTTGTAGTATTGTATCTAAATCTACAGTTTCATCAAAAAACTCCATCACTTCAAGTAGCTCTTCACCACTTTCATAGAGTCCATCACTAACAATCAAGTCTACTTTTTCATCTACATGTAAAGACATTTCATCTCCACATCTATCGCAATTGCAAACAAGAGTTCCCTCTAACTCACCACTACATTGGACTAGATTTCTAGATTTTTTTTCGAGTATTCCATAAAATTTAATTTCTTCAAAAGAAGTTTTAAAATCAACTCCAGTTGACGGAACTTTTTTAAAAACTATCTTCATTCCTGAATTACGCTATTTCTCTTCCGCTGAAGAAAAAGTTGATTTCAATTTTTGCATTCTCTAAAGAATCACTGCCATGAACTGCATTTGCATCAATGCTCTCTGCAAAATCTGCTCTGATTGTTCCCGCATCAGCTTCTTTAGGATTAGTAGCACCCATAAGCTCACGGTTTTTAGCTAATGCATTTTCACCCTCAAGAACCATAACTACAACTGGTCCACTTGTCATAAATTCAACGAGCTCACCAAAGAAAGGACGCTCAGCATGAACTGCATAAAACGCACCAGCGTCCGCAGCACTAAGTTGAAGTCTCTTCATTGCAGCTATTTTAAGTCCATTACTCTCAAATCTGTCAACTATTTTTCCAATAACATTTTTTGCAACTGCATCTGGTTTTATGATTGATAAAGTCTGTTCCATTAATTTCTCCAATATTTCATTAATCTATTCTGTATAGTACAGAACGTGCGAGTATACCAAAAAAAAGATTTGAGAATTATTAAATTTGAAGTTTATTTAGAAAAAGAGGTGAGAGAACTTAAAGTTCTCTCTATAAAGTGCAAGTAATTACTACTCTACACAAGGCTCGCCATTAACAGCGCCTTCAGTTTTTGGAGCATCCCAAATGATACATCCTTCAGTAGGACATGCTTCTGCACATGCTGGTTCATCATGGTGACCTATACACTCAACACAGGTATCAGCTTTTACATAGTAAATATCTTCTCCTGTTGGGTTATCATCCTCATCTAAAATTGCTTCTGTTGGGCATTCATCAATACATGCGCCACAACTAATACAAGTGTCTGTAATTTTAACAGCCATATTTTCTCCTTACTAAAATTGTTCGAATAAGTGATTCTATCAAAACTTAGTTAAAAATATATTTAAATATATTAAATATCTATTTTCATTTAGCTTTGTGTCTATTATTATAGTTATGTGAGGTCTGAGACATTGAAAATAAACTAGACGAAAAAGGCACTTTGCAATTAAGTGCCTTTTTTGTGACATCTTTAATGTTGCTCTAATAGTTACTTGGCTATAATTCTTTATTAATAAAAATTACTATTAAAGGAATTACTAATGTTAGTAACAAACCCAGCTCCAGATTTTACAGCAACAGCAGTTTTAGCAAATGGCTCTATCGTAGATAACTTCAAATTAAGTAAGAACTATGGTAAAAAAGGTACAGTACTTTTTTTCTATCCACTAGATTTTACTTTTGTTTGTCCTTCTGAAATCATCGCTTTTTCAAAAAGAGTAGATGAGTTTAAATCAAGAGGAATAAATGTTATAGGTGTATCCGTAGATAGTCAATTCTCACACTTTGCATGGAGAGAGACTCCGGTAAACAAAGGTGGTATTGGAAGTATTAACTTTCCATTAGTTGCTGATCTTGATAAAAAGATTGCTAAGAATTATGATGTTCTATTTGGTAAAGCAGTAGCACTTCGTGGCTCATTTCTAATAGATGCAAAAGGTATTATAAGACATGCAGTTATCAATGACCTTCCTCTTGGAAGAAATGTTGATGAGATGATTCGTATGGTAGATGCTATGCATTTTACTGATGAAAATGGTGAAGTTTGTGCCGCTGGATGGCAAAAAGGTGATGAAGGTATGAAAGCTACGACTGAAGGTGTTGCTGAGTATCTAGGTAAACACGAAGGCGATCTGTAACAATCTACATGTAAGTAGGGATTTTATCCCTACTTACAAAAATTACATCTCTCTACTGAAGCAATAACATCTAACCTATCTATTACTACTCCTTTACTTTTTTCCAATATATTTTGAAAATTTAAAAGATTTTCATCGTAATCCAAGTCTTCAATATGTCTACAACTTTTACATACTAAATGTATATGAGGACGTGCTAAATAATCATATCTCATTTTACCGTTTGGTATATTGATTTCAATAACCATACCTTGCTCTTTTAGTAAATTAACATTTTTATAAACTGTTGCAAGTGATATAGTTGGGTTCTCTTCTCGTATTCCAATATATATCTCTTCCATAGTTGGATGCGTCTTTTTACCTAACTCTTTAAGCACTGCAACTCTCTGAGGCGTTGCTTTAAGTCCTCGCTCTTTTAACACTGTTAAAAATTCCATGTACATTTATCCTCTTCCAACATTTTTAATTTTTTTTGCAATTTGTTCTGGTAAAATTTCTAAATACTCTTCCACCAAATAAGTATTGCCATGTTTTATAAAATCATCTTTATATTCAAAACTAGTAACTTTCACACTATCCCAAGCAAAATCATTTTTAAGACTTATTATGGTTGAGCCTACTCCACCTGCCTTGCTACTATCACTTATAATAAACCAATTTTTATAGGTACATGAGAGTTTTTCCAACATTTCTTTGTCAATTGGTTTAGCAAATCTTAAATCCAGAACTGCCACATCTAACCCATCTTTTTTTAAAATCTTTGCTACTTCAACTGCTCTTCCTACTCCATTGCCATAACCAATAATAAGTGTTTTACTACTTCCTTCTTTTAAAAGCTGAGCTTTCCCTAACTCGAAAGGTAAATCTTCTACATTACCACAATCTCTAAAAGAGCCTCTTGGATAACGTAAAGAACATGGTCCTTGATGCTCATATGCATACTCAACAGCTCTATACATACTTGCATCATCTCTTGGTGCAAAGATAGTCATATTTGGAATGGCACTTAAATATGCAATATCAAAAACTCCCTGATGAGTCTCTCCATCTTCTCCAACAATTCCAGCCCTATCAAGTGCAAAAACAACATTGAGATTCATTATACAAGCATCATGAATAACTTGGTCATAAGCGCGTTGCAAAAATGTAGAATAGATAGTAATAAATGGCTTAAAACCCTCTTTTGCCATTGCACACATTGATGTCACTGCATGTTGTTCAGCAATCGCTACATCCCAAAAACGATTTGGAAACTCATTTATGAGTCTACTCATACCTGTTCCAGTTGGCATAGCCGCAGTTACTCCTACAACATTTTCTTTTCTTTTTGCAAGCTTTGAAAGAGCATCACTGTAAACACTGGTTGTACTCTTTTTTCCACTGCTATTTTTTGTTGATTTTCCACTATCTATGTCAAAAGGTCCAACACCATGCCAGTTTTCTTCATAACCTTCTGCTATTTCATAACCTTTTCCCTTAAGAGTTTGAGCATGAATAATTACTGGTTTTTTTAACTTTTTTGCTAATTCATAAGCACGTATTAGCTCTTCAACATTATGCCCATCAACTGGACCAATATAATCAATTCCTAACTCTTCAAAAAGCATACCTGGAGTTATAAGTTTCAAGCTCTCTTCAAACTTTTTAGCCATATAAGTAGCTCCCTCTGGAAGATACTGAAGTACATACTCTGTTTTTTTCTTAACTTTTTGGAAAAAATCTCCTGCCATTGCATGAGATAAAAATTTACTTATAGCACCTATTGGTTTTGCTATACTCATTTTATTGTCATTTAACACAATAATAACTGGCAACTTGATATCTCCAAGTTCATTTAATGCTTCATATATCATACCAGCTGTCATTGAACCATCGCCTATAAGAGCAATAGGAACTCTTGAATTTTGTTCATTCTTTAGCTTTATTGCTTTTGCAGCTCCTAAAGCAAGTGAAATGGAAGTAGAACTATGCCCAGCTATGAAATAATCATATTTAGATTCACTAGGTTTTGTGTATCCACTTATACCATCAAACTCTCTTAAAGTTGAGAATTTTTCCCATCTACCAGTAAGAAGTTTATGAGCATATGACTGATGAGAAACATCGAATATAAATGGGTCAGTTTTAGCATCAAAAACATAGTGCATTGCTACAATTAGCTCTACTGCTCCCACATTACTACTAAGATGTCCACCATTCTTACTAACAGTTTCTATTATTTTTTTACGAAGAGTTACACAGATATCTTTTAACTCTTCTACTGATTTTCCCTTAACTTCTAACATATTATCCATTTTCTATTAAATTCTTTACTTTTTCTAA
Source organism: Arcobacter sp. (assembly GCA_029027265.1). Taxonomy (GTDB): domain Bacteria; phylum Campylobacterota; class Campylobacteria; order Campylobacterales; family Sulfurospirillaceae; genus Sulfurospirillum_A. The sequence continues at coordinate 349,683 of CP093061.1, read as the reverse complement.
TCTTGTAGATATATTTCCATCTAGGTTTCCGACATCACTTAAGACTACGACTCCACCCTTTGTAATAGCACTATCACTATCAACTCTTATATTTTCCAAAGTAGAGTATATTTCATTAAGTGCTTCATAATCTGATGGATTTACTTTTAATTTGATAGTTTTAGCATCTTTTAACTCTTCTATAAGTTTCTTTGATAGTGCTGCTGCGATATCACTACTTGAGTGTTTAATCTCTTTCAAAATCACCTCACGTGCCACTTCAATAGCAGTAGATGATAGCTCACTCTCAACTTGTTTTAAAAATTCATTACCTTTTTGTGCTTCGACTTCAAGAATATTAATTGAATTCAAAAACTTATCTTTTACTTCTTTAGTCTCTGCTTCTAAATCATCTTTTGCTTTTTGATAACCTTTTTCATATGCATTTTGTGACCCTCTTTCAAGCTCATTCTTAAGTCTATTGTTAAAATCTTCTTCTTGTTTTTCTATCTGCATCTGTAATTTTATAATGTTAGTAGAAAGTTCATCACTCTTCTTTAATAACTCTTCAATAAATCTATTTTGTTGTTCATCTATCTGCACTGCTGGCTCATTTTTTTGTGGTTTGACTGTTTTATTTTGAGCTGCTTCTTTAACATTGTCTGTAACTTCAACTATATCTTCTTGTTTATGTACACTACTAACTCCACCAAGTACTTTAAAGTGATATGGTTCAATTACATGATTTTTTGCTGTATTTGTATCAATTACATTTTTCATTTAACTTTCTCCTCTTATGAAGTGAAGCGATTGCAAGGCAATCACTCTCTTTGAGAAAGTACAAAGCGAAGCTTCTAAATTCATTTCATTCATTAGTCAATCATCTCTTCAGCTTCACCTATTTGGATTACACCTTGTTCAGCTAGTTTTTGTACTTCATCTACTACTCTTCTTTGTGTCTCTTCAACATCTTTTACTCTTACAGCACCTAAAAAACTCATCTCTTCTAAGAAAGCCTCTTGTGCTCGTTGTGACATGTTTTCCATGAACTTATCACGAAGCTCATCTGCTGCACCTTTAAGAGCAATCATCAAGTCTTTTTTATCTGCTACTTTTAGAATTTCACGGATTGCTGTAGAGTCAAGTTTCATAATATCTTCAAAAGTAAACATCATTTCTTTAATAGTAGCTGCAAGCTCTGGATCTGTCTGCTCAATATGCGAAATAGTAGATTTAGAAGCTTTTTGACCAAGACGGTTAAGAATTTCAGCTACGGCTCTTGGACCACCAACTTCAACTTTATATGAAGTAAGTGATTCAAGTTTATTTTCTAACACAGCTGAAACTCTTTTAACAACTGATGGCGAAATATCACCAAGATTTGCCATACGAATAGTAACTTCACTCTTAAGTTCATTTGGAAAAAACGAAATTGTCTCAGCCGCACTTGTCGGATCCATATGAGCTAGAATTAGGGCAACTGTTTGAGGGTGTTCATTTACAATAAAATCTGCAAGTTGCTGAGGTTTGATTTGTGAAAGATAACCAAAACTCTGCGTACTTTCCATACTTTTTGAAAGCTTATCCATAATTTTTTGAGCAGCTTCACTACCAAAAGTACGGTAAAGAATCTCTTTAGCATACTCCATACCTCCACTTCTAATATACTGATTTGATTGGAGAATCGCATAAAACTCTTCAAGAACTGCACTCGCTACACTCTTGTCTATATTTTTTCCGGCTGCTATGAACTTTGAAATATCAGTTACTATGTCTATGTCCATATGAGAAAAAAGGTTTGTTGTTGTATCTTCACCTAACTGTATAAGTAAAATTGCAACTTTCTCAGTCATTCCCAATTCATCATACAGTATTTTCTGTTCTTCTGAGAGTTTCATTAGGTTCCTCCATCTGTACTTTTAGAGTGAAAATTATACTCACTCTCATTTCTTATCATACTCTGTAAAAGACCTGCTATTTCTTCACTTTTCTCATCTGAAAGAGATCTCAACTTCTCAATAAGAACGTCATATTTTAACTCTTCTTCATTAAAGTCTTTACCCATACCAAGCTGATCTTCTACTTTTTTACGAGCTTTTTTGAACTTCTCTAGTGTATCTTCTGCACTATCTTCATCATCTTCTTCTAATTTAATATCAGCTGCACTAAAATCTTCTGCGTTTTGTTCAATCATCTTTTGACTAAATGGCTCTATCACTTTTTTATAAAAGAAAAATAATAAAAATCCAGCTATAAGATACTTAAGTATTGGAATTAAAGGTGAACCATAATATGTAAATTTATCTATCAGGTTTTGTGTAGGAGCTTTAGTGCCATCACGCGAAAGAGGTTTAAACTCAAAATTATTTACAGTAACTTCATCTCCTCTATTTAAATTAAAACCAACTGTCTGTTTTACAATTTCATTTATGGCAGCCATTTGTGCATCACTTAATGCAATATACTCTAGCTTATTTGTCTCAACTCCATCTGCATCTTTTCCAAAATCGTAATTACCATCTACAACAACTGCTGCACTAAGTCTTCTTATAGTTGCAAATTCACCTTTTATATTGGTTACTTTCTTAGAAATTTCATAGTTAATTGTAGACGAACTTTTTTCATACTTCTCTTTTATCTTATTGCTTTGTAAACCTTGAACTGGTCCTATGTTACTAACAGCTCCAGGAACTCCGCCAACATTTTCAGGAGAACTTCCCTCTTTTTTCTCTTCTACTGTCTGCTCACTTCTAGGAACTGAGTTTGGATCATAAACCTCACTCGTGCTATCAACTCTAGCAAAATCAAAATCAATAGTTACTTTTGCTACGACTTTATCTACTCCACCTATGACCGGAGCTAAAACATTTATGATTTTATCTTCTATGTCTCTTTCATAATCTTTCTTGTATTTCATTTGAGACTTAACTAATTCACCTTCAAAAGCTCCACTATCTTCATCGCCTAAAGGTATGCCATCTTGGTTCACAATAGAAACATCTGCAGGAAGTAAATTTGTAATAGAAGCTGAAACAAGATTTTTAATACCTGTTATTTGTTTAATTGAGAGTTTCATTCCTCTGTTTATATTTAAAACAATTGATGCTGTTGTAGGATTTTTGTGTTCCGCAAAAACTGTATCTTTTGGGATAGCTATATGAACACTTGCATTATCAATTGGCTGAAGTCCCTCTATGGTACGAGACAACTCACCTTCTAATGCTCTTAAGTATTTTATTTTTTGTTCAAAGTCAGTTGCACCAAACTCATTTTTATCAAATATTTCAAATCCAACTTTACTATCTTTTGGGATACCTAAAGCTGCTATTGAAATTCTTTGCTTATAAACCATACTTGATGGAACTGCTATAGTGCCTTCATTTACAATTTTATAAGGTATTCCATCTTTCTCTAGTTGTTGGATAATCAGTGCTGAATCACCAGCATTGGTCTTATCAAAAAGAATACTATATCCACTACCAATCATACTGTCTTTTGCTCTAAAAAGGAGTAAAAATACAATAAAACCTACTACCAAAAGAATTGAAACAAGTGCCACAATTCTCTGCCTGAGTGAAAAATTTTGAAAAAGTGTTGCTATCTGACCTAAAAGCGTCTTAAAGTCCATTTATGCCCTTATAAACTTTTGTATATTTGGAAAAATCTTGTGTTTTGTTCAGGTGTCCCTATAGTTACTCTAATTGCATTCATACCATATGATCCTAAATCTCTTATAATTATACCTTTTTTCAGTAGCTTTTGTGCAATATCTGAAGAATTTTCATCATCATTATATTTTAAGGTTATGAAGTTTGTATAACTAGGAATAAAATCAAAACCATTTTGTGAAGCAAACTCTTCATAACGAACCATTTGCGAGAAGTTTTCTTTGATACAAGTTTGAACAAACTCTTCATCTTTCAGTGCCACAATAGCAGCTCTAAGAGATAGTGTTGTGATGTTAAAAGGTGAACGTAATTTGTGTAAAGCTTCTATAATTTTATTATTTGCTACACCATATCCACATCTCATGCCACCAAGTCCATATGCTTTAGAAAAAGTTCCAAGATAAAGAATATTTGAAAATTTTTCTATTAAATCTTTTACATCAATTTTTTTATTTTTATCTTTTACACTCGCATACTCTTGATAAGCCCCATCAACTACAACTAAAGTCTCATTATCTATTTTTTCTAGGAACTCATATACATCTTTTGTATCTAAGCACTCTCCAAGTGGATTATTTGGCAGACATAAAAATAAAACCGAAATGTCAGGATTAGCTTTGTACATCTCTAAAAGTTCATCTAAATCGTGAGTATGTGACTCAGTTTTTAGTATCTTTGTTCCTGTTTGACGTCCATAGATTTCATACATAGCGAAGGTAGTTTTTGCCATCAAAATAGATCTGTTTTCATTTGCTTTTGCTTGAAGTGCAAAGTTTATTACTTGGTCACTTCCCGCCCCAACAATAATGTTTTCATTTTTAACTTTAAACTTATTTGCTAAACCCTCTTTGAGTTCATACATACTATCATCAGGATATAAATTTGCTTTTTTTGCTTCATCTTTAAGCGCCTCTATGACTCTTGGACTACAACCTCTTGGGTTTTCATTACTTGCAAGTTTAATAATATCTTTAACATCTATGCCAAACTCTCTTACAACTAACTCAATAGGTTTTCCTGCTTCATAAATTTTTAAATTGTCTAATACACTATTAAAATTCATTTTTATTTCTCCTTTTTTTTGAGCGAAGCCCAAATAAAATTCCTCTCACTCTTGTGAAGTGAAACGGTTGTGTAACAATCACTCTCTTTGAGAAAGCTAATGCTTGGCATAGAGTTCCTATTCTCCTGATTTTACGTAACTACCAAGCCATTTTATTTCGTTAATACCTTCATTTACTTTTAGCACTTTTTTAACATTTTCGTCATCTATGTGTCCTTCAAAATCAAGATAAAAAACTGCTTCAAATCCATTCTGTTTTGATGGACGGGACTCTATTTTAGTTATATTTACTTTTTCATTTTCAAAACTTTGCAAAAAGTGAACAAGTCCACCAGGTCTATTTTGAGTTTTTGCGAGTATAGAAGTTTTATTTTGAATACTTGGTGGATTTTTAAAATCACTTAGTATAAAAAACCTAGTTTTATTTGCTAAATTATCCTCTATTTTATCAAAAAGAATCGGTATATTATATAGTTTTGCAGCTATATGCGAACAAATAGAAGCACTAAAAGACTCATTTGCTGCAAGTTTTGCGGAGGCTGCTGTTGATTTAGTTGGAACAAACTCAACATCTAAAAGCATATGCTCTTCCAAAAACTTTCTACACTGATTATAACCTTGTGGGTGAGAATATATTTTTTTGATATCTTTGATATTTTCACAAACTGTAGCAAATGAGTGATGAATGTCCATGTAAATTTCTGAAACTATGAGTGAATCAAATTTACCTAAACAATCAAGTGTAATACCCACTGCTCCCTCTGTATTGTTTTCAATTGGAACTACACCATATTTTGCTTCACCATTTGCTAAAACACTAAAAACAGCCTCAATGGAGTTAAGAGCTATGTAATTTCCCATAGCTCCAAAACGACTCTCTGCAACTTGGTGAGTATAACTTCCTTCAGGCCCTAAAAAAACTACTTTTTCAGGCATTTCTAAGTTCCTACTAACTGCAAAAACTTCTAAAAATATAGCGTCAATGGCTTTTGCATTCAGTCTTCCATCATTTAAACCTTTTAACCTGTCAAGTATCTCTTTTTCACGCGCAGGTCTGTAAATAGATGCTCCCGTAGTCTGCTTTGCAATTCCTATCGCTTCAACAAATTTCATTCTCTTATTTAATAAATCTAAAATTTCATTATCAATATTATCTATCTGTTTTCTATATACGTCTAGATTACCCATTTAAATATCCTATATTTGGTATTATTTTATCAATTGAACTCTTTACATGTAAAGCCTCTTCTTCACTTTTACACTTTCCACTTAAAACCAAAGATGTCTTTGCTCCAAGCTCTTTTATGCCTACTAAGTCACCTACTGCATCATCACTTATCATTTCAATATCATCAAAATTATCTACATGTAAGAGTCTTAAAGCCTCTTCATAAAAAGCCTTACTTGGTTTTCCTATCACTTTATAACTACTGCCCGTGGCATATGAAACCATTTTCATAATAGACCCTACTCCCGCGTAGCGACGACCATCTTTTGCATATGTGCTAGTTGCGTGCATTCCTATGAGTTTTGCACCACTCAAAACCATTTCAATCATGCTTGCATAATCTTCAGAATCAAAATTTTTGCTACTTGTTACCAAAATAGCTTCTGGATTTTTTGTTGTATTTTCATAACCCAAAGACTCTATAACTTCTATAAATTCTTCTGGTCCAAAACAGCAAACTCTCTTTACATGTAGAGAGTTTTTTAGAACCATAAATGGGTCAAGGTAACTAGACTTTGGGATATTAAATCCTAAATCTTTTAAAAAACTATAAAATTCTGAACTAGGTTTTTTTGTATTATTTGTAACAACTACAAATGGTTCTTTAAGAGTGTTTATAAACTCAATAGCTCCATTTATAGGTTTTTTATTTTTATCATCAATAAGCGTACCTTGTACGTCAATTAAATACATTTAGCCTCGTTTTTTATCATATCTTCAAAATTATCACGTTCACGAATGAGCTTATCCTTGCCGTCTATGAGTGCTACTTCTGCAACTTTTGCTCTTGTATTATAATTACTGCTCATTGTAAAACAGTATGCTCCTGCACTCTTTATAACTAACAAATCATCATGTTTAGTAAGCGGTAAAACTCTATCTTTGGCAAAAAAGTCTGTACTTTCACACACTGGTCCAACTATGTCAGCTTTGCTCTCATTACCCTCACTACCTATAACTTCTATATCGTGATACGCTCCGTAAAGACTTGGACGCCCTAAGTCATTCATAGCTCCATCTACTATAACAAATCTTTTTTTACCATTGTTTTTTTCATAAAGTACTTTTGTCAAAAAGCTTCCACAATTCCCTACTAAAAATCTACCTGGTTCACAAGTAAGTGTCACATCAAGTCCTGTTAAATTTTCAAATATAGCTTGTGAATAGTCGTAAAGGTCTATTGTCTCTTCACCCTCATAGTCTATTCCTAATCCACCACCAACGTCAAAAAACTTTATATCAATTTTTAGCGATTGAAGATTTCTTACTAAATCAGAAACCACTTTTACCGCCTCACGGAATGGTTCAAGTTCAGTTATTTGGCTGCCTATATGAAAATGTATTCCTACTGGCACTAAATTTTCAGAATTTTTTGCTTTTATGTACATTCTTTTTGCACTGTCAACATCTACGCCAAACTTGTTATCGTGTAATCCTGTTGAAATATATGGGTGAGTTTTTGCATCTATGTTTGGATTTACTCTTATGCTTATTCTTGCTTTAATTCCTAGCTCTTTAGCAATAGACTCAACTCTGCTCATCTCTTCTTCACTCTCTAGGTTTATCATCAAAATATCTTCTTTTAGCGCTTCTCTTATCTCGTCATCTCTTTTTCCAACACCTGAGAAAATTATTTTGTATCTTGCAACACCTACATGTAAAGCACGTTTAACTTCACCAATTGAGACACAATCACACCCAGCACCAAGCTCTTTTAAATGTTTTAATACTGACAGATTTGAGTTTGCTTTTACTGCATAACATACTAAAGATTTTCTTGCTTTAAAAGCCTCTTTTAATTTTATAAATTGTTTTTCTATGTGATTAAAATCGTACACATAAAGTGGTGTACCATACTTGTTTGCTAAATCTTTGTACATTACTATGAGCCTTATTTCTTAAATAGACTTATTTTATCTAATTTTCTTTGTAATACTGCTTTAATGCATAAAGTGCCAATAAAGATATGGGTAAAATCACCCCAAGTTCTGGAAAAATTACAGAAGTTGATGATAGTTTAGTAAGAATGAACAGAAGTCCCCAAGTAGAAAGCGTAATAAATATAAAAACAAAGCTTAAAAATGCCACATTAAAAAATCTACTACTAATTGGTAATCTATAAAACAGAATTATTACCAAAAGAGGTGCAAATAGAGGAAAAAGTAAATGGGAATAAAGCAGTGTTTTTACACGATCAAGATTAATATTTTGTGAAGCAAAAAAACTAAGAGCATCAATAGTATCAATGATAGACATATTATATTCACCTTTATGAATATTCTCTATAATCTTCGGTCTAAAGTCTTTTAGTGTTACATATCTTTCTTGTTTTACTAGGGTTATACCTTTGTCACTGATTGACTTTACTTTGGGTTTTGTTTTTATAGTTACATCTTTTAAAACCCAACTATCTTCATAAAAATAACCTGTTTTTGCAGATATAATTTGTTCTAAATTGTTATCTTTAATACTGAAAATTTTAATCCCTGTAGCTTGTTTTTTTATGGGATCTAATTTTTTAAAATAGATATATTCGTTATTATTTTTTAAAAATAACCCAGTCGAATTTGTAGCAATTGTACTGTATTTTAGTAAGTTTCTACTGTACTCATACGCATAAGAAAAAGAGGTGAAATTAAGACTTATATAGATAAAAGAGATAGTTAAAGCTGAGAAAAACAGTGGTTTAACAACAGACCTTTTAGTAATTCCTATTGTATACAAGGTAACTAGTTCATTTGATTTTATCATTCCAAACTTTGTTACAATCATTGCAAAAACAATAGAAAGAGGAACAGAATAATTTACAGCATCAAGTGTTTTAAAAACAACATAAAGCAGTTGTAAGTTTGCAGAGTCGGGAAAATTTTTATAGTTTGATAAAACATCAATACCTACATAAAAAAACTCTAACGATAAAAATATAATAAAAAAGTTTTTTAGATAATTAAATATTATATACTTTTGATACAGTTTCATTTTTCAGCTTTCAATGTGTACTTTGAAGAGATTGTACTTAACTCTTCATTTATAAGTCCTTTAGTTGCTTTAAGAGCTGTATCTAAGATTTCTTCAAGAGTTTCATTTTGTAATTTTGGGAAATCAGATAAAACAAAATTGGCTACATCTACTTTGTTGTCTGGTTTACCAATGCCAATTCGTACGCGATAGTAATCTTTGCCCATATGAGAATCAATAGAACGAAGTCCATTATGTCCTCCATGTCCTCCACCGCTCTTGTAACGAAGCGTTCCAAAAGGCAAATCTAAATCATCGTGAATGATTATAATTTTTTCAGGTTTATAGTAATTACTTACAGCTCTTACACTCTCCCCTGAGAGATTCATATATGTATGTGGTTTTAAAAAAAGTATATCTTTTGATTTATAAAGCTCACCTCTAAAAGGTGATTTATTTATGTGAGTACAACTATGGTCATCAACTAATTTGTCAATGACCATAAAACCAACATTATGTCGGTTACTTTTGTATTTGGAATCTGGATTACCGAGTCCTACAATGAGAGTCATTGCTACTTAGCTTTAATAACTCCAGTTACTGCAACTCTATCTTCTTCCATGATTGTCACGTTCGCAGGAACGTTTATATCACGAATTAAAATAGAAGCACCAACATCTAAATTAGTAACATCTAAAGTGAAGCTATCTGGTATATTTTCACCAGCACATTTAACTAAAAGACGCTTTTTAGAATTAACTAAAATACCTTTATTCTTAACTCCAATAGGAGTTCCTTCTGTTTTAACTGGAATCAAATACTTTGAAACTACTCCGTCTAAAACAACACGTAAATCTACATGTAAAAGCATGCTTGTTACAGGATGTTTTTGATAATCTTGAACAACTACTTTATGCTCTTTTCCTGCTACTTTAACTGGGAAAGTTAAAGATGTTTTGTTTTTCATTGCTCTTATGAATTCGTTTGATTTAAACGCAGCATTAATGTTCTCAACGCCTTTTCCATAGATATTAGCAATTAGAAAACCATCTTTTCTCAAAGCTTTAGTAGCTTGTTTGTCAATACTCTCTCTAATAATACCTTCTAACATTTCTGTCCTTTTAAAAATTTAAGGACAAATTATACTAAAAAATGGCTTAAATATTACTGTTTTAAGTTAATTATATCTTCATCTTCTTCCATATACGACTTCTCTTCACCTTTTGATACTTTTTTCTCAGCTTCGTAAAACTCTAATGCCATAAGCAAGTCATTTCTACTTGTCGCCCCACTAAGTGCTTCTGTTTTTGAAATTTTTCCACTTGCATAAAGACCTAAAATTGATTGATCAAATGTTTGTGATTTGTATACGTCTTTTCCCTCTTTTAGTGCACCTGGTATCTCACTATCACGACCTTCAAGTATAAGATTCTCTATTCTAGAATTTTTAACCAATACTTCAACCGCAGCAATTCTTCCACCGTCCACTGTTTGCATAAGTCTTTGAGAAACAACACCTTGTAAAACTGAAGAAAGTGACATTTTAATTCTATTTTGCTCATTTCCTGGAAACATTCCAATAATACGTCCTATGGTTTCTTTTGCATCAAGGGTATGCAGAGTTGAAAGAACTAAGTGTCCTGTTTCAGCTGCATGCATCGCCGTTTCTATTGTCTCCAAGTCTCTCATTTCACCTACCAAAATTACATCTGGGTCTTCACGAAGAGCTGCTCTTAAAGAATCACTAAAACTAATGGCATCTTGTCCAACAGCTCTTTGATTTACTATACTCAAAGCATCTTTGTAAACAAACTCTACTGGGTCTTCAATTGTAATGATGTGCTTTCTTTGAGTTAAATTTATCTGATTTATCATTGCTGCTAAAGTTGTTGTTTTACCACTTCCCGTAGGTCCAGTTACCAAAACAAGTCCACGAGATATATTACAAAAACTATTCAATACTTCTGGTAGTTTCAAAGATTTAACCGTAGGCATTGTCGTAGGAATTGTACGGAAAACTCCTGAAACACCATCTACTTGAAAAAAGAGGTTCACACGAAAACGATATTCGTCATTGAGTTTATAAGTAAAATCAAGATTTTTTTTCTCAACTAACTCTTTAAATCTTCCTCTTAAAAGTTCTTTTGCTAAAGTCAAACCATCTTCATGCGTAAGAATCTCTTTTGACATAGAGACTATTTCACCATTAATACGTCCTCTTATGTTTGTTCCACTTTTTATATGAAGATCACTTCCCTCATGCTCTACTAACTTACTTAAATAAAATCTAAGCCTTTTTGTCATCTCAAAGGTTAAAGATTCTACATCAATATTCACTGCCATATTAAAGCTCCTTTAGTATTTGTACAAAAGCATCCTTAAATGATGCTAATCCTTCATCTAAAAGCTCATCATAAGCTTTTTGCATATCAATTCCATGTTTTTCAAGTTCTTCAAAATATTCTATATAATTATTTGTTGGTTTTTTTTCAACTGCCTTAGAATTCATAAAAGCTTTTATTGTTCCTAGTGGTGCAGTGTTTACAGCATTTTTAAATAATAGCTCTTTTATATAATAATCTAATTCTAGGTCCTTAGTTTTTACACCAGTACTTGCAAACAATGTTCTTACATTTGGCAAGTTATATGCCTCTATCAAATTATATATTTTTATCGCGTTATATATACCTACTTTTGATGTTTCAATACCAAAAGTTGCTATTTGGCTATCTAACTTACTATCAAATCTACTCACAAAAACACTTACAACACATTTTGAATCTGCATTGTTTGCCCTTTTAAAAGCGTCCATACAATTCTTGGCTTGGTCTGGAGAAAAAACTAGAGTTGCATTTACATGTATACCATTTTTTACTAACTTTTCCATAGCAATGTATCCAGCTTTTGTTGCTGGTACTTTTATCATAACGTTCTTTTTACCAATTTCGTGAAAGAGTCTTTTCCCCTCTTCGATTGTTCCATTTGCATCATCACACAGTGTTGGGTCTACTTCAATAGAAATAAAACCATCGTTATTGTTTTCATATAAATCTTGCATCGCAAGTGCTGCTCTTTTGATATCTTCAATTGCTAGTTTTTCATATACTGCTTTAGAACTTAAATCTTTTAGTTTTTTTCTATCAGCTTGATAAGCGGGCGATGTTAAAAATGCAGATTTAAAAATAGAAGGATTACTAGTAGCTCCATTAAAAACATTTTTATCTAACAATTCTATAAATTCACCTTTTAAAAAGTCTCTTTCAACAAAATCACACCAAAGTGAAAAATTTTCTACTCCATACATTATATTAACTCCAATAGTTTTCTCATATCTTTAACATCGATTATAGCATTTGCTTCTTTTTTTAGAATATCTTTCGCACAAAATGCCACTCTCAAATCAGCATGGGCAAACATAGAGCGGTCATTTGCCCCATCGCCCACTGCTATAGTATCTGCCTTACTAACTCCTAAAAACTTTTGGAGTCTTTGCATCATATCGCCTTTTGAGAAGTCAAACATCATGTCACCCCCAACTTCTCCAGTAAGCTTTCCATCCTTTACATGTAGAACATTTGAAAAGTCAATATCATAACCTAAAATATCTTTTGCATAGCCAGTAGCATTTCTAAACCCTCCACTAAATACCACTACCTTATAGCCTTTTGCCTTAAGACCTTCTATCGCCTCTTTAGCGCCATTCATATAGGGTAAATTTTTACACACCTCATCAACTACTTTTGAATCAAGTCCTTTTAACAGTTTTACTCTAGTTGTAAGACTCTCAAAAAAATCTAACTCTCCTTGCATTGCAAGCTCTGTTATCTTAGAGACCTCCTCTTCTACTCCTAATTTTAAAGCAAAAAAGTCTATAGTCTCACCATCCATAAGTGTTGAGTCAAAATCAAATACGCAAAGTTTCATTAATATCCTAATTGTTTACATGTAGAGAGAAAAGGGCTAACCATTAACTAGCCCTTTGAGAGTTAAAAGTCTCTTTTTAGAAGAGACTCTACTTTTAATATAGTAAGCATACTATCTTCTCGTTTACCGATTCCGTATATCATACCTTTATCACCACCAACACTGTCAGGTGCTGGGTCAATTCTGTTAGCTTTAATTCTAATAGCTTCAGTAAGTCTATCTATAACAAAACCTGCCGTATTGTCTTGTCCTTTCATTACTATGTATCTAGTATCCCCCGTGTTGTTCATAGGAGTAAGATTAAACTTTCTTCTTAAATCTATAAGAGGAATAACACTTCCCCTTATATTAAAGACTCCCAAAACATACTCAGGAACACTAGGAACTCTAGTGAACTCTATAGGTTTGATAATTTCAACTATATTTAAAATAGGTATAGCATACTCTTCATCACCTATAACAAAACCAACCAACTGAATAATGTCATCATCAACATGGTTAGGTGCATGTATCTGCTGTTGCTGCTTTTGCAGTATCTGATTTAATTTATCTGCCATAATATCACTCCGCTGTTAGTTTAGTATTTTTACGTACCACATTCTCTAGGTACTCTGGTGAATATGGTTTAGTAATGTACTCAGTCATTCCAGACTCTACGCCTCTTAATCTGTCAGCTTTAGAAGTTCTAGAAGTTACAGCAATTAACGGTAAGTTTTTATATCTAGAGTATTTTCTAATCTCACTTGCAAGTGTGTAACCATCCATTCTAGGCATCTCTATATCAATAAGCATAACATCAATATCATGTTCACCACTTTTTAGCATATTTAGAGCCTCTTGTCCATTTGATGCCTCAATAGTCTTAATTCCTATTGGCTCCATTGACTTTTTCATTATGGTTCTATCCATCTTAGAGTCATCTACGACAAGAACTGTATAATCTTCTGGTTTTGTTTTAATCTTGTTTTTTGCCTGCATACTTTCGCGTATATTGACTTTCAGACCTTTTGCCATATTCATCAAAGATGCAATATCAACAATAAGAGTAACACCACCATCACCACGGATAGTTGCTCCTGCAATTCCATTAATACCTTGCAGGTAATCACCCATAGACTTAATAACCGTCTCTTCTTGTCCAACTAAAGTATCAACAATAAGACCAAGCTTAGCTTCTGCTAAACCAATAACTACTACATAAGTATGCTCACCTGGTTCATAAACCTGTTTAACACCAAATATATCTGAGAGTCTTACCAAAGAGAGTACTTCATCACGAAGACGAAGAACATTTCTTCCCTCTACTGTATATATCTCTTCCAATGATATTCTAACAGTTTCTGAAACTGAGGCTAATGGAATAGCATAGTACTCTTCTTGAGAACCAACTAATAGAGCTTGGATAATAGCAAGAGTAAGAGGTATTTTCATCTTAATCGCAGTACCTTTTCCAACTTCACTATCTATCTCAATAATTCCATTTAACTTTTCAATGTTAGTCTTAACAACGTCCATTCCAACACCACGACCACTTACGTTAGTAACTTTTTCTGCCATTGAAAAAGCTGGTTTGAAGATTAGAGCAAAAGCCTCTTTATCACTCATACTGTCAGCTTCTTGTTCGCTTATCATGCCTTTTTCTATCGCTTTTGAACGAAGTAGATCCGCATCTAGCCCTTTACCATCATCAGTAATTTCAATAACAATAGAGTTACCTTCATTATAAGCTTTAAGCTCTATAAGACCTATTTTTTCTTTACCCCATTGCTCTCTTATAACACCATCTTCTATACCATGGTCACAAGAGTTTCTAATAATATGAACTAATGGATCACCAATCTCTTCTACAATTGATTTATCAAGTTCTGTCTCTTCACCAGAGATTTTAAGCTCAATACCTTTTCCAAGTTCACGTGAAAGATCACGAATCATTCTAGGAAATTTATTAAATACTTTTGCAATTGGAAGCATTCTTGTCTTCATAACCGCAATTTGAAGGTCAGTTGTCACAAGTGAAATAGCTGAAACTACTTGGTTTAGCTCTTCTAAAAACTTTTCACCTTCATATCTTTCTTCAACATCATCATAGATTTTAAGAAGTCTATTTTTCCCAAGAACAAGCTCACCAATTAGGTTCATTAAGTGGTCAAGTCTACTAACTTCAACTCTAATAGTCTGCTCTAATGTTGAAGCATGTTTTTTTGCTGGAGGTGCTGATTTAGTTGAAGTTTCATTTGGAGTTGCTACGCTCTTTGCAGGCTCTTTTGCTGCTTTTGCTTCTTTAGCTGCTCTCTTCTTTTTAGCTTCTGCTTTTTTCTCACTTAAAAGTCTCTCTATTTCTGCTTCTACTTCATCATCACTCATTTTTGCATAATCTGCTTCGCTTACTTCTTTTTCAGGCTCTGCTTCATCTTTTACAGCTTCTTCACTGCCTTCAGGTATATTTTTACCTTCACTAACCGCTTCTAAACGAGTTATGATATCATCTAAATCCATACCTGTAGCAGTATCATTTCCATTGTCACGTATACAATGCAGTAGTGTTTTCATCATATCAATTGACTCTAACACAACATCCATAATATTTTCATTGAGTTTTAACTCACCTTTTCTAGCCTTATTAAGGACATCTTCCATATGATGAGTAAGTTTAGTAAGTATATCAAAACTCAAAAATGAGGAAGAACCTTTAATAGTATGTGCAACTCTAAATATGCTATTTAGCAGTTCCAAATCTTCAGGCCTAGTATCTAACTCTACCAAATCTTGATCAAGCTGTTCAATAAGTTCGAACGCTTCGACCAAAAAATCTTCTAAAATTTCTTGTATTTCATCCATCGCTCGATCCTCACACAGTTTCTACATGCGATTTTATTACTTTAGAAATCTCTTTGTAAAAAACCGATGCATCAAATTTTGTCAAATAGGCTTCTCCGCCCGCCTCTTTTCCTCTTAATTCACTAAAGTGGTCACTTATAGATGAGTTAAAAACTATAGGAATCTCTGAAAACCTATCATCTTCTTTAACATTTGCTGCAAAATGGAAACCATCCATCTTAGGCATCTCTACATCAGAAATAATAATCTTTAACTCTTTTTTAAGATCTTTGCCATATGCTTCATGCAATTCATTTAGTTTTTGCATACCTTCTATTCCATCTTTTGCTTCAACAACTTTCAAACCCATTCTTGAGAGTGCATTATGAACTAATTTTCTTGCAGTCAAACTATCATCTAGAATCAATGCAGTACCTTCTATCTTGTCTATTAATTGCTCATCCGCATCAGTTGTTGGCTGATAAATTCCGAGTTCTTGAACCACACTTTCTAAATCTAGAATAAGTAAAACTTCATCATTTTCTATCCTTGTAACTCCAGTTATCTGAGACTTATCTAGTGATCCCATGCCTGCTACAAAAGATGCTGGCTCTATATCGTTCCAACTAATTCTTCTTATTCTTTTAGCTTCATGAACTATGAAACCAATGAGTATATCGCTAAACTCAGTAATAATTACTCTAGGCTTCAGTTCTGCTTTAGGTGGTTCTTTTATCTGCATCCACTTAGCAAGATTTACTACTGGAATAACAACACCACGAAGATCAAAAATGCCTTCAATATAATCCGGAACACCTGGAAGTTCTGTTAGTTTAGGGATTTTAATAATCTCCCTAACTTTTGCTACATTTACTCCGTATATTCCTTCATAAACCCGATCGTCTTCTTGTTTCAGAATACGAAAATCTACAAGCTCCATCTCATTGGAGCCTACTTTTAAAACATCATCATCAAACATCTTAACCCCTTAATTTACACTGCGTAAATTTATTGCGTTTTGAACATTCTACAATAAAATAACTTTGATTACACGCAAAGGATGGTAAATTGATATAATTTACACTGTTTTGTCTAAACATGTGGTTCTGATGGTAATGCCCTTCTACAATATAACTATTTTGTTGCGGGTTATAGTTTGGTATTTTAGCAATTATCATATCTTCAAAGTTCTCTATTTTAGTGCAAAGTTTTTTTCTGTGTTGGTCAGCTTCAATTCTCTTTGATATATAATTATCTTTTCTTTTATCTATAAAATTTAGAATACTTAAGATAAAAGGTGAACGAATTAGCTTAGTATAAGTGTTATGAACTAAACCACCATACTTGTCTCCATGTAAAAGATATACTAAAGTATCATCTTCTAAAACAAACTCCATCGGTTGGAGCTGTATTGGTATAACTTTTACATTTTTAAAAAGATTTGACAGAGCAAAATCATGATTGCCTTCAAAATAATAAACTTCTACATATAAAGCAATCAAATCTATCAAATCTATGTACTTTTTATATTTTTTAGTACCATATTCAACTTTGCCTACAAGCAAGTCAAACATGTCGCCCATAAGAAAAAGTTGCGTAGTAACTATGTCACCTGACTCTATTTGCTTTAAAAAACAATAAAAAGCATCTTTTCTATCATCTTCATGAGCATCAGCTATAAAAATAGCTCCATTTTTTATGTTAGGGTACATAAGCAAAAATTGGAATTCCTAAATTTTCTTCATAACCACACATAATGTTTGCATTAACTACTGCTCCAGAAGATGAACCTTTTAAAAGGTTATCTATGCTAGAAGATATGAACAGTGATGTACCATTTTGTGCTACAAATATATCACAAAAATTTGTACCTGCTGTTGATTTTAAATCAACAGGGTTTTCCCTAACTCTTACAAACGGTTCATCTTTATAAAACTCTTCTAATATAGTTTTGGCATCTATTGGAGTATTTAATTTGAGATATATACTAACTAATTCCCCTCTTGTAACAGGAATAAGATGTGGCACAAAGTTAACTTCAAAATCTTTACATGTAAGATGTTTTAATTTCTCTTTTATTTCAGGTGAATGTCTATGTTTAAATGGGTTATATGCAAACATATTTTCATTTACATTGACAAATTGTGTTACATTATTTGCTTTTTTCCCAGCTCCACTCAAACCACTTTTTGCATCTATAAATATGGGTGAATTTTCATCTATATAATTTGCAAATGGCAACAGACCCAATAGAGTGGCAGTTGGATAACAACCAGGATTTGCAACTAAAGAAGTTTTGGCTATCTCAGCTCTATTTATTTCAGGTAGTCCGTACACTGCATTTTGTAAGTTTTCTTTGTCTTCATGTTCACAATAAAACTCTTCATAAGTATCAAGCTCCAAACGATAATCAGCTGATAAGTCAACAACCTTTACAGACAAAGCCAAAAGCTCTTTTGCAAATCCCATAGCAGTTTTATGAGGAAGTGCTAAAAATGCTAAATCAGCCACTTTTGCAATCGCTTTTACATCGCTTTTTAAAACGTCAAATTCTACAATACCTTTTAGACTTTGATGAAGCTCACTTAGTTTCTCTCCACCTTTGCTTGTTCCTACATAAGTTATCTCAAATTGGGGATGAGCATGAAGTATTTTTACAAGCTCTAAGCCAGTATATCCACTAGCCCCAATTATGGCTACCTTAGTCATTACTAAATTCAATTGTTTTATACTCAACACTTAGAATTTCAAACCCTTTTTTTCCAACTGGAAGATTTATCTCAACTTCATCACCCTCAGATTTACCCATAAGTCCACGAGCAAGTGGAGTATGAAATGAGATAAGCCCAATATCTGGATTACTCTCAGTTCGTCCCACTATGACATATGTGAGCTCTTCCTCTGTCGCCATATCTTCTAGCATTACAGTTGAGCCAAATCTAACTTTGTCATGTGCGTAAGTTGATGGGTCTACTAATTGTGAGTTTACAAGCAACTCACCAAGTTCTCCAATTCTACCTTCTATAAAACGTAGTTTTTCTCTAGCCGCATGGTATTCTGAATTTTCTTTTAAATCTCCATGACTTCTTGCTATATCAATCTCTATAACAGTTTCAGGTCGTTGTACTTTATTTAAATTAGTCAATTCGTTTTTTAATTTTGTATGACCATACTCTGTCATCGGTTCTTTTGTCATTTTAACTCCAAATTACATTTTAATTTATTATACACTAATTAGCTTTATCATCTCATCTTTACTACCATGCTTTAAAATCGTATGTAGTTTTTGTGAATTTTCAAAATAAAGCTCTCTGTCCATATGAATATACTCTTCCATTAAGTTTTCACTCGTTACCTCATCTTGAAGAAGCTCTACATGTAGAGACTCAATTCCAGCAAAATCAAAAATGACATTTGCCAAACCAACATGCTTTAGTTTTACAAACATACGAGCAATAAAAGCATCAATTTTTTTTGCTTTATATGCCAAAACTAAAGGAACTCCAATCAAAGCAGCTTCAAGAGTAGCCGTTCCAGAGCAGACAAAAGCAAACTCACTTTTTAGAAATGTACCATAAGTATCACGAGATATATCGAACTCTTTTATGTCACCATATATTTCTTTTATTTCAGTAGAACTAAAATGAGATGGAATTACAAGTATGTTGTTCTTATTTATCTTTTTTGCCACTTCTTTATATATGGGCATAAGCTTTTTTATCTCACTTTTACGACTTCCTGGCAAATAAGCAATATACCCTGTCTCTTCATACTTCTTTTTATATGCAGGAATTTCATCAAGAAGTGGGTGTCCTACATACTTGGCACGATTATAAAACTGCTGTTCAAAAGGTAATATTGAAGCTAAAATATCACAATATTTTTCTACTTTTGCTACACGCTTCTCTTTCCAAGCCCAAACTTGTGGGAGAATATAATAAATAATTTGGACATTTGGGTTTACCTCTTTAATAGCACGTGCTAGTGGTAAGTTAAAAGCAGGGGAGTCTATGAGTATGACTTTGTCTACATGTAAACTAAGTTTCACCATGTCTTTAATGGCTTTTTTAGCTAAACGTATCTTTGGAATTGCGTCAATAAAACCCATGATAGAAAATGCTCGGCTTGGTAAAAGTGGCTCACCAAAACGTTCATCAAAAATACCAAAAAGTTCATAATTTTCTATAGAGTCCAATATTGGTTCAATATGTAGATTGCCAGATGGTTCAAGTGCAGAAATAAGTAGTTTCAAAATTTATCCTATTAGTTATAATCCTAATAGTTTACTAAAAAATCCTTTATTTTCTACTTTTTTAACCCTTCTCTCATCTATAAATTCTAAATCTGGTTTCAAAAGTTCTTTATTAAAAGGAGTTCTTGTTTTCATTACTCTCTTTTGAGACCTATGAACTTTAGGTGCTCGTCTGTTTATTGGTGCTTGCATCATACACATAACTTCCTCCTTTACCTATTTATTACATATATAATATCGTCTTTTTGTGTAGTTAATGTTTATCTTCCTCTTTTTCAATAAAATTTAAAAAGAAAACTAAAAATACCGATAAAATAAATCCTGCAACAAAGGCAACAACCACAATAAGCTTTTTCTTTGGTTTTATTGGATAATTCTTTATAATAAAATGTCCAACTACTACACTGTTTTTTACATTTTGTTCGGATATTTGGTATTTGAATTGTTCTATTTTTTCTATAAACTTGGCTTTTTTATTTGGTAAATTTACATTAAGCCTATATTCTAGTTTTCTTAATGCATCATTTATCATTATTTGTTTATCTCTTTGAAGATTTAAAATAGTTATGTTTTTAATGTTCTCTATTTTGAGCTCCAAGTCTTTTATCGTTACATTTAAAATGTTTTCTTTTTCCATTTTTAAGTTTGGTATTATTTGATTCTTTATATTCTCTAATTCTATTTTTAAATCTTCTATTTTATTCTGTGAATTTAAAATTAAGTTTTGGTAACTTATCACTTGAAGAGAAGATATAGTAAGAGCGGTTGGGTCATTATTGGTTTGATTCTTTTTATAAATAACTTCCACTGACTTAATATACTCTTTTAATTTTTCTGTATGAAACCTTGTTTTATTTTTCACTGATTTACTTTTAATATTTTTATAAAAAATAATTTTTTTGTCTATTTTAAAAATCTTTTGTTCTTTTAATAGCTCTATTTGTCTCTCTATTTGTTTTATATCTTGATTTTGTAACTTCTTGATTATTTCATCTATTTTAACAATATTTTGTGTTTTAAGTAACTTTATCGCTCTTGTTAAATTTATTGTTTCCAATGTATCTAAATTTCTAATATTGATTTCTACTGTTTTTATGTCATTTTTTCTATCTTTTATATATTCATCAATTTTATCTTGATACATATCTTGAAGGTAATTAACCACTTCTTTATTAAGTTTTAAAGCTTCATCATTTGTTATTGCCTGGGTTTTTATCTCTATAAAATTTTTCAATTTTTTATTTTGAGTTATACTAGAAACTTCTGATACAAATTCCTCTTTGCTTAGCAATTTATCCTTAACACCAAACACTAAATTTAAGGTTTTCGATAGTACATCAGGGTCTGTTATTAACTTATTTTCTATAAAACCAACTTTTATGTTAGATTTAACTTCATATATCGGAGTTTTAGAATAAGCAAATATAATTGCATCAATAGTAACTATAATTGTAAATATAAAAATAAACAATTTTTTCTTATACAAAATATCCCATAATTCTCTTAGGTCTATTTCATCTTCTTGATATATATTTTGATTATTATTCATCAATATCCTATGAAAATAAATCAATATAATTTACAAAATATATGAATCCTAAAAGAATTCCTAATGTAACTGAAGATGCAAGAAAGTATAGTTTTACTGGTTTCAAGTTCTTTCCTTGTTATGAATTCTTGAAATAGTATCTTATTCTTGATTATGTATCCTTTAAATCAAGAAAATTCTTGCTATTGTATCAATTTTAGTTATAAAATATCTAAAAAATGGGACATTATGGAAGTATACGAAATAATAAATCTACATTTACGAGAAAATAAATTAACTAAAAAAGATTTTGCTCAAAAATTGAGAAATTTAGAACCAAAACTAAGAAATACCAATGAAATACCATCAGAAAAATCCATATATGCTTATTTAACAGGTAGAATTGGTATAAAAATTGAGCTTATCCCCTATATAGCCGAAGTATTAAATATCCCTGAACAGCTACTTTTTGATGATAGTAGTAGAACTAGAAAAATATACTTGAAACATATTGTAGATTCTATATCAGCAGAAGAGACGGAATTATTAAAGTCAAAACTTTGTGAAAAAAATACATCCTCAAATAAAATACCAAAAGATATATATTTTAAAATTCAAGATTTACTTATATATGCTCCTGAAATATTTTTAGGTGAATTAGAAAATATACTAAAAGAGTACAAAGATTTGACACTAAAGTTTAAAAACTAAATTTATATTAATTTGCTATAATTCATCAAAAAAAGAAAATACTATGAAAAGAATACTTATAACAAATGATGATGGATTTGAGAGTGAAGGTTTAAAAGCTCTTATTGAAGCAATAAAACCTTTAGGTCATGTGACAGTTGTAGCACCAACTACAGAAAAGTCTGCTTGTGGTCACTCTTTGACGCTTACCCGTCCTTTACGATTTGTTGAAATCGAAAAAGATTTTTTTAAATTAGATGATGGAACTCCTAGTGATTGTATTTACCTTTCACTTTATGCTCTATTTAAAGATGACAAACTTCCTGATCTTGTAGTAAGCGGTATAAATAAAGGCTCAAACATGGGTGAAGACATTACTTACAGTGGAACTGCAAGTGCTGCTATGGAAGCAGTTCTTCAAGGCATACCAGCTATTTCCTTTTCGCAAGTCTATAGCAATGGACCTGCTTCTATAGCAAATCATGGATATGAATTAGCAAAAAAATATGCACATGATTTAGCTAAGAAGGTTCTTGATGGTGGATTTCCACTTGAAAAAAGAAAATTTTTAAACGTAAATTTTCCTCCTATAACAGAGTCTACATGTAAAGGCATAAAAATAACTCATGCAGGATACAAAGAGTATGGCAATGATGCACATCTACATATAAATCCAAGAGGGGAAGAGTACTACTGGATTGGAACTCACATCCTTGAGTGGCAGCCAAGTGAAAATAAAACTTGTGATTTGAGTGCCATTGAAGATGGTTATGTTTCCGTCTCGCCTATAAAATTAGATATGACTTCACATGAAGACATAAAAAAACTTCAAGGGTGGATAAATGAACGATAGATTTTCAAGAACAAGAATACTATTTAAAGATGACTTCGAGAAATTACAAAATAAAAAAGTACTTCTTTTAGGCGTTGGTGGCGTTGGTGGATTTTGTTTAGACTCAATGTATAGAACAGGCGTTGGCTCAATTACGATTGTAGATTTTGATACCTTTGAAGTAACCAACCAAAACAGACAACTTGGTAGTGAAGCTATTGGGGTTGTAAAAGTAGATAGAATGAAGGAACTTTATCCTGGAATAGATGGATATAATTTGAAAATTACTCCTGCGTGGGTAGAGGAGTTTGACTTTGAACCTTTTGATTTAATCATAGACGCCATAGATGATATGCCAGCAAAAGTAGCAATAGCCAATAAACTTTCACACAAACTCATAAGTTCTATGGGTGGAGCAAAAAAACTTGACCCAACAAAAATAGAAATAACAGACATATGGAAAACTCACACAGATGGTTTAGCTAAAAAATTTAGAAGTGAGTTAAAAAAAATAGGTTTCAAGAAAAAGTTTGACGTAGTATTTTCAAGTGAACTTCCAAACTGCAAAGAACTAGGTAGTTTTGTAGGAGTAACGGGAAGTTTTGGATTAAGCCTCTCTGCCTTGGCAATCAAAAAGTTACTTAATTAATTCCTTAATTAAGTAACTTAAAAATACTATTTCTTTATTGTTTGATCAATAAACTTCATACCTTGGTCTTTTAAATATATTTGGCTATATGGTCCTGCTGGTAATGTCTGTATAATCCTAGAATTTACTACGTGAGCATACTTCACATAATCAGCTGCTGCTGTATTTATTGCAGTTACTATAGCACTAGCAATAAGTCCTGCAATACCTCCACCTCCACTATTCCCACCACTCAAGTCAACTACTACCGCACCCACATAAGTCCACAATTCTTCAGATGTTTTAGTTGAAACAATCTTTGACTCTATAACTACTGTTAAACTAGAAGCAATAACAGCATAAGATATATCCCATTTTTTTATTTTTGTAAATAAAACCGTATCAGCTCCAAAATATTCGTAGAACTTATCTAAAGGCATATTGTACAAGACTTCGGTATCATAAACACCCTCTTGCTTCATAATATCACTAACCATTTCTACAGGAAAAATATAATATCCCATCATAGCAAAAGGCATCTCAACTGTTGTCATGTAATAATCTTTTGCTTCAGTATCAGTACTCTCATTCATAGGAGGTAATATTAAAATAGAACGAGGTTTTTGATCATACATTTTAGGGAATTCAGCAACTTTTGTTGTATATGTAGGTCCTGATGCACACCCTGTTAAAACAGCCATAAACGCTACTGAACATACAAAAAGTATAATTTTTTTAGTTATCATTTATCTTCTCCCATAGCAAGTTTAGATTTTTTAATCATTCTATCCATAAAGTGTACTGCTTCAGGATATATTGCTTTCTCTTTTTCAAAATTAGCTATTGCTTCATTACCCTTGCCATTCTTTAAATAGATATAACCAAGATTTGCATACATTCCAGGAGGAACTCGCCCAGCAGTACTTTCTCCAGCATTTTTAATTGCTTCTTCTATAGATTTTTGAAGTGCTAACATAGATTCTGCATTTAAATCTTTTTTATAAACATAATAACTTTCATTATAATTTCCATAATTATATAGAGGTTTAGGCTGATTCACACACCCACTAAATAATAAACCAAGAACGAATAACCCTATTAATGTAATTTTTTTCACCATTGAACCTTAATCTCTTTTGATATGCCATCACTTGTAAAAATCTCACGTTTTACTATTAATGAACCATTTTTATAAATTTCAACCAAATGTTTACCAGTATTTACAACATACTTGTTATTTTTACCTGCTTTTACACTAAACATTTTGCCCTTGTCAATAGAAACTTTTGCACCATTAACATCTCCTGTAAAATAAAGATAAGCTTTTTGACTTGAAGTTACTACTCCTTCTTTGTACCCACAACCAGATAAAAATACAAGGCTAAGTAGAGTTATAACTATTAATATTTTTTTCATTATTTACCTTTTGCTTGAATATATAAATTAGAAAAATTATTTGATTTAATATAAGATTTTATATCACCATCAATAATATTAGCTAAAGATACTTCGCTTTCAGGGGTATTTCCGAGAGTTGCTATAATTTCAATAGTTGCAACTTTTTTACCAGGAAGAGTAATCATCATATTTGTTTGAGGATTTTTTACCTTTTTACCTTCTTTAAATACTTTAAACTTATCACCTACTTTGATATTTTGACTTTTACCACCCGATGTAATTAAATTACCATCTTCATATCCAAGTATATAACCTCTCCAAGGTTTATCTAACATATTTTCAATAATATTTGATGCTAAATCTGAAATTGCAGCATCTATTGCTTTATCATTTAATTGAGCATTGTATCCTGCTTTCCCACCAAAACCCATAACTGTTCCGGCTTCACTAAAAGATGTGCCTTTTCCTTCATCTGAATAGATAATTTGTCCTGTACTAACATCAACTATTCTTATATGAACTTTTGCAAAAACTTCTTGCTTTTTAACTCTACTAAAAATTCCAACATCACTAGTCTCTTTTCTTCCAAACTCTGTAATAGAACCAAGAATCAAATAGTCTGCTGAATTGCCAAGTTTAGGTATATTGCCTATTTTTAACTCTTTTTCAATCTTAGATAAATCTGCACGCTCTAACATAATAAATTTTCCAGTTTGAAAAAGTTTAGCAGATAAAATATCCATAGCTTGTTTGCCTATTTTGTCATCGTTTTTATCTATAAAAAAACTTTGACCATAACGAGTTTCGTTACTAAACCTACCTATTGCAACTTTTCTTTTTAAACCAGTTGGTTTATCTTCTTTAACAACTAAAGTTTTACTTACTATTGTTTTATTTTCTTTTGAAACTTCATGAATATTAGGTTGGTTAATAGTTGCACAACCACCTAAAAATAGTAAAACAAATATCAACAAAAATACTCTTTTATTTAGCATTATTACTCCTTAATAATAAAATTATTATAATTATACTAATTTAATGCTTGATATATGGTTATTTTGAAATGTATAGACTAATAAGAAGTTATATTTTTAACTTTATCAATAGGTAATTTAATAGTTTTTACCAAATCTTTCCTATATATATAAATATCTGTTCTTCCCTCATAAAGAGTTGCTCCGCTAAAAGTAGTTGAGCCAAATTTAAAACGTTGATTGTCTTTTAAAAAAACTGTTTCTCCTAAACTTTTTCCTATAGGCTCATAAAGAGTTGTTGCCGATACAAGAATAATAATTACATAAATTTTCAAAAATAGTTTTGCTAATTTACTATACATCAGTAAGTACCCTACAATGAGGGATAAAGAAGCCAAAATATAAAAATTTTGGTTATCTACAAATAGTACATTAAAATAAACATCTATTTTGTAAAAATCAAAATAGTTTAACTTCAGCCCGATAAAATATAAAAAATCTAAGATACTAATAAATATAAAACCCATAAAAAGTGAACCCAATATACGATTAGTCATCTTAATTTCCTTGCTTTTTTACTATTTATTTTCATCATGCTTGATGGGCTATTTTCAAAAAAACCTTTACTATCTTCAACTATTATATCAGCTTTTTGCTTTGCATAACTCTCTTCAAAATTTTCACATGTAAGATTCGCTGATGATGAGTAAGCCCATTTTAGTTTTTTTAAAAACTTCAAATGTTTTTCATCTTTTACCACACGTAAAGCTTTACCATTTGGATATATAAAAGTAATTCGATTTGAACGTCTGAGTCTATTTTTAAACTTTTTAGGTACTCTTGTAAATTTTTGTAATGTACTTAACGAGTCTACACACCTGATAAATGGTTGAGTTTTATTTCGTTGTTTTGAACTAGCTAAGGCCTGAGAGTTTTGTGAAAGAAATCCAGCAGTAGTCTCTGTTTGAACAAGGTAAACTAACTGCTGGTTTAACATTTTAGTTTAGGTAATCTTGCAGTGCTTTAGGTTCTAAGGCACTTCCATCTTCTATATGTTCTATGGATTCAGCTGCTGCTCTTGCGGCTGCGATAGTAGTAAAATAAGGAATGTTAAATCTAAGAACAGATTGACGAATCTTCTTAGCATCATCTTTGCTCGATTTTGCATCACTTGTGTTTATCACTAAATCTACATCACCATTTTTGAGTTTATCCTCTATATTTGGTCTACCTTCGCTTATTTTGTAAACAAACTCAGACTCTACTCCAGCCATAACAAGAGCATTGTGAGTTCCACCTGTTGCTAAAACTTTGAAACCAAGTTTAGTAAATCCAGCACCTATATCTTTAGCATATGCTTTGTCTTCATCAGTTAAAGACAAAAATACAGTACCTGAACTTGGTATCATGTTACTTGATGCTATTTGTGATTTTGCAAATGAAGTTGCAAATGAGTCACTTATGCCCATAACTTCACCTGTACTTTTCATCTCAGGCCCAAGAATTAAATCTGCTCCTGCAAGTTTACTAAATGGGAAAACAGCCTCTTTTATAGATACATGCCCTTTTAGTTTTGGTTTTAATATGTTACCAACTTCCTCAACAACATTGTATTTGTCATAAAAGCTAAGTGCTTCTTTTAAATCACCCTGATACATAACACGAGTTGCTACTTTTGCTAAAGGAATTCCTGTTGCTTTAGAGACAAATGGAACTGTTCTACTAGCTCTTGGATTAACTTCAATCATAAAAACATCATCTTTGTAGATTGCATACTGAATATTCATAAGTCCAATAACACCAAGATTTAGTGCTATTTTTCTAGTCTGGTCTTCTACTTTTTTAATCAGCCTATCACTTAGACTCACTGTTGGAAGTGAACAAGCACTATCTCCACTATGGATTCCTGCCTCTTCAATATGCTGCATAATCCCACCAATATAGACATCTGTACCATCACAAATAGCATCTACATCAAGCTCAATAGCACGATCAAGAAATTGATCAAGTAATACTGGTGAGTTATGAGAAACACTAACTGCTTCGTCCATATACTGTTTTAGTTCATCTTCATTATATACTGTTTTCATCCCTCGACCACCAAGTACATAAGAAGGACGAACAAGAATAGGATAACCTATCTCTTTTGAATGTTTTATAGCCTCTTCTTTAGTAGTTGCTGTTGCATTGTTTGGTTGGTTTATATCATTTTGCCTTAAAAACTTTGCAAATTTTTCTCTATCTTCTGCTTCGTCTATTACTCTTGCAGTTGTTCCTATGATTTTTCCACCAATTACTGTTAATCTTTTTGCTATTTTAAGAGGTGTCTGTCCACCAAAGTGAACTATAATTCCATCTGGGTTTTCTCTCTCAACTACACTTCTAACATGTTCAAAATCTATCGGCTCAAAGTAGAGTATATCACTTGTATCATAATCAGTTGAAACTGTTTCAGGATTACAGTTATACATAATTGTAGTAACTCCCAAATCACGAAGTGCGTAAGAAGCGTGAACACAACAATAATCAAACTCAATTCCTTGTCCAATTCGGTTTGGTCCACCACCAATGATCATAACTTTTTTCTTATCACTCTTTTCCACTTTTTGTTCAGGAAGTTTAGTTATGTTTGTTGTTGAATAAAGATATGGTGTTAGAGCTTTAAACTCAGCTGCACAAGTGTCTACTTCATTATATTCAAGTTTAATTCCTAATTTTTCACGAGCAGTATAGATATCGTTTTGTGTTAGTTGAAGGTTATCATACTTGTTTATAAGCCAAGCAATTTTGTTATCTGAAAAACCATAAGTTTTTGCAAGTCTAAGAAGTTTTTCATCATTTAGAGCAAACATATCTAATTTTTTCTCAAGTTCTAGTATCTCTTTAAACTGATTTAGATACCACTTGTCGATTTTACAAAGTTCATAAAGCTCATCAACACTCATGCCACGCCCCATAGCTTCCATAACACAAAGCATTCTTACTTCATTTGGACGGCGAATCTCTTTTTTGAGTTTTTCATCATCATAAGTTATTTCATCAAATCCACTAATACCAGTTTCGAGTGAACAAAGAGCTTTCTGGAAAGACTCCTTAAAAGTTCTTCCTATTGCCATTACTTCACCAACACTTTTCATACTTGTTGTTAAAGTTGAATTAGCCATAGGAAATTTTTCAAATGTAAAACGAGGAATCTTTGTAACTATATAGTCAATTACTGGCTCAAATGAAGCTGCAGTTCCTGTAATGTCATTTGTAATTTCATCAAGAGTAAAACCAACGGCAAGAAGTGTTGCTACTTTTGCAATTGGGTAACCTGTTGCTTTACTTGCAAGTGCAGAAGAACGACTCACTCGTGGATTCATCTCTATTACAGTCATACGACCTGTGTTTGGACATACTGAAAATTGAACATTACTTCCACCAGTATCAACACCAATTTCTCTAAGAATTGCAAAAGAAGCATTTCTCATCTTCTGATACTCTTTGTCCGTTAAAGTCAAAGCTGGTGCTATAGTTATACTATCTCCCGTATGAACTCCCATAGGATCAAAATTTTCAATTGAACACACAATAATACAGTTGTCCGCACTATCACGAATAACTTCCATCTCATACTCTTTCCAACCTAAGAGTGACTCTTCAATAAGTATCTCTGTAATTGGGCTAATTTCAAGTCCAAGTTCAACTAATTCTTTATATTCATCTATGTTATAAGCAACACCACTACCACCACCTGCAAGTGTATATGAAGCACGAATTATAAGAGGAAAGCCTATCTCGTCTGCAGCTTTTAATGCATCTTCCATATTGTAAGCGTATCTACTCACTGGTAAATCCATGCCTATCTTGATCATAGCTTCTTTGAAAGCTTGTCTATCTTCACCTTTTTTAATTGCTTCTGGTTTTGCTCCAAGGAATTTGATGCCCTCAAGCATACCTTTTTCATGCATACTCATAGCTACATTTAGTGCTGTTTGTCCACCCATTGTTGGCAAAATTGCATCAACATTCTCTTTTTTAATAATTTTTGCAATTATCTCTTCATTAATTGGTTCTATATAAGTTCTATCTGCAAACTCTGGGTCTGTCATAATTGTAGCTGGATTGGAGTTTACTAAAACTACTTTGTATCCCAACTCCTTAAGAGTTTTGACGCTTTGCGTTCCTGAATAGTCAAACTCACACGCTTGTCCAATGATGATAGGACCTGAGCCTATCAATAAAATAGTTTTTATATCATTACGTTTTGGCATTATTATCTTCCTTTAGAATTCAATTCAAGCCCAAAATTGGTTTTGAATTCAATTCTTCTCTATTATATGATAATACGAAGGAACACTTATTTTGCTATATGGTTCTACAACTGCCGTTTTGGACAACTCTTCTTTTATCACTTTTGTAACAACTCCTACTCCTACTCCTCCAAAAAATATACCATCTAATCCACTTGTAGTTACTTCATCACCCACCTGAGGGTTCATCCATAATGGTATATATTTTACATGTACCTCTTTTTTCTTTCCCATAACAACACCTGGGATTTTATCAACTCCTACAAAAACAGAAAAAATAGATTTTGGATCACCTAGCAAAAGAGCCATAGGATTTTCATCTTTTTGAACTACTATTCCAGCACTACTTCCACGGTTTAGAAGTCCATATATACGAGAAGAGTTAAAATCTTCGTAGTTTATCCAAACTTTATAATAATCATTTAAATTTACATAAGCACTTGAACGAACTAATTTTACTTTTGGTGCATACTCTTCAATGTCATTTAGTTTTAACACATCATTTAGTTTTGTTGCAAAGGCACTCAAAACTTCTGCCGAGTTTTCTAAGTTTCTATTTGCAATTCTTAGCTCTTTTATTTCTTTTTGTTGAGCAAAGTGTTCTGTTACACTCTGCTCAATGCTTGTTTTTATATCAAGATATATCGAAATAACGTTATTGGCATTTTTTGAAAAAACTCCTCTAACACTACCTCCATACTTTAATGATATAATAACAAATATTGCTATAAAAAAAATAAATTTAAATTTACTCATTTGCCAATTGTTGTAATAACTCTATCTCTTCAAGTGCTTTTCCAGTTCCCTTAGCAACTGCCAAAAGTGGCTCATCTGCAACAAATATTGGTAGTTTAACAATATCGGCAAGATACTTATCAATACCACGAATCAATGCTCCACCACCAGTAAGAACAACACCATTTTCAACAATGTCACCTGCAAGATCAGGAGGCATAACTTCAAGAACATCTTTAAGAGCTTCTGCTATCTCACGAAGTGGCTCTTTTGTAGCATCTCTAACATCTTCGCTGGTAAGCTCAATTCTACTAAGAAGTCCACTTACCTGATCGCGGCCTTTTACCATCATGCTTAGTGGCTCATCCATAGGAACAGCAGTTCCAATCTCTATCTTAATCTCTTCTCCAGTTCTCTCACCAATAAGCAAGTTATATTTTCTCTTAACATACTCAACAATAGCAAGGTCAATCTTATCACCAGCAGTTCTAATAGACTTACTTATTACAAGTCCACCAAGTGAAACAACACCAATCTCAGTTGTACCACCACCAATATCTACAACTAAACTACCTTTAGGATCGCGTATAGGAAGTCCAGCTCCAATAGCAGCTGCCATAGGCTCTTCTATCAAGAAAACCTCTCTAGCCCCTGCGCTCATAGCAGATTCACGTACTGCTTTTCTCTCTACTTGAGTAAGTCCATAAGGAACACAGATAATGATACGAGGTCTTAAAAAACTCTTTCTTTTATGAGCTGTTTCAATGAAGTATCTTATCATTTTCTCAGTCATATCAAAATCAGCAATTACACCATCTCGCATAGGACGAATCGCTTCAATATTTCCTGGAGTCTTACCAACCATATTTTTAGCCTCTGTACCAACAGCTAAAATCTTCTGTCTACCATACTTGTCTCTTTTAACCGCAACAACTGATGGTTCATTGATGATGATACCTTTACCTTTTATCGATACCAAAGTATTGGCAGTTCCTAAGTCAATACTCATATCATTTGAGAAAAAACCAATTATTTTGTCAAGAATCATTTTTTACCTTTATGTACTTTTCATATTTTATTATCATCTTAAAAAGGGGCAAAGCCCCCTTTTAATTCACGCTCTACTAAAGCACAAAACTTTCGTTTCGTATTTTAAGCACTCTTCTTATTCTTTTTTATGTAAAGTGGTTTTTCACCATTTACCACTACATCTCTTGTTATCAACACTTCATAACCATCAAGCTCTGGAAGTTCATACATAATATCAGTCATAATCTCTTCCATAATACTTCTCAAACCTCTTGCACCTGTTTTTCTTTTTATAGCTAAAACGGCAACTTCTCTTAGTGCATCCTCTTCAAAATTGAGTTCTACATTATCTATTGCAAATAGTTTTTTATACTGTTTAAAAATAGCATTTTGAGGTTCTGTAAGAATTCTTACCATCTCATCTTCTGTGATTTCACCTAAAGTTGCCGTTACATGAAGACGACCAATAAGCTCAGGAATCAATCCATAATGAACTAAATCATCAGGTTCAATTACTTCAAGAAGTTTTACATCATCACTTTTTGCTCTTTTTTCTTGATCAAAACCAAGTACATTTTTACCAATTCTTCTTTTGATAATCTCTTCTAGTCCATCAAATGCACCACCACAAATAAATAGTATATTTGTAGTATCTATCTGTAAAAACTCTTGATTTGGATGTTTTCTTCCACCTTTTGGCGGAATATTAACTACGCTTCCTTCAATAATTTTTAGAAGTGCTTGTTGAACTCCCTCTCCACTCACATCTCTTGTGATTGAACGGTTTTCACTCATACGCGCTACTTTATCTACCTCATCAATAAAAACTATGCCTTGCTCTGCTCGTTTTACATCGCCATCAGCTGCTTGAAGAAGTCTTGTTAAAATATTTTCAACATCTTCTCCAACATATCCAGCTTCTGTTAGGCTAGTTGCATCACATATAGCAATAGGAACATCTAAAAACTTTGCCATAGTTTGAGCCATAAGTGTTTTACCACTTCCTGTTGGTCCAATAAGAAGTATATTTGATTTTGATATCTCTGTATCATCTTCTACACTTGCTTGTCTAAAGATTCTTTTATAGTGATTATATACTCCAACAGAAAATACTTTCTTAGCACGCTCCTGTCCTATAACAAACTTGTCCAACATCCCTTTTAACTGTTTTGGAGTTAAAAGCTCTTGTTCAATTAGCTCACCACTCTCTTTTTTCTCTTCTTCTTTTACATCACCAAAAAATATCTTATGTGCTGAAATTACACAATGTTCGCATATGAAAACACCTTCACCAGCTATTAGCCTTGTGTCACTACCCTCTCGTGAACCACAAAAGCTACACTCTTTATTTACCATCTATTTCTTCCTCTCATAAGGTATGCCACGCTTAGTCTCTTGTATGAAACTACACAGTTGCAATACTTTTTCATTTTTTTCATTTTTTAAAAACTCTTCTGCCACATCTTTGATTGGCTCACCACTTCTAAATAGTCTTCTAAATGCACCTTGCAATGCACGTATATCTTCTTTTTCAAATCTTCTTTTTAATCCAATTGCATTTAGTCCTTTTACAACTGCACGGTTTCCCTCAGCTAAACAAAAAGGAGGAATATCTTGACCAATAGCACTAGCTCCTCCAATCATACAACCCTCACCAATCTTCACAAACTGATGAATTGGAGTCATCCCACCAATAACTGTAAAGCTTCCAACCTCAACATGACCTGCTAAAGTTGCATTATTTGCCATAGTTACATTATTTCCAACCTGACAATCATGAGCTATATGACAATAAATCATAATAAAACAGTCATTTCCAATGCGAGTAACTGAGCCACCATGCTTTGTTCCTGCGTTAATAGTCACAAATTCTCGTATCTTGCAATTTTTACCAATGATAACTTTTACATCATCTTCAGTTGTGTAACCGTTATCTTGAGGAGGCATACCAATTACTGCGTAAGGATAAATCTTTGTATTTTCTCCAACGGTAATATTACCATAAACTTGTGCACCTTGCATCACTTCAACACCTGCTTTTAAAACACTCTCTTTAGAAACAAAAGTAAAAGCACCGATTTTTACATCTTCTGCTATGTTTGCTCCATCTTCTATGATTGCATTTGGGTGAATGTTTGTCATTATTTGTCTGCTCTACTTATCAACAATCATAGCTTTAAGTTCTGCTTCACAAACTAACTTTTCATTAACATAAGCTTTTGCACCTAGAACCCAGATACTTCCTCTATGTTTTATAACATTTAGCTTGTAAACTAGTTTATCACCAGGAGTTACAGGAGCTCTAAACTTACACTTGTCAATACTCATAAAATAAACTACTTGATCTTTTGCAGCTTCTTGGTCATCTTTACTAGCACTTTTAAAAGCTAATACTCCACCAGCTTGTGCCATACCTTCAACAATCATAACACCAGGGTAAATAGGGTGACCAGGAAAATGCCCTTGAAATATTTGTTCACCTATTGTCACATTTTTGAATGCTTCAATTGTTTCACCTTCTACTAAGTCGGTAACTCTGTCTATAAGTAAAAATGGAAATCTATGAGGTAAAATCTTTTGAATCTCTACAACATCAATATTAGTCAAATCAAAGCCTTTTAGCAATTTTATAAAATCTTATCATTTTATCTAACTTTTACTAAAACTTCCCTAACATCTATGTATGTTTTTGATTTTATTTTTATTTCTAACTTTTCTTCGCTTATTATGTTTAATATAATTATCGGATTTAAGCTTGGAAAAACGCTACAAAAGAGCTCTTTTCTAAAAATCATCTCATATTCTACACTCAGAGGATTTTTCATTAATTCAGATACATTTTCATAAGAACTATTTGTTAAAATATTGAATTTTTCTATACTCAAAAAAAGTATCTCTTCACGATTAAAATAACCAATTCCGTTCTCTATATACTCTATTTTTCCTTTCGTAAACTCACGAGTTAACGTTGAATAAAAGAGTATATAACTAGGAATTGTCTCCTGTTTTGTTCTTTTTACAGAAGCACTTAAAAGCCTGTAATTTAAAAATTTTTCTCTTTTGAGTTTAAGCTTTACACCACTGCGCTCACACTTTATCACCTCTTTATAAAGCTCTATTCTATCTTCAATTGATGAGGGTTGAGTTTGTCCTGTTATTGGTACCATTAGCTCATCTTTTAACCTATGTTGTGATTCTCTTTGTTTACCTAATGCAAACATACAACCACAGTAGTTTTGATGATAAAGCATATCTTTTTTGGCCATTGTAAACTGCTCCTGCGTTCCCCCATCAACTCTAAAATCGGGAGTATCTACATGTAGAGAGTATTTTTCTTCAACTTGAAGAGCATTTTGCTTAAGTTGTTCAATTGATTTTTTTGGGCTTGTGAGTAATGTTGTTGTTATCTCTTTTATGCCAAGTTCTACTGCTTTTTTAGCCGTAGTTTCAAGTCTGTTGTCAAAGCAGATACTACAACGTTTTCCTTTTTCTGGCTCATCTTCAAAACCTTTTACTGCTTCAAGCCAACCATTATAATTATACTCTCCTTCAATTAGTCTAATTCCAAGTTTATCACAACTTCTTTGTACATCTAAAAGACGAAGTAAGTACTCTTTATAAGGGTGTATATTTGGATTATAAAAAAAACCTATTAACTCTTTTTTTGGATAAAGAAGTTGCAATTTTTGTAAAAAAAAATGACTATCAACAGAACAGCATATGTGTACTAACAACTTTATATTTCTCCTCGTTAAAATTAACATAGTATATCAAACATGTGGTGACATGATAACGTCACCACTCTTCATTAGCATATAATTATGCTACAATTTTACTTATATCTTGTTGTGTTGTGGACACGTCTGATTCATACAAAGGAACAAAAGATGGCTAATAAAAAGGGATGAAAGAATTTAAACTACGCCAAGAGCTGCAAACAATTAAAGATAAACGAAGAAGACAGGCACAACAGCACAAGATAGATACAGTGCTAATGATAACAATAATGGCTACAATGAGTGGCTATCAAGGATACAGAGCGATAGGTGATTTTGCAAAAAGGTATAAAACACAAATAGTTAAATACCTAGAGCTGGAAAAACAAAAAGTACCTGCTTACGCAACAATAAGGCGTGTTCTAATGGAGATAGAGCATAAGACGTTTGAAAAGATATTTATGAGATGGATGAAGTCTTATATGAAGAGAAGTAAATCACAATGGATAGCAATAGATGGTAAAGCTATAAAAGGGACTAAACAAAAAGAAGAAGATAAGAAATTAGCCCATCTTGTTTCATTTTTTACCAGTGATTCTAAAGAGATACTTATCGCAAGAAAGACAGCATCAAAAAGTAATGAGATTCCATTGGTTCAAGAGATGATGGAAGAATTTCCTCTACAAAATATGATAGTTACATTAGATGCATTACACTGTCAAAGTAAAACATTAAAGGCTATCAAAGATAGTGGTAATGACTATGTAGTACAAGTCAAAGACAACCAAAAAAACTTTTAGAACAGATAATTTTTAACTCAAACATATCAGACTGCATAGATTATGACAAAATGCAAGAAGTAAATCGTAATAGATTCGAAGTACGTGAGATAGAAGTCTATGACGATTTTTATAATATTAACTGACCTTACGCACCCTTCAAAAGTTGTAATTCTGAATAAGCCACCTGATTAGCTCTGATTAACAGTTTTGTTCTAATGGCAAAGTGGTTCATTTTATGTTTAATTTTCAAACATTCAAGCTTAAAAAAAGACAGCACTGATAAAAAGATATGATTACTTTGTGTTCGAATGATCTTTGTTGGTGATTTTGCTAAATCAATATTATGTTTAAGTGATTTATGAAACTCTTCAACTTTCACCCTCAAGGGGTACCCAGCCATCATTTTTCATAGATTGTTGAGATAGTGTCGCCATCAAGTGTGATATCACTACATATCAAATTTAAAATACCTATACTTCCATCTTTGTTTGTAAAGACTCGGCGCACTATAATGACTTCTTTATCATAGCCCTTTAGATAGCCTCGTACTGATTGCTTATCTGATAATTCCAGTTCATCTACCCTTGTGAACTTACCTGCATATTTATTCTCTAAACTTTTTGAAAAAAGACGATTACTTTTGAGTGCAGTAATAAACTCTTTTTTTTGTTTGGCTATAAATTCAAAGTTTTCTTTTGCTCCAAACCAAGGACATAGTGAAATTTTAGTTGATTGTTAATAGCCACTTGAATCATATCTCTCATCAATTGATTTTTTGTAACTTCTGATGAACGTTTTACTTCTCTTGTTTTAATGTCACTAAACTGGATAGGTTTTTCTACGGTTTCAAAAGCTACTGGAATTGATACTTCATTACTGTAGTACAAAGCATTGAGCATATTGATACCTCGAACAGATTTACCTACTGTATGATCAAAGTGCCAGCACATGATATCACTCTCATCTGTCCACTTTTTCTCTTGAATTGTATCATCAAAGATAAGACATGCTTCTTCACTCTGTATCTCTCTTACTGTTCTTTTAACTTGTCTCCATAAATCTTTTGAAGTAAATTCATTTTTTGATAAGAACCGTGTTATCTAATCATGACTTACTGAACCATTTGTCATTGATGACAACCCTGTTGCTGTAGCGTAACCACTACCGCTTATTAAATAATCTGTATAGAGTTCTATGTGATTTATTTTCATGCAACTTTTAAAGCAACTTTGATTCCTTGTGCGTAAGGTCAGGTAAATAATTCTAATAATCGTTTACTTGTCTGCGAGAGTAATAAAATTCTTCAAGCTTTTGTACTTATTAATTTCGACTCAAAATTTGAAGGTGATGAGAATGGCTTTGAAATTGAGAAATTATATGTAGATAAAAGATTTAAAACTCAAGGGATTGGGCGTAAATTACTTTCAGAGGTAAAATCTAAATATGGCCCTAAATTTTGGTTGTATGCTTGGGTAGAAAATAAATCAAATGATTTTTATAAACATTTAGGCTTTAAGAATATAGGAAAAATTAATTTCAATTTCAATAATAAAACAATTGAAAATAATGTTTATTCATATGAAAGTATCTTGAATTCAACTTGAAAGTGCATCTGCTACAAATAGATTAGATAACTATTTTAAACGTGTCATTGGAATACTTAGGCTTTTAGTGATTGAGACTTAATAGTAAAAACGGGTGCTCAAAATACCTTTCAAACTATGAGTAAACAAAGGTTTATTTACAAATGATTGTAAAAAAGCTCTAAAATATGTATAAATTGCAAGTCTAAAAATATTATTTCCAAAGGTTCAAGAAGAGGAATAAAGAGATATTTCTGTAAAGACTGTAAAACTTCTTTCAGCTCAAAAAGAAGACCAGAACAACTACAAAAAGTTATCTTTGAAGAATATTTTTTACAACGACAAACACTCATGCAACTTTCAGTAAAATATTCCAGATCAATAAGCTGGATAGTGAAGCAAAGAGATGAATATATTGTTGATATAAAAGCACATAATCCAAGGGCAGTAAACTTGGTATGCGATGCTACTTTTTATGGGAAGAGAAAAGAGAAGCTTGGAAGCCTAGTGTTCAAAGATGTTGAATCAAAAGAGATACTTATTTGGAAGCATATTGAAAGTGAAACAGTTCAGGATTATAGATATTTAAAGGAAGAGCTTCTAATACTAGGATATACCATCCAAAGTGCAACTTTAGACGGCAAAAGAGGTTTATACAAAGCCTTTAAGGATATTCCAATACAAATGTGTCATTTCCATCAGAAGAAGATTATACAAAGATATATCACAATGCGACCAAAACTTGAAGCAAGTAAAGATCTTAAGAGAATAGTTTCAAGATTAACACTAACTACAGAGAAAAACTTTACTCAAAAGCTTGATGAATGGTATGAAAAATATAAAGATTTTTTAGAGGACTAGGTGCCCCTTGAGGGTAAAAAAGTGTTTCGTCTACTACTGGAGAACTCCACTATACTCATCCAAGAATAAGAGTTGCATATAGAAGTCTACGAACTAATTTACCTTATTTATTTATATACAAAAATCATAAAAAACTAAACATACAAAATACAACTAATGCACTCGAAGGTGGTATATTCTCTCATATGAAAAATATGATTAGTTTACATCGTGGACTTAGCAAAAGTATGAAGTTAAATTTAGTCGATTATTATTTAGTGAATTATAAAAAAATGTAGAAAAGTAAGCACCCATATTTACTATTAAGTCGTGATTGATGAGTTTGGATATGTGAAATTTAATAGACTTCTTTCAAAAGTCACTTAATATCTTTCAATTTCAACTCAAAATTATAAATACCAGCAATTAAGTTAAACCGTAAGCCAAATCTTTTTCTTCTATTACGATAGGTTTCTGAGATGATACGAAATCGTTTTAGTACACCTATAACATGTTCTACAAATATACGTTTTGATGCAAATATTTTATTATCTTTTTTATCTTCATGACTTAATGGTTTTAACTTACTTTTTTTCTTTGGAATAAGGGTATTATTGTGTATCTTTTTTATTCCCAAATATCCGGTATCAACATTAACTTGTATATTTGGATTTAGTGGTAATTTACTTTTTTTATACAACTTAAAATCATGTAGTTTCCCTTCTGAACACGTAGTTGCTAAAATGGTTAACTCTTTTGCATCAACAACTAGTTGTGTTTTTAGTGTATGTCGTTTCTTTTTCCCTGAATAGTATCTCTGTTGCTTTTTTTTGGACGTTGAATAGGTGATTCAGTTGCATCAACCAAGATAACTTCAATCTCCATATCATTCATCAATCTATTCTTTGTTGGAAGTGAAAAAACTTTTGAGTTTATCAATAGACTTCTTTCAAAAGTCACTTAATATCTTTCAATTTCAACTCAAAATTATAAATACCAGCAATTAAGTTAAACCGTAAGCCAAATCTTTTTCTTCTATTACGATAGGTTTCTGAGATGATACGAAATCGTTTTAGTACACCTATAACATGTTCTACAAATATACGTTTTGATGCAAATATTTTATTATCTTTTTTATCTTCATGACTTAATGGTTTTAACTTACTTTTTTTCTTTGGAATAAGGGTATTATTGTGTATCTTTTTTATTCCCAAATATCCGGTATCAACATTAACTTGTATATTTGGATTTAGTGGTAATTTACTTTTTTTATACAACTTAAAATCATGTAGTTTCCCTTCTGAACACGTAGTTGCTAAAATGGTTAACTCTTTTGCATCAACAACTAGTTGTGTTTTTAGTGTATGTCGTTTCTTTTTCCCTGAATAGTATCTCTGTTGCTTTTTTTTGGACGTTGAATAGGTGATTCAGTTGCATCAACCAAGATAACTTCAATCTCCATATCATTCATCAATCTATTCTTTGTTGGAAGTGAAAAAACTTTTGAGTTTATCAATATATCTTCTGCTCTTTTTATCATTTTATAACAGCTTGATTCACTGATACTGTAATCTACACTTATATGATAATATGTACGATATTCTCTTAAATATTCAAGCATCATTAAAATCTGATCTGCATAGATTAATTTTAGGGGACGACCTGATATCTTCTTTCTTTTCTCTTCGAAATCTTTTAAAAGTTTAACCATCAATTCAAAGGTCTCTTTTTTTACACCTGTCAATCGTTTAAATTGCTCTGGTTTCTTATTCTCTATTTTTTTATATTTACTCATATTCTTTACTAAGCAATTTTCATTCTTACTTTTGAAAGATGTCTAATATATCTTCTGCTCTTTTTATCATTTTATAACAGCTTGATTCACTGATACTGTAATCTACACTTATATGATAATATGTACGATATTCTCTTAAATATTCAAGCATCATTAAAATCTGATCTGCATAGATTAATTTTAGGGGACGACCTGATATCTTCTTTCTTTTCTCTTCGAAATCTTTTAAAAGTTTAACCATCAATTCAAAGGTCTCTTTTTTTACACCTGTCAATCGTTTAAATTGCTCTGGTTTCTTATTCTCTATTTTTTTATATTTACTAATATTCTTTACTAAGCAATTTTCATTCTTACTTTTGAAAGATGTCTAATGAAAAACAGGCAAGTCTGTTTTTCAAAATTATTAACAAAAATATGAGCTTGGTTCAATCATAATTATGTTAAATTTATCTTTTTGTACAATGATACTTAAGTAACTTTATCTCCTTTTAATACAATATTTAACAAATAACCATACAAAGTGTTCTATTGTTTTAAGAAAACTAATTCAAATTAGTGATATTTTTTACAAAACCCTTCTTTTAGTATTTTAAGCTGTACGTAAGCGACATTTTCTATGGGAGTTAATTGTTAAATACAAAGGTGTTTGTGTTATAATGTGCATTGAATAAGTAGTTAGACTAGACTCACAAGAAAGGCAAATATGAAAGAAACAAATAACTGGAATGCAGATAAATATAATAAACATGCTGATTTCGTATCAAATTTAGCAACACCTGTTGTTGATTTATTAAATCCAATAGAAAATGAAAAAATACTAGACTTAGGTTGTGGAGATGGAACACTAGCAGTTGAAATAAAAAAATTCAATATCAAAGTTATTGCAGTAGATTTAAGTAAAAGTATGGTTAAGAAAACAAAAGAAAAAAATATTGAAGCTTATGTAATGAGTGCAACGGAATTAAATTTTAATAATGAATTTGATGCTGTTTTTTCAAATGCAGTTTTGCATTGGGTTAAAGATAGCAAAATTGCTATCAATAAAATAAATACTTCATTAAAAAATAATGGAAGATTTATTGCAGAATTTGGAGGATATGGAAATATTAAATTTTTAACAGATGCTATGCAAAAAGTATTTAATAATCATCAAGAGTATGGAGTTTTTAATAATCCATGGTACTTTCCAAGTGATAAAGATTATAAAAAATTATTAGAAGACAATGGATTTAAAGTTGAATATATTGAATTAATACCAAGACCGACATCAATAGATGATATTTCAAATTGGTTAGATATTTTTGCAAATGGAATTGTATCTCATTTAACAAATGAACAACAGTTAAATTTCAAACAAGAAGTTAGAGAAATACTAAAACCAAAAATATATACAGAAAAAAATGGTTGGGTAGCTGATTATGTAAGATTGAGATTTAAGGCAATTAAAGTCTAACAAATCAGAGAGACTGTGAAATAATCAAACCCCATAACTCATAATTTTCTAAGTCCTACTCAATTATAGGCAATTACTTTGCCTAAATTGTACCATAAATATATTTGAAATAATTTTAGCCATATAAAGCCTAAAACTAGCGATATAAAGAGCTATCTCTTCTCTTATACTGCTCAGGTCTCCATCTTGAATGGCTATCATCAGTTTTCTAAACAGAGTTATCCCTATCAGATTAAGTAAGCGTTTAAAATTATAGGTAAACATGATAAGAGCATTTTCACCAGCTACTTTCTTTTTACTTCTTACCAAGAAGTGATCCCAGCCCAAACTTCTTTTGATTGTTCCAAATGGATGTTCAACTATAGAACTTCGTTTTTTAATTATTGCTTTTGATTTATCAGTTTGCATATTGGCATTATAGTTGTCAAGTAGCTCTTGATGTTCCCATCTTTGAGTCTGTTTAGTTTTAGTCTTTTCACCTAAACATTTATCTTTGATTGGGCAGGCATTACAGTCAGTTTGAGAACTTCTATACAAGTACATAGTACGAGCATATGATTGATTTAAATATGAAGTTCTTGATATTAGTTTATTGTTAGGGCATACATAAGCATCTTTGTTTTTATCGTAGATAAACATATCTTTAGTGAACTTACCTTTGTTTTTTAGTTCTTGACCTATTCTTACTAGAGGTACTACTGTATTGATACCATCATCAATACATTTTTTACCCCAAGGGCACCCAGTAATCTCAACTGCTGAAGAATAGCCTTTATCTGCTGTTATTATTAGATCTGGATTATCTATAACTTCTTTAGTTTGTAAAGCCATCTTATGAAGCTCTTGTTTATCTGAGCCTGATGATGTAACATCAGTAGCTACTATAAACTTATACTTATCGTCTACGCATATCTGTGAATTATAAGCCATTAAATTATGAGCAGGTTTACTCATTATGCTTGCATCTGGGTCAGTACGATTGTACTGAGTTTTATTGAAACTTTTAAGAAGTGCTAAATCAGATTGAGATTTTGCTTTTTTTTAAGAGTTTTTCTAAATTACGAGGAAGATTTTTAGAAAGTTTATTTGTAGTTGTTTCTTCATCACTATATTCTAAAGTAGTCAAATACTCTTGTATAGATGACTCTGCTTTTTTGATAGATTCATCTACAGTTCTTTTCATTATAAGAGTATTTTTAGATGCATTAGCTCTTAAAAATGCTCCATCTAGTCCTACTATTTCTCCTCCAATAAGTCCTATGCCTTTGCATAAAAGTATAAACTCTTTAAACACTTGTTTAAGAGCTTTAGGATTATCTTTTCTGAAGTCTGCTATTGTTTTATAGGTTGGTTTAAGTCCTAATGTTAGCCACATTAATTCTACGTTTCTTGCATTTTCTTTTTCAAGATTACGAGAACTTCGTATTTTATTGAAATAACCATAGATATATATTTTTAATAGTAACTCAGGTGCATAAGATTTTTGACCAGATAGAGAGTTAGATGTATCGTTAAAACCTAATCTTTTTAAATCTAAGAGTGACACATAATCATCTATTGCTCTTACTGGGTTATTCTCATCTACATACTCATCAAGACTTGGAG
This sequence comes from Arcobacter sp., assembly GCA_029027265.1. Lineage (GTDB taxonomy): Bacteria > Campylobacterota > Campylobacteria > Campylobacterales > Sulfurospirillaceae > Sulfurospirillum_A. Next base: position 305,911 of record CP093061.1, on the reverse strand, counting down.
GAAAAAGTAGTTGTTGATTACGGTTTAATCCCTCTTTATATTTATCACTCATAAATACCTCTTTAAATCCCTATATTACGAACTATTCTTAGTGTATTATACAGTTTTAGGAGTTTAAAGATGGTTAATGTTATGATGTTTATGTTGTTATTTTTATAATTTATGAGACTGTTATTTAGTTATTTCACAGTCTCAAGGGAGCCAATACACTAGTTATGAACATACTAAGTTACTTAAAAAATATGATATTAAAATATCTATGAATGGTAAAGGTAGAAGTATAGATAATATTGTAATTGAAAGATTTTTTAGAACATTAGACTTCTTGCAAAACTCATTTTGAACAAACATTAAAACCACGGTCAAAATTCACTAATCCACATATCAAATTAAAGCGGAGATTGAAGCGCTTTCTACGGTTACGATATTTTTGCGTAAGGATTTGAAAAGTTTTTAATTTAGCATTGACATGCTCAATACAAATACGAGCTGATGCTTCTATTTTATTTTGAGTTTTTTGTGTATTGGTTAATGGATATAACTTTGATGATTTGTATGGTATTTGAATATTGACATGTTGCTTTTTAATTCCAAGGTAACCTAAATCTACATAGATACAAGTCTCAGATTTTACAGAAAGATTACTTTGTTTAAAAAGTTTGAAATCATGTGTAGTACCTTTACAGGTGTGAGCACAAATAATCCTTTCATCTTTATCAATAACTATTTGACCCTTTAATGTGTGGTTTCGTTTTTTCCCTGAATAGTACTCTCTTTGCTTTTTTTTGGTCGCTGTATTGGGGACTCAGTAGCATCAATAACGATAAACTCCAAATCAATATTATCTCCATATAAAGCTCGTTTACTTGGTAGTGAAAATTTACCTGACTTAATTAAAATATCTTCAACTTCTCGTACAACTCTTGAAGCTGTAGATTCACTTACGCTGTAATCAAAGCCTATATGCTCTAAGGTTCTGTACTCTCTATAATAACTTAACATCAAAAGTACTTTATCTTCTGGTGATAAACTTTTTCTTCCTCCAACTCCATGATTTTTAGTTCTCTCTTTTTCATATGCTATGAAAATCGCAATCATCTCATTAAAAGTATTTTCATTTACACCAATAAGTCGTTTAAAATTCTTTCGTGGTTTCTTTTGTAGTTGTTTGTATTTACTCATATAAACTTTTAAGCATTTTTTGTACCTACTTTTGAGTTTCGCAAGAAGTCTAATGGAGAAATTGGTGCTTTAGCACCATTGAATTTATATTTAGCATTAACTTTATTGGGAAGTCCTCTTTTAGGTTCAATATATTTTTATATAAAAAGAAGAACATTTAACGGTCATCGTGAGCTCTAAACAAGCCACCCATTTGTCGTATTCCGCTTCGCTACATACAATAAATGGCAGGAGTCTCATATCAAGGTCTATCTCAGAAAATCGTAAGCGAATTTTCCGACATACACATTAATGAAGCTCAGATTCGCCGTTATCCTCTCATCCAAATTAATTGACAAAAGGCACACAAAGTGCTACAATTTTAAATGATTACATATAATTGGAATAAAGAAAAGAATCTTCTTTTGAAAAAAGAACGTAACTTTAGTTTTGAGCAAATTGTTGCACATATTGGAAGTGGTGATTTACTTAATATAGTTAAACATCCAAATAAAGAAAAATTTGCTCATCAAAAGATTTTAATTGTAAAAATAGAAAATTATGTAATAACAGTACCTTTTTTTGAAAACGATAACGAAAGATTTTTAGAAACTATTATTCCAAGTCGTAAATTAGCTAGACAATATTTAGGAGCTCCAAAATGAAACAGTTTAATTTAAGTGATGAAGAAGTAGAACTTTTAGATTCTCTTGAGTCCAATGAATGGAATTCGGTAGAAAATCTAAAAGATGAAATGAGTTTTCATCAAACTATTGCAAGAAATACACTCAAAAAAGACAAAAGAGTGAACCTCCGTATGTCATCTAAAGATTTAGAAGATATTAAAACTTATGCTGTTGAAGAAGGTCTTCCTTACCAAACACTTATGTCAAGTGTACTTCATAAATTTATAACTGGGAGACTTGTAGATAGACGAGCAGGATAATAAAGTATAGTAGCCAATAATATAAACGCTTGAGATTTCTCATCTTTACAAAAACATATTTATAATGTATAATATGTAAAGATAAAGGAGTCGTCATGAAAAGAGCAGTAAATCTACGCTTGGAAGAAAGTGTCATTGTTACACTTAATCAATTAACAGAAGAACTTCATGCAACAAAAACAGAAGTTATAGAAAAAGCCATAAGCTTTTTTTCAAAACAAAATCATTTAAAACAAAATCAATTATTGCAGTTTGCAGGTAAACTAAAAAGTAATGATGCTGACAATATGTTACAAAGTATTGCAGATGATAAAAATTCTAAAGACTTTGAGTTAGATCTTTAATGAAAAAATATTTAATTGACAGTGACATATTAATATACTTTTTAAAAGGAAAAAAAGAAGTTGTTGAAAGACTCTCACAAATTCCAATAGATAATTTGTTTATTTCAAGAATAAATTATACGGAATTAATTTATGGTGCTTATAACTCTTCTAAAATAACTCAAAATTTAAAAGTAATTGAGCCTTTTTTAGATAGTTTCAAAGTATTGGAATTTACTCAAATATCAAGTTTGATTTTTGCAAAAGAGAAAGCAAGATTAAAAAAAAATGGTAATATAATTGCTGATATGGACTTAATGATTGCTAGTATAGCTATTGAAAACGATTGTACTTTAATTAGCAATAATATTAAGCATTTCGATAGAGTACAAAACCTAGAACTTGAACCAAAATTATAACAAGTTCGAGGAACTAATATTTTCCATATGGAAAAAATATCGTTCATGACAAAGGTTATACATAAAGGAAAATTAAAATGTCAACAATAATAGATACACCAAAACCGCCATATTATGCCGTAATATTTACATCACAAAAAATTGATGCAGATAAAGGTTACAATAAAATATCAGATAGAATGGTTAAGCTAGTTTCACAACAAGATGGATTCTTGGGATTTGAATCAGCAAGAGAAGAATTAGGAATTACAGTTTCATATTGGAAAGATGAAAAATCAATAATAAACTGGAAAGCTAATTTAGAACATCAAAAAGCTCAAAAACTTGGTAAAGAACTTTGGTATAAACAATATAAGATTAGAATAGCAAAAGTAGAACGAGACTATGAGCTTTGATTTATGTAGCCAAGAGCCAAGGGGTCAGCCCCCAATTGTGAACTTTTTTATCTCTTTAGTACTACCTCTAAAGTGTTCTTTAAATTGAGAACTATTAAAAGTTTTTTGTCTTTTTGCTAGTCTTGCTGTGTTTGTTATGATTTTTTCTTTGAGCTCATTTTTATTTAAATCCCCATCTAAGAAACTGAGTGTTTCTATTATGCCTATAGATTTCATTGGATTTGGTGCTCTTGTGTATTTGTTTTCAAGAAAGAAGATTTCGTCTATAAGTCCATCATTTAACATGATTTGAGTTCTAAGGTTAATTCTCTCTTTTAGTATCTCTTTGTCTATGACTATCTCAAAAAGTTCCAAGTTTTTTATTATGGGTTCTCTTTTGTTTTGTTCAAAAAATTGACTTGGTATTACTCCTGTTTGAAAGTAAATCTCAAGCCATTTTTCTATGCGGTAAGTGTCATTTTTGCTAATAGCACTTGCGTACAGTTCATCAAATTCACTCATGAGTGCATAGCCATTTGTTAAAGAGTTTGCAACTTTTAGTTTAGTCTCTTTGCTAATTTGGGGTTTATAACTAATGCCATCTATCATAGACTTTAAATAAAATCCAGTTCCACCAACAATGATTAGATTTTTACCCTCTTTTTCACTTAGTTTTTTTGCCTCTTTGTAGAGTTCAAAAAAAACAATAACATTAAAATCATCATTAACTTGAAGAGAGTTTATCCCAAAGTGTTTAATGCCTTGCATTTCTTTACATGTAGGCTTTGCTGAAGCTATGTTTATCTCTTTGTAGATGCTTAGAGAATCAAGTGAGAGTATATTTGCGTTTAGTTTGTGAGCTAGATCTATACTTAGAGTTGTTTTACCAGATGCGGTGGGACCAAGTATGGCTATTTCTCTCACAAAATTTCCTTTTTACTTTAATTATAGTAAAATAACTCCAAAAATACTATAAGGACTAGTTTGCATAAGTTTTTTAAAGTTTTAAAAGATATAAATGAGCTTATTATGTTCAAGCACTCAATTTTCTCATTACCATTTATATTTATTGCTATGATAGTCTCTTCAAAACAAATAAATGGAACATCTTGGTTTGGTTGGGAACTTTTACTTTTGGGTTTATTAGCAGCCGTAAGTGCAAGAAACTTTGCTATGAGTTTTAACAGATATGCAGATAGAGATATTGACAAGCATAACCCAAGAACTGCAAACCGTCCAAGTGTAGATGGTCGAGTTGGTGAGAGAAATATGCAACTCTTCATAGGACTAAATGCTTTAGTTTTTGTGATAGTTGCTTATGTGATTAACTCTCTAGCTTTTTGGCTTAGTTTTCCCATACTTATTATACTTGCTGGTTATTCTATATTTAAACGTTTTTCATCTTATGCTCACTTAGTTTTAGGAGTATCTTTAGGACTTGCTCCAATTGCTGGAGTGGTTGCTGTTAGTGAGAGTATAACTCTTTGGTCAGTTTTGTTGGCTCTTGGAGTTATGTTTTGGGTAGCTGGTTTTGATCTGCTTTACTCGTTGCAAGACATGGAGTACGACAAGGGAAAAGGGCTTTTTTCTATACCTTCAGTCTACGGGAAAAAGACTACATTTTTTATATCTCGTCTTTTTCATGCTTTAACAGTTCTTTTTTGGTTACTGTTTGTAGTTGACGCTGGGCTTGGTTTCTGGGCATATTTGGGTATATTTGTTAGTGGGATTATTCTTTTTATGGAGCACAAAATTGTTATCAAAGATTTTACAAAGATAGATCGTGCTTTTTTTACACTCAATGGATATTTGGGTATCATGTTCTTTACTATGATTTTTATAGATAGGCTCTAAAATGAGATACATAAATGCTCCTTTAAAAATAGATTTTGATGTTGAGAATAGTTCTAAAGAGTTCAAACATGAATATGACACTTTGAGTTCAGTAGATGATGATAGCATAGGAGAGTGGTTACGTTTAGCAAAAGCTCGTGGCAACACGGAAGAGAGTGACCAAGTTTTACTAACTTTGGTTGTAGAACTACATAGAAAAATTGATGAAATGAATGCCTTTATGCGAGGGCAAAAACAGGAGTTCTTAGCTCTTACATGTAGAGGGAACATAGAAGCTGTTAGTTATGAGCATTTTCAACTAAAAGATGATGTGTTTGAAAAGAAAACAGAGTATTATGGGCGTATTGAGATGCCATTTTTTCCTAAGAGGAAAATGCCAATATACTTTAAGGCAATTAGTAAAAATGAGGCTAAAATAGTATTGCTTCATGAGAGAGATGAGAAAGATTGGAATGCCTATGTAGTGGCAAGAGAAAGAGTTATGATACGAGAAATGAGGGCAAAAAAAGATGGAAATTAGCGTAGAACTTATGGGTTTAATTGGTGTTATAGCTTTAGTAGTGATTATTATGATAATGATGAGTATAAAAGATAGCGAAACTAGTAAAAAACTATCACGTTATGAACAGAGTATTGATAACATAGCTGAACAAAATCACCGTCTTAGAAAAGAGGTACTTCAGCTTACTAAAAATAGAGAGAAGTTTATGGCTGAAGTGGAAGAGACCCTTGAAGGCAAAGTAAAAGAGCAAGTTCAACAAAGTGTTTACCCTCTCATACAATCAATGCGTGAGATAGAAAATGTAATGCAGAGTTTTCAAGATGAACAAGTAGAACGCATAGATAAGATGGAAGAGCGAAGAAATGAAATAAACTATACTCCTAAAAGTACGACAATATCTAATGAAAAATTAATTATAGCCCAATACGGCCAAGGTAAAAGTGAAGCACTCATAGCAAAAGATTTGCGTATAGGTATTGGTGAAGTTGATTTAGTATTGAAGTTGGCAAACTTTAAATAATGGCTTTACATGTAGACCCATCTTGGCAAGATATTATAGAGTATGCGTATGATGGATTATCCCCAAAGTATAGAGAGTTTTTGGAAGAAGATGAGGGGTATTTCCCTACTTTTAGCAACTTTTTAAATGCATTTCATACACTTAAACTTAAAAATACCAAATATATTTTGTTTGGACAAGACCCATATCCAAGACGTGAGAGTGCTAATGGGTATGCTTTTATAGATGCAAATGTTAAAACACTTTTTTCTAAAAAAGGCTTTTCAAAAGAAGTTAATAGAGCTACTAGTTTGAGAAACTTTTTGAAAATGTTGCTCTTGAGTGATGGTTATCTTAAAGTTGATGATTTGAGCCAAGAGGCGATTTCTAACATAAATAAATCAGAGTTTATAGACTCTATAGATGCTCTTAGAAAAAACTTTGAGAGAAGTGGTGTGTTACTTCTCAACACGGCTCTTATCTTTACATGTAAAGAAGATACAAAGCTACATGTAAAAGAGTTTAGGGTTTTTATGCAAAGGTTTTTAAGTCGACTTAGTGAGCATGATATAGAGTTGATTTTGTTCGGAAGCATGGCAAAAGATATTAAAAAATCCTTGCCAGCAACTTTAGAATTTAAAACAATAGATACCCTACATCCTTATAATGTAGGGTTTATCATTGACGAAAAGGTACAAAAGTTTTTTAAGCCTTTAAGCCTTCTTTACACAAACTTTCATCTTTAGTTAAAGCGTTTAGTAATCCAAATAGTTTTGTACTTGCATTTTCCATTGCTTTGAAATTCTCTACTATAGGCTCAACGTCATGTACTTGGAAACCACCACCCTCTGCAACTATGTTCATATTGTCATGAACGGTTTTGTGAACGATTTTGTGTGGAGCATCTAGTAGTGGATATGCTTCTTTGCAACCAAATTTTTGTTTACTATCTTCAGAGAGGTACCACTTACCAAGTCTACACTCTTGTGGTGAAGGGAACTTGTCGTTTATTCTCTCGTTGAGTATAGTTGAGTAAGATTTTGTTTTGTATATGATATGGTCGATTTTAGCAAGTGTTATAAATATGGTGCTTTCTAGTGTATGTGATACGCTAGCAGTTTCATTGGCATCTATATTGAATTCATTTAGAAGAGTTTGAAACTCTTTTATATTCTCACCTGAAGTATTAGCAATAGTATCTATGCGGTCAGAGTTACTTTGTATCCCTGTTGTTTCTTGTTGCAAAGTTTGGATAGTTATGCTTATTTCTTGTGTTGCTTTGCCTGTGCGTTCTGCTAGTTTTTTTACCTCTTCAGCAACTACAGCAAATCCACGTCCATGTTCGCCTGCACGTGCAGCTTCAATTGCAGCATTTAGTGCTAATAGGTTTGTTTGGTCGGCTATGTCTTTGATAAGTGCAACTATGGATGAGATTTCTGCAGTTCTCTCTGTAAGTGAACTTATTGCTTCTGTCGAGTTATTGATAAGCTCTAACATTTCTGTTAGCTCTTGTGATACTTGATTTACGCTAGCTAAACTTTTATCTGAGTTTTCAGCAGTTCTTGCAGAAACAGAGGTTATTTTAATCATAGCTTGCACGCTATTTGAAAGATCTTCTTGTACGTCTGAAATTCCTTCTATACCGTTACCTAATTCGTCAAATTTGTTGGCAAGAACACCTTTTGCTTTACCTCTTTGACCATCTATGATACCGTTTACTCCCTCAGATATATGCTGTGCATTGCTCTTAAATATACCTCTAAATCCACCGTCAAATATATTTCTATAATTTTTACCTTCTTCAGCTTTTTGTATTGCAGTTTTTGTTTCACGTTGAAGTGCTTCTACTTGGTCAAGAAGTTCGTTTATATTGTTAGATATTTTTCCCAAAGGAGTAGTTAAATCTAAATTTACTATTCTTGGTTCTAAGTTTCCTTCTTTTGCTTTGTTTGTTACATCGAGCAAACGCTCAAATGTATCAGCATTGACAGTCATAGTTTTGTTACTTCCAAAGAATGAACCACCAACAGCACCAATTAGCAAGGCAGAACCAGTTGCTATATCTCCATTTACAAATTGATATAGACTTACACCAAAGAGTGTAACACCAAGTGCAATTTGAGGTTTATAGTCTTTGAAGATTGTTTGAAAGTTCATCATAACTGACTCCTTTGTCTTTTAATAATTCTGTAAGATAGTTAGATGAAGCATCTATGCCACCACTATTTTCTAGTGAGAGTAGCTTTTCATAAAGAGGGATTATTTCCTTTAGTGCTTTTGGGTTTGCTTTTCTTCTAACTGAGTAGTATCCTATGATATTTCTCTGAGTATCAAAAGAAGCTGTAACATTGGCATATACCCAATAAAATCCACCATCTTTACTCATGTTTTTAACATAAGCAAAAATCTCTTTTTTGTTTGATATCTCTTCCCATAAAAGTTTAAATATGATTTTAGGCATATCTTGATGTCTTATAAGACTGTGTGGTTTTCCAAGTAGTTCTTTTTCGCTAAATCCGGTTACTTTGATAAAAGCTGGATTTGCGTAGCTTATTCTACCTTTGACATCCGTTTTAGAGATTAAAAAGTCATCGGCTTGAATATTGGTTTCCCTGTTAGTAGGGGATGGTTTATTCATAATTACCCTCCATGTGAAACAATTATGTATCATTTTAACCTAATGAGTTTTATATTTACATTAAAAAAGGTATAATGATTCATTAAAATAGTATTAGGAATGTAAAGTGTTAACAGATGGACATGGAAGAAAAGTAAACTACTTAAGAGTTTCTGTAACTGAGAGATGTAACTTTAGATGTCAATACTGTATGCCCGAGAAACCATTTTCATGGGTTCCAAAAGAGAATTTACTTAGTTTTGAAGAACTTTTTTTATTTATAAAAGTTGGTATAGATGAGGGAATCGATAAGATACGCATTACTGGTGGTGAACCACTTTTGAGAAATGGCCTTAGTGGGTTTATTAAGATGATAAATGATTATAAAAGTGGATTAGATATAGCTTTGACTACCAATGGTTATCTTCTCTTAGGTGTGGCACAAGAGTTAAAAGATGCTGGATTAAAACGTATTAATGTTTCACTTGATACCCTAAAAGATGATGTAGCAGCTAAAATATCTGGTAAAGATGTTTTGAAAAAAGTCAAAGAAGGCATAGCTAAAGCTCAAGAGGTTGGACTCGGTGTTAAGATAAACAATGTCCCACTAAAAGGCATAAACTCTGATGAGATGATTGAAGTCTTAGAGTATTGTAAAGAGCGAAATATGCCTATAAGATTTATAGAATACATGGAAAACAAACATGCTGTAGATAAGCTTGAAGGTATGAGTGAAAATGAAGTAAAAGCAAAAATCGCAACAAAATATAAGTTTACAGAGGTAAAAAGAGAAGCTTCAAGTCCATCAAAAATGTATGAGTTTGAAGATGGGTATAGATTTGGTATCATTAATCCTCATGCACATGATTTTTGTGAAGACTGTAACCGTATACGCCTGACTGCTGAAGGTGTTCTTATTCCCTGTTTGTATTTTGAAGAAGCATTGAGCATCAAAAAAGCTGTTCAAGCTGGAGATGTAAAAGCGGCAGCTAAAGTTTTAAAAGAAGTTTTAAGAAATAAACCAGAGAAAAACAAATGGAGCGATGATGAAGAGAATGAAACTTCGAGTAGAGCTTTTTATGAGACTGGTGGATAATTTAAATTAGAAGGTAAAAGATGAAAATTTTGTTAGTTTTAATGATTACAAGTGTGTTTTTTATGACAAATAGTTTTGCGGTAAAAAATGGTAAGACACTGTATAAAAAGTGTAGAGGCTGTCACGGAACAGATGGTAAAAATATCCCTTTTGAGAAAAAAAATGGACTCTTAGCGGGACGCGAAAAGATAGAATTAGAATTTATTATAAAAGCTATGCATGATGGTTATTATGAAGAGAACAAACAAAATAAAATTATGCAAAAAGTTATAACAAAATTTAACCCCGAAGAGATATCAATGGTTGCTGAGTATATAAGCAAGTTTAAAAAGTAAAAAAGTCTATAAAGTCACCATTTTTTATGGTGGTTTTGTCTTTTATAAGTGCATATCCATTGCATTTTGCAAGAACATTTAGCATCCCCGCGCCAAAAGTTGGTGCACTTTTAAAACTATTTCCATCAAAAAAACCAGGAACGGCACTTGTACAATTTTCTCTACATGTAAACTCTTTTTCATTTTTTACAAGAAGAGATTTTCTTTTGCCTATAAATTCATTTTTAATGATTTTTATTGCAGGGATTCCTAGAAGTTCAAACCCAAGTAAAGAAGAGAGTGGAAGTCCAGTGAGATGAAGCACGGGAGTGTCTGCATAAACACTAAAAGCAGTTGGGCTAGCAGGGGCAATTTGTACTTTATGAAATAGTATATTAAACTCATCTTCATAGATAACTTGACTCATAGCATCGTGTCGACTCATAGCACCAGTTGTAATTATAAAATCACTATATTTTTGCAGCTCTTTTAAATGCTCTTTTATAGCTTTTTTATCATTTTTTACTTGCCATACTTTTCCTACTTTTGCTCCAACTTCGAGTATTCTTGCACCAAGTGAGATGGCATTAGAGTTGTAAACTTCACCTTTTTTTATATTTTTTTGTACAGGACATAGATTATCACCAATACTTAGTATGCTAATTTTGGGTTTTTTAAAGACTTTTAAATTTTTTATTCCTTGGGAAGCAAGAGAAGTGATGCCATAAGCTGTTATAAGCTCACCATAACTTAAAAGGAGTTCATTTTTTTGTATATCTTCACCAGCCTCTTTTATGTTGTACATGTAAGGAGGATTTGTTAAGCTCTCTTCATAAGGGACTATGGCTATAGTTCCACTTTTTAAAATGTCACCAGTAGAGACTTCATAACTCTCATTTTCTAAAAATGCAAAACCATCTTTAAGAGAAATAGGGTGAGTAGGCAAGGAAGTTGTTGCATATATGCTTTTAGCACAGATATGTTTTACAGAGTCTAAAAGTGGTATCTTCTTGGTGTGTGAAACTACGCAAAGTTTGTTTGAGAGAATATTTAGTGATTCTTCATAATTAATCATGTATAATTATACCCAATTTTTATATAAGGGGTTTTTATGGAAGAGTTAGTAACAACAGCAATTAAATATCATCAGTATTTTATAGGTGGCATGTTAATTGTCGCTTTGGTAAATTTATATTTTATTTTTACTGATAAAGAGTTTTCAAAAAAAGTAAAAAAAGTAAATCCTGTTTATTATGCACTTTTAGCTTCAGTTGCTTTTACAGGAGTGGTAGTTCTTGGTGTGAATCAGATGCATATAAACCATGCAGTTTATCTTATGCTTGTAGTTTGGTTAGTGATATTTGTTATGAGTATGAAACTTTTTAAAAAGTACAAATATGGTTCCCCAAATGAGTATAGAGCATTTGCAAAAATGAAGTATATTTTGGACATCGTTCTAATAGTTGCAACCATGGGTTTGACATACTCCTTATAAACCAAATTGACGTTCTACAGCGTCTCTATTTGGTTTAGATGGAGTATATGTGCAATTTAACTTTTGTGAACAATCTGAACGTGCAACCCTGCATAGAAATCTAATGTTGAAGAGTATTTAAAAGCTTACCCAAAAAATATAGTTGTGGACTTTAGTGAAAACTTTTTAGATGGTAGTGAAAAGATAGAGAGTTTTTTAGTAAGACCTGAATTCAAGTTACAAGTGCAACAAACACCTCGTTCATGATGCCATATTTCCAATAATTGTACCAAAGAAAACTTCAAACGGAGTTTTATACCCAAATGCCTTTCTAGGACGGTGATTTAAACGCTCTTGTGCTTCTACAATTTGTTTGTCAGTTATCGTAGTAAAATCTGTTTCTTTAGAAAAATACTGTCTAAGTAAACCATTAGTATTTTCATTTAAACCTTTCTCACAAGAACGATAAGGATGACAGAAATAAAATCCACAATCTAATGCCTCTGAAACATCTTTATGGAAACTAAATTCTTTACCATTATCAGATGTTACAGTATGGATATTATTTTTTATCGGAGCCATTAAATCTATCAAAGCTTGTTTACTGTCTACTACTTTAAACAAAGAGAATTTAGATTTTCTATCAATTATTGTAACAATAGCTCCTTTAGGACCTTTGCCTATAACAGTATCAATTTCTACATCTCCAATACGTGAGTATGTTTCTACTATAGAAGGATGCTCTTCTATGCTTACTCTTCCTTTAATTTGTCCTCTTGTTTTATATTGAGAACTTCTTCTTGTGTATTTTTTATTTTGATGTCTAAGGTTTTTATATAAAGTGCCACCTTGTCTTAGATTCTTATAGATATACTGATATATAGTCTCATGTGAAATGAATAAATTTTTATCTACATGCAGTCTTCCACTTATCTGCTGTGGTGACCAATGTTCTTTTAGTTTTTGACCTATATAGACTTTTATAGGTTGGGTTAGTCTTATCTTCCTTGGTTTCTTTTTATGTCTTATTTTTGCTATTACATGTGCAGCTTCTGCACTGTATTTTGGTAAAGAATTTCTTGAAAGTTCTCTACATATTGTTGCTTTATGCACACCTATCTCATTTGCTATAAAAGTTTGATTCTTTCCTAGCTTATTCAAAGCAGAAATTCGATATCGTTTCTCTAGGGTTAATTGTTTGTATTTCATAATTATTCCAAATCTTGGTGGGTTTGAGGTTTATATTTTACTACAATTAACTTCTTTCCCTTTTCTCCGATTTGTTGCACTTATTGGTTGAATGCAGGACTAAAGAACTTTCAAAATGGTGATTTTACTAAAACTATAGAAATAGATACTTCATATCAACTCAAAGATTTAATAAATGGAGTAAATACACTTGGTGAATCTCTAAAACATACAATTGAAGAGAACAAAATGCAAAGTGAAAACATACAAAAAAATTCAAATGCTATATCAAACTCAGTAAAGACAATCAAAGATGAGCCACTAAAAGAGTTAAACAACATAGTCCAAGAGACAACCTCATCTATGCAAGATATTGGAGCAACGCAACACGAACTCTCTAAAATCTTATCCAACTAACACAAAATGCAAAAGAGGCAGAAGAAGCACTAAATGTTATAGGTGAGATTGCAGATCAAACTAATCTATTGGCACTAAATGCGGCTATTGAAGCAGCACGAGCAGGAGAGCATGGACGTGGTTTTGCAGTAGTTGCTGAGAGTGTTCGTGACTTAGCAGATAAAACAACAAATTCTTTACAACAAATTCTTTACAACAGATTCAAGCAACTATAAAAGTAATGGTAGAAAACATACAAAATAGCTCAACAAGTATGCAAAGTAACGCAAAAGAGATGGATAGACTAACAACTGATGTTCAAAACATTCAGAATAAAACTTCTGATATTTTGAAAATTATGGACAACTTAACTTAGAATACCAATCTTTTACACTCTCTCCAGTAACTTTAGCCAAAAGCTTGGCTTTTTGTTTTGGAGGGAGTTTGAGCTCCAAGATATCGTCTTTAGTTATAGCATCACCTTTACATGTAGTCTCACTATCTATGACTATAACCCATTCACCTTTTAAATTTGCATCTTGCAACTGCTCGTTTATAGCTTTACATGTAGAGACAAATTTTCTTTCAAATTTTTTTGTTGCTTCTTTAATAAAAATAGCTTTTCGCTCGGGTAAAAGTGTTGCTAGCTCATGTGCAAGTTTTTCTATGCGATGAGGAGATTCATAAATAATAGTTGGAATAGAGGAGTTTTTTATGAACTCTAATCCTGTATCTCTCTCTTTACCTTTATGTGGCAAAAAGCCATAAAAGGTAAATTTAGGATTTGAAAAACCACTACTTGCATAAGCTAAAAGAGCAGCATTTGCCCCTGGTAAAACTTCGTAAGCAAGTTTTTTTTCTTGACAAAACTGTACAAAATAGCTCCCTGGGTCACTAACACAAGGCATACCTGCGTCACTTAAATATGCTACTGTTTCATCAAATACAGACATATCTATATTGTCTAAAACATATTTTTCATTATGAGAGTGAAGTGATATAAAATTTTCTATACTAAAAGTTAGATTATGTTTTTCACTAAGAAGCAAAAGAAGTCTTTTTGTGACTCTTGTGTCTTCACAAAAAAGGGTGTGACACTCACAAAGCAGTTTCAAACTCCTTTGTGAGACATCATCAAGATTTCCTATCGGGGTAGGAATAAAGTAAACCAATATGCTACTTTAGGACTATTTTAAGTTATACTTTTTGTTAAACTTCTCAACTCTACCTGCAGCATCAAGAATCTTCTCAGAACCTGTAAAGAATGGGTGACACTCACTACAAATATCTATTCTCATTTCTGCTTTGTTTGACATAGTTTCAAAACTATTGCCACAAGCACAACTAACTTTACACTCAACGTACTCTGGATGTATATCTTTTTTCATTTCATTTTCCTAAAAATTTATTATAAAGGGCTATGTGCCCTTACCCTACACACATAAAAAAAAGTAGACTCATCAGAGCCCACTGCTATACAGGGGGAGGGAAGTTGGGATTATAGCTGAAGTAGACTTTAAAAATGATTAAACTTATATGATTAGTTTGGCGCAAACTCCCACAACTGCTGTTTCACTTCGTAAAATATTTGGTTTTTTTAGACCAAAAATATCTCTACATGTAAACAAATCTCGCTCTTCTTGACTAAATCCACCTTCTGGTCACCTGCATTCAACCAATAAGTGCAACAAATCGAAGAAAAGGGAAAGAAGTTAATTGTAGTAAAATATAAACCTCAAACCCACCAAGATTTGGAGTAATTATGAAATACAAACAATTAACCCTAGAGAAACGATATCAAATTTCTGCTTTGAATAAGCTAGGAAAGAATCAAACTTTTATAGCAAATGAGATAGGTGTGCATAAAGCAACAATATGTAGAGAACTTTCAAGAAATTCTTTACCAAAATACAGTGCAGAAGCTGCACATGTAATAGCAAAAATAAGACATAAAAAGAAACCAAGAAAGATAAGTGGAAGACTGCATGTAGATAAAAATTTATTCATTTCACATGAGACTATATATCAGTATATCTATAAGAATCTAAGACAAGGTGGCACTTTATATAAAAACCTTAGACATCAAAATAAAAAATACACAAGAAGAAGTTCTCAATATAAAACAAGAGGACAAATTAAAGGAAGAGTAAGCATAGAAGAGCATCCTTCTATAGTAGAAACATACTCACGTATTGGAGATGTAGAAATTGATACTGTTATAGGCAAAGGTCCTAAAGGAGCTATTGTTACAATAATTGATAGAAAATCTAAATTCTCTTTGTTTAAAGTAGTAGACAGTAAACAAGCTTTGATGGGAGTGTAATAAATTCTGTGTCAACACCTAATTTTTCCTAAGATTGTATCATAAATTTAAAGCATCTTTCAACCTATCTTTAAAATGAATATTAAGCTGTGAGATAGTGAGACTCCAATTTCTGATTGGCATAGTCCACTTTCTTTCAGCATTTTGTATCCCAGCGAATAGTAATTTTAGAAAGCTATTATCGTTAGGAAATGCACCTTTAGTTTTAGTTACTGACCTTACGCACCCTTCAAAAGTTGTAATTCTGAATAAGCCACCTGATTAGCTCTGATTAACAGTTTTGTTCTAATGGCAAAGTGGTTCATTTTATGTTTAATTTTCAAACATTCAAGCTTAAAAAAAGACAGCACTGATAAAAAGATATGATTACTTTGTGTTCGAATGATCTTTGTTAGTGATTTTGCTAAATCAACATTATATTTAAGTGATTTATGAAACTCTTCAACTTTCACCCTCAAGGGGGTACCCAGCCATCATTTTTCATAGATTGTTGAGATAGTGTCGCCATCAAGTGTGATATCACTACATATCAAATTTAAAATACCTATACTTCCATCTTTGTTTGTAAAGACTCGGCGCACTATAATGACTTCTTTATCATAGCCCTTTAGATAGCCTCGTACTGATTGCTTATCTGATAATTCCAGTTCATCTACCCTTGTGAACTTACCTGCATATTTATTCTCTAAACTTTTTGAAAAAAGACGATTACTTTTGAGTGCAGTAATAAACTCTTTTTTTTGTTTGGCTATAAATTCAAAGTTTTCTTTTGCTCCAAACCAAGGACATAGTGAAATTTTAGTTGATTGTTAATAGCCACTTGAATCATATCTCTCATCAATTGATTTTTTGTAACTTCTGATGAACGTTTTACTTCTCTTGTTTTAATGTCACTAAACTGGATAGGTTTTTCTACGGTTTCAAAAGCTACTGGAATTGATACTTCATTACTGTAGTACAAAGCATTGAGCATATTGATACCTCGAACAGATTTACCTACTGTATGATCAAAGTGCCAGCACATGATATCACTCTCATCTGTCCACTTTTTCTCTTGAATTGTATCATCAAAGATAAGACATGCTTCTTCACTCTGTATCTCTCTTACTGTTCTTTTAACTTGTCTCCATAAATCTTTTGAAGTAAATTCATTTTTTGATAAGAACCGTGTTATCTAATCATGACTTACTGAACCATTTGTCATTGATGACAACCCTGTTGCTGTAGCGTAACCACTACCGCTTATTAAATAATCTGTATAGAGTTCTATGTGATTTATTTTCATGCAACTTTTAAAGCAACTTTGATTCCTTGTGCATAAGGTCAGTTACTAATAATAAGTTATGATGATAATCATCACTATTTTAACCTGTTTTTTTCTTATAGAACATAAATTATTTCATAATCCTGGTGCCTTCCACATTGATTTAGTTATATTTTCATCTATTAATTTTAGCTGTACTTCATAAGCTTTTTGCCAATTTAACTGTATTTCATTATATAGCTTATGATTTTTCATATTTGGTTCATAAGTTTTATCCCATACTACTAACTCTTTTGCAGCTGTTTTTAAGTCCCTATAAATTCCTACTCCAACCCCAGCCGCCATGCTTGCTCCAAGAGCTGTTGCTTCTGTAACTTTTGGAATTCTTATAATGCATCCTGTCACATCTGAGAGAGTCTGACTCCAAAGTTCACCCTTACTTGCTCCTCCTGCAAAAACAATCTCACTAAACTTCATGTTAGTGAACTCTTCTATCTTTTTTAGATTTATTGCAGAAACTATACAAGCATTTTCTTGAAGAGATTTGAACATAGAATACTTGTTACATGTAGATGAATCAAGCGAAAGATTTAAAAAACTTGGACTTGCATGATACCATTTACCATATTTCATGCTATCTGAAAAAATGGGTATGATTCCATAAGAACCCACGGGTATATCTTTTGCTTTTTCTTCTAGTAATGTATAAACGTCTATTTTTCGTTTTTTTGCTTCAAGTTTTTCCAAGTCACAAAAAGCATCTCTAAACCACCTCATCACAAGACCACTAAAAAACGTAATTCCCTCTGCCTGTGACAAACCTTTAATAACATGGGGGTTTACTCGTATGCCCATGTCTATTGGGGGTAGAGTTTCACATGCTATGTTTACTACTTGTTGCCAAAAAGAGCCACCTAGAATTGCTACTTGCCCCTCTTCGACCACACCAAGCCCAGCAGATCCAAGCTGAACATCGCCACCACCCATAACTACTTTTGTGTTTTCTCCTAAACCTGACTCTTTACATGTAACGCTTCCCATAAGAGTTCCGACTTCTAAAGTAGGTGGAAAAATGTCATCTTTGATGCCTACTTTTTTAGCCATATTTGAAACCCAATCACGGTTTTTCAAAGAAAATATCCCAGTAGTTCCGCCGTTACTTGGGTCGGTCGCTATTACTCCACTCAAACGTGCCAAAACCCAATCTCCTATCATGGAAATCTTTGCCACTTTTTCATAAACTTCTGGCTGATTGTTTTTAAGCCACATAATACGAGGTAATGCCCCAAGTGCAAATGTCTGACCTGAAAGCCTATAAAACTCCTCTTCAATACCATCAAAATTCTCTTTTAGGTATTTTACTTCTTTATCGGCTCTAGCATCTACATTGGCAACCGCCCAAAGCTCCAAGCCAAATTCATCATAAAGAACTATGCCTTCACGCATACTTGTAGCACTTAAAGCCACTATGTCTTCACCTTTTAAAGAGGCTACATGTAAAGCCTCTTTTATGCACTCACATACCAAAAGCCAGTTTTTTTTACAATCAAAACTTATGCTATTTGCTACACCACTCTCTTGTACATGTAACCACTCTTTTTGACCTACGCTTATTTGATTGCCATAAGTGTCAAAGATAACAGCTCTCACACTTCCCGTCCCTGCGTCTATTGCCATTAAGTATTTCATTTTATCTCTCTTTGTAGCTTTTTTATGTTTTAAATTATAGCAAAACTCTAATATATTATTTTAATAAGAATTGTTTTGTTATAATATTCTTGAATAAATAAGGACTAATCGAATATTTTATTAAGGAAAAAAAATGAATAAAAATATTTATATCATCGCTATACTTTCAGTCTTTTTAGTGGGTTGCACAGGTGCTAAACCAAAATTGGGGATAGACAGTTTAAAACTAATGCCATGTCCGTCTTCACCAAATTGTGTTAGTACTCAAGCCAAAGATAAAGAACATTTTATTGACCCTATCATTATTCAAAGCACGCCATTAAAAATAAAAGAAAGAATACTAAAAATACTAAGAGAATTAAATCAATCAAGAGTAATTACAACAAAAGAGAATTATATAAGAGCAGAATTTACATCAAAAATATTTGGTTTTGTTGATGATGTAGAATTTTATTTTCCTCATACTCAATCAAAAAAAACAACCATACATATGCGTTCAGCTTCAAGAATAGGATACTCCGATTTAGGAGCAAACAAAAAAAGAATTGAAGAAATTAGAACTAAATTTAAAGCCTATAATTAAGCAATACTAGCTAAAAGGAAAACCCATAGAAACTTTTACATTCACACTTTTAGCATCAATATTCATGTTTTCATTTGCAACATCTTTTACACCTGGACCAAATAACATCATGCTTTTATCTTCAGGTTTAACATTTGGATATAAAAAAACAATACAACTTATTTTAGGTATTGTTATTGGTTTTCCATTGATGACAATTTTTGTTGGTCTTGGATTAGGTGAATTTTTTAAACTATATCCATTTGTATTTAAAATATTAAAAATAATGGGAATATCATACTTACTTTGGTTAGCTTGGCATATTGCAAAATCTACGCCAAAGTTTAAAAAGAACAATGAAAATTCAAAACCATTAAAATTTATACCCATGCTATTATTTCAATGGATTAATCCAAAAAATTGGATTAAAATAATTACGGCTATGTCCGTATATGTAACATCTGTAGAACATGCTACTACTCAGATTATAATCATTACCTCAATATTCTTTTTAACTGCACTAATTTCAACAAATGCTTGGGCTATTGGTGGTTTAGTTTTAAAAAAATTTATTAAAAGTGATGTTGGAATAAAACGATTCAATGTTATTATGGCGATACTATTGGTAGCGTCTATTGTGCCAAATTTATTTGAATAGTAAAAGTTTAAATAGTTTGGGTTTGACCCTTTAATGCCTAATGAAAATACAAAGGAATACATTATGCCACACTTTATAATAGATTGTTCGAAGGGTATTTTAAAATCACACTCACAAGATGAGATAATAAAACAAGTCCATATATCAGCTATTTCTACAAAACTATTTCATAAAAATGATGTAAAAGTAAGAGCTAATTTTTTTGAAAACTATTCAACTGGAGATAAACAAGAAGATTTTATTCATGTGTTTGCAAATATTATGGAAGGCAGAACCGTTGAACAAAAAGCAAATTTATCTAAAACAATAGTTAAAAATTTAGCTTTAATGTTTCCATTAGTTCCACATATTGGAACTAATGTAATTGAGTTTGAGAAAGCAACTTATTTTAACAAGAATATGCTCGATCCAAACTACCAATTTTCAATGCCCTCATAATCTTACAAGAGTTTTAAACCATAAATAGCTGTTATTCCTAAAGTATATGCCGCAAGCAGATAAACATTTCTAGGATTTCCCGAAAGTTTTGGTGTTTTAATTTCTGATACATTTAAAATAGCAAGTCCAACTCCACTAAAATATAAAATAATTGAAAAGACATCATGACTTACCACACTTTCTAATAAAAAAACTAAAACTAAAATGAGACTATTGTTATCGAGAGCTAATCCTGTATATTTTGTACCACCTGCTAATCCGTAAGTACTAAAATAACTAAGTCTAATAGCAGCAGCCCCTATCATCAAAAATGCACCTATTATATACATAGGTTCAAAATTTCCATAACTTAAAAGTAAAATTGCAGGAGTTACGCCATAACTTACTATGTCTATGGAAACATCAAGTTGCCCGCCAAATTTAGCGTCGTTAGCAGTTCTGCCTTTCAATCTTCTAGCTACCAATCCATCTGCCCAATCAAAAGCAACAGCCCAAACCATACCAATCATGGCAGCAGCCCAAAGACCTGTAAGTCCAAAATAGATGGCTAAAACTGTACAAGCCAAGCCAGAAAGTGATAAAAGATTTGGAATGTCATTAACATAAGAAAGAATTGTTGGTTGTTGGGTTTCTACAGTGGTAGAAGGTTTTTTTGACATAAAATTAAGTCCTTATCAGGTTGTAAATTTGTTGAATATCACCAAAGATTTAGCATAAAAATGGTATTGTAGCACAATTCATATTATTTACTAAAAGGAAATTAGATTATGGTCGTATATACTGTTGGAACTTTTGATTTGTTACATGTTGGTCACTTGGCTTTATTAGAATACTGTAAAACTTTGGGTGATAAATTTATTGTTGGTGTTGCTTCTGATGAAGTAGTTGGTTCATACAAAAGAAATGTTCCTGTTATCCCTTTAAAACAAAGAATGGAAATGCTTAAAGCATTAAAATGTGTAGATGATGTTGTATCTTACGATAAACTTGAATACGTAACTAATTGCAAAGAATTAGATATTAGACATCTTTCAAAAGTAAGAATGAAAATTGCTTAGTAAAGAATATGAGTAAATATAAAAAAATAGAGAATAAGAAACCAGAGCAATTTAAACGATTGACAGGTGTAAAAAAAGAGACCTTTGAATTGATGGTTAAACTTTTAAAAGATTTCGAAGAGAAAAGGAAGAAGATATCAGGTCGTCCCCTAAAATTAATCTATGCAGATCAGATTTTAATGATGCTTGAATATTTAAGAGAATATCGTACATATTATCATATAAGTGTAGATTACAGTATCAGTGAATCAAGCTGTTATAAAATGATAAAAAGAGCAGAAGATATATTGATAAACTCAAAAGTTTTTTCACTTCCAACAAAGAATAGATTGATGAATGATATGGAGATTGAAGTTATCTTGGTTGATGCAACTGAATCACCTATTCAACGTCCAAAAAAAAGCAACAGAGATACTATTCAGGGAAAAAGAAACGACATACACTAAAAACACAACTAGTTGTTGATGCAAAAGAGTTAACCATTTTAGCAACTACGTGTTCAGAAGGGAAACTACATGATTTTAAGTTGTATAAAAAAAGTAAATTACCACTAAATCCAAATATACAAGTTAATGTTGATACCGGATATTTGGGAATAAAAAAGATACACAATAATACCCTTATTCCAAAGAAAAAAAGTAAGTTAAAACCATTAAGTCATGAAGATAAAAAAGATAATAAAATATTTGCATCAAAACGTATATTTGTAGAACATGTTATAGGTGTACTAAAACGATTTCGTATCATCTCAGAAACCTATCGTAATAGAAGAAAAAGATTTGGCTTACGGTTTAACTTAATTGCTGGTATTTATAATTTTGAGTTGAAATTGAAAGATATTAAGTGACTTTTGAAAGAAGTCTATTGATATTTTTGTAATCGGAGAAGACTGGGGAGATAAACCACATAATCTTGCAGTGGAAAAATTCCTTAAATCAAAAGGGAAAAAAATAGTTCAAGTTAGCTATAATCCACAAACTTCATCTACTAAAATAAAACAAGATGTTATAGCCCAAACTCATAAGGGTAAGTATATGGCACATACTATTAAGTAATAATTAAATATTATAATTAACAATGCTAACCTAAATTACAGGTTAGCATCACCATCAAATATTATGACACTTTCTAACTTTTACCTGCTCAAGTTCCCAGTATTCCATTTCAAAACACTCTTTTAAGCTAATTCCTTGGTAACCTCCAAGTTTGTCTGCTCTTAAAACCGCCAACATTGTATGTTCTACTATGTCATTTAAAATACTCGCTTCTTTTTCATTTTTTCCAAATGTTACTATGCCAAAGTTTTTAATAACAGCGTAATTTGGAGCAACATTTAAACATATTTCACCAGAGCTAAACTCTTCAAAATAGTTTTTATACTCTCCCATAAAATCATATACAGCTTCTTCCATGTCACCCTCAATGACCATAGGAACTCTTTTTGTTCTTATGATATGTTCAGGTGTTAAAACTCCTCTTGTTGCAAACTCTTTTAAATTCTCCCTAGAAGCATAAAAAAGTGCCAGTGCAGATTTGTTTACATGTAGAGATATTTTATGTCCTTTATGGTGTTCTATCAAAACTTTTAGCTTATCTAAATTCAAATACTGCTTAGACACTAAAGGGTTTATATCTAACTTTGCATTTTGATTTAAAAACTCTTCGGCGATACTTACCGCTTCTATCATCTTGTCATATGATTTTTTAGCATCATCATCAAAGGTAAAAATTCCGTGATTATGTAAGATTATTCCTTTACATTTTGACCAATCAAAATTTTGTGTCATATTGTAAATAGTTTTTGCGAGTATAAACCCAGGCATAACATAAGGTACTATCATATAATTAGGATAAAGGTTTTTGATGTGCTCTATTCCATTTTTAGAGTTCGATATAGTCACAACTGCGTCAGCGTGTGTATGGTCTACCACTTTAAAAGGTATTAGTGCATGCAATATAGCTTCGACTGATGGATTTGGAGCAGACTTGTCTATCATAGCTGCTTTTTGTCCACTTACCATGTCAGTGTCGCTTAAAGTGTCAAGCTTTGCCATATCTAAAAGTGTTTTCATTTTTACAGGAGCAAATCCTTCGGCTTTTATGGAAACCAAATCCCAACCACTTCCTTTGACGAACAAAATCTCTTCGCCGTCAACTTCTGCTTTTACAGAGGTATTTCCACCACCATGAAGTACAAGCTCATCACTTTGACCCAGCAAATTTGATGTAAAAACTCGTAAGTTTATATCATTCCATAAATTGGTCATTATAAAACTTCCAAATCATCAGAAAATTTCTCAGCACAGTAAGGCTCAAAATTTGACTTGTAGTAAGCATAATGACGCGAGAGCTTGTGACCATCAAGCGCTTTTTCATCTCTCCATGATTCAAAAACTACAAACTTTTTTGGTTCATTTTTTAACTGACATATATGATAAAAAAGACATCCATCTTCTGCTTTTGAAGCTTCAACCATAGTTGTTAAAAGCTCTTTCATTTTCTCTATTCCATTCTCTTTTGCTATGAACGTAACTTGTTTTGTGATTATCATCTTGTCTCCTATTTTTCTGAAGTTTAACATTTTATTGGTTAAAAAGAGACAATGACATTTTTATGTCAATTTAATTTAAAATTGATTATCATTGACATTATGAATAAAAATTTACAAACTGTTTTTTCATATCATGAAGAGACAAAACACACACATCAAAAATATGCTAGGTCTTTGGGTTATATGGATTGGGCAAATCAACCTAACCCATACAGAACATACCAAGGTGCTTTACATGTAGAGCTTCCTCTTACCTTTGAAAATACTACACCGCCGTATCATATGATATTTGGGGATCACATTCCATCGGCTCCTTTGCTTCTGGAATCTATCTCACAGCTTTTACAATTTTCAATGGGAATCTCAGCTATGAAATCAGATGGGGCAAACGAATGGGCATTAAGGTGTAACGCTTCAAGTGGTAACCTTCATCCAAGTGAAACTTACCTCATCTTGCCTCCCACAACTAACATAAATACAAAGACCACGGTATCGCACTATGCTCCAAAAAATCACTCGTTAGAAATACTTAATGAATTTGGCTCAAAAATTTGGGAAACTTTACCAAAAGGCTCATTTTTTGTAGCACTTAGTTCTATTGTTTATAGAGAAGTTTGGAAGTACGGAGAAAGAGCTTTTAGGTATGTCAATTTAGATGCTGGACATGCTCTTCGTTCTGTTCAAGTAAGTGCAAAAACACTTGGGTGGAAATGCAGATACCTTAGTGAGATTTCAGATGAAACATTGGAAAAACTACTTGGCTTTGAGCAAAAAGAACGTTTTGGTGAAAGTGAAATTCCAGATATGTTGCTTCTAGTCACTCCAAATGAGTACATTAAAGAAGTTGATATATTTAAACTTATGCCAAACAAATTTGACTCAATTGCTCTAAATATAGCCCAAGAATACCAAAACTGGCAACTTATTGATGACATAGAAAAAGCAACCTTTACATGTAAAGGAAATATATATCAAAAAAGTCAGCAAAACGGTATTAAAAGAGAACCAACAAAAGAATCTAAAAATGTGATTTTGAAAAGACGAAGTGCACAAATGATGAATGCAGATGACAACAGCATCTCTTCTACAAAATTCAAAACTATCCTTGAGAGTACAAAAGAGAGCTTTAGCGGCTTTGAAAACTTAGTAAATCTAGTTATTTTTGTTCACAATGTAGAAAAATTGAAATCTGGATTATATATTTTTATAAGAGCAAAAAAATACTTGGCTGATTTAAAATCTTCTTTACATGAAGACTTTTTATGGGAAGAAGTAAGTGAAGACTTATATGCTCTTTCATATGGAGATTTCAAAGCAACTGCTCAAAACATATCTTGCAATCAAGGCATAGCAAGTGATGGAGCTTTTTCTTTAGGTATGTTGTGTCCATTTGCAGATGAAATTTTTAAGCATGGTGCACACAGATACAAAGAGCTTTATTGGGAGTGTGGTGCTATAGGACAACAACTCTACCTTGAAGCTACAGCAGTTGATTTTCAAGCTACTGGCATAGGTTGTTATCTTGATGATGTTTTTCACTCGCTACTAGGTCTAAAATCAAATAAATTTCAATCTTTATATCACTTTACTATAGGAAAAGCTTTAGTCGATAAGAGAGTTTTAACAAAAGAATTATACAGGAATAGATTATGAATAGTATTACAAAAAAAAACAGAATTAGAGGTGCATTTTTGGGCTCAATAGTAGGTGATGCTTTGTGTTTAGGGAGCCACTACGAATATGATGCCAAAAAAATTTATAAAGCTTATGGAAACCAATCTATTGAAAAGTTTATGTCACCAGGCGAAATGATGGGTGGTCAAACTCATGGCATTGGTTGGGGTGCTCAAAACTACCATCCGGGTAAAAAAGCTGGTGGAACTACAGACTATGGAGATTACAACATCCTTATTCTAGAACATTTAGCCTCTTTATCTGATTCCCCACAACCTTTTGATGTAGCTAAGCTTCTTCCTCATTGGATGAACCGTCTTGAAAACAGTTGGGGTTCTTGGGTATGTACTATGACTAAAGAGACTTATGCTCAAGTCAAGCAAGGAGTTCCAGTTGAACACCTTGGTGGACTTTCAAATGCTATGGCCTTGCGTCATGCCTCTGCTTACGCTTATTATGACACTGAAGAAGAAATTGTAGACATTGCTAAAAAAAGTATGTTTACACACAAAGACCTACATGCTCTTGGTGGTGGTGAATTTTTTGCACGCGTTACTTTTCGTGTTATAAATGGACAAACTCCTCTAAAAGCCATAAAAGATGTTGCAAAGCAAATGGGTGGCTTCTTTGAAAACAAAATTGCCCAAGCTATTGCAAAAGTAAAAGAAGCAACAGATGAAACCAAGCAACTCTCTAATGAAGATTTTGTTGATGACTTAGCACTAACAAGCATGGCAAGACTTTGGGATGTAGGTAGGTCAGAGCCTATTAAAGTAGGAAAAGCTAGCCCAACAGAAGGAACACTTCCTGGAGCAGTTTACTTTATACTCAAATATGCAGACCAACAAGATGCTCTTAAAATTGCACTACAAGCAAACACTATGGTAGGTGGCGACAACGCTTCACGTTCTATTGCAATAGGTATGGTTCTTGGTGCATATAAAGGAGTAAAAGCAATTCCTAATGAATGGAAAGAGAGTTTAGATGAGTGGGTTTACTGTGAAGAGATGCTAAATAAACTACCCTTATTAAGATAAATGGAAGAAATTAACATCATTTGTCCATATTGTTGGCAGAATATCACTCTACACCTTGATACAGATATAGGCTTTGAGAAAATAACTATTGTAGAAGACTGTAGAGTTTGTTGTCGCCCTATCGAAATTAGCTATATTTCTGATTATGGTAAAATTAGAGATTATAGTTATCAAGCAATAGATGGTAACAATTAATATAAAATTTTATATAATGAATTGTCTACGGGGTGCCCATTTTGGCTGAGATAATACCCTAATAACCTGATCTTGATAATGCAAGCGTAGGAAAAAGGAAACTTCCATGAATAAATTACTAAAATATTGTTTTTACATACTGTTCTTAACAACACTGCTTCAAGCAGAGTCAACCAAACCAACTTTGGTCGTATATGCATATGACTCGTTTACTGCTTCTTGGGGTCCTGCTCCAAAAGTCAAAGAGGCTTTTGAAAAAGAGTGTAATTGTAATTTAGAGTTTGTTTCAACCTCAAGTGCTATTGGTTCTTTACGTAAAATCCAACTTGAAGGTACTAGTACAAAAGCTGACGTACTTTTAGGACTCGATAAAAGTTCTGCTGGTATTGCAAGAAAAACAAACCTTTTTATAAAACATGAAATTGATACTTCAAAATTAAATCTTCCAATAAAGTGGAGTGATGAAGAGTTTTTACCATACGACTATGGTTATTTTGCTTTTGTTTATGACGAGAGTAAAACTAAAAAAGTACCAAATTCTTTTGAAGAGTTATTAAAAATGCCAAAAGATTTTAAAATAATCATTCAAGACCCAAGATCATCAACTCCCGGCTTAGGACTTCTGCTTTGGGTTAAAAAAATATATGGTAAAAATGCAAGTGCATATTGGAAGAAACTATCTCCGCACATACTAACTGTTACCAAAGGTTGGTCTGAGGCTTATGGACTGTTTTTAAAAGGTGAAGCTGATATGGTTCTTTCATATACAACTTCTCCAGCTTATCACATCATAGCAGAGAAAAAAACCAACTTTAAAACAGCAAACTTTAAAGAGGGTCACTATGGGCAAATAGAGGTTTCAGCCATACTAAAATCATCAAAACAGAAAAAATTAGCAAAAAAGTTTTTAGAGTTTACTTTAAGTGAGACTTTTGCAAATATTATTCCAACTACTAACTGGTCATACCCTGTAATTGAGACGAAAAAAGGCTTACCTAAAGGATTCAACTCTTTACATGTACCTTCTAAAATGCTTTTGATAGATGATGAAACTATAGAACAAAACAGAAAAAAATACCAAAATGAATGGCTAGATGCGTTCAAGTAGCATCTGGAGATTTAGAGTATCTATCATCCCTGGTGGTGTTATTTCTTTTTTTCTTTTGCTACTTGCTTTTGGAGTTTTTTATGTGCTTTTTTTAAGCTCTGGTTATGAAAATTTTTCATCTTCATTTATATCGCAAAGAGTTTTTGGACTCATTAAATTTACTATTTTTCAAGCGTTTTTATCTACTCTTATATCTGTCATCATTGGAATAGCTTTAGCATGGTCATTAGCTCATCAAAGCTCATTTAAAGGAAGAAGTTTTCTTATAGCTCTTCTCTCCTCTTCGCTTGTTCTTCCTACTCTTATTGTAGTATTTGGGATTATATCTATTCTAGGCAACAATGGCTGGATAAATAGACTATTAGTCTACCTTTTTGACTACTCATTTGGTAGTTTCGTATATGGACTTAGCGGTATTTTGATTGCTCATGTTTATCTTAATGCTTCTTTTGCAGCGAGAAGTTTGCTTCATGCCTTTGAGGCTATTCCCAAAGAGAGATACAAACTGGCTAAAAGTCTAAATTTCTCTACTTTACAAAGATTTATTATTATTGAATTTCCCGCTATAAAACTTTCACTTAAAAGCATTTCTTCAACTATATTTCTACTTTGCTTTACCTCTTTTGCAATAGTTTTAACCCTTGGAGGTTCTCCTTCATTCAATACTTTAGAAGTTGCCATATATGAAGCGGTTAAACTTGATTTTAATATTCCTTTAGCTCTAAAACTTGCGCTCATTCAACTAAGTATCACTCTGTTTTTGGTTATTCTCTCTGCAAACTTTAAAGTAGGTGCATCAAATATTAAAACAAGTAATTTAAAAATACCTTGGGGTGAACCAAAAAAACTAAAAATCTTTCAAATCTCGGTCATCTCTTTATCTACATTTCTTTTTATTTTGCCTCTCATTTCTATTTTAATTGATGGATTAGGTGCTGATTTTAAAAAAATTTTAAGCAATGGAATCTTTTTAAAATCTTTTTTAACAAGTTTAATCATAGCGACTTTTTCAAGCATATTGACTGTTATATTTGCTCTTTTGATAAGCGATACTAGAAGAAACTTCAACATAAATCACCGCATCAAAAAATCAAAAATGAGAAATATCATAAATCTACTCATATCCTTTAGTGGCAATATATACTTAGCAATTCCTTCTTTAATATTAGGCTTAGGATTTTTCCTGATTTCACTAAAATTTCAACTACCCTTGATGTTTTGGGGCATATTGGCTGTCTTGTGTGCTAATGTCTTGATGTCACTTCCTTTTGCTTTAGCTATTATTTATCCTCCTATGCTGAAAACTGCTGAGCGATACGACAAACTTGCATTTTCTCTAAATATAAGTGGAAGCAAAAGATGGTTGTATTGTGAGTGGGCATATCTGAAATCTTCAGTTGCATATGTTTTTGCTCTCTCTTTTTGTCTCTCTTTGGGTGATTTGGGAGTAATAGCACTTTTTGGAAGTAACGACATAACAACACTTCCCTGGTATTTGTATCAGCTTATGGGTTCATATCAGACAAAAGACGGTGCAGGGGTAGCTTTGATACTTCTTGTTTTAACTCTTAGTGTTTTTATATTTTTACCAAAGGTTTTTAAAAATGCTCAAAATAACTAATCTAACTCATAGTTATGATAATACAATTTATGATTTTTCTTTACATGTAAACAAAAATGAGATTGTTGGAATCATTGGCGAAAGTGGTAGCGGTAAGTCAACTCTGCTTGATTTGATAGCTGGCTTTTTAACTCCTTTAAGTGGAAATATAACTTTTGAAAAAGAAAATATTGTTTTGTTGAGTCCAGAAAATAGACCCATAACCACACTTTTTCAAAAGTACAATACTTTTGAACATCTCTCAGTTATAAAAAATGTTCTTCTTGGAATAAACACCTCTTTAAAACCAAAAATACAGGACTTAAAAGAAGCAAAACAGATTTTAAAAGAAGTTGGATTAGACGGCTTTGAAGATAAACTGGCTTCCTCTCTCTCGGGAGGTCAGAGCCAAAGAGTAGCCCTTGCTCGTTCTCTCATACGTAAAAAACCTATTTTACTTTTAGATGAGCCTTTTACTGGACTAGACTTACAAACAAGAGAAAAAATGCTAGATTTAGTAAAAACTATCTCAAAAAAAAGAGAGCCTTACACTATTATGGTAACACACGAACTCAATGACTGTAAACTTATAGCTGACAGAGTCTATAAAGTAAAAAATGGGAAACTTTGCCAAGTTTAACACTTTTAGAAAATCAAGGTTTTTCTAATACAAACTACCTTTTAAAAACTTCTAAAAAAGATTATATTATAAGAGTATTTGGCTCTTTTCATGTAGACAGAAAATTTGAATTTCAAGTCACTATGGAAGCATATAAGCAAGGAATTGGAACAAAACCTTTCTACCAAGATGATTCATTTATGATTTGTGAATTCTTAGAAGGTATTCATAAATATAGGCTTAAAAAAAAAGATATAAAAAACATAGCATTACTTTTAAAAAAGCTTCATCAAATAAAAACTAATAAAAATCTTTTTGGGCTCAAAAAAAATTATGTTTTATGTCATTGTGATTTGAATCCAAAAAACTTTATTTTTTCAAATGATATCAAGTTAATAGATTGGGAGTATGCCTGCATTAATGATTTACATTTTGACCTTGCTTCTGTTATAGTAGAGTTTGATTTGAATAAAAAAGATGAAAAACTATTTCTAAATTCATATTTTAAAAATAAATATTTAATTAATTTACAAAAAGTTCACACTTTTAAAAAAATATATATAAATACTTGTGCAAAATGGTTTACTAAACAGAACAATCAAAAAGAGAAAATCAAGTATATGAAAAAATTAAGATTTAACTCTTTTTTGAGAAATATACACACCAAGTAAAATAGCAACTGAACCTATGCCCTGACTTAGATTAGGTTCTTCTTTTAAAATAATTATCGCCATAACTATGGTTAGAAGAGGAACAAAATTTATGAAACTAGAAGCTTTAGAGGCACCTAACTCTTTAATCCCTTCATTGAAAAACATATAGGCTAAAACAGATGCTCCTAAAGAAAGAGATAAAATAAGCCCTATCTCATAGAGTGATAAATTCCAATTTAAATCATGCTCTAAAAAATCCAAATATACCCAAGGAAGCAAAGCGATACTGCCGTACAAAAAAATATATACTAGTTTTATTTTTTGAGATTCAAAAGAAAATTTTAGTTTTTTGGTGAGTATATTATAAACACCAAAACATACAGTACTAACAAGAAGTAGTAAATCCCCAAAGTTATAAGAAGAGTGAAGAATGACAGAAAAATCCAACTTAGTAACAACGATAATCACCCCAATATACGCAAGCATAAAACCAATACTATTTTTTATACTAAATTTTTCCTCTTTTGTACTTATCGAGATAGCAAGTGTTATCAAAGGTATAGTAGCTTCAATAAGACCTGCATTTAGCGCTGAACTTAAATTTAACCCTTTGAAATAAAAATAGTAACATAAACTAATACCAACAACTCCTAAAATAGCCAATTTCAAATGTCCTTTTAATGCTATTTCTGTTTTATCATTTGTATAAACTACAAACAAAACTAAGATAAAAGTAGCGACAGCGAATCTCAAAAATGTTACCTGTGAAGGTAAAAGAGTTTCTAATAAAAGCTTTCCAGCAATGGCAGAAGAAGCCCAGAAAAATGCTGCTAGTGTTAATTTAATGTATATTATATTCATCATAAGTCCAGTTGATGTACTTTAACGAAGCTTCCCAAATTTTAATTTGTGAGTTTGTATCTTTTGCCATAGTTATATTTTCTAAGTATTTTTGTGCAACTTCATCATCATTGATAAAAGTTGCATTTTCCAAATCATTTTTAAAGTTTTTAAGTACTTCATCTTGATTGTTTTTTAAAAACTCCAGATGATTAATACCTTTTTTTGTAAAAGCGATAAAAGTTTTTCCAAAAGTAGTAGACCCATAACCATAAGTAATAAGCACATCTTTTCCCTGCTGTTTATACTCATAAGGAGTAATCCCTAAAAGATTAACAAATAAGTCATAAAGCCTACTTTGACTTGACAAACCGATATCAATAGAGTTATCTAAGATAGTTTTTGAGAGATGTATATTTTCTTTAGCATAACGAAGAGTGATAGATTGTAAAAATTGCATTGGCGTTATACCAACACACTCTTTAAACTTTGTAATAAAATAAAACTTATTCATACCCATAAAATTAGATATCTCATCAATAGTGGGATGCTTTTTAAAATTTATATTCATGTAAATGATGGCTTTTCTCATTCTATTGCTATTTTTATTATTCACCGCTTCTAACCTTTTTATTACATGTAAGAGTATAACAAAATGTAAAAACAAGAACAACCCAGATATTGTGAAAAGAAAAGCTATTTACTTATTTAAGCTAGAATACACAACTATTAATAAAAAAGAAATATCATGAACGTAACAGAAGATAAAATATCATCAGTTTTTTTTCAATACGCGATACCTTCTGTTTTAGGTATGTTGGCGATCTCATCAGCCGGAATTATTGATGGCTTTTTCGTGGGTAATTATGTGGGGGCATCTGGATTAGCTGCAATTAACATAAGCTTACCAATCTTTTCACTTTTATTTGGACTTTCACTTATGCTTGCTATTGGCAGTAGTGTAGTTAGTGGTAAATTAATGGGAGAAGGCGATACGAAAAGTGCTTCAACCATTTTTAGTAAAACTCTTCTTTGTGTTTCAATTTTTAGTATCATTATTTGTGGAATTTTACTCTTTAACATTGAAACAATCTTACATCTCTTTGGAGCGACTCAAGAGTTAACAAACATCGCTATTGAGTATCTTTCTGTTATGCTTCTTTTTCTTCCTTTTTTAATGACTGGTATAGTGTTGGATTATTTTGTAAAAGTAGATAATAGACCCTCCCTTGCTTTTGTAGCTCTTCTTTTAAGTGCCATTATAAATATAATTTTAGATTGGTTTTTAATAGTTTACTTAGACAAAGGTATTTTTGGGGCGGCTCTTGCAACTGGTATTTCACAACTTGCTCTTATTTTTATACTCTTACCACACTTTTTCTCAAAAAAAGCAACACTCAAATTTGTGAAACCAATTGGAAACTATTTCCAAATAGTAAAAGCTGCTGGAAATGGAGCTTCTGACTTTGTAAATGAGACTTCAGTAGGAATTACAACGCTAATTTTCAACTACATTATGATAAAAACTTTTGGAGTAGAAGGGGTAGCTGCTTTTAGTATCATAAACTATATCTTATGGGTTGGAATAATGATTAGTTTTGGAGTTAGTGACTCTTTACAGCCTATTATAAGCAAAAACTTTGGGGCAAAAAAACCTGAAAGAATAGAAGGTTTTCTAAAACTTGCTATAGTTTGTGTAATTATAACTGGTCTTATCATGGTTTCACTCATAACACTTGCACCAAATGAATTATCAAATCTTTTTTTAGGAGACTCCAATGAACAGACAAAAATTATAGTCTTGGGATTTGCAGCTTTAGTATGGCCTGTGTTTTTGTTTAATGGAATAAACTTGACTATATCAGCCTACTTTACGGCTATTCATAAACCTATACCATCTGCAAGCATAGCGGTTTTGAGAAGTCTGGTTTTACCTGTCTTTTTCATATTTACACTGCCACTTTTATTTGGAACAAATGGGATATTTTTAGCAATTCCTGTAGCAGAACTATTTACTTTTATGGTAGCTATATTTTTATTTAAAAAAATGACCCCTGCAAAGATGATGTAACGATTTTTATTTTACTGCTTGACCTAAAATTTGAGCATATTCGCTAATGCCATCTACATATCGAACCGGTTCACTTCCCCTTGCATAACCATATTTTAATGTTTTATAGTATTTCTTTTGAGTTAAAAGTGGTAGGACTGATCTAACATCTAACCATGAATTTGGGTCTTTAAACTGTCTTTTTGCTAAAACTTGTGCATCTTGGACATGTCCCATACCGACATTGTAAGCGGCGAGTGCAAATTTCATTCTTTCATCTGAGCCTTTTACGCCTGCAGGTACCCTTTGCATCATTTTAGCAATATATTTTGCACCTCCATAGATGCTCTGTTTAGCGTCAATTCGGCTTTTTACTCCCATACTTTTTGCTGTTGGAAGAGTTAGCATCATCATGCCTCTTACCCCTGTATGGCTTTTTGCCCTTGGGTTCCAATATGATTCTTGATATGACTGAGCAGCTAAGTAAACCCATGAAATTTCATATTTTTTAGCAGCATCTTGAAAATATTTTTTATACTTTGGAAGTCTTGATTTGATTCGCTTATGAAATACAACTGTATTGTAATAATTGAAAATATTAATATGACCATAGTACTTGTCTTTTAGTTTTGCCATTTCACCAGTTTGAATGTACTTATTTAACCATCTGTACATATCATTTCTAAATGTTTTACTATCAGAACGCATAACCCAAGATAGTGACTCTCTTTCACTCATAGAGAAAGCAAAAGAGATACTAGGATAGTATCTTTGGTTTATTGAAAAGATGTTAGAATCTGCAACAGTACAATCAAGCTTATGTTTTGAAACCATTTCTATGAGCTGAGCCGTGGAATACTCATCACTAATATCATAAGATATATTGTTATCAGACTCCTTTGCTTCACGCATACTCTTCTCATAACTCGTATCTTTCCCAATGACTATTTTAAGTCCAAATAAGTCAGCCAAAGATCTAGGAAATTTTCGAGTTTTATATAACTCTCTACTACAAATCATTTGCTGTTGCACCTGATAGTACGAAGGACCAAATAGATACTCTTTACTTCTACTTTCATTCTTTGTAATAGCAGCAGAAGTTATATCACCTATGCCTCTTTTAGTTAACTCTAAAGCCTCAGATACTGTGTCAACCACCGTTATGTTAAGCTCTACTCCAATATCATTTGTATATGCCTTTAAGAGTTCATATTCAAAACCTGTATTTTCATCATTACCATAATAATAAACGGTAGGTGAGTTCATAACAATAGCATTAAGTTGTTTTTTATCTTTGATTTCTTGAAGTTTTGAAAATGTTAATGTATCGTCTTTTAGCATAGTAATAAACACCGTATTGGCGTTATATCCAATTACAAAAAAGAGTATTGCAATAAAAGTATATTTGATAAAAATTTTCATCTATTATGATAGCAAAATAAGAATTAAAAGTAATGATGCGGATGAAAAGGCTTGAACTTTCACGCCGTGAAGCACCAGATCCTAAGTCCAATTTAACTATATTATACTAGATAATATAATGCAATAAATAGCCTATAATAAAGGTGTTTATAGTTTTTATGATAGTACGTAGCTATATAAAATTATATTTAAAACCATACCCTGATTGAAACTATGAATTTTGGAAAGATTCTCAAAAAAGATTACTTGAGAGACATAAAGTTTCCTAATGAAGATACTGTTTAAAAATACTTTCATAAAAGCGATGGACGATATATCAAATTATATTGCAGAAGATAGTATGAATAGGGCTATCAAATTTAATGAAGATTTAAAAAAATAATTTAAAAAAATTCCGACTTAATAGTAAATATGGGTGCTCCAAAGACTTTCAAACTATGGCATAGTGGGAGTAAACAAAGGTTTATTTACAAATGATTGTAAAAAAGCTCTAAAATATGTATAAATTGCAAGTCTAAAAATATTATTTCCAAAGGTTCAAGAAAAGGGATAAAAAGATATTTTTGTAAAGACTATAAAACTTCTTTCAGCTCAAAAAGAAGACCAAAACAACTAGAAAAAGTTATCTTTGAAGAATATTTTTTACAACGACAAACACTCATGCAACTTTCAGTAAAATATTCCAGATCAATAAGCTGGATAGTGAAGCAAAGAGATGAATATATTGTTGATATAAAAGCACATAATCCAAGGACAGTAAACTTGGTATGCGATGCTACTTTTTATGGGAAGAGGAAAGAGCGTGAAGCCTGCCCTTGGGGTACAATCTTGGAACTTTGGTGTTCAAAGATATTGAATCAAAAGAGATACTTATCTGGAAGCATATTGAAAGTGAATTGGAAGCTTCTAATGAACTGAAGAAAATTGTTTCAAGACTAACTCAAACTACAGAGAAAAACTTTACTCAAAAGCTTGATGATTGGTACGAAAATTATAAAGGTTTTTTAGAGAACTAGGTGCCCCTTGAGGGTAAAAAAGTGTTTCGTCTATTACTGGAGAACTCCACTATACTCATCCAAGAATAAGAGTTGCATATAGAAGTCTACGAACTAATTTACCTTATATATTTACATACAAAAATCATAAAAAACTAAACATACAAAATACAACTAATACACTCGAGGGTGGTGTATTCTCTCATATGAAAAATATGATTAGTTTGCATCGTGGACTTAGTAAAAGTATGAAGTTAAATTTAGTCGATTATTATTTAGTGAATTATAAAAAAATGTAGAAAAGTAAGCACCCATATTTACTATTAAGTCATATATTTATATCAGTGATTATTAATCAATAAAGGAGTTAAAAGAAGGTGTAAGAAACTACATCCATAAATACAATTTTAAAAGATTTCATTCAAGTATAAACTATCAAAAACCTATGAATGTTTATCTTGAATATCTGAAAAATGTAGGATAAAGTAACAAATGAGGATGAAATTAAATCTTTTTAAGAGTTGTCTTGATTTTTAGGGGCATTATATATTATGATATAAGAAATAAAAATATGGAGATAATTATGGAATTAAGCCCTTTTCATTTAGCTGTACCTGTTAGAGATATAGAAGAAGCAAGAGAATTTTATGGAAATAAATTAGGTTTTAGTGAAGGAAGAAGTTCTGATCAATGGATTGATTTTAATATGTTTGGTCATCAAGTTGTAGTACATCTAAACCCTGCTTTAGGGAAAGAAGGAAAAGTACAAAATATCCATAATAGAGTGGATGGACACGATGTTCCCGTTCCACATTTTGGTATTGTAATGAAATTTGATGATTGGAAAAAATTTTCCAAAAAAGTTAGTTTGTTTGTAAATGAATTTATTATTAAACCTTATGTTAGATTTGAAGGTGAAGTTGGAGAACAAGGTACAATGTTTTTTTGTGATCCATCTGGAAATGTTTTTGAATTTAAAGGGTTTAAGGATATTGAAAAAGAGTTATTTGCTAAATAGTATAGAAATTGTAAAATAATTTAATTACTTTAAAGGGAATAAATATATTTGATAATATATTTATTCCCTTTTTTTATTTATATGAAACTCTAAATAGTATAGAATACATCACAGGCACAAATACCAAGGTTACTACAGTTGCAAATAAAAGTCCAAATATTATAGCTACTGCCATAGTTTCAAACATAGGGTCATGTGAAATCCACAAAGGAAGCATCCCACCAATAGTTGTAGCAGTAGTAAGTAAAATTGGACGCAATCTCTGCTGTGCTGCCTCAAAGATTGCATTTTGAGGAGTATGTCCATTTTCTTCTATTTCAATTCTTATACGATCTAGTAGAACAATTCCATTGTTTATGAGAATTCCCGCTAGAGCAACAATACCTAAAATGGTAAAAAAACCAAAAGATGTTTTAGCGATAATTAATCCAGCTATAGCACCTATCAATCCTAAAGGAATAGTCATAATAACAATACTCATTTGTCGAATAGAATTAAATTGAAATACTAATAATAATACTATCATCATTCCCGCCAATGGCAATGCATTAACAATAGACATTACAGCATCACCCGAAGCTTCTGCTTCACCACCTTGTTCAAATTTATATCCTTTTGGCCACTTTTTTGCCTCTTCGTTCAGCCATGGTATCAGTATATCATTTACAGGGGTAACAGTACTACCATGAGTAAGTTGTACATCAACTGTGATCGTTTTAGTACGATTAAGGCGTTTTATAAGTCCTGTTGTCCAAACCATTTCTACATCAGCAACTTGCTTAAGTGGTACTTGAGAGTCCGTAGAAGAGGCATATACTGTAATATTATCCAATTTACTTATATCTTGTCTATCTGATTGTACAGATCGAAGTGTTACAGGTATAAGAGTTTCCTCTTTTCTAAATTGTGTAAGATCAATACCTGAAAGACTAGCTTCTAAAGACAGAGCAATATCCTTACTTGTAACACCAGCTCTAAGTGCACGCTCTTGGTTTACTTTGACCAATAATTTTTTTATAGGTGCTCCCCAATCATCAACTACTGAAGAAACCTCTTGAATATTATATAGCTTTTGTTTGATATCGGCTGCAATTTTATAAAGAACATCTTTATCTTTTCCCATAACTCGAATAGAAACTGGATATCCTACAGGAGGACCATTTTGAAGCTTCTCAAGTTTGATTTTTAGATCAGGATATTTTTCTTGTATATGTTTATGCAATGCCTGTGTAAACTTAGAAAATAAACGATAATCTGTTAAGTTTATTATCATTGAGATATGTCTTGGACTTGGAGATCCAGGACTATAGCCTAGTACAAATTTAGGTGCACCCTCACCTACAAATGTTATCCAGCTTTTTACTCCCTCTTTATTTTTAGATGAAATAAGCCATTTTTGTTGCATATAATTTTCTATATCATATGCTATTTGTTCAGTGGTTTCAATAGATGTACCAATAGGCATATCAAAGTTTGCATTGATAATTGGATCTGTAGAAGGAGCAATAAATACTTTTGGAACAATACCAAGTCCTTTAATACTTACCATAAACAGAAGAACAATCATCACTAAAAAAATAAGTTTAAATTTTAGTGCAAGGTTCAGAATTTTTCTATATACACGGTACGAAATACCAGAAAAATAATCCTCTGTATCACTATTTTTTATTTTTACTTTCATTAAAATTTGTGCTAAAAGTGGAATAAAAGTCAAGGCAATAATCCAAGATAGTATCAATGCAACACTTACAACTCTTGCAATATCTCCTGTAAATTCACTCAAGGCTGATTGTGCTAGTATGATTGGTAAAAATGCTGCGGATGTGGTCAAAGAAGAAATAAGTAGTGGTAAAAACATTTCTTTACCAGTAGCAATAATAGCCTTTATATTCTCTTCTCCTTTTTGCATACGAACAAGAATACCTTCTGCCATTACTATACCATTATCTACTAGCAGTCCCAATGCGATAATAAGTGCTGCCAGTGACATTTTATTGATACCAATACTCATCAAATCCATCACAATAAATGTAATTACCATAACAGTAGGTACAATAACTGCAACAGTTAGTCCAGTTCTAAAACCTAAAAATATAAGAACAACAAGAAAGACAATTGCAATAGATAGTGCAAGATTACCTACAAAACCATTAACACTTACTTCTACTAAATCTGATTGAAATGCAATAGGTTCAAGTATAAGTCCGTGAGGATATCGTTCTTGAATTTCAGACATTATTGGTTTTATTGTTTTTCCAAGTGAAAGGATATTACCTCCATCTATCATAGAAATAGAGATAGCTAAAGCTGGTTTTCCATTACTATGTACAACATTGTCTTTAGGATTTTTATATCCAGCATACACATTAGCAATATCTTCAAGATATAGCATTTCTGAGCTATTTGGAAGATTGATTACGGCACGTCTTATATCTTCGATAGATTCAAAATTACCAGTTGGCTCTAATGTAATTCTCTCTTGCCCAATGAGAATATCACCTCCAGAACTTAATATATTAATTGTTTTTAAAATATTTCGTAATGTTTCTGGAGAGAGTCCAAGTTTTTGTAACTTAGCGTTACTATACTCAACAAAAACTACCTCTTTTTGGACACCGTGAATTTCAACTTTTGCCACTTGATTAAGAAGTAAAATCTCATCGCGTATTTCATCTGCTATCTCTTTTAATTCAATATAACTAAATCCTTCGCCCCTAAGTGCGTAAACCGTTCCAAACACATCACCATACTCATCATCGACAATTGGAATACTAGCATCACTTGGTAAGTCTCCTTGTATAGATTCTACTTTCCGTCGTAACTTATCAAATATTGGCTGCATTTCTTTATATTTATCTTTGAATGTAGCGCTAATAATAGAAATACCCATTTGTGAATCACTTGTAACCTTGTCAAGTTCAGGCATTTGTTGAATTACCTGTTCAATCTTATCTGTGACAAGTTGCTCTACACGCTCAGAATTGGCACCTGGGAAATGAGTAGTAACAACAACAGTACGCATTGTAAACCCTGGATCTTGTGCTTTTGGAAGCTTAAAATATGTATTTATTCCTAGCATTATTAAAGCTAATACAATAAAATATGTTAGACGATTGTTGCGTATAGCTAATCCTGTAATATTCATAATCTTCTACTCCGCTTTAACAATTAGACCATCACGAATGGTAGTCATTCCTGCTGTGACTATTTTATCGCCACTTTGAACACCTTCAAGAATTTCAATTCCTAAGGACGTCAATTCACCTATGCGTACAGTCTGTTTCTTGATAAGACCTTCATGAGCAGTTTTAGTAGGCTTAACAACAAAAACATAAGGTCCGTCAACATCTTGTCCTACTGAAATAGACGGTAGATAAAGTGCTAAATTATTTTTATCTGCATTATTATGAAAGTTAAATGTCACTTCAGCTGCCATACCTGAACGTATTTTTGAGTTTTTTGTATCACTCATTGCCAATATAACTGGAAATGTTGTTGTAGCAGATGAACTTACACTCAATTCCGTCACTTTTGCATTAAATTCCTTATTTGGTATGGAGTCAAATTTAATCTTTGCGGACATACCTTTTTCAATACTGTTGATAAAATTTTCCGGAATAGAAATTTTAACTTCATTAACTTTTCCACAAGCAACACCAACAATACTTTCACCTGCAGCAACATTTTCATTAATCTCTTTTAGTACTTCGGACACAGAACAATTATTCTTTGTTTTTAATGATGTATATTCTAAATTTAATTGTGCTAATTTTAAACTATGTTTTTGTGAATTTACTTGTGCACGAGATGATTCAACTAAGGCTCGTGCTGAATCTAAGTCTGATTTTGAAGCATTACTATTTTCATATAATTCTTTTATTCTTTGATATTTTGATTCATTATTTCTTCTATCTGCTTGAATCTGGGATAATAATGCTCTTTCTTTTTGCTCTTGTAATTTAAATGGCAACTTATCTACTGAGGCAATTAAATCTTTACTTTTTAAAATATCACCAACTTTTACATTGATATTTTTTATTATACCACTTACTCTAAAACTCAACATTGATTCATATTGAGCTTTTGAAATTCCTGAAAAAGTACGTACCTGTCCTTTATTATTAGCTTGTACCGTTATATATTTTACAGGACGAAGTACTTTTTCTATCTTTGTTTCAGAACTACTTTTTTCACATCCTGTAAAACCAATTAATATGATTGATATTATAGTCATCAAATATTTTGTTTTCATAATTTTCCTTCTAAATAATTTTTTTCTTTATCAAAGAAAAAATCAATATTTCCTATAGATCGTTGTAGTTTTACTAAATCTATAAAAAATTGATATGTTGAATTTACTGCATTTAATTTTGCAATTATTTTTGAATTTTGTGCATCAATAAGCTCAATAATTCCAGTTGAACCATTACTATAAGCATCATAAACCAAGTCATAATTTTTTTGTGCTGCTCTTTGTGCTCTTTGTTTTAACTTTATTGAAAACTTTGATACCTGAACCACTCGTAGAGAATTTCTTATATTTTGTTCTATACTACGCTTTGTATCTTTTATTTCTGCTTGTAGTTGATGAAGAGTTAGTTTTGCACGTTGCACTGTATGTTTTCTTTTTC
Source organism: Arcobacter sp. (assembly GCA_029027265.1). Classification (GTDB taxonomy): domain Bacteria; phylum Campylobacterota; class Campylobacteria; order Campylobacterales; family Sulfurospirillaceae; genus Sulfurospirillum_A. The sequence goes on along the minus strand of CP093061.1, from coordinate 264,363 downwards.
CACCTTCATATAAAGGCAATGATAAATTCAATGACACTAACCAATCGTCTTCTCCCTCTTGTGAAAAATTATCACTTCTACTATCATAATAAGTATTTGAATATTCCCCACTTAAACTAAGTGTTGGAGTATAATATTTTGATTTTTCTGTTCTTAAAGTTCGACTTTGTATTTGTATTTTTATAAGATATGTTGCTATTTCTGGGGAACTATTCAACCCATACTCTGTAAATATTTTACTTAAATATTCATATTTTGTATTGTCATCAAGCATCGAATACAACTTAATATTACCCATAATTAATTCTGAATTATTTAAAATATTAGAATCAATATGAAATTCTTCATTAAAAGGCCGATTTAAAAGTTGATTTAACTGCTCTTTCGATTCTTTTAAATCTGCATTTTGAATTAAAAAATCAGCTTGTGCATTTGCTAGTTCACTTTCCCATCTAAATATATCAGATTTTGTTGTAGTACCAATTTTTGCTTTATTTTTTGCTAAGTTTAGATTTTCTAAAGATAGTTTCATATTATCTTCTTGCATTCTTTTAGATGTTTTTGCTTTTAAAATATTTAAAAATGCTATATTTACATCTTCCAAAACATCAAGTTTAGTTTGTTTATGTTCTAAAATACGTACTTTTTGTTCTAACTTTTCTATATCTAAATTTGACCAAGTAGATGGGTCATATAAAATTTGATTTAAACTAAATGATGCTTTGCCATTTTGTTTTGCAAGTGCATCTGAACCAGTATCTTTACGATTTTGATGATTTATGCTTACAGATAATTGAGGGAAAAGCATTGATTCTTTTTCATTTACTTGTTGTGTTCCTATATCAATATTTAGTTTTGAAGAATTTATTGTTAAATTTTTCAATAAAGCTTCCTTTGAAATTTTATGTAAATCCCAAACATTAACATTATTTTCTTTAAATTTATTGATTTTTTTTGCCCCTAACACAACATCAAAAGATGGAGAAATATTTAAAGACTCCATAGTTTTCATATTTATTGTTAGTTGTCTATTACTATTGATGTATACTTTTAAATTTTTTAGATCTTCACCTAATAAAACTGATTGGATACCTAGAGCAAATCGTTTGCTGTATTGATTAAAATTTGAAACAGGCATTGCACTAGATAAAGCTCCTAGATTAACTAGATGAGAACTAACCATTGCATATGTTGGCAAACCTTTTTTTGTAAGTTCTTTTAAAAGTTCAGTAATCTCATTTTCGCTCATTCTTGGTAATGCACCAATTACTACAGCATCTACATTTTTTGGTATTTTAGAGATTATACTATTTTTTTTACCTTTATGGGGAATTGGTATAATATTTATGCCTAGTTCTTTTGAGACATTTTTTGCATCATTTCTAAGATTAGGCATTACTTCTGCAATAAGTGCATCACTAATAATTGCTACATTTTTAAAAGAAATAACTTTTTGAAATGTTTTAAGTTCATCTTTTAAATCTGCTTGAATAGTTATATAATTAAGATTATGCTTTCCTGATGTTTTATCTTTGTAGGGTGCATTAGATATGTTAGTGTGAATGATTGTAGCAACTAATGTTGGCTTCGTATACTTTGATCTTTTTACAGCAATAGCAGCTGTACTAAAGCCCAATGCTATAACAATGTCTACATCAGAATCTTTATAAAGTTTGTTCAAAGACGATTCTATACCATCTTTGCTCCAAGCACCATCAAGTTGTTTATTCTTAGGAAATTTAACAATAAATTCCCCTTTGGTTAATATATCAACCTCTTTTTTAATAAGATTTATTATCTGACTTGTTTTAGTAGAGTAGCCATCGCTTACAACTCCCACCGTTACAGTGTCATTAGAAAATAAAGGAACACTTAAAACTAGAATTACTAAATAAGAATAAAGAGCTTTATACATTATTAATATCTATTGTTTATTTGCAATAATTTTTGCAGTTACATCTATGTTATCAGACATAATAGCACTCATAGAACCATTTAACATAAACTGTTGTCTATCAACTACTGAAGTTAATGTAAAGCTTAGATTATTAGAAGATACTTCTATATCACTTATTTTAAAACTTAACTCTTTTGTAATTCCCTTGATAGTAACTGTTGCTTTTACAGTATCATCAATTATATTAGTTGAACTAAATTCAATATTTGGAAATTTCAAAGCATGAAAGTAATCATCTGATTTTAAGTTATCATCTCTTTCTTGATCTTCTGTATTGATTGAATCAATAGAAACCACAGCATCTATTTTTGATAATTTATTTTGTTCATCTACTGTAATTGTTCCACTAAAGTTTGAAAACTCACCACTAACGCCAATAAATAGCATTTTACTTGCGTCAAACTTAATAGTTGAATATTCTTTGTCTACTACATATTCACTTGAAAATAGTGATAAAGCCAAAGCTATTGTAAAAAATATATTTTTCATTTTTTTCCTTTGTTATTTTTAAAATGGTGTTTTTTGTTTGTTCTATAATTTCACCTTTTGTTACAGTCCCATTATTATTTAAATCATTTTTTGTAAAATAATTATCTACAAAATGAGGCATTCTCTTTGCAAATCTGTTTTCTTTTAACTCATCTTTTATAACTTTTTTATCAGCATTCTCGTCAGTACGTTTAAATCTTTGCAAAGCAAGTTTTAAATGTTTTTTTTTACTTAAGTAACCATCTTCATTTTTATCATACTTTGAAAAAATTTATTCCCGATATCAACCTGATTATATTTCCCGGTGCAGCCGATTATGAAAATTGCACCTGCAATTATTAATGTTTTTACTATTAAATTTCTTTTTTTCATAATTATTCTTGTAAAATTTACTTGTTTAGTACAAGTTTGTATACAATATTATCCAATTAAAATAAGAATGATATTAAAAGATAGAATATATTTTAATTTTAATTTTTTCTTTTGAAAGTACCTATTGAAAGTATGGTGCGGATGAAAAGACTTGAACTTTCACGCCGTGAAGCACCAGATCCTAAGTCTGGCGTGTCTACCAATTCCACCACATCCGCACAACAATAAAAAGATATCTCAACCAGTCAAAGGTAGTAAAGTCTCGATAAAATCGAAGCTTTAGTGACTGAAAAGCTGATGTACTTTGTTCATCAGTTTTGAGACATAAAATGGTACTCCCTACACGATTCGAACGTGTGACCTACGCCTTAGAAGGGCGTTGCTCTATCCAGCTGAGCTAAGGAAGCATCAAAAAAGGTGGTGCGCCCGACAGGAGTCGAACCTACAACCTACGGATCCGAAGTCCGTTGCTCTATCCAATTGAGCTACGGGCGCATCCCGAAACACAAAAAAATGGGGTAAGTGATGGGGATCGAACCCACGACCTCTTGAACCACAACCAAGCGCTCTAACCGACTGAGCTACACCTACCATATTAATTTTAACAAATGGTCGGGGTGAAAGGATTCGAACCTTCGGCCCCCTGGTCCCAAACCAGGTGCGCTAACCAGACTGCGCTACACCCCGAGCCTCAACATAAAAACTATATGCTTCTGTGTTTAAGGCTGAAATTCTACCCAAATTTACTCTCTTTGTCAAGAGATTTTTAGGCTTTTTTTAATTTTTTCTACTAAACTCTACTAAACCCTCTGTCGGAGAGCTTGCTGTTGCAAATGGTTTCTTAGAAATTCTTCCTGCTAAAAAACTATTTCTTCCTGCATTTACTGCATCTCTCATCGCTTTTGCCATCAAAATTGGGTTTTGTGCTTGTGCTATTGCTGTATTTGTTAAAACACCATCAGCACCTATCTCCATAGCAATTGCAGCGTCACTTGCACACCCTATTCCCGCGTCAACAATAACAGGAACTTTTACAGCCTCTTTTATAAAAAGAACGTTATATCTGTTTTGAACTCCTAAACCACTTCCAATTGGAGCTGCTAGAGGCATTATTGCGTTACTTCCTGCATCTTCAAGTCTTTTTGCCATTATTGGATCATCATTTGTATAAGTCATAATATTAAAGCCATCTTTAGCTAATACTTCACAAGCTTTCAGAGTTTCCATTACATCTGGATAAAGAGTTTTTGCAGTATCGCCGATAACTTCAAGCTTTATAAGATTTAATCCTGTTGCTTCTCTTACCATTCTAAAAAGTGTTATAGCATCTTCAGCTGTTGTACAACCCGCACTATTTGGAAGAAGTTTTATATCAGTATCTTTAAAGTAATCCATAAGATTTTCTTCTTTAGGATTTGTTATATTTACCCTTCTTACAGCTACTGTTATAAGTTTAGAACCACTTGCTAATGTTGCATCTCTAGTCGTTTGAAAGTCAGGGTATTTTCCACTTCCTACTATTAGTCTACTATCAAAATCTATATCGCCTACTCTTAAAATATTACTCATTTTTAACCTCTTTAAATTTTTGTGTCAAGTATATCTATTATTGTCTTAGGTAAAAGTTTATGCTCTAAGGCATGTATCTTTTCTTCAAATTCTTCTAAGCTCATATTCTCTTTTTTAAAGCACTCTTGGGCTATAATTTCACCTGCATCAAGTTCTTCATTAACATAATGAACACTAATGCCTCCTACTTTCATGCAAGAGCTATAACTCTCTTCAATTGCATGAGCCCCTTTAAAAAGTGGCAACAAAGATGGATGTAAATTTATTGCATTTATATTTTGTGTAAACTCTGGAGTCAAAATTCTCATGAACCCAGCTAAAACAACAAGCTCAGCTCCACTTGCTTTTATAACTTCTACCATTTTTCTGTCAAAACTCTCTCTATCTTTATAATTCATATGTTCTATTATGGTTGTTTCTAAACCATATTTTTTTGCTCTTTGTATGCCATATGCATCTTTTTTGTTACAAATCAAACATACAATTTCTATCTTACATGTAGAGAAGCTTTTACCATGCACATTTTCTAAAATTTTTTCTAAATTTGAACCTGAACCACTAAAAAGAACTGCTATCTTTTTTATAAGCATTTTATACCTTCACATAAATCTTCTGGGGTCAAACCAAAACTTGCACATTTGCACTCGTCTGCCACTAGCACATGAGCTAAGGATGCACTTAAAGCTGCATCAAGGGCTGAGTAGTTTTGTGCTACTAAAGAGGCTATCATACCTGCTAAAACATCACCACTACCCCCTTTTGCTAATTTTGCAGAACCAAGGGAATTTACATACAGCTTATCGCCTTGAGTTATGATTGTGTTAGATCCTTTTAAAACCAATACTGCTTTTGGAAATGCTTTAGAAAACTCTCTTGCCCATTGAAATCTTTTTAATTGAACATCTATTGTACTTATATCAGCGATGCCCAAAATTTTTAATAATGAAGCAAATTCTTTTGGATGAGGAGTTAATATCACCTCATCTTTACTTTGTAAAACCTCTTTTATTATTTTGTTATGTAATAGATCTGCATCTAACACTAAAGGCTTTACATGTAAAAGCAAAAAATCCCGTAATTTTGCATCTCCATAGATATTACCCAGTCCCATACCAGCAGCTACAACGCTGAATTTTTCAGGTAAAGTTTCACAACTCATAATGCTAAGTGGTATATTATTTCTATTTTTTCCAGTAAGCGAGACTAGTCCCGCTCCAAAGTTAAAAGCAGATATAGCACTAAGACGACTCGCTCCCTCTTTATGTCCACTTATAACAACGACATGTCCAAAATTACCTTTGTTAACTGATTTTTTATTTCTATGCGGTAACTTTAAATCAGACTTTTCAAGAAGAAAGCTACTTTGCTTAGTTTCATAATTCTCTCTACTTACGCCTAAATTTGCTACTTTTATCTCACCTACAAAATCTTTTGCAGCGTCACTAAAAAGGGATTCTTTTAAAGCTCCCATAGTAACTGTAATATCGGCTTCAAAACAGACTGATTTTACTTTTCCTTCATAATCAATACCCGTAGGAACATCACAGGCTATTTTAATAGCCTGTTTAGAGTTTATTTGCTCAATTATCAAAGACATATTTTCACTCAAATCTCTCACAAGTCCAGAACCAAACAGAGCATCAACATATAAATCAACATCTATAACGCTAGTAACAACCTTTACATGTAAAGCTCGAAGCCTTTTTAGCTGAAGCTCCGCCATCTGTGATTTGACACCTGCAGGGATGTAAACACTAACATCTAACTCTTTAACTAAAATTCTAGCTGCTGCTATACCGTCTGCACCATTGTTTCCGCAACCACATACAAAAAGAACTTTATCACCTTTTTTTGTGTTGTTTCTTACTTCGTTAGCTAATGCCATAGAAGCTTGTTCCATTAAAACATCTTCACTTAAGTATAATTTTTCATAACATCTTTTATCTAAACTTTTAACTTCTATAAATATTTTCTGCATTATCGCCTCCTAAAACTAAGGGCTTCAAGTATGTGCTCTTTTTTTACTTTTTTACTCTCATCTATATCTGCTATAGTTCTTGCTATGGACTCTATTTTATGAACACTTCTATGACTTAACCCAAACTGTGCTGAGGCTTTTTCTAGTATAGTTCTTGCTTCTTCATCCAAATTTGACACCTCTTCTAACTTTTTTTCACTCAACTTTGCATTAAGTTCACGTTGTCCACGTTTTTTTTGAAATACAAAGGCTTTTAGTACCTCATCAAACATTTCACTAGAACTCATTTGACTCTTTGAATCATAATCTTCACTCATTTGTACATAAATGTCTATTCTGTCCATCAAAGGTTCTGATACTCTATTCTTATATCGTTTTATTTCAAGCTCATTACATCTACACTCTTTGGAAGATGAAAGTAAATTTCCACAAGGACAAGGGTTTTGTGCCGCAGCAAAAAGAAATTTAGTTTCATATTTTATTTTTGAATTTACACGTGAAATAAGAATCTGATTATCTTCAAGAGGTTCACGAAGAGCTTCTAAAACACTCTTTGAAAAGTGAGGAAATTCGTCGAAAAAAAGTATGCCATTATGTGCTAAAGCACTCTCTCCTGCCATAGCTTTGGCACTTCCTCCACCAAAGATACTTGGTTTAGAGGAACTATGATGAGGACTTCTAAAAGCTCTTTTAGCATTTAACTCTTCTTCCTCTCCACTCATACAACTATAGGCATTAGACTGTAACATCTCTTGCATACTCATAGGAGGCATAATATGACGAAGGCGTTTTATGCTCATGCTTTTTCCACACCCAGGACTTCCCTCTAAAAGTATATTATGCATACCAACTGCGCTTATTACCATTGCTCTTTTAACTCTGTTTTGCCCTTTTACATCCGAAAAGTCAAGCTCAAAATCTTTCTCATAAAAATACTTTTTATTCTCTATTTCTATCATGTTTTTATAAGAAAAATCTTCTACATGTAAAGACTTAGTATCGCTCTTTATAAACTCTATAGCTTCACTCAAACTCTCTACTCCAAAAGCTTCTATATTTGGTATCTGATTTATTTTTTTAACTATCTTTTTTGGCACTATGACTTTTAATGATTTTTCTTGTGAAGCAAGTGAAAGCAAAATAGTAAATATAGAAGTTGTAGAACGAACATCGCCATCAAGTCCTAACTCTCCAAAAATATAAAAGTCTTTACATGTAAAGCTCTCTTTTTGCATATAAAGAAGTAGTGCAATACCCAAATCAAAGTGACTTCCCTCTTTTTTTAAATCACTTGGTGCCATACTAACAGTTATCTTTTGTGCTGGAAATTTGTATTTAATATATGCTAGAGCGGACTTTATGCGCTCACGTGACTCTTGAATAGATTGATTTGTCATACCCACGATAGAAAACCAGGTAATGCCCTTACAAATGCTGATTCTACATCAACTCTTAGAGCTCTATTATCGGCTAAAGTGGCACAAAGGAATTTTTTAGTCAAACTATTTTTCCTCTTTTAGCTTCTTTTTCCACTCTTTTTCAAATTTTTTTCGTTTTAAATATGAAAGTTTTTCTATAAAAAGATGTCCTTTAAGATGGTCTAATTCATGCTGAAAAGCAATAGCCATAAGACCTTCTAAACCTTTTTCAATCTTTTTTCCAGCCCTATTAAAATACCTTACTCTAATACTCTCTTTTCTCTCAACATCTTCATATACACTAGGAACGCTCAAGCATCCCTCTTGATAAGTTACACTTCCATGAGCCTCTAAAATTACAGGATTTATAACTTCTTCTAAACTCTGCGGTGTCTGTTCTCCATCTTCATCTGCAAGATTAATAATCAATACATTTTGAGCTATACCTATCTGAATAGCCGCCAAACCTATACCATCACTTGCATACATAGTTTCTTTCATATCCTCTAACAAAGAGTGAAGTTTCGAATCAAAACTCTCAACATTACGTGAAACTAATTTTAAACGCCTATCAGGGTATATTAAAACCTCACGAACCATTCTCTTCCTTCGGTTCTTCTTCGTTTGCTGCTTCTAGCTCACAAACAATATATGGCTCTAATCTCTTTCCAGTTTTTGGCAAAGAGTCTAGTGCTACCGATACAAGAAGTTCTGTTGTGTGTCCAGGAGAAATTGGAACTATAGCTAACTCTATATCTGTATCTATTTCCATATCACCAATAAAAAAGCTTGTTGCATAAATAAGGTCACTTATACGTTCACAGGCTCGTTTTGCATTATTAACATCTGTATGTTTCATAAGCATACCAAATACTCCATCACCATAATGAGCAACAACATCACTTCTACGAGATGTTTTTAGGAATAATTTTGCTATATTCCTTGTTAAAACCATTTTATCTTTTGAATTAACTATTTTACTTAAAGTACTATCTTTTATCTTTGCAAGTAGAAGAGTACTTTTATAATTAAATTGTTTTATCGAGTTACATTCACTCTCTATAGACTTTAAAAAGTACCTTCTGTTATATACACCAAAACGTGAATCAAATACTGCTTTGCTCTCTATATCTTTTAAAATTGTTCCTGTTTTTTCATAATGAATTTTTAAAGCTTCCATCTGTTTGTTCATAAGAGTTGAGAGTTTTTTCAAATCTTCATTCAATGCTGAAGTTATACTTGTTACTGAGAGTTGTCCAGAACTTACCTCTAGTTCAGCTATTCTTTTTTTAATTATTTCTTTCATAACATTAATGTTTTTGTAAACTGTAGATACCACTTTCATGATACTTTTTATTTGACCAAAGCCCTCTTTGACTTCCATCTCCATCTTTGCACGGTGCTCATCATCGTTCAGATTTTCTGCTTCAAGTAAATCACTAATACGTTTCTTAAAAGAGAGAGGTTTATTCTCTAAAAGTTTCTCAAAATATATCTGAAAATTATTAGGCGTTGGAGGAATATTTTCATCCATAAGTACTTTAAGAACATATAGGGAGAATTTTTCTAATTCACTATTAGAGTTTTGTGATTGATTGAGTTCAGTGCTATAGCACCTTCTTTAGAACGTCGTCCTAGCCCACTTTGAATCTTAGTTTTATCTAATCTAACCATAAAATATTCTCCCTAAAATTGTTTATTTAAAACTTTTTTCTAATACTTTATCAACTAAGCCATACTCCACAGCCTCTTGTGAGCTCATAAAATAATCACGTTCAGTATCTTTTTCTATTTTTTTAACAGTCTGTTTTGTATTTTTAGATAAAATTTCATTTAAAGATTTTTTCATTCGTAAAATCTCTTTTGCTTGAATCTCTATATCTGTTGCTTGACCTTGTGCACCACCTAAAGGTTGGTGAATCATGATACGAGAGTTTGGCAAAGAGTATCTCTTTCCTTGCGTTCCACAACTAAGTAAAAATGCACCCATAGAAGCTGCTTGACCAATACAAATAGTACTAACATCTGGTCGAATATAGTTCATAGTATCAAAAATACTAAAACCACTTGTAATTACTCCACCTGGAGAGTTAATATACAAATATATATCTTTTTCAGGATCATCTGCTTCTAAAAACAGAAGTTGCGCCACTATTGATGACGCAACTGCATCGTTTATTTCTCCACTTAGCATAATTATTCTGTCTTTTAAAAGACGAGAGTATATGTCATAACTTCTCTCGCCACGACCAGTCTTTTCAACTACTATTGGAACATAACTCATTACTTATCTTTGCTAAAAAGTTGAGTAAAAAGTCTCTCTTCTATGATTGACATTTTAATTGCTGGTATAACACCCTGCTTCTCATACTGCTCGTAATATGCTTTAGGGTCTTGACCTTGCTGCATTGCTTCAAAATAGATCATCTGCATAACATCTTGGTCTTCAACTGTAATTTTTTCTGCTTTAGCTAACTCATCAACAATAAATGTTAATTTAACTGACTTAGTAGCTTCAGCTCTGTACTCTTCTCTTTTTTCAGTGATTTTTTCTGGATTTTCAGAGTACTCTTTAATCTCATCTTCGCTTAGTTTTTGAAAGATATTACGAACTTGCATGTCTATTTCTTGCTCTACAATGTTCTCAGGAAGTGCAAACTCAATTTTCTCTATAGCAACTTCAATGAATGCAGGTTTTACCTCTTCGCCAAATACTTTTGAAAGTTTTTCACTTTTAATTTGTTCTTTTACTTGTGCTTCTAGTTTTTCTAATGTTGGAGCTTCAACGCCAGGAAGAAGTTGCTTTAGAGTTTCCTCGCTAGGCTCTTTTGGAACATCTTTAACTTGAATTCCATGAATTTTTACTTTAAAAACAGAAGCTTTTCCAGCCAAATCTTTAGAGTTATACTCTTTTGGAAAAGTAATTTCAATATCTTTTTCTTCGTCTATCTTCATGCCTATTACACTATCTTCAAAACCAGGAATAAAAGAACCACTACCAATTTCTAGTGAATAGTTCTCAGCCTTCCCACCTTCAAATGCAACATCATCAATAAAACCTTCAAAATCAAGCTTTACAAAATCACCATCTTTAACAGCTCTCTTTTTTGTCAATTCTTTTAATGGAGCAGAGAGTTTTAACATTGTAAAAACTCTCTCATCAATCTCTTTTTTCAAAATACGAGGAGTCTTGTATTCAGGAATAAGTGCTTTATAATCACCTAAATCTATCTCTGGACGAAAAGAAATTTTAATCTCTACATCAAGTCCATTATCAGTTTTATCCATCTTAGTAATACTAGGCTCACCAACTACAACACTATTTTCAACACCTAACTCTTTTAAAGCGTCATCTAAAAATACTTTTAATGCTTCTTGTTCAACATCTTGTTGAATCTGCTCACCATGTCTGTCCATAACAACATGTGCAGGAACTTTTCCTTTTCTAAAACCGTCCACTTTCATAGTTTTTGCAATTTTTGCTGCCATATTTTTCTGTTTTTCGTCTAAAAATGCTTTGGAAACTTTTGCTTCTGCTTTTGCATTTGCGCTATCTATACGCTCTACTTTGATTTGCATACATTACCTTTTTCAATTAAAATTTTTCTTAATATAGCAAAAAATTGCTTTAACTCCAATTATTGTAATATATAAAATGATTATTTCGCAAATTATGATGAAATAATAGTTCATAGTTAGGGGCTGACCCCAATATGAATAGCTACAGATTAATTAAAAGCATTAAAAAAGCAAATAAAAGATATAATCTGTCTTAAAAAAACAGGTAAAGAAAATGCTAAAACGACAAGAAGAGTTTGAAAACGCAATTCAAACAATGCTAGAAATCATCGGGGAAGATACTGAACGTGAAGGTTTAATAAAAACTCCTTATAGAGTATTTAAATCATTTATGGAGATGACGCAAGGTTATCATCAAGACCCTGTTGCTGTGCTAAATGATGCACTTTTTGAGAGCGATAACAATCAAATGGTGCTTATAAAAGACATTGAATTTTACTCAATGTGTGAACATCATCTACTTCCAATCATAGGTCGTGCTCATGTAGCTTACATTCCTGATGGAAAAGTAGTTGGTCTTTCAAAAATACCTCGCATGGTAGATATATTTACTAAAAGATTACAAATTCAAGAGCAATTAACAGAACAAATTGCGGATGCTATAAATGAAGTTATATCTCCAAAAGGTGTGGCTGTTGTGATTCAAGCAAGACACATGTGTATGGAGATGAGAGGTGTTGGCAAAACACACTCAGCTACAACAACTTCTGCACTTCGTGGGGCATTTTTAAAATCAGACACAAGAAAAGAATTCTTTGATATCATAAATTCACCAACAGAGGCTCGATACTAATGGCATTAAATAGTTTCAAAGAGAGGCTCAGACAAGGAAACCTCTCCCCCAAATTTGGAACTATAAAAAAAATTAGTTCAACAACCATAGAGGCAGAAGGTCTTCGCCCAAGTATTGGTGACATTGTAAAACTTATTTCACTTGAAAATGCTTCTAAAAATGAACTTGGTATGGTAACTGCAATAGACCAGTACTCATTTTTTATATCGCCTTTTGGTTTTATAGAAGGCTTTAAAAGTGGTGATAAAGTATTTATTAGTGGACAAGGTATGAATATCCCTGTTGGAGATGAACTTTTAGGTCGCGTACTTGACTCTTTTGGGAGACCAAAAGATGGAAAACCCCCTATAAAAACAAATACCTATTCACCTATTATGAAAGCACCTCTTGATCCTATGAAAAGAGGACTAATAGACGAACCTTTTGGGGTTGGAGTAAAAACCATAGATGGACTCTTAACTTGTGGAAAAGGTCAAAAAGTAGGAATTTTTGCTGGAAGTGGTGTAGGAAAATCTACTCTTATGGGCATGATTGTAAGAGGAAGCGAAGCTCCTATAAAAGTTATTGCACTCATTGGTGAGCGTGGTCGTGAAGTTCCTGAATTTATACACAAAAATCTTGGTGGCGATTTGAGTAATACTGTTTTAATAATTGCTACAAGTGATGACTCTCCTTTAATGAGAAAATATGGAGCATTTAGTGCTATGAGCATAGCTGAGTACTTTAAAGACCAAGGAAAAGATGTTCTTTTTATGATGGACTCTGTTACTCGTTTTGCTATGGCTCAACGTGAAATTGGTCTTGCTCTTGGAGAGCCTCCAACTTCAAAAGGTTATCCGCCATCTGTTCTTACGCTTCTTCCTCAACTTATGGAAAGAGCAGGAAAAGAAGAAGGCAAAGGCTCAATCACAGCATTTTTTACAATTCTTGTTGAAGGAGATGACCTTAGTGACCCGATTGCAGACCAATCAAGAAGTATACTTGATGGTCACATAGTTTTAAGCCGCGAAATGACTGATTTTGGGATTTATCCACCAATAAGCATACAAAATAGTGCTTCAAGAGTTATGAATGATGTCATAGATGAAAAACATCAAAAATTAGCAATAAAATTTAAAAGATTAAACTCAATACTCAAAGAAAATGAAGTTCTAATAAGAATTGGTGCTTATCAAAAAGGCAATGACAAAGAACTTGACGAAGCAATTTCCAAAAAAGAAATAATGGAAGAGTACCTAGGTCAATCGCCTGAAGATACATTTAACTTCACCGAAAGTATTGAAAAACTAGAAGCAATTTTAAAATAAAGCTTTTTTTAATAAAAAAAAGAATATTATTCAAAAAAGAAATAGGATAAAAAATATCCTAATTAAAAACGGAGAAGAAAATGCGAGTCTATTTAGACAATAATGCAACAACAATAGTAGATCCAAAAGTCTTTAAAGAGATGGAGCCATATTTTGTTCAATCATATGGTAACCCAAACTCTCTTCATGAGTTTGGTAGTGAAACACACCCCGCTCTGAGAAAAGCTATGGACCAACTCTACTGTGGATTGAATGCAGATGACCAAGACGATATAGTCGTAACATCATGCGCAACAGAGAGCAATAACTGGGTACTTAAAGGTATATACCACGACCATATATTAAATGGCGAAAAAGACCACATTATAACTAGTGAAGTAGAACATCCTGCTATCATCTCTACATGTAAATTTTTAGAGACCTTAGGCGTAAAAGTAACTTACTTACCAGTTAATGAAAAAGGTATCATAGAAGCTCATACACTAAAGAGTTTCATAACTGAAAAGACAGCACTTGTCACAATCATGTGGGCAAATAATGAGACTGGAATGTTATTCCCAATAGAAGAGATATCACAAATTTGTAAAGATGCTGGTGTACTTCTTCACTCTGACGCAGTTCAAGCTGTCGGGAAGATTCCTGTTGATTTGAAAAAACTTGATATTGATTTTTTAAGTTTTTCAGCCCATAAGTTTCATGGACCAAAAGGTGTTGGTGGATTGTATATCAAAAATTCTCAACCACTTACTAGCTTACTTCACGGTGGAGAGCATATGGGTGGAAGAAGAAGTGGAACGCTTAACGTTGCTGGCATAGTTGGCATGGGCGAAGCACTAGCACTTGCAGTGAAAAATCTTGATTTTGAAAACAACAATGTAAAAAAACTTCGTGACAGACTTGAAGATGAGATTTTAAAACTTGATGATGTATTTGTAGTAGGCGCAAGAGATGAAAGAACTCCAAATACGATTTTGGTAAGCGTAAAAGGTATCGAAGGTGAAGCAATGCTTTGGGACTTAAATAAAAATGGAATTGCCGCGAGTACTGGAAGTGCTTGTGCCAGTGAAAATTTGGAAAGTAACCCAGTAATGGAAGCAATTGGAGCGGAAGCAGATTTGGCTCATACGGCTCTTAGACTTTCACTTTCACGTTTTACTACAGAAGAAGAAATAGATTATACAGTAGGCATTTTAAATGATGCCGTTAAAAGATTAAGAGCTATATCAAGTACATATTCATATGCACCTGATTGGCATGATAGTAAATTATAGGATAGATACGACAGTTCACTGTTGTACTTTAGTAGTGCGTGAATTTTAAAGGAATTACTTCCTTTAAAAGATGTAAAAAAATAATTAGGAAAATATTATGGCAAAAAATGATTTAATAGGCGGCTCAATTTGGGAAGAGTACAGCCAAAAAGTACAAGATTTAATGAATAACCCACAACATATGGGTGAAATTACAGATGAAGAAGCAAAAGAAAAGGGTCTAAAACTAGTAGTTGCAGACTTTGGAGCTGAGAGTTGCGGAGATGCCGTTAGACTTTACTGGGCAGTTGATGAAAAATCAAACATAATCAAAGATGCAAAGTTTAAAAGCTTTGGCTGTGGAACTGCAATAGCTAGTTCAGATACTATGGCAGAACTTTGTAAAGGTAAAACTGTAGATGAAGCAGTAAAAATTACAAATATTGATGTTGAATTTGCAATGAGAGATAATCCAGATACTCCAGCAGTACCACCTCAAAAAATGCACTGTTCGGTTATGGCTTATGATGTTATCAAAGCAGCAGCAGCTTCATATAAAGGTGTAGATGCTGAAAGTTTTGAAACTGATGTCATTGTATGTGAATGTGCTAGAGTGACTCTTGGAACAATTAAAGAAGTTATCAAAATCAATGACCTTCATACAGTCGAAGAGATAACAAACTACACTAAAGCTGGTGCATTTTGTAAATCATGTATCAAACCTGGTGGGCATGAAGAAAAAGAGTACTACTTAGTAGACATTTTAAAGGACACAAGAACAGAGATGGAAATGGCAAAAATGTCAGCTCTTGCTGATGCTAAAATAGCAGGAACACAAAGTGAACTCTCTTTTGATGATTTCACTATGGTTCAAAAACTTAAAGCTGTTGAAGCGGCAATAGACAAAGATATCCGTCCAATGCTTATTATGGATGGTGGTAACTTGGAGATACTTGACATTAAAGATACAGATGATGGCAATACAGATATTTATATCAGATATTTAGGTGCTTGTAATGGCTGTGCAAGTAGCTCAACTGGTACTCTTTTTGCAATTGAATCAGTTTTGAAAGAAGAATGCTCACAAAAGATAAGAGTTTTACCCATCTAAACAACTTCTTTACATGTAGAGACAAGTTTCTCTACATGTAACCCTCTTTTAGTGTATAATGTATCTATGAAAACAAATAACAATACACTATTTCATATGTTCATCGAAACATATGAAAAAAACAAGCAAAAAACAGCGTTTATACATAAAATCAAAAATGAAACTTTGAAAATTACTTATGAAAAACTTTTTGATGATGTTCTTATACTCTCACGTGCATTCAAATCAAAAGGTGTAAAGAAAGGTCATAAAGTCATGTTTGTTAGTGATAACAGATATGAATGGTTTGTTACAGATATGGCTTTGATATCGTTAGGAGCTATTAGCATCCCTAGAGGTAGTGATACTCCAACTGATGAATTAAAATACATCATGCAAAATTCTGACTCAATTTTTTTGATACTTGAAAATGAAAAGATATACCACGAACATAAAGAGATGATAAATAATCTCAAACTAAAAGCTATTTTTGTTATTGAAGCTGAAAAAATACATACTATCTTTGATAATATATACTCATATAATGACCTCTTAAAAGACAGAAAAATCTATAATAATGAGCTAATTGATTTTATAAATATAAAAGAGACCCTCACTGAAGATGATGTATTGACGCTTATCTATACTTCTGGTACAACAGGAAAACCAAAAGGTGTCATACTCACACATAAAAACATCATGCTTAATGTTAGTGTTTTACCAGAAATCATAGGTTTACAAAATGATGATTTATGGGTTTCTATCTTACCCGCTTGGCATGTTTTTGAAAGAACCTGTGAGTATTTGATTATCTCTTATGGCTGTACGATGGTATACTCTACAATCAAAACTTTTGCTCCTAATTTAGAAGAATTTAAACCAACTTTAGTTGCAACCGTTCCACGACTTTGGGAATCAATGTATACTAAGATAAACAATGCTTTAGTGAAAAAAGATCCTAAAAAAGCAAAAATATTTAAAAAACTTGTAGCAATTAGTGCAGCATATAATTACAATTTACGAATCGTAAAAGATGAATTACCTCGTTTTGAAAAAGAGGGATTTGGTACAACATGTAAAAAACTAGTTGCTTATATAAAACTACTATTTTTGTATCTACCAAATAAATTTGCAAAAAATAAACTGAAACTCGTGCAAGAGAAATTTGGTGGTCGTCTAAAACTTGCCATAAGTGGGGGTGGAGCTCTACCTGAATTTTTAGATGAATGGATAGATGCTATTGGAATCCGTATTGTCAATGCCTACGGTATGACTGAGTGTGCTCCTGCTATAGCTGGTCGTGCTTTAAACTGCAATACATTTTCTACCGTAGGCTTTCCTGTTGCAGGAACTGATTTGCATATAATTGATGAGTATGGCAAAGATTGTGGTGTCAATGAAATTGGAGAAATTATTCTAAAAGGAGACCAACTCACCCCTGGTTACTACAAAAATGAAGAAGAAAATAAAAAATCTTTTACAAAAGATGGTTACTTTAAAACTGGTGACTTAGGAAAGTTCACTATCAAAAAAGAACTTATACTAACAGGTCGCTCTAAAGAAATAATAGTCTTAGCAAGCGGTGAAAATGTAGACCCAACTCGAATAGAGTCTGCTATTTCAATGCTTCCTTTTATAACAGATACTATTTTGGTGGGACAAGATAAAAAAGGTCTTGGCATACTCGTAGTACCTGACTTTGAAAAACTAAAAGAGTATGTACAAGAGAACTTTGATAAAGCTATCCACACGATGGAACACGTCATAGAAGACCAACAAATACTACGTAAAATAAAAAGTGATATGAATAACCTACTCAATCGTAAAAAAGGATTCAGACCCTTTGAAAAGCTTCAAAATATCCACTTCCTAGAACATGAGTTCAAACAAGGAGAAGAATTAACCAATACTTTTAAGAAAAAAAGACATATTATTGAAAAAAAGTATAAAGAGATAATAGATAAGTTTTTAAACTAGTTCTACTCAAACTCCATCTGCTCAAAGAGTCTTCCTGCATTATGTTTTGCTAACTCTTTAAATGTATCAAGATGTTCAAAAGGTGACTGATCCACGTAATATGCATCTTTTAGTTCTCCATCTTTGTCTAATAACTCTTTTATTTGAGAACGTAAATGAACTATATAACCTTTAGTTACTTTTGTAGTTGTTGGCATATCTGTTACGTCACCATGTCCTGGTATGACTATCTCAGCTCCAAGTTTAGCAAACTGTTTCCAAGCTTCCAACCAAGACAGGGTATCTGTTTTTTCTAGAATGGGAGCCATGCGTTGATTAAAAGCTATATCACCAGCAAAAACAATCTTTTCTTTTGGAAGCCATAACACTATATCGCTATGTTCATGAGCATGCCCAAAGTACAAGAGTTCTACTGTACGATTTCCAAGATCTATTGTCTTCTTATCTTTGAAAGTTTCATCTGGTACTTTTAATTCTGTTCCTAAAAACTTATCTCTCGATGACCTTTTTTGACGTTCATATATCTCTTCACCCTCATTGATAATCTCTTCTTTTGCTATCTCTTGAGAAATTATTCTAACACCTTGTTCAGCCCAGTAGTTTGAACCAAGCATAGCATGACCTTGAGAATTCTCTAAAACAACGTATTTTATAGGTTTATCTGTAATCTTTTTTATCTCTACATGTAAAGCTTTTGCAAGCAAATAATTTGATGAAGCATTCCATACTACTACACTCTCATCTCCTATCACAAATCCCAAGTTATTATTGTGTCCTGAATTTTCATAAGTACTTGGTTGCGTAGCTCCTATAAAGGTATAAACGCCTTTAGCTACTTTTTTGACATCTGAGTACAGTATAGAGTCCAATGCCTTATCAAGAGAACTTATAGGCAAACCTTTTTTTAACCAACCTTGATAACTATCTTTATAATGAAGAACATTTTTATACCCCATATCCATAAGAGCTTTTGTAGCTAAAAAACTAATGTTCCCTGTACTACAATGCAATACAAATTGTTCATCTTTTTTTACATTCTCCCCTATTAGAAACTCTAACTTTCCTCTAGGAATATTTGTCACCTTGTTTGCTTTGATATATCCACCTTCTAAAAGTATATCCCCACGCGCTCGTACATCTATAATCTGTATATTTGGATTCTTTTTTAGAAATCCTAAAAGTGTGTCGGTATCAATACTATGCACTTTTTGGTTTGCATTTAAACTCTGAGCTAACATCAAGAGTAGCACAAAAATAATCTTCTTCATTTTTTTCCTTTATTGCATAAGTTCTATCTTCTTTGGTTATACTGCCACTTTTTAGGATTTTACAATACAAACCTCTATGATTTTTTATAAGTTTAGGTAGTTTTGCACCAAAAATACTCAGATGTTTACAAATAGTACACTTTTGTGTTACCTCAACTAATGTCTCTCCGATTTGAATTTTATCTCCGATTTGAAGTAGATGAGGGTCAAAGTCAAACAATATATTTTCCCCATAACTTCCATATGCCAAATCAATCCCATGCCTCTTAGCTATGTCATAAGAGTTTTGTCCTATAATCATCACAGTTTTATCCAAATCATCCCCAGCAAACTTGTCATTTTCTATGCCATAACCTCGTATCAGATTAAGCTCTTCTATTACTGGTCGTGGAAGTCCACTACAACTTTTACTTGCACTAAAAGTGCCCTTTACATTCCCAAGTTCGTTATTATTTGTTTTCATTTAATATCTCTATAAAATCTTCTTCAGTCCAAGCTCCAGGATACTCATTTTTAAGTTTGCCCGTTGAGTCAATCATAAAAAAAGATGGTGTAAAACCTTTGTAGTCCTTATCTAAACCAAAAGGTAACTTTTTATTCTCTATATCTATAACCACAAAAATAAAATTCTTGCTAAGATTATCTTTTACATTTTTTTGACTAAAAACTTCTTTTTCCATAGTTGTACAAAAATGGCAGTTTTTACTCATGGCTTCTATCAATATAATCTTGTTCTGTTTTTTTGCTTGGCTTAACAAAGCTTTAGAACTATCATAATCTGCTAAAAGAGTACTACATGTAAACACAGAAATTCCAATAAACAGACTAATAAGGCGAAACATCAATCCACCCATCAGCTACTCTCTCTATCACTTCAGCAATACCAATT
This sequence comes from Arcobacter sp., assembly GCA_029027265.1. GTDB lineage: Bacteria > Campylobacterota > Campylobacteria > Campylobacterales > Sulfurospirillaceae > Sulfurospirillum_A. The sequence continues at coordinate 244,427 of CP093061.1, read as the reverse complement.
TGCACATAATCAACACCATCCATAAACTCACTCTTTTTCCAGCCCATAGTGTCCATGGTGTTTTTACAAACTATAAACTCGATAGTATCGTATATCATCAAAGACCTGATTCTAGCAAGAACTTTTTCATCATAATCCTTTCTTGTAGCTCTTACGCCATTAGCATAAAAAATAATCTCAATTTGAAGAGCCTCTTCGGGATAACCTTTTAGAACATTGTTAATTGCATTTAATATATGATTGAGTTTTTCAGGTTCGCTACTGTTAACTCTTATCAGCCATTTTCTAGGATTTTCAAAATCCGGCATAGGCTCAGCATAATTAACTTTTGCAAACGCAAACACACTTATAAGTAAAATTAAAATAATTTTTTTCATTTTATTGCCACTCCAACTGGTTGTAATAATTTCTTGCATTTCGCATATAAAGCTCCTCATAATGAGGTATGCTTTTAAACTCATCTGTATGTATGTTTTTTGATAAATCAGCAGGGTCTATATCGTTTGCTAAAGCTTCTTTTACTTGATTTTTCAACAGTTTTAAGTATTTTAAAGTTGATTTATATGAATCTTTACTAAAATCATCTCCGTGCCCACCCATCACATACTTTGCTTTTAAATTTGCTACTACATGTAAAGCTTTTATCCACTCATCTATGTTGCTATCTTCTGCGTAGTTTAAAAAACGTCCATTAAAAATGGTATTGCCAGTAAAAATAAAACTATCATCTTTAGAATAAACAATCAAATCAGTAGTAGTCTGAGTTCCTTCACTTGGTTTTATAACTTTTACGCTTTTTTTGCTTCCTTTTATCACATACTCTTTGTCTACATGTAAATCTGGTTTAATGATTGTAGTATCTTTTTTTAACTCTTCTGATAACAATTGTAACCCTCTTAAATAACGTTCAGAATGTTCATCTATCATCTTAGGCATATTAGAATCTCCTATGATTATTGCACCATTTTGTTTGAAAAATGAAGCTCCAAGCAGTCTATCTCCATGATAGTTTGTTACTACTACATACTCTATCTTTTTGTTTGTACTTTTTTCTATAAACTCATTTAGCTCTTTTGCGAAGTTATAGGTTGAACCACTATCAAGCAGAACTAAACTCTCTCCTATATCGATATAACAAACATTAGATACAAATCCCCTGTTCTCTTTCATAATAGGGTTAAAATCTCCTATAAAACAGCTTATATCTTTTGTTATAGCGACAGGTTTAAATGTGAAAAAATTTGCAAAAGCAAAAATTGGTAAAAAAATAAAAAAAATTATTTTTTTCATAGAATCTCCTAAAAAAAACAAGGTCTTTCGACCCTGTTATATAGTTTTATCGTTTGTACATAGAGAGATCAATCCCAGGATTCTCTTTTACTCCAATGATGTCTGGAGTCTCTAGTTTTAGATTTTTTATATGTTTGTGCTCTCCAAGATACGTACTAACAGTATCCCAAATAGGCTCACCTTCACTTTGACTTCCAACAGTTGACCAACCTGCTAATTTGTATATTTTATTAGCTTCTATAGTCATCCCATTTGTTAGTTCCAAATTAGTGATTCTTTTGCCCATCTTTTGCATTGGATCAATTCTATATGAAAGACCACCTGTTCTTACCATGTCTCCACCTTGTTGTAAAAATGGATCAGCATTAAAAAGATTGTCTGCTACGTCTTCAAGGATTACATGTAAATCACTTCCTTTGACTTCCCTAATATAAGTTTCAGGATAAGTCATAGATGTTTGATTCATTAAATCATCAAAAGTTATAGTTCCACCAGGTAAAATAGAAGTTCCCCATCTAAAACCGGGACTCATAGAGATGTCAGCACCCTTTACTTCACGAAGAGCGTTACAAATGATTTGATCAAATGTACCGTTGAAGTTACCACGTCTGTAAAGAAGCTCATCAGTTGTAGCTAAAGGTTTAGTCAATTTCTCAATAAAAGGAGCTCTTACATCTTCAATATGTTTTTTCATAATCTTATCTTCAGGAACAAGATCAGAAAATACAGGTAAAAGAGTGAATTTAAAATCTCTTACTTTTTTATCAGATATATCAAGATCTAGAACACCAACAAACTTACCGTTAGAACCAGAGTTAATAACGTGAGTAACACCTTTTGAATTTTTCACAGGGTATGCTTCAGGTACTGCGTCGTGCGTGTGACCACCTAAGATGAAATCAATGCCACTAACAACAGATGCCATCTTTTTGTCAACATCATAACCGTTATGAGAAATTACAATAATTGCATCAGGATTTTTAGTCTCTCTAATCTCATCAACTAACTCTTGCATCTCTTCAGGACGAATACCAAAGCTCCAATCAGGAATAAACCTCTGTGGATTAGCAATAGTAGTGTATGGGAAAGCTTGTCCAATGACTGCAACCATGTTGTCACCCATTTTTTTCATGACATAAGGCTTAAAAGCATGTCCTGTATCTTCGTCATACGCTTCAACACCATCCATTAAAGACTCATCTTTTACATAAACATTTTGAGCAACAAAATCTACATTAAGCAGTTTGATATTTTCTAAAATCTCTTTGTCTTTATATGTAAATTCCCAGTGACCAGTACAGACATCAACACCTAGAATATTGAGTGCTTCAACCATGTCTTTACCTCTAGTGTAAAGAGAAGTTGCACTTCCTTGCCAAGTATCTCCACCATCTAAAAATAGAGTCTTATCTGCACCAAAAGTACCTCTAAGATAATCTGTCATAGTCTTTATATGAGAAAATCCACCTATTTTATGGAATCTATTAGCATTTTCAACATAGTTGACACTGCTAAGTGCAAACTCTGCTCTTGAATTAGATTTAATTCCATAACGCTTATTAAAATGATGCCCAACTACATGCGGAGGTTTTCCAAAGTTTGAATGAAACCCCAAGTTTACACTTGGCTCTCTAAAGTGAACTGGTAAAAGCTGTGCATGTGTATCAGTTATGTGTAAAAATCTTGCATTACCAAAATTTTTTATTTTATAATAGTCTTCTACGTCAGCAACATCATAAGCTTTCGCATGAGACTTCGCAAACATCTGCGAAGTCCCTAGAAGTGACATCATATATAGAAATTCTCTTCTATTTAATGAACTCATTTTTTTCCTTTACTATTGAGGCACGGCTGAATGCCAAGTCTTCTCTGCTTCTGCTGATTGCATTGTTGCTTGGTCAGCTTCATATATAGCTTCATTTGCTTGTGCTAGAGCTTGGGCATTTTTGCCTGCTGCTGCAAGCTCTTTTGCTTTTGTAATCTTTGCTTTTGTTTTTTGCCATGCAATTCCATCAGCATGAACTTTATTATATTTCATTTGCGCAATTTTAATAACTCGATTTACATCTTGCACATCACTAGATGGTCCATATCCACCCATATGAGAACAACCTGTCAATAAAAATGTAGCTGCTACTGTTATTGATAAAAGTACTTTTTTCATTTTTTATCCTTATTTTCTTGTATCTGGGCCATTTAACTCTAGGCCATTGGACATATATGTTACGAAGTACTCAAGCTCTTTTACAGCTCTTGATTGCATTTTTGGTTTTTCAGAACCTGTATCTTTAACACAACCAACTAGTCTTCTTTGAAGAGTTCCTAAACCACCCCACTTGATTCTATATACAGGGAAGTGAGAAACAGCACCTAAGATAGGGCTAAGTGCCTCTTGTCTGATTTTTTTACCAGCTCCTTGAACATGGCACTCAGTACAGTTCATATAAAAATATCCTCTTTGTTTATAGAACATTTTTTTACCAGCTTCATAAGCCATAGCAGCTTTTGCATTTGGAATTTGAACATTGATAACTTTTCCACGTGACTCATAAGCTATATGAGCTGCAAGTTTAGCGATATCGCCTTTACCATACTTCAGTGGTTTTTCTCCATTGCTTACTCTACATTCGTTTATAGCAAGTCCTATAGTAATGATTTCATCACTTTTTGTATCGTAGTATGGATAGTTTTGTTTAATTGCAGCATCTGGAAAACATGTAGAGTATGTTTTTCCATTTGCAAATGGCTCAACCCATAACTCTCTACCTTCATCTAAAGGTATCTCATATGGAGCAAACTCATTGATTTCTGCCATCTGCTCTTTAGTTGGCTTATACCATGACCCTGTTCCGTTGACAAAGTCTTCCAATTTTACTGGATAAATATAGTTTTTCTTTAGTTCAGCCTCTTCCACGTACGGAAAATATTCATTTTGATTTTTAATTGGATCTTCAAACTTTTTTAAAAAGTATTTTTGCATTGCAAGTCTATCTTTTTCAGCTTGGTCATTAAAGTTACCAGCATATAAAACACCACTAAGTGTCAATACTGCAACAGAAGTTTTTATAATTTTACCTAACATGTAATCTCCTTATAGTTTACAAAGATATTATTTTAATTTAATATCTTTTTTCTCTGATGCACCAGTATTGTCAAACCACTCTACCGTTATTATATCACCCTTTTTTGCACCTTTAAATGCAAACTTTATATATGGGTTTTTTGCTATTGCCGAAGTTGGGTACATATCAAATACCACTTTATCTCCATGCTTCACTGTCATATGATTAATATACTTAGTTGGTTTTTTACCTCCCGCTATTGCTCCTGGCTCCATTGGATGTTTGATTAACAACTTAACTGTTGCTATATCTTTTTTTACTTTTGCTATCGCTTTTATTCCCATTTTATTATCCTTGTTATTTACTATATTTCTTTATTATATTATGGATGGTATCAACCACCACATCCACCAACAGTTACTTTTATTTGTTTTGTTACAGAGTGTAATTTTCCATTTGCATCTTCAACTGTCAAAGTTACATTTGCTGTTTTTCTCATCTTGATTCTTGTTGAAAACTCAGGTATTGTCCCAGGCTGAACTTCCCAAGCCACCACTAGTGGATGAGGGTTACCATCAACCGTAATAACCATTGTTTTTGGATTTTCCAAAGTAGTAGATACTGTCACAGGAACAGCTGCACCATTTTCTGCAATATCTGGAGCTTTTAGCTTTGCTTTTCCATCGCTTAAAGTCTCAGACGTTCCATATAAGCCTTTTATAGCTCCTTCAGTACTCTTTGCCTTAAACGCTTCTGGATGCTCTTTTAATATATTTGCATTAGCTACTGTTGAAAAAGCTACTGCTGAAAGTCCTAATCCTAAAAATTTTCTTCTTTGCATTATTAATTCTCCTTATTTTGCTTTTGTTATTTCTTGAAGATATACAACAACAGCTTCTACTTGTGCTTTTGTAATCTTATGATTTCTACCCAATGGTGGCATGATTGTTATTGGATTCGTTATATTTGGATCCATGATCTTCTCAATCAAATAATCTTTTGGATATGTATCCATATTTGCCAATCTTGGTCCTAATGTTCCGGTTTGAGGAATACTATCATCCCCTTGAACTGAATGACATGCAAGACAGTTACCTTGTGACTTAGTTATAAAAATCTTACGACCCTCTTTGACCATAGCAGCTTTATCAGCAGCATATACAGCTCCTGAAAACAGAGTTGTCATCAAAGCAATAGTAGCAACTTTTTTTATCAATTCCATATTTTCTCCTTCATGTTTATTTACTTTCATCTAACATATACTTAACTATATCTTCAACCAATTTATCATCTAAAGACATATCTCCACCTTTTGGAGGCATTGAATTGAAGCCATTTATTGCATGGTCAAAAATATCTTTTAGAGTTTGTTTAGATATACTTTCCCAAGCTTCTATGTCTCCTACTTTTGGAGAACCGGCTATGCCACTATCGTGGCAACCTGCACAAGAAATTTCGTAGGCAGCTTTTGTTGCCCCACCAGTTTCCTCTACTTTAGCTTCACCATAGAACCATCTCTCTTCACCAAATTCAGGCTCTACTACAGTTCCATCAGTCACTATATGCATGACCTTCATCTTGCTTACATCAATACAGTTTTTCATACATCTTGTGTTTTTTGTATCACTTACTCTAAGATTGTTATACTCAAAACCTTTCTCATTTGGCATGTGAACGGCAAGGATGAAATCTCTATTTATGATAGTTTCATCGTCTATATCTTTGTCATTTACTTGAATCTCACTTAGTTGTAAGATATAACCAAGGATTCCATATACTTCACTGTTTGTAAGTGACTTTGGAGCTGAAAGAGGCATAGCTGTTTGAATATACCAAAAAAATGGCGATATATAAGGAGCGTAACTTCCTATAGTCTTTAAAGGTCCTGCATCTCCTCCAGTTTCTGGATGAAGCGTTAAAGTATCTTCTCCACCAGCAAGAACTGGAAATCTATCAACACCCTCTCCAAAATCACCATGACAAGTAGCACATTTAGCTGCATATACTTCAGCACCTGCTAAAACGCTCATCTGTCCATCAGAGGGAAGCCCTTTTCCATCTGGTCTAGTATCTGTATCCCACGCTTTTACTTGTTCTTTAGTAGCTTTTTCTCCAAAATTATGGTTTTTCCCACTAAAAGGAGAGTGATAAACATGAGTTACTTTGAGCTCTTGTGGAAATATGATTGCACCATCATTATTTATCTTTCTTCCCTCTTTATCTGTTGTTACACTTGGGTATGGGTAATTATCTGGATCTGCTACTGTATGACTTGCTGCATTCAGACTAGAAACGAATAAAAACGTGCTTGCTAAAAGTGTTAGTTTACGCATATACATGTACATTGTTAACCTCCCCATCAGCTTTTACTTCCCAAGTTTGAATTGCATTTCTATGATAAACAGACTCTTTTCCGCGAGCTGCTACCAACTCTTTTGCATGAGGTTGGGTATATCCGGTCTCATCAGTAGCTCTACTTTGAAGAAGCATAGGTTTTCCATCCCACTCTACTTCTATTGCAAATCTTGTAACTGCTTTAGGAAGAACTACACTAGTAAATCTAGCTTGTTTCCATGTGTTTCCGCCATCAGTTGAAACATCTACATGTGAGATAGCTCCTTTTCCTGACCAAGCGATTCCTTCTACTTTTATGATTCCATGTTTTTGTTCTTTCCAATCACGCTCAGGACAAGGAGAAGTTATAAACGAGTTTGCTTCAAATGACCAGTTGTACATTTTTGCATGACCATCAGCTTGAAGCATTGTATACTTCGTACTCTCTTCTCTTACCATCCACGACTTGTCATCAAACTTTAGTCTTTTTAGCCATTTGACTTGGATAGCTCCTTCCCAACCTGGGAGGAAAAGTCTAACAGGATAACCTTGTTCTGGACGAAGAGCTTCACCATTCATGGCATAAACAAGCATAGCATCATCAAGTACTTTTTCTATTGGGACACTTCTTCCAACTCCAGCTGGATCTGAACCCTCTGGGAACATCCACTTAGCCTCAGGTTTTAGACCTAGATCTTCAAGGATGACTTTTAGAGGAACTCCCGTCCACTCAGAACATGAAAGCATTCCATGAGTAACTTGTAAAGAGTTCATTCCTGGTCCTCTCCACTCCATGCCGTTGTTAGCAGCACACTCAAACGCGTGAATTACACTAATGCTAGGATATCTCATGATATCTTCTAAAGTAAGAACAATCTCTTTTTCAACTAGTCCATGAATCAAAAGTCTATACTCTTTTGGGTTGATGTCAATGACACCACCATGACTTCTTGTAAAATGAAGACCATTTGGAACAATAATTCCTTTGAGGTCTTGCCAAGGCGTGAAGCTAATAGATGCTTTTTGGTCTGCCGTTAACCAAGGAACAAATCTTCTAACAACATTTGCTTCATATTTTGATGGCATTCCATAAGGTGAGTCGTTATTGTCTCTTCCCCATTTTAATCCCCACTCAGGATTGTGTGGAGGCAAGTTTTTTGGGTTGATAGGTGATGCAGCAGCTAACTGTGTTGCGCCTCCCAATGCGGCCGCAGCTGATACCGAAATTAAAAAGCCCTTTTTTAAAAAGTCTCTTCTGCCCTCTTTTGGAACATTTTCAAGCTCATGAGCTACTTCTTTTACTAGCTCTGAAGTTGAAAGACTATGTTCATTTTTTACTGTTATATCTCTCAATATTACCTCCTATATAATTTAAGTATTAATTAAATTAACACTATTTTGTCATTTTAATCTTAAATAAAAATTATTCTTTAGTTTAACAAGTATAATTTTTTATAATATTAAGTAGTCTATATAAGCTATTAGTGGGCTTAAGATGTTATTTTTATGAAACAATTTTTTTTAAAGTATATTTTTTTATTAGTAATTATGTTACAAGTTGTAGCATTTAACTTTTATGCTATTTAATTATTATATTTTTTTATAATAATATATATAAGTGATTAACTCAAGAATAGCTTATTTAGCTCTTCTTTTTATCTGAGGATAAGCATTAATAAAAATTGCAGAGATGACAAAAATACCTCCTACAAAAGTCAAACTAGGAGGTATCTCTCCTATAAAAAGCCATAACCAAATAGGAGCAAATGTAGTCTCTATAGTAGAAAAAACACCAATTTCTGCGGAGCTAATAAACTTTGTTGAACCATATATGAGAAACATTGCGACTACTTGCATAAGTCCCATCAAAAAGAGCCAAAAAAGACTTTTAAAAGTTATATCAAAAACATCATCAGCGATGAAATACATGATAAACATCAGAAAAAATCCACTTGCAGAGATAATAAAATAGTGCGAAAAATGAGTGAATTTTCTAAGAAGTGTCAATTGAAGACCCATAAAAACTGCCAACAAAATACCTAAAAAATCACCAAGAAGATTCCCTCCTATGCTAAATGAATTTCCAAAAATAATCACTACTCCAAAAAAAGATACTGCAATTGCAAAAGCTGTCTCTTTTTTTATTTTTTCTTTTAAAATCCAGTATGAAAATAGTGCTCCAAAAAATGAAGAAGTTGCTAAAAATACTACGGTATTTGCTGCAACTGTGTATTTAACTGAAAAGACAAATAAAGATGTTCCAACACCAGAGATGAGAGCTATAACAAGAATCATAAAAAGCTCTTTTTTAGCTTTTGGAATGACCTCTTTCTCTCCTTTTATGAGCCAAACACAGAGCATGATAACACCCATGAAAAACCCTCTATAAAAAGCTATTACAGAAGCATCGGCATCAGCTAATCTGACTAAAAGAGCATCAAAACTAAGAATCCCTATGCCAGCAGCAGCAAGGAACATGCCTCTTATTTTTTGATTAACCAATTAAAACTCTTATCCCATCAACAAACATCTGTACTGCTAACATCAATAGTAACATTCCCATCAGTTTTTCTAAAGCACTAAGTCCTTTTTCTCTTAAAACCTTATACAAAAATGGTGACATATAAAGAATGAAAGTAGAACATGCCCAAGCTAACATCAAAGATGCAAAAAGTCCCCAAAAATGCTCGCTATATGACTTGGTCATAACCAACAAAGTTGCCAACGCAGAAGGTCCAGCAATGAGTGGTATTGCTATAGGAACTACAAAAGGATCTTCTGAACCAAAAAGTGCAACATTGCCTTTTTCTCCAGGGAAAATCATCTTCAAAGCAATCACAAAGAAAATAACTCCTCCTGCTATAGTCACTGCTCCTGTTTCTAGATGAAAAATATTAAGAAAGGCTTCTCCAAAAAAGAAAAAAGTAAGAAGTATAATAAGCCCAAAAATAGACTCTCTTATGATTATAATTTTTTTTCTCTGCTTATCTACGTCTTTTAAAATTGCTAAAAGAAGAGGAACATTTCCAAAAGGATCTAAAATAAACATCAGTAAAACTGCTGTTCCTATTATTGAAAATTCTGCACCCATTATTACCTCAAATACAAATATTTTTACCAACATACCATCGCACAACTGCGATAGTAGTATAATCCATCTCTCGTTGAGCAAGTGGAATCGAATTTATTCGTAGCTTAGAGGTAACAACCCCACCAGCTAACACTGAAAAAAGAAAAAATAGAAATCCTATCCATGCACTATGAAGATACCACCAAAAAAAGAGCCCCACCAAAAATGGAGCTAAGATGATGGTCAAATAAATAGCATAAACAGCAAAGTTACACCAAAAACCCTCTATTTTTGGCATAACTTCTATTTGAAATAACTGTTCGTCGTGTTCCATTACTTCAAGTTTATAAAGTTAATAGGCATTTCCATTTCTGCTTCACGTATAGCTTTCATAGCACTTTGTAAGTCGTCTATAGACTTTCCAACAACTCTAACCTCTTCTCCACGAACCGAAGATTTCACTTTCAAACCTAAATCTTTGATCTTCTTTACAATTGCTTTTGCATCTTCTTTGCTTAGAGTATCATTTATGCTAACTGTTATCTTTGTGTTTCCACCACCAACAGTATCACGACTAGTCTCTTTGATACCTTTTGCACTGATATCACGCTTGATAGCTTCACTTACTATTGCATCAAACATTGCATCAGCCTTAGCGTCATTTGCACTAACAAGTGTTATGATTTTTGATTTTTCGTTATAATCAAACTCACAAGTCACTCCCTTAAAATCCCAACGATTTGTAATAACTTTTTTTGCTTGCTCGTATGCATCTTTTAAGTGTTGCTTCTCAATCTCTGCTGTTATATCAAAACTGTGCTCTTTTGCCATTGGTTTACCTTTATATTTTTATTACATTTTATCGAAATTTTAGTAAAAGACAAACAATATTTTATAGTATTGTTATATTTTTACTTACTCTAACATTTTTTTAATTTTTACTGCTTTTTCAAAGTGGTCTAATTCACTTGTTGCATATCTTAATAATCAAATATTTCAATAAGCATTTTTGATATTTCTTTAGATTTCTTTTTTTCTACTATACCAATTTTTTTAATAATTCTCGTTTTATCAACTGCTCTAATTTGATCTAATAGTATTAAGCCTTTTTTCTCTTCAAATTTTATTTTGGGTCTAAAAATAAAATTAAAACCTTTACTTGTCATTGGTGCAATAATAACAGTTTTTAAAATATTCATTTCATTTGGTGATATTATGATACATGGTCTAGTTTTTTGAATTTCTGAACCAACTATTGGATTTAGTTTTACTAAAACTATATCAAATCTGTTAATTTCATTTACCATTGATAATCTTCTAAATCATTATCATTTAATAATTCATCAATTACAGCAACATCATCTATATTCTTATTTTGTAATAAAATATTTTCAATGCTATTTTTCCAGTTTTCTCTTCTTGAAGTTAAAATTGGTTTTATTAATAAACCATTTTCCACAACCTCTAAATCAATTTGAACATTTTCAAGATGTGCTTGCGCAATTAATGGTTTTGGAATTCTAATTCCTTGAGAATTACCTATTCTTGTTAACATTGTCATTTGACACTCCTACGTAACTTATTTATATTGTAATTATATTGTAATTACTTACTTGTGTCAAGTATTATAAAATATATCCCTTATGATACACACAGTTTTGAGCAATAAGTCGCCGCGAGACTACTTATTGCTCTCCTAAAATTTGCTATATACCCTTGTCCGACCAAACTGCAAATTCATTGCCATTGGGATCACTAAAGTGAAATCTATGACCACCAGGGAACTCAAATATTGGTTTTATCATAGAACCATCAGCGTTTACAATTTTTGATTGAGTAGATTTTAAATCATTACTGTAAAAAACAATTAAAGCACTTCCATTTGTTGTTGATGAAGATAAATCAGATTTATAAAATCCTCCATTAAGTCCCTCATTTGAAAATGCTATATACTCAGGACCATAATCTAAAAATGACCAATCAAATACTTTATTGAAAAAAACTTTTGTAGCTTGAAGGTCTTTAGCAGGTAATTCTACATAATTAATTTTTTCATGTTCGTTCATTTTATTTTTCCTTTTTTAAAATTTCTTTTCGTTTTTGTGTAAATTTCCACCAAGGCTTAGACTCTCCACCTTCCATGAAATCTACTACAGACATAAATACATCTATAACACAGTGGTCAACATGTTCTCCCTTTTTTATACAAAGTTTAGCGTATAAATCAAAGGGATTTTTTCCAATTAAATTTTGAGGTTTAAATATACCTATTAATCTAAGGTCTGAACTAATAGCTTTTCCAAGATTTGGTAAGGCTTCTAGGTTTAAAACCATTTTTCTATTTGGATTTTTCATGTTGACCTTGTATGTATAACGGTTAAATATAGCCAAAAGTCACCGTGAGACTACTTATTAGCTACTATTTTTTATTTTCTTTTGTGCCAAGTACTTTATAGTACTCTTGTTCTTCGAGCCCATTTAAATTTGAATAATCTAAATAAATTTTTGTTAAATTTTTCAAGACTCCATCATATCCAATATATTTAAATATCAAAGCATTTACTAAATAGTTTAATTCTAAATTGATATACAAAAGCTTTTTTGACAAAGTATCTAAATCTTTATCTTTAAAAGGAGAACTACCATGTAAAAACTTATTTCTAAGTTTAATATTTTTTCTATCTTTATCTGTAAGTGGTATTTGTAAAATTTTGTATGCTTCTGTTAGCTTATCTATATTTATTGGTGTATAAATACCATTTATTCTTTTTTCAACAATAGAATTATTATATTCAATTTCATTTGATTCAAAAAGCTCTTTTGCTATTTCATGCAGTTTATTTTTTATTGCATTTCTTGTTTCTTTATGATTTTCTTTTAATATATCTTCTTGAACAGTATTTTTAGAATTATTAATAAGTGAAGTAACCATTTCTAAAACAATTGTATATAGACCTGCTTTCAAAAAAGATGAAAAACTTTTAAGATTATTAATAGAAATAATAGAGAAAACGGCTTCAGAAAATTTTGCATTTTCTATTAGTTTAATAATTAAAGTTTCAAAAATACTTTTTTCAATTGGTTTTAATTGTTCATTTAAACTATTTATTCTTTCATCAGATTTAAATCCATTTTCATCAAAATCAAAATTTAAATCAACATTTTGATAATATTCATAAGCATTTGTAGTTATTAACCTATATTGTGTTTTGTAAGTGTTGTAAAAACTTGAATCAAACAAAAATTGAACAATTTTTTCATCACTATTATATCCAAAATAATATCCTTGTCCCATACATACTGAGCCAGTAATAAAACCAAAAGAAGCTAATGCTAGCCTACAATATTTATCAAAATCATTAAATAGAACTATATCTGTAGTTTCAACTATAAAATGATTATTAAGATGATACATTTGAAAATTTAAATTATTAATTTCAAATTCAATACCACCAGAAGGAGTTCTATTAATTGAAATCATAAAATTCCTTAATGAAAAATAATCATTGTAATGTATCTTATTTTTTTCATCACAAGGGATTATAAGTTTATATTTAAGTTGTCTATTTCTGTCAAAAATATCACTATGAAACTTATCTACTGAGTAAATCGTTTTGTTAAATCCTTCTGTGGATTTTAGTTGAGAAGATAATATTTTGATATTATATTTATCTATTGTAAACACGGTATCATTGATACACTCAAATCTTAAATTAGATGAATTAGTATTAATATATTTATTAGACTGAATAAAATATTTTTCATTTTCACGATAAAGTAAATATTGATAATTATCGGTATTAGTAAGTTCAATTTTTGTATTCTCAAAAAAATTTATTAAAGTCAACTCTTCTTCTATTAATTTAGTCATAATATTTATTGTCTCCTAGCGTAAAGATAACGGCTGAGGAAATAAATCTGTATCTGATCACAACCGTTTTTATATCTATCATGATAGCACATCTTTTGCTCAATCAAAATAGTTGTTGGTTATACAGATTTTTTCTCCATTTTGTTATTAGACATCTTTCAAAAGTAAGAATGAAAATTGCTTAGTAAAGAATATTAGTAAATATAAAAAAATAGAGAATAAGAAACCAGAGCAATTTAAACGATTGACAGGTGTAAAAAAAGAGACCTTTGAATTGATGGTTAAACTTTTAAAAGATTTCGAAGAGAAAAGAAAGAAGATATCAGGTCGTCCCCTAAAATTAATCTATGCAGATCAGATTTTAATGATGCTTGAATATTTAAGAGAATATCGTACATATTATCATATAAGTGTAGATTACAGTATCAGTGAATCAAGCTGTTATAAAATGATAAAAAGAGCAAAAGATATATTGATAAACTCAAAAGTTTTTTCACTTCCAACAAAGAATAGATTGATGAATGATATGGAGATTGAAGTTATCTTGGTTGATGCAACTGAATCACCTATTCAACGTCCAAAAAAAAGCAACAGAGATACTATTCAGGGAAAAAGAAACGACATACACTAAAAACACAACTAGTTGTTGATGCAAAAGAGTTAACCATTTTAGCAACTACGTGTTCAGAAGGGAAACTACATGATTTTAAGTTGTATAAAAAAAGTAAATTACCACTAAATCCAAATATACAAGTTAATGTTGATACCGGATATTTGGGAATAAAAAAGATACACAATAATACCCTTATTCCAAAGAAAAAAAGTAAGTTAAAACCATTAAGTCATGAAGATAAAAAAGATAATAAAATATTTGCATCAAAACGTATATTTGTAGAACATGTTATAGGTGTACTAAAACGATTTCGTATCATCTCAGAAACCTATCGTAATAGAAGAAAAAGATTTGGCTTACGGTTTAACTTAATTGCTGGTATTTATAATTTTGAGTTGAAATTGAAAGATATTAAGTGACTTTTGAAAGAAGTCTATTACTTCAAAGGGCTTGCCATTTTAAATAATCTTCTTTAGTAAGTTCATAAACAATATGGTCAAAATAGACATCATTCACAAGTTCTGCCTTTTCTACAATATGACATTTTTTAAAACCTAATCTTTCGGGGATGGCTTGACTTTTTTTGTTATCAGTAGCGCATCTAATATCAACCTTTTGAATTGGGTAATAATCAAAAGCAAGTTTGATTAAGTCTTTAACGGAGTCTGTCATAATGCCTTTTCCATTGAACTTTTTTGCTAACCAGTAACCAATATAGCCAACACCTTTATTTTTATCAATTTTATTCAAACCTACAACACCAACAACTTCATTTTTATAAAATATTGTTTCATGTAAAGCAATACCTTTTTGAAATTCTGATAATTGTAGTTTGATAAACTCTTCTGTGTCTGATACATCTTGTGATGAATCAATCCATCCTAGCCATTGCTTCATATATGGTCTATTGTTATCTATTAAAGTGAAAATTTCTTTTGCATATTGTGGTATTGTTAGGCTTACTTTTAAATCATCATTGATTTGTCTAAAAAACATTTTTTTCCTTAAAGTTTTTGTGCAACTTTTTTTTAAAGTTGTGGGATGTCAAAAGAGTTTGTTTCTTTTATGACTTACAGAACTATTTGTACGGTTGGTTTTGGATGTTTCCGCTCCACGAAGAAATCCAACGACTGAGTTCAACTACAAAAAGATATTTTCAATTTAAACTTTGATTTACTGAAAAGTTAGTTTTCAAAATTAAAGCTTAAACTACCGCAGTATAACCTTGTTGTCCCTACGATTTGTTATCATTTCCTAACAATTAATCTTTGAAATAATATATCTTCTAAATTTCTACTTGAGTCTGCTACTAGTAGAACATACACTTTTGTATTGTCAATTTTATATATTATTCGCCATCTTTTATAGATAATTTCCATGTATTTTAAAATGCCAATTTGTTGTAATTCAGGTACAATTCTTTTTCTCTCTGGGCAATAATATAAATTATTACATTCATTTTTTATTTCAATAAATATCTTTTTTGCTATATTTGAACTATCAGTTTTAATATACTCTATAATTAATTCTAAATCAAATTCAGCATTTTTTGTCCATATGACTTCAAACTGTTTCACTTGATTTTTTCAAAGAGAGTGATCGCTAAGCGACCGCTTCGCTTCACAAGATCCAAATATTTTTTGTTCTAAGTTATTAAACATTTCTTCTTGTTCTATAACATTATTATTCTCAATATCATTTTCACTTTGAACAATTAATTTTAATAAATTTAAAGAATTTTGTAAATTTTCATAACTTTTAATATCTTGAACAACTGCTTTTGCTTCACCATTTTGTGTGATAATTATTGCTCTTTGATTTTTATTTACATTGTTTATTACATCAGCTGTTTTTGCTTTTAAATAGCTAATTGGTTTTATATCTTGACTTAAATACATTAAACTCCCTTTCAATTAAGATAATATATTGTATCAAATTTAGATTTAATTTGGTATTAACATTAAAACTTATTTCTCCAAGGTTTTGTTATATATTTCTACAACAAATTTACTAATCAGAAAAATACCACTTAACGAAATCATTCCACTTACTACAAAAATAGCACTTGCTAATGGATAAATTTTATTTTCAATTGGTGATGCGTATAAGTAAATCAATGCTAATAACATAGCCATAATTCCAAAAACAATAACTAATAATATATTAATCCATTTCATTGATTTTGAAATATTTTGTTTTAAAGTAAATAAAAATGTAAACATAAAAATTGATGTTCCTAAATATATTAAGCTAGCATTAAATGGATATGAATTTCCATCTGGACTTGAATACATTTGCATTAAACTAAAAGATAGTCCCATAAATCCAATAAATATAACTAGTATTGTAATTAAAATTTCTTTTTTCATATACTTCCCTTGTTTTGATAGATAGCCTCAACAGATTTTTTAAACTTTTTAACGTTTCGCCAACGATTTTTCAAATAAATACCATTAATAATCCATAAAAACGGGTTCATACTGAATATTGTTGCAGTTAAAATCCCATCCATGACGGAAGCATAAAAAGTAAATTAGGAATTATGAACAAAAAACTATAAATTTTCCACCTTGTATATCTAATTTATTGTACAGTTTAATCATTAAATGTCCTTGATGGAAGAATATCATTGGAAAAAACTTGTTCAGTTTTTTTACCAAATATATTTAATGTAAACAATCCCATTATTGATTCTTCTTGCCATTTATTGTCTTCAAAATATTCTAGAATCCATTTAGTAGGTTTTCCACTTTTCATAATGACTCGAATTCTCATATTATTTGAAAGTAAATCTCTTACTAATCCAAAAACTTGCGAAAGTGCTTGTTTTTCAGATTCAAAATTATTGATTTCAAAATGGTCATGATATCCATTGTCTGTTTCAAGTGAAATTGAGTCACCATCGTCTTCAATGGTAATATCAAAACCATTCTCATTTTCTTTTTTGAAAGTGATTTTGGAATTACTATCCCAATTATGAGTAAGTTCTAAAATTTTAGGATTAGCATTAATAAATATTTTTATTTTAGACATGTACCTTCCTTCGTATAATTGGCTCCCTTGAGACTGTGAAATAACTAAATAACAGTCTCATAAATTATAAAAATAACAACATAAACATCATAACATTAACCATCTTTAAACTCCTAAAACTGTATAATACACTAAGAATAGTTCGTAATATAGGGATTTAAAGAGGTATTTATGAGTGATAAATATAAAGAGGGATTAAACCGTAATCAACAACTACTTTTTCCTCCAAGTCTTGATGAGTATGTAGATGAGAATAACCCAGTAAGAGCAATAGATGATTATGTGTCACTCTTAGATTTAAAAAGATTAGGTTTTAACGATACATCTAACTCTCTATCTGGTCAAAAATCTTATGCACCTGAGTTACTATTAAAAATATATATCTATGGTTATTTCAATAAAATACGAAGTTCTCGTAATCTTGAAAAAGAAAATGCAAGAAACGTAGAATTAATGTGGCTAACATTAGGACTTAAACCAACCTATAAAACAATAGCAGACTTCAGAAAAGATAATCCTAAAGCTCTTAAACAAGTGTTTAAAGAGTTTATACTTTTATGCAAAGGCATAGGACTTATTGGAGGAGAAATAGTAGGACTAGATGGAGCATTTTTAAGAGCTAATGCATCTAAAAATACTCTTATAATGAAAAGAACTGTAGATGAATCTATCAAAAAAGCAGAGTCATCTATACAAGAGTATTTGACTACTTTAGAATATAGTGATGAAGAAACAACTACAAATAAACTTTCTAAAAATCTTCCTCGTAATTTAGAAAAACTCTTAAAAAAAAGCAAAATCTCAATCTGATTTAGCACTTCTTAAAAGTTTCAATAAAACTCAGTACAATCGTACTGACCCAGATGCAAGCATAATGAGTAAACCTGCTCATAATTTAATGGCTTATAATTCACAGATATGCGTAGACGATAAGTATAAGTTTATAGTAGCTACTGATGTTACATCATCAGGCTCAGATAAACAAGAGCTTCATAAGATGGCTTTACAAACTAAAGAAGTTATAGATAATCCAGATCTAATAATAACAGCAGATAAAGGCTATTCTTCAGCAGTTGAGATTACTGGGTGCCCTTGGGGTAAAAAATGTATTGATGATGGTATCAATACAGTAGTACCTCTAGTAAGAATAGGTCAAGAACTAAAAAACAAAGGTAAGTTCACTAAAGATATGTTTATCTACGATAAAAACAAAGATGCTTATGTATGCCCTAACAATAAACTAATATCAAGAACTTCATATTTAAATCAATCATATGCTCGTACTATGTACTTGTATAGAAGTTCTCAAACTGACTGTAATGCCTGCCCAATCAAAGATAAATGTTTAGGTGAAAAGACTAAAACTAAACAGACTCAAAGATGGGAACATCAAGAGCTACTTGACAACTATAATGCCAATATGCAAACTGATAAATCAAAAGCAATAATTAAAAAACGAAGTTCTATAGTTGAACATCCATTTGGAACAATCAAAAGAAGTTTGGGCTGGGATCACTTCTTGGTAAGAAGTAAAAAGAAAGTAGCTGGTGAAAATGCTCTTATCATGTTTACCTATAATTTTAAACGCTTACTTAATCTGATAGGGATAACTCTGTTTAGAAAACTGATGATAGCCATTCAAGATGGAGACCTGAGCAGTATAAGAGAAGAGATAGCTCTTTATATCGCTAGTTTTAGGCTTTATATGGCTAAAATTATTTCAAATATATTTATGGTACAATTTAGGCAAAGTAATTGCCTATAATTGAGTAGGACTTAGAAAATTATGAGTTATGGGGTTTGATTATTTCACAGTCTCTAGGTTTGGTCTTTTAATTTTTGATAAATCAAGATATTCTATTATATCTTCTTCATTGTCATCAAAAATTTTATCAAATTCTTCAGTTTTCATAGATTTCAATCTCCTTTTTTCGCGATCTTCGTACAGAAATAATCCTGATTTTATCTTTACGGTATGTGTTACTACAGTATAGAACTTAGTAGTAATTCTACCAATATTGATAAATCGAATTTCATCTTCATATGATGTTTCAATTTCTATCATCTTATCATCATTCCAAAGAAGTTTTACTTCTTCAAAATCAATACCATGTTTTTGCTTATTTGATAAGCTCGAATTTTAGCACTTTACACTTGTTCTTCTTCCTGCGTTTTGTTATATATACTTGATTGAAATATTACAATGCTACGAGATAAAAAAAGACCACTTAATAAGCCATACAATGAGCTAATAGTAACAATAAATTCAATATCATTTATTATTGTTAATTCTCTAGCAACTACAACAATATATTTAATAAAAAAAATCATTAAAATAAGAAGCATAAGTATCCAACTTCCTGATATATGAAATTTTTTTTCAAATTTATCATATTTAATATTCCTTGATGAAAATAGCTTCAATCCTATAACCAAAGAAAAAATAGCACTGAAAACCCACAAAGTTAATGTTATTTTATTTAGCCCAAAAGCTGATATAATACCAAATATTGATAACAAAATCATTGCAATAGGTAAGATAAAAAGTTTTTTTAATTTTACTTTAAGGTCTTTTGTTTGAGTATATCCTAAATAAAGTAATCCTATAAATAATATAAAAACCCAAATTGGTGTATGTTTAATTATTTCAAAAATCAATATTATTTCCTTTTATATATAACGGCGAAGCTGAGCAATAGTTTTCCCGCTAGGGTAAATCATGGTCTCCTCGTAGTTGTTATAAGACTTCTTCAAGCACAAACTTATTTGACTTGTAGTAAAGCCATGTTTTATCATTTTTTATTGACCATTGAGGGTCGCCACCTATCATTTCAAAACTAGAAAGCCAAAGATCCTTATTAAATTCTATTTCAATTTCTTTCAATCTTGCAAAGAAGTTTAGATTGGTTACCTCTAAGTTTTTAAAAATTGTAAAAATTTTATTAAGTTTTGCATCATCTTCATCTGTGCCAATAATGATTTCATTTCCTTCTTCAACTCTCCATGTGCCTTCAATTGCAATGGTGAATTCACCATCTGGATTTTTTCTATCTTCCTTTTTTGTCAATTTTCCAATTTCGATAAAAATTGCTGTTCCGTAGCCTCGCCAAACATGAGTAACTTCTCTTCCAACTAACACTTGAATAAAAGATTTTGCTTCATCTTCTGTGATAGTAGTTAGTTTTACACTCATTCAGTTCCCTTGTCTTATAACGGCGAAGCTGAGCTTCATTAATGTGTATGTCAGAAAATTTGCTTGCGATTTTCTGACATAGACCTTGATGTGAGACTCCTGCCATTTGTTAGATATTAAGCATAGCCCCATTCTTGAAACTGTTTTGCTAAGGTTTTGTCATTTTTAAAGCTTTCATAATATAGGAATTCAGGTGCTAAATCTGCACCATTTTCCCAAGTAATTGTATCAAGGTCTTTATCTAGTTTTACACTTGCAAAAACTTTTTTATCTTTAAGTGGTTCAAACATTGTTCCATATAATTCATTTTCTAAATTAACTATACCTTTTTTCCCATCATTGAATTTTAATTCAACTTCATAATCCTGCAAATATTTTGCTTCTATTACATATATAAACATATTTACTCCAGTGGTGAAATTGGTTCTGGCATTTCTCTTTTTTCACAAAGTTCCCAGTCTACTAAAAGCTCATCTTTATGTAATTCAGACCATTCCATAACCATTTTCAAAGCTCTTTTTGGGAATTTACCTTCAATTACACCAGTGTTGATATGAACAATAATCTTATATTCTCCATATTTTGCATGAAAATGCGGTGGGTTATGTTCGTTCCAATACATAGTTATAATGATTCCTAAGAATTTACTTACTACGGGCATGTTATTTTCCTTGTTTTTAAATTCATCAAAATCTATACTATTTATATCTATTATACTTAAATCATTTAAACGATTTTTAAAATTTGGAATAGATTCATATAAACTTTCTAATTCATCAAAGTATTTTAATTTTTCTAAATCATTATTTATACATTTAAAATAACGTGGAAGTAATACTTCATCAAACTCTAATGCTTCGATAGATTTAATATAATAGTATATCCACTTTCGCTTTGAAGCATGTAAATTAATATCTCTTTCGTAAATATTGCTTCATTTTGAAAATCAAATTCTTCTCTTAAAAATATTTTTGATGCTTTTGAATCTAGTCTTATTTCAGAAGTATATATATTTTGCTTAGCAGACTCATCTTTAATGATTACATATAAAGATAAAACAATCTTTTTTATAATGCTACCTATAAAAAATTTTATCTTGATATTATTTTGAGTGATTGGAGTTTTAAAATCATTGACTATTTGTTCATCAGAATATTTGTTGATAAACTCAACGAGTTTATTTTTTTCTTCATCATAAATATCTAGTTTTTTTAAACTATATCTTCCATATCTGTTGTGTTTATAAAAATTAGTTAGTAGCTGAATAAATTCATTATGCTCTTTTGCAAGATTAATAGTATTAAATTTGTTTATTCGCTTAAATAGTTCAATAGACTTCTTGCATAACCCCTTGCAGTCTCAGCAACTCATAGATATGTTTGAGTGAGGCAGTTTATCTCTTGCGTAGCCGTAGCTACGGATGAGATGAACTAACGAAGCTCAGGCTTATCTATGAGTTGCCTGCAGGGAGGACTTAGAAGTAGCAATCTTGCACAATCTCACTACTTCTAAATTCTCTGAGGCTACAAGGGGTTATGCAAGAAGTCTAATATGATTATATGAGACTCCTGCGTTTTGTTATACATATTTTTTAGACTCTTTAACAACTTTATCTATAAATATTCTATGTGCTTCATAAAAAGCCATCATCTCTTCTATAGATAAATGTATATTTTCGTCAAATGTCATAGTTTTTTGTGATGTACTTTGAAAAATTTCTAAAAACTGATGATAGTCAGTTTTTAATTCTGGGAAATAAAATCTTATTGTCATCCCCAATTTAGCTCCTACTCCATTAAGAGAATTTTTATATTTCAATGGTTTGATAGTTTCTTGCGAAACTTTATCCATTAATATGAAAATTTCTTCAAGTTTTTGTCGTTTAAAGTCTTTGATTTTAATTTCATTCTTACTTTTTTCTATTAAGTAGTCTTTTCCAATGGCAGATAAAAAACCAATTAAACCACCGATACCTAGTGTTCCTAGTGTTATCAAATCCATTTTATGTTTCCTTTGTATAACGGCGAAGCTGAGCTTCATTAATGTGTATGTCGGAAAATTCGCTTGCGATTTTCTGAGATAGACCTTGATGTGAGCCACCAACCATTTGTCGTATTCCGCTTCGCTACATACAACAAATGGTTGGTGGCTCGTTTAGAGGTCAGCTTCGCCGTTGCACGTTTCCGCAAAGCGGGAACGTGCAACTACTTATTCAACGAACATTATAACACAAACACCTCTATTTTCAACAATTAACTCCCATAGAAAATGTCGCTTTCATACAGCTTAAAAAACCTAAAAAAAGGGTTTCTGTAAAAATACTTATTAGTTTTAATAAGTTTTCTTAAAAGAACAATGTCCTTTTAACTATTAAAAGAGCAAATAATAGAACATTTTGTATCGTTATTTGTCAAATATCGTATTATAAAAACACAATGTTCCTTAAAAGATGCTCTAAAAGTTCGGATTAAATCCAAAGTCATCTTCAAATGTAGGTTGAGGAATTGGATCGAACTTTCCTGCTTGCATGCTTTTAGTTCTTAGGTGAAGTATGTCGGCTTTGGAGTCAATGCCTACTGGACATGCCAAAGTACACTCACCACAAAGAGTACAGTCCCAAATACCCTCTTTTTGTATGCGTTCTGCAAAACCTTGTTTGTCTTCTTCTCTTACATCTGCCATGTAGCGCCAAGCACGAGTTAGGGCATATGGTCCTAGGAAATTTGGCTTTACATGTAGAACTGGGCAAGCAGAAAAACAAGAGCTACAAAGTATGCAATCACTTTGTTGTTCTATTCTTTGTTCACTTGCTTCTCCCATGAGTTTCAAGCTCTTTACATGTAACCAACTCTCTACTCTTTTAAGGCGGTTTTCTACTTGTGTTTTATGTAGTAGTGGTTCTATCTTGTCGCCGTTTTGTACTTTGTATTCACAAGAGAGTGTTTCTTGGTTGTTTACTCTTACAGAACAGCTTCCGCAAACTCCACTTTTACAGTTGTACCCAAACTTCAAAGTTGGGTTTTTATTCTCTCTTATATATACTAACGCACTTAAAAGTGTTTGTTCTTGAAATGGTAATTCATAAGTTCTATTTTGTATCTCTATTTTCATTTTTGTAGCCTTACATGTAAAGAACTATCTATATATGAGTGAAGTGCCTGCTCAAAGGTATTTTGAAAGTCTTTTCTATAATGTGCACCTCTACTCTCTTCTCTTTTTATTGCACTTAAAACTACTGCTTTTGCAACACTCAAAGAGTTCTCAAATTTTAGATGACAAACTAACCAACTGTTATCTTTTAAGGTAGTATCACAAATAGTAAGTTCATCAAATTTAGCTTGTAAGTTTTCTACGGTTTTAGCTAAGTTTTCTAAGCCTTTTTTATCTCTAAATATCCCTGCTTTTTCAAACAGTTCTTTTCCTAAAGATGAACGAAGTTGAAAAAAGGTATCACTTTTTTTATGCGAAAAAAGCTTCTCTATATTTTTTTTTGCTCTTTTTTCATGCTCTTTTATATCTACATGTAAAGATGTTTGTTTTATCTTGGACACAACTGCACGTCCGAAGTGAATAATCTCTAAAAGTGAATTTCCACCAAGTCGGTTTGCTCCATGAACTTTGACATTGGAACACTCTCCAACTGCATAAAGTCCTTTAAGTGATGTTTGTAAATCTTTATCAACATCGATTCCACCCATGCTATAATGAGCCGCAGGAGTTACAGGGATAAGCTCTTTGCTTGGGTCAAGATGCTCATGTATATGTATTAGCTTTTTTTCTTGCGGTAGATTTTTACTAATGAATTCATCGCCTAAATGGCGTATGTCTAAAAAGACTTCATTCCCTTGTTGAATCTGAGAGAATACTGCACGACTTACCTCATCACGGCTCGAAAGCTCATCTACAAATCTTTCACCTTTTTGATTGACCAAAAAACCACCAGCACCTCTAGCACTCTCACTCACTAAAACAGAACTACTCTTCAAAGAAGTTGGATGAAACTGAACAAACTCCATGTCACTTAATTTTGCTCCAGCTCTCAAAGCCATGGCAACTCCATCACCAGTTGACTCCATTGCGTTAGTACTGTACCCATGATAAATACCTGCATATCCACCAGTTGCTAAAACTACAGACTTACTCTGTAAAGCTTCAACCTCACCATCTTTTAAAACTACTACACCTTTACATGTAGACTCTTCTACAATTAGTTCTAGTGCAAACGTGTTATCAAAAAACTCTATATCTTCTTTTAGGCAGTTATCGTAAAGTGTATGAAGAAGTTTTAATCCCGTATAGTCTTGTGAGTAGGTTGTTCTATCCTTACTCGCCGCCCCAAATTTTCGTTGGGCGATTCTATTTTTATTTCTTGAAAATGGCATACCAATACTATCGAGCCACTCTATATCTTTTTTTGCACCTTCACACATACCTAATACCATTTGCTCATCTGCCAAACCTGCGGCACCTTTGATGGTATCTTTTACATGTAAAGCCGGACTATCTCCCTCGTCACTATAAATAACGCCATTGAGTCCTCCTTGTGCCATGCATGTTGCGGCAGTTGTTGGAGTAGACTGGCAAATGACTGCTACATGTAAACCTTGTTTTTTTGCTTCCAATGCCGAGCTTAATCCTGCTCCACCACTTCCTACTATGAGTAAATCAAACACTATTTTAAAAAACTCTTTATATTGTCGGCTACTATTTTCATAAGCTCGACCCTAGACTCATAACTAGCCCAAGCTATATGAGGTGTTATAATTAGGTTATCTTTTTTCTTTACATGTAAGAGTTTATTGTCCTCTTCCATTGGTTCAGTCGCAGTTACATCTAAACCGGCAAGTATGCCATTGTTATCAATTGCCTTCGCTAAATCAGTTTCATTTACTATGCCACCACGACCAACATTAATTAAAATTGCACCTTTTTTCATAAGGTCAAGTTGAGGTTTCTTTATGAGTCCATTTGTTTTTTCATTGAGTGGGGCGTGGATAGAAATGATGTCACAACTCTTTAGCATTTCGTCAAGTTCCATACGAGTATGAGAGCTATCGTTATTTGCTCCACTTGTAGAATAGTAACTCACGTTAGCTCCAAAAGCATCTGCCACTTTTGCAACAGACTTACCAATTGTTCCAAAGCCTATGATGCCCCACTTCTTACCTTTTATCTCGCTATAAGGACGTTCTACATTAGTAAAAAGTCCACTTCTGCTCCACTCACCACTACTAACAAACTCATCATAAAACTTACTTTGGCTCATTAGATAAAGTGCCAACGTAAAAGTAGTTTGAGTAACAGAAGCAGTTGAGTAACCGGCTGCATTTTTAACCTCAATTCCTTTTTTCTTTGCATAATCTAAATCAACATTATTCGTACCAGTTGCTGTTATACAGATAAGTCTCAATTGAGGACAACTATCCATAACATCACTGTCAATCACAACTTTGTTAGTCAAAACAACTTGAGAATTTCCAATATGCTCAACCGTTTGCTTTTTTGAAGTTGTAGCGTAAGTTGTAAACTCTCCAAACTCTTTAAAAGCTTCTAAACTAACATCATTGCCCATTGTTTTTGCATCTAAAAATACTATTTTCATTTTATCCCCTATTTAAATTATATTATAACTTCTTTATTATTATATACGTCATATAACATATCTTAGCCTATTCTTATTTTTTATTAATAAGACCAATACCAAATATAACCGCCAATATCCCTATAATTACATTAGCTTCTATTTTATCATCAAAAAATAGACATGAAACGATAGTGGCACTTACAGGTACTAAATAAAAAATTGATGATACTTTTGATACTTCACCATTTTTTATCATGATATATAAAAGAGATAACGCTCCAATACTTACACAAATAGCCATATAAAAAAGAGCAATTGAAAACTCAACATTCCAATTCACTCTAATATCTTCAAAAAACAAAAAAGGGATTACTAATATGGTAGAACCTAGTGTTTGAATAGCTCCACCAGAATACAAATTCATATTTGAACAATATTTCTTTTGGTACAAACTTCCAAAACTAAGTCCTAATAATGCAACAATAGACCAAAAAATACCAATTATTGAATCTATAGATGTATCAAGTTTAGTAATAACAACAAAACTAACACCAATAAATCCTATTATTAAGCCTATCCAAACTCTGCTATTTATCTCTTCATTTAAAAACTTTAAAGCTAGAAATGTCACTATTATGGGTTGTAACGCAATAATTAAAGCATTCAATGCCCCTGATACCCCATAACTAATAGATAAAAATACACCAATTGAAAAAGTGCCTACTGTTAAACTTCCTGCAAGAACTATATGAAAAAAATCTTTTTTACTTTTTGGTGTTGGAACTTTTAAAATATATGAAATAAAAAGCAATACCAAAAAAGCGATAAAAAATCTAATTGCTAAAAATGCCATAGGGGATGAATTTTCTAATCCGTATTGAGTAAATATAAATCCGCTTCCATATAAAAAGATAAAACCAAAAGGTAAAATAGACTTTTGTATATATAAATTCATATTATCTTACTTTCTATATATCTGTATTTTTTTTTATTTAATACATTACTTGTTTTATCCAAAATAATAGCAACAATTTTTTCTCTTACCTCATCACTCTCTTTTACGTTCAGTTTGACATTTACATATGGCATTTCAAGCTCCTAGTTTCATTTGACTGTTTGGTCAAGTAGAATTATAGCAACTTTTTGACTAAGTAGTCAAGTATGTTGAATTTTTTATTTTAGTGTATTTAAAAATAATTCAAGTTGAGAAATACACGTTTGAAAACAACCCTCATCTTGTGACTTTTTTGCCGTACCCAGACAACCCTCTATAGAAGCAACTATAAACATAGAAAGAGCTTTTGTGTCATTATGTTTTATTTCACCTTTGAGAATAGCTTTATCTAAGGCTTTTTCAATTATATTTTCAAATTTTAGATAAATTTTTTCCAAAGCCTCCTTAAAATCTTTATCACGTGAAGATAACTCTTGTACAAGATTATTTAATTTACATCCAAAAGTAAAGTCAAAGTCTTCTCTATTTTTAATCAATTTTAAGATTTCCTCACAAATATTTTCTTCAACTTTAAGTAATGTACTGTACTTATCTACTATATAACTATTTACTTTTTCATTTATTACAGCGATTCCAAGCTCTTTTTTTGATTTAAAAAAATGATACATAGACCCTTTATTCATAGAAGCTTTTTTTAAAATTTTATCTATTGAAGTTGCTGTGTATCCATTGTGATAAATTTCATTAAAGGCAACATCAAGTAACTTTTTTCTTGAGTTATTCATATTATCACTCTGTCACATACCCAGTTTTAGATATTATCTCTTCTTTTGAAGTTATTGAATATGTTACAAGTTCTCTAAAACTATTAAATTCATCTAAGAATACTATTTTCATTTTATTTCCTTAAACTTTAAATGGTCCACAAACTAATGCTCTTTTCACTCCAGCACTCAAGCTATCTAACCCTTCTATAAGCTTTTCTCTATTTATTAAAACATCTGTAATTTGACTTGAATACTTTATTGCACTCTCTCTCATCATTCCAAGCATTGGCCAACCCCACAAAGCTGAGACTGTAACTCCATCTTGAACAAAATGAGGTTTTGTTAAAAACGTACAACTTAAAACTGGCTCAACTGCACTTCTGTTTGTTTCACTACCACCAACAAGGTCAATCACAACTGAGCCTTCAGGAATAACACGTTTCAAGTGGTCATTACTTACAAGGTAAGTGATACCTCTAATAGCTCTTGGTATTTCAGCACCATTTACTACTAAATCAACGTCTTTTAACCACTCATCAATATTCTCTTTTGTAGTATGTGTGCGACCTAAAATATTGATATTTTTAAAGCCTTGATTGTATATCTCATGCATAGCACCACGTGCCACATTACCATAACCTAGTACCACAACTTTTGCTTCACTTATGTCTAAATTTGGCTTGTTTTGTTTAAGTAACTTAATTCCATATCTTGCTCCAGCTTGTCCTGTTTCGTGAAGACACTGAATTCTGCGTAAACCAAATTCAAAAGGCTTATGCTCTTTTTTGTACTCTGCTATCGCTTTTTGTCCATTTTGAAGTTCAAACTCATGCAAATCAAAAAGATTACAATCTGCCTTTTTAAGCTGTACAATCAAATCTTTTTGATCTTCAAAGTATTCACTATCATAAAAATACAAAGTATCTTTTCCTAAGAATTTTAATTCTGAAAACTCAACATCAGAATGTAACATATTTAAAGATAGTGGATTACGATTCCCTGCTCTTCTAACTGCCCCTGCCAATCTTTCGTTACGTCCAATTACAAAAATTCTTAAATCTTTGACTGTATCATCTGTTATAAAATGCTCCAAGACTTCTGCCATTGCTTCACGTACAAGTATCTGCTCATCGGTCTGAACTTTTGGAGACTCTAAAATTTCTTCCATAGCTATGACATTTATCTTTGAGCTTTCAAGCATCTTTGCTCTTTGAGGAAACGAATCAAAATGCGCCATACAAAAAAGAGTACAACCCTTTTTCATCTTTGAAATCGAATCTAAAGATGGACCTTTAAACTTTATAATCATATCTTTTTGAGAGTATATTTCATCTTCTGTTTGCATTACTGCACCATTTTTGACATACTCTTCATCTTCAAAGTCTACACCTAAACCAGCACCATACTCAACAAAAACATTAATGCCAACTTCTATTAACTGCCCAACATTTTTAGGTGTCAAAGCTACTCTTTTTTCTAACCCTCCCGGATTCTCAGGAGATTCTATCTCTTTTACTAAAGCTATATTTTTAAATTCTATTTTCATTTTATTCCCTTAAATTTTCCCTATACATTGTCAATATTTCAATACGTTTATCACTTATCTGATAGATAATAGAATAACCCTTATAGACAAGTCTTCTACTCCCTCTCAATATCTCATCAGTTAGTCTTCCTGATTTTGGAAACTTAGATAATATAGAAACAATAAACTCTTTCATTTCATCTAAATATATGTCTGATAAATCTATATTTTGTGTTTGTTCAAAGATGTATAAAGCTTGATTTATAAGAGCTTTCATTGCTTTTTTTGAAAAAATAATACTAGGCACGATAACTTCTCTTTGCCCTTTCAAATGCCTCATCTATGCTAACAAAATCATCTTGTTCTATCTGCTTCTTTGCTTCGATTACATCACGTTTGAGTTTAGCATGAGTTTGATTGTACTCATCTAACGATATAACAACTACTGTTTTATCATTTTTAGTTGTTATGATAACCTCTTCATTGTTATCACAAACGTTATCTATGATAGATTTTAAGTTATTTCGTGCTGAGGTATAGTTGACTGCTTGCATTTATATTCCTTTGTGACAGAATACTGTCATTGTAGCATAATTATGAAGTAGAGTTTTATTTTTTTTAAGGAATATTATGTCTTTTTAATGGATTACTTTACAAAAACCAGACATATTGTCTGACTATCAACGTGAAGCAAAATAAAAGGAGATGAATTATTTAAGAACAATGGTTAAATTATGTTAAAATAAGAAAGCATTTTTAAAAGTTTAATATTTAAAGGATAATCTTGGGAAATAAAGCTAGATATTATTCACAAAAAACATTAAAAAAGTTATTTGGTCTTTCTGGCAATGAATGTGCTTTTCAAAATTGTACAAAAACCCTTGTTAATCAAGAAAATGCAAAAGATTCAAACATTTGTCACATTGAAGCAGCTAATAATGAGGGGGAACGATATAGAGACTCTATGACAGATCAAGAAAGAGCTGATTACGATAATCTAATTTTACTATGTGTACAACATCATGATGAAACGAATAATGAAGATATTTATACTATAGAAGTTTTAAAAAATATGAAAATTGCTCATGAGAGTGAAATGTTAAATAAAAAATTAGATGTGAATCCCTCAATGTTAAAAAATACAATTAACGCAATTTCGAATATTGACATAACTGAGTTAGATAAAAAAGAAAGAATAACGACCTTTAATCCAAAAGACAAGATTAAATTTAACTCTATAAAAAGGAATGTAGCCTTAATAAATGAATATAAGATTTACTATCATAAGATAAATTCATTATACGATGAATTAGAAATACAAGGCTCAATAAAAAAAGAAAAATTATTGGCTTCTATAGAATTAATCTACACAGAGGTTAAAGGGAAATATATATTAGACTCTGCTAACCAAATTGATATAATTAGAGAAAATGCAGATAATATAATTGATGATGTATACAACATTTTAAATGAAAAAATTGAAAATTCAAGTTTTTGGGAAGAGGATATAATCTTAGGAATTAGATTAATTATGGTAGATGCTTTTATGCGATGTAAAATATTAGAGGATCCTAAATAAATGATAGTTAGCAAAGATATAAATCCAGAAAGAGACTTTTACTACTTAGGTGCTAAAACTATTGAAATTCTGTCTAATACAAAAGCAAATCGTGTGGATTTTTTTAAAGTCTATTCTGAACTCAGTAAGTTTGAAAATATTTCGATTAATTTATTTATATTAACATTAGATTGGCTTTATCTTACAAATGTGATTTGCAAACCTGAAAAAGGAGATATAATAAAATGTTTTTAAAAACATTAACAATACATAATGAAAATACTTTGATTAGAGAAATTGTATTTCATAAGGGAATAAATTTAATAATTGATGAAACTACTTCAGATAAAAAAACTAGCTCCGGAAATAGTGTTGGGAAAACTACCGTATTAAGATTAATAGATTTTTGTCTTGATGGAAGTGGAGAGAATATATATATTGATCCAGAATTTAATACAACTAATCCAAGAATTGAAAGTTTTTTAAAAGAAAACAATATACTAATAACATTAACGCTTATAGAAGATATTGAGGATGACAAGTCTCAAACTATTGTTATTCAAAGAAACTTTTTATCTTATAGTGAAAAGGTACAAACCATCAATGGTGAGAAGACTACAAATGATGAATTTTCTGAAAAACTGAAACAAATTATTTTTGATACGACATCAAAACAACCTACATTTAAACAATTAAAATCAAAAAATATAAGAGATGAAAAAAATAAACTACTTCATACTATAAAAGTTTTATCACCATTTACGACTCCTGTTGCATATGAAACTTTACATTTATTTTGGTTTGGAGTTGATACAGATTTATCTAAAGATAAATTAGTTCGTGATAAAAATCTTGAAAAGAAGCTTCAAACTAGGCTTAGAAAAGAAAATAATTTACCAAAAATAAAGCAGTCATTAATTATAATTAATAAAAAAATATCTGTGTTAACAAAAAAGAAAGATCTTTTTAATTTAAATGAAAAGTATGATGAAGATTTAAATAAGTTAACATCAATTAAATTTAAAATCAATCAATTATCTAGTGAATTATCTAGGTCAGAATTAAGAAAAGAACTTATTATCGAAAGTAAAATAGATTTAGAAAAAGATATTGCTGATATCGATACAGCACAGATAAAAAGAATGTATGAAAAGGCTAAAGCCTTTATTCCTGAAATACAAAAAACATTTGAAGAAATTTTAATATTTCACAATGAAATGATTCAGCAAAAAATACAATTTATTACTGAAGAATTACCTATTGTTAAAGGTGAAATTCAAGAGGGAAGAAGAAACTTAAGTACTCTTCTGATTAAAGAACGAAGTTTGTCAAAAGAATTAAATAAGGCAGGAGCTATAGAAGACCTGCAGGAAGTCATACATGACTTAAACTCATTTTATGAGAAAAAAGGACATTTTGAAGAGCAAAAAAGACTATGGGAAACATCAATAAAAAATCTAGATGATATTAATGAAAATCTAGATAGTATAAATGATGAAATCTATTCAAAAGATGACTTAATCCAGACTAGAATTGCAGAATTCAATGAAGTTTTTTCAGATATTTCAAGTAAACTGGATGGGGTTCATTCAGTATTAAGCGCAGACAATCCTGAGGGTGTTTATAAGTTTATGATTGACAGTCTTGAAGGAAACTTAGGGACAGGTAGTAAAAAAAGTCAAATGGCCTCTTTTGACTTAGCATACATTAAATTTGCAGATAAATTAAATATATCTTGCTTGCATTTTATATTACAAGATCAAATTGAAAATGTACATTCTAATCAAATAACTAATCTATTTACAGATATAGTAAATGCAATAAATGCTCAATATATCTTACCTGTTCTTCGTGATAAACTACCTATTGATATGGATATAGACTTTTTAGAAGTCATATCACTTTCTCAAAAAGAAAAACTTTTCCGTATTTAATAACTATATATATAGTAAAGCCTAGCAACGAACACTTATATCGTTGTAGTTAACCGTTGCACGTTTCCACTTTAAAGAAAGGATAATCAATTTTGAATATAAAAGAATTTTAATCATACTTTAAAAAGCT
This sequence comes from Arcobacter sp., assembly GCA_029027265.1. Classification (GTDB taxonomy): domain Bacteria; phylum Campylobacterota; class Campylobacteria; order Campylobacterales; family Sulfurospirillaceae; genus Sulfurospirillum_A. The sequence continues at coordinate 211,508 of CP093061.1, read as the reverse complement.
AAATATTAATCAAGAAAAATTATCATTAGAATTAGTTGAAAATATACAAAAAAACATCTTAAGAATTTTAGTTTTAATAGTATTTAATATTACTAATATTATAAATAAAATTGTTATCAATAATCTTGGTGGTTATTGTTTTGAACAGAATAAATTAATATATAATGTATTACATTATTAAAATTTGATAATGAACAATATATAGTTAATGTTTAGTTTGATGCAATGTGTCCTAAAACACAAATTAAAATTAATAACTCAAATGATAATAATCAGAAATATAAAATTATCAACAGAAAAAGGTTATTTTTCTTTGTATAAATTTAATTTATACAACTATACACAATCAGCTTGTGTAATGGGACATTTTTATTCATTAAATCATCCAAATGCAGTATTTGTAAATAATTTTATAATTTCTCTTATTCTTCCAAAGACGATACTTGCATTAGAAAACAATATATATCATAAAATAAATGAGAATAAAACAAATTAAACAACAACTTAAGTGTGGGTAAAATATACTTTTACCCTCTTGCTTCCTTGATTGCATTATACGCTTCATTTAAATCTTGTGTTTTTTTCTGGGCAAATTTTAGCATATCTGCTGGTAAATCTTTACTTGCTATTGAGTCATAGTGGTATTCTTTTACCAATCTTCTATAATTCTTTTTTATCACATCCATGCTATCTGTTGGTTGTGATTCTAGTATTTCGTAATGATTGTTGGTTGCATTGTGTGGTTGTGCAAAGTTTGGAGGTCTTTGGTTTGTGTAACTGTATTTTTGGTATCTAAAGTTAGCTCCGTTTTTGAAACTTCCACTTCCAATCATAGCTAAGCCAATAACAAGAAAGAAGTTAAAAGGGAAAAAGAGTATACGTGGAGCAAAAAACAGAAGTAGTATACCTATTATTACCGTACCAAAACATACTCCTAACCATAAAACTTCAAGAAATACCCCTAGTGCTATTATCATAAATCCTAAAAATTTTTTCATCCTATTACATGTCCTACAAATTTAGAATAGTTATTCAAAATCAAACCACCTCTTCTAAAACCAAGTCCACACGCTTCATATGCATAAAAAACTCCTGATTGATAACTCTCGTCATTTTCATCTGTATTCAGTTCTACATACTCTTGATAGATTGGAGCAAAATTTTCATACTCTCCCTCTTCTTGTGCTATTACATGATTTTTTTCATCTAAAATAACTGTGTTCGCACCTTCTCTTCCAAATACTCTCTTCTCTACTTGTTTTTTACCTTCCAGTGGTTCATAAGAACATTCAAGAAGCAAAGGATGATTTGGATACAAATCCCACAAGATTTTCATAAAAGCTTTACTCTGGAACATCAACGTGTACGCTGGGTTTAAGATGATAGCCTTTTGATTTTCCATGATTTCACGCAACATCAAAGCTAAACCACTCTCATCTATACCTATATTTTCCCAAGGGATAAGCTTAAACCAATACTCAAAGTTTTCTTCACCTTTAAAAACTCCTTCTTCACCATCAAACTCCACCTCATCTGCAAAGGCAAACTCAGTACTAAACCCAGCTTCATTTGCTGCAGATTGTAGTAGTTTTGTTGTATTTTCATCTTCTATACTGCCTTTTACGCTCGAAAAAAGTATCTTCCAACCATTGTAACTCTTAGAAAAATCTTCAGTATTTCCACTCATAACAACCAAACGCTTGAAGTTTTCTTTTATTGCTTCATAAGTGTTATTAAATTGACTTCTCTCTTCCATGCCATTGACTTTTAACAATGCCCACTGAACTATGGCAGTTTCAAAAAGAGCAGTTGGAGTATCTGCATTAAACTCTATAAGCTTAATTTGTTTTCCATCAATTCCACCAGCTAAATCAAATCTTCCATAAAGATGCCAATGAATATCGTTTTCCCAAGACTGTTTTACCATGTCAATCAAATTAAAAGGAATTCCTATCTCGTGAAGTAAATCATTTTGAATAACATGTTCACCAGCTTCAACAAACATGTCATACAGTTCGTTAGTAGCTTCGTAGTACTTGTCAGCCTCTTCTTGACTCACGACAACAAGTTCATCAGCTACATAAGGGCTTTTGTCTTCATCTGTATGCCAGTAAAATCCAATTGATTCTAAAAACTCATTTGTTAGTGGTTTTACTTTCTCTAATGTTACCATCTAGCCACCAAATCCAAATGATGAACGTGATCTTGTGCTACTTTTACTTCCAAAAAATCCACCACTCTTTTTTGTACTTGATTTTACTCCACCACTTCTTGCTTTTTTAAAACTACTATTACTTCTACTGTATGCTTGTGGAGTTTTATAATTTGTTCTTCTTTGGCTTTGAAAGTTTTGATTATTAAAAAGTTTGTTTCCAATGTAACTTCCTAGCATTGCTCCGGCAACACTTGAGAGTAAAATAGAACCAAGTCCTGGTGCTCCTGAGGACATAGAAGGTTCAGTCAAAGATGAAGTTCCATTGTCAATTTTTACAGCTTCTTCAGCTACGAGTTTATCCATCTCTGCTTTGGAAAGCATTCTCTCTCTTCCATCAAGCTCACGAACTACAATTCTAGTTGTTGCACTTGGATACTCTTCTACTATCGTATAGCCACCATTTTCCAACTGCTCTATAACAACAAACGCACCTTGCACTTTTGAAGCCTCTGTAAATGCATTTTCATTGCTTTTTTGCTCACAGCCTTGCATACCAGCAATTACCATAGCTCCAATTCCACCAGCAATCATATAATCAGATATTTTTCTTATATATTTCATTTTTTTCCTATTATCTTTTTTAATTTTATATCTTTTTTTATGTAGATCTCATCATAGCTTATCTTTACATAAAGAGATTTACCTACTTGCTTTTTTACTTTTTTTGTTATCTTTTTTCTACTCTCATCTGCAAAACCTTTTTCTTCAAGTCTACGCTCTAAAAGTTCCCAATCTCCAAATGTTTCACACATTTGTTCAACTATGTCTTCCTCTATTTCAATCTCTTCGACAGCCTCTATTGGCTCATTTAATTCAATTTTATGTCCTAAAGTGGGAACATTAGCTAAAGTCAATATAGTCTTTAACTGCTCATCTCTCTCTTTGTATACTTTCTCTATCATCTGTTTTGATTCAATAAGCATATTTTCTTTTTCACGATAAAGCCTATCTCTATCATCTTCTAGTTTTTCATTTTTATGTTTTAACTCTTCTATTTGAGATTTTAAAAGGTTAATATACTCACTATCCATGGCATGTGTTATAGGTGCTCTTTTTGGTAATCTTCCTTCTCTTTGCACATTAGATGTTAGTAAAACATACTTTTTACCATCTTCAGTAATAGCTTCAAGAGTACCACGTCTTAGGCGATTGTAAATAGCCTCTTTACTAACACTTAAGTACTTTGCCATTTCCATAACAGTTAGTTTTTTGTCCATGAGTTTTTCCCTTTTGCTAACAGATGTGTTATTATATCTAATTGAGGGGATTTTGAGAAGTTTAAGGGAGAACTAGTCTCCCTTAAGTGATTATAGTCTAGACTCGTATCGTCTAAGCATATAAAGTTTCTTAAGCATTTTCTTACGAGCACTGATTTTTTGCTTTTTACGCTTTTCAGTTCCTGTTTCGAAAAATCTTCTAGCACGAGTTTCAGTAACAACTAGGTTTCTGTCAACTTGTTTCTTAAACTTTCTGTACGCTTCGTCAAAAGAGTCATTAGGATGTACTTTAATACCTGGCATCCGACCTCACCACCTTTCGTTTAAATTTGACTTTTATTATATCCAAAAATAATATACTACAGCTTAGACGATAAATACATAATATTTTCTTGACTTTTTACGTCTAAATTGTTATAATTCAATTAGTGATAAAAAGGTGACAATGATATGAACATAGCTCTACTAAAAAGTAAAACAGACAAAGTCAACATAACAACACAACAAGAGAGTATCATAAGATGGTCAAGATTAAGTGGTATCAGGCTTGATACTACAGAAATAGAAAATTCCGATAACTCTACTGTACTGGAAGACAGAAATGAATTCAAAGGTTTTTTACGCTCTTTAAACTTTAAAGACAGTCTTTTAATTTATGATTTATGGGTATTTAGCAATGACATGGGAGAATTGATTAAAATCTTGGAGTGTCTACTTAAAAGAGATATTAATGTCCATATGTGTAGTCTCAATATATCTATTGATGAAAATACAACTCCGCTAGAACTGTTGACCATCCTTTCACAATACAGAGAAAAAAACTTAATTAAAAAATCAGAAAATTCTCAAGGAAGACCTAAAGGAAGAATGTCAAAATCAAAATTTGATTCTCATAGAGTAGATATTATAACTCAGCTTAGTGTAGGTGATTCTGTTAGCAAAATCTCAAGAACTCTTGGAGTAAGCCGAACTTCACTCAAAGACTATATTAACTCTCGTGGACTAAAAGAATTAGTTGAAGCCAAAAAAAGTCTACTTATTGAAAAACCCATTACAAAAAAACAGATAAAAACCAAAGAAGAGTGTTCTCTTATAAAAGGAAAAACATAAATGTCTACATGTAACACAAATGGCAATTGCCAAACCACATACTCAAAGAAAAGATACCTTACTTTTGGGATTATTACCATAGTCAGTCTAGTACTGCCATTTATCAGGATAGAAGGTAATCATCTTTTTTTACTGAATTTTGAAAAAAAACAACTTCATTTAATCTTCACTACTTTTGATATGCAAGAGTTGTATTTAATGCCATTTATATTGATTTTTCTATTTTTGGGAGTCTTTTTTCTCACTACACTTGGCGGTCGTGTGTGGTGTGGTTGGGTCTGTCCTCAAACTATATTTAGAGTTATTTATAGAGATTTAATTGAGACTAAACTTTTAGGATTACGTAAAAGAATTAAAAACAAACAGCTTGATTCAAAGAAAAGTCCTAAAAAGATTATTGCCGTTTTTATATGGACTATTCTCTCATTTATTGCAGCAGCCAACTTTACTTGGTATTTTCTACCTCCAGAAGATTTTTTCACATACTTGCAAGATCCAACAGAACACAGAGTTCTTTTTGGTTTTGTTATAGCAATTGCTCTTCTTCTGATTTACGATGTGATTATCTTAAAAGAAGATTTTTGTATCTATGTGTGTCCATATGCAAGAGTTCAATCAGTCATGTATGACGAAGAAACAATTCAAACAGTTTACAACGAAAATCGCGGAGGAAAAATATATGATAAACAACATAAATTCATAGACCAAAAAGATGAATGTACTGGTTGTGAGGCTTGTGTAACTATTTGCCCTACTCACATAGACATTAGAAAAGGTATGCAACTAGAGTGTATCAACTGCTTAGAGTGTGCTGATGCATGTACTAAGGTGATGGGGAAACTTGGAAAAACTTCACTCATCACTTGGGCTAGTTCAAGTGCCGTTGAAGAGAATAGAAAAACACAATTTTTTAGATTTAGAACTATTGCCTATGGTATTGCACTATCTTTAGCTCTTGTAGCACTGTTTATGATGGGAAGTACTAAAGAACATATGCTTTTAAATATTAACCGCACAACTCAACTTTATAAAATAAAAAATGAAGGTAAAAACATACAAAATGCCTATACATTTTTGTTTCAAAATACGGATTCAAAAAAACATAAATACTATTTTGAAGTAGATCATAAAGATATTTCAATCAAAAGACCATCAAAGCCATTTGTTTTAAAAGCAGGCAAAAAACTCAAAAAAATAGTTATTTTAAAAGCAGACAAAAATCTCTCTACACACCAAAAGAGAGATACACTTTTAAATATAACCATAAAGGCCTATGCACTAGATGATAAAGAGAAAATAGTTGTTACTAGAAAGACAACTTTCATCTATCCTAGCCCTTACTCAGTAAAAAGTTATCTATCTAAATAACAACCATTCAAGGCTCTACATGTAGAGTCTTGTAACCTACCTACATATAAAAATATTTTACTCCTATATTTTTATAAAAATCAAATAAAAATTTTGCTATTCTATGAGTCAATAATTCAATACAAGAGAGAGATATATGTCAGAGCTTAAACGAACTGCCCTCTTTGAACAGCATGAAAAACTAGGCGCAAAAAACATAAGTTTTTGTGGTTGGGAAATGCCTGTTCAATATGAAGGTATATTAAAAGAACATGAGGCTTGTAGAAATAGCGCTGCTATCTTCGACACTTCTCATATGGGTGAATTTTTCTTTGAAGGAAATCTTCTTTTTAGTGGCATAAATGACACTACTACTGTTGATGTGCTACAACTTCCTATAGGAAAATGCAAATATGGATTTTTACTTAACAAAGATGGCGGTGTCATAGATGACCTTATTATTTACAAAGCAGGTGAAGAGAGACTTATGTTTGTCGTCAATGCTTCTAGGATTGAAATCGATTTCAAAACTATAAACGACCAAATTCATAACGGTGTCTTTACAAATGCCTCAGACCAAACTTCTAAACTAGATATTCAAGGACCAAATTCAAAAAAAATTCTTCAAGAATTTGTACCATTTAACTTAGATGATCTTGGCTTTTTTAGCTTTGTTGAGAGTGAAATTATGGGTGGTTTTGCACTAGTTAGCAGAACTGGCTACACAGGGGAACTTGGATATGAGCTTTATGTAGACAATGCAATTGCACCAAAACTCTGGGAAAAACTAGTGGAACGTGGAGCAGTTCCTGCTGGACTTGGAGCACGTGATGTTCTTCGTCTTGAGATGGGATATAGCCTTTATGGACAAGAGTTAGATGAAAACACAACCCCTATTGAAGCAGGTGTTGGATTTTTTGTAAAATACGATAAACACTTTACGGGCAAAGAAGCTCTTCTAAAGCAAAAAGAAGAAGGTGCACCAAGAAAGACTATCTCTTTTAAGACAAACTCAAAAAGAGCTCCACGTCACGGCATGGAAATTCACCAAAATGGGCAGAAAATAGGTGTTGTCACTAGTGGAACTTTTTCACCATCTGTTCAGTCAGGTATAGGAATCGCATCACTTGATACAAAACTTTTTGATAAAGAAGCTCCACTAGAGCTAAGCACTGGTAGAAAAAATATAGCAATTACTATAGAAAAACTACCGTTCTATAAAAAACAAAAATAAGGGCAATTATGAAAAAATATAGCAACGAACACGAATGGGCAATACTAGATGGCGAAGTAGCAAGCATAGGACTTTCAGCTTACGCAGTTAAGCAACTCGGTGACATCACTTTTGTTGAACTTCCAGAAATTGGAGCTGAGGTAGGTAAGGACGATAGTATTGCTTTTATTGAGTCAGTAAAAGCTGCATCAGATATTTATACTCCAGTTGGGGGAGAAGTCGTTGAAGCAAATGAAGATCTTGAAGACAAACCCGAGCTTCTAAATGAAGCAGCTGAAACTACTTGGATATTTAAACTAAAAGTAAGCGATGTAGCTGAGTTTGATGCTCTTATGGACGAAGCTGGTTACAAAGCTTACATAGCAACTCTATAATGCCATATACTCCGCATACCGCACAAGATGTGCGAAAGATGCTCGATGTAATCGGCATTAAAGAAGAATCAAACCTTTTTGATGCGATTCCAAATGAGCTTAGAGCAAAAAGTTTTGATTTACCCGAGGGACTTAGTGAATTTGAAGTATTTGACAACTTTGCTGCTTTAGCAAACCAAAATGATACTTCAAAAGTAAGCTTTTTAGGTGGTGGTTATTATGACCATATAATTCCAACTGCTGTTGATTCACTTTCAACTCGTTCAGAGTTTTACACAGCATATACTCCATACCAAGCAGAAGCTTCTCAAGGAACACTTCAAGCCCTATATGAGTACCAAAGTATGATTTGTGAGCTCACTGGAATGGAAGCAACAAATGCGTCTATGTATGATGGTGGAACTGCTATGGCAGAAGCTGCTTTGATGGCTATTCGTATTGGACGAAAAAGAAAAAAAATTATCATAGATAGCGGTGTAAACCCTATTTATATTAAAATTATAAAAACATATCTGGCGTACCATGACCTTGAAGTTATAGTCTTACATGTAAAGAATGATGGCTCAGATAAAGAGACACTTTTAGGCATGATAGACGATAGTATCGCAGGGTATATCTTCCAAAATCCAAACTTTTTTGGCTCAATTGAAGATTACTCAGATGTTATTAAAGCACTTCATGATGTAAAAGCTCTTGCTATTATGAGTTCATATCCAATAGCACTTGGAATTTTAAAGAGTGCTAAAGATGTTGATGCTGACATATTTTGTGGAGATGGACAGAGTCTTGGAAATTACCTTGGATTTGGTGGACCTTCATTTGGAATTCTTGCTTGTAAAGAAAAATACATAAGAAATCTTCCAGGAAGAATAGTGGGCATAACTGATGATGCTAAAGGTAGACGCTCATACGTTCTAACTCTTCAAGCAAGAGAACAGCACATACGTCGTGATAAAGCAACATCAAATATCTGCTCAAACCAAAACCTTATGGCACTTCGTGCTACTATTTTTATGGCTCTCATTGGAAAAGAAGGATTTGTAAAACTATCTAACCGAAACTATAACAATGCTAGTTATTTAAAAGCTGAACTTAGCAAAGTTAAGGGCATAAGCATATATAACCAAAACCCAACTTTCAACGAATTTGTAATAGAAATTCCTATGAGTTCAAGTAATTTTATAAACAAAATGGAAAGCAAAAACTTCTTTGCAGGTCTGAAACTAGACGCTCTTTATGAAAACTTTGAAAACAGAGTTTTAGTAAGTGCCACCGAAAAAAGAACAAAGGCTCAAATGGATGAGTTCGTAAAATGCGTAAAGGAGATAGTATGAGTTCAACTCTATTTGAAAAATCTCATGTGGGCAGAAAGGGAATCAACATCCCAAAACCAAGCGTAGAAGATGCTCTAAAACTTGATACAAGTTTGCTTAGAGAAACAAAAGCAAATCTTCCTGAAGTAAGTGAGTTTGATGTAGTTCGTCATTTTACAAGATTATCGAACAAAAACTTCTCTATTGATGCTAACTTTTACCCACTTGGATCTTGCACCATGAAATACAATCCAAAAGTTCAAGAGAGAGTTGGAGGACTTGCCGGTCTTACAAATCTTCATCCTCATCACATAACAAACAACCAGCCACATCTTGTTCAAGGAGCTCTTTCTTCTCTTAAAACACTAGAAAATAACCTATGTGAAATAACTGGAATGAATGCTTTTACACTAACTCCCCAAGCTGGTGCTCATGGTGAAATGCTAGGAATCATGATGATTGGAGCCTATCACAAGAAAAAAGGCAATAACAAGCGTTATGTTATTGTTCCTGATTCTTCACATGGAACAAATCCAGCAACTGCTGCAATGGTGGACTATGATGTAATCACAGTAAAATCAAATGAAGATGGTTCTATGGATTTAGAATCTTTTAAAGAGGCTATGAGTGATGAGGTAGCAGCTGTTATGATGACTGCTCCCAATACCTTGGGACTGTTTAATCCTGCCGTTAAAGAGATTTGTGATATAGCTCACTCTTATGATGCTTTGATGTACTATGATGGTGCCAACATGAACGCTATCATGGGTGTTATTCGTCCTGGTGATATTGGATTTGATGTTATCCACTTAAATCTTCATAAAACATTTGCTACTCCACATGGTGGTGGTGGTCCTGGTGCTGGTCCTGTTGGAGTTGGAAAAATACTAAAAGAATTTTTACCTGACTTACAAGTTGGATATAGTAAAGAAAAAGGCTACTTTTTTGATACTCCACACGAAAACTGCATAGGAAAAATATCTCCATTTTTTGGAAACTATTTGGTTCTTGTTAGAGCTTTAGTTTATATGCAAACACTTGGTCGTGAAGGCATGATAAATACAAGTAAAAAAGCCGTTTTAAATGCAAACTATATTTTAGCAAAACTAAAAGGTCATATCGAAGCTCCTTATGGAGATAGACTTTGTATGCATGAGTGTGTTTTAAGTGCTGAAAAACTAACAAAAGAGCATGGTGTAAGAGCTATGGATATAGCAAAATACCTACTTGACTTTGGTCTTCATGCTCCAACTGTTTACTTTCCGCTCATAGTTAAAGAATCTATTATGATAGAACCAACTGAAACGGAAAATATAGATACAATCGACTATTTTTGTGAAAAAATGATTGATGCAGTAAAACTTGCAAAATCAAATCCTGAAGCTTTTAAAGAGTTCCCAAAAACTCTTCCAATCAGCAGACCAGATGAGACAAAAGCAGCAAGAAGTTTGAATATAAGATGGCAATAACCAATTGGAGATTTATCGATACCCCTAAACTTTGCGCAAAAGAGAATATGAAATTTGATAAATCTCTACTTGAACAAGGAGAGCCTAGTTTTAGGCTCTACACTTGGAAAGAAAACTCTTTCACCTTAGGTCGTTCTCAAAAACAAGAAAATATAGAGAAATTTGGAGATGACTGGGCAAGAAGAGAAACAGGTGGAGGCTTGCTTCTACATGGTTGTGATGTTTCCTATAGCATTACTCTTCCAATAGAGCTGCTAGAGAATAAAAGTGTAAAAAAGAGTTATGAATATTTATGTAGTTTTCTTTTACACTTTTATAAGCAACTAGGGCTACATGTGGAGTATGCAAAAGATATAAACATAGAGTTAAGTAAAAGTTTTTTTTGTCAAAAGGGCTTTGAACCTTATGATATGATATGTAATGGCAAGAAAATAGGTGGAAATGCCCAAAGAAGAACAAGGACGACTATTCTTCAACACGGTTCAATACCACTAAAAAAAGATACTAGAGAGTATGCTGGATACTCTTTAGAAGAATTTGGGGTAGATCTATCTCCTCAAAGAGCAAAAGATCTATTGCGACAAAGTTTTATCGCATTATTTTAAAGGAGAAGTAAATATGTTAAATCGTATTTTATTGGTTTTTATTTTAAGTATTGTTACACTTAGTGCAAATAACTTTAGAAATGGCATGATAGCTTATAAAAAAACTCACTTTGTAGAAGCAAAAGCTTTTTTTAAAGCAGGTATTTTAGATGATAACTCTATTACATCTAGTTATATGCTTGGAAGAATGTATCTAAATGGAGAAGGTGTTAAAGCAGATATAAAACAAGCTGTAAAATTTTTACTGCATGCCTATGATTCTGGAAATATTCCTGCTGGATGTTATATAAGCGAAGCATATATGAAAGAGGGCAGTAATTTAGCATTATTAGCTGTTGGTATCATAGAAGGTCTTAGAAAAAGAGTTCCTCACTGCAGGGTTGTTTTAAAACAATACCACGCATATAATTTCCCAACTGGATTTGATTTTGACAATACAACAAACTACTAAAAAAAGAAAACCTGAATGGTTACTAAAAAAAGTATTTTTTGCACAAAAAAAAGATGTTGAAATAGCATTAAAAGACATAGGTATACATACAGTCTGTCAAGAGGCAATGTGCCCAAATATGAGTGAATGTTTCTCTAAAAAACTAGCAACTTTTATGATTTTAGGCTCTACATGTACACGAGCTTGTAGTTACTGCAATGTAGACACTGGAATGCCAAGCGGTATTGATGATAAAGAGCCACAAAAAGTAGCTGATGCAGTAGTATCTTTAGGATTAAAACATGTTGTGATTACAAGTGTAACTAGAGATGATCTCAAAGACGGTGGCGCTCAGCAATTTGTTAAATGCGTAAAAGCTATTAAAGATATGGATAAAAATATAACCGTTGAACTTTTAATCCCAGATTTACAATACGATGCACAAGCATTATCAGATGTAGCAAACTGTGGAGCAGAAGTTGTAGGACACAATATCGAAACAGTTCCTCGTCTTTATAGCGTACGAAAGGGTGCAAACTACAACAAGTCTCTAGGTGTACTCAAAGCATTAAAAGAAGCAAACGCAAAACTAAAAACAAAAAGTGCCTTTATGCTTGGGCTTGGAGAGAGCGAGGATGAACTAAAAGAGTCTTTGCAAGACTTACTTGACGTAAAATGTACTTTACTCACTATGGGGCAGTATTTGGCTCCAAGCAGAGCACATACTGAGGTTATAGAGTATATCAATCCTAAAAAGTTTGAAGAGTATGGTGAGATGGCTTTAAAGATGGGTTTTGAATTTGTAAAAAGTTCGCCTTATACAAGAAGTTCGTATATGGCACATGAATATTTTGAGGAGAAATAATGAATTATGATGTAGTAGTTATTGGAGCTGGACCTGGTGGGTATGAGTGTGCTTCTCTCTTAGCAAAAGAGGGTAAAAATGTAGCAATTATCGAAAAATGTGAAGAGCAAATTGGTGGGACATGCCTAAATGAAGGTTGTGTTCCTGCAAAGCACTATCTTGAGAGTGCAACTTACATAGCTAAACAGAGTTATATGCAAAGCTGTGGCGTAAACACAGATAACCTAAGCCTAAATATTAAAACTTTAAAAAACAAAAAAAGTGAACTTATAGACTTATTAAGAAGTGGTATAAACACTAAGCTAAAAAAAGCAAACGTAACTACTATTTTTGGAACTGCATCTTTTAAAAATGCAAACTCTATCAAAGTAAATGATGAAATCATAAATGCAGATAAATTTGTAATTGCTAGTGGTTCAGTTCACAGACCTCACCCTCTTTTAGAAATTGATGGCAAACTGATAATTTCAAGCAAAGAAGTTTTTGAGTTAGAGAAGCTTCCAAGCTCTGTTCTCATCGTTGGTGGTGGAGCTATCGGATGTGAATTTGCTACATTTTTCAGCTCTATTGGGGTTGAAGTTGATATAGCTGAGTTTACTTCTCAAATAGTCCCTGCAGAAGATAGTGACGTTGCCAAAACACTTCAAAGAGAACTACAAAAAAAAGGTATCTCCATAAGTGTAGATACAAATGTCACTGAGTTTGTTAAGAATAGTGATAACATTGATATAACTATGCAGACAAAAAAAGGTGAAGTTAAAAAAAGTTATGAACTTGTTCTAGTTTCAATCGGTCGTGCACCAAATACAAGTGAGCTTAACTTAGAAGTAGCAGATGTAAATAGTGACAGAGGTTTTGTTTTAACAAATGAAAATCTACAAACAAGTAACCCTAACATATATGCTATCGGTGATGTTATTACAACTCCAGCTCTTGCACATAGTGCCTATAACGAGGCTAGTGTTGTTGCTAACAACATTGCAAATGAAGCTACATGTAAACCACTAACGGTTATCCCTTTTGTAACATTTTGTCAGCCTCAAGTAGCAACTGTAGGTAAAAATGAAAAGATGTTAAAAGCAGAAGGGGTGGAGTATAAAACTATAAAACACTTTTACAAATCAAGTGCAAAAGCTAAAATAAAAGGTGATGATAGCGGTTTTATTAAGCTACTTTGCGAAAAGTCAAATGGTAAAATTTTAGGTGGAACTATGATGGGAAATGATACAACAGAACATATTCATCAAGTTCTCATAGCAATCAATGCAAACCTAACAACCAAAGAGTTAGCAAATATGGTTTTTGCTCACCCTACTCTAAGCGAATCACTTTGGGAAATGGTTCACTAAAACCTGCCATGAGATATGTTTTTCCATATTTAAGGTATATTGTTATATTGTGATTTTCAAAAGTAAAGGGTTAAAAGAATTCTCATAATTGCTCCTAAAAGTCAAATTATGAGATAATAATATAGCACCGCTTATGCGATGCTATATGGAGTTTACTTAAAGTGCAGCTTTAGCTTGTTTTACAACTAATGCAAAAGCTTCTGGGTCATTCATAGCCATATCTGCAAGGATTTTTCTATCCAATTCGATTTTTGCTTTGTTAAGCGCATTTATAAAGCGAGAATAACTTATATCGTTTAATCTACAAGCAGCATTGATTCTAGTAATCCAAAGTCTTCTGAAATCTCTTTTCTTGTTTCTTCTATCTCTGTATGCATATACAAGACTTCTTTCAATCTGCTCTTTCGCTTTTCTAAAGTGCTTTCTTCTACCACTATAGAAACCTTTTGCTAATTTTAATATTTTCTTATGGCGTCTTCTTCTAACAACACCTGTTTTAACTCTCATTGTGTCTCCTTGACCTTATTGGTGTCACATATTACGTGAACTTGCCCTACTGGAAAGCAGGGGAACAATTAAATTAGTGTCTTAACACTAAAAAAAACAACTTAAAACTTACGCTTTTCCAAGCATACGTTTTACTCTTTTAACATCACAACTAGCAATAGTCTTGTCTTCTTTAAGACCACGCATCTTCTTAGGTGATTTTTTGGTAAGAATGTGACTTCTAAATGCTGCACCACGTTTTATGCTATTCTTTTTAACTTTGAAACGTTTTGCTGCACCACGTACCGTTTTCATTTTTGGCATAGTGACTCCTTGTAAAATTATTTTTTATTAGATAAAAAAAGAGAGAACTCCCTCTGTTTTGTCTAAGAAACTTGCGATTATATCTTAAAGTTTCTTAAGAGGGAGTAAATTGAATATGCAAACTATTTGGGAACAGGCATCTTTTGCTTTGTATAAGCAACCAGTTCCTCGATTTATTTTTGCTTTGGAAGAGCCAGCATATTAACGTATCTACCTTCAAACTTTGGAGGCTTATCACGAACAGCAAGGTCTTCAACCATAGGCCAAACTCTTTCAAGTACAGCTTTTCCAGCATCAGGATTTGCCATTTCTCGACCACGTAAAAATACTCTAAATTTCACATGCTTACCAGCTTCTAAAAACTCTCTTGCATGTTTAATCTTGTAGCTAATGTCATTATCGGCAATTTTAACTGAAAGCTTAATCTCTTTGACTTCAATTACTTTCTGCTTCTTCTTAGCCTCTTTTTTCTTCTTCTCTTCTTGATACCTAAACTTACCGTAGTCCATAATTTTACAGACTGGTGGTTTTGCATCAGGAGCTATCAAAACTAAGTCTAAACCTAGTGCTTCAGATTTATCCAACGCCTCATCACGAGAGATGATACCATACTGCGTACCGTCATCACCTAAACATCTTACTTCTCTTGCCCTAATGTCATCATTTAGAACTGCGTCTTGTTTTTTACTCAAAAATGTACCTCACTAAGTTTTTCCTTTGTTATGGACATAAATTCGTCCTTTGTTAAATTATACTGTTTTCTTTCTCTTCTATCTCTTAAAGCAACTGTTTTTTTCTCAATTTCTTCATCACCTATTACCAAAATCATCGGAACACGCATCTTTTCGGCGTTTCTGATGCGTTTATTAAGTGACTCATTTTTAGCATAAATCTCAAAATCTATACCATTTGCTATCAATTCACGTCCCAATTCTTTAGCGTAATCTTGATGTAATTCACTAATTGGAATAATTATAACTTGTGTAGGTGCTATAAAAAATGGAAATTCTCCCGCTACATGTTCTGTTAAAATTCCAATAAATCTCTCAAAAGAACCTAAAATTGCTCTATGAATCATAACAGGTTGTTGTTTTTCATTGTTTGCATCTGTATATTCTAATCCAAATCTCTCAGGAAGATTATAATCAATCTGAATAGTCCCACACTGCCACTTTCTTTTAAGAGCATCAAGAATTTTTATATCTATCTTTGGACCATAAAATGCTCCACCACCCTCATCAATCTCATAAGCTATGTTGTTCTCATCAAGTGCATCTTTAAGTCCCTTAGTCGCAGTTTCCCAAAACTCATCACTTCCGATAGACTTTTTCTCAGGTTTAGTTGAAACCATAAGCTCATATTCAAAACCAAAAGTTTTCATAATATCATTTACAAAATCTAAAATTTCTATTACATTTTCTTTAATTTGGTCTGGCGTACAGTAAACATGTGCATCATCTTGAGTAAACTCACGAACTCTAAAAAGCCCATGAAGTGCTCCACTCATCTCATGTCTATGAACAATGCCATACTCAAAAAACTTTATAGGCATATCTCTATAACTTCTTGGTTCACTTTGAAAAATCTTAATATGACCTACGCAGTTCATCGGCTTCATGCCATACTCAGTGATTTTTGGTTTTTTTTCATCTCCCTCGTCTATCTGAGTAAAATACATATTTTCACCATAGTTATCGTAGTGACCACTTATTTTCCAAGCTTCACTTTTTAGTATCTCAGGGGCACGAACTGGCTCATAACCTCTAATTCTATGTGCAGTATAAAGAAGATGCTCTAATCTACTTCTTAGTTTCGCTCCATTTGGAAGCCATAGAGGAAGTCCTGCACCTATGGTTTCATCAAAAGTAAAGAGTTTCATCTCACGACCTATTTTTCTATGGTCCCTTTTTTTTGCTTCTATTATCATTTTATTATAATCAGCTAAACTCTGTTTATCGGCAAATGCAATTCCGTAGATACGAGTAAGCATCTCACGATTCTCATCACCACCCAAATACGCTCCAGCAACTCTAGTTAGACTAAAAAATCTTAAATATCTTGTATTTGGTACGTGAGGTCCACGACAAAGGTCTTCAAAATCACCTTGTTTATACGTAGAAACTTCACCTTCAGGTATGCGAAGAAGAACTTCTTGCTTT
Organism: Arcobacter sp.; assembly: GCA_029027265.1. Taxonomy (GTDB): domain Bacteria; phylum Campylobacterota; class Campylobacteria; order Campylobacterales; family Sulfurospirillaceae; genus Sulfurospirillum_A. The sequence continues at coordinate 195,011 of CP093061.1, read as the reverse complement.
AAATCATCATCTTTAAACTGCTCTACTACTGCTTTTTTAGTAGTATTTGTTTTTATGATTGGAAGCTTTTTCTTAGCAATTTCTTTCATTCTTTTCTCAATAGTCTTGAGATCTGTATCGCTTATTTTTTCTTCAGTCCTAAAATCATAATAAAATCCATCTTCTATTACAGGTCCAACAAAAAACTTTACATCTGGATAGAGTTCTTTAATAGCTTGTGCCATCATATGTGCTGTTGAATGTCGTATAACATGAAGAGCATCATCAGAGTTATCAAATAAAACTTCTTTAAAATCATTTGGAGAAGAAACGCTTTGTGTGTCAGTTAGAGTTACGCCATCTCTATAGGCTATAACTTCGTTTTGCATGTATTTCCTTTACTTGAACGAGCTCCCAAACTGTGGAAGTTCAAAATATGGTGCTCACTACTGGATTCGAACCAGTGACTTTTACCTTGTCGAGGTAACACTCTACCAACTGAGTTAAGCAAGCACGTATTTAAAAGAATTATAATACTTAAAAATGGCATAAAGTTTACTTAAAAATACCTTTTATGCCATAAAAAAGCCTTACATGTAAGGCTTTTTGTTAGAACCACATTCGTTTTAAAATGTTTTCTTTAGTTTTAAACATATAAGAAAATACTCCTAAAATATGCGTAATAATCAAGAACATAAGTACTTTTGCTAAAACTTCATGTACTAAAGCAGACGTTAAACCTTCTAAATCAATCGCTTGATTTGCTCCCAAAAATACAATCTCACCTAAACCTGAAAGTTGTGACGTTACTATGCCACTGGTCCCCATAAGAATAATAACAACATATATTAACAAATGATTAATGTTTATAAGTTTTTGCCTAAAACCATCTACATTTAAAGATTCTACTTTTGGAGATTTTAATATAAACCATATTCTTACGAAAGTTAAAACAAAAAGAACTATTCCTACAGTCATATGAATTGCGAATGAATTAATTTTATCCACATTATTTGGCATTTCTGAGAGTATTAATGAACCCGTTAGTAGAATAACCAAAACTCCTACTCCTTGAACTGCATGCAAGATTATGGAACCTATGCTATATTTTTTCACTATACGTCCTTTTTTAGGAGTATTATAACTATAACGTGTTAATGATATGTTAATATAAAGTTACCTCCAATACCGTAAAAAATGATGCAAAAAATATATTTTAGAAATATTTTAAACCTCTTTAGGTTTTCTATATGAGATTATAAGCATCAAAACAACTGCAAAATTTATCATCACATCGGCAAAGTTGAACACGGCAAAATCAAACCACTTGTGCCAATAAAAATAGTCGACTACTCCACCGTGGATAAACCTGTCATAAAGGTTACTGCACCCTGCTCCTAGAAGTATTCCTGCTGGTAGAGAATAAATTTTAAAAATGTCTCTATTGAAAACCAAATAAAGAAAAACACCCGATAAAAGTGCAATTTGAAGATACTTTAAATTTCCCTCTAAAAAAGAGAGCATAGAGAATGCCACTCCTTTGTTATAGGTCACTATCAGTGAAAAATAATCACCATACCATCTAAATCCCTCTAAAAAAACACTCTTTAGATTTTGGTCGATGACAAATATCCCTATAAAAACTAAAGCAAAAACAACAAGCGATTTAGTCATTAAGCTTGCTTTTAAGAAGTATTGTAACCTCTTTCATCATCTTGTTTAATATGACCTCATCTTTTCCCTCTAGAAGGATACGAAGAAGATTTTCTGTACCAGAATAACGAATAAGAACTCTTATGTTTTGTTTTTCTATTTTATTTACTAATTCTTGGTAACCCTTTATCTCTTCAAGAGGTACTTTTTTACCAACACTTAGATTCTTTTGTAATTGTGGATAAAGATCAAATGGATTATAAAGTTTACTAACAGGCTCTTTTTTTGTTAATAAATCTGCCATAACTGCAAGGGCAGCCACTAAGGCATCTCCAGTTTTTGCAAAATCAGCCAATATGATATGACCACTTTGTTCCCCACCAAAATTCAGACCCTCTTTTGCAAATGTCTCAAGAACATACTTATCACCTACATTACAACGATAAAGTTCTATATCATTCTCATTTAGAAAATCTTCCAAAGCTTGATTACTCATAACAGTTGCAACTGCACTATTTTTTTGTAACTTTCCATTCTCTTTTAGATACAAGCTTAATGCTCCAATGAGTTTATCGCCATGAATTACATCTCCATTTTCATCTACAACTACTAGTCTATCGGCATCGCCATCAAATGCAAAACCTACATCTGCTCTTAATTTTCGTACCTGTTCACCTAGATTTTCAGGATGAAGAGCTCCACAATTTAGGTTTATATTACTTCCATTAGGTTTGTCATTTAACAATACTACATCTGCTCCAAGTTCAGTGAAAATAGTTGGTGCAACTTTATAAGCAGCTCCATTTGCAGTATCTAAAACAACTCTTACACCATGAAGTGTCAGTTTTTTTGGAAACGAGTTTTTAATATGCACAATATAGCGACCAATAACGTCATCAATACGTTTAGAACGACCTATCCCAAACTCTTCTTTTTGATTCTCTTCAATGAGCTCAGGATTATTGTATATTTTCTCAATCTCAGCTTCTGCTTTTTCATTCAGTTTATTGCCATGTGCGTCAAAGAACTTTACTCCATTGTCATAATAAGGATTATGTGAAGCACTTATCATGATTCCAGCATCACATCTAAGATCTTCTGTTAAAAAAGCTATTGCGGGAGTTGGCATAGGACCAATTTGTCTTACATCGTAACCAACTGCTGTTAAGCCAGAAACAATAGCATTTTCTATCATATAACCACTTCTTCTTGTGTCTTTTCCTACTATTATTTTATTGTTTATTGAGTTTTTACGAAAGTAAATTCCTGCTGCCATCGCTAAACGCATTGCATTCATAGCATTTAGTTTTTTTCCTGCTCTTCCTCTAACTCCATCAGTTCCGAATAATTTGCTCATTATTTTTCCTACATGTAAAAGTTCTTAAATTATATCACAATTTAACTCAAATTGGACTCTACATGTAAAGAAATTGATAAATTATTGCTTAAAATAAGCTTTGTTTAATAAACTCTTCTGTATAATCAATGCCTAAATTTTAAACGAAAGGCTTAGCAATGGCTAACCATAAATCAGCAGAAAAACGCGCTAGACAAACTATAGTAAGAGCAGAAAGAAATAGATTTTATAAGACAAGAATTAAAAATCTAACTAAGGCTGTTAGAGTTGCAGTAAAGGCAGGCGATAAAGAAGCAGCAACAGTTGCACTTAAAGATGTAAACAAAAACTTTCATGTATATGCTGGAAAAGGTATATTAAAGAAGAATACTGCTGCACGTCGTATCAGTAGATTAGCTAAACTAGTTAACTCTGTAGCTGCGTAATTTACGCGGCTTCCCCCTTCTATGTTAAAAGATAAACTTCAACCATTTCTTACAAGATATGATGAGATAAGCAAACTTCTTAGTGATCCTAATATTGGAACTGATATAAAAAGAATGACTGATTTATCTAAAGAGCAATCTAGTATCGAGCCTGTTAGAGATAAAGCGATAGAATACATCGAGACTCTCACAGGTATTGAAGAGAACAAAATGCTCTTAGATGATAATGAATTAGGCGAACTTGCAAAAGAAGAACTCAAAGAGCTTGAACCTTTAAAGATTCAGCTTGAAGAGGACATCAAAGTACTTCTACTTCCAAAAGATCCAAATGATGATAGAAATATATTTTTAGAAATTCGTGCTGGAACTGGTGGAGATGAAGCTACTCTTTTTGTAGCTGACATATTTAAAGCGTATGTAAGATATGCAGAAAATATGAACTGGAAAGTCGAAATAGTAAGCTCTAGTGAGGGTGTACTTGATGGCTACAAAGAGATGATTGCTATCATCAAAGGACAAGGTGCTTACTCAAAACTCAAGTACGAGGGTGGAGTTCACCGTGTTCAACGAGTTCCAAAAACAGAATCTCAAGGAAGAGTTCACACTTCTGCCATAACAGTTGCTGTTATGCCTGAAGTTGATGACGTAGAAGTAAATATAGATCCTAAAGATTTAAAAATTGATGTTATGAGAGCTTCAGGAAATGGTGGACAATCAGTAAACACGACAGATAGTGCTGTAAGAGTTACTCACCTACCAAGTGGACTTGTTGTAACTAACCAAGATGGAAAAAGCCAGCATAAAAATAAAGATGCTGCGATGAAGATTCTAAAAGCTCGTCTTTTTGATATGCAAGAAAAAGAGAGAAACTCGAAACTAAGTGAAGAGAGAAAATCTCAAGTAGGCTCAGGAGATAGAAGTGGTAGAATACGAACATACAACTACCCACAAAATCGAATAAGTGACCACAGAATCAGCTTAACTCTATATAGACTAGATGCTATCATGGAAGGTGGATTACTTGACGAAGTTATCGACCCTTTAATAGCAAATGCTCAATCAGAAGCAATGACTTTAGCAGGATTATAGAGACTATTTTTTCTTCTTTAAATAGGGAAGTAATTCCCTATTAAATTCATTTCATTAAAGCTTCGTATTTGACGAGAATTTCTTTTTATTTGCTACATCATAATATAAAAGATGATGCTCTTTCATCATTTTATACAACCTATCTACATACTTTTCTCTAAGTTCAGAATAATTTATCATAGTATCTGCTGCTTCATAACCCGTTATGAGCTTGCCCTCTTCTCTTTTTTGTAATCTAACATCTCTAAAGCCTTTATAAGCATAGTGCCTATTCAAATTTAGTATGTAAGCATCAACAGAGTTTTGCAAAGTATTAAAAATACGTATTTTATGAGTTTTTCCCTCTTCACGCCCAAGTGGAATAAGCCCAATTTCTCCCCAAGTCCAATGACCAAAGATATTATTTGCTTCTCTTACAAAACGACTTTTACCCCAACCACTTTCAATAGCACCTTGAACGAGTGCTAAAGGAACAGGAACACTATCTACACGTTGAAGATACAAATCTCTATCAAACAAATTTTTAACTCTGTATCTCTTTGAGATACTTAAAAGCCTTTTCAAGTCATTTGGATTCAAAGAACGAAAAGCACTACTAAGTGCTTTATTGAAAAAGTTTTCTATGAAAACTCTATTTTCCATAGTTTTTTCATTACTCTTGTCTATTAATGGTTTTAAAATATTGATAAACTCTCTTTTTTGTGATTTTCCACTCATCTCATAGTATGAAGTTGGAAAACCTGTTCCAAATAACAAAACTGTACTACATGTAAGCCCGATTAATACTTTAAATATTTGTTTCAAAAACTTTATTCACCTCTCCTTTAAAAAATAGCCGTCCCCCAGCAATTCTAAAATTTAACTCTTCTTTGCTAGTTGGATAGACCTTTGAGGTATCCCCAACTTTACCCTCTACATGTAAAGAGTAAAAACAAGCTGCCATACCAGTTCCACAAGCACCTGTTTCATCTTCTACACCACGCTCATAAGTTCTTACATATAAGGCTTTTTCATCATTTAAAACAAAATTTACATTTGCGTTGTACTTCTGCCTCATCTTTGAAGCCAACTCTTTGTTGTACTCATCTAAGTTGCTAACTTCACTAACCAAGTGAGGAACACCTGTATCATAAAAATACCACTCTCTTCCCATGTCATTGAACTTATTTGCTAACTTTTTTACTTCTGTTAGTTCTGATTCTACTATGTTGTCTTCGACTACAGAACGTATAAGCCCTGCATCTGTTAAAAACTGCATATCACGGTTAGCCAAACCATGAGTAAATGCATAGTGAGCACAAGCACGAGTTCCATTGCCACACATTGCGGCGATACTTCCATCACTGTTATAAAACAACCACTTAAAATCAGCCTTACTGTTTGGAATAAGAACAATAAGGCCATTAGCACCAATACCTTCTTGTCTATGGCATAATTTTTTTGCTAATTCGCTATAATCACTCTCAATAAATGTATGAAAAATAACAAAATCATTTCCACTTGCGTTATACTTTGATACCGTCATACTGCTTCCTTATGTAATCTACGAATTTTTCAACTTCATTTTGTAAGTGTTTCAAATCTTTTGAATTGTCCACAACCCAATCGGCCCGTTTTTTCTTCTCTTCTATATCTATCTGAGCACCAACTCTACGCTTTGCTTCATCAAGAGCGAAACCCTCTCGTTTAACTAATCTATCAAGCTGAATATTTTTTGGAGTGTAAACAACCATGCTCATCTTGCAGTCATAATCTCCACTCTCAAAAAACAGAGGAATATCCATGAGGTACGGAAGCTCAAACTTCTCTTTAAGCTCGGCTTGTTTTGTTATTTCAGCTCTTACTTTTGGATGAATTAAAGCATTTAACTTCTCTCTTTGTTCACTTGAAGCAAATATAATATTTGCTAATTTTTTTCTGTTTATCACAATTCCATCAAAAATCTCATCACCAAAAATTTCTCTTAACTCGCCCTTGCTGTCTTCAAGCTGCTCTTTTGCAATCACATCAGCATCAATCAGACTAAAGCCATGCATTTTTAGAAGAGAACAGACTGTACTCTTTCCAGTAGCAATACCTCCGGTCATAACGTAAGCGTTGTTAAATTTCATTAGTTCTTTTGAATTCCCAATAACTCTTTTCTTAAAGCAGTTGGAAGAGCAAAAGACGCTAAATGCATTTCTGCATTGTAGTAACTCAAACCTTCTATTAAATCTGAACGCTGTAAAATTATATCGGCTGTGGGATGATACTTTTTAGTAGCGATTATTGCTCTTTTATTTTCAACTTTATAAGTCATAACAATACCAAACAGACTTCCAAAGTTTGTTAGTGGAGTTTTTATGTCATCATTTGTTTTTAAAACAACCAATCCATTTTTACGTAAAACTCTATTTATCTGTGCTACAAATGTTGGCTCGTAGTATCTGTCAGAGTTTACAATAACAACATCAAATGAGTCATCTTTAGCACTTTCTATGCACGAAACATTGTTACAAAGGTCTACGTGTAAACCATTGTGTCTTGCAATTTCTCCATTTATAAAATCATGACTTCCTAAAATAAATACATCTTTTGGTTCTTTATGAGTACAAAGTGCAACGTGTGTTAGCATCTCTGCGTTTATGATATCTTGTTTTAACATTATCTTGCCTTCTATTTTAGCACGATTTTAACATAATTTTGTTAAAATACCTTAAAACAATTTTAGGACTATTATGAGCACAGTTAGTTATAAAGATGCAGGCGTTGATATAGACGCAGGAAATCAGTTTGTAGAAAATATAAAACCTCTTGTAAAATCAACTTTTGATTCAAATGTAATAGGGGGAATTGGCTCATTTGCTGGTGCTTATGAAATGCCTACAGGATACAAAAAACCTGTAATTCTTGGAGCAACTGATGGTGTTGGAACTAAACTAAAACTTGCAATCGACTCTGAAAAATACGACACAGTTGGTATTGACTTAGTTGCTATGTGTGTAAATGATCTTATTTGTAACTTTGGAACTCCGCTTTTCTTCTTGGACTATTATGCTACTGCAAAACTAGATATTGAAGCTTCAACTGCTGTTGTTAAAGGTATTGCTCAAGGTTGTATTGAGTCTGAGTGTTCTCTTATTGGCGGTGAAACTGCTGAAATGCCAGGGATGTACAGTGGCAAAGATTTTGATTTAGCTGGTTTTTCTGTGGGAATCGCTGAAAAAGATGAGATGAATAGACTTGTACATGTAAAGGCTGGAGATGTTCTTGTAGCACTGCCTAGTAGCGGTATTCACTCAAATGGTTTCTCTCTTGTTAGAAAACTTTTCTTTGAAAAATTGGATTACAAGTTTGATACAGAGTTCGATGGTAGACCACTAATAGATACACTTTTAACTCCAACTAAACTTTATGTAAAAACATTTAAAAAACTAAAAAACAAAATTAATGCTTTAGCTCATATTACAGGTGGCGGTATTGTTGAAAACTTACCAAGAGTTTTACCTGAAGGTATGCAAGCAATAGTTTACAAAGACAAAATAAAAACTCTTCCTGTATTTGATTTTATGTCAAAATACGTTAAAGAGAGTGAAATGTACAGAACTTTCAACATGGGTGTTGGCATGGTTCTTGTAGTAAGTCCTGAAAATGTAGATGCTGTTCTGGCCGAGTCAGACGGTTACGTTATCGGAGATCTTAAAAAAGGTGAGAAAAAAGCAATATTAATTTAAATAAAAAAGGATTATTATGACGTTTGAAATTTTTACTACATTTATAGCAGTAGTTATAGTTTTTTGTATTATTCCAGGTCCAACTGTTATATTGGTAATTGGACAAGCATTAAGTCATGGGAAAAAATCAGTAATTCCTCTTGTTTCAGGAGTATTAATAGGTGATTTTGTTGCTATGTCACTGTCACTACTTGGACTAGGTGTTATTCTTGCAACATCAGCAACTCTATTTTTTACACTTAAATGGTTTGGAGTATTATACTTAATCTACCTTGGTATAAAAACGTGGAGAGAAAATCCCAATATTAGTAATATTAATATGAAAAGCGATAAATATACACAAAAGCACATGTTTAAATCTGCCTTTTTAGTAACAGCGTTAAACCCAAAAGATATAATGTTTTTTATAGCATTTCTTCCTCAGTTTGTAAATGCACAATCTGCAGCACTACCACAATTACTTATTTTAATGTTTACATTTTTATTTATTGTTGCTCTTAACATAAGTTTTTATACAATTTTTGCAGGTAAAATAAGTCATAAAATACAAAATTACAATGCTCGAAAAAAATTAAATAAAATTGGAGGGGGTTCTTTAATAGCGGCTGGATTAATTACAGCGACTATACAAAGAACATCTACTAACTAATGAGTTTTATGTATATAGTCTCAAAGCTTTTCACATATTTGGTATTATCTCCGATTATCTTTATAATCTTTTTTTTAATAGCCTCTTTCTATGTTAAAAAATTTCGTTTAACTTTTATTTTAGTTGCTCTGTCTTTTTATGCTCTTAGCATCTCATACGTGTCAAATACTCTACTGCTTCCTTTGGAAAAACCTTACAACAAGGTTTTAGTAAAAAACAATAGTGTAAATGCAGTTGTTGTGTTAAGTGGAGGAAGCGTCGAGGGAAGTGCAAATATACCCATAGCAAGTGATGCTTATAAAAGGGCTATGTGGGGCTTGATGATAGCAAAATCTCAGAACTTACCTCTACTATTTTCAGGTGCTGGACTTGAAATATACACAGAGGCAGATGCTTTTTTAGATAGCATGAAAGAGATAAAAGAGTTCTTACATGTAGACATCCCAATCACTTCAACGCTGACACTAGGCTCTTTTTCTTTACATGTAGAAAACAGAAGTTTAAATACATACCAAAACGCGCAATTTTCAAAAGAAATCTTTGAAAATATAGGTGTAGATAAACCTGTTGTATACCTTGTTACTTCTGCTTTTCATATGAAACGCTCTATTGCACTTTATGAGTATTTTGGATTTGAAGCTATCCCAGCTGCTACTAATTTTAGATTGGATAACAGAGCGGAAGAGGTTGAGTTATTGTCTTTTGTACCAAAATTTAGCTCATTAAATGATAGCTACAAAGCCCTACATGAGTATGCAGGACTGCTCAGCTTGATTTTACGAGGGATTATATAAGTATGGAATATTTTTTGCTTTCTATGTTGAGTATATAACTAAAAGGATACCTTATGCAAATAGATTCTTTAAATTTAAATATTCAATTTACTAGTAACGAAAAAAATATCCAAGCAAAAGTAACAGAATTTGCAAGCGAACTTGAAAAACAACTAATTAATACTATAAAACCTGAAGAACCTAAAAGAGATCCAGCAGTTGTAGATTTTTTAGAAAAACTTACTTCATATGGAGCTGCTTCTTATCTTCAACAGTTAAACTTTGAAAAAATAGAAAAACTATTGGAAGAAAAACGTGAAGAGTTAAAAAAATCCCTAGGCTTAGATGAAAATTCTATTCCGCCACTAGAAGGTACCGACAGAAAAAATGCATTGGCTTCACTTGAAGATATGATGAGTGCTTATGCTAAAGAGTTAATGGAAAGAATGGAAGCAAAAGCAGAATTAGAAGAGAGGAAAAAAAGTCCTATTGCTTTTTTACTTAGTTAGAAAATCCCCAAATTAGGGGATTTGTTAAGTTTCTATTACAGCTCTATTTTTTACAATTTTAATATTGACTCTGTCTCCATTTTTGTAAGTACTAAGGTCATTATCTGTATTCCAGTAAGTTCCTTCAAACTTTATCTGTTTTCCATCAATAGTACCTATGCCGCCAGAATGCACTCTTTCTTCTACGCTACTGCTACTTTTTCCAAGTAGTTTTATAAACTTTTTTCTAAAAACCAAAGTTATAACCAATCCTAAAACAAGAACTGTAGCAACTTGAGTAAATAGACTTTCAAAATCTAAAAACCAAAGTTCTAAAAATGCAACTACCAAAAAACCAAGTCCTATAGGAAACAAAAAAAATGAAAAAATGAGTGCTTCTAATCCAATCAAAATAATACCGATTGCTAAAAGCCACTCAAAAGACAAGGCTTCCATTATTTTTTACTTTTACCAAAAAATTCTGACACCATAGATAACGAACCTACTAATTCTAACGCTTCATAAGGAACTATTACCTTATCTTTAGATGTACTCTTTGCAAGCTCATTAAATGCTGCTATTCTATCTTTTGTTAACAAGTACTCTGCACTTGAATTGTTTTTGGCAATTGCTTCGTTTATCATGTCCATAGCCTCTTTTTGACCCTCTGCTAAGGCGATTTGCTCATACTTCTGTGCATCTGCCATTCTCTCTATTGCTTCTGCTTCAAGAACTGTTTTTTGCTTCAAACCTTCAGCTTCTCTAATAGCAGCTTCTTTATTGGCAATAGCTGTAAGCTCAATCGCCCTTTTTTCTCTCTCAGCTTTCATCTGCATATTCATAGCTTCCTCTATCTCAATAGGAACTGAAATATCACGAAGCTCAACTCTCATAGTTTTTACACCCCATTTTCGAGTCGCATCATCAAGTGCTAGAAGAATTCTTTTGTTAAGAGCATCTCTTGAAGAGAGAGTCTCATCTAAGGCTAATTGACCAATTTCAGCCCTAAGTGAAGTAGTTGAAAGATTTGAAATAGCTCTTTTAAAATCAACTATACCGTATACTGCCTCTTTTGCAGTCTCTACTTGAATAAAAACAATACCATCAACAGATATGTTTACATTGTCTTTAGTAATTACACTTTGTTGAGGGATATTTATGATTTGCTCTTGTTTTGTAAGCTTAGCTCTAACACTATCTAAAACAGGAATAATTAAATGCAAACCTCCATCAAGTGTTTTATGATACTTACCTAATCTCTCAACAACCCAAGCATCGGCTTGAGGAACGATTTTTACACCTTTATATATGATGATACCAATTGCCACTATTAGTGCTATGGGTATAATCATACTTGGGTCTATTCCTTGTGCATACATATATGCTCCTTAAATTTTTGTTTATTATACTATTAAAAATCTAAGAGCTACCACTAATCCAATTCTCTATGTTCAAAAGTGATAGATATCGCTCTTTAAAATCACCTTCATCAAAAGAAAATCTATGCTCTTTTGTTATCTCATCTTAAAATGTATATTTGCTTGATGTTAATGTAGTATGTACACCATTACTAAAAGGCATAGCTTCAGAAACACCACATCTACACAATATGCTATTTTTTTAACGCTTATGATTTCCCATTTGAACCAAATAGTATATTACTAATTGTTTCTTCTTCTGTATCCACACTTAATCTAAACGGTCCATTGTATACCAATTTTATAGTAACTTTATTCATATATATTCCTTTAAAATATTTTAGCATAAAAATATTTTTTTGTTTAAACTAATCTGATATAATCACAAAGATATGGCAACAAGGAAAACTTATGTTAGAAAACTTTGAACTTTTTATAACTCAAAATGAACAAACCATAAGACTCTTTTTTTTCTTAGGCATATTTTTCATCATGGCAACTTTAGAATATATTATCCCTAGAAGAGGTCTACTTGTATCAAAAACAAAAAGATGGTTTAACAATATAATTGTGATTTTTTTAGATACAACAATAGTTAAACTTTTATTTCCTATAGTCGCCGTTGGGGCTTCACTTTATGCTACAAAAAATGGTATAGGGGTTTTTAATATACTAAATATCTCGCCAATCTACTCTATACTTTTTAGCATAATATTACTAGACCTTATAATATATTGGCAGCATAGACTTTTTCATAAGATAGATTTTTTATGGAAGTTTCACAAGGTCCACCACAGTGATATGGATTTTGATGTAACAACTGCTCTTCGTTTTCATCCTATAGAAATCATTATCTCCATGTGTATTAAAATATTATTTGTTCTTATCTTAGGAGTTCCATTAATTGCAGTTATTTTTTTTGAAATTTTATTAAACTCTTTTTCCATGTTTAACCACTCAAACATACACATACCAAAACCTTTAGATAATCTGCTAAGATATTTTATAGTCACACCTGATATGCATAGAATTCATCATTCCGTTTATAACCATGAACTTAACAATAACTTTGGATTTAACATCTCTGTTTGGGATAAAGTATTTGGCTCATATTTAGCTGAGCCAAAAGAAGATTACAAAAGCATGACAATAGGGCTAAAAAACCTACAAGACGAGAAAAAAACAGTTTCTATCTTTGCAATTTTAAAGTTACCTTTTCTACATTTCGGCTAAAATCTGTTCTGCCATTTTTTTAGAATTTCCAACACAGTCATTTAACCCAACTCCATAATATGCATTTGAACTCAAATAAAGCCCCTTATGCTCTTTTAACTTTTTAAAAAGTTTTTCCATGCTCTCCAAATGCCCAACACGGTAGTTAGGGATTCCTCGTTCATATTTTTTCACATAACTCACATCAGGAACAGCATCAAGTCCCATAGTCTCTTTCACTCCGCGAACTGCAATTTCTAAAAGCTCTTCATCATTTTTTAAAGCTAACTCAGGATTTCTTTGACCACCTATCATAACTCTAAGTGATTTTTTACCTTTTGGAGCACGGTCATTAAAAATAGAGCTATCCCATAAAACTCCGAGAATCTCTTTTTTAGAACTTGTAGTAGTAAGTAAACCAAAACCTTTCAAGTCGCAAGAAAGCTCATTGTAGCCTAAGCCTACTATGCTAATTGGCGAGTATTCAATAGCGTTCAGCATAGAAGATAGCTTAGCATCTACCTCTTTTAACATATTTGCACTTTCATACGAAGGTGTTGAGAGTATAACTTTGTCAAAACTCTCCTCTTTGCCATCTACATGTAGAGTATATCCGCTATCTTTTTTGTCAATTTTCTTTACATGTAATCCTGTTTTTAACTCTATGTTAGATGCTTTTGCAAGTCTTTCTATAAAAGAGCTAACTCCACCTTTGAAGCTCATCAAAACTCCACCAGGTCCTGCCTCTTTTTTTCGTTTTGCTAACATTCCACGAAAAAGTCCACCATACTCACGTTCGAGTTTTGCTACAGCAGGAAAGGCTGATTTAACAGAAATTTTATCAGGTAAAGATGCAAAAATACCTGCCACCATAGCATCTAAAAAGGTATCTGTCATCTCTTTGCCAACTCTTCTGTAACCAAAACTCTGTAAAGTTTCATCTATATCATCTTTTTTTGCTGCTCTAAAATACTCAGTAGCAACGCGAAATTTACCTTTACATGTAAGAAGAGAGGACTTTAAAAAAGCCATTGGTGATTCAGGCAGTTGATGAAGAGCATCTTTATATATAAATCTTATACGAGCATTATCGTCACTTCGCATTAAAATGTCATCGCAGCCTGAATCTTTAACAAGCTCCAAAGTATCAGGTTTATTCGACAAAAAGCCATTGCTTCCCTCTTCAAACAAAAAACCTTTCACCTCTTTGGTTTTCATCTTGCCACCAATGCGCTCATCTTTTTCAAATAGAGTTATGCTAACATCTGGATTTTTTTGACGTATATAAAACACCGTAGCCAAACCACTAATTCCCCCACCAACAATAGCTATTTTCATAAGTTGTAACCTTTGTAAATAATTCTAAATATTATAGTCTTATATATTTTATAAAGAGATAATTCAAGTCAATTTATATGTACATAGTAAATCAATATGTTCTTCAGGCAAGGTTCAAATTTAGTATTTTGTTAAATCTATATCTTTATTAAACTTTTTATCTTTTATCTTTTTTATTACAGATTGCCCTGCAATAGTTGATTTTCCATTAAATGTCAATACTGGATTCCCATTTAGTTTCCATCCATTATTTAATAACTGCGTTATTCTCATACAGAAAGCTGAATCATCAGGTCCTGTTATAAACCGATATAATTTCATTTTTTATTTCCTTTAATTTTACATAACCACTCTTCTAAAATCTTCTCAAACCCCATAGTAGAATTGTCATAAAAATGTAAGTTTTTTTCAAGATAGTCTTGTTCTACCCAACCACCAAAATCGTGAGGGTATTTATAGTTTTTTGGACTGGGACTTTTTAGTTGTGGGGGAATTTTTAGAGCTTTTTCATTTTTTACATAAGCTAACGCTTCGTTTATTGCTTTATAACAACTGTTTGATTTTGGGCTACAAGTAAGGTAGACTAAGGTCTGTGCTAAGATGATTCTAGATTCTGGAAAACCTATTTTACTCACACTTTGTAAACAACTGTTAGCCAAGTTTAATGCATTTGGGTTAGCATTTCCTATGTCTTCACTTGCTAAAATCACTAAACGACGAGCTATAAAATCTGCACTCTCTCCACCATCAATCAAACGGGCAAGATAATACATCGCAGCGTCAACGTCACTTCCTCTTACACTTTTTATCATAGCACTAATGAGGTTGTAGTGAGTATCGTCTGAGCTAACACCATCTTTAAGAGCATTTGGTCGTAAAGCTTTTAGGTTTTCGTATGTTACATGTACATCTACTTTAATAGCAAATTCTAATAAATTTAAAAGTGAACGACTATCTCCGGCTGAAGAGCTTATAAGATATTCTCTCGCATTATCATCAATCTCAAACTCTACTACTTTTTTGGCTCGCTCAATAACCTCTTGTAAATCTTCTACATGTAAAGGAAAAAACTCAAAAAGCATTGAACGTGAACGTATGCCAGAGGAGAGGGTAAAGTAGGGGTTTTCAGTCGAAGCACCTATTATGATAGCCTCTTTATTTTCCATAGGAAGCAAAAGTACTTCTTGTTGAGTTTTACTAAGTCTATGAACTTCATCAATAAAAATTAGAGGTTTTGCTAAAGAGTGTCTGTGGTCTGCGAAAATTTTTCTAAATGCATCTACTTTAACACTTGTAGCGTCTAGTTCATAAAAAGGGAGTTCAAGCTCTTTGGACACAATCCTTGCTAACGTTGTTTTACCAACTCCAGCTGGACCAAAAAAGATGCAGTGAGGGATAGTCCCTGATTTCAAAAGCTTAAAAAAAGGGCTACTTTCACTGCATATATGTTTTTGCCCAGCCATCTCACCAAGAGTAGTAGGACGAAGTTTAAGAGCGAGGTTATCTGCTCTCACTCTCTTCTTCCATGTATTTGATGTAGTCTCTCAGTGCTTTGTATTCGTTTGTTTCTAGGTATCTTGTTTTTCCAAGTTTAAGCATACCCAAGTCTACAATTCCATAACTAACACGTTTTAAGTCAACTACTTCAACATCAAAATAACCAAAGAAGCGTCTAAGCTCTCTGTTTTTACCCTCTTTTATAGTTACTTTAATTGTAGAAAAATTTGGTCTATTTTTTATGATACGGTAGTTTACAAAAGGAGCAAAATCCATAGAGTAAATAGTGCTAGTACTATGTCCTCCACGTCTTGCATCTTCTGCATGAAGCCCATTTCTCATTGCATCTTCCATTGAAGGTGTAATTTCACCATTTATTTTTACATAATAAACTCTTTCCAAATCACCGTGCATAAGAGCTGAAACTACTTTAGGAGAGTCACATAGCATTAACAAACCTTCACTAGCATAGTCAAGTCTTCCAACACTCATAAAGTGTGCGTATTTACTTGGTAGTGTATCGTAGATGGTTTTTCTGCCTCTATCATCTTTTTTACTTACTAACTCACCTTTTGGTTTGTTATAAACTAAAACTGTATAACCCTCTTTTTCATAAAGGTTTTTTCCATCTACATTCACCTTGTCATCAAAGCTTACTTGCGTAGATAGGTCCGTTACAACTTTGCCATCTATTTTTACAAGACCTTTTTTTATGAGCTCATCTGCTTCTCTTCTCGAATAACGAGTGTTATGCGAAATCATCTTATTTAATCTAAATTTTTCCATTATTTTATGCCTGCTTCTACTAGGTCATGAATGTGTAAAACACCATCAATTTGACCTTTTTTATTCGTTACAACTAAAAGTTGTATCTTATGTTCTTCTACAATTTTTAGTGCATCACTTGCTAACAAGTTTGCATTGTCCAACACTTTTGGCTTTTTACAAGCATACACCAAAGCTCTATTTTCCATAGAAAAATCTTCACTTAAAAGTGCACGTCTTAAATCACCATCACTAAGTAATCCCACTAACTCACTGTTTTTGTTAGTTATAAGAACATTACCTAATCTTCCCTCACTCATCACTACTATTGCATCTTTAAGTTGCGTACTTTCACTAACAATTGGTAGATTTTTAGTTCTCATTAAATCACTAACTTTGATAAAAAGTTGTTTTCCTAAACTACCTCCTGGATGAAATGATGCGAAATCAGATTTTTTAAAATCTCTTTTTTTCATCAAACAAACAGCTAACGCATCACCAACTCCAAGAGTTAGTGTAGTGGAAGAGGTTGGGGCAGTATCAAGAGGACATGCTTCTTTTTCTATATTAATAGATAAAAAGACATCGCTATACTTTCCAAGCGAACTATTCTTATCTCTAGCCATTCCTATAAGTGGTATATCAAACCTCTTAATATGAGGAAGAATCTTTATAAGCTCTTCACTCTCACCACTATAACTAATTGCCAAAACAGTATCATCTTTACCAATCATTCCTAAGTCGCCGTGCATAGCTTCTGTTGGGTGTAAGAAAAAACTGCTCGTTCCTGTACTTGCTAAAGTAGCAGCTATTTTCGCTCCTACAAGTCCACTTTTACCCACACCTGTAACTATAAGCTTACCTTTAGTTTCCATAACAATATTTACTGCTTCTTCTATTTCAGAACCCAAACTCTTAGCACATCTCAGTAACTCTGCGGCCTCAATCTCTAAAACTTCTCTTGCAATTTTCACAAAATCCATTAAGGATCCTTACATTACAAATATCGTAGGAACGATAGTTGGGTATTTTTTCATCTTTCTATAAATGTGCTTTCTTACAACACCTCTTAACTCATTTTCAAATGCTCTTGTGTTCTGAATTAGCTCTTTTTTTGCATTTGTAACAAACTGGTCTATAATGCCTTCCATCTCTTTACTGAACGCATGGTCTTTACTATCTGGTACCAAACCATAACTAACTACTTTTGGCTTACTTATGAGCTTGTGTTCACTCTTGTCTATCTGAGCTACTATCATAACAAGACCAGAATCTGCCATCTTTTGTCTGTCGATAACAACATCGTTAGAGATTTGCTGATTTATCTGGTTATCGATAAATACTTTCCCTACTTTTACACTTTTTACTTTTTTAACATACTTTGGACAAACCTCAATCTGGTCTCCATCTCCCATAAGAATAGTATTACGAGCAGGAACTCCACAGCTAATACCTGTCTCTCTATGTTTCACAATGTGATTATATTCACCATGAACTGGTATAAAAAACTTAGGTTTAGTAAGTCTTAAAATTAGTTTTTGTTCCTCTTGTGCTGCGTGACCACTTACGTGAATCTCACTAAAATCTTGGTAAGCTACATTTGCTCCACTTTTTAGTAAAAAGTTAAGTACCTTTGATACACTTGCTTCATTACCAGGGATTGCTTTAGCTGAAATAATAATTTGATCGCTTGTTTTTATCTTTATGTGTCTATGCTCATCAGTTGCCATTCTGTAAAGTGCACTCATGGTTTCACCTTGGCTTCCTGTAGTAACTATTAAAACATCTTTATCGTTATATTTGTTTACTTCATGTGGGTCAATAAATATGCTTTTATCAAAGTCAATATAACCTAGATCCATCGCAGTAAACAGGTTTCTCTCCATAGAACGACCTATAACACACACTTTTCTACCATGTTTTACTCCATGGTCTATAGCTTGGTAAACTCTGTGGATATTTGACGAAAAAGTAGACATAATAACTCTACCTTTTGCTTTAGAAAAAATTGCATCAAAAGTCTTACCAACTGTGCTTTCACTTCTCGTAATTCCCTCTTTATATGAGTTCGTACTATCACTAAGAAGCGCTAAAACACCCTTTTCGCCATAATGAGCAAAACGGTGCAAGTCAGTTACATAACCATCTATTGGCGTGTGGTCTATCTTGAAGTCACCCGTATGGATGATAGTTCCTGCTTCTGTTGTTATTGCCAATGACGAAGCATCGATGATTGAGTGAGTAATATGAATCCACTCTACTTCAAAATCACCTATTGTATAAATTTTTCTCTTCTCTACTGGACGAAACATCTTTTTTTGTGCTTTTAGTCCATGCTCATCAAACTTGTTTGAAATCATGCCTAGTGGTAGTGGAGTAGCATAAATAGGAAATTGCATCTCTTTAAAAAGGTATGGTAATGCACCTATGTGATCCTCATGAGCATGAGTAATAACAATGCCTTTTATCTTCTTTTTGATAGTTCTAAGATAACTAAAATCAGGAATCAGTATATCTACACCATGCATATCTTCACTTGGGAAACTCATACCTACATCGAGTATAATCGCACTTGTATCTGTCTCAAATACACAGATATTTCCACCAATTTCACCAAGTCCTCCAAGAGGAGTTATTCGAATTTTAGCATCTGTTTTTAGATTTAGTTGTGCAAACTTTTGAAGTCTATCTTGATGTACTTTATGATTTGCTTCAATAGTCTTACGCATATCATTTTGCCACTTTTCATTGCCCTCTAAAGCACTTGGCTTAGTTCTTGCACTTTGAAATTTCTGCTTGTTTCTTCTTTGTTGTGGCTTTTTAGCATTCGGGTTTTTATTGCCATCTTTATCATCTATTGGTTTAGCACTAGAATTGACGTTACCATCTTTATCTTTTGGTTGTGATGGCTTTTTATTACCATTGTTATGCTCTGGTTTTCTTCTTGGTTGTGGCTTTTTTTCACCATCAGTTTGTGGCTTTGCGCCCTCGTTAGTTTGTGGAGTCTCCACTTGTTTCTTCTCTTCCATCTTCTTTATTCCTTAAATCTTTAAATAGTAGATGATGAGACATGACGCTTATTTCATGAGGTCGGATTGTGAGAGGGAATTCATATTTATCTAAAAGTTGATTGGCATATTTTTTGTCAACCCACTGTGAAATATTTTTCAACCATGTTTTTCTTGGAGCAGTAAACGAACGCTTTAGATACTTTTCAAACATCTTTAACTCTTCATTTGTCTCAAAAACTCCAGGAAATTCACCTTTGATGAACTCTTTCTCTTTTCTTATAATGAGTATAGATGAGGTTACTTTAGGTTGTGGTTCAAAAGCTTCAGGAGGAACATCAAACAAAATCTTAGACTTACCAACACTTTGTGCCAAGATAGCTAACGATGTAAACTCTTTTGTCTTGTGAGGTGCTGCGAATTTCATAGCAACCTCTTTTTGAATCATAACGACCAAACTCTTGCACAGTGGGTCTTTCAAAGCTTCAAGGATAATAGTCGTAGCAATATAATATGGTAAATTAGCCACCATATCATAAGGCTCATCACTTAAACTACCCTGCGAAAACCTTTTCAACACGTCACCTTCGACGATAGAAAAGTTTCCTTCATTTATCTCTTTTGAGAATTTATCTTTTAGAAGGGTAATTAAATCCCTATCTATCTCATACGCTACTACAGGCTTAACCTCTAGTAATCTTTGCGTCAAATCACCTAAACCAGGTCCGATTTCGATAAGCTTTCTATCGCTCACGGGCATCGATTGGATGATCCTATGTAAAACCGAGGTGTCTTTTAAAAAGTTCTGCCCAAATCTCTTTCTTGCTGTAATCATAATATCTACCTCTAAATTTAGGCGATTCTATCTAAATTTTGCTTACATATAGATTATTCAGTAGTTCTTTTGTCTTTTTTTAGTATTATAAGAAAAAAATAAAGAGCTTAAATGGACTATTTCGCAAAAAGAATTATACCATGTTTAGATGTAAAAGATGGCAGAGTTGTAAAAGGTGTAAACTTTGTAGGCTTACGAGATGCAGGAAATCCTGTAGAAGTAGCTAAACGTTATAACGAAGAGGGTGCAGATGAAATTACATTTTTAGATATAACTGCAACGCATGAAAACAGAGATACTATGATTGATATGGTAGAAGAGGTGGCAAAAGAAGTTTTTATACCACTCACAGTTGGTGGAGGAATAAGAACATTAGACGATATCTATAAACTTTTAAAAGTAGGTTGTGACAAGATAAGTATAAACTCTCACGCTATTAAAAATCCAAATTTCATAAATGAAGCTTCACAGCGTTTTGGTTCACAGTGCATAGTTGTAGCTATTGATGCTAAAAAAACTGCTGATAGCTGGAATGTGTACGTAAGTGGTGGTCGCATAGATACTGGACTTGATGCACTAGAATGGGCTAAAGAAGTGCAACAACGTGGAGCCGGAGAAATACTTCTAACTTCCATGGATTGTGATGGAGTAAAAACTGGCTACGATATAGAACTAACTTCTAAAATGAGTCGTATGCTTGACATACCTGTCATAGCAAGTGGAGGGGCAGGAACAATGGAACATATAAAAGAAGCATTTGATAATGATGCAGATGCTGCTTTGGCTGCAAGTATATTTCACTTTAAAGAGATAGATATTATGGATTTAAAACGTTATTTAAAAGATGAAGGGATACCTGTAAGAATATGATAGTTTGTGCCGGAAGAAATGAAATTTTTGATTTTGCTCATCCAATTGGAGTAGGGCTTATTGAAAGTACCATGAATTTAACTAGACTTGCTCTGTTCGATAAACCTGATTTTTTACTCTTTATTGGAAGTGCAGGAAGTTATGGAAACCATAAAATTTTTGATATTGTAACTTCAAAAACAGCAGCAAATATTGAGTTAGGTTTTTTAAATGACAAGTGTTATACGCCTTTAGAAAATGTAGTTTCAGCAGAAGAGAATCAAAATGTTCCACGTGAAACATTAAATATTGTAAACTCTAGTAACTACATTACAACTGACAGTGTTAGTTCAGAAAAATTCCTAACACTTGGTTTAGAGTTAGAAAATATGGAGTTTTTTGCACTTCTTAGTGTAGCAAAAGAGTATGATATACCAGTCGCTGGTGTCTTTATTGTTACTAACTACTGTAATACTAACGCACGCAAAGATTTTATGAACAATCACAAACAAGCGAAACAATTACTAACACAATTTATGAGGAATTATCGTGGAAAAAAGTAACCTATTAGACTACTCAAAAGAGGAGTTAGCTCAAATAATCAAGCCCTCTTTTAGAGCAAAACAAATTTATCAATGGGTATACTGCAAGTACGTAAACTCTTATGATGACATGAAAAACATACCTAAAGAGATGAGAGAAAACCTAAAAGAAAACTACACATTAAATCCTCTTACCTTTATTAAAAAAGAGGTTAGCAGTGATGAAAGTGTTAAATACCTCTTTGCTTTACACGATGGATATACTGTTGAATCAGTACTTCTTCCTATGAAAAAAGAGAGAGTAGATGAGAATGGAAAGCTAATCCACCTTACAAAATACACTATCTGTATCTCTTCTCAAGTTGGTTGTAAAATTGGATGTAGTTTTTGCTTAACGGCAAAAGAAGGTTTTAAAAGAAACCTTACAGCTGGAGAAATAACAGCCCAAGTACTTGAAATAAAAAAAGATAATAACATTGCACAAAATAGAAGAGTTAACATTGTTTACATGGGAATGGGTGAACCACTTGACAATATAAACAACGTTGCAAAATCTGTAAAAATATTTTCAGATCCAGATGGACTAGCAATAAGCCCAAGACGTCAAACAATCTCAACAAGTGGATTAAGCAAACAGATAGAAAAACTAGGAAAGATGGACTTAGGCATCTTGCTTGCTATTTCACTTCATGCAGTAGATGATGAACTTAGAGAAAAACTAATGCCAATCAACAAAGCCTATAATATAGAGTCAATTATAAACGCTGTAAAAGGTTTTCCAATAGATGCAAGAAAAAGAGTAATGTTTGAGTATTTAGTTATGCAAAATGTAAATGACGATATTAAGAGTGCAAAAAAACTAGTAAAACTTCTGCACGGCATAAAGTCCAAAGTAAACCTCATATACTTCAACCCACATATAGGGAGTGAATTCAAAAGACCATCACGAAACTCTGTAGTAGCGTTCCAAGACTACTTAACAAAACACGGACTACTTTGTACCATAAGACAATCAAAAGGCTTAGACATAAGTGCAGCATGTGGTCAGCTAAAAGAAAAAACAGATAAGGAGTTAGCAAATGACAATTCTTGATTGGTCCCAAGTGGGATTTTTAGTACTAGTAGTTTTAGCCGGAATAGGCGGAATGATAAAAGTCCTGTTTATGGACAAAAAAGAAAAAGATTAATCATCCAACCAGCGAAAGTTTCTACTCTCAAAAAAGCTCTGCAAGGGAGCCCTTTTAGAGAGTAGAAACTGTAGCAAACTAAGTTAATTTTTTTATTTTGCTATCCACTTCTTTTCTACAAGTAATTCATCATCTTTAAAAATCTGTCCTAAAAACTTATCTCCATTTTTTACAATACCAACTCCCTTTGGAGTTCCACTCATAACTATGTCACCGTCTTCTAGTGTAGAAAAACTCTCTATCTCTTTTAGCATCTCTTCTGGCTTATAAAGCATATGAGTAACTGAGCCATTTTGTATAAGCTTGTTATTTATAAAAAGCTTTACATGTAGAGAGTCCGTAGCACCACGAAACTTTACAAAATCACTAAAAACAGAAGCACCATCAAATGCTTTTGCTCTTTCCCAAGGAAGTCCTTTTTCTTTTAGTTTGTTCTGTAATCCTCTTTTTGTCAAATCTAATCCAAAACCAACTCCGCTAATTTTACCATCTAATATAACAAAAGATATTTCACCTTCGTAGTGAATTGGCTCTTCTTTACATGTAAGAAGTTTAGATTTTATTGACGAATTTGGTTTCATAAAAATTACCATAGAGGAGGGGATTTCATTTCCTAACTCTTCAATATGTTCAACATAGTTTCTACCAATACAAACTATTTTGCTTGGAGTAATCTCTCTTCCGTTAAAATTGACAGTTTTCATAAAATTCCTTTTTTATATCTACGCTAGACACTATATCATACTTCTCATTTTTATACTCAAAAGATATTCTACTTGCATGAAGAAGTAATCTTTTTGAGCGTGTTAACTCGTAACTTTTTTCATAACTCATAATACCATCCAGATACTCTTCTGCTAAATCTTCATTAAGTCCATAAAGAGTATCTCCAATTATGGAATGTTCCACGTGAAACAAATGTACTCTAATTTGATGTTGCCTTCCTGTTTTAGGAATTGCTTTTACTAGAGTAACATTGTTCTTTTTATCATACTCTATGGGTTCTATCTTAGTAAAAGATTTTTTGCCATTTTCATTTACATGTACCTTTATGCGTATCTTTGAACTTGGTAAATCTATGAGTAATTTTTCATCTATATCTAAAATTTTTTCAACTTTGCCCTTCACTAAAGCAATATACTCTTTATAAACTTCTTTATCTTCAAAAAGCTGTTTCAACTCTGCTTCACTTTTTTTGTTTTTACTCACTAAAACTAAACCACTTGTTCCCTTGTCTATACGGTGAGCTGCATTTGCATCTTTTCCGAAGAGGTGTTTTATATCATCGTTTAGAGTTTGAACTTCTTCACGTTTTCTAGGATGAATTAGAATACCGCTAGGTTTTTCAAAAACTGCAAAATCTTCCGTTTCAAAAACTGGTTTTAATCCAAGAGGATTTGGCTGAAAAACTACAACTTCTATTTCTCCTTGTATGTCCCCACTTTTATATTCTAGTAAAACACCATTTACATGTACACGTTTTCTGTCTACAGTTTTTTGTGCTTCATGGACAGAAATCCCTAACTCATCCATTAAAACTTTAAATGTTTTTTTTAACTCTTTTTGAAAAAACTTTTTAGTGACATAAGCCAAATTAACCTCTTTATAACTAATAATTTGTTATATTAAATATACTTAAATAATTTCACATTTTAACATAATTAACAAGGAAAACATCAATGGTTGAAAGATACGCCAGAGAAGAGATGACAAAACATTGGACACAAGAAGCTAGATATCAAGCATGGCTTGATGTAGAAAAAGCAGCAGTTAAAGCTTGGAATAAAATTGGGTTAATCCCTGACGAAGATTGTAAAAAGATTGTAGAAAATGCAACTTTTAGTGTTAAGCGTATTGAAGAGATAGAAGCTGTTACAAGACACGACTTAATTGCTTTTACTACAAGTGTAAGTGAGAGCTTAGGTGCTGAATCAAGATGGTTCCATTATGGCATGACAAGCTCAGACGCAGTCGATACTGGTGTTGCTATACAGATGAAAAACTCTTTAAAAATTATTATAAGTGACGTTAAGATGTTGATGGAGTCTATAAAAAAAAGAGCACTAGAGCATAAAATGACTCTTATGGTTGGAAGAAGCCACGGCATACATGGTGAACCTATCACTTTTGGTTTGACTCTTGCAGTTTGGTATGATGAAATGGCTAGACACTTGAAAAACCTAGAAGAGACTATGGAAATTATCTGCGTAGGTCAAATCAGTGGTGCTATGGGTAACTTTGCTCATGCTCCACTAGAACTTGAAGAGTATGCTATGGAAGAGCTTGGGCTTAAATCTGCTCCAGTTTCAAACCAAGTAATTCAAAGAGATAGATACGCAAGACTAGCAACTACTTTAGCTCTTATGAGCTCAACCATAGAGAAGTTCGCAGTTCAGATTAGACACCTTCAGCGTACAGAAGTGTATGAGTGTGAAGAGTATTTTGCTAAAGGGCAAAAAGGTAGTTCAGCTATGCCTCATAAGAGAAACCCAATCTTAACAGAGAACATTACAGGACTAGCTCGTATGATTAGAAGTTATGCAATTCCTGCTATGGAAAATGTAGCACTTTGGCACGAAAGAGATATAAGCCACAGCTCAACTGAAAGATTTTGGTTACCTGATGCTTTTATAACTACTAACTTTATGATGCACAGAATGAACGATGTAATTGCAAACCTAACTGTTATGCCAAAAAACATGATGAAAAACCTTAACCTAACTGGTGGACTTATATTTTCTCAAAGAGTTCTTTTAGAGCTTCCACTTCAAGGAGTGAGTAGAGAAGATGCATATAGAATTGTTCAAAGAAATGCAATGAAAGTTTGGGAAGAGATTCAACAAGGAAAACCAACTACAAATGAAAAAGGGGAGAGTCTTTACTTGAACCACCTTTTAGCAGATAAAGAATTAAGAGAAAAACTGAGCGAAAAGAAAATTAGAGAGTGTTTTAACTATGATTATTACACTAAAAATGTAGATAAGATTTTTGCAAGAGTATTTATATAACTTAACTAGGGATAGACATAAAAAATGATAACTGTACAAAAACGTAATGGAAGAACTGAAACATTAGATATTTCTAAAATACAAAAACATACAAGTAGAGCAGTAGCTCATCTGAACAATGTAAGTCAAAGTGAACTTGAAGTTGATGCAAAAATTCAATTTCGTGATATGATTACAACAAAAGAAATTCAAACTACTCTTATAAAAACTGCTGTTGATAAAATAGATATCGATAAACCGGACTGGACATTTGTTGCCGCTCGTCTCTTCTTGTATGACTTATACCATAGAGTAAATCAGTTTAGTGGGTATTGTAAACTTTCGGAGTACTTTGAAAAAGGAGAAACTGAAGGACGTTTAGTTCTTGGTCTTAAAGAAAAATATGACTTAGATGAATTAAATGATTATATAAAACCAGAACGTGACCTACAGTTTAATTACCTTGGCATGAAAACTATGTACGATAGATATCTCATAAAAGACTCTCAGGGGAACCCTATAGAGCTTCCTCAGCACATGTTTATGGCAATTGCCATGTTCCTAGCCCAAAACGAGCTAAACTGCCAAGATTGGGCTAAAAAATTCTATGATTTAATAAGTAAATTTGAGGTTATGTTGGCAACTCCAACACTTTCAAATGCAAGAACGCATAGACACCAATTAAGTTCATGCTATATTGGAAGTACTCCAGATAACATAGAGGGTATTTTTGATAGTTACAAAGAGATGGCACTATTAAGTAAATTTGGTGGTGGCATTGGCTGGGATTGGAACCTTGTTCGTTCTATGGGTGGAAGCATTGATGGACATAAAAATGCTGCTGGTGGCATTGTTCCATTTTTAAAAATAACCAATGACATTGCTATTGCTGTTGACCAATTGGGAACCAGAAAAGGTGCTATTGCTGTTTATATAGAGCCTTGGCATATGGATGTAGCTGACTTTTTAGACCTCAAAAAGAACTCTGGAGAAGAGCGTAGAAGAACCCACGACCTTTTCCCAGCAATGTGGCTGAATGACCTTTTTATGCAGAGAGCTAGCAAAGATGAGATTTGGACGCTATTTGATCCTTATGAAGTCCAAGACCTTTCAACTCTTTATGGTGAAGCTTTTGAAAAACGATACAAAGAGTATGAAAATGACCCAACTATAGCAAAAGAGAGAATCAGAGCAAAAGAGTTATGGAAAAAAATGCTAACAGAACTTTTTGAAACAGGAAATCCATTTCTTTGTTTTAAAGACAGTGCAAACAGAACAAATCCAAATGACCATACAGGTTTCATAAGAAGCTCAAACCTTTGTACAGAGATTTTCCAAAATACAGAACCAAATCATTACAAAACAAAAATAGTTTTTGAAGATGGTTCTATTGAAGTTTTTGAAGAGAGTGATTTAATCAAAGTAGATAATGGCATTACAAAAGAAGCAAAAAAAGTTACTGCACTTGATAGTATAAATAATAAAAAGATTTTTATAGTAGAAAAAGATATGATAGAAGGGAAAACAGCAGTTTGTAACCTAGCAAGTATAAATCTCTCTAAAATCAATACTAAAGAAGAGATAGAACGTGTTGTACCAATAGCAGTTAGAATGCTAGACAACGTAATAGAGCTTAACTTCTACCCACATGCAAAAGTAAAACACACAAACCTTAAATCACGTTCAATTGGGCTTGGAGTAATGGGTGAAGCTCAAATGCTGGCAGAAAACCAAATTGAGTGGGGAAGTTATGACCACTTTAGCAAGATAGACGAAATCATGGAAGCAGTAAGCTACAATGCTATCAACTCTTCAGCAAACTTAGCGATAGAAAAAGGTAAATATCCAGAGTTTGATGGCTCAAAATGGAGTAAAGGAATTTTCCCAATCGACACAGCAAATGAAGAGGCAAAAAAACTTGTAGACCGTGGTGGACTTTTTGGCTACACGTACAATTGGGAAGACTTACGTGAAAAAGTCAAAAAAACAGGTATGAGAAACGGTTACTTAATGGCAATTGCTCCAACAAGTTCTATATCTATTTTGGTAGGTACGACTCAGGCTATAGAACCAGTTTACAAACGAAAATGGTTTGAAGAAAACCTTTCAGGTATGATTCCTGTTGTTGCTCCAAACTTAAGCCCTGATACATGGCAATTCTACACTCCGGCATATGATTTAGACCAAAAACTACTCATAAAAGCAGGAGCAATCCGTCAAAAATGGATAGACCAAGGACAGAGCCTAAACATTTTTATGACTCTTGACAAAGCAAGTGGAAAGTACCTAAATGACATTTATATGCTTGGATGGAAATTAGGAATCAAATCAACTTATTATCTCAGAAGTCAATCGCCAGAGAACAAGATTGATGTAGCAGATAGAAGCATTGAGTGTGATAGTTGTCAGTAAAATAACTACTCTTAATAACTTACATGTAAGGCTATAAAGCTTTACATGTAAAGACTTTCACAAAGGATATTTAAATGACTTACAAAGCTTTACATGTAGAAGAAATTGATGGAAATTTTACTAAAGAAATCAAAGAATTATCTTTAAAAGAGTTAGACAAAAATGATGTACTAATTCGCGTGAAGTATAGTGCTTTAAACTTTAAAGATGCTCTTAGTGCTAGTGGGAACAAGGGAATTACAAGAGAATTTCCTCATACACCAGGTATTGATGCTAGTGGAATTGTAGAGAGAAGCAGTAGTGATAAATTTAAGAAAGGTGATGAGGTGATTGTTACTAGTTTCGATTTGGGAATGAACACAAATGGAGCTTTTAGTCAATATATATCGGTACCCGTTGCTTGGGTAATTCCTCTTCCAAAAACTCTTACATTAAAAGAAGCCGTTTCTATTGGAACAACTGGTCTTACTTCAGCAATAGGAACATTTAAACTCATAACCAATGGACAAAAAAAGGGCGACAACATTTTAGTTACTGGCTCAACGGGAACAGTTGGTAGTTTTAGTGTTAAACTGCTTTCTCATCTTGGGTTTAGAGTCACGGCACTAAGTAGTAAAGCAGACAAAAAAGAGTTTTTAACTTCTATTGGTGCTGATGAAGTAATTTTGAAATATGAATTTGAAACTCATGCAAAAAGACCCCTACTAAAACCAAAATATGATGGTGCGATAGACGTAGTTGGTGGAGAGCTTTTAGAAAATATCTTAAAGCAAATTAGACCCCAAGGAAATGTTGCCATTTGTGGACTTGTTGGTTCACCTCAAC
Source organism: Arcobacter sp. (assembly GCA_029027265.1). GTDB lineage: Bacteria > Campylobacterota > Campylobacteria > Campylobacterales > Sulfurospirillaceae > Sulfurospirillum_A. The sequence continues at coordinate 166,010 of CP093061.1, read as the reverse complement.
TAAACACTACCGTATTTCCATTTATTCTTAGAGGGGTAAACCTTCTAGGAATTGACTCAGCAGAACTAAATAGTGAACATAGAGCAACTCTATGGAATATGTTGTCAAATGAGTGGAAAATAGACCTAAGCAACATAGTTCACGAGCATGGCTTAGAAGAGCTTCCAAAGCTCATAGATGAGATGCTAGCAGGGCAGAGTATAGGAAGAGCTGTTATAAAAATAGATTAGCAATTTTTTTCTATATTGTTACTAAAAATTTAGTTATAATATTCTGAGAAAGGAGTAAATATTGAGTATGATTATGCCTAGCTTATTAGAAGCATCATTTACAAACAAAACATTTGCTCCACATTTTCACGATGAGTACTCCATAGCTCTCATCACTTCGGGAACTCACAACTTTACATGTAATAAAAATGACTTTGCAGCACGCCCAGGAGATATAAGGCTAATAAACCCACATGACATCCATGTTTGCAAGAGTAAAACTTGGGGTTATATCACTTTTACTCCTGATAATAACTTTGTAGAAGCTTTTAGTGAGTCTTGTCAAAAAGAGTTACATAATATAATGTTTGTAAATCCTGTTATACGTAACCATAAACTTGCTAAACTTTTTGTGGATTTAAATAGTGCAACCAAAGAGTGGCAAGATGAACTTATGGCTGAAAACATACTAGAAGAGCTTGTTGTAAACCTTATTTCATCTTACTCAAACAATAAAACTAAAGCTAAAAATATAAGCTATTCACGAAAAAAACTACTACAATCAGTTGAGTACATGAAAACAAACTTTGGTGAGAGTCTAAAGCTTGAAAAATTAGCAAATATAAGTGCTCTAAGTAAGTACCATTTTTTGAGAAAATTTAAAGAAGAGTTCAATATGACACCTCATTCCTACTTGCTTCAAATCCGTGTTCAAAATGCTAAAAATATGCTACTCCAAAACAGAGCCTTAAGTGACATTGCATTCTCTTGTGGTTTCAGTGACCAGTCACACTTTACAAGAGTATTTAACAAAATCTATGGGATGAGCCCAAAAAAGTTGGTATCATGAAAACAATAGGATTAATAGGAGGCATGAGTTGGGAGTCAACTGCCAGTTACTATCAGCTTTTAAATGAGGGTGTTAGAGAAAAGCTAGGCGGTTTTCATAGTGCCAAAATAATTATGCACTCCGTTGAGTTCGACGAAATTCATAGACTTCAACATGAAAACAGATGGAATGAAGCAGGAGAAGTTTTAGCTAAACATGCTCAGGCTCTTGAAGTTGCAGGGGCAAATTTTATACTCATTTGTACCAATACAATGCATAAAGTAGCCCACATCATAGGAAACGATTTAACTATACCTATTGTTCATATAGCACAGGCTACAGCAGATGCAATCAATGAGAAAAAGTGTAAAAAAAGCATACTTTTGGGCACTAAATTTACGATGAGCGAAGACTTTAACAAAAAAATCCTTGAAGCAAATGGTATAAAGATTGTAATACCTGACGAAGAAAGCATGAAAAGTATAAACAGTATTATTTTTGATGAACTTGTTTTAGGAAGGGTTTTGGAAAAATCTAAAAAAAGATACATTAAAATTGTAGAAAATTTATGTGCAAATGACAAAGAGATTGACTCTGTTATATTAGGTTGCACTGAAATTGGACTTTTGATAAAAAAAGGTGATATAAATTTACAAATTTTTGATACAACTCCTTTACATGTAAATAGAGCACTTCAACTCGCACTTTGATAGAATTATAAAAAAATTAAATATAATATTAATTGATAACTTAATTAATGTAAAAACTTAAGAAATTACTGTATTTATTAACTTTATTACCCTCTATATAGTGTATTATTGAATTAAGATAAATCTTTCTTTTCACATCTTTTTAATGTGTGACAAAAATGTTACACACTAATTTTTAAGTTTCAGTTTACATTTTATTGAGTATAATCCTCTTTTAATTATTAGGACTATTATGTTAACAAAATTACTTAAAAGAGATGGAAATACAGAAGATTTCCACGCGTACAAAATCGAAGATGCTATTAAAAAAGCTTTTAAAAGTGTAAGGGTAACCTATGATGAAAGCGTATTTAAAAACCTTATGGAAAGTGTCAACAATAAAAGAGTTGCTGCTGTTGAGGACATCCAAGACTTAATAGAACAAGAACTATATAAAGCAAGATATTTTGATGTAATGCGTTCTTTTATGATTTATCGTCATACACATAAAATGCAAAGAGAGCATATAAATGGTCTAAATGAAGATACAACTTTCATAAACTCAACTCAAACAATAGAAGAGTACATAGGAAAAAGCGACTGGAGAATCAAAGCAAATTCTAACACAGGTTACTCAAATGCAGGGCTTGTAAACAATACAGCTGGAAAAGTAATAGCAAACTACTGGTTAGACAAAATATACTCAAAAGAGGAGGGTTGGGCTCATAGAAATGGTGATTATCATATTCATGATCTTGATTGTCTGACTGCTTATTGTGCTGGATGGAGCCTTAGAGCCTTACTAAATGAAGGCTTTAATGGAGTTAGAGGAAGAGTAGAGTCTCGTCCTCCACAACACTTCCGCGAAGCTCTTGGGCAGATGGCTAACTTTTTAGGAATATTACAAAGTGAGTGGGCTGGTGCTCAGGCATTTAGCTCTTTTGATACCTATCTTGCTCCTTTTGTTTTTAAAGATGATTTACCATTTAAAGAGATAAAAAAAGCTGTAAGAAGTTTTGTATACAATCTAAACGTACCTGCTCGTTGGGGACAGAGTCCTTTTACAAACGTAACTATTGACTGGACAGTTCCAAGTGACTTGGCTGACCAAACTCCAACTTCAAATGATATACATTTATTCAAAAACCTAAAAGATAAAAAACTGGTAGAAGAGGCGAAAAAGAGGGGTGTTAATGCTCTTGAAGATATGACATATAAAAACTTTCAAAATGAAATGGACCTTATTAACCAAGCATTTTACGAAATTATGACTGAGGGTGATCAGACTGGACAACCTTTTACTTTTCCAATCCCAACTGTAAATATAACAGAAGATTTTGACTGGCATGGTAAGAATACTGACTTACTTTTTGAAAACACTGCAAAAATGGGCTCTTCTTACTTTCAAAACTTCATCGGAAGTCAATACATGAGAGATGAGAACGGAAAACTTGTAGAGGACCCCAATGCGTATAAACCAGAGAATGTAAGAAGCATGTGTTGTAGACTTCAGCTTGACCTTCGTGAACTTTTAAAGCGTGGTGGTGGTCTTTTTGGTAGTGCTGAGATGACAGGGAGCATTGGTGTTGTTACACTAAACCTTGCTCGTATTGGCTTTACATGTAAAGGAGAAAAAGAGTTAATATTTAGACAAGTTGAACGTCTTATGGACTTAGCAAAATCTACTTTAGAGAAAAAACGTGTTTTTGTTCAAGAGATGTACGATAGAGGACTTTACCCCTATACTCAAAGATATCTGCCAGGGTTTGCTAACCACTTTTCTACTATTGGTATTAATGGCGTAAATGAAATGATAAGAAACTTTACTGAAGATAAACACAATATTGCAGATGAATTTGGAATGAAATTTGCTGATGAACTCATAGAGTTTATGCGTACAAAAATGGTTGAGTATCAAGAAGAGACAGGAAACTTATATAACCTAGAAGCAACTCCAGCTGAGGGAACTACTTATCGTTTTGCAAAAGAAGATAAGAAAAGATACCCTGAAATTTTACAAGCTGGATTTGGCGATAATATCTACTATACAAACTCCTCTCAACTCCCAGCTAACTATACAGCTGACCCATTTGAAGCACTTGATTTGCAAGATGATTTACAGTGTGCATACACAGGAGGAACTGTCCTTCACCTCTATATGAAAGAGCGTATCAGTTCAGCAGAAGCGTGTAGAAAAATGATTAAAAATGTGATTTCAAATTATAGGATGCCGTACATTACTATGACTCCAGTCTTCTCTGTTTGTGAGAAGCACGGTTATGTAAATGGCGAGCATGAGTTCTGTCCAAAATGTGATGAAGAACTTATAGAAAATTTTAATAAGGAGTAAGTATGAGTAGAGAAGCAATTCTAAAAAAGTTAGAGGCGAAGAGAACAAAGTGCATAGTTTACACAAGAGTTATGGGTTACCATAGACCAGTAGAATCATTTAACGTTGGTAAAACAGGCGAACATAAAGAGAGAGTAAAGTTTGACGAACACTTTTCTTGCTAAGAAATCTGTTTATGATATAACCAGATTTACTACACTAGATTATAAGGACCACCTTGCGTGCATAATTTGGTTTGTAAAATGTAATATGAGGTGCTCTTACTGCTATAACTCTAAAATTGTAGAGGGCGAGGGCATCTTAAGCAACCAAGAGGTATTTACCTTTTTAAAATCTCGTATGGGAAAACTTGATGGGGTAGTACTTAGTGGTGGAGAATGTACTCTAAATACTGACATAATTGAGTTCTGTGAAGAGATAAAAGAACTTGGTTTTAAAATAAAAATAGATACTAATGGATTAAATCCTGATGTTATTAAAGACTTAGTCGACTTCTCTTTAATTGACTTTATAGCACTTGACTATAAGGCTCCTGCTGCAAAATTTAAGAATATAACAAAAAATGCTTCAATTGAAAAATTTTATAAAACACTAGATATGCTTATAGATAAAAAATTTCCTTTTGAAGTAAGAACAACAGTTCACTCCACACTTCTCAATGAAGATGATATTAATTCTATCATACATGATTTGAACCAAAGAAAATATGAAGGAACTTACTTTATTCAAAACTATCTACATGTAGAAGATACGATTGATAAACTTCCAGAATTTTCAGAACCTATCAACAAAAGCATAATTAATAATATAATTCCTGTTTCTTTTAGAAATTAATAAAAACTTAATTAGTATTTTTTATTAGCTATAATTATATATAATTAAGGCAGATTAAGATAATATCAAATCAATTGAATTATAAGTGGGCATTATTTGGTACTAGCTATAAAAATTATTTTGGTGATTGCTCCCTTACCCATAGAAATAAAAAAACTGTCTTTACACAGTTTCTTCCAATGATAAATTATTTAGAGAACAAAGAAACACTAGAATTATGAAAAATATAAAAGAAGAAGAATCTCAATTGTGGTAAAAAAATCATTTGATAATTTGTATTTCATTGCAATTTCTGGAACTTGCATAGTAGCAGGAACTTTAATTTTTTATATAAATCAAATTAAAATTGATAAAGAAACAACTTATTTTACCAAAAGTATTTCTACGCTAGACATTGCATATAAAGCAAGCATGGAACAATATAAACTTCTTGCTCAAAATGTTTTTGAAGAGAAAATAAACCAAAAAAAGATACTAGAACTTTTTTATAAAGGAACTATTACAAAAGGTAATCAACAGAACTTATACAGAGGTATGTTATATAAAGAGCTATATCCTCTTTATATGAAATTAAAATCTCAAAATTTAATACAACTTCATTTTCACCTTAAAGATGGTGAAAGTTTTCTTAGATTTAATAAACCAAGTAAGTCTGGTGACAAACTTTTTGACAGTAGAGAGAGTATAAAGATTGCCAATACAAAAAAAATACATGTTGATGGATTTGAAACAGGTAGGGTTATTTCAGGCTTTAGAAATGTTTTTCCAATTAATTATAAGAACCAACATATTGGAAGTATTGAAATTAGTTTATCAACAAAAGCCATCATAGATACACTAACAAAACTTGATAAAAATAGAGAATATACAATAATTGTAAATAAAGCACAAATAAACTCTAAAATATTCAAAAAACAAAAATATTTATATAGCGAATCTATTATTAACGCAGATTATCTACAAGAAGATTCTAAGCATAATTTAAAAGATTTTCCTAAAATAGCCTCAGATATGGTAAATAAAATCAACCAAAAACTTCACTTAGATAAAAAACTTCTTATTGCCATGAAAAATGGGCAAACTTATGGAGCTTTTGTAGAAATTGACAACACTTACCATGAAATAACTTTTTTACCAATGATAGGACTTTCCAATCAAATAGAAGGTTATCTAATATCTTATCAAACTATTGCAAATATTCCCATACTTATAAAAAATTTTATTTTATTTCCTATTATTATAATAATAGCGACTATTATATTTATACAATTACTTTTAATTATTAGAAAAAAATCAAATACTTTAGAGTACCAAAAACAGTGGTTTAATTCCATAACTGATTCATTATCAGAAGGACTCTACGTTATGAACAATAGTGGAGTAATAGAATATGCAAATCCTATGGCGTGTAAAATTCTAGGCTATAATAAAAAAGAGTTAATTGGAAAGTGTGCACATAATCTTTTTCATTCTCACTACATGAATAATCATCTCCCTCAACAAGATTGCCCTATAAATATAGGTGTTATAAAAAATCAAGAATTTAATAGCTCAAAAGAGTTCTTTACATGTAAAGACAAAAAAATGATTTCTGTTGATATTTGTAGTAAATCTATTATAAAAAATACTAATATATCTCAAATAGTCACTGTGTTTCGGGATATAAGTGAAAAAAAAGATATAGAAAACAATATGCTTATTTTGACAAAAGCTCTTGAAACAAGTACAAACACTATAATAATAACTGATAAAAATGCCATTGTTAAGTGGGCAAATCCAGCTTTTGAAAAGCTCACAGGTTATGCAATAAAAGAAATAATTGGTAAAAATCCAAAAGAATTTATCAATTCAGGAAAACAATCAAAAGAATTTTATGAAGATTTATGGACAACCATACTAAGTAAAAAACCATGGAAAAATGAACTTATAAATAAGAAAAAAGATGGTACTTTATATCATGAAGAGTTAAGCATTACACCTGTTCTTGATGAAAATGATGAGATTCAAAATTTCATTGCTATAAAACAAGATATAAGTGAAAGAAAAAAAAGAGAAGATGACGTTAAACATTTTGCTTTTTATGACGATCTTACTGACTTGCCAAATAGAAGACTTCTAATTGAACATTTGGAACAAATTATAAATACCTTATCAAGAGTGCGTAAAAGTGCAGCTGTACTCTTTTTAGATTTAGATGAATTTAAATTTTTAAACGATACATATGGACATGATGCAGGAGATGATTTACTCATTCAAGTAGCAAGTAGATTAAATAATACTCTAAGAAAACAAGATATTGTGGCTCGTATTGGAGGAGATGAATTTATAATCGTTTTAGATGACTTACCAAATGAGTTTTATCAAGCCAAAGAACATACAGAAGCTATATCTAAAAAAATCAGGTCAAGTATAAAAGCTCCTTTTAAGTTACGTGACATAACATATGAAATAACAACTAGCATTGGTATTTGTATTTTTGATGATGAACTATTAAAAATAGATGCTATACTAAAACGTGCTGATATAGCTCTTTATAAAGCTAAAGATACAGGTAAAGACAATATCTGTTTTTACAGAGAAATAACAAAATATAAATAAAACTCTTTAAGTCTATTTTAGATAAAATCATTTATTAAAAAATAAATAAATTTCTTACATCTAATTTTATAGAAACACCTGTTTCGTGCTTTAGTGAGAGGAATTTTTCAGGAAGTAAATTCCTGAAAAAGGAGACAATGTAGTGAACCGTAAAAAAATATACAATCCAAGTTCAGAAGAAACTCTGAACGATAGAAGAGTTTTTGGTGGAAATCCTCATGGGATTTTGAACTTTACTAAAGCCAGATACACTTGGGCACTGAACCTTTGGGACATGATGGAAGCAAATACTTGGTTTCCAAAAGAAGTTGATACTACAAAAGATGTGCTTGATTACAACAAAAACCTAACTGATGCAGAAAAACGTATGTACGATTTGGTTTGGTCACAACTCATCAGTATGGATAGTTTTCAAACTAACAACTTAGCAGACAATATTAACCCATATATCACAGCGCCTGAAATCAATGCTCTTTTAGCTCGTCAAGCGTATGAAGAGGCTAACCACTCAAAATCTTATGCAGTTATGGCAGAAGCTATTTGTGATAACACAGATCTTATATATGAGATGGAAAAGCATGATGAAGTTTTAAGACGAAAAAATGCTTATATTTCTAGTGTATATGAAGAACTTGCGGGTAATGTAACAGAAGAAAAACTTCTTTTAGCAATGTTTGCAAATCAGATTTTAGAAGGCATCTACTTCTACTCTGGTTTTACTGCTATCTATGCTCTTGCACGTGCTGGTCGCATGCTTGGCTCTGCTCAAATGATACGTTTTATACAACGCGATGAAATAACTCACTTACTGCTTTTCCAAAACATGATAAACTCTGTTAGAAAAGAGAGACCTGAACTTTTCACAGATGAGTTGAAAGCAAAAGTACGCACCATGTTTGAAGAAGCTGGAAAACTCGAAATAGAATGGGGACAATACATAACACAGAACCAAATCATGGGCTTTACTGATGATATCATTGAAGAGTATATTCACTTCTTAATAGATGAAAGATTAAGTGCTGTTGGTTTTGAGAAGATGTACAATGCAGACCACCCAATAAAATGGGTTGAAGATTTCTCAAAATTTAATGAGCAAAAAACAAACTTCTTTGAGGGCAACGTAGCAAACTACAGCAAAGGTAGTCTCTCTTTCGATGACTTCTAAAAAAACTCTAGTTGCACTTCAATTTGATTACGAAAAAAAGAGTCTTGAGGATAACTTCAAGACTCTAAAACGACTTATGAACAAAACCTCTGAGGGTTCCATAGTTTTAGCTCCTGAGCTCTGTCTAAGTGGCTACAAATACGATTCACTTCAAGACTCGGCTGAGTTCTCAAAAGAAATACTCCCTGAGCTCAAAAAGCTCTCTACATGTAAAACTTTTGCGCTCACTCTCATAGAAGAAGAGAGTGGTAAATACTTTAACAATTTTAAAATTTTTCACAATGGCAATTTAATACAAACAAGAACTAAAGCAAAATTGTTTCCACTTGGAAATGAAGAGAAATTTTTTACCTCAGGCAATACGAAAGATATAAACATAGTAGAAATAGATGGAATAAAAATTGCTACACTTATATGTTTTGAGTTAAGATTTACCGAACTTTGGCAACAAGTAAAAGGTGCCGATGTCATCTTAGTTCCTTCTTTTTGGGGCAAACTAAGAAAAAAGCACTTAAAAACACTCTGTGAAGCTCTTGGTATTGCAAACCAAGCTTTTGTGATAGTTGCTAACAGTAGCGATGAAGATATGGCTAGCAGTAGTGCTATAATCACTCCTTTTGGAGATGTTTATAGAGATGATTCTTCGTTTATTGTAACTCATAACGTAGATTTGAATGAAATAGTAAAAATGAGAAGATACATAAAAATAGGGCTATAATGAGTGATTTTTCTACAAAGATAAAACTTCAAAAGTGTAAAAATATGGCAGATGAAATAAAAAAAGTCTGTTTTATAAGTGACAATGTATACAAAGCACTAATTTCAAGCGATAGAGAGCAATTTGTTTCACAAGGTTTCTCAAGACATGCTTATAAATTAGATGCTCTTCCTATGGTAGCTGACCAGTGGATAAGCTCTCCTTTAACAGTCGCAAAAATGAGTGAAGCCCTTACATGTAAAGGTGCAGATAGTATTCTTGAAATAGGCTGTGGTAGTGGTTATCAAGCGTTGGTTCTTAGTAGACTCATACGTAGAGTCTTTACAATAGAGAGGGTTGAGAGGCTTATTATAGAGGCTCGTGAGCGTTTTAAAACTCTAGGCATTCATAACATACACACTAGATTTGATGATGGACAAAATGGCTGGAGGGAGTATGCCCCTTACGATAGAATTCTTTTTTCTGCTTCAACTCCAAAAATTCCACAAAAACTCTTTGAACAGTTAAAAGATGGAGGAATTTTAGTCGCCCCCATAGAAAAAGGAAACAAACAAATCATAACACGGTTTATAAAAAATGGGGATTCTATAAAAATTGAAGAGTTAGATGAGTGCCTTTTTGTTCCCGTAGTCAATGGAAAAGATTTTTAGCCTTTGCTAACAAATAGTCTTATAATAAAGTCCAATATTTTTCTTATAATAAAAAGAGCTACATATATTCCAAAAGTAAAATACAGTGGGTGAAAAAGCCCAAATGTACTACCAGCTAGATGCTCTAGATGATCAATAGGGTGAGAAATCCACTGTTTCATGTGCATACTGAGTGTTAAAAACAAAAATAACCCTATAAAAATAGTTATTTCTCTAACAAGTTTTGACATCTAGTATCCTAAATATAAAAGTTTATAGTATAATATCAAATAATGGTAAACAAAAAAGGAAAAAACAAAAGCCTTCCCTTTTTAAAATCTGTTATTTTTTAGCATCTTCATTAAAGTTAAAGTAGATATATGTTGCCATATCTTCTGGATGATAATCCATACCTTTAGCTTCAATCTTTTTTTGATTATGAGTCATCACTTCATTACCAGATCCTGATGATTGGAAACCATCTGATTGCAAGTCATAAAGTTCCATCTCTAACTCACTCTTAGTCATATCGTTGATAGCTGGACCTTTTTTCTTAGGATTTCCCTCTGCATTCATACCATGACATTTTGAACACATTCTTTTATATATCTCAGATACACTATAAGCTTTCATGCCATTACTTGGAGTACCACTGACACCCTTTTTATTGACTCCAAAAGTGCTATAGATATACAGAGCCATATCATCAGGATGATATGTCATACCTTTTTTAATGATTTTTTTCTGATTATGTTCCATCACTTCATGGTCACTTCCTGAAGATTGTGAACCATTTGCCACTAAATCAAAAAGTTCATAAGAGAGTTCATGTTTACTCATATCATTTAATGATGGTCCTTTTTTCTTAGGATTTCCTTCTGCTTTCATGCCGTGACAATTTGAACACATCTGATCATAAATCTCAGCTACGCTATACTCTTTAGCTTGTGAAAAACTTACACAAAGTCCAAGTGCAAGAATTCCATAAAAAAGCTTTTTAAATATAAAAGTTTTCATTATGCCCTACCTTTCAACATCCCGTAAAAGTACATAGGCTTAAGCATATAAACTTTTAAAATCCACCATATCCAACGCTCTTTTGTTGGGTCTAGAGGAAAAGATGGTGTAGGTTTTTTACTCCAATCAAACTCAGCTAACATAACCGTTCCAATGTCAGTAATCAAAGGACAAACTGTATAACCTCCATACTTTTGAGTTGGAGCTTTACCACCCATAACGTCTATTAGATTTTGTGCTGCTACTGCGTACTGTTTTCTAACAGATCCACCAGTTTTTCCCATAGGTATACCAGCAACATCACCAAGACCAAAAACATTCGAGTATCTTGTGTGCTGAAGTGTCTCTTTGGTAAGTTCTACCCAACCGCCTTTACTTGCACTACCTCTTTTCCACGATAGTGGTGAAGCTTTAACAACATCAGGAGCACTCATTGGAGGCGTTACATGTAAGAAGTCAAATGGAACTTCAATCTGCTTAATTTGAGGAATCATATCATACTCTTCCAAGTCCTCATCCCATTCACCTTTTACAAGGTATTTGTGATCAAACGTAGCTACTCTTTTACCTGGATCTACTGCAACTAAGTTGTGCTTATAGTGCCACTTCATATCACGAGCTTCAAACTGTTTTACAATAGCTTCATGATACTCAGGAACACCAAACATCTTTCCACCATTCGGATAAAAAGTAAGTGTTGCATTTTTTCTCGCATTTGCTTCGTTTAGGCGAGAATGAGTTAGATACATAATTTTCTTTGGAGCACCCCCACATTTAATAGGAGTGTTTGGATGAGAAAATACACCCTCTACTTTTTTACCACTCTTCGCATCAGCAACAAATTTTTGAATAAGAGGCCAAGTTTTTGCAGCACCACCAGCAAAGTAAATTGAGCCTATACCATTTGTTCCTATAATATCACGATTAAGTCCTTCTATTTTCTCATAATTGAGTTGAAGTCCTGTTGCTACTACTAAAAAGTCATATTTTATTTTGCCATTTTTTGCAGTTACCACTGTATTGTGATCTGGGTCTAATTCTACTACTGAATCCTTCACCCACTTAGCTTCGATAGGTAAAAAGTCTTTACTCTCTCCTACTATATCTTCTGGTTGCCAAACACCAGCAGCAATCAAAGTTTGCCCTGGCTGATAGCTAACACTATTCGGATTTGGCTCAATTATGGTAATATCTGGATTTGTAAGTTTATTTACAAGCAATGAAGCTATAGAGCAACCCGCTGCTCCGCCTCCAACTATAACGATTTTACCCTTTACATCCGAAGATGCTATTGCTTTAGTTGCCGCACTCGCGTCAGAAGGATTCAAAAGAAATGATGCAGTACCAACGCCCGCTAGTTTAAGCGCATCACGTCTTGATATTCCCCTCTTGTTTAGTTCCTGATCTAGCTGCTTACAGAGCTGATCAACATTCTCTTCTATCATAGCTTCTCCTAATAAATAGATTATCTAATAATTAGACTAGCATATTTATCATTACTTATAACTTAAAACTTGCTTTATTAATAACTGTGGTGTTACTAATCCTCTATATTCGTTACGAGACACACTAAAAAGTATGTCAATTGTGTCTCCTCGTTGAACATCAACGTCATAATTAAAAAACAGTGATTCAATAGAATGATTGTCTTTTATAAGTATAAGTTTTAAATGTCTTCTATCACGGCCTATGACTCTATCTACTTTTATAAAAGCATTTTTTAGTAAAAAACTAGGTTTTGGGTTTTTCTGTCCATAGGGTTGAAACTCATCAAGTATCTCTAAAAGCTCAAAATCAACACTAGAAATGTCAAGTTCACCCAATACATCATCACCCGCTTCTAACTCTTGTGTAGTTATGTTTTCACTATCTTTTACCATACGAGTTTTAAACTCTTTAAGATTCTCTTTTTTTATGGATACTCCAGCAGCACCTTTGTGTCCGCCAAATCCCAAAAGTATCTCTTCTTGCATCTGGATTAGTGAGAGTATATCTACATCTCCAACACCTCTAGCACTACCTTTTGCTACTCCACCTCTAATAGAAAATACAATGGCTGGTTTTTTAAACTTCTTTGAAAGACGAGAAGCCACAATACCTACTACACCTTCATGCCAATCTTCACCCCAAACTATGACTATGTTTTCATCTTCACTAGTCTGCTCTAAGGAGGCTTCAAAAAGGTTTTTTTCTTCATCTTTTCTTGTATTATTTAAGTGCACTATATATTCTAATTTTTCTATCGCATCTTCTAGGTTTTTTGATTTTAAAAATTCATAAGAGTAGATAGCATCTTCCATACGACCAGAGCTATTTATAAGAGGGGCTATAAGAAAAGAGATATCATCTCCCTCTAAAGAGTTTTTAGAGAAATACTCTCTAACAGCTTCAAAAGCAACCCTTTTAGAACAGCTTAGAGCTTTTATGCCTTTTTTTACCATCACTCTGTTCATGCCTTTTAGTTCCATCATATCAGCCATGATAGCAATACAAAGAAGGTCTAAAAACTTACCAAGGTTGTACTCTATTCCCATCTTATCTTTGAGATTTGCCACAAGATACCAAGCAACTTGAGCTCCACATATCTCACTGTTTGGAAAGTCACAATCAGATTGTTTTGGATTTACGATAGCATAAGCATCAGGGATGATACTCGGAACTGTATGATGGTCTGTTATGATGAGGTCAATACCATTTTTCTTGCAAAACTCAGCAGCCTCAACTGCTGAAATACCATTATCTACGGTAATAATAACATCTGCATCAAGTCTTTTTACAATGTCCGGATTAAGTCCATAACCATCAGTAAAACGATTTGGAATTATGATTGAATATTTTACATCTAAGTCATCAAAAAACTCACTTAATATCACCGAGGAGACTACGCCATCAACATCATAATCACCAACAATGGCAATTTTCTGTTTCATTTGTATAGCCTCTATTATCCGTAAAGATGCTTTATCAATATCTTTAAAAGAACCCGGCTTAGGAATCTCGCCTAAGCAGCTACATGTATCATCTTTAAATCTATCCGATAAAATTTTCCTTACATCTTCTTTTGTTAATAACTTACCCATCTTGGTGAGATTTTAATGCTGCTTCACAAAAAGAAAGAAGAGTTCTATTTGGATCAGTTAAACGTGACGTAAACTCAGGGTGAAATTGGACTCCCAAGAAGAAAGGGTGATCTTTGATTTCAATTACTTCAATAAGACCATTTGACTCTCCACTTACAATCATGCCAGCTTTCTCAAACTCTTTTCTATAAACTGGATTAGCTTCGTATCTATGACGATGACGCTCTTCAATTTTCTTTTTACCATCATAAACTTCTCTCAAAAGTGAGTTTGCTTTTGTATCACACTCATAACCACCAAGTCTCATAGTTCCACCAAGTGGGCTTTTAAATGTTCTTACTTGCTTGTTTCCAGCACTGTCAAGGAAGTTATCAATTAGATAAATGATTGGACTTGTAGTCGCTTCATCAAACTCAATAGAAGTTGCATTTTCAATGTTTAAAACATTTCTTGCATACTCTATCATAGCGAGTTGCATACCTAAACAGATTCCTAAAAATGGAATTTTATTAATTCGAGCAAATTGGATAGCTTTTATTTTTCCTTCAATTCCACGATGACCAAAACCACCTGGAACTAAAATACAATCTACATCACTCAAATATGCCTCAGCACCTTTCTCTTCAACCATTTCAGAATCAATCCAATTTATTTTTACTTTTGCATTCAGATGAGCTCCAACATGAATAAAAGACTCTGTTAAAGATTTATATGCCTCTTTTAAATCAAGATACTTACCAACAAAACCAACTGTTAATTCATTTGTAGGAGCAATTACTCTTTTTACGAGTATATCCCACTCTTCCATGTTAGGATTCAACTCACCTAACTCTAAAATCTCTGAAATTGGTGCTAATATATTTTCTCTTTGAAGGGATAATGGTACTTGGTATATAGTTGGTGCATCAACACATTCAATCACACAGTTTCTCTCAACTCCACAAGAAAGTGCAAGTTTGTTTTTAAGCTCTTTTGGTAATGGCATTTCAGAACGACACACAAGAATATCAGGAATAATACCAATTCTTCTAAGCTCTTGAACTGAGTGTTGTGTTGGTTTAGTCTTAAGTTCACCAGCTACTTTAATAAAAGGAATGAGCGTCAAGTGAACATACATTGCTCTTTTTTTACCTACTTCACTTCTTAGCGAACGAATAGCTTCTAAAAATGGTAGACCTTCTATATCTCCAACAGTTCCACCAATTTCAACAATTAAGATATCATTGCCTTCACCAGCTTTTTTGATTCTATCTGATATTTCATTTACAATATGAGGTATAACTTGTATAGTTTTTCCTAGGTAATCTCCACGACGCTCTTTTTCAATAACTGAAGAGTAAACTTTTCCTGTTGTAAAGTTATTGTTCTGTGATAAATCTTCATTCAAAAATCTCTCATAATGTCCTAAGTCTAAATCAGTCTCTGCTCCATCATTTGTAACAAAAACTTCACCATGCTCTAATGGACTCATAGTTCCTGGATCTACGTTTATGTAAGGGTCAGCTTTAAGCATACTTACTTTCAAGCCTGACTCTTTTAGCAGTGTTGCTAAACTAGCAGCCACGATTCCTTTACCAAGTGAGCTTAAAACTCCACCTGTTACAAATATATATTTTGTCTCTTTTTGCGCCATTCTTTGCCATCCTGTATTTTTTTAGGATTATATCTCATTTTAGATAATAAAGCGGTTATTAAGAATTAAATTATATTTGCCTATATTTCTACCAAATATATCATACTTTCAAACACTTTTTAGACCCCAATTTTTTCATTAACTCTTACATGTAGACATAAAAGTTCCAATTCTTTAGAATCCATAGTTTACCTTTATAAAAAGATTAAATTATAAGTACCTGACCTTACGCACAAGGAATCAAAGTTGCTTTAAAAGTTGCATGAAAATAAATCACATAGAACTCTATACAGATTATTTAATAAGCGGTAGTGGTTACGCTACAGCAACAGGGTTGTCATCAATGACAAATGGTTCAGTAAGTCATGATTAGATAACACGGTTCTTATCAAAAAATGAATTTACTTCAAAAGATTTATGGAGACAAGTTAAAAGAACAGTAAGAGAGATACAGAGTGAAGAAGCATGTCTTATCTTTGATGATACAATTCAAGAGAAAAAGTGGACAGATGAGAGTGATATCATGTGCTGGCACTTTGATCATACAGTAGACTTCTTTCAAAAGTCACTTAATATCTTTCAATTTCAACTCAAAATTATAAATACCAGCAATTAAGTTAAACCGTAAGCCAAATCTTTTTCTTCTATTACGATAGGTTTCTGAGATGATACGAAATCGTTTTAGTACACCTATAACATGTTCTACAAATATACGTTTTGATGCAAATATTTTATTATCTTTTTTATCTTCATGACTTAATGGTTTTAACTTACTTTTTTTCTTTGGAATAAGGGTATTATTGTGTATCTTTTTTATTCCCAAATATCCGGTATCAACATTAACTTGTATATTTGGATTTAGTGGTAATTTACTTTTTTTATACAACTTAAAATCATGTAGTTTCCCTTCTGAACACGTAGTTGCTAAAATGGTTAACTCTTTTGCATCAACAACTAGTTGTGTTTTTAGTGTATGTCGTTTCTTTTTCCCTGAATAGTATCTCTGTTGCTTTTTTTTGGACGTTGAATAGGTGATTCAGTTGCATCAACCAAGATAACTTCAATCTCCATATCATTCATCAATCTATTCTTTGTTGGAAGTGAAAAAACTTTTGAGTTTATCAATATATCTTCTGCTCTTTTTATCATTTTATAACAGCTTGATTCACTGATACTGTAATCTACACTTATATGATAATATGTACGATATTCTCTTAAATATTCAAGCATCATTAAAATCTGATCTGCATAGATTAATTTTAGGGGACGACCTGATATCTTCTTTCTTTTCTCTTCGAAATCTTTTAAAAGTTTAACCATCAATTCAAAGGTCTCTTTTTTTACACCTGTCAATCGTTTAAATTGCTCTGGTTTCTTATTCTCTATTTTTTTATATTTACTAATATTCTTTACTAAGCAATTTTCATTCTTACTTTTGAAAGATGTCTAGTAGGTAAATCTGTTCGAGGTATCAATATGCTCAATGCTTTGTACTACAGTAATGAAGTATCAATTCCAGTAGCTTTTGAAACCGTAGAAAAACCTATCCAGTTTAGTGACATTAAAACAAGAGAAGTAAAACGTTCATCAGAAGTTACAAAAAATCAATTGATGAGAGATATGATTCAAGTGGCTATTAACAATCAACTAAAATTTCACTATGTCCTTGGTTTGGAGCAAAAGAAAACTTTGAATTTATAGCCAAACAAAAAAAAGAGTTTATTACTGCACTCAAAAGTAATCGTCTTTTTTCAAAAAGTTTAGAGAATAAATATGCAGGTAAGTTCACAAGGGTAGATGAACTGGAATTATCAGATAAGCAATCAGTACGAGGCTATCTAAAGGGCTATGATAAAGAAGTCATTATAGTGCGCCGAGTCTTTACAAACAAAGATGGAAGTATAGGTATTTTAAATTTGATATGTAGTGATATCACACTTGATGGCGACACTATCTCAACAATCTATGAAAAATGATGGCTGGGTACCCCTTGAGGGTGAAAGTTGAAGAGTTTCATAAATCACTTAAACATAATATTGATTTAGCAAAATCACTAACAAAGACCATTCGAACACAAAGTAATCATAT
This sequence comes from Arcobacter sp., assembly GCA_029027265.1. Classification (GTDB taxonomy): domain Bacteria; phylum Campylobacterota; class Campylobacteria; order Campylobacterales; family Sulfurospirillaceae; genus Sulfurospirillum_A. Next base: position 148,171 of record CP093061.1, on the reverse strand, counting down.
CTTTTTATCAGTGCTGTCTTTTTTTAAGCTTGAATGTTTGAAAATTAAACATAAAATGAACCACTTTGCCATTAGAACAAAACTGTTAATCAGAGCTAATCAGGTGGCTTATTCAGAATTACAACTTTTGAAGGGTGCGTAAGGTCAGTTAGTAATATAAAATAATTTTCCTTAAAATCTATTTACTATAATATGGTAAAATACACAATCACATTAATAAGGATACTTATGAAAAAAATTTCACTCTTGATTCTAACTGTAACTGTAGGGCTTTTTGCGACAACTAAACCCTTACATGTAAACCTTGATATCTATTCAGACAAAGCATTTTTAAACAAAACTTATGCGTTAAACCAAACTGGAGAAATAACAATAAAAATACCTCAAAATATATTTCTTGAGCATATCCGGCTTACTATTGATAAAAGTTGTAGTATTGAACACAACTCCATAAAGAAACTAGATACAAAAGAGCTTACGAAAAGGAAAAATGAACTTGCTTACAAAATAAATGCTCTGCAAGCAAAAAATGAGCTTCTGCGAACTCTCTCACTAAAAGATGTTCAAGACAAATCAAAAATAGAGAATATAACAGGCTTTTTAGTAGAAGGTCTCACTAAAAATATGTTAAAAATAGAACAGTTACTCCAAGATTTAAAAAAAATAAATAAAAATATAAAGCAGACGAATAGAGAGTTAATAGTTAACTTTACATGTAAAGAAAATAGTAAAAAAATAAAAATTGCATACCCACTAAATAGCATTAAATACACTCCTTTTTATAATATAAGTGCTAATATACATAATAAATCAGTAACCATAGAGAAAAAAGCAACTCTCTTTTATAGAGGTGCGGAAGATTATAAAAACGCAGACCTGAATATCTACTCATACAGATATAATCAAAATGTGGCACCTCAACAGTTTTACCCTGAATACTTAGGTCAAAAAAGAAAAGTAATCTATGCAAAAGAAGCAATGGCAATGACAATGGCAATAGATAGTATAGAAAATTCTGATCCCTATATGCCAGTACAATACCAAGAATTAGCCACAAAATCACTCTACAAAATCAAAGGAGTAAATCTAAAAACAGATGAAAAAAACCTTCTACATGTAGACAATGAAATAGTTAATGCAGATTTTAAAACTATCATAGATGCTTATGGTTCAAACAAAGCCTATACCGAGGCTACTATAAAAACAAAAAAAGATTATAGTGAGGCTCATGCGAACTACTTTTTAAATCAAAATCCTATTGCAACTAAATATATGGAGAAAATTCAAAAAAATATAGCTACAAAACTATACTTTGGTGAAGATGAGCATATTCAGATAAAAAAAGAACTTATCAAAACACTAAATGAAAAAACATTTTTTGGAGATAAAAGAATCTCAACTCAAAACTGGAAATATACAATTACAAATAAAAAACCATATTCAACAGACATTGAATTTATAGAGAGAGTTCCTGTATCAAAAAATGGTGATATAGTAGTCAAAACTCTAGCACAACCAAAATTTGATTCTCAAGGTGCAAAAGGAAAAACTATTTGGAATTTCAAACTAAAAAATAATGAGAAAAAAGAGATTATCTTTGGATATGAGGTTTCTAGCAGCAATTAAGTCAGGTACAATCCACAAAAAGGAGTAGATTGTGAAAAAAATTATATATTAGACCTCTCCTAAAACACTAAACATCAACCCCCTTAAAGAGTACTATTTATAGGCTTTGCATCAAGATTAACTATAGCACAGATAAGATTCATCCTTAAACCGAACATCTTTCGTCTATTTCTATATGGGTATTTAGTGATTTTAAACACTTTGATTTTTGCATTATTTGCTCAACAATAATTCGTGTAGATGATAATTTACGATTCTCTTTTTTATTTTCTTTTGTAAGTGGGTTTAGTTTTGTTCTCTTGTTTGGTATGTGAGAGTTTAGACATATTTTATCAATACCCATGTAACCTAAATCAGCAAGAACCTTACTCAATATTATCTTTCTTGTAGCCTTGCTTTGTTTAAAGAGTTTAAAGTCATATATTCTACCTTTATCAACAGTCACTGCAAGTATTTTACCTGTTGATGTTGTAATTATTTGTGTTTTTTGAGTATGCTTCTTCTTTTTACCTGAGTAGTATAGTTTTTGCTTTTTTTTGGTCTTTCACACTGGCTCTCAGTTACATCTACAACGACTACTTCAATCTCATTAGCATCATCTACTGGTATTGAATGTTTTAGAGTTTGTAGATGGAATTGTGGCTCTTTTATTAGGATTTTTTCAATCTTACTAACGATGTAATGAGCTGTAGATTCACTTACTTCATAATCCACACCAAGATGTTTAAATGTTCTATATTCCCTATAGTATTCAAGCATCATTAGTGTCTCATCATTTGCAGATAGAGATTTAGTTGTTCCACCTTTGGTTTTATTTTGGTGATAATGTTTTCTAAGTATTTTTACCATCTCTTTAAAGGTGTCTCTTTTTACGCCTACTACTCTTCTAAAGTCTTCATCTCTTAGTTTATTTACTTTACGATATTTTATTGTTTTTGCCATACATTACTTAAGCAAATTTTAATCCTTATATTATTGGGGTTTTTTAGGAGAGGTCTACTCTTCATAAGGGCATATACACCAGTTCTTGTGTATGTTACTCCATATTTTGACTTAATGAAATCTACAATTATCCAGCCATTTCAACCTTCATAGATAATAGGATATGTTTTTGTGATAACATTTTTTATATCTTGCTTATCTTCATTAGACATCTTTCAAAAGTAAGAATGAAAATTGCTTAGTAAAGAATATGAGTAAATATAAAAAAATAGAGAATAAGAAACCAGAGCAATTTAAACGATTGACAGGTGTAAAAAAAGAGACCTTTGAATTGATGGTTAAACTTTTAAAAGATTTCGAAGAGAAAAGAAAGAAGATATCAGGTCGTCCCCTAAAATTAATCTATGCAGATCAGATTTTAATGATGCTTGAATATTTAAGAGAATATCGTACATATTATCATATAAGTGTAGATTACAGTATCAGTGAATCAAGCTGTTATAAAATGATAAAAAGAGCAGAAGATATATTGATAAACTCAAAAGTTTTTTCACTTCCAACAAAGAATAGATTGATGAATGATATGGAGATTGAAGTTATCTTGGTTGATGCAACTGAATCACCTATTCAACGTCCAAAAAAAAGCAACAGAGATACTATTCAGGGAAAAAGAAACGACATACACTAAAAACACAACTAGTTGTTGATGCAAAAGAGTTAACCATTTTAGCAACTACGTGTTCAGAAGGGAAACTACATGATTTTAAGTTGTATAAAAAAAGTAAATTACCACTAAATCCAAATATACAAGTTAATGTTGATACCGGATATTTGGGAATAAAAAAGATACACAATAATACCCTTATTCCAAAGAAAAAAAGTAAGTTAAAACCATTAAGTCATGAAGATAAAAAAGATAATAAAATATTTGCATCAAAACGTATATTTGTAGAACATGTTATAGGTGTACTAAAACGATTTCGTATCATCTCAGAAACCTATCGTAATAGAAGAAAAAGATTTGGCTTACGGTTTAACTTAATTGCTGGTATTTATAATTTTGAGTTGAAATTGAAAGATATTAAGTGACTTTTGAAAGAAGTCTATTGCTCTGATATTGATAAATATTTATGCTTGGACTAGATCATCGCTCTTTTATTACATAAGTCCAAGCTCTTTAGCTTTTTTTCAACAAACTCTACTTTTATTGTAGCTTTACCTAGTGCTTTAGCTAAACCATCATTCTCACTCTTTAACTCTTCTATCTCATCTAGGTAAGTTTTAGTTACTCCTCCTACATCGAATGCAAGTGATGCATTATTTAGAAACTGTTGTTTCCATTTACTTAAAGATTGTGATGTGATTTTATATTTAGATGCTATTTGACTTGTTGTTTGTTCTTCTTTTAGCAGCTCTAAAACTATTCTTGTTTTTTGTTCGGCACTATATATTTGTCCTTTTCTTCTACTCATAATTCACCTCCATTATTTATATCATTTTAACTTATTTGAAAATTAATCTTTCTGAATTATTGTCTTTGATTTTAGGGGCATTATAAAAACCCTACATTAGTAAAAAGAAAAAGTTTTGAAACACTTTTTATGCATATAAATTTAAAAGCAATAAAGCAATGTACAAGGTATGTAGAAAAAGATTTAAATCGTACTTTTACAAAAGAAGGATTAGCCGATGAAACGCTTACAAGCCATGAAGATACTATTGCAAAAGAAATAAATCAAAAACTAAGGCCAAAAGGAAGTGCTACTCCAAATGTAGATTTTATAATGGATCTACACTCTACTACATCAAAAATGGGATTATCTATCTGTATAAGTACCGAAGATAAACTATCTTGGCAAGTAGCTGCTTATGTCAAAGAATGCATACCTGAACTAAATATATTTAGTTGGAAAGGAGATACAAAAGATGCCTCTTTTTTAAGCTCAATTCCTCCTAGTGGTTTAACCATAGAAGTAGGTTCAATCCCACAAGGAGTACTTAGAGCAGATATGTTTTTTGAAACTGAAAAAATAATCCAAACAATTTTAGATTTTTTTGAACTATACAATACAAACAAACTGAAAAAAACTTATTCTGAAATAGAGATTTATAATAATGTAAAATTTATTGATTTTCCAAAAGATGAGAATGGAAACATTGAAGCGATGGTTCATCCAAATTTACAAGAAACTGGCTACTTTAAACTTAAAAATGGATATTCCATATTTGTAACTTTAAATGGTGATAATATATGCTACGAAGGCACAGATAATGTATATGCCTTATTCATAAATAAAGCAGCATACTATGAAAAAGGAATAGCTATGTGCCTTACCGAGAAAAAAACAATCAAAATATAAACAGAGATTAATTCTCTGTTTATGACTTTTTCAAAAAGCAAGTTAAAAGCACAATTTTGACTCCATTTACTCTTCCTTCTATCTGCTCTGGATTTGTCGTGAGAGAGATATTTCTCACGGCAGTACCACGTTTTGCTGTGAATCCTGCACCTTTTACATTTAAATCTTTTATGATTGTTACAGTATCACCTTCATTTAAAGTTACACCATTTGTATCTTTATGCACTATAACATCTTCAGATCTTTCTTCAGTTTGAATTGTTGACCACTCATGAGCGCACTCTGGGCATACCAATAATGCTCCGTCTTCATAAATATATTTGCTATCGCACTTTGGACAGCTTGGTAAGTTTTCCATTTTTAACCTTTTATTTTTTCGTATTCTATCATTTTAGAATTAAAATAGTTATTTTGAATATTTTTATCTAATTACTGCTAATATTAGGAAAAAGAAAGGTTTACATGTACGAACCAATATCAAATGAATTTTTTGATCAATTAACAGTTGCAATTCAAAGAAAAATTACCTCAACAATAGTTTATCTACATAATGAGCAAAAAGAAACCATAAAAGGGGTTGTTGCTACTTTAAGCGTAATTGACTATAAAGAATTTTTAATTTTAAAGAGTGGAGAGAAAATTAGACTTGATTTAATTTTCACATTCAATGGCAAAAAACACAGAGATGCCCATCTATAATTTTTTATTCACTTTTGCACTTTTGGGGTCAGCCTCTGATTGTGAACTTTTTCATCTGTTTTTTTATTTGTGACATTATATATAAAACTAAAAACTTCTGCAACTGCTTTGTATAGGTTGTTTGGTATCTCTTGATCTATATCTATTTTTGTGAGCAGTTCTACTAAATCTTCATCTTTTTTTATAGGGAGTTTATTCTCTTCGGCTATCTTTATAATGCGCTCGGCCATAAGACCTTTGCCTTTACCTATGACTTTAGGAATATTCTCTTTTTTAGTATCATATCGCAAAGCAACTGCTTTTTTCATACCAGTTCTTTCACTTTTTCTAAAAACTGCTTACCATAACGCTCTAGTTTCACTTGTCCAACACCATTTATGTCTAAAAAACTCTCTTCATCAAGAGGCAGAGTACTTGCTATCTCTTTGAGAGTTTTATCTGAAAAAACAATATAAGGAGGAACTCCAGCCTCATCGGCAATCTGTTTTCTAAGCTCTCTAAGTACTTCAAAGTGTTCATCTCTATGCTCAAAATTTTTCTCTTTTTTAGCCAACGATACTTTTTTATCTCTTTTTTGAAAAATCTCTTCCTCTGCACTTACTTTTTCTTTGCCTTTAAGTACATCTGCTCCAAACTCTGTCATTACAAGCTGTCTAAACTCACCTCGTTTTAATGCTTTAATTTCAAAAAGTTTGTCTATTATTAATCCCCAACTCGCTTTGGTTATTTCACTTCCAATGCCATAAACACTTAATCTATCGTGTCCATTGTCAAGTACTTTTGTATTTTTACTACCTCTAAGAATATCAATTATATGAGCTTTACCAAAATTCTGTCCTGTTCGATAAATTGTTGAAAGTAACATCCTAGCTTCTTTGGTTATATCAATCTCTTCTACGTCCTCTTTTTGACAGTTATCGCAAAGAGTTTCACACTCACCTAAACTCTCTTCAAAGTAAGATACAACCGCTTTGTGCCTACACTCTCTTGAGTTTGCATAAGCATATAACTCTTCTATTTTGTTCTTAGCAAAATTTTTATAACTCTCATCTTCAATAGAGTTCATCAACTCACTCTTTTTAACCACATCACCCATGGAATAGAGTAAAAGACACTCACTCTTAAGCCCATCACGTCCTGCACGTCCTATTTCTTGATAATAACTCTCCATACTCTTTGGCAAATTCATATGAACAACAAACCGCACATTTGACTTGTCAATTCCCATTCCAAAAGCTATGGTGGCTACTATGATTTTAGTCTTATCTCGTATAAATTTATCTTGTGTATCTCTTCTTATTTCACTCTTTAGCCCCGCATGATACGCCAAAGCTTCAAAACCTTGAGTATTCAAAAACTTTGCTATCTCTTCGGTCTCTTTTCTAGTAAAAGTGTAAATAATCCCACTCTCATCGTCATAGTTTTTTAAAAAGTTAACAAGTTCAGATCGTCCATTTCCAACTCTTTTCTTCACGTTTAAAATAAGGTTGTCTCTAAAAAAACTTCCCTTTAGTCTTATTGGATTATTTAAACGTAATGAATTCACAATATCATCAGCGACTTTACTTGTTGCCGTCGCTGTAAAAGCTGCAATGGGTATGTGAGGAAACTCCTCTTTTAAAAAATGCAATTTACGGTAATCTGGTCTAAACTCGTGTCCCCACTCACTCACACAATGAGCCTCATCAATCACTACAAAACTCACATCAAGCTGGTTTAAAAGTGCCTTAAAACTATCCATATTGGCTCGTTCTGGTGAGACATAAAGAAGTGAAAGCTCTTTGTTATGCAATTCTCTATAGACTCTGCTTATCTCGTCTTGTTTTAGCTCACTCGTTAGTTTATCTGCTCTTATGCCATTTTGGTTCAGTGCTATAACTTGGTCGTTTATGAGAGCTATTAAAGGAGAAATAACAATAGTTAGTTGGCTTTCAAAAAACAATGCAGGGAGTTGATAACATAGTGATTTTCCTCCACCAGTTGGCAAAATTGTTAGTAAGTCTTGCTTAGCAGTAATAGCCTCTATGCTTTCACGTTGAAATGGTCTAAAACTTTTAAACCCAAATTGATTCTCTAAAATATCTTCTATATTCATCATACCTCTATATTTAATCCTGTTCCCAAAAAATTTGATGAATTTTTAGTTTCATCTTTAAGTTCTCTTTTTTTAAGTTGTAACGTTGAGGGAATCAGCCCAATTTTATTTATGCCTTGTTTTAATGCAGGAAGATTTTCTTGAACCAAATCTAAAAACTCTTTTTTCTCTGCAAAAACAGAAATATTCAAATGAATATCCTCAAAAAGCATCAACATTAGGTCTATTTTACCATACTCTTTTAATTTTAGATTTATTTCACAAAAAAAGCGATTCTCTTTTAGCTTCTTCAGGCTTACTTGCCCCTCTTCAAGCCCATCCCATAAAAAAGGAAGATAACTACTTTGAGTATTGGAACTAAGTGAAAGAAGCTGAAAATACTCTATCTGGTTAATCAACCTCTCTACATGTAAAGAGATTTCCCTAGCAACTGTCGAAGTTTGTGTACTTAGTTCGTGTTTTATGTTCAATAGAGTTGATTTTATGTCATTTGCTAACTCTAATTTTATAGGAGTGTCAATTAAAAGCTTCTGATTTGGTATTATTTGCTTTGTAGCTATCTGCTCTTTTACAATAGCTTCAAGCTTGTTTGTCAGTTTTGCAACCTCTACATGTAGCTGGTTTTTCACATCACTTTTGACTAATTCACTCTTAATGAGGTTTACCACTTGTTGCAGTTTTTCAGAGATGGTTGCTTTACTTAACTCTCTTGAAAAAAACTCTGATGTTTTTAGAGTCTGCTCAACTAGTTTTACTATTTCTTGAGATTTTGACTCTAAAATAGGCTCTTTTTTATTACTTTGAACTAACTCTTTTAGCTCTGCTAAAACTTGTTTTATCTGCTCTACTACTTTGGAAATCTCTTTTGGCATAACTTTTGGACTGTTCTGTATTCTTGATTCAGCTAATATGCTTTTTTGTACTAACTCTTCAAGCTTTGCCACAATTTGAACCACTGGTTTATCTACACCTTTACTCTGCTTTATGTCTGATATCAATGTTTTTATATCATTTATAAAACCTTTATCAGCTTTTGGGGCTTCTAAAATTTTATCTATACTCTTTACATGTAAAGCACTTGACTTTGGCTCTTTTGCTAAAACCTGCTTTATGTCTGTCAAAATTTCTTTTACATTTGCCTCTTTGGGTAGGGTGCTTTTTTGTACTAGAACATCAAGTTTTTTAAGTAGCGAGGTTATCTGTTTTGCTAAATCTGGACTGCTTTTTATCTCTTTTACAAAATTTTGTAGCGTCTGCACAAACGTTTTATCTACTTTTTTTGCATTTAAAAGTGTCTCTAAAGATTTTACATGTAGAGGCTCTTTTGAACTCTGCTTTACTAACAAATCTTTTATGTTTATTAAAACTTCTTTCAACACAGTTGGCATAGTTTGAGTCTTTTGAGCAGAGAGTTTTGACTCCATCAAAGTACCTGATTTTGCTAAGCTTTGCTTAAAAGTCTCAGGTTTTATATCCTTTACATGTAGAAGAAGTTTTTCTAAAAGTGGAGCAAATCTAGAGAGAGTTTTATCTGTTTTTATGAGATTTATAAGTGTTTTTAATTCACTTGTTGTACTTTTCATAAGCTTTGGAATATCACTCTGTTTTATGTTTTGAAGAGTATTTTCTTTTGTTTTTATATTGCTATTTAACTCTTTTAGGAGTTGATTTACAAGCATTTCAACATTAGCTTTTTTTGAACTACTTGGTACACCCAATTTTAGTAGCTCATCTTTACTAGATAATATTTTTTGTAATGCATCTTTAACATTTTTATCGTCTGTTTTTGAGATGAGGTTAAAAAAAGCTTTTGTCGAAATTCTCACTATTTATCCTTTACATGTAAATCGGATTAACCCCAATAACTCTTTAAAAGTGATGCACTTCCTGAGAGGATAAATTGCACTGCTATTGCTCCAACTATAAGTCCCATCAATCTACTTATGATTTTTTGTCCTGTTATGCCCATATACTTTTTTATATAAATACTATTTTTAAAAGATAGATATACTGCTAAAGCCACCAATAAAAAGGCTATAGAGAGTGCTAACAGATCCATAAAAGAGTGTGAATGTCCTTTTAAAATCACAACAGTGGCAAAAATACCTGGTCCAAAAGTAATAGGAATTGCAAGAGGTATGATTGAAAAATCCTCGTGAGTTTTTACCTCAGCTCTCTCTTCTTTTGTCTGATTCTTACCTTCAATTGCTCCACTTACCATTTTTAACCCAGTAATCAGAAGAACAATACCACCCATAACTTTAATAGAATCTAACTCTATTCCAAAAATTTTAAGCAAGATATTACCCGTAAGAAGCACTATAAAAAACGCAATAACTATAGTCAAAGTAGACTTATATGCTATTTTGTTTACATCTTCTTTTGAGGCAGTGGCTGGAAGAAGTGAAAGCATAACAGCACTCACTCCAATAGGGTCTACAATAGCCATCATAGTGATGGTATGTTGCATCAATAAATTAAAAAATTCCATTATAATTCCGTCCTTAAAACTGCACCGCTACTTGCATTGGTTACGAGCAGTCTATACTGCTTTAACCAACTTCCAGTCACTTCTTTAACTAGAGGCTTAAAATTAGCTTTTCTAGTTTTTATCTCATTTTCACTAAGCTCAACATTTATTTCATAAGTATCAACATCTATTGAAATTTTGTCTCCATCTTTTAGAAGCCCTATCATACCACCCTCAGCTGCTTCAGGGGAAACGTGACCTATGCTTAATCCACGAGTTGCCCCACTAAATCTGCCATCGGTTATAAGAGCTACACTGTCGCCAAGACCTTTACCCATAATGAGGCTTGTAGGAGCAAGCATCTCTTGCATTCCTGGTCCTCCAATAGGTCCTTCATAACGGATTACTACAACATCACCAGCTTTTATTTTATTACTTACAATACCAGCAATTGCTGCTTGTTGAGAGTCAAAACAAACTGCCTTTCCAACAAAACTTCTTTCTCCTGTAATACCAGCTGTTTTGATAACACAACCAGCCTCTGCAAGATTTCCAAAAAGTATAGCAAGACCACCTACTTTTGAATAGGGGTTATCTAAAGTATGGATTATGTTTGTATCTTTGATTTCACTATGTTCAATACGTTCTGCTATAGTTTGACCTGTAACTGTTAAGTTATCAAGGTACATTGAGCCATTGTCACGTTTTGCTATCTCGTGCATAACTGCGCCAACTCCACCTGCTTTATTTATATCTTCCATGTGAACTGTCGAAAGTGATGGAGAGATTTTTGCTATGTGTGAAACTTTTTTACTTATCTCATTTATGTCCGCAATGTTAAAATCAACTCCTGCTTCTTTTGCAATTGCCAACATGTGAAGAACTGTGTTTGAACTTCCCCCCATTGCCATGTCTATTGCAAAGGCATTTTTAACTGCTTTTGCGTTTAGTATGTTTCTAAAGTTGTATTTTTCATCAAGTGCTATCTCACAAACTCTTTTTGCAGCTGCACGGATTAGAACTTCACGTTCTGGCGTAAGAGCTAGAATAGTTCCATTTCCAGGAAGTGCAATTCCCATTGCCTCCATAAGAGTATTCATACTGTTTGCAGTAAACATTCCGCTACAACTTCCACCACTTGGACAAGCATTACACTCTATGTCAGTAAGTTCAGCTTCACTAATGTCTCCGTTTTCAAACTTGCCCACCGCTTCAAATGCAGTCGCAAGATCTATTGGGTTTCCATCTTTTGTATAACCCTTTTTCATAGGTCCACCACTAACAAAAACTGTAGGAACATTTACACGCAAAGCCCCCATAATCATGCCAGGAACAATTTTATCGCAGTTAGGCATGCAAATCATAGCATCAAGTTTATGTGCATTCATGACAGTCTCAATAGAGTTTGCGATTAACTCGCGACTTGGAAGAGAGTAGAGCATACCATCGTGACCCATTGCTATGCCATCGTCAACTCCTATAGTGTTGAATTCAAATGGCACACAACCATTTTTTCTTATTTCATCTTTCATAATGACACCATACTGCTGTAAGAAAAAATGACCAGGAATAATATCTATATATGAATTTGCTACTCCAATAAATGGTTTATCAAAATCTTCTGTTTTAACTCCTGTCGCTCTAAATAGACTCCTGTGAGGAGCTCTGTCATGTCCTTTTTTTACTTGATCACTACGCATTTATAACCTTTGTACTTTTTTTCTTATTATAACCAAATTTATTATCTGTTTTTTACAAACACCTATTTACTTTTAAGAAAAGAAATGGTACAATTCCATCTCAATTTTGTTGCGGGAATAGCTCAGCGGTAGAGCACGACCTTGCCAAGGTCGGGGTCGCGAGTTCGAACCTCGTTTCCCGCTCCATAATTTTTCATAATAACAAATGTGGTGTCCATATTGTGCCCGGGTGGTGGAATTGGTAGACACAGGGGACTTAAAATCCCCCGGCTATTGCAGCTGTGCCGGTTCAAGTCCGGCCCCGGGCACCACTTTTAAAAACAAATTTTGGCGACATAGCCAAGTGGTAAGGCACGAGCCTGCAAAGCTTTGACCCTCGGTTCGAATCCGAGTGTCGCCTCCATTATTTGTTTAACTTTTCATTGTCGGGAGATGGCAGAGCTTGGTTTAATGCACTGGTCTTGAAAACCAGCGAGGGTCAAACCTCCAGGAGTTCGAATCTCCTTCTCCCGGCCATTTCTATTTAAACCCCTAAATTAGAGTTAATGCAAAATATATAATTTAGTGTAAAAATTTAAGTCATTAATTTTATAGAATTTTGCCCATGTGTGCCTAGAATTAATTAAAAATACCTTTTTTATTAAAATGATAGAGTTATGAAAGCATCTATTTATAAAATAAATGTTCCAATTGCAAATATTATTAAATACATAAATAAAGTTATATTCCAATATAAACTATATTTTTTAACATAAGTATTTATATAATCATTATTAGATTGTAAAAAAACCGTTTTTATCAAAAATTTGTTTTAAATCATCAGGGTCTAATATATCTCTATATTGATTTTTTAACTGTTCATATTGAGTAGAAAATCGCTTATTCTTTTCATTAATTTCAAATACAACATATTTTTTAAATATAAACATCGCAATTAATATTGAAAATAAAAACAAGAAAACTTCTATTGTAAACAAGCTAGATGCAGCGGTAGTAGCAGTAGTTTTTATTACTTTATATAAAATAATACTTACAAGTAATGTAGCCAACGTATAAAAACTTGACCTAAAAGAACTTGTTAAATCATCAACAGCATTGTCAAATTTAGTTGATAAAGAAAATAATGTATCTGCTATTTTATTTTTTACATCAATATATTTTTTTACATTTTCTTTTAAATAGATATTATAATTTGATTTTATTGAAGCATATATACTACCTTGCATTTCAGTAAAATCATTATCAACAATATGCAAAGTAATAATATTTCTAGCTAAACCAATTTTATCAGAGATGGTAGCCAAATTATTAAAAACCTCTTCATAGCTATCAAAATAATCTTTAATAAAAGTAGTTTTAAGTTCTTTAAAAGTGTAATCACTTTTAATTGCTTTATAGCCATACATTTTATAAGAAAGTGAATCATCTTTAAATTCACTAGTATTTGAAAAAACACTTAAAATTAAAGATAAAGAAAGTTTATTAAATAACTTATTAAATGCTTCATTTTTTGATTTTGATGAAATATAAAAATCTTCTGGAAGAAATTTTATTTTAGAACTATTTGCAAAATGGCAATTTTCCATAATTTTATTATATTTTTCATTATTATAAAATTTATTATTTTGTTCAACTATATAGTCTGTCCGATTTTCAAAATTAGCACTATCAGCAAAAACAAATTTTTTTGTACTAAAAATCTGACTTTCTCCATCTAGTATTTTAAATTTTTTGGGTGCATTCGAAAAAAAATCAAATATAAGTTCAAGATTTTTTTTTTCTAAAAAATTGGTTAAATAAGTAAGAGAATATATTGTTAAATAATCCGAATTATTACAATTTTTTGTGATAATTATTTTTATAATTCCATCTGTATCTTCGTATTCATCTCCATATATATAGTTTACTAAGCTATCTATTTCAATAAAAGATACAATGATTGATTCATCAATAGCATTTAGTATTTGAATTTCTATCTTATCACTAAGATCTACTAATTTCAAAAAAGGAATTAATAAATGATGATGATTCTCAAATGAGGACAAGAAGTCATCTAAAGGAAAACTATCTGTACATATTGTTAAAAAATTAAAATTTTCATCTATATTTTTAATAGTTTTTGAAATGTTTAATTTTTCAATTAAACTTTCAATATTAATTATTTTTTCTTTTAAATTCATAATATCCTGACTCTGAATATATTTTAATATGCTTTCCCTTGCCATCTTCTGCAGGGATTATTTTTTTTCTTACATTTTCAACTGTATCATCAATAGTTAAACTGATTGTATTGTCTAATTTAATCACTTGTTTCATTTTTGATGTAATGATTGTTTTGTCTATTTCAAAATTACCGTCAAAAAGTATTATGCCTTTACTTGTCTTATTTAATGAAGTCATTTCTTCTTTAATTTTTTTTATTTCTAAGTCTCTTTTATCTTCATCAATATTATTTATATATTCTAAAGTGGAAAAATCCCCCATAATTTGAGATATTGCACTTGAAAATGTAAATGAAGGTGAAGTTTTCATATATGAAACTAAGCTATTCTTACAACTATAGTAATCCATTTTATAATCTTTTTTAAAAAATTTACTTTTAAAATAACTATCTATTTTATCAAAAGCTTTTTTTGTATTATCAGAGTCAGTTTTTACAGCTACTACTTCTAAAAATTCTTTCCACCAGAAACTTGCAGCAAGTGAACCTTTTGTTTTGGTACTATCTGTAATAAGAGCTTTATTAGTAGTTGAACTAAATGAAATTTTATTTCCAACAATTGGAATCATAATTGTTTTTAGCATATGTTCTTTTTCTGGAGTAGCTTTTTCTTTTTTAAAACTTTTTTCCATAAGTACATCAATGAAATGAACTTTAGCAATTACAAAATATCTATCACCAGAGCTATTTGTAAAATAAGTTATTATTAAACCACCTTTTTGTAACTCTTTCTTCATTTTTTTGATTTTTTCTTGAGCTGCTAATTCTTTCTTAAGTAAACGGTCAGCTATTTGATTTAAATATGCTATTTTTTCATCAGGAGTATCTAAAATATTATTAATACATGTAATAACTTCAGTTGATTGTAAACTAGCTATTTCATATTCTCTTTGGTCAGGGTCAATATTCAATTCCAATAAATGGTCTTTAATATATTTTTTTACATTACTTTGTAACTCCATAGAAGTTTGTTCTACTATCTCATTTGCTTCAATGTCAATACTGTAATATGTAGAAAAGTCAATATTTTGCATATTTATATTCCTTTTGTAAATAAAAGAGGTGATTATAATAATTCTTAAATAAGTATTACAAAATTTTACTTAATATTTCATTTATATACATAAACATAGAGATAAAGATATAAATTTAACATTGATTATTAATTATCAAAAATATTTTTTTTAATAAAAGTATAATTTCAATACGTATTTACTGTGCCCAAAATTAACTAAAAATGCCTATTTTATTAAAATGATAGAGTTGAGGAAATAAGTATTCATGGTCATTTGTAGTTTTGTATAGGCTTTCTAGCCCATCTCCTTCTCCCGGCCATTTATTTTTAGAACAACAATAATCATAACTCCTATAAACTTTTCAAAACCAAACTTACTAAAAGAACTTTAAATAAAAAAACAATATACTAGTAAATGTATTTTACAAGGAATTTATATGTCAAAATTAAATACCCTATTTAGCTTCTTATTAATCTTTTTTCTAAATAGTACCATCTTACTATCGGCTCCCATAGCAGAACGTACTTTTTATTGTAGCACTAGTAAAGATGTGTACCAAGCACTAAAAAAAGTAAAAGCAGGTGATACTATAATGCTTGAAGGTGGAGTAACTTATGAAATAAACAAAAGCTTTCAATTGAAAGCCCTAGGAAGCAAAACTAAACCCATAATATTTTCATCGACCGACAAAGATGGTCTTGGTCGCTACGCTATTATTAGCACAGTTAATGGGGAAAAAGAAGATAAACTAATTGGAATATATTTGAAAGGTTCCTATTGGCATCTTTCAAAAATTGAAATTACTGGTAAAAAAATTGAATTAAAAAATAATTTTTGGGATATTCATGGATTTCGTATAGGTTTATATTTAAAAGGCAAAAACTCTAAATACAATATAATTACTGATATGTATATTCATCATACTCACAATGGGGCGATTATTATAAGAGATCAAAGTCATCATAATACTTTTAAGAGAATTAAAATTAAAAATATTGGTGATTGGATCAATAATAAAAAAAAGAGTAAGGTTCATATAGCCGAAGGTTTCTATATTGGTTCTTTTAAAGGAATTGAAGAAAAAATAAAACTAAAAGCAAAAGTTCATCATATTAGCATTGAAGATAGCATTCTTGGACCAGGAATAATAGGACAATTTTTAGATTTTAAATATGCCTCTTCATTTATTACAGTTAAAAATAATACTTTTTTTTGTAATCAAACTACTTGGAGTGAAGAGATTATAAAACTTGCAGGTTATGCTAGCCTTGTAAAAAATAATAAATTTATTGGGAACAATCCAAGTCTGAAACAGTATATACTAGTTGATTATCAAAATAGAAAGAATAGAATAAAAGTTGATTATCTCGGGGAAAATAATATTGCTGCACCATCTGGAAAAGATAATTATATTATAGGAAATAATTATATTACAGATAAAAATACAATACCAGTTGTTACAATTAAAAATGAATCTAATAAGATAACTTCCGTTTATGTTTTCAACAACAACATTATATTACCTTCTAAACAAGCTAACGCTCTATACAAAGGTGATGTTGTTCATCTCAAAGAATATAAAAAACAGAGTATAGAAACTCTAATAAAATCAAAATAAAATTAACTTTCAACTCAAATTAAAAGAGTTATTTCCCGCTGCATCTAAAAATAGGAAATTCATTTCCTTTTGCAATTGAGATTATTTTAAAAGCTATTTTTCTAGGAGTTTTTTGCCTAACTTAACGCCATTGGGTCAAACCTTTTTTTAGAAATTAACTTTACTGAATTTAAGTCTCAAATATTCAATCCATTATATTTACTCATCTAACATACTTAAATGTTTTCTATCATGGTAAGTTAATGATAGTAATATACAATATTTTAAAGCTTTTAAATCAAGAACTGAATCTTTTTGAAAAATAATTTCTCGATTGCCTTCAAATTTAAATCTATCACTAAAAAGTTCTCTAAAAGTCTCAACTAATTTAGTTTTACAATTAAAGTACATTGAATACTGATTTGGTTTTGTTTTTTTCCAATCAATTCTTAGAGTACTTCCATTTTTTGTTATATAGCTTGGTTCATTCCACTTTAATGTCTCTTGCATATCTGTGATTGTATTCTCATTTGTTGCCACATCATATATTAGTTCTCTTAAATCTAAAAGTTTTTGCCTCATATCTGTAGGATATTTATCAAATTTATTTTTTACATTATTGTTTTTGAATGGTGTCATTAAAATTTCCTTTATAATATAACGGCGAAGTTGAGAAATAAGTTACCTTTTTTCATATCTCAACTTTTTAACAATCTTTTTCTTTTAAAAATTATAATTAAATAAATGTGGCTAGGTACCTTATTCCCAATATCTTGTTATCATTTTAATGGTACATAAATTTCTGTTTTAAGATTTTCTGGCTTTGTTCTTCTTGGATCTCTATTTAGATATTTTTCAAATATAGGTAAATCTCTAACTTCAAGATCGCTCTCAACAATCCAATCTCCAATTTCATCATAAGCTACCTTTAAATTTTCATAAGCTCCTTTATGTAGAAACATAGCATATTTACCACCTTCAATCATTTTAGTTGAAATTTCTCCTTCAGGTTTGACAGTTTTATCATCCCAACTAATACAAGCATCAAATCTTAATTTTTCTTCATCTGTAACATTTGGATTATCATGTCCGATTCCAAACATAATTGCAGATTTTCCCATTAAGTTTTTTTTGTATTTAATTTTATTTTTGTAAGCAAAGCCCATCAAGACTTCCCATGCTTCTCCTGCTGATTTATCATAAGCACCTTCTTTTCTCACATACAAAACTTCTATGGGTTTTAGTTCAACTATTTTAGGTACTAACATCTTTAATCCTTTTTTCTTTTTTGCATTTTCTGAAAACTCTTTTGGAGTTATCCCAAAATGATTTTTAAAAGCTTTTGAGAAAGAAGAATTTGTTTCGTATCCACTTTCTAGTGCTATTTGAGTGATTTTTTTGTCTGTTTTGAACTTTAGAGTAGTACTTGAAAGTCTTACTCTTCGGATATAATTACTCATGTTTTCACCAATAATAGATTTGAAAATTCTATGAAAATGATATTTTGAAAAACCTGCAACTTTTGATAACTCTTTCAAAGTTAAATCATCATTGTAATTTTGTTCAATATACGAAATGACTTTGTACACACTTTGAATATAATCATTTTTTGTTGTCTTTTTCATTATTTCTCTCATTTGCTTTATGGTGTAATTATAAGATAATTAAAAAATTAAAACTACTCTCAAATTGCTAATTATGTGATAATAACGGCGAAATTAAAAAACAAACGATATTATGCAAGATTTATTTTATCTTTAAGATGTCCAAATTGACACGATAAAGCTCAGTTTTAGCTTTGTTTCTACTCCTATAATTTGTTATTTTTTTGTTGAATAGGCTGTTAAAATTCGTCCATTTCTTAACATAAATCCAGTATGTTCAATAGAATCAAATATATCTTTGTCATTCCAACCAATTTCATAAAGTTCATTAAAATCTGATTGCTTAAAGTTTTTACTATCAAATATTGCTTTTATACTTTTTATTGCTAATAATTTATGTTTTTCATCAAAAGGTATTTTTGATAAATCTAATCTTGAATTATTTATAACTTCTATTTCATAGTTTTTACTTTGAAGTAGTTTTATATTAAATCTAATACAATATTTAAAATCTTCTTGATTTGCTATAAATAATCTTAAAAATCCAAAATAATCAGGATTGATCGTTTTATGATCTATAAGTTTAGATATATATGATAAAAAATCTTTTAAGATATTTACATCTATATTTCCAATTAATTCAAAATTAGGTGGTACAGTACCAAATAATTTTTTAATTTTTAAATGAACTTCTTTTAGTTCAACTTCCTGCGCTTGATTACTGATTTTAATAAACATTTTACTTCCTTTTTTACTAGACCAATTGGTCTGTTTAAAGAATTGTAAAACATTTTTGCTTAAATTAGACTGAATGGTCTAGTTTATTTTTAATGATAATAAATATTGTTTTATATAGTTTGTGTTGTTTATAAATTTATCTTGTGACGATTGACTTGAACTAAGAGATAATGCTCCCCAAGTTGCTGTTATGATAAATTCAGATAATGAATTAGTATCAATTTGAGTTATTTCATTATTTTTTATTGATTTATCTAATAATGAAATTATTCTATTTTGTATATTTATAAATATTTGATTTAATTCTTTGTCAAAGTCTTTATCTGAATTTGATAATTCAATATTTAACCTGTTTAATGGACAATTGTATTTTACTAAATTTTCATTGCTTGATATTTTATTGATTGTTTCAATAATTATATCAATTGAATTTTTATTATTGTTATTTTCAAATGAAAAGAATATATCCATTTTTGGAGATAATCTTTCTTTTATCATTGTAAGAACTAATTCTTTTTTAGATTTAAAATGATGATATAAAGAACCTTTTGGGATATTGCACTCTTTTAGTATTGCAGAAATTCCTGTGGAATTATATCCATGTTGATAAATTAAAAAAAATGTTACATCTAGTATTAAATCTCTTGTTTGCTTTTTTATTATTTCTCCTCATGGGTTTGTAAGCCTCCCTTAAACCAAGCCTAAACGGAATAACTCATCTCTAAATTGTACTTATTTAAATATTCAATAGGACTTAACTTTCCTAAAACTGCATATGCTCCATGATGATTAGAGTCATCAATCCACTCTTTTACCATAATTTTTACTTCATCTAATAGACTTCTTGCATAACCCTTGCAGTCTCAGCAACTCATAGATATGCGTTAAAAAATTCTCTTCGCATAAAACCATTAAATCTTTCAACTCTAGAATTCTGAGTTGAACAACTAGGTTGTATAAATTTTAGTTCAATACTACAAATGGGACAGTTGCGAATGGAACTTACTTATGCCTTTAAAAATGACCATTTTGCCTACTCTTTTTTGTTGATAATTTATTGTTTATTTACTATGATTCATTTGCTGGCTCTTTTTGTGTATTTCGTTTGCTTACAATACCTTTTAAAAGCCAGTTTTATTCCATGTGATTATGTTACTTTTGCTATTTTTGCTTAAGTAAGTGCCATTCTGGATTGTCACCTTTAGACTTTAAGATAAGAGATTTTTTTAGTGAAATGAATAAAAAATTAGGTGGAAATTGTACTTATTTTTAGAATTGGAGTACAATATTTAACTAATAACGATACAAAGTATTCTGTTATGTGCTATTCATTCTTTTTTATAGAAACCCTTCATTTAGCCTTTTAAAACCATTCATAAGCAACATTTTCTATGGGAGTTAATTGTTTAAAATGCAGGTGCTTGTGTTATAATATGTGTTTAATAAATAGTTATAGTTCGTAAGGAGACCAAACATGATAAGAAAAGCACAAATAAACGATGTACAAGAGTTTTGTAATGTTCTTCGCACTTCCATTGTTGAACTTTGTAAAATTGATCATCAAGAAAATAAAAATGAAATAGAAAAATGGTTATCTAATAAAACAATTGAAAACTGTAGAAAATTGATTTTAAATGAATCATCAAATACTTTTGTAGCAGAAAAAGATGGAAAAATAGTTGGTGTTTCAGATATTGGACATAATGGTTATTTATATCTTTGTTATATAATGCCAGAAGTAAAAGGACAAGGCATAGGTGGAAAACTGCTTTCAATATCTGAAGAAAGCGTTATTCACTTTGATTTTAAAGTATTTAATCTTGAAAGTACAATTACTTCAAAAGATTTTTATGAGCATTATGGATATATTTCAAATGGCAATACAGAAAATTGTCTTTTATATTCTAAAGTAAAAGTGGAATGTCCTCTATAATATAGACACTTAGTAATCTAATACTGTTAAGTTAAGAAAAATACTCAATTTTTTGAAAGCAAAACTTTTGCTTTGATAGACATATAACAAGATTAGAGCATCGTTACAAAAAGATAAAAATAACTATTTATTGATGAGTAAAAAGATTGTAAATTACACTAAAAATACTAAAATTTGATAATTAAACAATAGGTATGATAAAACTACGCTATAATCTATACTTACACGAATGAATATTTTCAAAGATTTCACTCAAACTTATCTAATATTAAAAAGAGGATTATTAATGGCTAAAACAAACTACAGTTATGAAAAACGAGGACGTGAACTAGAAAAACAAAAAAAGAAAGAAGAAAAGCGTAAGAAAAAATTAGCTCAAAAAAATGGTGAAATACAGGAAGAAGAAACCCAATCACCTTCAGATACAGAACAAGACACTAACGTAGAAAAGTAGTATCTTTATAAATAAAATTCTTATTTGGCAATTTACAAGAGTATGATATTTTCAATTTTATAATCTTTTTTTAAATGCCAATTTTAAACCTAACCCTATAAGAATAACCCCACTTGTTTTGTGAATCCATTTCAAGACTACTGGTCTAGCTTTGATCCAAAATGATAATATGCCAGATATGTATCCTATAGGTCCTTTTATCATAAAAGTTACTACTGCAAAAGTTGTGCCAAGTATAAAAAGTTGCAATGTTTCGCTTCCACCATTTGGTACTACAAACTGAGGAAGATACGAAAAATAAAATATAGTTATTTTAGGATTTGATTATATTTGAAAAAGCATCTTGTCCTTGTGCAATTGAGCGAGACATAACCAAAATCATATCTTGTCCAGGAGTTAAAATAATTACAATTGAAGTAATGGTAAATACTAACGATAAAACTTCCATACTATCTCCTATTTACTATTTTAATATTATATTACATGTTTTTTAAGTTTGTTTATGTGGCCATAATATAAAAAGAGTAGAGAGAACATCTATTTGTCCTGTTTCAACACTGGATTACCTACCTCTTTGGTAACTACATCCATGCCTTTACGAAGTTTTCTTAAAGGAGATACAACTACTTTATCCCCATTTTTTAGGCTTATTTTTTTGATAATCAACATGCCTTTTGTCGCATAAGATATTTCTACTTGACGAGTCTCTAGCTTATTTTGTTCATTTACTATATAAACATAAGAACCTAACTGATTCTCCATCACATTCGTTGGGCTTAGTGCAATCACTGGAATTTGGTCACTTATAAAAAGCTTGATTTCAACAAAAGTACCTGGAAGAAGAGTATGTTTTGGATTATCTATAATCGCTCTCATGCTTACAGTTCCTGTTGATTCATTTGTTTTATTGTCTATAAAATCTATATGCCCTTCATAAATATCCTCTTGAGCATTAGTTCTTGATGGAGTATAAACTTTTACTTTTGGTTTTAATTCTGATTTATATTTAATTATCAGCGAAGTATCGTCCCCGCTTGGAGTAAAATTAACATATAGTGGATCTGATTTGACTATAACAGCAAGTTTTGAATTATCCGCACTTGAGCCTACCATATTACCTATATCAACCAAGTTTCTGCCTATCATGCCATCAGTTGTTGCTTTTACAATCGTATAATCAAGATTTATTCTTGCTTGTCTAATTGTTGAGTCATCAGCTTTTATAAGCGCTTCAACCTGCTCTTTTTCAGCTATTAGTTGGTCTAACTTCTCTTTTGTAGCTAACTCTTTCTCTACTAAAGGTTTATATCTTTCATAACTGCTAATAGCAAGTTTTAATGATGCTTGATTTTTCTTTTTACTTGCTTTATGTTGATTTAAAATAGCTACATATTCACTATTTTCTATTTCAAAAAGTTTATCACCTTTTTTTACGTAATCCCCTGGCTTAAAAAACCTCTTCTCAAGATTTCCTTTTACTCTAGCAACTACTACTACATCTTTGTACGCTTCTGTTTTTCCAGAAAAATCAATCCATATTGGAATCTTCTCTTCTTGAATACTATAAACCTCTACGCTCGTTTTGGGAGCCTCTATTTGTACAGTTTTTTGTTCCTCTTTTTTGTCACCACAACCAATAAATAAAGCTGAGACAATTACGGCAATAACAATATTTTTTTTAAACATATCTTCTCCATATTATAATTATAGTTATATTATAGTGTATTTTTATTAATATGTAGCTATACTAACTTTTTTCAAAAAGGATTAAAAATATGGAAAATTATGACATATTAAGCTGCTTGCACTGTTTATGCTAAAATTGGTATCAATCATATTAGTTTATACAATTTTATATATTCACGACATACCTTACGAGATAACAAAAAAAAGAAACCATCCTCATAGAGATACAATTTATACAGCAGGATGGGTAAGTCTGTTTTTACTGTACGCTATATGGCCATTTCTCTGGATTTGGGCTACTCTTTATAAACCTAAAATTGGTTGGGGGATGAAAGACCATACTGATTTAGAAAAATTAAATAATCAACTTCTTATCAATCGTGTAAACATTCACCTTTCACTTGGTGGAAGTTTCGAGAAATAAGAATTTCTATGAGAATGGAGACTCTCTCAAATAACCAGTTTTTAGATAACTATGTTCTAAACAGAGAGTTTTGTGAACTCTCTGGTATATCATCCAATGCTTATAGATTCTGGAAAGATGTAAAAGCAGCAAAATACGACGGAGGTAGGGTTGTTTTTTTAGACAAGAGAACAACTCTTCTTAAGTATGAAAAAATCATCTCTACATGTAGAAACCTCACTGGCTTTGTTCAATCTCAAGCTTTCTGTAAATACTCTGGTATAGCACCATCTCACTTAATAGAAAATAACAACTCTATACTCTATAAAAAACTAGAAATTATAGATTTATATGGAATCAAACTAGTTAATCTAAAAAAATTTTATGATGATTTAGGTTTGGATTATAGTTACAACATATATGTGGAAAAGTGTAAGTATTTTGGACCATCTCCATTTGAGAAAAAGATAAGACTTAGCCCTGAAATGTGCTTAGGATACTACTAACAAGAATAGCTAATAAAAAAACTCCTCCAACAATCAAACGAATATAAAAATTTCGATACCTTTTGTCCATTTTTGCTCTTTTTACTATTTACATGTAAGTATAGCAATATTTTTCTCTAATTATTTAGAAATTTTTACTACAATTAAATCAAAGGAAGCTATTATGGATAAAAATATAGAGAAAAAAATACTTAATATACTTGATGAAGAAGTTGTTCCCGCTGAAGGATGTACAGAGCCAATTGCTTTAGCTTAGGTAGCTGCAAAAGCTAAAGAAGTACTAAATGAGACGATAGAAAAAGTCATCATAAAAGTATCTGGTAACATGATAAAAAACGTCAAAAGTGTAGTAATTCCAAATAGTGGTGGTATGGTTGGGATAGAGACTTCTGTTGTTATGGGTATAGTTGCAGGTAATGCAAAAAAAGACTTGATGGTCATAAGCAATATAAACAAAGAAGATATGGTTAAAGTAAGAAAATTTATCAAAGAAAAAAATAATGAAATTATACTAGACCGTCCTTGTAATGATATAGACTTTAACTCTCCGTCAAAAGATAGAGAACTTCTTAGTATTGAAGTCATATATAATCTTGCAAAAGTTATTAAGTTTAACAAAATTGAAGCACTTTTTACAAAAGTTATTACACTTAACTTATAATGCCCTAAAAATCAAGACAACTCTTAAACAGATTTAATTTCATCCTCATCTGTTACTTTAACCTACATTTTTCAGATATTCAAGATAAACATTCATAGGTTTTTTATAGTTTATACTTGAATGAAATCTTTTAAAATTGTATTTATGGATGTAGTTTTTTACACCTTCTTTTAACTCCTTTATTGATTGATAATCACTGATATAAATATTGCCATGTTTTAATGTTCTAAAAAATCTTTCAATTACAATATTATCTATACTTCTACCTTTACCATTCATAGATATTTTAATATCATATTTTTTAAGTAACTTAGTATGTTCATAACTAGTGTATTGGCTCCCTTGGTCACTATTAAATATTTTAGGTTTAGGATATTTAACCAATGCCTCCCCAAGTACATCAGTTGCAAGTGTTGCATCCATAGAGTTAGATATGTTATAGGACAGTATTGCTTTGCTATGCCAGTCTATAACAGCTGTAAAATACATAAAGCTTCCATTAACACGTATATATGTAATATCACCACTCCATACTTCATTTGGTGTGGGTACATATACAGTTTTTCTCTTTCCAAATTTAGTCCAATATTTTTTTAGTAGATACTCATAAATCTTATGCTCTTGGTTTTTGAGACTTGTGAGTCTTTTTTTGGTTAAATATATTGCTTGGATACCAAGTATTCCCATATATTTTAAGACTCTATGTTTTCCAATATAGTAGCCATCTTCTTTTAGTTGTTCATATATAAATCTATAACCATACTCTGAGTTATCAGTAGCTATTTCATCTATCTTGTGCAGTAGTTCAATATTCTCCTGACTCATTGGTGCTGGTTTGTAGTAGTAATGACTTCTACTGATACCAAATATTGTGGCGTTATCTGCTCTTCTGCTGCGGTCGCTGGGGCTTTGGCATTTCTAAATAAGGAGAGTTATAAAGTCGTAGCGCACTCTATCATTAATACATTAGGAGATGTATCTGGCATCATATGTGATGGTGTAAAGTCATCTTGTGCAATGAAAGTTTCAACTACTATTTATGCTGCTTTTGACTCTTTTTTTTTAGCTCGAGAAGGAAGATTTCTTCATGGTGGAGATGGTATTATTGCTGATGATATAGAAAAAACTATAAAGAACATAGGAAAACTTTCGCAAAATGGTATGAATATAACAGATAAGGTTATTATTGGAATAATGAATGATAATTCAGGCTCTTGACCTAGGACAATTTTTTCATTTTCAATAGAGATATAATTTCATCAATAATTTAACTTTTCATCTTCTCCGAAGAGTTAGATTTGATTGGTAAATTGGAAATTCGTTTTTTGAGATGTTAACACATCGAGTATTTTGACTTATGTCAAATCTGTCATTCTTATCACACACACTCCTATGCAGATTCTCACTATCAAAAAACGGATTTCCAATATACATCCAACCTTTCTTAAAAATCTAAACCAAAAAAGAAATTTGTTGCAAAAAATTACTATTTATGATAATATAGTTGTTAAAAAGGCACAATTATGTCACATGTGGATATTTTGAAACTACATTCTTTAAAAGCAACACCTCAAAGACTGTGTGTACTTAATGTTCTTGAACAACATGGTCACGTTACTTTAGAAGGCATTGAACAACTTACAAAACTAAAATTTCCTACGCTATCGTTATCAACAATATATAGAAATATAAATGAAATGTTGAAAAAAAAAATACTAAGTGAAGTGAAAATTGCAAATAAAAAAGAGTACTACGAGATAACAAAAGAAAATCATACACATCTAATATGTTCTAAGTGTGAGAAAATAGAAGATTTTATAATCAATACGGATGAGATTATTAAAAAGGCTCAATCCTCTACAGGTAGCAAAATTTCAGGTGCGACTATCTCTTTTGAGACAATCTGCAAAGAGTGTTTAAGCGCAAAATAGATATAATCCACGCTTACATGTAGACAGTTGAGAGAGTGGTTTAATCTGTTCGCCTGGAACGCGGATGTACTTCATTGTACCGGGGGTTCGAATCCCCCACTGTCTGCCATATCAATGGGAAAAATATGAATATTATAGATATAAAAAACCTTACCTTTTCTTATGAAAAAGATACTATTTTAGAAGATATAAATCTACATGTAAAAGATAAAGAATTCTTAGCTATCATTGGACCAAATGGTGGTGGAAAAAGTACTCTTTTAAAACTTATGTTAGGCATTGAAAAGACCCCACCAAATACAATAAAAATTTTTAACGAAAACTCTTCTAAAAACCTAACTTCAATAGGTTATGTTCCCCAAAATACAAACGTAAATACTAATTTTCCTATCAAAGTTATAGAAGTTGTTATGATGGGGCATGTTGGTCATAAGCGTCCTCTTATAGGCTATAAAAAAGAGGAGATAGAGTGTGCATTGACATCACTCAAGCAAGTCAGCATGGAAAAACATGCCGATAAAAAAATAGGCTCACTCTCAGGTGGGCAAAGACAACGAGTAATGATAGCTCGTGCTTTGTGCTCCCATCCCAAAATACTTCTTTTAGATGAACCTACATCAAACATAGATACAATTGGGCAAAAAGAGGTTTATGAACTTCTTAAAAAACTAAATCAGCATATAACTATAGTAGTTGTAAGTCACGATATATCAGTCATCTTAGAGTATGCCTCGAGTGTTTTACATGTAAACAAAAAAGCAGCATTCCATGATGTGAGCAAAAAAAGAAAATTTTACACTAAAGATAAACACTTTTGTGAAGTAGAACTACTTCAAATGATAGGGAATAATCATGCTTGATATACTAAGCTATGAGTTTATACAAAACGCAATCATTGCAGGAATACTAGTAAGTATAGCTTCTGGTATCATCGGTTCACTCATTGTAGTAAATAGAATGGTTTTTTTAGCTGGAGGTATTGCTCATACCTCATATGGAGGAATTGGTCTTGCTGTTTACTTTGGTATCCCTATCTTTCTAGGAGCCTCTTTGTTTGCTGTTGGAGCTGCTTTATTGATAGCTTTTATAACTCTAAAACACAGAGAGAGAACAGACACTTTTATAGGTCTTATCTGGGCAGTTGGCATGGCAATAGGAATTTTATTTGTGGATATGACACCTGGCTATAATGTCGATTTGATGAGTTATCTTTTTGGCTCTATCCTAGCTGTTAGCCAAAATGATATTTGGTTTATGTTAGCTCTTGTTGTTACTATTATTTTTGTTGTTACTTTTTGGTACCGAGATATTTTAGCTGTGTCATATGACAGTGAATATGCACTTTTAAGAGGTGTTAGCGTAAAGTTTTTCTATACTCTTATTTTGGTTCTTTCAGCTCTTACAGTTGTGGTTGCTATCAAGATAGTAGGTCTTATCTTGGTTATAGCACTTCTCACCATACCAATATATATTGCTGAAAAACTATCTAATTCTCTATATAGTATGATGTTTTTATCGGCTATAATATCTACTATATTTACACTTTTTGGCCTATTTGTTTCATATGGTTTTAATATAACAAGTGGAGCATCTATTATCTTGGTTTCTGCCATTTCATTAGTCCTGTTTTTACTATTTTTAAAACTCAAAGTTATTTTTAGATAGAAAATCCTACAAAAAGAGAAGATGGGACACTGCCAAGAAAGGACAACTATCAGTTACTTTTAAGGCTTAAATATGAGTTTTAAACTTACTTTTTTAAAAAAATAGTTAATTTAATTTAACTTAAAAGCTAATTTTGATAGTATGAAGTTATGAAAAAAATTATATATATTTTACTTTTTATACTACCAATAACTCTTTTTAGTGCATCCATGAATAAAAATGGTATTGTAACCAAACTAAGTAAAAATAGTGTTGATGAAACTGTTAATATGCTTACAATAATAGTCAAAGAGTATGGTGCAAAAAAGTTCACTATCATAGACCATAAACAAAATGCCATTAAACGCGGAAAATTTTCTATGGGTGAAGCAAAACTAATAATATTTGAAGAATCTAATATTTGTCTAAATCTACTAAAGTATGATCCTGCAGTTGGCTTGGATCTTCCTTTAAAAATTTTAATTTACGAAGCTGAAGATAAAAAAGTGTATATCAAGTATCGTGATCCAAGATTTTTAAAAAATATATACAATCTAGGAGATACAAAAGAAGCTCTTAACATGAGTGAAATACTAGATAAATTTACAAATATTGCTATTAAATAGCTGAAACTTTCTTTCTAGACTTTATCTCACTCTCATAAAACTCTAAAATTCTTGTTTGTAGTAGTATGGTATCTTCATCACCATTACATGCATAAAAACTACGAAGATGATTCATATTTATTTTGTCTACAAATCTTTTATGTTTTCTTAACTCTTTGTCTATGTCTAAAATTAAATGGTCAATATCTAGAGAATCATTTTGTATTATTTTATTGACATACTCTTTAGTTGTGTGAACAAGCACATCAACACGATATTCATCTTCTTTATATATCTCTTTTGCAATTTTTTTCAATACTATATACTCACAACTATTATCTATCTGATTTGAAGCAATCATAGAAGCAAATAATTTTGCTCTAAACTCTAAAGATGTATGGTGATAAACGAACAATTCTCTAAAGAATGAGAGAAAAAATGTTTTTGTGCTCTTTAATGACATATGCCGCCTTAAAATAGTTTTGCTATAATTATAGCAAGTTTTATTTATACTCTATAATAAGAGGGAGTTTTGTGCCTACAAATAAAATCATAAACAATAAAAAATTAACTATAACTCTTTTTAGTTTTCTTTTTTTAATTAGCATAATTTTTACTATTATACAGACTGGATTTATATTAAAAAATGATTATGATACATCTATAAAACTAGTAAATAAAAGCATAAATCAAATAAAAAATACTCGTATTGAGTCCATAAGTATGGCTATATGGCAACTCGATAATTCACAGCTTAAAATTATAGTAGATAGTATTTTAAAACTACCTGGAATAACATATATTGAAATAAAAGAGAATAACACTAGCATTATTAGTAGCGG
This sequence comes from Arcobacter sp., assembly GCA_029027265.1. Taxonomy (GTDB): domain Bacteria; phylum Campylobacterota; class Campylobacteria; order Campylobacterales; family Sulfurospirillaceae; genus Sulfurospirillum_A. The sequence goes on along the minus strand of CP093061.1, from coordinate 118,438 downwards.
TGAAAAAAAGAAAAAGTACATCGTAGAAGAGCATATTGATTTAATACATAAAAATATAGAAAGCAGTACCCTAGGAACAATATGTATTCAAGGCTCATATGAAGATAGTATAAATAAAATATATAGCAAAATGATAGAAAAAATTTTAATAGAAACCCTAAAAGTATTTTCAATAGCTTTTATACTTATTATTATCGTACAAAAGCTCATAATAAGACACCTTGCTGATATGGCTAACTATACTACCAATCTTGACACTAAAAAACTCTCTATTCCTCTTGTATTAAATAAAAAAGTTGATAAGAAAAATCCTGATTTCATTGATATAGTGGCAAATTCCATAAACACAATGAGAGAAAATCTAATAAATGATATTGAAAAACAAGCAAAACAAAAAATTAATTTAGAATTAACAAATACGAAACTTAAAGAAGAGATAAGAATAAGAACAAAAATAGAACAAGATGCATTAGCACAAAAAGAGAGAATTCAAAAACAGTATAATACCATAGTAAAACTAACTTTAGATGAAGAGTTTTTTAACAAATCTTTCAAAGAAGGTATTTACTTTTTGTTAAAAGAGTCAGCAAAAACTCTTGGGGTTGATAGGGTAAGTTTTTGGAAACTTGAAAATAATAATGCTATAAATTGTAATTATAGGTATATACTTTATAAAGACCTTCACGTTGAAGAAAACAAAACTATAAAAATATCAAAACTAACAAAGTATATATCTTATTTAAAAAAACATAGAGTAATTGATGCTTTTGATGTATATACAGATCAAAGAACAACAGAATATAACCAAGAAGATATGAAAAAAGCGGGAGTAAAATCTATGTTAGATGTTAGCATTAACTTTCATGATGATATGTATGGAATTATAGCTTTTGATACACTGAAAAATAAAAAAATGTGGACACAAGATGAGATAACTTTTGTAAGTAGAGTAAGTGACCAAATAAGCAATCTACTTCTTATAAACGAATGGAAAAAAGCAAAAGAGGAAATAACAGATATAAATAATTCACTTGAATTTACAGTAGATATGAGAACAAAAGAGTTAAAAAAGACTATAAAAAACCTAAAAATAACTCAAAATCAACTTGTAGAGAGTGAAAAAATGGCTAGTTTGGGTGGACTTGTTGCAGGTGTTGCTCATGAAATAAACACTCCTGTTGGTATTAGTTTAACAGGAATTACTCACTTTCAACACATAACAATTGAGCTAAAAAAACTCTATGAAGAGAATAATTTAAGTCAAGATGAATTTGAAGAGTATATAAAGATTTCCTATGAAATAGCAAATTCTGTTTATAAATCTTTAACACGTGCAGCAGAACAAATAAGAAGTTTTAAACAAGTAGCAGTTGACCAATCAAACGAGCATATAAGAAACTTTAACATAAAAGAGTATATTGAAGAGGTTCTTTTAAGCCTTCATAATCGTCTTAAAAAAACTAAACATAACATAAATATACATTGTGATAAAAATTTAAATATAAATAGCTTTCCTGGTTCTTTTTCCCAAATCATTACCAATTTTATAATGAATTCACTAATTCATGGATTTAAAAATATAGAAAAAGGTAATATTGATATATACGCTAAAAAAATAGATAATACTGTGGAAATTATATATAAAGACGATGGTATTGGTATAAATAAAACAAATTTAAAAAAGATTTTTAATCCATTTTTCACAACAAATAGAGAGGGTGGAGGTTCAGGATTAGGACTAAATATAGTTTATAATATAATCACAAATGGATTAAATGGAAATATAAAAGTTACAAGTGAAATAGACAAAGGTACAAAATTTATAATTACTTTTCCAATAAAGGCATAATTTGAATTTCAAAGAAAAAAAAAGTGAAATAGAAAGCATACTAAAAACAATTTTTACAGAAAAATCTAAACTAATAACTAAAGTAAACAATCTATACTCCTATATAGATCCCGAATTCTTTGATAAAAGTTATGAAGACGATGAAAAAGTAACTAATAAAATTGAAAAAAGTCTACATGTAGTGAAAAATTTAATTCTCTCACAAATAAAAACTCTCAATGAAGAAAATGAAAAATTGGAGTTTTATAGTAGTAAATTTACTCATGAAAATTATGAGCCAATTTTGTATCTATATGGAAACTCACCTGAAAAAAAAATCAAATTTAAAACGTTACCAAAAACTATTAAGGGAGAAGAGAGCTTTTTTATAATTATAGACTTTACAAACGGCTTTTATCTATTGCCTTGGAGCTAATTTTTTGCTATAATACCGCTCGCTCCTCTTTAGACCTGTGCAATGTCTTTAAAGAATAATGCTTCAGGGTGGGAACACAGCAGAGCACTCTTTTGAGTTCATGTGCCGCAGTCATCTGAAGAGGGGTTTTTACAAACCACTAACTCATAACATGAGCTTCTATCTCTTGTGCTAGTTTATAAAAATCAACACCATCAACTTTACCTTTTTCCTTTAGAGTCTTTTTAATAAACTCTTTGCCTTGAAGTAACTCTTTTGATTTTACACCATGTGATATAGAGAGAACCGCCTCTATAAAAGCTGAAAGCCTATCACAATTTTTAAGTGCTACACCATCTATTGCATTATATTTATTCTCATTATAAGTAGAAAGAGTATCTACAACCATTATTTTTTTCTCATTAATTTTATTTAAAAATTCATCTTTTTCATTCTTACCATGGAGCCCCAAAAGGTATCTAAAGTGCTCAACCATATGAGATGGAACATAAGGAAGTATCTCATCCTCAATCATCTTTATTTCATATTCACTTATAATATCATCCAAACCATTTACAGAGTATTTTACAGGGCTTATAATATCACGAGTTAATGCTTCTGGAAGATCGTGAAAAAGTGCACAGTAGAAGTTATTTTCTACTCTTTTATCGCATACTTTTATTTTAGTTGAGTAAAAATACCCAAGAATAGCAACAATAAGCATATGTCCTAAAACTGAAGTCTCTGGGATTCTTGGAGTCTGAGCCCATCTTTTTTGAAATCTCAAACGACCACTCAAATCTATTACTTTTGCCAACTTTTTATTAAGTGCAATTTTTCTTACACCAATTAACTCATAATAATCTTCTATTTCATCTTCAACATCCTCTTTTACCTGATCAATTCCATTTAAAAATTGACTGGTTTGATAAACTATTGCAAACTCCCAACGAGTAGCAAGATATGAAGCGGCTTTAAGTATAAAACGCTCTTTTTTATACATATTTAAATCACTAAGATACATTTCAAATCTTTTGTAAAACTCGCCATCTTCAATATCAATAAGCTCATCATAAAGTTTTGTTAAAACCCATTTATTTATCTCTTTCTCTTTTTTTTGTAAAGCTTGTCTAAAAACATCTGGTCTTATATCTGTTACAATTCCACGTCTAAGAAACTCAAATATCCCAGCTTCAATTAAATGAACATGATTTACATCTTCTTCCATATTTGCTAAAAAAAATGCAATTATAAATTTATGTGCTTGCTTATCGAGTTCAACGAGCTCAACCATACGAGGGTAATCATTCCATCTTTGAATCGATGCAGATGCAAAAAAATGCTCTATTAATCCCGCACTTAACATCTGATTTGCTTTGAATCTAACTCTATTACGGTATGTACGTTTCCTCTTGGATTGTAATCAGCTGTAACTTTTAACCATTTTGGTTTAAGTTTTGTATCTAATACATCATAAATTTCATTTGCACTATCTTCATGAGATATATTTATATTCATAAAGCTATTTATATAAAGTTTAATAGCCTTTAACTCCACTACAAACTCATCTGGAGTATAATCTATCTGAATGGTCGCAAAATCAGGATAACCGCTTCTAGGGCATAAGCAACAGAACTCAGGAAGTGTTAATTTTATAATATAATTTTTTTTATGTTTGTTTGGCCAAATCTCTAAATCTTTTTCGACATCAAACTCTTTTATCTTTTTTTCTCCATAACGCATTATTACAATTCCTTTAAATTTTTTGATTTTTCTATAAAAAACCCTTCCATATAATCAAACCCAAAATTTTCTATTTTATCATATATTTCTTTTTTATCTATAAACTTTATAACAGCCTCTACATGTAAAGAGTGTAAAAGTTTAATATATGCCTCAATTATTTTTTCATATCTTTCATCAAATATATTTTTTGTAAATTCTATATCAAATTTTACTATATCTATTGGCAAAGTTTTTATGTATTCTAAACTACAATTATCTCCACCAAAATAATTAAGTGCTATTTTAAATCCACTTTTTTTATACTGATTCAATATTTCTTTAAATCTATGTATCTCTTTATAAGCTCTTTTTTCAGAAAACTCTAATATGAAATTTTCTGGTTTTAAAGTACTTTTATAAAAAATTTCAGTCAAATATTCTCTAAATTTTGTATTTCTTAGTGTTACTGGAGAAAGTTTTATAGATATTAATCTATTTGTAAAATCTATATTTTCTAACTCTTTTAACAAAACAAAAATTATTTTTTTATCAAACTGCATCTCTCGACCAAGATGATTTATAACACTTTGTATCTGAGTACGTGAAAGCATCCCTTCATTCTTTGAATATATCTTAATTATTACCTCTAAAATTTCTCTGTTTTTACTTTTATGTTGAAGAGGTTGATATTTAAATATAAATTTTTCATTATCAATTGCAGTGCATATTATTTTTTCAAACTCATTTGGTTTTATATCTGGTATATTTTTATTAGTATCTAACAATGAAAATAATTTTTTTACTATATTCTTTACATTTTCATCATAATCTGAATCTATTAATGAAAAATCTATTTTTATCTCTATATCATTAATACCGACATGTTTTAACTCTTTTTCAAAAATAGTTATAAGGTGTTTTAACTCTTTTTCTTTTACTTTTAAAATAAGTAAAAAGTGTCCACCTGCATACCTTCCTATAGGTATATCTTTAAAATTATAGTTTTTTAAAAAACTATTTAACCTATCACAAAAAATTCTTAAGATATTATCAGCATTTGTGATTCCATATCTTTCATTTATATCTACTATATTATCTATTTTTATAAGTACTACTGTAGATTTATATTTTTTATTTTTTATATATTCAATCTTTTTTAGTATTTCTTTTCTAATAAAAGTTTTAGTAATAGGATCTACAAGAGTATATTTAAAACCACTATAAATAAGGTAAAAAATATAATAAATATAGATAGGAACAAGAACAATAAATAGTATAAAACTCACCATATCATTTGAAGAAATTTTAAATATATAAAAAAGAAGTAGAGCCAAAACTAAAAAAGGAAAACCTATTTTAAGAGAAATAATAAACCTATTTTCTCTCTCTTTTGACTCTGAATATAACATATGTTTTGTTTACTTATACATCTAAGTGTTTTACATCTTTTGCATGAGCTTGGATATAATTTCTTCTAGGTTCTACTTCATCACCCATAAATAGAGTAAAAGTATCACTAGCTACTTCATAATCATCAATTTTAACTTGCAAAAGCCTTCTATTTTCAGGATTCATTGTTGTTTCCCAAAGCTGCTCTGGATTCATTTCACCAAGACCTTTATATCTCTGTATATATGCACCTTTTTTTGCAATTTTTTCTATTTCTATAAGAGTTTCTATTGGATCTTGTCCATTTAAAAAACTTAAATCTCTCTCATTTATTTTACCACTTATAAAAAGTGCTTCTTCATAAAGAGGATTTGTAAAAAAGTTATTATCAAGTTTTAACTCTTCCAAACCATCTCCTGTTTGGATATAAAGATGAACTAAATCATCTGTTACATTATGATTTAAAATATTATAACCTTTCATAGCAATAAACTTTTTTAACTCTTCAAAAAGATCACTTGAACTTTTTGAAGCTAAATCAGGATTTTCTATTAAGTAACGAATAATTGCAATAACAGCAAATCTTTTTTCTAACTCTTTAAGTATGTCTTTATAAGCAGATACTATTTTAAAGAAATCCATTAAATCATTACCTCCAATACCTTCAAATTCAAAAGAATTTATACCAGTTTCTATTAAAAAATTTCCTAGTTCAGTATCGTCTTTAAGATAAATTTCTTTTTTACCTTTTTTATATCTGTACAATGGTGGTTGAGCAAGATAAACATAACCATTTTCAATAACAGGTCTTAAAAATCTGAACAAAAATGTTAAAAGTAAAGTTTGAATATGACTACCATCAACATCTGCATCGGTCATAACTATTAGTTTATGATATCTTAGTTTTTCTTCATTAAACTCTTCACCAATTCCACAACCAAGAGCTGTAATCATATTTTTAATTTCTTCAGATTTTAAAATTTTATCAATACGAGATTTTTCTACATTTAAAATTTTACCTTTAAGTGGTAAAATTGCTTGAAAAACTCTATCACGTCCTTGTTTTGCAGAACCACCTGCAGAATCTCCCTCCACCAAGTAAAGTTCACATATAGTTGCATCTTTACTTTGACAATCAGCAAGTTTTCCAGGAAGAGTTCCAATACTCATTGAATCTTTTCTGCGAGTTAAATCTCTAGCTTTTTTTGCAGCTTCTCTACCACGAGCTGCTCCAAGAGCTTTATTCATAATTATCTTAGCTTCTATTGGATTTTCTTCAAAATACTTTACCAGTTTTTCAAAAGTAAATCTTTGGACTATTGGTTTAACATAAGTTGAACCAAGTTTTCCTTTTGTTTGACCTTCAAATTGGGGCTCTGGAACTTTTACACTTATAACTACTATAAGACCTTCTCTTACATCATCACCAGTAACTTTTATATCTTTTTCTCTTGCAGCAGCATTGTTATTTACATAATTTACTATTGCTCTTGTAAGTCCCGCTCTAAAACCAGCCTCATGTGTTCCACCATCAATTGTTCTAATATTGTTTACAAAAGAGAGAAGATTTTCAGTATAACTTGAGTTATACATTAAAGCTATATCAACTTCCACTTCATCAATACTATCAGTAAAATGAACTGGTGAAGAGACTTGTTCTCTTTTATTAATATCTGTTACAAATTGTGTTAAACCACCTTCAAAATGGTAGCTTTCATTTTTTCCTGTTTTTTGGTCTTTAAAATCTATTGTTATTTTTGGATTTAGATAAGCAATTTCTCTAAATCTTTTTGCTAAAGTTTCAAATTCAAATTCACTTACTTCAAATATAGAAGCATCTGGCCAAAATTCTATACTCGTCCCAGTTCTATTTGTATTTTTTACTACTTCAAGTTCACTTTGAGGTATCCCACAAGAAAATTCTTGACGATGTTCACTACCTTCACGTTTAATTAAAGCAACTAGCTTAGATGAAAGTGCATTTACAACAGAAACACCAACACCGTGTAATCCACCACTTACTTTATATGTATCTTTGTCAAATTTACCACCAGCATGTAGTATGGTTAAAACAACTGTTGCTGCTGACATTTTTTCACCTTCGTGATAAGCAACAGGGATTCCTCTACCATTATCAGTAATGATAGCCGAACCATAATTTGTAAGCTCAACCGTAATTTTATCACAGTATCCAGCCATAGCTTCATCTATAGAGTTATCTACAACTTCATATATAAGATGATGAAGACCATTTATGTTCGTATCACCAATATACATTCCTGGTCTCTTTCTAACTGCTTCTAGTCCTTTAAGAACTTTAATATTTTCTGCTCCATAATTGCTCATATATTTCTCCGCTTTTTTATATCATAATTGGCATGACAATTGTCATGAAATTTTCACTCTCTAGTGAAAAAGGTAAGCCTGTATCATTAAACCCTAGTGTAAAATTACTCTCTTCTATATTTGATAGAAAATCTAAAAGATAACGAGAATTAACAGCTAAAAATATTTCATTGTCAAGTCCTGTTACAAATTCTATTTCTGTTTTTGCTTCAATGTTGTCATCGTTTAAACTTTCAAATAAAATTGTATTTGGTTTAAAAGTTATTTTCATTTCATTTGAAACTATAGATATTTGTCTAATTGCTTCTATCATTTTTTCTCTATTTAAAAGAAGTCTATATTTTTTTTCTTTTGGTATTATTCTTTCATAATCAGGAAATTTTCCATTAATTAATTTTGTAAAAAATTGAAAATTGTTTGATTTAGCTATAAGAGTATTTTGATCATAAAACATCTCTATATCATCAAAGAAAAGTTTTTGAATTTCGCTAATTGCTTTTTTAGGAATTATTAGAGAAAAATTATCTTCTATTTGATTTTCTAATCTAACAACTGCAAGTCTTCTTGTATCTGTTGCAACTAAATTTAAAAAACCATCTCTTATGTCAATAAGAGCACCATTGAGTTCAAATTTAGGATTATTACTATCAATTGCTGGTGATATTTTTTTAATTGATCTTACCAAAAGTATACTATTAAGTTCAAACTTTGGTTTCTCTTCAATTTTAGGAAATTCAGGAAACTCATTTGGATTAAACATAGGAAGTTTAAATTTTGAACTATTTTGTTTTATATAAAGATAATCATTGATTGTTTCAAGTATAACTTCATCATCTTTTAGTATTTTAACAATATCAAGAAGTTTTTTACCATTTGCAGTTGCAATTCCTGCATCTATAATTTTTATATTTTTAGTAGTAAATTCTAAACCTATTTCAAAGTCAGTTGCTTTTACTACAAAAGTGTCTTCTAATGAAGATATATACAGATGTGATGTAATTTGACTCAAATCTTTTTTTTTAAGATATGGTTGTGTGTTTAATAAAACTGTTTCTAACACACTTTTATTAATTGATATTTTCATTTTTTTCCTTTATATATTATATAAATATAGTAGTAGTAGTAGTTTATATTGAAAATGTGAATAATTATTGTAAACCCCTACTTTAAGGCTTTATAAGTGTGAAAAAAGTTTTATGTTTATTCACACTTATTCACATTTTGTCTATAAACTTTTACTCATTTTTTGTTAAAACTCTATTTTTAAGTTCATCTACTTTTAATTTAAATGTCTCATTTGTTTCTATTAACTGGTTTATTGTTTTCATACTTTTAGAGACCGTTGAATGATCTTTCATTCCAAAGAATGATGCTAGTAGAGGCATAGAATTTTGTGTTAATGTTCTTGCTAAATATATACCAATTCTTCTGGCTTCTACTATGTTTTTACTTCTTTTTTTAGATTTTATTTCACTTGGTTTTATATTAAGTTCTTTTGATATAACGGTTATTATATCTTCTAAAGTTATATTTTCTCTTCTTTCTTTTATCTGTTCCTTCATAACATTTTTAGCAAATTCAAAAGTTATTTCTTGTCTCATTAAAGATGCATAAGCATTTAGATTTATTATAGCACTCTCTATTTCACGTATATTATCACCCATATTTGATGCAATGTAATTTACTATTTCATCATTTAAATCAATTCCATCTAATTCACATTTCTTTTTTATAATTGCTATTTTAGTTTCAAGTTCAGGTAGACCGATATCAGCTATGAGACCCCATTCAAAACGGCTTTGTAATCTTTCTTCAAGTCCATTTATACTTTTTGGTGGTTTATCACTTGTTAAAATTATCTGTTTTCCTGCAGAGTGAAGTTCATTAAAGGTATGGAAAAATTCTTCTTGAGTCTGTATTTTGTTTGATAAAAATTGAGCATCATCTATGAGTAAGATATCACAACTTCTATACTTTTCTCTAAATCTCTCCATAGATTGATTTCTAAGATTATATGTAAAGTCATTCATAAACTGCTCTATAGTTGCATATATAACAGTTTTTCCATTAGCTTGTGAATAATTACCTATTGCATGTATTAAATGAGTTTTACCAAGACCTGTTGGTCCATATATAAAAGCAGGGTTGTACATGATTCCAGGTTTATCGGCTACTGATTTTGCTATTGTATATGCATATTGGTTAGAACTACCAACAACAAAGCTATCAAAAGTGTAAGATGGATTTAAAATTGTATTTTTTGTAGTTTTACTAAGTTCTATATCAATAGGAACTGTTTTTTTTCTAGTTTTACTGATTTGATCTTTTAACATAATATTGACTATAGGTTTTTTCCCAGTTTTTATTTCAAAAAGATGAGCAATTTTATTTGCATATTTTGTTTTAACCCAATTTGCTATAAGAATATTTGGAGCGATAAAAACTGCATAATCAGAACGAGATGCTTTTTCATGATATTTTAGTTGTTTAATATATCTTTTATATTCAAGTTCAGAAATCTCTGTACTTAAAAGCTCTAAAATGTTATCTGCCAGCACCTATACTCCTTAAGGTTAATCACATAGTGAATAAAATGTGAATAACTTTTTTATTTTAACAAAATTAGACTAAAATTTATGTTAAACTACCATGAAAAGTAGTTATTCACTATGTGATTAACATGTGAACTAGAGGATTTCAAGTGACAATTTTAGGAATAGACCCAGGAACTATAAATTGTGGTTATGCCATCATTAAAAAAGAGAAAAATAGTGTTATTTTAGTTGAAGCTGGTTTAATTAAAATAAAAGAAAGAACACTGCAACACCAGATAGTTGAGCTATGTGAAGGATTAGATATAATTTTTTCTAACCATAAAATTGATGAAGTGTCTATAGAAGATATATTTTTCGCGTTTAATCCAAAAACTGTGTTAAAATTGGCACAATTTAGAGGAGCACTAAGTTTGAAGGTTTTACAAGTTTTTGGAAATTTTCACGAGTACACTCCACTTCAGGTAAAAAAAGCAGTTACAGGTAATGGAAAAGCAACAAAAGAGCAAGTTTCATTCATGGTAAAGAGAATTTTAGGAATTAAAAAAGAGATAAAACCATTAGACATTACAGATGCTATTGCAATAGCTCTTACTCATGCTCAGAGAGTTAAAATATAGTTATTCGTATGTTTTTATACTAAAGAGATATCTATGGTCTTCAGGAAGCTCATTATAAAGAGCTTCAGCCAAATCTCTTATTTCCCAAAGTGCTGATTTATCACTTCTTAGAGTTATAAAATTTTGAAGGCTTCTAGCATTTATAGTATAAGTAAGTTCAGTTTTATAGCTTTCAGGTAGACAGTACTTAGCCTTATCATTGCTTACTCCTTTACTTAATACTATTCTTAGGTTCTCAAGACCTTTTATACTCATTTCATCTACTATATCATTTCCAGTCATTACAAGGTATTCGCTAGCTCTGTCATAATCGTTACATGTAAAGGGTTCTTCTTTTTTAAGTTCTTTTAGAGTATATCTAGTAGACTTAACACTAAGACTAGCCATACGATGACGAGCTAACTCTTGGAGTAAAGCTCTACTAATACCTTTGATATAAAATGTATATACTAAATGTTCAAGTGTAGAGGCATGTTTAAATTTATTGCCAACTCTATCTATAAGTTCCTTATCTTTTTCTCCACCAGCATCACTTTTGTCAAAACTTTGCCAACAAGTTCGTATAGCATTTGCACAGATTTCTAAAGATGTATGTTGTAATAATGTAGTAGTCATAAAAAAAGCCTCAAATTTTATTGAGGCTTATTATATCTTTTATTGCTTTAATTGTAAAAGTGTATTCAACATCTGATCAGATGTTGTAATAGTTTTTGAGTTAGCTTGGAAACCACGTTGAATGATAATAAGTTGCGTAAGACTACGTGAAAGGTCAACATTACTCATCTCCAATGCACTAGCCCTAATGGTACCACGTCCACCAATAGCAGCTTGGCCTATGATAGGGTCACCTGAGTTTGAAGTTTGTATAAAGGTATTACCACCATCACTCTCTAAACCACCATTATTAGTAAATTTTGCCATTGCAACCTGTGCTAAACCAAAACTACGTCCATTTGTAAAACTTCCTATTAAAGTTCCTGTTTCATCAATTCTAATATCATCTAAATCCCCACCAGGATAACCATCTTGAGAAATTCTTGAAGTATTTGATTGAGCATCAAAACTTGTCATACCATCAAATTTTCCAAGGTTACCAAATCTTAATTCTATATTTTGGTCTGGAGTTGAACCATTGTTAGCTGTGTATGTTAAGTTTGTAGGGCTAAATGAAGAAAGAGAACCATCAGAATTGAAACTAATTGTACCAGAAACTATATTTTCTGGATAACTTCCTAAGTTTATATCACCTGGTTCTGGAACACTTATAAGTGTTGACCATTCTGTTCCACCATCTGTCGTATATCCTGTTTTAGTAAACTCAAATCTTACTGTATGTTTTGTACCAAGTGAGTCATAAATATCTATACTTGATGCATGATTTGCAGCATATGTATTTTGTGATGTTCTTATAGCAATACCAGTTGTAAGCGAACCTTGTAAAGCTGCCATAGTTGTATAGAAATATGTATTTTTACCTATACTATTTGACTCATCAGTGTATGCAGATATAGATATATCCATATCATGGTCATTTACATCTTTATAATTTGTACCGACTTGTAGTGTAAAATCATTACCAGTATTTGCTACTGTGGAATTTTGAGGAATTGTTACAGCAATATTTAATGTTGTATTTGCTGGAATAGTTGTACCACCGGCTCCAGTAGGTCCATATACAACACCATTAACAGTTATATCTGAAGAAGGAGTAATTGCTTCTGTTAATATAGCATTTGCAGGAAAAGTGATAGCTTCAACTGCTAATTCTGCTTGAAGTTGTGTCCCTGTTCTAGTAACAGTTGCAGCACTACTTGAGGCATCAATTATATCTCCATCATCTTCATTTAATGCGTCACCTGCTGGATTTCTTACCTCAAATTGTCCTTGTTTATTTACTATTACTTCAACACCATCATTTTTATTGGCAATTCTTTCTGTAGGATTATCCCAACCATTACCAAGATAATCTGTATATAATCTTGCATCTGTTTGCATAGAATTTCTTAAATCTTCAGTTGATGTAAAAATTCTCGCTGAAGTTCTTACAGATGGACTTGAAGCTGCAGAAGTTGATGAATAGGTATATTTAAAAGCGGTTATTACTTCTGTGGTTACTAGTACATTACCTGCTGTTCCACTAAAAGAAATTACATCTAAATCAATATTTTTCTTATTTGCTTCAGTTTCTGTTTTATTAGTATTTACTAAAGATATTTGATTTCCTGCAGTTATTGCTGCTACAACTCCAGTTTTTGTTGTTTGAGCATTTATAAGTTTGGCAACGTAATTTGCATAATCATTATTCCTATCAGGTCCAACAGGGAGAGCAGAATCATAAGTATCACTAATATTTATATTGTTTATTCTTATATCTATTATATTTGGACCAGCAACAGCTTCGATTGTTTGTGGTACTGTTTTTGCAACTTTATAGCTTGCCCAAAATCCTTGACCTGTTGTTAGACCAAAAGATTTTCCATTTGCATTAAAAAGAGAACCTAAATCTTGCCCTCTTTCAATCAGTTTTCTACTTGTACTAAATCTATTATCTGCAGTATCATTTTCATTGTGTATTTCATTAGACTGTTTTATACCATCATTATTTTTATCTATCCAACCTTTGTTTTTATCCAATGTATATATAGTTGTTTTGTTTCTGATGTTATCACCAGAATTTAGATTTGCTTTTAAAGTAATATATCCTGTGTCATTTGCAGGAGTTGTAAGTCCAGGAGGAATTATAATGTTTCCTATTGGAGTTGTTGAATCTATCTCTCCTGTATCACTATTTCTTACCCAACCTTGGATAATATATCCATTACTATCTGTAAAGCTACCAAGTGAATCAAATGAAAAATTACCATTACGTGTATATTTATAAGTGCTACCACCATCAGGTGATACTACAAAAAATCCATCACCTTCTATAGCCAAGTCGGTATTTTTATCTGTTGTTTGGACTGAACCTTGTTTAAAGATCTTAGTTACAGAGCTTACTTGAGTGCCGAGTCCTATTTGCATAGGGTTTTTACCACCAAGTTCACCTTGAGGAGCAGTTGCTATTTTTGCAGTTTGGCTTAGCATGTCAGAAAAGTTTACTCTTGAATATTTAAAACCTGCTGTATTTACGTTTGCAATGTTGTTACCTTCAACGTCCATTGCTATTTGGTGTGCTTGTAGCCCGGAAACGCCGGCCCATAGTGATCTCATCATAATTAAATCCTTTATATACCTTGTACTTTATCTAAAAGCAAGAATCATTCCTACCTTTTCATATTGATAGCATTTTGTATCATTTGGTCACTTGTTGTTATGCTTTTTGCACTCGCATCAAATGCTTTTTGCATTACTATTAGCTCTGTTAGTGCCGTTGCTAAAACTACATTACTATTTTCTAATCTATTTGAAAAAATTTTTGAACCTTGTATTGTCTCTCCATCTTTATTGGTATAAAATATTGCTTTTCCACTATTTGCAGAATATCTAAACATAGTGGAACCTACAGATTCTAAACCTTGGTCATTTTGGAAATGATATACAGCAATTTTTGCAACGGGTGTACTTCTTCCATTATCAAATTCTGCTATAATATTTCCATTGCCATCCATGCCATAACGTTTTAAAAGCCCTGGTACATATCCATTATGAGTTTCACTTCTGCTTCTATTTAAATTTATATTTGAAACAAAACCAGTAAATGTATTTGGCTTACCTATATCTATTGTTAAAGGAGTACCTCCATTAGATACTGTTGGAATGGTTGAACTTAAAATTGTTCCACTTCCAGCAAATTCTATAACGGCATTTTGTTGATCAACAATTGCATAAACTTTTCCAGCTGATTTATCAATTTTATATAAAACTGGGTCATATGTTTTACTTGCATCATATTTTTCATGAAATGATAAAACTTGGATAACACCATCCCAAATACTTCCTTGTTTGGGTTGAGGAACTCTTTTAGTATAAGTCATATCTAATATGTTTTTTTCACCAGTAGGAGATATAATTGTAGAACTAAAGTGTTCTACATTTGGTATTTCTTGAGTAGTTTGTAATTTTGCAGTTGTTATTAGAGGGTTTGTTATATCTAGCGAGCTTATATCTTCATTAGTAATTACCCAATTAAAATTTGCATCTAAAGTAGGTTTTACTTTAACTGTTTTACCATTTATATCAGTTATTGTCACTAGTACTACTTGAGATTCTTTTGGATTTTGAAGAGCAGGAGTATTTGAAACTGTTCCATTTATACTCAAAGTTTTGTTTGCTACATTAACAGGGTTATTAACTATGTCAGCACTATTCAAATTTATTTGTGTTGTACTTATAGTTATCTTTGGATCCAAATTTGCAGAGTATTTAACAGCAGTTGTAGCTTCTGGTGGAAAATATAGAATATTAGGAAGATTTATTTTTGTTTGACCATTTACATTTCCCAAAATTATATTAGTTATATTAGTTATTTGATTAGCTTCACCTAACTCATTTGTATTTTTTCCATAGTATCGTCCAAATTGTTCCATTATCTCAGGTGAAAGAGTTGTTGGAGTGATATTTCCACCACTAGTACCTAAAAGGTAGTTTCCATTTATATCAACCATATCACCATTTTTATCTAAAGAGAATGCTCCGGCTCTTGTATAGAGAGTTTCACTATTTCTACTTTGAACTCCAAACCAACCTTCTGCTCCAATAGCTAAATCAAATACATTATTAGTGAATTGAAATACTCCTTGTTTCATATTTAGCTGAGTTCCACTTGGACGGCTACCGTGACCGATGTCATTCATAGTGCCTTCAAAATATGAATCTGTCATAGCAGTAGCAAAGTGTGTTGAAAACTCGGGAGTCTTTCCCTTGTATCCAATTGTACTTATATTTGAGATATTGTTAGCCCAAACATTTATACCAAATTGTTGTGACATTATGCCACTTATTCCGTTATAAAATGATGCATTCACAACCTACTCCTAAAAAAATTCTTTTATATATTTCATAGGAACGTAAGAAGACCCTAATTTCATAAGAGCCTGACCATTCTCAAACCTTACTGATTCTACAGGATAAATACCAAATTGAGTCTTTTGTTGTTTTTTATCTGCATCAATATACTCTGCTTTAACACCATAATAACCAGGTGGTAGTTTTGCTCCATTATCGTCATAACCATCCCATTCAAATGCTAAAACACCATTTTTACCAGCTTGTGCCTTCAAGTCTATTTTTCTTACAACATCTCCATTTCTATCAATAATGGTCATTGTTCCTGTTTTTATCTCTTCTTTAAAATATACTTCAAATTTAGCAGACCCATATTTTGGAAGTGTGACTGCATTTGAACCAAGACTTGCCATTTTCCCAATAGCTGCAAGTGACCCCATGTCCATACTTTTATTTAATTTTGCTACTAACCCCTCCATCGCTTTATTTGTATTATTTGCTGCTTCTAGTGTTGCAAGTTGTGAAGTCTGAGTAAGTATTTTCCCGCTATCCATAGGCTCAGTTGGATCTTGATATTTAAGTTCCACTAAAAGAAGTTTCAAAAAAGCTTCTTTATCTAAAGCACCATTTGGATTTTCTGTTATTCCACTGTTTGTTGATCTTGCATTTGCTGTCGCGTTAAGATTCTGTGTAGTTCCATTGACTGCCATAATTTATCCTTTATATGTATTGAGGGACAATTAGTTCTATGCTCGTTGTCTCTTCTTCTTGTATTTCATCTTCAAAAGTTTCATCTAACTCTTTTGATTCGTTGTTTCTCTGTTGTTGTTCTTTATTTTCTTTTTGGTCATTGAAGTTCATATCTAAGTTAGTAAATCCCATATTGACAAGTGAGTTTTTAAACTCTGCTTGATTTTGTGTAAATAGTGACATAGTATTTGCATTTGATGAGATGTTTACATGTAGATTATTCCCACGATTTACTATAACTACATCTACCTCACCCAGTCCTTTAGGATTAAGAGCCAGTTGAACTCTCATGAAAGGTGGTTTATAGTTTTCTAATTTCTCTTTAAAATCAGCTGCAAAATTGCTAAAAGTATTTTTTGATGGACTTAACTGCTTAGAAGCTAAAATATCAGTTTTTATTTGTGATTTTAACTCGGTTCTATTAATAGTTGTTTCAGTTTTTATCTCACCACTTTCTGTTGCTTTAGTGTCTAAGTTTGAATTTTCAACCGTTGCCTTTGTTTTTGCCGTTGTTTTTACTTGTTTATCCGTTTTTATGCCTTGAAGTATATTTTCAATCATACTTTTTTTAGGTATATTTGATTCTACTTTTGGCTCATTTACTCTTGTAATATCTGGTTTTTTTACTTCACTCTGTGCTTTTATATGTAACTCTTCTTTAGTTACTTTTGTTTTAAGTTCTTTTTTCTCTTCTTTAACTACTATTTTTGAAATTTCTTCTTGAGCTATTTTTACAGTTTTTTTAACTTCCTCAGTAACTTTTACGGTAGTACCTTCTCTCTTCTCTTCTTTGGGAGCGCTCATAATTTTTTCAAAGAGTGTAGGCTCTTTTTTTGTCTCAATTTTTGGTTTTTCAATATTGCTTATAGATAAAACTGTTGGTTTAATTTCAACATCTTTTTTAGACTCAACTAATTTTTTTTCACCTTTTATAGTCTTTTCTTTGCTAGCTACAAAAAACTCTTTTTTTGCTAAAATAGGAAATTCTTTTTTCAGAGTATCTAAGTTCATATTTTTTACAGATATTTTTTCTAATCCTAAACCATACTTTTTTGACAATTTTAAAAGGTCAGTTATATTGTTTACATTTTTTAACTCTTTTAGAGCAGTTTCACTATTAATAAGTTTTGTAAGTTTGTTTGAGAGCGAAGGAAAAGATGAAATGTTAGCATCAGGGTTTTTAAGCAAAGAGACTACTTTTAGAAGATCTTCCAAAAGATGGTTATCTAAAGACTTTTGCTTACCTTTTGTACTCAAATCTAATTTTGTATTTTCCAATGAACTATCAAATTTTAAAGTGAGGTGACTCTCTTCTCCAGATATTTTTATAGACTCTTTTATTTGGGCAAACAGTATCGATAAAAAGTCTTTTGAAGAAGTTTTGCTATCACTAGCAGCAACATCTTTTGAGCCTTTAACAGATGGTTTTACTTTTGCGACGTCAACACCAGTTGAAATTGAAAATATCTCTTTCATTCTTTGCCTTTAGAAATTTATATATTAAAATACAAAGCAAAAGATGTTCCATTTACATACTATATCTATTTTAAGATTTTTTGGGTATAATATCTGCCTTAAATTAAAATAGAAACCTAAATAACAATTTCCTGTTACTTCTTCGAGAAAGTCGAAGCTTAAGTAAGAGGAATTTAACTTGGGCTTCGCTCAAGTTAAAAGGAGAAATAAAATGGATATTAAATTTAAAAACATTGCAGTTATTGCACACGTTGATCATGGTAAAACAACACTCGTTGATGAATTACTAAAACAATCTGGAACGTTTGATGAGCATACAAAAACAGAAGAACGTATGATGGATAGTAATGATTTGGAAAAAGAAAGAGGAATTACTATTCTTTCAAAGAATACGGCTATTCACTATAAAGATACAAAGATTAACATCATAGATACTCCAGGTCACGCCGATTTTGGTGGTGAAGTTGAACGTGTTTTAAAGATGGTTGACGGAGTTTTACTTTTAGTCGATGCGTATGAAGGTGTTATGCCTCAAACTAAGTTTGTTGTAAAAAAAGCTCTTTCACTTGGACTTCGTCCGATTATTGTTATTAACAAGATAGACAAAGATTCATCTGATCCTGAGCGTGTTATAGATGAGCTTTTTGACCTTTTTATTGCTCTTGATGCAACTGAAGAGCAACTAGAATTTCCTATAGTGTATGCAGCTGCTCGTGATGGTTATGCTAAGTATAATATGGAAGATGCAAATGAGAACTTAACACCTCTGTTTGATACTATTTTGAAGCATGTTCCAAGTCCAACTGGTACAATTGATAATCCTCTTCAACTTCAAGTTTTTACACTTGATTATGATAACTACGTTGGAAAAATTGGAATTGCAAGAATTTTTAATGGAATTGTAAAAAAGAATCAAAATGTAATGCTTGCAAAAGCTGATGGGGAACAACTAAAAGGTCGCATCTCAAAGCTTATAGGTTTTAACGGACTTGAAAGAATCGACATTGAAGAAGCAGCTTGTGGAGATATTGTAGCAATTGCTGGATTTGAAACACTTGATGTTGGAGATAGCGTTGTTGACCCTGACAATCCTATGCCTCTTGACCCATTGCACATAGAGGAGCCTACTCTTTCTGTTGTATTTGCTGTAAATGATTCTCCATTTGCTGGACTTGAAGGAAAATATGTAACTTCAAACAAACTTGATGAGAGACTTGAAAGTGAAATGAAGACAAATATTGCTATGCGTTATGAGAATGCTGGAGAAGGAAAGTTTAAAGTAAGTGGACGTGGAGAGTTACAGATAACTATCCTAGCTGAAAATATGAGACGTGAAGGTTTTGAGTTTAGTCTTGGTCGTCCAGAAGTAATTACAAAAGAAGAGAATGGTATTAAATTAGAACCTTATGAGCATTTAGTGGTTGATGTTCCTGATGAATTTACTGGTGTAGTTATAGAAAAACTTGGAAAGAAAAAAGCTCAAATGACAACTATGAGCCCAACAGGCGATGGACAGACTCGTATTGAGTTTGAAATACCAGCTCGGGGACTTATTGGTTTTCGTGGACAATTTTTGACTGATACAAAAGGTGAGGGTGTTATGAACCACTCATTCTTGGATTTTCGTCCAGCAAGTGGTGGTGTAGAAACTCGTAAAAATGGAGCTTTGATTTCTATGGAAAATGGTGTTGCTGTAGGTTATTCACTATTTAACTTACAAGATAGAGGAACACTTTTCGTCGAACCACAAACAAAAGTTTATGTTGGTATGATTTTAGGTGAGCATGCTCGTCCAAATGACTTAGATGTAAACCCAATCAAAGGTAAGCAGTTAAGTAACGTAAGAAGTAGTGGAGCTGATGAAGCTATCAAACTTATTCCACCTCGTAGAATGACTTTAGAAATTGCGTTAGAGTGGATAGAAAACGATGAGTTACTTGAAGTAACTCCAATAGGCGTTCGTCTTAGAAAACGTGAATTAGATGCGACAAAAAGAAAAAGATTAACTAAAAAAGATAAAAACAGTTAATTTTTATAATATGATATAATACGATTTATATATGTAAACTCTTACATATATAAATCTTTTGTGGAGTAAAGTATGCAATCACTTCTTATAGCAGCAGGTGTTATCACCGTAGTTTTAATCCTTTTATATAACTTTTTAATTTCAAAGAAAAATCAAGTAGAAAATATCTATGCAAGTGTTGATACACTTTTGAAAAAAAGATTTGATTTGATTCCATCTTTAGTAGCAACAGCTCAAGAAGCTATGAAGCATGAAAAATCTACTTTCAAAGAGATAACTGCTCTAAGAGCAAATGCAATGAAACCAAATGTAAGTAGTGACGAGATGTCAGGATATGATAAAAAACTCAGCTCACTTCTTGGTTCTATTATGATTGCCGTTGAGAATTATCCTGAACTTAAAGCCAATGAAAATATACTAAATTTACAGTATTCGTTAAATGAGATAGAAGAACAACTTTCAGCTTCTCGACGTGCTTATAATCAAAGTGTAACTGACTATAACAATGCCATTGAAGTGTTTCCAAATAATATAATGGCAAATTATATGAAATATAGCAGAAAACAGGTTTTTGCTATTATTGAGAGTGAAAAAAAGAACCCAAATATTAAAAAACTTTTTGCTGAATAATGAAAAAACTCTCTGAACTGCAAGATTTTTTTTATGAAAATATTTATCCCAATTTAGAGTTTTTAGAACAAAAAAGAATCGAAATATATTCATATCTTAAAAAAATCGTTATTATGCTTTTTATCTTTACATGTATAGTTATTTATAGTCTTTTTGGTATAGTTCCAGATATTTTTGACTTGCTTTTTGTGTGTGTCGCAATTTCAAGTGCAATTTTTACTTTTATTTATAAGATGAAAGTTAAAGATTTTACATCTTTGTTTAAAAATCAAGTTATTGAGAAGCTTGTTTTATTCGTTGATGATTCTCTTAGGTATAATAAAGACAGTTCTATTCATGAATATGAATATAAGCGAAGTTCACTTTTCTTTCAAAAAATAGATAGGTATAGTGGTGATGATTTGGTTGTAGGAAAAGTTGATGGGGTAGATATTCGTTTTTCCGAAGTTCACGCTGAAGTAAAGAACAAAAGCAATACATTAGGCACTGACTTTGGAAATAATTTGGTAATTGATTTGATATTTGATTTTTTAATTAAAATGAATACTACTTTTCATGGACTTTTTTTTATAGCAGACTTTAATAAAAATTTTAAAGGAAAAACACTAATTGTCCCAGATAAAAGTGAAAAATTTTTAGGTTCATTTTCCCATTTCTTTCAATCTTTTAGTTCTCGTGGCGAATTAGTAAAAATGGATAATCCTAAATTTGAAAAAGAGTTTGTTATCTACTCAGATGACCAAATAGAAGCGAGGTATATACTTTCTCATTCTTTAATGGAATCTATTTTAGAGTATAAAAAATTAGTAGGTAAAAACATCTCTATTAGTTTTGTAAAATCTAATATTTACATTGCAGTAGGATTTAGAGAAAATCTTTTTGAACCAAAAATATATAAAGAAATTACTAGTTTTAATGAAGTAAAATTTTACTTTCAAATTATTAGCCTTACTACAGATATTGTAAAACATTTGAATTTAGACAGAAGACTTTGGTCAAAAAGATAAATTTTTTTGTTTATTAAAATATAGTATACTATTCAAGCCAAAAAGGACATAATTGAATAAAATATTAAAAATTTCCATAGGCGTAATTGCTTTAGTTACTATTATATACGTTATTGTAGGTACATTTTTTACTAGTAATGGAAAATCTAATACAAGCTTTAGTGGATTTGGAAATATGGTTGGACCTGGTTCAAAATCAAATACAGTAAGCAGCGATATGTTAGAAGTTAGTATAGATAAGATTTTGATAAACATGCATTCTGGTAGTTACAAATATATGAAAGCTGATATGGCTTTTAAAATGAGTGATGAAGATAATAGAGATGCTTTGGTGGGAAGTATGCCATTAATTAGAGATACAATACTGCGTTTCTCTTCAAATCAAGATAGCAATAAACTCTCAACACCAGCAGGTAAACAACAGTATAAAGATGATCTTAAAGACCTTATTTATGAGTCTTATGGTTTAGAAATTGATAATATATATTTTAGAGATTTTGTTTTAGCAAAGTAGAATTTACTTTGAAGAGTGCTATAAAAGAAAGTAGTGCCATAACTGAAGCATATAAGTAGAGATAGTCCCCATAAAAATACCCAGCTAATAATGCTCCTACAAATCCGCCAAGTCCAAAAGAAAAACCATAATAAAATTGAGCTGCAAGTTTTCTGTTTTGATAAACAGTGTATAAGAAGCTGATTGCTACTGTATGGTGAAGTGCAAATGAGATAGCGTGAAATGACTGAGCAACAAATGAGATAGTTAATGATTCAGGGAAGAAAAATAGTAAAAGCCATCTTATTATTGTGACAAAGACTGAGAACTTGAGTATTTTGAGTAAGTTTAGTTTTAGAAGTGGTGATTGAAAGTAGAAAAAAACTATTTCACACATGACCCCAAATGCCCAAAGATAACTAACCATTTCTAAACTTACACCACGTTCAGTTTCATAGATAGTAAAAAAGTTGTAAAATGTTCCAAAGCTTATTTGCATAAAAAAGAGACTTAGCCATAAGTAGGCTACTTTTTTAAGTTCAAATTTTTCATTATTTATATTTTTTGCCCTATGTTTAAAATCTTCATTTTTATGAGTTATAGCAAGTCCAAAAATAAGCATCATGAAAACAAAAACTAAATAAAAGTTAAGTCCTATAACATAGTTCTCTAACTTTCGTGCTAAAATGATACCTAATAGCATAAATCCAAGTGAGCCATATAGTCTTGATTTACCAAACCTTTTTCTACCCAAATGTTCCATTGCATAAGTTTCTATATATGGTAAAACTAATCCAGCAGCAGCCCCAATAATCATATTTGGTATCATAAAAAGATAAAAACTTTCTATTGTAAAGTAAAAAAGTATAGCTCCCAAAAGTATAGTTATAAGTGCAATGTGAAAAACTCTTTTTGTTAATTCTATATGTTTTAAAAAAGCAAATGGGACAATAAAACGCATAAGTGGAGCAAGAGCAAAAACTATCCCTATTTGCATAGTACTGTAACCAACCATTTGTAGCATTTTAGGCATAAAAATTACATATATTGCAGTGACACTAAAGTAAGAGAAAAAGAAAGCGGATATTTTAAAAAATGTCATTAATCTTCTATCTGAATAAGCATTGTTCCTGAAATGAGGTCATGTAGTGTCTTTTTATCATGTCTCGTTAGAGCAAGAAAAAGACCAGCAACTAAAATAGTAGAAAGTACAAATGCAAAATATCTAACTATGAGTTTAGATAGGCTTGGGCGTTGTAGGTTGGTATCAACAAGTTTTATACTATATGCTTTGTACCCAGGTGTTTGCCCTTTAAAAAACCAAAAACCAACAATAATAACAAAATGAGGCACAAATACATATACCCACCCAGAAAGCATATGCTCAGCAAACTCTTCACGGGAACCCATGACTAAATAAAAAACTACATATAAAATAGGCATAAGAAGCATGAAAGTATCGGTTATAAAAGCTTTTACACGATTAACAGGTGGAGCAATAGTAAAATTTAGAGGTTTTGGTTTAACTTCTTTGTGGGTGACTTTACCCTTTTTTATATCTCTCCACCTAGACATTTAGTTTCCTCTACTGCCAGGCTTGAAAGCTTCGTTTCCATTAACACATAAAGGACAGTTATCTTCATCATAAACATCAAATTCAAAATCACCAAGAGCAAAAAAAGGAACATCATTTGGAAGTTTACAAGTAGGTTTTGCTTCCAAGTTGTTGCCAACACGTTTACAAAATCCACGATTTGCAAGAGCAGCAAATGCAATAACTTCTCCACCTTGTTTTTCAACTTGTGAGGCAGCTTCTAAAACAGAACCACCAGTAGTAATAATATCTTCACACATAAGGACTTTTTCGCCTTTTTGTAGTTTAAAACCGCGTCTTATAGTCATTATTTTTTCAACACGTTCAGCAAAAATAAATCTAACACCCAAAGCACGAGCAAGCTCATATCCTGCAAGGATTCCACCAAGAGCAGGCGCACAAACAGTGTCTACATGTAAACCACTTTTTTTAATCATTTGGGCTAATGAGGAAGCTAACTCTTCAGCTACTTTTGGGTCTTCTAGAACTTTTGCAGATTGCAAATAAAATTGTGAGTGTTTACCACTGCTAAGAAGAAAATGTCCCTCTAGATATGCTCCCGCATCTCTATAAATTTTTTCCAAATCCATTATATTTTTAGTAACTCAGTTTCTTTTGTTTTCACTAGAATTTCAATACTAGTAACTCCACCATCTGTTATTTTTTGAACTTCATCATGAGCTTGTTTTGACTCATCTTCTGTTATCTCTTTTTCTTTTTCAAGTTTTTTTATTTTGTCATTAGCATCTTTTCTAATATTTCGCATAGATACTTTTGATTTCTCACCCATAATTTTTGCTTGCTTGGCATTTTTAGCTCTCTGCTCACTCGTCATTGGTGGAAAATACAGCTGAACTGATTCGCCATTGTTGTTTGGATTAACTCCAATGTTCGCTTCAGCGATTGCTCTTTCAACATCTTTAAGGAGATTTTTTTCCCAAGGAGAAACATTAATAGTTGTTGCATCACTAGCAAGAATTGTTGCAACTTGATTTAGTGCAGTTGGAGTTCCATAGTAGTCTACTTTTACGTTGTCTAAAATAGAAATTGATACTGCCCCACTTCTAATAGTTATAAAGTCTCTTCTTAGAGAATCAAGTGTTTTTTCTACGTGCTCTTGTTGGTCAAGATATATCTCATCTAGTTCCATATTTGTCCTTTATTAGTAGTTTTGTTGATATTTTGTTTCCCACGCTTATGACTATGCGAGATCTTTTATTTATTAGTTTTTTATTTAGTTCCATATTGAAATCACCATCTTTTAGCTTTGCTTTTAGCCAGCCATGTCCTGTAACATATACTCCACCATTTTTAGCTTTTTCATCCGTCTCTACATGTAGAGATTTCAAAATAGAGTTTTGAGGAAAAATTGTAGGCTCTTTCCACTTAGCATTTAGTGCTTTATATCTTAAATATAATTTCAAATTACTCTTGCCTACAAGAGCAGTTCTATCCATGTCATAAACATTACTAAAATCAGATACAGCACCCATGTTTTGATTTATAATCGCATCAAATCCATAAGACTTTGCAATTTTTTGAACTCTTGGGCTATACTCTCCATATGGATAGGTAAAAACTTTTGGTTTTATCTGAAGCTCTTTTTCAAAAAGTGCTAATCCTTTTTTAAAATCCTCTTTTATCTCATCGTCACTCAAGTATGTCATATGTTTATGCCCATAAGAGTGAAATTCTATGCTACCATACTTTTTTAACTCTCTTAATTGTTCCCAAGTAAGATAATCAGGGTATTTTTTTTGTGTAGCCTCAACATAAACAAAAACAGAAAAAGGGTAGTTGTACTCTTTAAAAACTGATAGAGCATTTGTATAAAAACTTTTAAAATTATCATCTATTGTCAAAACAATCCAATTATTAGGGACTGCTCTTTTTTGTTTTAATGTTGATGTGAGTTTTTCGAGAGGCACTACTTCGTAACCATTGTTTTTAAAGTATTCAAACTCATTTTTGAGCTCTTCAATAGTGGTGTTTGTAGTTGGGTATCTACTATCACCAAATCTATGATAAACAAATATATGAGCATCAGCCCACAGAGTCACTGTGGTTAGAAGTAATAGTAGAAGAGGTTTCATCTTAGTTGATTAGTTAGCTTTTGGAGCAGTTGGTGCACTTGGAGCCTTTGGAGACTCTGGTGTTGCAGGAACTACGCCTTTTTCTATTTTGATATCTTCAGCTATAGATACGTTTTTTTCTTGGTTATAATAATATCCCAATGTCAAAGTATTTGCTACAAAAATAAGCCCTATTACAAATGTAAATTTAGCCATAAACCCAGCAGGTCCTTTTGCTCCAAATAGTGATTCGTTACTTCCGCTATAAGCTCCCAAGCCTATAGATGAACTTTTTTGTAAAAGTACTGCAATAGTTATAATAGCAGCCAAAATAAATTGTGAGACCAATAAAATTCCGGTCATTCTCAATGTCCTTTTAGTAAATTTTTAGTATAATCGTTGCATTATACCCAAAAAATTTAAAAAAGAGTTAAAACTGCAACATACAAAAGAATTTTCTAAACAATCAGCAACTTATAATGAAACCAATATAATTCAAAAGCAGGTAGCCACTCATCTTCTTTCAAAGATTACATGTAAACCTAAAAAAATTTTGGATTTAGGTTGTGGAACAGGGGATATAAATAAAAAAATAGATTGGAAATACAGTAAGTTTATAGGAGTTGATAGCGCTCAAGGTATGTGCGAAAAACATCCTAAAAGTGAACTTATGTCTGTTGTAAATAAAAATTTTGAAGATGTAGATTTTCAAAATGAGATACTTCGTGATGCTCCATTTGATTTAGTCATATCATCTTCTGCTTTACAATGGGCAGACGATATAGAAGAGCTTATAAAATTTAGTTCAAAACTGAGTAAAAATGTTGCATTTGCTATCTTTACATGTAACACGTTCGCAGATATATATAAGCTAAGTGGATTAAAAACTTTTTTACCAAATGCAAATGAATTAGTAGAGAAGACAAAAAAATATTTTGACATAGAGTATGAGATAAAAAAGTATAGGCTTTATTTTGAAGATAATCTATCAAAGTTTAGATATATTAAAAAAAGTGGTGTAAGTGGTGGAAAACGAAAACTCACAGTTACTCAGACAAAAAAGCTTATAAAAAACTATCCACATAACTACCTAGAATTTGAAGTTCTTTTTATGCATAATAAAAAATAATCTTTATTTTAAGTGAGTAAAAATACTTTACCTTTAAAATATTGAATTTTATTTTTTTCCATTAGGTCTAGTTTTTAAACATTAAATTTAAAAAAAGATGGTAAAATTCCTCTTTTTCCTACTAAAAATATACTTTTTATACTTTTTCATTAAAAAAACTTTACTTTTAAACATTAAAAATTACAAATATAAAATAAATTAAAATTTTTCATAACTCCTTAAATTAAGTGCTCCTGACGATTAAACCATAAGTAATTTTTATAAAAAACAAAAAACTTAATAATATTATAAAGAAATTATCGTACAATAATGCTACAGATACTTATAATTTAGATTAGTCTGACTTATGAAATGTTAACAATGGAGAAGGTATTATGAAAGTAGAGATCTCAAGACGTAGGTTTCTTCAGAGCAGTGTTGCACTGAGTGTTCTTGGCGGAACAGCAGTAAGTACAACAAATATTTTGGCTAGTAGTTCTAAAGAGACTAAGTCAGATACTGCACTTATGAAGAAAGTCCCAACTGTTTGTGAAATGTGTGTAAACAAATGTGCGGCTATAGCTCAAGTGAAAAATGGAATAGTTACAAAATTGGATCCAAATCCATATTTTCCAAAATCAAAAAATATGTTGTGTGCAAGAGGAGCAGCTGGAATTCATGCTCTGTATGATCCAGATAGACTGAAATACCCTCTTATAAGAGATGGGAAAAGAGGAGATGGCAAATTTAGACGTGCCACTTGGGATGAAGCAAATGAGTATATAAAAGAGAAGATGGTTAAAATCTTAGATGAAGAGAAAGATAATCGCTCCTGTATCGGATACTGTGCTGGTGAAGGTATGGCAGAACATACGTATAAATCTTTTATGTCTGATAAATTTGGTTCTTCTAATTTTATCAATCATGCTTCTATTTGTCTTCAAACTACAGTTTCTGGATATGCCCTTACTATAGGGGGATATGGACAAGCAGATTTAGATAATGCAAAGTATGTCATTATGGCTGGAGCGAATCGTGCCGAAGCTATTATAACACCAGATACTATGGATTTATTTAAAAGAACAAGAGGAAGAGAAACTAAGCTAGTTGTAGTTGACCCTAGATTTACAAATACAGCAGCTCATTCAGATAAATATCTTGCAATTAAACCAGGTACTGACTTAGCTTTTGTTTTAGCTCTTACTTATCAAGCGCTAATTACTCAAACCTATAATAGAACGTATGTAGAAAATAACTTTAATGGTTTTGAAGAGTATAAAGCTCATATACTTGATAATAAGTACACTCCAGAGTGGGCAGAAAAAATAACAGGAATCTCTGCAAAAGATATTAGTCATATTGCAAGCGAGTTTATGGCAAATGCTCCTCAATCTATTTATTACCAAGGTCGTCGTTCAACTTTTGCAATGAATGACTTTCAATTAAGACGCGCACAAGCTATTTTCACTGCTCTTGGTGGTGGTATTGATGTTAAAGGTGGTATTATTTTTGGTAAAAAACTACCATTAGGAAGTCATGAAGTTAACATTCCAGTGTATGCAAATGCGAAAGAGCGTATAGAAAAAGATGCGGCAGCTATTATTGGTGCTAGTGGTTCTTGGATAGCATGGAGGAATATGGTAGCAGAAGGTAAAACACCTTATCCAATCAGAGGTCTTTTTGTATATAAACAAAATCCTATGCTTTCAGTTCCAAATACTGCAAAAACTAAGAAGATGCTAGAGAAGTTAGATTTGGTTGTTGTTATAGACACTATGCCAAGTGATACTGCAATGTATGCTGATGTTATTCTTCCAGAGTGTACTTACTTGGAGAGAGAAGATCCTATAAAATCATTTGCAGGAGTAGAGCCAGCTATTATTTTACGTCAAAAAACGATTGACCCAATGTATGAGAGTAAACCTGTGATAGAGATTATGAGAGGTTTGGCACAAAAGCTTACTAAACCACTTTGGGAAATCACTAAAAAATATGATGAAGATGTTCAAGAAGAACTTACAGAATTAGAAAATGGCGATACTGAAGAGGATTATTATGAAGAGGGTGGTTTCAATTTAGCAGATGCTTTTGAAGAGTCACAAGAGCATATAAATGAACATATGTTTAGAGAAAAATATAGTGAAAAAGATTGGCATACACTTCGTGAAAAAGGTGTTTTTTATCCTGCAATGTCAAAAAGTTTTGAAAAATTAGATAATAATACATATAAATATTATGAAGAGGATGATAAACACTATACGGTTGTTAAGCTAGAAGATGAATCTGAGCAAGAAGAGATGGATACCTGTGTAAATCCTAAAGATATAGCTGAGATAAGAAGAAAATTTTCAACACCAAGTTCTAAGATAGAGTGTTCATTAGCAAGTATGGCAAAAAAAGGAATAGCTCCTATGCCTACTTGGGAAGATAAAGACTATGTAAAAGTTCCTGAGGGTAAATTTAAGTTTATTAGTGGTCGTCATGCACAATTTACACAAAATGCAACTCAAAACA
This sequence comes from Arcobacter sp., assembly GCA_029027265.1. GTDB lineage: Bacteria > Campylobacterota > Campylobacteria > Campylobacterales > Sulfurospirillaceae > Sulfurospirillum_A. Next base: position 88,946 of record CP093061.1, on the reverse strand, counting down.
ACATAATGCTCTTAGAGCTTATGAATGAAAACTATGTATGGATAAATGATAAAGATGCAAAGTATCGCGGCATAGAGTTTGGAGATGTTGTTGAAATAACAAGTAGTGTAGGGCAAGTTACAATTAAGGCTTATCCTACAGCTAAGATTGTTCCAAGTACAATTTTTTATATTCATGGATTTGGAGCAAAATCAACAGGAATGACATTTGCACACAGAAATGGTGCAAGTGATAATGAAATAATCGAAGATAGAATTGAACCAGTTTTTGGTAGTGCAGTAATGCATGATACAATTGTATCAGTAAGAAAGGTGTAATTATGAATTATGCAATGGCATTAAATTATCAAAATTGTATAAACTGTAAAGCGTGTGAAACTGCATGTAAAGAAGAAAATGGAGTGCAGCTTGGAGCAGATAAACAACGTATTTGGGTAGGTATAAATGAAGGTACTATTTTTGGCAAGCCTTATATAAATTTGTACCCATCTCAATGTAATCATTGTATAGATGCACCTTGTGTAAGTGTATGCCCTACATATGCAAGCCATTTTATTGAAGGCGGAATTGTAAAAGTAGATCCAGCAAAGTGTATTTTATGTAAAGGCTGTATGGAAGCTTGTCCTTATGATGCAAGATTTGTAGATGACACTATGGTAGCAGTAGATAAATGTACTTTTTGTGACCATAGAATTGATGAGTATGGAACAACAGCTTGTCAAGCAACTTGTCCAACAAAAGTTAGACTTTTTGGTGATATAGATGATGAAGATAGTGATATTGTAGCATTATTGAAAACAAAAAAATTCTTTTTTCAAAAAGAGGATGCAGGCACACTTCCTAAATTGTTTTATATAGTACCAGATGATGAGTCATATGCAAGACAAAGTATTTCGCATAGTACTAAAATTCATACCTGGGATGAATTTAAAGTAAAGTATGATGTTGCGAGAGATGCAAGGAGTAAAGAATGGATAAGATAGAAATTTTAGGTCTTGAAATAAACAGAGTTAATATATTTAACCTTTTGTTCAATAAAGTAATGCTTGTGGGCTATGTTTTATTAGGGCTTGCTTTTTTTGGAATTTATGAGATAATTGAGATGAGATATTTTAGTGAAGCAGCAAATGCACATGCTTCAGGATTAGATCCAACAAATCCTGAATTAAAAGAGGCAATGAGATTAGCTGTTTTTGGAACAGTAGGTGAAGTAAATAGGGAAATACCTTGGACCCTTTTCATTGTAAACTATATGTATATGATATATACAGGAAGTGGAATTATATTTTTAGTCGCACTTGCTGAAATTATGAAATTGCATATCGTTGAAAAAGTTGCAGCTTCTTTTATGGTAGCTGGTATTGGCATGGTATTTGCAGGACTTTTCACAATTGCAACTGATTTAAATATTTTAAATATGTTAAGTATGTTTACCTCACCAAATGTAAATGCAGGTATGTGGTTAATGTTACCTTTATATAGTGTTTATATTCCATTTGTTCTGTTTGAAATATATCTTATTCTGACAAATAAAAGAGAATTAGCAAGAAAACTTGCACTTATAATTCTTATTATGAGTATTGGTGTTGACCTTGTAGAGTATTATATACAAGCAAAATTATTCTCAATGAATACTGCTCGTCATCTTTGGACTGAGTTTCCTGGACTAATGTTTTATTTTATTATCTCTGCATTTGTAGCTTCATTGGGAGTAATGGGAATAATCACATTTTTAGTACATAGAAATAAGGTTCAATATAAAGAGCTTATGGGTCTTATAAGAAAAGCAATGGTATTTTTTATATCAATATTAGCATTATATGAAGTTTTTGCATATTTAGCAGTAGATAAAGATTGGACTCTTATAATCTTATTTGGTGAATTTAAAGCAATGTATTTTGGTGGATATATTTTATTGACTTTAGCCTTACCTTTTTTACTTTTATTTAGAGAAGGGAAGCCATATTTAACAGTTATATCATCATTATTTGTTATAATAGGTGGATATATCGGAAGATATATCTTTGTATATGGCGGTAACGCAAATCCAATGACAGATAGATTTGGAACAGGTTATGAGAAATATGACTTTTATTCAATAGCTCGCAGTTTTCACTATGAAAATCCACATCTTGGAGAAATTTTTATAGTTGTTGGTTCTGTAGGGGTTATATTAGTTGTTTATAGTCTATTTGAGTCACTATTTTCAATTGGAAAACTAAGAGAGCATAATTAATTAAATTACGTACACACAAGGTATCAGAGATGGTGTCTAAATCTTTAATAAAGGGAAAAAATGAGACTAAAGTTATTAGGTGCAGTAGCACTAAGCGCAGCATTACTATTCACAGGATGTGCAACAAACGAGGATGCAGCACCAGCTGCAAAGAAAGAGCTACACAAGCCATCAGCAAAAGTAGCAGGACTAATCAAGAAGTTTAATCTAGAAGTTGTAGATTATAAGTATACGCTAAAAGCAATAGGCAACGGAACAAGAAAAGGTGCAAAATCACTATTGATTGATGCAAGACCAGCTAAAATGTACGCTAAATCAACAATACCATCAAGCCTGAATATCCCAGATACTCAGTTTGATAAATTCATAGGACAATTAGATAAAGTAGATAAGAATAAAGAAATTTTAGTATATTGTGGTGGCTGGAAATGCGGAAAAAGTCCAAAAGTAGCAGGAATGCTAAAGAAAAAAGGCTTCACAAACGTAAAACTATACCAAGCAGGTGAGCCTGAGTGGAAAAAGAGATATTATATAGAAGTAGGAACTCCAGTAGTTGCTGCAGCATATAAGAAAAATACAGCAGTAATCATAGACGCAAGACCATACAAAAAATATTTAGGATCAACAATTCCAAGTTCAGTAGGAATGCCAGATACTAAAATAGATGGACTAGTAGGAAAGTTTCCAGTTGATAAATCAATGAAAATCATTACATATTGTGGCGGATACCATTGTGGAAAATCACATGTAGTAGCAAGAAAATTACTTTCATTAGGTTACACAAATGTAGCAGTATATGCAGGTGGAATGCCAGCATGGAAAAAAGCAGGAATGGCAACAACAGGTGGAGCAAAAAAAGCATCAGCTAAAGCAGAAGCACCAAAAATTACGAAGATGGTTGCAGGAATTATGTTAGGTGAAGATGAAGGAACAGTAGACGGCGAGTGGTTTAAGGCTCAGCTAAACAAACTTCCGGCAAATGTTCAAATCGTTGACGTAAGAAGTCCTGATGAGTTTAAAGATGGAGCTTTACCAGGAGCTATTAATATTGAAGCAGAAAAATTAAAAGCAAAAGAATTTTATGCAAAACTTCCAAAAGGTAAAACTATAGTATTTAACTGCTCAGCAGGAGCAAGAAGCATGGAAGCATGGATGAAATTAAATGATGCAAAAATAGATGTGTCAACAATTTTTTACTTTGATGCAAACCTAGATTGTGCAGCTGGAAAGTGTAAAATAGAAGTAAATGAGCCATTAGGTTAATTTACACATCTACATGTAAAGGAAAAACCTTTACATGTAGAGACATTTAAAATTTATAAAGGAGAAGAAAAATGAAAAAACTATTAACACTGATATTTGTAGTAGTAGTTGGTTTGAGTTTTGTAAGTACTGCATCATTTGCAGGAGCTGCAAAAGGTCAAAAGCTTTTCATCAAAAAGATGAAAAAATCTTGTGGCTTTAGTGGTGGCGATATGGCTAAGAAACATACTCAAGGTGAGTGGAAAGCATTGCAAGATGCTGGTAAGTTAAACGATGAATTAACTACAATTTGTCCTAAAGCTAAACCATTAAAAGAAAAGTACGTATCTCATGTATATGACTTTTTATACAACTACGCTAGCGATAGCGGTAATGTACCATCTTGATAACTTCTAAGGCAACAGGTTGTTGCTCACATAAATAGTTTTTAAGTATTTTAAGCTTAAGGGGTTCTATAGCAGAACCTCTTTTTCTATGTTATACAACTCATATCTTATCTGTTTAAATTTTTCCGCATTTTTTTCATCTGTAAGTTTCAAAATCTCTTCTAAAACCCTAGAACTCTCTTGAGCTCTTTTTATATTTGACAAGATAACAGACTCAAGTGAATCTCTACGTTTTTCACTTTTAGTTGTCTCTTTAAGTGGATCATTTAAAATATCTCTACATGTAAGAAGTTCATGATTGTTTTCAAGTCGGCAAAGATGGCGTAAGTTTTTTAGTTTAAGAGACAATATTTTTGAGTTTTTGTAGTATCTGCAGATATCTTCTACAACTCGTATTCCCTCTCTAAGGCGATTTAGATTAGCATCAAGTATACGAAGTGTTTGAGGAGGCAGCGCCTCCTCATTCGTTTTAATCATCACTTCCCAAAATTCCAAGTATTTGTAAAAGGTGGATAAATATCATATAAAAATCTATATAAAGTTGAATAGCACCTTCAATTGGAGTTTCGTAATTTCCTTTTATAATATTTTGAGTATCATAAAGGACATAAGCACTAAATAAAATAGCACTTACACTAGAAATAGCAAGTTGAAAAATAGTGCTTTGGAAAAAATAATTTAGTAAACCTGCTACGAAAACAACTATTAGTATTATAAAAAGCATTTTACCCATGGTAGTAAAATCACGTTTAGTATTCATTGCAAATATAGATAAACCACCAAATGCAGCAGTAGTTAACATAAATGCATTTGCAACAATACTAGTTCCATTAGGCATATTAAGAGTAAAAGCTAAGATAGGGCCAAGCAATAAACCACTTACAAATGTAAAAGAAAATAGTAAAACTAGATTTAAACCAGCTTTTTTCTTAGCGACTAAAACACCTATATATAATCCTATGTATAGAAAAAACATAGGCCACATAAAACTCTGTATAAGTGTAGCAATTCCAATTCCTACATATGCTCCAGCACTCCCAGCTAGCAAAGATGCTGCAAAAAGTTGATAAGTCTGTTTTATAAAAACTCCCATAGAGCTTTTTGATTGTGTTTGTTCGTGCGCACTCTCTTGTGCATGGTCGCTTATATATTCTCTATCATATAGTCCCATTGTATTCTCCTTGTATTAAGTGTATTATTATATTTAATTAATATTAATGGAAGATAAATAAAGTAAAAAAAGAGCCATTTAACAATCTAAATAACTCTTGATAGTGAAGAATAGTTAGTGTTTTTCGTGAACCATTTTTTACTCTCTTCTTCAAAGACAGTTTTACAACTCTTAACAACTTTTTCATGATCAAGAATTATAATATATATTTTTAAAAAACTCTTAAATATAAATATATTTTTTGTTTGATATATTTTAAAGTTTTAACGTCTGAGAATATACAAAAATTCCCTATTGTATAGTAAGGAAAAAAAGAATTTTTAATTTTATAATAAATCTTCTCATAGCTAAGCGTAAATTAAGCAAATCTTGTATATAATTTCGTCCTCGTTTGAGAGAACGAGTGTAAGAGGCTCCTAGTAATAGGGGGTTCGTGTTCATTAAAAATATAAATGTTAAACAAACTTTGAAATCTAAATAAGCGACTTTACAAGTCAGAGATAACTAAAAATGAGATTAACTATCTCTAAAATAGTTATTAATAATCAGCACTTCATAGTGTTAGATGGAGAGTTAGTTGGCCTTTGGTCAGTTACCAGGAAATCGAATTTTATGGAGAGTTTGATCCTGGCTCAGAGTGAACGCTGGCGGCGTGCTTAACACATGCAAGTCGAACGATGAAACCCTGCTTGCAGGGTGGATTAGTGGCGAACGGGTGAGTAATATATAGCTAACCTGCCCCTTAGAGAGGGACAACAGTTGGAAACGACTGCTAATACCTCATACTCCTTCTTACCATAAGGTAAGTTGGGAAACGCTCCGGCGCTAAGGGATGGGGCTTTACGGTATCAGGTAGTTGGTGGGGTAAAAGCCTACCAAGCCTATGACGCCTAGCTGGTCTGAGAGGATGATCAGCCACACTGGAACTGAGACACGGTCCAGACTCCTACGGGAGGCAGCAGTGGGGAATATTGCACAATGGAGGAAACTCTGATGCAGCAACGCCGCGTGGAGGATGACGCATTTCGGTGTGTAAACTCCTTTTATATCCCAAGATAATGACGGTAGGATATGAATAAGCACCGGCTAACTCCGTGCCAGCAGCCGCGGTAATACGGAGGGTGCAAGCGTTACTCGGAATCACTGGGCGTAAAGGATGCGTAGGCGGATGATCAAGTCAAAAGTGAAATCCCACGGCTTAACCGTGGAACTGCTTTCGAAACTGGTTATCTAGAATATGGAAGAGGCAGATGGAATTAGTGGTGTAGGGGTAAAATCCGTAGAGATCACTAGGAATACCGATTGCGAAGGCGATCTGCTGGGACATTATTGACGCTGAGGCATGAAAGCGTGGGGAGCAAACAGGATTAGATACCCTGGTAGTCCACGCCCTAAACGATGCACACTAGTTGTTGCGACGCTCGTCGTTGCAGTAATACAGTTAACACATTAAGTGTGCCGCCTGGGGAGTACGGTCGCAAGATTAAAACTCAAAGGAATAGACGGGGACCCGCACAAGCGGTGGAGCATGTGGTTTAATTCGAAGATACGCGAAGAACCTTACCTAGACTTGAAATCCTTAGAATCCTGCAGAGATGCGGGAGTGCTAGTTTACTAGAACTAAGTGACAGGTGCTGCACGGCTGTCGTCAGCTCGTGTCGTGAGATGTTGGGTTAAGTCCCGCAACGAGCGCAACCCTCGTGATTAGTTGCTAACAGTTCGGCTGAGCACTCTAATCAGACTGCCTTCGTAAGGAGGAGGAAGGTGAGGACGACGTCAAGTCATCATGGCCCTTATGTCTAGGGCTACACACGTGCTACAATGGTTGGGACAAAGAGCAGCGATACCGCGAGGTGGAGCAAATCTTAAAACCCAATCTCAGTTCGGATTGAAGTCTGCAACTCGACTTCATGAAGCTGGAATCGCTAGTAATCGTAGATCAGCAATGCTACGGTGAATACGTTCCCGGGTCTTGTACTCACCGCCCGTCACACCATGGGAGTTGATTTCGCTCGAAGCCGGAATACTAAATTAGTTACCGTCCACAGCGGAATTAGCGACTGGGGTGAAGTCGTAACAAGGTAACCGTAGGAGAACCTGCGGTTGGATCACCTCCTTTCTAGAGTAAATGGGGTAAGCGTCTCACAACGCTTACCTAGCAGTTATTTCTTGACTTGTAAGTTGCTTATTTAGTTTTGAGAGTTTGATTAACATAATATATAAATATAAAATGGGCCTGTGGCTCAGGTGGTTAGAGCGCACCCCTGATAAGGGTGAGGTCACAGGTTCAAGTCCTGTCAGGCCCACCATTTTATATAAGCAAAGTCTGATTTAAGCTTTACATGTAGAGTTTAAATTAGACTTTTTAAGTCTATGATCTTTAAATTATAATTGTTAATTGTCAAAAAAAAGTGAAAACAATTTTACAACTTTGTTGATATGTAAACCTAGCAATAGGAATATATGTTTAACAAGGAAGTGATGCAAATTAGAATACAAAAATATGGTTAATGCTATTTATAGTGTTAACACCAAGGTAAACTATTAAGAGTAAATGGTGGATGCCTAGGCTGTAAGAGGCGATGAAGGACGTACTAGACTGCGATAAGCTTTGGGGAGCCGTCAAGAGGCTTTGATCCAGAGATTTCCGAATGGGACAACCCAGCACACAGTGATGTGTGTTACCCTACGGGGGGCTAACCAAGCGAAGTGAAACATCTCAGTAGCTTGAGGAAGAGAAATCAAACGAGATTCTGCTAGTAGCGGCGAGCGAACGTGGATTAGGACAAACCGAATGCTTGCATTCGGGGTTGTAGGACTGCAATATTGGACAACGGAAGATAGTCGAGTAATCTGGAAAGATTAGCTAAAAAGAGTGATAGCCTCGTAGACGAAATCTAAAGTTGACATAGCAGTATCCTGAGTAGGGCGGAACACGTGATATTCTGTCTGAACCTGGGGGGACCACCCTCCAATCCTAAATACTACTTACAGACCGATAGTGAACAAGTACCGTGAGGGAAAGGTGAAAAGGACCCCAGTGAGGGGAGTGAAATAGAACCTGAAACCATTTACTTACAATCATTCAGAGCCCTATGTTATTTATAACAGGGTGATGGACTGCCTTTTGCATAATGAGCCTGCGAGTTGTGGTCAGTGGCAAGGTTAAGGATACCCGGAGCCGTAGCGAAAGCGAGTCTGAATAGGGCGAATTAGTCACTGGCTGCAGACCCGAAACGAAGTGATCTATCCATGAGCAGGTTGAAGCTGGTGTAAGAGCTAGTGGAGGACCGAACCGGTGTGCGTTGAAAAGTGCTCGGATGACTTGTGGATAGGGGTGAAAGGCCAATCAAACTTCGTGATAGCTGGTTCTCTCCGAAATATATTTAGGTATAGCGTCATGTTGTAGCATAGGGGGGTAGAGCACTGATTGGGCTAGGGTCTATACCAAGATACCAAACCCTGTCAAACTCCGAATACCCTATGTGTAATCATGGCAGTCAGACGGCGGGTGATAAAATGCGTCGTCGAGAGGGAAACAACCCAGACTACCAGCTAAGGTCCCAAAGTGATAACTCAGTGGAAAACGATGTGAAGTTACTTAAACAACCAGGAGGTTGGCTTAGAAGCAGCCATCCTTTAAAGAAAGCGTAACAGCTCACTGGTCTAGTGATTTTGCGCGGAAAATATAACGGGGCTAAAGTTATCCACCGAAGCTGTAGATTCAAAATTTATTTTGAGTGGTAGGAGAGCGTTCTAGTCAGCGCTGAAGGTATACCGGTAAGGAGTACTGGAGCGGCTAGAAGTGAGCATGCAGGCATGAGTAGCGATAAAAGGGGTGAGAATCCCCTTCGCCGAAAACCCAAGGTTTCCTACGCGATGCTCGTCATCGTAGGGTTAGTCGGGACCTAAGTCGAGTCCGAAAGGGGTAGACGATGGAAAATAGGTTAATATTCCTATACTAATTATAGAGCGTGATGGAAGGACGCTTAGGGCTAAACGAGCTAACTGATGGAATAGTTAGTCGAAGGGCGTAGATTGAGGTGGAGGCAAATCCCCACTTCTTTAATTCGAGACCCGACAGGCTCCCGATGCTCTTCGGAGTGGAAGGAGAATCGTTGATGCCGTCGAGCCAAGAAAAGTTTCTAAGCATATCTATAATTACCCGTACCGTAAACCAACACAGGTGGGTGAGATGAGTATTCTAAGGCGCGTGGAAGAATCCTGGTTAAGGAACTCTGCAAAATAGCACCGTATCTTCGGTATAAGGTGTGCCTCCTTCGGTATAGGACTTTACGTCCAAAAGCTGAAAAGGTTGCAACAAAGAGTCCCTCCCGACTGTTTACCAAAAACACAGCACTCTGCTAACACGTAAGTGGATGTATAGGGTGTGACGCCTGCCCGGTGCTGGAAGGTTAATTGATGCTGTTAGCTTCGGCGAAGCAGTTGATCGAAGCCCCAGTAAACGGCGGCCGTAACTATAACGGTCCTAAGGTAGCGAAATTCCTTGTCGGTTAAATACCGACCTGCATGAATGGCGTAACGAGATGGGAGCTGTCTCGACCAGGAATCCAGTGAAATTGTAGTGGAGGTGAAAATTCCTCCTACCCGCGGCAAGACGGAAAGACCCCGTGCACCTTTACTACAGCTTGACACTGCTGTCGGGATATAGATGTGCAGGATAGGTGGGAGGCTTTGATATATAGTCGCTAGATTATATTGAGCCGTTGTTGAGATACCACTCTTCTGTATTCTGATAGCTAACTCCGTACGGTTATCCCGTGCGAGGACAATGTCTGGTGGGTAGTTTGACTGGGGCGGTCGCCTCCTAAAGAGTAACGGAGGCTTACAAAGGTTGGCTCAGGACGGTTGGAAATCGTCCGTAGAGTATAATGGTACAAGCCAGCTTGACTGTGAGACATACATGTCGAGCAGAGACGAAAGTCGGTCATAGTGATCCGGTGGTTCTGTGTGGAAGGGCCATCGCTCAAAGGATAAAAGGTACGCCGGGGATAACAGGCTGATCTCCCCCAAGAGCTCACATCGACGGGGAGGTTTGGCACCTCGATGTCGGCTCATCGCATCCTGGGGCTGGAGCAGGTCCCAAGGGTATGGCTGTTCGCCATTTAAAGCGGTACGCGAGCTGGGTTCAGAACGTCGTGAGACAGTTCGGTCCCTATCTGCCGTGGGCGTAGGAAGATTGAGGAGAGTTGACCCTAGTACGAGAGGACCGGGTTGAACGAATCACTGGTGTATGGGTTGTTCTGCCAAGAGCATCGCCCAGTAGCTATATTCGGATGAGATAACCGCTGAAAGCATCTAAGCGGGAAGCCAACTCCAAGATGAATCTTCCCTGAAGACCTCATGAAGACTACATGTTTGATAGGCTGGGTGTGTAATTCCTGAAAGGGATTTAGCTGACCAGTACTAATAGGTCGTTTGGTTTATCTAATTTATTTTAGATTTCTAATAAACATCACTTCCTTGTTAAATGTATATCATTTACAAGTGAATGTTAGTAACTTTACTTGACAATTAACTTATAATTCTTTAACGCTTTGAAGCGTGAGGTAAAAACATATTCAATATATGTGCTTTTACTTAACGCTTTCCGGTGGCTATAGAGAAGAGGAAACGCCTTGACCCATTTCGAACCAAGAAGCTAAGCTCTTCATCGCCGATGATACTTTCCCTTACTGGGGTGGAAACGTAGGTCGCTGCCGGTTCCGCGTTATTCTTTTCCTTATCTATTTTCATCATATATAACTATTGTTACTAAAAACTAAACTATTTTACTTATACTAAATGTAATAAAATATAAATTTTACCTAATTTCTTAAAAATACCATAAAAGTAAATTTTTTTTTACAATTTTTATAAATTTAAATTATATTTTAGTTTTGTTTAGATACTATTTACTAACTGAATGTAAGGAGTATCAATGAAAAAGATATTAAGTGTCTTAATAGCTAGTTTTTTACTGGTATGTATAGTAAGTAGTTCTGCGTTTGCTGACGCAGTTAAGGGACAAAAATACTATCTAAAATTCTTTAAAAAGAAAATAGGTATTAATGGTGCAAAATTTGCAACTCAGCGCACACAAGATGAATGGAAAGCTCTTTTTGCAAACAGTGTTGAAGAGTTTATTGCAGAATATACTAAACAATATCCAAAAATGGAAAAGTTTCCTTCAAGTGATAAGTTCAAATTAAAATACAGTAAGTATATTGCAGATTTCTGTATAGAATATACTAATGATAATGGTAACGTTCTGTCTTGTTAATCTAAGGATTGACCAACTAAGTAGTGTGGGAGTGCGACTCTAAAAAACACTTTAAAAATTTCAAGGAAAGAATATGAAGAAATTTCTCGCTCCGATGTTGATTGGTGCAACATTGGCAACAGCTGCAATCGCAGCAGATGATTCTCTTAGAGCTGAAATCGAAGCTTTAAAAGCACAAATGGCAGAGCTCAAAGAAGCTCAATCAAAAGTAAATTATGCTGCGCTTAAAAAGCAAATCCAAGAAGTAAAAGCACATAGTGCTGGAGATAATATAAAATTTTCAGTAGATTTTAGAAGTGCTTATGATTATGTAGAGCATAAAACTACTGCCGGTATGGGCTTAATATTGAATTCAACAACAGGTACATATAGTGGTGGAGCAATTACTTCAAATAAAAGCACTAATAGTGTTTGGACAAATAAGTTAATTTTAAATATGGCAGCGCAACCTGTTGATAATTTGATTTTTAGAGGTGCTATTGGTGCATATACTACATATGGTCAAAATAATCTTAGTTCAAATAGTATGTTTCAAGGCTATGATTGGTATGGTACTCAAAAACCAAGCGATTCATCAATTAAATTAAGAGAAGCATATTTCTTATACTTTGGAGATATGGGAGAGTTGCCATATACTGTTAGTTTTGGACGTCGACCATCAGTTAATGGTTTTATGGTAAATTTAAGAGAAGACAATGACCGTCCTGCATCTCCAGTTGGTCATAACATTAATATGGAGTTTGATGGAGCAAGTTTTAAATTTGATTTTGAAAAATTAATTGATGTTTCTGGATTATATTTTAAACTTTGTATTGGTAGAGGTTTTTCTGATACTGTTGGAAGTTATTCTAATACTTTTGGATCATCATATGCTAAGGATGATCAAAATCCTAATATGGATTTAATCGGTTTACTAGCACAACTTTATGATGATGGACAATATAAAATAATGGCTAACTATTTTCAAGGTTATAATATGTTGGGTATGAAAATGACTCATGATGGTGTAGGTAATTTTACACCCGCAGGATTTGCTGATGTAGGAGATTTAAGTGGATATTCTCTATCTGTACAAGTTAACGGTATTGGTGATGAGATTAATGATTTTCTAGATGATACAGTTTTCTTTGCTTCTTTTGCAGCAAGTAAAACAAGTCCTAATAATGTAGATGTTGTTATCGGAATGCCTTCTGGTACAATGACTGGTATGCTAGGCACCAAGGATAGTAAAACAGGTTATTCTTATTATGTTGGCTTAAATATGCCAGCTTTTATGGAGTCAGATAGAATTGGTTTAGAGTATAATCACGGTAGTGAGTATTGGAGAAGTTTTACTTATGGAGAAGATACTATGGCCGGGTCTAAGTTAGCAACTCGTGGTGATGCTTATGAAGTTTATTATAACTTGCCATTAGTAGGTAAAAATTTAACTGCTCAAATTAGGTACACATATATGGATTATGATTATGCTGGTAGTGATATGTTCTTTGGTATGACAGGTAATCCTTCTGGAATGGTAGAAGCTTTAATGCCTCCAGGAACTCCAATTTCAACTGTAGAATCTGCACAAAATATCCGTGCTTACTTAAGATATAGATACTAATCTATAATTAAAATTAGAAGAGATTTTAAACCTCTTCTAATACTTTTTTCACAATTTTTTTATAACTCTTTTTTATAGTCTCATCAATTAAAGCAACAGATACTTCCCCATCATCCGACATCTCTCTTATACTCATGTCTAGCGGGATTTGACTTAATAGAGTTAGATTGTATTTTTCACATATATTTTTAGCACCATCTTTACCAAATATATCATATCTTTTCCCTGTATCAGGAGCTATAAAGTAACTCATATTTTCAACTATACCTAATATCTTTACATGTAAATCTTTAAACATCATTACAGAGCGATTTACATCATCACAAGCTAGGATTTGTGGGGTTGTTACTAAGATAGCTCCAAAGAGAGGTAACTCTTTAGTCATGTTTAGTTGTATATCAGTAGCTTTAGAAGGCATATCTATGACTAGGAAGTCAAGTTCTCCCCACTCAACGTTTTCAAGGAATCGCATGAGTGTAGAGATGGCAACTGAGCTACTCCATACTAATGGATTATCATTTGTAGGAGTAGTGAACCCTGTACTCATAACTTTTACGTCAAAGTTTTCATGTGGGATTATTTTGTTTTTATCGTTCCACTGTAACTTTTCATTTTCTATGCCAAAAATGCGTGGTATACTTGGTCCATATACGTTAGCATCTAGCAAACCTACCTTGTATCCTTCTTGTGCTAAAGATAATGCAAAATTGGTGCTAACGGTACTTTTACCAACACCACCTTTACCACTACTAATGACAATGACTTTTTTTGCATACGGTGCTTTGTTATTGGTTTTTTTGGTTGAGTTGTACTCAAAAGAATTTCTTATCTCTTTTAACTTTTTTTCAACCTCTATATCTCTAAAATCATTTTTGAATAGTTTTGGAATTGCACGAGCTATGAAATTAAATGCATTTTCATTGTCTGTATTTATCTTTACATGTAAGGATTTTGGCTTTACATGTAAAGAGTCTATGAGTTTTAGTTCTACTATATTTTTTTTAAAATCTGGATATGTGATAGTCTCTAGTATTTTGAAAACTTGTTGTTTATCCATATAAATCTCCCTTTAATAATAAGTTTTTCTAATATTATACCAACTACTTTATTATTTATTTTAATTATGATAACTTATTAAATATTTAATTTAGTAAAATTGTAACATAAATATAATTTTTGATATAAAATAAACTTATTTTACAAAAAATTAAGTAATTAAGGAATAAAGTTAAATAGCCAAATAATAAGGAGAGTATAGTGGAAAAACTTAAAAAAATTCTCAAAAGAAACTCTAAAACGATAGCCAAAGATGACACTATAAGGCTTGATAGAAGAGGTTTTTTTAAAAAAACTGGAGCTTTTAGTGCTATAGCTGCTGCGAGTGTCATGGCTCCAACTATCCTGAGGGCACAAGAGGATGATGATGCTATTATGCATCATCCTGAGTGGGGGCAATCGTGGGGAGACCCTGTTACTAAAAATAGATATGGTATGCCTTCAAGTTATGAGCACAATAATACAAGAAGGAATACAAAACTTCTCGCTTTTGGTAACTATAGAGCGTCTATTGCGGTAGCACCTATTCATGAAAGTGAGGGGATAATAACTCCTAATGGGCTATTCTTCTCACGAAGTCACGGAGGGACCGCTCATGTTGATCCAAATAAATGGCGTTTAATGATAAATGGTTTGGTAGAAAAACCTATAGTTTTAACGCTTGATCAACTTAAAAGGTATCCAAGAGTTACAAGAACTCACTTTATTGAGTGTCCTGCAAATGGTGGGCAAGAGTGGAGAAAACCTCAATACAACTCGCTTCAGTTTGCAAAAGGATTCATGTCCTGTGCAGAGTGGACTGGTGTTTATATAAAAACAATTTTAAAAGACCTTGGTTTAAAATCAAATGCCAAATGGATGCTTGCTGAAGGTAGTGATAACTCAGAGATGGGAAGATCAGTTCCTGTAGAAAAAGTTCTTGATGATGCTATGTTAGTTTGGGGACAAAACGGTGAAGCACTTCGAGCTGAACAAGGTTATCCAGTAAGGCTACTGCTTCCAGGCTGGGAAGGAAACCTTTGCGTTAAGTGGCTTAAAAGATTAGATTTTGCCGATGAGCCATGGTATGCAAAAGAGGAAACATCTAAATATACAGCTCTTAAACCAACTGGAAAAGCAGTACAACACTTTTATGCGAATGAAGTGAATTCTACTGTTGTTATTCCAAGTCCAGAAAAACCATGGACTGATTTAAAAGAGGGTGACGAGGTCGAGATAGAAGGTCTTGCCTGGTCAGGAATGGGGACAATTAAAAGAGTTGATCTTTCATTTGATGGTGGAAATAACTATGTGCAGGCGAATATTAAAGGTTTGGTACTACCAAAATGTTGGACTAGATGGTCTTACATGTACAAAATTCCAAAAGGCTTTAAAAATAAGAATGGAAAACAGATAATACTTACTTCAAGAGCAATAGATGATGCTGGGTTTATTCAACCTACAGTTGACCAAGAGACATTTGGATATGGCGTAGCTAAAAAAGACTATGGCAAAGATAAAAACAAAGGTATGGGTGTAGAATCTGTATATCATAGAAATGCTATTGAGTCTTGGGAAGTTGCTGAAAATGGGGAGGTGAACCATGTCCAAATTAGAACAATATAAAATATTAACAGCTTGTGTTGTAACAATGATAGCATTATTGTCTTCTGCACACGCAAGCGGGAGTGATCCTATAGACTATAATGGACTTTGGAATGCAAAAAAAGATATTAGTGGTGGTTTGTATTATCCTATAAAAGATGGAAAAACTGGACCATATTATGTAAATCCGCAGGTGTATAAAGATTCAGATGTGGCAAAAAATGAAGATGGGCTTAAAAAGAATTATAACAATGGTAGAATTCCTACAAATAATGAATTGAAAGCTTGGAACAAAGATATAATGGCAGATGGCACTGGTCTTCCTTCTGGATATGGCTATGTAGATGAGGGTGAAACACTTTATGAGGCACAATGTTTGTCCTGTCATGGTGATTTTGGATCAGGTGGTGGCGGATACCCTGCACTTTCTGCAGGTAGAGCTAAAGATATGCAAAGAACATTAAAAAACAATAGATGGCTAAATCCTAGTGAGGAAGGACCTTCACGTGTGTTTGGCTCATATTGGCCAGTGGCAAGTACGATGTTTTGGTATATTAGAGATGCTATGCCACATACAAAATCAAAAACTCTAAATAATGATGAAACTTATTCTTTGGTTGCATATATGCTTTATATTAATGGAATGAAAGTAAATGGCGAAATTGTCAATGAGACATTTAAGCTTGATCGTGATAAGTTTTTGAAAATTAATATGCCAAATAGAAATGGTTTTGTCCCAGATATTGATGGACCAGATGGTATTGAAAATGTAAGAGAGTTTTTTGCATATCCTCAAAACTTTGCTGGAATTAGACTTACAAAAGAAGAAGAGCCTTGCATGAAAAACTGCCAACAAACTGATAATGTTGCAAGGGTTGATGGTGGAATTACTGACTTTGAACCACCTATGTCTGTAGTAAGAGACTTACCACCAAAAAGTGAAGACCCTGAGCATAAAGTGAGCTTCGATGTAAAAGGTGCTTACGATAATAATTGTGCTATGTGCCATGAATCAGGTGTTGCTCCTGCAGCAGGAGATAAAGCAGGATGGACTAAGTTTATGAAAAAAGGTCTTGCGGAAGTCATTAAAAATGGACTAGAGGGTACAAATATGGGTATGCCAGCTCTTGGTGGATCATCACTTAGTAATGACGAGTTTAAACAAGTCGTTGAATATATGCTGAAATAATAAAAAGGGATAAAGATGAATAGGAGAAATTTTTTAAGTTTTGCAGGGAGTTTAGTTGCTCTTTCAGTAGTTCCGATGGACCTTAGTGCAAAAGATTACAGAAAGTTAAAACCTGATGTGTGGAAAGCACACACAATAGACGATGCTTCAAAAGCTCTATATGGAGTGAGAGAACTTATAGAAACAGATAAAATTAAGATTAAAGTTCCCAAAATCAACTCTAGTGGTGCTAAAGTACCAGTAACATTTGAAACATCTATTGATGCAAAAACAATAGCTCTGTTTCAAGATGCAAATCCCGAGAGTGCGGTTGCTGTTTTTGATGTAGGTCCTTATGACGTCAAGAAATATGGAGTAAAAATTAAAATGGGTAAAGATGGAACTGTAATGGTTCTAGTAGAAGGAACAGATGGAAAAATCTACATGGCTAAAGCTACAACTAAAGTTGCAGCTGGCGGATGTGAAGGATAGATAATGGCAAATAAAATATCAGCAATAAAAGTCAAAATAAAAGATGGCGTAGCTACTGTTAGAATGGCATTTTCTCATCCAATGACCACATATAATCAGGCAAAGATAAAGACAGGCAATAGAGAAGACGCTAACTTTATAACGCATATAACAGGAAAAATTGGAAAAGAAGTTGTATTAGATGTATCAACTAGTCAGTTTCTTGCTAAAAATCCTATTTTTTTATTTTTGTTTAAATCTGATTCATTCAAGATAGGAAGAAAACTCTCAGGAAGAGAATTAGATAATGGTGTAAAAAGAAAAGAGTCTCAAAAAGGTGATGTTCTTACGATAACTGCTACGGATAGGAAAGGTAATACTTATGAAAAATCCGTAGAACTAGCGTCAAGAAAAAAATAATTAAGGAGTAATTATGAAAAATTTAACCATATTACTATCAACTTTAGTTTTAGCACTGTTCTTTACGGCTTGCCAAAAAGACATATCTATTCCTACGGTTCAAAAAGAGCAAAAAACAAGGGAAGATCTCAGAATTTTTAGTTCAGATAATAGTGATGGAAAGATAACAGTTAAAAGTATAGAACAGGCTTTTGAGGCTAATGGTTTTA
The DNA here is from genome assembly GCA_029027265.1 of Arcobacter sp. Lineage (GTDB taxonomy): Bacteria > Campylobacterota > Campylobacteria > Campylobacterales > Sulfurospirillaceae > Sulfurospirillum_A. Next base: position 71,097 of record CP093061.1, on the reverse strand, counting down.
ACATAACTGGCAACAACAATATGAATATATCATTTGAGAAAAGATTTGGTGGTGGAAAAGATTTTAAGATGTACAGATTGATGTTTGTATATAATCCAAAAATTACTGCAAAAATTTTAAAAGATTATCCTGAATTTGGACTTATAGCACCTCTTAGTACATCGGTGTACTCAAAAAACGGGGAAACAATTAGCATCTCATCACTTTCGCTCACTGGAATGTCAAGAGTTTCTGGAGTTCCTGAAAGTAATCCTGATCTTATAGAATTTTACGAGAATATGACTAAGGCTTTAAAGCAAGCCTTTCCAAATGGTAAGGCTGAAAAACTAAATTATCAATTCATCAGACCTGATGGAGAGATTGCAACAAAATTTGCATTTGTAATGGATAACGAGACAGGTGATATTGAAGAGGCAAAAGAGAGTTATCAAGAAGTGATGGAGGGAGAAATTGAGTCTGCTGGTTTTGTTGTAGCAGGATATACCTCAATTAATGAAGACTTAAAAGTAAATGGTGTCGATATTTATGAGTTTTATGATGGATACTCTATATGTAAACTTGACGTTATCTATCCAGTACATAAAACTCATCCAGAAGTTGGAGCTTTTGCACCGTGCACACTCTACATGTACAAGAAAAAAGGTGACAAATTTACTCGCATGGGTTACCCCTCAGTGTACAACTGGATAATGTCTACAAATATCTATGACGATGAATCATTTAATCCTTTGGTTGATGCACAAAACTTACTTGAATCTACTATAGATTCTACTATAGAGTAGATAAAGATATTTGAGTGCAAATAATTTTTTGTATCAAGCAACAGTCCTACTTTAATAGATTGTTGTATTTTTTCAAAAACATTTTAAAACCTTTTTTATTCTTTGTGTTGATTAGTTTCACTTATGGTGTTGATATTGATGTTAATAAACTTTTTTAAGCGGCTAAAAAGCAAAGTAAACATATGATGTTCTTTTATCATATGTTTGGATGTCTTTATTGTAAAGCTGTGCTTAGTAAAAATTTTATATATGTAGTTATAAAATCATGGATTTAGAGTCTGGTATAATTAAACTAGAATGGGATGAGTTTTGATTAAAAAGATTGAACCTGTTGAAAATATGGCAGAGCTTATTTTGGAAGTATTTAACGTAAAGCTTGATATATCTGGAGGATGGGGATATGATAATAAAAAACCTGTTGTCGTAAATAGTCTTGATATTCCAATAGATCAATTTTTAAATCTTTTTGCTAGTTTGAGAGCAAATATTGAGATGAATCTGACTTTAGAAAAAGATGATCGGTATGGAGGGATAAATGTATATTTTCTTGATGGAGAGCAGTTTAGTATAGAAAACAAAACCTATGATCATATAAAATTTGAAATTACTGCTATGAAAGAGAAAGATTATGCCAAGGTTATTCAAGAATATAAGGATAACTATGGTAAAAATGAGAGTTTTGATATGGATGAGCATTTTAAAAAAAGAAAAGAGTTAACTATAAAACAAGTGAGTGATTTTTGGTTTGAAGGATTACAGGAGTATTATCACAATGAGTAAAACAGTGTTGGGCGTTGTTGTAAACCTTTTTGTATCTAAAACAGGGGTAAAAAAAAGAGAGCAAAAAGAGGTATTAACTCTTGAGCTTGATGGTGTATGTGAAGATAAATTTAAAGGAAAAGATATTCAAAGGTCTATTTTGTTAGTGTCATTAAAAAGTTATGAGATGGCAAAACAAAATGGTATAGATATTGTTAATGGGGACTTAGGTGAAAACGTATTGGTTAATTTTGATCCATACTCTTTTGTGGCTGGGACGAAGCTTCAAATAGGAGATGTTATCATCGAGATAAGTCAAAAGTCATCTTTGTGTATAGTTTATCAAAAATAAACAGTAAACTTCCAAAACTTCTCAAAGATAAAAGAGGAATATTCGCCAAAGTTATTAGTGATGGGCGAGTAAGTAAGGGACAGTATATCACTAAATACTAAACGGAGTCTATTATAAATGAATGGAATTTATTTCAAATGAGAATAATTATAAAAATGTTTTTATTATCTGGGTTGGTATTAACTGGAGTTAGTGCACAAGACCAGATTTATGCTATTAAAGTACCGGGAAATGTCGGTAATATAGGACCAGAGTCCAAAGCCTGGTTCTCAACAAAGTATATAGATGTGATACTGTATCCACAAACTATTAATAAAGTGATTGATAGTGAAGTAAGCATACTGGGTGAAAAAGCAAAAAAAGCTCGAGTTAAAGCCTTGTATGATGGAAATAATATCTCTTTTCTTATTGAATGGAAAGATACTACAAAAAATATTAAAGAGGACTGTTGTTCTAAAGCTAGCGTAGATGGTTTTGCTTTGCAGTTTCCTACAGTTTATAGCGATGTTTCAAAACTTCCATACATTAGTATGGGTAGCAAAGACAGACCGGTTGTCATACATTTGAGAAAGGCTGCTGCGGAAGACCATAGACATAATGGATTTCAAGACTTAGAAGAGTATTATGATTCAGTTCATGAGCCAATTAAAGGTCATGGGAAGGTTGATTATGGTCGTGTTTTCATTACGGAGGGATTCCGTTCAGTAACCAAGAGTAAAGACGACAATGCTTCAGGTGTAATGGATATGATCTATAAAGATGGTGTTTGGAAAGGCACGCTTTCAAGGCCGTTAAAGGCAGAGTATTTAGATCTTAGCAATGGAGCATTTCCAGTGTCATTTGTTATGTGGGATGGAAATTTGAATAACGGTGATAGAATTGAGTACCTTAGCTCTTGGGTTGGTGTGAAGCTTCTTGGAGACAGGGGTGGGTATGAGTTGCTTTCTGCTTTGAAAAGCCAAGCCGATGGTGATATTTATAATGGAGAGAAATTAGCGATAGAAAACTGTGCAGCTTGCCACAACTTTTCGAAAAGTGTTACAGCACCAGCATACATGGCACCTAACCTCTCAAATGTGGGAGGATATTCTACAGCGCAATATCTTATGGAATCAATAATAGATCCAAATGCCGTAATAGTTCCAAACTATAAACCTAACATTCAACCAGACTTTCCTTGGTATAATCTAGATGAAGATGGTAACCTTATCTCTACGATGCCTTCATATGATTGGATGGATGAGAAGAGTATAGAGGATTTAGTTGCGTATTTTAAAACATTAAAAGCTGAGGTAGAATAGTAGAGTGTTAATAAATAAGCTATATATTTAAATTATTTGCAAGGATTTATAATGAGTAGATTAGTTTTGATTATATTATCTATATTTTTACTACCAGTGGAAGTTTTCTTGAAAAGAGGAATTATGCCTGCTTTGTGGGTTGTAACAAAAGATAAAAGTTAGTTAGTAGATTTTTGTTTACAGAAAAAAATTTACCACGACTGATAATAGCAACACCAATTATATTTGTGCTGCTATTTGCACTTTTTATTATATATTTTTTTGTCAATACTCAATATAGTAACTTCCAAGAAGAGAGTTTAGAGATTGAAAAAGAGTATTTCTTAAGACAAAAAAATATTTTAAGAAATGAAAATAGACGCATAATTGAGTATATAAACTTTCATAGAGAAGTAGAAAAAAAAAGTATTCATACTAAGTTTCGCCAACTTTTAAAAAACGGTGTTAACATAACTGAAGATATTGTTGAAAAGTATGAAAAAGAGTCTATTCAAAATCTAAAAATTCAGATAATAAAATGGATAGAGCAAATACGTTATGAACAAAATGGTTATGTTTGGGTTCATGACACTTCTTACCATTTGATAGCACACCCTTTTAGAAAACAGAGCATTGGAGTGGATGATACTAACAATACTGATTCAACAGGAGCAAAAATATTTCAACAGTTTATAGAAGTTGCAACCACTAATAAAGATGGTGGTTTTGTTGAGTATTTTTGGGCAAAACCGGAGTTTGGAGCTCCACGAAAAAAGATAGGCTTTTTGTATCTTGACCAAGAGTGGGAGTGGGTAGTAGGAACTGGTCTTTATGCTGATGATATTGAATCTTCACTTCAAAAGAAGAAGCTAACGTTAGAGAAAAAAATAGATAAATATGTGCGAATAATCTTGTTAACAGCTCTGTCATTGATGATACTTCTTGGAGTTGTAAGTTTTATAATTTCTCAAAATATAGTTGATGTTTTTACGAGTTATAGTCAAAAAGTTTCTAAAAAAGAACAAGCTCTAAAAGAGTTCAATAAGATGCTCTCAACAAGAGTAAAAGAGGCACTAAAAGTTGCAAAGCAAAAAGACCAAGCACTTCTGCATCAATCACGTTTGGCTCAAATGGGTGAGATGATAAGCATGATAGCTCATCAATGGAGGCAACCTCTTTGTGAAATATCAGGTATTTTTATGGAAATGGAAACAGCTGCAAAGTTCGATAAAGCAGATAAAGCTTTTGTTCAAAAAGAGGCAAAAAATGGAGATAAAATTATTTCATATATGTCTAAAACAATAGATGATTTTAGAGACTTTTTTAAACCTGCTAAAACAAAAGAGTCATTTAGCCTAAAAAAAGCTTGTGAAGAGGCGATGAGTTTGGCAGATGCTAGTGTAAAAAGCAGAAATATTATTTTGAAGCTTTATGCTAAAGAAGATATACAGGTGATTGGATACGCTTCTGAATTTGCACAAGTTATTTTAAATCTAATTTTGAATGCAAAAGATGTTTTAATACAAAGAGATATAAAAAATCCTACAATTCTAATAAAAATTGATATAGACAAAGAAAAAACCTTTGTAAGCGTTAGTGACAATGGTGGTGGTGTAGATGATAGCATAATTGAGAAAGTTTTTGAACCATATTTTAGTACAAAAAAGACGGCAGGCACAGGGCTTGGACTCTACATGTCTAAGATGATTATAGAAGAAAAAATGGGCGGAAAGCTTTTTGTTAAAAATAGTGAAAAAGGAGCAATGTTTTGTATAAAAATTTGAGCATTCTTTGCGTTGAAGATGAGAAAGGGGTTAGAAAGCCCATTGTAAATACTCTGAAATACTATTTTGGCAATGTGTATGAAGCAAGTGATGGACAAGAGGGGTTAGATGCTTATCAAGAGTATAAACCAAACATTATTCTTTGTGATATACAGATGCCCGTTATGGATGGTTTAGAGATGATTCGACAGATACGTAAAGTTGATAGCACAACGCCCATTGTACTTCTAACCGCCCATAATAGCGAAGAGTATTTGATGGAGCTTATAAATCTTCATGTGCAACACTTTATATTAAAACCTATAAATGCGAAAAACTTAGAAGAGGGCATAGCAAATGCACTTCAAGGAATACATACAGGAAGTGTAAAATTAACTCAAAATTCATTTTTAGATATAGATAATTTGCGTTTACATGTAAAGGATAAAGAGATAACCCTTAGCTTAAGAGAGGTAAAGTTTTTGGCACTTCTTTCACAAAATAGACTTATTCGTTATGAAGAAATAGAGAGTGAGCTTTGGAATGAGAAGATTATGAGTTTAGATGCTCTAAAGAGTTTTGTTAGAGATTTGAGAAAAAAGTTTCCTTATGAGATGATAGAAAATATACCTCAAGTTGGTTACAAATTGTTACATAAGTAGATAAAAATATCTTTACATGTAACAATCTAACTATTTCCCCTCCACTTCCCCACTTTACTTTATTAGTATATATACAGTTGTACGACCGAAAGGTTGTGCTTTAGTGAGAGGAATTTAACTCGGACTTGTTCGAGTTAAAGGAGATATTAAAACATGAAGGAGAAAATATGTTAAAAAAAGTAGCTTTACTTGTAGGTGCAACGGCATTGTTAGTTGCAGGAAATGTTAAGTTGGATTTAAATGCAAAATATGGAGCAAATAACTTCCATACAAAAGGTGCGGAGAAATTTGCTAGTTTAGTAAGTAAATACACTAATGGAAGTGTAAAAATCACAGTTCATGCAGGTAGTTCTTTGGTTAAGGGTAATCCTCTTAAAGCAGTTAAAGATGGAACAGCTCCAATGACAGATATGTTCATACCTTTTACAAGTGGTGGCGGTAAAGTATTTGGTATTTCAGCTCTTCCTTTTGTAGCGTCTAGTTATGAGGATGCTTATAAGCTGTATCAGATTTCAAAACCAGCTTATGCAAAGGTTGCAAAAAAGTGGAACCAAAAAATGCTTTACGCTGTAACTTGGCCACCAAGTGGGATTTATACTATGAAAGCAGTAAATTCAACTAAAGATTTTGCTGGTGTAAAAGCAAGAACTTATGATAAAAACTCAGCAAATTTTGTAAAGATGGCTGGCGGTAATGCAGTAGCACTTCCTTGGGGAGAGGTTTACTCAGCTCTTCAAACAGGCATGGTAAATGGTGTTGTTACAAGTAGTGCAAGTGGAAAAGATGGAAAACTTTGGGAAGTTTTGAAAAATTTCACTAAAATTGGTTATGCGTATCCTCTTCAAGCAGTTACAATTAACCTTGATTACTGGGACTCTTTAAATAAAGATCAACAATCTGCAATGCTAAAAGCGGCTAAAGAGATAGAAGCAATGCAATGGGAAGAGAGTAAAAAAGAAGATGCAGTTGCTCTTAAGATGTTAGCTGATAATGGTATGAAAGTAAGTGAGCCAAGTGTAGCACTGAAATCAGAGTTAAATGCTATTGGTAAAAAGTTATTAAAAGAGTATCTAAAAGATGCAAAATCAGATATTAAAAAGATTTTTGCTGAGTACAAGTAATGCTCTGGTTAGAAAACCTAAACAATAAGCTCTCCAAGGGGGGAGCTTATCTTTCTTCAATGCTATTTGTGGCTCTTGTTGTGCTAATTATGACGGAAATTATTGGACGCTCATTTTTTGACTACTCAACAATGCTTGCTGATGAATACAGTGGATACTTTTACCTTGGAGCAGTTTTTTTTGGTTTGGCTTACACTTTTAATGAGGGTGGGCACATCAGAATAAATATAGTAACTTCAAGACTTAGTTTAAACTCTCAACGTTTTATAGACATATTTGCTGGAATTTTAGCAACTTTTATATTGAGTTATGCTCTTTATTACAGTTATCTTTTTATGATGGACTTTAAAGAGATGGAAATGCTTAGTGAAGCAGTTTCAGAAACACCTCTTTGGCTTACTCAGATTCCTATGACAATTGGAATTGCTTTGTTTGTTTTTGCTTCATTGGTTTTTACTCTAAAAAGGATATTTAATGATAAGTGATCCTTTAGTTTTATCTGTTGTATTGATTGGCATAATGTTTTTTTTCTTACTTAGTTCTGTTTGGATTGGAGCGGCTTTGATGCTCACAGGAATTGCTGGGATGTTTTTGTTTGAACACAATCTTCCTCCTGCAATTAGTCTTTTTCAAAAAGCTGGGGATCTTCTAGCTGGGTCTATGTACGACTCTATGAACTCTTGGTCACTTGCCGCTCTGCCCATGTTTATTTTGATGGGTGAAATTTTGTATCACTCTTCAATTTCGACAAGACTGCTCAATGGGCTTATGCCTTGGCTCGCAAAAGTTCCTGGACGTCTATTACATGTAAACGTTGCGGCTTGTTCTTTATTTGCGGCAGTCTCTGGCTCATCAGCTGCTACAACTGCTACTGTTGGTAAGATAACACTAGGTGAGCTTAAAAGTAGAGGTTACAGCAAAAAACTTGCTATTGGCTCGCTTGCAGGGAGTGGTACTTTGGGCTTTTTGATTCCTCCTAGTTTAATTATGATTATCTATGGAGTGCTTTCTGATGTTTCCATTGGTAAACTTTTTATAGCTGGAATCTTTCCTGGTCTTTTACTCGCTACTTCATACTCTTTTTATATTATGATAGTTTCAACAATTGACAAGACAACAGTACCTCAAACACAAGAGACATTTACTAATATGGATAGGCTTAATTCATTAAAAGATTTAGCACCAATTTTCTCTTTAATTTTTTTGGTAATGGGAAGCATTTATGGTGGTTTCGCAACTCCCACTGAAGCGGCTGCTCTTGGTGTTGTTGGTGCTATTTCATTGGCTCTCTTTTTTAAGAGTTTTAACTGGACTATCTTCAAAGAGTCACTCTTTAATGCTGTAAAAACAACAGTTATGATTAGTTTTATTATCATTGGAGCAGGTTTTTTGTCTCAAGTAGTTGGTTTTTTAGGAATTGCAAGAGCTATTAGTGAGTTCATCGGTGGGTTGGGTCTTTCCCCGTATATGCTTATTTTGGTTATTGGACTTATGTATATTGTTCTAGGTATGATTCTGGACGGAATTTCCATAGTTGTTATGACACTGCCTATTGTTCTACCTATTATTGTAATGGCAGGGTTTGATCCTCTTTGGTTTGGTATATTTTTAGTTTTTATGGTAGAGCTTTCTCAAATAACTCCACCCGTTGGCTTCTCCTTGTTTGTTATTCAAAGTATATCAGGAGAAAAAATTAGTTATATTTTAAAAGCTACGTTCCCATTCTTTATCATAATGATTCTAATTGTAATGGTAGTGACAATTTTCCCAGAAATAGCCACATATTTACCTACTAAAATGGTGGGATAATGATATACATTTATTGCGAGGCTCTCTAGCCTTGCAATAAAATGTTACTTTTTGAACTTTTTATAAAAAGCTTTTTTGTTTTTTTCAAAACACACTTAGACCACACTTTGAGTAGTTAAGATATTTGATCTACAAATAAAAAGGAGATAAAATGAGAAAAAGTTTCGTGGTTATTATGGGATTAATGGTGGTTTCTTCAAGTATATTTGCAGCTCCTACAAAATTAAGAGTTGTTGGATCTTGGAGTAGTTTATCTTTGTACAAAGAGTATGAAAAACCATATTGGAAAAAAGAGTTTAATAAAGAATTTGCTGACACAAAAGTTAGATTAAGTTCTTTAGGGCAAGTTAAATTAAAAGGTGCAGCAGTTTATCGAGAGTTAGCAAAAGGTGTTTTTGATGTTGTTTCAACTGTTGGTGGATATGTCGTTTCAGACTCTCAAACGATTGCTGGATTGGATTTCCCTGCAATTGCAAATGATTTAAAAACAGCAAAAAAAGTGGTTGAAGCATATAAAAATACTCTTGACAATGCTTTAAAAAATGATTTTAACTCTAAATTATTATCAGTTGTTCCGTACCCTTCACAAATTTTATTTTGTAAAGAAGAAGTTAAATCTTTAAAAGATTTAAAAGGTAAAAAAGTAAGAGCTTCAGGATGGACAGTAGCTGAATTCTTAGATGGCGTAGGTGCTACTGGTATAACTATGTCATATAGTGAAGTCCCGCAATCTCTTCAACGTGGAGTAATTGATTGTGCTGTTACTGGTGGACTTTCAGGATACTTATCTGGCTGGGGAGAAGTATCAGAATACTTATATCCGCTTCCAATAGGTGGTTGGGCTTATGTTGTAACAGCTATGAATATGGATACTTGGAATAGTTTTACAAAAGATGAACAAACAAGACTTTTAAACTCAATTGATAAGAAAATTACAATTCCTGCATGGATTAAAACTGAGTATGAAACAAGTGAGGGTGAAAAGTGTTTGACAGGACAAGATTGTTCATATGGAAAAGCAAATAACATGAAACTAGTGAAAGTTCAAAATGCAGATAAAGTTTTATCAAAAGAAGTTTTAGTTACAAGAGTTATCCCTAAATGGGCTAAAAAAGTTTCTCCTCAAATTGTACAAGAATGGAATGATACTGTTGGAAAAATAGTAAACATAACAGCTAAGTAAAAGAGCTGTTATGATAAACAAATTAAAGAAAAGTTCTGAATATTTTATATATATATGTGGAATTTTACTTTTAGCCTCTGTGCTTTTAATAAGCATAGAGGTTGTTCTAAGAAAGTTCTTTTTAATTTCATTTGGTGGGGCCGATGAGTTATCTGGTTATACTTTAGGTATTTGTATCTCTTGGTCTTTAGCCTATGTCCTTTTTGAAAAAATGCATATAAGAATAGATATAGTTTATACAAAAGTAAGCCAAAAATTTCAAAATTTATTTGATCTTTTAGCTGTAACTTTTACTTTGGCTTTTATTGGTTTATTGACTTACTTCTCTTCTAGTGTTGCATATACTTCAATCATAAAAAATTCAACAGCGAATACACCTCTTGGTACACCCTTGTGGATTCCTCAAACTTTATGGGTTCTGGGGTTTGGATTTTTTTTCATAGTTGTTTTAATACTCTTTTTCAAAGCACTTAAAGCCTTTATTTATAATGAAAGCAATGACTGCACAAATATGTCAAGGGGGAAGTCTTGAGTTTAGTATTAATTAGTATAGTAGTTTTACTACTATTACTGTTTCTTTCAGTACCTGTTGCTTCTACTATAGCAGGTGTTGGTATCATAGTGGGTTATTTTTTCTCTGATTATCCCATTTTTTCATCAATTGGAGAGATTACTTGGAGTGTTAGTACAGATTTTTTACTTTTATCTATTCCTTTTTTTGTTTTACTAGGAGAGATACTGCTTCACTCAGGAATAGCAAAAAATATTTATTTTGCACTGCATAAATGGCTCTCTTGGTTACCTGGTGGTTTACTTCATGCAAACATTGCATCTTCGGCAATTTTCTCTTCTATATCAGGCTCATCAGTTGCAACAGCTGCTACTATTACCACCGTAGCAATGCCTCAATGTGAGAAACATGGATATAATGCAGGTCTTTTTGCAGGAACAATTGCAGCTGGAGGAACACTTGGTATTTTAATACCACCATCAATAAATTTAATAGTATATGGATTTTTAACAAATACTTCAATTCCTAAACTTTTTATTGCAGGACTTGTCCCAGGTGTTCTTATGGCAGCTGCTTTTATGCTTTTTATTTTGATATATTCTATGTTTAAAGAAGCTAAAACAGATAAAGATGAAAAGGTTAGTTGGAGAGAAAGATTTATTGCATTGAAAGATTTAGTTCCTATTCTTATACTCTTTGTTTTAATTATGGGTTCAATCTATACTGGCTTTGCAACACCAACAGAAAGTGCTGCTATTGGAGTTTTAGCTTCATTGGTTATTACTTATTTTAATGGACTTTTGAGTCTTAATGTCATAAAAAAATCGATCAAAGGTACTATGAGAACTACTGGCATGATAATGTTCATTATCATTGCTGCAAACTTTTTAAATTTTGTTTTAGTTTCAATCGGTTTAACAGATGATTTGGCTGATTTTATTGAAAATTTAGCAATTTCAAAATATACAATGTTAGCTATAGTTACATTACTATTTATTGTTTTGGGTCTTTTTATAGAGACGTTATCTTTAATGGTCATTACCATTCCTATAATCGCTCCTGTTATGATAGATTTAGGTTTTGATGCAGTGTGGTTTGGTATATATTTAATTATTCTCATAGAAATGGCACTTATAACTCCTCCTGTCGGATTGAACTTATATGTTGTGCAAGGAATTAGGAATAAAGGAAGTATTGTTGAAGTAATGAAAGGTAGTCTACCTTTTGTTTTAATTATGTTACTGATGGCTATACTTTTGGTATTTTTCCCACAAATTACCCTATTTTTGGTAGAATATGTTTAAAGGTAAAATATGACAGCAAAAGAGTTAAGAAGTAAAATATCAAAAGATGAATTTACTGGCCCCACCTCAGGGTATTGTAGTGGGCATGTCCAAACGAATATGTTAGTTATCCCTAAAGAGTATGCAGATTCTTTTGAAAAATTTGCAAAATTAAATTCAAAAGCTATACCAGTTTTAGAGATTATAAGAGATTCACACTATTCAAAAGTTTTAGCAAATGGTGCAAATTTACTAAATGAGTTACCTTCTTACAATATTTTAGAGAATGGAAAGGTTGTAAAAACTGTGACCAACATAGAAGAGTATTATCGTGATGATTTGGTATTTTTTTTAGTAGGGTGCAGTTTTACTTTCGAAACATCTTTGATAAGTAGTGGTATAAGTCTACGGCATATTGAACAAAAATCAAACGTGACAATGTTTAATACAAATATAGAATTAACTCCATATGACATGTTTAAGGGCAAGATGGTTGTGTCTATGCGACCCATAAAAAAAGAAAAAGTTGCAGATGCTTGTGTCGTGACAAGTCATTATCCAGATACACATGGAGCTCCAATTCAAGTTGGTTTTCCTGAGATGATTGGTATAAAAGATTTACAAAAACCAGATTATGGCGATAAGGTTGAAATAAAAGATGATGAAATACCTCTTTTTTGGCCTTGTGGAGTAACCCCTGAAAATGTTTTAAAAGAAGTTAAACTTCCTTTTGCAATTACTCATAGTCCTGGGCATATGTTTGTTTGTGATAAAAAAGATTCAGAATATTATGTCTAGAAAGCTTAATATTTAACTAGTGTATAACCTTCTTGTATAATATTTTCAATAATTTGTACAGGAAGTTTTTTTCTTAATTCTTTAATAAACGTTTTTAATGCATCTTGTGTCATAACCTTATCACCCCAAATATACTCTTGTATAATTGCATATCTTGTTATATTATTTTTGTTTTGATATAGAAGCTCTAAAAAATCTTTTTCCTTTTTCCTTAAAATAATTTCTTCATTTTTATGTAAAATAGTGTTATTGCTAGCATTTAGCTTTACATGTAAGCCTAGTGGTAAAATGGTGCTGTTTTGAGTGTTTAACGCCGTAGATATTGCTTCAAATAACTCTTTATTAGTTGTTGGTTTCAATATGTATTGATCTATTTTTAAATTAATAAGTTTTAGTAAATACTCCTCTTTTGAGTAAGCACTAAGAATTATTATTGGAGTATGAAGATTGGTTTTTCGTATTTTTTTAACTAACTCAATCCCATCTCCATCACACATTTCTATATCGGAAATTAGTAAGTCAGGTTTTTTACTTAAAAAAAGCTCGTACGCAAGATTTCCATTGTGTGCCTCGTAAACATGTTTAAAATAGAAACCTAAAGTATTTTTTAACCTTCTTCTCACTTCATCGTCATCTTCTGTTATTAGTACCGTGAACTCTTTTAATACATCTATCAACTCTTGCATATTTACCTCCTTTATTATAAAGATATTTTAAATACTGCACCTTCATTAGAATTCTTAACAGTAATTTTACCATGCATATTTTTTTCTATTATCATTTTTGACATATAAAGACCAAGTCCCGTTCCTTGTGATTTTTTTGTAGAAAAATATGGCTCAAACACTAAATCTAAATAATCTTCTTTTATCCCTCCAGCATTATCTCTTATCTCTACTACAGATAAATCATCTTTTGTATTAATTGTTAAAGTTATTTTGCCATTTTTTATATTGTTTATAAGTAAAGCGTCTTTGGCATTTACTAAAAGATTTAAAATTACTTGAGAATATTCTCTTTTATAAGCTTTTATTTTTTTATCATTTTTGACTTCAAAATTTAGTATTATATTCTGATTTATCAAAGCATCTTTTATTAAAATAACAGCTTCATTACAGGCTTTTGATATATAAAAATCTTCTTTGTCTTTTTCTGGTTTAAAGAAATTTTTAAAATCTTCTATGGTTAAAGACATGAATTGTATAATTTTTGTTGCATCACTTGCACAAGAAAGTAAGAATTTTTCATTTGCTTGTTTAAAAGCTATAGTCGTTTCAAGTTCCATCATGATACCTGCTAGTTGGCTTAATGGTTGTCTCCATTGATGAGATATCATGCTTAACATTTCACCCATTCTAGCTAGTCTTGATTGATGCAGCATAGCTCTATCTTTTTGTTTTGCTTCCTTTAAAGCAAGTTTAATTTTTTTATGTAAATTTTGATTTAAATCTTTCAATGAAGCTTCATTTTTGTTAACTTTATCTTGATACTCTTTAAAAGTTTTATTAATTTGTTGAGAGATTAAAATTGATAAAAAAGATATTGCTATTATTAGAAAGAAGGCTATTAAAATAATTATTTGAATATATTTATCTATCTTTTTTTCTAAAATTTGTTTTTTTATTAGTATCTCTTTTTGAATTTCATCAAGATAAATTCCACATCCTATAACCCAATTCCACTCTTTGTATAACCTTACAAAACTTAATTTTTTACTAAATTTTTTTTTATTTGGTTTTTGATAAAAAAATTCTACGAAACTTCCATCTATGTTTTTTATAGCTAACTTTACAAATTTTTGGACAAAAAATACACCATTAAAATCTTTTTTATCTGTATCATCATTTCCTATATGGTTTTTTCTATAAGGGTGAGCTAGCAGTTTATTTGTATTTGTGTGTACCCAAAAATAGTTGTTGTTTTCAAACCTAATAAGTTCTATCCATCTTGCTATGGAATGCTTCAAATTATCTATGGTATAAAACATATCTTTTTTTAAAATAATAATAATATTTTTATTAGGAATGTTTTTAAAGAGATATAGTGTTGTGTTATCTTCAATTAGAAAAGTGCGGTATTTTTTTTCATAAGTATAAATTTTTTCTATATTAAAAAAAACATCACTATTTTTGATTAATGTTTTAGTAGTCTTATCATAAATAATAAAATCACTATTTTCATTCTCGTTTTGTTTTATATAAGTAATATATTCTTTATAAGAGTTCTTTTTCATATTAATTTGGTTTAAAAATGTTTTCATTTGGATGTGCATATTTTTTTTAGTATTGTTTATTGTTAAATTTTTATGATATTCAATATAGTTGAAGATATTATGTATTTCTTCTTTGAGTATAATTTTTTGCTTTTCTAGATAGTTTTTTTCAAGTTGATTAATTTCTTGTAAAAAATAATCTTGTTGAGTTTTTATGAAGAAATATAATATAAGAATAACCAATATAATTATAGTAAAAATAGGTGTTAAAATTATAAGTTTTGGAATATTTTTTTCACTAAACATTATTTCTCCTATTTTATAGAGTATACTTCTTTCAAATGTGCTTTAAGTGTGCTAATAGTGTTCCCCACCTATTGCCCACTTTTTATTGTTAAAATGCATTTGTATTTTAATTGTATTGTAGTATAATTCATATATTTAGCAATTGATGGGAGTTTCATGCATAAATCTAAAAAATCTATTGACGAAGTCATTTTACAATATTCTACTCGAGGAATGGATATTCTTCAAAAAAAACATCCAAAAGAGCATTGTAAAGAAGCAGTAGAAGCATTTAAAAAGTTAGAAAAGGGCGTAGTTTTTCTCTATACTGGTTTCTATGTAGCAGGTTTTGCAGAGACTGATGGACCTGTAGGAACTTACTTTTTAGCACGTACTTTGAACTCTTTGGGTTATAAATCAGTCATTATTACAGATGAGTTTTGTAAGGATTATTTCAAAGAGATTGAGACTCTCTATATTCCACTAAATGGCTACAATGCAGATTATTATGAAACCATACTGGAAGAGTATACCCCTATTTGCCATTTTAGTATTGAAAGATGTGGTAGAAATGCTGATGGATTGTATGCAAACTTAAGAGGCATTAGTGTAACAGAGTTTACAGCTCCAGTTGATGAGCTTTTTATACTTGGAGCAAAAACAAAATCAACATTTGCCATAGGCGATGGTGGAAATGAACTTGGTATGGGAAATTTTGCTGAGTCTGTTACAAAATATCTTTCACTTGTTCCTTGTGTTATAAAATCAGATTTTCCTATCATAGCAACTGTTTCAAACTGGGGAGCCTATGGTTTTATCTCATATCTTGATATTTCTTTATTACCTAGTTTTGATGAGGTAGATGAGTACTTGGAGTTTATAGTAGAGCTCGGTTGTGTTGATGGAGTTTGTAAAAAAAATCAAAAAACAGTAGATGGTAAAGAGTGGGCAATAGAAGAAGATATACTCGCAGATTTAAAAAAGGCTGTATCGTGAAGTTGAATTGTGATTTGGGAGAGAGTTTTGGTCCATGGAAAATGGGAATTGATGAGGCTATAATGCCTTTGATAGATAGTGCAAATATAGCTTGTGGTTTTCATGCTTCTGACCCGGTTATAATGCAATATACAGTTGAATTGGCTTTAAAACATGGCGTAACCATGGGGGCTCATCCTGGGTATCCTGATTTGGTTGGATTTGGGCGAAGAAGTATTGCTTGTACTCCAAAAGAGATAGAAGCATTTTTAATATACCAGTGTGGGGCACTTGATGCCATGTGCAAAATTCATGGTACAAAAATAGAGTATGTGAAACCCCATGGGGCTTTGTATAATGATATGATGAAAAATGATGCTGTTTTTATGGCGTTGGTAGAGGGATTAGCAAAATACAGAAAAGATTTAAAGCTTATGATCCTTTCAACAAATAGAAACGCGCACTTCAAAGAGTTAGCAAAACCTTATGGTATAGGTCTCATATATGAAGTATTTGCTGATAGGGCTTACACTAAAGAGGGTTTACTTGTTCCTCGCATAGAGGCTGGAAGTGTGATAGAATCTACAGATGAGATTTTAGAGCGAATAGAGATGCTTCAAAATGAGAAAAAATTAAAAACTATATGTGGCAAAAAAATAGAGCTTCAGGCTGACAGCATGTGCGTGCATGGAGATAACCAAAAAGCAATTGATTTGGTGAGAGCATTAAGAGATTATATTGGTTAATTCAAGGAGTGTGAATGCGTTGTTTTAGTGTAGCTTCGGTTGATTCGGTAATCATCTATTTTGGTCAAAAAATAGGTAAGAGTGTAGCAAAAGAGGTTAGACAGAGCTTCTATACACTAAAAAATGCAAAACTTAAAAACATAACTGAGATAGTGCCATCTTATACTTCTATCATGGTAAGTTATAATTTTTTAAATGTTAGTTATAAACAAATATGTAAAGAGTTAAATGATACCTTGGATCATGCAGATGAATTTTCCAATGAGATTACAACACATTCTGTTAGTATTCCTGTCTATTATGGTCTTGAAGTTGGGCTTGATTTGGAAGAACTCTCTCGAATAAAAGATAGAAGTGTAGAGGAGATTATATCTTTACATGTAAACAAAGAGTACTTTGTATATGCTATCGGTTTTAGCCCTGGGTTTCCATACATGGGAGAAGTAGACCCCGTTCTTGCAACTCCACGCCTTGCAAATCCAAGAGCAAAAGTACCAAAAGGAAGTGTTGGAATTGCAGACAATCAAACAGCAATATACCCGCAACTTAGCCCAGGAGGATGGCAAATACTTGGAAGAACTCCAATAGAAATGTTTGATACTTCCTATGATGGATTTTCATACCTCAAAGTTGGCGACAAAGTGAGATTTAGACCTATAGACAAAAATGAGTTTTTAGAGCTTGGAGGTGAGTTATGAGTAGTGGATTTGAAGTAATTGCAGCAGGTATTCAAGCTACTATTCAAGATTTAGGTCGTGTTGGACTAGCTCAAATTGGAGTTAGTAGTGCAGGAGCTTTAGATGAGTTTGCTTTTCATCAGGCAAATAGACTTTTAGGTAATGAGTATGGTACAAATATGCTTGAGATTGTACTTGGAGGACTTAAGTTAAAAGCAAAAGGTTCAACAACTATCGTTTTAACAGGTGCAAAAGTAGATGCTACTATAAATAATAAACCAGTAGAAATTTGGAAAACATACAGAATCAATGATGGCGATATTTTAAATCTAGGATTTGCTACAAGTGGAACTAGAGTTTACCTTGGAGTGCTTGGTGGCTTTGATGTTCCAAGTGAATATGGGAGTTGTTCTGTTAGTATTAAGGAAAAATTGGGAGGAAAACCTTTACATGTAAAGCAATTTTTATCCTTTACATGTAAGGATTTTAGAGACAATAGAAAATTACCAAAGAAATATCAGCCTAATTATGATAAAATTTTAATGTTAAGAGTTGTAGCAGGGTATCAGTGGGATATGTTTGAAGACAAACAAAGAAAAAAGTTTTTTAGCTCATCTTATAAGGTCACTGGACAAAATGATAGAATGGGATATCGCTTAAGTGGAGTCAAAATTGCCTCTACATGTAAAGGTATTGTTTCTGAACCCATAGCATATGGCTCAGTTCAAATTCCAGTTCACGGGGAGCCTATTGTGCTTCTAAAAGAGAGACAGACTATAGGGGGCTATCCTAAGATTGGAGCAGTTATCCCAGTAGATTGTTTTAGGTTAGCTCAGGCTAAACAAGACTCTCAAATCAAGTTTGAACTTATAGGACTTGATGAAGCGAGAGAAATAAGTAAAGAATTCTATAATTTTTTTAAGGAGATTTAATGTTACCAAAGAAGATGTTATTCCCAGTTGGGGGTGGAAACGAATTAGAAGCTAGAATGCACGGTGCACTACTTGTTGCGAAACATTTTAACACACACTTAGAAATTCAGATCGCTGAAGCTAATGTGCATAGTGGAGTTCCAAAAGGTATGGTCTTACCAAATGGAATAATTGATAAATTAGAAAGTATTCAGGTAGAAAACCTAAAAACAATTATGTCTGCACATAGACATATATTTGACAGTAGTTGCAGTAAAATAGATGTAGTTGATAGCGAAACACCTCTAGAAGGTAAAACTACTGCACATTTAACTATGGGTGTTGGCTTAAGAAGTACTATAGTTGCACAGCAGACAAAATTTTGTGATATGGTAATTGCCGCAGCTCCTCAAAAAGGTGTAGCGACTGCAACTTTTGAAGCAGCTGTGCTTGAGAGTGGAAAACCTGTTATGATTATTCCAAGAGAGATGAAAGAGTTTAAAACAGATAAAATCATCATAGGCTGGAACAACTCTCCTGAAGTATCACGTGCAGTATCTGAAGCAATTCCTATTATGAAAAATGCTAAACAAGTTCATATAGTTTCGACAAAAGCGTATACAACAGAGAATCTTTCGCGTATAAAAGACTTGAGAAATTATCTTGCATTGCACGATATAGAGACTACATTTGAGCTTATAAAAACAACTTTTGTTCCTGGTGAAGCAATGTTGAAAGTTGCAAAAGATGGTGGATTTGACTTAATGGTTGCTGGAGCATATTGTAAAAAAGGTCTTAAAGAGATGATGCTTGGAGGCTCTTCAAGATACATGCTAGAGCATACAACTATTCCTGCTTTGGTTTCTCACTAGACAATAAGTGTATCACTTGATATGCTAATTAAAAACTTTTATGGTTAAGTTTTTTTAACCATAAAAGTTACTATTTGAGGAAGTTAATAAAAATAAACATATGTGGTAATACAGTAGAAATTTGTTTATTTTATCTCTGAAATCTTTACAGGTCTATTTTCAGTATAAGATTTCATTGCTGCTTTTGCGGCGTATAACGCTTGGAGCGAATCATTGCAGTTTGTAGATGGTTCTTTGTCCTCAATTATGCATTCTAAAAAATGATTAGATTCTTTAACATATGAATGTTTATATCTTTCAAGTATTAAATATTTGGGCTTTTCTTCTATGACACCATATCCCGTATATATTTTTGCTTTTGATTGTAACTCATTTGAAGTTGTGACCATCCCAAGAGAGCCGTGAACTTCAATTCTTTGGTCAAATCCATACAAAGCTCTTCTAGAGTTATCAATAACACATAATGTTCCATTTGATAATTTTAAATTTAATGTAGCTGTGTCAATATCATTAAATTGTTTTATAACATCATCAATTAGCACTGCCCCCATTGCATATACTTCTTCAATTTCTGCACCTGTTAAAAAACGAATCATATCAAAATCATTTACCGTCATATCAAAAAATAATCCACCCGATTTTTTTAAATAATCTAATGAAGGAAAATCTGGATCTCTTGATGTTATTTTTATAATATGCGGATTTCCAACTTTTCCTTGAATTAGAATATCTCTAACGGAATTAAAATTATTATCAAAACGTTTATTGAGACCAATAAAAAATTTAACTTTACTATTTTCTAAAATTTTCATTAAGTTCTGAATGGATTCTACATCTTTTGATAAGTTTTCTTCACTAAATGTATGTTTTCCCGCCTTAATACAATCAATAGAGATAGTTGTTAGATTATCAATAGGGGTACAAACATAAATAACATCAAGTAATCTATCTTTTAGCATTTCTTTGTAGTTTGTGTATTTATCTCTAATATGATATTTTTTGATTAAATCTTTTGCATCTTGATTGAAATTGGTATCACACACGGCTTTTACTTTTGCTACTGTAATGTGCTCTGATATAATTCGTAAGTGTTCTTGACCCATTCGCCCAAGACCGATAATTCCAATTTTTAATATTCTCAATAAACTACCTTATTATGTAAATCTTAATTAAAAGATAATTAGTATATCCTCTTATTTTGAAATTTTCAATTAAATTAATAATATTGTATGAGTATATATAAACATGAGATTTATTTAATTTGTCTAGTATTGGATAAAATATTTTTAAAATACTCTATTAGTGCTACTAAAATACCCATATTAAAATAAGTTATATATTTTTTTAAAATTAAATTATAAAAATAATTAAAATGTTACTTAATTACACAATATGTCATTTAAAATTTTTTTAAATTAATAATATTTCTTTTTTTTGAGATTTTTGTATAGAATGGAAATGTTGCAAGACAAAAATATACAAGGAGAATAGTATGTTAAAGAAAGTTTTGATTGGCGTTTTATGTGCATCTAGCTTATTGTTGGCAAAAGATATTAATATTGCCGTTGTTACTCATGGATCAGATACAGATACGTTCTGGAGTGTTGTGAAAAATGGCGTTAATAATGCGAAAAAAGATATGGGGGTAAATGTAGATTACAGAAACCCAGCATCTGGTGATTTAACAGAAATGGCAAGATTAATTGATTCAGCAATTGCAAAAAGACCTGATGGATTGGTTGTGTCAGTCCCTGATTCAAATGCTTTAGGGAAATCAATTAAAAAAGCAATTAAGTTAGGAATCCCAGTTATTACTATTAATGCTGGTGGAGATTATGGTAAAAAAATAGGCGCTATAATGCATGTAGGGCAATCAGAATATGATGCAGGCTTACAGGCAGGTAAAAGAGCTAAAAAAGCAGGTGTTAAATCATATCTATGTGTAAACCACGAGATTACAAATGTATCACTTGAGCAAAGATGCCAAGGTTTTGCGGATGCTTTAGGCGTAGAAAACAATATGCTTGATGTAAACACTGATCCTTCTGAAATTGAAAGAAAAGTTAAGCCAAAATTAAAAGATGTTGATGCTGTATTAACACTTGGTCCAGTAGGTGCAAGCCCTGTAATGAATGCTGTTAAAAAAGCAAGATTAGGTAAACATATTTATTTTGTAACTTTTGATGTAAGCAAAGACATTTTAGATGGAATTAACAAAGGTGTAATTGATTTTGCAATTGACCAACAACAATATTTACAAGGTTATATGCCAATTGTTATATTAACTCAAATGGCTAAATATGGAGTATTACAAAGTGGTGACATTAACTCAGGACCAGGATATATTACAAAAGAAAATATTGCTAATGTAGAAAAATATGCTGGAAAATATAGATAAATAATTAATAAATTTAAAACTAGGATTTTTCCTAGTTTTAAATAAGGGTAAAGTATGTCAGATGAAAGATTAAATGAAGAATCATTGTTTTCAAAGATTTTTAAAAAGCCAGAGTTTACTTCGGTTGTTGGTGTAGTGAGTGTATTTCTAGTATTTTTTATGATAGCTGATGATGCAATGTTTAGTTTAGAGGGAGTTCTATCATGGACTGAACAAGCTGCTTTAATTGGAATACTTGCAGTTGGAGCTTGTTTGTTAATGATAAGTGGAGAGTTTGATTTATCTGTTGGATCAATGATCGGATTTTCTGGAATAATTATGGCAATTATGACTATTGAATACGGAATACCTGCTTGGATTTCAATTATTTCTGCATTTATTATTGCATGTGCCCTTGGCTTTTTAAATGGATATATTGTTGTTAAAACCAAGCTACCTTCATTTATTGTTACATTGGCTTCGCTATTTATATTAAGAGGCTTAACTATTGCTATCTCGAGGTTATTAACAGGTCAAACTTTAGTTGGAGGTGTTAAAGAAGTAGCTCAGGATGATTGGTTAGCATCTCTTTTTGGAGGAGAAGCTTTTACATCCGTATTTATATATTTAGCTGATATTGGAATAATAGAGAAGTTTAGCGATGGAACACCTGTTGTTACCGGTGTTAAAATGTTACTTATATGGTGGATTGGACTTACTGTTGTAGGTGTTGTTATCTTAAGATTAACTAAATATGGAAATTGGATTTATGCTACTGGTGGTGACGAACAAGCTTCTAAAAACATGGGTGTTCCTACTGATAAAGTAAAAATAATATTATTTATGACTACAGCATTTTGTGCTACAGTTTTTGCAGCTTGTCAAGTTTTTGATTATGGTTCTGCTGATGCACAAAGAGGTTTATTAAAAGAATTTGAAGCAATTATTGCAGTTGTAATGGGTGGAGCATTATTAACTGGTGGTTATGGAACAGTTATTGGAGCATCATTGGGAGCTTTAATTTTTGGAATTGTAAATATTGGAATTTCATATACTGCAATTGATAGTGATTGGTTTAGAGTGTTTTTAGGAATGATGCTATTAGGTGCTGTTATGCTAAGTAATATTGTTAGAAAAAAGATTATGAGAAGCTAATGATGAAAAAGCCAATTATAGAAATAAAAGATCTTAAAAAACATTTTGGGAATATCGTTGCCCTAAATGGAATCAGTATGGATTTATATTCAGGTGAGGTTATGTGTTTATTAGGTGATAATGGTGCAGGCAAATCAACATTGATTAAAACTCTTGCAGGTGTTCATCCCAAAAGTTCTGGATCTTATAAAATTGAAGGGAAAGATGTAGTTAATCCAACTCCAGAAGCTCTTTTAAATGCAGGAATTGCGACGGTATATCAAGATTTATCAACTATTCCTTTAATGTCAATTTCAAGAAACTTTTTTCTAGGAAGAGAATATGAGATTGAAAAAAAATGGGGACCTTTTAAAATATTAGATTTTCAAAAGGCAAATAAAATCGCCTATGATGCTATGAAGGAAATCGGTATTCATATACGCGAAGCAACGCAACCTGTTGGTACTCTCTCAGGAGGAGAACGACAATGTTTAGCTATTGCAAAAGCAGTTTATTTTGGAGCAAAGGTACTGATTTTAGATGAACCAACTTCTGCACTTGGGGTTGCACAATCATCTATGGTATTAAAATATATTTTACAAGCACGCACCAATAACTTAGCAGTAATTTTCATTACTCATAATGTTTATCATGCTTATGCTGTAGGAGATAGGTTTACTATTTTAAACCGAGGACAAACATTTGGAACTTATGAAAAAGGTAATGTCACAATAGAAAAATTACAAGAAAAAATGGCAGGTGGAAAAGTCATTCAAGATTTAAGTGATGAATTAGGGGAAAAATCAAAGAACCTTTAAAATAAGGGAGAAGAAGCATGGAAACAATTAGATTGACAGTAGGTCAAGCAATTATAAAATATTTAAATAATCAATATATACAAACGAACGAAGGTGAACAAAAGTTAATTAATGGAACTTTTGGTATTTTTGGGCATGGAAATGTAACTTGTATTGCTGAAGCATTGTATGATATAAAAGAAGAGTTCTCAACATACAGAGGACAGAATGAACAATCCATGGCTCTTGCCGCAATTGCCTATGCAAGAGCAAAGAATAGGAAGCAGATTATGTTAGTAACTACTTCTATAGGACCAGGTGCGACTAATATGGTAACCGCGGCAGGTGTTGCTTACACTAATTCTTTACCTCTGTTGATGATTAGTGGAGATGTTTTTGATAATCGTTTAAGTCACCCAATTCTTCAGCAAGTTGAAAATGAAAGTGATGCAACAAGTAGTGCTAGTGATTGTTTTAAGCCTATTGTTAAATATTGGGATAGGATAACTAATCCAGCTCAAATAATTCAAAGTTTACCTCAGGCAATAGCTATGATGATGGATCCTAGAACATGTGGACCAGCTTATATAGGAGTGTGTCAGGATACCCAAAGTATTGCTTATGATTATCCTGTTGAATTTTTTGAAAAAAGAGTGCATAAGCTTGCGCGACCAAGAGCTTCATTTGATGAAATCAAAGAAGCTGCAAATATAATTAAAAATGCAAAAAATCCTGTAATTATTGCAGGTGGTGGAGTTATATTTTCAGAAGCAAGTAATGAAGTAATTGAATTTGCTAATGCATGTAATATTCCTTTTGGAACGACAGTTTCAGCAAAAACTGCTTTTTTAGCTAAAGAAGAACTCAATATAGGACCAGTCGGAGTTTCTGGGACAAAAGCAATTAATTTATTGTTAAATAATGCAGATGTTATTATAAATATTGGTACAAGATTGCAAGATTTTACAACAGGTTCTATGAGCATTTTTCAAAATAAAGATGCAAAATTTGTATCTATAAATACATCAAGATTAGATGCCACTAAACATAGAAGTATTTCTGTTGTAGGAGATGCAAAAGAAGTTTTAAAAGAATTGATAATTGAATGTAAAGATTATAAAGCAAGTGTAAGTTTAGTAGAAAAAGCAAAAGAGAATAAAAAAGAATATTTAAAATATGTAGAAGACAAAGTTAATGAACAAAATGAGATTGCATCATATGCAAATGTAGTTGGAATTATAAATAAATTAGTAACTTCAAAAGATAGAGTAATTGCCGCATCTGGTGGGCTTCCTGGTGAGATAAATATAATCTGGCAAACAATAGGAATAAATACCATTGATAATGAATATGGTTTTTCTTGTATGGGATATGAAGTATCAGGCGGTTATGGGAGTGCCATTGCCAACAAAAAAGGCGAGAATATTGTTTTAACTGGTGATGGTTCATATATGATGTTAAATTCTGAAATATATTCTTCTGTATTATCAGGAGATAAAATGATCGTAATAGTTTGCGATAATCAAGGATACGCCGTTATTAATAGGCTTCAAACAAATCAAGGAGCTGAACCTTTTAACAATCTTATACAAGACTGTAAACTAACAGGTAGTCCTTTTGGTGTTGATTATGTACAACATGCAAAAGCAATGGGTGCAAATGGAGAATTTGTGGAAAAACTTGAAGACCTAGAAGCTGCTTTTTTAAGAGCTAAAGCTTCAAGTAAAACTTACATACTTCACATAAAAGTATCCAAATATAATTGGAGTGAGCATAGTGATTCATGGTGGGAAGTTGGTGTTCCTGAAGTGAATGAAAAAGAGAAAATTAGAGAAGCAAGAAAAAATTATGAAGAGAATATAAAATTTCAAAGAAGAGGAATATAGATGGAAGTTAAGTTAGCGATAGCACCAATAGCATGGACAAATGACGATTTACCACAATTGGGAGGAGAGACTTCTGTTGAGGTTTGCTTAAAAGAAATCAAAGAGGCAGGATTTGTTGGCACTGAACTAGGGGGTAAATTTCCTAAAGACAAAGAGATACTCAAAAGTTTACTAGTAGAGTATGACATAGAATTAGCAGGCGGTTGGTTTAGTGGAAACTTACTAGAAGATTCATTAGAAGATGAAATAAAAAGATTAGATAAAGAGATAGACAAAAGGTTACATGTAGATTGCAAAGTTATTGTTTATTGTGAATGTTCGAACACAATCCAAGGTGATATTGATATGAGTTTATCAAAAAAACCAGTTTTAAGCGATGAGGAGATGAAAGAATTTGCTCAAAATTATAGCAAGTTGTTTTTTCACGCAAAAAGAAGAGGTATGGCTTTAGCATATCATCATCATATGGGAACAATTATCCAAAATAGTGACGAGGTCGAGAGGTTTTTAAATTATTGTGATGATGAAGTAGGTTTGGCATTTGATACAGGACATTTTTGTTTTGCAGGTGCAGATGCACTTGAAGAGATTAAAAAATATAAAAATAGAATCTTACATGTACACTTTAAAGATGTTAGAGAAGATGTACGAGAGAGAGTTCTGAAAAATGACGATAGTTTTTTACGAGCTGTGTTAGATGGAGTCTATACTGTGCCAGGTGATGGTATGATTGATTTTATACCTATTATTGATGTTTTAAGAGAGATTGATTATAAAGGTTGGATAGTAGTTGAAGCAGAACAAGACCCAGAAATTTGTAATCCATTGGAGTATGCACATAAAGCATATGCATATTTAAATAAAATTATATAGGAATATTGTGATGAAAGAATTTGGTATTGGGATAATAGGTATGGGTTGGATGGGTGAAGCACACTCCAATGCATATAATAGTATTAGAGCTAAGTTCAGTTCACTCAAAGTGAATCCAAAATTAATTATTTGTAGTGAAATCATTGAAGAGCGTGCAAAAGAGGCAAAAAATAAATTCGGATTTTCTAAGTATACAACGAATTGGAAAAAAGTAGTTGAAGACCCTGATGTAGATATCGTTGATATTACCGCTCCAAATTCATTACATTTAGAGATGATTGAATATTGTATTAAACATAATAAACATATTAATTGTGAAAAGCCAGTAGGTGCTTTTCCTGATGATACATTGAAAGCTTATAACCTTGTAAGAGATTATGATAAGGAGACATTTGTAGGATACAATTATAGATGGGCTCCTCTTGTTCAGCATGCAAAAAAATTAATCAATGATGGAGTTATAGGAGAGTTACGACACTTTAGAGGTCGTTTCTTCTCATGCTATGCTGCCGATGAATTAGGTTTTTATTCATGGAGGTTTGAAAAACAAAATGGACATGGAGCTTTGACAGATATAATGTCTCATGCCGTTGATATGGCTATTAATCTAATGGGAGAAATTGATGAAGTTCAAGGAGTAATGGATACTTTTATTAAAAAAAGACCAGTTGCTCCTGTTGGTGCTTCTCATTACGCCAAAGGCTCCCTTGATGATGAATGCAAAGATGTAACTAATGATGATTATGTTAATGCTATTGTAAAATTTAAAAATGGAGCAAGAGGTTATATTGATTCTTCTAGAGCATTTTATGGACCAACAAGTGAAATGTGCTTTGAAGTACATGGTTCAAAAGGAAGTATAAAGTGGAATTTTGAAGAAATG
Organism: Arcobacter sp.; assembly: GCA_029027265.1. Lineage (GTDB taxonomy): Bacteria > Campylobacterota > Campylobacteria > Campylobacterales > Sulfurospirillaceae > Sulfurospirillum_A. The sequence goes on along the minus strand of CP093061.1, from coordinate 44,166 downwards.
AACACTTTGCACTTATATATAGAAGAAGAAAATGGTGAAAATGGATACAGAAAAATTTATTCTTCTCCGTCACATTCTAATCACATTAATTTTAATCCTTCAGATGGTTCAGGATTAGGGTATGAAGATTTAAAAACAATTGAAGTAGCAAATTTTTTAAATGTGATTGCAAATGATAACCATTCTAAAAAAGTTAATTTTGAAGATGCAAAAAATGTTGCACTTGTATTAAATGCTATTATTGAATCAAACGAAAAAAGAATGGTAATAAGATTATAGGGGATTATATGGTTGAGAAAAAAAAATTAAGAAGCTTGCGTTGGTTTGAGAAAGATGATTTAAGAAGTTTTGGACACAGATCAAGAGTAAATCAGATGGGTTATGAGCCTGAAGAGTATATTGGAAAACCAATTATAGCCATTATCAATACATGGAATGAGTTTAACACTTGCCATACTCATTTTCCCCAAAGAGTAGAAGATATTAAAAGAGGAGTTCTTCAAGCGGGAGGTTTCCCTGTAGAGATTCCAGTTTTAAGTTTAGGTGAACAACTTATAAAACCTACTTCTATGATGTTTAGAAACTTTTTAGCAATGGAAGTAGAAGAAGTACTAAGAGCACATCCAGTAGATGGCTGTGTTGTTATGGGTGGTTGTGATAAGACGACACCTGGGGTGTTAATGGGGGCAATTTCATTTAATATACCGACAGTTTATATGCCAGCAGGTGCTATGATTGGTGGAAATTATGAAGGAAAAGTAGTCGCTTCTGGAACAGATGTTTGGAAACAGTGGGAAAAAAAACAAGCTGGACATGTAAGTGAGTGTCAATGGCGAGCTTTAGAGTTTGGTATAGCAAGGTCTGCGGGGACTTGCATGAGTATGGGAACAGCTTCAACTATGATGATATTGGCAGAAACGTTAGGGTTCGGATTACCAGGGAGTTCTACTATACCAGCAGTAGATTCAAGTCATAGCAGGATGGCACGAAATTGTGGGGTACAAATAATTGAACTTGTTGAAAAAGATTTTAAACCTCAAGATATGTTGAGTAAAGAGTCTTTTGAAAATGCTATTGTAGTTTTAAATGCAATCGGAGGTTCTACGAATGGAATTATCCATATAATTGCTATGGCAAAAAGAGCAAATATCGACATTAGCTTAGAAGATTTTGAGAGAATATCAAGTGACATTCCTCTAATCTTAAATTTAAAACCATCTGGACAATATGTTATGGATGATTTTTATTATGCTGGTGGTATAAACGCACTATTTAGTGCTTTAAAAACTAGACTTCACGATATAAAAACAGTAAATTTAAAAAGTTTATATGAAAATATAAAAGATAGTAAAAATTATAATGAAGATGTGATTATGAGTTTAGAAAAGCCTTTAAATCCATTAGGCTCGATTGCTGTTTTAAGAGGTAATTTAGCAGTGGATGGCGCTATTATCAAGCAGACTGCTTGTGAAGAGAGATTGTTGGAGCATACGGGAAAAGCTTTGGTATATAGTGATATAGAAATATTAAAAAAAGAGATAGATGATGAAGATTTAGATGTAGATGAGAACACTGTTCTGATTTTACAAAATGCAGGTCCGAAGGGAGCCCCTGGTATGCCTGAGTGGGGGCAATTACCAGTTCCTAAAAAACTTTTGAAGCAAGGGATAACTGATATAGTAAGAATTTCAGATGCAAGGATGAGTGGAACATCTTATGGAACTTGTATTTTGCATGTATCGCCTGAGTCTTATATAGGTGGAAATTTAGGGCTTGTGAAAACTGGTGATATGATACATTTGGATGTTAAAAATAGAATTATTGAAGTGCTATTAAGTGATGAAGAGTTGCAAAACAGAAGAGATGAATATACCAAAGAAGAGAGAGACTATTCAAGTGGATATACCCATCTTTATACATCTCATGTTACACAAGCACATGAAGGTTGTGATTTTGATTTTCTTTCAAGGGGAGATAGAAAAGAGCAAGAGCCTAAAATATTTTAAGGAAAAAAATGATAAATGTTGGAATATTAGGTGCTGGACGAATTGGAAAAATCCATGCCGGTGCTGTAAAAAAGTTTAATAATGTAAATTTAATGAGTGTTGCCGATCCATATTTGGATGAGAAGTGGGCGAGAGAACTTGGGATTGAAAATCTATATGAAAATGTAGAAGATATTATAAATGATAAAGAGATAGATGCCGTTTATATTTGCACACCTACAAACACACATGCCGATTTGATAATTCAAGCAGCTAAACAGAATAAAGCAATATTTTGTGAAAAGCCTGTTGATTTGGATGTTGCAAAGATACTAGAAGTGCAAAAAGTTTTAAAAGAGACAGGTGTTTTGTTCCAGATAGGGTTTAACAGAAGATTTGATGTTAATTTTAAAAAACTATCTCATTTGGTTAAAAATGGTGATGTTGGAGATTTGATTACTCTTCGTATTACATCAAGAGACCCTAGTGCTCCGCCATTAGATTATGTAAAGTCTTCAGGTGGAATGTTCTTAGATATGACAATTCATGATTTTGATATTGTTAGATTCATTTCAGGTGATGAGGTTGAAGAGTTGAGAGTCAATGCTTCAAATTTTGTATCCAATTATGCTGCAGATGATGTTGACACTGCGATAATTAACTTAACATTAAAAAGCGGAACTTTTGCGATTATTGAAAATTGTAGAGCTACTACTTATGGTTATGATCAAAGAGTAGAAGCATTTGGAACAAAAGCAAAAGCAAAATTTGAAAATATTTTTGAAGATAGTGTTGTTTTTACAGATGAAAGAGGTGTTCTATCAGGAAATCCTCTAAACTTTTTCTTAGAGAGATATGAAAAAGCTTATGAAGATGAAACAAGAGTATTCATAGATTGTTTGGTAAACAATAAGGTAACTTGTGTTGGAATTGATGATGCGTTAGAATCAGCTCTTTTAGCATTTGCTGCTATGAAATCGCACAAAGAGAATAGAGCTGTTAAGATAAGCGAGATTAGAAAAGAGTATAAAATAGGAGAAAAGTAATGAAAATGTATGATGATTATGGTTTGTATATAGATGGAGAGTGGGTAGATGGAGAGAATGGAAAATTTGAGGTAATCAACCCTTATGATGAGTCTGTACTAGGTAAAGCTCCTATTGCATCTACGGATCAGGTGACACTAGCAATAGACGCTTCAATGAATGCTTTAAAAGAGTGGAATGGCTTACACGCTTGGGATAGAGCTGAAAAAATTATGAAAATTGCAGATAATCTAAGAGCTAGCGAAGATGACATTGCAAAAACAATCTCATTGGAGACAGGAAAGCCTTTAGCGCAAGCTAAACGAGAGGTTAGTCTATCTATCGAGCAGTTTGTTTGGTTTTCTGAGCAGACTAAGCGAATATATGGGAAAACTATTCAAAGTAGGATGGCAAATACAAGCGTGAGAGTAGAGCATACACCCATAGGCACAGTAGCGGCATTTTCCTCTTGGAACTTTCCTATCTTATTGATGGCAAGAAAATTAGCACCCTCTTTAGCAGCGGGTTGTCCTATGATTTTAAGATCTACTGATGTATCTCCTTTGACTGGTATGAAATTAGTTCAAGCTTGTCATGATGCTGATTTACCTAAAGGTTTAGTCTCTTTTCTTTGTGGAAGTGCAAGAGCTTTGAGTCCAAGAATTATGAATGATCCAAGAGTTAGAAAACTCTCTCTTACCGGTTCACCAATGGTAGGACAAAAACTAATAGAGCAATCTGCAATCACTTTAAAGAAAGTAACAATGGAGTTAGGTGGTCATGCCCCTGTTATTGTTCATGCTGATGCAGATATTGAGACAACTGCAAAGTTATGTATGGTAGTAAAATTTGCAAATTCTGGACAAGTTTGTGTATCTCCTACTAGATTTTATATCCATGAAAGCAGAATGGATGAGTTCTGTGATATAGCAGTAAAAGAAGTGCTAAAGCATAAATTAGGAAATGGACTTGATGAGAGTACTACAATGGGACCTTTAGTACATGCAAGAAGAAGAGAAGAGATAGAGTCTTTTATAAGCAAAGTCAAAGTTCAAGGTGGAACAATCTTAATAGGCGGAAAAAGACCTGAAGGTTTCTCAAAAGGTTTCTTTTTTGAGCCAACGATTATAAGAGATTTACCAAATACCTCTTTTTTACTATGTAATGAAATATTTGGACCAATTGCATTAATTCAGAGTTTTAAAACTTATGATGAAGTGATACAAAAAGCAAATTCAACCGAATATGCATTAGCTTCTTATACTTTTACAAAATCTTTAGAGTTGGCAAATAGAACTTCAAAAGACTTAATAGCTGGCATGGTTGGAGTTAACTCTTTTGCACTCGCAGCGGCTGAAGTTCCTTTTGGAGGAATTCAATCAAGTGGTTTTGGAAGAGAGAGTGGAGAAGAGGGCATGTATGAGTATATGAATACCAAAATAGTAACTACACAATTTGCATAAAAGGATTTTTATGAAAAAACATAAGCTTATAGAGTCTTGGAGAAAAGGAGAGACCACCCTTAATGGTTGGCTCTCTATCCCTGAGGGTTTTTGTGCTGAAGTGATGGCAAATCAAGGTTTTGATTCTTTGACTATCGATATTCAACATGGTGTTAATGACTACTTAAAAAGTGTTGATATGCTAAGGGCTATTAGCACTACAGATACTGTACCATTAGTTCGTGTATCTTGGCTTGACCCACAAAGCGTTATGAAGATATTGGATGCTGGAGCTAGTGGTATTATCTGTCCTATGATAAATAACAAAGAAGAAGCTCTAAAATTAGTTGAGTATGCATACTATCCACCTATGGGTAAACGAAGTTTTGGACCAATTCGGGCTAAATTTTTGTATGAAGAGGAGTATGATGTTTGTGCTAATGATGCCATTTTAGTGGTGGCTATGATTGAGACAAAAGAAGCTTTAGATAATTTAGATGCTATTTTAAGTGTTGATGGTATCGATGCTATTTATATAGGTCCAGCTGATTTATCTTTAAATTTAGGGTATAAGCCTAAGTTTGACCAAGAAGAGCCTTTTATTGTTGATACGATAAAGCATATTTTAAATATTGCAAAAAAACACAATAAATATGCAGGAATTCATAATGCAACAGTAGGTTATGCGTTAAAAATGAGAGAGTTGGGTTTTGATTTTGTGACAGTTGGGTCTGATGCAAGTTTTATCATAAAAACTTCACAAGAAGTTGTAAAAACTTTTAATAGCAAGAAATAATAAGGAAAAAGTATGGAATATGGAAGAGTAGAAAATTTTATAAATGGCGAGTTTCAAAAGAGTACTTTAGATACATTAGATGTGATTAATCCAGCAGATGCTAGCACTATTGCAACTGTAGTTTTAAGTGGTGAAAAAGAGGTTGTAGAAGCTGTAAAAGCTGCTAAGATTGCACAAAAATCATGGGGAAGATTAACTTATAAACAAAGATCAAAATACTTTTTTAGATACCTTCTCGCAATTGAGGAGCATAGAGATGAGTTGGCAGCATGCATAACTAGTGAAAATGGAAAAAATAATGTTGATGCAAATGCAGAAGTTGATAAAGCGATAGAGTTATGTGAATTTGCAGTATCAATTGCACAAGATACTAATCATAGTATCTCAGAGGTAAGCAAAGGCATAATCTGTAGTGAAAGAAGACAACCTTTAGGTGTAGTATGCTCTATCTCTCCATCAAACTTTCCTGTTATGGTTGCTCATTGGACTATTTTAAATGCTATTATGATGGGAAATGCAATGATTTTGAAGCCATCAGAAATTACTCCTATAAGTGCAAAACTTACAGCAAAACTTTTTCAAAGTGCAGGATTTCCAAAAGGTATATTTAGTGTTATAAACGGAGCAAAAGATGCTGTTGAAGCTGTTTGCGATAATGAAGATATTAAAGCAATTTCATTTGTAGGTTCAACACCAGTTGCAAAAATAGTATACAGAAGAGCATCAACAAATCTTAAAAGAGCATTGTGCTTAGGTGGAGCTAAAAACTTTTTGATTTTAGCACCTGATGCTGAGCCAAAGATGGCAGTTAGTGATATAATAGCTTCTTTTTCTGGTATGAATGGACAAAGATGTATGGCTGCTTCTGTTCTTATTACTATTGGAGATTGTGAGCATATCATCTCTAAAATAGTAGAAGAAGTTAAATTGCTTTCAAGCAATGAAAACTTACCTCCTGTAATTTCAGGTGTAGCTCTTAATTGCTTGGAAAATTATTTGGACAATGCAAAAGCATCAGGAGCTAAAGTTCTAGTTGATGGAAGATTTGATAAAAATGATAAAAAAGGTTATTATATTGCTCCTTCTATTGTAGATTATAGAGATGGCGGTAAGATGCAAGATGAAGAAATTTTTGGTGCGATTTTAGAAATAAAATCTGCTAATACTTTAGAAGAAGCATTAGCAGAACAAAATAGTTCACCTTATGGAAATGGTGCTTCTATTTTTACTCAAAGTGGAAAAGTAAGTGAAGATGCCATTAATGGGCTAACAGCTGGAATGCTAGGTGTTAATATAGGAATTCCAGTACCAAGAGAGCCTTTTTCTTTTGGGGGAATAAAAGATTCAAAATTTGGATACGGTGAGATTACAGGAAAATTATCTCTTGATTTTTGGAGTAATTTAATAAAAGTGACAACTAAATATTCAGGTGGAAACAAAATAGACTGGATGAGTTAATAAAATGGGAGAAAATATGCCAAGCAAAAACATGTTACATACAAATATTTTAATAGTAGGTGCTGGTCCTTCTGGGCTAAGTACGGCAATTCATCTTGCCAATAAGCTTAAAAAAGCTGGTAAAAATAAAAAAATTATGGTTATTGAAAAGGGTAATGCAGTTGGAGCTCATATTCTTTCTGGTGCTGTTATTAAAACCGATGCATTTAAAGAACTATTGAGTAAAGATGAATTTGATGGACTCCCTTTTGATTGTGAAGTAATCTCAAATTCTACTTTAAAGCTCTCTAAAAATGGAGCTTTTAAATTGCCATTTCATCCTCCATATATGAATAACATAGGAAACAAAATAGCTTCTCTTGGTCAAATATGTAAATATCTAGCACAAGTAGCAGAGTCAAAAGGCGTAGAAGTTTATGCTGGGTTTTCTGTACGTGAACTTCTTTATGAAAATGACAAAGTAGTTGGTATTAAAACAGTAGATACAGGACTTAATGAACATGGTGTAAAACAGAAAAACTTTCAAGAGGGAACTAGTGTAAAAGCGGAAGTAATAGTTCTTGCCGAGGGCATTAGAGGTTCGTTAGCAAAACAACTCAAGAATAGATTTGGTTTGAGAAAAGACTCAAATTCTCAAGTATATTCATTAGGCATTAAAGAGTTATGGAGTGTCCCAGAAAAAAATATAAAAGAGGGTGAAGTTTACCATACCTTTGGTTATCCACTAAACACAAGTGAAGAGTTTGGTGGTGGATTTATATATGGTTTAAAAGACAACAAAGTAGCAGTTGGTTTTGTTGTTGGACTTGATTACAAGGATCCTACATTTGACCCACATGCTTTGATGCAAGTCTGGAAGCAACATCCTAATATAAGAAAGTTTTTGGAAGGTGGGGAAATAATTGAGTTTGGTGCTAAGGCTCTTCCTGAGGGTGGTTGGAACTCTATTCCCACACTTTATACCCACAATGTTCTTATTGTAGGAGATAGTGCAGGGCTTGTAGCTATGCCAGCATTAAAGGGTATTCATCTCTCAATCACGTCTGGAATGTGTGCTGCAAAAACAATTTTAAATGCTTTAGAAAAAAATGATACAAGTGAATCAAGTTTAGCAATGTATAAAGAGTTGATTGATAAAAGTAGAGTAAAAGCAGAGATGTACCCTGTGCGAAACTTTAGAGCAGTTATGACGCAAGGCTTGTATGTTGGAGCTATGAAGTTTGGAGTTACTTTTTTGACCAAAGGGGCTTGTGCTTTTGTTCCAAAGTTAGAAAAAGACAATGCAACTTTGAAGAAAAAATATGAATTTGATGGAATTCCATTTGCTAAAAGATTTGAGGGAAAATTAGAGTTTGACAAAAAACTAACTTTTGATAAAGACACGAGTGTATTTTATTCAGGAACATTTCATGAAGAGGAGCAACCAACTCACTTACATGTAGAGGATTATGAAAGCTTTAGTGAGATTAATATAAAACAGTATGGAACAGCAAGTCAATACTTTTGTCCAGCTGATGTTTATGAAGAGTATGTTGATAAAAAGGGAAATCACTCTCTTAAAATCCACTCAGAGAGCTGTGTACATTGTAAAACATGCGATATAAAAGCTCCAAATGATGCAATTACGTGGATGACACCTTATGGTGCAGATGGTCCACAATATCAAAATATGTAAAAGGGAACAAAAATGACAATAATAAGCTTAATGAAACAAGTTCCTGTTCCATCTCAAATGAGAATGGGTGATGATGGATTAATGGACAGAACAAAAGCAAAATCAATGATAAATATTGACTGTTCTTTTGCTTTAGAAGCTGGGCTTCAGCTAAAAAGTATGATGAGTGATGCAAAATTGATTGTATGTTCTATGGGACCTCCTTCTTTCCAGATGTCTTTGAAAACTGCCATCTCTATGGGATATGATGAAGCCTATCTTCTTAGTGATAGAAAACTTGGAGGCTCAGATACTTATGCTACGGGTCTTGCAATTTCAACTATGATTAAGCATTTGGGGTTTGGAAAAGGTTTGGACGAAGATTTTATCATAGTAGCAGGTCGTCAGACTTCTGATGGAGATACAGCTCATGTTCCTTCTCAAGTGGCAGAAAATCTTGGAATTCCTCAGGCTACTTTTATAGAAAATGTAGAGTTTAAAGAAGCAAAGATAGTAGCAAAAAGAATTATAGAAGGTGGTTTTCAAATTTTAGAGTTACCAAGTCCTTGCGCTCTTTCGCTTACTCCTACAGGTATCTCGCCAAGACGACCAACACTCGCAGGTGCGGTAAAAGCCAGAGCTTCAGAAGTAATAGTTTTTAGTATAGATGACATAAATCTTAGTGATGAGAAGATAGGTCTAACAGGCTCTCCAACGATAGTTTCCAAAGTGTCAACTATAAAGAGTGAAAGAGCCCCTGTAATTATGTGTAAGGATATAGAGAGTTTAAAAGAGAGTATAAAATCTGGTAAAAATAGTTTAGATGTAGTTATAAAAAAAGAAAAAAAGAAAAAAGAGGCTCCTGCTGATTTTGAAAAAATAGATTTTAGAGATGGTGCAAGTGGTATATTGACTTGGGCAGAGGTTGTCAATGGCAAGATTTCACGCCCATCTTTAGAGCTTTTAACTCCTGCAAAAGATTTGGCAAATACTTTGGATAATGATACAAAAGTAAGAACTCTTTTGATAGGAGAGGATTTAGATGAGTTGGCAAAAGAGCTTATATATCATGGAAGTGATGAGGTTATAGTGGTAGATGATATAAGATTAAAAGAGTATATGATATTGCCCTTTTCTTCTATATTTGCTCAAGTTATCAAAGAGTATAAACCTGAGATTGTACTTTTTGCAGCGACTACTGCTGGACGTGAATTGGCTCCTAGGATTGGGGTTAAGACACAAAGTGGTGTTACTGCTGATTGTACTTCGTTAGAGATTGGGGAGCACATAGATAGAAAGAAAAAGGTTGTTTATTCCCCTATACTAGAATCAAGAAGACCAACTTATGGTGAGTCAAAATTGGCTACTATTTTGGGTTTTGTTTGTCCACAGATTTCGACTGCAAGGGCAGGAACTTTTGAAGTACCTTTAAGAGATAAAAATGCTAAAGGTGAGATAATAACTTATGTACCTACTTTAGTTGAAGATGATTTTTTAACCAAGATTGTAGAGACGGTTAGAGGTGAAGGAGGATTGTCAAATCTTTTTGAAGCAGATGTGATAGTTTCTGGAGGAAGGGGTACTCTTGAAGACGATATGAAACTCATAAAAGAGTTAAGTAGTGCATTGAATGCTCAAGGTATTAACACAGAGTGGGCTTCAAGTAGACCTGTTGTAGATAGTGGGATTTGTGAGTATGCTAGGCAAATTGGACAGACTGGAAAGACTGTAAGACCAAAGGTATATATAGCAGTTGGCATATCTGGAGCGATTCAGCATATAGCTGGGATGAAAAGCTCAGAGACTATCATAGCTATAAATAAAAATCAAAAAGAGAGCATTTTTGCTAATGCAGATTTTGGTATTGTTGGAGAGTATAGTGATGTGCTTCCTGAATTGATAGAGCAAGTAAAAGCTGGGTTTACATTTGGACTTAAAAACTATGAGTAAGTAGGGTTTCCCCTACTTATCTTTGTTTATAACCTCTTTAGCACTTTTTATAGCACTTTCTAGTGCTCCCTTTGCTACTTCCCATGCATGATTTCCAAGGCGTTTTGCCTCTTTTGTTGCATTTTGGGTTCTCTTATCTTGTTTTATAGCTTCTAACTTTTTTGAAGCTATTTTTTCTAATTCTTCTATTTTTTTCTCAGCTTTTTTTAGAAATTCATTGTCTTCTAATTTTAACTCATCTATCTTTTCACTTAGAGTTTCTCTCGCTTCAACAGCAACTCTTTTTACTTTTGATAGTGAGTTGTCTATATCGTTGTTTAGTATATTTTCTATAATTTCTACGGAAAGACCAACAGAAGTTTTTTTAGCTGATTTTACTACTTCTACAAAGGCATTATCTATATCTGATAAATCTTTTTTGATGTTTTTTAAATCTTCAGTAGCTAACTCTTTTGGAGCGAATTTAAGATCATTTTTAAACTTGTCTATTGCTTTTGCCATTCCCTCTTTTGTTCCGTGAACGGCACCATTTAGAAGTGCTTTTGCATTTGCTTGCTCTTCATCTGCTATCTCTATTGTAGCGTCAAGAATGGTGCTTGCTATTTCTAAAATTCTTGCCTTTGAGAAGTCACCCTCTTTGATAGTTTGATAAGTAATATTTTTTGTAATTTCAAAAACAGTATCTTCTACATCTTTGCCTTTTTCAAGAGTAGTTAAAATAGCTTCACTTGTAGTTTCTTTTAAAATTCCAAGCATCTCAACACCTCTTAGTTTGGTGTTTCGAAGTGCTTTTAGTGACTCTATTGAGATACTCTTATCCATTTTTTCAATATGAGCTTCAAGAATATCAAAAGTACCCATTATTGTGTTTTTAATGCTCTCTTTTTGTTTGTTTATAGATTTTTCTAGTTGCTCTTTTTCATATAGACTTTTGTATAAAAATTCCTCTTTATCATAACTAGCAGCTTTAATAAGCCCAGAAATAATAGCGTCTATATTTGGAGAGCTCTCAAGGTTTTCACTCTGTAATGCTCTTGTATAGAGTTCAAAAAGTTCGCCTAAACGAGCTTGTATATGAGAATCATCTTTGAGTCTTTGTATTTTCTTTTTTGAGAGTTCAAACGTTAGTTCGCTTATAACTAATGTTAGATTTTTATCCTCTTTATTTTCTTTGATAGTTGCACTAAATATATTTTGTAGTGATTTCATTTATGTTTCCTATAGAACGAATTTTATTGATTCGTGATTTTTTAGTTCTTCAAAAACCGCTTTTCTGTCTTCATCACTATGTACTAGTGTTGCAACAGTATGACTTTGGTATTTACCTGTTTTACTATTATTTGATTTTTTTACGCTGTGTTCCCTATTGTCAAGTACACACTTTACTATCTCATTAATATTATAATGAGACTCCAACACGGTTTTATACTCCCATTTACATGGGTAGTTTAGTTTAAGGTCTTTTGAATTCACCGCTTTTCCCACCACATTTTGATTCTAATTGAATATTGGATAAAACCATAGATTTATCGATAGCTTTTGCCATATCATAAATAGTAAGAAGCCCTATGCTCACGCCAGTTAGTGCTTCCATTTCAACACCTGTTTGACCTTTTAGTTTAGCTGTAACACTAAGCTTAAAACCAGGAAGTTCAGGCACTTCATCAACATCTACATTAACGCTTGTAAGCATTAAAGGATGACACATAGGAATCAAATCACTTGTTTTTTTAGTTCCTAGAATTGCGGCTATTACCGCTGTCTGTATAACAGGACCTTTTTTCGCTTTTTCACCTACTATCATGTCGTATGCAACTTGGCTCATAGTTATTGTTCCACTTGCCACTGCAATTCTAGTTGTATCTTCTTTGTCAGATACATCGACCATCTTTGGTCTGTCTTTTTCATCTAAATGCGTTAGGTTCATTTTTTACCTCTATTTTTCATTACTGTTATTATATCAAATTTGATATTGTTTAGCATTGAAACTGCAACAATAGTCAAAATAGTTCCAATGATTACATGTAAACCTATAGACTCATTCAAAAATATAGAACTAAGTCCAATAGCAAAAAATGGAACTAAAAAAATAAATGAGCTAACTTCATTGGTTCCTAGTTTCTCTATGCCTATGAAGTATATAGAGGTAGAAAATGTTGTTCCTAGTATAGAAATACAGATAATATTAAATAGAAATTTAGGTTCATAATTAAGAGTTTGTACAAACGAAAAATCTACAAAAAATAGAGCAACCAAAAGTGTTGTAACACTGTTCATGTAAAAAACAAAAACAATGGGAGCAACCTTAGTGGCACGAGAACTAACAATAGTTAAAATAGGCCATAAAATAGATGCTATAACAAAATATAGATTGTATTTAGTTAACACTTGGGAAAGTTCAAGTGTCCAGACCCCAAGTATCATCAAAACTCCAAAACCACCTAAAAGAAGAGCTAGTACCTCTTTTGTTCCAATTTTTTTACCAAAGAAAAGAGCCATTAAAATAAAGGTAACAATAGGAATAAGTGTAGTTACAAATGCCCCACCAAGTCCAGCTGTTCCAAATTTTGCTCCAAGAAAAAAGTACTTCATGTAGGCTACATTTGTTATGGCAGCGAGTAGAACTAAAAGAGCAGTTTTTTTATCTATTTTAAATGATTTTTTTAGATATAAAAGAATAGGAATAAAACTTAAAGTGGCAAGTCCAAATCGCAAAAATATCATCTCATATTCGTTTACATATAAACTTAAAATTTTAACATTAACCCAAGAAGCACCCCAGCCTAGCATGGCAATAGTGAGTAGTATAAAAAAAATATTCTTATTTTGCATTTCTCTTCCTTTGAAAAGCAATTATAGTATAATTCATTACGTAAATATAGAATAAAATTGTCATAGGAAAAATTGTGCAGTACTCAGATGAAAATGCGTATGTGAAGAAAGGTGATACTGAAGAGGCATGGATTGAGGATCATTTTAAATGAATAGTGAACTCCACTTATATGTATTAACGAGGTAAAAATTAGATATAATTACTATTTATTAATTAGGATTAAACTTGAGCGAAGAACAGAAAAAAATACTACAACAAAAACTTTGGGATATAGCCAACACCTTACGAGGCAAGATGATGGCAGATGACTTTAGAGACTATATTTTAGGGTTTATCTTTTACAAATACCTTTCAGAGAAAATTGAACGTTTTATAGATATGGAACTTTTAAGCCAAGATGATTTTAACTTTGTAGACATAGATGAGTCAATGCAAAACCACGATAACATACTTAAAGACCTGCAAAAAGACACTGTAGAAGAGCTTGGGTATTTTTTAAAACCAAATGAGCTTTTTAGTTTTATTGCTAAAAAAGGGAATAAAGAGTCAAAAGAGGGTTCAAATTTCATATTAGATGATTTGGAGAGTATTTTAAAAAATATTGAAAGCTCCACTATGGGAACAGGGTCTCAAGATGATTATGAAAATCTTTTTGAAGATTTAGACCTAAGTTCTTCTAAGCTTGGCAGAAGTGAAAATGCTAAAAATGAGCTTATAGCAAAAGTACTTGCTCACTTAGATGAAATAGACTTTAAATTACGTGACTCTAAAGCCGATGTCTTAGGTGATGCTTATGAGTATTTGATAGCTAAGTTTGCTAGTGGAGCAGGGAAAACAGCAGGAGAGTTTTACACTCCTCAAATGGTTTCTACTCTTTTGGCTAAACTTGTAACTAGTAAAAGAAAAAAAATCGCAACAGTATATGACCCAACATGTGGTTCTGGTTCGCTTCTTCTTAGAGTAGCAAAAGAGCTTCCAAAAGAAGAACACCCAAAGTTTTATGGACAAGAACTAACAAGAACAACATACAACTTAGCACGCATGAATATGATACTCCACGATGTTCACTATTGTGACTTTGACATAAAAAATGAAGATACCTTAGAACAGCCTCAACACATGGACAAAACTTTTGAAGCCATAGTTGCCAACCCTCCATTTTCGGCTCACTGGTCTGCACGAGAATTGTTTTTAAGTGATGATAGGTTTTCACAATATGGAAAACTTGCCCCAAGAACAAAAGCAGATTTTGCCTTTGTACAACACATGCTTCACCACTTAGCAGAGAATGGAACTATGGCGGTAGTTCTTCCTCATGGTGTGCTTTTTCGTGGAGCCGCTGAGGGAGTTATACGAAAGTACATCATAGAAGAGCGAAACTACATTGACGCAGTCATAGGACTGCCTGCAAACATCTTTTTTGGAACGTCCATACCAACGTCCATACTCGTGTTTAAAAAGTGTAGAGAAAACCCTGATGATATACTTTTCATAGATGCTAGCGGTAAAGAGAACTTTGAAAAAGTAAAAGCTCAAAACTTTCTAAGAGATTGTGATATAGAAAAAATAATTAGAACATATAAAAGTAGAAAAACCATAGATAAATACTCATACAAAGCAAGCTTAGATGAAGTAAGAGAAAACGAGTACAATTTAAACATACCTCGTTATGTAGATACTTTTGAAGAAGAAGAACCAATAGACTTAGATGAAGTTACAGAGTATCTTAGTGTAATTGACAATTTTTCAAAGGAGAATGATAAGGTTCTTTTTGAATATTGCAATGAACTAGAATTACCAAAACCAATTGGAAATAATATATTTTTGATAGAAGAATATAAAAAAGGAGTAATGCAAAAAATCTTTTCACAAGAGATAAGATTTAAAGCCAATGATGGAAGTGAATATGCTCCGTGGGAAAAGAAGAGATTGGGGAATATTGCAATTTTTCTAAAAGGCAAAGGAATTTCAAAAACTGATATAGTTGAAAATGGAAGTTTAGAATGTATAAGATATGGAGAACTTTATACAGTATATGATGAGAGAATTTTACATGTAATATCTAAAACAAATTTAAATAAGAAAGATTTAATTTTAAGTAAATCAAATGATGTGATTATTCCAGCTTCAGGAGAAACACAAATTGACATTGCAACAGCTTCTTGTGTGTTAAAAGATAATGTAGCATTAAGTGGTGATTTGAATATTATTAGAACTAATGAAAATGGTGTATTTTTGTCATATTATTTAAATAATGCTAAAAAAATTGAAATAGCAAGATTAGCACAAGGTATTTCAGTAGTTCATTTATATAGTTCACAATTGAAACAATTGAAACTAAATTTACCCTCAATTCAAGAACAAACCAAAATAGCAAATTTTCTCTCAGCCATAGACGAAAAACTCTTACATGTAAAGACCAAATTAGAAAAAACAAAAGAGTTCAAAAAAGCACTACTTCAACAGATGTTTGTATAAAGGAAACAGATGAGTAACGAGTTAGAAAACATGCAAAAACAAAATATTTTGATTTATCAAAATGACTTAGGAAATGTAAAAGTAGATGTAATGTTTGAAGACGAATCTATTTGGCTTAGTCAAGCTCAAATCTGTGAACTTTACGGCAAAGCAAAATCAACTATAAGTGAGCATATTACCGATATATTTCAAGATAAAGAACTTCATAGAGATTCAACTGTTCGGAATTACCGAACAGTTCAAATAGAAGGAACAAGAGAAATCTCAAGAGATATAGAACACTATAATCTTGACATGATTATAGCCCTTGGTTTTAAAGTACGCTCAAACACAGGTACAAAGTTTCGTATTTGGGCAAACAATAAGTTAAAAGAATACATCACCAAAGGGTTTATACTTAATGACGATAGATTTAAAAATGGTACTCAAATGGAGTATTTCGATGAGTTACAAAAAAGACTCAGAGACATACGACTTTCAGAAAAGTTTTTTTATCAAAAAATCAAAGACATTTACATAACAAGTATAGACTATAACCCAAAAGATGAAAGAACGGTAGAGTTTTTTAAAATAATCCAAAATAAACTTTTATGGGCTATCTCTTCACAAACAGCTGCTGAACTTGTACATAACCGTGTAGATATAACAAAACCTCTTTTAGGTATGCAATCGTTTGATAAAGACAGCAAAAGAATTACTAAAAAAGATGTAAGCGTAGCAAAAAACTATCTTAACGAAGAAGAGATAAAACTTCTTGGTCTTTTAGTAGAACAATACTTAGCTTTTGCAGAGACAATGGCGATGCAACTAACACCTATGTATATGAAAGATTGGATAATAAGGCTTGATGTCATTTTGTCGTTAAATGGAAGAGAACTTTTAACACATGCAGGAAAAATAAGCCACAAAATAGCAAAAGAAAAAAGTGAGTTAGAGTATTTAAAATATAAAGAACAACAAAAAAAGATACTAAAAATAGAAAGTTTAAAAGAGCTAGAAGAAGATATAAAGCGTTACATGTAAAGGTGTTTAGTAGTTAAAATATTGGTGTTGGGAAAAACCAATAAATTCGACATATTACACATATGTGTCGAAAAAATGGTAAAATATCGACACATATTTATAATATGTCGAAAATAGAAGGATTTTTATGAATGAATTTATACCATACAAACTACCTTTAAGTGTTGATATAGAAACAAAAGAGATACTGAAAAAGTCCATTAGTGCAAATAGAGCATTGGCGGAACTCAATGGTATGTCTAAAATCATACCAAATAGTAATATTTTGATAAATTCATTGGCTATTCAAGAGGCAAAAGATAGTAGTGAAATAGAAAATATCATAACCACGCACGATGAACTCTATCGTGCAAGTGTAGATAGCACCAATATATCAAAAGAGACAAAAGAAGTACAAAACTATAAAGAAGCTTTATTGCAAGGGTTTGATTTAGTAAAGACAAATCAGCTTTTACTTAAACGTGATATTGTAGCCATTCAAGGTATATTGGAAAGCAATGATGATGGAGTTAGAAAACAAAGAGGAACAAACCTGAAAAATGCTAAAACGGGCGAGGTTGTTTTTACTCCACCACAAAATTATGACGATATACAAATGCTTTTAGATAATTTAGAAAAGTATATAAACAATCCAAATGATTTAGATTCACTTGTCAATATGGCTATTGTTCATTATCAGTTTGAAACTATACACCCTTTTTACGATGGCAATGAAAGAACAGGAAGAATTATAAATATACTATATTTAGTGCTAAATGATTTGTTAGATTTACCAATATTGTATTTAAGTAGGTACATTATAAAAAACAAGAGCGATTATTATAGGCTTTTGCAAGAAGTAAGAACAAAAAATAATTGGCATGAGTGGATTATGTATATGTTAGATGGAGTTGAGCAAACATCTTTAGAAGCAATCAAAACGGTAAATGGTATAGAGAGCTTGATGAAAGAGACTAAATATAAATTACGAGAAAAGTTACCTAAAATATATAGTAAAGATTTATTGGAAGTTATTTTTTCACACCCTTATACAAAAATAGATTTTTTAGTTGAAGAGTTGAGACTTCATAGGGAAACTGCATCGAAGTACTTAAAAGAGATGCAAAAAATAGGTATTTTTCAAGTAATACAAATAGGAAGAACAAAGTTTTTTATAAACATAAAGTTATTTGATTTACTTAAAAAAGGTGTACAGTAATTAAAGATATTGATGTCGGGAAAAACGAGTAACTTCGACATAAGAAAAACATATGTCGAAGAATCAAGTAAATATCGATATATAATAAAAAGTATATTAAGGCAAAACATGAGCAAACAATTAGAAAATGCACTAGAAAATGAGTTTATAGAACAACTTGAAGCTTTAGAGTATGCTTATGTGAGCATCAAAGATGAAGATGATTTGCTTCTTAACCTCAAAAAACAACTAGAAATTCACAACGACATAGAGCTATCTTGTAGTGAGTTTAAAAAAGTACTTAACCATCTTAACCAAGGTAGTGTAGTTGAACGGGCTAAGATTCTTAGAGATAGATTTAATCTCAAAAGAGATGATGGCACAAGTGAGCGAATAGAGTTTTTCAACATGGAAAAATGGTGTCAAAATGAGTATCAAGTAACTAACCAAGTGACAATGCAAGGAACGTATACAAACAGATATGACGTAACTATTTTGGTAAATGGTTTACCTTTAGTTCAGATTGAGCTTAAAAGAAGTGGAGTAGCTTTAAAAGAGGCATTTAATCAAATAGACCGGTACCAAAATGACAGTTTTTGGGCTAGTCATGGACTTTTTCAGTATGTTCAACTTTTTGTTATAAGTAACCGTGTAAACACAAAGTACTTTGCAAACTGCCAAGGGCAGACATTTAAACAGACATTTTTTTGGAGTGATGAAGAAAACAACAATGTAACAGAGCTAAAAGAGTTTACTAAAATATTTTTAGAGCCTTGTTTTTTATCTGTTATGATAGGAAAATATATAGTCATAAATGAAACAGAAAAAAAGCTTATGGTTTTAAGACCTTATCAGTATTATGCCGTTGAAAACATAGTAAAACAAGTTGAAACTTCTGTAGAAGGCGGATATATTTGGCATACTACGGGAAGTGGTAAAACACTTACATCTTTTAAAGCTTCTCAAATTTTAAAAGAAAATCCAGATATAAAAAAAGTACTTTTTGTAGTAGATAGAAAAGATTTGGATTATCAGACAGCTTTAGAATTTAACAGTTTTGAAAAAGGGAGTGTAGACAGCACGGAGAATACAGCAACGCTAATAAAACAGCTAAAATCAAATACAAAAGAGACTAAGCTCATAGTTACAACCATACAAAAACTAAATAATGCTATCTCAAAAGAGAGATTTAAAGAAGCTATAGAATACCTACGAGATGAAAAGGTGGTGTTTATCTTTGATGAGTGCCATAGAAGTCAGTTTGGAGATACCCACGAAAAGATAACAGAGTTCTTTACATGTAAACAAATGTTTGGTTTTACAGGAACACCTATCTTTGAAGATAATGCAATTAAAAACCATAAGGGTAAAAGAACTACAGCAGACTTGTTTGGTAAACGACTACATACTTATGTGATAAAAGATGCCATCAAAGATGAGAATGTTTTGAAGTTTTCAGTAGAGTACATAGGAAAGTACAAACAAAAAGAGGGTTCAAAAACTAAAATAGATATACATGTAGATGAATTAGATACAAAAGAGATGATGGAGTCTGAGAATAGGTTAGAAAAAATAACAGACTATGTAATAGGTGTACATGATAGAAAAACACATCGTAAATATTTTACAGCAATGTTTTGTGTTAGTAGTGTTGATATGGCTATAAAATACTATGAACTTTTTAAAACAAAAAAACAAAACCAAGCGCATAATTTAAAGATAGCAACTATATTTTCTTATGGGCAAAATGAAGATACAAAAGAGTCATTTGGAGCAATTGAAGAGGAAAAATTAGAAATTATTGCATCTAAGGTTAATCAAAATTATAAAACTAAACTTCTGTCTTTTATAGATGATTACAATAAGCAGTTTAAATCAAATCATTCTTTAAAAGATACTCAGAGTTATTATACTTACTATAACGATATAGCAAAGAGAGTGAAAAACAAAGAGATAGATATCCTCATTGTAGTCAATATGTTTTTAACGGGATTCGATAGCAAGAAACTAAATACTCTTTATGTTGATAAAAACTTGAAATTTCATGGTCTAATTCAAGCCTTTTCAAGAACAAACCGCATAGATAATGAGCAAAAATCTCAGGGAAATATAGTATGTTTTAGAAACCTAAAAGAGCATACAGATAGGGCAATAGCACTTTTTAATGATGAAGAAGCAAAAGAGTTTGTAGCTACTCAAGATGTATTTTTAGATAGTTATGATGAATACTTACTGAAATTTAAAGATGCATATGAGAGCTTAAAAATAGTAGCTCCAACAGTGCAAAGCGTAGATGAACTTCAAGACGAGAAAGCGGAATTGAAGTTTATAAAAGCTTTTAGAGAAATAATGAGACTTAAAAACTCTATGAGTTCATTTTCTGATTTTTCTTGGGATGACTTGGGTATGAGTGAACAAAAGTTTGAGGATTATATAGGGAAATATCTTGATTTAAATGATAAAGTCAAAAGAAATCAAGAAAAAGAAAAAGAGTCTATATTAGATGAGGTAGATTTTGAGTTAGAGCTTTTACATAAAGATGAAATAAATGTAGCATATATATTGGCTTTGTTGTTCAACATGAAACGACAAGAGGGAGAAGACTACGAAAAACAGAAAAAAGCTATAGTTGATATGATTGTTGGAGATTCAAAGCTTAGAAGTAAAAAATTATTAATTGAAAAGTTTATTGATAAAAACTTAATGAAGTTAGATAAAGATGCAAATATAGAAAAAGAGTTTTTTAATTATTGGAGTTTTGAACAAGAAGAGGCTATGAATAAATTATATAAAGAAGAAGGATTAAATAAAGAGGGTTTTAATAAGATGATAGAAAATTACCTTTTTAAAGGAAATGAACCAAGAAATACAGAAATAATTAATCTTTTAGAAAAAAAGCCAAGTTACAAAGAGCGAAAATCAATAGTTAATAGACTTAAAAATAAAATACATAATTTTATAGAAATTTTTATTGATGGAGTAAACTAATAACCTTTACATGTAAAGGCTATTTTTTGAGTATATAATTTTCTACAACCCAGTTTGTAAAAGGTATACATTTGTTTCAAGATGTGAAAGGTTGTCGTGTATATAATGGACTGAACATCAACTAATCTTTGTGATAGATTTTTTAGTTAAAGGAGTAAATAACATTATAATACAACACAATAAATAACTTGAAACACTAATATAAAGTATTATGCTATATCCATCATTAAAATTATTAAGAAGGTATCCACCAATTATGGGAGCAATTGGCATAGGTATCCAACTTATGGTTCTAGCAATTGATATTACTCTACTTAAATGAGTTTGAGGAATAGCTTTTTGCCTATATGTAAACATACATATTATAATACTTGTTTCGCCAATTGAGCTTATAATTCTTCCTATTAAAAATGAGAAAAAAGAGTTAGAAAACATAAGAATTATAAATCCTGTTAAAACTATAAAACTTGAAACAACAATAAATCTTCCTGGATGGAATTTATCTAAAAATTTTGGTACTACGAATGCTGCAACAATAGAACCAATTGACGATAGAGCTAATATGTAAGCAATATCTGGTTTGGATAATTGTAGATGTTCGATTAAAATAAAGACAATATTACCTACTATTATTTGTCCTCCAAAAACCTGAAAAACAAATAAATATGTAGCCCAAGATATAATAGGATTTTTATGCATCTCCTTTATTCCACTTTTAAGTTCATTAATAATTAAGCTAATATTAAATATTTCTTTGAATTTTTTAACATGTTCTTCCGCTCTAATATTCATTTTTAAAATAAATATTAGAGATATAAAAAATCCAATTATTGTAATAATTAATATCTCACTCTCATCCATAACAATAAATAAAAAACCAGCAAGTGCAGGAGCAACAAGCGTTAAAGAGTTTTGGATAACATGCATATGTCCATTAAAATGTGCTAATTGATTCTTTGAAACTATTAAAGGAATACTACCTTGAAAAGCGGGATGATATATAGCTGATACAAAACCGATGAGAAATATAATAAAAAATATAAAGTATATATTAAATTGAAAATATATAATATGAATAAATAGTATTATCGTGAGTACCAAAGCTGCTATATCTCCAACTATTAATATGTTTTTTTTCTTTAATAAATCTGATATGACACCGCCGATTGGCATCATAATAACATATGGTAAAAATTCAATTCCATAAGCTATTGACATGAATAGAGATGATTTAGTTTTGGAATATATAATAAGAGGTATTGCTAATTTTAAAACCCAATCAGCTATTGTGGTAATTGAAAATGATGCTAGCAGGAGAGTAGAATTTATGTTTTTGAACATATTTCACAATCTGGTTTTATACTCCATGTATCAGTAGTATTAATTTTTATGTCTTTAAAATTAAAACTTAAACAATTATTTAAAGATTTCATTGGTCCATCTACTCCTACAAAACGCAGTATTTCAGATATATCATACCAGCAATCAAGTTAAACCGTAAGCCAAATCTTTTTCTTCTATTACGATAGGTTTCTAAGATGATACGAAATCGCTTTAGTATACCTATCAATCGCTTAAATTACTCTGGTTTTCTACTTAATTTTGAAATAGAATTATAATAGACCAAAGACAACGAATGGTTAACATTTAATCAAGCAATATAGACTCAACTGTTGGAATCCCTATAGCTTGGTATTTTGCATAAGTCGAAATTTTTATTGATGGAGTAAACTAATAACCTTTACATGTAAAGGCTATTTTTTGAGTATATAATTTTCTACAACCCAGTTTGTAAAAGGTATTGATGAGGTAAATGCAGGGCTTACTGCATTTAGTACATGAACACTATTTTCATCACCTTCAACAACAAAATCTTGTACAAGTTCTAGTGTTTTAGTATCTAGTAACTGAGCTCTAATCCCTGGTGTACTCCAAGAAGTGTAGCCTTTGTGGTTCATGTTTTTGGTCAAGATACTAGCTAGGTTTATAAGATGTGATTTAATATATTTTTTAACTTCGGTGAATGCAAGAGTTCTAAATCCAAAAGCATTTGTTAAAAATAGTTTTGCTTCGTAAAAGAGTATTTGAACCATTTCGTCAAGTTTGAAGTTATCAAATCCTTTGTAGTTCTCTCTCCAAAAAGCAGGAATTGCAGTTGGTCCTATTTTAGCTTCATTTTTTTCCGTAAGTGTGTAGTGGACTCCTAAAAATGGATTTGCTAAATTAGGAACAGGGTATACATTTGTTTCAAGATGTGAAAGATTATCTTTGTCTTTAAGATAAATTCCCTTAAATGGAATGATGACATAATTCTTTGCAAAACCGTATTCTTGCGCTATTTTATCGGCATATAATCCTGCACAGTTGATTACTTTTTTGCATTTTATATTTCCTTGCGAAGTTACGACTTCAGTAGCACTGATACGCTTTTTATAAGCAGTATTCGTAAGTATGGTAACGCCCATTTCTTTTATGACTTTTCCAAACTCTAAGGTAAGCTCTTTAGGGTTCACAGTAGAAGTTGTTGGCGAGAAGAGAGCTTTTTTATATGTTTTTATGTTTGGGTATTTTACGCTTAATTCATTTTCATCCATCCATGAGAGTTCAACGCCATTTTTGTCTCCACGTTTTTTTAACTCTTCTAAGCCTTTTAGTTCTTCTTCATTAGTTGCAATTACTACCTTAGCACATTTGTTTACATGTAGACCTCTTTTTTCGCAAAATTCATGTAAGGCTTTATTCCCATCTTTGGTAAATTTTGCTTTTAAAGAGTCGGCCGTGTAGTAAAAACCAGCATGTAAAATACCAGAGTTTCTACCACTACTATGCATTGCAAGAGAGGGTTCTTTATCTATGAGAACAATATTACATGTAGAGTCACGTTCTTTTAGGTTTTTTGCAATATTTAAGCCTATAATTCCCCCACCAATTACAAGATAGTCATACATTTTAGTATCCTAATTCTTCATCTATTAAGATGATTGTTGTTCTTCCTTTTTCATCGCCATTTATAAATACAAATTTGTTTGCAATATTATTTGCATTGAAACGAGGTTCTTTACCCATGCTTACCGCTTTTTTGTTCATACGGTCTATGTTTTTGGGAGCAGCTACATTTTTAATACGCTCAAATCCAGCGTGAAGATTTTCTACTATTTTATTTTTACCAACTAAGAGAAGTACTTTTTTTGGCCCAAAAATTTGAGAAGCTACTCTGTTCCCACCACCATCGGCATTTACAAGTTCGCCATCTTTTGTCACGGCATTACAGCTTGTGATATAGAGATCACTTAACATGCTTTCTCGTCTTCTTTTTAAGTTCTCTTTCATATCAATTCCAGCTTCATTGTGGTTTATTAAAGAGATGTTTTTATGTGCTAAAAGATACTCTAAAAGACCTGTTTCTACCACTGTAGTAGAGCCGCCAAGCCCTATTTTTAGTCCGTCTTTGATGTACGATTTTGCTACATGTAAAGCCTCTTTCGAGTCCTTTACATGTAGAACTTCAAATCCATTTTTTTCTAAGTTTTTGATTGTATTTTGCATGTTTAACTCCGATAAGTTTGTGAAAGGTCATTATACCAATAAATGATATAAAGCCAATGATATGAACATTCGGTACAATTGCAAAGTAACTTTCCCAGTTGAAAAGAGTGTCTTGTGCAAGTAAAAGTAGACTACTTAAGGCAAATATAGCTCTTTCCCAAATAAAGAGTTTTCTATCCCAAAAACCTTCTATAATGATGGTAAAAGCTAAAAATCCTACCATAGCAAAACCAAATACCTCTATTCTCTCAATCCATTCACCAGTTACAAGAGGTGAGAATGCAAAAAGAAGAGGGACAATATAAAGACCTTTTCCTAGTATCCAAGATTGAACTCCTGTTTTCATGGGATGAGTTCCTGCTATAGCCGCAGCCGCAAAAGCTGCTAGACAAACAGGAGGAGTGAGGTTAGAGTCTTGCGACAACCAAAAGATGATAAGATGAGCGGCAAGAAGATATGTGGTCATTTCTGGAAGATTGACTCCCGCTGCGGCAAGTGCTGCCATCTCAGGTGAGAGCATTAGTCCAACAAGAGCTGGAGCTGAAAGAACTGCTAAAACTACATAAGAAGCAGTTACAGGAAGTCCCATGCCAAGTACAAGTGAAGCGAGAGCTATGAGTACAAGAGCAATTATGAGTTCTCCTTGTGACCACTCCATGATGAGCTGAGAAAATATTATGCCGATTCCAGAAATATTGATGGCACCAACTATAATACCAACACCAACAAGAAGAACACCAGTAATAACCATATTTTGGCTCCCAAGTGCTAAAGCCCCTAAAACATCTTTTATCCCCATGCGTTTATGTTTTGTAAGATATGATGCCCCAATAATAGCAATGATTGCAATTCCTGCTGCGTAAGTAGGAGTAAAACCATATATTAAAAGTCCTATTAGAGTTGAGAGTGGAATTAAAAAGTGAAATCCTTCTCTTAAAATAGGAAAGAGTTTTACGTCACTATCTTGTATTTTCAGGTCATATTTTTTTGCATGAATATGGATGTAAAAACCAATTGAAGCAAAGTAAAGAATAGCTGGTAAAACAGAGACAGCGATTATTGTCACAAAAGGTATTTGTGTAATCTGAGCCATGATGAAAGCCCCAGCTCCCATAATTGGAGGCATGATTTGCCCTCCTGTCGAGGCGGCGGTTTCAACTCCTGCTGCAAAGATTGGTTTAAAACCATTTTTCTTCATCATAGGGATTGTAATTGAGCCTGTTGAAACTGTATTTGCTACAGCACTTCCTGAGATAGTTCCCATGAGGGCTGAGCTAAAAACTGCAACGTGACCTGCGCCTCCACGAAACTTGGAAGTAAGAACAGAACTTAAATCAACTATGAAATCTCCTGCACCGCTCTTGAGTAAAAATGCAGCAAAAAGTATAAACATAAATACATAAGTAGAAGATATAGTAGCGATTGAGCCAAAAAGTCCTTCACCAGTAAAGTATATACGATATAAAAATCTTTCAGGAGTCATGCCACCAAAAGCAAATACTCCGGTTAGGTATTTACCAAAGAAAACTATGTAACCAATAGCTGTAATCATAATAAAAGGTATGATAAGCCCTGTGGTTCGTCTTGTTATCTCTATTGATAGGATAATTGCAAGAATTGCTATGTTTATATCCCAAAATCTCATAGTACCATTTGCTACTTGATAGAGGGACTCTTCAAAACCTACTAAGTAAAGGAATGGAACTAGTACTAATATTGATAAGAAAATATCAAAAATAGATACAAATTTATCATCTGAGTAACTTGATACTTTGTAGCTTAAAAAACCCAGAGAAGCTAAAAGTGAAAAGTGAGCCGCATTGAACCATAAGTCACTTAATCCACCTTGGATATTGATATAAAAGTGGAAGATTGAGATGAGTATAGCATAAACAAACGTGAACTTTTTCACCTTCTCTTTACTGATTTGTAACATAAAACTTTTCCTTTACATGTAGTTTATATTTGCCTTACATGTAAAGCAGATATAAACCATCCACGAAAGTGGATGGTTAAGTTTTATTTTGCTATAAGCCTATCAGGGATGTCGATACCTTGCTCTTTATAGTACTTTGCAGCACCTGGATGAAGAGGCATAGGAAGACCAGCTATTGCACTTTTTATATTCATAACTTTAGTTGCTTTATGAACAGTGTTTAAAAATGGTAGGTTCTCGTACATGGTTTTTGTTAAAAGATATACAGTCTCGATTGGCGTATCTTTTGTAACAACAAGTAGGTTTGGTTGAGCAATAGTATTGATGTCCGCTTTTTGCCCTGGATAAGTTCCTGCTTTGATAACGTATTTTGTCCATACTGGGTAAGCAGAACTAATTTTTTTAACATCAGCATCACTAAACTGTAAGTGTTTGATATTATCAGCACCAATAGTTGCATAAGCATTTGTGATTGCGCTTGTTGGAGGACCTGATGGGATATTCATACCATCTATCTTTCTATCTTGAAGTGAAGTTGCACTTGGTCCATAACCTAAAAATTGTAAATTCATTTTAGCGTAATCAATACCTAAGGCTCCAAGTATTGTTTCTCCCGAAACTCTTGAACCTGAATTTCTTTTTCCTATAGAAAACTTTTTACCATATAGGTTTTTCATATCCATGATGTTACCAGTTGTAGCTACTTTGTTGTAAACAACAAATTGTTCAACATTTTGCCATAGCATACTTACAGAACGAAGATTTTTTCTTGGTTTTCCCTCGTACTTAGCTTTTCCTTGCCAAGCCATAGAACCAAATAGACCTTGCAGGATTGCAAAGTCAACTTCACCTTTATCAATCATATCTACATTTTCACCACTACCCGCACTTGTGATAGCGGAGAATGTCATTTTGTGTTTTTTTGCAAGTTTTAGACTTGCAATAGTTGCTATACCAACTCCAACAGGGTAGTAAGTTCCACCTGTACTTGCAGTTGCAATGATATATTTTTGTTCTTTTTTACCAGCATTTGCACCTGTGATAAGAGCTGTAGTAAGAGCTGTAGTAACTAAAACCTTTTTTAGTAAACTTGTTTGTTTCATATTGACCCCTTTAAATTTTTGGATAAAGTCATCATAACTTAAAGTTTCAAAAAAGTTTCAATTAAGTTTTCGAAAAATTAAATTTTTTTTAATTATGTTACTTTTTTACTCTATTATATATCCTTGACCTTTTCTGGAAGTTATAAAATCTTTGGTTTTAATTTTATCTTTGAGTCTTTTTATAACTGTTCTAAAGGTAGCATCAAGTGTATCTTTATCTTGCCAAATAACTTTTTTAAAAGTATCTATTTTAGTTATTTGTCCTCTATTTTGCATTAAAATATTCAAGGCTAAAGTCTCTTTCTTTGATAGTTTTACTAATTTGTCATTTTCATAAAGCAGTTTTGATTGCATATGGTATGTATATATTTTATTTATAGGGATTATGCCGTTAGCATTTTTTTTGTCTTCCAAGACTTCATCTTTTGCTTTTGTTAATAGTTCCATTATGTTGTCTACATTTAGGGGTTTAACGAAGTATCCTAAGACTTTTAAATTTATTGATTTAAGTAACATTTCTTCATCTTTATAAGCAGATACTATGATGAATTTTTGGTTTTTATTGAGGCTGTATATGTTTTCTAGCATCTCTATGCCATCCATATTTGGCATTTTAATATCTGTTAAAACTAAGTCAAAATTTTTATTTTCTTTGAGGGCTTTTTTATACAAATTTAATCCCTCTAGTCCATCTTTAACTACAATAACTTCATCAAAAATTGTATTAAGATAAAAACCAAGTATTTCACGAGCTACCGACTCATCTTCTGCTAAAAGTACTCTTGTAGAAAATTGTAACATTACTGTTCCTAATTTAAGTATAGATATATTATAGACAAAATAGTGTAAAAAAGCCCTAAAAGTAGCATTAAATGACATATTTATATCAAAGTGTAACTTTTTGCTAAAATTTGTTTATGGTTTCTAGAACAGATTATAAAAGGATGGTAAAAGTTATACCATCCTTCTCGTTTGTAGCATAAATTTCTCCGCCCATGCTATCTTCAATAATGGCTTTTGTCATATATAGACCAATTCCTGTACCTTTTTTATCACTTTTTGTTGTAAAATAGGGTTCAAACATTTTCTCTAATACCTCTTTACTTACTTCCCCTCCGTTATTGTGAACTGTTATTTTTTGCTCATTTACCTCTATATCTATAACGCCATCTTCTTGTCCTATAGCATCTTTTGCATTAGAAAGTATGTTTAGTATGGCTTGTTGGAATTCATTTTTATAGCCGTCTATGCATAGATGTATTCCGTTGAGATTTATTGTTACATTTTGTCCTACATGCAGAATAGAAATTGCTGATTTGATTGCCTCTTTTATATCAAATGGTTCACTATTTTTTGATGGTTTATGGAAATCTCTAAAATCATCTATAGTTTGGGACATATACTCTATCTGTTCTTTTGCTCTTTGAATAAAACTATCAAAAGTATTTTCTTTTATATTGTCTTTTATGAAGTGCACTATTAGAGTGATATTGTTAAGAGGTTGCCTCCATTGGTGAGCTATAGAGCCTATCATCTCTCCCATGGCAGCTAATCTACTTTGTTGTATGAGCAGTTTTTGTTTCTCTTCATTTTTCTCTATTTCTTCTTGGACTAGATCCTCAAGTTGGTTATTATAGATAGAGAATCTTTTTTTGATAAAGTTTGAAAAAAGAGTGGTAAAGGTGAGTAGCAGTAGTGAAAGAAGAAAAATAACAAAAAAACTAAAGCGTGTTTTTATTTTGTACTCATTTTTTATAAGTTTTATATTTTCTTCAATTACCTTTTGATTTGGAGTTATTCCTATGTGAAGTTGATATTTTATTAGGTTACGATAGATATTGTTATCTTTGAAAGAAGTAGCTATTTCCCAGTTTTCTCTGTTACTTATGTTAAATGAGTTTCTTTTAGCATAATCATATATCCAAAAATAGTATCCTCTTGTTGTATGGCTGGGCGTATTATTAATGGATCGGACATATTCATCTAGTGTTAAATTTCTTATGCTATCTACTAAAGAAAAAGCACCAATGTAGAGTTCCCCGTCCTTTGTCTTGCTAAAGTAACTCAGCTGTATAGTTTTATCGGTATCATCTCTCCATGAAAAAGATGAATCTATACCTTGAGAAGAGATATATAATAGTGTTAAATCCAGATATTTTTTATCTGTCTTTTTATTAAATATAAGGTTTTTTATATTTTTAGCTATCTTCTCCCCATGGTAAATTTTTAAGTCTTTATCAAAAATAACAAAGAGTATATTATCTTTCTCTTCTATCTCTTTAAGATGAGGTATTAAACCTTTATACTTAGTAGTAGTATATACGCCTATGAGTAGATGGACACTCTTTTGCAACTCTTGTTGAGCTTTACTTAGACTAATCTTGATTTTTTGGTTAGTATCTTCTATGTATACGTCTAATTGTTTTTGATAAAAAAACTTTTGTTCTTGAGAAATAAATGCTATTTTATTGTTTTGTTGATGTTCTATAACTATAAATGTTACGAAAATAGAGATAGCTGTCAAAAGTAGAAAAAAAACAGGAGGTGTATAAGTTAGTATTTTTTCTATATCACTTAGCGTATATATTTTTTTACTCACAAGTGTCCATTTTATTAATTTTTGTAGAGATAATTAAAAGCTTATTTATCTCTACTTGTAAGTGCCTATGATTTATATTGGTCTAGTAAATTTGTAAGTTTAACAGACATTTGTGACATATGGTCAGATGCACTTGCTATCTCTTCTACACTTCTTGCATTATCACTAGAGAGCTGATTAATCTCTTCTATCTCTGTTATTATAATTTTAGTTGCATCTGCATTTTTCACATAGCCATTTATGATATTTTCTATATCTGATATAGCTTCTTTCATATTGTTTACGCTTTGGTCTATCTCTGACTCTACTTCACTTGAAGTCTCTGCTAGAGTAGTTGCTTTTTTTACATTGAGTGTTATTTGTTCTGTTGTATCTGAGATTGATTGAACTATAACATTTATAGTTGCATTTATCTCTCCTAGGCTTTTTTGAGTACGTTCTGCAAGTTTTCTTACTTCATCTGCAACTACTGCAAAGCCACGTCCTTGGTCTCCAGCTCTTGCAGCTTCAATTGCAGCATTTAGCGCAAGAAGATTTGTTTGCTCTGCAATGTCAGATATAACAACTAATACTTCTTTTACTTGTTCTGCATCTGTGCTAAGTTGTTGTAGTTTTGTTGCCATCTCTGCTTCTGCTACAGAGCTTTCGTATACTCCCTTTGAGAGGTTTGCTATCTTCGTTTTTGCAAGTTCAAGTTTTTCACCTGTTTGGGTTATCTCTTTTTTTGTCTCTTTTGCTTCTGTAATAGAGTTATTTAGTACATCTTGAAGTTCTTTTCCTTTTTGTGCTGCTCCCGCTACTATGCCAGATTCTTCCTCAGCTTTTTTACCTATTTTATGTGATGTTTGAGACAGCTCTTCCGCTATACTGCTGTTCTCTGATCCACCTTGTTTTGCCTCTTTTATGATGACTTGGATACTATCTATAAATTTATTTATACTTTTCCCCATATTCCCTATTTCATCATTACTACTTTCATCTAGTCTATTGTTTAAATCTCTATTTTTTTCAAAGTTTTCTAAATCTTTTTCTATATTTTTGAGAGGTTGTATAAGTACTTTGTTTATTACAAACAGAGCTATCAAGACTATGATAATAAATATAATAGCAGAAGAGATTAGCATGGAGTTTCTAAAGTTATTTGGCTCTTGCATTATTTCATGTTCAGCTATTTCAGAGAGTATTGCCCATTCAAAATCTTGTCCTACTTTTATGGGTGAATATGCTGTAAGAACTTGTTCTCCAGTGTAGTTAATCATCATTTTTACATTGGTTTTTTTATTTAATGCTAAATCAATAGCTGGTGAAGTTAGTTTCCCTTTCTCAGGATTTGCAAATGATGATTTTACTGAGTGGTTTTTTGGCTGAAGATAGCTATCACTTCGCATAAGATGGTCTGCTCCTACCAAATAATCTTCTTGAGTTTTGCCATAACCCTCTCTAAAACTCATCAAGTTGTTTATTGCTTTATCGTTTATTTGAAGCGTTAAAATAGCTCTTATCTTGTCTCCTACATATATGGGAGTACCTACAAACATAGTAGGAGCATTATTCTTTGCTGCATAGGGTTTTATATCTACAAATGTGGTTCTTTTGTTCTTTTTCGTTTTTTTCCACACCTCTGCAAGTACACTATTTTTTAATTTTCCTGTACTTAAATTAGCTCCGAAATCACTCTTTTTTGCTTGTGTATACATAACATGACCATGTTTTGCACAGATGATAGAAATATCATAATAACCATATTGTTTTGCATAGTTTTGGAAAAATTCTTCATGTGATTTGGTTTTTTCTTCTGTTATCATATCTTCAACTGGATACGGCTTATCTTCTTTTACATCAAGTATTCTGTGAACAAAGATAAGGTCGGCTACTAATTCTTTTACATTTTTACTTTTTGATAAAACATCTATATCAATGGCTTTTTGCTTAAAGAAACTCTCTATTTGTTCTTTCTTAATGTTCCGAGATGTTTTTAAATTTTCATAACTATTTTTTAAGAAAACTTCTTTACTTTGAGTGGTTACCCTATAAGCACTAATGATTGTCATTAGCAACATAACTATAATAAAAAGACCTAAAACCTTTGTTTTAATCATCATATTTGAGAACAAATTAGCCTCCTTGGTTTAATATTTATTATAGTATATCTTAAAAAGTATTATTTTGGTAATAATTTAGAATTTGTTTTGAATTAAAAATTTTTATGAAAAGACATTCTTTTAAATATGTTATATTACACATTTGAAATGATGTGTAAAATATGTTAAAATCATTATTTATTAGGGAGTTTTATGCGTTGTGAAAAAATGAGTTCGTTTATAGTAATGGACATAGTAAGAGAAGCTAAAAAGTATGATGATGCTGTGCATTTTGAAATAGGACAGCCAGATCTTCCTCCTTCAAAAAATGTGAAAAAAGCACTACATGTAGCAGTTGATGAGAATAGATTCTCATACACTGAGAGTCACGGTCTTTTAGAGCTTAGAGAGTTGATAGCAGAAGATTATTTGAACAGATATGGTGTACATGTAAATACAAATCAGATTTTTTTGACACCAGGAACTAGTGGGGCATTTTTAATAGCATATGGTTTGAGTTTGAAGGCATTTTCTAAACTTGGACTTAGTGATCCTTCGTATCCTTGTTATAAAAACTTTGCATATTTGTTGGATATTGAGCCCGTTTTTATGCCTATAGGAAAAGATGATAATTATGAGTTACATGTAAAGGATTTGAAACCACATGATCTTAATGCTCTACAAATAAGCTCACCAGCAAATCCAACAGGCAATATTTACAGTAGTGAAAACCTAAAAGAGCTTATAGCGTATTGTGATAGCAAAAACATAGCATTTATATCTGATGAACTTTATCATGGTTTGACTTATGAAAGTGAAGCAAATAGTGCGTTAGAATACAGTTCTAAAGCTTTTGTTATAAATGGTTTCTCAAAGTTTTACTGTATGCCCGGAAGTCGCCTAGGTTGGATAATAGTACCAAAAAATAAAATAAAAGAAGCCGAAATGATAGCTCAAAATCTTTTTATATCTGCTCCAACCTTGTCTCAATATGGAGCACTTAAAGCCTTTGATAAAGAGTATTTAGATGAGGTAAAAGAGGAGTTTAAAAAAAGACGTGATTATCTTTATGCCGAACTAAGTCAAATGTTTGAAATAGATGCGAAACCTGAAGGTGCTTTTTATATTTGGGCAGATGTTTCAAAGTATACAAATGATAGTTTCAAGTTTGCTGAAGAGCTTTTAAAAGAGATACATGTAGCAACTACGCCAGGTATTGATTTTGGTCTAAATGGTACAAAAAAATACCTCAGATTTGCCTACACTAGGGAGATAGAACACATGAATGAGGGTGTAGAAAGACTTAAAAAGTATTTAAAAATAGGGCAACCATAAGAGGAATTGTAAATATAGAAATAAAAGTACTTACAATGACAGCTAGTGAAGCTTTTTCAGGATGAACATTGAGCAAAGATGCGACAGCAACAGTATTGCCTGCCATTGGTACAATTGAAAATATAAACATTACTTTGTATAAATCTGATGTAAAAAAGTTTAAAAATGATGAATCTATCCAAATGATGAAAAGTACAACTAAAGGATAAATAATAAATTTTATACCAAATGCAAAGCTCATAAAAAGTTTGTCAATACCAACATGAGCTAAACCTTTAAGTCCCATGCCTATCATCATCATTCCAAGAATTGCATAAGCACCTTTAAAATACTCAAGATAGTTAATTAGGTCGTTACTAAACTCAACCTTTGTGATGTTACATGTAAGCCCAAGTATGAGAGCATATATGGACGGTAATTTGACGATTTTAATAAGGCTTTGTTTAATGCTATAGTGACCTTTTGCCACAACAAAAAAACCAACAGTGCTTTCATAAAGTAAAGAAGCAAGAACGGTAAATATATAGATATTCGCTAAATCTTCGCTCAAAAGCATAATAGCAAGTGGAATACCAAAGTAGCTTGTATTTCCTGTTCCTGCTGAAAAAGCTAAGATATTTTTAGTATTGTCATGGAAAATATTTTTACTAATTTGAAGAGAAATAAGTGCCAAAGAACTGCTCAATATGAACAATAGTACAGGAAGAGTAGCAACTGCGAGGTTGAGTTGAACTTTGTATGATGCCATAAATATAACAACAGGACCTATGATATAGATGAGCAAGGAAGCCATACCCTCACGTTTTGCTTGAAAAAAACGAACGATAATATAACCAAGTATTATGGTCACATAAAGTGGCATAATTTTTAATCCTAGTGTTGTCATAAGCTCAAACATCTTGTTCCTTTGATGTCATTATAGGGTATTTTGTGAAAAATATTTCCTAAATAGGTGCTTATTTAAAGAAAATTTAAAAAAAAGTGTTAATTTAGAAAAGTTTTATGCTATAATAGTTACTTAGAAATTCCTTTGTGTCGTTAAAGCATTTTTTGTTGCAATTATCATTGGTTTTGAAAATTTAAGGAGAAAGTAAATGAATATTTACGTAGGTAATGTTTCTTACCAAACAGACGATAGCAGATTAATTGAGCTATTTTCAGAATTCGGCGAAGTTGCTAGTGCAAGAGTTATAAACGACAGAGAAACTGGAAGATCAAAAGGTTTTGGTTTTGTAGAAATGAACGATGATACAGCAGCAACAGCAGCTATCGAAGCACTAAATGAAAAAGAGATAGACGGAAGAACTCTAAGAGTTAATGAAGCTAGACCTAGAGAAGAGCGTCCTAGACGTGAATCAAGATACTAATATAAATATATAAGTAACTAATAACATAAAGGGAAAGGGAGTTTAACTCCTTTTCCCTTTTTTTATGCTTATCTAGTTATTGCAAAACCTAAACCAACTTTTTCTACTTTTTCATCATAATCAACTAAACTTTCACCATAGCCATTGAAGTATTGTAAGTAGCCATATACATTTTTTAATCCATATATAGGGAATGTCCAGTCAAGTTGGACTGATTTTTCTCTCACTACAGAGGAGAACAGATTTTTTTTGTAAGGATAAGATATAGTTAAATCGCCATATCCAAGATAATCTAATATATCTGGATTGTCATCGCCACTTGTGTTATTTGGATTTGTTTTTTCATTTTCTTTAAATCTGTACCAAACTCTTGGTTCAAATAGTACCCCACTATATAAAAACTTTCCACTCAAATATGCTCTATTCCAAGAACGTGATTGGGCAAGTTTTCCATTTGATTGGTGAACAAGCCCAACTCTGTAAGATTTTAAGACACTTTGATTACTTTTAAATGGTATATTTAAAAATATTTCAGGTTCATAGTTTGTTTCTCTAAAAGGCCCTGAAGGTGCTGTTGTTTGCCACCAAGATGTCTGTGTGTATGCCAGAAAGAGTTTATCATCTACTCCAAAAATATTTTTAAATAAGCTCTTTTTAAAACTTATTTGAAACTTGGTCTCAATATTTTTTCGTTGGGCATGGTCTTTATTGTCATATGTGACTGGAAGTAGATAGTTCATTCGGTATGCTTCTATGTCAAAGGCTGAGTATATGATTTGTTTTACTGTTTCATCGGTCTCTTTATTGCCATAACTTTTTATAGAGTTGTTTCCAAAAGTAGTTAGATTACTATTCTTGATATAATCCTCTTTAGTATTTATTAGCATAAGAGCTGCTTTTTTGTACAGTTGCATTGCCTTTTGTATGTCACCATTTTTTTCATACATTTTTGCTAAGTTTAGAGTGTCTGTGGCGTCACTAGCAAAGATAAATGTACTAAATAATGCTACAATCACAAGCGATATTTTTTTAAACATCGTAAATCCTAATTTTTAGGAATTTTAGCAGATTTGGAGATTATATGCAAAGAGGAAATTTATTAGGTATTTTTGCAATTTTACTTTGGTCAACTTTGGCTAGTTTAGGAGTGTTAGCGAGTTCTATTCCTCCTTTTCAACTTACCTCTATGGCATTTTTTGTGGCATTCATAATTGGTCTTGTTTTGTGGAAAAAAGAGGGTAGAGGCATAATAGTTCATCTAAAATGGCCATTTAAAGTCTGGGTGGTTGGAGTGTGTGGGCTTTTTGGTTATCATTATTTTTATTTTTTAGCTATTCAAAATGCACCTGCAATTGAAGCAAATCTTATAAACTATCTTTGGCCCCTTTTTATAGTTCTTTTTAGCTCATTTTTACCAAATGAAAAGTTGCGATGGTTTCATGTTGTTGGTGTTTTATTTGGACTTATAGGAGTCGTTTTTTTAGTCTCTAAGGGAGGAAGTTTTAATTTTGAAGCCCAATATACCAGTGGGTATATTTACGCTTTCATAGCAGCATTAACTTGGGGTGCTTACACTGTAATTTCACGTTTTTTTGCACACGTTCCCACTAGTGCAGTGGGTGCATTTTGTGGGGTTACGGCTTTCTTAGCTCTATTTTGTCATCTTATCTTTGAAACTACAGTTTACCCTTCTCTCCAAGAGTTAGGTATAATTATGCTCATAGGCTTAGGGCCAGTTGGAGGAGCTTTTTTTGTATGGGATTATGGCGTAAAAAACGGAGATATTCAGCTTTTAGGGTCTATGTCATATTTTACACCATTACTCTCTACTTTTCTTCTTATAATTCTTGGTCTCTCAGCTCCAAACAGTACCATATGGATAGCATGTGCACTTATAGTATTTGGTTCAATAATCTCATCATTACCTCTTTTTAAAAAGCTTTATTGTAGAATATTTACAAAATAAGTAGGAAACATTGTATGAAAATATTGAAATTTAGACGTGTCATAAAAGCCGTAGCCGTAGATGACTACGACTGGAATAACGGAGGTTATTAATACTCGTAATCTACTATTTTAGTAATAGTTTTTTTCGATTTTAAGTACTTTATGACCTCAATATGTACAGGGTTCACGCAGTATGATTGTAAATCTTCTTTAGAGTTAAAATCACTGATGAGGGAAAGGTCGTAAGCTCTCTCTTCATTTGCAAAGTTTATGCCTACTTCTATCTGTTGAATCTCACTAATTTTGTCTTTCATTGACATGATTTTTTCTTGAACAATTTTTTTATGTTCTACTGAGTTATCTTCTAGTTTAAAAAAAACAATATGTTTTATCATTGTACTATCCTTTTAAAATTTATCCGCCAATTATAGCTTTTATTCCATAAGACTTAAATTGTTTAATAATTTTTTGCTGTATTTGTTGTTCTGGTTCTTCCATTTTTACAAACTTTTCTAATTTTCCTAATTTTTCATACTTTTTTTGTGCGATGTTGTGGTAAGGAAGTATATTTACCATGATAGGTGGTTTTTCTAGTTTGTTTATAAACTCTGCTGTTTGTTTTATGTTTTCTAAATCATCATTCAAATCTTTGATAAGTGGAATTCTTATGTTTATATCAACATTAGTTTTTGCTAACAGTTTAAGGTTCTTAAGTATTTGAGTGTTACTTACCCCTGTATGTTTTTTATGTTTTTCATCATCCATGACTTTTAAATCATACAAAAAATGTTCACATTTTGAAGCCACCTCTAAAAGTTTTTTCTCACTTGTATAACCAGTGGTATCAATACACCGGTGAATTTCCTCTTTCCCACACTCATCTAAAAGATTTACGAGAAGCTCATGATGACTAAGAGGTTCTCCTCCAGAAAAAGTAACTCCTCCTTCAGATTGATCCATCATTAGAGTCTCTTTTTTAATTATCTCCATAATCTCGTCTACTTGATACTGCTTACCTGACATTTCAGTTGCTCCTGTGGGACACACTTGGGCACACTTTCCACATAAAAGACAAGCTTCATAATCTGTAACAATCCCTTCACTAGTAAGAGTACAAGCATTTTGTTCACAAGCATCAACACAAGCACTACATCCTATACATTTTGAGCTTGTAAAAAGTTTTTCTACTGTTTTTTCTATGCTCTCAGGATTGTGACACCATGTACAAGACAAAGGACACCCTTTAAGAAAGATGGTGACCCTGATTCCAGGGCCATCATTTATAGCATAGCGTTTAACATCAAAAACAAGACTCATTAGAATGCATCATTCTCAGTGCGGTCAATTACTTCTTGTTGTAAATCATCGTTCATATCATTGAAATAGTCACTGTATCCAGCCATACGAACAAGTAAATCTTTGTACTCTTCTGGAGTCTTTTGAGCGGCTTTAAGTGTTGCCGTATCAACAATATTGAACTGTATGTGATGACCTCCAAGCGTAAAATAACTTCTTATAAGTTGTCCTAGTTTCTTAATATCTTCATCTCTTTTTACTAGACTTGGTAAAAATCTTTGATTGAGAAGAGTTCCACCACTTCTTGTATGGTCTAGTTTTGTTAGTGAGCGTATAACTGCACTTGGTCCTTTTGTATCACAACCATGAGATGGGCTAGTTCCGTCACTAATAGACTTATGCGCAAGTCTTCCATTTGGTGTTGCCCCCATTACTTTTCCAAAGTAAATATGACAAGTTGTTGAGAGCATATTGAGGTGGAAACTCTCGCCTTTTGTGTTTGGTTTGCCGTCTATTGTTTTAACTAAATCATCATAAACTTTTAAAGCAATATCATCTGCGTAATCATCATCATTTCCAAAAAATGGAGTTTTATTGATGATGGTTTGACGCATTTTTTCTTCGCCTTCGAAGTTGTTTGCAACAGCAGTTAAAATTTTGTCCATACTAAAAGTTTTGTCTTCAAAAACATGTTTTTTAAGAGTGCTTAGACTGTCAGTCACTGTTCCAAGACCAGTACATTGAATATAGTTAGTATTGTATCTTGGTCCTCCATCGTAGTAGTCCTTACCTTTTTTGATACAATCATCAATGACTACTGAAAGAAATGGTGCTGGAGCATATTTCGCAAACATTCTGTCAATGTAGTTACTTACTCTAATTTTTTGGTCTACTACAAACTCTACTTGCTTTAAAAATGCATTATAAAGTTCTTCATAACTTTTAAAATCTCTTGGATCACCTGTCTTTATGCCTGCAAGTTTTCCTGTAAGTGGGTTTATCCCGTCATTTAGCATTACTTCTATAATCTTTGGAACATTTAGATACCCTGTTAGTAAGAATGCCTCTTTTCCAAAAGCTCCAACTTCAATACAACCACTACAACCACCCTCTCTAGCATCTTGTATAGTTTTACCCATACCAACCATCTCCATGATGTAAGTATCTGGATTAAACACAGAAGGGTAACCATGCCCCTGACGAATAACTTTACAAGCAGCATTTAGAAACTTGTTTGGAGTTTTTGGTGCTATGTGAACTGATGTTCCAGGTTGAAGTAGGTGTAGCTCTTCTACTACGTTTAACATGATGTAAGAGACTTCACTGACACCATCACTGCCATCACTTTTTACTCCACCTATGTTTATGTTTGTAAAGTCATTGTATGTTCCACTCTCTTTTGCAGTAATTCCTACTTTTGGAGGCGCTGTTTGGTTGTTTACTTTTATCCACACGCATGAGATTAACTCTTTTGCTTCGTCACGTGTTAGTGTTCCTTCTTTAAACTCTTTTTCATAAAAAGGTGTTAAATGTTGGTCAAAATGCCCAGGGTTCATTGCATCCCAGCCATTGAGTTCAGTTATAGTTCCTAGGTGCACAAACCAATACATTTGTATTGCTTCATGTAAATTACGAGGTGCATTTGCAGGTACATGCCGACATACTTCTGCTACCTTCAATAACTCTTTTTTTCTTGTTTCATCTTTTTCAATTTTTGCTTTTTCTTCAGCTAAATCAGCATGACGATTTGCAAAAACTATAACAGCATCGCATGATATTGCCATAGCTTTTAACTGCTCAGATTTATCAGTTGCATCTGCGTCATTCATGTAGTCAAGTGAATCAAGATGAGCTTGTATGTCTTTTTTGAAATCAAGCATACCTTTTTTGTAAATCTTGCCATCTAGTACGGTATGACCAGGTGCACGTTGTTCCATAAACTCGGTAAAAAGTCCAGCTTCATAAGCTCTTTTCCACTCATCTGGAACATGATTAAAAATACGCTCTCTTTGAGTTCTGCCTTCCCAATAAGGAATAACTTCTTTTTCATATATATCAATATCAGCTTGGTCTATGCTATAAGGTTGTTGGTCTCTATCATTAAGAACATGAAGATCTTCAACGCTATGGCAAGTAAGCTCTGGAAAAGTGGGAATTGCCTTTGGCTTTGGTCCTCTCTCGCCAACTATAAGCTCACCATCTCCCATATAAAGTGTTTTCTTTTTACAATGGTCTAAAAATGTTAATGCTCTTAAAATAGGTATTGAGTATTTACCTAAATTTTCTCTATAAAATGCAGTTTGATGAAGTGCCCGTTCTATTGCAATGCTTGGAGTTGCATCAAAACTTAGTTTTCTTAGTTTTTGGATTCTTGTGTTCATTCCAGGTCCAATTGCATTTTTTGCTATTGCCTCGTAAAAGTTACCTTGCTCGCATGCCGCTCTCTGCGGAGTTTCGTTTGTTTCTACTTTCCCTGTTATCTCTTTTATAGTTTGCATATAGTTCCCTTGTTTAGTTCGAAGCATTATGATATACTTCTGATATATCAAGAGTATATCAGAAAAAAAATAGTTTTGTCAAGGAGTGGTATTGAAGTTTATAGATAAAGAAAAAATAGAACAATTGTTGGACTATACTTCGCTTATTTCGGCTCTCAAAGAGGGTTTTAAATCAGATATAATTGCTCCTATTCGCCATCACCATGATTTTAAAAATCCTAAAGAGTGTGTAGATTCTACACTTTTACTTATGCCTGCATGGCAAGAGAGTGAATTTTTAGGGGTAAAACTAGTAACAGTTAGTCCAAACAATACAAAATATGATTTACCTGCTATAAATGGTTTATATGTTTTGTTTGATGCTCACAAAGGTGGAGTTGAAGCTATTTTAGATGGAAAAGCTTTAACTACGAAAAGAACAGCCGCAGCTTCCGCACTTGCAAGTTCATATCTTTCAAAAAAAGATGCTTCCTCTTTACTCATGATAGGAACTGGTGATTTAAGTAGCGAGCTAATTTTGGCTCATGCGAGTGTTAGAGATATAAAAAAAGTATATGTATGGGGAAGAAGTCTTCAAAAATCTTCAAAAATAGTTAATAAACTAAAAGATAGATTTGACATAGAAGCAGTAGAAAAAATAGAAGATGTTATAAGTAAAGTAGATATTATATCTTGTGCTACGCTCTCAAATGAGCCTTTGGTTTTTGGAAGATTTTTAAAAGAAGGGCAACATATAGACTTGGTTGGTTCATATAAACCAAACATGAGAGAAGCCGATGACGAAACTATGGAAAAATCAGACATATATATTGATACAAATATGGCTTTAAAAGAGAGTGGAGATTTGAAAAATGTCAGTGAAAAAGATGTTATTTCAGATTTATATGGTTTGTGTAAAGAACAACATTGTGGCAGAAGCAGTGACAAGCAAATTACACTTTTCAAATCAGTTGGACATGCATTGGAAGATTTAGTAGCAGCAAAACTAGTGAAGGAGAGATTAGCATGAATATACAAAACTCCAAAGTAAAAGGTAACTTCACAAAAATAAAAACCATAGATATGCATACAGGTGGTGAGCCTCTTAGAGTGATTATAGACGGCTATCCTACCATTGAGGGCAATACAATACTAGAAAAAAGAAACTATGTAAAAGAAAATCTTGATTATCTGCGTACATCTTTGATGTTTGAACCACGAGGGCACGCCGATATGTATGGGGTATTAGTAGTAGAACCTGAGCAGGAAGATAGTGATTTTGGGGTACTTTTTATGCACAACGAAGGTTATAGCACCATGTGTGGACATGCGACTATTGCCATAAGTAAACTTGCAGTTGAGTTAGGTTGGGTAAAAGTTACTAAGCCAGTTACGCACATAAAAATAGATGCTCCTTGTGGACAACTAAATTCATATGTACATGTAAAAGAAAATGGCGAGGTTGAGAGTGTGAAGTTTGAGTGTGTTCCTTCGTTTGTAATTGCTTTAGATGAGTCTTTACATGTAGATGGTCTAGGTGATATAAAATATGATTTATCTTATGGTGGGGCATTTTATGCCTATGTTGATGCAGATGAGATTGGACTAAGCTTGGAAAAACAGAACTATAATCAGATTATAGATTATGGTAGACGAATAAAAGAAGCTGTTATAAAGAACAAAGACAATGTAAAACACCCGTTAGAAGATGATTTGAGTTTTCTTTATGGGACAATTTTTATAACTAAGAAAAGTGCTGTGCATAGCAAAAATGTTTGTGTTTTTGCAGATGGCGAAGTAGATAGAAGTCCAACAGGCTCAGGAGTTTCAGGACGAGCTGCAATTCACTATAAAAAAGGTGAAATTGTTATGGGTGAGAGCATCACTATAGAGAGTATTTTGGGAACAAAGTTTGATGTAAAAGTTATTAAAGAGTTGGATTATGGCAAACTTAGTGCAGTGATTCCTGAGGTGAGTGGAAATGCTCACATAACAGGAGAGCATACTTTTTTAATAGATGAAAAAGATGATTTAAAATACGGATTTATATTAAGATAGGAAAAAGAATGAGTGAAAATAATTTATCGACTAAAGCGTATTATATACTTGAAGAACTTTTAGTAACGCTAAAACTAGAACCAGCAAAAATCTATTCAGAAAAAGAGCTTATGGACATATCTGGTATAAGTAGGACTCCTTTACGAGAGGCACTTTTAAGATTGTCAAATGAGTCATTGCTTAAAATTATACCTAGACGTGGAATAGAGATAAGCGATATTAATATGGTAGACCAATTAGCAATGCTTGAGACAAGAAGAGTTCTTGACACACTTTTGATTCAACGAGCAACAAAATATGCTACTCCTTTTGAAAAAGAAAAAATTATTACT
The DNA here is from genome assembly GCA_029027265.1 of Arcobacter sp. Classification (GTDB taxonomy): domain Bacteria; phylum Campylobacterota; class Campylobacteria; order Campylobacterales; family Sulfurospirillaceae; genus Sulfurospirillum_A. Next base: position 1,280 of record CP093061.1, on the reverse strand, counting down.
TTGAAAAAACAGATGCAAGAGGCAGTAAATAAAAATAAAGTAGATGGTTATCTAAGAGCTGATGAAGAGCTAGATCATACTATTTTTAAGATAGCAAGAAATGAGTTTGCTGCACACGCTACTATACCTTTACATGTAAAGAGTAGACGTTTTTGGTATTACTTTAAAGGTAGCGAAGATATGCACTCTTGTTCAATTCTTCATACAAAGATGATAGATGCTATTGTGGAAGGTGATGAGGTAAATGCTGTGAAATATTCTGATGAGATTATCAACAACTTAGTTGTTGTTGTAAAAGACTATATAGCGAGTTTATGAGTTGGAAAAAAATCAAACTTTAGCCTACAAGTATGCATTAATTTCTGTACTTTTTTGGTCAACAACCGCTACTGTTTTAAAAGTAACATTGGAGTTTATGACTCCATTAGAGCTTCTTTTTTACTCTGTAAGTAGTTCACTTTTTATCTTGGGTGTTATATTGGTATATCAAAAAAAACTTGGAGCTGTTTTTGTTCATATGAAAAATAAGCCAATATTAGTACTTGTTTTGGGTGGCATAAATCCTTTTATTTATTATCTTATTCTTTTTAGTGCTTATGATTTGCTTCCAGCACAAGAGGCTCAGACCATTAATTATACTTGGGCATTGATGTTTGCGTATCTCTCAGTTATTTTTTTAAAACATAAGTTAACTCGTGGAGATATTTTAGCCGGAATTATCTGTTACTTTGGTGTTCTTGTCATAGCAACTAAAGGAGACCCATTATCTCTAAATTTTTCAGATCTGTTTGGAGTTACTTTAGCTCTTGTTAGCACAATTTTATGGGCACTATATTGGATAATAAATACAAAATCAACAGTAGATGCCACAGTAGGTCTTTTTGCAAACTTCTTAGTGGGAGTGATTTTTATAGGAATATACGTTATTTTTGTAGGTGGTATAAATTTACCAAATTTTCAAGCAACTTTGGGTGTTGTATATATAGGTTTTTTTGAGATGGGAATTACTTTTGTGTTTTGGTTAAAAGCAGTAAATTTAACACCAAGTATTTCAAAAATATCAAACCTTATTTTTCTTTCACCTTTTTTATCTTTGGTTTTCATATACTTTTTTGTTGGAGAAGAGATACTACTTTCAACCATAGTTGCACTATTTTTAATAATCAGCGGTTTAGTCATTCAACAAAAGTGGAAATAGTTAATATTGTTTTGAATTAAAAGGTTTAAAAATCAAATCATTTGGAGTCGATTAACCCCCTTAAACATCGGGTTTGAAGTAT